>CAVUYR010000004.1:0-470832 GCA_963745795.1 uncultured Actinomycetota bacterium | reverse complement strand
CTGCTTCATTTGCATCGGCCAGAGATGGGGACGGCCCTCGACGATGAAGCTGCCGCTCGTGATGAAACCCAGACCCAACAGCAGCGGCCAGAGTTTGCGTTGGGCCAAAAGCTCAACCGTGACTTCGGCCCATTCGATGTAGACGGTGGCGATGCCGGCTTCCACGCGCAGCCAAGCGAATAAAAGACGAAGGGGCGGTAACTCGATTTCGAGAGAGCGGCGAAACGCAGAATCGTCAAGCCCACAACGCAAAGCACGAACGCAAGCCAGCGTACCGTGTTCAACCGTTCGCCGAGAAAAAGCTAGTCGAGCACCGTTGTCCAGATCGGCATCGAGAGGCAATGATGATGGCGCGTGCCGTCGCGCCGAAGCTGTGCGAAGCCCGAGATACATTCTGGAAGCTGGCGACATTCAAAAATCTGGCAACCATGATGCGGACAGGCACTCGCTCGGCGCGGGGACTCTCAGGTTATGGCCAGTGATGATGGCGGCCAGGAACAAGGTCGCGGCGCCATATTCCCGCAGCCGCGACGCGCAGGCTCCAGGGCGACACCTCACGCAACGCGAACGCCGGCAGCAATCGAGTTGAAGCCCCAGGGGAAGGCACAGGAGCACAACCAGCAACTTAGCCGTAGTGTCGGCGTCGCCGTTCGTCTTCCGACTTCGGCATTTCCTGGAAATCCGGCGGGGGCGCGCTTCGCGTGTTCGGTTGGGGCGAACACGCTATAGCGCGCGGACCCTTGGATGGCGAGGAAACCCCGCCACGCAAATTGTCGGCTGGCGCCAGGCGGTATATGCATCCGCGTGCGGCAAACAAGCCAGCTCTGTCGCACTGCCAATCCCGCTGTCAGCCAGCCCCTCGATCTTCAGGGGGTCTTCCGCATGCTTCCGCGACGTCTCCAGAGATCTGGAATCCCCTCTGGATTTCACTAGTTGCTGCTGCCATTCCGCGACGGCGTCCCGGCTGCGAACGAAAGTACAAACCAGACGAGCGTCCTCAGTGGCAGGCGAAGATCCAATCATCTCCGGTATGGCTGGCCGTTACGCCACCGCCCTGTTCGAGCTTGCACGCGACAATAAGGCCGTCGACGCCGTCAAAAAGGATCTCGATCAATTCGACGCGCGCTCTGGCGAATGGCAGCGTCGATCGTGACCGCCTGGTGCGCAGCCCGGTATCGGCGCCGATGAGCAGCTCAAGGCACTGTCGGCAATTCTCGCCAAGGCCGGCATCACAGGGCTCGCCGCAAACTTCCTGCGCGTGATCACCACCAATCGTCGCCTCTTCGCGGTGCGCGACATGATCGGCGCGGCCTACCGGTGCCTGGTCGCCCGGCACAAGGGCGAGGTGAATCGCTCAAGGCCAACCGCCGAGAAGCTCAACGACAAAAAAATCTCGATGCGCTCAAAAGCGCACCGAAATCCGTGACCGGCGGGAAGGACATCGATCTCGAAGTCAGGGTCGACCTGGCGATCATCGGCGGATGATCGTCAAAGTCGGCAGCCGTATGGTCGACAGTTCGCTCCTGCATGGAAACGCAATCGATCAAGTTTGCGATGAAAGAGGCCCGCCGACGGACAGTACCGCGTGAGAAATTTCTGCCATTCTGAAAGAGCAAATCAAGAACTTCGGCCAGGAGGCCGAAGTCTCCGAAGTCGGGCAGGCGCCTTCCGTCGGTGATGGTATTGCCCGCGTCTATGGTCTCGACAACGTGCAGGCTGGCGAATTGGTCGAGTTCGAGAACGGCGTGCGCGGCATGGTCCTCTACCTTGAAGACTACAATGTCGGCATCTGTGATCTTTGGTACGGTACCGCGAGATCAAGGAAGGTCAAACCGTAAAGCGGACCGGCGCCCATCGTCGACGTGCCCATCGGCAAAGGTCCGCCCGGGACGCGTGGTCGATGTCTTCGGCAATCCGATCGATGGAAAGGGCCCGATCAAGGCGGACAAACGTGCACGCGTCGACGTCAAGGCGCCGGGCATTATTCCGCGCAAGTCGGTGCATCAGCCCATGGCGACCGGCCTCAAGGCGAGCATCGATCCGTCGATCCCGATCGGCCTGGTGGTCAGCGCGGTAGCCGATCATCGGCGATCGTCAGACCGGCAAAGACCGCGATCGCGCTCGACACCATTCTCAATCAGAAACCGCTGAACGTGCAGCCGGATGAAAAAATCAAGCTCGACCGCGTCTATGTCGCCGTTGGGCAGAAGCGCTCTACCGTCGCCCAATTCGTGAAGGTGCTCGAGGAGCAGGGTGCACTCGATGATTCCATTATTGTCGCCGCCACTGCTTCCGATCCGTGCCAACTACCTGGCGCCGTTCAGCGGCTGCACCATGGGCGAGATTTCCGCGACAACGGCATGCATGCCGTCATCATCTACGACGATCTGTCGAAGCAGGCCGCGGCATATCGCCAGATGTCGCTGCTTGCTACGCCGCCCGCCGGGCCGCGAGGCATCCCGGGCGACGTGTTCTATCTCCACAGCCGGTTGCTTGAGCGCGCCGTCAAGCTCAGCGACGAAAAGGGCGGCGGATCGTGACGGCCCTGCCGATCATCGAAACCCAGGCAAGGTGAAGTCTCCGCCTACATTCCGACCAACGTCATCAGCATCACGGATGGGCAATCTTATCTGGTGCCGGACCTGTTCTTCACGGGCGTTCGCCCGGCGATCGACGTCGGCTCTCAGCGTCCGCCGCGTCGGTCGCCACGCACAGACCAAGGCGATGAAGAAAGTCGCCGGTCGCATCAAGGGCGAGCTGCGACATACTGTGAAACGGCCTGCTTTCGGCGCAATTTGGCTCCGATCCTCGATGCCACGACCGAACGCCTGCTCAACCGCGGCGCGCGCCTGACCGAGTTCTCAAGGTCGCCAGCCGCCACTCAAGACGCAAGCAGGTCTGCGTGGTCAACGCGGCGTCAACGGCTATCTTGATCCGATGCCGGTGGATCGCGTGCGCGCCTTTGAAAGCGGACTGCTCGACGTGCTGCACACCAAGCATGCCGATTTGCTCGCCAGCATCGGCAAGAGCGGCGACCTTCTGGATGCCGATGCCGGCAAAGCTGAAGGCCCTCGTCGACGGCTATGCCAGGATGTTCGCCTGATGACGACGGCAGAAAACCGACGGTTCGATCAAGAGCGACTGAAGAATGGCCAGCCTCAAGGATATGCGCGTCCGCATCGCCGCCACCAAGGCGACGCAGAAGATTACCAAGGCCATGCAAATGGTCGCGGCTTCCAAAAGGCGTCGCGCCCAGGCGGCGGCGGAAGCCGCGCGCCCGTATGCCGAGCGTATGAGCAAGGTGCTGGCTTCGATCGCTTCTGCCGTCGCCGGCAGCGATTGGCGCCCAGGTCGCTCTGGCTGGACGGCAGCGACAAGACATCTACTGGTGGTCTTGAATCGCCGAGCGTGGACTATGCGGGCTGTTCAATCGTCGATCGTGCGGCTCGCCCGCGATAGAACCAATGCGCTGATAGCCGAAGGCAAAGAAGTGAGGTACCTCTGCGTCGGCCGGAAAGGGTCATACTCAGCAGCTGTGCTGTTATAGCAAGTCTATTATCGAGACGATCGAGTTACGCGGCGTGCGTACGATCGGGTACGAGCAGGTGGAACATGATCGCTGGGGAGATTGTTGCGCTGTTCGACCAGGGTGCTTTCGATGTCGCGACGCTGCTCCGGCGCTTCAAATCGGTGGTTGCGCAGGTTCCGACGGGGCAGCAGATCATTCCACTGGTCTTCGAAAAGGATACAGAGACGGGCCCCGCCGCGTCACGAATATGAGCCGGAAGAGGAAGAAATCCTTGGCAAGAGCCGCTGCTGTGCAACCTGTCGGTCCAGGTATTCCGCGCGCTCCTCGAAAATGCCGCATCCGAACAAGGCGCGCGCATGAGCGCGATGGACAACGCCACCCGTAACGCCGGCGAGATGATCCGCAAGCAGACACTCATGTATAATCGCACCTGCCAGGCGATGATCACCAAGGAGCTGATCGAGATCATCTCCGGCGCCGAGGCGCTCTGAATCCCGTAACGAGGATAAAATGGCCACACCAACGCAGTCGGAAAAATTACTGAGGCCATCGGCGCCGTCGTCGACGTGCAGTTCGAAATGAGCCGCCGGGCGATCTACGCACTCGAGACGACGATGCGGTATCCGCCTGTGCTCGAAGTCGCGCAACATCTCGGAGAGTTCGACGGTGCGTACCGTCGCCATGGACTCCTCGGAAGGTCTGGTCCGTGGGCAAGAGGTGACCGATACCGGCGCGCCTGATCAGTGCCGGTTGGACCGGGACTGCTCGGCCGCATCATCAACGTGATCGGCGATCCGGTCGATGAAGCTGGTCCGGGTCAAAGGTGAGAGAAGTGTGAAATCCATCAGGACGCACCGACCTACACCGATCAATCGACCCAAGCGCAGACTTCTGTCACAGGCATAAAGGTGGTGGACCTGCTCGCACACCTTACGCCAAGGGCGGCAAGACGGCTGTTCGGGGTGCCGGCGTTGGGCAAGACCGTGTTGATCATGGAATTGATCAACAACGTCGCCAAGGCGCACGGCGGTTATTCGGTATTCGCCGGCGTCGGCGAACGCACGCGCGAAGGCAATGATCTTTATCAGTCAGATGCTTCGATTGGGTGTCAACAAGGACCCGCACAAGGGCTCGGTCGATGGCTCGAAATGCGCGCTGGTCTATGGACAGATGAACGAGCCACCGGGTGCGCGTGCCCGTGCCTCGGGCTCGGGCTACAGTCGCCGAGTATTTCGCGATCAGGGCCAGGATGCGCGTCGTGGACATCTTCCGCTTCACCCAGGCCGGGTCCGGAAGCGTCGGCGCTTCGGCCGCATCCCCTCGGCGGTGGGCTATCAGCCGACGCTCGCAACCGACATGGGCGCGCTGCAGGAACGTATCATCTACCACAACCAGGGCTGATCACCTCGGTGCAGGCGATCTATGTGCCCGCCGACGACCTGACCGACCCGGCGCTGGTACATCGTTCGCGGTATCTCTATGTCGACCACCGTGCTGTCGCGCGCATCGCCGCCAAGGGAATTTATCCGGCGGCGTACTGCTTGATCTGACTTCGCGCACGCCGTCGCCGCTGATCGTCGGTGAGGAGCATAGAGAAACGAGAATGTTCTGCCCGTCCTTCGACGCAATCGCATCGACCATGTGTCTGCCGCCACCAGGCCTCGTCCCAGTCTCAACCTGTTTGTTGCACGCGTAACCGCCCCGCTCTAGAGCGGGAAGGATCATCGCTTCCAAGACGCCGCCGGTGTTGGTGTTGCGTGGCGTCATAGATTGCGCGTCGCGAGAATCTCTCTTGCGGGGGTGCGATCCCCGTTGCAGCTGATCCGGCGCGGAGCATCAAGGTAGCAAATGGTGTATCCCAACCCGCGATACAGCGCGTCTATGCGGGCCGTGAACTGGTTCACCAGAACCACGGGGCCACGGTGTTTGGCGAACACTTCGGCCGTTCGAACCTGGTCATCCCACGAGAATCCGCCTTGAGAGTACGTCGTGAACTCCACGTCGTACGGCGGATCGGCGTAGACGAAGTCCGCGCGCTCCAAGGGGACATCGGCAAAGTCGCCGGTCTTGAAATCCCACGTGGCAAAGGCCGCGCGGACGCCGGGAAACGCTTTCGCGTAGGTGATGGTTTTGTACTGCCCGAACGGCACATTGAACTCGCCACGGCTATTGAATCGGCACAGGCCGTTGTACCCCGTTCGATTTAGGTAGTAAAAGAGCGCAGCCGCTTCCTGGGAATTCGCCTTACCCGCGCGCAACAGCGAATTGAATCGATTGCGGTGCCGGTAGAACAGCTCCTCGTTGTTCTCCATCGGAATTGCCGCGCGTAGCCCCTTCTTGACCCACCGATAGAAGTTGATCAAGTGCTGATTGGCGTCATTTAACAGCGCCTGCTCGGGATGAAGGCCTAGGGCCACCGCGAGGCCGCCGGAAAAGGGCTCGACCAGTCGCCGGTGCGAGTGAGGTTCCCAGAGCGGCCGCAGGTGCGGGACCTGCCAGCGTTTCCCTCCCGCCCACTTTAAGGGCGGCTTGAGGGCCTCGACGGGTGGTGCCGGAGGTGGTGCCGGCGGCGCGATCATGACATGCATTCTAGATCGGCAAAATGACAGTGCAGGTCAACGCGTGTTGTCCACTTGTTCTCAGGGCTTGCCTTGTAGCATCTCCAGCACGTCGGCGCATGCGACACTCGCGCGAAGCAGACGGTCACGATCACCATGCTCGCTTCATTCCACGGTCCGAAAATGTGCTTCAGCGATGGGTCGTGCGGCGCGGCGCGGCGCGCCTTGCGGAAGCGCGCGCGATATGGCTCATCGAACGGTGCGAAGAATCACCGAGGGTGACGCCGAGGCCCCGCGCGACCCGGTTCAGCATGTCCAGCGTCGGCGTCTGCCGGCCGCATTTGGATCAGACCGGTACCGCCAAGCCCGACGATCTGGTGGCGCGGGGCGATCCGAAGGGTGGTTCGGATTGAGCACGCGGCTCTGGCCCGATCATGAGGCCGAATGGCTGGTGAAGCGCGTGCCGCGGCGAGGAACCCGGTCACAACACGCACACACACCGCGTCCCGTCAATCGCGTTGCCAAATGTCGTCGAGAACCCGACCGTGACGGAGAGTGCCGAGCCAATCTCAATGGCTCGACGGTCCACACCTGTCCGCACGATCGACAACGATAGAGGTCCGCGCTCGCCGTATCGGCGGAGGCCTCCATGGGGAGACCTTCGGGGTGTAAGCAACGAGGACAGCGCGTGGCATCGGCGGTCACGCCGTCCTGGAGGTCGATATTCATTCGATCGTGATGTCGATGGTCAGCGTGTCCGAGACGCGAGGTGCGAGCCGCCTTCGCCGAGGGATTTCGAGATTTCGGCGTGACGCTGCAAGGCCAGACCAGGCGTCTCCACGGTTTCCACGATGGCGGCCGAAACGTTCCAATGGGGCACCAGACACACGTCGTACGACGACGGGGTCCGCGTGTCCACCTGGCAGGTCAGGGCGGCGCCGCGCCGATGGAACGTCCAGCGCAGGAGACACGCCGTCCTGAACGTTCGCTGATGAGCGCTGACACGTGATGCCATGACTCAGACGTTCGCAACAACAGTGCCACGACGGAACCGCTAATCCCGTGGCCTATCTGTGCAGGCGAGACGTGGGAGTCTTCCTTGTCTCATTGGAAAATCAGGTTCTCCCAGGACTCGGCGGACTTGTCAGGTACGGTTCACACGCGCGTCGAACGAGGAACTGTGTGATGGCGGAGGCTCCGATGTCGGGACACGTTGGTCACGCTCTGCGCGGGCGATGAGGAGCGCTGCGAGGGCAACGACGTCGTCGATCCACATCGGCTTGAACCGGAGCTCCGCGCCCAGGGCGTGCACGTCCGCCAGCGTGGCGTCGTCGGCCATGATGTCACCCGTAATGATGGCAACCGGTGTGAGGGTGTGGGCGGGATTCGCGCGCATGCGATACAGCACGCCGAGGCCGTCGATGAACGGTAAGCGGAGGTCGAGCAGGATCGCGTCGGGCGAGCAGGCCTCGATCTCGTGCAAAGCGACCCGCGGGCTCAGGGCGATCCGCACGTCGTAGCCGGCCATGGCCAACGCCCGGGCGAACGTCTGCACGGTGCCTTCGTCGTCATCGATGACGAGCAGGCGAGGGGGCTCATGCATGGACGACTTCCGGCAGCGTCGGCGCCCAGCCGCGCGCGGCGATCAGCAGTCGCTCCAAGTGGCGCTGGCGCTCTAAGGCGGCTGCCGGATCGGCGAAATATTCCCTGATCACGCCGTTGGAGTGGCGGAGCGTGAGGCGGTATGGCCCCGCCGGTCCCAGGACCGTCAGGTCCCACACCACACGGTCGGCGCCCGTCATGAACACGTTGAGCACGCACCTGAGACAGCAAGCCAAATGCCGCCAGAACTCCAGGAGTTCCGTGAATTGGACGCCCTCCGGGTGCGTCGGTCCGGTACACTGACTCTCGATTTTGTCGTCCGCGGCATGTTCGACGGGGACCACTCCGCTTGCCAGGAGGGAATCCGGCGTGCCGCGGCTAATGGACCGCGGGGTTTTGACCCCCGAGTGCGCCAGCGATATAACCGCGTCATGCGACGGTGGTCGGTCCTCGCGCTCGGCATCGCGTGCGTCGCCTGGGGTAGCCTGCTCGCCTGTCATCACGCGGCCACTGGTCCCGATGCAGGGGCACTCGCCGCCGGTCGCTGGCCCGGCGACGGTGCCTGTCTGTCGGTGACGGATGCCGGATGCGATTCGACGGTCGGATGCGGTCACGGCCAGTTCGCACCACCGATCGTCCGCGCCGACGGCACCTTCGACGTCGATGGCACCTACCGCATTGAGGTGGGGCCGATCTCGACCGACCCGGCGCCCCTTGCACACTTCTCTGGCACAGTGACGGGCTCACGATTGATGCTGACTGTCATGCCCAGTGGATCGCTCCCGCCGGCATCCTACTCAATGAGCCCGACATCTGTTGGCACGTGCCCGATTCCGTGCGTGTAGGGTGGCGTTGTGCGGCGATGCACTTGCCGACGAGGTTGCGGAAGCGCGCGCGATACGGTTCCCATAGATCTGCGCGCAGTCGGCACCTCCTGGCGGATTCCGAGGCGTTCCACGGCTCTGTGATTCCTGACCCGAGTGCCCCCCGCGAATGATTTGACGACCCATGCTCCCTCAGGTAGCCTGACGCAAGTTTGTCGGGTCGGGAGCTTCGAAAACAGAGGCTCCTCCTCGGTCTCACGCAACTCGAACTCATCACGGCCGAGCGCGCGAAGGGCGGTGGCTATTCCACAATCGGCCTGGATCCGCAGCCGCCGACATTCGAGACTGTTCTGGTGCTCAAGGAGCCGGTCCAGAATGCGGATCGCGCCTCGATAGTTCGCCTCAGCGCGCGTGGAGTCGGCGAGGTCTGCGCGCGCGCCGGCCAGGCACAGCAGGACGCGACAGGCGTCGGGATTATCGATCCCCGATGCTCGTTCGACGATCGCGAGCGCCCGCCGCGCGAACCGTCTGGCGTGATCAGCCCATCCGTTGTGGCGCAAATCGGTCGCGATGTCCAGCAATCATCGCGCTTCTTCCAGCCGATCAGCGGCGCGATGTGCGTCTATGACCGTCCCTGGGTGCTCAACTTCCGGACCCACGGTATACGCGAATACGCAACTGCAGTGCCGAAGCTCCCCGGGACAAGCAGCGCGAGATCGCCAGTAAAGGTGGCCGAGCGGCGCATGTGAAAAGGACGGCGTACGAGTGGAGCCAGATCGAAGCTCGCGAGGCCGGTCGAAAAGGCGGCCTTGCGCGGCGCGCGAACAAACCATCTAACGAGAGAGCCAGAGAGCTTTCGTTAGTGCGCGTCGGTATGACGGAACCCTCGCCAGGTGGTGTCTCCCTCGCAGGATTGTCGCGACTCCGCGCTGGGTTCCCGCTCCTGATCCGGACGCTGGGCGAGAACGACCATCCTCAACGAGACGATGGCAGCGTATCCTGCCACACGCGCGGGCTGTTTGCGCGAACTCTCGCTCGTCGCACCGTCGCGAGAAGCGATGGCGAACGCGGATGGCTTTCTAGATCACGAGGTGGGGGTGCAGCGGGGATGGGGTCTATGCGACCAAATTACGCCCGCGCCAAAACACCCGCCCGCACATGGGACAGCTGAGAACGTGTCGGCCAAAACGGTCGATGTGTTCAGTCGCCCCGCCCCCATGTCTGAACAGGCAATGGAGCCAAGCCCGGGCACAACCGATCGGCCACCAGAGCAAACCCAGCACGGCAGCTGGCGGTGCAATCGCGGTGCCGCGTCATGAACGACGCATCGCGCACCGCCGCATCGCCTTCCGGTGCGAGATCGGAATCCTCCCATAAACCGCAGCTGGTCTTGAACCCGTGTGGCATCGGCACGTCGATGCGTCCTCGAAACCGTTGTGCACGAGCTGCTCGTGGCGGTCGGCATCGACCTCCTGGCATCGAAAAAAGTCGGTGGCCGACGTCGTGTAAGGCGCGAGCAAGGCGAGCCGTTTGTCGATCGACGCGACATTCCGTCCGTGCGAGTGTTTGCCGCATGGCGCCTCTGCACGAAGAGGCGTCGACGCGGCGTAATCCCTGCGAATACGAACGTCGGGTTTAGGACGGTCTTCGACGGTTGAGTCGATAGCCCGTGACGAAGAGGCCGGACCCCAGCAACAACAATGTCGCAGGTTCCGGAACGGGCGTCGGGTCGGCCGCGTCGAGTGATACCCCGCCGGGGCCGGAGCCCGCGGGCGGATCGACGCTGGGGTCGGAGAGAATCGTTCCCCCATCAGGGCTCGACGGGAACACCGACACGCTCACATCGCCGCCGGTCGGCCCCTGGTCCCCGGGATTTGAGACAAAGACAATACCGTCGCCGCTCCCGCCTCCCGAACCACCAGCACTCCCCGGGTCTCCGGATCCAGGCGCGTTCCCGTTGTCACTGGAGCCCGATCCCGGCGTGCCTAGGCCGCTGCCGGTGTCTCCCAAGTCGGTCCGAAGGGTATGGCCGGCGCGGCTCTGCCTGGGCGCGCTTTGCGACGGCGCCGCGCTGGCGCTTCCGCTGCCGCCGAATCCCGACGCCGATCCGCCGACGAAGAACGCGCCAGGCCGGGCGAGTCCTTCCAACGGACGGCCGCCGAACACGCCGTCGCCAATCCGCGAAAGCCGCGAGCAAAGTAAAATGCCGGTTCCACGACCTCCGTCATTCAGCCTGCACCAAGCTTGTAGAACGTGGGGTCCCGCTGCCTGTGATCGCGTCACTCCTAGGCTGGAGCGCCGGCACGACCGTCCGGATGGCACGGCGGTACGGTCACATCTCCGCGGAGGCCCAACGCAGCGCCGTTGACCATTTGGAGCCGGAGCAGCTAGGAGCAAGATCAGGGAAAGAAGCCGAGGCCAGTCCTCAGTAGTCCGCCCGCGGTTTTTCTCAGCCTCGTGGGCACAGAATTGGGCACAGGAATTTACGGTTTGGATTTTGGCAGCCGGTAAGTCGTTGTGAAGATTGGCTCCTCAGGCTGGATTCGAACCAGCAACCCTCCGGTTAACAGCCGGATGCTCTGCCGTTGAGCTACTGAGGAATATGGGGAGCCAGTCATGGTACTCAATCGCTGGAAGCGCGTCAATCCCGCGGAACGCGGTGCTCGCGGCTAACGTTTTCGCGCCGGTGACCCCGAGCTGCACGGCGGTGCCGACGACGCCGAGCGCCACCCACGCGACCGGCACCCAGTGCTCGCCCGGCGCCGGCGTCAGCGGATAGAGAATCCACGCGGCATCGCCTCACGTTTCCCACGGCGGCCGCCGCGCGCCCGGCCGCCCGATCGCCCACGACGCGCCAGCCCGCCCACGATCAGCGTCCACGCGCCGCCGAACGCCGTGCCGACGATGATGACGTAGCGCTGCAGCAGCATCGCCGCGACGGCGCCGACGATCGCGACGACGAATCGACAGCCACCGCCGGCGGATCGGCGAGGGCGAGATCGGCGCTCCAGGCGAGATGCGCGACGAGCGCGCCGAGGCCGGCGCCGACGAGCGCAATCCCGACGAAGTACGCGAACACGAGGATCACCGCGCCGACGAGGCCGCCGACGATCGCCGCGATGATCATCCCCACCGTGTTGGTGATGCCCATCATCGAGCTGGCGAGCATCGCGCCGAGAATGAAGCCGTAGATGCCGAGCACGACGCGGAACAGCCGGTAGCCGGCGAAGCAGGCGAGCGCGCCGCCGAGGATGAGCGAGAATGCGCCGCGGGCAGCTCGTAGCCGTGCGGAAGCATCGGCCTAGACCTCCCGCCGTCCTTCGATCGCCTTGTGCATCGTCACTTCGTCGGCGTACTCGAGGTCGCTGCCGACCGGCACGCCCATCGCGATGCGCGTCACGCGCACGCCGAGCGGCTTGAGCAGCCGCGCGAGATAGATGGCCGTCGCTTCGCCTTCGACGTTCGGATTGGTCGCGAGAATCACTTCCGTGACGCCGTCGCCGATGCGCGAGAGCAAGCCCCTTGATCTTCAGATCGTCCGGGCCCGATGCCCTGCAGCGGCGACAGCGCGCCCATCAGCA
This sequence comes from uncultured Actinomycetota bacterium, assembly GCA_963745795.1. GTDB lineage: Bacteria > Actinomycetota > Actinomycetes > Propionibacteriales > Nocardioidaceae > Marmoricola. Next base: position 458,738 of record CAVUYR010000004.1, on the reverse strand, counting down.
CGTGATAGACGCCCTTGAACTCGCGCGTCTTCTCGATGGCGCGCGACGTTCTGCGGCTCCTCGACGACGCAGATGACGTGGCTGATCGCGGCGTCTCGCTGCGGCAGTACGCGCACGGATCGGCGTCGGTGATGTTGTTGCAGACCGAGCAGTACGTGACCTGCTCCTTCACGTCGCGCACGGCGTCGATCAGGCGTCGGCCTGGTCGCGCGGAGTCTTGAGGATGTGGAACGCGAGGCGCTGCGCGCCCTTCGGGCCGATGCCCGGCAGGCGCTGCAGCTCCTCGATGAGCCGGAGCAGAGGATCGGGAGACGTCATCAGACAGTCCGGGCATTTTGAGGCCGGGCGGCAGCATGCCGCCCATCTTCTGCGACATCTGCCTCGTCGACCTTGCGCTGCGCGTCGTTGACGGCGGCGACGATCGAGATCCTGGAGCATCTCGACGTCGTCCTTCGAGACGACCTCGGGATCGATCTTGAGCGACTGAAGCTGCTTGGCGCCGTTGACGATGACGGTGACCATGCCGCCGCCGGCGGTGGCCTCGATCGTGCAGCTCGGCCATCTGCTTCTGCAGGCGCTCCTGCATCTGCTGCGCCTGCTTCATCATCTGCTGAATGTTCATGCTGCTGGGTTCACATCTCCTCCACGTCACGGATCTCCGCCGGAAACACTTCGAGCAGCGCCTGCACGCCCGCGTCGGCGAGCGCCTGCTCCTTGAGCGTCGACTTCTTGTCGGCGCGCTTGGCCTCCGCCTCGGCGCCGGCGTTCGCCGGCTGCAGCGCACGCCGACCGCGCTGACGACGCGGCGCGCGTCGGTCTGCACGCTGGCGACGACGATCTTCCGGCCGCTCACCTGCTGCGCCAGCGATTCGAGCCACGCGCGATTCTGCTCGAACATGTCGCGCAGCGTGCGCTGCGACGGCGAGAAGGTGAACGTCACGCGGTCGGCCGGACGTCGATCTTCTGCGCCTGCGCGACGACCGTGTTGTAGAAGACGGCCTTCGATCTTGCGGATCTCGGCGAGCAGCGCGTCCTTGAGATCCGACTTCGCCGGCTCGGCGGCCGGCGCTCGACCTGGTGCGGGCGCCAGCGGACTCGTCCGGACGCCGGACGCCACGGCGATGGCGGTGCCGCGACGCGCTTCGATGCTGGCGCCGGAGTCGACACCGCGGCGCGCTCAGGCGACGGCGTCGCGGGCTGCGGGCCTGAGCTCTGGGGCGGCCGAGCCGGGCGCACTGCCGGTCCCCGCGATCAGCTCCTCGATCGGCACGAGCTTCCGCAGGTAGATCCACCGGAGCAGCGCCATCTCGAGGTGATAGCGCGGCTGCGCCGCGCCGCGAATGTCGAACTCGGCGCGCGTCAGCAGATCGAACGCGCGCAGCAGATCCTCGCGCGAGAACCGCTCGCCGAGCGCCGTGCAGCCGCTCGCGCTCGCCTTCGCCCGCGATTTCCGGATCGTTGATCCGCGACGGATCGACCGACAGCACGAGCAGGTCGCGGACGACGCGCGACAGCTCGCGGCAGACGAGCCGCAGGTCGTAGCCCATCTCGACGGCGCGGGCCGGCGAGCGCGAACGCCGCCGCGGCGTCCTCGTCGGCGACGGCCTGCAGCGTGTCGAGCAGCAGATCGCGGCCCACCAGTCCGAGCACCGTCGCCACGTCGTCGGCGCCGATCGTCTTGCCGGTGAACGCGATCACCTGATCGAGCTTGCTCTGCGCGTCGCGCATGCTGCCGTCGGCGTCGCGCGCGATGAGCTGCAGCGACTCGTCGCCGACCGTGATGCCCTCGGCGTCGACGATCGTGCGCAGCTGCTCGGCGATGGCCTTCGTGCCGATCGTGCGGAACTCGTACACCTGCGAGCGCGACAGCACCGTCTCCGGAATCTTGTCGAGCTCGGTCGTCGCCATCATGAAGACGACGTGCGGCGGCGGCTCCTCGATCGACTTCAGCAGCGCGTTGAACGACGACCCGCCGAGAGCTGGTGGACCTCGTCGATGATGAAGACCTTGTAGCGGTTGCGCACCGGCATGATGCCGAGGCCGGCGATGATCACCTCGCGGACGTTGTCGACGCCGCGTGTGCGTGGCCGCGTCGATCTCGAGCACGTCGATGTCGCGCCCTTCGGCAATCTCGACGCACGCGTCGCACTCGCCGCAGGGCGTGGCGGTCGGTCCGTTCACGCAGTTCAGCGCGCGCGCCAGAATCCGCGCCGTCGTCGTCTTGCCGACGCCGCGCGGTCCGGCAAACACGAACGCCTGCGCCAGGCGCCCGCTCGTCAGCGCGTTGCCGAGCGTACGCGTCACCGCCTGCTGCCCGACGACGTCGTCGAACTTCTGCGGCCGCCACTTGCGCGCGATCACCTGATACGGACATCGTGGAATCTGAATTGCAGATTGCAGGACTGTAATGGCTCAGAGTGCGAATTGCCGATTGCCGAGGTTGCAGACTGAACCGCGGCCCGGAAGGGCCTGCGGCACATGTCAGGATCTACTTAGCGCTGCTGCCTTCCGGCCCTGACGCGGTTCGTAGGCTGAAATTGCACAGGTTCCGGACCGCGGTGCAATCCGCAACAGTCCGGCGCGAGTGTACTACACGGGAACGTGCGTCGCGAGCAGCAGATACTTCGCCAGCACCTCGCCGACGACGACGGTGAAGAAATCGACGTAGAGGATGCCGGTCGCCGACTGCGTCGACCGGATCTTTGCCGTTTCCCACGTCAGATACGAGAGCAGCGCCGGGCCGAACAGGCCGAACAGCACGCGCTGCCAGAAGAAAATCCCGCTCACCGACAGGATGTAGTGGCGGAAGCTCGGCCCGAGGCCGGGCTGCCACGTCGCGATCGCGAGGAAGACGGCCGCCGCCACGACGACGACGCGCACGACCATCGACGCGATGTGCAGCTTGACGATCGACTGCAGGTGCGACACCTGCAGCGACGGAATCACCAGATACCAGTGCCCGAGGATCATCGCCGTGCAGGCGCCGCCGAGGAGCGCCGCCGAGCTGAGAAAGCTGGCGACCGTCATCGCCTGCGTCGTGACGGGCCGCCCGCCGACACCGCGAGCGCCTGAGCGACGAGCGCCACGAGGCCCGCCGCGCAGCCGATCGCCGACGATGGCCGGCCGGATCGACGCGAGCGCGCGGCCGACGTCGCCCAGTAGAGCACGATGGCCGCTTCGGCGACGACGAGGGCGAGCGAACGCGATGCGCGCGAGCGCGCCCGTTCGTCGCCGGTGGGCCGAAACGCGAACGCGATCGCGATCAGAATCGCCGCGAGGCCGGCATTGAAGCGAAAGAACTTCACGCCCGCCTCGCGCGAGACGAAGACGAGCGTGAAGACGATGCCGAGGCCGAGGTGGGTAGGAACAGGAAGAGAATCAGGTAAATGTAGGTGATCAGCCGGCTAGATCGACGTATCGCTCCAGTCGCTTGTTGATCTCCGCCCAGTTGACACGTTCCACCACGGCGTCGACGTAGTCGGGCCGGCGGTTCTGATACTTCAGGTAGTACGCGTGCTCCCACACGTCGATGCCGAAGACCGGCTTCTTGCCGTCCATCAGCGGGCTGTCCTGGTTCGGCGTGCTCTCGATCGCGAGCTTGCCGCCGTTGTCGACGACCCACGCCCAGCCGCTGCCGAACCGGCCGACGCCGGCCTTCTTGAACTCTTCCTTGAACTTGTCGAAGCCGCCGAACGACGAGTTGATCGCGTCGGCAATCGCGCCGGTCGGCGCGCCGCCGGCCTTGGGCGCCATGATCTGCCAGAACATCGAGTGGTTCGCGTGGCCGCCGCCGTTGTTGCGGACGGCCGTGCGGATGTCCTCGGGCACGGTGTTGATGCCGCGAATCAGATCCTCGACGCTCTTTGACTGCAGCTCCGGATGCTTCTCGAGCGCGGCGTTCAGGTTCGTCACGTAGGCGTTGTGGTGCTTGCCGTGATGAATCTCCATCGTCTGCTTGTCGATGTGCGGTTCGAGCGCGTCGGTCGGGTACGGAAGCGGCGGAAGCGTGTGAGCCATCGAGCGTCCTCCTGTTGTCGCAACGGCGGATCAGATCGTATGCGACCGGAAGGGATCGTACTTCAGAGGCTATTGGATCGACAACATGCGGTCCAGCGCGACCTTGGTCCAGTGCTTCTGGTCGTCGGGCACGACGATGCGATTGTGCACCTCGCCGGCGACGAGCCCTTCGAGCGTCCAGAGCAGATGGTTGGGCGACACGCGGAACATCGTCGAGCAGAGGCAGCCGAACTGATCGAGCGACAGCACGGTGCGGTCGGGCTGCACGTCGCGGGCGAGGCGATTGACGAGATGGATCTCGGTGCCGACGGCCCAGACCGATCCGGCCGGGCTGTCTTTGACCTGCTTGATGATGTATTCGGTCGAGCCGGAATCGTCCGCCGCCTGCACGACGTCCCAGCGGCACCTCCGGGTGCACGATGACGCGAAGGCCCGGATGCTGCGCGCGCAGGTTCTCGATCTGCCGCACGGTAAAGCGCGTGTGGACCGAGCAGTGGCCTTTCCAGAGGATGATGCGCGCGCGCTTCGACCGCGTCCGGCTCGAGGCCGCCCCAGATTTCGTTCGGATCCCACACGACCATCCGATCGAGCGGCACGCCCATCTTGTAGCGCGGTATTGCGGCCGAGATGCTGATCGGGCAGGAACAGAACGCGCTCGCCGCGCTCCCACGCCCATTGCAGCGTCGCCGCGGCATTCGACGAGGTGCAGACGACGCCGCCGCGTTCGCCGCAGAAGGCTTTGATGGACGCGGCGGAGTTGATGTAGGTGACCGGAACGCAGGCCGGCGCAGCCGCCAGCCGCCAGGCCGATGACGCCCATCTGCTCGAGATCGCTCCAGCACATCTCGAGCTGATCGGGATCGGCCATGTCGGCCATCGAACAGCCGGCAGCGAGATCCGGCAGGATCACCTGCTGGTGATCCGCGCTCAGCACGTCGGCGCTCTCCGCCATGAAATGCACGCCGCAGAACACGATGAACTCGGCGTCGGGATGCCGCGCCGACCTGCTGCGCGAGCTTGTAGGAGTCGCCGGTGTAGTCGGCGAACTTGATCACCTCGTCGCGCTGGTAGTGATGGCCGAGAATGACGACGCGGCGGCCGAGCGTCGGCCTTCGCCGCGCGCGATGCGGCGGTCCATCTCCTCGTCGGACAGAGCCGAGATAGCGATCCGGCAGCGGCTGGCGCTCGGCGATGTGTTCCTTCTCGTACGTCGGTCAGAACGGGCAGCAGCATGGGGTCGTCAACTCTCTGCGCGTGAGCCCGGCTGCGCTGGCCGGCTTTGGGCTTGCGAGCTTGTGAAACTTTTCTCAAGCTCGGGCCACGAAAAAGCCAAGCTCCACTCGATCGTCCGACGTAGCTTGGCTTCCCTGAAGTATAGCAAAAACAGCGGAAACCTGGCTCATCGGGTCATTCGGCTGATCTCGTCAGTCAAAGCCCCGTCAATGAGCCGACGATCCCATGACTCGACTGACCAGATTCGACGACGTTGTAGAGCGTGTCGCGCTCGATCGGCTCGCGCCCGGCCGCCGGATGAGCCGCGCGATCTCCCGCGGCGTCATCGCCTCGGGCGTCCGCGCGCCGGCCATGTGGTAAATCTTCTCTTCCTGCACCGGGTCCCGTCGAGGTCGTCCACGCCGAACCAGAGCGAGGTCTGCGCGACCTCCACGCCGGTCGCAATCCAGAACGCCTTCACGTGCGGGATGTTGTCGAGCATCAGCCGCGACACGGCGTGCACGCGAAGCGTGTCGGCCGCGCTCGGCGCCGGCAGCTTCCGCATCTGATTGTTGTCGGGATGAAACGCCAGCGGAATGAACGCCTGGAAGCCGCCGGTCTCGTCCTGCAGCGCGCGCGCGCGCAGCATGTGATCGACGCGCTCCTCCGCCGTCTCGATGTGCCCGTACAGCATCGTCACGTTCGAGCGCAGTGCCGAGCCGGTGCGCGATGCGGTGGATGTCGAGGATACCGCTCGGTGCCGCACTTGTCGTTGGCAATCTTCCGGCGCACGCGCTCCGCGAAAATCTCCGCGCCGCCGCCGGGCAGCGAATCGAGTCCGGCCGCCATGCAGCTCGCCGCAACACCTGCTCGTCGGTCTTCCCGTAGAGATCCGCGAAGAAGGCAATCTCGACGGCCGTGAAGCACTTCAGGTGAATGCCGGGACGGATGCGCTTGAAGCCGCGCAGCAGCTCCGTGTAGTAGTCGAATGGCAAATCGGGATGGAGGCCGTTGACGACGTGCACTTCGGTGAGCGGCTGATGGCTGCGCGAGCGAAGCTGACTGCCTGGAGACCGCGATCGCCTACGCGCAGGAGCGCGACATCTTCGACAAGAAGCTCGCCGCCTACCAGCTCACCCAGGCCAAGCTCGCCGACATGTCGCTCGAGCTGGGCAAGGGGATGCTGCTGGCGCTGCACATCGGCCGGCTCAAGGACGAGGGCAAGGTGCGGCCCGAGCAGATCTCCTACGGCAAGCTCAACAACACGCGTGAGGCGATCAAGATCGCCCGGGAGTGCCGGACCATCCTCGGCGGCGCCGGGATCACCCTGGACTACCCGATCATGCGGCACGCCAACAACCTCGAGTCGGTGCTGACCTACGAGGGCACCGCGGAGGTGCACCAGCTCGTCATCGGCCAGGCGTTGACCGGGGAGTCGGCGTTCCGCTGAGCCGTCCGGGGCCCGAACGGGACTCAACCTTTTCCCAAGACCTACTCCTTAGCGTGCGGAGTGGACCGTGGGGGAGATGAATGGCGAACCAGCTCGGGATGGCAGACGCCGAGTTCAGGCGTGGGCGCACGCGCGGGCTCGCGTGGGCGCTGGTGGTGCTGGTCGTCCTGAGCGCCGCGATCGGGCTCGGAGCGGCGGTCTCAAACCGCCCCGAGCTGCTCGCGGAGCCGTCTGACCCCAGTGGGTACGGCGTGGGCGACGTCGCGCCGGCCCCGTTCGGCACCGTGCGGGTGACCGGCGTCGGCACCGTGGACGGGGTCACGCACCAGGCGCTGGCCAGCGCGACTCACGGAGTCAAGTCCTACGTCGACGGAGTCCACGCGACCGTCCAGGCCACGCTCCGGGTGAGCAACCCCTCCGCTCACCGCTCCACCTTTCGGGTCGACGACTTCCGGCTGCGCCTCACGCGCGGCGGGAAGGCGATCTTCCGGCGGCCGGACGGTGGCAACCTGCCCGACATGGTCCTCTCCGGGCACAGCGATCTGGTGGGTCATCTCGACTTCACGATCCCGCGCAAGGGCGCCCATATGGCGCTCGTCGTCACCCCGGCCGGCCCGTCCGGCCCTATGGTCATCGACCTTGGAAGGGCTGCGTTCGACGAGCGCGCTCCGGGGAGCCACGAGCACTGAGGCACTGCGGGAGTTCAGCATGAACGCCACAGCCACTCCCTCCTGCACCTCCGTTCCGGTCGACCACACGGTCACCGCGATCCAGGTCCTCGGTCTGGTCCTCGCCGGTTCGTGGTGGCTCCACCGCGGTGAACGGCCTCTGGGCCGACCCCGCGGGAGACTACTTCCATGGGGACCGGATCCGGGCGTACACCGAGGCCGGCATGTGGGGCCTCCAGCCTGCCCTGGCCCCGCCCACCGATTGCCCACAGCTGGCCAGCGGGGCGCTCCAGTGCCTGCCGCAGGACTGAACGGGATGTGACGCGGGACGAGACGCGGTGGAGCCGGCCGGTGCTCCGGCGCCGGGCCGGCCTCGTCGTCGCGATGGCCGTCGTCGCCATGGCTTCGGTGTTCCTCGACGGCCGCGCCGGCGTCGGCCCACGCATCTCTCGTCGCCAGCAGCCCTGACTCGGGCTCCGTCGTGCAGCAGCGCCCGACGCAGGTCCGGCTGACGTTCTCGGAGCCGGTCGAGGCAGAACGCGGAGCGCTGGTGGTGACTGCCCCGGACGGCACGCCGCTGGCGGGGGTCAGGCCCTCGATCGATCCGAAGGACCGGACGACGGTCGTCGCCGCCCTCCCTCGGCTGCTCGCGCCCGGCACCTATCGCGTGACCTACCGGGTGCTCTCGATCGACGGCCACCCCGTCGGCGGGGAGATCAGGTTCGGCTATCGGGAGGCGTCCGGTTCGCTGGAGGTGGCGAAGGACGGACCCGGGTCAGGTGCGCCTACCGTCGCGGCGGTGGTCCCGCGCGCCGTGGCCGCGGGGGGTGCCCTCGCGGTGGCGGGACTTTTCGGCTATCTGCTGGTCGTGGTCGCGGCCGCGCGCCGGTCGCTCCCCGACCGGGTGGGCGTGCTCTTGGCCCACGAGACCCTCACCCGGCTCCGGCTACCGATGCTCGTCGCGGTGACCTGTGGCCTCGCGGGTGGGCTGTTCACGGCGGTCGACACGGTCGGCCAGACCACCGGGGCCCTCCGGTTCGGCGACCTGGTCTCGCTGCTGACCTCGACCCGGACCGGGGTCCTGATCAGCCTTCGGCTGGTGCTGCTCGGGGTCGCGGCGTTCCTGTTCCTGCGCGCGGCCAGTCAGCAGGCGCCCGCCGGCAGCCGGCGCGTCGATCCCTGGCTGGTCGCCGGCCTGCTCTGCTCGGTCGCCGCACTGGTCTCCCTCGCCCTGTCGGGGCACAGCGCCTCACGGCCCGTAGACCGCGCCGTCGCCGTACTTTTCGACAGCCTCCACCTCGGGGCGGTGGGCCTGTGGATCGGCGGCCTGCTCGGCCTGGGACTCGTCGGCCTGCCCGCCGCCAAGGCGGCCGGAGCGGGCCAGCCGCAGATGGTCGGTGAGGTGGCGGGTGCGCTGGCCCGCGCGTTCTCGACGGGCGCGCAGGTCGCGATGCTCGTGGTGTTCGCCACCGGGAGCTACCTGGCCCTCCTGCAAGTCTCCGCGGTGAAGGAGCTGACCTCCACCACGTGGGGTGAGGCGCTCACGGTGAAGATCGCCCTGTGGGTCACGGTGCTCATGATCGCCACGCTGAACGCGGTGACCCTGGTGCCGCGCATGGCGGACCGCGCCGCCCGCAGCCACGAGCGATGGTCGGCGGGAGAGAAGCTGGGCTCCGCGATGCGCCTCGAGCTGGTCGGCGGGCTGGCCCTGGTCGCGGTGGCGTCACTGATGGCCGCGTCTCCCCAGCCCGCGGCAGTCGAGGCCGCATCCACGTTCGCGACGACGACTGCGGTCGAGCAGGCGAGCACGACGGCGCGCGCGTCTCGCGCGGGCTACGACCTGAGGGTCCGGACGGTCCGGGTCGGAACGAGTGGCCGGACGGCTACCGTCTTCCGAGTGCGGCTCTCGACCGAAGGAACCCCCGCCAGCGCGCCGCGTGCGGACGCGGTCCTGCTCGGCGCCGACGGAGTAGACCGCGGGCTGTCCCTCCAGCTCGTGGGCGCCGGGGAGTGGCTCTCCGACCGGCTCGACGTCGCCCCCGGCAGCTATCGGCTGACCCCTCGGTTCCTGCGGGCCGGCGTCGAGGTGGCGCTGCCGGTGAGGGTGCAGGTGCCGTGACAGGCCGCCTTCTCCGAGCCGTGCCCGTTGCGCTCGCGGGCGTCGTGCTCGCTGCCGGCACGGCCTTCGCCCATGTCGAGATCAGCCCGGAGCAGGTGGCCACGGGCTCGTTCGGCACCTACACGGTGCAGGTGCCCAACGAGAAGGCCGACGAGGACACGGTGGGTCTGGACCTCATCCTCCCCGAGGGCTTCCTGCTCGAGAGCGCGGAGTCCGTACCCGGGTGGCGCACCACCGTCGACGTACGCCGCGACGGGACGCCGTTCGCCGTGCACTGGAAGGGCGGCCGGCTGAGGCCGCACACGTTCGGCCAGTTCGCGATCACGGGGCGGGTGCCGAAGGAGCCTGGCACGTTGCGCTTCCCGGCCGTCCAGCACTACGAGACCACCACCGAGTCCTGGAACGGTCCCGAGGACTCCGAGCACCCCGCCCCCACGCTCGTGGTCTCCCGGTCCGCGGCACCGGCCGGCACGGCGCGGGTGCCACTCGCGACCCCGGGTGACCAGGACGGCGGCGGCGCCGCGGCCGGCACCGACGACCTGGCGCGGGCCCGGGCCGACCTCGCTCTCGCGCTCGCGCTCGCGGCGCTGGCCGCACTGGGCGGGCTCGCGGCGCTCGCCCTGCTGCGCCGACGCGCCACCCCGGCCGCAACGTCCGACCCGGACGCGCAGCCCGCGCAGGCCAACGGGTCGCCCGGCAAGGCGCGGAAGCCCCGGTCCCGCCCCCGCGGGTGATCACGGGGCTGCATGGTCGTGGTCGTCGTGGCAGGCTGGTGACGTGCCCACCGTGACCGTGATCGAGCCGCGCGAGGTGCCGCTCGGTGGCCTGCGCGCGATGAACGTACGACGCACGCTGCCGAGCCGTGGCCGCACGATGGTCGGCGCCTGGTGCTTCCTCGACCACTACGGCCCGGATGACGTCGCCGAGACGGGCGGGATGGTCGTGTCTGCCCACCCGCACACCGGGCTGCAGACGGTCAGCTGGCTGTTCTCCGGCGAGATCGAGCACCGTGACAGCGCCGGCCACAGAGCGATCGTGCGCCCAGGCGAGGTCAACCTGATGACCGCCGGTCGCGGAATCAGCCACACGGAGGTCTCCACCCGCGGCACGACCTCGCTCCACGGCGCCCAGCTGTGGGTGGCCCTGCCGGACGCCAGCCGCTCGGTCGAGCCGGGGTTCGAGCACTACGCGGCGCCGCCGGTGCACGGTGACGGCTGGTCGGCACGGGTGTTCCTCGGTGCCGTGCTCGGCGACGCTTCCCCGGTCCAGACGCACACCCCGCTGCTCGGTGCCGAGGTCACGCTCACGGAGGGGACGACGCTGGAGATCCCGGTCGATCCGTCGTACGAGCATGGCGTGCTGGTCGACACCGGTGCGCTCACGCTCGGCGGCACGTCGGTGAAGCCGTCGCAGCTGGCGTTCGTGCCGGTCGGAGCCGACCGGCTGGTGCTCCACGCGTCCGACGAGACCCGGCTGCTGCTGCTCGGCGGCACGCCGCTGGGCGAGCGGATCGTCATGTGGTGGAACTTCGTGGGCCGCGACCACGACGAGATCGCGGAGTACCGACGGCAGTGGCAGGCACTCCTCGGCGGCGAGGAGCAGGAGCGGTTCTCGCTGCCCGACGACGACCGCTACCCCGAGATCCCGGCGCCTGAGCTGCCCCGCGGGGTGCGGCTCACGCCCCGCGTGTGAGACGCGGTCCGGGGCTGTCCCCGGGCGGAACTACGCTCGCAGCGTGACGGAGTACCAGGTGACCTACTGGCGCGACCTGCCCTCGATGGTGGTCGCGCGCAAGGGCGAGACCACCACGAAGGCGCTGCTCGCGCCGCGCTTCCAGGAGGCGATCGACGAGGCGGCGATGCGGCTCGGCGACACCGGGAGTCGACGACTACCTCTCGGGCTGGCGGCGCAGCGACTGGGCGGCCGACGACGCCGAGCCTCCCGCCGTGCTCGACCGGGTGACCGCTGAGCTCGACGCCGCGTGGCCCGACGACCGGGTCGCGGCCTACCTCGACCAGCTCGGAGCCCGGTCATGAGCGCCCTCACCGAGCTCGGCGCGGCAGGGTGCGGTGGTCCTCGACGGCGGCATGGGCACACTGCTCCAGGACCTCGGCCTCGACGACGGCGGCTCCGGCGAGCTGTGGAACGTCGACCGCCCCGACGCGATCCGTGACGCCCATCGCTCCTACGCCGAGGCGGGCGCGCAGATCCTCACCACCAACACGTTCGGCGGCACCAGGCCGCGGCTCGACATGCACGGTCTCGGCGACCGGGTCCACGAGCTCAACGAGGCGGCGGCGCGGCTCGCGCGCGAGGTCGCCGACGAGCACGGCATCCTCGTCGCCGGCGACCTCGGCCCGACCGGCGAGCTGATGGCTCCGCTCGGCACCATGGACGCCGCCGAGGCGCAGGCGATCTTCGAGGAGCAGCTGGCCGGGCTGCGCGACGGCGGCATCGACGTGGTGCTGATCGAGACCATGAGCGACCTGGCCGAGGTGGACGGCGGCGGTCGCGGCGGCACGGGCCGTCGTACCGGACACTCCGGTCATCGCCACGCTCAGCTTCGACACCAACCTCCACACGATGATGGGCGTGCGCCCCGGCGCGCGGTGGCGGCGCTGGCGGCGGCCGGGGTCGACGCTGTGGGCGCCAACTGCGGTCGCGGTCCGGAGGAGATGGCGCAGATCGCGGCCGAGCTGGCCGACGCGCGTCCCGAGGGGCTGCTGCTCGTCGCGCAGTCCAATGCCGGGCTGCCACAGGTGGTCGGCGACCACTTCGAGTACGACGCGACGCCGGCCGACATGGCGGTGCACGCGGAGGACCTGCGTGCACTCGGCATCGACCTGATCGGCGCCTGCTGCGGCTCCACACCGGAGCACACGTCGGCGATCAGCAAGGCGATTGCGTGACGGAGGGTCTCCCGGCGCTGGTCGGGGAGGACGGCGTCGCCAGGTGTCCGTGGGGCGGCTCGCCGGCGATGCTGGCCTACCACGACACCGAGTGGGGGATGCCGGTCACGGGGGAGTCCGCGATGTTCGAGCGGCTGAGCCTCGAGGGCTTCCAGGCCGGGCTGTCCTGGCTGACCATCCTCAACAAGCGTGAGCGGTTCCGCGAGGTGTTCCACGGCTTCGACGCCGAGGCGTGCGCGGCTCTGACCGACGACGACGTCGAGCGGCTGATGCAGGACGTCGGCATCGTCCGCAACCGCGCCAAGATCCTGGCCACCCGCAAGAACGGCGCGGCCGTCGTACGCCTTCGTGAGGAGGGTGGACTCGAGGCGCTCGTGCGGTCGTTCCGGCCGCAGCGGACTCCGGCGCCGCGCACGACCGCCGAGGTGCCGACGGTGTCGGACGAGTCGAAGGCGCTGTCGAAGGCGCTTCTCAAGCGGGGGTTCGGGTTCGTCGGACCGACGACCATGCACGCGCTGATGGAGGCGACCGGCATCGTCGACGCCCACCTCGTCGGCTGCCACCGTCGCGGTGCCAGCGGGGAGTGGACCTAGGGGTCAGTCGGTCGCGGCCTCCGCCGCGCGCTGCTCGGCCCGGGCGGCCGCCCCCGCTGACGTCGCCCGCAGCTCCACCTTCGGCAGCAGCAGGAGCACCAGGAAGGCGATCACCATCACGCACCCGCCGCCGAGCAGCACCAGGCTCATCGAGTCGGCGAACCCCACCTGGAACGGGTGTGCGAGCACCGCCGGGAACGTGTTGATCACCGACGAGTCGTTCTGCACCTGGTCGAGCACGCCGCCACCGGAGCGCAGCGACTGCCGCAGCGCCGAGTTGGCGGGTTCGGTCAGGGCCTGTCGGAACGCCGGGTCGCCGGCGGCCGAGGTGAACGCACTCTTGATGTTCTCGCCGAGCGTGCTGAACAGCAGGGACAGGAACACCGCCACCCCGAGCGTGCCGCCGAGCTGACGGAAGAAGGTCGCGGAGCTGGTGGCCACGCCGATGTCACGAGCTGGGACGGCGTTCTGGATGATGATCGTGAGCGGCTGCATGCACTGGCCGAGGCCCAGTCCGAACAGCAGCATGCCGGCCATCACCCATACCAGGCTGGTGTCGGCGGAGACCAGCGACAGCAGCAGCATCGCAACCGCGGCCATCGCGGAGCCGATGATCGGGAAGATCCGGATCTTGCCGGTGCGCGAGGTGAACTGGCCGGCGCCGATGCCGGCGCCCATCATGCCGATCACCATCGGGAGCATCATGAGGCCGGCCTGGGTCGGGGAGGCGCCGTGCACGATCTGCATGTACTGCGGCAGCACGGTGATCCCGCCGAACATGGCCGCGCCGACGATGACGCTGGCGCCGATCGTGACCGATGCCGCACGCAGCCTGAAGATCCGCAGCGGGATCAGCGCGCTCTCGCCCATCCGGCTCTCCACGGCGACGAACGCCGCCGTACCCAGCACCGCCAGGGCGTAGCAGGGGAACGACTCGCCCGAGGTCCAGCCCCAGTCGCGGCCCTCCTCGGCCACGAGCAGCAGCGGGACCACCGCGACGACGAGGCTGGCCGCGCCCCACCAGTCGATGCGCGCCTCGCGTGGCACGTGGTGGAGGTGCAGGTTGCGGTTCACCACGAACAGGGCGGCGATCCCGATCGGCACGTTGACCAGGAACACCCAGCGCCAGCCGGTGATCCCGAGGATCGAGTCGGTGCCCGCGAAGAGACCGCCGGCGACCGGGCCGAGCACGCTGGAGGTCGCGAAGACCGACATGAAGTAGCCGGTGTACTTCGCGCGCTCGCGCGGCGAGACGATGTCGCCGATGATCGCGAGCACCAGCGTGAACAGCCCGCCCGCGCCGAGACCCTGCACCGCGCGTAGAGCGGCCAGCATGTACATCGACGTGGCGAACGAGCAGGCGGCGGACCCGATGACGAACAGCGTGATCGCGAACAGGAACAGCTTCTTGCGGCCATAGAGGTCGCCGAGCTTGCCGTAGATCGGGGTCGTGATCGTCGAGGTGATCAGGTACGCCGTGGTCGCCCAGGCCTGGATCGACAGCCCGTTGAGGTCGTCGGCGATGGTGCGGATCGCCGTACTCACGATCGACTGGTCGAGCGCTGCCAGGAACATGCCGAGCAGCAGTCCGGACAGGATGGTCAGGACCTGGGCGTGGGTGTACTCGTCGGACGCGTCGGTGGTGGGCGGCGGCCGGCCCAGGTCAGCCGACATGGACCAGGGCATCCCCGAGAGGCGCGAGCACCAGCATCGCCGCCGCCTCCAGGTACGGGTTGCTGGATCCAGGCCCGAACAGATGCCGTTCCGCGATCATGCCTTCGACGCTACCGCGCGCCCACACGTCGCAGATGGCGGTTTGTGAGTCCGGCGACCCGTCGCAGATGGCGACCTGGCGGGCCGTGACCCGTCGTAGATGGCGGCTGTCCTTCGGCGACCCGTCGCAGATGGTCACCGTACGACACCGACACGATCGATCTGGCATCGCCATCTGCGACGGCTCAGCGGCCCGGGCGTCGCCATCTGCGACGGCTCAGCGAAAGGGGGTTCCGTCGCCAGCCACCCGTCGGGTCGTGCGGACGGGGAACCGCTGCGCAGCAGGACTGATCGCTAGGTTTGCTCCATGACGATGGCCGGCACCCGGGTGCATGCGTTCGCGGACGACGCCCTGGCGGGGGACGACGCGGTCGGTCTCGTGGCCCGGATGCGCGACGGCGAGGTGACCGCGGCCGAGATCGTGGACGCGGCGGTCGCGCGCGCCGAGCGGGTGCAGCCGGCGCTCCACGGGCTCTGCTACCAGGCGTTCGACCGCGCCCGCGCCGAGGCCCGCGATCCCCGTCCCGGCTACTTCTCCGGCGTCCCCACCGTGGTGAAGGACAACGTCGATGTGGCCGGGATGCCGACCCAGCACGGTTCGCGGGCGTGGGTGGCGCGGACCGCGAAGTACGACGGCGACGTGGCGCGCGTGCTGCGGGGCACCGGGCTGGTCCTGCTGGGGAAGACCCAGCTCTCCGAGTTCGGCTTCAACGCCAGCGCGGAGTTCCCCGACGACGATCCGGTCCACAACCCCTGGCACACCGACCATTCGTCGGGAGCGTCGTCCGCCGGTTCGGCCGCGTTCGTCGCGGCGGGCGTCGTACCCATCGGGCACGCCAACGACGGCGGCGGCTCGATCCGGATCCCCGCCTCCTGCTGCGGCCTGGTCGGGCTCAAGCCCACCCGTGGCCGGATGCCGAGCGACAAGATGATGCGCGAGATGCCGGTGAAGATCGTGGCGGACGGCGTGGTCACGCGCTCCGTGCGCGACACGGCCGTGTTCTACCGCGAGGCGGAGAAGATCTACCGCAACCTCGAGCTGCCGCCGATCGGCGACATCCGCGGTCCGGCGCGGCGGCGGCTGCGCATCGCGCTCGTCACGCAGTCGGTCGCGGGCCGGGAGACCGACCCGGAGTGCATCGACGCGGTTGAGGACGTCGCGAAGCTGCTGGAGGGCGAGGGACACCACGTGGAGCCCGCCGAGGCGCCGATACCGGACTCCTTCGTGGCCGACTTCAGCCTCTACTGGGCGATGCTCGCGGGGTACATGAACGGCACCGGTCGGTTCACGGTCGACCGGGCGTACGACACGTCGAAGACCGACAACCTCACCCGCGGTCTGGCCCGGGAGTTCCGGCGCAAGGCCTACCGGCTCCCGATGGCGATCTCGCGGCTGCGGGCGAGCCAGCGGGCGTCGCGCCGCTTCTTCGAGCAGTACGACGTGGTGCTCTCGCCGACCCTGGGACATCCGACGCCGTTGCTCGGCCACCTGAGCCCCGGGCAGCCGTTCGAGGACCACTTCGAACGGCTCCTGGAGTGGGTCACGTTCACCCCGCTGCAGAACGCGACCGGCGACCCCGCGATCTCGCTTCCGACCGGGATGTCCGCCGCCCGCACCCCGATCGGCGTGCAGGTGGCGGCACCTCTGGGACGCGAGGCGACGCTGATCGAGCTGGCCTACGAGGTCGAGGCCGCCCGGCCCTTCGCGCGGATCGAGGACTGACCGTGCTCAGGCTGGGCCACCGCTCCTTCGCGAACCACACACTGCTGGTGATGGCGATCGTGAACCGCACCCGGGACTCCTTCTACGACCGGGGCGCCACCTTCGCCGAGGGGGCCGCGCTCGAGCGGGTACGCGAGGCCGTCGCGGCAGGCGCCGACCTGGTCGACATCGGCGGGGTGAAGGCCGGACCGGGTGACCTCGTCGACGTCGATGAGGAGATCCGCCGCACCGCGCCGTTCGTGGCCACGGTCCGGGCCGAGTTCCCCGACCTGGTGATCAGCGTCGACACCTGGCGTGCGGAGGTCGGCCGGGTGGTCTGCGCCGAGGGAGCCGACGTGCTCAACGACGCGTGGGGCGGTCACGATCCCGGCCTGCTCGAGGTCGCAGCGAGCTTCGGGGCGTCGTACATCTGCACGCACACGAACGGCGCGACGCCGCGGCAGCCTCCGCACCGTGTCCAGTACGACGACGTCGTGGCCGCTGCGATCGCCGACACCGTGGCCCTGGCCGAACGGGCGGTGGCCCGTGGGGTCGCACGTGACCGGCTGCTGATCGACCCGGCCCACGACTTCGAGAAGAACACCTGGCACTCCCTGGAGCTGACCCGGCGGCTGGACGAGATGGTCGCGACCGGGTGGCCGGTGCTGGTCTCGTTGTCCAACAAGGACTTCGTCGGCGAGACCCTCGACCTGCCGACCGACCAGCGGGTGACCGGCACCCTGGCCGCGACCGCGATCTCGGCCTGGCACGGCGCCCGCGTGTTCCGCGCCCACGAGGTGCGCGAGACCCGGCAGGTGCTGGACATGGTCGCCTCCATCCGCGGCCAGCGCCCGCCTGCGCGCGCCGTGCGGGCGCTGGCATGAGTACCTCGCGGACGGTCGTCGCGGCCGCGGTGTGCCCGCACCCGCTGCTGATGTTCCGCGAGCTCGGCGGTGCGGTCGACCCGGTCGCCGAGGCGCGGGCTGCCTCCCTCGCCGCTGTCGCCGCCGTGGCGGCAGCGGCCGACGAGGTGGTGGTGGTCGGGGCCACGGACGCCTACTTCAGCTCGCCGCAGGTCGGCGTCGAGCCCGACCCGCTGAGCATCCGCGTAGGCCGTCGGCTGCTCGCCGACGCGGGTGCGCTCCTGCCCGGCGACGACGTCGTGATCGGGTGGGACGTCGACGCCGCGGAGGCGGCTGCCCTCGGCAGGTCGCTGGACGAGCGCGACGACGTGAGAACGGCGCTCCTGGTGATGGGGGACCTCTCCGCCCGACGGGCGGAGCAGGGCGGACCCGGCACGTATGACGAGCGGGCCGAGGGCTTCGACGCCCAGGTCGAGCGCGCGCTGGCGTCCGGTGACCCGGCAGCCCTGGGTGCGCTCGACGTGGCGCTCGGCGGCGAGCTGATGGTGGCGGGGCGCGCCGGGCTGCAGGTGCTCTCCGGCGTGCCGGCGCCCGGGACGGCCGAGGTCACCTACGCGGCGGCGCCGTACGGGGTGGGCTACGTCGTGGCCCGGTGGACCTGGTGATCGGGCGCCGCGGGCTGCTGTCCGCGGGGGCCGGCGTGGCTGTCGCGAGCGTCGCCGGTGGCTGGGCGGCCCTGCACGAGGACCACGGCGCGGCCGGCCGGATCCCCGACGTGGACCCGGGTGAGCTCGTCGGTGGCACCTTCCGCTCTGCGAGGCGCGGCGGCCGGCAGACCTCGTGGTCGCTCGCGTATCCGCCCGGCGAGAGTGGCCGGCTGCCGCTGCTGGTGTTCCTGCACGGCCTGCACCAGGACCACCGGACGGCCTTCGGCCGGTGGCTCGGGCTCGACCGGTTCCTCGCCGCCGAGGTCGCCCGCAGCGGTCACCGCTTCGCGATCGCCTCGGTCGACGCCGGCACGTCGTACTACCACCCGCGCCCGGACGGCGAGGACGCCGGCGCAATGGTGCTCGAGGAGCTGCTGCCGCTGCTCGCCGGCCGCGGCGTGCGCACCGACCGGGTCGGGCTGATGGGCCTGTCGATGGGTGGCTACGGAGCGCTCCGGCTCGGGGGCATCCTCGGCGCGAGGCGCTGCACCGTCGTGGTGGCGGAGAGCCCCGCGCTCTGGACACCCGGCACGACGGCGTCCCCGTTCGGCTTCCGCGACGCCGAGGAGTACGCCCGGTTCACCGTCTTCGGCCACCAGCGCGACCTCGCCGGTGTCCCGGTGCGGCTCGACTGCGGCACGGACGACCCGTTCCGCGACGCGACCACGGCGTACGCCGCCGGCTTCCCGTCGTCCCAGCACCCGGTCGTTGGCTTCCAGCCCGGCGCGCACGAGCTCGGCTACTGGCGTCGGATGGCTCCTGCCCAGCTGGCGTTCGTCGGGAGGCACCTCGGGGTGTGAGGGTGTGCGGCTCGGGCGGCCCGCCAACACCGCAAATGCGGACCTGTGGGGGTCGGCACCGGTCCGCAGACCCCCACAACCTCGCAAATGCGGAGTTGCCCGGCGGCAGCCGCAGCGGCGGGCCAGCCCGCTCACCCCCGCCCCGGCACCACCAGCAACGCCTGCGCGGAACGTCCGACCGGGCCGGACTCGTCGTACACCGTCGAGGCGGCCACCCCGACGGCGCCGGGACCGAGCGAGGTCTCGGCGACCAGGCAGATCCACTCGCCCACCGGTGGCCGGAGCACGTGCACGGTGAGCTCGGTGTTCAGGAACCCCCAGGTGTCGGCATCGAGCGCAGCGGAGACCCCGGAGGCCGAGTCGGCGCAGGTGAGCAACCGCTGCAGCCCGGACATCTCCTCGCCGGGCACGAGGGGCACCGTCGGCCGCATCCAGACCGTGCCCGGCCCAGGCCGGGTCACGGCGCCCTCGATCCAGCGCCACTCGATGGAGTCCATGTAGCCGACCCGGTTCCAGGTCGCCGGCGTTTCCTCGTGGTGGCCCTCCGCCGGGGTGTGGGCGAGCGGGGTCAGGTGCTGCACCGGCCCCTCGTCGGACGCCGGGAAGGTCCACGCCTGCGCGCGGGCAACCGTCCGGCCGGACCCCAGGTCGTCCATGGTGGCCTCGACCAGCGCCACCGTCCGCCCAGGGCGCACGACCCGCGCAGCCAGCGCGAGCGGCCCCACCGGGACCGGCCCGAGCAGGTCCATCGCGAACCGGCCGACCACCCGACCGGGCTCGGTGATCGCCTCGATCGCCCGCCCCAACAGGGCCGCCGGGGGGCCGCCGTGCTGTGCCCGCTCGGTCCACGGCCCGGCCGTGGCGCGGGTCGAGACGAAGCGCTCCCGACCGTCCTCCGACGGGCCGTCAGGGACGTAGTACGAGGTCCAGGTTTCCGATTTCACGATCCTCCTCGCGCCTGTGTATCCTTGCTCGTCGGCGCGGCGAGCATCGGTCGCGCGTGCCCCTTTAGCTCAGTCGGCAGAGCGTCTCCATGGTAAGGAGAAGGTCTACGGTTCGATTCCGTAAAGGGGCTCTGGGACTGGGGTGCCAGCCGGGAATGACTCGGCCCGGCACCCCGTTCCCATGGCGGGGTAGCTCAGGTGGTTAGAGCACACGGCTCATAATCGTGGTGTCGCGGGTTCGAGTCCCGCCCCCGCTACCGGATCCGACCGGCAGCACCGAAGACCAGGAAGTAGGACCATCGTGGCCAGCAAGAGCTCCGACGTCCGCCCCAAGATCACCTTGGCGTGCGTGGACTGCAAGGAACGCAACTACATCACCAAGAAGAACCGGCGCAACGACCCCGACCGCATGGAGCTCAAGAAGTTCTGCCCGCGTTGCCGCACCCACACCGCCCACCGCGAGACTCGCTGAGGCACCCGCTCGCCTTCCACGTCTCGTACGACGGGCGCCGCAGCTGCGCGACGGCTGCGGCGCCGCGTCAATTGGTACCGTCGCACCGTGGTCGATCCCTCACTGGCCGGACGCACGTTCCCGCCCACCGCGCCCCTTGACGTGACCGCGGACCATGTTCGCGCCTTCGCCGACGCGACCGGCACGCCCTGGGCCGAGGGTGATCCGGCGCCGCCGACGTACCCGATCGTGGTCGCCTTCGCCGCCATGCAGGAGCTGATGCACGACCCCGAGGTCGGGATCGAGCTGCGCAACGTGATCCACGGCGAGCAGCGGTTCGCCTACCAGCGGCCCGTGGCCGCGGGCGACGTGCTCACCGCAACCCTGACCGTCGACTCCCTGCGCCAGATCGGCGGCGCCGACATCATCGGCACCACCAGCGACGTCACCGACGCCGACGGCGCGCTCGTGTGCACCGCGAAGGCGACGCTCGTCCACACGGCGGGCACCGCATGACCACCGAGGCCGGCGCCGAGCTTCCCACCCAGACCTTCACCGTGACCCGGGCCGACCTGGTCTCCTACGCCGCGGCGAGCGGCGACCACAACCCGATCCACCAGGACGAGGAGGTCGCCCGCTCCGTCGGCCTGCCCGGCGTGATCGCCCACGGCATGTACACCCTCGCCCTGGCCGCGCGCGCCGCCGACACCTGGGCGGGCGCTCCCGGGCGGGTGGTCGAGCTCGGCGCCAAGTTCACCAAGCCGGTGGTCGTGCCCGCCGAAGACGCCGGCGTCGAGGTCGTGGTGGCCGGCGTGGTGAAGAAGGTCGACGACGGTCTGACCACGGTCGGCATGACGGTCACCTGCGGCGACGACAAGGTGCTCGGGATGCCGACGGCGGTGCTGCGTGGCTGAGACCGCCACGGACCAGCGACACGTTCACCTCGGCGATCTCACCACCCTGCGCCTCGGCGGGCCGGCCGACCGGCTGGTCACCGCCACCTCCGACGACGACGCTCGTGGAGGCGGTACGACGTGCCGACGCCGACGGCACGCCGGTCCTGGTCCTCGCCGGCGGCAGCAACGTCGTGGTCGCGGACGACGGGTTCCGCGGCACCGTCGTGCACGTCGCCACCCGCGGCATCGTGCAGGAGTCCGACGCCTGCAGCGGCGCCACCGTGACCGTGGCCGCGGGGGAGACCTGGGACGACCTGGTCGTGCAGGCGGTCGACCTCGGCTGGGTCGGGATCGAGGCGCTCTCCGGCATCCCTGGCTCCGTCGGCGCGACGCCGATCCAGAACGTCGGCGCCTACGGCCAGGAGGTGTCCCAGACAGTCGCGCAGGTGCGCACGCTGGGACCGGCGCCACGGCCGCATGCGTCACCTTCGCCGCCGCCGACTGCGGCTTCGGCTACCGCACCAGCCGGTTCAAGGCCGAGCCCGGGCGCTACGTGGTGCTCGGCGTGACGTTCCAGCTCGCGCTCGGCGACCTCGGCGCGCCCGTGCGGCTACGCCGAGCTCGCACGCGCCCTGGGCATCGAGGTCGGGCAGCGCGCGCCGATGCGGGACCTGCGCGAGGCGGTCCTCGCGCTGCGCCGTTCGAAGGGCATGGTGCTCGACCCCGCCGACCACGACACCTGGAGCGCCGGTTCGTTCTTCACCAACCCGGTCGTCGCCGCCGCGCCGCCGTGCCCGAGGGTGCGCCCGCGCTGGCCGCAGCCCGACGGCCGCGTGAAGACCAGCGCCGCCTGGCTGATCGAGCGAGCCGGCTTCGCCAAGGGCTACGGCGGCCCCGGAGCGGCGGCACTGTCGGACAAGCACACGCTGGCGCTCACCAACCGCGGGTCGGCCACCACCGGCGACCTGCTGGCGCTGGCCGGCGAGATCCGCGGCGGGGTGCACCATCGCTTCGGCATCGTCCTGGTGCACGAACCGGTGCTGGTCGGCTGCGAGCTCCCGTAGCGCGAGTCAGAACTCCGTGATCGTCGGCCCGGCCGACCCGTCGGTCGCGATGCCGATCACGAGCAGCAGCACCAGCGCGAACACCGCGAGCACCAGCAGCACGGTGCCGATGATGCCGATGACGTAGCCGGCCTGCGCGTTGCCGGCACCGCCGAGCTGGCCGTGCGACGCGTCGATCTCGCGCTTGGCCCGGGCCCCGACCGCCCACGCGAACGGGGAGGCGAGCAGCGGAGCCCGCACAGGCACCCACCGATCAGCCCGATCAGGCCGAGGACCAGCGCCGTCGTCGCTTGCGGGTGGTTCGGCACCAGGTACGTGTACCCGTACGGCTGGCCGTAGGCCTGCTGCCCGTAGGGGCCGCTCGGGGGCTGCTGGTACTGCCCGTAGCCACCCCCCGCCGCGCCGTACCCCTGGGCCGGGTCCTGGGGCGTGGGCGTCTGGTACGGCGGACCGTACGGTGGCCCGTACTGCGGGTCCTGCTGCCCGTACGGCGGGGGTGCCGGCGCGGGTGGCGGCGGGGGCGGCGGCGGCCCACCCTGATAGCCCTCCGCCGGCTGGTCCCCCGGCTGGTCCCCCGGCTGGTCCCCCGGCTGGTCGCCCGGCTGGTCCCCTGGCTGGTCCGCCGGCTGGCTGCCCTGCCGGTTCGCCTCCTGCTGCAGCCGGGCCTGGTCCTCCAGCGCCTTCTTCTCCCAGTAGCCCATCTCCTCGCGCTGGATCGGCGCGGTCTCCTCGACGCCGGAGCCCTCCGGTGGCGGCGCGGCACCTGCGTCGTCGGCCGGCGGCGTCCCCTGGTCCGCGGGCGGTCCCGACTCGTTCGGCGGCTGGGAGAACGGGTCGTCGGGGTCCGGACCGGGGTACTGGCTCATGACCCGGATTGTGCCAACCAGGTGTCGACCGCGGACACCCACTCCTTCGTCTGCGTGTCGGAGGCGCGCGAGGCGCGTACCGACATCCGGGCCAGCTCGGCCAGCTGGTCGTCCGTCGAGACCGTGCGCGGCGCGCATCGTGGCGTACTGCGCCGCCAGCCGGGAACCGAACAGCAGCGGGTCGTCGGCGCCCAGCGCGACCGTCGCGCCGGCCTCGAGCAGCTCCGGCAGCGGCACCGAGGTCAGGTCGGAGTAGACGCCGAGCGCCACGTTGGACATCGGGCACACCTCGAGCGCGACCCCGGCCTCGACCACCCGCTCGAGCAGGGCGGGGTCCTCGGCCGACCCGGACGCCGTGGCCGAGCCGCTCGGCGTGCAGCTCGTCGAGGCAGAGCCGCACGCTCTCGGGTCCCAGCAGCTCGCCACCGTGCGGGTCGAGCAGCAGCCCGGCGCGATCGGCGATCCGGAACGCCGGTGCGAAGTCGCCGGTGCGTGCCGCGCCGCTCGTCGTTGGACAGGCCGAAGCCGACCACGCCGCGGCCGACGTACTGCGCGGCCAGCCGGGCCAGGGTGCGCGCGTCGAGGGGGTGCCGGGTGCGGTTGGCCGCGATCACGACCGCGATGCCCAGCCCGGTTCGGCCGGCGGCATCGGCGCACCGCGTCGAGGACCAGGTCGGTGAACGCCGTGATCCCGCCGAACCGGGCCGCGTAGCCGCTCGGGTCGACCTGGATCTCCAGCCAGCGCGCCCCCGTCGGCGACGTCGTCCTCGGCGGCCTCGAGCACCAGCCGGCGTACGTCGTCCTCGGTCCGCAGCACCGAGCGGGCCGACGTCGTACAGCCGCTGGAACCGGAACCAGCCCTTCTCGTCGGCCGCCGACAGCTGCGGCGGCCAGTCCTCGACCAGCGCGTCGGGCAGCGCGGATGCCGTCGCGCGCGGCCAGCTCGACCAGGGTCGCGTGCCGCATCGACCCGGTGAAGTGCAGGTGCAGGTGCGCCTTGGGCAGGCGTGTCGCGAGCGTCCCGACGGCGCGTCGCGACCGCTCAGGCGAAGCAGCTTCTGGATGCCGGGTGACGCCCTCGACCAGGTCGTCGTCGCCGAGCGCGTAGGAGAGCCGCAGGTAGCCCGGCGACGCCGAACGCCTCACCGGGGACGACGGCGACCTCGGCCTCGTCGAGGATCAGCTCGGCCAGCTCGGCCGACGTCGTCGGGGTGACGCCCGTCGATCTCGCGGCCGAGCAGCGCCCTTGACCGACGGGTAGGCGTAGAACGCGCCCGTCGGGCTCCGGGCAGACCGACGCCGTCGATCTCGTTCAGCATCGACACGATCGTCTTGCGGCGCCGGTCGAACGCCTCGCGCATCTCCTCGACCGCGGTCAGGTCGCCGGAGACCGCGGCGATCGCGGCCCGCTGGGAGACGTTGGCGACGTTGGACGTCGGCGTGCGACTGCAGGTTGGTCGCGGCCTTGATCACGTCCTTCGGGCCGATCATCCAGCCGACCCGCCAGCCGGTCATCGCGTAGGTCTTGGCGACCCCGTTGACCACGACGCAGCGTGTCGGCGAGCTCCGGGCACCAGCACCGGCAGCGAGCCGGTCTCGAGCGCCGTCGTAGACCAGGTGCTCGTAGATCTCGTCGGTGACCACCCAGAGGCCGTGCTCGACCACCCAGCGGCCGATCGCCTCGATCTCCTCGGCGGTGTAGACCGCGCCGGTCGGGTTGGACGGGGAGCAGAACAGCAGCACCTTGGTCCGGTCGGTGCGCGCCGCCTCGAGCTGCTCGACGGTGACCTTGTAGTCCTGGGTCTCGTCGGCGAGCACCTCGACCGGCACGCCGCCGGCCAGCCGGATCGCCTCCGGGTAGGTCGTCCAGTACGGCGCGGGCAGGATCACCTCGTCGCCCGGGTCGAGCAGGGTCGCGAACGCCTGCGTAGATCGCCTGCTTGCCGCCGTTGGTGACCAGCACCTGGGCCGGCTCCACGACGTAGCCGGAGTCGCGGCAGCGTCTTCTCGACGATCGCCTGCCTTCAGCTCCGGCAGACCGCCGGCCGGGGTGTAGCGGTGGTTCTTCGGGTCGCGGCACGCCTCGACGGCCGCCTCGACGATGTAGTCCGGGGTCGGGAAGTCGGGCTCGCCGGCGCCGAACCCGATCACCGGGCGGCCGGCCGCCTTGAGCGCCTTCGCCTTGGCGTCGACCGTGAGCGTCGCGGACTCGGCGATGCCGCCGATCCGGCCGGAGACGCGGTGCAGGGCGGAGGACGAGGGGGAGGAGCTGCTCATGGTGCCCATCGTAGTGTCGGCGTCAGCCCGGTTTCCGGGCCGGGGCGCAGGCACCCGGGGCGCCTTCCGCTCGGTTCGACTTGCCCTCCGGTTCCCCCGTACACTTCCCCTTTGGTGGTTCTCACCCTTGATCGTCATGCCCACAGTCCGCCCCTGGCGGCGCGGCGCGCAGGTCGCGGGTGACCGCCGGAGGGCACTAGCTCAACTGGCAGAGCATCGGTCTCCAAAACCGAAGGTTGGGGGTTCAAGTCCCTCGTGCCCTGCGAGACTGAACAGACGACCAGGCAGTCGGTGAGTGGAGGAGATCGTGACGGAGAGCACGCCACGAGTCTCGTGCGCGCTGCGGGCGACCGGCGAGCGGCACCAGCCCGGTCACGTTCTACCGCCAGGTGGTGGCCGAGCTCCGCAAGGTCGTCTGGCCGACGCCAGCAGCAGCTGATCACCTACTTCATCGTGGTGATCGTGTTCGTGCTTCTGGTGATGGCGATCGTGTCGCTGCTCGACCTGGGCTTCGGCAAGCTGGTCTTCAAGGTCTTCGGCTAGACCGCTCGCCGCACATGCCGGCTGCCCGGCCCGAAGCCGGAGGCAGCACCCGAGAACTGACGAGAAGGTGACGGAGTAACCGTGTCGCAGCAGTACGACGAAGCAGCCCGCCGAGACCGAGGACGGTCACCGGCCGAGGCGGTCGACCGACGTCCGACGCCGACGACACCGACTGAGGACGCGCCGATCGACGTGGCGCCCGAGGAGACGCTGCGGCGAGCGCCGTGACCGAGCCGAGGCCGACCGGCGCCGAGGACCGCCGCCGACGAGCCGAGGCGACTGACGAGGCCGGGCGGCGACGAGCCCGACCGGCGACCCGCTCGAGGAGTTCCGCGAGTCGCTGCGCGCCAAGCCCGGCGACTGGTTCGTCGTGCACACCTACTCCGGCATGGAGAA
Source organism: uncultured Actinomycetota bacterium (assembly GCA_963745795.1). Taxonomy (GTDB): domain Bacteria; phylum Actinomycetota; class Actinomycetes; order Propionibacteriales; family Nocardioidaceae; genus Marmoricola. The sequence continues at coordinate 432,488 of CAVUYR010000004.1, read as the reverse complement.
CCGGGTGAAGGCCAACCTCGAGAACCGCATCACCTCCCTGAACATGGAGGACTACATCCACGAGATCGTCGTCCCCACCGAGGAGGTCGCCGAGATCAAGAACGGCCAGCGCAAGATGGTCAAGCGCACCGTGCTCCCCGGCTACGTCCTGGTCCGGATGGACCTCACCGACGAGTCCTGGTCGGCGGTCCGGCACACGCCGTCGGTGACCGGCTTCGTCGGCCACAGCCACCAGCCGGTGCCGCTCAGCCTGGACGAGGTCGAGAACATGCTCGCCCCCGCCGTCGTGGCCAGCGCCGAGGCGGCCGCGGCCGCCCCGCCGGCGGCGGCACGACCACCGCCACGCCGAGAAGAAGGTCGAGGTCGCCGACTTCGACGTCTCCGACTCGGTCATGGTCGTCGACGGGCCGTTCGCGACCCTGCACGCCACGATCACCGAGATCAACGCCGAGTCCCAGCGGGTCAAGGCCCTCGTCGAGATCTTCGGCCGGGAGACCCCGGTCGAGCTGAGCTTCAGCCAGATTCAGAAGGTCTGATCGGAGCTCGCTCACCCGAAACACCGAACAGCACATGTGGCAGGGGACACCCCCGTCATGACCACGACAGAAGAAAGAGAAAGATAGACACATGCCTCCCAAGAAGAAGATCGCTGCCCTCGTCAAGGTGCAGCTGCAGGCCGGTGCGGCAACTCCGGCCCCGCCCGTCGGTACCGCGCTCGGTCCGCACGGCGTCAACATCATGGAGTTCTGCAAGGCCTACAACGCGCAGACCGAGTCGATGCGCGGCAACGTCATCCCGGTCGAGATCACCATCTACGAGGACCGCTCGTTCACGTTCATCACCAAGACGCCGCCGGCCGCCGAGCTGATCAAGAAGGCCGCCGGCCTGCAGAAGGGCTCGGGCGTCCCGCACAAGGACAAGGTCGGCAAGCTGACCAAGGACCAGGTGCGCGAGATCGCCACGACCAAGCTGCCCGACCTCAACGCCAACGACATCGACGCCGCGATGAAGATCGTCGAGGGCACCGCCCGCTCGATGGGCGTCACCACCGACTGAGCAGCACCGGATCAGGCACCACCCACCCGAGAACCGTGGCAGGGCCGCGCTGGCCCGCACTGACCACATCTGGAACAGAAGAGAGAACCAGACATGCAGCGCAGCAAGACCTACCGCGCGGCCGCGGAGACGTTCGACCAGGACGAGCTCTACGCCCCGCTGCGCCGCGATCAAGATCGCCGAGGCCGGCACGCAAGAAGAAGTTCGACGAGACCGTCGACGTCGCCATGCGCCTCGGCGTCGACCCCCGCAAGGCCGACCAGATGGTCCGCGGCACCGTCAACCTCCCGCACGGCACCGGCAAGACCGCCCGGGTCCTCGTCTTCGCCAACGGTGACAAGGCCGAGGCCGCCCGCGAGGCCGGCGCCGACGTCGTCGGTGGCGACGAGCTGATCGAGAAGGTCAACGGCGGCTGGCTCGACTTCGACGCCGTCGTCGCGACCCCCGACATGATGGGCAAGGTCGGCCGGCTCGGCCGCGTGCTCGGCCCGCGTGGCCTGATGCCGAACCCGAAGACCGGCACCGTGACCCCCGACGTGGCCAAGGCCGTCACCGACATCAAGGGCGGCAAGATCGAGTTCCGCGTCGACCGGCACGCCAACCTGCACTTCATCATCGGCAAGGCGTCCTTCGCCGAGGCCCAGCTCGCGGAGAACTACGCCGCCGCGCTCGAGGAGGTGCTGCGGCTCAAGCCGGCCAGCTCCAAGGGCCGCTACATCAAGAAGGTCACCGTCTCCACGACCATGGGCCCCGGCGTCCAGGTCGACCCGAACCGCACCCGCAACGTCGCGGCGGACGACGAGGCCTGAACCCCCGGAATCCGTACGACGACGGCCCGGTACCCCTCGTGGTGCCGGGCCGTCTCGTCGCTCCGCCGCCGATTTGGTCGACGGGCGGAGCGTCTCGTATCCTGATCCGCGAAACCGAAGACCGCCGGTCGTCACCTCCGGGTGACGACGAAGGTCCCGCAGTGCGGGCGACCTGCGCAGGTGACAGAGCAGTTCCCGACCTCTGGTCGTCGTACGCCCTGGCCCTGTGTCGTTCACCTGCGCCGGGGCGTTTCCCGTCTTCTGCTTCGCCGCCGCGGACATCCGCCGGCGGTGCACCTCACGTGCAGAGTTGGAAGGAGACCCATGGCGCGGCCAGACAAGCAGCAGCCGTCGCGGAGATCGTTGAGTCGTTCAACGACTCCGCTGGTGCTGTGCTGACCGAGTACCGCGGTCTCACCGTGAAGCAGCTGCAGGACCTGCGGCGCTGCCTCGGCGAGAACGCCAACTACGCCGTGGTCAAGAACACGCTGACCAAGATCGCCGCCAAGGAGGCGGGCGTCGAGGGCTTCGACGACCTGCTCACCGGTCCGACCGCCATCGCCTTCATCAACGGCGACGTGGTCGAGGCGGCCAAGGGTCTGCGTGACTTCGCCAAGGCAAACCCCGCCCTCGTGATCAAGGGCGGCTACCTCGACGGCAGCCTCGATCGACGCCAAGGAGATCGCCAAGCTGGCCGACCTCGAGTCGCGCGAGGTGCTCCTGGGCAAGCTGGCCGGCGCGATGCTGGCCTCGCTGAGCCAGGCCGTCTACCTGCTCAACGCCCCGCTCGCCCAGGTCGCCCGGCTCGCCGGTGCGCTCCAGGCGAAGGCCGAGCAGGACCCGTCGATCCTCGCGGTGGAGGTGCCGGGGAGCCGGCAGCGGCCGCCGAGGAGCCGACCCCGACCGAGGACGCTGCGGCCGACGCAGAGCCCGAGGCCACCGCCGAGGCAGCAGCAGCCGAGGACGCCACCGAGGAGGCCCCCGCGGAGACCGCGGAGACGACCGAGGACAGCACCCCGAATTCAGGCGAGGCCTGACTCCCGGGCCGACGACCACACCCGGTGCCGCGGCACCACAACGGAAGGAACCGCCACCATGGCGAAGCTCAGCACCGACGAGCTGCTCGACGCGTTCAAGGAGATGACCCTCCTGGAGCTCAGCGAGTTCGTGAAGCAGTTCGAGGAGACCTTCGGCGTCACCGCCGCCGCCCCGGTCGCGGTTGCCGCCGCCCCCGCGTCGCGGTGGCGGCGCGGCCGTCGAGGAGGCCGCCGAGCAGGACGAGTTCGACGTCGTCCTCGAGGCTGCCGGCGAGAAGAAGATCAACGTCATCAAGGAGGTGCGCGCGCTCACCAGCCTCGGCCTGAAGGAGGCCAAGGACCTGGTCGAGGCCGCTCCGAAGGCGGTCCTGGAGAAGGTCAACAAGGAGGCCGCCGAGAAGGCCAAGGAGGCCCTCGAGGGCGCCGGCGCCACCGTCACGCGTCAAGTGACCTCTCGCTGAACCCGTCTCGACGGCCGTCCCGCGCATGCGGGACGGCCGTCGTTGCATGTCCGGGTGTCCGGTGCGTCGGTGTGGGCGGTCGTCCGTGAGGGTGGTCACAGCGCCAGACGCGGGTCCTAGGGTGACAAAAGTCGGAACGGATGTACACCGAATCACTGGGTACCGGGGGGATGGGTCAGCTGCGGCCGCGTAACTAAACCCGCGAGTACTCGTTGTTGGGGACGGGGACACCTGTGCGGCGCGCGAGGCACAGCAGCAGCGACGGGAGAGGGAAGAGGTCGGTATGGGTCGCAGATCGAGGTCAACGACCTCACCAAGTCCTTCGGCAAGCAGCTGATCTGGGGCGACGTCACCCTCACCATCCCGGCCGGCGAGGTCTCGGTCATGCTCGGCCCCTCCGGCACCGGCAAGTCGGTGTTCCTCAAGGCCCTGATCGGGCTGCTCAAGCCCGACCGGGGCAGCATCATGATCGAGGGCACCGACATCGCCACCTGCCCCGAGAAGGAGCTCTACGAGATCCGCAAGCTGTTCGGCGTGCTGTTCCAGGACGGCGCCATGTTCGGCTCGATGAACCTCTACGACAACGTCGCCTTCCCGCTGCGCGAGCACACCAAGAAGTCCGAGTCCGACATCCGCAGCGTCGTGATGGAGAAGATGGAGCTGGTCGGCCTCGTCGGTGCCGAGGACAAGCTCCCCGGCGAGATCTCCGGCGGCATGCGCAAGCGAGCCGGCCTCGCCCGCGCCCTCGTCCTCGACCCCGAGATCCTGCTGATCGACGAGCCCGACTCCGGCCTCGACCCGGTGCGCACCTCGTTCATCAACCAGCTGTTCATCGACCTCAACGCGCAGATCGACGCGACGTTCCTGATCGTGACCCACGACATCAACACCGCCCGCACGGTCCCCGACAACATCGGCCTGCTCTACCACAAGCACCTCGCGATGTTCGGTCCGCGCGAGATGCTGCTGTCGTCGGAGGAGCCGGTCGTACGCCAGTTCCTCAACGCCCAGACCGTCGGCCCGATCGGCATGTCCGAGGAGAAGGACGCCGACGAGCTCGAGGCCGAGAAGGACCTCGAGATGCCGCCGCTGCCGCCGATCCCGATGCAGCTCGAGCCCTCGAACGGCATTGCCCGGCGCAGCCAGCGTGAGCCGGGCGCCTGGTGTCGCGAGAACGACGTCACGCCGCCCCCGGGCTCGTTCGAGGAGAACATGTCCCTGGCACCGGGGAGCTGACAGATGGCCTCCCTGACCGCCTCGCGCGTGCTGGCCCCGATCGGGACCGCTGGCAAGCTGTTCGCGTTCGGGCTCGACGTGGCCCGCAACCTGTTCAAGCGTCCGTTCCAGCTCCGCGAGTTCATCCAGCAGGCCTGGTTCATCGCCTCGGTGACGATCGTGCCGACCGCGCTGGTGGCGATCCCGTTCGGCGCGGTGATCGCGCTGCAGGTCGGTGGCCTGATCAAGCAGTTCGGCGCCCAGTCGTTCACCGGCTCCGCGGCCGTGCTGGCGGTGGTCCGCGAGGCGGGTCCGATCGCCACGTCGCTGCTGATCGCGGGCGCCGGCGGGTCGGCGATCGCGGCGGACCTGGGCGCGCGCAAGATCCGCGAGGAGCTCGACGCGATGATGGTGCTCGGGCATCGACCCGATCCAGCGGCTCGTCGTACCCCGCGTCCTCGCCTGCATGCTGGTCGCGTTCTTCCTCAACGGCCTGGTCAGCGTGGTCGGTGTGGTCGGCGGCTACTTCTTCAACGTCGTGCTCCAGGACGGCACTCCAGGGGCGTACCTTGCCTCCTTCACGGCGCTCGCCCAGCTTCCCGACCTCTGGCAGGGCATGGCCAAGGCGCTCGTCTTCGGGCTGATCGCCGCCATCGTCGCCTGCTACAAGGGCATGAACGCCGGTGGCGGCCCGAAGGGTGTCGGCGACGCCGTGAACGAGTCCGTGGTGATCACGTTCATGCTGCTGTTCGTCGTCAACTTCGTGATGTCGGCCATCTACTTCCAGCTCGTTCCACCGAAGACAGGGTGAGCGGGGTGGCCAACGTCAAGTCGCTCTACCAGCGGCCGCTGAAGTCGATCGACAGCCTCGGTGAGGAGCTGGCGTTCTTCGTGCGGGCGCTCGCCTGGACTCCGCGAGCGATCCGTCGCTACAAGAAGGAGATCATGCGGCTGCTCGCCGAGGTGACGCTCGGCAGCGGCGCGCTCGCGGTCATCGGCGGCACGGTCGGCGTGATCACAGCGATGGCGTTCTTCACCGGCACCGAGGTCGGGCTCCAGGGCTACGCGTCGCTGAACCAGATCGGCACCGCCGCCTTCTCCGGCTTCGTCTCCGCCTACTTCAACACCCGCGAGATCTCCCCGCTGGTCGCCGGCATCGCGCTCGCGGCCACGGTCGGCTGCGGCTTCACCGCACAGCTCGGCGCGATGCGCATCTCCGAGGAGGTCGACGCCCTCGAGGTGATGGCGATCCCGTCGCTGCCGTTCCTGGTCACGACCCGGATCATCGCCGGGCTGATCGCGATCGTGCCGCTCTACGTCGTCGGGCTGCTCTCGTCGTACTTCGCCACCCGGCTCGTGGTCACCCAGTTCTTCGGGCAGAGCCCCGGCACCTACGACCACTACTTCAACCAGTTCCTGCCACCGGGCGACGTGTTGTGGTCGTTCGGCAAGGTCCTGGTCTTCGCGGTCGTGGTGATCATGATCCACTGCTACCACGGCTACACCGCCACGGGCGGGCCCGCCGGTGTCGGGGTCGCGGTCGGGCGTGCCGTCCGTACGTCGATCGTGGCGATCAACGTGATCGACCTGTTCCTGAGCATGGCCATCTGGGGCGCCAACACCACGGTCAGGCTGGCCGGGTAGATGCGCGACCTGATCAAGCACCGCACCTTCGGGGTCGCCTTCGTCGGGATGATGCTGCTCGGCGTCTGGCTGGTCAACGCGATCTTCACCCAGAAGTTCACCTCGTTCTCCGAGGTGGCCCTGAACACCGACACCGCCGGGCTCAACCTTCCGGCCCGGGCCGACGTCAAGGTGCGCGGTGAGATCATCGGCCAGGTCACCGAGGCCCAGTCGACCGCAGACGGCGCGGTCCTCACGCTCGGCATCCAGCCCGACAAGATCGGTGCCATCCCCGAGAACGTGACGGCCTCGATCCTGCCGAAGACGCTGTTCGGCGAGAAGTACGTCAACCTCGTGATCCCGGACGAGCCCTCCTCCACCCCGCTCAAGAGCGGCGACACGATCCAGAAGACGCAGCTCCCGGTCGAGGTCGAGAAGATCCTCAACGACCTCTACCCGCTGCTGCGCACCGTGCAGCCGGCCGAGCTCAACTACACCCTCAACGCGCTGGCTACGGCCCTCGAGGGACGCGGCGACGCGATCGGCAACAACCTCGAGGTACTCGACGGCTACCTGCAGCGCATGAACCCCCAGGTGCCGGAGCTGATGGCGGACCTCAAGCTGCTCGGCACGGCGTCCGACACCTACGCCGACGTGTTCCCCGATATCGCGGACACGCTCCGCAACTCGGTGAAGACCGGCAACACCCTCCTGGAGAAGGAGAAGACGCTCAACGCGTTCCTCAACGACGTGACCTCGTTCTCCGAAACCGCCAAGGCGTTCCTCGACGACAACGGCGACAACCTGGTCCGGCTCGGCCAGCTGTCGGAGCAGCAGCTGGCGCTGCTCGCCCGGTACTCGCCGGAGTTCCCGTGCCTGCTCGACGGCATCGTGCGCCAGGCGCCACGCCTGGCCGACACGTTCCGTGGCTTCGTCTTCCACATCAACCTGCGCACGATCCCGAAGCAGCCCCGGGGCTTCACGCCGGCCGACTCCCCGAAGTACGCCGACGCCCGCAAGCCCTACTGCGGGACGCTGCCCACCCCGCCGTACAGCCCGAAGCACCCGAAGCCCTCGATGCCCGACTTCGCCGACGGCGTCAAGGGCGGCAACAACCTCAAGCGAGTCGCACCGTCGTTCGACCGCGCGGCGGTCACGGGCACGCCGCCGGACAAGGCGCTCATGGTGTCGCTGACGGCGCCGGCGCTCGGGGTCCCCGCCGACCAGGTGGGCGACCTCTCCACGCTGATGTTCGGTCCGCTGGCGCGCGGGTCCGAGGTGAGCGTGCGATGAGCCTCCTCGACAAGAAGACCCGCGGCGACGCCGTCAAGCTGATGATCTTCATGATGGTCACCACGCTGGCGACCGGCATGCTGGTGGTGCTGATCGGCAACATCACGTTCCAGTCCACGCGCACCTACAAGGCGGAGTTCAGCGACGCCACCGGCGTGGTCAAGGGTGACGACATCCGGATCGCCGGGGTCAAGGTCGGCAGCGTCAAGAAGGTCGAGATCACCAAGCGCACGCACGCGCTGGTGACGTTCTCCGTCGCCAAGCGGGCCACGGTGACCAAGTCGTCGACCGCGACGATCCGCTACCGCAACCTGGTCGGCCAGCGGTACATCTCGCTGACCCAGGGCGTGGGCGACACCTCGATGCTCGCCGAGGACGCGACGATCCCCACGGACCGCACCTTCCCGGCGCTCGACCTGACCGTCCTGTTCAACGGCTTCAAGCCGCTGTTCGCCGCGCTCACCCCCGCGGACATAAACAAGCTCTCCTTCGAGATCGTCCAGATCTTCCAGGGTGAGGGCGACAACATCGAGGGCCTGCTCGGCAACACCGCCTCGATCACCCAGACGCTGGCCAGTCGCGACAAGGTGATCGGCGAGCTGATCGACAATCTCGACGACGTGCTCGACACGGTGGCCTCGCGCGACAAGGAGCTGACGTCGCTGATCATCGAGCTCAAGCGGTTCGTCGGCGGGCTCAAGGACGACCGCAGCGCGATCCTGGGCTCGCTGGACAGCATCTCCAACCTGGCCGAGCAGACTGCCGACCTGACCACCGGCATCCGCCCGTCGTTCGCCAAGGACGTCCATCACCTGCGCCGGGTGACCAAGAACCTCGACGACGGCCGCGGCGAGGTCGACCGCGCACTGCAGGTCCTGCCGGTCAAGCTCACCAAGATCGGGCGCACCGCGATCTACGGCTCGTTCTTCAACTTCTACCTCTGCACGTTCAAGGGCCGCGTCGTGCTTCCCACCGGCAAGTCGGTCGACGTCGACTACAAGACCGCCAACGACGAGGGGCGGTGTGAGCTGAAGTGAGCGTGCCCTTCCGTGAGCGCAACCCCGTCACGATCGGGGCGATCTCCCTCGCCGTCATCGTGCTGCTGATCCTGGCCGCGTTCAAGGCCGACCACCTGCCGCTCATCGGCGGCGGTGACACCTACTACGCCAGCTTCAGCGAGGCGGGTGGGATCAAGCCCAACGACGAGGTGCGGGTGGCCGGAGTCCGGGTCGGCAAGGTCAAGGCCGTCGACCTCGACGGCGACCATGTGAAGGTCGAGTTCCTGATCGACTCGGGCACCGAGTTCGGCACGCAGACCGGCGCCCAGATCAAGGTCAAGACCCTGCTCGGACAGATGTTCCTCTCCCTCGAGCCCGATGGCTCCGGCCAGCTCGCGGAGGGCTCCACGATCCCCGTCAGCCGCACCAGGTCGCCGTACGACGTGGTGAAGGCGTTCTCCGGGCTGGCCTCGCGCACCGACCGGATCGACATCAACCGGCTACGCAAGTCCTTCAACACGATCGCCGCCGCCACCAAGAACACGCCCGAGGAGTTCCAGGGCACCCTCCAGGGACTCTCGGTGCTCTCGGCCAACGTGGCCAAGCGCGACGAGCAGCTCAACTCGCTGCTGCGCAACGCCCACACCGTCTCCGGCATCCTCGCCGACCGGGACGACGACATCGTCAAGCTGATGGACGACAGCGACGTGCTGTTCAAGGCGCTGGTCGCCCGGCGCGAGTCCGTGCACCGCCTGCTCACCTCGACCAGCCGGCTCTCGGTGCAGCTCACCGGCCTGGTCGACGACTCACGCGACGACCTCAAGCCCGCCCTGTCCAACCTCGAGTCGGTCGTCGCCCTGCTCAACAAGAACCAGGCCAACATCGACCAGAGCATCCGGCTGATGGCGCCCTTCTACCGGGTCTTCGCCAACACCCTCGGCACCGGTCCCTGGTTCGACACCTGGATCCAGAACCTGCCGCCGGTCGGCAGCGCCTCGACAGGGGGGAACTGACCATGTCGAAGTCCGGACTCGCCCGCCTGCTCGGCATCGTGCTGGCGCTCGCCCTGGTCGGGGGTCTCGTGCTGCTCTTCCTGCCGGGCAAGGGCTCCAAGACGCTGGTCGCGGAGTTCCCCCGCGCGGTCTCGCTCTACGAGGGCTCCGACGTGAAGATCCTCGGGGTCAAGGTCGGCACCGTCGACACGGTGACGCCGTCGGGCACCCACGTCATCGTGAAGATGTCGTACGACGCCAAGTACAAGCTCCCGTCCGACGCCGAGGCCGTGCTGATCTCACCGTCGATCGTCGGTGACCGGTTCATCCAGATCACACCTGTGTACAAGGGCGGCGGCGTGCTCGCCGACAACGCCCAGCTGGGCACGGACCGCACGGCGACCCCGCTGGAGCTCGACCAGATCTACGGCAGCCTCAACGACCTCTCGATCGCGCTCGGTCCGCAGGGCGCGAACAAGACCGATGGCAAGGGCGTCGGAGCCCTGACCCGGGTACTGGACTCGACGGCCAGGAACTTCGGTGGCCAGGGCGTGAAGTTCAACGAGACCCTGCAGAACCTCGGCAAGTTCACCAAGACGCTGGCCGACAACAAGGACGAGCTGTTCGGCACCGCCCGTGAGCTGCAAGTGTTCGTGAAGACCCTGGCGGACAACGACACCACGGTCCGCCAGTTCAACAGCTCGCTCTCCGCGGCCGCCGACCTGCTCGCCGGTGAACGCGAGGACCTCGCGGCCGCCCTGCGCAACCTCGGCACAGCGATGGTCAAGGTCCACGGGTTCGTCAAGGACAACAAGGACCTCCTCAGCAAGAACATCCGCGGCCTGAACAAGTTCGCCAAGGTGATCGTGAAGCAGCGCGCCGCCCTGGACGAGACGCTCAGGGACGCCCCCACCGCGCTGAACAACCTCTCGCTCGCCTACAACCCGCGCACCGGCACGCTCGACACCCGCGACAACATCGGCGAGGCCGTCAACCAGCTCCAGAGCAACCCTGCCGCCCTCGTATGCAGCTTCCTGGGCGGCGCCGCCAACGCCACCGAGAACTGCAAGAAGGTGACCGACGCCCTGAAGCTGCCGCGGTCGGGCGCCTTCCGGAAGCCGGCCGGCACCCGCGACGTCCAGTACGTCGACCGGAGCCTGGGCGGGCTCGTGGAGGTGACCCGATGAACCTCCCCGCACCGCGCACCGGATCGCGCCACCTTGCCGGGCTCGTCGCCCTGGTGATGGCCGGGCTGATCGCGCTCAGTGGCTGCGGCTCCATCTACGAGGTGCCGCTCCCCGGTGGCGCGAAGGTCGGCAAGAACCCGATCACCGTCCACGTCGAGTTCCGCGACGTGCTCGACCTCGTGCCCCAGTCCACGGTCAAGGTCGACGACGTCACGGTCGGCCGGGTGACGAGTGTGAGGCTCAAGGGCTACCACGCCGACGTCACGATCCTGCTGCCCCGCAGCATCGACCTCCCGGACAACGCCCGTGCCGAGATCCGGCAGACCAGCCTCCTCGGCGAGAAGTTCGTCTCGCTGAGCGAGCCGGTCGACGAGCCGGCCTCGGGCAGGCTCGGTGACGGCGACGTGATCCCGCTCGGCCGCAGCGGCCGCAACCCAGAGGTCGAAGAGGTCCTCGGCGCCCTGTCGCTGCTGCTCAACGGCGGCGGCGTCGGGCAGCTCAAGATCATCTCCGAGGAGCTCAACAACGCGTTCGGGGGGCGCGAGGACGAGGTGCGGTCGGTCCTGACCCAGGTGCACGTCTTCATGGGCCAGCTCGACGCCAACAAGGAAGGCATCGTCCGTTCGATCGAGTCCCTCAACCGGCTGGCGATCCAGCTGAAGGAGCAGGACGGCTCGATCAAGTCGGCACTCGACAACCTGCCCGCCGCGCTGAAGTCGATCGACTCGCAGCGCGCCGACCTGGTCAAGATGCTCAAGGCGCTCGACCGCCTGAGCGGGGTCGGCGTCCGCGTGATCAAGGCGTCCAAGGCCTCGACGATCAACAGCCTCCGCTCCCTGGCGCCGGTGCTCGACAAGCTCGCCGACGCGGGCTCCAGCCTGCCGAACTCGCTCCAGGTGTTCCTCACCTACCCGTTCGTCGATGCCGCGGTCGGCCAGGACCCGCAGGTCGCGCGCAACCTGCACATGGGTGACTACACCAACCTCAACGCCCGGCTCGACGTCAACGTCACCTCCCCGCCGGTCCTCCCCACCCTGCCCACCACCCTGCCCACCCCCTGCCCAGCCTGCCCACCTTGCCGTCCCCGATCGTGGACGCCTGCATCGCCGTGAAGAAGCAGGTCTCCGCGGCCGCCGACCGGGCGGTCAGGGGCCTGCCGACGCCGCCGTTCACCAAGAAGCAGAAGGCGGCGATCAAGAAGCGGATCGTCAAGGGGGTGATGGCGAGCATCGACTGCAAGAACCCCGGCAACATCCCGGCCAAGGTCGCCAAGGCACTCGCCCAGATCCTCAGGGACGGCATCCCGGGCGTTCCGCTGCCCAACCTCACCAAGCTGCCGTCGATCCCTGGCGTGACCCTGCCCAGCGTGCCGGGCGGGCTGCCCAAGCTGCCGCGCGCCGGCACCGCGTTCGACCGGGCGGTCGACCCGAGCACCGTCGACGTGTTCAACGGGCCCGCCGGCGCCGCCGCCGAGATCGGCTACAACTCGACGCTCGCGGCGCTCCTGCTGCAGGGGGTGCAGGACCGATGATCACCACCCGGACCAAGCGCCAGCTCATGGTGTTCGTGCTGATCACGCTGATCGGCGTCTCCTACGTGGGCGCCCGCTACGCCCGACTTGACCGGCTGTTCCTCGACACCAGCTACACCGTCGACGCGCACTTCGTCGACTCGGGCGGCATCTTCACGGGCGCCGAGGTCACCTACCGCGGGGTCAGGGTCGGCCAGGTCTCCGCGATGCGCCTGACCCGCAAGGGCGTCGACGTGGTCATGGCCATCGACAAGGGGAACGACACGATCCCGCGCGAGAGCAGGGCCCTGGTCGGCAACAAGTCGGCCGTCGGCGAGCAGTACGTCGAGCTGCAACCCCAGACCAACGACAAGCCGTACCTCGTGGACGGCTCGGAGATCTCGCAGGACAACACCGAGATCCCGGTCTCGACCACCGAGCTGCTCACGAACCTGGACAACGTGGTCAACTCGGTGCCGCAGGACGACCTGCGCACGGTGGTGACCGAGACGGGCGCGGCGTTCAAGGGCACCGGACGCGACCTCGGCCAGATCATCGACACCTCCAACGCGTTCATCGAGACCGCCAACGCGAACTTCGACACCACGACGGCCCTGATCCGCGACTCCAACGTCGTCCTCCGCACCCAGGTGGACAAGGAGTCAGCGATCCGCAGCTTCTCCCAGGACCTCGCGCTCTTCAGCGGCACCCTCGCCGGCAACGACGACGCGCTCCGCACGCTGATCGACAACGGCGGCGCCACGGCCAACCAGCTCCGCACCTTCCTCGAGGACAACAAGGTCGAGCTGGGCTCCCTGATCCGCAACCTGGTCACGACCGGCGAGATCACGGTCAAGCACCTCGACGGGATCCGGCAGGTGCTCGTGCTCTACCCGTACGTCGTGGAGGGCGGTTTCAGCACGGTGGGCAAGGGCCCGGACGGCAAGTACGACGCCGAGTTCGGCCTGGTCCTGCAGAACGACCCGCCGGTCTGCAAGAAGGGCTACGAGAGCACCAAGGTGCGATCGCCACAGAACCGCGAGGACATCCCGATGAACGAGAGAGCCCACTGCTCGGAGCCTGGCGCGAAGTCGAACGCCCGTGGCGCCCAGCACGCGCCCAACCGTGCCCCGGCGTCGTACCGCGCCCCTGTGGTCGCCACGTACGATGAGACCTCGGGCAAGGTCACCTGGACCGACGAGGACCCCGCCGCGAGCGTCAGATACACCGGTGGCGCCTTCGACAGCTTCGGCCGGGACTCGTGGAAGTCGTTGCTGCTCCAGCCCGTGGCGGAAGAGGAGTAGTCGTTGAGCCCCACGCCCGATGACGGGATCGAGTCCGATCTCGATCATCACGAGTCCAGTGCGCCGAAGCGATCCAGCCTCCGCGTCGTGATGATCGTGACCGCCGTGCTGCTCGTGCTGCTGGTCGTGGCCGCCGTGTTCTCGGTCCGCGAGTTCAGTGAGCACCAGCGGCTCCAGGCCGCCGACGACGACCGCAGCAACGCGATGAACACCGCCCAGCAGTTCGCGCTGCGGATGGACACGTTCAAGGGCGACCACCTCGACGACTACGAGTCCAGCGTCAACGCGATGCTCACCACGCGCGCCAAGGGCGAGTTCAAACAGTCGTTCCCGGCCTTCGAAAGGGTCTACCAGCAGGGCAAGGCCGTCGGCACCGGCGAGCTGCACGCCGCCGGCATCGAGGACATCGACCAGGACTCCGCGACCGTGCTGGTGATCCACGACCGGACGGTCAAGAGCAGCTTCGGCGACCAGAAGCAGTACCTGCGCTGGTCGGTGCAGCTGGACAAGGTCGACGGCGCCTGGAAGATCGACAAGTTCGAGGACGGTTCGTGATGGCGTCCGTGACCTGGTACGACCTCCTCGGGGTCGAGCGCGACGCCACCCCGGATCAGATCCGGGTCGCCTGGCGCGAGGCCACCGACCGCGCGGAGCCGGGCACCAGCCAGTTCAAGAAGTACAACGAGGCGGCCGAGGTGCTGCTCGACGCGCGGGCGCGGTCGGCGTACGACGCCGAGCTGGCCGCCTCCGAGCCCGCGCCGGAGGCGGACCCGGAGCCCGAGCCCGACCACGAGCCGGCGCAATCCGCATCCGCGGCTACCACCACCGACTCGACGCCCGGCGTGCCCCGCTGGGCGAGCCTGCTGGCCTCGACCGGGGTCACGGTCGCCGTCACCCTGCTGACGGTCCTGGTGATCGCCGTCGGCGGCTACTTCTGGTTCCAGAACAACCGGCACGACGAGCAGGTCGACGCCGGGCAGGAGGCCTCGGCCGCCGCCGAGCGGGCTCTGCCCTTCGTGCTCTCCTACGACTACCGCCAGCTCCCGGCGGACAAGTCCCGGGCGGTGCGCTACCTGAGTCCGCGGTACCAGAAGGAGTACACCGCCACCTTCGACAAGCTGATCGCCTCGACCGACGGGCAGCCGGGTCCGGCCAAGCAGACCTCGGCCGTCGTCAAGGCCACCGTGCGCAGCGTCGGGGTCGTCGACTCCGAGTCCGACGTGGCGAAGGTGATCGTGTTCATCGACCAGGCGACCACCAAGGACGGCGGGACCCCGAAGTTCTCGCTGAACCGGCTCACCGTCTCGATGGTCAGGTCCGGCAACAGCTGGCTCGTGGACAACATCAACAGCTACTGACGAAACTCCCGGTGTCGAGACCCTCGTCGGGGTCGGGTCTCGACAAGCTCGACCACCGGAACGCGTCGGGTCTCGACAAGCTCGACCACCGGAACGGGTCGCGTCTCGACAAGCTCGACCACCGGAAAATCGCGAGGTGCTTGACCGCGCGGGCCTGACGCCTCATGCTCTACGGCAACGACAGTGTCGTACCGTCCACGTCTGGATGGAACCGCTGTTGTCTTCGTGCGTGCTCGTGGGCTACTATCGTGGTTTGCGCCCTCCCTCAAATACTTCCTGCCTGCCCGGTGGCCGGTTTGTGGTGGGTTTCGGCGCCTCTCACCCGACGTGAGCCTCGGAAGGATCCCTCTTGGCCGCCTCGCGCTCCACCAGCACGCCGCAGACAACTCTCTCGCACCTCGCCGTATCTCCTTCGCCAAGATCTCCGAACCCCTCGCGGTTCCGCAGCTTCTCGCGCTCCAGACCGACAGCTTCGACTGGCTGGTCGGCAACGAGCGCTGGCAGGGGCGCGTGGCCGATCGCCAGGCCGCCGGCGAGGACGTCTCCACGAAGACCGGTCTGCAGGAGATCTTCGAGGAGATCTCCCCGATCGAGGACTTCTCGGAGACCATGTCCCTCTCCTTCGAGAACCCGGTCTTCTACGACCCGAAGTACACCGAGGAGGAGTGCAAGGAGAAGGACTTCACCTACTCCGCGCCGCTCTACGTCTCCGCCGAGTTCACCAACGGCGAGACCGGTGAGATCAAGGGCCAGACGGTCTTCATGGGTGACTTCCCCCTGATGACCCGCAAGGGCACCTTCATCATCAACGGCACCGAGCGCGTCGTCGTCTCGCAGCTCGTCCGGTCCCCGGGCGTCTACTTCGAGAAGACCGCCGACAAGACCTCCGACAAGGACATCTTCACCGCCAAGGTGATCCCGTCCCGCGGTGCCTGGCTCGAGTTCGAGATCGACAAGCGCGACATGGTCGGCGTGCGCCTCGACCGCAAGCGCAAGCAGAACGTCACGGTGCTGCTCAAGGCGCTCCAGGCGGTCGCCCAGGAAGAGGGCTACCAGGGCGCGCCGTACGACTACGAGGCGGTCATCGCCGACCTGCGTCAGTACGAGTCGATCCAGCTGACCGAGGAGAAGGACCACACCCAGGGTCCCGACGACGCGCTGCTCGACATCTACCGCAAGCTGCGCCCGGGCGAGCCGCCCACGCGCGAGGCCGCGCTGACGCTGCTCAAGAACTACTACCTCAACCCGAAGCGCTACGACCTGGCCAAGGTCGGTCGCTACAAGGTGAACAAGAAGCTCGGGCAGCACGAGGCGTTCGACCAGCAGACGCTGACCATCGACGACATCGTGGCCACCATCCGCTACATCGTGCAGCTGCACGCCAACAACGACGCGTTCGTCGACGCCGCCGGCCAGGACGTCAAGGACCTCCACGGCAACGGCATCGAGGTCCGGCCCGACGACATCGACCACTTCGGCAACCGCCGGATGCGCACGGTCGGCGAGCTGATCCAGAACCAGCTCCGCACGGGCCTGGCCCGGATGGAGCGCGTGGTCCGCGAGCGGATGACGACCCAGGACGTCGAGGCGATCACGCCGCAGTCCCTGATCAACATCCGCCCCGTGGTCGCGGCGCTGAAGGAGTTCTTCGGCACCTCGCAGCTCTCGCAGTTCATGGACCAGACCAACCCGATCGCCGGGCTGACGCACAAGCGCCGGCTCTCGGCGCTGGGCCCGGGCGGTATCTCCCGTGACCGTGCGCAGATGGACGTCCGTGACGTCCACCCCTCGCACTACGGCCGGATGTGCCCGATCGAGACCCCTGAGGGTCCGAACATCGGTCTGATCGGCTCGCTCGCGTCGTACGGGCGGATCAACCCGTTCGGGTTCGTCGAGACGCCCTACCGGGTGGTCAAGAACGGCATCGTCACCGACGGAGATCCACCACCTCACCGCCGACGAGGAGGACTCGAAGGTCATCGCGCAGGCCAACGCACTGCTGCGCGAGGACGGGTCCTTCGTCGACGACGACGTGCTGGTCCGCACCCGTGGTGGTGAGACCGTCGACACCCCGCGTGACGAGGTCGACTACATGGACGTCTCGCCGCGCCAGATGGTGTCGGTCGCGACCGCCCTGATCCCGTTCCTCGAGCACGACGACGCCAACCGTGCGCTGATGGGCGCCAACATGCAGCGCCAGGCCGTGCCGCTGATCAAGAGCGACGCGCCCCTGGTCGGCACCGGCATGGAGTACCGCGCCGCGGTCGACGCCGGTGACGTGGTCACCGCCGAGGCCGCCGGTGTGGTCAGCGCGGTGTCCGCCGACGTCATCGAGGTGATGAACGACGACGGCACCCACCGCACCTACCGCCTGCAGAAGTTCACGCGGTCCAACCAGGGCACCTGCATCAACCAGCGTCCGCTGGTCGAGGCCGGCTCCCGGGTCGAGGTCGGCACGCCGATCGCCGACGGTCCGTGCACCGACGAGGGCGAGATGGCACTCGGCACCAACCTGCTGGTCGCCTTCATGCCGTGGCAGGGCCACAACTACGAGGACGCGATCATCCTCTCCCAGCGCCTGGTGCAGGAGGACGTCCTCACCTCGATCCACATCGAGGAGCACGAGGTCGACGCCCGCGACACCAAGCTGGGTCCGGAGGAGATCACCCGGGACATCCCCAACGTCTCCGAGGAGATGCTCGCCGACCTCGACGAGCGCGGGATCATCCGCATCGGCGCCGAGGTCACGACCGGCGACATCCTGGTCGGCAAGGTCACGCCCAAGGGCGAGACCGAGCTCACCCCGGAGGAGCGGCTGCTCCGTGCGATCTTCGGTGAGAAGGCGCGCGAGGTCCGCGACACGTCGATGAAGGTTCCCCACGGCGAGTCCGGCACCGTCATCGGTGTCCGGGTCTTCGACCGCGAGGAGGGCGACGAGCTGCCCCCGGGCGTCAACCAGCTGGTGCGTGTCTACGTCGCGCAGAAGCGGAAGATCTCGGTGGGTGACAAGCTCGCCGGCCGCCACGGCAACAAGGGCGTCATCGCGAAGATCCTGCCGATCGAGGACATGCCGTTCATGGACGACGGCACCCCGGTCGACGTGGTCCTCAACCCGCTCGGCGTGCCGCGCCGGATGAACATCGGGCAGATCCTCGAGCTGCACCTCGGCTGGCTGGCCAAGCAGGGCTGGTCCGTCGACGGCAACGACGAGGACTGGAAGAAGCGGCTGATCTCGATCCACGCCGACCAGGCGGAGCCGGACACCAAGGTCGCCACTCCGGTGTTCGACGGTGCCCGTGAGGACGAGATCGTCGGTCTGCTCGGTTCGACCCTCCCCAACCGGGACGGCAACCGGATGGTCAAGCAGAACGGCAAGGCGAGCCTGTTCGACGGGCGCTCCGGAGAGCCGTTCCCCGAGCCGGTCTCGGTGGGCTACATGTACATCCTCAAGCTCCACCACCTGGTCGACGACAAGATCCACGCGCGCTCGACCGGCCCGTACTCGATGATCACCCAGCAGCCGCTCGGCGGTAAGGCCCAGTTCGGTGGCCAGCGCTTCGGTGAGATGGAGGTCTGGGCGATGGAGGCGTACGGCGCCGCCTACGCGCTCCAGGAGCTGCTGACGATCAAGTCCGACGACGTCCCCGGCCGGGTGAAGGTCTACGAGGCGATCGTCAAGGGCGAGAACATCCCCGACTCGGGCATCCCGGAGTCGTTCAAGGTGCTCGTCAAGGAGATGCAGTCGCTCTGCCTCAACGTCGAGGTGCTGTCGCAGGACGGCTCCCAGATCGAGATCCGTGACGCGGAGGAGGACGTCTTCCGCGCCGCCGAGGAGCTCGGCATCGACCTGTCCCGCCGCGAGCCCAGCTCCGTCGAAGAAGTCTGAGCACCCGACCCGGACCGGCGGCGCGAGTCGCCGGTCCGGGCAGGACTCAGTCCCCAGCCTGAACACAAGATTCCAAAAGAACGAGGGAAGCAGCCACCGTGCTCGACGTGAACTTCTTCGACCAGCTCAAGATCGGCCTCGCCACCGCGGACGACATCCGCACGTGGAGCCACGGCGAGGTCAAGAAGCCGGAGACCATCAACTACCGCACGCTCAAGCCCGAGCGCGACGGTCTCTTCTGCGAGAAGATCTTCGGTCCCACCCGGGACTGGGAGTGCTACTGCGGCAAGTACAAGCGCGTGCGCTTCAAGGGCATCATCTGCGAGCGCTGCGGCGTCGAGGTGACCCGCTCCAAGGTCCGCCGTGAGCGGATGGGCCACATCGAGCTCGCCGCCCCGGTCACCCACATCTGGTACTTCAAGGGTGTCCCGAGCCGGCTCGGCTACCTGCTCGACCTCGCCCCGAAGGACCTCGAGAAGGTCATCTACTTCGCGGCGTACATGATCACCCAGGTCGACGACGACGCGCGTCACCGCGACCTCTCCGAGCTCGAGGGCAAGATCGACCTCCAGCGCAAGAACCTCGAGAACCGCCGCGACAACCAGATCGACGAGCGCGCCAAGAAGCTCGAGACCGACCTGGCCGCGCTCGAGGCCGAGGGCGCCAAGGCCGACGCCCGCCGCAAGGTCAAGGACGGCGCCGAGCGCGAGATGAAGCAGGTCCGCGACCGGTCCCAGCGCGAGCTCGACCGGCTCGACGAGGTCTGGAACCAGTTCAAGACCCTCAAGGTCCAGGACCTGATGGGCGACGAGCAGCTCTACCGCGAGATGAAGAACTGGTTCGGCAAGTACTTCGAGGGCCACATGGGCGCCACGGCGATCCAGAAGCGCCTCGAGACCTTCGACATCGAGGCCGAGGTCGCCAGCCTGCGCGACACGATCGACACCGGCAAGGGCCAGAAGAAGGTCCGGGCGCTCAAGCGGCTCAAGGTCGTCGACGCGTTCCACAAGACCGCCAACTCGCCGCTCGGCATGGTGCTCGACGCCGTCCCGGTGATCCCGCCGGACCTGCGTCCGATGGTGCAGCTCGACGGTGGCCGCTTCGCGACGTCCGACCTCAACGACCTGTACCGCCGCGTGATCAACCGGAACAACCGGCTCAAGCGGCTGCTCGACCTCGGTGCGCCCGAGATCATCGTCAACAACGAGAAGCGGATGCTCCAGGAGGCCGTCGACTCGCTGTTCGACAACGGCCGCCGTGGCCGTCCGGTCACCGGCCCGGGCAACCGGCCGCTGAAGTCGCTGTCCGACATGCTCAAGGGCAAGCAGGGTCGCTTCCGCCAGAACCTGCTCGGCAAGCGCGTCGACTACTCCGGTCGTTCGGTCATCGTGTCCGGCCCGCAGCTCAAGCTGCACCAGTGCGGTCTGCCGAAGTACATGGCGATCGAGCTGTTCAAGCCGTTCGTGATGAAGCGCCTCGTCGACCTCTCCCACGCGCAGAACATCAAGTCCGCCAAGCGGATGGTCGAGCGCGCCGTACGCCCCGAGGTCTGGGACGTCCTGGAGGAGGTCATCGCCGAGCACCCGGTGCTGCTCAACCGCGCACCGACGCTGCACCGCCTCGGCATCCAGGCCTTCGAGCCGCAGCTGATCGAGGGCAAGGCGATCCAGATCCACCCGCTCGTCTGCTCCGCGTTCAACGCCGACTTCGACGGTGACCAGATGGCGGTGCACCTGCCGCTGTCCGCCGAGGCCCAGGCCGAGGCGCGGATCCTGATGCTGTCGACGAACAACATCCTGAAGCCGTCGGACGGTCGCCCGGTGACCATGCCGACCCAGGACATGATCATCGGCATCTTCTTCCTCACCACCGACCGCGCGGGTCGGGGCGAGGGCCGTGCGTTCTCCTCCACCGCCGAGGCGATCATGGCGCTCGACAAGGGCGAGATCGACCTGCAGAGCAAGGTGCGGATCCGCCTGGACGACGTCGTGCACCCGACCGGCAACGAGGTGCCCGAGGGTTGGGTCGACGGTGACTCGGTCACCCTCGACACCACGCTGGGTCGCGCCCTCTTCAACGAGGCGCTGCCGGCCGACTACCCCTTCGTCAACTTCGAGGTGGGCAAGAAGCAGCTCGGCGTCATCGTCAACGACCTCGCCGAGCGCTACTCCAAGGTGGAGGTCGCGAACTCGCTCGACGCACTCAAGGAGGCCGGCTTCACGTGGGCCACGCGCTCCGGTGTGACCGTGTCCATCGAGGACGTCGTCACGCCGGAGAGCAAGGCGGAGATCCTGCACGGGTTCGAGGTGCAGGCCGCCAAGGTCCAGAAGCAGTACGACAACGGTCTGATCACCGACGACGAGCGTCGCCAGGAGCTCATCGAGATCTGGACGCAGGCCTCCAACGAGGTCGCGAAGGCCATGGAGGACAACTTCGACCAGGCCAACCCGATCTTCATGATGGTGGACTCGGGCGCGAGCGGAAACATGATGCAGATGCGTCAGGTCGCCGCGATGCGTGGTCTGGTGGCGAACCCGAAGGGCGACATCATCCCGCGGCCGATCAAGTCGAACTTCCGCGAGGGCCTGTCCGTGCTGGAGTACTTCATCTCCACCCACGGTGCCCGCAAGGGTCTGGCCGACACGGCGCTGCGCACGGCGGACTCGGGCTACCTGACCCGTCGTCTGGTCGACGTCTCGCAGGACGTGATCATCCGTGAGGACGACTGCGGCACCGAGCGTGGCCTGCCCAAGCGGATCGGCGTCAAGCTCGAGAGCGGTCGTCGTGGTCAAGGACGAGAACGCCGAGACCGCGGCGTACGCCCGTTCGGCGGCCGTCGAGATCACGCCACCCGGAGACGGGCGAGGTGCTCGCGGGTGCCGGCGCCGACCTCGGCGACGTCAAGATCGACGAGCTGGTCGCGGCCGGCATCGAGGAGGTCAAGGTCCGCTCCGTGCTGACCTGCGACGCCCGCACCGGCACCTGCGCCAAGTGCTACGGCCGTTCGCTGGCCACCGGCAAGCTGGTCGACATCGGCGAGGCCGTCGGCATCATCGCGGCGCAGTCGATCGGTGAGCCCGGCACGCAGCTGACGATGCGTACCTTCCACACCGGTGGTGTGGCGTCGGCCGACGACATCACGCAGGGTCTGCCCCGCGTGGTCGAGCTGTTCGAGGCGCGTCAGCCCAAGGGTCGTGCGCCGATCACCGAGGCCGCCGGTCGGGTCACCATCGAGGAGACCGACAAGGCCCGCAAGGTGCTGGTCACGCCCGACGACGGCTCGGAGGTCCAGGAGTACCCGGTCTCGAAGCGCTCGCGGCTGCTCGTCGGCGACGGCGACCACGTCGAGGTCGGCCAGCAGCTCACCCAGGGTACCCCCGACCCGCAGGACGTCCTGCGGATCCTCGGCGTCCGCAAGGCGCAGGAGCACCTGGTGGACGAGGTCCAGCAGGTCTACCGCAGCCAGGGCGTGTCGATCCACGACAAGCACATCGAGATCATCGTGCGGCAGATGCTGCGCCGGGTCACGGTGATCGAGTCCGGTGAGACCCGGCTGCTCCCGTCCGACCTGGTCGACCGGGTGCGGTTCGAGGAGGAGAACCGTCGCGTGGTCTCCGAGGGCGGCAAGCCGGCCTCGGGTCGTCCGGTGCTGATGGGCATCACCAAGGCGTCGCTGGCCACCGAGTCGTGGCTGTCGGCGGCGTCGTTCCAGGAGACCACGCGGGTGCTGACCGACGCGGCGATCAACGCCAAGTCGGACTCGCTGCGCGGTCTCAAGGAGAACGTGATCATCGGCAAGCTGATCCCGGCGGGCACCGGTCTCGACCGGTACCGCAACGTCCGGGTGGAGCCGACCGAGGAGGCCCGCGCGGCCGCCTACCAGGTCGCCGACTACGGCTCCTACGGAGACTACTACTTCGGTGCCAGCTCCGGCCAGACCGTGGCACTGGACGACTTCGACTTTGGCTCGTACCAGAACTGAGCGCAGCGAAGGTCTGGTGAACGAGCCAGATTGAGCAAGGCAAGGCCCGGCCACGCTTGCGTGGCCGGGCCTTGGCGCGTCGAAATCGGGTCCCGTCTCGTCGTCGGTCGGCGCCGGGCGCCGACCGGAGCCAGCCCTCGAGCCCCGACGCCTGACCCGCCTCAGTCCGAAACCACCTGTTGGTGTCGTTGACAGGGTTGAGGGTGGTCGGTCTGATGAACAGATGAGCGATCGGGAGCCATCGGACGAGGAGCAGGACGAGAAGGACGGCGCGGGGGAGAAGGAGCAGCCGGACCAGGAGCAGGTCCTCAAGGAGCGCGAGGAGCGGCTCGATCCGGAGAATCGGCCGGACAACGTCGAGGTCGACAACACGGACCGCACCTTCGACCCGGAGACCGGGTTCTTCGAGGACCGCGACGAGCACGACAGTGCGCCGAAGCAGTTCGTCGACGAGGAGGCGATCTCCGAGGGCGCTGACCCGCACGAGCTCCGAGGACACCGAGGACGAGAAGGAGTCGTCCCGGGACTGAGGCGGGTGGCCCGGCGGTGGTCCGCGGGGTGTCGCTTGGAAGAATGGCCGGGTGAGCCCGCCCCAGGCGCCCGCGCGCACCGACGTGCTGGTCGTCGGTGCCGGGCCTGCCGGGGCGGCGGCCGCGGCGTGGGCTGCTCGGGGCGGTCGCGACGTGGTGCTCGCGGACGCGGCGGTGTTCCCGCGCGACAAGACCTGCGGCGACGGACTGACCCCGCGGGCGATCGCCGAGCTGCAGCTGCTCGGGCAGGACGACTGGGTGCGCGCACACACGACGAACCGCGGGCTCCGGGCGCACGGGTTCGGGCAGACGCTCCACCTGCCCTGGCCCGGCGGTAGCCTGCCCGACTACGGCTCGGCGGTGCCGCGCACGGTGCTCGACGACCACCTGCGTACCACGGCGATGAAGTCCGGGGCGGTGGGCGTGGACGGTGCCCGCGCGGTCGACGTACGACGCGACGGCGCCCGGGTGGCGGCGGTGGTCTTCCAGCGGGACGGTGAGCGCTTCGAGATCGGCTGCGAGCAGCTGGTGGTCGCCGAC
Source organism: uncultured Actinomycetota bacterium (assembly GCA_963745795.1). Taxonomy (GTDB): domain Bacteria; phylum Actinomycetota; class Actinomycetes; order Propionibacteriales; family Nocardioidaceae; genus Marmoricola. The sequence continues at coordinate 408,707 of CAVUYR010000004.1, read as the reverse complement.
GGCGTCCGCTCACCGCTGGGCAAGGTCCTGGGCCGCGAGTGGCACCGGGAGACGGCGTACGGCGTCGCCGCTCGGGCGTACGTGCGCTCGGAGCGCTCCGACGACGAGTGGATCAGCTCGCACCTCGAGCTGCGCGGCGTGGACGACGAGATCCTCTCCGGCTACGGCTGGATCTTCCCGCTCGGCGACGGCGAGGTGAACATCGGCGTCGGCACTCTGGCGACGGCGAAGCGACCGGCGGACGTTGCGCTGAGGCCGTTGATGCAGCACTACGCCGACCAGCGCCGCGAGGAGTTCGCGCTGGACGGGCCGCTGCGAGCGCCGACCTCCGCGCTGCTGCCGATGGGCGGCGCGGTGTCCCATGTGGCCGGCCCCAACTGGGCGCTGATCGGCGACGCAGCCGCGTGCGTCAACCCGCTCAACGGCGAGGGCATCGACTACGGCCTCGAGACCGGGCGCCTGGTCGCCGAGGTGCTGGCCGAGCACGACGACGTCTCCGCGGTGTGGCCGGCGCTGCTGCGTGACCACTACGGCGAGTCGTTCTCGATCGCCCGGAGGCTCGCGGGCCTGGTCACGGTGCCGCGCCTGCTCCCGGCGCTGGGTCCGCCCGGGATGCGTTCCACCTGGCTGATGACGCTCGCCCTGCGCTGGATGGGCAACCTGGTCACCGACGAGGACCGCGACCGCGCGGCCCGCGTCTGGCGCTGGGCCGGGCGGAGCTCGGTTCGCCTGGACGAGCGCCCCCCGTTCAGCTAATGACGGTGGACGAGCCGCCGCTCAGGGCGGCTGGCTCCTTCGTGGGGGCCTCCGCCTCGTGGGGAGGCACGTCCCCAGGAGGTGGAAGGCCGCGGTGCCGCCGGTAGGAGATGATCCCGCCGATCGGGTCGACCGCCTTGTTGAGCACACGCGTCACCGAGGGCCAGGACAGGAACGTGGCCAGCAGCACCGCGAACGGAGTGAGCACCAGCAGGCCCAGGTTCTCGTGGCCGCCGAAGGTGATTCCGGCGTAGAGCAACGACTTCACCACGAACCCGTGGAACAGGTAGACCACGAGGGTGGCGCCACCGAGCCGGGTGTACCAGGTCTGCCGGGGCGGCAGGAGGGACAGGAACGCGAACGCTCCGAACGTGCCGATCACGATCAGTGCGGATCGGATCAGGATCGCCTGGAGGTCGTGCGGCTCGAGCTCGTCGTACCGCGCCCGGTAGTAGAGCCACTCGGTGTTGATCCAGGCGTCGGTGAACCGCGCCGCGACGAAGATCAGGGCGAGCACCACGACCCCCGCGACGCGCACCCAGCGCCGGTGGAGCACCTCGAAGTGCTCCTTGCGCAGTGAGATGCCGATCACGAAGAACGGCAACAGACCCAGCACGCGCGCGAGGTCGAGCCAGTCGGTGGCGCGGATGCCCGCGACCAGGCTGATGACGACCGCGATCGGGATGGCGGCGTACGACGCCTTGCGGAACGGCGGCGTGAGCAGCCGCCAGAAGAACAGCGCGGTGAGGTACCACATCGGCCAGTGCGGGTCGGCCCAGATGTCGTTGATGTTCTCGTGGCCGACGTACACGCGGAACAGCGCCAGCACGAGCTCGAAGAGCATGTACGGCACCACGACCGTGCGGAACAGCGCCCGCAGCCGCTCGTGCGAGTAGTCGAAGTTGCGGGACAGGTAGCCGGTGACGATCACGAACGCCGGCACGTGCCAGTAGTAGAGGAAGTCGTAGAGCCACACCTTGGCACCGGCGTCGCTCAGCAGGGTCCACATGTGCCCGATCACGACCAGGGCGACGAGCGCGAACTTCGCGTTGTCGAACCACGGGTCGCGGGCCGGCTTTCGGGTAGCCGGCGCCGGCGCCGACGCCGGGGCAGGGACTGGAGGAGAGGCGGACATCGCCTCCTAGTACCCGGAGAAGGGGCCTTCCAACCCTAGACTCGCCGGCATGACGGACGGCGGGCTGCCGCGGCGACAACGCATCGGCGCCTACGCGGTGATCGTGCGCGACGGGATGGTCCTGCTCTGCCGGCTGGCGCCGTGGCTGAGCGAGACGCCGCTGTGGACGCTGCCCGGCGGCGGCGTGGAGTTCGGCGAGGACCCCCGCGACGCGGTGGTGCGCGAGGTGCACGAGGAGACCGGGCTCGACGCCATGATCGGCGACTCCGCGCACGTGCACTCGGTGCGGTTCCACGCCAGCAACTCGGGCACGGACATGCACTCCGTGCGGATCGTGTACGACGGGTGGGTGCCGCGCGACGCGCCGGAGCCGCACGTCGTCGAGCGCGACGGCTCCACCGTCGACGTGGCCTGGTTCCCGCTGGCGGACGTGGAGTCCGGGGCGGTCACGGTGAGCGGCCTTGTCTTCGACGCGCTCGCGGCCCACGCCCCGGCCGCGCGCCAGCGTCTCGCGGCGTACGCCCTGGTCCGGCGCGGCGACGAGGTGCTGCTGACCCGGATCTCGGCCACCGGCGCCCACCCCGGGGCCTGGACCCTCCCCGGCGGCGGCGTCGACCACGGTGAGTCGCCCGCCGCTGCCCTGGTGCGCGAGGTGCGGGAGGAGACCGGGCTCGAGGCGAGCGTCGGCGACCTGCTCGGCGTGCACGACGAGCACTTCACCGGCACCGCGCCGACCGGGCGCACGGAGGACTTCCACGGCGTCCACCTGGTGTTCGCCGCGACCGTCGGCACCGAGGACGCCGGTGTCGTCGAGACCGGCGGCACCACCGACCGCGTCGCCTGGGTCGCCCTGGCAGACGTCACCGGTGGCCGGGTCGCGGTCACCGACGTGGTGGGCTTCGCGCTGGGCCTCTCCGGCGACGCCTAAGGTGGTGGCGTGGCTCAGGACATCGCGCGGGAGACGGTCTTCACCTACGGAGCACCTCAGCTGAAGTTCGGGACCGGCGCCTCCGACGAGGTCGGCCACGACCTGCTCCAGTACGGCGTGCGTCGCGCGCTGGTGGTGACCGACCCGGGCGTGGCCGCGACCGGTCACCCGCAGCGGATCGCCGACCAGATGGCGCAGTTCGGCATCGAGGCCCTGGTGTACGACGGCGCGCACGTGGAGCCCACCGACGAGAGCATGCAGCGTGCGATCGACTGGGCCCGCGCCGAGGGACCGTGGGACGCGTTCGTGGCCGTCGGCGGCGGGTCGGCGATCGACACCGCGAAGGCGGTCAACCTGCTCACCTCCAACGAGGGCGAGCTGATGGACTACGTCAACGCCCCGGTCGGCAAGGCACGCAACCCCGAGCAGCCACTCAAGCCGCTGGTGGCCGTGCCGACGACGACCGGCACCGGCGCGGAGTCGACGACGGTCTGCGTTCTCGACGTGCTGTCGCTCAAGGTGAAGACCGGCATCTCCCACGCCCGGCTCCGGCCGACCCTGGCCGTGGTCGACCCGACGCTCACCATGAGCCAGCCCGCCGGCGTGACCGCCGCGTCGGGCATGGACATCCTCTGCCACGCGCTCGAGAGCTACACCGCTCGCCCGTACACGTCGTACGACCGCAAGCAGCCGGAGCAGCGGGTGCCCTACTGCGGCTCGAACCCGATCGCGGACATGTGGTCGGAGAAGGCGATGTCGCTGCTCGCGACGTCGTTCCGCCGAGCGGTGGGCCATGGTGACGACGTCGACGCCCGCGGGGAGATGGCGATGGCGGCCACGTTCGCCGGCCTCGGCTTCGGCAATGCGGGCGTGCACATCCCGCACGCCAACGCCTACCCGATCGCAGGACGGGTCCGCGACTTCCACCCCGACGGCTACCTCGGCGACGAGCCGATGGTGCCGCACGGGATGGCGGTGTCGCTGACCGCGCCCGAGGCGTTCCGGTACACCTTCGAGTCCGCTCCCGAACGCCACCTGCGCGCTGCATCGCTGCTGGCGCCGGACAACACCTACGACGCCGGCCCCGACCAGCTCGCCCGGGTGCTGACCGACCTGATGAGCGACATCGCGATCCCCAACGGGCTTGCGGCGGTCGGCTACGACTCCTCCGACGTGCCGGACCTCGTGACCGGCACGCTCCAGCAGCAGCGCCTGCTCGCGACGGCCCCGCGTGAGGTCGACGAGGAGGCGGCCGCGGGCATCCTGTCCCGCTCGATGGAGCTCTGGTGAGCGAACTCCTCGCGGCGCTGCGGCGCAACGGGGTGACCGACGCCGACGAATCGGCGCTGGCGCGCGCGCTCTACTCCTCCGACGCCTCGCTCTACCGGATCCCGCCGCAGGTGGTGGTCCGCCCGCACGACGCGGACGAGGTGCTGGCCACGATCGCGACCGCGCGGGAGACCGGCACCCCGCTGACCATGCGCGGCGCCGGCACCTCCATCGCCGGCAACGCGGTCGGCCCGGGCATCGTGGTCGACACCAGCCGTTGGCTCAACCAGGTGGCGGCCATCGATTCCGGCCGGCGGACCGCGCGCGTGCAGCCTGGGGTCGTGCACGCCGCGCTCCAGCGCGAGGCCCGGGCCCACGGCCTGCGCTTCGGACCGGACCCGTCCACCCACACCCGCTGCACGATCGGCGGGATGCTCGGCAACAACGCCTGCGGCTCGCGGGCCCTGGGGTACGGCCGGTCGGTCGACAACGTGGCCGCGCTCCGGGTCGCCCTCGCCGACGGCAGCGTGCTCGACCTCCCGGGTGCCGGGCACGAGGGACTGGCCGCGCTGGTCGACGGCCACCTCTCCACCGTGCGCACCGAGTTCGGCCGGTTCGGACGCCAGGTGTCGGGCTACTCCTTCGAGCACCTGCTGCCGGAGAACGGGCGCCGGATGGACCGGTTCCTCGTCGGCTCCGAGGGCACGCTCGCGGTGGTGCTCGCGGCCGAGGTCATGCTCGTCGAGGACGCGCCGGCCCGGGCGCTCGCGGTGCTCGGCTTCCCCTCGATGGCCGACGCGGCCGACGCCGTACCTGCGCTGCTGGCCCATCCGCTCGTCGCCTGCGAGGGGCTCGGCCACCGGATCGTCGACGTGGTGCGCACCCACGGCGGCCACGTGCCCGACCTGCCGCCGGGGGACGGCTGGCTGTTCGCGGAGGTCACCGGCGCCAGCGTGGCCGAGGTGGAGGCGCTGGCCCAGGCGGTCGCCCGCACCGCCGGCGTCCCGCACCGGGTGGTCACCGACCCGGCCGAGCAGGCGACGCTCTGGCGGATCCGCGAGGACGGCGCCGGCCTGGCCGCCCGCTCGCTCGACCGTCAGGCCCAGTCCGGGTGGGAGGACGCCGCAGTCCCGCCGGACCGGCTCGGCGACTACCTTCGCGAGTTCGACGCCCTGCTGCGCGACGCCGGCCTCGACGGCGTGCCCTACGGCCACTTCGGTGACGGCTGCGTGCACGTGCGGATCGACTTCGCGCTCGACGACGGCGAGGGACGCCGCCGGTTCCGCCGGTTCGTGGAGGACTCGGCCGACCTGGTCGCGTCGTACGGCGGCAGCATGTCGGGCGAGCACGGCGACGGCCGGGCGCGCTCGGAGCTGCTGCCGCGGATGTACTCCGCCGAGGCGCTCGACCTGATGCGGCAGGCCAAGCGGCTGCTCGACCCCGACGGGCTGCTCAACCCGGGCGTGCTGGTCGACCCGGCGCCCTTCGACGCCGACCTGCGACTGGCGTCACCGCGGCGTCCGGTGCTGCCGATGCTGCGGTTCGCGCACGACGACGGGTCGTTCGAGACCGCGGTCCACCGGTGCACGGGCGTCGGCAAGTGCCTGGCCGACAACACGGGCGCCGGCGGCGTGATGTGCCCGTCGTACGTCGCCACCCGTGACGAGAAGGACTCCACACGGGGGCGAGCACGTGTCCTCCAGGAGCTCGTCGACGCCGGAGGTGGGCAGAGTGTGGTCGGCGGCTGGGACGACCCCGCCGTCGAGCAGGCGCTCGACCTCTGCCTGTCCTGCAAGGGCTGCGCCCGCGACTGCCCGACCGGCATCGACATGGCGACCTACAAGTCCGAGGCGCTGCACCAGCGCTACCGGCGCCGGCTGCGGCCACGGTCGCACTACGCGCTCGGCCGGCTGCCGAGGTGGGCCCGGAGGACGCCCCCGCGGTTGGCCAACCGGATGCTGAGGATCGGACCCCTCGCCCGGCTGGCGAAGGCCGCTGCGGGCGTCGACCAGCGGCGGCGGCTGCCGGCGTTCTCGGAGGAACCACTGCGCTCCTCCCGGTGGTCGAGCTTGTCGAGACCTCTGGCCCGGCTGGACGCCGTCGACGTGTGGGTGTGGGCTGACTCGTTCACCGACCGGTTCGCCGCCGACAGCGGCCGCGCGGCCGTGCGGCTGCTCGAGGCGGCCGGCCTGCGAGTGGGGGTGATCCCCGAGGCGGCCTGCTGCGCGCTGACCTGGATCACCACCGGCCAGCTCGACCAGGCGCGACGCATCCTGGGCCGTGCCGTCGCCACGCTCCACCCCTACGTCGCCTCCGGCGTGCCGGTGGTGGGGCTGGAGCCGAGCTGCCTGGCCACCCTGCGCTCCGACGCCGAGGAGCTGCTCGACGACCTCCGCGCCGGCGAGGTGGCGCGTGGCGTGCGCTCGCTGGCCGAGCTGCTGAGCGGGCTCGACGGCTGGAGCCCGCGTGACCTGACCGGTGTCGAGGTGGTCGCCCAGCCGCACTGCCACCAGGCGTCGGTGCTCGGCTGGGAGGCCGACCTGGGCCTGCTCACGCGGGCCGGGGCGACGGTCACCCGGCTCGGCGGATGCTGCGGGCTGGCCGGCAACTTCGGGGTCGAGCAGGGGCACTACGAGGTGTCGGTGGCGATCGCCGAGCACACCCTGCTGCCCGCCGTACGACGCGCGGGTGAGGGGGCCGTCGTGCTCGCGGACGGGTTCTCGTGCCGCACCCAGCTCGACGACCTCGCGGGCGTCCGCGCACTGCACCTCGCGGAGCTCCTGGCGGGCGACCAACCGTTTTGACCCCTGCACGGGCAGCCGGTAATCTTGCAACTCGTGTCTGGTGAATCCCAGGCCATCTTGCCTGCCCGTGCGCGGTCCGCGCGCGGCGACTTCGTGGTCACAGGCGACCTAGCGCACAACGCAACATCATCGTGCCCGGCAAGGCGTCGGGCACTGAGAGCAACAAGAGAGGGAACCGCCCGGTGCCCACGATCAACCAGCTCGTCCGCAAGGGCCGTCAGGACAAGGTGTCGAAGAACAAGACGCCTGCCCTGAAGGGTTCGCCCCAGCGTCGCGGTGTCTGCACCCGCGTCTACACGACCACCCCGAAGAAGCCGAACTCTGCCCTCCGCAAGGTCGCCCGCGTGCGCCTGTCCAGCGGCATCGAGGTCACGGCCTACATCCCGGGCGTCGGCCACAACCTGCAGGAGCACTCGATCGTGCTCGTCCGCGGGGGTCGCGTGAAGGACCTCCCCGGCGTTCGCTACAAGATCATCCGCGGCTCGCTCGACACCCAGGGTGTGAAGAACCGCAAGCAGTCCCGCAGCCGCTACGGCGCGAAGAAGGAGAAGAGCTAATGCCCCGCAAGGGTCCCGCCCCGAAGCGGCCGATCGACATGGACCCGGTCTACGGGTCGCAGCTCGTGTCCCAGCTCGTGAGCAAGGTGCTGCAGGACGGCAAGAAGCAGGTCGCCCAGCGCATCGTCTACACCGCGCTCGAGGGCTGCCGCACCAAGACCGACACCGACCCGGTGCTGACGCTCAAGCGCGCGCTCGACAACGTCAAGCCGGCGATCGAGGTCAAGAGCCGCCGCGTCGGTGGCGCGACGTACCAGGTCCCGATCGAGGTCAAGGGCACGCGCGGCACCACGCTCGCGCTGCGCTGGCTGGTCGGTTACGCCGCGGACCGTCGCGAGAAGACGATGTCCGAGCGGCTGATGAACGAGATCCTCGACGCGAGCAACGGCCTGGGCGCCGCGGTGAAGAAGCGCGAGGACACCCACAAGATGGCCGAGTCCAACAAGGCCTTCGCGCACTACCGCTGGTGACTGCCGGGAGGGGAACACGGCGTCCTTCGCCCGTGTTTTCCTCCTGCATCCCGCATCTCTCTACTTTCTAAGGAACGCACAGACAGTGGCTGTCGACATCACCACGGACCTCAAGAAGGTCCGCAACATCGGCATCATGGCGCACATCGATGCCGGCAAGACCACCACCACCGAGCGCATCCTCTTCTACACCGGCATCACGTACAAGATCGGCGAGGTCCACGAGGGCGCCGCCACCATGGACTGGATGGAGCAGGAGCAGGAGCGCGGCATCACGATCACGTCCGCCGCGACGACCTGCTGGTGGAAGGACCACCAGATCAACATCATCGACACCCCCGGGCACGTCGACTTCACCGCCGAGGTGGAGCGCTCCCTGCGGGTGCTCGACGGCGCGGTCGCGGTCTTCGACGGCGTCGCGGGCGTCGAGCCCCAGACGATGACCGTCTGGCGGCAGGCGAACAAGTACTCCGTCCCGCGGATGTGCTTCGTCAACAAGCTCGACCGCACCGGCGCCGACTTCTGGCGCTGCGTCGACATGATGATCGAGCGCCTGAACTCCACCCCGCTGGTGCTGCAGCTCCCGATCGGTGCCGAGTCCGACTTCCTCGGTGTCGTCGACCTGGTCGGCATGCGTGCCCTGACCTGGCGCGGCGAGACCACGATGGGCGAGGACTACGAGGTCGAGGAGATCCCCGCGGAGCTGGCCGAGCAGGCCGCCGAGTGGCGCGAGAAGCTGCTCGAGACCCTGGCCGAGGCCGACGACGAGATCATGGAGAAGTACCTCGACGAGGAGGAGTTCTCCGTCGAGGAGCTCGAGGCCGCGATCCGTCGCGCCACCCTGGCCGACCTGGTCAACCCGGTGCTCTGCGGCACCGCGTTCAAGAACAAGGGCGTGCAGCCCCTGCTCGACGCGGTCGTGAAGTACCTGCCCTCGCCGCTCGACATCGACGGCATCCAGGGCCACTCGGTCAAGGACGAGGACGAGGCGATCGTCCGGCAGCCGTCCGACTCGGAGCCGTTCTCGGGCCTGGCGTACAAGATCGCCACCGACCCGCACCTCGGCAAGCTGATCTACGTCCGCGTCTACTCCGGCAAGCTCGAGGCCGGCACCTCGGTGCTCAACTCGGTCAACGGCCGCAAGGAGCGGATCGGCAAGGTCTACCAGATGCACGCCAACAAGCGTGAGGAGATCGCGTCGGTCGGCGCCGGCCAGATCGTGGCCGTCATGGGCCTGAAGGAGACCAAGACCGGTCACACCTTGTGCGACCAGCAGCACCCGGTGATCCTCGAGTCGATGACGTTCCCGGCCCCGGTGATCGAGGTGGCGATCGAGCCCAAGACCAAGGGCGACCAGGAGAAGCTCGGCACCGCGATCCAGCGGCTGTCCGACGAGGACCCCACGTTCACAGTCAAGGCGGACGAGGAGACCGGCCAGACGATCATCGCCGGCATGGGCGAGCTCCACCTGGAGATCCTCGTCGACCGGATGAAGCGCGAGTTCCGCGTCGAGGCGACCGTCGGCAAGCCGCAGGTCGCCTACCGCGAGACCATCCGCCGCAAGGTGGAGAAGCACTCCTACACCCACAAGAAGCAGACCGGTGGGTCCGGCCAGTTCGCGAAGGTGCTGATCTCGATCGAGCCCAGCATCGACGAGGAGACCGGCCACGGTGCCGGCTACGAGTTCGTCAACAACGTGTCCGGTGGTCGCATCCCGCGGGAGTACATCCCCTCGGTCGACCAGGGCGCCCAGGAGGCGATGGAGTTCGGCGTGCTCGCCGGCTACCCCATGGTCGACGTGAAGGTGAGCCTCGAGGACGGCGCGTACCACGACGTCGACTCCTCCGAGCTCGCGTTCAAGATCGCCGGCAACCAGGCCTTCAAGGAGGCCGCACGGATGGCCAAGCCGGTGCTGCTGGAGCCGATGTTCGCGGTCGAGGTCGTGACCCCGGAGACGTTCCTGGGTGACGTGATCGGCGACATCAACTCCCGCCGCGGCCAGGTGCACAACATGTCCGAGCGCTCCGGCGACCGGGTCGTCGATGCGCTGGTGCCGCTCTCCGAGATGTTCGGGTACGTTGGCGACCTGAGGTCCAAGACCTCCGGCCAGGCGTCGTACTCGATGGAGTTCGACTCGTACGCCGAGGTTCCGCAGAACGTCGCCGACGAGATCATCAAGAAGGTCCGTGGCGAGTAGCACTTGCGCGGCCCAGCACCACTTCTTCACTGGCAACGAGTCAAGTAACAACAACAGGAGGAGCCCACCGTGGCTAAGGCGAAGTTCGAGCGGACCAAGCCGCACGTCAACATCGGCACCATCGGTCACATCGACCATGGCAAGACGACGCTGACCGCAGCAATCACCAAGGTGCTGCACGACAAGTTCCCGAACCTCAACGAGGCTTCGGCGTTCGACCAGATCGACAAGGCGCCCGAAGAGCGCCAGCGCGGTATCACCATCTCCATCGCGCACGTCGAGTACCAGACCGAGGCGCGCCACTACGCGCACGTCGACTGCCCTGGTCACGCGGACTACATCAAGAACATGATCACCGGCGCGGCCCAGATGGACGGCGCGATCCTCGTGGTCGCCGCCACCGACGGTCCGATGCCGCAGACGCGTGAGCACGTGCTGCTCGCCCGCCAGGTCGGCGTGCCGGCCATGGTCGTGGCGCTGAACAAGTGCGACATGGTCGACGACGAGGAGCTCATCGAGCTCGTCGAGATGGAGGTGCGCGAGCTCCTCGCGAGTACGACTTCGACGGCGACAACATCCCCGTGGTCCGCGTCGCGGCCTTCCCGGCGCTGCAGGGTGACGAGAAGTGGTGCGAGTCGATCATGGAGCTGATGAACGCGGTCGACGAGTACGATCCCGCAGCCGGTTCGCGAGACCGACAAGCCGTTCCTGATGCCCGTCGAGGACGTCTTCACGATCACCGGTCGTGGCACCGTCATCACCGGCCGCATCGAGCGCGGCGTGGTCAAGGTCAACGAGACCGTCGACCTGATCGGCATCCGCGACGCCAAGCAGACGACGACCGTCACCGGCATCGAGATGTTCCGCAAGCTGCTCGACACGGGCGAGGCGGGCGAGAACGTCGGCCTGCTGCTCCGCGGCACCAAGCGCGAGGACGTCGAGCGCGGCATGGTCGTGATCAAGCCGGGCACCACCACCCCGCACACCAACTTCGAGGCGAGCGTCTACATCCTCTCGAAGGAGGAGGGTGGCCGTCACACGCCGTTCTTCAACAACTACCGTCCGCAGTTCTACTTCCGGACCACGGACGTGACCGGCGTGGTGACCCTCCCCGAGGGCACCGAGATGGTCATGCCGGGCGACAACACCGACATGTCGGTGGAGCTGATCCAGCCGATCGCCATGGAGGACGGCCTCCGCTTCGCGATCCGCGAGGGCGGCCGCACCGTCGGCGCCGGCCGGGTCACCAAGATCACCAAGTGAAACGCCGAGAGCCCCGCAAGTCGCAGAGCGACTTGCGGGGCTCCTCCGTTTCACGTGGTGAGGAGTTGAGTTGCGTGCGAGGCCGGAGGAGCGAAGCGGAGGAGGCGTCGCACGCGACTCAACGAGGGGTCCACGGCGCCGTACCGTGCCAGCCTGGGTGCCCGCGCACCTCGAACGGTGCCGGAGGCACAACTCGACGGTGCCGGAGGCACAACTCAACGTGATGATGGGTGAGGGCATACGGCCGGCGCGGCCGCACGCACGGTTCACCGAGGACGGGCATCGGGTCCGCGAGGTGCTGTCGTACTCGCGCCGGAGCAGCCGGTTCAGCGAGCGCGAGCAGGCGGCGTGGGACCGGCGCGCGGACGCGTGGGTGATCCCGGACGAGGCCGTGGACGACCCCGGGTTCGACCTGTCCGGCTGGTTCGGGCGCTCGGCGCCGCTGGTCGTCGAGATCGGGTCGGGAGTGGGCGAGTCCCTCGTCGCGCTCGCGGCCGCGCGCCCGGCGTACGACGTGCTGGCGTTCGAGGTCTGGCGGCCCGGGGTCGCCGGTGCGCTGTGGCGGCTCGAGGAGGCCGGCGTCGACAACGTGCGGCTGATCTCGGTCGACGCGGTCTGGTCGATGCGGCACCTGTTCGGACCAGGGTCGATCGCCGAGCTCTGGACGTTCTTCCCCGACCCGTGGCCCAAGACGCGGCACCACAAGCGGCGGCTGGTGCAGCCGGCGTTCGTCCATGACGCGGCGACCGCGCTGTCCGATGGGGGCGTCTGGCGGCTGGCCACCGACTGGGCGGAGTACGCCGACGCGATGCGCGCCGTGCTCGACGACGAGCCGATGCTGGCCGGGGGCGTGGCGGGCCGCTGGGAGGAGCGTCCGCTCACCCGGTTCGAGCGCCGGGGCCTGGACGAGGGGCGCGCCGTCACCGACCTGACCTACCGGCGGGTGTGATCCCTCAGGGGGTCTCCTCGAGCACCAGGCCGGCGCGTGTGAGCAGCTGTTCGACCCGCTCGCGCTCGTGGTCGAGCTCCGGCCCGGGCGGCAGCACGCCCAGCAGCTGGGTGTAGCCGAGCGCCGCGCAGGCCTCGCCGAGCACGGCGTCGTACGACCGGAGCAGGGCCACGATCCGGGCGGCGCTGCGGCCATCGTCGGGGTGCCGCACCTGGCGGCCGAGGCGGCGGACGTCGGACGCTATCTCCTGGATCGGGCGCCCCACCGGCAGCGCGGGGTCGTAGCTGCGGAGCCCGCGGACGTAGCGTCGGAAGGCCTGGTAGATCGACCGGGACCACGAGGCCTCCGGGTCGGCGAGCGCCTGGACCAGACGCGCGGTCAGCACGACCGGTGTGGCCAGGAAGAGGAGGATCACCCACGGACCCATACCTGACGGTAAGTCGGCCTCGCGGCACCGACAAGAGCGAGGACGTGGATCGTGCCAGACTCGTGACCGTGAGCGATCACCCCGACCAGCCGCCGGGTCCCCCCGGGCAGCCGCCGCCGTACCAGCCGTACCAGGGCGTGTACTACGCGCCGCCGGACCACCCGCAAGCCAACACCACCTTGGTGCTCGGCATCCTCGGACTCGTCCTGTGCGGCGTGTGCGCGCCGTTCGCGTGGCACATGGGCAACCGCGTGCTGCGCGAGATCAACGCCTCGCAGGGTCGCCTGGGTGGCCAGAGCAGCGCGAGCGCGGGCCGGATCATGGGCATGATCGGCACCGCCCTGCTCGTGTTCAGCCTCGTGATCCTCCTCGTCGCGGGCCTGGTCCTCGGACTCGCCACGCTCGGCACGCTCAGCTCGAACAGCTGACGCCGGTGGGTCTGCTCCGGATCCACCGCGCCTGGTGGGTCGCGCTGGTCACGCTGCTCGCGCTGGTCGCGGCCGCCGGCTTCCGGTCGTCCACGGGTGCGCTGCTGGAGCCGCTGGAGAACGAGTTCGGCTGGTCGCGCGGCACCACGTCCGGCGCGGTGAGCCTCAACCTGGTGATCTACGGACTGACCGCGCCGTTCGCTGCCGCGCTGATGGAGCGCTTCGGCATCCGCCGGGTGGTGGCCGGTGCGCTCACGCATGGTCGCGGCCGGCGCCGGGCTGACCCTGGTGATGACCCAGTCCTGGCAGCTCTGGTTCCTGTGGGGCGTGCCGATCGGCGTCGGCACCGGGGCGATGGCGCTGGTCTTCGGCGGCGATCGTGGCGAACCGCTGGTTCGTACGTCAACGGGGGCTGGTCACCGGAATCTTCTCCGCGGCGAGCTCCACCGGTCAGCTGGTGTTCCTGCCGGCGATCGCTCGGCTCGCCGAGGATCCCGGCTGGCGCTGGGCCGCCGGGCTGGTGGCGGTGTTCGCGCTGCTGCTGGTGCCGGTGGTGCTGCTCGTGATGCGCGACCGGCCCTCCGACGCCGGCACGACGCCGTACGGCGCGCCGAGCCCGGCTACGTCGAGCCGCCGCCGGTCACGGGGCGGACCCGGGCCCGCCCGGCTGGCGGTGCGCACGCTGGCGCAGGTGTCGCGGCGCTGGACGTTCTGGGCGCTGTTCCTGTCGCTTCTGGATCTGTGGCTGGTCGACCAACGGCCTGATCGGCACCCACTTCATCCCGGCCGCGCACGACCACGGGCATGCCGGCGACCACCGCGGCGAACCTGCTCGCGCTGATCGGGATCTTCGACATCGTCGGCACGATCGCGTCGGGCTGGCTGTCGGACCGGGTGGACCCGCGCTTCCTGCTGTTCGTCTACTACCTGCTGCGCGGGCTGTCGCTGCTCGTGGTGCCGAGCCTGCTCGGTCCCGAGGTGCACCCGAACCTGTTCCTGTTCATCGTCTTCTACGGGCTCGACTGGGTGGCGACGGTGCCGCCGACGGTGGCGCTGTGCCGCACGCACTTCGGGCTGGAACGTTCGGGGGTCGTGTTCGGCTGGGTGTTCGCCTCGCACATGGTCGGCGCCGGGGTCGCGGCGTCGTACGCCGGCCTGGTGCGGGAGCACCTCGGCGACTACTACCTCGCCTGGATGACCGCGGGCGGGCTGTGCCTGATCGGCCTCGCTGATGTGCCTCTCGATCCCGGCGCGGGCGCGGGAGGACGACGTGTCGGCGCTCGAGTGCATGGGCGAGGAGACGGCGCAGATCTAGGGTGTGCGGCGCTGGGTCAGCCGGTGCCGCAGCTCGGCCTCCCGGTGCAGGCGTCCGCGGTCACGCTCGCGGCGCTCGGCGGCGACGGCGGCGAGGAACTGCTCCGGGTGGCGTGCCCGGCGGCGGTGGCGGCGCGACGTACGACAGGGTGCGGTCGGCGAGTGTCGACCAGCCAGGGACCGCGGCGTCGGGGCTCAGGTCGGTGCCGCCGGCCGAGGAGCTGCCGGATCGAGACCGCGAGGCCGTCGGGCAGCGGGGCGATGTCGGCGGCGTGCGGCCCAGTGCGCGAGCTGCGGGGGCATCGGCACCGGTGCGGCAGCACGCAGCCCGACCTTGTCGCGGACGACGTACGTGCCGGCGACTAGGTCGCCGAGCCGCTTGCCGCTGGGAGTTGACCAGCGCGCTGACCAGGGCGGGCACGCCGAAGAACATCCAGATCTCGACCACCCCGACCAGGGCGCGGACGAACGCGTGGTGGAAGGAGATCGGGCCGGCGTCGTCGCGCACGGTCCGCGAGTGCCGACGGCGAGCTTGCCGACGCTCTTGCCCGCGGGTGAGGGTCTCGAGGGTGGCCGGCACGATCACCAGGAGCGCCGGCGAACGACGACGATGCGCCCACGGCGTGCAGCGCCTCGTCCGTCGCGACGGCAACCCGACCACGAACAGGCCGACGACCAGCAGCCCGCCCTCGACGATCACGTCGATCAGGCCGGAGATCAGCCGGATGCCGAGGGAGGCCGGCGGGCAGCTCGAGCGTGACGGCCTCGCCGGTGACGAGGTCGTCGGCGTCGAGCCGCGGCGTAGATGGACTCGGGCCAGCGTCGGCTGAACGTCCTAGGTCGCGTTCGCCCGGCGCAGGCCGCGCCGTACCCTTGCCGGCATGGACCTCGACGCCTACGTGGGCGCGCACCACGCTGACGTGGCGCCGGCTGGAGGAGCTCAGCCAGCGGCGCCCGGCGCACGCGGCGCCGAGGCCGACGAGCTGGTCGACCTCTACCAGGAGGTCGCCACGCACCTGAGCGTGATCCGCTCCAGCGCCCCGACGCCGCAGGTCGTCGGCTACCTGAGCGCGCTGCTCGCCCGGGCCCGCATCCGGTCGGTCGGGCACCCGCACGACCGGCTGGGCCGGAGGTCGCCGACTTCTTCGTCCGCCGCTTCCCGGCCGCGCTGTACCGCACCCGGCGCTGGTGGCTGACCGTGATGCTGATCGTCTACGCCGTCGCCGCGGTGATGATCTGGTGGCTGCTCGCGCACCCGCAGGTCGAGTCGGCGCTGCTCGACCCGCAGCAGGTCGACGAGCTGGTCAACAACGACTTCGCCGACTACTACCAGCAGGCGGCGGCCTCGCACTTCGCGGCGAAGGTGTGGACCAACAACGCCTGGGTCGCGGCGCTCTGCATCGCGCTCGGGGTGCTCGGCGCTGCCGGTCGTCTACGTGCTGTGGCAGAACATCGCTGAACCTGGCCGTGGTCGGCTCGATCATGATCCGCCACGACCGCGCCGGCCTGTTCTTCGGGCTGATCCTGCCGCACGGGCTGCTCGAGCTGACCGCCGTCTTCGTCGCGGCCGGCGTCGGGCTGCGGCTGTTCTGGGCCTGGGTCGCACCCGGCCGAGCGACACCGCGCTCGCAGTCGCTGGCGCCGAGGGCCGCTCCGCCGGCGGCGTCGCGATCGGCCTGGTCGTCGGTGCTGCTGGTCTCCGGGCGTGATCGAGGCCTTCGTGACCCCGTCGGCGCTGCCGACCTGGGCCCGGGTCGGGATCGGGGTCGCTCGCCGAGGTGGCGTTCCTGGCCTACGTCTTCGTCCTCGGCCGCCGTGCGGTCCGCGCCGGCTGGACCGGCGACCTCGACGCCGTCGCTGCTCGAGGACGGGGTCGCGACGGTCGGGTAGGGCGGCTGTACGGGTTGGTGTGCGTGGGGCCTGCGCGTCCCGCGAAGACCGCATTTGCGGCTTGGCGGGGTGCGCACGCGTCCGCATGCCCCGACAACTCAGCAAATGCGGTGTCCCGGGACCGCAGCCACCCCCTACAGCAGCCCGCGCGCCTTCAGCGCGAGGTAGTGGTCGGCGAGGACGCACCGGGAGCCGGTCGGCGTCCGCGTCGAGGACGTCGACGCCGAGCGCGGCGAGCAGCCGGGCGGTGCGGTCGCGGTGGGCGACGCCTGCTCGGCGGCGGCCGCGTCGTACGTCGCCGCGGCGTCGCTCGCGGCCGGCGGCGAGCCGGGCCAGCGCGGGGTCGCGCACCGAGGCCACGAGCACCTGGTGGCGCGCGGTCAGCGGGCCGACCAGCGGCAGCAGCCCCTGCTCGACGGCGGACGGCTCGAGCGGGGTGAGCAGCACCACCAGCGCGCGGTGCCGGCCGAGCCCGTCGACCGCGCCGACCAGCGCGCGCCAGTTGGTCTCGGCGAGCACCGGCTCGCAGCTCGGCCATCGCGTCCTGCAGGGCCGCGACAGCACGTCGCGGCCGTGGCCGGCCCTTGGTCCGCGCCCGCACCGCGCGGTCGCCGGCGACGAAGTCGACCCGGTCGCCGGCCCGCGCGGCGAGCGCGGCCAGCAGCAGCGCGGCGTCCATCGCCGAGTCGAGCCGCGGGACGTCGTCGACCCGGCCGGCCGAGGTGCGCCCGGTGTCGAGCACGAGCACCACCCGACGGTCGCGCTCGGGCTGCCAGGTGCGGACCACCACGTCCGGCTGCGCGCGCTGGCCCGCCAGTCGATGCTGCGGACGTCGTCGCCGCGCGACGTACTCGCGCAGCGAGTCGAACTCCGTGCCCTGCCCGCGCACCCGCACCGCAGCCCGCCCGTCGAGCTCGCGCAGCCGGGCCAGCCGGCTGGGCAGGTGCTTGCGGGAGTGGAACGGCGGCAGCACCCGCACCGTGCCCGGCGCCTGCAGCGCTGGCCTGCCGGGCGGCGAGGCCGAGCGGCCCGAGGCTGCGCGACCGTGACCCGGTCGGTCCGCACGGTCGCCGCGACGGGTCGGCACGCAGCGTGGTCGTGACCTCGGTGCTGCCCCCGCCGGCGAGGCCGAGCCGGTGCCGGTTGCCGACCGCGCCCGGCCGACGGCTGCCAGGCGTCGCGCAGCGCACCGCGCAGCCCCGGCTCCCCGTGTTGCGCACGTCGAGCGCCGTCGCGGTCGGCTCGCCCTGCCGCACCGGCCCGGTCGCGCGCCGTACGACGGAGAGCGGTGCGGGTCGACGGGCGCCAGCAGCACGTCGACGCAGCGACCAGGACGCACCACCAGGCCAGCCACAACGCACCGTGCTCGCCGTGCGGGCGCAGCAGACCACGCCGATGCCGAGCAGCACCAGCACCGGGACCCGCCAGGTGATCGCCATCGCGGCACCGTCAGCGCGGGACCGGCACCGAGCCGAGCGCCGTCGCCAGCACCTGGTCGACGTCGACGCCCTCGAGCTCGGCCTCGGGGCGCAGCGCCAGCCGGTGCGCCAGCGTCGCCTGGGCGAGCGCCTTCACGTCGTCCGGGGTCACGAAGTCGCGGCCGGTCAGCCACGCCCAGGCCCGCGACGTGCGCAGCAGCGCGGTGGCGCCGCGCGGGCTGACCCCGAGCTCAGCGACGGCGAGGTGCGGGTGGCGCGCGCGATGTCGACGATGTACGCCGGCGACCTCGTCGGAGACCCGCACCGTCGCCGACGGCCGCGGCCGCCGGCCGCGACGTGCTCCGCGGTCGGCCACCGGCGTGACGCCGGCGCCGGCGATGTCGCGCGGGTCGAAGCCGTCGGCGTGCCGGCGCACGATCGCCAGCTCGTCGTCGCGCCCGGGCAGCGGCATCTGCACCTTGAGCAGGAACCGGTCGAGCTGGGCCTCCGGCAGCGGGTAGGTGCCCTCGTACTCGACCGGGTTCTGCGTGGCCGCGACCAGGAACGGCGTCGGCAGCGGGCGGGTGACGCCCGTCGGCGGAGACCTGCCCCTCCTCCATCGCCTCGAGCAGCGCCGACTGGGTCTTCGGCGGCGTCCGGTTGATCTCGTCGGCGAGCAGCAGGTTGGTGAAGACCGGGCCCTCGCGGAAGGTGAGCTCGGCCGCCCGCCGCCCTCGATCACCATCGAGCCGGTGATGTCGCCGGGCATCAGGTCGGGCGTGAACTGCACCCGCTTGGTGTCGACGCCGAGCGCCGTCGCCAGGGTGCGCACCAGCAGCGTCTTGGCGACGCCGGGCACGCCCTCCATCAGCACGTGCCCGCCGGAGAGCAGCGCGACCAGCAGACCGGAGACGGCGGCGTCCTGGCCGACGACCGCCTTGGCCACCTCGGTCGCGGACGGCGGAGAGCGCCTCGCGTGCCTCGTCGGCGCGGTGCGTCGGTTCTCGTGCAGGGTCTCGGTCATCGCGGGCGTACCTCGTCCTCGAGCTTGCAGGAGCCGGCGGCCGAGGTCGGCCAGCGCGGAGTCGTTCGCGACGGTGGCGGGTGCGAGCAGGTCGTGGACCTCGTCGGTACGCGACCGGTGCGGGCGGCGACGGCATGCACGATCTCGGCCGTCGGCGCCGTCGGGGCGGAGCGCCAGCGTGCTCGGCGAGCCGGCGCTGCGTCGCGTGCCGCAGGATCGTCGGCGGCGTGGCCACGGTCGCGCGCCCGGTCGGTAGAGCCGGCCGCGGCTCTCGCGTCGACTCGGCGGCGCGCACCACGACCGGCAGCGGCTCGCGCACCAGCGGCCCGAGCCGACGGCCGCGCCAGAGCAGGAGCGCGAGCGTGCCGAGGAGCAGCAGCCACAGTGCCGGGCACGAGCCAGCGGGGCAGGAGCGAGCGAGATCGAGACGCCGTCTCCCGCGGACGACGTCGGTCGGAGTCGGCGACGTACCAGACCAGCGTGGTCGTGCTGGCCGAGCAGCCGCAGCGACAGCGCGGCGTTGTCCGCCTCGGGGACGTGGTCGTTGCTGAGCACGTCGGGGGCCAGGAACAGCCAGAACCTCCGGTCGGCGGCCGGCCGGTGCAGGGCCACCGCGCCGCCGTCGCCGAAGCAGCCCGCGCCGGCCGACCGCGGCGGCGAACGGTGCCCGGATGGTCAGCCCGTCGGCGAGCGGCTCGTCGCAGTTGGCGGACAGGTCGTCGGTCGCCGAGGCTGCGCGGCTCGAGTCCGAACGCGTCCTCGAGCACCGGGGTCTCGGGCCGACCAGCGACCACCGCGCCGGCGGACCGCGCGTGCGAGCGCAGCCGTGCGAACGTGCTGCGGCCGAGCTGGTCCGGGTTGGTCACCACGACCGTGGTGTCCGTCGTCGACCGGTGCGTCGCGGAAGGCCCGCTCGCCGCGCACGATGCGGACGTCGACCCCGTGGTCGTCGAGCACCCGGGCGACCGCCTGGGCGCCCGCCGGCGTCGGGGTTGCGCGGGGTCGAGGTCGCCGCCGAAGCGGGCGTTGTCGCGGTTGACCACGGCCAGGCCCAGCAGATCGCGACGACCAGCGCCAGGCCGAGGAGCGACGCGGAGTGCGGTTGCGCCGGAGGACCTCGGTGGTCGGCCGCGCTCATCGGGGGACCGCCGCCACCGGACCGCGGCGCATCGGTTCCGTTGGCCGGGCTGGCGCCCGTGAGCGCGGCATCGAGGTCGAGCATCGCGCCGGCGCGCTCGCGGGTCGGCGCGGTGGTCGCCGTACCGCGTCTCGTCGAAGACCCGGGCCGCCCGCTCCAGCCGGTCGGCGTACGACGGGAAGCGTGGGGCGGCGAGCGTGGTGACCTCGTGGGCGGTCGCGGCGGGCACGTCGTCGACCAGCCGCCGCTCGACCAGCCCGGCGGCGAGCGCCCGCATGCCCTCGACGACGGCGTCGTCCCAGTCCGCGGTGTCGTAGCGCCGCCCGCGCCAGCCGGCGGTGCTCGGCGGCCGTGCGCCGGACGTCGCCGAACACCGGCCCGGCCGGTGCGGTCGGCGCCGGGGTTGCGCCGCAGCCGCGAGAGCACGAACACGAGCAGCAGCGCGACGACCACGCGTCAGCCCGAGCAGCACCGCGCCGCTGAGCCCGCCGAAGCTGCCGGCGCCGCCCTGCGCCTTGGCGAACAGGTCCTGGAACCAGTCGCTGCAGCCGCTCGCACGAGGTTGCGGCCGGTACTCGCGCCGGCAACAGCTCCTGCGCGCAGCCACTCGCGCGCGGTCCCGGGGTCGGGACGCAACGGGCCGGGCAGGGCCATCCCCGGGAGGAGGGCGAACGACATCAGGACTGCCGCCGGGACTGCACGTGGTTGATCAGCTCGATGTCGAAGCCCTCCTTGCGGAAGCGCTGGTCGACGTACTGCAGCACCGCGACGGCGCCGGTGAACGGACCGATGATCGCGCCGGAGAGCGACCGAGGCGACGTTGGAGCTCAGCAGCAGCGCCGACCGTGCCGCCGGCGCTCGGGAGGCCGAACGCGAGGCACGGCGCCGAGGAGCGCGAACGGCACCGCGATCACCTGGCTGACGATCACGGTCGCCAGGAAGGCGAGCAGGAAGATGCCGAGGATCCGCCAGAACTGGCCCCGGCTCGAGAGCCGGCCGCCGCGGCGCAGCGACGGCGAGGACGCCCGCGCCGCTCGACCACCACGTTCGGGGCGGCGAGCTGGAACCAGCGGACGTGGATGGCCAGCGCGGCAGCACAGGGCCAGCAGCACGACGAACAGGCCGAGCAGGATGGCCAGCACCAGGCCGGCGGTGCTGTCGGAGACGGCCGACGCCGAGCAGCGATCACCAGCAGGACCGGCACGCCGACCACGGTGCGAAGACCAGCCCCTCGAGCAGGGCGAGCCCGAGCAGCCGGAGCAGGCGGCCCTTGGCCTGCTGCCAGGCCTGGCCCGCGGTGAGCCGGTCACCGATGACGGCCCTGGTCACCACGGGCATGACCAGGCCGGTGACCACGATGCCGGCCAGGAAGCTGAAGATCGACGCGATCGAGCTGGCGGTGGTGATCGCCGGCGTCGGCGAACGGCGAGGAGTCGGACCGGTCGGTGTCGAGCCCGGTCGAGCTGGCCGGTCGAGGCCGAGCACGATCGCGACCAGCGACCGGGACCACCATGAACGCCGGCGGTGACCAGGGCGGCGACCCCGATCGTGGCCCGCGGGTTGCGGCGGATCGTGGTGAACGCGCCGTCGAAGAAGTCGCCGAGCGTCAGCGGCCGCAGCGGCACCGTGCCCGGCTTGTGCAGCGGACGCCCCCACGGGATGCCGTGCTGGGGCGGCTGCCGGCCGAGCCCGCCGGCCATCGCCGGTCCGCCCGCGGCGCCGGGCGCCGCCGCGTGGCCCGCGCGGTACTCCGGGGCGTCGCCGGGAGGCGGCCACCCCGGCGGCGGACCGCCCGCGGGCGTCTGCCCAGCGCCCGGAGGTGGCGGATCGTGGTCGGTCATACGGCAGCCCCCCCGGAATGAGTGTGGTGAAGATCGTGGACCCGGCGCTCGCCGGTGCGGACTGACATCCTTGCACCCGCTCGCCCGCTCACGCGGGGGCGTACAGATTTGGCGCCGGCGCCGATCTCTGCCAAGATAGTTCCGGTTGCTCCGGCGGGATTGCCGGGGTGCGGCACATTGACTACTGAACAGGTTCTCCCGAACTCTGAGGGTTTGTCGCGTGTGCTCGCACCGCACCAGGAGATCCCGTTTCAGCTCGACCCGCACGACGGGGTCGGGTGGCCATCCACAACACCGACCAGATCGATTTCGGTCTGTCGTGCGCCTGAACGGCACGACACGCCCGACCTCGGGGGTCGTGTGGCGGGTCGGGTCGGAGCAGGCGGACGGACTCACCCAGAGCGTCCGGAACAGACCGAGTGCGCGATGAAGAGAAGGACGAACGGGACCTATGGCGGGACAGAAGATCCGCATCAGGCTCAAGGCCTACGACCACGAGGTGATCGACACCTCGGCGCGGAAGATCGTCGACACCGTGACCCGGACGGGCGCGAAGGTGGCCGGCCCGGTGCCGCTGCCGACGGAGAAGAACGTCTACTGCGTCATCCGCTCGCCCCACAAGTACAAGGACAGCCGCGAGCACTTCGAGATGCGCACGCACAAGCGCCTCATCGACATCATCGACCCCACGCCGAAGACCGTCGACTCGCTGATGCGGCTCGACCTGCCGGCCGGTGTCGACATCGAGATCAAGCTCTGAGTCCAGGAGATCTGACGTCATGAGCACTTTTGAACGCAACGTGAAGGGTCTGCTGGGCACCAAGCTCGGCATGACCCAGACGTGGGACGAGAACAACCGGGTCGTGCCGGTGACCGTCGTCGCCGCGCGGCACCAACGTGGTCACCCAGGTCCGCACCCCCGAGACCGACGGCTACAACGCGATCCAGCTCGGCGTACGGCGAGGTCGACGGCCGCAAGGTCACCAAGCCCGCTGCGGGCCACTTCGCCAAGGCCGGTGTCACCCCGCGTCGCCACCTCGTCGAGATCCGCACCGCGGACGCCGCGGTCGTACACCGTCGGCCAGGAGCTCGGCCCCGAGCTGTTCGCCGCCGGTGACGAGGTCGACGTGACCGGCACCAGCAAGGGCAAGGGCTACGCCGGTGTCATGAAGCGCCACGGCTTCCACGGCGTCGGCGCCTCCCACGGTGCCCACCGCAACCACCGCAAGCCCGGCTCGATCGGCGCCTGCGCCACGCCGGGCCGCGTCTTCAAGGGCATGCGGATGGCCGGCCGGATGGGCACCGACACCGTCACCACCCAGAACGTCACCGTCCACGCCGTCGACGTCGAGCGGGGCCTGATCCTGCTCAAGGGTGCCGTCCCCGGTCCCAAGGGTGGCCTCGTGGTCATCCGCTCGGCCGCGAAGCGTCGAGGAGGCTGTCCGCCTGATGGCCGTCGAAGACTGTCAAGCGTCGACCTCCCCGCCGAGATCTTCGACGTCCAGACCAACATCCCGCTGATCCACCAGGTCGTCGTGGCCCAGCAGGCCGCGGCTCGCCAGGGCACGCACGTCGACCAAGACCCGCGGCGAGGTCCGCGGCGGTGGCCGCAAGCCCTACAAGCAGAAGGGCACCGGCCGCGCCCGTCAGGGCTCGACCCGCGCGCCGCAGTTCGCCGGCGGTGGCATCGTCCACGGCCCGCAGCCGCGCAGCTACGACCAGCGCACCCCCAAGAAGATGAAGGCCGCCGCCCTGCGCGGCGCCCTCTCCGACCGGGCCCGCGCCGGTCGCGTCCACGTCGTCGAGGCGCTGGTCGAGGGCCGACGCCCTCCACCAAGGCTGCGGTCAAGGCGCTGACCGACCTGTCCGGCACGCCGTCGCCAGCTGATCGTGCTCGAGCGCGAGGACGCGCTGACCTGGCTGTCGCTGCGCAACGTCGCGCGGTGCCACCTCCTCGCCGTCGACCAGCTCAACACCTACGACGTGCTGCTGTCCGACGACGTGGTCTTCACCAAGGGCGCGTACGACGCGTTCGTGCCGGCTCCGCCGCCGCGGCGCGGCCGCGTCGCGAGCCGCCGGCCGCGACGCGTCGCCAGCCGTCGAGCCGGCGCCGACGACGAGCCGCGGTCGAGCTGCCCAGGGCGCGAAGGCCCGCTGAAGAGCGGCAACGCCCAAGGGCTACGAGATCAAGGGCAACGCCGACTCCGGCGTCCACGAGCCCGAGGCCGTGGTACGACGACCGAGCGAGTCTGGTTCAAGCCGCCGAGGACGCGAGGCCGCTGGCTTCACGCACGCCGAGGAGGAGGCGAAGATGAGCACCCTGCACAAGGACCACCGCGACGTGCTGATCGCGCCGGTCGTGAGCGAGAAGAGCTACGGCCTGCTCGACGACAACAAGTACACGTTCCTGGTGCGCCCCGACGCCAACAAGACCGAGATCAAGATCGCGGTCGAGAAGGTGTTCGACGTCAAGGTCACCTCGGTCAACACGCTGAACCGTCCCGGCAAGACCCGTCGTACCCGCTCGGGCGTCGGGCGTCGCGCCAACACCAAGCGCGCGATCGTCAGCCTCGCCGAGGGTCACCGCATCGACATCTTCGGGGGTCCGGTCTCCTGACCGGGCCGGAGAGGAATCAGACATGGCTATCCGTAAGTACAAGCCGACCACCCCGGGCCGTCGTGGCTCGTCCGTGGCCGACTTCGTCGAGATCACGCGCACCACGCCGGAGAAGTCCCTGGTGCGGCCGCTGCCCAAGAAGGGCGGCCGCAACAACCAGGGCCGGATCACCACCCGGCACCAGGGTGGCGGCCACAAGCGTGCCTACCGCGTCGTCGACTTCCGTCGCTACGACAAGGACGGCGTCCCGGCGAAGGTCGCGCACATCGAGTACGACCCGAACCGCACCGCGCGCATCGCGCTGCTGCACTACGCCGACGGCGAGAAGCGCTACATCATCGCGCCGCACGGCATCGGCCAGGGCACGGCGATCGAGGCCGGGCGTCGGCGCCGACATCAAGCCCGGCAACAACCTGCCGCTGCGCAACATCCCGGTCGGCACGACGATCCACTGCATCGAGCTCCGTCCCGGCGGCGGCGCGAAGATCGCCCGCTCCGCCGGCAACTCGGCGCAGCTGGTCGCCAAGGAGGGCTCCCGGGCACAGCTGCGGATGCCGTCCGGCGAGATGCGCTACGTCGACGTCCGCTGCCGCGCGACGGTCGGCGAGGTCGGCAACGCCGAGCAGTCCAACATCAACTGGGGCAAGGCCGGCCGGATGCGCTGGAAGGGCAAGCGCCCGACCGTCCGCGGTGTCGTCATGAACCCGGTCGACCACCCGCACGGTGGTGGTGAGGGCAAGACCTCCGGTGGTCGCCACCCGGTCTCGCCGTGGGGCAAGCCCGAGGGCCGCACGCGCAAGCGCAAGGCCAGCGACGCCCTGATCGTCCGCCGCCGCAAGTCCGGCAAGAACAGGAAGTAACGACAGATGCCTCGCAGCCTGAAGAAGGGCCCCTTCGTCGACGACCACCTGATCAAGAAGGTGGACGCGCAGAACGACGCCGGGACCCACAACGTGATCAAGACGTGGTCGCGCCGCTCGATGATCGTGCCGGCCATGATCGGCCACACGCTCGCCGTGCACGACGGCCGCAAGCACGTCCCGGTGTTCGTGACCGACTCCATGGTCGGACACAAGCTGGGCGAGTTCGCGCCGACCCGCACCTACCGCGGGCACGTCAAGGACGACCGGAAGAGCCGCCGCCGCTGACCGCGGTGGCAGAGGAGAGAGAGCAATGAGCGTTACCGAACGCCGGCGCACGAGCGCCCGCCGCGAGTCGCTGCTCGGCGACCAGCCGGGCGCGTTCGCCTCCGCGCGCTTCGTCCGGATCACCCCGATGAAGGCACGACGGGTCGTGGACATGGTCCGCGGCCTGCCGGTCGACGACGCCCTGGCGCTGCTGCAGTTCGCGCCGCAGGCGGCCAGTGAGACCGTCTACAAGGTCCTCGAGTCGGCCGTGGCCAACGCCGAGGGCACCGAGGACCTCGACCGCGCGACGCTGGTCGTCACGCAAGGCGACGGTCGACGAGGGTCCGACGATGAAGCGGTGGCGTCCGCGCGCCCAGGGCCGGGCCACCCGGATCCTCAAGCGCACCAGCCACATCACGCTCGTCGTCGAGCCGGCCGCACTGACGACCACGTCGAAGACCAAGAAGGGGCGGAACGCCTGATGGGCCAGAAGATCAACCCGAACGGCTTCCGTCTCGGCATCTCCACCGACCACAAGAGCCGCTGGTACGCCGACAAGCTGTACAAGTCCTACGTCGGTGAGGACGTCGCGATCCGCAGGCTGCTGTCCAAGGGCATGGAGCGCGCCGGCATCTCCAAGGTCGAGATCGAGCGCACCCGTGACCGCGTGCGGGTGGACATCCACACCGCGCGCCCGGGCATCGTCATCGGTCGCCGTGGCGCCGAGGCCGACCGCATCCGCGGCGAGCTCGAGAAGCTCACCGGCAAGCAGGTGCAGCTGAACATCCTCGAGGTCAAGAAGCCCGAGATCGACGCTCAGCTGGTCGCCCAGGGTGTCGCCGAGCAGCTCGCCGGTCGCGTGCAGTTCCGACGCGCCATGAAGAAGGCCATGCAGACCTCGATGCGCTCCGGCGCCAAGGGCATCCGGATCCAGTGCTCGGGTCGCCTCAACGGCGCCGAGATGTCGCGCTCGGAGTTCTACCGCGAGGGCCGCGTGCCGCTGCACACGCTGCGCGCCGACATCGACTACGGCTTCTACGAGGCCAAGACCACCTTCGGCCGGATCGGCGTGAAGGTCTGGATCTACAAGGGCGAGGTCGCGGGCACCCGCGCCGAGCGCGAGGCCCAGGCGGCCGCGCGAGCCGGTGCGCCGGGCCGTGGCCGTGGCGGGCGTGACGCCCGTGGCGGCGACCGGCCGACCCGTGGCAGCCGGCCGACCCGTGCCGACCGTCCGCAGACCGACGCTCCCGCGGCGGCCGCCCCGGCCACCACCGAGGCCGCTCCGGCGGAGACCGCACCCACCGGACAGGAGGGCTGAGTCCATGTTGATGCCTCGCAGGGTCAAGCACCGCAAGCAGCACCACCCGAGGCGCACGGGTGCCGCCAAGGGCGGCACGAAGCTCGCCTTCGGCGACTTCGGGATCCAGGCCATCGAGCCGGCCTACGTCACCAACCGCCAGATCGAGTCCGCGCGTATCGCGATGACCCGTCACATCAAGCGCGGCGGCAAGGTGTGGATCAACATCTACCCCGACCGCCCGCTGACCAAGAAGCCCGCCGAGACCCGGATGGGTTCCGGCAAGGGCTCGCCCGAGTGGTGGGTCGCCAACGTCAAGCCCGGCCGGATCATGTTCGAGCTGTCCGGCGTGCCCGAGGACGTCGCCCGCGAGGCGATGCGTCGCGCGATCCACAAGCTGCCGATGAAGTGCCAGTTCGTCAGCCGTGAGGGAGGTGAATTCTGATGGCCAGCAGCAACCTGGCCGGCGAGCTCGACGAGCTCACCGACGTCGACCTCGAGACCAAGCTGCGCGAGGCCAAGGAAGAGCTGTTCAACCTGCGCTTCCAGGCCGCCACCGGCCAGCTCGAGAGCCACGGCCGGCTCCGCACGGTCAAGAAGGACATCGCCCGGATCTACACCGTGGTGCGCGAGCGCGAGCTCGGCATCCGGACCACGCCGGGTGCCGCGAGAGGCATGACGAGAGCACCACGAGGCCACGGCCGAGGCCACGACCGAGGCACCGACCGAGACACCACCGAGGCCCGCCGAGACGCCGCACGCACGCCCGCAAGGTCCGTGAGGGCCTGGTCGTCAGCGACAAGATGGACAAGACCGTGGTCGTCTCCGTCGAGGACCGTGTCAAGCACGCCCTCTACGGCAAGGTGCTGCGTCGCACGTCGCAAGCTGAAGGCGCACGACGAGCAGAACGCGTGCGGCGTCGGCGACCGCGTCCTGATCATGGAGACCCGCCCGCTGTCAGCGCCACCAAGCGCTGGCGCGTCGTCGAGATCCTCGAGAAGGCCAAGTAACCGGTCCCGTCCAGGCGACAAGGCACGTTCCCCCAGGCTCGGCACCGCGTGAGAACCGGGGCGACAAGGAGAAACAGCAATGATCCAGCAGGAGTCGCGACTCAAGGTCGCCGACAACACCGGTGCGAAGGAGATCCTCTGCATCCGTGTGCTCGGTGGCTCGGGTCGGCGCTACGCCGGCATCGGCGACGTCATCGTCGCCACCGTCAAGGACGCGATCCCCGGTGGCAACGTCAAGAAGGGCGACGTCGTCAAGGCCGTCGATCGTGCGCACCGTCAAGGAGCGCCGTCGTCCCGACGGTTCCTACATCCGCTTCGACGAGAACGCCGCCGTGATCCTCAAGAGCGACGGCGAGCCGCGAGGCACCCGCATCTTCGGCCCCGTGGGCCGCGAGCTGCGCGACAAGAAGTTCATGAGGATCATCTCGCTGGCGCCGGAGGTGCTCTGACATGGAAGCGTCGAACATCAAGAAGGGTGACACCGTCAAGGTGATCGCCGGCAAGGACAAGGGCGCCGAGGGCAAGGTCATCGCCGGTGCTCCGCGAGGAGGACCGGGTCATCGTCGAGGGCGTCAACCGCGTCAAGAGGCACACCAAGACCGTCGACCAGGGCGGTCGCGCCGGCAAGACCGGCGGCATCGTCACCACCGAGGCGGCCGATCCACGTCTCCAACGTGATGCTCGTGTCGACGGCAAGGGCACGACGCGGATCGGCTTCCGCCGCGACGAGGTGACCAAGCGTCGCGCCGACGGCTCGACGTACGACGCGCAGCGCAGCGTGCGCATCGCGCGCAAGACCGGTGAGGAGATCTGATGAGCCGACCGACGCACCGCCGAGACGGCGCCGGACGGCCCCGCGCCTCAAGACCCGCTACCGCGAGGAGATCCTCCCGGCGCTGCAGGAGCAGTTCGAGCTACGCCAACGTCATGCAGGTGCCCGGCCTGACCAAGATCGTGGTCAACATGGGTGTCGGCGAGGCGGCCCGCGACTCCAAGCTGATCGAGGGTGCGGTCACGCGACCTCACCGCGATCACCGGCCAGAAGCCGCAGGTCACCAAGGCCCGCAAGTCCATCGCGCAGTTCAAGCTGCGCGAGGGCATGCCGATCGGCGCGCACGTCACGCTGCGCGGCGACCGGATGTGGGAGTTCCTCGACCGGCTGCTGTCGCTGGCGCTGCCCCGGATCCGTGACTTCCGCGGTCTGTCCGACCGGCAGTTCGACGGCCGTGGCAACTACACCTTCGGTCTGACCGAGCAGGTCATGTTCCACGAGATCGACCAGGACAGGATCGACCGCTCGCGGGGCATGGACATCACGGTCGTGACGACCGCCACGAACGACGACGAGGGTCGCGCGCTGCTCAAGCAGCTCGGCTTCCCGTTCAAGGAGAACTGACATGGCGAAGACAGCCCTGAAGGTCAAGGCGGCCCGCAAGCCGAAGTTCAAGGTGCGCGGCTACACCCGCTGCCAGCGCTGCGGCCGGCCCAAGGCCGTCTACCGCAAGTTCGGCCTGTGCCGGATCTGCCTGCGCGAGATGGCGCACCGCGGCGAGCTGCCCGGCGTCACCAAGAGCTCCTGGTAACACCCCATCTACTATCACCATCGAACGCTGAAGGTCCCGGCGCGATGCCGGAAACCACAGCGAGAAAGGGCCGATCAGGCCATGACGATGACTGACCCGATCGCAGACATGCTGACGCGTCTGCGCAACGCCAACCAGGCGTACCACGACGCCGTGACATGCCGTACAGCAAGCTGAAGGCCGGCGTCGCCGAGATCCTCCAGCAGGAGGGCTACATCACCTCCTGGAAGGTCGAGGACACGTCGACGCCAAGGGCGAGCCGCCGTCGGCAAGACGCTCGTCGTCACGCTGAAGTACGGCCACAACCGCGAGCGCTCGATCGCCGGCGTCCGCCGGATCAGCAAGCCCGGCCTGCGCGTCTACGCCAAGCAGCACCGGCCTGCCCAAGGTGCTCGGCGGCCTCGGCGTCGCGATCATCTCGACCAGCCAGGGCCTGCTGACCGACCGTCAGGCGAACCAGAAGGGCGTGGGTGGGGAAGTCCTCGCCTACGTCTGGTGACGACCAGGACCAGGAGGAGAACACGCATGTCGCGTATTGGCAAGCTTCCCGTCGCGGTCCCGTCCGGCGTCGACGTCACCGTCGAGGCGAGCACGGTCACGGTCAAGGGCCCCAAGGGCACGCTGTCGCACACCGTCGCGGCGCCGATCACGGTCGGCCGTGCAGACGACGGCGCGCTCGAGGTCAAGCGTCCCGACGACGAGCGCAACAGCCAGTCGCTGCACGGCCTGACCCGCACCCTCATCGCCAACATGGTGACCGGGGTGACCGACGGCTACGAGAAGAAGCTCGAGATCGTCGGCGTCGGCTACCGCGTCCTGTCCAAGGGCCCGACCCAGCTCGAGTTCCAGCTCGGCTACTCCCACTCGATCACGTTCAACGCCCCCGACGGGCATCACCTTCACCGTCGACGGGCCCGACCAGGCTCGGCGTCCAGGGCATCGACAAGCAGCTCGTCGGCGAGGTCGCTGCCAACATCCGCAAGCTGCGCAAGCCCGAGCCCTACAAGGGCAAGGGCGTCCGCTACGCGGGCGAGCACGTCCGCCGCAAGGTCGGAAAGGCTGGTAAGTGACATGGCCATCGCACTCAAGGCCCACAAGCACACGGCGACCGCGCGTCGTCGCGGCTGCGTCGCCAGATCCGGGGCCGCAAGAAGGTCGCCGGCACGGCCGAGCGTCCGCGGCTCGTGGTCACCCGCTCCACGAAGCACATCACCGTCCAGGTCGTCGACGACCTGGTCGGCAAGACGCTCGCGTCGGCGTCCACCATGGAGGCCGACCTGCGCTCGCTCGACGGCGACAAGACCGCCAAGGCCAAGCAAGGTCGGCGAGCTCGTCGCCGAGCGGGCCAAGGCCGCCGGTGTCGACGGCGTGGTCTTCGACCGCGCCGGCAACAAGTACCACGGTCGCGTCGCGGCCCTCGCCGACGGCGCCCGCGAGGGCGGCCTGACGTTCTGATGGCGACGAACGATGCACAGCATGACATGCAAGGGAGAGATCTGATGAGCGGATCCCAGCGCGGACAGCGCGCCGGTGGTGGCCGTGGTGGACGCGACGACCGTCGCGGCCAGCAGGCCGACAAGACCGCCTACATCGAGCGCGTCGTCGCGATCAACCGTGTCGCCAAGGTCGTCAAGGGTGGTCGTCGCTTCAGCTTCACCGCCCTGGTGATCGTCGGCGACGGTGACGGCATGGTCGGCGTCGGCTACGGCAAGGCCAAGGAGGTGCCCGGCGGCGATCGCCAAGGGTGTCGAGGAGGCCAAGAAGAACTTCTTCCAGGTCCCCCGGAGCCAGGGCACCATCCCGCACCCGGTCCAGGGCGAGAAGGCCGCCGGCGTCGTCCTGCTGCGTCCGGCCGCTCCCGGTACCGGTGTGATCGCCGGTGGTCCGGTGCGCGCGGTGCTCGAGTGCGCCGGCATCCACGACGTGCTCAGCAAGTCGCTCGGCTCGTCGAACCAGATCAACATCGTGCACGCGACCGTCGAGGCGCTGCGGATGCTCGAGGAGCCCGAGGCCGTGGCCGCGCGTCGTGGCCTCCCCGTCGAGGACGTCGCCCCGGCCGCGCTGCTGCGGGCGCGCGCGGAGGCTCTCCGCACCGGCAGGGGTGGTCAGTGATGGCGCGGCTCAAGGTCCAGCAGAAGCGGTCGACCATCGGCTGCAAGAAGAACCAGCGCGACACGCTGCGCTCGCTCGGTCTCAAGCGGATCGGCGACGTCGTCGTCAAGGAGGACCGTCCGGAGATCCGCGGCATGGTCCACACCGTCCGTCACCTGGTGACGTCCGTCGAGGAGGTCGACTGACATGACGCTCAAGCTGCATCACCTGCGCCCGGCTCCCGGGCGCCAAGACCGCCAAGACCCGTGTGGGTCGCGGTGAGGGCTCCAAGGGCAAGACCGCCGGTCGCGGCACCAAGGGCACCAAGGCCCGCTACCAGGTTCCGGCCGCCTTCGAGGGTGGCCAGATGCCGATCCACATGCGGCTGCCGAAGCTCAAGGGCTTCAAGAACCCGTTCCAGGTCGAGTTCCAGGTCGTCAACCTCGACCGCATCGGCGCGCTGTTCCCCGACGGCGGCGCGGTCGGCGTCGACGACCTGGTCGCCAAGGGTGCGGTCCGCGAGGGCCAGCCGGTCAAGGTGCTCGGCCAGGGCGACCTCGCCGTCGCCGTCCAGGTCAGCGCGCACGCGTTCTCGGCCTCGGCCAAGGAGAAGATCGCGGCTGCCGGCGGCACCACGACCGAGATCTGAGGCTCGGTGCGTGCGGCGGTCCGGAGGCGCGGGAAGCCCCGATACGCTGCTCGTGGGTCCGGCAGGCCGGTTAGGCTTCGACGGGCTCGAGTACGCCTGCCAGGCTTCCGGGGTCCTGCGCGACAGTCGGCCGGCATCGCTGCACGCTGAGAAGAGGATCCACGTGCTAGGCGCCTTCGCCAACGCGTTCCGGACGCCGGACCTGCGCAAGAAGCTGCTGTTCGTGCTGATGATCATCGTGATCTTCCGGCTCGGGTCGCCAGATCCCGACGCCCGGCGTCAACGTCGCCAACGTGCAGGACTGCTTCGACCAGGCGTCGAAGGACGGGCGGGCATCTACAACCTGATCAACCTGTTCTCCGGTGGCGCGCTGCTCCAGCTGACCATCTTCGCGCTCGGGATCATGCCGTACATCACCGCGAGCATCATCCTGCAGCTGCTGGTCGTGGTGATCCCGCGGCTGGAGGCCCTCAAGAAGGAGGGCCAGTCCGGCCAGACCAAGATCACCCAGTACACCCGCTACCTCACGCTGGCCTGGCGATCCTCCAGGCGACCGGCATCGTGGCGCTGGCCCGCTCCGGCAACCTGCTCCAGGGCTGCACCAAGGAGCTGCTCTACGACCAGGACGATCAGCACCGCGCGTGATCATGGTCATCACCATGACCGCCGGCACCGCCGTGATCATGTGGCTCGGCGAGCTGATCACCGACCGCGGCATCGGCAACGGCATGTCGATCCTGATCTTCACCCAGGTCGTCGCCACCTTCCCGGCCGCGCTGTGGGCGGCTGCGGATCGCCAAGGGCTGGTGGGTCTTCGCCTCCGTGATCGTGGTCGGCCTCGTGATCATCGCCGCCGTCATCTTCATCGAGCAGGCGCAGCGCCGGATCCCGGTGCAGTACGCCCGGCGGATGGTCGGGCGCAAGATGTTCGGCGGCTCCTCGACGTACATCCCGCTCAAGGTCAACCAGGCCGGCGTCATCCCGGTCATCTTCGCCTCGAGCCTGCTCTACCTGCCGGCGATGATCGTCCAGTTCAACCAGAACAACGACAGCCTGGTCGTGACGTGGATCGCGACGTACCTCGTCCGGGGTGACCACCCGCTCTACATGATCGCGTACTTCCTGCTGATCATCTTCTTCACCTACTTCTACGTCGCGATCACCTTCAACCCGGAAGAGGTCGCCGACAACATGAAGAAGTACGGCGGCTTCATCCCCGGGATCCGGGCGGGCAAGCCGACCGAGGAGTACCTCGCCTACGTCCTGTCCCGCATCACGCTGCCCGGAGCCCTCTACCTCGGCCTGATCGCCCTGATCCCGCTGATCGCGCTCGCGCTGGTCAACGCGAACCAGAACTTCCCGTTCGGTGGCACCTCGCATCCTGATCATGGTCGGCGTCGCCCTCGACACGGTGAAGCAGATCGAGAGCCAGCTCCAGCAGCGCAACTACGAAGGATTCCTGCGCTAGATGAGGCTGATCATCATGGGCCCGCCCGGGGCGGGCAAGGGCACGCAGGCGAAGGTCGTCGCGGAGCGCTTCGCGATCCCCGCCATCTCCACCGGCGACATCTTCCGCGCCAACGTCTCCAAGGGCACCGAGCTCGGGGTCGAGGCCAAGCGCTTCATGGACGCCGGCGAGTACGTCCCCGACGAGGTCACCAACCTGATGGTGCGCAACCGGATCGACGAGCCCGACGCCGAGCGGGGCTTCCTGCTCGACGGCTACCCGCGCACGCTCGCCCAGGTCGAGGAGCTCGACGGGATGATCGAGCACACCGGTCACGCGCTCGACGCGGTCGTCGTGCTCACCGTCGACCAGGACGAGCTCGTGCAGCGGCTGCTCCAGCGCGCCGAGACCGAGGGCCGCGCCGACGACACCGAGGACGTCATCCGGCGCCGCCAGGAGGTCTACGCCGAGCAGACCGCGCCGCTGATCGAGGTCTACCGCGACCGCGGCCTGCTGGTCGAGGTCGACGGCATGGGCGAGGTCGACGAGGTCACCGAGCGGATCTTCGACGCGCTCGACGACGTCACGGAGAGCTGAGCACGTGATGGGCTTCCGCGACCGCGGCATCGAGATCAAGACGCCGGACCAGATCGAGACGATGCGCGGCGCCGGCCTGGTCGTCGGTCAGACCCTCGAGCTGCTGCGCGACGCCGTACGCCCGGGGTCACGACCGGCGAGCTCGACGCGATCGCCGAGGACAGCATCCGTTCCGCGCGGCGCGCATCCCGTCGTTCCTGGGCTACGCCAGCCGCCGTTCCCGGCGCTCGATCTGCGCCTCGGTCAACGACGAGGTCGTGCACGGCATCCCGGGCGACCGGGTGCTTGCCGAGGGCGACGTCATCTCGATCGACTGCGGCGCGATCGTCGACGGCTGGCACGGCGACGCCGCGATCACGGTCGCCGTCGGCGCAGGTGCCCGCCGAGGTGACCGAGCTGATGCGGGTCACCGAGGAGCTCGATGTGGCGCCGGTATCGCCGCGGCACGGCTCGGCGGCCGGGTCACCGACATCTCGCACGCCGTCGAGACGCTACGTCCGCGAGCGGGGCGACTACGGGATCGTCGAGGACTACACCGGGCACGGCATCGGCTCCGCGATGCACCAGCCGCCCAACGTGCCCAACTACGGTCGACCCGGCCGTGGGCCGAAGCTCGGTCGAGGGCCTCGCCCTGGCCGTCGAGCCGATGGTCACGCTCGGCAGCCAGCGACACCGACGCTCGACGACGACGATGGACGGTCGTGACCGAGCGACGGCAGCTGGGCCGCGCACTTCGAGCACACCTTCACGCTCACCGCCGAACGGTCCCTGGGTGCTCACCGCGCTCGACGGCGGCGAGGCGAGCTGGCCGAGCTCGGCGTGCCGTTCGGCGGTCACTGAGCCGCTCGATGCGCCCGTTCCTGCTCCTGTCGATCCGGGCCGAAGAGGCTGCCGCCGTCGACGAGCACGACGCCTTCCGACGCGCGACCGGGCTGAGCGGCGCCGACCTGCACCGCGTGCAGCTCACGGAGACCGAGCTCGGCAGCCTCGACCTCGACGACTGGTCCGGCATCATGCTCGGCGGTGGCGCCTTCAACGCCAGCGACCCGGAGTCGGCCAAGTCCGCGGTCCAGCGCCGGATCGAGACCGAGCTCAGCGGGCTGCTCGACGATGTCGTGCCCCGGGACTTCCCGTTCCTCGGCGCTTGCTACGGCATCGGGGCGCTCGGCACCCACCAGCGCGGGATCGTCGACCGTGCGCACCCGGAACCGGTGGGGCCGCTGTCGATCTCGCTCACGGACGCCGGCAAGGCCGACCCGCTGTTCGCCGGAGTGCCCCGCGACTTCGCGGCGTACGGCGGGCACAAGGAGGCCCTGCGCCGGGCTGCCGGCGCACGCCGTGCTGCTGGCCGAGTCGGCCGCCTGCCCGGTGCAGGCGTTCCGGGTGGGCCGAAACGTCTACGCGACCCAGTTCCACCCCGAGCTCGACCTGGCCGGGATCTGCACCCGGATCGACGTCTACCGGCACGCCGGCTACTTCGAGCCGGACCAGGCCGAAGTGCTGAAGGTGCGCGCGGCGGAGGTCGACGTCCCGCCACCTCGGTCACCCTCCTGCGCAACGTCGTGACCGTCGCACGCCAGGTGAGCACCCGGGTCGCGAGATCCGGGCAGCGGTCCTCGCGTTGGGCCCGACGTGACCCTCAAGCTCTCCGTCCTCGACCTGGTGCCGGTGCGCACCGACCAGACCAGCGGCGACGCGCTGCGTGCGACGCTCCGGCTGGCGCGCCGTCGCCGACGAGCTCGGCTACCACCGCTACTGGCTGGCCGAGCACCACAACATGCCGGCCGTCGCGGCCACCAACCCGCCGGTGCTGATCGCGACTGGTCGCGGCCGCGACGTCGCGGATCCGGGTCGGCTCCGGCGGCGTGATGCTGCCCAACCACGCGCCGCTGGTGGTGGCCGAGCAGTTCGCGCTGCTCGAGGCGGCGTTCCCGGGCCGGATCGACCTCGGCATCGGCCGGGCGCCCGGCAGCGACCCGGTGACCAGCTGCGCGCTGCGGCACGGCGCCGGTGGCGTCGAGCGACGAGGCGGTCAGCGCGCTTCCCGGAGTACGTCGACAACGTGCTCGCGATGATGGAGCCGGACGGCGTCGGCCTCGACGTCGCAGGGCCGCACCTACCCGCTGCGAGGCGACCCCGGTCGCGCCGCTCGGTGCCCGACCGATCTGGCTGCTCGGCTCCTCGGACTACTCGGCCCGGCTGGCCGCCGAGAAGGGGATGCCCTACGTCTTCGCCCACCACTTCTCCGGCAGCGGCACCGCCGAGGCGCTCGCGCTCTACCGCGACGAGCTTCCGGCCCGTCGCCCGAGCTCGCCGAGCCGCGCACCTTCCTCACCGTCAACGTCGTGGTCGCCGAGTCCGACGAGGAGGCCGAGCGGCTGGCGCTGCCGCAGCTGCTGGCGATGGTGGCGCTGCGCACCGGCGGCGACGCTCGGGCCCCAGCGGCTGGTCGAGGAGGCCGAGAAGGCTCGACGCTGCCCGCCGGCGCACGCGGACCTGGTCGACGCGATGCGCCGCGCGCTGGGTGATCGGCGCCCGGCCGACCGGGCGCGCGCGCGGATCGAGCGAGCTCGCGGCGACGTACGGCGTCGACGAGGTGATGGTGCACCCGGTCGCCGGCGCCCACGCGGGCACCGACCCGGACCGCAGCCCCGGCCCGCGAGGAGACGCTCCGGCTGCTCGCCAGGGCTGACGCCGGCGCCGATTAGTGATTCCGAGCCGCTGCCGACTAGACTGGCGTGTCGGCCCAACGTGGGTCTGTTTCGTGGTGCCTCGCGGCTGCCCGGAACCGCGCGATCTCGCTCGTCAGAGCGGTCTCGGCGTGCGCCCGGGAATGAGGTGCCCGGACGGCCGCACGAGGTCCACCCGCGCTCAGCAGCGGAGGCCGGGACGGTTCCGCGGGCCGATCGGTAGCACGACGGTAGACGACCGAACGACAGATTGTGGAGGACATGCCGAAGAAAGAAGGCGTGATCGAGATCGAGGGCACCGTCGTGGAGGCCCTCCCGAACGCGATGTTCCGCGTGGAGCTGAGCAACGGGCACAAGGTTCTCGCCCACATCAGCGGCAAGATGCGCCAGCACTACATCCGGATCCTCCCCGAGGACCGCGTCGTGGTGGAGCTCTCGCCGTACGACCTCACCCGTGGTCGCATCGTCTACCGCTACAAGTAACCAGCCGAGCCGACCAGAAAGGGCCTCGACCATGAAGGTCAACCCGAGCGTCAAGCCGATCTGTGACAAGTGCAAGGTGATCCGTCGCCACGGCCGCGTCATGGTGATCTGCGAGAACCCGCGTCACAAGCAGCGCCAGGGCTGAGCACCACGCACCAGCCGCACGCACCGACAACTGAACACACCACAACGTGATCGCTTAGCCCGGCTCGACGACGGGTCGAATCACCTCCGGAGCAGAAGGCCGGAGCCCGTCCGACGAGGGCCGGGACGCGACACGACACGACACCTCTGCGAACAACTGAAAGGAAACCGCCACATGGCACGCCTCGTTGGTGTTGACCTCCCGCGCGACAAGCGCATCGAGATCGCACTCACCTACATCTACGGCATCGGCCGTACCCGCGCCCAGCAGCTCCTCGCCGCCACCGGGGTCGACCCGAACACGCGCGTCCACGAGCTGGGCGACGAAGAGCTGGTCAAGCTCCGCGACGAGATCGAAGCCAACTTCAAGATCGAGGGTGACCTCCGTCGCGAGGTCCAGGCCGACATCCGTCGCAAGATCGAGATCGGCAGCTACCAGGGTCGCCGCCACCGCCAGGGCCTTCCGGTCCGCGGTCAGCGCACCAAGACCAACGCGCGCACCCGCAAGGGTCCGAAGCGCACCGTTGCCGGCAAGAAGAAGGCCAAGTGATCTGACGCTTCACGCGCCTCACTGCCTCATCACTCACAGACCAGCTACTCCAGGAGATAACTGCATGCCTCCCAAGAGCCGCACGCGGCCGGCGCCAAGAAGGTGCGCCGCAAGGAGAAGAAGAACGTCGCTCAGGGCGAAGCCCACATCAAGAGCACGTTCAACAACACGATCGTCACGATCACCGACCCGACCGGTGCGGTCATCTCGTGGGCCTCGGCCGGCACCGTCGGCTTCAAGGGCTCGCGCAAGTCCACCCCGTTCGCCGCGCAGATGGCCGCCGAGGCCGCCGGTCGCCGGGCGATGGAGCACGGCATGAAGAAGATCGACGTCTTCGTCAAGGGCCCGGGCTCGGGCCGCGAGACGGCGATCCGGTCCCTGGGTGCGATCGGCCTCGAGGTCGGCACCATCCAGGACGTCACGCCCACGCCCCCACAACGGATGCCGCCCGCCCAAGCGCCGCCGCGTCTGACCCCGAGACGAGAACAGGAGACTGTAGACATGGCCCGTTACACCGGCCCCATGACCAAGAAGTCGCGCCGTCTCGGTGTCGACCTCGTCGGTGGCGACGCGGCGTTCGAGCGTCGCCCCTACCCGCCCGGCCAGCACGGCCGCGGCCGCATCAAGGAGAGCGAGTACCGCTCCAGCTGCGGGAGAAGCAGAAGGCCCGCTTCACCTACGGCGTCCTGGAGAAGCAGTTCCACAACTACTACGACGAGGCCAGCGCGTCGTCCCGGCAAGACCGGTG
The DNA here is from genome assembly GCA_963745795.1 of uncultured Actinomycetota bacterium. Classification (GTDB taxonomy): domain Bacteria; phylum Actinomycetota; class Actinomycetes; order Propionibacteriales; family Nocardioidaceae; genus Marmoricola. The sequence continues at coordinate 369,866 of CAVUYR010000004.1, read as the reverse complement.
ACAACCTGCTGCAGCTGCTCGAGTGCCGCCTCGACAACGTGGTCTACCGCGCCGGCTTCGCCCGCACCCGTCGCCACGCCCGTCAGCTGGTCGTCCACGGCCACTTCATGGTCAACGGCAAGAAGGTCGACATCCCGTCGTTCCAGGTCACCGCCCACGACGTCATCGACGTCCGCGAGAAGTCGCTGGAGATGACCCCGTTCATCGTGGCTCGCGAGACCCACGGCGAGCGCGATCGTCCCGGCCTGGCTCGAGGCGCTCCCGACCCGGATGCGGATCCTCGTGCACCAGCTCCCGGTCCGGGCGCAGATCGACATCCCGGTCCAGGAGCAGCTCATCGTCGAGTACTACTCGAAGAAGTAACCGCCGGCTCACTGCCCCGCCGGCGCGGTCGCGCGGCCCCACCGTGCCTTCCGTCACTCAGCACTGAAGTTCGGGTCCGTCAAATAGCGGGTGGGCCCGGAAAGGAAAGAACCAGTGCTTATCGCACAGCGCCCGACCCTGTCGGAAGAGTCCGTCGACGAGTTCCGCTCGCGGTTCGTCATCGAGCCGCTGGAGCCCGGCTTCGGCTACACGCTCGGCAACTCGCTGCGTCGTACCCTGCTGTCCTCGATCCCGGGTGCCTCGGTCACCAGCATCAAGATCGACACGCGTCCTCCACGAGTTCTCGACCATCGAGGGCGTCAAGGAAGACGTCACCGAGATCATCCTCAACCTCAAGGGCCTCGTCGTCTCCTCGGAGCACGACGAGCCGGTCACCATGTACCTGCGCAAGTCGGGTGCCGGTGACGTCACCGCCGCCGACATCGCGCCGCCGGCCGGTGTCGAGGTGCACAACCCCGACCTGAAGATCGCCACCCTGTACGACAAGGGCAAGCTCGAGATGGAGCTCGTCGTCGAGCGTGGCCGCGGCTACGTCTCGCGCCGTCCAGAACAAGGGCGCGGACAACGAGATCGGCCGGATGCCGGTCGACTCGATCTACTGCCCGGTCCTCAAGGTGACCTACAAGGTCGAGGCCACCCGTGTCGAGCAGCGCACCGACTTCGACAAGCTCGTCATCGACGTCGAGACCAAGCCGTCGATCCGTCCCCGCGACGCGATCGCCTCGGCCGGCAAGACCCTGGTCGAGCTGTTCGGCCTGGCCCGCGAGCTGAACGTCGAGGCCGAGGGCATCGACATCGGCCCGTCGCCGGTCGACGAGCAGCTGGCTGCCGACCTCGCCCTCCCGGTCGAGGACCTGCAGCTGACCGTCCGGTCCTACAACTGCCTCAAGCGCGAGGGCATCCACACCGTGGGTGAGCTCATCAGCCGCTCGGAGCAGGACCTGCTCGACATCCGCAACTTCGGTGCGAAGTCGATCGACGAGGTCAAGGCCAAGCTGCGCCGAGATGGGCCTGTCCCTCAAGGACAGCGCGCCCGGCTTCGACCCGCACGCTGCCCTCGCGGCGTACGGCGACGACGACGACGACGAGCGTTCGTCGAGGACGAGCAGTACTGATCGCCGACATCGACCGGCCGCACCGGCCGGACCGTCTACCCCGGTACCTGACACGGCCGGGGAGAAACGAGAGAAGCAATGCCCACTCCCAAGAAGGGTGCCCGCCTCGGCGGCAGCCCGGCCCACCAGCGGCTGATCCTCGCGAACCTGGCCACGGCGCTGTTCGAGCACGGCCGGATCACCACCACCGAGGCCAAGGCGCGCGTGCTGCGTCCGGTCGCCGAGAAGCTGATCACCAAGGCCAAGAAGGGCGACCTGCACAACCGTCGCGAGGTCCTCAAGACCATCCGCGACAAGTCGGTCGTGCACATCGCTCTTCACCGAGATCGCGTCCGACGCTTCGCCGAGCGTCCGGGTGGCTACACCCGGATCACCAAGATCGGTCCGCGCAAGGGCGACAACGCCCCGATGGCGGTCATCGAGCTGGTGACCGAGGCGTACACGCCGTCCGCGCCGAAGGCGACGAAGGCCGCTCCGGCCGCGGTCGACCGGCCGAGCCGGAGGCTCCGGTCGACGAGACCGGCTCGAGGTCGAGGGCGTCGAGGACGCCGAGGAGACCGGCGTGGAGGCCGGCGACGCCGGGTCCCACGTCCCGCTCGAGGACGCCGAGCGGCGCCCGAGGGCTTCCCGATCAAGGGCAACGAGGACTCGATGAAGTACCACGAGCCCGACGGCCAGTGGTTCGAGCAGACGGTCGCCGAGGTCTGGTTCGACACGGCCGCGTCCGCCGAGGCCGCCGGCTTCACGAAGGCCGGCGAGTAGCACCACCGCATCACCAGTTCGCCTCACAGGGCCCGTCATCCGCGCTGCGGGTGGCGGGCCCTGTGCGTGCCGGCGTGAAGCGCGTTGGCGTGCGTGCTCCGGGTTGCGGTGGGCGGCGCGCCGACGGGTCGCCCACCCGTCCGCGGACGCAGCCCGGCGGCGACCGTGCTCCGGCGGGCGCTGGGCGTGGGCTGGGTGGTGCGCCCGCCGGAGGAAGGTCGCTGACGGGTGGAGTGGGTGCGACGTCTTGTGGAGCAGGGACCACCCGACCGGTCGCGTGGGGGTCGGCACCCGGCCGGTGGGAGGATGCCGCCGTGCGGGTGCGGATCGACCTCGCCTACGACGGCAGCGGCTTCCACGGCTGGGCCGCGCCAGCCGGGGCTGCGCACCGTGCAGGGCGAGCTCGAGGAGGCGCTCGACACCGTGCTGCGCGTCGAGGCGGTCGTCGCTGACCGTGCGCCGGCCGCACCGACACCGGCGTGCACGCGCGCGGTCAGGTCGCGCACCTCGACGTCGACGTCGAGGTGCTCGACGGCCGCCGGGCCGCGGCGCGGACAGCGCCGGCGACGCCCTGCTGCGCCGGCTCAACGGCGTGCTGCGCGCCGACGTGCGGGTGCGCCGGGTCGCGGCGGCGCCGGCCGGCTTCGACGCGCGCTTCTCGGCGCTCTGGCGCCGCTACGCCTACCGGATCGCCGACCGGCGCGGCGCCGGTCGACCCGCTGCGCGCGCAGCCACGTGCTGGTCTGGCCGCGGCCGCTCGACGAGGCAGCCGATGAACGAGGCCGCGGCGGCGCTGCTCGGGCGAGCACGACTTCGCGGCGTTCTGCCGCAAGCGCGAGGGCGCCACGACGATCCGCACCCTGCTCGACCTCGCGCTGGGCGCGGCGACGCCGACGGGCTGCTGGTCGGCGACGGTGCGGGCCGACGCCTTCTGCCACAACATGGTGCGCGCCCTGGTCGGCTGCCTGGTCGCGGTCGGCGAGGGCCGTCGGGACGCCGGCCTGGGCGGCCGAGCGTCCTGGCCGGCCGGCAGCGCGACCCGGCGGTGACCGTCGTGCACGCCGCACGGGCTCACGCTCGAGGAGGTCGGCTACCCGCGCCGACGACGAGCTCGCGCGCGCGGGCCGGACGCGGGCGCGGGTGGTGACGGACCCTGTGGCTGAGCACTACTTCTCCGCCGACCCGTCGGTGCCGTTCACGCGGGCGCCGGTCGCGGGCGACGGTGTGGGGGCACGACCTGGCGCTGAGCAGCGGGTCCGGCGTCTTCGCGCAGGGCCGGCTCGACATCGGGACCGCGGTGCTGTTCCGCGAGACCGAGCCGCCGGCGACCGGGCCGCTACCTCGACCTCGGCTGCGGGTACGGCGTGATCGGGCTGGCGATCGCCGTCGCGCAGTCCCGGCGCGACGGTCGACGCGGTCGACGTCAACGAGCGAGCGCTGCTGCTCGCCAACGAGAACGCGGCGTCGCTCGGGGTCGCCGACCGGTTCACGGCCGCGCACGCCCGACCGGCTGCCGCCGGACGCGACGTACGACGAGATCTGGTCGAACCCGCCGATCCGGATCGGCAAGCAGGCGCTGCACGAGCTGCTGCTCACCTGGCTGCCGCGGCTGGCGCCCGGCGGCCGGGCGGTGATGGTGGTCGGCAAGAACCTCGGCGCCGACTCGCTGCCAGCGCTGGCTGGGGGAGCAGGGCTACCCGACCACGCGGCTCGCCAGCGCCAAGGGCTTCCGGGTGCTCGAGTCGCGGCGGGGATGAGTCGCAGTGCCAGCAGCGGACAGGCCTTCTGCGCACGACGGGCATGCCCCTCCAGCGCGGTCGGCACGGCGGGGTCGCGCTCGCCGGAGCGGCTGACCGGAAAGCCCCAGTCGTCCAGCGCCAGCAGCTCGGGTAGCAGCTCGACGCAGGAGCCGTGTCCATCGCAGCGGGTCCAGTCGACGTGCAGCCGCTGCGCTCCCCGCCTCATGCCGAGCCTCCCAGAGCGTGGCACTCGCCGCGCAGGTGCGCTTCGACGTGCCCGGCGAACACCCGCATCGAGCTGGCGACGAAGTTTGCCGTGCCGTCCGGGTGGGCGCAGGCGCCACGACCGCGGGCCAGGGCCTGGAGCCGCTCGACCTCGGCCCGCAGCCGCGGGTCGGCGCCTGGCAGGGCCAGCCGAGCCAGCGTGTCCGCCATCCGTGGGAGCCCGTTCAGGCACGGGCCGCACTGGCCGGCCGACTGCCGGGCGAGGTACGACGCGACGTCCGCGCTCGTGCGCAGCGGGCATGCCCGCCGGTCGAGGACGTGGAGGACGCCGGCGCCGGGCGTGGCGCCGTACGGTGCCAGGCCACCGCGGGAGAGCGGTGCGTCGAGCGCGGCCATCGGCAGCCAGGTGCCGTGGTAGCCGCCGACCAGCACCGCGCGGGCGCGCGGCAACGGCGTGCCGGCACCGGTCAGCACGTCCCGAAGCGGCGTGCCACGCGGAACCTCGACCACGCCGGGACGCGGCACCACCTCGCGGGTCGAGCCGGTGAGGGAGACCAGGAAGGTGCCGGGGTCGTCGCTCGTGCCGACGCTGCGGAACCAGTCCGCGCCGTAGCGCGTCAGCAGCGCGAGCTGCGCCAGGGTCTCGGCGTTGACGACCAGCGTCGGCCGGCCGTCGACGCCGCGCTCCCGAACCGGCACCAGCGGGTCGCTGGGCAGCCCAGGGCGCCCGTTGAGCCGGTTGACCAGCGCCGACTCCTGGCCGGCCACGAAGCCACCCTCGAGGTGCCGGACCTCGACGGAGGAGCGGCGCACCGCGACCTGCTCCCGCACCGGTCCGGGGTCGATCCGGTGGCCGACGGCGAGCAGGGCCCGGCGCGCCCGCAGCGCGGAGGCCAGGATCTCGAGCCCGTCGAGGACCAGCCCCGGGGCCGTCCGCAGCAGCAGCGCGTCCTTGTGGCTGAGGTACTCGCTCTCCATCGCGTTGCCGACGACCACGGGTCCGCGGCCGATCGACCGGATCTTCCGCGCGGTCGGGAATCCCCCTCCGCCGCGCCCGGTCAGCCCGGACGCCTCGACCAGGTCGACCAGCCCGTCCGCGGTGAGCCGCGGCGCCGGCCCGTGGTCCAGGCCCGCGAGCAGCCGCGGGGTGGTCAGGGTGAGGGTCATGACGGGAGCCTCCTCGGCGTCCGGGACCAGCCGCGTTCGCCGTACGACGGGGCGAGCCGCCAGCCGACGGCGGCGATGACGGCGCCGGTGCAGGCCGCGGCCAGGCCGAGCATCCAGATCGAGGCCCGGTCCGTGCCGTTCCCGATGGCGTGCGCCATCGCGACCGGCCAGAGGGCGTACGTCGCCCAGTGGACGGTGCGGAAGACCTTGGGTCCGACGCGCTCGCGCAGCAGGCTGACCACCGTGATCACGGCGAGCAGGTCGATCGCGAGCGTGCCCAGGCCCAGCCAGAACGGACGGTAGGAGCCCAGGAACGGGAACACCACGTCGACCAGCCGGAGCTGTGCGTAGGAGTCGAAGAAGAGGGACACGACGTGGACGGCGATCAGTGTCGTGCCGGTCAGGGCGGCGGTGCGGTGCACCTCGTTGACCCCGAAGCGCCCCAGCCCGGCGACGGAGCGACCGGACCGACCGGCGATCCCGAGCACCAGCGTGATCGTGAACATGACCAGGGCCACGACGCCGGTGCCGCGGCCGAGGGCCCACAGTGCCTCGTTCATCGGGATCCCCGCGGAAGCGTGAGCTTGCGAGCGGTCTCGTGGGGTGAGCTCATGCCGCAGCCGCCTGCGGGAAGCCGTTGATCGTGCGCACCCGTCCCGCGTGGTCGGTCAACCGGGCCGGGAAGCCCAGGCCACGGAGCCAGCCAGCGGCCTGGTAGCCCTTCACGATCGCCCCGGTGGACGCGGTGTTGGCCCGGGCGCAGTCAGTCGCGACCACGGTCACGGTGCGCCACGGACCGGTGGTGGGGGCGCCCGTTGCGGGGTCGATGAGGTGGTGCAGCGTGCGGCCGTCACGGGTCCAGGTGCGCTTCGCGGTGCTGGAGGTGGCGATGGCGGCGCCCGCGTGCAGGGTCACCTGCTGGGGAACGTCGGCGGGCAGGTCCTGCACCGTCACCTGCCAGCCGTCGTCCGGTGCCGGACCCGACGTCGCGATGTCGCCACCGAGGCTGACCAGGACACCGGTGCCGAGCTCGTCAGCGATCGCGGCCGCTGTCCGGTCCGCTGCGACGGCCTTGGCCGTGGCCCCGAGGTCGAGCTGGACGCCGGCCGGACGGTGCAGCCGGGCGCCGTCGAGCCGCAGGCTGCGCCAGCCGGGCACGGGCGGCACCACCGTGAGGCGGCCGTGCCCCTCCCGCGGAAGATCGGCGAGGGTTCGGTCGTAGCCGAGCTCCACCAGCGTCGCTCCCAGGGTCGGGTCGACCGCTCCGTGGCTGAGCCACGCGGCGACCAGTGCCTCGCGCACCAGGTCGGCCAGCATCGGCGACAGGTCGTTCCAGCCGGCCGCGAGCCCGAGCACCTCGCTGTCGGGGCGGAACCGGCTGGCGGCGCGCTCCACGTCCCCGAGCAGCCGGTCTGCGATGGCGACGGCGGCGTCGAGCCGCCGGGGCTCGGTGACGACGATCCGGCAGGCACAGGTCCACAGCTGCCAGTCGTGCGACGCGGTCATCACGAGCCCGCCGTGGTCGCGGTGCTGGTGCCGGAGTCGCCGGAGGAGCCGCTGACCAGGCCCGAGCCGTCGTCGCTCGTGGAGCCTGACGTGCCGGACGACGTGTCGCTGCTGCCCGTCGTGGCCGTGACGCTGCTCGAGTCGCTCGCCGTCGAGGCTTCACCGGTGGCGACCTGGAGCCCGAGGGCCGTTGCCAGCGCAAGCGAGCCCGCGGCGGAGGCGCCGATGACGAGGGTGCGCACGCGTCCGACCCGTCGGGTGAGGTGGTTCCTGCTCATGTAGGTGGTCCTCTCACGATCCGCCGGTGGCGCCCTGGGGTGTGCCGCCGTTGCCGGGGCCGGCCAGTGGTGGCTGGTCCCCGAGGTCCTGGTCCCCGAGGTCCTGGTCCCCGAAGTCCTGGTCCCCGAAGTCCTGGTCCCCGGAGTCGTCTCCGCGCAGGTCCTGCCCCGGTTGGTCCGATTCCTGGCTGCGGGAGTCCGGCGTCGTCGTGTCGGTGCCCTGCGCTGCGGCGATGCCGAAACCGATCGCACCGGCCGCACCGAGGGCGCCGGTGGCGCCGAGCGCGACCACGGTCCGCCGCACGGTGAGGGTGCGCCGTTGCTGACGCTCACGTTCCTGGGTCATGACCACGAATCTGCCCCCCGTTCCTGTGACGTTCCTGTGGGCTTCCTGCCGCATCGGTGTGGGCACCGGTGTGCCGTTCAGCGGGCGTTCAGGGACAGCAGCGGGATATCGGGATGCGGGCCGACCGTCGTGCACCGACAATGGGCGCATGGGTCACGTCGACGTCTCCGGGGTGCGCTTCGAGCTCCCCGACGGGCGGGTGCTGCTCGACGAGGTCTCGTTCCGCGTCGGTGAGGGCGCGAAGGTGGCGCTGGTCGGCGCCAACGGGGCCGGCAAGACCACGCTGCTGCGGATCGTCACCGGCGACCTCGTGCCCCACGCCGGGGCGATCACCCGCAGCGGCGGCCTCGGCGTGATGCGGCAGATGGTCTCGACGCCCGGTGTCACGGAGAACGTCGCCGACCTGCTGCTCTCGGTGTCCCCGCCGCGGGTCCGCGCGGCGGCGGCCGAGGTGGAGCGCCTCGAGCTCCTGCTGATGGACCGCGACGACGAGAAGACCCAGATGCGCTATGCCACGGCGCTCTCGGACTACGCGGACGCGGGTGGCTACGACATCGAGGTCGCCTGGGACGTGTGCTGCACGGCAGCGCTCGGCATCAGCTACGACAAGTCGAAGTACCGCGACCTGGCCACGCTGTCCGGCGGCGAGCAGAAGCGGCTGGTGCTCGAGTACCTGCTGGCCGGCCCGGACGAGGTGCTGCTGCTCGACGAGCCGGACAACTTCCTCGACGTGCCGGGCAAGCAGTGGCTCGAGGGCCGGATCAACGAGAGCCCGAAGACGATCCTGATGGTCAGCCACGATCGCGAGCTGCTCAACAACACGGCGACCAGGATCGTGACCGTCGAGCTCGGCGCCGCGGGCAACACGGTGTGGACGCACCCGGGTGGCTTCGCGTCGTACCACGAGGCGCGGCGCAAACGCTTCGAGCGCTTCGAGGAGCTGGCTCGTCGCTGGGAGGAGGAGCACGCGAAGCTGAAGGCGCTGGTGCTGCGCTACAAGATCAAGGCGGAGTACAACGACGGGCTCGCGGCGCAGTACAAGGCAGCGCAGACCCGGCTCCGCAAGTTCGAGGAGGCCGGTCCGCCGCAGGCGATCCCCCGCGAGCAGCAGGTCACGATGCGCCTGACCGGCGGGCGCACCGGCAAGCGCGCGGTGGTCTGCGAGGGCCTCGAGCTCACGGGTCTGATGCAGCCGTTCGACCTCGAGGTCTGGTACGGCGAGCGGGTGGCGGTGCTCGGTTCCAACGGGTCGGGCAAGTCCCACTTCCTGCGACTGCTCGCGCGCGGCGGCAGCGACCCCGACGTCGAGCACCGTCCGATCGAGGACCGTCCGATCGAACCGGTGCGCCACACGGGCAAGGCGAAGCTCGGCGCGCGGGTGCGGCCGGGCTGGTTCGTGCAGACCCACGCCCACCCCGAGCTGCTCGGCCGCACGCTGCTGGAGATCCTGCACCGCGGCGACGAGCACCGGGCCGGCATGGCCCGGGAGGCGGCGTCCCGGGTGCTCGACCGCTATGAGCTGGCGCACGCCGCCGAGCAGCGGTTCGACACGCTCTCGGGCGGTCAGCAGGCGCGCTTCCAGATCCTGATGCTCGAGCTCTCCGGCGCGACGCTGCTGCTGCTCGACGAGCCCACCGACAACCTCGACGTCGAGTCCGCGGAGGCGCTGGAGGCGGGTCTGGAGCGGTTCGAGGGGACGGTGGTCGCGGTGACGCACGACCGCTGGTTCGCCCGCGGCTTCGACCGCTACCTCGTGTACGGCGCCGACGGGTCGGTCTACGAGTCGGACGAGCCGATCTGGGACGAGGGCCGGGTCCAGCGGGTGCGCTGAGGGTCGAGCACCTCGACACGCTCGCTCCGCTCGCTGCTCGACACGAGCACCAGGCGCTGCCCGAACGCCGGCGTCAGCGCCTCGATCCCGGTGCCGGCCATCGCCGCGCGGAAGCGATCCGGCGGCTTGACGAAGAAGTGGTGGTGCTTGTGCGCCCGGCGCCGGGTCAGCGGCCAGAACGTGCCGTAGTGCACGGCCAGCGCCCACCGCGCGCCCACCCGGGCCACGAGCGACGCCGCCTCCTCAGGGTCGAGGTGGTCGTCGCCCAGGCTCGGCCCCCAGCCGCCGATCGGGACCGCGGCCAGGTCGGAGGCCGTGAGCCCGTCCACGTCGAGGCCGGCTCCCGTGTCGCCGGGGTACCAGACGCTCGAGCCCTCACGCTCGACCCGGAAGCCGAGGGCCGGTGCCCCGCTCTTCTCGAAGACGCTCCGTCGTCCGTCGTGGTGAGCCGGCAGCACCTGCACGGTGACCCCGCCCTGCACCACCTCGTCACCGGGCGCCACCTCCACCAGCCGGTGCCCGTCGAGGCCCTTGACCAGCCGCGGGGCTCCCCGGGGCACGACCACGGGGACGTCCCGGCCGAAGCGACGCAGCGACGGCAGGTGCAGGTGGTCGCGATGCAGGTGCGAGACCAGCACGACGTCGGCCCGGGACGCGGCGGGCGGCGGTGCCGCTGTGCTGCGGCGCAGGTGCCAGACCCGGCGGCACAGCAGCGGGTCCGTCGCGACCACGCGGTCGTCGAGACCGATCGACATCGACGAGTGACCCCACCAGGTCACGGAGAGTGCCGGCATGGTCGCCAGACTAGGGTGTCTTGGCTCGTCCAGGGCCTCAGCGAGCGGCGTTCCGTGTGTGCGATGGCAAGGCCGAGGAGGGAAGGCGCGGCAGCGCCGCGTTGACCGACGAGAACGCAGCCAGCGTGCGCGCGGGGCGTCGCGCAGCAGGCCGGGGGCGGGCCAAGGCACCCTTGAGGCATGGTGCTCTCGTCGTACGACCTCGTGATCTTCGACTGCGACGGCGTACTGGTGGACTCCGAACGGCTGACCGTGCACGAGGAGGCGCGGATGCTGACCGAGCTCGGCTGGCCGGTGACCGCCGACGAGGTGGTCGGGCTGTTCATGGGCCTGAGCCTGGCCACGGAGCTGGAGATGGTCGCGGACCGGCTCGGTCGGGCAGCCGCAGAGAGGTTCGAGCACGAGCTGGTGCCGCGGCTGACGGCGATCTTCGACGCCGAGCTCACGGCCGTCGACGGCGTCCCGGCACTGCTGGACGCGCTGGCACAGAAGGGTGTCCCGACCTGCGTCGCGTCCAGCGGACTCCCGGAGGGCATCCGGCGCAAGCTCGACCGCACCGGCCTTCGTGAGCACTTCGGCGACCGGATCTCCTCGGCCTCCGAGGTCGAGCGCGGCAAGCCGGCGCCCGACCTGTTCCTGCTGGCTGCCGGGCGGATGGGGGTCGCGCCCGCGCGGGCGGTGGTGGTCGAGGACAGCGTGCCGGGAGTCGAGGCAGGCGTCGCTGCAGGTATGACGGTCTACGGCTTCGCCGGTGGCCTGGCCCCGTCGGCGGACCTCCGTGCGGCCGGTGCGGTGGTCTTCGACGCGATGGCGGAACTCCACTGACGCTCGAGGCGTTGCCGGGTCACGTGGCGTGTGTCACAGTCACGACCGAGGAGACACCGATGACCGAGATCCCGTTGCCCGACCCGACCTTTCTCGACGACCGGCTGGCCCACTGGGCCGCGAGAACTCCGGACGCGGAGGCGGTGACCTACCTCGGGCGGAGCTGGACCTGGGCCGAGTGGGACGGCCGGGTCCGCCGGCTCGCGGGCGCGCTCGCCGACCTCGGCGTGGGACGCGGCGACGTGGTCTCGTTCCTGGACAAGAACCATCCGGCCTGCGTCGAGCTGACCATGGCCGCCTCGACGCTCGGCGCGGCCAACGCGATCGTCAACTTCCGGCTGGCCGGCGACGAGGTCGACTACGCGGTCAACGACGCCGGCGCCAAGGTGCTGCTGGTCGGCACCGAGCTGATGCCGCTGGTCGACCGGATCCGCGACCGGCTGACCACCGTCGAGCACGTGATCGAGGTGACGCCCGGAGGCGGGGTCGGCGACGCCTACGAGGCGTTGCTGGCCGATGCGCGGCCCCGGCAGCGGAGTGCGGCCGTCGACCCGGAGGACGTTTGCCTGGTCATGTACTCCTCGGGGACGACGGGTCTTCCGAAGGGCGTCATGCTCAGCCACCGCAACATGGTGCAGCACACGATCAACGCGCACGACGGATGGTGGTTCGAGCCGGGCGACAAGAACCTGGTGGCCATGCCGTTGTTCCACGTCGGTGGCTCGTCGTACGTGCTGTTCGGCATCCACGACGGCATCCCCAGCGTGATGACCCGTGACCCCGACGGCGCCTCGCTCGGCCGGCGCGATCCTGAACGGCGCCAACCGCACGTTCCTGGTGCCCGCGGTGCTCGCCCAGGTGCTGAAGTCCGGACCCGAGGCGATCGGGCTGTTCGGCCGGCTCCGGACCTACACCTATGGAGCAGCCCCGATGCCGCTGCCGTTGCTGCGCGCCGCCATGGAGGCGTGGCCCGACACCGACTTCATGCAGGTCTACGGCCTCACCGAGGTCGCCGGCGTGATCACGCACCTGATGCCGCCCGAGCACCGCGACGCCGACCACCCCGAGCGGCTGGTCTCGGCCGGCCGGTGCATCCCGGGCGCGGAGCTCAAGGTGGTCGACCCGGTCACGCTCGAGGAGCGCGGCACAGGACAGCACGGCGAGCTCTGGTTCCGCACGCCTCAGCTGATGAAGGGGTTCCTCAACAAGCCCAACGAGACCGCTCAGGTGATCACGGACGACGGCTGGTTCCGCACCGGCGACCTGGGCAAGATCGACGCCGACGGCTACGTGTACGTCGAGGACCGGCTCAAGGACATGATCATCACCGGCGGGGAGAACGTGTACTCCCCGGAGATCGAGCGGGTGCTCGCCGAGCACCCCTCCGTGATGGAGGTGGCGATCATCGGCGTGCCCGACGACCGCTGGGGCGAGACGGTGAAGGCCGTGGTCAGCCTCAACCCCGGCACGGAGGCGACGGAGGAGGAGCTGATCGGCTACTGCGCCGAGCACCTCGCGAAGTTCAAGTGCCCGACCTCGGTCGACATCATCGACGCGCTCCCGCGCAACCCCACCGGGAAGATCCTCAAACGCGACCTGCGCAGGCCCTACTGGGAGGGCCGCGACCGCCAGGTCAGCTGAGCACCACGTCGAACTCCAGCAGGGAGAACGGTGCCGAGACGCCGTACGCCGCCGCGCGCTCGGCGTCGTCTACCTCGAGGACCTCGCGGACCAGGCTGTCCTTCACGCCGAACACGGCGTCGGAGTCCAGCCACGGGCTTCCGGCCAGGAACACGTGTGTGGTGAGCGGAGCGTGCCCCGCTGCGCCGGCGATCATGTGGACGTGCGCCGGCCGGTTCGGATGCCGGCCGGTCGCGGCGAGCAGGTCGCCGACCGGGCCGTCGTCGGGGATCGGGTACCACTTCGGGAGGACGGTGCGGAACCAGTACCGGCCCTCGTCGTCGGCCGTGAACAGGCCACGCAGGTTGCGCTCGGGCTGCAGGTCGGGCTGCTGCACGTCGTAGAACCCGTCGGCGCTGGCCTGCCACACGTCGACGCGCGCACCCGGGACCGCATGCCCCTCGAGGTCCCGCACCCGGCCCGCCACCACGACCGGATCGCCGACGCCGTCGAGGCTGATGTCGTCGCCGAGCGCCCGCGGGGGCGAGTCGACGACGTGGAACGGCCCGAGCACCGTCGACTCCGTCGCGCCGGCGGGTGTGCCGTGGTTGATCTCGTCGACCAGCATCGAGACCCCGAGGACGTCGGAGAGCAGGATGAACTCCTGACGCACTTCGTCACAGGCCTGGCCGACGCGGGTGAGGAAGCCGACGGCGTGCTCCCACTCCTGCTGGGTGAGCCCGACCTCCTCGACGAAGGCGTGCAGGTGCCGGGTCAGGCTGGTCATCACCTCGCGCAGCCGCGGGTCCGGGGTGCCGGACCAGGCGCGGACGACGTCGTCGATCAGGTCGCTCATGAGCCGAACCTAGCGCCACGCTTCACCCCAGGTCGGACAGCCTCGGGAGCACCTCCACGCAGGCGCGCTCGGTCCAGCCGACCGGGTCGTCGGGGCGAGGACCGATCCAGACCTGGTCGATGCCGAGACCGGCGTAGGTCTCCATCCGCGACAGGAACGACTCGTCGAACGGGTCCCCGCCGGTGATCACGGTGCGCCGTACGTCGCCGGGATCGCGACCGACGTCCGCGCAGTGTTGGTCGAGCACGCGCGAGCTTGTGCGCCACACCCTCGGGTCCGAGGTCGAAGAGGTTGCAGGCGTCGGCGTACTGCGCGACCAGGCGCAGGGTCTTGCGCTCGCCAACGCCGCCGACCAGCAGCGGCGGTCCACCCGCCTGCACCGGCGACGGCGCGCAGATGGTCTCGGCGAGCCGGTAGTGCTCTCCGTCGAACGGGCCGTCGTCGTCGCTCCACATCTGCCGGCAGATCCGGATCGTCTCCTCGAGCCGCTCGAACCGCTCGGCGACGGGCGGGAACGGGCACTCCGAGGGCGCGGTGCTCGCGCTCGTACCAGGCGGCGCCGAGCCCGAGCAGGGCACGGCCGCCGGAGAGCACGTCGAGCGTGGTGACCGACCTTCGCCAGCAGCCCGGGGTGCCGGTAGGTGACCCCGGTGACCAGCAGGCCGAGCTGGAGACGCTCGGTGCGACCGGCCAGGAAGCCCAGCGAGGTGTAGCCCTCGAGCATCGGCTCGGCAGGGCCGCCGAGGTCCTCCATCTGGAACCAGTGGTCCATCATCGTCAGGGTCGTCACCCCGCCCTCGTCGGCAGCCCGGGCGACACCGGCCAGGGTCGCCGCCAGCGCCTCCGGCCCCCCGGCGTACGACAGGTTGGCGCAGTGGACTGCCAGCTTCACGTGGTCTCCTCGGACTCGGTCTCGATGTGCAGTGTCATCTTCTTCAGCAGCCGGTTGAGCGGTGGCCAGCTCCGTGCGGGTGAGCACGGTGGCGACGCTCGTCCTCGGCGGAGCCGCGCAGGTCCATCGCCTCGCGCCAGATCCGCAGCCCCTCGCGGGTCGCCTCGACCTCGACCCGGCGGCGGTCGTCGACGCCGGGCATCCGCTTGACCCAGCCCTTCTTCTCCATGCTGTCCAGGCGGCCGGTGACGCCGGCGTTGGAGACCCCCATCTCCTGGGCCAGCTCGCCGGGCGAGGCGTGGCCGGGGGTGTCGCGGATCATCAGGGCGTGCAGGGTCTCGTACTCGAAGTCCTGCAGGCCCGACCTCGGCCACGGCCTCCTTCGTGGTGGTCCGGAACCACTTGCTGGATGTTCGCCGATCCGGACGGTCATCGCCTCGACGTCGTCGTCGAACTCCTGGTCGAGGACCCAGTGGTCGCGCCAGCGCTCGACGTGCAGGTCGGCCTCGTCCTTGGTCACGCGGCGATCCTACGAGAGTATTTCGTTGACGAATATTTCGCTAGCGAATAATATTGCGAGCATGGCACGACCGGCAGCCGACCACCCGCTGCGCCACGCGCCGTTCCGCTGGCTGGTGACCGGTACGACGATCAACCTCCTCGGCAACGGCATCGCCCCGGTCGCGCTGGCGTTCGCCGTGCTCGACCTCGGCGGCGGCGCGTCCGACCTCGGTCTCGTGGTCGGCCTCTACGCGCTGGCCGACGTCGCGCGCCGTGCTGTTCGGCGGCGTGCTCGGTGACCGGCTGCCCCGCACCGTGATGATGCAGGGCTCGTCGGCCGCTCGCCGCGGTCGTCCAGGGCGTCGTCGCGCTCTCGCTGATCGGCGGCTGGTCGAGCATCCCGCTGCTGGCCGGCCTCGGCATGCTCAACGGCGCGCTGGGCGCGCTGGGCGGCCCGAGCTCGTCGGCGATCACCCAGCAGACCGTGCCCGGCCGAGCTGCTCCAGCGGGCGATCACCTGGCGCCGGATCGGCCAGAACGTCGCCGTGATCGTCGGCAGCGGCGTGGCCGGGCTGCTGGTGGTCTGGGTCGGCAGCGGCTGGGCGCTGGCCGTCGACGCGCTCACGTTCGCGGTCGCGGCCGCGCTGCTTCACCCTGGTGCGCGTGCGCTCCGGTCGTCGCGCCCGACGGCGCCGGCGAGCGGGCTCTGGCGCGACGTCGGCGACGGGCTTCCGCGAGGTCATGCGGCACACCTGGCTGTGGCTGCTGATCCTGCAGGCGCTGCTCTACCACCTCTTCTACGGCGGCGCGCAGAGCGTGCTCGGCCCGATCGTGGTCGGCGACTGCGCTCGGGCCGGCCGGCCTGGGGCTGGGCGCTGTCGACGATGATGCTCGGCTTCGTCGTCGGCGGCCTGGTCACGCTGCGCTGGCGGCCGCGGCGCGCGCTGTTCGTCGGCACCTGCTTCCTCGGCCTCACCGCCGCCTTCCCGCTCGCGATGGCGTGGTCGGACTCGCTGGCGGTCGTGCTGGTCGGCGCGTTCCTGCACGGCTTCGGGCTGGAGATCTTCAGCGTCGGCTGGGACCTCTCGATCCAGGAGCAGGTCGCGCCCGGACAAGCTGGCCCGGGTCTACTCCTTCGACATGATCGGCTCGTTCATCGCGCGGCCGGTCGGGCTGGCGCTCACCGGCCCGATCGCCGCCCTGGTCGGCTTCCGCGCCTGGCTCACCGTCGTGGGTGCGGTGATCGTGGGCAGTGTCCTGGTCGCGCTGACCTCCCGCGACGTACGCCGCCTCGAGCGGAACGTCGAGGTGCCGGAGCTGGTGGACGCGTAGGGGGTGGTGCGTACCCTCAGCCGCCGACGACGATCACTTCCAGCGTTCGGCAGCGGGGGTGAACGTGAGCTCCCGGTCGCCGGTGTAGATCTGCTTCGGACGGGCGATCTTCTGCTCCTTGTCCTGCACCAGCTCGAGCCACTGCGCGAGCCAGCCGGGGGTGCGCCCGATGGCGAACAGCACGGTGAACATCTCCGGCGGGAACTGGAAGCGCCTCGTAGATCAGGCCCGAGTAGAAGTCGACGTTCGGGTAGAGCTTGCGCTTGACGAAGTACTCGTCCTCGAGCGCGATCTTCTCCAGCTCGACTGGGCGATCTCGAGCAGCGGGTTGACCCCGGTCACCTCGAAGACGTCGTCGCAGGCCTTCTTGATGATCTTCGCCCGCGGGTCGTAGTTCTTGTAGACCCGGTGGCCGAAGCCCATCAGCCGCTCCTTGCCGGCCTTCACGCCCTCGATGAACGTCGGGGATGTTGTCGACCTGTGCCGATCCGGCTGAGCATCCGCAGCACGGCCTCGTTGGCGCCGCCGTGCAGCGGGCCGTAGAGCGCGCCGATGCCGGCGGCGACGGCGGAGTACGGGTCGACCTGGGTCGAGCCGACCGACGCGGACCGCGTTGGTGGAGCAGTTCTGCTCGTGGTCGGCGTGCAGGATGAACAGCACGTCGAGCGCCTTGCACCAGCCGCTCGTCGGCGTCGTACTTCGGCTCGCTCATCTTGAACAGCATCGAGAGGAAGTTCGCGGTGTAGCTGAGCTCGTTGTCCGGGTAGACGTACGGCTTGCCCTGCGCGTGCCGGAAGGCCCAGGCGCCGAGCGTCGGCATCTTCGCGATCAGCCGGACGATCTGCATCCGCCGGTTGTCCGCGTCGGAGATGTTGCGCGACTCGGGGTAGAACGTCGACAGCGCGCCGACCGAGGCCATCAGCATGCCCATCGGGTGGGCGTCGTAGCGGAAGCCCTGCATGAACGTCTTCACGTTCTCGTGCACGAACGTGTGGTACGTGATGTCGTGCACCCACGCGTCGTACTGCGTCCTGCGTCGGCAGCTCGCCGTGGAGCAGCAGGTAGGCCACCTCGAGGAACGTGCGACTTCTCGGCCAGCTGCTCGATCGGGTAGCCGCGGTACTCCAGGATGCCCTTCTCGCCGTCGATGAAGGTGACCGCGCTGCGGCACGAGGCGGTGTTGACGAAGCCGGGGTCGTAGGTCGCCAGGCCGGGGCTCGTCGTCGGCACCTTGATCTGGCCGAGGTCGGCCGGCCCTGATCGTGCCGTCGGTGATCGGGATCTCGTACTCCTGGCCGGTGCGGTTGTCCCGGACGGTGAGGGTGTCGCCCTTGCCGTCTGCCGGAGGTCTGCTCGTCGCTCACGTGGGCTCCTTCGCGGGGTGTCGACCGTCTGCTCAACCTATTCCCTGCTCCAGCAGGCGTCGTTAATCCCCCTGCGCCGTTTTGACCACCAGCCGGACGACGCCGGTAGTCTGGGCGGTCGCGACTCCTGCCGCGTCGGCGGTCCTGCACGGACCACGGCGCAGACCCGGGTCGAACAGAAACCGGGCAGTGTTCGTCAGAAGCCGCGGCAACACCACCACCCGGTCGTGGACTCCGCCTGACCGGGCCCGACGAACGAGTTAGGCAACACCGTGCGCACGTACAGCCCGAAGCCCGGCGACATCCAGCGTGAGTGGCACGTCATCGACGCCACCGACGTGGTGCTCGGCCGGCTCGCCGTCCAGACCGCCACCCTGCTGCGCGGCAAGCACAAGCCGACCTTCGCCCCGCACGTCGACACCGGTGACTTCGTCATCATCGTCAACGCCGAGAAGGTCTCCCTCGTCCGGCACCAAGACGACCACCAAGATGGCCTACCGCCACTCCGGCTACCCGGGCGGCCTCAGCGCCACGCCGATCGGTGAGCTGCTCGAGAAGGACGCCCGCAAGGCCGTCGAGAAGGCGGTCTGGGGCATGCTCCCGAAGAACCGCCTGGGCCGGCAGATGCTGAAGAAGCTCAAGGTCTACGCCGGCCCGGAGCACCCGCACGCCGCCCAGAAGGCCAAGCCGTTCGAGATCAAGCAGATCTCCCAGTAAGCGACGCAGACGAGACGAAGGAACTTACGTGGCTGACACCACCGACGTGACAGACGACAACCAGGAGACCGCCGAGGAGACCTTCGAGGTCAACGAGGCGGGCGTCGCCTACACCTCCGAGAGCGCCCCCGGCGCCGACGCGCCGCCCCGCCCGGCGACGATCGCCCCCGCCGGCGCCACCGGCCGCCGCAAGGAGGCCGTCGCCCGCGTCCGCCTCGTGCCCGGCACCGGCGAGTGGACCGTCAACGGTCGCGCCCTGGACTCCTACTTCCCGAACAAGCTGCACCAGCAGGTCGTCAACGAGCCGTTCGTGACCACCGACCTGGTCGGCCGCTTCGACGTGATCGCCCGGATCCACGGCGGCGGCATCACCGGCCAGGCCGGTGCGCTGCGCCTCGGTGTGGCCCGTGCGCTCAACGCGATCGACCTCGAGGCCAACCGCCCGTGCTCAAGAAGGCCGGGCTGCTCACCCGTGACGCGCGCGTCATCGAGCGCAAGAAGGCCGGTCTCAAGAAGGCCCGCAAGGCGCCGCAGTACAGCAAGCGCTGATGCGCCCGCTGTGGGTCGCCTGTTCGGCACCGACGGGGTCCGTGGTCTGGCCAACGGCGAGCTGACCGCCGAGCTCACGCTCGACCTGTCGGTCGCCGCTGCCCACGTGCTCGGCGAGGCCGGTGTCTTCGAGGGGCACCGGCCCTTCGCCGTCGTCGGCCGCGACACCCGGATCTCCGGGCAGTTCCTCGAGGCTGCGGTCGTGGCCGGTCTCGCCTCCGCCGGGGTCGACGTCCTCCTGCTCGGCGTGCTGCCGACGCCGGCCGTCGCCTACCTCACCGGCGTCACTCGGCGCCGACCTCGGCGTGATGCTCTCGGCCTCGCACAACCCGATGCCCGACAACGGCATCAAGTTCCTGGCCCGCGGCGGCGTCAAGCTCGACGACGTGATCGAGGACGCGATCGAGAAGCGGATGGGCGAGCAGCTGGCAGCGCCCGACCGGCGACGAGCGTCGGTCGGGTCTCGACGCACGCCACCGCCGTCGACGAGTACGTCGCCCACCTGGTCGGCACCGCCGACCAGCCGCTGCGCACGGCATCAAGGTGGTGCTCGACTGCGCCCACGGCGCGGCCTCCGTGGTCGGCCCCCGCGCGCTGCGCGACGCCGGCGCCGAGGTGGTCGCGATCTGCGCCGAGCCCGACGGGCTCAACATCAACCGACGAGCTGCGGCTCCACCCACCTCGAGGCCGCTGCAGCGCGCCGTCCTCGAGCACGGCGCCGACGTCGGCTTCGCGCTCGACGGCGACGCCGACCGCTGCCTCGCGGTCGACGCGCGACGGCAAGGTCGTCGACGGCGACCAGATCCTGGCGATCCTCGCGCTGGCGATGCGCGAGCAGGGCGCCGCTGCAACGCCGACACCGTGGTCGCGACCGTGATGAGCAACCTGGGCTTCGTGCAGGCGATGCGCGCCGACGGGGTCGCGTGTCCGGCAGACCAAGGTCGGCGACCGCTACGTGCTCGAGGCGATGAAGGTCTCGCGGCTACAACCTCGGCGGCGAGCAGTCCGGCCACGTGATCATGAGCGACCACGCCACCACCGGCGACGGCGCTGCTCGCGGCCCTGCAGGTGCTGGCGCGGATGGCCGAGCACGAGGCGCACCCTCGCCGACCTGGCCGGCGTGATGACCCGGCTCCCGCAGGTGCTGGTCAACGTCGCCGACGTCGACAAGTCGCGCGCCGACGACGACGCCGTGCGTCGCGGCGGCCGTCGCGGAGGCGGAGGCCGAGCTCGGGCGACACCGGCCGGGTGCTGCTGCGCCCGTCCGGCACCGAGCCGCTGGTGCGGGTGATGGTCGAGGCCGGCACCGCCGACCAGGCCGAGGCGATCGCCGACCGGCTCGCCGACGTCGTACGCATCCGGCTGGCGCTCGCCCCCTGACCCCGATATCCGGTGGCCGGGCCGATCGGCGTCCCCTAGCGTCGTCGCCCGTGGAGATAAACGAGGTTGACCCGTTGGACGACGGCCAGGTCGCGGCCTGGCACGCCGTCTACGAGCGGTCGCAGAGCCATGGCCGCGCGTTCCCCAGCCCCTGGCGGCTGCCCGAGTGGTTCGCCAGCCTGCGCGACCCGGGACGCCGGCGTCGGATCGTCGCCTTCAGCGGGACTGTGGACGGGGCCGTGGTCTGCTCCGGGACTCTCTGGCTTCCGCAGCTCGACAACCTCGCGAGTGCCGCCCTGGCTGTCGACACCGAGCCTGCCCTGCGCCGCCGTGGGTACGGCGCCGCGATGCTGGCACACCTCGAGCAGCGGGCTGTCGCCGAGGGCCGCACGCTGCTCAACACCGAGACCTTCTACCCCGGCGAGGCGCCGGTGGACGGTGCCGGCCACGACAACGCCGACTTCCTCACCCACCGCGGCTACGTGTTCGGGCTCGGTGACGTGCACCGCCGGCTGGAGCTGCCGGCTGCACCTGCGCTGCTCGACCGGCTGGCCAGCGAGGCCGCACCGCACCATGCGGCGTACCAGATCCGCACCTGGCGTGGACGGGTGCCCGACGAGCTGGTCGAGTCGTTCGCGACGATCAACGCCAGCCTGATGACCGAGGCGCCGATAGGCGAGGTCGAGCGCGAGCCGGAGGTCGCCGACGTCGCCGTGCTGCGCGAGGAGGAGGCACTTCGAGTGCAGCAGGGACGCGTGCCCTACGTCGCGGTCGCCGTCGAGCGCGGCGGCACCGTGGTCGCGTTCACGACCGTGATGACCACGGTGCACGAGCCGGGCCGCGGCTACCAGTGGGGCACCGTCGTCGACCGGGCGCACCGCGGCCACCGGCTCGGGATCGCGGTCAAGGTGGCCAACCTGCGCGCGCTGGAACAGCACGACCCGCCCGTGCGCGAGCTGTTCACCTACAACGCGGAGGTCAACGCGCACATGGTGGCGATCAACGACGCCGTCGGCTTCGTCCCGGTCGAGCGGCTCGGGGAGTTCCAGAAGCGCATCTGAGTGGCGCACCACGCGCAACCACCGATGGCGACTACAGCTTCCGCAGCCGCACGTAGCGCACCGAGTGGTCGCGGTCCTTGCGCAGCACGAGCGTCGCGCGTGACCGGGTCGGCTGGATGTTCTGCTCGCAGGTTGGGGCCGTTGATGGTGTCCCACAGCCGGCCCGCCTCGCTGACCGCCTCCTCCTGGCTCAGCACCGCGTAACGCGCGAAGTACGACGCCGGGTCGCGGAACGCGGTCTCGCGCAGCCGGAGGAACCGTTCGGTGTACCAGCGCCGGATGTCGGCCTCGGCCGCGTCGACGTACACGGAGAAGTCGAAGAAGTCGCTCACGGCCAGGCTGGTGCGGCCGTCCTCGCGGCCGCGCGCCGGCTGGAGCACGTTGAGCCCCTCGACGATCACGATGTCCGGGTTGCGCACCACGACCTTCTCGTCGGGCACCACGTCGTACACGAGGTGCGAGTAGATCGGGGCCTCGACCTCGTCCTTGCCGGACTTGATGTCGATCACGAAGCGCAGCAGCGCCTTGCGGTCGTAGGACTCCGGGAAGCCCTTGCGGTGCAGGATCCCGCGGCGCTGGAGCTCGGCGTTGGGGTAGCAGGAAACCGTCGGTCGTGACCAGCGCGACCGAGGGGTGCTCGGGCCAGTGCGCCAGCATCTGCTGCAGCACGCGCGCGGTCGTGGACTTGCCGACCGCGACCGAGCCGGCGAGGCCGATGACGAACGGGGTGCGTGGCGGTTGGGGGCGGCGCAGGAAGTCCTCCTGGGCGCGGTGCAGCGAGCCGCTGGAGCCGACGTACAGGCTCAGCAGGCGGGAGAGCGGCAGGTAGACCTGCTGCACCTCGTGCAGGTTGAGCTGGTCGCCGAGCCCGCGGACGCGGTCGATCTCCTCGGCCGTCAGCGGCTGCTCGGTGGCGTCGTTGGCGGTCTGCGCCAGCCCGGCCCAGTCGGCCCGGTCGAGCTCGACGTAGGGGGAGGCCTCGCGCGCGGCACCCGCGTGCTGGCCGTTGCCCATGCGCACCAGTCTGGACTACCCGTCCCCGTAGACTCCGGCCCATGTGCGGAATCGTGGGTTACGTCGGCGAGAAGCAGGCGAGCGACGTCGTGATCGAGGGGCTCCGCAGGCTGGAGTACCGCGGCTACGACTCCGCCGGCATCGCGGTGATCGCGGACGGGTCGATCTCCTCGGACAAGCGGGCCGGCAAGCTCGCCAACCTCGAGAAGGCGATCGTCGAGAGTCCGCTGCCGGCGTCCACCACCGGGATCGGGCACACCCGCTGGGCCACCCACGGCGCACCCAACGACACCAACGCGCACCCGCACCTCGGCCCGGACGGCCGGGTCGCGCTCGTGCACAACGGGATCATCGAGAACTTCGCCCGGCTGCGCGCCGAGCTGCACGCCGCCGGGGTGGAGCAGCGCTCGGAGACCGACACCGAGATCGCTGCCCAGCTGCTGGAGCGCGAGGTGGCCGCGGGTGCCGACCTGACCACCGGCATGCAGCGCGTCTGCCGCCGGCTCGAAGGTGCGTTCACGCTGGTCGCGGTCGACGCGCAGGACCCGTCACGGGTGGTGGCCGCGCGCCGCAACTCGCCGCTCGTGGTCGGGCTCGGGGAGGGCGAGAACTTCCTCGGCTCCGACGTGGCCGCGTTCATCGTGCACACCCGCGAAGCGCTGGAGCTGGCCCAGGACCAGGTGGTCACGATCACCCGCGAGGGGGTCGAGGTCAGCGACTTCGACGGCAACCCGGCGGAGGGCAAGCGCTACCACGTCGACTGGGACCTCTCGGCCGCCGAGAAGGACGGCTTCGACTGGTTCATGCGCAAGGAGATCTTCGAGCAGCCGCGGGCCGTCGGCGACGCGCTCCTCGGCCGGCACACCGAGGAGGGCCGGCTCCAGCTCGACGAGGTGCGGATCTCCGAGGAGGAGCTCCGCGACATCGACCGCATCATCATCGTCGGCTGCGGCACCGCCAACTACGCGGGGATGGTCGCCAAGTACGCGATCGAGCACTGGACCCGGATCCCCTGCGAGGTCGAGCTCGCGCACGAGTTCCGCTACCGCGACCCGATCCTGACCCGCAACACGCTGGTGGTCGCGATCAGCCAGTCCGGCGAGACCGCCGACACGCTGATGGCGATCCGGCATGCCCGCGAGCAGAAGTCGAAGGTGCTGGCGATCTGCAACACCAACGGCTCCACCATCCCGCGCGAGTCCGACGCGGTGATCTACACGCACGCCGGCCCGGAGATCGGGGTCGCCTCGACCAAGGGCTTCATGACCCAGATGGTCGCCTGCTACCTGCTCGCGCTCTACCTCGCGCAGGTCCGCGGCACCAAGTTCGGCGACGAGATCTCGGCCGTTGTCACGGAGCTGGAGAAGGTGCCGGACCACCTCGCCCGGCAGCTCGACGGCGCGGAGAGCGTCTACGAGCTCGCCCGCGAGCTCGCGGCGGAGCGCTCGGTGCTGTTCCTCGGTCGCCACGCCGGCTTCCCGATCGCGCTCGAGGGCGCGCTCAAGCTCAAGGAGCTGGCCTACATCCACGCCGAGGGATTCGCGGCCGGCGAGCTGAAGCACGGTCCGATCGCGCTGATCGAGCCCGGGCTGCCGGTGTTCTGCGTGGTGCCGCCCCGGGGACGGGACCAGCTGCACGACAAGATGGTCAGCGCGATCCAGGAGGTGCGGGCCCGCGGCGCGCGCACGATCGTGCTCGCGGAGGAGGGCGACGACGAGGTCGTCCAGTACGCCGACACGTTGCTGTCGCTGCCCGCCGTACCCACCCTGCTGCAGCCGATGGTCGCCGCGATCCCGCTCCAGCTCTTCGCGTGCGAGCTCGCCACCGCCAAGGGCCACGACGTGGACCAGCCGCGCAACCTGGCCAAGTCGGTCACCGTCGAGTGACCGCGCCGCGGTGATCATCGGGATCGGCATCGACGTGGTCGACATCGACCGCTTCGCGGCCTCGATGGAGCGCACGTCCGGGCTGCGCGAGCGGCTCTTCACCCCGCTCGAGGTCGACCTGCCGCTGCAGTCGCTGGCCGCGCGCTTCGCCGCCAAGGAGGCGCTCGCGAAGGCGCTCGGCGCCCCCGGCAACCTCGAGTGGCACCACGCCGAGGTGCGCCGCGCCCAGGCCGGCCGCCCGGTCTTCACCCTCTCCGGCACCGTCGCCGCCCGCGCCACCGAGCTCGGCGCCCAGCACGTCCACCTCTCCATGTCCCACGACGCCGGCATCGCCTCCGCGATCGTCGTACTCGAGTCCTGATCCGTCCCGCGAGAGGTCAGTTCTGGTTGCCTCAGGGGCGGCGAGAGGTCAGTTCTGGCTCTTCCTGCCAACCACAGATGACCTCTCGCCGGCGATGCAACAACCACGAGTGACCTCTCGCGGGGGATAGCGTCCGGGGGGTGAGGCAGGCACACACGGTGGAGCAGGTGCGGGCGGCGGAGGCCGGGCTGATGGCGCGGGTGCCGGAGGGCACGCTGATGCAGCGGGCGGCGTCGGGGCTGGCGGTCGCGGTGGCGGACCTGCTCGGCGGTGTGTACGGCGCCCGGGTGCTGCTGCTCGTGGGTGCGGGGGACAACGGCGGCGACGCGCTGTACGCCGGGGCGATGCTGGCGCGGCGCGGTGCCGGCGTCGAGGCGGTGCTGCTCTCCGACAAGGCCCACGACGAGGGCGTGGCCGCGTTGCGCGCCGCCGGAGGTCGGGTGGTGACGTCGGACGAGGCCGCGTCGCCGGACGTCGTGCTGGACGGGATCGTCGGGATCGGTGGCCGGCCCGGCCTGCGCCCCGACGCCGAGCGGGTGGTCGCGAGGTTCGCGGGCACGCCCGTGGTCGCGGTCGACGTACCGTCCGGGGTCGACGTGGACACCGGCCGTCTCGAGGGACCGCACGTCCGCGCCGACGTCACCGTCACGTTCGGCACCCACAAGATCGCGCACCTCGTCGACCCGGCCGCCCAGGCCTGCGGCGTCGTCCACCTCGTCGACATCGGGCTCGACCTCCCCGAGGCCGACCTGACCGCACTCCAGGCGGCCGACGTCGCGGCGCTCCTGCCGGTGCCACGGGCCGACGACCACAAGTACACCCGCGGCGTCGTCGGTGTGCGCGCCGGCTCGGAGGACTACCCCGGCGCTGCCGTCCTGTGTACGGCGGGCGCCGCCTCGGGTCTTGCCGGGATGGTGCGCTACGTGGGGGCGGCGGCAGACCCGGTGCGCGCCGCCCACCCGGATGTCGTGGTCGGGACCGGGCGGGTCCAGGCCTGGGTGGTCGGGTCCGGCGGGTCGGGTGACGCCGAGCAGGCGCTGGCCGACGCGCTCGAGGACGGGGTGCCGGTCGTCGCCGACGCCGACGCGATCCAGCACGTGGTCTCGACAGGCTCGACCACCGGAAAGGGCTCGACTGGCAGACCCTCGATGCTGATCACCCCGCACGCCGGCGAGCTCGCCCGGCTGCTCGGCGTCGAGCGCGCGGAGGTCGAGTCCGACCAGCTCGCGCACGCCCTCGTTGCCGCTCGCCAGCACCACGTGGTGGTCATGCTCAAGGGCCGGCACACGCTCGTCGCCGCCCCCGACGGCCGGGTGCGGGTGACCACGACGGGCGTTCCGTGGTTGGCGACTGCGGGTGCCGGTGACGTGCTGGCCGGGCTCTGCGGCGCCCTCCTGGCGGCCGGCCTGGGTCCCTTCGACGCCGGCTCGGTCGGCTCGTGGCTGCACGGCGCCGCGGCCACCGAGGCCGGACGCGGCGGCCCGCTCTCCGCGCCCGCGGTGGCGTCCGCGATCCCGACGGCGGTGCGGGACCTCCTGCGCTGAATGGGAGGATCGACCCCGTGAACGTCTGGGCGAAGCGTGCCGCCGGCATCGGGGCGGGAGTTCTGGCGACGGCTGCGGCTGCCGTGGTCGTTGAGCGGCGCGTGGTCAAGACCCGCCGGGCGGGCGCCGACGACGCCGCGTCGTACGGCGCGCTGCGGTCACCGGCGATCGAGGTCGACACGGAGGATGGCACCACGCTGCACGCCGAGGTCGACGAGATCGCGCCCTACGCGCAGGGTGCAAAGCCCAGCCCCGGCCAGCCGACCGTGGTGTTCGTGCACGGCTACGCGCTCAACCTCGACTGCTGGCACTTCCAGCGGGAGGCGTTGCGCGGCAAGCACCGGATGGTCTTCTACGACCAGCGCTCACATGGGCGCTCCGGCCGCTCGCCGCGCAAGCACGCCAACATCGACCAGACCGGCGACGACCTCCGCAGCGTCCTCGACGCGCTGGTGCCGACCGGCGACGTCGTCCTCGTCGGTCACTCGATGGGCGGCATGAGCATCATGGCGTTCGCCGAGCGCCACCCCGAGACGTTCGCCGACCGGGTGGCAGGGGTGGCTCTGATCGCCACCACCGCGGGCAAGATGCGCCCGCACCGCGCGCTGAGCCCGCTGATCCCCGACCGGCTGGGTGAGATGGTGGCGCCGCGCCTGATCACGGCGCTGGCCAACGCCCCCGAGCTGGTCGACTCGGCGCGCGCGCGGGGCTCCAACATCGGGTTCCTGGTCGCCGACACGTTCGCGTTCGGCAAGGAGGCGCCGGCGGCACAGGTCGAGTTCCTGGACGAGATGCTGGCCGGGACGTCGATCGAGGTGCTCGCGGAGTTCTTCCCGAGCCTCGGCTCGCTGGACAAGTTCGGGGCGCTCAGCGCGTTCGCCCACGTGCCGACCACGATCATCTGTGGCACCAAGGACAAGCTGACCTCGGTCGGCCACAGCCGCAAGATGGCCGGGATGATCGACGGCGCCCGGCTGGTCGAGGCTCCCGGCGCCGGCCACCTCGTGATCTTCGAGTCCCGCGAGCTGGTCAACGCGGCGCTCGAGCAGCTCGTCACTGCCGCCCGGCGGTCCACGCCCTCCGCTCGCGCCCGGTGAACCGTGTGCTGCTCGTCGGCCCCGACCGGGCCGGCGACGTCCTCTCCGTGATCCTCGGGTCGTTCGGCGACCGGTCGCCCCTCGACCCTCCGGCCACCGCCACCGACGAGACCACCGAGAGCGTGGCCGCGGCGCTCGCCGAGCATGGCGGCCTGCTCGCCGAGGTGGACGGCGCACCGGCGGCTGCCCTGCTGTTCCAGCCCGAGGGCGGCTGGCTGGGCCTCCGTCGCGTCGGCGTGCTCGCCCGCGCCCGCCGGACAGGTGTTGCGCAGCAGATGGTCGCCGCCGCGGAGGCGGAGACCCGCGCACGTGGTCTGATCGGCACCCGGCTCGTCGCCCGCGAGGAGCTGCCGTCGACGGTGCGGTTCTGGACCCGGCTGGGGTACGCCGAGGCAGGGCGGTCGGGTCCCCAGATCCAGCTGCGCAGGCTGCTGCCCTTCGACCTGGACCTGCCCGACGCCGCGGCCACACGGGCGCTGGGCCGGCGGCTCGCCTCCGAGCTGGCCGCCGGCGACCTGGTGATCCTCACCGGTGACCTCGGTGCCGGCAAGACCACGCTCACCCAGGGACTCGGCGACGGGCTGGGCGTGCGGGGCGACGTCACGTCACCGACGTTCGTCATCGCCCGGGTGCATCCCTCGCTCGGCGACGGGCCGGAGCTCGTGCACGTGGACGCCTACCGGCTCGGCGGCGCCGCGGAGCTCGACGACCTCGACCTCGACACCGACCTCGACCTAGCCGTCACGGTGGTCGAGTGGGGCGAGGGCCTGGCCGAGTCGCTGGCCGCCGACCGGCTCGAGGTGGCGCTCCACCGCGACCACACCGGCGAGAGCGAGGAACGACTGGCGACGGTCACGCCGGTCGGCTCCCGCTGGCTCGACCCCGGACTACCGGCGCGGCTGTCCGGCCCGCTGGCATAGCCTCGGCCCGTGCTGCTCGCGTTCGACACCGCCACCACGCGGGTCACCGTCGCCCTGCACGACGGCGAGCGCGTGGTCGCCTCGCTCGACTCCGACGAGGGTCTGCGCCATGGCGAGCTGCTGGCACCTGCGATCCAGCAGGTGCTCCGCGACGCCGACGCGATCGCGCAGGACGTGAGCGCGATCGCGGTCGGCGTCGGTCCGGGTCCGTTCACCGGGCTGCGGGTGGGCCTGGTCACGGCGCGCACGATGGCGCTGGCGCTCGGCATCCCGGTCCACGGCGTCTGCACGCTCGACATCCTGGCGGCCGAGGCAGTCGACGCCGGGCTGGACGACTTCCTGGTGGCCACGGACGCCCGTCGCAAGGAGGTCTACCTCGCGTCGTACGTCGGCGGGCGCCGGGACGGCGACCCCCGGGTGGTGCGCCCGGCCGACGTGGCCAGCGACGGGACCGTGGTCGGCCGCGGGGCGACGCTGTACCCCGAGGCGTTCCCGAACGCCGCCGCTCCCGAGCACCCGAGCGCGGTCGTCCTCTGCGACGTCGTGGTGCGCGAGCGCCACGAGCTGCTCGGTCCCGAGCCGCTCTACCTCCGCCGTCCCGACGTGATGGAGCCGCGCCCGCCCAAGCGGGTCTCGTGACGATCCGCGCGGCGACGGCCGAAGACGTCGCCGGCGTCCTGGCGCTCGAGGTCGAGCTGTTCGGGGCCGACGCGTGGTCGGAGCAGACCGTGCTCACCACGCTGGCCCGGGGCCGCGTGCTGGTCGTGGAGGACGAGGTGCTCGTGGGCTACGTGGTGCTGGCCGGCGCCGACGACGTGGCCGACCTGGAGCGCATCGGCGTCCGGCGCGACCACCAGCGCGCCGGTCTCGCCTCGGCTCTCCTCGATGCGCGCGCTCCGCGACGTCGGGCCCGACCGGGTGCTGCTCGAGGTGCGCGCCGACAACGGGCCCGCCCTGGCCTTCTACGCCCGGGCCGGGTTCGCGGAGATCGACCGGCGCCGCCGCTACTACCGCGACGGTACCGATGCGATCGTCCTCGAGCTGGATCTGCGTCACCGACCACCGGAAGCGATGGAACCATGACGTTCGTGCAGCCAACCGACGGCCCGCTGGTGCTCGGCATCGAGACCTCCTGCGACGAGACCGGCGTCGGCGTGGTCCGCGGCCACACCCTGCTCGCGGACGCCGTCGCCTCCTCCGTCGAGGAGCACGCCCGCTTCGGCGGCGTCGTACCCGAGGTCGCTTCGCGGGCCCACCTGGAGGCGATGGTGCCGATGCTGGAGCGGGCCTGCGACGACGCCGGGATCGTGCTCAGCGACGTGGACGCGGTCGCGGTGACCTCGGGTCCCGGGCTGGCCGGTGCGCTCCTGGTCGGCGTGGCGGCGGCGAAGTCGCTGGCGCTGGCCCTCGGCAAGCCGCTGTACGGCGTGAACCACCTCGCTTCCCACGTCGCGGTCGACCAGCTGGAGCACGGGCCGCTGCCGGAGCCGTGCCTCGCGATGCTGGTCTCGGGTGGCCACTCGTCGCTGCTGCGGGTCTCCGACGTGACGTCGTCCGTCGAGCCGCTGGGCGCGACCATCGACGACGCGGCGGGGGAGGCCTTCGACAAGGTGGCGCGGCTGCTCGGCCTGCCGTTCCCGGGCGGTCCGCACATCGACCGAGCGGCCGCGTCCGGCAGCAGCGTCGCGATCGACTTCCCCCGCGGACTCACGTCCCGGCGCGACCTGGAGCGGCACCGCTTCGACTTCTCGTTCTCCGGGCTCAAGACCGCGGTGGCGCGCTGGGTCGAGGCGCGCGAGCGCGCCGGTGAGCCGGTGCCGGTCGCCGACGTGGCGGCCTCGTTCCAGGAGGCCGTCTGCGACGTGCTCACCCGCAAGGCCGTGGACGCCGCGGCCGCCGAGGGCATCGAGGACATCCTGGTCGGAGGAGGCGTCGCGGCGAACTCGCGGCTGCGGGTGCTCACCGAGGAGCGGGCCGCTGCCCGCGGGATCCGGGTGCGCGTGCCACGGCCCGGCCTGTGCACGGACAACGGTGCGATGGTCGCCGCCCTGGGAGCCGAGATGGTGGCCCGCGGGCGCACCCCGTCCACCCTCGACCTACCGGCCGACTCATCGCTCCCGGTAACGACGGTCCTGGTCTGACGCTGCCCGATGGTCGACGAACCCGCCGACCCGTCGCAGATGGCGGCGTACGGCGTGGTGACCCGTCGCAGATGGCGGCGTACGGCGGTGGTGACCCGTCGCAGATGGCGGCGTACGGCGTGGTGACCCGTCGCAGATGGCGGCCCGAGACGGTCACCGCTCCCGCGTGTCAGCGTCGGTTCGATCCGCCTCCGTTACGGCTCAGCGTGGTGCGATCGCCATCTGCGACGGCTTAGCGTCAATCCGATCGCCATCTGCGACGGGTCAGCGTCGGTTCGATCACCGTCTGCGACGACCAGCGAGCGGGTGTCGAGAGCATGACGCCGGGGCTCGATCAGCTCGACCACCGAGAGGGCGACGTACGCGTGTGACGCCTCGGTAGGGTCGGCGCGATGGCACAACGAGGCCGAGGAGATCACATGCAGCAGGTGCAGGGCGTCGTCGCCAGGGCCAAGGGCGAGCCGGTGCAGCTGGTCACGATCAACGTGCCCGACCCGGGTCCGGGCGAGGCCGTGGTCCAGGTGCAGGCCTGCGGCGTCTGCCACACCGACCTGCACTACCGCGAGGGCGGGATCAACGACGACTTCCCGTTCCTGCTCGGCCACGAGGCGGCCGGCGTCGTCGAGTCGGTCGGCGAGGGCGTCACCGACGTCGCGCCGGGCGACTTCGTGATCCTCAACTGGCGCGCCGTCTGCGGCAGCTGCCGGGCCTGCACGCGCGGCGAGCCCTGGTACTGCTTCGCCACCCACAACGCGACCCAGAAGATGACGCTGGAGGACGGCACCGAGCTCTCGCCGGCGCTCGGCATCGGCGCCTTCGCCGAGAAGACGCTCGTCGCGGCCGGCCAGTGCACCAAGGTCGACCCGAGGCGCGCGCCGGCGGCGGTCGGGCTGCTCGGCTGCGGCGTGATGGCCGGGCTCGGTGCCGCGATCAACACCGGCAACGTCGGCCGCGGCGAATCGGTCGCCGTCATCGGCTGCGGCGGCGTCGGCGTCGGCCGCGATCGCGGGCGCGGCGCTCGCCGGCGCGTCGCGGATCATCGCGGTCGACATCGACGACCGGAAGCTCGACGACGGCGCGCAAGCTCGGCGCGACCGCACACCGTCAACAGCAAGGAGACCGACCCGGTCGAGGCGATCCAGGCGCTCACCGGCGGCTTCGGCGCCGACGTCGTGATCGACGCGGTCGGCCGGCCGGAGACCTGGAAGCAGGCGTTCTACGCCCGCGACCTGGCCGGCACGGTCGTGCTGGTCGGCGTGCCGACGCCGGACATGAAGCTGCCCGACCTCCCGCTGATCGACGTCTTCGGCCGCGGCGGCGCGCTCAAGTCCTCCTGGTACGGCGACTGCCTGCCCAGCCGCGACTTCCCGATGCTGGTCGACCTCTACCTGCAGGGCCGGCTCGACCTCGACGCGTTCGTCACCGAGAAGATCGGCATCGGCGACGTCGAGGCGGCGTTCGACAAGATGCACGGCGGCGACGTGCTGCGGTCCGTGGTGATCCTCTGATGACGCCGGGTCGACCACGCGGTCACCAGCGGCACCTTCAGCCTCGACGGCGAGACGTTCGACGTCGACAACAACGTCTGGGTGATCGGCGACGACACCGAGTGCGTCGTCATCGACGCGCCGCACGACGTCGACGACGATCCTGGCCGTGGTCGGCGACCGCACGGTCGAGCGCGATCGTCTGCACCCACGCGCACGACGACCACGTGCGGGTCGCGCCCGACCTGCGCGAGCGCGACCGGTGCGCCGATCCTGCTGCACCCGGCCGACCGGCCGCTGTGGGAGCTCACCCACGGCGACCGCGCTCTGGGACGCCGACCTCGCCGACGGCCAGGAGATCGCCGTCGGCGGCACCGACGCTGACGCGTGCTGCACACGCCGGGTCACGCGCCCGGCGCGGTCTGCCTCTACGCCGCGGCGCTCGGCTGCCGTCTTCACCGGCGACACGCTCTTCCAGGGCGGGCCCGGGCGCCACCGGGCGGTCGTTCAGCGACGCCGACCTGATCATCGACTCGATCCGGGCGCGCCTGCTCGCGCTGCCGGACGAGACCGTCGTGCACACCGGGCACGGCGACGACACCACGATCGGTGCCGAGCAGGCCGGCCTCGACCGTTGATCTCGCTCCGCCGGGCGACCTTCGGGTGCGCCGTCCTGCTGAGCCTGGTCGTTCTCTTTGCGCCCGGCTCCAGCGTGCCGGGCGGCATCGAGCTCAACGACAAGGTGGTGCACGCGGCCCTGTTCTTCGTCCTCGCCGTCACCGGTGTCGTGGCCGGGCTGCCGCTGCGCGCGCTGGCGTTCGGCCTGATGCTCTACGCCGGTTTGTCCGAGGTGCTCCAGGCCGTGCTACCGATCGACCGTGACGGCAGTGTGTTCGACGCGCTTGCCGACCTGCTCGGCGCCGCGGCCGGGCTGGCCGCGGGGCTCGTCGTACGCCGTCAGAAGGCGTAGCTGGTCTGCGCGTGCGGGTCCTTCGCGTAGGAGAGCACCTTGTGCGGTGCGACCCGGTAGAGCCCGCTGGGGTGGTCTCCGTCGCTGAAGGAGTCCCCGTCGACCTGGAAGCGCCAGTCGTCGCCGTACTTGGCGTGGATCGCCTCCGCCAGCGCCTGCAGCGTGTCGCCGTCGGTCACCCGTGCGGCGGTGCCCTCGACCACCACGTCGTGCCCCCGGTTCCAGGTGTTGCCGCCGGTCGTGAGCGCCACCCGCGGCGAGTGGGCGAGGTTGCGCGCCTTCTGCTCGTCGTGGCCCGTGATGAACCAGGCTGCGCCCTCGTGCCAGGCGCCGATCAGGGGCGTGACGTGGGGGCGGCCGTCCGCGCGGATCGTGGTGAGCCAGTACAGCTCGGCCTCGACCAGCACCTTCTCGGTGTCGGCCCACGGCGTTGCCGCGGCGTCCGGATGGCTGAAACGTGCGTCGAATCTCTCCTGGGGCATGCGATCTCCTCTCGGGACTACGACCCTCGGCGACGCAGCAACTCATCGCTCGGGCCGGGTTAGCCTGCGTGCCATGGACGCCGACGCCGTACGCCGGATCGCGCTCGGCTTCGAGGGCGCCGCCGAGCGCGATCACCACGGCATCCCGTCGTTCCGCCGCCGGACGATCTTCGCCACGCTGCCCGACGACGAGACAGTGCGCGTGATGCTCGAGGAGGGCGACATCGTCGCCGCCGCGGCCGAGTGGCCCTGGGCCGCCGAGATGAAGTGGGGCAAGCGCCTGGCCGCGGTCGAGATCCACCTGCCCGACGCGGACGCGTCCGTCGTCGCCGAGCTCCTCGAGGACGGCTGGCGCGCGCACGGCTAGACCCGCCTAGGGCGTGGCTCCTTAAGGTGGGCGTCGTGGGGCGCGATTGTTGACTCATGTCGCGTACCGCAGTGCTCAGCGATGCTGAGTGGGCTCGGATCGAGCCGTTGATGCCGTCCTCGGATGGTCAGCGTGGTCGGCCGTTTCGTGATCACCGGCAGGTGGTCGAGGGGATCATCTACCGGCTGCGGACCGGGATCGCGTGGCGTGATCTGCCCGACTTGTTCGGGCCGCATCAGACGGTCGCTAAGCGCCATCGGCGGTTCAGTGCGGACGGCACCTGGGACCGGATCCACGCCCGGCTGGTCGCTGAGGCCGACGCCGCCGGTGAGGTCGACTGGCAGGTCTCGGTGGACTCCACGATCAACCGTGCCCACCAGCACGCCACGAACCTGGGTCGGGTGGAGCGGCCCGCGGGTCTCACAGGGGGCTGAGTCGAGTTACACGAATCGGGCCAGAGAGCCCGGTGCGGAGCCGCTCGACCACGCGATCGGCCGCTCCCGACGCCGTTCCCGACGCCCGCTCATCAGGTCGCGCACGCCCACGGCGACCGACGCGGTGACGAAGCAGAGCGCGACCAGCACGGCGGCTACCACCGCGTGGGCGTACGACGCCGGTCCGGGTCCGTCGATCGCGGCGAAGAACGCCGCCCCGATCACGGCCTGGCCAACGGCGAGCCCGATCCGCTGTGCGGTCTGGAGCACGCCACCCGCGGTGCTGCCGACGACCGGGTCGACATCCATCAGCGTCAACGCCTGGTTGGGCGTGATCAGGGCGCCGGCACCCAGGCCCATGACGAACAGCGGCCCGGCCATGGCGAGCGTCGCGTGCGTCGTCGGCACGGACCTGGCGACGAGCGCGAGGCCGACGGCGCCCGCGCCGAAGGTCAGTGCGGCGCCGACGACCAGGGCGCGGCCGAGCCGGTCGACCACGCGTCCCGCGAGCGGAGCCGCGACCGCGTTCCCGATGGCGTACGCCGTGACCCCGAGCGCGGAGGCGAGCGCGGAGTACCCCAGGCCGCGCTGGTAGTAGAGCGCCATCACCAGCGGCAGGCCGGCCATCGCCGGGAAGAAGAGCAGCGCCAGCACCACACCGGAGGTGTACGACGGGCGGCGGAACAACCGGAGGTCCACCAGCGGGTCGTGCCCCTCCTCGGTGAGCCGTCGCTCGCGGCGGTAGAACAGCGCCAACAGCCCGAGCGCCGGCACCCCGAGCCACAACACCACCGGCCCCGACGACTCCGTCTGCACGGCGCCGAACAGCACGCAGAACGTGGCCAGCCCGAGCACGAGCGACCCGACCACGTCCAGCCGGTGCCGGCCGGTCGGGGGCGTCTCGGGCAGGAACCGGCGGGCCAGGGCGATCACCACGACGCCGACCGGCACGTTGACGAAGAACACCAGTCGCCAGCCCAGCTCGGGGCCACCGATAACGATCAGGGCACCGCCGACCAGCGGGCCGAGCGCGGTGCCGAGCCCGACCGTGGTGCCGAGGAAGCCGAACGCGCGGCCGCGCTCGGGCCCGCGGAACATCTGCTGCACGAGCCCGGACACCTGCGGGTTGATCAGGCCGCCGGAGAGCCCCTGGAGCACGCGGGCCGCGATCAGCATCGCCGGGCCGGGCGCGAGCCCGGCGAACACGCTGGTCAGCGCGAAGCCCGCGACGCCCACCTGGAACATCAGCCGCCGCCCGTGGTCGTCACCCAGCCGGCCGGCGAGCACCGGCACCAGGCCGAAGGCGAGCGTGTAGCCGCTCACCACCCACTGGAGCTCGGAGGGACTCGCGCCGGTGGCGCTGCCGATCGAGGGCAGCGCCACGTTGGTGACGCTGACGTCGAGCAGGGTCATGAACAGCGCGCTGCAGCAGACCACCAGGGCGACCCAGCGGCGTGGGTCGTCGGCGGGCTGTGCCGGCTCCGCCATCAGAACGGACGCACCAGCAGTGCTGTCGCCTTGTCCTGCACGCGGGTGAGCACGACCGTGCCCTCGTTGGCGCCCTGCGGGGCGAGCCGCTTGCGCAGCTCGTCGGGCACCACGTCGACGCCGCGCTTCTTGATCGTGAGCCGGCCGATCCCGCGCTCGCGCAGGGCCGCCTTGCAGCTGCTTCTCGCGGAACGGAAGCTCCTCGACCACCTCGTAACCGCGGCCGAACGGCGTGCGGAACGAGCGGTCGGACGTCACGTAGGCGATCCGCTCGTCGACCAGCCCGCCCTCGACGCCGGCCGCGAGGGCGGTCACCAGGCCGGCCCGGATCACGGCGCCGTCGGGCTCGTAGAGGTACTGCGCCCACCCGTCGTACCTCCGCGCCGGGGTCGTCCTCGTCGGTGAGCGTGGCCAGGCCGCCGTCGCCGAGCACCGTCGCCCGTCGCGCGGTGGTGGCCAGCCGGCCCGACCAGAGCGCCGCCTCCTTGACCTCGCCGTGGTCGCTGACCCACTCGGCCTCGACCCCGGCGCGGCACCAGGGCGTGCGGGATGCCGGGCGCGACCTTCACGCAGGCGTCGCCGCGGAGCACCTGCTCGACGAAGCGCCCACGGAGGCGTCCAGGCGTCGACGTCGAAGGTGCGGCCGGCGCCGGTACGACGGGCCGGGTCGGCGAAGACCGCCGCGAACGCGGTCGTGTCGAGCGTCGTCGCGTCGGCCTCCTTCACCGCGCCACCGAGCCCGAGCGCGCCGAGGTTGGCCTGCGCGACCGCAACCCGCAGCGGGTCGAGGTCGACACCGGCCGCGGTGATCCCGGCCCGGGCAGAAGGCGATCAGGTCGCCGCCGATGCCGCAGCCGAGGTCGACCAGCGACGCGGGGCAGGCCGCCGCCATGCGGCCGGCACGGTGGTCGGCGACCGGCAGCCGGGTGGCCTGCTCGAGGCCGTCGCGGGTGAAGTACATGCGCGCGGCCAGGTCGCCGAACTTGGCGACGGCACGGGCTGCGCAGGTCGACCTGGGACAGCGCCGCCGCGACCCGGCTCGGCGTCGTACGAGCGCGCGCAGGCGCTCGCCCGGCCTTGAGCGGCGGCGCCCCGTCGACTCGACCATGGCCTGCGACCGGAACAGCAGGTCCTGCCCGTCGGGGCCGAGCAGCCACCGGAAGTCGTCGAGGTCCACGCCGCTCATCCTGTCAGCGCCCGGCGCTGGACCCCCGTCTGGCACTCACTTGGGGTGAGTGCTAGTTTCGGTTCTGGCACTCTCCTCGTGAGTGTGCCAGCGCTGGTGCCGACGTACGACCCCCGCGACGGCGTACCGCCGCGTCGCCAGCTGAACGTTCGACAGACCGCAGACCGGAGCGACAGCGCCCCGCCATGAGAACCAGAAAGTGGAGGTCGACATCGTGTCGGTCAACATCAAGCCGCTCGAGGACCGGATCGTCGTCAAGGCGCTCGAGGCCGAGCAGACCACGGCCTCCGGCCTGGTCATCCCGGACACCGCCAAGGAGAAGCCCCAGGAGGGCGAGGTCGTCGCGATCGGCCCGGGCCGCATCGACGACAACGGCAACCGCGTCCCGCTCGACGTCGCCGTCGGCGACAAGGTCATCTACTCCAAGTACGGCGGCACCGAGGTCAAGTACGCCGGCGACGAGTTCCTGATCCTCTCCGCGCGCGACGTGCTCGCGGTCGTCTCCTGACACACCATCCACGCGTCGTGTGCTCAGGTGGCTGCTCCGGCGACCGCCTGAGCACGCGACCGTTTCGTCTTTCGAAAGGAGGCAGAGATGCCGAAGATTCTTGAGTTCGACGAGAACGCCCGTCGCTCGCTCGAGCGGGGTGTCGACACGCTCGCCAACGCCGTCAAGGTGACGCTCGGCCCCAAGGGCCGCTACGTCGTCCTCGACAAGAAGTGGGGCGCCCCCACGATCACCAACGACGGTGTCACCGTCGCGCGCGAGATCGAGCTGGACGACCCGTTCGAGAACCTGGGCGCCCAGCTGACCAAGGAGGTCGCCACCAAGACCAACGACGTCGCCGGTGACGGCACGACGACCGCGACCGTGCTGGCCCAGGCGATGGTCCACGAGGGCCTCCGCGCGGTGGCCGCCGGCGCCAACCCGATGAGCCTCAAGCGCGGCATGGACCTCGCGGCCGAGGCGGTCACCAAGGCGCTCTCCGACGCGGCCCGCGACGTCGAGTCCAAGGAGGACATGGCCGCGGTCGCGACCGTCTCCAGCCGCGACGAGACGATCGGCGCGCTGCTCGCCGAGGCCTTCGACAAGGTCGGCAAGGACGGCGTGATCACCGTCGAGGAGTCCAACACCATGGGCACCGAGCTCGAGTTCACCGAGGGCATGCAGTTCGACAAGGGCTACCTGTCGCCGTACTTCGTGACCGACCAGGAGTCGATGGAGGCGGTCCTCGACGACCCCTACGTCCTGCTGCACCAGGGCAAGATCTCCGCGGTCGCCGACCTGCTGCCGCTGCTGGAGAAGGTCATCGCCGCCGGCAAGCCGCTGTTCATCCTGGCCGAGGACGTCGACGGCGAGGCGCTCTCGACCCTGGTCGTGAACAAGATCCGCGGCACCTTCAACGCGGTCGCGGTGAAGTCCCCGGCGTTCGGCGACCGGCGCAAGGCGATGATGCAGGACATCGCGACCCTCACCGGTGGCCAGGTCGTGGCACCCGAGATCGGGCTCAAGCTCGACCAGGTCGGCCTCGAGGTGCTCGGCACCGCCCGTCGCGTCGTGGTGACGAAGGACAACACCACGATCGTCGAGGGTGGCGGCGACGCCGCCGAGGTCGAGGGCCGGGTCAACCAGATCAAGGCCGAGATCGAGAACACCGACTCCGACTGGGACCGCGAGAAGCTCCAGGAGCGGCTCGCCAAGCTGGCCGGCGGTGTCTGCGTGGTCAAGGTCGGCGCGGCCACCGAGGTCGAGCTCAAGGAGAAGAAGCACCGGATCGAGGACGCCGTCTCCGCGACGCGCGCCGCGATCGAGGAGGGCATCGTCGCCGGCGGCGGCTCCGCGCTGATCCACGCCGTCGCGGTGCTCGACGGCGACCTCGGCCTCACCGGTGACGAGGCGATCGGCGTCCGCGTCGTCCGTCGCTCCGCCGACCAGCCGCTGCGCTGGATCGCCGAGAACGGTGGCGACGAGGGCTACGTCGTCGTGGCCAAGGTCCGCGAGGGCAAGCTCGGCGAGGGCTACAACGCCGCGACCGGCGAGTACGGCGACCTGGTCGCCCAGGGCGTGCTCGACCCGGTCAAGGTCACCAAGTCGGCGCTGATCAACGCCGTCGTCGATCGCGGGCATGCTGCTCACGACCGAGACCCTGATCGTCGACAAGCCCGAGGACGAGGAGCCCGCCGCGGCCGGCCACGGTCACGGGCACTGAGGCTCGACAGAACCCACGAACGGGCACTCGCGGCGGACGCCGCGGGTGCCCGTTTCAGCTTGTCGGACAGCACGGAAACAACCTCTGGACAGACGATTACCACGGTCCCGTGGTAACCGGCCCCTTCCCCTAGCGAGATTCCGCTAGGGAAGGGGCCATTTCGCTGGGGAAGTATGGCGGTCAGCGGCTGAGCCAGGACGCGGCGCCGTCCGCGGTGGCGGGCCCGTGGCGCCCCCGGTCACGGTCACAGCTGCGGAACCACCCCTCGATGGCGTCAGCCGTGTGCGGAAGCGTTGCCCGTGTCAATGCCGAGCACGGCTCGTGCGCCGCTGACGCGGTCGCCGGAGGCGGCGTCGCGAGTGCGAGCGCGGGCAGCGTGAGGGCCAGGCAGATGAGGCGGGTGCGGGTGTTCATGGCTTTCTCCCTTGTGAGTCCGAGGTGATGACCCCGTTCTGCACCCGGCCGGTATCGTCGCGTTCTCCTGCTGGTATCACCTCGGTATCTACCTCGTTGACGGGTATCGCGCGCCGCCGGACACTCGAAGAATGGGAATCGGGGTTCTCGGCCCCCTGACGGTCGAGGGCTCCAGCGCCGCGATCAACCGCCGGGACCGGGTCGTGCTTGCTGCGCTGGCCGCGTGCCGCGGGCAGGCGCTGACGCCGGACGAGCTCGCGAGCGCGGTCTGGGGGGACCATCCGCCCGCGTCCTGGAACAAGAACCTCCAGGGCTGTGTCATGCGGCTGCGCAAGCTCCTCGGACCGCGGTCCATCGAGACCGTTCCCGAGGGCTACCGGCTCACGATCGCTCACGAGCAGCTCGACGCCGGACGCTTCGAGCGCCTCGTCGAGCGTGCCCGGGAGCTCCTGGAGCTGGGGGAGGCGGACCGCGCCGCGTACCTCCTGGACGAGGCGCTCGACCTGTGGCGAGGGGAACCACTGCGGGACCTGGTCGACTGGGACCGTGGGCGGATCGAGGCGGAACGCCTGGCGGCCCTGCGACTGGACGCCGAGGAGCTCCGCCTGGACGCCGCCCTCCGGGCGGGTGAGCACGCGGGGGTCCTGACGGACCTGAGGGCGTCGGTCCGCGCCCAG
Source organism: uncultured Actinomycetota bacterium (assembly GCA_963745795.1). Taxonomy (GTDB): domain Bacteria; phylum Actinomycetota; class Actinomycetes; order Propionibacteriales; family Nocardioidaceae; genus Marmoricola. The sequence goes on along the minus strand of CAVUYR010000004.1, from coordinate 329,944 downwards.
CCCTTGCGCGAGCGACGCTGGGCCCTGCTGGCTCGGGCCGAGTACCAGTCCGGTCGCCAGGCCGAGGCGCTCCGGACCCTCCGCGAGGTGCGGGCGGTGCTGGCGCGGGAGCTCGGAGTGGACCCCGGCCCGGAGCTCGTCGAGCTCGAGCGGGCGATCCTGGCGCAGGATCCCGCTCTCGTCGAGGAGCCGTTGCCGCCGTTGGCCACGGCCTGTCCCTACCCGGGCTCCTCGCCTACCAGGTGGAGGACGCGGACGTGTTCTTCGGCCGGGAGCGCGACCTGCTGGCCTGTCTCGACCGGCTGCGGGAGGTGGGCGTACTGGCGGTCGTCGGTCCGTCGGGCTGCGGCAAGTCCTCCCTGGTGCGGGCCGGCGTCGCCGCGACTCTGGAGCGCAACGGGGGGCGAGTGCGGGTCGTGACACCGGGCGCGCACCCCCTGGACGAGCTGGAAACGGCAGTGCGGGTCAGGCCCGACACGGTGCTGGTGGTGGACCAGTGCGAGGAAGCATTCGCACAGCTTCCGGAGCTTGACCGGCAGGTCGCCTTCCTCAATGGGCTGCTGGAGCGCGCGGCCATCGGCCCCCTGGTGTTGTGTCTCCGGGCCGACCGCGTCGGTGCGCTGTCGGTACATCCCGAGTTCGCCCGGCTGGCCGAGCGGGGCTTGTACCTGCTGGGGGGCATGGGCACCGAGGAGCTGCGCTCCGCGATAGAGGACCCGGCCCGACAGGCAGGGCTCCTCCTGGAACCGGGCCTGGTGGACCTGCTGGTCCGCGACCTCGAGGGTCAGCCCGGTGCGCTGCCGATGATGTCGCACGCGTTGCGCGCGTGCTGGAACCGTCGGGAGGGCCGCACGCTCACGGTCGCCGGCTACACGGCCACCGGCGGGATCCGCGAGGCTGTCGCGCGATCGGCCGAGGCGATCTATGAGCAGGTCGACCCCGACGAGCGGGCGCTGGTGCGCGACCTGATGCTGCGCCTCGTCGTACCCGGGCGTGAGGGTGAGCCGGTGCGGGGCAGGCTGCCCCGCCGGCTAGTGGTGGCCGACGCCGAGCATGAGCGGCTGGTCGAGATGCTGATCGCCGCCCGGCTGGTGACCAGCGACGCGGGCTCCCTCGAGCTCGCCCACGAGGCATTGGCCCGGGCCTGGCCACGGCTGCAGGGCTGGCTGGAGGACGACACCGACGGTCACCGGATCCTGCGGCACTTGACGGGTGCGGCGGACGCGTGGCGAGGCATGGGTGCACCGGACAGCGAGCTCTACCGGGGTGTCCGCCTGGCCGCCGCACTGGAGTGGCGTGACCGCGCCGCACCCGACCTGACCTCGACCGAGCGCGAGTTCCTGGCAGCCTCCTCGCGGCTCGAGACACGCGAGCACCTAAGTGCGGAGCAGGCGGTACGGCGCGAGCGCCGGGTCAACCGCCGGCTCCGCGCGCTCCTGATCGGCGTGCTGGCCCTCCTGCTCGTCGCGGCGTTGGCCGGCTGGGGTGCGGTCCGGCAGGCGCAGCGGGCGGACCTGGCCACCCGGGAGTCGGACTCCCGTCTCGCCGGGGCGCGCGGCCTGCTGTCGGAGCAACCGGACCTGGCCGTCCTGCTGGCCCTGGCCGGGATGCGTATCGACGACTCGCCCGCGACGCGGGCGAACCTGCTGGCCACGCTGACTCGGGCGCCGCAGCTGATCGGCGCGGCTCGTGGGAAAGGTGGACCGTTCTGGGGCCTGGCGATGAGTCCGGATGGCAGCACGATGGCGGCGTACGACGAACGCAACGAAGTCTGGCTCTACGACACCCGGACGCGGCGCGTGAGGGCCAGGTTCGATGCCGACGGCGGCAAGCCCCAGATCGCGTTCTGGCCCGGCATGGCACCACTCGACTTCAGTCCGGACGGGCGCCAGCTGGCCGTCGGGAAGTTCAACCTAGACCCGGACAGCGTCGTCCTCCTCGACTCGAAGACGCTCGAGCCGATGCCGGACCAGGCCGGTGGGCTACCGTCGCGTCCCTCCTTGGTGAACGACATCAAGTTCAGCGCCGACGGGTCGCGGATGGCCGCCGCGTTCATCGAGCACAACCGGGGCTCGAACGACTGGGTCGCCTCCACCGTCCTGGTCTGGGACACCGCTGACCTGAGCCGACCGGTCAACCGGATCCGGCTCGACGCGGCGGGCCTCGTGAACCTGTCGTTCGGCAAGGACCGGGTCGGCTCTGGGTGTACCGCGAGCGCGACGGTGGTTCCCGCCTGACCGACTACCTGCTCCGCGACGGAGATCGTGAGATCGCACACGACGTCTCCACGCCGATGCGCGGTTGGTCGCCCTTCCAGGTCAGGGGAGACGGACGTCAGCTCGCCTTCTACGGGGAACAGGACGTTGTGCTGATGGACACCCGGACCGGCAGGGTGCAGAGACTGGCCGGCCATGAGGCGTCGATCGACTACATCGCCTACTCGCCGGACGGGCGGCTCGTGGCCAGCGGGGCCGAGGACCGCACGGCACTGGTGTGGGACACCCGCACGGGGGCGCTGCTCGAGCGGTTCCAGACCAACTCCACGGAGACGTACGGGGTCCAGTTCAGCCCCGACGGGAGCACCCTGTACACGGCCGGCACCGACCGCCAGCTCCAGGTGTGGGACGTGGCAGGTGGGCAACGGTTCATCCCGCGGCTGCGCGTCGTGGCCGGGGTCGACCTCGGTGAGGGCTGGGTCCTGCCGTCCCCGGCGGGGGATCGGGTCGCGTACGCCTGGAACGACGAGGGCCGACGACGCTCCTACCTCCGGATCGTGCCCATGGCCGGAGGGAAGGTCTCGAGACGCATCGACACCGGCCACGGGGAGTACGGCGCGTGGGACTGGTCCCCGGACGGACGCAGGTTCGCCACCACGGGCGGGGACGGCGTGGTCAGGGTGTGGGACGCCAGCGGCCGGCTGGTGCACCGGCGAACGGTCGCCGCGGCGCACCTCTCCGGGCTCCAGTACTCCGCCGATGGCCACAGGATCGTGGTGTCCGAGCGGGCGGGGAAGGTCCGGTGGCTGGACGCGACCAGGCTGACCCAGATCGGGAGACCGATGGACATCGGTGGGTCCATCCTCACGTTCGCCGTGGCGGGCCGCGCCGGCTCGAGTGTGCTCGCGGTGACGTACACGCCGCAGCCGCCCAAGCCGAACGAGACGTACCCGCCCGCCCAACACTGGGTGCTCGCCGACGCGGCCACCGGTAAGGTGCGCCGCGGCCCGACGGAACTCGCGAACGTCAGCGCCGCTGACCTCTCACAAGACGGCACCCGGATCGCCCTCGGAGGATCCGACGGCACGGTCGAGCTGCTGGACGCGGCCACGGGCGACCGGATCAGGACACCCGATTCCGGGCACGACTTAGCCGCAGTCTCCGTCGCCTACAGCCCGACCTCGAAGTACTTCGTCACCGGTGCGCTGGACGGCAGCGTCAGCCTGTGGAACGGACGCGACGGTGAGCTGCTCGGCTCCGTCACGCCCAGCCACGACGCCCCGGCGTGGGTGCAGATCCTGCCCGACGAACAGACGGTGCTGATCGCCAACCAGCAGGGAAGGTTCTACGAGTGGGACATCCGACCCGGGCACCTGGTCGAATTCGGCTGCACGTTCGCTGGACGCGACCTCACGACGCGGGAGTGGCGGGACGTGTTCGGAGCGCGGAAGCAGGTAGCGGTCTGCCCGTCCGCATGAAGGGCGCCGTCGGCGAGGGTTGTCAGCCGCCGCAGGAATGCCACCCGCATCGGGCGGAGCTCGCACGCCAGGGCCACCAGGTCACAGCAAGGGCACGAACCGGTAGGCCCCGTGATGGCTGACCTCCCGCTCCCCGTCGCGCTGCACCACCAGCGTCATCCGCGAGCGCACGGGCGCCACCAGCCGGCCGGGGTCGGCGAGCTGGTCGAGCAGCGGACCGGGCATGGCGGATGCGTCGGCGGACACCAGGATCCGGTCGTACGGCGCCCCCTCCGGCCGGCCGAGCACGCCCGGCGACGCCTCCGCGATCGACGCCCAGGGGAACTGCGCGGCTGCCAGGTTCGCCGACCCCCAGGCCACCAGCCGGGGCGCGATCTCGACACCGAGCACCGACCCGGTCGGGCCGACCAGCTCGGCCAGCAGGGCCGTGGTCCAGCCGGAGCCAGCACCAACGTCGAGCACCCGCATGCCGCGGTCCACCTCGAGCAGTCGGAGCATCGCGTCCACCGTGCGCGGCTGGGAGTTGGTCTGCCCGTCGCCGATCGCGATCGGCCCGTCGTACGACGCGCGGCCGCGCTCGCTGCGCGGCAGGAACCCGTGCCGGGGCACCGCCCGGAAGGCCTCCGCCACCGCGTCCATGCCTCCAGCGTGCGCCGCTGTTTTCACGGCCGCAACACAACCGACGACCTCCCGCAACATGCGCGGGCGACCATCGGCACATGTTGTGGAGAGTGCGGACGTCACTGGCCGACCGACCGGGTTCGCTGGCCCGGATCACGAGCTCCTGCGGGGAGCACGGGCTCAACATCCTGGCTCTGCAGATCTTTCCCGACGTCGGCTCCGTGGTCGACGAGCTGGTGCTCGAGGCAGCGGACGACTGGACCGGGCAGGAGATCGCCTCGATCGTGGCGGCCGCGGGGGGCGACACGGTCGGGGTGACGCCCTGCGGGCCGCGGCACCTCGTCGACGAGCCGGTCCGCTGGCTGCGCGCAGCCGAGCAGATCATGGCCGACCGCAGCCAGGCCGAACGGGTGCTGGCCGAGCTGGTGGGCGAGGACGATGCCGACTGGTCGTTCGCCGAGAACGCCCGGGTCGCGGCACTGCTGGATGTGGTCCGCGGCGCGGACCAGCCCGAGACCGAGCCGATCCGGCCCGACGTGGTCGTGTACGACGTGTACACCGACGCCGTGGTCGCCCGCACCGGCGCCACCGTCGTGGCCACGGCCAGCCTGGAGCCGAACGGCGACAGCACGGTGGTGGTCAGCCCCGCGTGGCGCCGCAAGGGCATCGGCCGGGCGCTGCTGGTGATGGTGGCCGGTGTGGCACGGCACGCGGGGCGTGACGAGATCGTGCTGCTCGCGCCGGGCGACGACCAGGGCACGCTGCCGATGGTGGCCTCGATCGGGCTGCACCCGATGATCCGGCTCCACGACGGCCTGCTGCAGCTGCGGATCGGGCTGCGCACGATCCGTCCGGTGACACCGAGCAACCGACTGTCTCCGGACACCGCGCCGCCGTGGGGAACCCGGGTCGAGACCGAATAGAATGAGCCTCCGTTCGACCGGAAGGCGCCATGAACGACGAGGTACCCGCGAAGTTCCTGCCCCTGGGGCTCACCTACGACGACGTCCTGCTGCTGCCGGGTGAGTCCGACCTGGCGCCCGACGAGATCGACACCACGACCCGGCTGACCCGCGAGATCACGCTGCGGGTGCCGCTGGTGAGCGCCGCGATGGACACCGTCACCGAGTCCCGGATGGCGATCGCGATGGCCCGGCAGGGCGGCCTCGGCGTGCTGCACCGCAACCTGTCCACGGCCGACCAGGCCTACCAGGTCGACCTGGTCAAGCGCACCCAGACCGGCATGATCTCCAACCCGGTGACGATCGGTCCCGACGCGACGCTCGAGGACCTCGACACCAAGTGCGGCGAGTACCGCGTCTCCGGCCTGCCCGTCGTCGACCTCGACGACAGGCTGCTCGGCATCATCACCAACCGCGACCTGCGGTTCACCCCGGTCGCCGAGTGGGCGACCACCAAGGTCGACGAGGTGATGACCCCGATGCCGCTGATCACGGCACCGGTCGGCATCTCCCGCGAAGACGCGACCGCCCTGCTCCGCCAGCACAAGCGCGAGCGGCTCCCGATCGTCGACCCCGAGGGCCGGCTCGCCGGGCTGATCACGGTCAAGGACTTCGTGAAGTCCGAGCAGTTCCCCAACGCGTCCAAGGACGGCGACGGCCGGCTGATGGTGGGCGCGGCGATCGGCTACTTCGGCGACGCCTGGGAGCGGGCCACCACCCTGATCGAGGCCGGCGTCGACGTGCTCGTCGCCGACACCGCCCACGGCCACGTGCGGATGCTGCTCGACATGGTGCGCCGGCTCAAGACCGACCCGGCCACCCGTCACGTGCAGGTGATCGGCGGCAACGTCGCCACCCGCGCCGGCGCCCAGGCGTTCGTCGATGCCGGCTCCGACGCGGTCAAGGTCGGCGTCGGGCCCGGCTCCATCTGCACGACGCGGATCGTCACCGGCGTCGGCGCACCGCAGGTCACCGCGGTCTACGAGGCGGCGGCCGCAGCAACCCCGGCCGGCGTACCCGTGATCGCCGACGGCGGACTCCAGCACTCCGGCGACATCGCCAAGGCGATCGTGGCCGGCGCGAGCTCGGTCATGGTGGGCTCGCTGCTGGCGGGCTGCGAGGAGAGCCCCGGCGAGCTGGTCTTCGTCAACGGCAAGCAGTTCAAGTCCTACCGCGGCATGGGGTCGCTCGGCGCGATGTCCAGCCGCGGCAAGAAGTCCTACTCCAAGGACCGCTACTTCCAGGCCGAGGTCACCAGCGACGACAAGCTGGTGCCCGAGGGTATCGAGGGCCAGGTCGCCTACCGCGGACCGCTGGCCGCGGTCGCCCACCAGCTCGTCGGCGGGCTGCACCAGTCGATGTTCTACGTCGGCGCACGCACCATCCCCGAGCTCCAGGACAAGGGCCAGTTCATCCGGATCACCTCGGCCAGCCTCAAGGAGTCGCACCCGCACGACGTGCAGATGACCGTCGAGGCACCGAACTACTCCGGCCGTTGAGCCCCCCGGTGCCCGGGCGGATCGAGATCCGCACCTTCGAGGACGACGACTGGCCCGAGTTCCTGCCGATCCTCCAGGAGGTCGCGCGCGCCGGCGAGACCTACGCGATGCCGAGCGACATCGCCGAGGCGGAGGCCCGGGAGTTCTGGACGGGCGACCACGTGGTCACCGCACGCCAGGGAAGCACCCTCCTCGGCGGTGCCAAGATGGGCGCCAACCGGCCGGCCCAGGGTGCGCACGTCGGCACCGCGTCGTTCATGGTCGGCGCCGAGGCCCGGGGCAAGGGCGTCGGGTCGCGCGCTGGCGGAGTACGTCGTCGACTGGCACCGGCGCAACGGCTTCCGTGCGATCCAGTTCAACGCCGTGGTCGAGACCAACACCGCCGCCGTACGCCTGTGGGAGTCGCTCGGCTTCACCATCATCGGCACCGTCCCCGAGGCCTTCCGCCGCCCCTCGGGGGAGTACGTCGGCCTCCACGTCATGCACCTGCCTCTGCAGGGATAGTCCGTCACGTCTGGCACCCGTACGCGCCCGGATCCGGTGCCGAACGTGACGGACTATCCGGCCGCTAAGGTGCTCCGGTGAACGACTTCGAGATCGGGGCCGCCAAGCGGGGCCGGCGCGCGTACTCCTTCGACGACATCGCCATCGTGCCCGAGCCGGCGCACGCGCGACCCCGAGGAGGTCTCGATCGCCTGGCAGATCGACGCCTACCGGTTCGAGCTGCCGATCCTGGCCGCGCCGATGGACTCGGTGATGTCGCCGGAGACCGCGATCGCCTTCGGGCAGTACGGCGGGCTCGGGGTGCTCAACCTCGAGGGCCTGTGGACCCGGTACGACGACCCGAGCGACCTGCTCGCTGAGGTGGCCTCCCTCAACGGCGACGCCGCGGTCCAGCGGATGCAGGAGATCTACTCCGAGCCGGTCAAGGCCGGGCTGATCACCGAGCGCGTGAAGCAGATCCGCGAGCTCGGGCGTGACCGTCGCCGGGTCGCTCTCGCCGCAGCGCACCAAGGAGTTCGCGAAGACCGTGGTCGACGCGGGCGTGGACATGTTCGTGATCCGCGGGACCACGGTCAGCGCCGAGCACGTGTCATCGCAGGCGGAGCCGCTGAACCTCAAGGAGTTCATCTACGAGCTCGACGTCCCGGTGATCGTCGGCGGCTGCGCGACCCACCAGGCCGCGCTGCACCTGATGCGCACCGGCGCGGCCGGCGTGCTGGTCGGCTTCGGCGGCGGGGCCGCGCACACGACGCGCACCGTGCTCGGCATCGCGGTGCCGATGGCCAGCGCCGTGGCCGACGTGGCCGCGGCCCGGCGCGACTACCTCGACGAGTCCGGCGGGCGCTACGTGCACGTGATCGCGGACGGCTCGATCGGCCGGAGCGGCGACGTGGCCAAGGCCGTGGCCTGCGGGGCCGACGCGGTGATGATCGGTTCGCCGCTGGCACGCGCCATCGACGCTCCCGGGTCAGGGCTTCCACTGGGGCGGCGAGGCGGTCCACGCCGAGCTGCCACGAGGCGAGCGGGTCGAGATGGAGCGCGTCGGGTACGCTCCAGGAGATCCTGTTCGGCCCCTCGCGGGTGGCCGACGGCACCATGAACTTCGTCGGCGCCCTGCGCCGGTCGATGGCCACCACCGGCTACACCGAGCTCAAGGAGTTCCAGCGGGTCGAGGTCGTGGTCCAGTAGCTCCTCGGTAGTCCTGCGCCGCTCAGGCAGGCCGACTAACCTGTGGCCGTGTCCCGGCCAACCAGGTCCCTGCGTGTGCTGGTGCTGACCCTCAGCATCGGCCTGCTCCTGACCGCGGCCGCGTACCTCGCTCACCCGTCGCTGGTGGCGCCGCTCGACGCGCTGGCCACACACGGCGAGCCTTCTCCGAGCGCCTCCGCGGCGGCCGACCCGACCGAGATCTCCTCCCCGACTCCGTCCGCGACGTCCAGTGCGACGCCGACGCCGGCCGCCCGCACGACGTCAGCCAGCCCGACCCCCGACCTGGTCGCCCAGGTCGGCGACCGGCAGAAGGAGCTCGAGCGGCTGGCGGCGAAGGCGCGTGCGTTCACCGACCCGCGGCCCCAGCGCCCCAAGCGCCCCCCGCGCCCCGAGCGCCCCGTGGCCTCGTTCACGATCGCGAACTTCAACGTCCAGGGCGCCTCCCACCGCGGCAACGTCGAGCAGCGCACCCGCAACGCCCGCGACCTTCTGATCCGGCACCACGTCGGTGTGGCCGCGTTCCAGGAGTTCGCGCGCACGCAACGGGTGGCCTTCGACCGGCTCGCGGGCGGCACCTACGCGGCGTACCCGGGCACCCTCGGCCGGTCGCTCGACGCCGAGAACTCCATCGTCTGGCGCACCGACACCTTCGACCTGGTGAAGGGGGAGACCCGGCCCTATCCGTACTTCAGGGGCGCGGTCCGCAACATGCCCCGGGTGCTGCTGCGGCACAAGCAGACCGGCGCCGAGTTCTGGGTGACCAGCTACCACAACCCCGCGACCTGCTGCGGCTACGGCGACGCGGCCGGCTACCGGACGCGCGCTGTCAGCGAGCAGGCCCGCGACGCCAACGCCCTGGTCGCGCTGACCAAGACCCCGCTGATCGTCGCCGGCGACATGAACGACCGGTCGACGTACTTCTGCGCCATGGCCAGCAAGGCACCGATGCACTCCGCCGACGGAAGCACGTACGACGGCGGCTGCCGGATGGCCGGCCATGCCTGGATCGACTGGATCCTCGGCACCAGGGACGTCGCGTTCTCGGGCTACCTGCGCGACCGCAGCGGGTTCGTACGCTCCACCTCCGACCACCCGATCGTGGTGGCGCAGGTGAAGGTGACCGGCAAGGCGGGCGACGCAGCGAACGCCGAGGGCGCCACCCCCTGACGTCTGCCTGACACACTCGAGCGCATGAGCATCTCGGCGGACCTCGGACCGGGCTCCCGGGCCACCGCGCTCGACGCGATGGCGGCGGGCGGAGCTCGACGTGCTCGTCGTCGGAGGCGGGGTCGACCGGTGCCGGCGCCGCGCTCGACGCCGTCTCCCGCGGGCTCTCGACCGCGCTGCGTCGAGCAGCGCGACTTCGCCAGCGGCACCTCGTCGCGCTCATCGCAAGCTCGTGCACGGCGGCCTGCGCTACCTGGAGATGTTCGACTTCGGGCTGGTCCACGAGGCGCTCGAGGAGCGCGGCCTGCTGCTGACCCGGCTCGCGCCGCACCTGGTGCGACCGGTGCCGTTCCTCTACCCGCTGCACCACCACCTGGGAGCGCCCCTACGTCGGTGCCGGCCTGCTGCTGTACGACGCGATGGCGATGGCCGGGCAAGTACGACATGGGCGTGCCCGCGGCACAGGCACCTGTTCCGTCGCCAGCGTCGCGCGGATGGCACCCGACCTCCGCACCGACGACCTCACCGGCGCGATCCGCTACTACGACTGCCAGGTCGACGACGCCCGGCTGGTGATGACCGTCGCCCGGACCGCGGCGGCGTACGGCGCCCACGTGGCCTCACGGACCAAGGTCACCGGCTTCCTCCGCGAGGGCGAGCGCGTGGTCGGCGTCCGGGCGCGCGACCTCGAGAACGGCCGTGACCTCGAGGTGCGCGCCCGAGTCGTGATCAACGCGGCCGGTGTCTGGACCGACGAGATCCAGGAGATGGTCGGCGGACGCGGTGCGCTGCACGTCGCAGGCGAGCAAGGGCATCCACCTCGTCGTCCCCCGCGACCGGATCCGGTCCGAGACCGGGTTCATCACCAAGACCGAGAAGTCGGTGCTGTTCGTGATCCCGTGGGGCCGGCACTGGATCATCGGCACCACCGACACCCCGTGGGACGCTCGACCTCGCGCACCCGGCCGCGTCGCGCGCCGACATCGACTACGTGCTCGGGCACGTGAACACGCTGCTGCGCACCCCGCTGGACCACGAGGACGTCGAGGGTGTCTACGCCGGCCTGCGGCCGCTTGCCACGCGGCGAGGCCGAGCCGACCTCGCGGATCTCCCGCGAGCACACCGTGGTCGCGCCCGGTGCCCGGCCTGGTCCTGATCGCCGGCGGCAAGCTGACGACGTACCGGGTGATGGCGCAGGACGCGGTCGACGCCGCGGCGCAGTCCCTCGAGCGGTCCGGCCAGCACGTGGGCCCGAGCATCACCGACCGGGTGCCGCTGCTCGGCGCCGCCGGCTTCGAGGCACGCACCAACCAGCGGGTGGCGCTGGCCCGGTCGTCGGGGCTGCACCGTCGCCCGGATCGACCACCTGCTCGGCCGGTACGGCGGGCTGGTCGACGAGGTCCTCGCGATCGTGGCCGCGCGACCCGGCGCTGGGGGAGCCGCTCGACGGCGCCGAGGACTACCTGGCCGGCCGAGGTCGTCTACGCGGTCACCCACGAGGGCGCACGGCACCTCGACGACGTGCTCACCCGTCGTACCCGGATCTCGATCGAGACCTTCGACCGCGGCACCACCTCGGCGCGCCCGGCCGCCGAGCTGATGGCCGGCGTGCTCGGCTGGGACGAGGCGCGCGTCGACGAGGAGGTCGACCACTACCTGCGCCGGGTCGAGGCCGAGCGGCAGAGCCAGCAGAAGGCCACCGACCAGGAGGCCGACGAGGCGCGGGTGCAGGCGCCGGAGGGTCCGTGGGCGGTGTGATGGTGCTGCAGGTTCACCACGGTATGCCGACGAACATGCGCGTCCCACGATGTGCTCGACATGGGGAGCGCGGGTTGCTCTGCATACCGTGGTGAACCTGCAGACCCAGACCCAGACCGCGCCCGACTACTGCCCCGTCCGCCCGTCGATGCACTCCCGGAGCAGGTCCGCGTGGCCCACATGCCGCGCGTACTCCTCGATCATGTGCACCAGCAGGTCGCGCACCGGCACCTCGCCGCCGTCGAGCGGGACCATGGTGCCGACGTCGGCGACGCCGTCCATGAATTTCTCGGCGTTGGCCACCTCGGCGCGCCACACGCGCCAGGCCTCCGCCACCACCGCGTCGTCGGCGATCGCGCCGTTGAAGTCCGCGTCGCGGTCGTCCGCCGTGCGGAAGTGCCGCGCCGCGCCCGGCTCTTCGCCCATCACCTGCCGGAACCAGTGCAGCTCCACGTCGGCGAGGTGGCGGAGCAGCCCGAGCAGCGACATCGTCGACGGCGGGACCGAGCGCGTCGCCAGCTGCGCGGCGTCGAGCCCGTCGAGCTTCATCGCGAAGGTCTTCCGGTAGTTGCCGAGGTAGTCGAGGAGCACCCCGCGCTCGTCCGTGGCCCCGCTGTCGACGCGCGGGTCGTCGTCGGGGTCGACCCACATGTCGGGGAACTGTCGCTCTGCCATGGCGCGAGCCTGCCCGAGCGGAGTCGGGCAGGCCAAGTGCTTTGCCTCAGACGCCGTCCGGCACCCAGCCGTCGTCGGGGAAGCCGGCGCTGCGGTACTCCTCGAGCAGCGGCCGGAACTCCGGCGTGGCCTCGCCCGCTCCGGTGAGGGCACGATCCAGCGCGGCCAGGCACATGGTCCAGCCGGCGCCGTGCAGGGCGGCCCGGGTCTTCTCGTCCAGCACGTCGAGCATCTCGAGCCGGCTGCCCTCGCCGTCCGCCGTGACCGTGAGGAAGAGCTGGTCGCCGCCCCACTCGAAGCCGAACACGTGCGGCGGGTCCCAGGCCAGCACCCGGCCGGTCATCGCCTCGGGCTGGTACGGGTCGCCGGCGAGGGTGATCGTGCCGCCCACGCGGGCCTCGTAGGTCACGTCGGGGGAGGGGAACCACGCCTTGAGCTCGGCGGGATCGGTCACCGCGCGCCACACCCGTTCGACGGGGAAGGGGTAGTGCCGCTCGAAGCGCACCGCGGGTCCCCGCTCGTGCTCGACGTAGCTGCCGCGGTCAGGAGTGCGGTGGGTGGTCCCGGATGTGGTGTCGGTCATGGGTTCTCCTCCAGGTGGGCCCCGAGCCGGTCGAGGCGTTCGTTCCAGAGCCGGCGGTACGGCGCCAGCCAGCGGTCGAGCTCGGTCATCGGGGCCGGGTCGATCGCGTAGATCCGGCGCTGGGCCACCCGCTCGACCCGCACCAGTCCCGCCTCGCGCAGCACCCTGAGGTGCTTGGAGGTCTGCGGCTGGGTCAGGCCGAGTCGTTCGACCAGATCCCCGACCGAGCACTCGCCCTGCAGCAGCAGGTCGAGCACGGCCCGGCGGTTCGGGTCGACGAGAGCGGTCCAGGTCCGGTCGTCCATGTCCCCGAACATGCCATCACAGGCATATGCCTGTCAAGGCATGTACAGAATACGGTCGCCGGAGAACGACGTGCGCGGGAGGCTGGGCACCATGACCTCCTTCATCTCGCACACCTCGCTGGACTGCGGCAACGCCTACGAGCTCTCGGAGTGGTGGAAGCAGGTGCTCGAGTACGTCGACAAGCCGGACGACCCGAACGAGCAGGGTCACGTGGAGTGCTGGATCCAGCGGCCGGACGGGGGTCACCCGCTGCTGTTCATCGAGGTGCCGGAGGGCAAGCAGGTGAAGAACCGGATCCACTTCGACCTGCGCCCGAACGCCGGCACCCGCGCCCAGGAGGTCGCGCGGCTCGTCGCGCTGGGCGCCACCGTCGTCGCCGACCGCAGCGACATCCACGGCCCCGGCATCGGCTGGGTCACCATGGCCGACCCGGAGGGCAACGAGTTCTGCGTGCTGCGCAGCGAGGCGGAGATCCAGGCCACGACGGAGGGCTGAGCGCGGGAGACCTGTCGGCCGCCAGCCCGGCCGCCTCGTAGACTGGACGCGGTTCACCACCCCCCTGTCCGCGCCGGCTGGGGGCGTTCGTGGTGTGCCCCCAACCCGTTTCGAGGAGCACCCGTTGAGCATCGCCGGCCTGGCTGACCTCGTCCTGCGCAACCCCGTCCTTGCCGAGGCGATGGCCGACAGCGGCCGGCTCTCGACGCTCGACCTGACCGGTCCGGCCGCGCTGCGCCCGTTCGTGGTCAAGGGCCTGGTCGACGCCGGGCGCACCGTGCTGGTGGTCGCCGCGACCGCGCGCGAGGCCGAGGACCTGGTCGAGGTGCTCGGTGACGTGCTCGACCCCGCCCGGGTCGGCTACTACCCGGCGTGGGAGACGCTGCCGCACGAACGGCTCAGCCCCCGCAGCGACACCGTCGGGCGCCGGCTCGCCGTGCTGCGCCGGCTGCGCCACCCGGGCACCGACGAGGGCAACGGCCCGCTCGACGTGGTGGTGGCGCCGATCCGCTCGGTGCTGCAGCCGCAGGTGCAGGGGCTGGCCGACCTCGAGCCGGTCGAGCTGCGCGGTCGGCGACAGCGCCGACCTCGACGACGTCGTACGCCGGCTGTCCGACGCGGCGTACTCCCGCGTCGACCTGGTCGAGAAGCGCGGCGAGTTCGCGGTGCGCGGCGGCATCGTCGACGTGTTCCCGCCCACCGAGGAGCACCCGCTGCGGGTGGAGTTCTTCGGCGACGACATCGACGAGATCCGCTCGTTCGCGGTCGCCGACCAGCGCACCCTCGAGCCGGTGCCAGCGGCTCTGGGCGCCGCCGTGCCGCGAGCTCCTGCTCACCGACGACGTACGCCGCCGGGCCAAGGCGCTCGGCGCGGAGCACCCCGAGCTGGCCGAGCTCACCGACCGGATGGCCGAGGGCGTCGCCGTCGAGGGCATGGAGTCGCTCGCCCCGGTGCTGGTCGACGAGATGGAGATGCTGGTCGACCTGCTGCCGGCGGACGAGCCACGTGCTCCTGCTCGACCCCGAGCGGGTGCGCACGCGAGCCCACGACCTGGTGGCGACCAGGAGGAGTTCCTCGGCGCCAGCTGGGCGGCCGCCGCCGGTGGTGGACAGGCCCCGATCGACCTCGGCGCCGCGTCGCTGCGCGAGATCGGCGACGTACGCGCAGGACGTGCTCGCGCAGGGCAAGGCCTGGTGGAGCGTGAGTCCGTTCGGTCTCGACGACGACACCGACGAGGCCAGCCGGGTGGTCGACGTCACGCCCGGCCGAGGAGTACCGCGGCGACGTCGAGCGGGCGATCGCCGACATCCGGGGCTGGCTCGCCGACGGCACCCGGGTCGTGCTGCTCAGCGAGGGCCACGGACCGGCGCAGCGGATGGTCGAGGTGCTCGGAGAGCACGACGTGCCGGCCAGGCTGGTCGACGCCCTGGTCTCGACTGGCTCGACCGCCGACGGGCTGCAGCCCGGTGTCGTCACCGTCACCTGCGCCTCCCTCGACCACGGGTTCGTCGACCCGACCGTGCGGCTCGCGCTGCTCACCCGCGAGGACGTTCTCGGCCAGCGCGCGTCCACGCGTGACATGCGCAAGATGCCGACCCGGCGCAAGAAGCAGATCGACCCGCTGGAGCTCGAGGCCGGCGACTACGTCGTCCACGAGCAGCACGGCGTCGGCCGCTTCGTGGAGATGAAGCAGCGCGAGTTCCAGGGCGCGGTGCGCGAGTACCTCGTCCTCGAGTACGGCTCCAGCAAGCGCGGCCAGCCCGCTGACCGGCTCTACGTGCCCGCCGACACGCTCGACCAGGTCACCCGCTACGTCGGCGGCGAGCAGCCGTCGCTCGACCGCCTCGGCGGCGGCGACTGGGCCAAGCGCAAGGGTCGCGCCCGCAAGGCGGTGCGCGAGATCGCCGCCGAGCTGATCAAGCTGTACGCCGCACGGCAGGCCACCCAGGGCCACGCGTTCGCGCCCGACAGCCCGTGGCAGCGCGAGCTCGAGGACGCGTTCCCCTTCCACGAGACACCCGACCAGCTCAGCACCGTCGACGAGGTCAAGCGCGACATGGAGCGCACGGTGCCGATGGACCGGCTGGTCTGCGGCGACGTCGGCTACGGCAAGACCGAGATCGCGGTGCGGGCGGTGTTCAAGGCGGTGCAGGACGGCAAGCAGGTCGCCGTGCTGGTGCCGACCACGCTGCTGGTGCAGCAGCACTTCGCGACGTTCGAGGAGCGCATGGGCGGCTTCCCGGTGAATGTGCGGGCGCTGAGCCGCTTCCAGACCGACAAGGAGGCGAAGGAGGTCATCGACGGGCTCGCCGACGGCACGGTCGACATCGTGATCGGCACCCACCGGCTGCTCAACCCCGACATCCGGGTCAAGGACCTCGGCCTGATCGTGGTCGACGAGGAGCAGCGGTTCGGCGTCGAGCACAAGGAGCAGATGAAGCGGCTGCGCACCAGCGTCGACGTGCTCTCGATGAGCGCGACGCCGATCCCGCGCACGCTGGAGATGGCGATCACCGGCATCCGCGAGATGTCCACGATCACGACGCCGCCCGAGGAGCGGCACCCGGTGCTGACCTACGTGGGCGCCTACGAGGACCGCCAGGTCACCGCCGCCGTACGCCGCGAGCTGCTGCGCGACGGCCAGGTCTTCTTCATCCACAACCGGGTGAACTCGATCGAGAAGGCCGCCGCCCACCTCCAGCAGCTGGTGCCGGAGGCGCGGGTCGCCACCGCCCACGGCCAGATGGGCGAGCACCAGCTCGAGCAGGTGATGCTGGACTTCTGGGAGAAGCGCTTCGACGTGCTCGTGTGCACCACGATCGTCGAGTCCGGACTCGACGTGTCCAACGCCAACACGATGATCATCGAGCGCTCCGACGCCCTCGGCCTGTCCCAGCTCCACCAGCTCCGCGGCCGGGTCGGCCGCTGCCGTGAGCGCGCCTACGCCTACTTCCTCTACCCGCCGGACAAGCCGCTGACCGAGACCGCCCACGAGCGGCTGGCGACGCTCGCGCAGCACTCCGACCTCGGCGGCGGCATGGCGATCGCGATGAAGGACCTCGAGATCCGCGGCGCCGGCAACCTGCTCGGTGGTGAGCAGTCCGGTCACATCGCCGACGTCGGCTTCGATCTGTACGTGCGCCTGGTCGGCGAGGCGGTGGGCGAGTTCCGGCAGGACGGATCCCAGCCCGAGGCGCTGCAGGAGATGCGGATCGAGATCCCGATCGACGCCCACCTGCCGCACGACTACATCGGCTCGGAGCGGCTCCGGCTGGAGATGTACAAGCGGCTCTCCGAGGTGCGCTCCGACGACGACGTCGCACTGCTCCGCGAGGAGATGCTCGACCGTTACGGCGAGCCGCCGCCGGAGGTGGCCCGGCTCCTCGAGGTGGCCCGGTTCCGCGGTCGCGCCCGTCAGGCGGGGCTCACCGAGGTGCAGGCGCAGGGCAAGTTCGTCCGCTTCGCGCCGGTGGACCTTCCCGACTCCGCCGTGGTCAGGCTGCAACCGGCTTCACCCGAAGAGCGTGGTCAAGCCCGGGTTGCGTACGATGCTGGTGCCGCGCCCGCTCTCCGGGTCGCACGGTGGACCTCCGCGCGACGAGGAGCTGCTGGCGTGGACCAGGAAGGTGATCGACACCGTGATCGACCCCGCCGGGGCGCAACAGGAGACCTCGTGAAGAGTCACCCCAACACCATCACGTCCCTGCTCGTCGGTGCGCTCGCGCTGCTCACGCTCTCCGGCTGCGCCGGGCTGCACGCCGGCACCGCGGCGCACGGTCGGCGACGAGACGATCCCCAGCAGCGAGGTCGACGACGTGACCCGGATCAGCTGCGAGCTCGGGGGCAGCGCCCCACAGCCCCGCGCAGCGGTCATGCGCGACATCGTCAACGCGATGGTCACCACCCGGGTCGACACGCAGTACGCCGAGTCGGTCGGCGCGACGTACGACAAGAGCCAGCTCCAGCAGCGCGTCCAGCAGCTGGAGGACTCGCTCACCAAGCTCTCCGACACCGATCGTGACATCTACGTGCAGGTGGTCAGCGACTTCCTGCGCTCCCAGCTGCTGCTCGCCGACGTCGGCGAGAAGAGCCTCAAGCAGAAGGGCACCGCGAAGCCCGGTGTCGACGAGTCCGTCAACGAGGGCAGCAAGCTCTCCGCCGCGTGGGCGAAGAAGAACATCGACGTCGAGATCGACCCGCGCTACAACCCCGGCTCGTCCGGCCAGGCCGGTGGCGGCGACGGCTCGATCTCGCGGCCGGTCTCGCCCTACGCGAAGGCCGCGTCCGGCGACGCGAAGCCGGACTTCGTCTCCGCGCTCCCGGCCGAGCTGCGCTGCGGCTGACCTGGTGGCGATTCCGGTGGTCGAGCAACCCCTCCCGGTGGTCGAGCAAACCCTCCCGGTGGTCGAGCAACCGCTCCCGGTGGTCGAGCTTGTCGAGACCATGGCCCGGCTTCGCCGGGAGTGCCCCTGGAAGGCCGAGCAGACTCATCGCAGCCTGAGCCGCTACCTGCTCGAGGAGACGCACGAGACGCTGGAGGCCATCGACTCCGGTGACCGCACCGGCAGCTGGGACCACCTCCGCGAGGAGCTCGGCGACTTGCTGCTGCAGGTCTACTTCCACGCCGCGATCGCGGCGGAGTCCGGCACGTTCGACATCGAGGACGTCGCGGCCGACCTGATCACGAAGCTGCACCGGCGCAACCCGCACGTGTTCGGCGACACGGATGGCGAAACGGGCGGCCGTCCGCTGGAGCCGCACGAGGTCAACGAGGAGTGGCAGCGGATCAAGGCGGCCGAGAAGCAGCGGGCCAGCGTCATCGACGGCCTCCCGCCGACGCTGCCGGCCCTGCTTCACGCCGACAAGGTGGTCGACCGGCTGGAGCGCGCGGGCACGCCGGTCGTGGCACCCGGCGACGACCTCGGTTCCCGGCTGCTCGCGCTGGTGGTCGAGGCGCACGCCGCCGGCGTCGATCCGGAGCAGGCGCTCCGCGACGCGGTGCGCCGGGTCACGCCCCCGCACGGAGCCTGAGCCCGGGAAATCGCTGGCCCGAGCGCCCACGGGGCGAGATGCAGAGTTAGCCCGCCGTACGCCGTTAGGCTGGCCGAGTCCCTTCCGACACTGTCTCCAGGAGCAAACACCGTGGCCCTCATCGAAGACGTCCGCGCCCGCGAGATCCTTGACTCGCGCGGCAATCCCACGGTCGAGGTCGAGGTCTTCCTCGAGGACGGCGCGCACGGCCGGGCGGCCGTGCCCAGCGGTGCCAGCACCGGCGCGTTCGAGGCGGTGGAGCTGCGCGACGGCGGCAAGCGCTACCTGGGCAAGGGCACCGAGCAGGCCGTTCGCGGCGTGCTCGACAGCATCGCCCCGGCGATCGAGGACAAGGAAGCCGCCGACCAGCGCGCGATCGACCGGATCATGCTCGACCTCGACGCGACGCCCAACAAGGCCAAGCTCGGCGCCAACGCGATCCTCGGCGTCTCGCTGGCGGTCGCACACGCTGCCGCGCAGTCGGCCGAGCTGCCGCTCTACCGCTACGTCGGCGGGCCCAACGCCCATCTGCTGCCGGTGCCGATGATGAACATCCTCAACGGCGGGTCGCACGCCGACTCCAACGTCGACATCCAGGAGTTCATGATCGCGCCGATCGGCGCGCCGACGTTCCGCGAGGCGCTCCAGCAGGGCGCGGAGGTCTACCACGCCCTCAAGTCCGTGTTGAAGAAGAAGGGGCTCGCCACCGGGCTCGGCGACGAGGGGGGCTTCGCGCCCGACCTCGAGAGCAACCGGGCCGCGCTCGACCTGATCGCGGAGGCGGTCAACAGCGCGGGCTTCAAGCTCGGCAAGGACATCGCGCTGGCGATGGACGTCGCCGCGAGCGAGTTCTGCGAGAAGGGCAAGTACACCTTCGAGGGCAAGAAGAAGGACTCGACTGAGATGACGGCGTACTACGCCGACCTCGTCGCGTCGTACCCGATCGTGAGCATCGAGGACCCGCTCGACGAGGACGACTGGGACGGCTGGAAGACGCTGACCGACCAGCTCGGCGACACCGTGCAGATCGTCGGCGACGACCTGTTCGTCACCAATGTCGAACGGCTCCAGCGGGGCATCACTGGCGGTCAGGCCAACGCGCTGCTGGTGAAGGTCAACCAGATCGGGTCGCTCACCGAGACCCTCGACTCCGTCGAGCTCGCGCACCGCAACGGCTTCCGCTGCATGATGAGCCACCGTTCCGGTGAGACCGAGGACGTCACCATCGCCGACCTCGCGGTCGCCACCAACTGCGGCCAGATCAAGACCGGTGCTCCGGCTCGCTCCGAGCGGGTCGCGAAGTACAACCAGCTGCTCCGGATCGAGGAGGAGCTCGCCGACGCAGCCCGCTACGCGGGGGCCGGTGCGTTCCCCAGGTACCAGGGCTGAGGAAGGTGCGACCGTCCCGGACCGCGCGGACGCGCCGGTCGCCGGGCAACACCCGGCCGGCCCAGCCCTTCGACAAGCTCAGGAGGGACCGCGGCACGTCGGCGCGCGCCCAGGCCGCCGGCCGCGGCCGGCCGCGGTCCCGGTTCACCAGCCGGATGGCGGTGATCCTGGTCGTGCTGGCGGTGCTGGTGGTCTCATACGCCTCGAGCATGAAGGCATACCTCGAGCAGCGGAACCAGATCAACGACCTCCGCAGCCAGATCGTCCAGTCCAAGAAGGACATCGGCGCGCTGGAACGTGAGAAGAAGCGCTGGGGCGACAAGGCGTACGTCGCGACGCTGGCGCGGGAGCGGTTCGGATGGGTGCTGCCGGGCGAGATCGCCTACCAGGTGATCGACAAGAACGGAAAGCCGATGGGCAGCACCGACCGGCTCTCCGACCCGAACCAGGTCGTGCACGTCGCGCCACGGTCGTGGTGGTCCAAGCAGTACGACTCGCTGCAGCAGGCCGACCATCCGCCGAAGGCGCAGCCCCCGCCGGCGACGCACATCACCCCCGCTGACGAATGATTACCCCAAGCGAACGCTCGCTTCGCTCCCGTTCGCCCGGGGACCCCAAAGAAGAGCCCATCTCCTCCCTCGACGAGGCGGTGGTCGAGGCCCAGCTCGGCCGGGCGCCGCGCTCGATCCACGCGGTCGGGCACCGCTGCCCGTGCGGCAACCCCGACGTGGTGACCACCGAGCCCCGGCTCGATGACGGCACGCCGTTCCCCACGACGTACTACCTGACCTGCCCGCGCGCCGCGTCACTGATCGGCACTCTCGAGGCCGAGGGCCTGATGCGCGAGATGAGCGAGCGGCTGGCCAGCGACCCCGACCTCGCGGCGTCGTACGCCGCGGCACACCGGGCGTACCTCGGTGCGCGAGCGGAGATCGGCGAGGTGCCCGAGATCGCCGGCGTGTCGGCCGGAGGCATGCCCGACCGGGTGAAGTGCCTGCATGTGCTCGCCGGCCAGTCGCTGGCCCAGGGCCGCGGTGTGAACCCGCTCGGTGACGAGGTGCTCGACCGGCTCGGCCCGTGGTGGTCCAGCGGCCCGTGCGTCCCGACCGGCCCGACGGGCGGGCAGGCATGACCCGGGTCGCCGCGATCGACTGCGGCACCAACACGATCAAGCTCCTCGTCGCCGATCTCGACCCGGAGGAAGGCCGGATGGTCGAGCACGTCCGCGAGACGCGCATGGTCCGGCTCGGCCAGGGCGTCGACCGCAGCGGACGGCTCGCGGAGGCCGCGCTGGAGCGGGTGTTCGCCGCGGTCGACGAGTACGCCGCGATCATCGCGAAGCACGACGTGGAGTCGATCCGCTTCTGCGCCACGTCCGCAGCTCGTGACGCCGACAACGCCGACGTGTTCCGGTCCGGGGTCGAGGAACGGCTCGGTATCGCACCGGAGGTGGTGCCCGGCGACGAGGAGGCCCGGCTGTCGTACGACGGGGCGACCCGGTTGCTGGCCGCCGCGCTTGCCGCGCCGTACCTCGTGATCGACATCGGCGGTGGCTCCACCGAGCTGATCCTCGGCACCGACGACGGCCAGGTGCTCGTCGCGCAGTCGCTCGACGTCGGCTCGGTGCGGATGACCGAGCGCCACCTCGTCAGTGACCCGCCGACCGCGGCGGAGGTCGAGGAGGCGACCGCGGACATCGACCGCGCGCTGGACGGCTGTGACGTCGATCCGGGTGAGGCGGCCGCGGTGATCGGCGTCGCCGGCACGGTGACCACGACCGCGGCGATGGTGCTCGACCTCCCGGCGTACGACCGCGCGATCCTGCACCACTCGGTGATCGGCTGCGACCGGGTGCAGGGAGTGACCGGCCGGCTGCTCACGATGTCGGTGGGGGAGCGCCGGCAGCTACCGTTTATGGACCCGGGGCGCGCCGACGTGATCGGCGCCGGTGCGCTGATCCTCGACCGGGTCCTGCGCCGCACGCACGTGGACTCGATGCTGGTCTCCGAGTGCGACATCCTCGACGGCATCGCGTGGTCACAGGTCTGAGCCCCTGCGCGGGTTAGCGTGGAGTCAGGTCTGAGGAACTCCCGCGGGCCGCTCGCTCGGAAAGGGCCCCCGGCATGCCAGAGACATACGACCCGGACGAGACAGGTCCGGTCCGCACAGCCGACCCGGCGCACCAGCCGGAGGTCCCCACGGACGACTCGGACCGCTCCGTCGCGGACTACACGGCGAGTGACGAGCGCCCCGGCCCCGACCACCCGGGCAAGGTGGAGAAGCCGACCGACCTGAAGCGACCGTCCGTGCTCCTCGCCGTACGCCGCAGCGTGCGCGAGTTCCTCGACGACGGCTGCACCGACCTGGCGGCGGCGCTCACGTACTACTCCGTGCTGGCCATCTTCCCGGCCGCACTTGCCCTGCTGTCGTTGCTCGGCGTCGTCGGGCAGGGGCAGAACGCCGCGAACGCGGTGCTCGACGTGCTGCGACCGTTGGTGTCCTCGGACACCTTCAACACCATCGAGGGGCCCTTGATGGACATGGCCGGCAGCCAAGCCGCCGGTCTCGCGCTGGTGATCGGTGTTGCGCTTGCGCTGTTCTCCGCGTCGAAGTACATCGGCGCGTTCGGGCGGGCCCTCAACACCATCTACGAGGTCGAGGAGGGGCGCCCGATCTGGAAGCTCCGCCCCCTGCAGCTCCTGGTCACCGTGGTCACCGTCGTGATGTGCGCCCTCGTGCTGCTGATGCTGATCGTCAGTGGCCCCGTGGCCGACTCGATCGGCAAGCAGCTCGGGGTCGGTGACGCAGCGCTGCAGGTCTGGAACATCGCGAAGTGGCCGGTGCTGATCCTGTTCGTCGTGATGATTGTCGCCCTGCTCTACTACGCGACCCCCAACGTGCGACAGCCGAGCTTCCGGTGGATCTCGGTGGGCGCGTTCGTGGCGATCATGATCTGGATCCTCGCCTCTGTCGGGTTCGCGTTCTTCGTCTCCAACTTCAGCACGTACAACAAGACCTACGGCACGGTGGCCGGCGCGATCGTGCTGCTGCTCTGGATCTGGCTGACGAACCTCGCGCTGCTCTACGGCGCGGAGCTCGACTCCGAGCTCGAGCGCAGCCGGCAGCTCCAGTCCGGCATGGCCGCGGAGGAGACGCTCCAGCTGCCGATGCGCGACGACCGCGGCGTGATCAAGACCGAGGAGCGCCAGGAGAAGGCGGTGACCAAGGCCCGCAAGCTCCGCGAACGCTTCACGCACAAGGGTGACGTGGGAGACCGTCCCTTCAATTGAGCCGGCGCTTTGACCCTTCCGCACCCGGTGACCGGCGAGCTGTTCCCGAGCCCGGTACCGCCGGGAACGGGCTGGCCCGGCGACCCGGCCGACGCGGACACTCCGGTCGCCCGCTCGGCGGCGGGAGTGGCGCGACTCGCTGCCCGGCCGACGCTGGACGAGCTCTCGGCCCGGATCTCGGTGTGCCGAGCCTGCCCGCGGCTGGTGGGCTGGCGTGAGGCGGTCGCATCGCAGAAGCGCGCGTCGTACGACGGTGAGCCGTACTGGGGCCGCCCCGTCCCCGGCTGGGGCTCGCCGACGCCCGGCGTGCTCATCGTCGGTCTCGCGCCGGCCGCCAACGGCGCCAACCGCACGGGACGCAACTTCACCGGCGACCGCTCCGGCGACTGGATCCACGCGGCACTGCACCGCACCGGCCTGGCCACCCAGGCGTCGTCGACCCACGCCGGTGACGGACAACGCCTGCCGCACACCCGGATGGTCGCCACCGTGCGATGTGCGCCTCCGGAGAACAAGCCGACGCCTGAGGAGCGCGCGACCTGCGCACCGTGGCTGGACCGCGAGCTGACCTTGCTGCTGCCGACCGTGCGGGCGATCGTCTGCCTCGGTGCGATCGGCTGGAACGCCACCTGGACCGCGCTCGCCGACGTCGGCCTGGAGGTGCCGCGCCCCCGGCCCCGCTTCGGTCACGGCGCCGAGGTGGCCGTCGGCGACCTGGCCGTCCTCGGCTGCTACCACCCGTCGCCGCACAACACGTTCACGGGTCGGCTCACCGAGGACATGGTCGACGCCGTCCTCACCCGTGCCGCGTCCCTGGCTGGTGGTTGAAGGCGCGGGTGGCGGTCCGCTCCCGGGTGCGGCATGGCGGTGGTTCGCCCTCGGGTTGAGCAGCGAGCGCCCAGCAAGCTCGCAAATGCGTGATTTCCGGGGTCCGCACCACGTCGTCGACCCCGACAACTCCGCATGTGCGAGCTTCCGCGGCGAGCACCCTCCCCCAGCGTGTCGTATCCCGACACTTGTCCCGGAACTGCACGAGATTCGCGCGATCCGGTGCAGTTCCGGGACAAGTGTGGGGAAACCGCAGCTGCCGGATCGCCGGCCCTCGAGATGAAGACCATCCCCAACGGATGCGTCATCCTCAGCCGGAGCGAGCCCCGGTCAGGAAATGGCCGCCTTCACCAGCCCGACAACCCTCTTCTCCACTTCGGGGCTCCACGCCATGAGCGCGTACGAGACGGGCCACAGGTCGCCGTCGTCGAGGTTCGCCGTGTCCTGGAAGCCGAGGGTCGAGTATCTGTAGCTGAACTTGCCCGAGTCCTGGAAGAAGACAACGATCTTCCCGTCCGCGTTCGCGTAGGCGGGCATTCCGTACCAGGTCTTGGGGGAGAGCTCGGGGGCGTTCGCGGTCACCGTCACGTGCACGCGCTCGGCGAGCTCGCGATCGTCCGGTGCCATCTCCGCGATCCGGTCCAGGACCGCCTGGAGCCCGTCGGCCTTCTTGGCGCCCTTCTTGCCCTCGGCGCGGAGCTCGGCCGCGCGCTCCTTCATCGCGGCGCGTTCCTCGGCACTGAAGCCGTCGGACTCGTTCTTGACCTGCTTTGCGGGCATTCTCTGGCTTCCTTCCGCCGCTCGGGGCCAGCGTGGTGCCAGCCTTCCGCAGCAAGGCTAGGCGCGGCAACATCGCCGCGTCGAAGAAGGTGTCAGGCCGCAGATGTGGGCACGCAAAGGGAGAGGTCAACGCCTCTCCACTCTCAACATATAGCGGACCCGGGGGCTTGCGGCAAGGCCCCGGTCGTGCCGCAGAATCGCCGCCCGAAGGCCGGCCGCAATGCTTCTGTTCGATCGGAGCCGATGACGTGAACCCCCTGACCACCAGCGCGTTCGACCTGCGCGACCACCTCACCCCGAAGGCCGACCCGGCCCTGATCGCCACCGACGAGCAGCACTTCGCGGCCATCGCGGAGAGTCTGGAGCAGTCGATCGCCGACCTGTCCGACCGTCTCGATGCCGCACGAAAGGCGCCCGGCGGCATCGGCCAGGAGGCGATGGACAGGGACCTGGAGGTCCACCGGCTGTCCTCTCGCCTACGGACCCTGCGGCGCTTCGGCCTGGACCTGTGCCTGGGACGCATCGTCCCCGCAGACGGCTCCGAGCCCGTGTACGTCGGACGCGCTGGACTGACGGACAGCGCCGGCGGTCGTCTGCTGCTCGACTGGCGCTCTCCCGCGGCCGAGCCGTTCTTCGGGGCGACCCATGCGAATCCGATGGGCCTGGCAAGCCGGCGCAGGTATCGCTGGACCCGTGGCCGGATCAGCGACTACTGGGACGAGGTGTTCGCCTCGGACGGGTTCGCAGGGCACGCCGCCCTCGACGACCAGTCAGCCTTCATCGCGAGCCTGGGCAGCAGCCGCTCGCCCCGGATGCGCGACGTCCTCGGCACCATCCAGGCAGACCAGGACGCAATCATCCGCGCGGGGTCCCGCGGAGCCCTCGTCGTCGACGGCGGTCCGGGCACGGGGAAGACCGTCGTCGCCCTGCACCGCACCGCCTACCTCCTCTACTCCGACCCTCGCCTCGGTCATCGCAGGGGCGGTGTGCTGTTCGTCGGGCCGCACCAGCCCTACCTGGCCTACGTCTCCGACGTCCTCCCCAGCCTCGGGGAGGAGGGCGTGCAGACCTGCACCCTGCGGGACCTCGTCCCGGAGGGGGCCAGTGTCACGGTCGAGAGCGATCCGGAGGTGGCCCGGCTCAAGGCCTCCGCCCGGATGGTGGACGCGATCGAGCCGGCAGTCCGGCTGTACGAGGAGCCGCCCACCGAGGGGATGGAGGTCGAGACCCCGTACGCCGACATCTGGCTCAGCGCCGACGACTGGGCCGAGGCGTTCGACGCGGCGGATCCCGGCACTCCACACAACGAGGCACGGGACGAGATCTGGGAGGAGCTGCTCACCATCCTGGCCGACAAGGTGGACGACGAGGACGTCTCGAGCGACCTGCTCCGCCGGTCGCTGGCCCAGAACAGGGAGCTGACCACGGCCTTCAACAAGGCGTGGACGCTGCTCGAGGCAGGGGACCTCGTCGGCGACCTGTGGTCGGTCCCGGCGTACCTGCGCATGTGCGCGCCCTGGCTCTCCCAAGAGGAGGTCCGGAAGCTGCAGCGCGCCGACCCGCAAGCCTGGACGGTGTCCGACCTGCCGCTCCTGGACGCCGCCCGGCAGCGCCTCGGCGATCCGGAGGCATCCCGGCGCAAGCGTCGTCACGCTGCAGCCGTCGCCGCCGAACGTGAGCGGATGGACCGGGTCGTCGACGAGCTCCTTCAGGCCGACGACGACGAGGGCATGATCGCCCAGCTCCGCCAGGAGGGCATCCGCGATGCTCTCGTCGACGAGAGCGCCCTTCCCGTCACCGACCCGGACCTGCTCGCCGGCCCGTTCGCGCACATCGTCGTGGACGAGGCCCAGGAGCTGAACGACGCGGAGTGGCAGATGCTGCTGCTCCGCTGCCCGTCCCGGAGCTTCACCATCGTCGGTGACCGTGCCCAGGCCCGGCACGGGTTCACCGAGTCGTGGCAGGAACGGCTCGAGCGGGTCGGGCTGAACCACGTCAACCTGGCGTCCCTGAGCATCAACTACCGGACGCCGGAGGAGGTCATGGCGGAGGCCGAGCCGGTCATCCGGGCCGTTTTCCCGGACGCCAACGTGCCGACGTCCATCCGCAGCAGCGACGTCCCCGTCGTCCACGGAGGGACGCCGGACCTGGATTCGATCCTCAACGGCTGGCTCGCCACCAATCCGGAAGGGGTCGCCTGCGTCATCGGTACCAATGGCACCGAGGAGGGCACGTTCCAGGCGACGTCCCGTGTCCGGTCGCTGACGCCCGAGCTGTCGAAAGGACTCGAGTTCGACCTGGTCGTCCTCATCGACCCCGAGGAGTTCGGCACCGGCGTCGAAGGAGCGGTCGACCGCTACGTCGCGATGACCCGGGCGACCCAGCGACTCGTCATCCTGACGAGCTGATGACGTCCGTGTTGCAGTCGTCGTACGGCGCCGATCGCAAGGCTGAGCCGCGGCTCGGTACCGTCGGTGCGGCCCCGGTATCCCAATGGCAGAGGAAGAGGTCTTAAAAACCTCCCAGTGTGGGTTCGACCCCCACCCGGGGCACATGGCCGAGACCCAACGACAGCCCGTGCCCCGGACCGACACCGGCGAGCTCGACACGGCGCTCGCGTTCCTGCGGTTCGCGCGTGCGTCGGTCGCCAAGAAGCTCGACGACCTCGACGACGAGCAGGTGCGCCGCGTCCTCGTCCCGACCGGTACGACGCTGCTCTGGCTGGTGCAGCCACCTCACCACCGGCGAGCGCTACTGGTTCGGCCACCACGTGGCCGGTGGCTGGCCGGACCGGGAGTGGGACTTCGATGCGGATCCGGCACCCGGCGCGACGACCGCACAGGTGCTGGCGGACTACCGGGTCGCGTGCGAGGAGAGCGACCAGATCGTCGTCGCCGCCGGCGACCCCGACACTCCCGTGGCGCTGCCGGTGGACGGCCAGCAGCAGAGCCTGCGCTGGGTGCTGGCGCACATGACCAGCGAGACCGCACGGCACGCCGGACACGCGGACATCCTGCGCGAGCTGATCGACGGCACCACCGGTCGCTGACGGGAACACCCGCCCCACGTCGTACGTTTGACCATCGTGCACCCCGATAGACTCGGGGTGTCGAGTGACCGCCAGCGCGGTGGGCCACAGGCCTCCAAGGAGGAGACCATGCAAAGCAACAATCCCGTCTTCCGTCGGGCAGAGGGCTTCAGCGGCCGCAACGCCCAGGGCAACACGACCTACCCGGGCAACGGCCAGACCTACACCGGCTACGGTGACCCGTCCTCGTGGAGCACCGGCTCGGCCACGGCCACCGCCGGCGTCCAGCAGGGCCAGGAATACGGCCCGCCGCCGACGCACCAGGTGGCCGGCGACCGGATGACCATCGACTCCACGGTTCAGAAGACCGCCTTCACGCTCGCCGTGCTGATCGTCGCCGCCGCCGCGACCTGGGTGTTCACGGGCGACCCCGCTACCGACGACAGCACCATGCAGTCGCTCTACGCGATCTCGCTGGTCGGCGCCCTCGGTGGATTCGCCCTCGCGATGGTGAACTCGTTCAAGCGGGTCGTGAGCCCGCCGCTGGTGCTCGCGTACGCCGCGCTCGAGGGCGTGTTCGTCGGCGCGATGAGCAAGGTGTTCCAGGCCGCCTTCGGCAACGGCGTGGTCCCCGGTGCGGTGATCGGCACGATCGCCGCGTTCGCCGGCACGCTGGCCGCCTACAAGGTGCTCAACATCCAGGTCACCCACAAGTTCCGCCGGTTCGTGGTGGCCGCGATGTTCGGCTTCGTCGGCCTCGTGCTCCTCGATGTCGTGCTGAGCTTGTTCGGGGCCCAGATCGGCTTCAACGGCTTCGGTGGCCTCGGCCTGATCATGAGCTTCGTGGGCCTCGGCCTCGGCATCCTGATGCTGATCCTGGACTTCGACTTCGTGGAGCGCGGCGTCGCCGCCGGGCTGCCCGAGAGCGAGTCGTGGCGGGCCGCGTTCGGCCTGACCGTGACCATCGTCTGGATCTACATCGAGCTGCTGCGGATCATGGCGATCCTCAAGGGCGACTGAGCCCCACCAACCGCTCGCAGCTGGTCACCCTGAAGGCCCCGGCCCGTCCCCCACGGCGTCCGGGGCCTTCGCATGTCCCCGCCCGCCGTACGCTCGCACGCGTGACGATCCACACCGACCATCCCTTCCTGGATCCCGAGGGTGACCGCGACCCGGGGCGCCGGCTGCGCGGCCGGCTGGGCGGCGTGGTCACGCTCTGGACCTCGGGGACGGGTGCTTCCCGCGCCGGCCTGACCGTCTCATCGGTGATGGTCGCGGTCGGCGAACCGTCCCGGCTGCTGGCCCTGGTCGACCCCGACTCCGATCTCGCCGACCGGGTCCGCGAGGAGGGCCGCGCCGCGGTCACGATGCTGCGCTGGCCGCAGCGCGACCTGGCGGAGATGTTCGCGGGCACGATGCCCGCCCCCGGCGGCGTGTTCGCCCAGGACGCCTTCGAGGACACCGTGTGGGGGCCGCGCCCCGCGTCGGCCACCACCTGGGCCGGCACCCGGCTCGAGGACGCTCGCGAGCTCGGCTGGTCGCTGCTGCTGACCTGCGTGGTCGAGCATGTCGAGATCGGCGACGACACCGACCCGTTGCTGCACCGGCGCGGGCGCTACCTGCCGCCGACCTGAGATCCGTCGACCTCGGCGGGCGGTGCGGTGCCGGGCGCCTCGACCGTGGTGTTCTGCCGGCGCCTCCGCATCAGGGTCACCCAGCGGCCTCCGCCGCCGAGCTCGGCGCCGGCGACCTCGGTGCCCTCGAGCTCGGTGCCCGGCTGCTTCGCGGCGCGTACGGCGGCGCGAGCGACCGGCAGGACGCCCTCGCCCCGCAGCGCGGTCGGGTGCGTCTCGTCCTGCGGGCCGAGCCCGATCGCGGCCAGCACCGACGGGATCAGCGCCTCGGTGAGCGACGCGTAGCCCTTGGCCGAGGGATGAAACCGGTCCGGCCCGAAGAACAGCGCCGGCGCTGCATCGAACTCCGGACCCAGGATCGACGCCAGCGACACCGTGCGCCCACCCTGCTCGACCACCGCGATCGTCTGCGCGGCCGCCATCCTCCGTGACCAGGCGCGCGCGACCTGACGCAGCGGCGGCGGGATCGGTCGCACCGTGCCCAGGTCGGGACAGGTGCCGACCACGACCTCCACGCCGGCGTCACGCAGCGTGCGCACGGCCTCGGACAGGTGGCGCACCGCCTGTGACGGGCGCTGCGTGTGGGTGACGTCGTTGGCGCCGATCAGGACCACCGCGACGTTCGGGTGCATCGGCAAGGTGCGCTCGACCTGCTCGTGCAGCTCGCTGGACTGGGCGCCGACCCGGCACAGCTCGCGAACGTAGACGCGACGTCCCGCCTGGTGCGCCACACCTGAGCCGAGCACCGCGCCGGGCGTCTCCTCGACGAGGTCGACGCCGTAGCCGGCCGCGGTCGAGTCGCCGAGAAGGGCGATCCGTAGGGCCGGGCCTGGAAGGCGTCGCCCGTACCAGCCGGTGGAGTCCGGCACCGGGCTCTCGGTCTTCCCGATCAGCCGCCGCGCCACCCCCGCTTCGAGCCGGAGGACGCCGTAGAGCGACGCGCCCACGACCGACAGACCGCCCCCGCCGTACACGGCAGCAGCGGCGAGCTTGCGTGCTGCCCCGGCCTTCCCCATGCGCCAAGGGTACGAACACCCCGATACGTTGGCGTCATGCAGTACGCGAACACGCTTCTTGACCTGATCGGCAACACCCCGCTGGTCCGGCTCAACCGCACCACCGACGGCGCCACACCCCTGGTGCTCGCGAAGGTCGAGTACATGAACCCGGGCGGCTCCGTGAAGGACCGGATCGCGGTCCGGATGATCGACGCGGCCGAGAAGTCCGGCGAGCTCCAGCCGGGCGGCACCATCGTCGAGCCCACCTCGGGCAACACCGGTGTCGGGCTCGCGCTCGTCGCCCAGCAGCGCGGCTACAAGTGCGTCTTCGTCTGCCCCGACAAGGTCAGCGAGGACAAGCGCAACGTGCTCAAGGCGTACGGCGCGGAGGTGGTCGTCTGCCCGACCGCGGTCGCGCCGGAGCACCCCGACTCGCTACTACAACGTCTCCGACCGGCTCTCGAAGGAGCCGGGTGCCTGGAAGCCCGACCAGTACTCCAACCCGAACAACCCGCGCTCCCACTACGAGGAGACCGGCCCCGAGCTCTGGAAGCAGACCGACGGCAGGATCACCCACTTCGTGGCCGGTGTCGGCACCGGCGGCACGATCAGCGGCGTCGGCCGCTACCTCAAGGAGCAGAACCCCGACATCCAGATCGTCGGCGCCGACCCGGTCGGATCCGTGTACTCCGGCGGCAGCGGTCGCCCCTACCTGGTCGAGGGCGTCGGCGAGGACTTCTGGCCCGAGACCTACGACCGCGACGTCGCCGACCGGATCATCGAGGTCTCGCGACGCGCGACTCCTTCGAGATGACCCGACGGCTGGCCCGCGAGGACGGGCTCCTCGTCGGCGGTTCGTCGGGCATGGCGGCCAAGGCCGCGATCCAGCTGGCGCACGAGCTCGACGCTCAGCAGACCCGGAGCGACGCCGTGATCGTGGTGCTGCTCCCGGACTGCGGCCGCGGCTACCTCACCAAGGTCTTCAACGACGACTGGCTGGCGCAGTACGGGTTCCTCACCGCGAGCGGTGGCGGACAGTCCATCGGCGAGGTGCTGCGCGGCAAGCGCGGCGACATCCCCGCCCTCGTGCACACGCACCCCAACGAGACGATCGCCGAGGCGGTCGCACATCCTCCAGGAGTACGGCGTCTCGCAGATGCCCGTGGTCCGCGCCGAGCCGCCGGTGATGGCGGCCGAGGTGGTCGGTTCCGTGTCGGAGCGGGTGCTGCTCGACGCCCTGTACGGCGGCAAGGCCCAGCTCGCCGACCCGGTCGAGGCCCACATGAGCGCGCCGCTGCCGACGGTCGGCGCGACGGTCCCCGTTGGGGAGGCCGTGGCGGCGCTGGAGCACGCCGACGCCCTGCTCGTGCAGGAGGACGGCCGACCGGTCGGTGTCCTCACGCGGCAGGACCTGCTCGCCTTCCTCGCTCAGGCCTGAGCGTCGAGGCAAGGCCTCCGACCGACCGGTCAGAAATCGGTGGTACTCCTCAGGTGAGCCTGTGGGCGAGCCCGCTGACGCGGGGGATCGCCGGGACGCCGTGCAGGATTCCGGCGAGCGCCTCGATCCCGTCCACGAGACGCGGCCCCGGGCGCGCGAAGGACGCGTTGGCGTCGACCGCCCAGATCGGCAGCCCGGGCAAGACCTCGGAGCGCTTCAGGTCCTCGGCCAGCCCGACGGCGCCGGCCAGGTCGTAGCCGCACGGCGCGCACACGACCACCTCCGGGTCGCTGGCGCGCACCTCGTCCCAGTCGACGCGCCACGACTTCTCGCCCACCCGGCCCAGCGTCGGGACGCCACCGGCCGCAGTGACCATCTCCGGGACCCAGTGGCCCGGCGCGAACGGCGGGTCAGTCCACTCCAGCAGCAGCACGCGTGGCCGCACCCGGTCCGCAACGGCCCGTCGTACGGCGTCGATGCGGGTGCGCAGGTCGCGCACCAGGGCCTCGCCGGCGTCGACGGCACCGGTCGCACGAGCAAGTGTCAGCACCGACGCCAGTACCTCGTCGAGCGTGTGCGGGTCGATCGTCAGCACGTCGGCGGTGCACCCGAGGTGGGCAAGCGCGTCGTCCACGACGGACACGTCGACGGCGCAAACCGCACAGAGGTCCTGGGTCACCACCAAGTCCGCGTCGAGCCCGGAGAGGGCGCCCTCGTCGAGGTGGTAGAGGTCGTCGCCACGGCGCATCGCGTCGGTGACGAAGTCGTCGATCTCCTTGCTGGACAAGCCTTCCGGCATCGCACTGGTGGAGACGATGGTGCGGGTGCGTGCCTCCTCCGGGTGGTCGCACTCGAACGTCACCCCGACGACCTCGTCACCCACCCCGAGGTCGAAGAGGATCTCGGTGGTCGACGGCAGAAGCGACACGATCCTCACTGGTCGATCCTCGCACCTCCGGCAACGATCGCTTATGGTGAAGGCCGGGTCGAGACAAGTCCACGACAGATCGGGGCAGTTCGTGTGGGACTTCATCGCCGACCGCAGAGCACAGATCCTGATCAACGCTCTGAACCATGCGTATCTCGTGATCCTGTGCGTCATCTTCGCCACCGTCATCGCCATCGCGCTCGCGGTGCTGGTGACCCGGATGCCCAAGCTCGAGCCGGTCGCCAGCGCCGTCAGCGCGATCGGGCTCACCATCCCGTCGTTCGCGCTGGTCGGGCTGCTGCTGCCAGTCACCGGGCTCGGTGACGGCACCGCGCTCGCCGCGGTGACCTTCTACGCCGTGCTTCCCATCCTGCGCAACGCGGTCGTCGGCCTCCAGGGCGTCGACGCCAACCTGCTCGAGTCCGCTCGTGGCATGGGGATGAGCGAGGTCGCGTCGCTGCTGCGGGTGCGGATCCCGCTGGCGTGGCCGGTGATCCTGGCCGGCATCCGGATCTCGCTTCAGATGTCGATGGGCATCGCCGCCATCGCCGCCTACGTCCTCGGCCCCGGGCTCGGGGTCTCGATCTTCACCGGCCTCGCCCAGATCGGCGGCAAGAACGCCGTCTCCTACGCCGCTGTCGGCACCGTCGGCATCGTGATCATCGCGCTCCTGCTCGACGCGCTCCTGCTCCTTGCCGGCCGCCTGACCACCTCGAAGGGAATCCGTGTCTGAGATGACGACCACCGAGAGCACCCCGCCCACACAGACCACGGTCCGCGACGACGAGCGGCGCGGTTCCGACGTCAGCGGAGCCGAGATCCGCCTCGACGGCGTGACCAAGCGCTACCCCGGCCAGAAGGCCGCCGCGGTCGATGACCTCAGCCTGACCATCCCGGCCGGCGAGATCGTGATGTTCGTCGGGCCTTCCGGCTGCGGCAAGACCACGTCGCTGAAGATGATCAACCGGCTGATCGAGCCGACCTCCGGCACGATCCTGATCGGCGACGACGACGTCGCGGAAGCAGAACGCCGACGAGCTGCGCCGGCACGTCGGCTACGTGATCCAGGGCGGCAGCCTGTTCCCGCACATGACGGTGGCGAAGAACATCGCGCTCGTGCCGAAGCTGCTCGGCTGGGAGCAGGACCGGATCGACAAACGCGTCGACGAGCTGCTCGACCTGGTCAGCCTCGACCCCGGTCGCTACCGCGACCGCTACCCACGCGAGCTCTCCGGTGGACAGCAGCAGCGCGTGGGCGTGGCCCGCGGCCTGGCCGCCGACCCGCCGGTGATCCTGATGGACGAGCCGTTCGGCGCCGTCGACCCGATCACGCGTCAGCGGCTGCAGGACGAGCTGCTGAGCATCCAGCGCGAGCTGCGCAAGACGATCGTCTTCGTCACCCACGACATCGACGAGGCGATCAAGCTCGGCGACCGGATCCTGATCCTCCAGGAAGGCGCGCATATCGCTCAGTACGACGTGCCGGAGGTGATCCTGGCCAGCCCGGCCAACGACTTCGTGGCCGACTTCGTGGGCGCCGGCTCGTCCCTCAAGCAGCTGAGCCTGGCCCGCATCTCCGAGCTGGAGCTGCGCACCCCGACCACCGCCACCATCGGCGAGGCGGCCTCTGACGTGAGGGGCCGGGCGGAGTCCAACGGCGACACGGCCGTCGTGGTGCTCGACGACCGCAACCGGCCGCGCGGCTGGCCCTGGTTGCGCCAGCTCAAGGGCGAGTCGATCGTGGAGCCGACCGAGGACCTGGTAAGCCTCGACCACCGCGCCACGCTCAACGACGCGCTCGACACGATGCTCACAAACAGTCACGGCGGCGCCGTTGTCACGGGCGACCGTGACCAGTACCTCGGGGTCGTCGACTTCGTCGCGGTCACCGACCACATGCGGGCGATGCAGGAGAGGGCCAACGCCAACGCGGAGAAGAGCGCCGCGGAGCAGGAGGACCACGACCCCTCGCAACGCGTCACAGCCGTCGGTGAGCAGACCGATGAGCGTCCCGAGCCGGACCGGGAGCAGCAGGCATGAGCACCCCACGAAAAGCCTCGCTGCGCTCCGCATTCAGCGGGAGCCCCGAATGAGCGACACCGCCGAAGGAGCGGCCACGGCGACGGAGGCTCCGACGCGCCAACGCCGCCGGATGAGCACGGAGCAGGCGATCGAGATCTTCGCGATCCCGGTCATCGTCGCCGTCGGGTTCGCGCTCTACGCCTGGTGGCGCAACACCGCCTCGCTCGACTCGGTGGAGCTGAGCTCGCTGGAGTGGGCAGCGGTCTGGCTCGCGCTCGGTGAGCACGTCAAGCTGACCCTGGTGTCCGCCGTGATCGTGGTGTTCCTCGGCGTGCCGCTCGGGATCCTGCTCACCCGGCCCCGGTTCCGGGCCGCCGCACCCGCGGTCGTCGGCATCGCGAACGCCGGACAGGCGGCGCCGGCGATCGGCCTGATCGTGCTGCTCTTCATCTGGCTGTCCGGCCAGGGCTGGTTCCTCTCGTTCAGCACCGCCACCGGCAAGATCCCCTTCCTGCCCGACACTGTCGGCTTCAGCGTGGCGGTGATCGCGCTCAGCCTCTACGCGATCCTCCCGGTGCTCCGCAACACGATCACCGGTCTCCAGGGGATCGACCCGACGCTGGTCGAGGCCGGTCGCGGGGTCGGCATGTCCAACTTCGCGGTGCTCCGCCGGGTCGAGCTGCCGCTCGCGATCCCGGTGATCATGGCCGGCATCCGCACCGCCCTGGTGCTGCTGGTGGGCACCGCCGCGCTGGCCACGTTCATCAACGCCGGCGGGCTGGGCGGCATCCTGACCGCCGGCATCACGCTCTACCGCTACCCGGTGATGGTCGCCGGGGCCGTGCTCGTCGCGCTGCTCGCGCTGCTGATCGAGTGGCTGGGGCGGGTGCTCGAGCTGATCGTCAAACCGAAGGGAATCTGATGTCCGCCCGAACCCTGCGTCGCCGGCTGCTGGCCACGGTCGCCGTCGGTGTGACCGCGGCGCTGACCTCCGGGTGCCTGGGCCTGGGCACCGCCGGCGGCTACGTGCCGACCGGCACGCTGGCCGGGCCGCTCAAGGATGCCAAGCGTCTCGACGGTGCCAGCATCTCGGTGGGGTCGAAGAACTTCTCCGAGAACATCCTGCTCGGCAAGATGGCCATCATCCTGATGCAGTCGGCCGGCGCGAGCGTCAAGGACCTGACCAACATCCCTGGCAGCGCCTCGGCGCGTCAGGCGATGCTGGACGACCAGATCCAGAGCATGTGGGAGTACACCGGCACCGGCTGGATCGTCTACCTCGGCCACACCAAGTCGATCCCCGACGAGAAGAAGCAGTACGTCGCCGTCCGCGACGAGGACGCGAAGAAGAACGGGCTCGCCTGGCTGCCGCCGGCGCCGATGAACAACACCTACGGCTTCGCGATCACGCAGAAGACCTCGAAGAAGCTCGGCATCACGAAGCTCTCGGAGCTGAAGAAGGTGCCGAAGGCGCAGCGCACCTTCTGTGTCGAGTCCGAGCTGATCAACCGTCCCGACGGGCTCAAGGGAATGCTGGAGAAGTACGACGTGCCGCTGGGCTCGGAGGTCCCGCGCAGCAACCTGAAGACCTACCAGACCGGCGCGATCTACGACGCGACCGCGAAGGGCGCCTGCAACTTCGGTGAGGTGTTCACCACCGACGGGCGCATCGTCGCGCTGGACCTGAAGGTGCTAGCGGACGACCGGGAGTTCTTCCCGAAGTACAACGTCGCCCTCGTTCTCACCGACGACACCAAGAAGAAGTACCCGCAGATCGAGGACCTGATGGCACCGGTCACCAAGAAGCTGACCAACGACGTGCTGCTCAAGCTCAACGCGCAGATCGACGTCAACGGCGACGAGCCGGCCGACGTCGCCTTCCGGTGGCTCAAGAAGGAAGGTTTCGTCACTGACTAGCCTTGCGTCATGGGTGGCTGGCTGACCGCGTTCCTCGACCTGAGCCCCGAGGCGCACGAGCCGACGCTCGCGTTCTGGCGCGCGGTCACGGGCTACGAGGTGTCACTGCCGCGCGGTGGGCACGGGCAGTTCGTGACGCTGCTGCCACCCGTCGGTGACGCCCACCTGCGCGTGCAACGGCTGGGCGCGGGTCCCTCGCGGATCCACCTCGACGTGCACGTGCCCGACATCGCCGACACGGCGGACCGGGCTGCGGACCTCGGGGCGCGGGTGCGTGAGCCGTGGGAGGACGTGGTCGTGATGGAGTCACCGGCCGGCCTTGTGTTCTGCCTGGTGAGCGAGCATGAGCGGGTGCCCGCACCTCCGGCCCGCTGGCACGCGCACTCCAGCATCGTCGACCAGGTGTGCCTGGACCTCCCGCCCGCCGACTACGTCGCGGAGTGCGGTTTCTGGAGCGCGCTGCTCGGGCTGCCGTTGCGGCCCTCGAGGTACCCGGAGTTCCACTCGCTCGCGCGTCCCGACGACGTCGCGGTGCGCATCCTGCTGCAGCGACGTGCCGACGACGCTCCTGCCTCGGCCCACCTCGACCTGGCCTGCGACGACCGGGCGGCCGAGACGGAGCGGCACCTCGCGCTCGGCGCCGTCGTCGTACGCCGTCATGAGGGCTGGACGGTGCTCCGCGACCCCGCCGGCCTCGAGTACTGCATCACCGACCGCGCCCCGGACCGAGGCACCCACCCCGTGATCCCTGTGGTGCGCACCGACCCGCCCGAGCAGGGCAGCGAGCGCGAGCAGCTGCTGGCGTTCCTCGACTTCCACCGGGCGACGTTCGCGATGAAGATCGCCGGGCTCGACTCCGCCCAGCTCGACACCCGGGTCGCTGCCTCGGAGATGACGCTGCGCGGAATGCTCAAGCACACCGCATCCAACGAGGACCACTGGTTCGGCGCGGTGGTGGGCGGGGTCGACGAGCCGGAGCCGTGGGCGAGCGCGCCCTTCGGCGAGGACCCCGACTGGGACTGGCACTCGGCAACCTCGGACACCGCCGAGGAGCTTCGGGACCTGTGGAAAGCATCGGTGGAGCGGAGCCGGGCCGCCCTCGCCGGCAGGGACCTCGACGCCCCGGCTGCTCGGCCGCACCTGGGCCGCACCCAGCTCAACGTCCGCTGGGTGGTGCTGCACATGATCGAGGAGTACGCGCGGCACAATGGGCACGCCGACCTGATCCGCGAGTCGATCGACGGCCAGACCGGGGAGTAGCGATGCCACGCACCAACCCGCCGTACGTCGGGAACGAGGACGAGGTGCTGTGGGCGTTTCTCGACTACGGTCGCGACACTCTGGTGCTCAAGACCGACGGACTCGACGCCGCCCAGCTCGACACCCGGCTGCCGCCGTCGACGATGACCCTCGGCGGGATGCTCTCGCACATGGCGTTCGTGGAGGACTGGTGGTTCTCGGTGCGGCTCCACGGCAACGAGCCAGAGCCGCCGTTCGCCGGAGTCGACTGGGAGGCCGACTGGGACTGGGACTGGCACACCGCCGTCGACCGCTCGCCCGAGGAGCTCCGCGGCATGCTCGCCGCCGCCGTGGCGCGCAGCCGCAAGCGCGTGGCCGGCATGGACCTCGACGCGGTCGCGGCGACGACGACCCATTCGGGCGAGCCGTTCACGCTGCGCTGGATCGTGCTCCACATGGTCGAGGAGTACGCCCGCCACAACGGGCACGCCGACCTGATCCGGGAGTCGATCGACGGCTCCACAGGTGACTGAACGATGACTCCTCGCAACCGGGCTGGTCAGTGTCGGTGCCCGGTGCCACGATCGGGACAACGACCCGAGGAGGAACCATGACCGTACGCCTCAACCCCTACCTGAACTTCCGCGGCAACGCCCGCGAGGCGATGGAGTTCTACCACTCCGTCTTCGGAGGCAACCTCGACGTGAGCACGTTCGCCGAAGCAGGTGGCATGGGCGTGCCCGACGACGAGCAGTCCAACGTCATGCACGCGATGCTCGAGGTGCCGGGTGTGCTGACGCTGATGGGCGCCGACACACCGAGCCACATGGAGTACGCCGAGCCGGCCGGCTTCTCGGTCTCGCTCAGCGGCGACGACGACGACACGTTGCAGGGCTGGTGGGACAGCCTCAGCGCCGACGGCAAGGTCAGCGTCCCCCTGGAGAAGGCGCCGTGGGGTGACACCTTCGGCATGCTGACGGACAAGTACGGCATCGACTGGCTGGTCAACATCGCCGGTCCGGAGAACCGCGGCTGACCCTCAGGTCCAGGCGGTGGCCAGCCGCCGCACGATCTCGGTCAGCCGCTCGGGACTGGTGGCGAGGTTGAGCCTGACGTGACCCTCGACGCCGGGGTGGTACTCGTGCCCCGGCCCGAGCTTCACGCGTCCGCGATCCAGGGCGACCGCGGCGGGGTCGGCGTGTCCGTAGGCCCGCGCGTCCAGCCAGGCCAGGTACGTCGCCTCCAGCGGACGCATCCGCACCTCGGGCAGGTGGGTGGCGAGCAGGTCGCCGAGCAGGGCGCGCAGGTCCGTCAGCCGCTCCACCAGCGACGCCAGCCACGGGTCGCCCTCGTCGTACGCCGCGACGGCGGCGACCACGCCGAGCGGTGACCACGAGTCGTTGCGTGCCATCGGCTCGTGGCGGAGCGCGGCCCGCGCGACCGGGTCGGGCACGACCAGCTGCGCACAGCGCAGACCGGCGGTGTTGAACGCCTTCGACGACGCGACGACGGCGACCGCGTGGTCTACCGTGCCCTCGAGCGACAGGTAGGGCACGTGCTCGGCCCCCGGGAGCACGAGCGGCGCGTGGATCTCGTCGCTGACAACGCGTGCACCGTGGCGCAGCACCACGTCGCGGACGCCCTCGAGCTCCTCACGGGTGAAGGCGCGTCCCCACGGGTTGTGCGGCTGCGTGAGCATGAGCGTCCGGGCGCCCGCGGCGAACATCGCGTCGAGGCGGTCGAGGTCGATCTCCGCCCGGTCGGCGTCCGGCTCGACCGGCAGGTCCACGCGCTGCCGACCGGTCAGCGCCGGCACCGCGAACTGCGGGCTGTAGCCGGGTGTCGGGAAGACGACCGGCGCCTGTTCCGAGAGCACGTCGATCGCCACCCGGACCCCGGCCGTGACGTCGACGACCGGGAGCACCCACCCCGGGTCGACCGGCCACCCGAAGTGACGGTCGGCGAAGCCCGCATACGCCTTGCCGAGCCCGGAGTCCTCGGGGTCGGTCGGGTAGCCGGTCACGCCGTCGTGCACGGCGCGGATCAGCGCGTCGTGCACCACGGGGTCGAGCGCGTAGTCCATCTCCGCGACCCAGGCCGGCAGCACGCCCGGCGGCATCGTGCCCCACTTGAGGACGAGGGCGCGTCGTGCCTCCTCCTCGGTCAGGTCGACGACGGGCCGGAGTTGCGGCTGGGCGGTCACCCTCAGGCCCGCGGCACCCGGATCCCGGTGGCCGAGTGGCACCGGTAGCCGTAGGGGTTCTTCAGCAGGTACTGCTGGTGCAGGTCCTCGGCGTAGTAGTACGGCGTCTCGGCGGCCGGCTTGATCTCGGTGGTGATCGGGCCGTAGCCGCGTTCGGTCAGCTCGGGCTGGTAGCGCTCGGTGATCTCGCGGGCGATCTTCTCCTGCTCCGGCGTCTCGACGTAGATCGCGGAACGGTACTGGGTGCCGACGTCGTTGCCCTGGCGGTAGCCCTGGGTCGGGTCGTGCACCTCGTAGAACGTCGCGACCAGGTCGGCGTACGCGACCTTCGACGGGTCGTAGACCACGCGCACGGCCTCGGTGTGCCCGGTGCGACCCGAGCAGACCTCCTCGTACGACGGGTTCGGCGTGGTGCCGCCGGCGTACCCGACGGACGTCGACCAGACCCCCGGCACCTGCCAGAAGATCTCCTCGGCACCCCAGAAGCAGCCGAGCCCGAACAGCGCGACCTGGTAGCCCTCGGGCACCTCGTCGGTGACCAGCGGGGCGTCGAGCGCGCGGTGCCGCTCGGCGAGCCCCCACGGGCGCTCGGGACGGCCGGGCAGGGTTTCCTCCGGGGCGGGCATCGTGGACTTGGCGCGGTTGAACAGCACGGGCACTCCTTCGTCGGTCTCGACCCATTCAACACGGAGCACG
The DNA here is from genome assembly GCA_963745795.1 of uncultured Actinomycetota bacterium. Classification (GTDB taxonomy): domain Bacteria; phylum Actinomycetota; class Actinomycetes; order Propionibacteriales; family Nocardioidaceae; genus Marmoricola. The sequence continues at coordinate 289,049 of CAVUYR010000004.1, read as the reverse complement.
GGTGGTTCGTTCCCGGGAAAAAGTGACGGATTCGTTCAAGACCGTCGCACCGACGGGGGTTAGGTTCACTGCCATGCATGCGGACGCAACCTTCGAGGTCACCGAGTTCACGCCCTCCGACTACGTCTCCCCGGTCACCACAGGCGCCCCCGTGGGCCACGCCCACATGGTCAAGCAGTTCGCGGGCGAGCTCGAGGGCCGATCGACCACGCAGTTCAGCTTCGCGTACGACGCCGCCACCGAGGTCGGCACGTACGTCGCGATGGAGGCGTTCGAGGGCTCACTCGGCGGGCGGTCGGGTGCCTTCGCGTTCGCGCACTCGGCGACCACCGACGGCCGGACCTCCGAGCGACTGTCCGAGCTGCTCGTGATCGCGCCCGGCAGTGGCTCGGGCGACCTCGCGGGGATCACCGGCACGGGGTCGATGCGCATCGACGACGACGGCACCCACCGGGTGATGCTCGACTACGAGCTGACGGGGTGAGGCTGTGCGGGCCAGTTACCACGGTCCCGTGGTAGCTGACCCCTTCCCTATCGAAATTTCGCTAGGGAAGGGGATGGTTACCACGGGACCGTGGTAAATCGCCCGCCCCGCCCGAGCACTACGCTCGGCAGGTGACCCAGGACCACAGAAACAAGTCTGGCTTCGAGACGCGTGCGATCCACGCCGGCTACGAGCCCGACCCGACCACCGGCGCGGTGATCCCGCCGATCTTCGCGACCAGCACCTACAAGCAGGACGGTGTCGGCGGGCTGCGCGGCGGCTACGAGTACTCACGCTCCGCGAACCCGACCCGCACCGCGCTCGAGGGCAACATCGCGGCGCTGGAGGAGGGCGAGCGCGGGTTCGCGTTCGCCAGCGGTCTCGCTGCCGAGGACACGCTGCTGCGGGCGCTGACCCGGCCCGGCGACCACCTGGTGTTCCCCGATGACGCGTACGGCGGCACGTTCCGGCTGGTCGACCAGGTGGCCGGCCCCTGGGGGCTCGCGCACACGCCGGCGCCGGTGGCCGACGTCGACGCGATGCGCGCCGCGATCCGGCCCGGCGAGACCAAGCTGGTCTGGGTCGAGACGCCGACCAACCCGCTGCTCAACATCGGCGACATCGAGGCGCTGGCCGGGGTGGCGCACGACGCCGGCGCGCTGCTGGTCGTCGACAACACGTTCGCCTCGCCGTACCTCCAGCAGCCGCTGACGCTCGGCGCGGACATCGTCGTGCACTCGACCACGAAGTACTGCGGCGGCCACTCCGACGTGATCGGCGGCGCCCTCGTGGTGCGCGACCACGAGATCGCGGAGAAGATCGGGTTCCACCACAACGCCATGGGCGCGGTGGCGAGCCCGTTCGACGCCTGGCTGACCCTGCGCGGGCTGCGCACCCTCGCGCTGCGGATGGAGCGGCACAGCGACAACGCCGAGCGCGTTGTCGAGTTCCTGACCGGGCACCCCCAGGTCTCGCAGGTCTACTACCCGGGGCTGCCCGAGCACCCCGGCCACGAGGTCGCGGCGCGGCAGATGCGGCGCTTCGGCGGGATCGTGTCGTTCCGGGTCACCGGCGGCGAGGAGCAGGCACTGGCGGTGTGCGACCGGACCGAGGTGTTCACGCTCGGGGAGTCGCTCGGCGGCGTCGAGTCGCTGATCGAGCACCCGGGCCGGATGACGCACGCCTCGGTCGCCGGCACCGAGCTCGAGGTGCCCTCCGACCTGATCCGGCTGAGCGTCGGCATCGAGACCGCCGACGACCTGGTCGCGGACCTGGAGGCAAGCCTCGGTGGTTGACGCGGTGCTGTGCGTCGACTTCGGGTCGACGTTCACCAAGGCAGCCCTCGTCGACGCCGAGTCGGGCACCCTCCTCGGCACCGCCTCGCACCGCACCACGATCGACACCGACGTCCTCGACGGGTACGACGCGTGCCTGGGCGCGCTGCGAGCGGACCATCCGGAGGTAGACGGCGCGAAGGTGCTGGCGTGCTCGTCGGCCGGCGGCGGACTCCGGGTCGCCGTCGTCGGCAACGAGGAGCTGGTCACGGCCGAGGCCGGACGCCGGGTCGCGCTGTCGAGCGGCGGCAAGGTGGTGCACGTGGTCGCCCTGGCCGCCGACGCCGACCCGCTGCCGGGACTGCTCGCCAGCCGGCCCGACGTGGTGCTGCTGGTCGGAGGCACCGACGGCGGCAACACCGAGGCGCTGCTGGCCGGGGCACGGATGCTGGCCGGGGCGCGCTGGGCGACGCCGGTCGTCGTTGCCGGCAACGTCGACGCCCGGGAGGACGTCGCGGCGGCTCCTGGCCAGGTCGGGCACGCCGTACGTGCTCGCCGACAACGTCGTCCCCAGGATCGGCGTGCTCGCGCCCGGCTCCGCACGGGCCGCGATCCGCGAGATGTTCCTGGCCCACGTGATCGGTGGCAAGCACCTGAGCTCCCGCGCGGACTTCGCCGCGATGGTGCGCGGCCCCACGCCCGACCTGGTGCTCACCGGGGTCGAGGTGCTCGCCGCGACCCTGGCACGGGACGTGGTCGTGGTCGACGTCGGCGGCGCCACCACCGACGTCCACTCCGTCGTCGACCTCGACCCGGAGGACGCCACGCTGGGACGCGAGGTGGTCGCGACGACGCCTGTGACGCGCACCGTCGAGGGCGACCTGGGCATGCGCTGGAGCGCGGTCACCACCGTCGAGTCCGGGGTGGCGGCCGGGCTGCTCAAGGCCGACAAGGCGCTGGACCGAGGCGGCCCGGCTGAGGCACGACGACCCGGCGCACCTGCCCGCCGACCCGGGCGACGCGTCGTACGACATGCGCATCGCGACCACGGCCACGGTGCTCGCCGTCCGCCGGCACGCCGGGCGGTCGCGCGTCGTGCTGAGCGAGACCGGGCGGGTCATCGAGCGCACCGGCAAGGACCTCCGCGAGGTCGACCTGCTGGTCGGCTCGGGCGGGGTGCTGCGCAACGCGGCGCCCGGCGTGGCCGAGGGGATCCTGCGCTCGGTCGTCGGAACCGACCCGGAGGGTTGGCAGCTCCCCGAGCGGCCCGTGGTGGTGGTCGACCACGACTACGTCCTCGCTGCCGTCGGCCTGCTCGCGGGTCCGCATCCCGAGGCCGCGCGCACGCTGGCGCGCCGACACTTCCACCCGCACGGGCGCGAGTCTTCCGGCATACCGACCGCCTAGGCTCAAGCCGTGGCCACGAACCTGTTCGGACGAATGCGCGAGGCGCGACGCTCGCGCGTCGACGAGGCGGCCGACCGCGCGGTCGAACGCGCCCACACCCGTCGGCAGGACGTCGACGAGGAGGCGACCGCGGCGCGCGACGAGCGGCTCTCCGAGCGCTTCGCGGCGCAGTGGCACGAGATGCGCGACGCCCGCCGGGTCGAGGAGCCGGTGATCGAGGGCGGCGCCTCGAACTTCTCCCGCGCACAGGTGCCGTGGGCGTTCGACCTCGCCGCCGCCTGGTCCTGGCGGATCCTGGTGGTGGCGGCGGCGGTGCTCGGCTCGCTGTGGGTGCTCAGCTTCTTCGCGGTCGTGGTGCTGCCGCTGCTGGTCGCGTTGTTCGCGAGCGCGCTGCTCACGCCGGTGGTCCATGCGCTCGGTCGGATCGGGATCGGACGCCGGATCGCCTCCCTGATTGTCGTGATCTTCTCGCTGGCCGCTGTCGGACTGCTGCTCACGTTCGTCGGCCAGCAGATCGCGAACGGGATGGACGACCTGTCCAAGCAGGTCGTCGACGGCGTGCAGCAGGTGCGCGACTGGCTGCGCACCGGTCCGCTCCGGCTCAGCGACCAGGACCTGCAGAACACCCTCAAGGACCTGCAGGACTCGATCGGCGGCAACAGCGGGTCCGGCATCCTGACCCGCGCCACCGAGGTCGGCGCGACGGTCGGCCACATCGTGGCGGGGTTCTTCATCGTGCTGTTCGGCAGCTACTTCTTCATGGCAGACGGGCCGCTGATCTGGGCCTGGTTCGTCCGGCTCTTCCCGCGCGCGGCCCGGCTGCGGGTCGACTCGTCGGGCCAGGTGGGGTGGCGCTCGCTCACCCAGTTCGTGCGCGCGACCGTGCTGGTCGCCGCCACGGACGCCATCGGGATCATGATCGGCGCCGCGATCCTCGGCGTGCCCTTCGTGCTGGCAATCGGCGTCCTGGTCTTCCTCGGTGCGTTCGTGCCGATGATCGGTGCGTTCGTGTCGGGCACGGTCGCCGTCCTGGTCGCGCTGGTCGCGGTGGGCCCGTTCAAGGCGCTGCTGATGCTGATCGTGATCATCGTGGTCCAGCAGATCGAGGCGCACGTCCTGCAGCCGTTCCTGATGGGCCGGTTCGTGTCCGTGCACCCGCTGGGTGTGATCGTGGCGATCGCGCTCGGCGTGATCGTCGCAGGCATCCCGGGCGCCCTGATCGCGGTGCCGTCCGCGGCCGTGCTCAACGCGGTCGTTCAGCACCTCGCCGAGGAGACCGACGTGGGCGACTCGGCCCGTGAGGCGGCCGAGGACGACCCGGCACCACCGGCCGCGCCGGAGCCGTCGTAGGCCCCCTAGTGTGGCGGCCATGAGTACGACCGTGCCGCACGTCTCCCTCGACGACATCCGGGAGGCCCGCCGGCTCCTCGAGGGAGTGTCGGTCTCGACCGCGATGGAGGACTCGCGCTGGCTGTCTGCGGTCGTCGGCGGTCCGGTGTTGCTCAAGTGCGAGAACCTCCAGCGCACCGGCTCGTTCAAGATCCGCGGCGCCTACGTGCGGATGCTCCGGCTCACCGAGGCGGAGCGCGCCCGCGGCGTGGTCGCGGCGTCCGCCGGCAACCACGCGCAGGGCGTCGCGCTCGCCGCGCAGCTGCTCGGGATCAAGGCCACGGTGTTCATGCCCGAGGGTGCCCCGATCCCCAAGCTGAACGCCACCCGGGGGTACGGCGCGGACGTGGTCTTCCACGGCGCCTACCTCGACCAGTCCCTGGAGGAGGCGATGCGGTTCTCCGCCGAGACCGGCGCCGTGCTGATCCACCCGTTCGACCACGAGGACATCGTGGCCGGACAGGGCACCTGCGGGCTCGAGATCATCGAGCAGGCTCCGGACGTCGAGACGGTGCTGATCCCGCTCGGCGGTGGAGGTCTGGTGGCCGGCTCCGCGACCGCGATCAAGGAGATGTGCCGCGAGCAGGGTCGCCCGGACGTCCGGGTGATCGGGGTCCAGGCCGAGGGCGCGGCGGCGTACCCGACATCGCTGGCGACGGGCCACCCGGTCGCCCTGAAGGCCATGAAGACGATGGCCGACGGGATCGCGGTCGCGCGGCCCGGGAAGGTGCCGTTCGCCGCGATCGTGGACTACGTCGACGAGGTGGTCACGGTGTCCGAGGAGTCGCTGTCCTCCGCGATGGTGATGCTCCTGGAGCGCGCGAAGATGGTCGTCGAGCCGGCCGGTGCCGCCGCCGTGGCCGCCGTGCTCGACCGGCCGCAGGAGTTCGGGACGCCGATCGTCGCCGTGCTATCGGGCGGCAACATCGACCCGCTCCTGATGGGCAAGCTGATCCGGCACGGCATGGCCGCTGCCGGGCGCTACCTGCAGCTGCGCGTGCGCGTGCCCGACGTACCGGGCGGACTCGCGAAGCTCCTCGGTGAGCTCGCCAGCCTCGGCGCCAACGTGCTCGAGGTCTCCCACGAGCGCCTCTCCGTCGACCTCCACGTCGACGAGGTCGACGTCCGCCTGCAGCTGGAGACCCGCGGCCTCTCCCACGCCGACGACGTCGTCACCCGCCTCCGCGAGTGCGGCTACTCCGTCGTCGACTGAGCCCCGCGAGGCGTCACTTGTGGTTGCTCCCAGGGCGCCGAGACGTCACTCGTACGACGCCTCGGCGCCCTGAGAGCAACCACAACTGACCTCTCGCGGAGGCGTCAGGCGGTGTAGGGGCCGGCCTCGACGATGACCACCTTGAGGTGCTTGCCGTTGGGGGCCTGGTAGCTCACGGTCTCGCCGACGCGGGCGCCGATCAGAGCGGAGCCGAGGGGGGACTGCGGGCTGAAGACCTGGATGTCGTCGTTGGCCATCTCGCGGGCGCCGAGCAGGAACGTCTCGACGTCGTCGTCGCCCTCGAAGCGGTAGCTGACCTTGAAGCCGGGGCTGATCGTGCCGTCGTCGGCGGCCTGGCCGACCTCGGCCTTCTCCAGCATCTGCTCGAGCTGGGCGACGCGGAGCCTCGAGCTTGCCCAGCTCCTCGCGGGCGGCGTGGTAGCCGCCGTTCTCCTTGAGGTCGCCCTCGTCGCGGGCGGCGCTGATCCGGCGCACGATGTCCGCGCGGGCGGGGCCGCGGAGCTCCTCAAGCTCGGCGGTCTTCTTGTCGAAGGCCTCCTGGGTGAGCCAGATCTTCTGGCGCTCGTCGGACTGCGTCATGTGGACACTCCTGATGGTGTGCGGGTGTGACAGTGCGTGGTGCGGCGCCGCGTCGTCGTCAGCGGCGCGCGCAAGTGATCGACTTTACCAACCTGACCCCGTGGGACGCGATTCGTGCAGGTGGTCTCAGCCGTCGGCGGGGGTGCAGTTGACGACCTCGACCGTGACCGCACGCCGTTCCGTGCGGACCTTCACCGTCGTCTCCCGGCCGGTGGAGGCGTCCACGCGGAACCGGTTCTCCCCGACCACGGAGTGGTCCTGCGCGCTGGCCCGCAGCAGGCAGGTGCCGGCGCTGTCGCGGTCGCGCACCCGGACCTCGACGGTGGCGTCTATCCGGTGCACGGACTTCACGTCGAAGGAGGCGACGTCGGCGTCGATGGCCGGGTTGGCGTGGAAGATCGCGGCCCACACCAGCCACCCCAGGCCGGCGCCGGCGACCAGGACGGTGACCACGATGACGGCCAGCCGGCGACCCGGTCTCCGGGTGCCGTAGCGACGCTCGAGCATCGCGGTCCGTGCCGCGTCCGGGTCCTCCACGAGGGCGAGGCTACGGCGCGGCGACGAAGGCCCGACAAATAGCATGGTCCGCATGCCTGAGAACCGGCCCTCCACCGGCCTTCGACTGATGCACGTGCACGCCCATCCCGACGACGAGTCGAGCAAGGGCGCTGCGAGCACCGCGATGTACGTCGCGCAAGGCGTCGACGTGCACGTCGTGACCTGCACCGGCGGCGAACGCGGCTCGATCCTGAACCCGAAGATGGAGCGCCCCGACGTCCTCGAGAACATGACCGAGATCCGGCGCCGTGAGATGGAGGCCGCCCGCGACATCCTCGGCGTCCGCCAGGACTGGCTGGGCTTCGTCGACTCCGGCTGGCCGGAGGGCGACCCGAAGCCGCCGCTGCCCGAGGGCTGCTTCGGGCTGGTGCCGGTCGAGGACGGCGCGGCGCCGCTGGTGCGGCTGATCCGGTCCTTCCGCCCGCACGTGTTGACGACGTACGACGAGAACGGCGGCTACCCGCACCCCGACCACATCATGTGCCACAACGTGTCGATGGCGGCCTGGGCCGCGGCCGACGACGCGGACGAGTACCCGGACGCCGGCGAGCCGTGGCAGCCGCTCAAGCTCTACTACCAGCACGGGTTCAACCGGCCCCGCACGCAGGCGCTGCACGACGCGATGGTCGCGCACGGCCTGGAGTCGCCGTGGGGCGAGCGGCTCAAGGAGTGGAAGCCCGACCCGAAGCACGACGCCCGGATCACGACCCGGGTGCCGTGCGCCGACTACTTCGGGGTGCGCGACCAGGCGCTGATGGCGCACGCGACGCAGATCGACCCCGACGGGCCGTTCTTCCATATCCCGCTCGACATCCAGCGCGCGGTCTGGCCGACCGAGGACTTCGAGCTGGTCGAGAGCCACGTCGAGTCCCCGCTCCCGGAGGACGACCTGTTCGCCGGGATCAGGGGCACACCCGCCGCGGAGTCCTGAGCGGCACTTGCGACAATGGGCTCATGAACCCGCACGTCGTCCTCAGCTTCGTCCTGCCGCTGGTCGACAGGGTGCCCAAGGACGACGACGTGAAGGCCGGGTGGACCGCGTTCGCGATCTTCGTGGCTCTCGCGATCGCCGTCGCGCTGCTCGGGGTCAGTCTGGTCCGGCACCTGCGCAAGGCGCAGGCCAACAAGGACGCGGGCATGTTCGGTGACGAGCCGGACGCGGGGTCCGAGCACCGCACCTGACGGCTCAGCAAACACTGAGGTCGTCGTTGACCCGATGACCGGGTCGCCCCGATGCTCGACAGGTGAGCGGACTCCTGGGCGCGTGCATGATCGGCGTCGCGGTCTACTGCTGCGTCCGGTTCTTCCGTCCGATGCTCCAGGTGGCCGGGCACGGCCGGGCCCTCGAGGCCTGGCATCTGCTGATGGTCACCACCATGGCGGGCATGCTGCTCGTCCCATCGCTCAACGAGCACGTTCTGGTCGCGCTCTACCTCGCGTCCCTCTTCGCCGTCGGGGCCGGCTGGTCGGCCTGGGAGGCCGCGCTGCGGCACCTCCGGGCCGCCCACCTGAGGCTCGCCGTGGCCGCCACGGCGATGGTCGCGATGCTGGTGCCGCTCGGCCCGGCCGAGGCCGCCGCACCCGACGGGCACCGGGGAATGACGGGGATGCCCGGTCACACCGCCCACGCGGCGGCCTCGCTCCCGTCCGTCGCAACACTTCTGCTGGTGGTCGCGCTCGGGCTGGTGCTGGCGGCGTCGCTGGCGCGCCTGCTGCGGCGTACGACGCCCGGCGCGACGCGCGCCGACGCGGCCTGCGAGGCCCTGATGACGCTCGCGATGGGTTGGATGCTGCTCGCCTCGATGTGAGCCGATTGTCCGTATCAATGTTCCGCTTAGGTGGGCGTTGACGCAGGGTGTCCGCGGCAGGAGAGTCGTCGGGACGACGTCATCTGGAGGATGCATGCAGGTCCCGGCCCCCTTCGAGTACGAACGCGCCACCAGCGTCGACCACGCGATCGGCCTGCTGGAGCGGCTCGGGCAGCGAGGCCCGGCTGGTCGCCGGCGGGCACAGCCTGCTGCCGATGATGAAGCTGCGGCTGGCCAACCTCGAGTACCTCATCGACATCAACGACCTGCACGACGAGCTCGGCTACATCAGGGTCGGCGCCGACGAGGTCCGGATCGGCGCGATGACCCGGCACCGCGAGCTGCTGGAGTCGACCGGAGCTGGCGGCGCTGTTCCCGATCTTCGCCGACGCCGAGCGGGTGATCGCCGACCCGGTCGTCCGCAACCGCGGCACCATCGGCGGCTCGCTGTGCCAGGCCGACCCGTCCGAGGACCTGTCCGCCGTGTGCACCACGCTCGACGCCAGCTGCGTGATCCGCAGCGCCGAGGGCGAGCGGGTGGTGACGATGGAGGAGTTCCACCGCGGCCCGTACGAGACCGCCGTCGGCGACGGCGAGATGCTCACCGAGATCCGGATCCCGGTGCGCGCCGGCGGGTCCAGCGCCTACGACGAAGGTCGAGCGGCGGGCCGGCGACTGGGCGGTGGCCTCGGCCGGCGCCGCGGTCTGGATGGACGGCGACGCTGATCGCCGACGCCCGGGTCGGGCTGGCCGCGGTCGGGCCGAACACCACCGGCATCCCGGCGATCTCCGAGGCGCTGCGCGGCCAGGCGCCCTCGGAGGAGCTGTACGACGCAGGCCGGCGGCGATCGCCGCCGAGAGCTGCTCCCCGGCCACCGACAACCGCGGGCAGCGCGGAGTACAAGCGCCACCTGGCCGACGAGCTCACCCGGCGTACGCTGCGGCGCGCCGTCGACCGCATCCAGGCCGGCGCCGCCGGCGACCAGCAGAGGAAGGGCTGACCATGCAGGTGACGATGACCGTCAACGGCGAGAGGTCACCCGCGAGATCGAGGGCCGGCTGCTGCTCGTGCACTTCCTGCGCGACCACGCTCGGGCTCACCGGCACGCACTGGGGCTGCGACACCAGCAACTGCGGCACCTGCGTGGTCTGGCTGGACGGCGAGCCGGTCAAGTCCTGCACCGTGCTCGCCGCGATGGCCGGCGGCCACGAGGTCCGCACGGTCGAGGGCCTGGAGCAGGACGGCGTGCTCGACCCGGTCCAGCAGGGCTTCATGCAGTGCCACGGCCTGCAGTGCGGCTTCTGCACGCCGGGCATGATGATGACCGCCCGGGCGCTGCTCGACCGCAACCCCGACCCGACGAGCAGACGATCCGCGAGGCGATCTCCGGCCAGATCTGCCGCTGCACCGGCTACGCGACCATCGTCCGCTCGGTGCAGTGGGCCGCCGAGCACGTCGGGCCGAGGCCGTGGGGAGCGAGTCGTGACCACTCTCGACGAGGGCGTGGCCGCAGGCCCCGAGGACCTCGAGCACGCCGACAACGACCAGCACCCGGTCGGCCACGGCCGGATGCTGCGCAAGGAGGACCCGCGCTTCGTCCGCGGCATGGGCCAGCTACGTCGACGACATCCAGCTCCGGGCATGCTGCACCTGGCGATCCTGCGCTCGCCGGTCGCGCACGCCCGGATCGTCAGCATCGACATCAGCGCCGCCGAGGCGCACCCGAAGGTGAAGGCCGTCGTCACCGGCGCCGACGCTCGCCGAGCAGGGCCTGGCCTGGATGCCGACCCTGTCCAACGACGTGCAGGCCGTGCTGGCCACCGACAAGGTGCGCTTCCAGGGCCAGGAGGTCGCCTTCGTCGTCGCCGAGGACCGCTACTCCGCGCGCGACGCGCTCGAGCTGATCGACGTCGAGTACGACATGCTGCCGCCGGTGATCGACGTCCGGAAGGCGCTCGGCGCCGGACGCGCCGGTGATCCGCGACGACCTCGAGGGCAAGACCGACAACCACTGCTTCGACTGGGAGACCGGCGACGCGGCGGCCACCGAGGCGGTCTTCGCGAGGGCCGACGTCGTCGTCAGCCAGGACATCGTCTACCCGCGCGTGCACCCGGCGCCGATGGAGACCTGCGGCTGCGTCGCCGACTACGACCGGGTCGACGGCCAGCTCACGCTCTGGTCGACGACGCAGGCGCCGCACGCGCACCGCACGCTCTACGCGACTCGTCGCCGGGCCTGCCCGAGCACAAGATCCGGGTCATCGCCCCGGACATCGGCGGCGGCTTCGGCAACAAGGTGCCGATCTACCCCGGCTACGTCTGCGCGATCGTCGGCTCCCTCGTCACCGGCAAGCCGGTGAAGTGGATGGAGGACCGCTCGGAGAACCTGATCAGCACCGGCTTCGCCCGCGACTACGTCATGCGCGGCGAGATCGCGGCGACCAAGGACGGCAAGATCCTCGCGATCCGCACCAACGTGCTCGCCGACCACGGCGCGTTCAACGGCACGGCCGCGCCGGTCAAGTACCCGGCCGGCTTCTTCGGCGTCTTCACCGGCAGCTACGACCTCGAGGCGGCGTACTGCTCGATGACCGCCGTCTACACCAACAAGGCGCCCGGCGGCGTCGCCTACGCCTGCTCGTTCCGGATCACCGAGGCGGTCTACCTGGTCGAGCGGATCGTCGACTGCCTGGCCTACGAGCTGGAGATGGACCCGGTCGAGCTGCGGCTGCAAGAACTTCATCCAGCCCGAGCAGTTCCCCTACACGACCAAGACCGGCTGGGTCTACGACTCGGGCGACTACGAGCCGACGATGCGCGAGGCGATGCGAGATCGCCGGCTACGACGAGCTGCGCCGCGAGCAGGCCGAGAAGCGCGCGCGCGGCGAGCTGATGGGCATCGGCGTCGCGTTCTTCACCGAGGCGGTCGGCGCCGGGCCGCGCAAGGACATGGACATCCTCGGCCTCGGCATGGCCGACGGCTGCGAGCTGCGGGTGCACCCGACCGGCAAGGCCGTCGTCCGGCTGTCCGTGCAGAGCCAGGGCCAGGGCCACGAGACGACGTTCGCGCAGATCGTGGCCGAGGAGATCGGCATCCCGCCGGCCGACATCGAGGTCGTCCACGGCGACACCGACCAGACGCCGTTCGGCCTCGGCACCTACGGCAGCCGGTCGACGCCGGTGTCCGGCGCGGCCGCGGCGCTGGTCGCCCGCAAGGTGCGCGACAAGGCCCAGATCATCGCCTCCGGGATGCTCGAGGTCTCGGTCGCCGACCTGGAGTGGGAGAAGGGCTCGTTCCACGTCAAGGGCGACCCGAGCCGAGTCGGTGACCATCCAGGAGATCGCGATGCGCGCGCACGGCGCCGGCGACCTGCCCGACGGCGTCGAGGGCGGCCTCGAGGCGCAGATCTGCTACAACCCGGCGAACCTCACCTACCCGCACGGCGCCTACATCTGCGTCGTCGACGTCGACCCCGGCACGGCCGTGGTGAAGGTGCGGCGGTTCGTCGCGGTCGACGACTGCGGCACCCGGATCAACCCGATGATCATCGAGGGCCAGGTGCACGGCGGCCTCACCGACGGCGTCGGCATGGCGCTGATGGAGATGATCGCGTTCGACGAGGACGGCAACTGCCTCGGCGGCTCGCTGATGGACTACCTGATCCCGACCGCGCTCGAGGTGCCCGACTGGGAGACCGGCTTCACCGTCACCCCGTCGCCGCACCACCCGATCGGCGCCAAGGGCGTCGGGGAGTCGGCGACCGTCGGGTCGCCGCCGGCCGTCGTCAACGCGGTCGTCGACGCGCTCAAGCCGTACGGCGTCCGGCACGCCGACATGCCGCTCACGCCGTCGCGGGTCTGGGACGCGATGCAGGGCAACCCGACGCCGCCGATCTGAGGACGAGAGTGACCACAGCCCTGACCGCGCGGGTCGACCGAGCTGACCCGGTCGCGCGTGCCGTTCGTGCACGCGACGGTGGTGCGCGCCCAGGAGCCGACGCTCGGCCCGGCCCGGCGACGACGCGATCATCCTGGCCGACGGCACCGATCGAGGGCTTCGTCGGCGGGCAGTGCGCCGAGGGCTCGGTGCGGACGGCCGCGCTCGGACGCCCTCGACGACGGGCGAGACGCCTGCTGCTGCGGGTGCTGCCCGGACGGCGACGACGTGCTTCCCGGAGTCGCCGGGCGCGCAGCGTCGTGGTCAACCCCTGCCTGTCCGGAGGCGCGCTGGAGATCTTCCTCGAGCCGCTGCTGCCGTCGCCGGTGCTGCACCTGGTCGGGTCCACGCCGATCGCCGAGGCGGTCGCGGACCTGGCGCCCGCACTCGGCTTCGTCGTGGAGCGCGCCGCCGAGGGCGGCCGATCCGGCCGGTGCCACGGTCGCGTCGTCGCCACGCACGGCGGCGAGGCCGGCGCCGATCCGGGCCGCGCTCGACGCCGGCGTCGGCTTCGTCGGCGTCGTGTGCAGCCACACCCGCGCGGCGCGGCCCTGCTGGCCGAGCTCGAGCTGTCACCCGAGGAGGCGGCCCGGGTGCACACCCCCGTCGGGCTCGACATCGGCGCCCGGACCGCGCCCGAGATCGCGCTGTCGATCATGGCCGCCGTGGTCCGCGGCATCCGGGTCGAGGGGCTCGCCGCCGTCCTGCCCGGCGCCGCGGCGCAGACCAGGCCGGCGCAGGCCATCGACCCGGTCTGCGGGATGACCGTGACCGTCGACGCCGACACGCCGCACGCCGTGGTGGACGGCACGGAGTACTGGTTCTGCCACCAGGGCTGCCGGTCCAGCTTCCTGGAGACGCACGCGTCGTGAGCGTGGCCGCGCTGGTCCTGGCCGCCGGGGGATCGCGACGCCTCGGCTCGCCCAAGCAGCTGCTCGCCTTCCGTGGCACGACGCTGCTCGACGTCACCCTGTCCACGGCCCGCGATGCGGCTCTCGACCAGGTGGTGGTCGCGCTCGGCGGGGCCGCGGATCAGGTGCGGGCCCGGGTCGACCTGACCGGCACCGAGCCGGTGCTCAACCCGGACTTCGGCGACGGCTGCGCGACCTCGATCCGGTCGGCACTGGCGCACGTGCGCGACGACGCGGAGGGGATCGTGCTGCTGCTCGGCGACCAGCCGGGAGTCACGGTCGAGACCATCCACGCGCTCGTGGCCGGCGCCCGTGGCCACGCCGTGGGCGTGTGTGCATACGACGACGGGCCCGGTCACCCGTTCTGGTTCGATCGCAGCATGTTCGGGACCCTTCGCAGCCTGCACGGCGACAAGGCCGTGTGGAAGCTGGTGGACGCCGGCGAGGGCGTGGTCCGGGTCCCGGTGGCGGGTCCGGTGCCCCTGGACGTCGACACCTGGGACGACTACCGGGCGCTGCTGGAGTCGGCCGGATGACGGTCGACCTGGCGTCGCCCGCCGACGTACGCCGCCGCTTCGACGAGCACGACTACCTCGCCGACGACGGCATCTCGGCGGCCGTCTTCCTGTCCCTGCGGCTGGGGCTGCCGCTGCTGCTCGAGGGCGAGCCGGGCGTCGGCAAGACCGCGGCCGCGCGAGGTGCTGGCCGACGGCGCTCGGCGCGCCCGCTGATCCGGCTGCAGTGCTACGAGGGGCTGACCGCCGGCGAGGCGCTCTACGACTGGAACTACCAGCGCCAGCTGCTGGCGATCCGGCTCGCCGAGTCGCAGCACCAGACGCTTGCGCGACGCCGACCTGTTCAGCGAGGAGTTCCTGCGTCGAGCGGCCGATCCTGCCGCTGCGTGCGGTACGACGGGCCGACACCGCCGGTGCTGCTGATCGACGAGATCGACCGGGCCGACGACGAGTTCGAGGCGCTGCTCCTCGAGTTCCTCGGCGAGGGCGTCGGTGACCGTGCCCGAGCTCGGCACGTTCACCGCGACGCAGCGCGCCGATCGTCGTGCTCACCTCGCAACCGCAGCCGCGAGCTGCACGACGCGCTGCGTCGCCGCTGCCTGTACCACTGGATCGAGTATCCCGAGCCGCAGCGCGTGGTCGCGATCCTGCGCCGTACCGTACCCGCGGCGAGCCGTGCCGCTGATCGAGTCGGTCACGCGGTTCGTCGGCCACGTGCGTGCGCTCGACGTCGACAAGCCGCCCGGTGTCGCCGAGGCGATCGACTGGGTGGCCGCGCTCGGCGCGCTCGGCGTCGACCGAGCTCGTCCGCGAGGTCGTGCTCCCCACCCTCGGCGCGATCGCCAAGACGCCCGACGACCGTGACCTCGTGGTCGCCTCGCTCGACGACTACGCGTTCGGCTGACCGGTGCCGACGCTGCTGGCAGACGTGGACAGGGCGGCCTTCGTGGCCGCCCTGGTGCACCGGCTCCGCTCGCGGGGGGTGGACGTCGGGATGACCTCCGCCACCGCGTTCACCGAGGCCCTGGCCGTGGTGCCGCCGGCGCGGGTGCGCGACCTGTACTGGTCCGCACGGATCACGCTGGTCAACCGGCAGGAGGACCTCGAGCTGTTCGACCGGGTCTTCGACGCGGCGTTCGCCGACGCCGTGCTCGCGGTCGACCCGAATGCTCGTCGCACCGGGACGACCGAGCTGCCGGAACGGCCGTCCGACGCGCTGGCGCCGATGACCGGCGACCACGACGAGGAGGGCACCGCCAGCACGCTGCCCTGGCACACGCTGCCGCGACACGTCGACGGGACCGAGGACGACAACCCGGTGGTGCTGCCGGAGGTGCTCCCGAGCGCGGTCGCCCGGATCGCCGACACCCCGCTGGACGAGCTCGACGGTCGGGAGCTGGCGGTGCTCGGCCGCTGGCTGGAACGCTCGGCGCACGAGTGGCCGACCCGCCGCTCCCGTCGGCTGGGCGTGGGCGCGACCGGTTCGCGGATCGCGCTCCGGGCGACGATGGCGGCATCGCGCCGTACCGGGGGTGAGGCGTTCGAGCTGCACCGCCTCGAAGCCGTGCGGCGCCCACTGCCGGTGACGCTGCTGTGCGACGTGAGCCAGTCGATGCAGAGCCACTCGACCGCCTACCTGCATCTGATGCGCGCGTTCGCGCGGAGCCGGCAGGCCGAGACGTTCGCGTTCTCGACCTCGCTGACCCGGCTCACTCCCGCGCTCCGGCAGGCCTCGCCCTCGGCCGCCATCGCCCTGGCCAGCGCGCAGGTCGTCGACCGGTACGGCGGCACGCACCTGGCCGGCTGCCTCAGGGAGCTCCTCGCGTCCCGGCACGCCCACGGCATCCGCGGCGGCGTACTGGTGATTGCCTCGGACGGATGGGACAGCGACCCGCCCCAGCTGCTCACGGCCGCGATGGCCCGCGCGTCCCGCCGGGCGCGTCGGGTGGTCTGGCTCAACCCCCGTGCCGCGGTGCCGGGCTTCGAGCCGCTGGTCGGCTCGATGGCGGCGGCGCTGCCGTACTGCGACGCCTTCCTGCCCGCCCACACGCTCCGGTCGCTGGGCGACGTGCTCGCCGCGATCTCCGGAGGGCTCAGCTCCAGAGCGTGACGTGGATGGTCGGCTTGAACCGGCCCAGGTCCACCCCGGCGCCCTTCACCATCGCCTGCGTGGCGCGCGGGGTGGTGATGAATCGCATCAGCTCGGCGGCGACCGGGATCTGGCTGTGCGCCGGCAGCGCCATCGCCGACCACGCGCCCTGGGCACGCAGTCCCGGGCCGTCGAGGATCGACAGTCGCCGGGCGGTGACGTCCGCACCGATCGCGAACCGCACCGCCAGGGTCACGGCGTCGGACCCCTTCGTCTCCTCGATCGCGGCCGCCTGGCTCTGGAAGATGCGCTGGTGCTTCTCGGGAACGCCCAGTCGCCGAAGCACGGTCGGCATCACCCCGGTCGTGCCCACCGCCGCCGGGCCGAGGGCCCACATCACCCGCCGCACATCGGCGCCACCTACCGGGTGACCGGCGAGGGGGTGGCCGGGCCGCGCGGCGACCACCACCTCGTAGCGCAGGAACGAGGTCGCTGCGACGTCGTCGCGGGGCGGCCCACCGGGTCCGACCGCAACGTCGGCCGAACGCGCGCAGCAACAGGCTCGGCAGCTGCTCGACCGGTCGCACGCTGAGCTCCACCTCGAGGTCGTCGGCACGCGCCGCGAACAGGTCGATCAGGCCGGGTGCGGCGTGCTCGGCGAAGAGGCTGGTGCAGGCCAGGCGCAGCACCCGGCGGCCGTCGCCGGCCTGGCTGACCTCGCGCACGGTGCGGTCCTGGAGGCCGAGGATCTCGACCGCCCGGCTGGCCAGTCGCAGTCCGCCGGGGGTGAAGGCCAGGCCGGACGACGCGCGCGTGAACAGCACGTCGTCGAACTCCTTGCGCAGCTGGGCGACGTGCATGGAGACGGCCGCTTCGCTGACGGCGAGCTCTTTGGCCGCTGCCTTCACTGATCCCAGCCGGACCACGCAGGCGAACGCCCGCAACTGCGTGGGTGTCACGCAGTGGACTCTACAAAGCCCGTGGTCGGCGCGCCTGCGGTTCGGTCAGTCGGTCCGCACCACGCGCACCAAGGCGTCGTACGCCGTGCGCTCGGTGCCGTCCGGCCCGGCCACGCGGCGATCGACCCGGGTCGCCTCGACCACGTCGTACGACGCGTCGCCCAGGTCGGCCAGGACGTCGTCGGCGGTCATCAGGACCGAGGGGTCCTGCGGCCCGCCGGTGCCTTCGGTGAGGTTGCTGCTGTCGTGCGCCACGAGGAAGAAGGTGCCGCCCGGGCGCAGGCAGCCGAACGCGGTCCGCGCCGCCTGCCGCCGCTCGGACTCCTCGAGCTGGAGGTAGGCCAGGACCGCCAGGTCGTAGGGCTCGGCGCCCGACTGCCAGGTGAGCACGTCGGCGCACACCCAGGTCACGCCGGCGTCCGGCGCGGTATCGCGGCCGCGCTCGAGCGCCACGCTGGAGAAGTCCACAGCGGTCACGTCCCAGCCCCGGGAGGCCAGCCAGACCGCGTTGCGCCCCTCGCCGGCGGCCAGGTCGACCGCGCGCCCGGGGGGAAGGTCGGCGAGGGCCGCCTCCACGAACTGGTTCGGCCCGAGCGACCAGACCCGCTCGCTGTCCGCGTAGCGGGCGTCCCACTCCGAGGCGTCCACGCTCAGGCCTGGGCGCTGTCGTCCTGCTGGGTGGCGAGCTGGCTGCGGACCTCGTCCATGTCCAGTCCCTTGACGCCCTGGATCACCTGCTCCAGCGCCTTCGGCGGCAGTGCGCCGGGCTGGGAGAACACGAGGATGCCGTCGCGGAAGGCCATCAGCGTCGGGATCGAGGTGATGTTGGCGGCACCGGCGAGCTGCTGCTCGGCCTCGGTGTCGACCTTTCCGAAGACCACGTCGGGATGCGTGGTGCTGGCGGCGTCGTACGTCGGGGCGAACTGGCGGCACGGACCGCACCAGGACGCCCAGAAGTCGACCAGCACGATGTCGTTGTCGAGGACCGTCTTCTCGAAGGCCTCTGTGGTGATGTTGATGGTGCTCATGGATCCCTCCGGTCGGTGTCGCCGATGTAGCACGCCCGCGCCGCGGAACATTCCACGGAGAGTGGGACGAGGACGGGCCTCCAGCCTCCGGTCTAGTCAGATACGTCGGATTTTGGGGTTCGCCGACAGTTGGAGTCTGCCGGTCCCTAGGGTTGTCAGCAACGGCAGCCGGGTGCAGGGACGCGTTCTTCGACCGGGGGGATCGACGAGCAACCTGCACCCGGCCCCACCGCCAGTAGCCCAATGGCAGCCCTACTGCCGCATCAACACCGTCGCCGACCGGTGCGACGTCTCCCGTTCAGACCGCTTCGACCTGGCTGCATGCCCTGGTTGAGGCAAGGTTCCTGAGCGACGTCAAGGTCGGCAGGGAGCTCCTCTCTTCGTCAACGACGAGTTTCTGAACGTGCTGACGCGCCCTTAGTGATCATCGGTTGGTGATCCGGCCCGCCGCTCAGGAGACGATGATGCGGCCGGAGTCGACCTCGGTGTGCCGTTGTTGTCGAGATTCCCATTTTCACCAACCTCGTTCAGAGAAGAGCTTCATCAGGTTCCGCTTCCGTTTGTGCTCGGTCGCGAGCCCGGCGACGTAGGGCGCGAACTCATCGCCGCGCGCCGCCACCGTCATCAAGCGGCCGATCCTCGTGATCAGGGCGACGGCGTTGGCGTAGGACGGGTTGCTCATCGCGGCGATCTCGCGGGTTACCTCCTCGCGCCACAGTGGGATGGCGTCGTCGGGGTGGTCGTCCTCGCGGCGCCGGGCGAGCTCCAGCCACTGGTCCCGTCGGCATCCGCCGGCGGTAGCCTCCGCCCACGCCTGGTCGACTTCGCCGTCGAGGAGCAGTACCGCCACCAGGAGGGAGCGGTCGCGCCGGCTGTTGGTGCGCTTCCGCAGTAGCGCGAGCGCGCGGGCGTGCTCCTTCGGCCACAGCCCGGTGCGCTCCGCGTGCTCCTTCAGCCGGCGGTAGGTCTCCACACCCGGCGATTCCTCGAAGGCGCGCCGCACCACGGCGACCGCATCGTTGGATCGGCCGTCCCGGTGATTCTCCTCCGCGACGAACTCAACCAGTCGGTGATCGTGGTAGCCGTGGAGTGACAGGCCCTTCAGAGCCCAGTCGAGCGCCTCGTCGTGACGTGTCGCGCCTTGCAGGGCATCCGCGATCTTGACGAACTGGTAGGCCGACGACTGGTCGTGTGCCAGCACCTCCACGACCGTGTCGACGTCGCCAGACAGGTCCGCGAGGGAGAGCATGATCTGGGTAAGGTGAAAGCGGCCCGACGACCAGGTGTGCTCGGCGTCACCGGGGCCGAGTGGGGAGAGTACGTCCCACTCAGCCTGGGCCAGCCGCCGGTACTCCGCCAGGCCGACGTCTCCGAGCACATCGGCGTAGAGCTCCACCGCGCCGTAGAACACCTCCAGGTCGCCGCCGTGACGCTCGCGCTCAAACAGGTTGCGGGCCAGCGTGATCGGTTCGGGCCGTGCCTCCTCGCAGGCGGTGAGGTGCAGGTCCCGAAGCTGTTCGGCCACCAGCGACATCCCGCCGTCGGAGTCGTCGATGTAGCCCAGCGCTTCTTCGGCCAGATCGGCGGCGTACTCGCTCAGCGCCAACACGTCCTCGGAATGCCCCTCGTCGAGGAGAAGCTGCAGTTCGTTGAGCACAGACCCGATGCCGGTCGTGTAGTCGTACGCCTCGCGGTAGTCGACGTAGCCATCGGTCTCGAACGCAGCGGCGAGTGCCTGTCGGTACGACTTGAGGTCCGGGCGCCCGCCGCTCTTGCTCGCAGCGGCCGCGCGGAGCCGGGCGTCGAAGAGGCCATCCGCGGCAGCACGCTCCAGCAACAGGTCGACCAGCGCCTGGCGGTCGAGGTCGGTGAGGTAATCGACCAGATTGACCTCCTCAGCGTTGCCGTCACCGCGCTCGGGCTCGACAGAGCGGGTTGCCACCAGCCCTACCGCCACCGCGTGCTTGCAGAATCGCTCTTCCCGGCCGACCGGGCAGGTGCACGCCCATGCCGCCTCCTCGTCCCCGATCCAGAGTCGGACCTGGTACGACGCGGAGCCCCGCACCTTCGCGTCAACCTGCTCACCCGTCGCCTTCAGCTTGAGGACCCGCCCGCCGAGCGCGTAGCCATGCCCTCGCTCGAAGGTGCGCCGGCCGGCAAGCGAGTTGAGCTCGTGCCGGGAGAACATTCGCCGGAATGTGCGGTTGGGTTGCTCAGGCATTGACCGACTCCACGACGTTGCTCACGGCGCACAAGGCTAACGGCGGCCTCGCTCTCGCAGCGGTGTTGATGGTCGTGGGCGGTTCCGCCCGACGGCGAAGCCGGGATCCGAGGAGTCACACGGACTTCCGTGGATCGGGGAATCCGAGGCTGAGGTAGCCGGGTGCGCGCTTGGTGAGTGCGGCCGCGAGAACCGGAACGTCGACGTCGTGGTAATCGTGCACCTCGGCGGTCTGCTTGCCCGGGTGGGCGCGGAGGATGCGGCCGGCGTACTGGACGAGACGGCCCCTGAACGAGACCGGGCCTGCCAGGAACAGGGTGTCGAGTGCGGGACAGTCGAAGCCTTCGCCGACGAAGTGGCCCGTCGCGACCACAAGAAGCGGTGAGTCGGGATCGGATGGGTTGAGCCGCCCGATGGCTGCGGCGCGCTGCTTGGCGCCCATGCCGCCCTTGAGGACGACCGGGTCCAGCCCTCGCTCGGCGAGTGCCGCGGCGAGGTAGTCGACGTGGCCGGTTCGCTGGGCGAGGACAAGGCAGTGGCGGCCGCGACCGACTGCCTCCACCACATCGGTGAGGATCTGCCCATTGCGTGCCTCGTCTTCGGCCAGCGCGCGGTGGACGCCTGCGATGGCGCCCGGGACGGACAGATCGACTGGGTCCTCCAGCCGGAACGAGGTGGCGTGGACAACGAGCACCGGGCGGGGCCGGTCAGCACCGGCGCCTTCGAGGGTGTCAGGGTCGGCGTAAGTGAATGTGTGGCGGACCGGGCCGAGTTGGAAGCCGATCAGGTCATCGAGACCGTCGCGCCGGTAAGGCGTGGCGGTGAGCCCGACCCAGTAGCGCGCGGGGATGGCGCGGACGGCGGTCTCGAACGCGGCTGCCGGGACGTGGTGGCACTCATCGACTATGACCTGGCCGTAGGCGCCCAGCTTGTCGGCGAGGTCGGTTCGGCGTGCGAGTGTCTGCAAGGTGGCGATATCGACGATGCCGGTGAGCTTGGAACGGCCGCCGCCGAGCTGCCCCGGTTTGAGGCCGAGGAGGTCGGTGATCTCGCGGCGCCACTGTTCGGCGAGCGTCTTGCGGTCGACCAGCACGAGCGTGGAAACGGTTCGCTGGGCGATGACGGCACAGGCCATGACGGTCTTCCCAGAGCCGGGCGGGGCGACCAAGAGTCCCAACTCGTGCGGCAGCACCGCCTCCACTGCTTCCTGCTGCTGCGGCCCGAGATCGAAGTTCGGCGAGAGGTCCAAGGGATCTCCGGTGACTCGCTGATCGTCGACCTCGACTTTGCTGCCGGCTCCCTCGATGAGTCGCGTCGCCGTGTCGCGTAGTCCTCGCGGGAGGACGAGGTGATCGTCGAGTGTCTCGTCGTAGGAGGTGACGATGCGCGGGACGTTCCACGTCGATTGGCGGCGACGCTGGCGGTCGTAGAACTCGGGGTTGTACGTGGACGCCGCGTGCTTCAAGGTCGCATACAGCGACGGGCTCAGCTCCGAGCCGGGAATCCTCACCGTGCCGCCAAGGCTCAGATGCACGATCGGTGCCGGATTCGGCTGGGTCTTGGTCGACCGGGCGGGCTGGGCGCGGTCGACGCGGACCCCGACCGTGGGGTCTCGGAGCGCCGAGGCGAGCTTCGTGACCTGTTTCGGGGTGAGGCGCTCCAAGGTGGAGAGGTAGTCCCACTGGTCCTCGAACGGCTCCAGCGTGGCCAGGTCGAGAAACACCGTCGTGCCGAGCTTGCGTGACTTGCCGTGGAGCGGGGCCGCGATCAGGTTGCCGGGTCCTTGCCCGGGCAGCACGTCCTGGGAAGGGAAGAGCCGGTCGTAGCAGCGCAGGTCCATGCGGCCACGGATCGCGATCGCTTCGCGGACGAGAGCGGTCCCGAGCTGGCGCGCCGTGGCTGCTGGAACGGGGTCGGTGAAGAAGACCCACACGTGGGCGCCGATCCCGGACCGGGACACCTCAAGCGCGGCAGGCGCGCCAACGGCACGTGCGGCCTTGAGGTAGGCGAGTGCGTCGAGCATGGCCGCCTGTCCGTCGAAGTCGGCGGCGAGCCAGCAGGTCTGGTCGCCGGCGAGCATCGGATAGAGGCCGATGTGGACGTCGCCGATCAGATGCGCGGCCAGGACCTCGGAGGTCAGCGGCAGGTGTCGTATCTCGGAGGCAGAGCGTCCCTTGCGCCAGCCGCCCTCGACGGCAGGCATCCATCCCGACTTGCCGGTGCGGGCGTTTTCCCAGCGAACGGCGTAGACGTCACGTCGTGCGCCGAACAACGCGGCATAGAACTCGACCTTGGCCCGCGAGGAGGAACGCGCGTCCACCTGACCCGGTGCCTTGTCGAACCACGCTGCCTGGGTGCCACGAGCCGGAGCCGCTTCCGCATCCGTCAACTTGAGGAGCTTGCGCAGTCGAGCGTTCTCCTGTCGCAGGCTCACCAGTTCGGCTTGCAGGTCGTTCACCGTCTCAATCCTGCCGGTCGACGTACTGAAACAATCTTCTGAAGCATCGGTGTTGCAGTAGATCAGTGCAGGTCGGCCGGAGCGGCCCGAGGGGGCCATGATTGGACGCTGTCGATTCTGCGGCTACGTGTGTCTCTCAGGGCCCTTGGCTGGACGCTTTGACGCGCTGGTGTTTGTTGCGCTGGTACTCGGCCACCCATTTCTTTGAGCTAAGCCACGCGCCGCTGTCGGTCTTTTGGGCCCTGAGTCGACCACGTTCGGCTGCTGCGCGCAGTGCCGTCGCCGTGATGCCTGCCTTCTCGTCGACAAGGCTCGCCAATGGCACGAGCCGTGCCGGCCCGGCCACGGCGGGCACGACGAAGCGGTAGAGGTTGTTGGTCACCGCTCGGGCGATGAGTTCACCCAGGGGGCCGTCGTCGCCCTTGTCGGCTTTGCGCATCGCCTTGAGGTATTTGGCGCGCTCGTTCTTGAACACGATCGCTGGTGGGTAGCCGAGGCGGACGAGCAGGAGGTTGAGGAGCAGTCGTCCGGTTCGCCCGTTGCCGTCGAGGTAGGGGTGGACCTTCTCGAAGTCGTTGTGGGCTCTCGCCAGACGCTCGACGAACGGTGTCTCGCTTGACTTGCGGAGTTGGTTGACCTGAGTGACCCAGTCAGCCATGCGGTGGTCGACGTCGGGAAAGGGGGGCGGTGTCATCCCTTCAGGGAAGGGCTGGATGTCGTGTTGCCTCCAGTTTCCTGGTGTCTCGGCAGGGTTCGCATGAGGGTGGGGAGCCACGTTCCAGACCGGCGTCATCGCCTCGTAGTGGACGGTCCGCACCTCTTGGATCGTCAGCAGGTCACCCGCGGTCCAGTCGCCTGGCTCCAGCGCTTGGCCATAGACCCACTTCGCGGCGGCACCGTAGCCGATGACCTCCATGTACTCCTTCAGTTCCTTGGAGCCGACCGCTCGGCCTTCGTCTAGCAGCTTGCGGACCTCATTGAGGATGAGGGTGTTGCCTTCGAGCGCGGTGGAGTGGTGGGCCTCTTGGTGCCAAAGGTCGGCCCAGATCTGCTTCGGCTTCGACGGGACTCGGCAGGCCGCCCATGCGTGAGCGAAGGTCCTCGATCGCATCATCGAGTTGCCTGTAGATGGTTTCTCGCGACGGGCGTCCGCGGGCCATTGGGTTCCTCTCGGATTCGGCAAGTTGTCGCGCGGGGGCTGATCTAAGTCGAACACGACAACTTGAATCCGAGTCTACGCACAAGTTGTTGAGGTCGGGGCAGATGAAATGCGACACGACAACTCCCGCCGACGGGCGGACTACGCCGACCGCCGCCGCTTGGGCTGGGGGAGCAGTTCGGTGATGGTCACCTCCTGTGGGTCCGGCGCGACGAGGGCTTCCAGAACTGGTTCGGCGCCATATCGCTTGCGTTGAGGAAGACGTGGCGCGGGTCGTCCATGGTTCTCACACGCTTCCCTCTCGGTGTCGAGTGGCCTCTGCCTGGGCGAAGATCTTGCGTGCTTCGGCCTCAGAGTTCGCTCGACGGAGCACGCGCTTCCAGGGCTCGCCCTCACGGGGCCGGCGCCCGGAACATCACCTGGTACTTCGTGCCGCCGGCATCCGGGGGCGTAGAGCCGCATCCGCCAGGCCCGGGTGCCGCCGCCGAGGCTCCGCGGCTTGCCCTGCGCCAGCAGCGTGGGCTTCTTGCGAGGCGGCACCGGCGTCCCTCCTAGGCTGGACGAATGGGAGTCGCGTCCGGCTCCCGAGATCTGCTTCGTGTATCACGCTCGTGTATCACCAGGCCCAGACTGATACACGTGCCACTCGTCAGGAGTCATGGGAAATGGCCAATCGTCTCGCCAGCGCGACAAGCCCCTATCTGCTCCAACACGCGGAGAATCCGGTGGATTGGTGGGAGTGGGGGCCCGAAGCCTTCGCCGAGGCGAAGCGTCGTGATACACCAATTCTCCTCAGCGTCGGGTACGCCGCGTGCCACTGGTGCCACGTGATGGCGCACGAGTCGTTCGAGGACGAGGACACGGCGGCGTACCTCAACGAGCACTTCGTGAGCGTCAAGGTCGACCGCGAGGAGCGGCCCGACGTCGACGCGGTCTACATGCAGGCCACGACGGCGATGACCGGCCACGGCGGCTGGCCGATGACCTGCGTGCTGGACCACGAGGGCGTGCCGTTCTTCGCCGGCACCTACTTCCCTGACCAGCCGCGGCACGGGCAGCCCGGCGTTCCGCCAGGTGCTGCAGGCGCTCAGCCAGGTGTGGACCTCCCAGCCCGAGGAGGTGCAGCGGGTGGCGGGCAGCATCCGCGACCACCTGCGCGGCGCCGTCGTGCCCGCGGGGGAGGAGCCGGTCGACGCGGAGGTGCTCGACCAGGCCGTCGAGACGTTCGGCGCGGAGTTCGACCCCGCGAACGGCGGCTTCGGCACGGCGCCCAAGTTCCCGCCGTCGATGGTGCTCGAGTTCCTGCTCCGCTACGCCGCCCGCACCGGCTCGGCCCGAGCGCGCTCCGGGATGTTGGACCGCACGCTCGACGCGATGGCGCGCGGTGGGCTCTACGACCAGCTCGCCGGCGGGTTCGCCCGCTACAGCGTCGACCGCGGCTGGGTGGTCCCACACTTCGAGAAGATGCTCTACGACAACGCCCAGCTGGTCGGCCTCTACGCGCGCCGCGGTGGCGACCTCGGCGCTCCGGATCGCCCGCGAGACCGCG
This sequence comes from uncultured Actinomycetota bacterium, assembly GCA_963745795.1. Taxonomy (GTDB): domain Bacteria; phylum Actinomycetota; class Actinomycetes; order Propionibacteriales; family Nocardioidaceae; genus Marmoricola. The sequence goes on along the minus strand of CAVUYR010000004.1, from coordinate 263,489 downwards.
GACTTCCTGCTCGCCGAGCTCGGCACCGCGGAGGGTGCGTTCGCGTCCGCGCTGGACGCCGACAGTCCCGACGCGAGCGGCCACAGCCGAGAAGGCGCGTACTACGCGTGGACCCCGGCCGAGCTCGACGCGGTGCTCGGCGGCGACGCCGACTGGGCGGCGCGGCTGCTCACGGTGACCGACGCCGGCACGTTCGAGGAGGGTGCGTCGACGCTCCAGCTCCGCACCGACCCGGACGACGCCGAGCGCTGGGCCTCAGTGCGGCAGCGGCTGCTCGACGCGCGCTCGGGGCGTGCCCGGCCGGCGCGCGACGACAAGGTGGTCGCGGCGTGGAACGGGCTCGCGGTCTCCGGACTCGTCGACGCCGGGCTGCGCCTCGACGCGCCCGGGTACGTCGAGGCGGCGGTCCGCTGCGCGTCGTACCTCTGGGACGTGCACTGGGTCCCTTCGACCGGCTCAGGGCAGGCGACCGGCCGCCTGCGCCGGGTCTCCCGCGACGGCGTCGTCGGCGCGCACGCCGGGGTGCTGGAGGACTACGGCTGCCTCGCCACGGCGTACGTCGACCTCGCGGCCGCGACCGCCGACCCGGTCTGGCTGGAGCGCGCCCGCACCCTGCTCGACGTCGCGGTCGGCGCAGTTCGCGGCCGGCGACGGCGGGTTCTTCGACACCGCCGACGACGCCGAGGCGCTCGTGTCCCGGCCGCGGGACCCGGCCGACAACGCCAGCCCGTCAGGGTTGTCGTCGCTGGCGCACGCGCTGCTCGGCTACGCGGCGCTCACCGGCTCCGGCGAGCACCGGACGCTGGCGGAGAGTGCACTGACCTCGGTGGTCGAGATCGCGCGCAAGGCGCCGCGATTCGCGGGCTGGTCGCTGGCCGCCGCCGAGGCAGCGCTGAGCGGGCCGGTCGAGATCGCGGTGGTCGGCGCCGATGACGACCCGGCGCGTGCCGAGCTCGCACGCGTCGCCCGCGAGGCGAGCCTGCCGGGGTCGGTCGTGGTGGTGGCCGCGCCGGGCGTGACCGGCATCCCGCTGCTCCAGGGACGCGACCTGGTCGACGGGCGTGCCGCGGCGTACGTCTGCCGCGAACTCGTCTGCGAGCGGCCCGTGACCGACGCGGCGGCACTGCGGCAGGCTCTCGCACGATGAGGGAGGCAGCGAAGGTCTGGTACGTCAGCTACGGGTCCAACATGGCTTCGCGCCGGTTCGCCTGCTACCTCAGGGGTGGCCAGCCGCCGGGCGGGATCCGGGTCAACCCGGGTGCGCGCGACCGGACGCTGCCAGAGCGCGACATAGCGGTGGACCTGCCCGGCACCGTCTACTTCACCGGGGAGTCGCCGCAGTGGGGCGGTGGTGTGGCCTTCTACGACCCCGCCGTGCCCGGCACGACGGCGGCGCGCGGCTACCTGGTGACCGCGGGCCAGCTGGTCGACGTGCTGGCGCAGGAGATGTACCGCGAGCCGGTGGACGGCGACCCGCTCGAGGAGCTGCTCAGCCGGCCGCTGCCCGACGGCCGGCACGTGTTCGGCGACGGCCGCTACGAGTCCGTGGTCGAGGTCGGCCGGGTCGACGGACTGCCCCTGCTCACGTTCACCTCGCCGCACGGCAGCGAGCACGTCGAGCGCACCAGGCCGGCGGCGTCCTACCTCGCGATGATGGCCGAGGGCCTGCGCGAGTCCCGCGACTGGGACGAGGCGGCGGTGGCGTCGTACCTCGAACGGATCTCGACGCCCTAGGGAGTCGCCGTCGCGCTCGGGGTCGGGGTCGAGGTCGGGCTCGGAGTCGCGCTGGTCGTGGGCACGCCGGTGGGGGTCGGGGTGGGCTCGGCCACGGTCGGGGCGTCGGTCGGTTCGCTCAGCGGGGCGGTGGACGGCTCGGTGGTCGGCGCCACGCTCGTGCTGGCGGTGGGGTCCGTCCTCGGGGTCGGCCTGGCCGGGGACACGTGGTCGCTGGTGCCGGACGAGCCGCTGGCCTTGAGGACGTCGGTGACCGTGGTGCGCGAGCTGCCGTCGAGCGACTGCCCGGTCAACAGCTCGGTGCCGGTGATCACGAGCGCGGTGATCACGAAGAACGCTCCGGCCGCGGCGGCCACGCCCTTCCAGGTCACCCGGCTCCAGATCGAGGGGGTGGCCTCCTCGACGGCCTCCTCGATCTCATGGCTGTCCGGGTGCGGCTCGTCGCGGAGCGTGGGGCGGCGCACGCCGGCACCGACCTTCGCCAGCCGCTCTCGGGCACCCAGCGTCTCGCGGGCGAGGATCAGCTCATGCGTGCGGCGTAGCGACTGCGTGTAGAGCGCGCCGGCGACGGCGGACACCACGCTCACGAGCGCGGCTCCGGTGATCGTGCCAACCACACCGAGGCGGGAGCCGAGCGCGGCGGCGGTCGCGGCAGCGAGCGAACCGCCGATCAGCTGGGTCGCGGAGAGGTCGAGTAAGGGCTTGCGCTTGGTTTCGTCAGTCATCACAGGGGTCTCGGGTCGGGGGCACCTACAACGGTAAGACGATCCGCGGCGGCCGATGATCGCGCTCCACGCAGGGAGTGAGCGAGAACACCCTCATCAGCGGGAGCGGGCGCTTCGCGTCACACCCGTCGGAGGGCGGCAGGCGTTCAGCGCAGGCTGTAGGTGGCGATCGACGCGGCGACGTAGTGGCAGATGAACGCCGCGACCACGAAGCTGTGGAACACCTCGTGGAAGCCGAACCACTGGGGGAACGGGTTTGGCCGCTTCAGCCCGTAGACGACGCCGCCAAGCGTGTAGAGGCAACCGCCGACCGCGATCAGCACGATCACCGCGGGAGGCCCCCTGCTGGAGAACTGGTCGGCGTAGAAGACCGCTGCCCAGCCCATCGCGACGTAGATCGGCACGTAGAGCCATCGCGGCGCGTCGCTCCAGATGATCCGGAACACCGCGCCGAGCACCGCGGCGCTCCACACCAGGACGAGCAGCACCACCCGGTCCTTGCCGTCGAGCAGGATCAGGGTGAACGGCGTGTAGGACCCGGCGATCAGCAAGAAGATGTTGGAATGGTCGATCCGGCGCAGCAGCGCCCAGACCCTGGGTGACCAGTTGCCGCGGTGGTAGATCGCCGAGACCGCGAACAACAGCAGCGCCGTACCGGCGAAGACGGCGGATCCGACCCGCGTCTTGAGCGTGGGGGACAGCGCGATCAGGACGACTCCCGCGGCCAGGGCGAGCGGGGTGATCGCCGCGTGGAGCATGCCACGAAGCCTCGGCTTCACCTCCGCCACCTTCTCGCGCACGGCGTCGGCCGCCTGTGCGGGCGTGCGGGGCATGAGTGGTCCGTCCATCCACATCAACCTACCCAACCGTAGGTTGGGTATGCATGGTTTCGGGCAAGAGATTCTGCTCACCGCCGCAGGTACAGTCGCGGACGTGGCGGACTGGAAGCGCGGACTCCGGCGGGTGCTCTACCCGGCGTACGAGGCCCGCCTCGCCCGGCGGCTCCCGACCGACCAGCTGCCCAAGCACATCGGCGTCATGCTCGACGGCAACCGGCGCTGGGCCAGGGCGGTCGGCGCCGACACCGCGCACGGGCCACCGCGCCGGTGCCGCCAACATCGAGCCGCTCCTCGGCTGGTGCGAGGAGGTCGGCGTCGAGGTGGTCACGCTGTGGCTGCTCTCCACCGACAACCTGAACCGGCCGGCCGAGGAGCTCGACCCGCTGCTCGGGATCATCGGCGACGCGGTCGAGAGCCTGGCCGACGCAGCGTCGCTGGCGGCTCCACCCGGTCGGTGCGCTCGACCTGCTGCCCGCGTCGATCGCCGAGCGGCTCAAGGAGGCGGCGGAGTCGACCCGCGACGTCGACGGGATGATCGTCAACATCGCCGTCGGGTACGGCGGGCGCCGCGAGATCGCGGACGCCGTACGTTCGCTGCTGCAGGAGCACGCGTCGCGCGGCACCTCGATCGAGGAGCTGGCCGAGATGCTCGACGTCGAGCACATCGCCGAGCACCTCTACACCAAGGGCCAGCCCGACCCCGACCTGGTGATCCGGACCTCGGGGGAGCAGCGGCTCGGCGGCTTCCTGCTCTGGCAGAGCGCCCAGAGCGAGTTCTACTTCTGCGAGGCCTACTGGCCGGACTTCCGCCGGGTCGACTTCCTCCGCGCGGTCCGCGCCTACGCGCAGCGCGAGCGCCGCTTCGGTTCCTGAGCCTGAGCCCCGATTCCTGAGCCGGCCGCGGGTCCTTCGTGCGCTCGTGGTGGTCGCCGCTGCGGCCCCCAGCCGTCACGCACCGTTCACGCCCACAGGCCGGGCGTGTCGCCCGGGAACCGCCTCCGGGGAGTCTTACGTTGCGGGCATCGGCGGGTGGGGAAGCCTGCCGACCCGGGAGGCAGGTTCGTGATCCTTCGCGACGGCAGCACCGGAGGCAGGCACTCAGGCCTCCAGCCCGACCGGTCCGTGCTCGACGAGCCAGGACCGGGGCGCCGAGTGCGCGTGCCGGGCCACAAGGGGACGACCGTGGTAACGCCGCAGCCCAGCATCGAGCACCGCGAGCTCCACCGGCGCGACGCCGTACGTACGTGCTCGACACCAGCGTCCTGCTGGCCGATCCCGCGGCGCTGCGCCGGTTCGCCGAGCACGAGGTCGTGCTCCCGGTCGTGGTGATCACCGAGCTCGAGGCGCAAGCGGCACCACCCCGAGCTCGGCTACTTCGCCCGGCCGGCGCTGCGGATGCTCGACGAGCTGCGGGTCAGCACGGCCGGCTCGACGAGCCGGTCCCGGTCGGCGACGAGCGGTGGCACGGTCCGGGTCGAGCTGAACCACACCGACGCCGACGTCGCTGCCCGCCGGCTTCCGGCTCGGCGACAACGACACCCGCATCCTCGCCGTCGCGCGCAACCTCGCCGACGAGGGCCACGGCGTCACGCTGGTCTCCAAGGACCTGCCGATGCGGGTCAAGGCGTCGGCCGTCGGCCTCGACGCCGAGGAGTACCGCGCCGAGCTGGCCGAGTCGACTCCGGCTGGACCGGGATGGCCGAGGTCGAGGTCAGCTGCCGACGACCTCGACGCGCTGTACGACGAGGGCGCGGTCGACCTCGACGAGGCGCGCGACCTGCCCTGCCACACCGGGCTGGTGCTGCTCTCCGAGCGGGGCAGCGCGCTCGGCCGGGTGCACGCCGACAAGCGGGTGCAGCTGGTGCGCGGCGACCGCGAGGCGTTCGGCCTGCACGGCCGCAGCGCCGAGCAGCGGATCGCGCTCGACCTGCTGCTCGACCCCGAGGTCGGCATCGTCTCGCTCGGCGGTCGGGCCGGCACCGGCAAGTCGGCGCTGGCGCTGTGCGCCGGTCTCGAGGCGGTGCTGGAGCGGCGCCAGCACAAGAAGGTCGTCGTGTTCCGGCCGCTGTTCGCGGTCGGCGGCCAGGAGCTCGGCTACCTGCCCGGCAGCGAGTCCGAGAAGATGACGCCCTGGGGACAGGCCGTCTTCGACACGCTCGGCGCGCTGACCAGCGCCGACGTGGTCGACGAGATCCTCGACCGCGGGATGCTCGAGGTGCTGCCGCTGACCCACATCCGCGGCCGCTCGCTGCACGACGCGTTCGTGATCGTCGACGAGGCGCAGTCGCTGGAGCGCAACGTGCTGCTCACGGTGCTGTCGCGGATCGGCGCCAACTCCCAGGTCGTGCTCACCCACGACGTCGCCCAGCGCGACAACCTGCGGGTCGGCCGGCACGACGGTGTGGTCGCGGTGGTCGAGAAGCTCAAGGGGCACCCGCTGTTCGCGCACGTCACGCTGACCCGCTCGGAGCGCTCGCCGATCGCCGCGCTGGTCACCGAGATGCTGGAGACGGTCGTGATGTAGGGACCGGCCCCGCGCGGACGCTCGCCGTACGCAGACCTGGGGCCGATGTGACCGCTGGAGCGTGTGAGGTACGCCTCCGCGCCCAGAGCGGGCATTTCGGTCGTTCAAGTTGCAACGATCCAGGGTCTCCGTCAGTGTGGGCCCTTCGCCTCGTGCTCGGACACGAGGCGCTGTGACGCCCACCCGACGTCGACAAAGTCTGAGAGTTCACGCGTGCCCACCCGAGAGAAGTACGTCCCGAAGCACCGGGACGTGGCGGACCGCTCCGCCCTTCGAACCGGCCTCCGCAACACCCTCGTAGCCGCCGGTGTCGCAGCAGCCGCGACCGGCATCTCCGTCTCCACCGGAGTGCTCAACAGCGACGGCGCCCTCACCGCCACCGCCGCCGCAAGCGACCTGACGGAGCCTTCCAACGCCGGCCAGCTGACCGTCGACGACCTGCTCAACCGCGAGCAGGCCGTGTCGCGCTCCACCGGCGACCGGCGCACCACCGTCGACCAGCTGAAGGTCGTCGGCGCTGGCCGACTCCCGCGGCACCGCCCGCACGAAGGTCGAGCGGATCAGATCCGCCGACCCCAAGGAGCTGGCCCGGGCCCTGATGCCCGAGTACGGCATGAGCTCCGCGGAGTTCGGCTGCCTGGACAACATCTGGAGCCAGGAGAGCGGCTGGAACATCCACGCGGACAACCCGTCGTCCTCGGCCTACGGCATCCCGCAGGCGCTGCCCGGCTCCAAGATGTCCTCCGCCGGCCCCGACTGGGCCAACAACGCCGAGACCCAGATCCGCTGGGGACTCGGCTACATCCGGGATCGCTACGGCTCGGCCTGCGGCGCCTGGGGCTTCAAGTCCGGCCACGGCTGGTACTGAGCGGCTTCCGCGGCACGAGCAGCGCGTCGCGGGGCACGACGCTGCCGTGTTGTGTGGAGACTCAGAGTCATGAAGCCGGGACCGCTGGATCTGTCCGCCGACGATTTCCGGAGTGCGGCCGGCCGCGTTGTGGACGAGGCAGCGCGTTACCTGGATCGGCTCGACGCTATGCCCATCCGACCCGCGTCAACCGGCGCGCAGACCCTCCAGCTGTTCGCGGGGCCGCTGCCGGAGACGGGTCTGGGCGCCGCGGCACTCGACGACCTCGTTGCCGTGGCCGAGCACAGCCGGGCCGGGAACGGACGCTTCTTCGGCTACGTGATGGGCTCGGGAGAGCCGGTGGGCGCCCTGGGAGATCTGTTCGCGTCCGTGATCAACCAGAACGGGACTGCCTGGCGGTCGGGCCCGGCAACGGCAGTGATCGAGCGCACGGTGGTCTCCTGGCTGGTTGAGGCGGTCGGCTGCACCGGGTTCGGCGGGACACTCACCAGCGGCGGCTCGCTTGCGAACCTGATGGGTCTGGCGATGGCACGCGAGGCCATCTGCTCCCGCCAACGACACAGGGGTCACGACGGGCGTCGTGTACGCATCCTCGGAGGTGCACATGTCGATCGGGAAGGCTGTCGGCCTGTTGGGTCTGGGTCGCGACAACCTTCGCCTGCTTCCCGCTGGCGACGACTGCCGGGTCTCTGCCGATGTGCTCCGGCGGGCCGTCGCGGCGGACCGATCCGCTGGCCTGATGCCACTCGCCGTCGTCGCGAGTGCCGGCACGACCGTGACCGGAGCCGTGGATCCGCTCGCCGATCTGGTTGCCGTGGCACGGGACGAAGGCATGTGGGTCCACGTCGACGGCGCCTACGGCCTGCCGGCGGCGATGGTGGAGCCGCAGAAGTTTCTTGGAATCGCAGACGTCGACTCGGTTTCGATGGATGCCCACAAGTGGCTGTACCAGCCGCTCGACTGCAGTGTCCTGTTCTACCGGGACCCGGCTGCCGCACGACGCGCGTTCTCCTTGACCGACGACTACGCCGCCTCCTTGAGCGACGAGCGTGTGGAGGGCGACGTGTTCTTCGAGGAGACCATCGAGCTGTCCCGGCGCGCCCGGGCGCTGAAGCTGTGGCTGTCGCTTCGCTACCACGGCCTGGCTGCTTTCCGAGGCGCCATCGCCGAGAACCTGAGGCAGGCAAGGCTGTTGGCCGAACTGATCGACAGTGAGCCTTCCCTCGAGCGGATGGCGGACGTGCCGCTGAGCGCGGTCTGCTTCCGGTGGCGCGGCGCAGACGACGCACTACTCGACCAGCAGAACGCCGAGATACTTGACCGGGTCAACCGGAACGGCCGGGTGTACCTGTCGAACGCCACCGTGCGCGGAAGTTTCGTGCTGCGTGCCTGCATCACCAACCACCGCACCACCGACGCCGATGTCGCAGCGGTCGTCGACGAGGTGCTGGCTGTGGCGTCGCGGATCTGATCCGGCAGCTGTGGATCCTGGCCGTCGAAGGCACCACCAACCCGCCCCGAGGGACGGGATCTTCGGAGGATCTGCAAGAGTTGCAGGTGAAGCAAGGCCACACGTTCGCTCTCACCCTGTTGGGGTGGAGTGGTGGCGGCTCGGCGGCCCCAAGGTTCTCGACCGGACCTGGTGCTCCCGATGCCCCACGCGAAGCTGGAGGGAAGCTTGTTGTGACGACGAAGAGTGACTTCACTGAGGACGAATGGCGCCGAATCGTGCGGGCACCGTTCGTGGCCGGGATGGCGATCTCGCTCGCCGATCCAGGAGGCCCTATCGAGGCCACCAAGGAGACGATGGCGACCCTGAAGACCGCCACGAGCCCTCCGAGCCGTGAGCAGCTGCTGGCCGAGGTGGCCCTCGAGATCCAAGCCATGGTGCAGGAGAAGCACAGTCCCCTGTCCGGGTACCGGCCCACGGGGGACGGGGCCCCCCCAGGAGAGCAGGTGCTCGAGGAGCTGCGCGCTGTGCAGGCGGTGGTCGCAGCCAAGGCCGCACCCGAGGAGGTCGCGGCTTTCGGGCGTTGGCTGGTTGCTGCTGCGCAGGCGGCCGCCGAGGCTGCCAAGGAAGGCGGCTTCATGGGGTTCGGCGCGGTGCTGGTCAGTGAGCGCGAAGAAGCGATGCTGGACCAGGTGCGCGCCGCAGTTTCAGGATGACCTCCTCCGCGGGGTCGTAGTCGAGCTCTGGGGATGTTCCCGACGCGGCCAGGGCCTGCCACGTTTGGTCAGTGGTTGATGCCCGCAGCGACGACGACGATCCCGACCAGGATCATGACGACCCCAGTCATAGACGCCCCGTGGGCGCTGATCCAGTCCCGCGCCACGACCAGTCGTGGCTCCATCCGGTCGGGAAGGAAGACCGTGGCCAGGGTCGGTGCCACGACGGTGGACGTGGCGAACGCCGTGTAGACGATGATCGCGATCAGGATCTCTTCGACGCTGAGCTTGGCACCGGTGATCGCCAGGCTCGCGGCGGTGAACAGCAGCAGCGCCTTCGGGCGGACGTTGAGCGCCAGGCCGATGCCGAACGCTGGCAACGGACCGAAGGAGCCGATGCCCTCGATCCAGCCTGGCCGCTCGCTGGTCGGCGCGCGTCTGTGCCGAACGATGGAGACCAGCCCCGCCAGGACGAGAGCGCTGCCGGTCAGGATCTCGAGCGTGCCGATCAACGTGTCCAGCCTGCGCGGTCGACCTGGAAGTGCCTGGGCCGCGAGCGTGGCGAGCGTCAGGCCGGCCGCCGTACCGAGCACCCATCCTGAGAGGAACGGGAGGGCGGTCGCACTCCGTCTCTCCGACAGCAGGATGAAGATCATGGCGGTGATCGGCACCGTGCTCAGTGCGGCCACGAGCGCCACGGGAATCAGCTGCGCGAGAACCTGCACCGTGCCACCTCCGACCAAAGTCTCGACCCGGCCAAGGCGCCCAGGGCCAAGGAGAGTCTCCCTCACAAGACTCCCATTCGCGCGAGGGCACGACGCGGCCAGGGCCCGCGGCGCGAGGCGACTACATGCTCGTTCGCGCAGGCACTCCGTAGGGGTCACTGTTCACGCTTGAGATCGGCACGATCTCGCGACCAAGGGGCACCAGGGACAAGGGGATCATCTTCCAGCAGGCAACCCCGAACGGGATTCCGATGATGGTGATCATCAACAACAGGCCCGCGATCAGATGCATCAACGCCAGCTCCCAACCGAAGAAGATGATCCACACGACGTTCCCGATCACTGACCAGATGCCCGCACTCCGTTTCCAAATCGTCGTCCGGCCGAACGGCCAGATGACGAAGCTCGCCAACCGGAAGGAGGCAATGCCGAAGGGGATGGTCACGATCAGCACAAACGCGAGCAGGCCAGCCAGTACGTAGCCGATGGCGAGCCAGAGTCCGGCCAGTACCAGCCACAGGATGTTGCCAACCACTCTCACGGGATCACCCCAGCAGATCGAGGGCTTCTGTCAAGGACCGGGACTACTACGGGGAGGGCGCGGCTAGCGCGCCTCGTGGCCGAGGCGTCCGAGCAGGTCCAGGTCGTCCGGGGCCAGCCACGTCTCGTCGAGCAGCTGACCGCCCGCTCGCCTGATCGCGAGGACGAGGGGTTGCGCCCACGTGTGCTCGATGAGAGCGACCGCAGACGCGCCTCGGGGCAGCACCGCGTCGTCGAGGGACCAGGCGGGGTGGTCAGTTCCGCCCATTCCAATGCGGACTTCCTCGTTCTCCGCCTGACCGAGGAACGCGGCGGCGAGTCGGCCGAGGTCCGGGTCTGCGCCCGGCGGAGCAGGCAGCGTCTCGAGGCGTCCGTCCTCCGTACGCGTGACGAGCAGGACGTCGAGCAGCCGCACGACGCCGGCCTCGCCGAGTCTGGTCAGCTCGGCCAGGATCTCCCCGGACAGCGAAGGCTCCTCGAAGCCGACCACGAGCACCTGTACGGGGCCGCTCATGGAGCAACTCGGCCGAGCAGCCGCCGGTGCTCCTCCGGCGTGATCACGCCGGCATCGAGGAGATGTTGCAGAGCGGCCAGCTGGTCGGCGCGGACCTGCGGGCGAGCCTGGACGGGACGCGCCCGAGGGTGTGCGGCGGCGTACGCCTGTGCCGGTGTGAACCTGCCGCCGTAGTAGGGCACGTCGCCGGTCATGCCGGCACGTTGAAGCTGCCTGGGCACCAAGAGCATGGTCGCTCCCTTCCTCATGGGTCGTGACAAGCATGCCCCAGAGCCGATCAGGCCCTTCCTGTTCGCATCGGCTTGACCTTGACCCTGCGTCAGGGTCGCAGCATGGTGGCATGACCGCTCACAACCCCGCGATCGAGGTCGCCGGACTCACCAAGTCCTACGGCGACCACTCCGTGCTGGACGGCGTCGATCTGACCGTCCCGGAGGGCACCGTCTACGCCCTCCTGGGCCCCAACGGCGCCGGCAAGACGACCATCGTCAACATCCTCTCCACCCTGCTGACCCCCGATGACGGCGAGATCCGAGTCGCCGGCTTCGACGTACGGCGTGAGCCCGCCGAGGTGCGCACCGCGATCGGTGTCACCGGGCAGTTCTCGGCGATCGACGAGCTGCTGACCGGCCGCGAGAACCTGCGCCTGATGGCCGACCTCGCGCACCTGAGCCGGGCGACCGCGTCCACCGCCGTGACCGTGATGCTGGAGCGCTTCGACCTCGTCGATGCGGCCGACCGGCGGGCGCAGACCTACTCGGGCGGCATGAAGCGGCGGCTGGACCTTGCGATGACGCTCATCGCCCGGCCCCGGCTGATCTTCCTCGACGAGCCGACAGCCGGACTCGACCCGCGCAGCCGTCGTGACCTGTGGGCGATCGTGCGCGAGCAGGTCGCCGACGGCGTCACCGTGCTGCTGACGACGCAGTACCTCGACGAGGCCGACCACCTCGCCGACCGGATCGGGGTCCTCGACGGCGGCCGGCTGGTCGCCGAGGGCACGGCTGCGGAGCTGAAGCGGCGGGTGCCCGGCGGTCGCGTGTCGGTGCAGTTCACGGACGCCGCAAGGCTGGCCGCGGCAGCTGCCGCACACCCGGGCGCCACCATCGACACCGAGGCGCTCACCTTGCAGGTGCCCAACGACGGCAGCATCGCCGGGCTGCGAAACGTGCTCGACGGCCTCGACGACGACGTCGTCGCCGGCCTGACGGTCGAGTCCGCCGACCTCGACGACGTGTTCCTCGCGCTCACCGGCCGCACGGCCGAGGCGCCCGAATCTGAGGAGATCCCCGCATGAGCACCGCCTTCGCTGTCAAGGACTCGGCGACGATGCTGCGGCGCAACCTGCTGCACATCCGTCGCTACCCTTCGTTGTCGATCATGCTGGTCGCACAGCCGATCCTGTTCCTGCTTTTGTTCGTGTACGTCTTCGGCGGGACCATGGGCGCCGGCCTGCCGGGCCACGAGGGCGCCGGAGACCGGAGCGACTACCTGGTGTACATCGCACCGGGCATCCTGATCATGACCGTCGCCAGCGTCGCGCTCGGCACCGCGATCTCGACAGCGACCGACATGACGACGGGGATCATCGCCCGGTTCCGGACCATGGACATCGCGCGGGTTTCAGTGCTCACCGGCCACGTGCTGGGCGCCGTCATCAAGACCGGGTTCGCCGTGGTGATCGTGACGGCGTTCGTGTTCCTGCTCGGGTTCCGCTCGGACGCCGGACCGCTCGGCTGGCTCGGTGCGATCGCGCTGCTGATCCTCACCGCGTTCTCGCTCACCTGGCTGACCGTGGGCATGGGCCTGGCGGCGGACAGCGTCGAGACGGCCAGCAACACCCCGATGTTCCTGATGATCCTGCCGTTCATCAGCAGCGCCTTCGTGCCGACCGACGCGATGCCGCCCGGGTTGCGCTACTTCGCCGAGCACCAGCCGTTCACGCCGATCATCGAGACTCTCCGCTCACTCCTCACGGGCGCACCGACGGGATCCGACCTGTGGCTCGCGATCGGCATGGTGCGTGCTGATCTCGCTGCTCGGCTACCTCTGGTCGCGCCGGCTGTTCCTCCGCGTGCCGGCGAAGTAGGAGACTGGCGCGGTGCTCACGATCGGCCAGCTGGCGTCGTACGCCGGTGTCACCGTGCGCGCGGTGCGGCACTACCACGCCAAGGGCCTCCTGCCGGAGCCGGAGCGCGACCACTCCGGTTACCGGCGCTACGACGCCCACGCGGTCGTCGAGCTGATCAAGATCCGTACCCTCGCCGACGCCGGCGTGCCGCTCGCGCGCGTCCGCGAGCTGCTGGGCGCGAGCGAAGAGGAGTTCACGGCGGCCGTCGACGACATCGACCGGCGCCTGCGCGCGGAGATCAGGGAGCGGCAGCGGCACCGCGAGCGGATCGCGCAGCTGGCAGCCGGGGACAGCCTGGCCCTGCCGCCGGAGGCAGTGGCGTACCTCGACCGCCTGCGCGGCCTCGGCTTGCCGGAGCCGATGATCGAGGGCGAGCGGGACGCCTGGATCCTGGTGGCCGCCCAGCTGCCGGAGCAGATGCCGTTCTACATGACGATGAAGCAGCAGCAGCTCGACGACCCGGCGACCGTCGAGCTCTACCGCGACCTCGCCGACGCGATCACGTGGGAGGCGGACGACCCGCGACTGGTGGCCGTGAGGGACCGGCTCGTCGGCCTTCTCGACGCCGCCGATGCCGAGGGGTGGGAGAGCCACGACGAGGAGCATGACCGACGAGCTCGCAGGGCTCCTCGACTCGGTCTTCCTCGACTCGATGCCGATCGCCCCCCGGCTGCTGGAGCTGCTCGAGGAGCGCGGCTGGCGCGGCTGGACCAAGCTCGAGCGGATCGCTGCCCCGGAATGACGCGCCCTGGAGCGCCCGCGGAAGGGGCAGGAGCAGCGATCCCTGCTCAGTGCGTGTGAGGCGCCACCTTGCGCCCCTCGCTCGCCTGGACGACGACGAAGCCCTGGCCGTTGAAGACGAGCTGGAACGCCTCACCTGAACCGCGACCGATCAGCGCGCTCGCACCCGCCGTACGTCGCACGCTCGTGGTCAGCGAGGTCGACCAGGCAACCGCGGCCTGGATGTCGGCGTACGTGGGGGCGTCGACGTTCAGGACGACGGGCGTGCCGTGCGAGGTGATCGCGACCGTGCCGGTGCCGGTGAACGTGGTGTTGAAGACGCCCCCGGCCATCATCGACGCACCCTCGACCTTCTTGATGTCCCACGTGAGCGCGGAGTCGAAGGCGAGGACGTTGCTGCCGTTGACCGTGAACGCGTCGTTCTCGAGGTTCACCAGGTGAATCTCCATGGCGTCGTCGGCGAAGAAGACGTCGCCCTGACCGGAGACCTTCATCAGCGCCATGCCCTCGCCGGTGAAGGTCTTCTTGAAGAGCTTCCCCATGCCGCCGGCGCCTTGGTATGCGAAGTCGACCTGGCCTTGGTAGGCGACCATCGCTCCCTGGCGCGCCATCACCTCCCCGTCCAGCGCGACCCGCAGCATGCGGGAGTTCTGCAACGTGAAGCGGTCGGCAGTGGCCGACTCGAGGTTCGTGCCGAACAGATCGCTGCGCATGTGACTCCTTTCGGACGACGGCCCTGGTCGCACGTCGAACATGCCGAGCGTAAGGCCGCGGACCGCCGCCTGCCACGCGTCGCTGGCGCTCACTGCGTGATTCCGGACGTCCCGAGGCGGAATGGCGCCCTCCCAGGCACGTGTCGTCCCGGGGCGAAGGGTCTACGAGCCCTACATTGCTGGCATGGCCGACATCATCCTGGGCGTCCTCGCGATCATCGCGGGCGGCGCCATGCTCTTCGCAGGGCAGTTCGTGCTGCGACTCGTGATCCCCATCTGGGGCTTCTTCGCCGGGTTCGCCTTCGGCGCCGGCATCGTCGCCGGCTTCGCCGACGAGCACTTCCTCGGCACCGTGCTCGGCTGGGTGCTGGGCCTGGTCTTCGCAGTGATCTTCGCGGTCCTGGCCTACCTGTACTACTACGTCGCCATCGTCCTTGCCATGGGCGCGGCCGGCTTCGCGATCGGCTCGGGCATCATCGTCGCCCTCGGGATCTCCTGGAACTGGGTGGCCGTCCTGGTGGGCCTGGCCGTCGGCGTCGTCCTCGGCCTCGTGTCGCTGTTCGCGAACGTGCCGATGATCGTGCTCGTCGTCATCGGCTCCATCGCCGGTGCTGTCGGCGTGACCGGCGGCCTCATGCTGCTGGTGGGCTCCCTGAACTCCGCCGACTTCAGCAGCGGGTGACTTCACCGACACCGTCTCGAACAGCTTCGGCTGGTCCCTGCTCCTGTTCGTGCTCGCCATCGGCGGCATCGTCATCCAGGCCATGCAGCGGGCCCTCATGCGCCGGAGCATCCACGAGACCTGGTACGCCGAGGTCGGCTGACACGGACAGGCGCGGCAGCGGCGCTGCTCGGAGAGCTGCATCGCGGGCCTCCCGCCGTATGACGTCACGACATGGGTGAACCATCCGCGCGCTACGCACGTGTAACCAATATCAGGGGTCCGCGCCTCCCGGCGGACCCTTCAGCGCCACGAGAGGAAGCTTCATGCGCAATTTCCGGTCGGTACTGGCTCAATCCATCGCCATCATTGCTGCCCTGGTGGTGACCGCCACCACTGCGGCTCCCGCCATGGCGAGTGGTCACTCACTCCTCCGCGAGCATTTCGTGGGCGTCATTCCGTTGAACCAGCCCGGCGCCAGCCCGATAATCGCTGGCGTCTCTCCGGGTGGGGCGCCATGGGTGCTCGACGCGGACAGCCACGTACGCCTGCGTGAGGACGGCCGGATCACCGTCGTCGTCAATCACCTGGTCATTCCCGGCCGGGTGCCCCCTAACCTCCCTAACCCCGTCGCCACGATGGCCGCCAGCCTCGTCTGCGGCGATGTGGTCGTCGATTCCACGCGACCCTTCGCGGTGAGCCCGGATGGCAACGGAAGCATCAGTGATCGCATCGGAGAATTCGACGAGGATGACTGCGACAACCCGACTGTCCTCGTCCGGAACGCCACGGGCCCAACTCTCGGCGCCTACTTCGCCGTCGCGATGGACGACTGACGCGGCCCGACGTGAACGGGCGGTCTCGCAGTGAAATCGGGGCCGCCCGTGATGCCTCAGGCCCATGGAATGCGCGCGGGCGTCACCAGGTGAGCTCGATCTCCAGCTCGTTCTTGTCGTCTCCGAGCTCGACCTCGACCTTCAGGTCGACTTCGTCGGGCACGCGCACGGTGATCCGACGACCCGCGCGATCGAACTCGACGGTGTTGTTCCGGGCAAGGGCGTCTGCCAGGGCGTGGAGCCGGGCCGCGGCGTCCTCGCGACGCAGGTGCCGGGTCTCAGCTATCTCGAACAGGTCCATGTCGTCTCCTCGGGGGGTGTGTTCGACGTCTTCCGCATGAACCGTACTGTCGCGTCGCCGCGGGGTCATGTTGCCGCGAGGGTGTCTGCGCCAGTCGCGCGTCAGCCGTCCAACAGAGGGATGACCTGCCCGGCGAAGCGTTTGAGCTGCTCGAGCTCGTCAGCGACGGGCCAGAGGAACACGCGCTGGACGCCGGCAGCGCGGAAGGCGTCGAGCTTGCCTGCGACGGCTTCGGCGCTCCCGAAGGGCAGTCGCGCTCGGAGCTCTTCGACGGGCCGATGCACAGCCGGCGCCAGCACGCTCTCGAGCACCTCGCTCGCGTGGCGGTCGTCGATGTGGAACCACATCGTCGCAAGCCCGTTGTCGAATCCGGTGGGGTCGCGTCCGGTGTCCTGAAGCGACCTCTGCACCCGGTCCCAGCCGACGCCAAAGAGCTCGGGCGTGGTGTTGTACGCGGATGCCAGCCATCCGTCGCCCAACCGCAACGCCCGGCGCAGACCGACCTCCGATCCCCAGCTGCCGATCCACAACGGGGGTCCGCCTGGTCGCATCGGCAGGGGCTCCAGCGGACCGGTGATCTCGTAGAAGCGTCCGGCGAATGACTCGCCCAGCAGCAGTGCGCGGACCGCCTTCACCGACTCATCGAAGCGGGGCCACCGCTCTTCAAAGGCGACACCGACGCTCGAGTAGTCACGCTCGGACGAGCCAGGCCCAAGCCCCGCGACGACCCGCCCGCCAGACATCACGTCCAGACCCGCCAGGACCTTGGCCAGGGCAGCGGGCCCGCGGACGACAGGGTTCGCCACAGTTGTGAACAACTGGGCCTGACCCGAACACGACACCACCGCGGCCAGAGCCGTCGGGCCGTCCAGCCACGGCACCGCGAACACCATGTGGTCGTTGACCGCGATGGCATCGAATCCGAGCGCCGTCGCAACCTCGACGTACTCGACGAGGTGCTCGATGCCGAACCGCTGGCCGCCGAAATCCATCAGCGGCAGGTGCACACCGAACTTCACCTGGCCAGTGCAACATCCCGCGGCCCATGCGGTCCACAGCGTCTCCAGTGTCGGGGATCAGGCCATGCGAGCAAGGAGCCATGACGGGCCGACGTGAGAGCCCCCGGCCACCGCCACCCGCTCCCGCAAAGCCCGGTCGGCGGTGACGACCACCACGTCATCGCCGCCCATGCTCCGGGCGCGGACCTGGTCAACGATCGTGTCGTCTCCCGAGCCCGGAGCGTGCACCGTGTGGATCGCGCCGGTCTCACCAGCCGGCCAGCCACGCTTGGCAGCTCCCTCGAGGACCAGCACGACCACGGCGTAGCCCAGGTCGGCCTCCGCGATCGCCTGGTGCAGTCGCTCGGCCGCGCCGGCTCGGTCACGCCACCAGCCGTTCGGCCGGCTGCCGACCACGTTGGCGCCGTCGACGATCAGCACGCGCACGCCGACAGCCTAGATGGCATGTACGTCGCCCTCGCCAAGCGTGCGGCCGCGTGTGGTCAGAGCTGCTGGGCCAAGCCGACAACGTGACCCTGAGGGTCGGCGATCAGCGCGAACGACACTCCTGGGACGGTGACCGGCTCCTGTACGACGCGCCCGCCGAGGCGGGTCGTGTGCGCGATGGCGTTGGCCATGTCCTCGACGCCGACGAAGAACGTGACCAGGTCGCTGTCACCCTGAAGCGGACTGATCGCGGTGTACAGCGCGCCGGGCACCCCGGTCTCGACAAAGGTGTACCCGGGAAAGGCACCCTCGGTGGGGTAGGTCCATCCGAACAGGTCCCCGAAGAAGGCCCGGGTTGCGTCTGGATCGCTCGAACGGATCTCGGCGTGCACGATCGGATGACTCATGATGACCTCCGGTTCCAGGGCCACCGGATGGCGACCGCTCACCAAGGTGACGAACGAGCGCGCCTCAAATCGACAGCACCCGAGTCGGCCCGCGCCCCTGTCTCTGAATCAGGCGATCGCGGCGTTGTTCACGGTACGTCGTCAGGATGCTCCGGCGTCCAACGCCCTAAGGTGAGTGGGTGCAGGAGCTTGACCGCGGCGCCGTCGTGCCCGATGCGCTCGCGCCGTACCTCGCCGTCGACCGTTCCCAGCCGAAGCACGAGTGCTGGGTGACCGGACACATGGTCGCCGGGCTCGATGGCACCGCATCCGTGGGTGGTCGAGTCGGTTCCCTGTCCACGGCTCCGGACCAGGCGCTGTTCCCCAGGGTGCGCCAGATCGCGGACATCGTGCTGGTGGGTGCTGAAACGGTACGTCGCGAGGGATACGGACCCATCCGGCTCAGCGAGGAAGCCCAGAAACAGCGCCAGCGTCAGGGACGATCACCGAACCCGCCCCTTGCCGTGGTCAGCCGGTCGCTGGCGTTCGACTGGACCGCGAACGTGTTCGCTGATGCGCCCGAGGGCGCCCGCACCCACCTGATCACCTGTGCGGCCGCGGATCCGGTGCGCCGGGCCGAGGCCGAAGCGGTCGCAACAGTCGTCGTGGCCGGTGATGATCGCGTCGATCCGGCAGCAGCGATGCGAGCGCTCGCTGAGCTCGGCCACCGGGTGGTGCTCTGTGAAGGCGGCCCGACCTGGCTCGGTGAGCTTGTCGCAGCGGACCGCCTCGATGAGCTGTGCCTCTCGATATCTCCGCTCATGGGCGGTGACCAGCTGCCGGTCTCCGTGACCCCACCCGGTTCGGGGCTCGCCACCTTCGAGCTGCGGGCCGCCATGGTGGAGACACACACCCTGTTCCTCCGTTATGAGCGACCGCGGGAGACGGGTGGGAGACGTGAGTGACGACCCATTCGGCACGATGATGGCCGCGGTCGACCCGCCGCTGATCGTGCTGACCACTACGGCCGAGAGTGAACGGGCCGGATGCCTGGTTGGGTTCCATGCACAGTCGAGCATCACGCCCCAGCAGTACTGTGTGTGGCTGTCGAAGGCCAACCACACCTACCGTGTGGGCCTGCGCGCCGCGCACTTCGCGGTTCACTTCCTGACGGCGCAGGACCTCGCGCTGGCGGAGCGGTTCGGCACCCTCACTGGTGAGGACAGCGACAAGTTTGCAGGCGTCGACTTCAGGCTCGACAAGCACGGCGTACCACTGCTGGAGGCCTGCCAGAGCTGGATGTCGCTCGAACGCATCGCCATCCTCGACGACGGTGGAGACCATGTGTGCCTCACCACCCGCGTCTCCTCGGCCCACACCGTGGCTGACTTCGTGCCACTGCGTCTTTCGGGCGCCAGCCACCTCGACCCAGGGCACGACAGCCAGGAGCGGGCAGTCGAGCCGTGACGCTCCAGCAGCCCGTCAGGCGTGCCGACGCCGGGTGACGGCGTTTGCTGCGGTGACGAGACGCGCGAGCACCCGCTCCACGCGCGTCGGCGCAGCGCGCTTCTCACGTTTTTGGCGCCGTTGTTCACGCTTCTGCTCGCGTCGTAGCCGCGCGGTCCCGGGCGGTTCGCGGTAGAGCGGCAGCATTTCCGTGTCCAGCGGCACGCACACGCGCTCCGGTCGATGGGCCATCTCACGAATGTAGCCCTCGACACTGCGCTCGTGATGGTGAACGTGTCGTCGGTCCCCGTCTGGCTAGGGTCAGTGGGGTGTCCGACTCGACCCCGGCTTCAAGCTCGAGGAACCAGCCGTGCAAGCCCGCGACCGCAACGCCATGACCGACCACCGGGCCGACCGGGACCAGCGAGTCGGCGCGTGAGGGCGGTCGTCGTTGGCGAGCCGGGTGGCCCGGACGCCCTGACGACGGCTGAGCTGCCCGATCCGGTGCCCGGTGCCGGGCAGGTCGTGGTGGCCGTCGACGCCGCGGGGGTCAACCCCGTGGATCTCGGCAACCGCTCGGACGCCCGATGGTCCGGGGTCGAGAGCCCGTACGTCGTCGGGTACGAGTTCGCGGGCACCGTGGCGGAGCTCGACGGCGCGCCGACCGACCTCATCGTCGGCGACCCCGTGTGGGGGCTGCTCCCGGTGCGCGGGACCCGCTGGGGTGCGTACGCCGAGCGGGTTGCCGTCGACGTGGCGTTCGTCGCTCGTCGGCCCGCCGGCCTGGAGCTGGTGGAGGCTGCGACGCTGCCGCTGGCCGGCGGTACGGCGCTGCAGGTTCTCGACCGGCTTGGCCTTCCCGAGGGCTCCTGGCTGCTGGTCCACGGAGCGGCCGGCGGCGTTGGACACCTCATGGTCCAGCTCGCAGCGATCCGTGGCCTGCGAGTGGCAGCCGTGTCGGGCGCCGCCGACCGCCAACGCCTGCTCGGCCTGGGGGCGGAGCTGTGGGTCGACCGGTCCGGTCCCGGGTCGCCCGCCGCCGACGCGGCCACACGGCTCGGGCACAACCTGGATGCCGCCGTCGACCTGGTGGGCGGCCAGCTGGTCAGGGCGCAGGCCCACGTCCGTGACGGCGGGCGACTCGCCACTGTCGTCGACCTCGAGGGCGACTTCGGTGAGGCGATCGACCGCAACCTCAGCATCCACGGCGTCCTGCTCCGGCCGGGCCGCGACCTGCTCGACAGCCTGGCGCAGGCCGTCGTGTCCGGCCTGCGGCCGGCCGTTCGGGGAGTGTTCGACCTGGCGCAAGCGTCTGTCGCCCACGAGCGGCTGGAAGCCGGCGGAGTGGGCGGGAAGCTCGCCCTGACGACCTGACTGCCCGGGACGGGGTGGCGCCCCGGTGGTCGAGGTGGCTCCGGTGGTCGAGGTGGCTCCGGTGGTCGAGCTTGTCGAGACCAAGGCCATTGGTTGTCCACAGATCCCTGTGCGGGCTGGTGACTGTCGGCGGCACCGACTAGAATCGAACACATGTTCGGGATAGCGATCGAGGCCGGGACGGATCCCGGGGCCGGCACCCGTGCGGTGCTGGACCGGGCCCGCGCCGCCCGCCACGCCGAGCTGGCCGCGGCGGCCGAGCTGCTGGTGACCGCCGCGGAGTGGGCGGACCTGCACCCCGTCGCTCGCGGCGGGCAGGCCGCCGGCTGGGGTGAGGTCGACCTGCACGGCGAAGGCCTGGTCCCGTTGGCCGGGGAGGGAACCCCGCAGGTCGCGGAGTTCGCACCCGCCGAGCTGGCCGCCCACCTGGGGATCTCCCACGACGCCGGGCGGCAGCTGATCGGCGACGCCCTGGAGCTGCGGCACCGGCTGCCCCGGCTCTTCGACCTGGTCCTGGCCGGCACCGTGCCGGCGTGGCGGGCGCGGCAGGCCGCCGCCCTGACCACACGCCTGACCCCGGAGATGGTGACCCGGGTGGACAAGATGCTCGCGAGTGACCCCCAGCACCTCACCCTGGTTCGCGCCCAGCGGGTGGTCGAGGAGGCCGTCCTCTACTACGACCCCGACCGGGTGGTCGCCGACGAACAGGCCGCGCTCGCCGCCCGCCACGTCACCCTGGTCCACGACAGCGGTCCGGCCACCACCGAGGTCCACATGTGCCTGGACACCATCGACGCGCTGCACCTCGACGAGGCCCTGGCCGACCTCGCCACCAGGCTGAGCCGGCTCGGCGACACCGACCCCCTCGAGGTCCGCCGGGCCAAGGCGGTCGGGGTCCTCGCCGACCCGCAACAGGCCCTCGACCTCCTCGAGACCGGCGAGCTGACCCCGTCCACCGCGGCCGGGCGGGTGAGCTGTTCGTGCACCTCGAGTCCACCGACCTCGCCGACCCGGGCCGGGCCGGCGGGGAGATCGAGCGGCTCGGTGCGGCCACCCGGGACCTGCTCGCGACCTGGCTGGGTCGTCCCGACCTGGCCGGGATCACCGTCCGCCCGGTCCTCGACCTGCACCGCCCCGACGCCGTCGACCGGCACCACCCACCGGCCTGGATGCGCGAGGCCGCGCTCCTCGTCGACGCCACCTGCGTGTTCCCCGGCTGCACCCGCGACTCCCGCGGCTGCGACCTCGACCACATCGAGGCCTACCGTCCGATCGAGGACGGTGGGCCACCGGGCCAGACCCGCCTCGGCGCGCTCGCACCCCTGTGCCGCACCCACCACCGCCTCAAGACCCACGGCGGCTGGACCTACCAACGCCTCGCCGACAACCACTACCTGTGGACCACCCCCACCGGCGACCTCCTCGCCGTCCACACCCGACGCCGACGACCCTGACCGCCCCACACCCGCCGGCACACCCAGCCGGCGGGCGAAGGCATGCCCTCACCCGGCCCCGGGGATGTGTGGACAGCTAATCTGCGTGGTCTCGACAAGCTCGACCACCGAGGTTGCGGCCTCGCCGGAGCCGTGTCAGTGGAACTCGGTGAGAGACAGGACGTTCCCGTCGGGATCGGTGAACCAGGCGACGCGATCGCCGTTCGGAGTCGTCCACACGCCGTGGGCGTCCTGCTCCATGCCGTCGTAGCGAGCGAACTCGACCCCGCGGGACTCCAGTCGGGCGACCGTCTCGCCGATGTCAGCCACGCGCCAGCCGAGCACGGTGTAGCCGGGATGGGCGACCTCGGCGACGGCGGTGATGCGCAGCATCGTGCCGTGGGCGTCGCACACGCAGGCATACGCGTTCTCATCCACGACGGGGAGTCCCAGGACGCCTTCGTAGAAGGCACGCGCGCTGGGCAGGTCCGTGGTGGAGACGAAGGCAATCACGTCGCTCGTTGCTAGCACGGCGACCCCGGCAGCAGGACGCACCGCAGCGCCGGAGCCTCCCGCCATCTCGCCTCGCCACACGTCCTCGACGTCGGCGAGCGGGTGCTCGGCGTACTGCATCCGGATGCGACCCGCGGCGGCATGGGTGAGCACGGACCCGATTGCCTTGGCCCGCTGCTCGGCGCTGAGCGAGTTGTTCGTGTAGCCGAGCACCGACGCGGTGCGGCTGCGCAGTCCGGCCGAGGAGAAGGTCGCCTCGTCGCCCGCCGCACCGCCGAGGTTGACCAGGCGACCGCCTGGCGCCAGGACCCGCGCGGCCGCGGTCGCCGCGACTCCGAAGACGGGGTCGAGCACGACGTCGAACGGGTCCGTGCTCCGCGAGGCTTGCCGTGAGGGTGTCGGCGTCCCCATCGAGCCGGACGACGACGTCGGCCCCGGCGGCTGACGCGCGGTCGATCGACGCCGGCCGGGCGACGGCCACGACGGTCGACGCGCCGAGCACGCGTGCCGCACCGATCCCCGTCTGCCCCACCGCGCCTCCGCCGCCGAGCACCAGCACCTTCTCGCCTGTGCTGCAGCCGCGCCCGCCAGGACAGCGCCATCCACGCGGCGATCCCCGACATCCCCAGTGCGGCGGCCAGCCCGTCGGGCGTCTCCTCGGTGATGGGGACGACGTCATGGTCCGGCACCAGGCAGCGCTCGGCCATGCCTCCGTCGCCGGGCTTCATCCCCGCGGTCGCGAAGAACCACACCCGCGAGCCGGCCGGGTGCCGTTCCGACTCCTCGACGATGCCGACGCCCTGACCGCCCGGCACGTAGGGCGTGGCCGGCACCCCGAAGTACGACGTGCCGCTCGCGCACAGCAGGTCCAGGGGTACGACGGGCGCCGCGGTCACCCGTAGCAGCGTCGAGCCCGAGACCGGAGCAGGCGCCGGGTGCTCGCCGTACGACGGCGGCGACCCCGGTGTGTGCAGCACGGCGGCCCGCATCGACGCCGGCATGTCAGGTCGCGATGTCGGGGTAGGGCAGCGACAGGTGCTTGAGCGCCTGGCCGTAGCCGATCTGGTACTCCAACGGCCCGTGGTCGCGCTCGAACATCGCGATGAACAGGGTGAGTGTCAGGAACGGGTGGGCGCCCATCTCGAAGAGAGCCACGTGGTCCTGCGCGACGAGCACGCGTCGCTCCTCGTCGGTGAGCGCCAGCCAGGTGGACTTCTCGCCCGAGTGGCAGTTGAGGATCGCGTTGGCCATGTCGCTCTCCCACCACTCGACCGTGCCGGCGGGGTCCGTCCGATAGCGCTCGACGAGGTCGGGGTCGCGGTCGATGGTGAAGAGGAACTTGTTCAGCAGGTACTTGCTCACGACGGCGCCCCCTCCGGGTACCAGGTGAAGTACGCCTCCATGGTGTGGAAGAGGTCGAGCGAGTCGACGTGGTCGGCCTTCACGCCCTCGCCGGCGACGCCCATCATCAGCATGAAGTCCATGAAGCCGTGGGTGGCGTTCCCCGGCAGGTGCAGGCTGTCGAGGCTCACCTCGGCGCAGCAGCCTTCGATGTCACCGGCGGCGATCCACTCGACGGCCTTGCGGTCGAACTCGGGATCGGGCCCGTGCTCGCCGAACTGGCGGGGGCCGCCGAGCTCGAGCGAGAGGTGGCCGGTGCCGATGATCGCGACCCGCTTGTCGCTCTCCCAGGACTCGACCATCTCCCGGATCGCCTTGCCCAGCTGGACGAACCGCTTCGGTTGCGGCAGGGGCGGCGCGAAGATGTTGGTGTACACCGGCACGATCGGCAGGTCGGCCTGCGGCCGCAACGTGATGATCGGGCAGGTGATGCTGTGGTCGATCCGCAGCTCGTTGCTGAACGCCAGGTCGAAGTCGCGGTCCAGGCCGCCGCGCAGGAGGTGCTGCGAGAGCTCCTCGTCGCCCGCCAGCGTCATCCGGGGTAGGCCGAACTCGCGCTCCTCGTTGTACCAGTTGGCGTCGTAGTACGGCGCCTTGCCGACCAGGAACTGCGGCATGTTGTCGAGCCAGAGCTGGTGGAAGTGGTCGCTGCCGACCATCACCAGGACGTCGGGCTCGGCGCGCGTCAGCGTCTCGCGGAACGTCTCGATCTTGGCCTGCCACTCGTCGGCGAACGGCGGGCGCTCGTCGCCGGTGCTCGTGCTGGCCCGGTAGTAGAAGGGGTGGTGGGTCGAGGCGATGACCGCGGCGACGGTGGCCATGTCCGTGTCCTCCTATCAGGCGGGGTCGGCGGGGTCGACGTAGACCGCGTTGCGGTCGACGGTGAGATAGGCGTCCATCCCGATCGGACGTCGTGCTTCCTCGGCGATCTGGCCGAGCAGGCCGGCGGCCCGGGCGAGCAGCGCGAACCCGCGCAGCAGGTCGACCGGCAGGCCGAGGTCGGCGAGGGCGGCACCGCAGACACCTGCGCCGTTGAGCGGAAGCCTCCGTCCGAGCACCTGCTCGTGCGTCCGCCCGATCGCCTCGAAGAGCCGCAGGTGCGGGCCGCGCAGCCCCTCCTCCTCGGCGATCTCGATCAGCCGTGGCGTGCGGGGATCCTGCACCTTGTGCACCGGGTGTCCGAGCCCGGGGACGAATGCGCGTTGCTCGCGTGTTCGTCGTACGGCGTCGAGGGCGAGCGCATCCCACCCGGGGTCGTCGGTGGGCAGGTCGCCCGTCTGGGCCTCGAGCACCGCGTGCAGGTACTGGCCGCAGTCCTCTGTGACGCCGAGGAACCGTGAGCCGCCCCCGAGCAGCCCGGCGGCGAGCGCGCCCTGGAGCGAGTCGGGTGCGGAGAGGTAGGTGAGCCGCGCGGCGATCGCGGTCGGTGTGAAGCCGTGGTCGGCAAGCGCGACCAGCACCGCTTCGAAGACCCGCGTCTCCTGCGGTGTCGGCCGACGGAGGGTCACCAGCCAGAACGCGAGCTCGCCGAACCCGACCTTCCCCATCAGGTCGTCGGTGAGGTTCTGCCCGAGCAGCCGGATCTCGTCCGCGGTCGACGTCCCCAGCGAGGTCGGGAACTCCAGGTCGTTCATGCCTCTCCCTTCAACCACGCGCGGATCTCGTCCCCGTGCTCGTCGAGCTCCGGAGGCGGGAGCCGGTAGTCGGCCGGCGTCTCGGAGAACGTGATCGGGTTGCGAACCGACGGCACCATCCCTGCACCCTCGCCGACCTCCACGACCGGGTCGAGCCCGATCTCGGTCGCGAACCCGACGCCGCCGTCCACGGTGTTGATCGGCCCACAGGGCACGCCGGCGGCGATGATCTCCCGGAACCAGTCCATCGTCGACCGGGTCCTGAGCCGCTCGACCAGCAGCGGCCGGAGCTGGTCACGGTTCGCGGTGCGGTCCTCGTTGCGCGCGAAGCGCGGGTCGTCGGCCAGCTCGGGGACGCCGAGCACCTCGACCAGCTTGCGGAACTGCCCGCTGTTGCCGGCGGTGATGATCAGCTCGCCGTCGGCACACTCCATCGGCTCGTACGGGAACAGGCTCGGGTGGCTGTTGCCCATCCGTTGCGGGACGACGCCGCCCGCGACGTAGGCGCTGGTCTGGTTGACCATGCCGGAGAGTGCCGAGGAGAGCAGGTTGACCTCGACGTGCTGGCCGCGTCCGGTCTCGTCGCGTGCGTGCAGTGCCGCGAGGATGCCGATGCTCGCGTGCAGGCCGGCCATCACGTCGAACACCGAGATGCCCGAGCGGAACGGCTCCGTGTCCGGGGCGCCGGTGAGACTCATCAGGCCCGACATCGCCTGCACGATCAGGTCGTAGCCGGGCAGGGAGCGACCGCGGTCCGTCGTACCGAAGCCACTGATGGAGGCGTAGATGATGCGCGGGTTGCGTGCGGCCACGTCGTCGTACCCGAGGCCGAAGCGGTCGAGCCCGCCGGGCCGGAAGTTCTCCAGCAGGACGTCGGCACGGCCGGCGAGCTCCTGGGCCAGCAACAGGTCGTCGTCGGCCTTGAGGTCGAGCGCGACCGAGCGCTTGTTGCGGTTGACGCCGAGGTAGTACGTCGCACGCCCGTCGCGCACCGGTGGAGACCAGGTGCGGGTGTCGTCACCGGCAGGAGACTCGACCTTGACCACCTCCGCGCCCAGGTCGGCGAGCAGCATCGTGGCGTAGGGGCCGGCCAGGATTCGCGAGAAGTCGGCGACCAGCAGGCCGCTGAGCGGTCCGGAGGGGCGGTCGGCCACGTGTGGGTCCTCTCACGTCGTCACGGACAGGTGTCCGCTCGAGTCCACCAGCGCCGTACGAGCGCGTCAAGGTCTTGACAGCCCGGCGTGCCGGGTCGAGATTGACCGCTAAGCGGACATCTGTACGGGAGGGAACATGACCGACTCGATCGTCCTGCGCGGCGGCACCGTGCTGACCATGGACGACAGCCACACCATCCACCGGAACGGTGACGTCCTGGTGGTCGGCGACAAGGTCGAGGCGGTCGGGGCGAGCCTCGAGGTCCCAGACGGCACGCGGGAGATCGACGCGTCCGGCGGCATCGTGATGCCGGGGATGATCGACACCCACCGGCACATGTGGCAGACCGCGATGCGGGCGTACGGCGCGGACTGGACGCTGACGCAGTACTTCGTCTGGTACTACCTCGAGCACGGCAAGACCTTCCGCCCCGAGGACATCCACGCCGGCAACACGCTCTCGGCGTGGGAGTCGCTCGAGGCCGGCGTCACCACCACCGTCGACTGGTCGCACGGCCTGCAGTCGGTCGCCCACGCCGACGCCGCGGTCGACGCCCTGCAGGCGGTGCCCGGCCGGTTCGTGCTGGCCTACGGCAACATCCAGGCCGGCCCGTGGGAGTGGACCGCCGACCCGGCCTTCCGCGACTTCTTCGAGCGACGCCGCACCGGGGCCGGCGACCTGCTCGGCTTCCAGCTGGCCTTCGACGTGACCGGTGACCCGGCGTTCCCGGAGAGGGCGGCGTTCGAGGTGGCCCGCGACCTCGGGCTCGCGGTGACCACGCACGCCGGCGTGTGGGGCGCGACGAACGACGACGGCATCCGGCTGATCCACGAGAACGGCTTCGCGGCGCCAGAGAACATCTACGTCCACTCGGCCACGCTCAGCACCGACTCCTACCAGCGGATCGCGGCGTCCGGCGGCTCCATCTCGGTGTCGACGGAGTCCGAGCAGAGCGCCGGCCAGGGCTACCCTCCGACCTGGCAGGTGCGGCAGTTCGGCATCCCGGTGTCGCTGTCGATGGACACCAGCGTCTGGTGGAGCGGCGACCTGTTCTCGGCGATGCGGACGACGCTGGGCGCCGACCGCTCGCGCGAGCACCTCGAGGCGCACGTCAAGGGCGACACCGTCACCGCGCTGTCGCTGCGCGCGGAGCAGGTCGTGGACTGGGCGACGCGCGGCGGTGCCCACGCGCTCGGCCGCGACGACCTCGGCCGGCTGACCGCCGGCGCCAAGGCCGACGTCGTTCTGATCAAGAACGACCAGTCGCCGGTCTCGTTCCCGCTGCTCAACCCCTACGGCCACGTCGCGTTCCAGGCGCAGCGCGGTGACGTGCACACGGTGATCGTGGACGGGAAGCTCGTGAAGAGCGAGGGCAAGCTGGTCGGCTTCGACGCCGCCGCGGTGGGCCGTGACGTCGATGCGACGATCGAGCACCTGACCTCGGCCATGGGCGACGAGGTGTGGGACGCCGGCATGCACCCCGAGATGCCCGAGGGCGGCAAGGTGCTCGACAACCCGTACCAGTACACCGAGTACCAGTCCGAGAGCACCCACGGCGCGCGCGGGACGATCTTCGGCGAACCGGGCTCCGGCTCCTAGGACCACGCGACGTGGCAGGACGCGGCTCGGGACCGGACTTCGTGGAGGCGCTGGCGCGCGGTCTCGACGTGCTGCGGTCGTTCGACGCGCACCACCGGGAGATGTCGCTGGCCGAGGTCGCGACCGCGACCGGGTTGGCGCGTCCCACCGCCCGGCGGCTGCTGCTGACCCTGGAGGAGCTCGGCTACGTCCGATCGACCGGCGGTTCGTTCGCACTGACCCCTAAGGTGATCACGCTCGGCACGGCGTACGTCGCCTCCCTCGGACTCTGGGACGTCGCCCGCCCCCATCTCGAGGCGCTCGTCCGCCAGACCGGGGAGTCGTCGTCGATGGCCCAGCTCGACGGGGGCGACATCATCTACGTCGCCCGCGTCTCGGTGCCGAAGATCATCGCCCTCCGCGTCGACATCGGCACCCTGTTCCCGGCGCCCCAGACCTCCCAGGGCAAGGTGCTGCTCGCAGCGCTCTCACCCGAGGACCTGGACGTCACACTCGCGATCCCCTCGCGGTCCGGACTGCCCGTCTACATCGGCAAGACGCGCGAGGCCCTGAACGAGGAGCTCGTCGAGGTCCGCGCGCGCGGCTGGGCCATCGCCGACGAGGAGCTCGCCCCCGGGGTGCGGTCCATTGCCGTCCCCGTCCGCGACGGCACCGGCACCGTGCGCGCCGCCATGAACGTCACCGTGCACGCCGCCGAGACCAGCACCGAGAAGCTGCGCGACGTCCACCTCCCCAAGCTCCTCCGCGCCGCTGGCGACGTGAGCGCCGACTGGGCCGCCTGGCAGTCGAGGCCGCACGGAGAAGCTGCCCGAGGTGAGCCGGAGCACGGCCACGAGCTAGCGCTCTCCTGGCCGCTGGGAGCACGTGCGTGCGTGCGCGCGATGCCGTAGTCGTCACGTGACGTTACGTCACAAACCGGACGCCGATCCCGGGCGTTCGCCGGGGGCCGGGTCGATCGCTGGCTGCCAGCGTCGAGCACCTCATCGATCTCCCGGAAAGGAAACGGAAATGAGATCACACAACCCTCGCCGGCGCTCGAAGCGAGCTCCGGCCACCATCATCATGGGTACGGCGGTCGTCCTCGCGGTCGGCGTACTCCTCACCCCGAGCCAGGCCAGCCCGTCCAGCAGGCATCCAGTCCTGGTTGGTCGGGCGGTCCTGCCGGCGCTCACGTTTGCGGGCGGTCCAGCGTCGGGCGCGTTCGTGGTGCCCGGCGCGGGCACGGTCAACGGCGTCAGCTTCCCCCTCCCGGAACAACCGGTCGAAGGCTTCTCGGCCATTGTCGACGGACGAGGGCCGGGCGAGTTCCTCGCCATGCCTGACAACGGGTTCGGCGCCAAGGCGAACTCACGGGACTTCCTGATCCGGGCCTACTACATCCGGCCTCGGTTCAAGACCGCCGACGGGGGAGACGGCGCCGTCGGGGTCGGCGACTTCATCTCCTTCCGGGACCCTGACCACCGGATCGGCTTCCCGCTCGTGAACGAGGGGACGACCAGTCGCCTCCTCACGGGCGGCGACATCGATCCCGAGTCCCTCCAGAGAGGAAGGCACGGCGATCTCTGGGTGGGCGAGGAGTTCGGCCCGTGGATCCTTCACTTCAGCTCGACCGGTGTGCTTCTCGACCCGCCGTTCGCGATACCGGACGGGATCAGGTCGCCGGACAACCCGTTCCTGAACGGGGCGCCGCCCACGCACCCGGGCAGCCGTGGTCTCGAAGGTATGGCCATCAGCCCGGACCGCAAGCACCTGTACGCCGCGCTCGAGGGCGCCACGCTGGCCGACCCTGACCAGTCCCGGCGCAACGTCTACGAGTTCAGCACCAAGCAAGAAGGCGTTCACCGGCCGTGTCCTCCAGTACCGGACGGAGGCACCAGCAAACCTGGTGGCCGACATGTGGGCGGTCGACACCCATCGACTCGTCGTGATCGAACGGGACCGCGGGTTCGGACTGACCCCCCGGTTCGCCAGGATCTACCTCGTCGACCTGCGGGTCACGGATGGCGCGGGATTCCTGGCGAAGACCCAGCTCGTGGACCTGACCTCAATCCCCGATCCGGACCTGGTGTCCCTTCCGGCGCTCCACCCCGGCGACGTGGGTCTCGGTGATCCTTTCCGGGTCACGTGCGAGTCGGTCGAGGCCGTCCACCTGGTGAAGGGGCACCGCCTGCTGGTGGGCTGCGACAACAACCTGCCGAACTCCGCCCGCAACCCGGCCCTTCCCGACGACAGCGAGTTCATCCTCGTCGACGTTCCCGGGCTGAGAGGGGCTGCCCACCGCTGACACCTGCTCCAACGCACGTGGGCCCGGCCGGACCGCATCCGGTCGGGCCCGCGTGGTTCTTTCCGACATGCATTTCCCAAGCCCGGCTCGGGAATCGTGCCTCAGCGTCGACGCCGGCCCTGGGGACGGACCTCGCGCAGGAGCAGCTGCTGGCCCGGGCGGAGCTGTGCGCACCGGTCCACGTCGGCATCAGCGACGTACCCGATCACCGGGTAGCCGCCGGTCACCGGATGGTCGGCCAGGAAGAGCACCGGCTTGCCGGAGGGCGGAACCTGCAGGGCGCCACGGACGAGGCCTTCGCTGGGCAGCTCGTCGCTCCGGGTCCGCTCGAGAGACTCGCCCTCGAGCCGGAGTCCCACGCGGTTGCTGTCGCTGGTCACCGTCCAGGGCTGCTCGACCAGTGACTGCCACGCCTCGTCGGGGAACCAGTCCCGGCGTGGCCCGGGGGTCACCTGCGCCGTCACGCTGCCGGTCTCAGGGTCGGCCACGGCTGCCAGGTCGACACCGGGCATCGGGAGCGCCGGCGTGCCGATGGCGAGCACGTCACCCGCCGACAGCGCCTCCGGCCCGAGCCCGCTCATCGTGTCCGTCGCACACGAGCCGAGGACTGGTTCCACGTCGAAACCACCCCGCACGGCGACGTATGTCCGCAGTCCGCTGGCCGGTACGCCGAGCTCCAGCTCGGTGCCGGACCGGAGCGTGTCGGGTGCGTTGTGGTGCCAGGAACCCTCGCACCGGGCGCCGGTGGTCACGATGATCACGTCGCCCTCGGCCCGCACCCGCAGGCCGCCGTGCGTCACCTCGAGCACCGGCGCGTCTTCGGCATTGCCGACGAGCCGGTTCGCCAGCCGGTACGACGCCAGGTCGCACGCGCCGGAGCGGCTGACACCGAGAGCTGCCTGACCGGGACGACCGGAGTCCTGCACCGTGGTCAGCAGCCCCGGCTCCAACACCGTCAGCGACGGCGTCATGGTCGGGCGCCCTCGTCGACGAAGCGGACCCGGACGCCGGGTCGGAGGATCGCGGCCGGGTCACGTGCGGGATCGAACATGGTCAGCGCGGTCCGACCGATCAGCTGCCACCCACCGGGGGACTGCCGCGGGTAGACGCCACTGAACTCGCCGGCCAGCCCCACTGCACCGGATGGCACCTTCGTGCGGGGCGAGGACCGGCGCGGCACCTCGACCTGCCACTCCGGGGAGGTGAGGTATCCGAAACCCGGGATGAATCCGCAGAACGCCACGGTCCACTCAGTCGACGTGTGCCGCCGAACCAGCTCCGCGGCGTCGCAGTCGAGGAGCTGCGCCGCCTCCTCGAGGTCCTCGCCGTCATAGGTCACCGGGATGTCGACGTGCTCGGCCCGGTCCCGGAGGTCCGGGCGCGGTTTCGCCGACCGGACCGCCTCCTCGACCGAGGACAGCGGCGCAACCGCCGGGTCGGTGATCAGCAGCAGCGTGCGCGCCGCGGGGACGATGTCGACGACACCTTTCGGCACGTCGTCGGCGAGCGTCGCGTAGAGCGCCAGCACCTCGTCCAGGTCGTCGAGCTCCACGAGGAGCGCCGTCGAGCCACTCGGGAGCACACGCATCAGGCCACGAACGGGGCGAGGGTGATCCCGGCGCCGGCGAGTGCTTCCCGCACGCGGCGGGCGATGCCGACCGCGCCGGCCGTGTCCCCGTGGACGCAGATCGAGCCCGGCGTGAGGCGCAGGGAGCCGCCCTCCACGTCGCTGATCGGCTCGCCCGTGGCGATCGCGACGCAGCGCCGGGCGATCTCCTCAGCGTCTTCGAGCACAGCTCCCGGCAGCCGTCGCGAGACGAGGGTGCCTTCGGACGTGTAGGCGCGGTCGGCGAAGGCCTCGCTGACGGTGGTCAGGCCGGCCTCCTCCGCACGGAGCAGCCAGGCCGATCCCGGGAGCCCGAGCACCGGGAGGGAGGGGTCGAGGTCGACGATCGCGTCGACGACCGCAGCCGCCTGCTCCTCGTTGTGCACGATGGCGTTGTACAGGGCGCCGTGCGGTTTCACGTAGCTGACCCGCGACCCGGCGATGCGGGCGAACGCCTGGAGGGCACCCACCTGGTAGATCACGTCCTGGGTCAGGGCCTCGGGCTCGATGTCGATGAACCGGCGTCCGAAACCGGGCAGGTCCCGGTAGCCCACCTGGGCACCGATCGCCACCCCGCGCTCCGCCGCGCCTTGGCAGACCAGGCGCATGATCGACGCGTCGCCGGCGTGAAAACCGCAGGCGACGTTCGCACTGGTAACCACGCCGAGCAGGGCGTCGTCGTCACCGAGGCTCCAGATGACCGAAACCCTCACCGAGGTCGCTGTTGAGGTCCATCGCCGTCACGGCGCCCACGTCAGAACAGGTCCTTGAGACCGGTGAGTGAGTTGTAGCCGAGGTAGATCGTCGCCACCCAGGCGAGCGCGCCGATGACGATCAGCCAGGCCGGGTAGCGGTACCCGCCCAGCAGGTCGCGCCTGCGGGCCGCGATCCAGAGCAGGATCCCCAGCCCGAAGGGCAGGATCAAACCGTTGAAGGCGCCCGCGAAGATCAGCAGCTTGACCGGCGTGGTCGCGGCCACGAGGAAGACCGCCGTCGAGGCCACGATGAATCCGCAGACCACCCATCGCTCCCAGCGAGCCACCCAGGGGCCCAACACCTTCATGAACGACGTGGAGGTGTACGACGCACCGATCACCGAGGTGATCGCGGCGGCCCACATGATGACACCGAACACGATCTTGCCGGTCTCGCCGAGCGCGCCGGAAGAAGGCGTCACCGGCCGGGTTCAGGGCGTCGAGCTTCGTGCCGCCGGCGACCACGCCGAGGACGGCCAGGAACAGCAGCACCCGCATCACGCCGGTGATCGCCACGCCCGTGATCGAGCTGCGCGTGATCTGGGGGACGTATTGCACTCCCTTGATCCCGTTGTCCACCAGCCGGTGTGCACCGGCGTAGACGATGTAGCCGCCGACGGTGCCACCGACGAGAGTGGTGATCACCAGGAAGCTTGCCGTGTCCGGGGAGACCGTCTGGCGCAGGGCGTCGCCGAGCGGCGGCTGGGTCTTGATCGCGACGAACGTGGTCAGCCCGATCATCACCAGGCCGAGCAGCACGACGACCCGGTCCATCGCGACGCCGGCCCGTCGTACCAGGAAGATCGCCATCGCGACCACGGCCGAGATGGCCGCGCCGACGCGCACGTCGAGGCCGAAGATGGCGTTCAGGCCGAGCGAGCAGCCCGCGATGTTGCCGATGTTGAAGACCAGGCCGCCCAGCACGTCGAGCCCGGAGAGGACGTAGCCGGCACCCGGCACGACGCTGTTCGCCAGATCCTGGGCGCGGCGGCCGGAGACCCCGACCACCCGCCAGACGTTCAGCTGGATCGCGATGTCGAAGAGGATCGACACCAAGATCGCGAACGCGAATGCGGCCGCGAGCTCGTCGGTGAACGCCACGGTCTGGGTGATGAAGCCCGGGCCGATGGCCGAGGTCGCCATCAGGAACATGGCGCCGAGGAACCTGCGGCGTCCGCTCAGCTGGGGGTCGGGCACCAGGTCCGTGCCGGTGCCGTCGGCTGGGAGGACCACCCCCTGCGAGGGCGGGGGACGGTCGATGGGGGTGTGCGACATGCGCGCTCCGGTTGTCGGGTGACGAGGCGCCGCGATCGAGCCTGCGGTGTGCCCTGGATCACTTCAACCTAGCGATCGTTCAACAATCCCACAAGGGGTTCGTTCAACAATCCATTGTCTTCCGACCGTTCGCGAGGGCATGATGGACCCATGGCGCGCCCTGGAGAGACCCCCGGTCCGATCGGTGTGCACGGCACGTCGTGGCTGCAGACGGTCGCCGGTGACATCCGGCTCGTCGACCGCAGCAGCACCGCGGAGCGGGTGGCCGACGTACTGCGCCGGCGGATCACCGAGGGCGACCTGCCACCCCGGACGCACCTGCCCGAGGAGCAGCTGATCGTGGTCCTCCGCGTCTCACGCAACACGCTCCGCGAGGCGTTTCGGCTGCTGTCCCACGAGGGCCTGCTGGTCCACGAGATGCACCGGGGCGTGTTCGTCCGTGAGCTCGACGAGGCCGACCTGGTCGACCTCTACCGGCTGCGGCGCACCGTCGAGTGCGACGTTGTCAGGTCGCTCTCGCACGTCGACCCGGATGGCCTGCGGCGGCTGTACGACGACGTCGCCGAAGGTGAGGCGGCCTCCGTCAGGGGCGACTGGGTGGCAGTCGGCACGGCCAACATGCAGTTCCACCGCGACCTCGTGGCGTTGGCCAGGAGCCCGCGGACCGACCAGCTCGCCGAGCGGCTGCTGGCCGAGATGCGGCTGGCGTTCCACGCGGTGGCGAGCCCGCAACGGCTGCACGAGACGTACGTCGGCCGCAACCGGGCGCTGCTGGACCTGCTGACGGCGGGCGAGTTCGAGCAGGCGGCCACGCAGCTCGAGGAGTACCTGCGGGACTCGTTGGCCGAGCTGCTCGACGCGATGCGCGGCGACGCGGCATGACGGGGACCGCAGCCGTCGGCAAGGGCGGCGCCGTCGGGGGCCTGGCGATGTCGCCCGCCGACGCCCGGCACCGTTTCCGGTCGGGGCTGGCGCAACCCACGACCGGTTGGGCGCCCGGCTACACCCAGGCCAACCTGGTCGTGCTGCCGAAGGAGTGGGCGTTCGACATGCTTCTCTTCGGCCAGCGCAACCCGCAGCCGGTGCCGCTGCTCGACGTGACCGAGCCGGGTGCGGTCTCCACCGTCCTGGCGCCGGGCGCCGACCTGCGCACCGACCTGCCCCGCTACCGCGTGTGGCGAGACGGGTTGCTGGTCGACGAGCCAACCGACGTTGCCGACCTCTGGGCCGACGACCTGGTGAGCTTCCTGATCGGCTGCAGCTTCAGCTTCGAGACGGCGCTCCTCGACGCCGGGGTCCCGGTCCGCAACATCGAGCAGGACCGCAACGTGTCGATGTACCGGACGAACATCGAGTGCCGCCCCGCTGGGCGGCTGTCCGGGCCGTTGGTGGTGTCCATGCGACCGGTCCCGGCGGCACAGGTCGTGACCGCGGTGCAGGTGACGGCGCGGATGCCCGGCGTGCACGGCGCTCCCGTGCACGTGGGCGCGCCGGAGTCGCTCGGCATCGCCGATCTCGCGCAGCCCGACTTCGGCGACCCTGTCGAGGCGCAGCCCGGCGACGTACCGGTGTTCTGGGCATGCGGCGTGACCCCGCAGGCTGCGCTGATGGCGTCCAGGCCACCGTTCGCGATCACCCATGCACCTGGCTTCATGTTCGTCACCGACGTACCCGACGCGGTCTACAGACAGCCCTGACCGACACGCTCTTCCCAAGCCCGGCCCGAAGGAGCACCCTTGGATCCCGGGCCTGCTGTGAGGAGGTGCTCCGTGACCACGACTGTCACACGCTTTCGACTCCGCGCTCGCGCCGTGCAAGCGTCTGCACGACGGTGAGCGAACGACGACAGAAGACCTGCAGGGGCTGGTCACCGAAGACGTGACGTTCTCCTGCGGATGCCAGAGCCATCGCGAGGAGTTCCACGACGGCAGCGTTCACCGACAGATCGTGAACCACCGCGGCAGGGTGCTGGTGGACGAGGAATTCAGGGGTGAGTGACGACGCGGTGGTCGCCGACCACGACGTGCTCATCGTCGGCGGCGGCGGGGCCGGTCTCCGCGCCGCCATCGCCATCGCGGAGACCGCACCGGGGCTCGACCTGGCCGTCGTCTCGAAGGTCTACCCGATGCGCAGCCACACGGTGTCGGCCGAGGGCGGTGCCGCCGGCCGCGATCGCGGAGGGCGACACCCTCGACGAGCACGCCTACGACACGATCTCCGGCAGCGACTGGCTGGGCGACCAGGACGCCATCGAGGCGTTCGTGCAGGAGGCGCCGCGCGAGCTGCTGCAGCTCGAGCACTGGGGATGCCCGTGGAGCCGGCAGCCTGACGGCCGGGTGGCGGTCCGTGCCTTCGGCGGCATGAAGCAGATGCGCACCTGGTTCGCAGCCGACAAGACCGGTTTCCACATGCTGCACTCGTTGTTCCAGACCTCCCTGAAGTACTCCGCGATGAAGCGGTACGACGAGTGGTTCGTCACGCGCCTGCTGGTCGACGACGGGCGGGTCCACGGCGTCGTCGCGGTCGAGCTGGCGAGCGGCCGGATCCGGGCGATCACCGCGCGTGCCGTCGTACTCGCCACCGGCGGATGCGGCAAGGTCTTCCCCTTTACCACCAACGCCAACATCAACACCGGCGACGGCATGGCCCTCGCCTACCGGGCCGGTGCCCCGCTGAAGGACATGGAGTTCGTCCAGTACCACCCGACCGGGCTCCCGTTCACCGGCATCCTGATCACCGAGGCGACCCGGGCCGAGGGCGGCTGGCTGCTCAACAAGGACGGCTACCGCTACCTCCAGGACTACGACCTCGGCACCCCGACGCCGGAGCCGACGCTGCGCAGCATGGAGCTCGGCCCGCGCGACCGGCTCTCTCAGGCGTTCGTGCACGAGGCCGAGAAGGGCCGCACCCTGGACTCGGAGTGGGGGCCGATCGTCCACCTCGACCTGCGCCACCTCGGTGAGAAGCTGATCGACACCAAGCTGCCGTTCGTGCGGGAGCTGTGCCTGAAGTACGAGCGGATCGACCCCGTGACCGAGCTGATCCCGGTGCGTCCCGTCGTGCACTACATGATGGGCGGGGTCCACACGGACATCGACGGCGCGGCCCCCATCGCCGGCCTGTACGCCGCGGGGGAGACGGCGTGCGTGAGCATCAACGGCGCCAACCGGCTCGGCTCCAACTCCCTGCCCGGAGTGCCTGGTCTTCGGTGCACGTGCCGGGCGGGCGGCGGCGTCGTACGCCGCGAGTGCCGGGCCGGTCCCCGCTGCCGTCACCGCCCAGGCGTCCGACGAGGTCCGGCGTCTCGAGCGGCTCCTCGGCACGCCGCCCGGAGCCGAGTCCGTCGCGACCATCCGGACCGAGATGCAGACGACGATGGAGGACGCCGCCGGCATCTACCGCACCGGACCCGAGATGGCGGCGGGTGTCGGACCAGCTCCGGGACCTGCAGGAACGCTCGACCCGGGTCGGCATCTGGGACACCAGCCACAGCTTCAACACCGAGCTGGTTGCCGCGCTCGAGCTGGCCAACATGCTCGACGTGGCCGAGTGCATGCTCGCCTCGGGTCTGCGTCGGGAGGAGTCGCGGGGCGCCCACCAGCGCACCGACTTCCCCGCACGCGACGACGAGCGGTTCCTCACGCACCACCTCGTCGAGCGCGACCCGGACGGGTCGCCGCGGGTCGTCCGAGCTGCCGGTGACGATCACCCGTTGGCCGCCGGGCGAGCGGGTCTACGGGAGGTAGCCATGGCAAGCACCATCACCCTGAGCGTCACGCAGGTGGCGGCCGGACAAGGCCATGCCGCCGGGGCCACAGGACTACGAGGTCCCGCTGCGCAAGGAGTGGACGGTCCTCGACGGTCTCAACCACGTCAAGAACGAGATCGACCAGACGCTCGCCTTCCGGTGGTCGTGCCGGATGGGGATCTGCGGCAGCTGCGGCATGAACGTCAACGGCGAACCCCGGCTGACCTGTGGCGCGTTCCTGAGCGACTACGCACCCGGCCCGATCCGGGTGGAGCCGTTGGCGAACTTCCCGATCGCCCGGGACCTGATCGTCGACATGTCCGACTTCATGGAGAAGCTCCCCCGCGTGAAGCCGTGGATCATCCGCGACGACGACGTCACGGAGATCGACGGGGAGTACCTGCAGACGCCCGAGGAGCTCGACGCGTACAAGCAGTTCAGCATGTGCATCAACTGCATGCTCTGCTACGCGGCGTGCCCGGTCTACGGGCTCGATCCGAACTTCGTCGGACCGGCCGCGATCGCGCTGGCCGAGCGCTACGACCTCGACTCCCGCGACCACGGCGCCCGCGAGCGGCTCGACGTACTCATCGAGCACGAGGGCGTGTGGGGGTGCACCTTCGTCGGCGAGTGCACGCGCGTGTGCCCCAAGCACGTCGACCCGGCCGGGGCCATCCAGCGCTACAAGCTCAAGGCGGCCCAGCAGACGGTCAAGGCGTTCCTCCTGCCCCGGGCGATGCGATGAGCGGGAACGTCACCCTGCGGCAACCGATGTCCACCTGGTGGTGGCTGCGCAAGCGCACCTACTTCGTGTTCGTGATGCGGGAGCTGAGCTCGCTGTTCGTGGCCTGGTACGTGCTGTTCCTGCTGCTGCTCGTGCGGGCGGTCGACCGCGGGGACGCGGCCTACGCGGACTTCCTCGACTGGGCGGACTCGCCGCTGATCGTCGCGATCAACGTGGTCGCGTTCGCGTTCATCGTGCTCCACACCGTGACCTGGTTCAGCCTCACTCCCCAGGCGATGGACCTCCGGGTCGGCGGCCGGCCGGTGCCGGGCTGGCAGATCATCGCCGGACAGTACGCCGGACTCGCGGTCGTGTCCGGCTTGGTCGTGGTGGTTGGTGACCCGATGACCAGGCGGCGCATCGAACCCCTTGTGTGGCTGACGTTCAGCGGTGGCGGGGTCACCGCGGCGATGTTCCTTCCGGTGCTGGCGTTCCTCTTCGCGCTCGCGTTCCCGCTGGGCTTCATCACCCCGCCCTCCCGAGCCCACCTGTTCGACGTCCTGCACAACCCGTTGACGTTCCTGGTGCTGCTCGGGATGTTCACGGTCATGCTCGTGCATGCCGCACACCGGTTCCGCTACACGCTGTACGACGGGCTCCAGCTCAAATGGACCTGGCAGATCGCGGTGATCTGCTACGGCGGGGCACTGTTCGGCGCTGCCTCCGCGTTCGTCATCCTCGGCGGCGTCTTCTGAGCCCGAGGAGCGCTAGCCGAGGACCTTCTCGAACCAGTGGTCTGCGTACGGCTCCCGGTTGAATGCGTCGACCTCGCGGTAGCCACCCGAGCGGTACATAGCCACCGCTTCGGGAAGCGCCTTGTTGGTCTCGAGACGGATCACGCGGCTGCCGTGCTCGACGGTCCGGCGCTCAAGCTGCTCGAGCAGACGACGTCCCACGCCGAGACCACGCACCGCGGGCGAGACCCACATGCGCTTCAGCTCGGTCGGTTGATCGTCATGGAACTTGAGTGCGCCACAACCGACCGGTTCCTCGTGGAGCGTGGCGACCAGGAACATGCCTGCAGGCGGTCGCGTGTCGACGGCATCGGCCGGCATGCTCCCCTCCGGGTCGAACCCGGTCGTGAACCGGTGGTCCAGTTCGGAGAAGTACTCACGCATGCAGAACCGCGCATGAGCGTGGTCCGGATCGACCGCCTCGATCTTGACCATCGACGCGGTGAGTAGCTTCTGGACCTGGGCCATCGCCGCGACCAGCTGGTCTCGCTGGCCCTCGCTCAGCGGCGCCAACATGGATCGGGCAAGCTCGTCACTGCGGTCATCGAGCAGGGCGCGTTCCCTTAGCCCGGCGTCGGTCAGCTGCGCCTTCCGGATCCGCTTGTCTCTCTGGCTCGCGCCGACCGTGGCCAGGCCTGATGCCTCGAGCGACCGCAGCAGTCGGCTCAGGTACCCCGAGTCGAGGTCGAGGCGCGATCGCAAGGTGCGGACCTCACAGCTGCGCTCGCCGATCTCCCACAGCAGCCGAGACTCCGCGAGCGGCCGGTCCCTTGCGAGGTAGCTGTCCTGCAGCGCCCCGACGCGCTGCGTGACGATCCTGTTGAAGCCCCGGATGGTCTCGATCATCGCGCCATCGCGCATATCTCTGACTTTAGTCAGAGAGTTTGCCGCCGTCAATGCGGGTCTTCTTCTCCGCCCTCCGCCGTGAACTCTCGATGAACGCGGGACCCGGCGACCTCGCGCCGTGCTGAACGCGTGCGAGCATGGCGATGACGGACACCCGTGGGAGTTGGCCGGCCCGACCGACAGTCCCACAACGCGGACTGGAGGATGTATGCGCTACATGGCGAACTCGCGCCTCGCGGAGGGTGTCACGCCGGAGCGGCTCAACGAGTACATCGACAACAACGGCATCTCGTCCTCGGCGTGGGAGCTTGTGCGGCACCGAGTGGTGACCGACTACGCGTTCAAGGTGGGTGACGCTCCCGGGATCGTGCTGTTCCTGGAGGTCGACTCCATGGAGGCGGCATCGGACCTCGTGAACGAGCTGCCGGTTGTGCAGCAGGGTTTGATCACGTTCGACCTCGATCCGCTCGGGACCGTCATGCACGTGTGAGCATCCGCCCATGCATTTCATTTCCGAGCAGCGCATCGGCGAGGGTGTCCTCGAACGCGAGTTCACCCTCGGCGAGATCCCCGGCATCCTGTGGACGCCCGCCTCCGCACCAGCACCGCTGATCCTGGTCGGCCACCCCGGCGGACTGCGGCAGATGTACCCCCGGCTGGCGGGGCGGGCCCTCCACGCGGCGGAGTACGGGTTCGCTTCGGTCGCCATCGAGCTCCCCGGGAGCGGTGACCGGCCCCGCTCGGCAGCCGCCGAGCAGGCCCGCGCCGACCTGCGCAGGGCGCTCGGCGCCGGCGAGCCGGTCGACGAGATCGTCGACGCTCTCGTCCTCCCGCTGGTCGAAAGGGCGGTCCCGGAATGGCAGGCCACCCTGGACGCCGTCCTTTCGCTGCCCGAGATCGGCGGCCCGGTCGGGTTCTCGGGAGGAGTGATCGCCATCGGCATCCGGCTAGCGGTGGTCGAGCCGCGGATCGCGGCCGCCCTGCTGTTCGCAGGGAGTTTCGTGCCCCGCAGGATGTTCGAGGAGGCCCGCGAGGTCACCATCCCGCTGCTGGTCCTGCTGCAGTGGGACGACGAAGGGAACGACCGGCAGATGGCGCTGGACCTGTTCGACGCCTTCGGGTCCAAGGAGAAGACGCTGCACGCCAACCTCGGTGGACACACCGGCGTACCACCGTTCGAGGCAGACGCCTCGGCCCGGTTCTTCACCCGGCATCTGAGCTAGCCGTCGGCGGGCCCGCCGTCAGGCCGGCTGAAGCCGGTAGGCAGTACTCAACTGGATCCGTGCCCCGGGCGCTTGAGTCCACCTGGTGCCGCCACGCAGGATGGCTGCAAGGTGAAGAAACTTCGATGGTCGATGTCGAAGAGCCTGGCAGCCGTTCGACGTACGTGCGAGAAGCAACTCCCCACCAACCAGAAGGAGTGATCAAGATGCCGCGTTTCATGGGATTCGTGAGGATGGAAGAGGGCGTCGGGACGCCGCCGCAGGCGCTGTTCGACGCGATGGACGCCCACATCGGCGAGCGGGCCGCCAAGGGCGTGTTCCTCGACGGCGGTGGTCTGTACGGGACCGAGGACGCCGTGAACTTCGTGGTCCGCCAGGGCGAGGTCAGCCGGGTCGACGGACCGTACGCCGAGGCCAAGGAGGTCGTCGGCGGCTGGGCCATCATGCAGTACGACACCCTCGAGGAGGCCGTGGCCGACCAGCAGGAGTTCGCCGAGCTGCACGCGAAGTACTGGCCCGAGGTCACCGTGATCTCGACCCTGCGCCAGATCTCCACCGGCCCGGAGGCGCCCGGCGACTGAACGGGACTCACTACGCTGGCATCGTGCCGGCAGAGACCAGTGCGGATGACCCGACCGAGGCCATCATCGCCGCGTGGCGGGCCGAGTCGGCCCGCCTCGTCGGCGCCCTCACCCGGATGACCCGTGATGTGGAGCTCGCCGAGGACCTGGCGCAGGACGCACTCGTGGCCGCGCTCGAGCAGTGGCCGACGACCGGCGTCCCGGAGAACCCGGTCGCGTGGCTGATGACCATCGCGAAGCGGCGCGGCATCGACCACTTCCGGCGCGCCGACAACCTTCGCCGCAAGATCGCGGAGCTCGAACACGCCCGCGGGGGAGAGGAGGAGGAGATGCCCGACCTCGACGCCCAGGTCGACTACATCGAGGACGACGTCCTGCGGCTCATCTTCCTGTCCTGCCACCCCTCCCTGACCGCCGAGTCCCGGGCCGCGCTGACGCTGCGTCTGGTCGGCGGGCTCACCACCGCCGAGATCGCCCGCGGGTTCCTGGCCACCGAATCCACGATGGGCCAGCGCATCTCGCGAGCCAAGAAGACGCTGTCCGAGGCGCACGCCGAGTTCGAGCTGCCCGACGGGGCCGGAGCGGACCAGGCGTCTCGACGACGTCATGGCCGTGATCTACCTGATCTTCAACGAGGGCTACACCGCCACCGCCGGCGAGGACTGGATGCGCCCCGACCTGGCGAACGAGGCGATGCGGCTCGCGCGGATGCTGGCCGCCCTCGCTCCCGACGAGCCCGAGGTGCTCGGGCTGCAGGCGCTGCTGGAGATCCAGGGCTCGCGGATGGCCGCCCGGCTCGACGAGCACGGCGCGCCGGTCCTGCTGGAGGCGCAGGACCGGACGCGCTGGGACCAGTTGCTGATCCGGCGCGGGCTGGCCGCCCTGCAGCAGGCCGAGCTGCTCGCCGCGCGCGGGAAGCCGGTCGGGAAGTACTTCCTGCAGGCCTCGATCGCCGCGCAGCACGCCCGCGCGGAGCGGGCCGAGGACACGGACTGGCGCCGGATCGCGGCCCTGTACGACGTCCTGGCCGACGCCGCGCCGGGACCGGTCGTCGAGGTGAACCGGGCCGTCGCGCACGGGCGGGCGTTCGGCCCGGACGCGGGGCTTGCCGTGCTGGACGGAGCTGGACGCGGGTGCGCTCGGCGACTCACCGCTCGTGCCGAGCGTGCGCGGAGACCTGCTCGAGCGGGCCGGGCTGCACGCGCAGGCGAGCGAGGCGTTCACCGAGGCGGCCGCGCGCACCAGGAACGAGAGCGAGCGTGCCGTCCTGCACCGTCGGGCCGAGCTGAACCTGACGCGCGTGTCGAAGTCGAGGTGATTGCGATGAACACCAAGCTCGTTGCCGTTGTCCTGATCGTCGCTCTCGTTGTCACCGGCATCGCCAGTGGCCTCGCGGTCCTGCTCGGAAGGTAGGACGACGCGGCGGCCAGACGATGTCGTCCGCGCCGAGGACTCCCTAGATCGGATCGGTGCGCTCACCGTGGTGGGCTGTCTGTACCGATGCGCAAATCGGAAAAAAGGGTCTAGCCTGAGTGTCCAACCAGGCAGGAGCATAGATATGCCTCCCCCACTCGTCCCCACCCGACGACAGGTATTCGCCATGGCAGGTGGGGCGTCGCTGGTCGCAGCCCTTCCCTCTGTGGCAGAAGCAGCCACCACCGGTCCAGTCACCCTGGACGAGTTCATGGAACTGAGCGAGGCACTCACCGACAACGAGTTCAGCCTCCGCGACGAGGTCGGCGCGCAGTACCTGGCCGCACTCGACCCGGCCGAGATCAAGAAGTTGGTCCAGGCCACCGTCCGGGCGGGCGACCCGAAGACGTTCAACGCGATCCTCGCCTCCGGTGCTCTCAACGATCCGCACGAACGCGGCCACCGCCCAGCAGGTCCTCGTCTACTGGTACTCCGGGCTGGTCAGTGACCGGACCGCCGACTACCTCGAAGCGCTGGCCTGGGAGACCCTCCGCGACGGAGACCTTCGCCGTGGTGTCCTCCACCCCGCTCGGGTTCCCCGACTGGGAGAAGAAGCCGTCATGATCCGCACCGATGTGGTCGTGGTCGGCTCCGGCGTCGCCGGGGCGCTGGTGGCCTTCCAGCTCGCCAAGGCCGGAGTGAAGGTGACCATCCTGGAGGCCGGTCCTCCGGTCGACCGGGACGAAGCGGTGGAGGTGTTCCGGGCCGCGACCGCGAAGGTCCCGGAGTCGCCCTATCCGAACACCGCCTGGGCTCCGCACCCAACCGTTCTGGAGATCGGA
Source organism: uncultured Actinomycetota bacterium (assembly GCA_963745795.1). GTDB lineage: Bacteria > Actinomycetota > Actinomycetes > Propionibacteriales > Nocardioidaceae > Marmoricola. The sequence goes on along the minus strand of CAVUYR010000004.1, from coordinate 218,994 downwards.
GTACCCGGAACCGGCTACTTCATCCAGGACGGCCCGGACCCGTTCGGTTCCACCTACGAGCGGATCGTCGGTGGCACCACCTGGCACTGGCTCGGCACCACCCCACGGCTGCTGCCCAGCGACTTCCGGATGAAGACCCTGTTCGGGGTCGGCGTCGACTGGCCGATCAGCTACGCCGACCTGGAGCCGTGGTACGTCAAGGCCGAGTACGCGATCGGCGTGGCCGGGGACAGCGCCAACGACCAGGGCTCGCCCCGGTCGAAGGGCTTCCCGATGCCGAGGGTGCCCACCTCGTACCTGGACTCCGTGATCGACAAGGCGGCCCGCACCATCGGACTGAAGGTCGAGTCGACCCCGCAGGCCCGGAACACCGAGACCTTCAACGACCGGCACCACTGCGTCGGCAACTCCAATTGCATCCCGATCTGCCCGATCGGGGCGAAGTACGACGCGCTGATCCACCTGGACCAGGCCGCCGAACACGGAGCCAAGCTGATCCCGGACGCGGTCGTGCATGACATTCTGCTCAACACCGACGGCACCGCGCGTGGTGTGGTCTACCGGCGTCCCAACGGCACCGACGAGACGGTGCTGGCCCGTGCCGTGGTGATGGCGGCCAACGCCATCGAGACCCCGAAGATCATGCTCAACGCCAACAGCGGTCAGGCTGTCGGCAACTCCTCGGACCAGGTGGGCCGGAACCTGATGGACCACCCGATCCAGCTGTCGTACGCACTGTCCGGGCAGCCGGTGTTCGGTCAGCGGGGACCACTGTCCACCGCCGGGATCGAGTCCACCCGGCAGTCCGGTCGGCGCGACCTGCGCTCGGCGTTCCGGGTCGAGGTCGGCAACGACGGCTGGAAGTTCCCGATCGGCGACCCCACCTTCGAGTTCACCGCCCAGCCGGACGGGAAGCCGTTCGTGGGTCTCGGTGAGGGCGGTGCCGAGCTGGCGCGGCGTTGGCGCGACCATGTGTCCAGGGAGTTCCGGTTCGGCTCGCTGATGGAGCAGCTGCCGAACCCGGAGAACCGGATCGTCCCGGCGTTCGACCGCCGGGACGCCATCGGCATCCCCAGGCCGCAGATCGCGTTCACCATCGGCTCCTACGTGCGAGACGGGATGACGGTGGCCACCGCGCTGCACGAGCGGCTGTTCACGGCGCTGAACGCCACCGACCGGAAGCACGTCGAGTTCCCGTTCGGTGCCGGTCACATGATGGGCACCACGGCGATGGGCAACGACCCGCACACCTCGGTCACCGACGCCTTCGGGCGGTCCCACGACATTCGGAACCTGTACGTGGCCGGGTCGTCCCTGTTCCCCACGGTCGGCACCGCCAACCCGACCCTGACCCTGGCGGCGCTGGCACTGCGCACGGCCGACCGGCTGCGGAAGGATCTGCCGTCCCTGCCGGTCGTCTGAGAAGAGAAACCTGACGGTTCCTTCCAAGCACCTCCGGAGGTGTCCGTGAAGGACTCACCCCGACCTATATCCGCGGGCGACGTCTCATGGCCCGACAGTCATACGCGACGGTCACACGCGGAAGGACGTACGTCGCGGGGTTGCTGCCGGGGCCGGCAACGCGGCGATCCCGGCTGGGGCGAGGCCGAGGTGCTGCCATTGGGCGAAGTGTCGTTCGACGCGGTGCTGGCACGGCGCTTTAGGACGCGGGTTCGATTCCCGCAAGCTCCACAACGGCATGTTCCCAATAGGGACGTGCCTTTGGGCCAGCAGATCAACGGCCCGAGTTCCTCACCGATCCTTTGGTCGGGTGACCGGGTGAGCTGACCGTGCACAGCACGCCCTGGTCATGGTCGAGAGACCAGGCCTCCTTGGTGGGGATGATGGGGTAGATGTCGAGGGCCGTTCGGGCGGCCGAGTTTCCCACGTACCCCGCGAATCGCTTGTCGCAACCGCTCCCGGCGAGCGTTTCCACTTGGTGATCACCGGGATAGCGCCCATCGCGCAGCTTGAACGTTGCGTAGACCTCGTCGGTGTGCGGTTGCGCGCAATCGACCACGTCGACGACTTCAGCAACAAGGCCATCGGACAAAGCCATGTCTCGCACACAGTCCCCGACCGCCAGGAAGGTGATATCGACCCCGCTTGGGGTGGGCTCCTTGGCCAGGTGGTGCCCGAGCGTGGCGACGGCTGCGACACCGATAGCGACGGTGACGACTGCGGCGATCCTCCGGCGAAAGGGCACGAACCGGCCGCGTTGTGCCCGTTGGTCGGGGAATTCGTACGGCGTCGGTGGATCCGGCCAGCCGGTTGACCTGGCGTCTTCCATACTGGCCGTCGTCGGGGCGGCTGGAGACAGGTAGAGCTCGTTGCGTGCCCCGCACTGAGGGCACGACAGGGCAGCCTGCATCACGTCCATGCGGGTGCTCCCAAGCTGATCGATGCCTGACTCAGGTGAGGGGGCGTCCATCAGGGAGGCCAGCATCAGATACAGCCAGTGCTTGAAACACAGACACTTGAGGTCGCGGACCTGCTGTTCCCTACCGCCGTCCGTTGGGTTCACGCGGGCGAGGTTGGATTCGAAGGTGTCCATGTCGGGCTCCGGGTGTGGGATCGAGTCGGATCAGTGCGATGAGTCGATCCTGCGTCGGCGCCATGGAATCTTCTGTTCGCCTGCCAACACGCCGGGCGACCGATGCAGGACGGTCGGCGTGCTGGCGCACTAGGTCATCCGGGGCACCGTCGTTCGAGGGCGGCGAGGTCCAAGACCTCGATACGCGACCGGCTCAGCCTGACCACGTGGAGCTCTGCGAGTCGCTGCAGGACCTGGTTGACCGACGGCCTGGTCGCTCCCACGAGGTTTGCAAGCTGGGTCTGGCTCAACGGGATCGTGACGGTGCCGCCCGAGCCTCGGTAGGAGCGGGCAAGGTCGAGGAGACGCCGGTACACGCGGCGATCGAGGCTTTCGTACATGGTCTCCAGAAGACGTCGACTCAGGATGTCGATCCGGTCCGCCAGCAGGGCCGAGACGATCCGCTCGATGCCCGGGTTGCGGCTGCACAGTGCCTCGAAGGCCGTGGCCGCGACCGCCAAGGTACGGCTCGGCTCGAGCGCGGTTACAGTCGCCGTGCGCAGGTGGTCCGCGCGCAGCAGCGCGAGCTCGCCGAAGTAGTCACCGGATGACAAGATCGTGAAGGTAGCTGTGGCACCGGACGCGAGACCGCCGTGGACTGCCAGGTGGCCGTGCTCCACCAGGTGCAGTGAGTCAGCCGGGTCACCCTCGTGACAGAGCACCTCGTTGCTTGCGAACGTCCGACGGCGGGCCAGTGCGAGGAACGCCTCGCGATCGTCGGCCCGAAGCGGTTCCAGCAGCCGCCACACGCTGTCAGTGAAACACACCTGGCGGGCTCAGGGTGGGCCCGCCACTCCCGAAGTCCGCAGCGGGCGACCGGAGATGGGCGGCACATTGTCGGCTGCGCGGCGGCGCCGAGCATCATGTGCGGCCGGGCTGCGAGTGTCTGGGGGTAGGGAGCTCCTCGGCTGCGGCACGCAGAGCAGCAGCACACTGGCGGTGGATCGCAACGGTGACCGGCATGGTCTCCCAGTAGTGCACGCGTGCTGCTTCGCTCGCGGCGACGTCCTCCTCGTGCTGGGCCAGCCGTGCCAGTTCCCTGCGTAGCGCCTCGTGCAGATGCTCGGTCAGAGGCGTGGTGGGTGCGGACATGGGTGTCTCCAGGTGTTAGATCTGATGAGCCGAACCCCGGCACCGGTCATGCGCGATGCACCGGTGCCGGGATAGTCGGCTTGGCCCTCGAAGCCCGCCCGCCTCAGCTGTAGGCCTGGTGGGGGTGGACGAGGCTCCAGAGACGGGAATGGCGCCGGGGCTTGCGAACGGCGGTGGGCGGCTGCTCACGTCGCTGGAACTCGCGGGCCAGGCGCTGCTGGTTCGCTTCGCGGATGCGGTCCTCGATGACCAGTCGGGCCTGGTTGGATTCGAAGGGGTACATGTCGGGCTCCTGATGTGGGATCGAGTCGGATTTGGTGCGATGGGTCGATCCTGCGACGGCGCCGAGGAATCTTCTGTTCGCCTGCCAACACACCGGGTGACCGATGCCGGACGGTCGCCGGAATCGCTTGGTTGTGCTGCGCTTCCCGCTCGCCGACCGCACTGGGAGACTGACTCGCATGAGCCTTGTCGTGCGCGCGTCCAACCCGAAGAGCGCGAGGGCGCTCGCGATCAGAACCGCCAGCGGTACCAGGGCGTCGAGAACGGACGGGTCCTTCAGTCCAAGGCTGGCCCGGGCCGTCATCGCATCAGTCTCCGACTACACCTGCGACGACTTGAACGTCGCGGCAATAGGCGCGACGACCGGGGTCCGGGGACTGAACACGCCTTCGCCGCGGCCGTAGCGCGGCCGACCCGGGGCCACTTCACATGAATGGGGTGGCCACGGGACCGCGTCGACGCGCAGTGGCAGGCCAGGTCCGTGGCCATGCGTCATCCTTGGCTGGATGACTGAGAGTGAAAGCCCGGTCGTGACCTCGGCGTCACGTGGATGGTGGCTGCTCACTCGGCCGGCGTGGTCCGGGTTGGCACTGGGCCTGGTTTTCTGGCTGCAGTCCCTGACCCCGACCCTGATCCCGCGGCCGTGGTTGACCCAGGGGCTGGTCAGCGGCGTGTGCCTGGCCATCGGCTACGGCATCGGTGCCGTCGCAGGGCGTCTGATCGACGAGATTCTGTCGAGGACGTCCCACGGGCCGTCGCCTCGGCAGCGACGCGGTGCGTGGCTGGTCCTAGGCGTCTGCTGGCTGATCTCGCTCTTCTGGGGAGCAGCGCTGTGGCTGGGGTGGCAGCAGGACCAGTTGCAGTTGATGGACATGCCGAGCGTCACGTTCCTTGACTCCGTGTGGATGACGGTCGCCGGAGCCGCGTCGGCGACAGCGCTTGTGCTCGTGGGCCGACTGCTCGCGCGTGGCGTGACGGCAGTCCACCGGGGTGTGCAACGACATGTTCCGGCGCGAGTGGCCGCGACCCCGATGACCGTTGGGCTCGTGGCCCTGACGACGCTCTTGGTCGGCGGGCTGATGTTTGCAGGGCTCAACGTGTCGGCGAACTCGTTCTTCGGGGCGCACAACGAGCGGACCGAAGCCGGCATCACGCAGCCTTCCTCGGCGAAGGTCTCGGGTAGTCCCGCGTCGCTGGTGTCGTGGGACAGCCTTGGTCGAACCGGTCGCGACTTCGTTGCCGAAGCCACCTCTCCTGAGGAGCTCGCCCGCTTCCACGGTGCTGATGCGCGACCCGTGGAACCAGTACGGGTCTATGCCGGCGTGCGGTCCGCCGACACGCTCCAGGAACGGGCCGACCTCGCCGTTCGCGAGCTGGAACGCGCGGGCGGCTTCGACCGGGCGGTGCTGGCCGTGTGGGTCCCCACCGGGTCGGGGTGGATGATCCCCGAGGCGGCGGAGGCGCTCGAGCAGCTCTATGCGGGCGACACAGCCATCGTCGGGATGCAGTACTCCTACCTACCGAGCCTGCTCTCGGTGTTCCTCGACCCCGGCCTCGCTGCGAGGGCCGGCGCCGTTCTCTTCAACACGGTTGCCGCACACTGGTCACACCTGCCCGCCGCATCGCGTCCCAAGCTCCTGCTGTTCGCGAAGAGCCTGGGCACGGCGGGTGTGGAAGCGCCGTTCGCCGTCGTTGACGCCACCTCGTCACTCAACAACCTGACTGCTCGCACCGACGGCGCTCTCATCGTGGGCGCCAAGTACCTCAACCCGATCTTGTCCCAGCTCACCGACGAGCGGGACAGCGGTTCGCCGGTGTGGCAGCCGGTCTTCGACGGTGGACGCACCGTGCGATTCTTGAACAGGGACCCTGCGCCTCAACACCAGCCCAGCGCGTCGTGGACCGGCCCGCGGGTGGTGTATCTCCAACATCCGTCGGACCCGGTGCCGTTCTGGGGCGTCAGCGCGTTGTGGAAACCGCCGGCATGGATGGACAAGCCGCGAGGCTACGACGTGCCCGCAGCAGCTCGCTGGTTCCCGATCGCTTCAGCCGTGCAGGCCGTCGCCGATCAGATCCACCAGCTCAGCCCGCCAGCGGGCTTCGGACACGACTACGCCACGGATTATGTCGACGGGTGGGCCGCCGTCCTGCCCCCTGACGGGTGGACCGACAACGACTCCCAGCGGCTGGAGAAGTTCCTCGACCATGGAGGAGCGGGCGAATCGGAGGAGTGAGGCAACCTGCCAACGTGCGTCTTAGAGACTTTCCACAGGATCGGCGTCTGGCCAGACTCGGTCCCGCGTGACCAGAGCGGCACTTCCAGTCGTCGCCGAAGCGGACCCAGACCTGCGTCATCGGCATCCGGAATGCGCGTCAGCCTGTCAGGAGAACCCAGACCAGTCGGGACGCGCGCCCATCACCTTCGAAGGTTCGACCGCGGACAGGCGGCGGAAAGGACGCGGGTCCTGCGAACGCCCGTACGACGTGCGCCTGAACTGTCGGGAACATCTGCGCCCTACCGACGACGATCAGAACGGGTAGCTCGCCGGCTCCCCTCGCATCGTGATCCAGCGGGTCTCGGTGAACGCCTCGATGTTCGCGGCCGCGCCGCCGAGCCGGCCCAGCCCGGATGCGCCGACGCCGCCGAAGGGGGCGTTCGCCTCGTCGTTCACCGTCTGGTCGTTGATGTGCACGATGCCGGTCGGGATCTGCTCGGCGAGCGCCAGTCCGCGCATCACGTCGCGAGTGACGATGCCGAGCGACAGCCCGTAGTCGCTCTCCGAGGCCAGCCGTACCGCTTCCTCGACCGAGGAGACCCTGGTGACCGGAGCGACCGGGCCGAAGACCTCCTCGGTGAAGACGGGCGAGGTGAGTGGGACCTCGGCCAGCACGGTCGGCCGGTAGAAGAGCCGGTCGTACTCCCCGCCCGCGGCCAGGCGCGCGCCCTGGTCGACGCTCGCAGTGACCAGGCCGTGGATCTTGTCCCGCGACCGCTCGTCGATGACCGGACCGAGCGCAACCTGCTCGGTGGCCGGGTCGCCGACCGGCAGGTGGCCGGCCTTCGCAGCGAGCTGGTCGACGAAGTCGTCGTAGATCCCGTCGGCGACGAAGTAGCGGCCGGTGGTCATGCAGATCTGGCCCTGGTTGAGGAACGACGCCCAGCCGGTCAGCCCGACCGCCTTCTCGACGTCCGCGTCGTCGAGGATCAGCAGCGCGGAGTTGCCGCCCAGCTCGAGGTGGGCCCGCTTGAGGTGTCGGCCGGCGAGCTCGCCGATCGACCGGCCGACCGCTGTCGAGCCGGTGAACGAGATCACGCGGACGTGCGGGTCGGTCACCATCGCCTCACCGACGTCCTTGCCACCGGGGAGCATCTGCAGGACGCCGGCCGGCAGCCCGGCCTCCTCGAAGATGCGCGCCATCACCGTGCCGCCCGTGACGGCCGTGCGCGGGTCGGGCTTCAGGAGCACGGCGTTCCCGAGAGCGAGCGCCGGGGCCACCGACCTGATGCCGAGGATGATCGGGACGTTGAACGGCGAGATGACAGCGACCACACCGGCCGGCAGCTGGCGGGCCATGGAGAGCCGGGGCTGCTCACTGGGGAGCACCTGGCCGATCGGCTGTCCCGGCAACGACGCGGCCTGGTAGCACTCCTCGGCCGCGACGTGCATCGCGAAGTCGGCCATCGGCGGGATCGCGCCGACCTCGCGCACGTTCCAGTCGCGGATCTCGTCGGCGTGCTCGGCCCACAGGTCTCCGGCTCTGCGGAGCACGGCCGCTCGCGCGGTGTGCGGGAGCGCCGCCCACTCCTTCTGCGCCTCCGCCGCTGAGGCGGCGGCTTCGGCCACGTCCTCGGCGTCCGCCTGGCCCATCGTGCCGAGCTCGTTCCCGGTGGCCGGCTCCACGACGGCGTAGGTGCCGCCGCGTCCGTCGGTCCAGGCGCCGCCCTTGAAGACCTTGCCCTCCCACGCGACGCCGTCCAGTAGTGCCATGACCTACCCCCAGACTTCCTCGGCGGTCTCGACGACCAGCCGTAGCTTGGCCCGCTCCTGCTCTTCGCTCAACTCGTTGCCCTCCACCGTGGAGGAGAAGCCGCACTGAGGCGAGAGGCAGAGTTGCTCGAGCGGCACGTACTTCGACGCCTCGTCGATGCGGCGCTTCAGCTCGTCCTTGTCCTCGAGCACGCCGGTCTTGGTGGTGACCAGGCCGAGCACGACCTGCTTGTCCTCGGGGACGAACCGCAGCGGCTCGAAGCCGCCGGACCGCTCGTCGTCGTACTCGAGGAAGAAGCCGTCCACGTCGAGCTGCGAGAAGAGAACCTCGGCCACGAAGTCATAGCCACCCTCGGCCGCCCACGACGAGCGGAAGTTGCCGCGGCACATGTGCGTGGTGACCCGCATACCCTCCGGACGGCCGGCGATCGCGGCGTTGACATTCGCGACGTACTGCTCGTGCAGGTGCTCGGGGTCCCCGCCCTGGGCCGCGACCATCGCGCGCTGTTCGGGGTCGTTGAGGTAGGCGAGGCTGGTGTCGTCGAGCTGGAGGTAGGTGCAGCCGAGCTCCCCGAGACGGCGGACCTCGTCTGCGTACGCCGCGGTCAGGTCCGCCCAGAACGGCTCGAGCTCGGCGTAGACCGACTCGTCGATCGCCGCCCGGCCGCCGCGGTAGTGGACCATGTTCGGCGAGGGGATGGTCAGCTTCGGCACCTGGTCGCCGGTCGTCACTCCCAACAGGTACTCGAAGGCGTCCCCGAAGATCGTGTGCCCGAGCCGCACCCGGTCATGGACGCTCAGTGCCGCGGTCTCGAAGTCGAGGTCACCGGCCTTGTTGTGGAAGTGCACCGCCAGCTTCTGGTCGGTCGGGTCGACGCCCTCGAGCTGGTAGATGAAGTCCATGTGCCACGACGTGCGACGGAACTCGCCGTCGGTCGCGGTGCGCACGCCCGCCTCGCGCTGGAGGGCCACCGCGTCGCGGATCGCCGTGTCCTCGGCCGCCCGCAACCCTGCGTCGTCGAGATCGCCGGCCCGGTGCCGGGCCCGCGCGTCGAGCAGCGCCGGCGGTCGCAGCAGGCTGCCGACGTGGTCGGCACGGAACGGCGGGAGCGTGCGCGCTGCCATGTCTCGGAGCGTACTCGCGCGCGTGCGTCCCGTGCTGCCCCGTTCCGCTCAGCGAAAGGACGGACTCGACGCTGAAGCGCGGAGTCGCCGCCCTGGCGTGCCTCGCCAACGCGGGGGGAGCGCGCCTGCACACTAGAACTCCACGCAGACGCTTGAGAAGCACGGATCGGAGCGGAGCTGTGCGCCGTGCCCACCTCTTCACCGCCATGCTCGCGGCGGCGAGCCTCCTTTTCGCCGGATGCGGGGGTGAGGAGTCCCCCGTCGCCTCGAAGGCCGCGTCCACCTGGCCGATGACCGGCCTGCCCGTCTCCGGCGACGAAACCGCCGAACAGTCCTACCCGGTGCTCGTCACCAAGCTGGACAACACATCCTCGAGCACGCCCCAGATAGGGCTTGGCAAGGCCGACCTGGTGGTCGAGGAGCTGGTCGAGGGCGGGCTCACTCGGCTCGCGGCGTTCTACTACTCCCAGCTGCCGACCACGGTCGGTCCGGTCCGTTCCATGCGAGCCAGTGACATCGGTATCGTCGCGCCGGTCGACGCGTCGATCGTGACCAGCGGCGCCGCGCCGCAGACGATCGCGCGGATCGAGGACGCTGGCATCACCTTCTACCCCGAGGGCTCGGACGGGATCTCCCGCGACAGCTCGCGCCCTGCTCCGTACAACGTCTTCGCCGACCTGACAACGATCGCCGAGTCCGCCGAACAGGACGAGGCGCGGCCCGCGGACTACCTCCCGTGGAGCAGCGAGGACAACCTGCCGCAGGGCCAGCCCGCAAAGAAGATCGCCGCATCGTTCGGTGGCGGCCACACCACGAACTGGACCTTCGACGGCGACCGCTACGTCAACGAGAACACCTACGCCGACGACGGCGACGAATTCCCGGCAGACACCGTGCTGGTGCTGCGAGTGGAGATCGTCGACGCCGGCTACCTCGACCCGGCGGGCAACCCGGTGCCGGAGACGAAGCTGACCGGCACCGGAGAAGCGATGATCTTCCACGACGGCCGGCTGGTACGAGGCACTTGGAAGAAGGACAGCCTCGACGCACCGATCACGCTGTCGACGAAGTCAGGCGACCTGACCGTCCCCGCCGGGCACGTATGGATCGAGCTGGTCCCGGCCGGCAAGGGCGAGGTCACCTTTGAGAAGTGAACTCGCCGAGTGGTCATGCTTGCCCCGGGTGAGCCCGCCGCGCGTCCGTGCTCCGGTTTAGCCGGTTGGCGACGAATCTCCAGACCCCTCCGATGCTGCCGCCGACCCAGACGGGCACGCCCAGAACGATCGCGTAGACCGGGATGAGGACCACCGGATAGAACGAGTCGAGGCCGCTGTCCTCATCCGAGTAGACGGCGACGGACGTGAGAACTGTTGCCAGGAGCGCTGCCCCGACCGGCACCGCGAAGAGCGCCCACCGCGATCGACCGCGCCGGGCCACGAGGCACGCCCACACGGCGCCCAGCACGCACGCGCACACGAACAGCGTTGTCAAGAGCACGTCGTTGGACGCGGACCTGCCGGCCAGCCACGAGCCCGCGCTCACGCAGACGAGCCAAGCGACGACCAGGTAACGCATGATGTGCGCAGGCACCCGTCCAGAATGCCACCCCCAAGCCCGAAGTGGGACGCGCTCCTTGTCGAGGGTCACGCGGTTCCCTCGCGCGTTTGTCACCGGCAGGCCCGAGGTGGCTATTGCCGGGCGAGCATGACGGCCATGCCGAGCGCGCCGACTGCGACAACGAGCGCCGCGACCGGATCGGCCCACCACCAGCCCAGGGCGCTCAACAAGGTGCCGAGAACGGTTACGACCGCCAAGACCGCGCCCGTCGCCGACAACAAGCCGTCAGCGAACAGCGCCTGACTTGGGATGGCACGCCCGAGCGCGATCTTTCGCCGGGACAGTACGGCCAGAACAATCACCGAAGCCGCAGCGACCCCGATCCCGGCAGCCGTCTCCGCTCCGTGCGTCTGCGTCAGCAGTCGGCTCAGACTCTCGACGACGATCGTCAGGGCCACAAGAACCAGACCACCAGTGACGATGAGGAAGGCGACGTGCTCGTGTCGCTCCGAGAATGTCTCGTGCTTGAGCGCGTGCCGGAAGTGAACCACGAGTGCGACTGAACCCGCCGCATCCAGCAATCCGGTACAGCCGAACGCGATCAGGACCAGGTTCGCCGACCTCGCGCCGATGACAACGGAGACGGTGCTCGCGACAAGGGTCCAGGCGATCGACAGCGCCGAGACACGAACTCCGGAGCGCAGGACGGCGACCATTGACGCGGCGTGGGGCATCTAGAGTCCTCTGCCGACCAGTCTTCCCGGCACACCAATCGATTCCGTACGGGCCACAACCGTACAGGCAGGCGACCCGGTCGGATGCCCGCGACGGTCATTGGCCCGCGACTCAGACTGACCGGAAGCCACTGCACACGAGCCGGAGATGTGTGATCTGGTCATCCTTCTCCATGTAGTAGGCGACCTGCTCGATCAGGCTGGGTCCAGACTCGGTGGACACGGACATCCGGTAGCTGACCAGCCGGGCGCCGAGGGTCTCAGTAGCTGAAGGTGTTGGCTGCTTCATCACCAATCCACTCCCACATCGGGACGGTGCCGCCGAGCTCGGCGTTGCCGAGCAGGTCATCTTTTTCGAGGTGCCGGGTGTCGAAGCAGATGGGGCACACGAGGTACTGGCCGCCTGCTGCGGCGTACCGGTCCGCGAGGTCCTCGAGCGGAGGGCACCCCTCGCACGCGTGTGCCCGGGCGGTGGCACCCACCACGAGACGGACAGCCTCCTTGGTCAGGAACATGAGGGTGGGTCGTCCGGCCTCGGCCGACCCGACGGCGACGAGGAAGGCCACGGTGACCTTCTCGGCGTCCTCTAGTCCGGTGGTCAGGCTGATCACTGACTTGGTGTTCATACTCGCTCCTTACGACTACCGCGATGGTCTCGCGGTCCGGAGCGGATGTCATGGGGCAGCTGCCACATCTCGGAGACTGCTCACGAGCCCGTGCTCAACGGCGAAGAGCGCTGCGCGCGATTGGGCGGCGGCTCTGGAGGTGTGTTGAGCCGATGTTCAACCCGCGAGCTCGTCCGGAAGAGGCGCTTGGTGAATCACAACCAGCGAGGTCACGGCACGGGTCAGGCATACGTAGAGGCGCCGTAGTCCGACGACTCGGTCGGGTTCGGCGGCGACGATCGCGGAGGGCTCCGCGAGCACGACGTGGTCGAACTCCAGGCCTTTCGCCAAGCTGGCCGGCACCAGGTCGAGGTGCTGTTCGAACTCGTTCTCGGCACTCTCCGGCGCGCCGAGAAGGGCGAACCCCAGGCCGGCCGTGGTGAGGACGGCTGCCAATGCGTGCACGAGCGCGTCGGGCGCGATCAGGCCGATGGAGCCCTCACGGTCCACGACGGCCTGGACCTGCGCGAGGACGGCGTCGGTCAGTGAGCCGGTGGCGGCGAGGACCGACAGGTCGCCTCGGGCGCGGCGTACGGACGTTGGCGGAGTCAGTCCCGGCGCGATCTCGGGCAGAAGGCGGGCGGCGTACTCGATGACGTCCCCGGGCACGCGAAAGCCGCGGGTGAGCTCCTCGATGTGTGCATCCGGCTTGCCGAGGTGGCCGAGTGCCTCGGCCCAGGTGCGGGTGGCCCAGGGTGTGGTGGCCTGGGCCATATCACCGAGAACGGTCAGGGAGCCGGTCGAGGAACGGCGCGCCAATGCCCGCAGCATCATCGGTGAGAGGTCCTGGGCCTCGTCCGCCACGATGTGTGCGAGCGATGGCGTGCGCTGCACCAGGTCGGCCGCCTCATCCAGCAGCACCGCGTCCGCGGGCGACCAGCGGGCGGCGCCCGCCGAGCGCGGCGGCCTGGGCCAGAGCAGAGCGCCCTGCTCGGCGGGGTCGATGATCCCGTCGGCGGCCTCTGCCAGAAAGGCCGGTTCGGACAGCAGGCGCCACAACAGCCGGGGTGGGTCGACGGCTGGCCAGATCGCGTTGACGCAGTCCTTGACCGGCTTGCTGCGGGCGACGGCGTCCTGGACCCGGTCGTCCGGGGCATCGCCGTCGAGCTCCATCTTGAGCAGGATCCGGTGCGCAAGAGACTGGGGCAGCATCGTCCGCGCGGCGCCGTACCGCACGCCTCGATTCCGGAGGGCCGCGACCACCTCCTCGATCTCGTACGTCGCGACCCGCCACCGGCGCGCGCCGCGCGGGACGACCAGGCCCTCGGTCGGCGTGGCGAGGTGTGACCACAGCGCCCGCTCCAGCACCGCCGCCATCCGCGCATCGCCCTTGAGGGTGGCGACGGCCGCGCTGTCCTCGCCGCGGATGCCGTTGCGGGGCTGCAGCCGGGCGAGGGTGTCGGCGACAAGCTCCACGATCGTGGTCTGCTTCGCGTCGATCTCGCCGAGCGCTGGAAGCACGTCGCGGATGAAGCGAAGAAAGCTGGCGTTCGGGCCGACTACCAGCACCCCTCGACGGCTCAGCTGCTCACGGTAGGCGTAGAGCAGGTACGCCGCGCGGTGCAGGCCGACCGCAGTCTTCCCGGTGCCGGGGGCGCCCTGCACACAGATGGTCTCGGACAGCTCGGAGCGGACAATCACGTCCTGCTCCGGCTGGATCGTCGCCACGATGTCGCGCATCGGGCCGACCCGTGGCCGCTCGATCTCGGTCTCGAGTATCGCGGAGTGCTCCTCGGCCTCCCCAGCGGCCAGGTGCTCGTCCTCGTATGCCGTGAGGCGGCCCTGCTGGAAGCCGTATCGCCGGCGCAAGGTCACGCCCATCGGCTCGGTGCGGCTCGCGCGGTAGAAGGGCCGACTGACCGGCGCCCGCCAGTCGATCACCATCGGCTCACCGTCCGGATCGGAGACGTGCCGCCGTCCGATGTGGAACACCTCGCCCATCTCGTAGTCGACCCGTCCGAAGAACAACCCGATCGACGGGTCGTCCGCGAGCTGCTTCATCCGGAGCGCGAAGGTCGACTCGAGGTACTCCCGGCTCACCCAGTCGCCCGCCGCCGCGGAGTCCAACGACGCGGTGCGCTCCCGCATCCGGGCGAGTTGAGCGCGCGATGCTGCGAGGTGCGCCTGCTCCGCTGCCAACTCGATGGCGGCCTTGGCAGCGGGCTCGGACATTCGGCGCCTTTCGCGGTCGGGGGTCTTCGGGCTCAGCAATGACACGCCCCCGGGGACCAACGGCGCAACCGGGAAACCAGAGCTGCACCGCGCACGCTGGCGGTGGAATGCCGCAGCGGTCTTGCGGGCCGCACCCGCCGGTTTCTAGGAGACGGGGGTGGTGGCGACCTCGTCCTCGGGTGTCGGGGCGAGGTAGGCGTGCACCAGCGGCACGACCGACGCCCCTCGCCGCTGGCCGCGGCGACCCGCTTCATCGAGCCCGAGCGGATGTCGCCGGCGGCGAAGACTGCCGGGCACCGTGGTGGCCAGGTTGGCCGGCGGCAGCCCGTCGACCCACTGGTCGCGCGGGACGTCGCGGCCGGTGAGCACGAAGCTGTTCTTGTCGCGGGCCAGCTCCGGGCGGGAGCCAGTCGCAGCGCGGCTCGGCGCCGAGCAGCAGGAACAGTCCCTGCGCCTGCTTGGTGGTCCGCTCGCCGGTGTTGGTGTCCTCGAGGCACAGCCACTCGAGCTGATCCTCGCCGCCGCCGTCGATCACCCGGGTGCAGGGCCGCACCTCGATCCGCTCGTTGTAGCTGATCTCGTCGATGAGGTACTGCGACATCGTCTCCTCGAGCCCGGGCCGCCGGACCACGATCGTCACCGAGCTCGCGAACCGGGCCAGGTGCAGCGCTGCCTGGCCGGCGGAGTTGCCGCCGCCGACCACGACGACGTCGTTGCCCTCCATCTCGCGGGCCGCGGTCATCGCGGCGCCGTAGTTGACGCCGGAGCCGACCAGGTCCTCGAGCGGCGGGTACGCCGAGCTTGCGGTAGGCGACGCCGCTCGAGATCAGGACGGTCCGGGCGCGGAGGTCGCCGCCGTCGGTGCGGAGCACGATGCGGGCTCGCCCTCCGTGCCGGGCTCCAGCGCGGTGACCTCCCAGCCGGTGAAGAACTGCGGTGCCGAAGCGGAGCGCCTGGTTGCGGGCGCGCTGCGCCAGCCGCATGCCGGAGATGCCGCGCGGGAAGCCGAGGTAGTTGCGGATCATCGAGCTGGTGCCGGCCTGGCCGCCGATCGCCTCGGCCTCGAGGACGACGACCGAGAGCCCCTCGGAGGCGCCGTAGACCGCCGCCGCCAGCCCGGCCGGCCCGCCGCCGACGACCGCGAGGTCGACGACCTCGTCGATCTTGAAATCGTCGGGACGGCCGTAGATCGAGATCGCCACGTCGCGGACGCTCGTGGCCTGGATCGCGCACTCGGTTGGCGGCCGCGACGACGGGCCAGCGCAGCTCCTCGACGCCCAGCTGCTCCCGGATCCCGGCCAGATAGTCCTGGAGCTCGGGATCGTCGGGGTGCCAGACCCGGTTCTGCATTCCCATCCGGTCGAGGAAGTCGCGGATCGCCATGGTCAGCGCGTCGTGGCGTCGGCGAGATGATCTTGGCGGTGACGACCTCGGGCTGAGGGACGGTCGACGTCCAGTCCGAGAGCAGGTCGGTGATCGCGTTGTGGAACTCCTCGTCGCGCTTGCCCCGCGGCATCAGCAGGTAGGCGTCGTACTTGCCCTTGGCCAAGCCGATCCGCAGCCCCGGGCCGTCCGCGAGGAAGTAGTCCCAGTGCGCCGCGATCACGCGGCGGGCGGTGGGCACCACGACGCGCCAGCGATGGATCGCCTCGAAGATGTGGTCGACGTCGGGCAGCCGCGAGTCGGTGACGAACATCGCCACCTGTCCGCCGACGTCGCCGATCTCGCGCGCGACCTCCTCGGCCTCGACGCCGTGGTGGTCGCCGTGCGCAGGTCGTAGTCGCGCTGCGTACCGGCTCTGGAACTCCTCGAGCAGCATCGTCGGCGTGGTGCTCCGAGACCAGGATGATGGCGGGGTCCACCACGATGTCCCTCCTCAGTTCGTGTGCGTTGGTGGTCAGGCCGCGGACCACTCGGTGGCCGGACGACGACGCAGGTGGGGTTCTGCAGGGCCTCCGCGCCGGCCAAAAGGTCGTCGAGGTGCTCCATGGTGCGTGGCCCGAGGAGTGCGCTGGTCGCACCGAACGGGCGGCCCAGTGGTTCTGCTCGAGCCGGACGTTCGGACTTCAGTGCGGGTCGGGCAGGTGCCCTGTTTCGTCCCAGGACAAGGTCGTGCACACATAGGTCGTGAAGATCCGACCGACCTGGTCCGCGTCGACGAACCTCGTGCCTTGGGGAGTCTCGACGTTGATCCCGTCGAAGACGTCAACCGGTTCGTCGACGACCACGGCCGAGACGGTGCCGAACTCGCGGCCATCGGTCGTGTGCACAGGCGTTCCGCGCTGCAGTGCGGCGTACGCGATCGGGATGGGCTCCGTGTCCATGCGGTCCACCCTACCGAGACCGTCGGTACCGCGGCGTGTTCAGCTGCGGTCAGATGGTCGCCGCCCGCTCGTCGCCCCACCGAGCCCGTCGGGCAGGAGCATCCGAACGAGCGCGCCGCCCTCCGGCGCGCGTTCCGCGCGCACCGTTCCGTCCCGGGCGGTGATGATCTCCTGGACGATGCCCAGTCCGTAACCGGTCTGGCCGCCGGGGCCGCTCGGACCGATGCCCAATCCGTGGTCGCCGTGGGCGGCACACTCCCGGTCGTTGAGGAGCGCGGCTTGTTCGGGGGAGAAGCCGGGACCGGAGTCGGCGACACCGAGGCAGATCGCTCCCGGTCTGTCCGGGTGGCAGAAAACGCGAATGGTGCCGCCGGGCTCCGTGTAGCGGACGGCGTTCTCGATGAGGGTGTCCAGGCAGACGCGCAGTCGCTCGCGGGAGGCGACCCCGGTGGCCGGGGTCGTGTCGCTGACCCAGGTGCGGTGAGCCACCGTGGACCAGCGCGTCACCGTCTCCTCGACCAGATCGGAGAGGTCGAGCCTGTCCTGCGGCAGCTCGTCCTCGAGCGTGATCGTGCGCAGCAGCCGATCGCCGGCGCGGACCAGGCGGCCGAGCTCGTCGCGTACCACCAGCAGGTCGTCGCATTGGTCATGACGGTCCTCACGTGCGAGCAGCAGGTCGACGTACCCCGAGGCGATGGTCAGCGGCGTGCGCATCTCGTGCGAGGTCAGGCGCCCGAGTCGCTCGCGCTGCCTGGCCGCGGCGACCTGGTGGTCGGCCAGGCGGGTCACGGCCGCCGTCGCGGCCAGCCGTCGGCGCACGTGCCACAGGACGAGGCAGGCCAGGGTGGCCATCAGCAGGATCTCGCTGGTTTCCTCCCACGCGATGACGCCGAGGCTGGCCCGCGTCAGCAGGATCGCGCCGGACAACACTGTTGCCAGCCCGAGTGCGACGCACGTGATCGGGACCGGCCAGGGCTCGAACCCGTAGGCGAGCGCGAATCCGATCCAGATGAGGTGGAACGGGACGACCTCCTCGCCCGGCGCCGCCCACATGAGACCGAGGCAGGTGACGGACAGCACGACCCAAGGCCAGAACAGCCAGTAGGTCGCGGCCGGTCGGGACCGCGGTTCACCGGCCGGATCCCCGACGTCTTTTTCGGCGACCGTCTGCACGAGTCAGTCCTCCGTGAAGCAGTAGCCGACCGAGCGGACGGTCTCGATCGGCACCTCGGGAAGCTTGTTGCGCAGCCGCCGGACGCAGACCTCGAGCACGTTGGTACCGGGCTCGAAGGGCAGGCCCCACACGTCGTTGAAGAGCTCTGCACGCCGACACACCCGTCCGTGGCGGCGCATCAGGTGCGCCAGCAGTTCGAACTCACGCTCGGTGAGCAGCACCTGGGTGCCGCGCCAGAGCGCACGGCGCCGGTCCAGATCGAGCCGGACGCCGCCGTGTTCGAGGTAGCGAGTCTCCACGGCAGGCGCGGTTGGATGGTTGGCCAGGATGCGTCGTACCCGTGCCATGAGCTCCGGCGTGTGGAACGGCTTGGGCACGAAATCCACGGCGCCGAGGTCGAGCGCGTCGACGCGCGCGGCGACGTCCGGGACCGCGGACAGAACGATCACCGGCGCCCGGAACCCGCGGTCGCGCAACCGCATCAGCACCTGGAGTCCGTTCGCGCCGGGCAGCACCAGGTCCAGGAGCACCAGGTCGACCTTGTCGCTGGCAAGCCGGTCGAGCGCGGTCTCTCCGTCCGGGATCGACTCGGTGACGTGACCCTCAGCGGCAAGCAGTCGGCACAGCATGCTCCGCATGCGTTCCTGGTCGTCGACGACCATGACAGTGCTCATGATCTCTCCACCCCGGCACCCACTCGGTCACCTTCCTGACGTCGTTCAGAGCGCGCTGCCGAGCCGCCGCTCAGTCCCAGTGCACACGACAGCGAACGGCGACGGGAGGGCCTTTCGGCCTTCCCGCCGCCGCCGCTCGGCCCCTTCTCCGAGGTCGGGGGCTTACCTCACGCGGCCGGCGCCACTGGTGGGGGCGTGGCCCAGGCCGAGGAGCCGAGTGGGTTGACCGATCGCACCCGGACATACCAGGTGACCCGCGTGATCGTGCCGGTCGTGAAGGTGGTCACCCCGGCACCCGTGGTACCGGAGCCCGCGACCGTGGCGAACGTCGGGCTCGTGCTCCACTGCACCTGGTAGCCGCCGGTGGCTTCGGCGACCCCGCTCCAGTTCACTGTGACCCGCTCGCCGGCGCCCTGGCGGGTCGCCGTTGCCGTCACGCTGGACGGTGCCGCCGGCACGTCCACCTTCACGGTCACGGGTGCCGTGTACGGCGACACTCCCGCGGCGTTCTCCGCCGCGACGCGGTAGACGTAGCTGGTTCCCTGGGTGACGGTGTTGTCGGTGAACGTGACGTTCCCGGTGCCGGTGCGGGCCGGGACCGACGCGAGCCGAGTGAAGGTCGCGCCGCCGTCGGTCGACCGCTCGAGGACGAAACCTGTCTCGCTGCTCGCGTTGTCACGCCAGCTCAACGCCACCCGCGTCGGGCCGGCCTGCGGCGCGGCCGCGAGCTGGCTCGGCGCGGCCGGGGCGTTCACCCCGACCTCAGGTGACAGCGACCTCGCCGACACGCTCGGGAACGCTCCTCCGTAGCCGACGGCGTTCACCGCGGCCACCCGGTACCTGTACGCCGTCGACACGTTCGAGGAGTTGTCGGTGAGCGAGCGGGTGCCGTGGGTGTTCGCCACGTCCAACGGTGCGTTGAGCGTGCCGACGTCCGTCCACGTCGTGCCGTTGGTCGTGCGCTGGAGGACGAACGACGTCTCGGTGATCGAGTTGTCGTTCCAGGTCAGCCGGAACCTGCGGTTGTTGCCCGTGCCCACGATCGATGAGACCAGCCCCGTCGGCTTGCGCGGCGGCAGCGCCAGGCTGACCGGACGCATCATGTCCATCTCCTCGTGGCTGAGGATGTGGCAGTGGTACACGTACTCCCACCCGAAGTTGACCAGTCCGTTGACGATGTCATCGACCGGGTTGCCCTGCGGGTCGACGTTGTTGAACATCGCGGTCGACGCGTCCGGCATCATCGGGTTGAGCGGACGCACCGAGTTCGGGACCTCGAACGGCGTCTTCGGGACGACCGGTCGCAGCGCGACGATCGTGTCCTCGAGCGGGCTCATCCGCACCGTGTCCTTCCAGCCGAGCTCGTTGGCGTCGGGTGGCTTGACGATGTTGTCCCACGTCACCCGGTTGAGCACCTGCACGTCGAAGAGGTGGAAGTGGATCGGGTGCGTGTCCACGCCGTTGTGGGTGAACCGCCAGATCTGGGTCCCGTCCTTCATGTCTGCGATTGGTGCCACCTTGACGTCAGCGGAAGGCAGGTTCGTCCCGTCGATCAGCTCCGTCTGCGGGTTGACGTACGGGTAGAGCGTGACGTTCTGCCCACCCGGTGTCGGCGGTTGTGCCTCGACGCCCAAGTTCGCCTGCATCCGGCCGAACTCGTCGAACGTCGAGCTGTTCATCTCGTCGTGGATCGCCTTCGGCTCCATCTGCATGGAGACCTTGCTGGCAGGAGACCGCAGCGTGTTGAAGCCGAACGTTCCGGTGTCGTTCACACGGACCAGGCCGTCGCACTTCTGCAGGGTGGATCCCTTCGCGTTGCAGTTGCTGCTGGCGGCGAAGGCGGAGCCGTAGGCGGAGTTGTACGCCGCCTGGCCGACGATGACCGGGTGCTGGCCGGCCTCGAAGACTCCACTGCCGTCTGCCTTGTGGTTGAACGCCGCCTGCAGCTTCGGCAGGTCGAAGGCCGCCGCCGGAGCGGCGTCCGCGATCTTCACCTGCATGACGGTGCGGGTGTTGGGGCCGTAGCCGGCGTGGATGGTCGGGGCGCCAGTCGGGCTCAGGTCCGGGGCGCCGGTGTAGTAGTCGTACTGCGGCACTCGCGCCGGGAACGCGGCGGGAGCGTCGTTGTAGAGGATCAGTGTCTTGCCGGCGAACTTCGAGAAGTCCACGACCACGTCGGCGCGCTCCGCGGGCGCGAGCAGCAGCGAGTGCTGGTCGACGTTGCCGACGTCGAAGCGCGTCGGGTCAGTGATCCACGTGGTGGGCTGCTGGCCGTCGATGACGGCCGGCTTCGGCAGGAATCCGCCCTCGGAGGCGACCTGCACCCAATCGGGGCCGGCGGCGTTGTTGCCGGCACCCACCGGGGTCGGTGACACCGTTGGGTCGGTCTGTGCGGCCGCGAGCTCGCCCGGCTTGAGGGCGACCTCCGTGGTGCCGTCGCCCTGGTTCGGATCGGCGGTGTACCACTGGAAGTTGAAGAACCGGTCGTTGGCGGCGTTGAACATCCGCAGCCGGTAGGTCTTGGGTTGGAGCGCGAGCTTCGGGTAGGCCACCCCGTTGACGATCGGGGTGTCGTTGAACTGCTCCATGCCCGCGCTGATGTTCGGCGTCCCCGGAATCTGCTCCGGCTCGCAGAACGGATCGGTCTGGTACTGCCAGGTGTTCGGGTCGTCGAGCTTGCAGCCGGGGTCGTAGTACGGGTTCGGGATCGGTCCGTACTTCGTCCCGCTGGCCGGCGGCCAGAACCACGCCCCGTACATCCAGCGGCCGTAGGCGCTCATCCCCGAGGGGTCACCGGGGTTCTGCGCCGGCATGTACACGTGGTGGTACCAGAAGCTGCCCTTGGTGCCCCAGCGCCCGGTGTCCCAGGTGGGGTCCTGCAGCTTGAGCTGGGCGTCGTCCGGGGTGAACGTGCGGTCCTGCACGATCAGCGGCAGGGTGTCGTCGGCGCCCGGGAGAGCACCGCTGTCGACCAGCTTCTTCTCGGTGTCGTCGGTGATGGTGTAGCCGGCGGCCTCACCGGCGTACACGTTGAGCCTGGTGATGCCCCACGAGTGGTCGTGGTAGAACATCAGCCGCGCGCTCTGCTGGTTGCTGTAGTAGAACGTCGAGCAGCCGTCGTCCTTGGCTGCGCACATCTCCGCGCCGCCGTTCGGATCGGTCATGTCGGGGACGTTCTGGACGCTGACGCCCTGCGGCCAGCTGGTCTTCTCCCCGGCGGGCGTGATCCACTGGTGAGGGGTGCCGTCACTGATCCACGGCGTGATCCCGCCGTGCAGGTGCAGCGTCGCGCGGTTGTCCTTGAAGCACATCGCGTCCTTGGGGGCCTGAGTGCACTTCGGGTTGCGGACCTCGTCGAGAACCGAGTTCTGGTCGGCCGGGTCCGCCATTCCCGTCATCGGGGCCATACCGGAGCCCATCATGGAGCTGTCGGTCGGCAGGAACAGGTCGCCGTCGGCATTGGTCGGCAGCAGATTGCGGAACACGATCCGCACCGGGCGGTCCTTCGTTGCCGCGATGATGGGGCCGAGCCACTGCGGCGACGTCACGCCGGTGTAGGGCAGCGGCTGCCGCTGGCCGTTCAGGAGCTCGTTGTACAGCGGGACCTTCTGGCCCGGGGTGTCCGGTGTCGAGAGCTGGACGTAGCCGCGCACCAGGGTGGGCGGCAAGTCCGAGCTGAACCGGGTGCGGTACTGCACCAGGCCGATGACGTACTGGTCGGCCTGCTCGCCGCTGTAGGTCTTCGACTCAGGCACGGCCAGCGGCACGAACTTGTCGGCGGTGGCCGGGTCGGCGCTCTGCGGGACGTCCGGGCAGCCGGAGCCGGTGACGCCGGGGTTGCAGGGCATGGGGAGGGAGTCCTGGAACTTCTTGATGCCCTTCGTCAGGTAGCCGTCGCCCGGCGAGTCGACCGTGATGCCCGAGATCGCACCCACGTCGGTGGTGACGGAGGCCGCCGCACCGGTGCCGGTCCCTGTCGGGTCGGTGACGTCCACGACCGGGGTCGAGGTGTAGCCGGAGCCGGGGTCGGCGACCGTGAGGCCGATGAGTTGCAGGGTGGTGCTGGCCTTGGCTGGCGTGTTGCCGGCGATCGGATCGTACGGCGTGCCGTTGTAGATGTGGACGGCCGGCGGGGTTGCGTAGCCGGAGCCCGGCCGGTCGATGGTGACCTTCGAGATCACGCCGCCGGCGCTCAGGTCCGCCGGCTCCACGTGGCCCGTGGCGATGGTGCCGTCGGGGTCGTCGGGCAGGTCGAAGCTCACGGTCGGCATGGTGTATCCGGAGCCGCCGTCGGCGAGCGTGACCGCGTCGACGCCACCCGAGGGCGTCATAGACGCGCCGGTCCCTCCGCCACCGGTGACGTCGACCTTGAACTTGGTGTAGCCCGAGCCGCCCTTGTCGACCGTCGCGGCGACGACGCCGCCGGTGG
The DNA here is from genome assembly GCA_963745795.1 of uncultured Actinomycetota bacterium. Taxonomy (GTDB): domain Bacteria; phylum Actinomycetota; class Actinomycetes; order Propionibacteriales; family Nocardioidaceae; genus Marmoricola. The sequence continues at coordinate 196,184 of CAVUYR010000004.1, read as the reverse complement.
TCGTGACGGTCGCGGTCGCGGTGGCCGGGGTGCCGGCGGTGCCCTCTACGGCAACGGTGGTGTCGGCTGCGTAGTCGTGGCCCGGGGAGGTGACGTCGATCTTGGTGATGCCGCCCGTGCTCGGGTCGACCTGGGCGATCGCCGTAGCGCCCTTGCCGGCGCCGGCGATCTTCACGTCCGCTGTGGCCATGGTCAGGGGACTGTTCGCCCAGTTGGGACTGGGCCCGAAGTAGTGCGGGACCTTGGTCTCGTCAGTCGCAGATGTCGGGGCGCCCGCCGCGGCGGCCGGTGGTGCCGTCAGCGCCATTGTCGTGTTGGCCGCGAGCCCCGACAGGACCAGCGCCGTCGCCCCCAGCAGCGCCGTGATCGGGCGCTTGTTCCGCTTGTTTCTCATGATTACTGCCTCCCGCCATTCCGCCGCGCACTTGGCGACAACGTCAGGGAGCCCCCTTGGCACCCAGGAGGTGAGTGGACAACGGATCGGAGCCACGACTGATCTATGTGAACGACAAATCATGCGGCCGTCACTTGCTGCTCATGTAGTCCGCGAGGCGCCAGGGCGCCTGACCAGTCAAGGCGGCGCCGTACCCGCCGGACACGAGCGCGTCCGGAGCATCGGGATCAGCAGGTGGGTGCGCTAGACACCAGCCCCCAGGACTCGTCACGGGGTGACACTGGGTGGAGGCGGTCTGACGTGACTGCCTTCGAGGTGAGCGCGATGGGACACGGAGATTCTTTGGCACGGACAGTCGCGGCGACGCAGCAGTCCCTGGCGGAAAGGCTGCGAGAGGCCCTCCTTCCGCACCGTGACCCTCGCCGGCCGCGCGATCACTATGCGGCCACTGACACGTTCCTCGCGGCGACCAGTCGGCACCTGGCCGCGGTCGAGGCCGTGCTGGTGGGGCCGGTGCGACACACCGTCCCGGACGGGGCGACACTCGCCCACGAGTATCTCCACGCGGCGCGAGAGCTGGAGCAGACGCTGTACCTGATCAAGGGCAGGTTGTACGGCGAGTCACACGCGATCCACCTGAGGTGGTCGGATTTGTGGGACAGGGCGAACGGACAACTCAACGAGCACAACCGGATCGAGAGCGAGATGGTGGAGAAGCTGATCAGGCACGGCGACCCGCTCGAAGTCGACGGGTTGGCCCGGCGGGTCTTCGACGCTGAGACGCATGGTCCGACCCGGCCACATCCGTGGTTGCCGCACACGGGTCCCCTCGGCCTGGTGGCGCGCAGGGTCTGGGCGCTGGCGGACCGGTTCTGGGACGCCGCCGAGGGCCGCGTGATTCCCGAACCGGTGCATCCGGCCCCCCACCGTCACGACAGCCTGATGGCGCAGTACCTCGTCGCCGATCCCAAGTTCGATGCGGACGCCACGATCATGGAACATCGGCACCGGCACCCCAAGGACGGGTGAGCGGCACGCCGCGAGGCTCGTTCCAGGTCGCGACGGCCGCAAGGCGCTTCGGTCCTCGAGCGCAATTGCCCGGGGCACGCGCCGGCATGACTCTCGTTCCGCCGGTTCCGGCCCCCGGAACGACCCCGCTACGATGAGGAAACACTGCCCAGGGCCAACGGCACGCGTGACGATCTGGAGTCCGCATGGCATCAGCCGCGGCGCCGCCGCCGATCGTGGGGACGCCCATCGATCCGCCCCCTGCCGAGGTCCCCGGCTTCGCCGAGAAGCTGGACCGAACCGCCGTGGGCGGCATTGGCTACCGCGCACTGCGCAGGTACACCCATGCCAACGTCGCTCTCCTCACCTCCGGCACCGCGTACTACCTGTTCTTGTCACTGCTGTCGTTGCTCGCCCTTGCCTACGGGGTGATCGCGATCCTGGGTGCCGACCAGCTCGCGGAGAAGCTGACCGACCTCCTCGGCGACGCACTGCCGACCCTGGTCGGAGAGAACGGGATCGACCCGCAGGAGCTGCGCTCGACGGGTCGCACCGCGGGGATCATCGGACTCGTGCTGCTGCTCTACTCCACGCTCAGCGCGGTCCGCGGCGCCAGCAGCTCGATGCACGTGATCTTCGGCGCCCCGCCCGATCCGAGGACCTTCGTCAAGGCGAAGGCCCGCCACCTGCTGCTTCTCCTGGGGGTGACGCCGCTGCTTGCGGTCTCGTTCGCCTCGGCGAGCCTGACCTCGAGCCTGATCCAGCCCCTGCTCGACGCGATCGGATGGGACTCCGCGCCGGCTCGCGCGGCCCTGGTCGGCGTCGGTCTGCTCGTCGGCTTCGCCATCGACACCCTCATCATGTGGATCCTGCTGGGCACCCTCGGCGGCATCCGTCCGGCTCGACGCCCTCGCCTCATCTCGAGCCTGATCGGTGCCGTGGCCGTCGGCCTGATCAAGCAGCTGCTGGAGATCATCGTCGCGTGGTCACTGGACAAGCCGCAGTACGGCGCCTTCGCCCTACCGCTGGCGGTCTTGTTCGTCTTGTCGCTGTTGACCAGCGTGCTCTATGTCTGCGCCGCCATCGCGGGGGGGATCAGCGACCAGGACGTCCCCCTGGAGGAGTTCGGGCCAACCCCGACAGCACGGTCGTAGTGCCGGACCCGACCGCCGGCCGACTGGGCAGGCCAGCGTGCGGTCGCTCGCGGAATGACGCGAGTCAGCCGAGCTGCTCGAACAGCGACACGATGATCCCGTCCGGCCCGCGTACGTAGGCCATACGCACACTGCCTTCATACTCGCCGATGCCGCCGACGAGCCCGTACCCGTCCGCAGCCACCGCGTCGACCGCTGCCCGCAGGTCGCCGACCTCGAAGGAGACGTTTCGCAGACCCAGTTCGTTGGCCATCGCCATAGGCGATCCGGGCACGTGGTCGGGCGTGACGAAGCTCGCGAGCTCCAGCCGTGCACCATCGCCGGGCGACCGCAGCATCGTGATCTGACAATGCGCGCCCGGGATGCCGCACACGGTCTCCACGAACTCACCCTCCACTGATCCGGTGCCCTCGACCTCGAGACCCAGCCCGACGAAGAACGCCGTCACCGAGTCGAGGTCCGCGACGGTGATGCCGATATGGTCGAAACGTTGTATGTGTGGCATGGCTCCATCCTCCAACAGCGATCTGGTCGATTCGATGCTGGACGGAGCCGGGGTCCAGGATCTCGCGCTCTCGCTCGCTGAGGTCGGCGAAGCCCGGCATCTGCCGCAACGCAGGCGGCGGATGCGCGGAGAAGTGCGCCATCAGGCGCGCATCGCGCACCAGCGGTGGCTTCCACGCCGTGCGTCATTCCTTGCGTGTCATCGCGTCTACATCGAGCGCCGCGTCGAGCTGCTCCTCGGTGAGCTCGCCGCGCTCGACGAAGCCGAGGTCGATCACGGCCTCGCGGATCGTCATGCCGTCCTTGAGCGCCTGCTTGGCGACCTTGGCCGCCGCCTCGTAGCCGATGCGCGGGTTGAGCGGCGTGACGATCGAGGGCGACGACTCGGCGTAGCGCGCGCATCCGCTCGACGTTGGCGTCGATCCCGTCGACGCGCGTGTCGGCGAGCAGGCGCGAGGCGTTGCGCGAGCAGCCGGATCGACTCGAGCACGTTGCGGGCCGATCACCGGCATCATCACGTTGAGCTCGAAGATGCCGCTGGCGCCGGCCCAGGCGACGGTGGCGTCGTTGCCGATCACCTGGGCGCACACCATCAGCATGGCCTCGGGGATCACCGGGTTGACCTTGCCGGGCATGATCGATCGAGCCCGGCTGCAGGTCGGGGAGTGCGATCTCGCCGAGGCCGGTGTTCGGGCCGGACTGCCCATCCAGCGCAGGTCGTTGCAGATCTTGGTGAGGCTGACGGCGATCGTGCGCAGCTGCGCCGCGACGCTCGACCAGGCCGTCGCGGTCGCCCTGCGCCTCGAAGTGGTTGCGGGCCTCGGTGATCGGCAGGCCGGTGTCGCTCGGCGAGGACCGCGATGACGCGCTGCGGCGAAGCCGTCCGGGGTGTTGATGCCGGTGCCGACCGCGGTGCCGCCGAGCGGCAGCTCGGCGACGCGGGGGAGCGCGGCCTCGAGCCGCTCGATGCCGAGCCGGATCTGCGGCCGCGTAGCCGCCGAACTCCTGGCCGAGCGTGACCGGGGTGGCGTCCATCAGGTGCGTGCGGCCGGACTTCACGACGTCGGCGAACTCGGTCGGCCTTCGCCTCCAGCGACGTCGCGAGGTGGTCGAGCGCCGGGATCAGGTCGTCGACGACGGCGACCGCGTCGCGGCGACGTGGACCGAGGTCGGGAACACGTCGTTGGTGGACTGGCAGGCGTTGACGTGGTCGTTGGGGTGCACGTCGACCGCCGAGCGCTGCGCGGCCAGGGTGGCGAGCACCTCGTTCATGTTCATGTTCGACGACGTGCCGGAGCCGGTCTGGTAGACGTCGATCGGGAACTGCGTCGTCGTGCTCGCCGGCGACGATCGTCGGCGGCGGCGTCGCGATCGCCTCGGCGATGCTCGGCGTCGAGCACGCCGAGCTCGCGCGTTGGCGCGTGGCGGCGGCCGTCTTGATCCGCGCGAGCGCGCCGATCTGCGCGGGCTCGAGCGGGGTGCCCGAGATCGGGAAGTTCTCGACGGCCCGCTGGGTCTGGGCCCGCCAGAGCGCGTCCGCGGGCACGCGGACCTCGCCCATGCGTGTCGTGCTCGATGCGGTATTCGTCGGTCATTCGGGGTCCCGCGGAGGTGGGAGCGAAGCGAGCCGCTTCGTGGGGTGATTCTCATGTGTCCACGTTAGACGCGACGTAGAGCCAGTAGTGCTCCGGACGACCCTGGAGGTCGACGTCGTACGTCAGAGGGGACACGTCGCCGTACACCTCGCGCAGCGCGGCCTCCAGGTCCGGCGCCTGGTCGGCCGACCAGATCGCGAGGACACCCTCCGGCGCCAGCGCGCGTCGTACGGCGGCCAGGAAGTCGTGCCGGTACAGGCGCGCGTTGCCGTCGTGCACGAGGTGGCCCGGACCGTTGTCGACGTCGAGCAGCACCAGGTCGTAGCCACCCGGGGTCAGCTCCTCGACCGCCACCGCGATGTCGAGGTTGGCGATCGTCAGGCGCGCGTCGGCGAGGTACTCCGGGCCGTGCGGCACGGTGCCGTCGCGCATCCAGTCGATCAGCGCGCCCTCGATCTCGGCGACGACGACCTTCTCGACGCGCACGTCCTCCAGCACCGCATGCATGGTGAACCCGAGCCCGAGGCCGCCGACCAGCACGTTGCGCGGGTCGGCCACCTGCGCGAGCGCGACCTCGGCCAGCGCGTGCTCGGTGCTGGTCTCGAGGGTGTCCATCACGAAGACCCCGTTGACCCTGAGCTCGAGGACGTCCACCGCGTTGTCGTCGGTACGACGCCGCAGCACGAGCTCGCCACGCGCGTCGTCGGCCCGAGCCACCTCGACGTGTTCCATGGGTCCATCCTCACCCAACGGCGGAGCCGGACCGGTCAGCGCCCCTTCCACACCGGGGCGCGCTTCTCCGCGAACGCCTTGAAACCCTCCAGCCCGTCCTCGGAGCCGTAGAGGGTGTCGACCGTCGGCAGGGTGCGGCTGGTGACCAGGTCCAGCACCTCCTGGAACGGCTTGCCCTCTGCGACCCGCGCGATCTCCTTGATCGCCGCGAACACCAGCGGCGGCCCCGACTCCAGCAGCCGGGCCACCTCCCACACCCGCGCCATCAGCGCGTCGTCGTCGGCGAGCACCTCGTTGACGACGCCCCAGCGGTGCGCCTCGGCGGCATCCATCCAGCGTCCGGTCAGGAGCAGCTCCATCGCCACGTGGTACGGCATCCGCTTCGGCAGCTTGATCGTGGCCGCGTCGGCGAGCGTGCCGGCGTTGATCTCCGGCAGCCCGAACTGGGTGGCGGCCGATGGCGTAGATCAGGTCGCAGGACAGCGCCAGCTCGAAGCCGCCGCCCATCGCCAGCCCGTGCACGGCCGCGATCACCGGCTTGTTCAGCCCCGGCAGCTCCTGGAGCCCGCCGAACCCACCGACGCCGTAGTCGCCGTCGACCGCGTCGCCTCCGGCTGCGGCCTTGAGGTCCCAGCCGGCGCTGAAGAACTTGTCGCCGGCCGTCCGCAGGACCGCCACGCGCAGGGCGGGGTCGTCGCGGAAGTCCGCGAACACCTCGCCCATCAGCCGGCTGGTCGCCAGGTCGATCGCGTTGGCCTTGGGCCGGTCGAGCGTGACCTCGAGGATCGCTCCCTCGCGCCGCGTGCGCACTGGACTGTCGGGCATGGCCTCGCCCACCTCTCAGGCTCCTAGCGGGCGCAGCAGCGCCCGCGAGATGATGTGCCGCTGGATCTCCGACGTACCGTCCCAGATCCGCTCGATCCGGGCGTCGCGCCAGATCCGCTCCAGCGGCAGCTCGTCCATCAGCCCCATCCCGCCGTGGATCTGGATCGCCTCGTCGGCCACCATCGCCAGCATCTCGGTGGCCTTGACCTTGGCCATCGCGATGTCGGCGTCGGTCGGCGCGGCCCTGGTCGTACTTCCAGGCCGCGTCGAGCGTGAGCAGCTCGGCCGCCCGCAGCTCGATGGCCATGTCGGCGAGCTTGAAGGAGATGCCCTGGAAGCGGCCGATCTTCTGCCCGAACTGCACCCGCTCGGCGGCGTGCCGGACCGCGAGGTCGAGCGCCCGCTCCGCCCGGCCCAGGCAGGTGGCGGCGACCTGGAGCCGGGTGCTGCCCAGCCAGGTGCCGGCCAGGTCGAACCCCTTGCCCTCCTCGCCGAGCAGCGCGTCGCCGGGCACCCAGCAGTCGTCGAAGTCGAGGATCGCGTTGGTGTAGCCGCGGTGCGAGACGTTGCGGTAGCCGTCGTGCACGGCAAGACCGGGCGTGTCGAGGTCGACCAGGAACGTCGACATCGCCTTGCGGCCGTCGCCGCCCTCGGCGGGGTCGGTGACGGCGAACAGGATCACGAAGTCGGACTCGCTGCGCGTGGCTGATGAAGTGCTTGGTGCCGCGGATCCGCCAGCCGTCGCCGTCGCGTACGGCGCGCGTGCGCATCGCGCGCAGGTCGGACCCGGCGTCCGGCTCGGTCATCGCCAGGCAGTCGCGTCGCTCCCCGCGGACGCTCGGGATAGAGGTAGCGCTCCCGCTGCGCCTCGGTGCCGGCCAGCAGGATGTTCGAGGGCCGGCCGATGCAGTGAGTGCAGCGCGTAGTTGGCCCGGCCGAGCTCCTTCTCGAACAGCACCCAGGTGACCATGTCGAAGCCGGCGCCGCCGACCTCCTCGGGCATGTTCGCGGCGTACAGCCCGGCCGTGATCGCCTTCTCCCGGATCTGCTCGCGCGAGCTCGGGGCGCAGCACGCCGGTGCGCTCCACCTCCTCCTCGTGCGGGTAGAGCTCGCGCTCCACGAAGGCGCGCGTCACCTGCACGATGCTGCGCTGCTCGTCGGTGAGTCCGAAGTCCATCAGGGCGCCTCCTCGTGCAGTGCTGCTGCGGCCGCGGCCCGCCCGGTGCGGACCGCGCCTTCCATGTAGCCGGCGACCCACTGGTCGGAGCCGCAGACGTAGAACGGGGGCTCGTGCGTGCCGTGCAGCGGCCCGACCGCTTCCACGTCGCCGGGCCGCCAGTTCGTCACGTAACCCTGTGTCCACGGGTCGGTGCCCCAGAGCCGGGTCCAGGTGGCGAGCGGGCTGGTCGCCCGCGGTCCGTACAGCGCCGCGATGTCTGCGCAGCGCCTCGCGGGTGCGCGTCTCCGGCGTCGGCCGCCGCGAACGCCGCGTAGCGCTCGGGCGGCACCAGCGCGGACAGCACACCCTCCTGCTGCGGCCAGGTCGAGCCGATCACGCCCTCGCACTCCGACAGCGCGTTCTGCCCGGTGGCCCGCCAGAACGGCTCGTCGTAGGCCGCCACGAACTTGGCCGCCCACGCGTGCCGCTGCCGCCGCAGCGAGATGAGCCGGGCCTCGCTGACGCCGGTGATCGCGAGGTCGCGCGCCGGGCCGGCGGGGACCGCGAGCACCACCGCGTCGGCGTGGAACAGCTCGCCCGAGTCGGCACGCACCCGCACACCGGTCCCGGTCACCGCGATCTCGGCGACGGGCGTCGACAGCCGTACGTCGGTCAGCTCGTCGGCCATCCGCAGCGCGACCGTGGCCGATCCCTCGGCCACGCGCTGGTTCTCCCAGACCTCGTAGTCGTAGGAGCCGCTGCCGCCGCCGACCGCGATCTTGCGTGCGTAGGCGAACAGGCTGGTGCGCTCGATCGACCCGTCCGCGAGGCCGAGCGCGGCGAGCTCCTTGAGCCGCAGCACGGCCGGGGTCGCCCCGACCTCGCGCAGCCAGTCGCCGACGCTGAGCCGGTCGAGCCGGCGCAGCTCGGGGTGCGCGTGCACGTTGTCGGGGTCGATCCCGCGCGACGACCTGGGCCAGCGCGTCCTCGACCTTCTCGTACGACGCGCGGTCGGCGTCCGTGGTCCACGACGGCCAGTCGCCGACGTCGACCGAGCCGGGCACCTGGCGGGTGATCTCGCCCGGCTCCGCGACGTACGACGGCACCAGGGTGAGCCCGAGCTCCGCGACCAGATCGAGGTAGGCGGTGTGGCCGGTGCCGACCACCTCGCCGCCGAGCTGGACAAGGCGCCCGTCGGCGAAGCGGCACCTGCTCCACCCGGCCGCCGACCCGGTCGCGGGCCTCGAGCACGGTCACGGACGCACCGCCGGCCGCCAGGTCGCGGGCGGCGCTCAGGCCGGCCAGTCCGGCGCCGACGACGACGACGTCGGACCGGTTTCGTCGGGAGCTCATCGCAGCACGACGGCGTGCTCGGGCATGCCAGCCGATGCTGCACCCGGTCGCCGGGGCTCCAGCGGTCGTCGGCGCGCATCCGGGGGAGGTTCTGCTCCAGCACGGTCAGGGTGACGCCGGCGGCCACCGAGACCAGGTACTGCGTGGTCGCGCCGTGGTAGCTGGTGGACACGATCGTGCCCGGCACCTGCACCATCGACGGTGCGAAGTCGCTCATCCAGATCTTCTCCGGCCGGATCGCCACGCTCAGCCGGTCGCCGTCGGCCGACCCCGTGTGGCCCGGGCACCGGGACCGCCAGCTCGGGCGCGACGCGGACCGCGCCGCCGGCGTACGTGCCCTGCATCAGGTTGCTGGTGCCGATGAAGCTGGCGGCGAAGACCGAGGTCGGGTTCTCGTAGACGTCCTCGGGGGTGCCGCACTGCTCGATCACGCCGTCGTTCATGATCGCGACCCGGTCGCTCATGCTGAGCGCCTCGTCCTGGTCGTGGGTGACGAACAGGAACGTGATCCCGACCTCGCGCTGGATCGTCTTCAGCTCGACCTGCATCGCCCGACGGAGCTTCAGGTCGAGCGCCGCGAGCGGCTCGTCGAGCAGCAGCACCTTCGGCCGGTTGATCAGCGCGCGGGCCAGCGCGACGCGCTGCCGCTGGCCACCGGAGAGCTGGGCGGGGCGGTCCTTCGCGCGCGGCCCGAGCTCCACCAGCTCGAGCATCTCGCTGACCCGCTGGTCGATGCTGGATCGGTCGACGCCCTTGCGGCGCAGGCCGAAGCCGACGTTGCCGCGCACGTCGAGGTGCTCGAAGAGCGCGTAGCTCTGGAAGACCGTGTTGACGTCGCGCTTGTGCGGCGGCGTGCTGGTGACGTCCTCGCCACCCACCAGCACGGTGCCGGAGGTGGGGTCGTTGAAGCCGGCGATCATCCGGAGCGTGGTGGTCTTGCCGCAGCCCGAGGGACCGAGCAGGGAGAAGAACTCGCCGGCCGCGACGTCGAGGTCGATGCGGTCGACGACCCGGGTGCCGCCGAACTCCTTGGTGAGGCCACGGAGCGACACCGCCGAGCTCACCGCAGGAGGTACGACGACCGCGCGTGTCTCCGCGGGGGTCACGGGGGTGGTCATCGGCGTTCGCCTCCGGTGATCAGGTCCAGGCTGGACGTCTTGCGGTTGAACAGGCGCGGCAGCAGCAGCGCCGCCACGATCAGCAGCCCCGAGACCAGCAGCATCAGGGTGCCCACCGCGTTGATCGCGGGTGAGATGCCGAACCGGATCGAGGAGTAGATCCGCACCGGCAGCGGCTGCGGGTCGACGCCGGTCGTGAAGAAGGCGAGCACGAAGTCGTCGAAGACCAGCGCGAAGACCAGCAGCCCGGACCCGAGCAGCGCAGGCCAGAGCGCGGGGAGCGTCACCAGCCGCAGCGCCTGCCACGGGGTGCAGCCGAGGTCGCGGGCGGCCTCCTCCACCTCGGGGGACATGCTGCCGAGCCGCCCGCGCACGATCACGGTCACGTAGGCGATCGAGAACGTGATCTCCGCGAGCGTCACCGTGGCCAGCGACAGCTTCAGGCCGAGACCGGTGAACAGCAGCAGCGCGGCCACGCCGGTGACGATCTCGGGGGTGACCAGCGGCATCAGGGTCACCGCGCCGACCGCGCGGGCCGGGCGGGAGGTGATCCGCTCCAGGCCGAGGGCCAGCATGGTGCCGAGCACGAGCGACCCGAGCGCCGCGACGGTCGCGATCCGCAGGCTGGCGCCGAGCGACTCGAGCAGCGCGCTGTTGCTGAAGAAGTCGGAGTACCACCGGGTGCTGAAGCCGGAGAAGACCGACAGCGACTTCTCGGAGTTGAAGCTGAACAGGGCCACGGCGACGATCGGCAGGTAGAGCCAGGCGAAGAACGCGATGGTGACCGCGACCGCGAGGAACGGCTTGCGCTCGAGACGTCGGGCGCTCACGACTGCTCCCTGGTGCGGGTGGTCGTCGCCCGCAGGTAGACCACCATCAGCACGGTCAGCGCGGCCATCATCGCGACCGTCATCGCGGAGCCCAGCGGCCAGTTCTGGCCCTCGGCGAACTGCTGCTGGATCAGGTTGCCGATCATGTACGTGCGCGGGCCGCCGAGCAGCTGCGCGCTCACGAAGTCGCCGAGCGCGGGCAGGAACACCAGCAGCATCCCGCCGTACAGCCCGGCGCGCGTGGCGGGCAGCGTGACGGTGACGAAGGTGCGCAGGGGACCGTGGTACAGGTCCTTGCCGGCCTCGATCAGGGAGACGTCCATGCGCTCCAGCGAGGCGTAGACGGGCAGGATCATGAAGACCACGAAGCCGTAGACCAGCCCCCCGACGACGGCCCAGGGCGTGTTGAGGAACGCGATCCCGTCGCTGAGTCCGGTCTTGCGGATGCCGCTGTTGACCAGTCCGTCGTCGGAGAGCAGTGCCTTCCAGGCGTACATCCGGATCAGGTAGCTGGCGAAGAACGGCACCACGATCGCGGCGATCAGCGCGTTCTTGTAGCGGCCGCCGTGCAGGGCGATCGCGTAGGCGACCGGGTAGGCGACGACCACGGACAGGACAACGGTCGCCAGCGCATAGCCCAGCGAGCGCAGGAAGAGCTCGAGGTAGACCGGGTCCCACAGTGCCGCGAAGTTCTTCGTCGTGGTGCCGAACACGGGGTGGCCGTCGGCCTGCGTGTGCCCGAAGGAGAGCAGCACCACGACCAGCATGCTGGAGACGAAGAACGCCACCATCCACGCGGTGGGCACCGTGAGCAGCCAGCCCCACAGACGGGTGCGCTGCGACGAACGGGGGGACCGGGTGCGCCCCCGCGACCGCTCGACCAGGCCCGCGGTCACCTCAGGCGGCCTTGACCTCGGTCCAGACGGCGGCGCGCGCCTGGACCTGGTCGGCGGGCAGCAACCGGAAGACGTGGGGGTTCTCGAGGTCCTTCACGTCGACGTGGCAGGCCGGCACGTCCTTGGCGAGGTCGTTGAAGCTCGCGACCGCGTCCTTCACCGGGAACGGGTAGTAGAGGTACTGGATGTTCTTGACCGCGTTCTCGGGCCGCAGCAGCCAGTCGATGAAGAGCATCGCGGTGCCGGGGTGCTTGGCGTTGGTGGGGATCGCGTAGGCGTCGGAGTTGATCGGCGTTCCCTCCTTCGGCGCCTCGAAGTCGTAGTCGGACTTCTTCTTCGCGAGCGCCTCGCGCACGTAGAGGAAGTCGCCGCTCCACATGTGGTGGATCCAGGCGTCGCCGCCGCTCATGTTGTTGACGTCGTCGGAGGAGTACCCGCGGAGGTACTTCTTCTGGCTGATCAGCAGCTTCTTGATCTCGGCGAGCTCGGACGCCTTCGCAGTGTTCACGTCGTACCCGAGGAGCAGCGCGGCCATCGCCAGCGCCTCGTCCTGGTCGTCGAGGGTGAAGATGTGGCCGTCGCCCTGCGGGTTCCACAGGTCGTTCCAGCTGCCGGTCATCGAGTCGATCTTGTCGGTGCGCCAGCCGATCCCGGTCTTGTAGACCGTGAACGGCACCGACGTCGCCGACTTCGGGTCGTACCACGGGTCGTTGAAGTAGGAGCCGGAGTAGTACACCTGGTCGGCGTTGGAGAGCTGGTCCTTGTCGATCGCGCGTAGCTTGCCCTCGCGGCGCATCTTCACGACCCACTTGGCGATCGGGAACGTGATGTCGTACTGGTTGCCGGCGTTGATCTTGGCGTACATGCCCTCCATCGAGTCGAAGTTGGACTCGATGATCTTGACGCCGTACTCCTTCTGGAAGCCCTTGAGCACGCCGGGGTCGAGATAGTCGGCCCAGTTGAAGTAGACGAGATCCCCGTCGATCCTGGCCTTCGCGGACTTGGGCAACGGGGCCTCCGCGGGCTTCTCCTCGCTCGGCACGAAGCCGCAGCCGGCGAAGCCGGCGACCGCGCCGGCGGCGAGTCCGCCCTTGAGGAGCGTGCGCCGGGTGGTGCTCGAGACGGGTCCCGTCATGTGCGTGCTCCTGTCAACATGCCTGCCGGAGCCGGGAGCGGCCCGTCGTGGCCGACGAGGGTACCGACCGTGGCCGCGAGCGTGGCGCGGGCGTCGGCGAGGGTGAGGTTGGGATCGTTGGCCAGCACCCGGGCGCCGAGCCCGTCGCAGAGGGCGACCGAGGTCTCCGCGACCATGCGCGGCGGGAGGTCGGTGGTGAAGTGGCCGGACTCGATCCCGTCAGTGATGATCGCGGCCACCGAGGAGTAGAGGTCCTCGTAGAGATCGGCCCCGACCTTGGCGAGCTCCGGCTTCCGGAGGCAGAGCAGGTCGAGCTCCTGCCAGAGCAGCCACTCGTGGGCGAGACCGTCGTCGCTGGGGAGGCACCGGTCGAGGAAGGCGGAGAGCCGCTGCGGGGCGTCGTTGCCGGCGTGTTGCAGCAGCCGCTGGTTGAGCACGCTGGAGAGCCGGTGGGAGTAGGTGAGCACCTCGGCGAAGAGCTGCTCCTTGGTGTCGAAGTGGTAGTGGAGCAGGCCGGCGGACACCCCGGCCTCACGCGCGATGCCGGCCATCCGGACCTTCGCCAGACCGTCGCGGACGATGCACTCGGCGGCGGCAGCCAGGATCCGGGTGCGGGCCTCGGCCGCGGCCAGGTCGCGCTGGTTGGGAGGTCGTCCCGAGTCGCCGGCCGGAGCGTTGCTGGTCATCGGTTGTCCCTTCGCGGAGCCGATCAGCGAACGTATTGACTGTTCAGTCAGTCAGTGATGTTATTCTCGTCACGATGAGGCGTCAAGGGTCGCAGGACGCGAGCGGGCCCCGGGTCGAGACCGCCCTCCAACAGCCGCTGGGGCAGCCGCTGGAGGCACTCTTCGACCCGTCCTCGATCGCGGTCGTCGGAGCCAGCGACGACCCGTCCAAGTGGGGCCACATCCTGGCCCGGCGGGCGCTCGAGTCCAGCGGCGACAGGCCGGTGACGCTGGTCAACCGCACCGCCCGGGGGGTGCTCGGCCGCCCGACGTACCCCACCCTGGTGGCGGCGCGGGCCGACGGCGCCGCGGTCGACCTGGTGGTGGTCTGCGTGCCCTCGGCCGGCCTCGTCGACGCGGTGCGTGACGCGGTCGAGGCGGGTGCCCGGACGCTGGTCGTGATCACCGCCGGCCTGTCCGAGACCGGTTCGGAAGGGGTGCGGATGGAGCAGGAGGTGCTGCGGATCGCGCGAGCGGCCGGAGTCGTGCTGGTCGGACCGAACTGCATCGGCCTGGTCGACACCGGCACCAGCCTCCAGCTCAGCCACGCCGTGCTGCCGCCGGGCGACGTCACCGTGCTCAGCCAGAGCGGCAACATCGTGCTCGACCTGGCCGCGCTGCTCGAGGACCGGGGACTGGGCGTCGCCCGCTTCGTGTCCGTCGGCAACCAGGCCGACGTGAGCGTGGTCGACCTGATGGAGTCCTGCGTCGCCCACGCGGGCACCCGGGCCGTCGCGCTGTACGCCGAGGACGTCGTCGACGGCCGGGCGTTCGTGGCCGTCGCGCGCGCCCTCGTCGACGCCGGCAAGCCGGTGGTCCTGCTCGCGCCCGGCCGCTCGGAGGCAGCGGTGCGCGGGGCCGCGTCGCACACCGGCGCGCTGACCTCGGCCTCGCAGGTGGTCGACGCGGCGTGTGCGGCCGCCGGCATCCACCGGGTGGACAACCCGACCCAGATGGCCGACCTGCTGGTCGCACTGCTCGCCGACCGCCGGATGCGATCCGGCCGCGTGGCGGTGCTCACCGACGGCGGCGGCCACGGCGCGATCGCCGCCGACACGCTCGCCTCCGTCGGCCTGGAGACCCCGGTCCTCGGCGAGCCCGCATGCGGTGCGCTGCGCGCTGCGCTGTGGGAGGGGTCCACCGTCACCAACCCGGTCGACCTCGCCGGCGCCGGTGACCGCGACCCGCTGGCCTACGCGCGCGGCGTGGCCGCGCTGCTGGCGGTCGAGGAGGTCGACGCGGTGCTGCTCACCGGCTACTTCGGTGGCTACTCCACGGGCACGACGAACCTGACCCAGCCCGAGCTGGAGGCCTCGCGCATGATCGGGGCGGCCGCGACCGAGTGGAACAAGCCGGTTGTGGTGCAGACGATCTTCCCCGACAGCCCGAGCGCCCGGGTCCTGGTCGACGCCGCGATCCCCGTGCACCGCGACATCGACCGCGCCTGCGACGTGCTGGCGGCGCTGGTGACGCGCCCGGCGCCCGAACCCGCGCCTATCCCTTCCCCGGCCACGCCACTCGCCGACACGTCGTACGACGCCGTGCGGGCGCTGCTCGCCGGCGAAGGCGTCGGCTTCGTGCCCTCCCGAGTCGTGCACCACCTGGACGCCCTCCGGCAGGCGCTCGCCGAGCCGGAGATGTCATGCCCGGTCGTGCTCAAGGCCGTCGGCAGCCTGCACAAGTCCGACGCGGGCGGCATCGTCCTCGGGCTGCCGGACGTGGCAGCGGCGGAGAACGCCTACCTCGACCTCGTCGCGCGCCTCGCCCCGCCGGCCGTCTCGGTCGAGGTGATGGCCGACCTCGACGCGGGAGTCGAGCTGATCGTGGGCTGCCTGCGCGACCCCCGCTTCGGACCGGTGCTCATGGTCGGGCTCGGCGGGGTCTTCGCCGAGGTGCTCGGCGACACCGCGGTCGCGCTCGCCCCGGTCTCGCGCGACGGCGCGCGGACCCTGCTCGCCTCCCTGCGCGGCGCACCGCCTGCTCAACGGGGCCCGGGGCCGCGCACCGGTCGACCTCGACGCGCTCGCGGACCTGGTGGCGCGGGTGTCCGCAGGTGGCCGCGGCCCATCCGGAGCTCGCCGAGCTCGAGGTCAACCCGGTGCTGGCGACGTCCGGCGGGGCGCTCGCCCTCGACGCGCGCGCCGTACCCGTCGCGTCGGGTCAGGACTCGACGTCGCGCCGGTAGCGCTCGTCGAACGCATGCACCCAGGCGTCCTTCGCCGGGAAGACGCCGTGGTCGAACGCGCGTGAGGTGACCCCGCGCTGCACCCGCTCGCAGGCCGTGTTGTCCTGCCGCGTGACCAGCTCGTTGAACTCGATCACCGGCGTCGGGTCGAACTCGGGGTCGTCGAAGGCCTCGGGGCTGAACAGGTACTCGGTCACCAGCCGGCAGCTGCGCGGGCCGGTCGGGAAGACCGCCGTCGCGAGCGCGGTCGAGCCGTCGACGTCGAGGAACATGGTCGGGTAGACCCCGGCGCCGAAGTACGCCGACGGACCGTCCTGCCCCTTGAGCCCGGGTAGCAGCGGGAGCCGCAGCCGCGGGTCGAGCGCCACAGTGGTGCGGCCGTCGGCCAGCGTCACCCCGCCGTCCTGGCGACCGCTCTCGTGCACGCTGCCCTTGCGGTACGCCGGCACCACGGACATCAGCTCGGGGTGGATGGTCGGGCAGTGGAGGCACTCGTTGTAGTTCTCGAGCACGATCTTCCAGTTCGCGTGGACGTCGATCGTCGACACGTGGCCGATCCGGAGCTCCGACAGCCCGACCCGGGCCAGCCCCAGCACCTCGTCCTGCTGGTCTGCCAGCGCCTCCAACAGCGGAGCGGGCTCCTCGCGGGAGAGGTTCACGAAGACGAAGCCCTCCCACACGTCGACGTGCACCGGCCACAGCGACGTGCTCGGCCGGTCGATCTCGTCGCGTTCGATCATCGGCGTGGTCACGAGCGTGCCGTCGAGGGCGTAGCCCCACGCGTGGTACGGACAACGGAGGTGGCTGCGCACCTCGCCGCTCTCCTCGTCGCAGAGCTGCGAGCCGCGGTGCCGACACACGTTGTAGAAGCCCCGGAGCGCCTCGTCCTTGCCGCGCACCAGGAGGATGCTCTCCTCGGCGATCTCGACGCGCAGCCACGACCCCGGCCGCGGCACCCGCTCGGCGCGGCCGACGTAGACCCAGTTGCGGAAGAAGACCCGGTCGCGGTCGGTCTGCCACGTCGCGTCGGAGTGGTACGCCGCCCCCGGAAGCGTCTCGCGGATCGACTCGGTCGAGGCCATTCGCTAACTATATAGTCAGTCAGTTGAGTTGCGCCATCCCTGGGCGTCGTGGGGCCTGGGGCTGGATAGTCCCGACCACCTGGCACGTGTCCGGGCCCCGGGAGCGTGCGATCCGGTCGGGACTATCGCCCGCCGTGGCCCAGCACACTCATCACGCCGGGCGCATCAGCGCTCGCGCGACCGGACCCGGATCCCTGTGATCGGCACGGTGACCGCGCCGGACGGGTCGGTGAAGAAGTCGTTGCCCTTGTCGTCCACCACGATGAACGCGGGGAAGTCCTGGACCTCGATCTTCCACACGGCCTCCATGCCGAGCTCCTCGTACTCGAGCACGTCGACGGACTTGATGCAGTCCTGCGCGAGCCGGGCGGCCGGACCACCGATCGAGCCGAGGTAGAAGCCGCCATGGGCGTTGCAGGCCTCGGTCACCACCTTCGAGCGGTTGCCCTTGGCCAGCATCACCTTGGAGCCACCCGCGGCCTGGAACTGCTCGACGTAGGAGTCCATCCGACCGGCCGTGGTCGGGCCGAACGACCCGGACGCGTAGCCCTCGGGCGTCTTCGCCGGACCGGCGTAGTAGACGGCATGGTCCTTCAGGTACGCCGGCATCTCCTCACCGGCGTCGAGGCGTTCCTTGATCTTGGCGTGCGCGATGTCGCGCGCCACGACCAGCGGCCCGGTCAGGGAGAGCCGGGTCTTCACCGGGTGCCTGGACAGCTCAGCGAGGACCTTCTCCATCGGCTGCCGAAGGTCGATCCTGACCACGTCGTCCTCGTCGTTGGGCTGCGTCGCCGCGGTCGCCGGCAGGTACTTCGCAGGGTCGGTCTCGAGCTGCTCGAGGAAGACGCCCTCGGCGGTGATCTTGCCCAGCGCCTGCCGGTCGGCCGAGCATGACACCGCGATCGCCACCGGGCACGACGCGCCGTGACGAGGGAGCCGGACGACGCGGACGTCGTGGCAGAAGTACTTGCCGCCGAACTGCGCGCCGATCCCGAACGACTGGGTCAGCTTGAAGACCTCGTCCTCCAGCTCGACGTCGCGGAACCCGTGTGCAGCAAGGGATCCCTCGGTCGGGAGGTGGTCGAGATAGTGGGCCGACGCGTACTTCGCGGTCTTCAGGGCGAACTCCGCGCTGGTGCCGCCGATCACCACCGCCAGGTGGTACGGCGGGCAGGCGGCCGTGCCCAGCGAGCGGATCTTCTCGTCGAGGAACTCCAGCATCCGCTTGGGGTTGAGTACCGCCTTGGTCTCCTGGAACAGGAACGACTTGTTCGCCGACCCGCCGCCCTTGGCCATGAACAGGAACTTGTACTCGGGCTTCCCCGACGACTGCGGGGTCGAGTAGATCTCGATCTGCGCCGGCAGGTTGGTGCCGGTGTTCTTCTCCTCCCACATCGTCATCGGCGCGAGCTGGGAGTAGCGCAGGTTGAGCTTGGTGTACGCGTCGTACACGCCCCGGCTGATCGCCTCGCCGTCGTCGCCGCCCGTGAGCACGCCCTCTGACTTCTTGCCCATCACGATCGCGGTGCCGGTGTCCTGGCACATGGGCAGCACGCCGCCGGCGGAGATGTTGACGTTCTTGAGCAGGTCGAGTGCGACGAAGCGGTCGTTGCCGGAGGACTCCGGGTCGTCGATGATCCGGCGGAGCTGGGCGAGGTGGGCCGGGCGCAGGTAGTGCGCGATGTCGTGCATCGCCTCGGACGTCAGCTGCCGGATCGCCTCGGGCGAGACCCGAAGGAACGTCTGGCCATCCGCCTCGAACGTCGACACCCCCTCGGTCGACACCAGCCGGTAGGGGGTGTCGTCGGGGCCGATCGGGAGCAGGTCGGAGTAGGCGAACGTGGGCTCGGCGGTCACGCCGTCGAGATTACGCGACCGGCTCCGGCCCTGGTGCGCGGTGGATCGACGGGAGACGGGGCAGACACTGGCAGCGCCCAGCACCTAGTGTGACCCACGTCACGCACCCGCGTGGCCTCCACTTCACTACGGATCGTCCGGCACGTACCTGCCGGTGAAGGAGAAACGAACATGGCTACGGTCAGCTTCCAGAAGGCACAACGTTGGTACCCCGGGGCGGACAAGCCCGCGGTCCCCGGGATCGACCTCGAGATCGAGGACGGCGAGTTCATGGTGCTCGTCGGCCCGTCCGGGTGCGGCAAGTCCACGACCCTGCGGATGCTCGCGGGGCTCGAGGAGGTCAACGACGGCAAGATCTTCATCGGTGACCGCGAGGTCACGAAGATGGCGCCGAAGGACCGGGACATCGCGATGGTGTTCCAGAACTACGCGCTCTACCCGCACATGACGGTCGCCGACAACATGGCGTTCGCGCTGAAGATGGCGAAGATGCCCGCCGAGGAGCGCAAGAAGCGGGTCGACGACGCGGCCGAGATCCTGGGCCTGACCGAGTTCCTCGAGCGCAAGCCGAAGGCGCTCTCCGGTGGCCAGCGGCAGCGGGTCGCGATGGGCCGCGCGATCGTCCGCGCAGCCGCAGGTGTTCTGCATGGACGAGCCGTTGTCCAACCTGGACGCGAAGATGCGGGTGCAGACCCGCACCGACATCGCGAAGCTGCAGGCCGACCTCGGCGTCACCACGGTCTACGTGACCCACGACCAGGTCGAGGCGATGACCATGGGCGACCGGGTCGCGGTGATGAAGCTCGGCGTCCTGCAGCAGGTCGACACCCCGCTGAACCTGTACGACAAGCCGGTCAACCTGTTCGTGGCCGGCTTCATCGGCTCCCCGCAGATGAACCTGCTGGAGGCGCAGGCGGCCGACGGCCAGGCGAGGATCGGCGACTTCCTGGTGCCGGTCGACCCCGCTGCCTCGCGCAAGATGGAGGGCGACATCACCGTCGGTGTGCGGCCCGAGGCCTGGCGGCTGGTCAGCAAGGAGGAGGGCGGTCTGCCGATCGACGTCACCGTGGTCGAGGAGCTCGGCGCGGACGGCTTCGTCTACGGCACCAGTCGTGTCGAGGGCACCCCGCACGACCTGATCGTGCGGATCAGCAGCCAGCGCGACAGCATCCACAAGGGCGACACGATCTACGTCACCACCGACCCGTCCAACGTCCACGTCTTCGACACCGCCACCGGCGTGCGGCTGAGCGAGTAGCCGGCAGCCACTGGCTGGACGACCTACCGGGCCGGGTCCGCGTCCCCCTGTCTCTCGGGGGATCGGACCCGGTCGGCTGTCCGGCGGATGCCGTCGGCGATCGTGTCGTAGTAGCTCCGCCGGCATGTCGTGGCCCATGCCCTTGACCAGGATCAGCTCGGCGCCCGGGATCGCCTGGGCGGTCGCCCGGCCACCGGACACGTGCACCATCCGGTCGGAGTCGCCATGGATCACCAGCGCCGGGAGCCGCAGTCCGTGCGAGCTGGCGGGCGCGGTTGGGCTGGGTGACGATCGCCAGCATCTGGCGCAGCACCCCGCTCGTGCTCACGCCACGGTCGAAGGTCTCGCCGGCCCGCTCGCGCACCGACTCGGGGTCCTCCGGGTAGTCCGGGGAGCCGATCAGCTTCCACATCCGGCTGGACGTCTCGACGTACGCCTCGCGTCCTGCGTGCCGGGGTGCGAGCAGCATCGGCAGCAGCTTGGGGTCCTGCCAACCGACGCTGCGCTTGCCGAGCGTCGACATGATCGAGGTCAGGCTGCGCACCCGCTGCGGGTGCGTGCACGCCATCGTCTGCACGATCATCCCGCCCATGGAGACCCCGCAGAGGTGGGCCGATTCGATGCCGAGGTGGTCGAGGAGGCGGAAGCCGTCGTCGGCCAGGTCCGCCATCGTGTACGGCGGGCGCACCGCTCGGCCCGTGAACCCGCGCACCAGCATGCCGCGCGTCACGCGACCCTTGGCTCGGCTCGAGCGGCCGCAGTCGCGGTTGTCGTAGCGGATGACGAAGAACCCCTTGCCGGCCAGGAGCGTGCACAGGTCGGGGTTCCACCAGGTCATCGGACCGCCGAGCCCCATCACCAGCAGCAGCGGCTCGTCGTCGGGGTCCCCGAACGTCTGGTAGCACAGCTCGATGCCCGGGCTTACCGGCGCGAACAGCTCATCGGAGATCCGCATGCTCCGAGCGTATCCAAGGAATCCACCGACAAACACGCTGCGGCTCGGCGACCGGAATCGGCGGCACCCACCTTTGCTGTTCTCCCAAGTATTGCTGGGGAAACCGCTACCGTCGATGGTGTGAGCTCACCGCTCGGAGCCTTCCTGTGCCCGCCGGGTTTCGCCGGGCCGACGGGTCTTCGCGCGCTCGCCCGTGAAGGGACGCTGGCGCTGGAAGCCGCTCGCGGGGTGCGCCGTGGGCTCACCGAGCGGCGGGGCGGCAGGCCGTGTGCCTACGCGCGCGCCGGCCGCTCGCTGCCGACCGAGCCGGTGATGCTGGTGCCGGGCTTCATGGCCGGTGACTGGACCCTGCTCCGCCTCGCGGCGTTCCTGCGGGACAACGGCTACCGCACCTACCGCTCGCACATCCGGCGTCAACGCGGGCTGCACGCAGCGCGCCGGCGATCGACTCGAGCGCCGTACTCGAGTCGATCGCGATCCGGCGCGACAGCAAGGTCACGCTCGTCGGCCACAGCCTCGGTGGCCTGATCGCCCGCGGCCTCGCCACCCGCCGCCCCGACCTGGTCGCCGGCATCGTCACGATGGGCAGCCCGGTGCTGGCGCCGGGAGCCGTGCATCCGTTGCTGGCGTGGGACGCCGAGATGCTGACCCGGCTCAGTCGGGCCGGCCTCGGCGGCATGATGAGCAAGGACTGCGTCGCCGGTCGGTGCGCCCGCGACGGCTGGGAGGCGACCCGGGCGCCGATGTCACCCGACGTCGGCTACACCGCGATCTACTCGCGCCGCGACGGGATCGTCGACTGGCGCAGCTGCCTCGACCCGTTCGCCGAGCAGGTCGAGGTGCGCACCAGCCACTGCGGCATGGCGTTCGACCCGGTGGTGTTCGACCACGTGCTCGAGGCCCTGCACGCGCACCGGCTCAGCCGGGCGAACCACCGGGCCAGCCGTCGGGCAGCTCCGCTCGCGTCGGTGGATTAGCCCCCCGACGGGAACAGGTGATCGCGGCTGCCTGGGCCGCGCCGCCGATCAGCCGGGTCAGGGACGCCTCGGCGTCGGGCATGCCGGCGCCGTACGCACCGATCGCGCCGTCGGCGACCAGGATCGCCAGCAGGGCGGACATGAACGAGTCGCCGGCGCCCACGGTGTCGACCGTGGTGACAGTGGGGGCGTCGACCCAGGCCTCCGCGTTCTTCGTGTACGCCGCCGCTCCGGAGGCGCCGTGCGTGATCACGACCAGCTCGGTGCGGTCACCGCCCAGCAGCGAGCGCGCGATGTCGGCCGGATCGGCTCCGGGGTGCAGCAGGTGGACGTCCTCGTTGCTCATCTTGACCAGGCCGGACCGGTCGGCCAGCGACTCGACGTCGCGCCAGGCCTGCTCGCGGTCGCCGAGGAACTGGGTGCGCAGGTTGGGGTCGAAGCTGACGAACACATCGTGCGCCCACGCCTGCTCGACCAGGTCGACGACCGTGCCCCGGCCGGGTTCGAGCGCCGTGCCCAGCGACCCGACGTGGAGCGCGTCGCAGCGGGGGAGGTCCTGGTGCTGGAGCGTCCACTCGAGGTCGAACGCGTAGCTGGCGCTGCCGTCAGCGGCCAGCGTCGCGGTCGCGGTGTTGGTGCGGCCGGTGGACGTGGGCCCGCTGACCAGCTCGACCTCGTTGCCGTGGAGGTACGACGCGATCTGCTCGCCGTACGCGTCGTCGCCGGTCTGGCTGATCAGCAGCGCGGGCTCGTCGAGCCGGGACAGGCCGACCGCGATGTTGAGCGGACCACCGCCGACCATCTCCTCGCGTTGGCCGTCGTCGCCGGCGACGATGTCGATCAGGGCCTCGCCCACGACGACGATCACGACGCGGCTCAGTGCTCGAAGTCGACGTCGGCGTAGGCCCGGAGCTTGCTGAGCTTGTGCTCGCTGGTGATCGAGCGGATGGTGCCGCTGCGCGAGCGCATCACCAGCGAGTGGGTGGTGGCGCCGCCGGCGCGGTAGCGGACGCCCTCCATCAGCTCGCCGTCGGTGATCCCGGTCGCGACGAAGAAGCAGTCGTCGCCGGAGACCAGGTCGTCGGTGTAGAGCACCCGGTCGAGGTCGTGGCCGGCGTCGATCGCCCGCTCGCGCTCGGCGTCGTCCTCGGGCCAGAGCCGGCCCTGGATCACGCCGTCCATGCACTTCATCGCGCAGGCGGCGATGATCCCCTCGGGGGTGCCGCCGATGCCGAGCAGCAGGTCGATGCCGGTGCCCGGCGCGGGCGGCCATGATCGCGCCGGCGACGTCGCCGTCGACGATGAACTTGATCCGGGCGCCGGTGGCGCGGATCTCCGCGGCCAGCTCCTCGTGTCGGGGCCGGTCGAGCAGCACCACGGTGACGTCCTCGGGGTGGCTGCCCTTGGCCTTGGCGACCTGGTGGATGTTCTCGGCGACGGGGTAGCGGATGTCGACGACGTCGGCGGCCTCCGGACCGGTGACCAGCTTCTCCATGTAGAACACGGCGGACGGGTCGTACATCGAGCCGCGCGGGGAGACCGCGAGCACCGACGACGGCGTTGGCCATGCCCTTGGCGGTCAGCGTGGTGCCGTCGATCGGGTCGACCGCGACGTCGCACTCCGGCCCGCTGCCGTCGCCGACCTGCTCGCCGTTGAACAGCATCGGCGCGTTGTCCTTCTCGCCCTCGCCGATCACGACGATGCCGCGCATGCCGACGGTCGAGATCAGCACCCGCATCGCGTTGACCGCGACACCGTCGGCGCCGTTCTTGTCGCCCCTGCCGACCCAGCGCCCGGCGGCCATCGCGGCCGCCTCGGTCACGCGGACCAGCTCGAGGGCGAGGTTCCGGTCCGGTACCGCGGGGGACACGGCCAGCTTGTCAGGGATCCTCGTCTCAGACATGTCCCCGACGCTACCGCGTGCCGACCCGTCGCAGATGGTCGCTGTGGATGTGGTGAGCCGTCGCAGATGGCGGTTGAGGGTGCGTTGAGCCGTCGCAGATGGTCGCTGTGGGCGGGCTGAGCCGTCGCAGATGGGGAGGCTGCGCGTCGCCATCTGCGCCGGGTCGGTGGTCGTGACGTCGCCATCTGCGCCGGGTCGGCAGTCCTGGTGTCGCCATCGGCGACGGGTCAGCGCCTGGTCAGAGCAACACGCGGGCCCAGGCCCAGACGGCCACCACGCCCAGCGT
This sequence comes from uncultured Actinomycetota bacterium, assembly GCA_963745795.1. Taxonomy (GTDB): domain Bacteria; phylum Actinomycetota; class Actinomycetes; order Propionibacteriales; family Nocardioidaceae; genus Marmoricola. Next base: position 172,251 of record CAVUYR010000004.1, on the reverse strand, counting down.
GACTGCGGGCGGCACGGTGAGGGCGGCGATTGCGTGAAACTGGCGCCCGGACACGCGTACGCCGGCCCGGCTGAGCGTGCGGCGCCAGAGCAGGTTGGCCAGGGAACCGGTCCAGGTCAGCGACGACCCGACGTTGAGCCCAACCAAGGTGGCGAGCACGGCGACGGTGCCGAGCGGTGCGACGAGCGGCACGAGCAGCAGGGTCGCCGGGAGGTTGTTGACGAGGTTCGCGAGCACGGTGGCGACCAGTGCCAGGAGTAGCAGGTCGGGGAGGGTGTCGCCGTTGGGGAGGAGGTCCGCGACGAGGTCGCCCAAGCCGCCGCGGCTGAGCGCGTCGACGACCACGCCCAGCCCGAGCACGAACACCGCGAAGCCGAGGTGTGCCGCGTGCACGGCGCGGACCACGGCCCCCGCGCGGCGTCGTACGAGATGGACGGTCAGCACCAGTGCCGCGGCCGCCGCCGCCCAGGCCGGTGCCACGTCGAAGAAGGAGCCGATCACGAAGGCTGCCAGCATCGCTGCGAGCACCAGCAGCGGGAACCGCGGCATCGGTTCCAACGGCTCCGCGGCCCCGGCCGTCGCAGGGGCGTCGGCGCGGAGACGCAGGTCGCGGGCGAAGAACACCCGGTGCGCGGTGTACTCGACGGCGATCACCACCAGCCAGGCCGGCGCCATCAGCAGCGCGAAGCGCGTGAACGAGAGGTCCAGCTGGTGCAGCGCGAGCAGGGTGGTCAGGTTGGAGACCGGCAGCAGCAGGCTGGAGGAGTTGGCGAGGCGGACGCAGGCCGACAGCGCTGGTCCGTGGCGTACGCCGGCCCGCGTGGCCGCGGCCAGGACCACCGGCGTCAGCAGCACCACCGTCGCGTCGAGGCTGAGCACGGCCGTGACCGACACCGCCGCCAGGAACGTCATGCCGAGGAACCGGGTGCCCGAGGTGCCGCGACGCCCGAGCCGCTGCCCGATCGCGCGGAAGAGACCGAGGTCGGCGCAGGCGCCGGAGACCACAAGGATCGCGGCCAGGAAGGCCACGACCGGGAACAGCTGGCGCACGGCGTCACCGGCCTCGGCGAACGTGGTCGCGCCTGTGACCAGACAGGCGCCGACGGCGACCAGCGCTATCGAGGCTTCGTGCAGACCTCGGAGGTGCCGGAACGCGACCACCAGCAGCACGATCAACGCCAGCAGAGCCACCGCGTCTCCGGCCGAGGCGTGGGCGAGGGCGGCGGGCACGGGGGCGAGCCTAGGTGCCGCCGCCCCCGGGCCTCGCGGTGCTGTCCGGCAGGATGGATCCATGACCACAGCCCCGCCGGAGAAGCCCGGGAGGTACCAGCGTTCCGCCACCGGAATGGTCGGCGCGATGGTGGTTCTCGTGGTCCTCGTGGGCGGGTTCGTCGGGGTTCAGGCGCTCGGCCGCGACCACGACGTCGAGCCGGCGCCGACCGTCGACTACCGGCCGGTGGCCGACCAGGCGCGGACGGCGGGGACGCTGTTCGTGTTCACGCCCGACCCGATGCCCGAGGGGTGGCGCGCGACGAGCGTGAGCTACGTGCCGGGCCGCGCCCCGACCTGGCACCTCGGGATGCTCACCGACCAGGGCTCGTACGTCGGCATCGAGGAGTCGCTGGCCACGGAGCAGGACATGGTTGAGAAGTTCGTCGATCCCGACGCCGAGCGCGGCGACAAGGTGCGCCTCCGCGGGTTGACCTGGCGGGAGTGGACCGACAGCGGCGGCGACTACGCGCTGGTCCTGAGCACACGGAAGCAGACCGTGCTGGTCGGCGGCTCGGCCGGTGAGAAGGACGTGCGAGCCATGGTCGGCCGGCTTTCGCTGGGCAACCTGCGTGCGAGGGCCTAGTCCGAGCCGTTGCCGCCCTCGGCGCCGGCGATCGCGGCGTCCAGCTTCCTCCGGGCACCGTCCAGCCAGGTCTGGCAGACCTGCGCCAGCTTCTCCCCGCGCTCCCACAGCGCGATCGACTCGGCGAGGCTGTCACCGCCCTGTTCGAGGCGTCGTACCACCTCGACCAGCTCGTCGCGCGCCTCCTCGTAGGAGAGCTCCTTGCCGGGGTCCTGCTCAGGCATCGTCGGTCCCTTCGGTCGCGGTGCTGGTCACGGTGGCGCCGATCCGGCCATCGGCCACGCGTACGTCGAGGAGGTCACCGGCCGCCACAGCTGCCGGGTCGGTGACGACGTCGCCGCCGGCGATCTGCACGACCGCGTAGCCACGGCGCAGGGTCGAGAGCGGCGACAGGCTGCGCACCCGCGCCAGCCGGTGTCCGATGTCGTCGGCGGCCCGGTCGAGCCGGTGCGTGACGGTACGACGGGCGCGCTCGCGCAGCTCCTCGACCTCCAGTGAGCGTTCGGCGAGCCCGCCCCGCGGGTCGGCCAGGGCGGGTCGGCTGCGCAGCGCCGCGAGGTGCTGTCGCTCACGGGCCAGCACGTTGTGGACCGCAAGCCGGCCCCGCTCCCGCATCTGGAGCACGCGCTGCGCCTCCTCCGCGACGTCGGGCACGAGCCGCTTGGCGGCGTCGGTCGGCGTCGAGGCGCGCAGGTCGGCGACCAGGTCGAGCAGCGGGCTGTCCGGCTCGTGGCCGATCGCGGAGACGACCGGCGTGGTCAGCGCGAACACCGCCCGCACCAGCGCCTCGTCGGAGAACGGCAGCAGATCCTCGACCGAGCCGCCACCGCGGGCGACCACGATCACGTCGACCTCCGGGTCGGCGTCCAGCCGGCGCACCGCCTCGATCACGTCGCGCGCGGCGTTCACTCCCTGCATGGCGGCGTACCGGACCTCGAACCGCACCGCCGGCCACCGTCGGGTCGCGTTGTCGAGCACGTCGCGCTCGGCGGCGCTGTTCTGCGCGGTCACCAGGCCGATCGTGCGGGGGAGGAACGGCAGCGGGCGCTTGCGCTCGTCGGCGAACAGGCCTTCGGCGGCCAGCAGCTGCCGGCGCTGCTCGAGCCGGGCCAGCAGCTCGCCGAGCCCGACCATGCGGATCTCCCGCGCCTGCAGGCTCAGCGTGCCGCGGTTGGCGTAGTACCTCGGCTTGGCGTGGATCACCACGCTCGCCCCCTCGACCAGCGGCGTGGCCAGCGAGTCGGCGAGCTGGCGGCTGCACGTGACCTGCACCGAGATGTCGGCGAGCTTGTCGCGCAGCGTCATGAACACCGTCGCCAAGCCCTGCCGGCGGCTGATCTGGGTGACCTGCCCCTCCACCCACACGGCGCCCAGCCGGTCGATCCAGCCGCCGATCGCCTGTGCGATCGCCCGCACCGGCGCCGGGGACTCGGGGGAGGTTTCCATCGCCACCCGGCGAGCCTAGATCCCACCTCGTCGAGTTCTGCCTCCGACTCTGTTGAGTGGTGGCTCGGGCTCCCTTGAGTGGTGCTCCCAGCCCCTCGGCGCACGCGGGTTCGGGCCGGAGGCACATCTCGAAGGTGCCGGAGGCACATCTCAACGAATTGCCGGGTCCACCTACGATGACAACATGACCACCGATCTGGGCACCCCGTCCGTGCTGCCTCCCGGCGACGCCGAACGCGCGGTGCTGCTGGCCGCCCCGCGCGGCTACTGCGCCGGAGTCGACCGGGCAGTGATCACCGTGGAGAAGGCGCTCGACCTGTACGGCGAGCCGGTCTACGTGCGCAAGCAGATCGTGCACAACAAGCACGTCGTGTCCGACCTCGAGTCCCGCGGCGCGGTGTTCGTCGAGGAGCTCGACGAGGTGCCCGAGGGCGCCACGGTCGTCTTCTCCGCCCACGGCGTCTCGCCGGTCGTGCACCAGCAGGCGCAGGAGCGCGGCCTGAAGACGATCGATGCCACCTGCCCGCTGGTGACGAAGGTGCACCACGAGGCGAAGCGGTTCGCGAGCGACGACTACGACATCCTGCTGATCGGCCACGAGGGCCACGAGGAGGTCGAGGGCACGTCGGGCGAGGCACCGGGCCACATCCAGCTCGTGCAGGGCCCGGACGACGTCGACGCGATCGAGGTGCGCGACCCGGACAAGGTGGCCTGGCTCTCGCAGACCACGCTCTCGGTCGACGAGACGATCGAGACCGTCGACGCGATCCGCAAGCGCTTCCCGCAACCTCCTCGACCCGCCGTCCGACGACATCTGCTACGCCACCCAGAACCGTCAGCTCGCCGTGAAGGAGATCGCCCGCGACGCCGACCTGCTGATCGTGGTCGGGTCGGGCAACTCCTCCAACTCGGTGCGCCTGGTCGAGGTGGCGCTCGAGGCCGGCGCCAAGGCGTCGTACCGGGTCGACGACGCCAGCGAGATCGACGAGGCCTGGCTCGACGGCGTCTCGACGGTCAGCGTCACCTCGGGCGCGTCGGTGCCCGAGGAGCTGGTCAACGGCGTGCTGTCGTTCCTCGCCGAGCGGGGCTATCCCGACGCCCAGGCAGTGCACACGGCCGAGGAGTCACTGATCTTCGCGCTGCCGCCCGAGCTGCGGCGCGACCTCCGCGCGGCCGCGAGGTAACCGGTCGTGGCCCGCTACTTCGACGTCCATCCGGTCGACCCGCAACCTCGCGCCATCGGGCAGGTGGTCGAGCTGCTGCGGGACGACGGGCTGGTCGCCTACCCGACCGACTCCGGCTACGCCCTCGGCATCCGGCTCGGCAACCGCGACGGCCTCGACCGGATCCGGGGCATCCGGCATCTCGACAGCAAGCACCACTTCACCCTCGTCTGCAAGGACTTCGCGCAGATGGGTCAGCTCGTGCACCTCGACAATGCGGCCTTCCGCGCGGTCAAGGCCGCGACTCCCGGCGCGTACACGTTCATCCTGCCGGCGACGCCGGAGGTGCCGAAGAGGTTCCTGCATCCCAAGAAGCGCACCGTTGGCGTGCGGATCCCCGACCATCGCGTGGTCTCCGCGTTGCTCGCCGAGCTCGACGAGCCGCTGCTCTCCTCGACGCTGATCCTGCCCGGGCAGGACGACGCGATGACCCAGGGCTGGGCGATCAAGGAGGAGCTGGATCAGGTGCTCGACGCGGTGCTCGACGGCGGCGAGACGTCGTCGGAGCCGACCACGGTCGTCGACTTCTCCTCGGGCGCGGCCGAGGTGACCCGGGTCGGCGGCGGCGACATCTCCAGGTTCGCGTAGGAGTCCGGCGACGCCTGGCGCTCGGCCCGGTCGCGGCGCACGTGTGTGACCCGTTGCCGGATCGCCAGCACCAGGAGCGTGATGACGACGCCAGCGAACAGCGCGCCCGAGTGGTGCGCGAGCCCGGACACGACCGCCTGCACGAACGTGTCGTTGGACAGGGCCACCGCCTGGCGGTCGACGACCGCGAGCAGCAGCGAGATCCCGAGCAGCAGGAACGGCGGCATCACCCCGACCCGGAAGAACCCGCTGGGATGGACGGCGAGCGCGAGGCCGATGCACAACGCCACGAAGCCGATGTCGAAAGTCCAGCCGAGCCTGCCCGTCACGAGCACGTCGGCGGCGACCAGGAGGACGCACACAGTGACCGCCAGCCGGTTCACCCGACCGCCGGACATCCGGCCCTCTTCCCACAGCGTGGGTGCGTTCACGCGATCAAGGTAGGGCTCGGCGGACCTCGCTTCCCGGCGGCGCGCCGTCGTACAGGCCGGGAAGCATCTCGCGCTGCTCGGCCACCTCCTCGAGCAGCTCGACCGCAGACAGCGCCCGCGGGGACTCGGCAACCGGCCGCACTGCCTCGAGGTCGCGGCCGGTGATCCCGAGCTCGCCGAACTGCCGCGCAGTCACCAGAACGCGTGCCTCCAGCGACCCCACGGTCGCGTTGTAGGCCTCGACCGAGCCGCGCAGCGACCGCCCGAGCTTGTCGAGATGGCTGCCCATCACGCCGAGCCGGTCATGCAGGTCGCGGCCGAGCGCGTGGATCTCGCGGGTGCGCTCGGCGAGCGTCGCGTGTGACCAGCCCATCGCGACCGTGCGCAGCAGGGCGATCAGCGTCGTCGGTGTCGCCAGCACGACGTTCTTCTCCGCGGCCCGCTCGATCAGGTCGGGCTCGGCGTCGAGGGCGGCCGACAGGAACGCCTCACCGGGCACGAACAGAACCACGAACTCCGGCGTCTCAGGCAGCGCCCGCCAGTAGGCCTTGGCGGACAGCGTGTCCGCGTGTGCCCGCAGCTGCCGCGCATGACGTCGCAGGTGGCCGGCGTGCTCGTCGGGGTCGTCGGTCGAGGTGGCGTCGAGGAACGCGTCGAGCGGCACCTTCGCGTCGACCACGACGCTGCGACCACCGGCCAGGTGCACGACGACGTCGGGGATCTGGGTGCCGTCATCACCGGTCAGGCGAGCCTGCTCGGTGAAGTCGCAGCGGTCGACCAGCCCAGCCAGCTCGACACAGCGGCGCAGGTGCAGCTCGCCCCAGCGGCCACGCACCTGTGGCTTGCGCAGCGCCGTCGACAGCGCACCGGTCTCGCGGCGGAGCAGGTCGGTGCTGTGCCGGACGTCGAGCACCTGCTCGCGCAGCTGGCTCTGCCAGGAGACGCCCTGGTGGGCGAGGTCCTGCATCTTGTCGTGGAGCCGGTCGAGGCCTTGGAGGACCTCGGCGCTCTCCAGCCGGCCGTCGACGTACGACGGGCGCCCGCGCATCCAGAGCGCCCCGAGGGCCGTCCCGACCGCGAGGCCGAGCGCGAGCGTGAGGAGGAGGGTCAGCAGGTCCATGTCGAGAAGGGTGACGGGTCCCACCGACAGTCCACGGGTCGAGCTCGTCGAGACCCGGGTCTCGACAAGCTCGACCACCGGGGGTCTCGACAAGCTCGACCACCGGGGGTCTCGACAAGCTCGACCACCGGGAGGCGACCACGGGGGAGCCTTCGACACGGTCAGTCGGCGAGGTCGACGATCACCGGGGCGTGGTCGGAGGCGCCGGTGCCGGCGCGCTCGTCGCGGTCGATCGACGCGCCGGTGACGCGCTGCGCGAACGACGGCGACCCGAGCACGAAGTCGATCCGCATGCCGCGGTTCCGCTCGAAGCGCTGCCGGTAGTAGTCCCAGTACGTGAAGACGTCCGGGCCCGGCGCGTGCGGGCGCACGACGTCGCGTCCAGCCGTCGTCGAGGAACGCCTGGAACGCTGCCCGCTCCGGCGGGGTCACGTGCGTGTCCTTCGCGAACGCCGCCATGTCGAAGACGTCGTCGTCGCTGCGGGGCGATGTTCCAGTCGCCGACCAGCGCGACCGGCGCCTCGCCGCCAGTCCGACGCCGCCTCGCGCAGCCGGGCCAGCCAGTCGAGCTTGTAGACGTAGTGCGGGTCGTCGACCTTGCGGCCGTTGGGGACGTAGAGCGACCAGACCCGCACCCCGCCGCAGCGTGGCGCCGATCGCCCGCGCCTCGGCCACCGGCTCGGGCTCGCCCCAGCCCGGCATCCCGGGGAAGCCGACCGTGACGTCCTCGATCCCGACCCGGCTGATGACCGCGACGCCGTTCCACTGGTTGTAGCCGGCCGCGGCGACGTCGTACCCCAGCGACTGCAGCCCCATCAGCGGGATCTGGTCCTCGCGGGCCTTGGTCTCCTGGAGCGCGAGGACGTCGATGTCGTGGCGCTCGAGGAAGCGCCTCGACGCGGTCGATCCGGGACCGGATGGAGTTCACGTTCCAGGTGGCGATGCGCATCCGCTCAACCTAGTGCGAGTCCGTCTGCCGTAGCGTTCGCCCCATGACCCCGACGGGTGCACGCGTCGCGGCCGGGCTGGTCCACGCGTACACCGCGACCGGTGCGGTGCTCGCGCTGCTGATGGTGCACTTCGCCTACGAGGGCGAGGTGCGGGCCGTCCTCTGGCTCTTCCTGGCCGCGATGGTCGTCGACGGCAGCGACGGGCTGCTGGCGCGTCACTTCCAGGTCAAGGAGCGTGATGCCCGGCTTCGACGGGGCGCTGCTGGACAACATCGTCGACTACATGACCTACGCGTTCGCGCCGATGGTGCTGCTCTGGGCCAACGGCTACCTGCCGGACGGCGTGCTCGGCGGCGTGGTCGCCGCCGTACCGCTGCTGGCCTCCTGCTACCAGTTCTGCCGCTCCGACGCGAAGACCGACGACCACTTCTTCCTCGGCTTCCCGAGCTACTGGAACGTCGTCGCGTTCTACGCGATCGTGGCCGGTTTCGGCATCGGCCTCACCACCCTGGTGATAGTGGTCTGCACGGTGCTGGTGTTCGTGCCGGTGAAGTACCTCTACCCCTCGCGCACCGAGAAGCTCTGGTACCTCAACATGGCGCTGTCCGTGCTCTGGATGGCTGTGTACGCCGTGATCGTGGCGCTGATGCCGGACCAGCCGACGTGGCTGATCGTGCTGTCCCTGATCTACCCCGTCTACTACGTCGGCGTGAGCCTCTGGCTGACCGTGACGTTCCGGGGCGGTGACCGGCGCCCTGCTTTGATCAAGGCATGAGTCGCGGCGTCATCCAGGGCATGCTCGTCGGGGCGATCGTGCTCGACGTGGCCTTCTGGTCGGTCTGGTTCACGAACCGCGACTGGCTGGCCAGCGAGCACAGCCGGGCGTACTACGAGTTCGAGAACGCGTTCCCGCTCGCCGACCTGTGGCTCGGGCTCGCCTGTCTGTTCGCGCTGGTCACGATGCGCCGGGGGAGCCCGTCGGCACTGTTCTGGCTGCTCTGCGCCGGAAGTGCGGGGGTTTACCTGCTCTGCATGGACTTCCTCTACGACGTGGACAACGGCATCTTCGGCCGGGGCTCGGCCGGCGTGGTCGAGGGACTGATCGTGCTGGTGACGCTGGTGTTCTCGGTGTCCGTGCTGTGGTGGTCGTGGATGCACCGGGGCGAGCTGCTCAGTGGGACGGGCGCATCCTGATCGCATGGACGACGTCCGCACCCTCCTCGCCGCCAGGCTCGCCGAGATCGACGCCCAGATGACGACCATGGCGGCGCCACCTGCCGAGCAGAGCAACATCTCGTTCGGCAAGCGCGTCGGCGACGGCACCCAGATGGCGGTCGACAGGCTCGCGCAGGTCGGGGTGCACGAGAAGCTGCGGATCACGCGCGCCGACGTGGTCAGGGCCCTGGCCAAGCTGGACGAGGGCACGTACGGAGTGTGCGACGCCTGCGGGAAGCCGATCCCCGCAGGGCGGCTCGAGGTGCACCCCTGGGCGGTGCTGTGCGTCGCGGACGCCGGGCGCGGCCAGCGGTCGTAGCACGTCCGGTGTAGCACCAAGGTCCGATGGCGGATGCACCAGCCGGCAAGCGATAAATGAGTCACCCAACTCAGCCGGAGGTTTTCACCATGAACAAGATCGCAGCAATCGCAACCACCACCGTCCTCGCCGCAGGCGGGCTCACCGGACTCGCCGGACTCACCGCGACCGCGGACGCCGCACCGGGTGCGTTCGCCAGCCAGGCCGTGCGCGCCGCCCTGAACGCCTCGGAGGCGGGTGACGACCACGGCCGTCACAGCACGCACGCCGAGCCCGGGGACGACCGCGGCAACCACGCCGAGCCCGGGGACGACCACGGCAACCACGCCGAGCCCGGGGACGACCACGGCAACCACGCCGAGCCCGGCGACGACCACGGCAACCACGCCGAGCCCGGGGACGACCACGGCAACCACGCCGAGCCCGGCGACGACCACGGCAACCACGCCGAGGCCGGCGACGACCGCGGTGGCGACGACAGCAACCGCGGCTCCGGTTCCGACGACAGCGGCAGCGGCCACGGCGGCCACGGTGGCGACGACGGCGGCCACGGCGGCCACGGCTCGGACGACTGAGCCCTCCTGATCCCTTCTCACCACCCTCTGTCGGCACCGCCGGTTCCAGCACCGGCGGTGCCGACACGCTTGTGCTGGGGGAGGATGGGTCCGCTATGGCCCTCCTCGACAGCATCCGCGCGGGTGACCCCGATGCGGACGAGCTGTTCGAGGCGTTCGAGACCTGGACCGGCGAGCAGGGCCTGAGTCTCTACCCGGCTCAGGAGGAGGCGCTGCTGGAGATCTTCACCGGCGCCAACGTGATCCTCTCCACACCCACCGGCACCGGCAAGAGCCTGGTCGCCACCGGTGCGCACCTGGTCGCTCTTGCCGAAGGACGACGCACGTTCTACACGGCGCCGATCAAGGCGCTGGTCTCCGAGAAGTTCTTCGACCTGATCGAGGTCTTCGGCGCCGACAACGTCGGCATGCTCACCGGTGACGCCGCGGTCAACCACCGGGCGCCGCTGATCTGCTGCACCGCCGAGGTGCTCGCCAACATCGCGCTCCGTGAGGGAGCGGCCGCGGACATCGGGCAGGTGGTGATGGACGAGTTCCACTTCTATTCCGAGCCCGACCGCGGCTGGGCCTGGCAGGTGCCACTGATCGAGCTGCCTCAGGCCCAGTTCCTGCTGATGTCCGCGACACTCGGCGACGTCACCCGCTTCGTGGACGATCTCACCCGACGCACCGGGCGCCCGACCGCCGTGGTCAGCAGTGCCGTTCGCCCGGTGCCGCTGAGCTACCAGTGGGCGCTGACGCCGATCCACGAGACGCTCGAGGAGCTGCTCACCACGCACCAGGCGCCGGTGTACGTCGTGCACTTCACCCAGGCCTCCGCCCTCGAGCAGGCGCAGGCGCTGACCAGCATCAACGTCTGCACCCGCGAGGAGAAGGACCGGATCGCCGAGCTGATCGGCGGCTTCCGGTTCAGCCCCGGCTTCGGGAAGACCCTGTCCCGGCTGGTGAAGCACGGCATCGGCGTGCACCACGCGGGCATGCTGCCGAAGTACCGCCGGCTCGTCGAGCAGCTCGCCCAGGCCGGTCTGCTCAAGGTGATCTGCGGCACCGACACGCTCGGGGTCGGGATCAATGTGCCGATCCGCACCGTCGTGTTCACCGGGCTCTCCAAGTACGACGGGCGGCGGCAGCGGCTGCTCAAGGTGCGCGAGTTCCACCAGATCGCCGGGCGGGCCGGCCGGGCGGGGTACGACACCGCGGGCACGGTCGTCGTACAGGCGCCGGAGCACGTGGTCGAGAACCACAAGAACCTGACCAAGGCCGGTGACGACCCGAAGAAGATCCGCAAGGTGCAGCGCAAGAAGGCGCCCGAGGGACAGGTCATCTGGACCGAGGAGATCTTCCAGCGGCTGGTCGCAGCCGAGCCGGAGCCGCTGGTGTCCCGGATGCGGGTCAGCCACGCGATGCTGCTCAACGTGATCGCCCGCGAGGGCAACCCGCTGGAGGCGATGCGCCGGCTGCTCCGCGACAACCACGAGGACGGCCGCGCGCAGGTGCGGCTGGTGCGGCGGGCGGTCGCCCAGCACCGTGCCCTGCTCGCAGCAGGGGTCGTCGTCCCGGTCGACCCGCCGGACGCCGACGGACGCTCGGTGCGGCTGGTCGACGACCTGCAGCTCGGGTTCGCGCTCAACCAGCCGCTGTCGACGTTCGCGCTCGGTGTCTTCGACGTGCTCGACCCGGAGGAGCCGACGTACGCCCTCGACGTGGTGTCGGTGATCGAGGCGACCCTGGACGACCCACGGACGGTGCTCGGCGCGCAGGAGCACAAGGCGCGCGGCGAGGCGATCGGCGAGATGAAGGCCGAGGGGATCGAGTACGACGAGCGGATGGAGCTGCTCGAGGAGGTGTCGTGGCCGAAGCCGCTCGAGGAGCTGCTCACGCACACCTACGAGGTCTACCGGCGCAGCCACCCGTGGGTCTCCGAGGACGCGCTGTCGCCGAAGTCGGTGGTGCGGGACATGTACGAGCGCGCGATGACCTTCGCGGAGTACGTCGCGTTCTACGGCCTCACGCGCTCCGAGGGGCTGGTGCTGCGCTACCTCGGCGACGCCTACCGCGCGCTGCGGCAGACCGTGCCGGACAGCGTGCGCAGCTACGAGCTCGACGACATCGAGGTGTGGCTGGGCGCGATCGTGAGGCAGACCGACTCGAGCCTGCTCGACGAGTGGGAGTCGCTGACGTCACCGGTGGTCGCCGGCTCCTCCTCGGTGGTCGAGCCTGTCGAGACCCGCCTCACCGCCAACGTCCGCGCCTTCACCGTGCTGGTCCGCAACGCGATGTTCCGCCGCGTCGAGTGGGCCGCGCGGCGTCGTACCGCCGAGCTCACGGAGTCTTCCTCCTGGTCCGAGGAGGAGTGGGCCGAGGCGTTGGAGGAGTACTTCGCCGACCACGACTCCATCGACACCGGCCCGGACGCACGGGGACCGCGGATGCTGCTGCTCGAGAAGGCTCCGCACGCGTGGGAGGTGCAGCAGATCCTCGGTGACCCGGCCGGTGATCACGACTGGCGGATCACCGCGCACGTGGACCTCACGGCCTCCGACGAGGAGGGCGAGCTGGTGCTCGACGTGACCGGACTGACCCGGCTCTGACCGCTGGGGGTGGTCTTGCCCGAAGGTCTCATTGACAAGGACGAAGGTCTGATCGACAAGAGCGGAGCGGCAGGCGATCATCGAGTCGAGGGACGATGCAGTGCCAACGGGAGGCGGTCCGTCATGAAGACTCTTGGAACTCCGGTGTCGGTGGCGGGAAGGCTCGGCCTTGCCCTGCTTCTCTCACTGGTGGCGGTCCTCGCCTCGGCGGGGGGCGCATCGGCGCTCCCGACTGCCGAGTTCAGTTTCGCGCCGACGACGCCCGCGCTCGGCCAGCCGGTGTCGTTCACCTTCACTGGCACGTGCGACAACCCGCCGTGCACGATCAGCTGGCGATGGTTCCAGGCCGGCGGCAGTCACCTGGGCAACACGATGGGGTCAGGCCCGAACATCACGTACACCTTCCCGGGCGCCGGCACGTACAGCGTCGTCGCGGAGATCACCAACTCAGGCTCGACGCACGGATCTGCGACCGCGACCCACAGCCTGACCGTCCAGGACACCTTCCAGGACTTCGACCGTCAGGTGCGGTACAACGGGTGGAGCGGTGTGGCCGACAAGAACGCAAGCACCGGCGGCTACCGAAGGGCATCCGCGACCACCGAACTGGCCTCCTACCTGTTCACGGGCACCGAGGTCACCTACGTCGGCCGGACCGGGCCCAACAGGGGCATCGCCTCGGTCTCGATCGCCGGATCGCCGACCAGGCTCGTGGACCTCTACTCGCCCCGCGTCGGCACCGTCTCGTTGCCGGTGACGGGGCTGACTGACGCCGCACACCGGATCCGGGTCAAGCCGACCGGCACCAAGAACCCCGCCTCGACCGGCACGTTCGTGAACATCGACGAGTTCGCCGTGGGTGCGACGCGGGTCGACGACCGCGCCTCGGTGATCACCTACAGCAGCTGGCTGGGCTCGCGGAACACCAACGCAAGTGGTGGTTCCGTGCGGCGCAGCTCGACCGCGGGCGCCAGCACGGCGTTCACGTTCACCGGGACCTCCGTGACCTGGCTGGGCGCCCAGAGTCCCAGCCTGGGTCTCGCCGACGTCGTCATCGACGGCCAGCGCGTGGAGACGGTCGACGGATATGCCGCCACGACCACCTGGCAGGTCGCCCACACCTACGCCGGGCTCACGAACGACCGGCACGTCATCCGCGTGGTGGTGCGGGGTGCCCACAACCCGAACAGCGCGGGCGACCTGGTCACCAGCGACGCTTTCGTCCTGAGCTGATCAGGAGGCTCTCGGTCTCCGTCTAGGCGCGCCTGCTGGCCGATTCGTGTCGGCCCCCCGACGTCCGTAGAGTTGCCGCCCGTGGCACTCACCATCGGCATCGTCGGACTCCCCAACGCGGGCAAGTCGACCCTCTTCAACGCCCTGACCAAGAATCACGTCCTCGCGGCGAACTACCCGTTCGCGACGATCGAGCCGAACGTCGGCGTGGTCGGCGTCCCGGACGACCGCCTGGGCACGCTCGCCGGGATCTTCTCCTCGGCCAAGATCCTGCCCGCGACCGTCGAGTTCGTGGACATCGCCGGCATCGTCAAGGGCGCCTCCGAGGGGGAGGGGCTGGGCAACAAGTTCCTCTCGCACATCCGGGAGTCGGCCGCGATCTGTCAGGTGACGCGGGTGTTCCGCGACGAGGACGTCACCCACGTCGACGGCGAGGTCAACCCGGAGTCGGACATCTCCACGATCCAGACCGAGATGATCCTGGCCGACCTGCAGACCGTCGAGAAGGCGATCCCGCGGCTGGAGAAGGAGGCGCGCGGCGACAAGGCGCGCGCCGCCAACCTCGCCGCGACCCAGGAGGCCAAGGAGGCGCTCGAGGCCGGGACCCCGATCCTCGCCACGAAGATCGACCCCGCGCTCGTGCGCGAGCTGTCGCTGCTGACCTCGAAGCCCTACATCTACGTCTTCAACTGCGACGCCGACGAGCTCGGCGACGAGGCACTCAAGGAGCAGATGCGAAAGATCGTGGCGCCGGCCGAGGCGATCTTCCTCGACGCCAAGTTCGAGGCGGAGCTGGTCGAGCTCGGCGACGACGACGAGGCCCGCGAGATGCTCGCCGAGATGGGCGTCGACGAGCCCGGGCTCGACGTACTCGCCCGGGTCGGCTTCGACACCCTCGGCCTGCAGACCTACCTGACCGCGGGCCCCAAGGAGGCCCGCGCCTGGACGATCCGGAAGGGCGCCACCGCCCCCGAAGCCGCGGGCGTGATCCACACGGACTTCCAGAAGGGCTTCATCAAGGCCGAGATCGTGTCGTTCGAGGACCTGGTCGCCGCCGGGTCGATGGCCTCCGCGAAGTCCGCGGGCAAGGTGCGCATGGAGGGCAAGGACTACGTAATGGCCGATGGGGACGTCGTCGAGTTCCGCTTCAACGTGTGAATCGTTGCGTTTGCGCAGGTCAGAGCGGGTATTGGGTCTCGCAGTCCGCAGAGAGATGACGCAGGTCCGCTCAGGGGGCGCCTCAGTGAGCGGCAGCTTTGATCAGTTCGACGACCACGCCGGGGTGGCTCATCATCGCGACGTGTGAGCTGTTGATGCTGACCGTCTTGGCGTGCGCGCGGGCCGCCATGACCCGCTCGGCCTCCGGCGGGATGATGCGGTCCTGCTTGGCAACCAGGTACCAGCTGGGGATGGTCTTCCATGCCGGAGGGCCCGAGGGGGTCACCAGTGCGCCGAGGGCTCCAGGTCGCTGGGTAGCGCCCATGAAGTCGCTGGTCGAGCGCGGCAGGTCCTGGGCGAAGAGCTGGTGGAACCAGGCGGGGTCGATGTAGGCGTCGCCGTCACCGGCCGGTGCGCCGGGGTAGGGGCGGACAACGAGGTGGTTGGTGACGTCGGTGTGCCCACCGCCGAGATCGTTGGCGGCCGAGACGCTCTCGCCCTGGTCCAGGGCGTATGCGGCGACGTAGACCAGGGACTTCACGTTGGGGTTGCCGGTTGCGCCGTTGGTGATGACTGCGCCGCCGTAGGAGTGCCCGACCAGGACAGTGGGGCCGCTGATGGTGGACAGGAACTGGCGCAGGTACTCGCCGTCGGCCTGTGGGTTGCGCAGGGGGTTGGAGAAAGCGATGACCTTGTAGCCGTCCTTCATGAGCTCCCCGGTGACGGCGTTCCAGCCGCTGGAGTCGGCGAAGGCGCCGTGGACGAGCACGATGGTCGGCTTGGGGTGCGGCGACGGTTTGGTGGCCGGCGAGGCGTTGGCGTTGCCGGCGAGGGTTGCGGCGCCCAGGGTGAGGATGCCTGCCATGAGGATGCTGAGCGCGACAACGAGCATGCTGGGGCGCGGGGAGCGGTGGGGGCGGATGTTCATGGAGCTCTCCTTGGTTGGGATGGACTCCCGCATCGTGTCCCGGGGGCAGCCGGTTGCGGACCACGTGCGCCGCGTAGTCGCACGTCCGCTCATCCGTTTCTGGTGGCGCTGGTCAGGCGCGCCCCATACAGTCACGTTTCATGGCCGAGGTCGCTGAACTCCTGGGCCGGGAAGCGGAGTTGCAGCAGCTCGACGCGCTGGTCGGTCGGGCACGCAACGGGCGCGCTGGTGCGCTGCTCCTGTGCGGCGAGCCCGGGATCGGGAAGACGGCGTTGCTGGACGCGGCAAGCCGACGTGCGGTGGGCCAACAGCTTCTCAGAGCGGATGGCTACGAGGCCGAGTCGAGCATGCCCTTCGCGGCGCTCCAGCGTTTGTTGGCTCCGCTCCGCGTGCATCTTCCTGTGCTGCCATCACGGCAGCAACAGGCGCTGCGTGTGGCGGCAGGAGTTGTGGAAGGGCCGGCGCCGGACCGCTTCCTGGTCGGGCTCGGTGTCCTGGGACTGCTGGCTGCCGCTGGCGAGGACGCCCCGGTGCTGTGCGTCGTCGACGACGCCGGACTGCTCGATGTCGAGTCGCTGGATGTGTTGGCGTTCGTCGCACGCCGGCTCGAGGCGGAGTCTGCGGTGCTCCTGTTCGCGAGCCGCGACGCGGTCCACATCGACGAGCACATGGCGGGGGTGCGCAGGTTGCGGATCAAGGGTCTGGCTGCGGAGTTCGCGGCGGCCTTGTTGATGGCGTCATCGCCAGAGCAGCTCGACCCGGCTGCGGCCGCGCGGGTGGCCGCAGCGACCGGTGGGAACCCGTTGGCGCTCATCGACCTTGCTCGTGAGTTCGACGCCAGACAGTTCCGGGAGTCGACTCTGGCTGATGAGCCCCTTCCGGTCGGACCCCGCCTGGAGAGGTTCTACATGCGCAGGGTCCGCCAGCTGGCACCGGAGCCGCAGTTGTGGACGCTGGTGGCGGCCGCCGACTCGACCGGGAACCTCTCACTGATCGAGACCGCGTCCCGCCAGCTTGGCGTGACTGGCCATGCTGCCCAGGCGGCCGAGACTGCGGGCCTCGTCGATTTCGGTGTCTCAGTGCTCTTCCGACACCCCCTGGTGCGGGCCGCGGTCTACAACGCGGCTCCGGCCGCGGAACGGCGACGTGTGCATGCTGCTTTGGCCGCGGCGGCCGCCGACCTCGAGCTGGTGCAGCTCGAAGCCTGGCACGCGGCGAAGGCGACAGTGGGCACGGACGCTGCCGTGGCTGACCGGCTCGAGCGGGTCGCCGACATGGCAGGCAGCCGCGGGGGCTACGCGTCTCGGGCCAGCGTGCTGGCCCACGCCTCGAGCCTGACCCCGGACCGGCCGCTCAAGTCCGCCCGCCTGGTCGCCGCAGCGGAGGCGGCACTTGCCACGGGTGCCGCACAGGTCGCCAGGGGCATGTTGGATGAGGTCGATGAAGCCCTCCTCGACCCGGTTGCACGAGGTCGCATGGTGGCGGTGCGCGCCAGCGTCGCGCTGTTTACGACAGATCCCGCGCTGCGGCAGTCCGGAGCGGACATGCTCATCGCCGCCGCGGCGATGCGTCACCACCCCCGAATGGCGCAGGCCGCGCTCGTCCAGGCGTTCTACTTCACCCTGCCCGCCGAACGCGCAGCGACCGGTGTAAGTCTGGCTGAACTGGGCCGACAGTTGGAAGCAGGCGCAGACCTCGAAGAGGACGAGGCTGCGAAGATCCTGCGAGGGCTCAGCGCCCTGATCCTGTTGCCTTATGACCAGGCGGTGCCGGTCATGCGTGGCGCAGTGCAGGCCATCGAAGACCTCGACGGCAGCCGGCTTGCTGCGGTACGGGGTCATCAGTGTCGTGTTGACCAGCGCGTTGTGGGACGCCGCGGGTCGTCGCGACTGTCTCAAGCGAACCGCGGCCGCCGCGCGGAGCGCGGGTTCGCTTCGGATGCTGGACCAGGTCCTGTGGGCCACGTCCATGGCCGAGCTGCGCGGCGGCACACCGAGGCGGGCGGGCGAGTGCCTGGACCAGGTGCGCGACCTGCGACGTGCCATTGGGCACGACCCCGAACGCGTGCAGAGCCCGGCGCTGCTTGCGTCGGTGGGAGTGCCCACGGAGAGTGTCGAGCAGGCCGCCGAGGCCGCCGCTTCGACCGGCCTGGACAGCATCCACGCCGCCACGATGAGCGCCTTGGCGGTGCGCGACATCGCCGAGGGCGCCTACGAGGGGGCCTATCAGCGATTGCTGCCGTTGATCGAGGAGCCGTTCCTCCACGTGACGCCTCTGGAGTACGGCGACTTCGTCGAAGCAGCCGTGCGCAGCGGCCGGCCGCTCGACGCGATTGGGATGGTCCAGCGACTCGAAGACATGGCGGCGGCGAACGATTCGGACTGGACACGCGGGGTCGCCCACCGCTCACGAGCAATGATCGAAGGAGACATCGGCGCCATCGAGGAGCACTACAAGGCAGCCCTGACGGCCCTGGGCATCGTGGGCGTGGAGATCGAACTCGCCCGCACCCACCTGGTCTACGGCGAGTGGCTACGCAGGTCGCGCCGGCGCCGGGAGGCCGCTGAGCAGCTCCGTACCGCGCACGCGACCTGTTCGAGCACGGCCAGGCGCCGGCATTCGCGGAACGAGCACGACGAGAACTTCAGGCACTGGGCGTGGCTCGCCCAGCCAACCGACGTCGCTACCGAGCCCGGACTGACCCGCAAGAGCGCCGCCGCGGCACGCCTGGCCGCAACCGGCCACACCAACGCCGAGATCGGCGCGGCCATGTTCCTGAGCGCCAACACCGTCGACTACCACCTGCGCAAGGTGTTCGCCAAGCTCGGCATCTCCTCGCGCCGCCAGTTGGCAGACAAGCTCACCACGACACAGCATTAGCTCGGCTGGCCGTGCAGCGACTACGTGCTTCACGTGGTCCGCGCATGCGGCAGGTTCGCCAGGGTCGAGACCACCAAGCACCCGGCGAACCGAGGAGGCCACCATGCCGTTCGTGACCGCAGACGACGGCGCCCAGATCTTCTACAAGGACTGGGGCAGCGAAGGCCGCCCGTCGTGCTCTCCCACGGCTGGCCGCTGAACGCCGACGCCTGGGAGGCCGCCGCGCTGTTCCTGGCCGAGCACGGCCACCGCGCCATCGCGCACGACCGACGCGGACACGGCCGCTCCAGCCAGACCTGGAACGGCAACGAGATGGACACCTACGCCGACGACCTCGCCTGCCTGATCGAGACCCTCGACCTGCGCGACCTCACGCTGGTCGGGCCCTCCACCGGCGGCGGCGAGGTCGTCCGCTACGTCGGCCGGCACGGCACCGACCGGGTCGCCAAGGTCGGTCCTGGTCTCCGCCGTCCCGCCGCTGATGCTGCAGCACCGACGACAACCCCGACGGGCGTCCCGATCGAGGTCTTCGACGCGATCCGCGCCGGCGAGGCTGCCGACCGCTCCCAGCTCTACCGCGACCTGGCCGACGGGCCGTTCTTCGGCCACAACCGCCGCGCACGACGTCGCCCAGGGCATCCGCGACGCGTTCTGGCTCCAGGGCATGCGTGCGGGCACCGCGCCGCCTACGAGTGCATCGCCGCGTTCTCCGCCACCGACTTCCGCCCCGACCTGGCCGCTCGACGTCCCCACCCTGGTCATCCACGGCGACGACGACCAGATCGTGCCGTTCGAGGTCGGCGGCAAGCGCTCCGCCGAGCTGGTCACCGGCGCCGAGCTCAAGGTCTACGCGGGCGCGCCGCACGGCATCACCGACACCCACCAGCGACCGGCTCCCCGCCGACCTGCTCGCGTTCATCGACAGCTGACCACGCCCACGCGACTCCCGCAACAACCCGAAGGAGGAACCACCATGACCGCACCCTCGACACCCGACACGGTCGTCCTCGTCCACGGACTCTGGGTGACCCCGCGCAGCTGGGAGCACTGGGTCGACCCACTACGAGGCGCAAGGGGTTCGACGGTCCTCGACCCCGGCCTACCCCGGCTTCGAGATCGAGGTCGAGGCCCTGCGCGCCGACCCCGACGTCATCGCCGAGCTCGCCGTCCCCGAGACCGTCGACCACCTCGACGCGGTCATCGCGGCGGTCGAGAAGCCCGCCGATCATCATGGGCCACTCCTTCGGCGGCGCGCTGCACCCAGCTCCTGCTCGCCCGCGGCCTCGGCGCCGCCGGCGTCGTCGATCGACTCCGCCCCGACCGAGGGCGTCCGGGTCATCCCGCTCTCCCAGGTCAAGTCGCCGTTCCCGGCGCTGAAGAACCCCGCCAACCGGCACCAGGCCGTCGGCTTCACCCCCGAGCAGTTCCACTACGCGTTCACCAACACCCTTCGACCGAGGAGGATTCCCAGGCGGCCTACGAGCGCTACGCACATCCCGGCGCCCGGCAGCTGGGTCTGGGCGTACGGCGCTGCTCGCCAACTTCAAGCCCGGCCACCAGGACACCTGGGTCGACTACGCAACGCCGACCGCGCGCCGCTGCTGTTCATCGGCGGCAGCGAGGACCACATCATGCCGCCGTCGGTGCAACAAGTCCAACGCCAAGCACTACAAGAGTCGCCCGCGCTCACCGAGTACCTCGAGTTCGAGGGCCGCGACCACTGGACCTGCGCCGCGCCGGCTGGGAGGCGGTCGCCGACCACGCGCTCGGCTGGGCGCTGGACGAACGCCTCGACTCGGCACCTGGACGCCGCAAAGGCGTGATAGCCCGATGAACCCGAGACCGCCTGGTCTCCGCCCCGAGCACGGACGGTGGACCCGGCCATGATGCGGCTGACCCACCTGGGCGGACCGACCGTCCTGGTCGAGCTCGACGGGTGGCGGATCCTCACCGACCCGACCGTCGACCCCGCGGCCGCCGCTACCGGTTCGGGTGGGGCACCTCCTCGACCAAGTCCAGCGGACCAGCGGTCAGCGCCGACCGGCTCCAACCGATCGACGCCGTGCTGCTCTCCCACGACCACCACTGCCGACTCGACTGTTCCTGCAGCCGGACCGTCCGTGATTTCCCGGCTCGACGGCTGGCGGGCCAGTCAGACAGTGTGGCGGTTCCGGTAGTCCCGAGGTGATTCACCTTGGACCCGCTTGAAGGCCGTGCTGAGCGCGAACGCGTTCGCGTACCCGACCTTGGAGGCGATCGCAGCGAGGGAGCTGTCGGTGCTGACCAGCAGGTCTGCCGTAAGGGCCAGCCGCCATCGGGTCAGGTACGGTGAGCGGTGGTTCGCGCATCTGCAGGACGAAGCGTCGCGCGAGGGCAGCCCGCGACAATCCGACGTGGGTCGCCAACGACTCGACGGTCCACGGGTGTGCGGGGTGCTCCTCGATTGCGCGAAGCGCGCGTCCGACCAGGGCGTCTCCCGAGGCTCCCGTGCGATCGCGCGAGCACCGTTCGCACGCAGCGCACGACCAGCAGGTCAATCAGCCGATCGATGACGGCGGCCTGCCCGGGTTCGTCGCTGACGATCTCCTCCGCGAACAGGCCGATCAGTGCCGGATCGAGGTCCCGAATCACCAGCTCCGCCGGCAGCTTCGACAACAGCAGGGAGCCGACCGAGGTTTCTTGCTGGTAGGTGCCGATCAACATCACCGTCGCGTCGTCGGAGCGCGTGTTGCCCCAGGTCCGGATGTCGAGGTCCATGTCGCCCGCCGAGGATCCGACCCTGCGGGTCGACGCAGACCTGGCCGGGCAGGATGCGGATGTCCTCGGGTGTTCGTGCAGTGTCGGCGAATGTGTACGGCGCAGGGCCGCGGATCAGCACCACGTCGCCCACGCCAACTTCGGTCGCCTGCTGATGTGAGGTGAATGTCGCGCGGCCACGTGCCATCAGCACGACCGACAGGGGGGCACGGTCCTCGACCGTGATCGACCAGGCGCCGTCGAAGACGGCCTTGAGCGCGAACGCGCGCTGCGCACGCGGCCCGTCAACAAGAGCGCTCACCACGTCCATGGCGTAGACGCTCGCATATGTTGTTGCGCCTGACAAGCATTCTTATCCTCCACCTCGTGACCCAGTCTTGAACCATGACAACTCTCATCACCGGCGGCACCGGCAAGACCGGTCGCCGCGTCGCCCACCGACTCAGGGCACTCGGCCGGCCCGTCCGCGCCGTCAGCCGCCACAGCGAGCCCCGGTTCGACTGGCTCGACGATTCCACCTGGCAGGGCGCCCTCACGGGCTGCACCTCGGCCTACCTCACGTTCCAGCCGGACATCGGGCTACCGGGCGCCGACACCATCCTCGGTGCGTTCTCCCGGCGCGCCGTCGCCCTCGGATGCACGCGTCTTGTGCTCTTGTCCGGCCGCGGCGAGGACGCTGCACGACAGGCGGAGACTGCGTTCATCGCGGCCGGCGCCGAGTGGACCATCCTGCGTTCGGCGTTCTTCTTCCAGAACTTCACCGAGGCCTTCTGGGCGCGAGGAGATCGCCGCCGGCTCCCTGACGATGGTCGAGAGCACCGTCGGCGAGCCCTTCGTCGACGCCGACGATCTCGCCGAAGTCGCCGTCGCCACGCTGCTCGACCCGGTACACATCGGCCGCATCCACGAGCTCACCGGGCCGCGCCTGATCTCGTTCCGGGAGATCGCCCACGAGATCGGCTCGGCCTCTGGACGCCCCGTCGCGTACCGGCAGCTGCCCGTGCCGGACTACGTCGCCGCGCTCGTCTCGGCTGGACTGCCTGAGGAGGACGCCGCGGGACTGGCCTACCTCTTCGCCGAGGTGCTCGACGGCCGCAATGCCCGCCTCGAGTCCGGGGTCAGCGATGTCCTCGGCCGCGAGGCTCGGGACTTCGCGACTTCGCCCGGAACGCGCTCGCGCAGCCGGCGCACCATGGATGACCCCCTCCTGACCGGCGGGCAGGCCCTCAACGGCCTGCTCGCCGGCATCTACGTGGCGTTTGTCGTCGCCGTGATGCCGGCACTCCACGGCCTCCCCGACGACACCTTCCTGCGAGTGATGAACCGCATCAACGACGTGATCGTCAACCCGGCGTTCCTGACCCTGTTCCTTGGCGCGCCCGTCCTTGCCGTGATCCTGGCCGCTGTGCGACGCGACCCGCTCACGATCGCCGCGGCCGTGGCCGCCGTGGTCGCGGTCGTCATCACGATCGCCGTCCACGTGCCGCTCAACGACGTCCTCGCCGACGGCGGTACCCGCGACGCATTCGAGACCCCGTGGGCCCGTGGCACTACGTTCCGTACCAGCGCTTCCACCGTCGCGTTCGCCCTCCTGTGCATCCCGACGACGAACTGAACCGCGACCGAGCGCGTCTCACCGGCATCCGGTTCGGCCTGGCGATGGACTACGAGGTCTTCCTCGTCTGCTGGGCCCGTTGGTCGTCGGGGACGGCCTCGCTCGACTCGGCTCACGTGACCGGATCGTCGTGTCGGCGCTGGCGATCCGGCCCGGCGACGTCCTCGGCGCCGATGTCCTGGCCGATGCGCTGTGGGGGGACTCCCGCCGGCGTCGGGGCAAGATCTGCAGGGCTGCGTGGTTCGGCTGCGCAAGGTGCTGGGGCGAGTCGATCAGACGTCGCCGCACGGCTACGCCTGGTCGTCCCCGCCGAAGCCGTCGACGCCCCGGTGTTCGAGCGGACCGTGGCGCGGGTCGGAGCTGCTGACGGCTCGGCGAGGCCGAGCGGGCGGCGTACGTCTCCGGGACGCGCTGGCCCTGTGGCGCGGGCCAGCCGTCGCCGACCTGGAGGGCTGGGAGCCCGGCAGCCGGACGCCGGCCGGCTGTCCGAGCTGCGCCTGGAGGCCGAGGAGCTCCGGGCTCGACGCGCTGCTGCGGGCCGGGCGGTCACCGCGAGGTCCTCTCCGAGGCGCAGGTCCTGGTCCGCGCCGCGCCGCTGCGTGAGCACCGCTGGGTGCTGCTGGCCCGCGCGCAGTACCAGTCCGGGCCGCAGGGCGAGGCGCTGCGCACGACTCCACCAGCTCAAGGCGCCTGCTGGTCGAGCACCTGGGCATCGACCCGGGCCCCGACTTGGTCGCGCTGGAGGCGTCGATCCTGCGCCAGGACACCTCGACTGCTGGTCGCTGAGTCCGCGCCCGCCCGTCGGCGACCTGTCCGTGGCTGGGCCTGACGGCCGTACGGCGTCGAGGACGCCGACTGGTTCTTCGGGCGGGACGACGACGTGGCCGCCTGCCTGGAGCATCCTGGCGCGGACCTCGGTGCTCGCCCTGGTCGGCCCGTCGGGTGCGGGCAAGTCCTCGCTGCTCCGGGCCGGGGTGGCGGCAGCCCTGCGACGCGCGGGCAGCCCAGTGTGACGATCACGCCCGGCGCCCGCCCGATGGAGTCGCTGACCGCGCTCGCGCAGGCCCCGCAGGGGCGGCCGCTGCTGGTCGACCAGTGCGAGGAGCTGTTCTCGCTGTGCGAGGACCCGGACGAGCAGCGGGAGTTCCTCCGGCGCTGACCGCCGAGCACGCCGAACCGGGCCGTGGTCGTCGCCCTGCGCGCCGACCACCTGGCCGACTCGCCGACCCACCCGGCTTCAGCCGGCTCGTCGAACGCGGGATGTACCTGGTCGGTGGGCTGGACGAGGAGGGCCTGCGCGCCGCGGTGGAGACACCGGCCCGTCAAGCGGGGCTGCTGATCGAGCCGGGCCTGGTCGACCTCCTGGTCCGCGAGGTCAGGAACGACCCCGGCGCGCTGCCCGCTGATGTCGCACGCGCTGCTGGAGACCTGGAAGCGACGCGAGGGCAGCACGCTCACCGTGGCCGGGTACCGCGCGAGCGGCGGCATCAACGGAGCGGTGGCCCAGTCGGCCGAAGGTCTCTACGCACGAGTCGAGGCGGAACATCGACACGCTGCTGCGCGACCTCGTCCTTCGCCTGGTCTCCCCCGGGCCCCGAGGGCGAACCGGTCCGCACCCGGGTGCCGCGGCGCCTGGTCGGCACCGACCCCGAGCACGAGCGGCTCATCGAGATGCTGGTCGCCGCCAGGCTGGTCACCAGCGACGACGGCGCCCTCGAGATCACCCACGAAGCCCTCACCCGAGCCTGGCCCCGGCTCCGCGGCTGGCTCGACGACGACGTCGAGGGCCAACGGATCCTGCACCACCTCTCGGCCGCCGCCGACGCCTGGGAGGCGCTCGGTCGTCCCGACAGCGAGCTCTACCGCGGCGTCCGGCTGGCCAGGGCGCTCGACTGGCGCGCCGACAAGGGCACCGCCCTCACCGACGGCGAGCGGCAGTTCCTCGAGGCGTCCTCGCGACCACGCCGAGGCCGAGCAGCAGAGCATCGCTCGAGCGAGCACGCGCGCAGGCCCGGCTGATCCGCCGACTCCGGATCGTGCTGGGCGGCGCCGCCGTACTCCTCGTCCTCGCCCTGGTCGCCGGCGGCCATGGCCGCCGTCCAGTCCGACCGAGCCGAACGAGAACGCCGCACAGGCGCGCGAACGCCGCGGAGACCGGCACAGGCCGCCGCTCTCCGCAGACGCGCGGCGGGTCGGTGCCCGGTGCCCAGCTCACCGACGACATCAGCCTCTCGCTGCTGCTCGCCGCCGCGGGCGCGCGGCTGGACGACTCGCCGGAGACCCGGGCGAACCTGGTGACCGCGCTGGCCGAAGCGTCCCACCCTGGTCCGGTCGGCGCCGCCCGGAGGCGGCTACCTGGAGGTCTTCGACGTGAGTCGCGACGGCCGCTGGATCGCCTCCTCGGACGATCAGAACCGGATGCACCTCTACGACGCCTCCACCAACCGGCTGCTGCGCAGCTACGACGCCGATCGTCCCGGAGGCGAGCGGAGGGTTCCTGGCCGGCGTTCAGCCCCGACAGCAGGCAGCTCGCCGTCGTCCTGGAGTCGAGCGCTCCACCGAGCCGGTGCGCCTGCTGGACCCGAACACCATGCAGCCGACGACGAAGCTCGACTTCCCCGGCGGCAAGCCGGTGTGGGGCGTACGACGTCCGGTTCAGCGCCGACGGCCGCTACCTGGCCGCCACCGTGCAAACGGTCGACTGGGCGAGCCAGGATGCCAGCGAGACCCCGGGCTACGCGGTTGGTCTGGGACCTCCGCTCCCCGTCCACGCCCCCCATCCGGGTGCCCACCGGAACCGCTGCCCAGGGGGTGGCGCTCAGCCCGGACGGTCGGATCCTCTACACGGGCTGGCCGCTGACGGCGTACGAGGTGGCGACGGGCAAGCGGATCTGGCGGCGCGGGGACGTCACGTCGATTACGCGGGTCTCGACGTGAACGCCGAGGGGACCCTGCTGGCACTCGCGGCACGGAGTCGCCACCGGGAAGAAGGCGCTCCTGGTGAATGCCGCCACCGGGGCGACGGTCCACACGCTGCGTGGACACCGGGACTGCGGTCCGCGACATCCGGTTCTCCCCCGACGGCTCGCTGGTCGGGTCGGTCTCCAGCGACGGTGAGCTCATCGTCTGGGACACCGCCACCGGCCGGCCGCTGGAACGGTGGGACACCTCCGCTCCGTGGGGCGTCGGCTTCAGCCCGGACGGTGACCTGGTCTACGGGGGCGGCGGCGTCGACTCGATGCTGCGCACCTGGGACCTGTCGGTGGAGGACACGTACCTGCAGCAGACGACCCAGGTCGGCGACGCCGAGGTGTTCGCGCACGCCGACCTCTCCCCGGACGGGCAGCAGGTGGCCTACCGCTGGCTCGACGGCAGGGCACCGGATGGGTCAGGTTCGTCGACACCGTCACCGGCGAAGCGGACGCCGCGCGACGCGCCTCGCCGGTGAATGAGGCCCCTGGTCCGCGGCACCTGGCATCCCGACGGTCGGCAGTACGTCGCGTACTGCGTGGTGCCTCGACGATCGCCTGCCTGGCGCGGGCACCGCATCGCCGTGTCCTCGACCCCACCACGGGCAAGCTCCTCCGGAGACCGCGGGACATTGTCGACGGCACGTCCTCTCGATCTGGCGTACGTCGACGGGGGCCGCAGCCTGCTCGTGGGCGACACCCACGGACGGACCCTCGTCGTCGACGCCGAGACCCTTCGACCCGAGGGCGACGGCCCTTCGACCGGCATCGAGCATCGCGCCGCGACGTCATCCCGATCGGGGACGGGAGCACCGCGATGGTCCACGAGACTCTCCGGCGACCTCACCTCGTGCACTGGCGGGTGATCGACGTCAGCACCGGCGAAGTCCTGTCCGAGGGGGATCTGGACCTGCGTGCTGACCGCCTCGGTTGCCTCGCCGGACGGCTCGACGGTCGCGGTGGCGGGGGACACCGGCGAGATCGTCACCATCGACGTCTCGACCGGAGACGAACAGCGGCGATCCACCAGCCTCGGTGCCGAGGTGCTGCGGCTCGACTACTCCGACGACGGAGAGCTCCTGGTCTCCGGCGCCGACGACGGCGGGGTCAGCCTCTGGGACGCCACGACGCTGGACCTGCTGGGCACCGTGTACCCACCCCACCAGGGAGACCCGGTCCCGGCCGGCGCACAGTTCATCGGCGACAGCCACGACGTGGCCATCGCGTCGTACGACGGCAAGGTCTACCGGTGGGAGACCGACCTCGACCGGGCCATCGACTTCGCCTGCCAGATGGCCGGCCGGAACCTGACCGAGGAGGAGTGGGCAGAGTTCCTGCCCGCCCAGCCCTACCAGTCCGTCTGGAGAGCGCGTTCGTGAGTGAGTGGCTGCCCGGTCATCAGGGCGGCGAGGTCGTCGGGGTGGAGGAACGACGGCGGGGGCGGCGGGCCCCAGTTGAACAGCCCGTTGGCGCCCTCGAAGATTTCCGGGGTCCAGAGCTGGTCCTCGGCGATGCAGTCCATGTCGGAGTAGTACTCGCTGAAGTTGCCGGCCGGGTCCTTGAGGTACCAGAAGAAGTTGGAGCCGGCGTGGTGGCGGCCGAGCCCCCAGACGTGCCGCTCGGGGTGGCTCGTCCAGCATTGCGTGGCGCGCCTCGCCCGATCTCGTCGATGTCGTCGACCTGCCAGGACGGTGTGATGCAGGAAGGTGACCGGGGCGCGCAGCACCAGCACGTTGTGGTGGTCGGTGGAGCAGCGGAGGAACGCGCCGGCGTCCTTGATGTAGTCGCTGGCCTTGAAGCCGAGGCCGTCGCGGAAGAACGCCGTGGTGGCGTCGAGGTCGGTGGTGCCGATGACGACGTGGCCGAGCTTGCGGGGCCTGACCGGGCCGGTCCGCACGATGCCCGGGGCGCGGGTGCCGGCCCGTTCGGTCCGGCCGGGGCCGTTGTACGGCGTCGGGCCGGTCACGGGCTGCTGTCAGGCGCGGGCGTGACCTCGAGCACGGCCCGCACCCCGGTGACCTGGTCGTGGGCGGTCAGCGTCCCGGCGGCCAGGTCGTTACCGTGTCGATGCCCAGGCGCCGCAGCCGGGACGCGGCGCGGTCGAGGTCGTCGGCGTCGTCGACGCCGATCCGCAGCTCGACCAGGCGCCGGGTCGGGCGCGGGGACGAGGCGGAGCTGGCGGCCGCCGTCACGGGTGGCGAACCAGCCGTCGCCGTCGTCGGTGAGCCCGAACTCGCCGGTAGTAGGCGGCCGGTCTCGTCGACGTTGGGCACCCCGATGGTGACCGAGGTCAGCCGGTGCAGGGCCATGGTGCTCCTGCCTTGCGACCGCGGCGAACGGCGCTGGTGCGGCTGCGAGCTCGCCGATGCCGTCGATGGTGCTGACCAGTTCGTCGCCGTCGGCGAGCCAGCGCTGCGGGTCGCGGCCGAGGCCGACGCCCGCCGGGGTGCCGGTGAAGATCACGTCGCCGGGCAGCAGCGGCAGCCCGCGGACAGCCCGGCGATCAGCGCCGGCGACCGGGAAGATGAGGTCGCTGGTGCGGGCGTTCTGCACCTGCCTCGCCGTTGACCGTGGCAGCGCGAGCCCGAGGTCGTCCGGGTCGGCGAACTCGTCCGGGGTGACCAGGCACGGGCCCATCGGGCGCGAAGCCGGGCAGCGACTTGCCGAGGCTGAACTGGGGCGCCGGGCCGGCCAGCTGGCGTGATCGCGCTCGGAGAGGTCCTGACCGACCGTCAGGCCCGCCGACGTGGCGCCACGCGTCGGCCTCGGCGACCTCGTCGGCGCGGGTGCCGATCACCACGACGAGCTCGACCTCCCAGTCGGTGTGGCCGCCGGGCGGCAGCGCGACCGTGGTGACCGGGCCGGTGATGCTGCGAGGCGAACTTGGTGAAGACCGGCGGCAGGCCCTCCGGGGCGGCGAAGCCGGACTCGGCGGCGTGATCGCGGTAGTTCAGGCCCGATGGCCAGGACCTGGCGGGGCGCGGGCGCCGGGGCGCCGAGCTGGTCGCGTCGAACGTCCGCGTCCGCGGGGCAGGTCGGCTGTCGCCGGCCCAGGAGCGGAAGCTCCTCCCAGTGGTCGTAGATGGCCTGCGGGTCCGGGGCGAACCGGCCGTCGCTGGCCTGCTCGACGTCGACGGCACGGCCGCCGGTGATGAGCAGACGAGACGGCCGGACAGGTTGGCGATGCGCATGGGTGACGGGCTCCAGGTGTCAGGTGGTGTCAGACGAGCGGGGTTATCTTCTCTTCCACGCCGAGCAGGGCTTTGCCGTAGACCTCGAAGCCGATCGTCGGGGAGACCACAGCGTGGCGTGCCGCGACGTCGGCGTCCCGCCAGATCCGCTGCAGCGGGCTGGAGTCGGCGAAGCTGCCGGCGCCGTGCGCGTTCATCAAGATGGTGAGCGCCTCGCCCACGTTCTGCACCGCGTCCCGGTGTCGGCGCGGACCCGGGCGCGGTTCAGGTAGTCCAGGTACTCGCCGCGAGCCGCCGCGTCGTCGATGTCGGCCGCGGCCCGGTAGCAGATCAGCGAGGCCGCGTCGATCTGCTGGCGGCGTCGGCGACTCTGCAGCTGGAAGGCGACCGATTCGGCCTGGGTCTCGAAGAACGTGTAGGAGATCGGCTTCTTCGCCGCCTTGTCGGTGACGAGGTTCAGCGCCGCCTGCCCCATGCCGAGCTGCGGGCCGGCCAGCACCAGCGTCAGGACGGGCACGAACGCCGACCGGAACAGCGGCCTCATCGGTGAACCGGCGTCGGGTAGCCGCCGCTCGATCGCGGGCGGCACCGACATCACGCGGTGCGACGGCACGAAGACGTCGGTGGCGACCAGGCAGTTGCTCGCGGTGCCCCGCATCCCCGCCACGTACCAGATGTCCTCGATGGTCAGGTCGGCCGCCGGGATCAGCGCCAGCCCCTGGTCGACGACCTCCCCGTTCTCGTCGGTCACCGGCACGCCGAGCACGGCCCACTGCGCGTGCCAGGCAGCCGGAGTTGAAGCCCCAGCTGCCCGGTGACGACCTGGCCGCCGTCGACCTGCGTGGCTGGTGGACGTGGGCGCGAGTACGCCGGAGACGCGGGCGTCGGGGTCGGCGCCGACACCTCGTCCTGCGCCTGCTCGGGGTACAGGCCGGTCATCCAGGCAGCACACGTTCATCAGCGTGACCACCCAGGCGGTCGACCCGTCTCCCCGGGCGAGCTCGACGCTGACCCGCAGGAACGTGGTGAAGTCGCTCTCGTGACCGCCGAAGCGGGCCGGCACCGCGAGCCGGTAGAGGCCGGCGTCGGCGATCGCCTCGATGTTCTCCTCGACCACCCGCCGGTTCTGCTCGGTCTCGGCGGCGTTGGAGCGCAGCAGCGGGACGAGAGCAGCGGCACGGGCCACCAGCTCGTCGCCGCTCACTGCGGCGTCGCGGGCGATGGGGGCTTCGGCGGTGAGGGTCATGGCGTTCTCCTGACGTGGGGGGACCGTCGGTCTGGCGGTCGGGTCCCGGCAACCATGCGCCGCCGCGTCAGGTCGGCGCCTGCGCTGCCAGACCAGAATGTGCAGAGCACGTTGGACTCTCGTGTGACCGCCATCACCGCCGGTACGTCGAGTGCAACTGGGCTCTGATTCCTTGGTCCGGTAGGCCAAGCCGCTCGCCGATGTGACGTGCTTCACTCGAACCACGTCGGCTCCGGACCCCCACGCCGCGAGTCGCCTGACACCGATGGAGGAGCTCATTACCACGACCGCCGTACTACCCGCCTTCGACCCGCCACCTTCCGACGGGCACTCGGGCACGTGCCGACCTCCGTGTGCGTGGTCACCGCCACCGACGACGAGGGCCCGGTGGGGATGACGGTCGGCAGCTTCACCTCCATCTCCCTGACCCGCCCTTGGTCGGGTTCTTCGCCGGCACCTCGTCGGCCACGCTGCAGCGGCTGCGCCGCGCGGGACACCTCACCGTCAACCTGCTCAGCGACCGTCAGGACGACCTCTGCGGCATCTTCGCCCGCCAGAGCGCTGACCGGTTCGCCGGCGTACCGCTCGTCGCGGGCGACCACCGGTCACCCCGCCTCGCCGACGCACTCGCCTGGATCGACTGTGAGATCGAGTCGGTCATCGACATCGGTGACCACGCGGTCGTCGTGGGCCGCGTCCTCGGCCTCGAGGTGCCCTCCGCTCTGCACCAGCCGTTGGTGTTCTTCCGCGGGAAGCTGTGCCAGCTCGACCCCCGTACCGTGCCCAGCCACGGCAACTGGCAGCGCGACCACTACGCCGAATGGTGACCCAGGTCGAGCCGGACGGCCAGTGGGTGCGCGCCCTGACCGGTAGCGGACTCCATCAGCCCGCCAGCCACCCGCCACTGGTCGCGGAGGCCTTGGACACGCTCGGCCCGGGCGCCCTGGGCTGGGCCGTCGACCTCGGGCACCCGATGGCGCCCGCATCATCGCCGAGCTCCCGGCGTTCAGCGGCGGCGAGGAGGCGTTCCAGACACTGCGCATGGGCACCGAGGCCTCCACGCTGCGGTCGATGCTCCTGCTGGTCTCCAACGACCCCGGCCGATCGGCGCCACCGAGGAGGCGCTCGACGGCGACCGCGACTTCGTCCGCCGCGGGGTCCGCCTCGACCAGGTGCTGCGCGGCATCCAGCTCGGCCACTCGCTGATGGCCCGGGCGCTGCTCGACGCCGCCGCGACCCAGGTCCCGGAGCCCTTGCGCGCACTCGAGATGAAGCGCACCTCGGAGCTGCTCTTCGAGTACATCCGGGACTTCACCGCCAGCATGGCCACCGAGTACCTCACCGAGCGCGACCGCTGGGTCACCAGCGCCGCCGCCGAGCGCGCCGAGCTGGTCGCCACGATCCTCGACGGGCGCCCGGTCTCGACGAGTCAGGCCTCGGCCACGCTCGGTTACCCCCTCGAGCGCCAGCACCTCGCGATCGTCCTGTGGCAGGAGCCCGGTACTCCCGGCCTCCCGACCGACCTGCAGCGCGCCGCAACCCGGCTCCTCCTCGACAGCGGGTGCAGCAGCACCCTCGTCGTCCCGTACGGCGCAGCCTCGGTCTGGGTCTGGGCCTCCTGGCGGTCCCGCGACACCCCCGTGCCGGCATTCGAGACGCCGCCGGCACCCGGCATCAACGTCGCCATCGGCACCATGGCCCACGGGGTCAGCGGCTTCCGGCAGTCACACCTCGAGGCCGACCAGACCGCGGAGCTGATGCGCTCCTCCCCCACCGACGGGGCGCTGACCCGGTACGCCGACGTCGAGCTGGTCGTGCTGCTGAGCCGCGACGCCGAGCTCGCCCGCAACTTCGTCCTCCGCGAGCTCGGCGAGCTCGCGGTCGACACCCCCGCGGCGCACGAGCTCCGGGAGACGGTGGCCACCTACCTCGCTTGTGACCGCAGCCTCGCCAAGGCGGCCGACCTGCTGCACGTCGCCCGCAACACCGTCGCTTACCGCGTCAAGAAGGTGGAGAGCCTGATCGGCCGCGACCTGCGTGAACGCAAGCTGGAGCTCGAGAGCGCCCTGCGCCTCGCCCAGCGGCTCGGCCGCAGCGTCCTCGAGACCTGAGCAGCGCTCAGCGGTCGATGAGCGTCGCCGCGGTCACCTGCACGAGCCGCCCGAGCTCCAGCTTGGATCAGATGGTCTCGACGACAATCCCGCGTCCGTGCAAACCGCAGACCAGATGGCCTGACCCGGCTCCGCCCAGGAGGCCAAGGGCAACGCTCACTCAGCCGCGTTGCGCATCGTCAGGAAGGCTTCGAGGGTCTCGACCACGAGCCGATGGTCCTCCAGCTGGGGGAGACCGGATACCGCGACGGTGCCGATGCACCCGACCCCGCGCACGAGGATGGGGAACGCGCCCCCGTGCGCGGCGTACTGCGACACGTCGAGCCGAGAGTCCCGGTCGAAGGACTGGCCGTCGACCCGGAACTGCTCGCCGACACGAAGCGAGGAGCGGCCGTAGCGGTCGACGACCGCGCACTTGCGATCCAGCCAGCCGTCATTGTCGGCCGATGCGCCGGCCAGCGCGGCGTGGAACAGTCGCTGCCCGTTGCGCCGGATCGAGATCGCGACCGGCGCCTCGGCAGACAGGGCCGCCTCCCGGAGCGCGACGCCGAGGGCCCAGGCGGTGTCATCGTCGAACCGGTCGAAGACGAGGCGGGTCTCTTGCGCCTGCAGCTCGTCAAGCAGCTCAGGTCCGGTCATGCGGCACCTCCAGAGGTGTGCGTCACTGTGGATCGAAGCTCTCCTGCCGCACGAGAACCCCGATCTTGTCGATCCGGTGCTCGGGGTTGTGGAACTCGTCGGCCCAGTAGTTGCCCGCCGCGTGGTCTTCCAGGGTCGCGCACGTGGACAGCGTGAGGAACGCCCGCGCGGGTGAGGCACCCGGACGCCCCGGTACGGCGGCTCGCTGTTCGGCGAGCGACCGCGGCGAGCGGAAGGACGTCTCCCGGGTCCGACGGATCTCGTAGACGAAGCGAACGCCGTCGACGGTCACCACCGCCTGATGGCCGGTCCTGAGGGACGGAAGCATCCGGAAGGCTGCGGTCGAGGAGGTCCGGTGCGCGGTGATCTGGTAGTTGCCGAGCCCTCCCGGCCCCACCCCGCCGCGCGGGCCGTAGGGGCTGGCAGCGACGCCCCGGTCCTGGATGTCGGTGCCGCGCCCGTCGTCGGTCCAGCCGCGGTAGGGCAGCACCGTCAGGTCGCGGAGCCCGAGGGCGGGGATGCTCAGACGCGCCATCCGCGGTCGTCCGTCGCTCACGATCGCGAGCGTTGCCGCCTCCTCCACGGTGACCGTGCCGGCTCGCCAGGCCAACAGTGCCGACCGGACGGCCACACTCGACGACTCGAGGGACGCTGCCGGGACCGCTTGTACGCCGACGACCGGGAACGCCATCGCCGTCACGGCGACGACGGTCGCCAGCATCGCGCGCCTTGCCACCTCGCCACCGTACGTGCGCCGGCCGAGCACGACGACCAGGACCCGATGTACCACATTGTCCACACGTCGGCGCCCCGACGCGATCAGGCGTAGGTTGGGGGGTCAGCCGCGGGATGCCCGCACGAGGAGCCCGCTCTTCGTCGTTCCCGGCGAAGTCCAATCATCCGGCCCCGTCGCGGGCCGGGGGCAGGCTCCTTTTTCGCGTGACCACACCCCTTCTGGAACTCCCACCTCTCCAAGCTCCCGCCCTGTCCTCGCCGCCCGTGCCGCCCGCGCCGCACCGCCCTTCGCTGGGAACGATCCTCCGGCGCCTCGCGGTGAGCCTGTCCGTCGCCTGCGTCGTGCCCGGGGTCCTCTTCTACATCGCCCTCGTGGCCTTCGACGTCACGGCGGCGGTCATCGCCGCGCTGACCTGGTCGTACGGCGCGATCCTCTGGCGCTGGGCCACCGGGCGGCGCATGTCGGGCCTGCTCATGCTGACGGTGGCGATCCTGACCATCCGGACCGCGATCACCCTGTCGACGGGTGACACGTTCATCTACTTCCTCCAGCCGGTGGTCAGCGACGGCGTCGTGGCGCTGATCTTCCTCGCGTCGCTGGCGACGGCAACGCCGGTCGTGGCCCGGCTGGCCGCGGACTTCTACCCGATGGACCTGGACGTGGCCACGCGCCCGCGGATCCGTCGCCTGTTCTGGCACCTGACCCTGCTGTGGGGTGGCGTCGGGCTGGTCAAGGGCGGCGTCGGGTACTGGCTGCTCCAGTCCCAGTCGCTGGTGGACTTCGTGCTGATCAAGAACATCGTGGTCATCTCGCTGACCGTGTGCGCCGTGGGCGTCACGGTCCGCGCCTCCATGTACGTCGCGCGGCGGGAAGGCCTGATGGGCTCGTAGACTCGCCGGGTTGCCCGCAGCACCCTCCGGGCGCCCCCGACGATGAATCCGACGATGCAGGACACCGTGACCTCCACAACCGACCAGACCGACGCCCGCGCCATCACCGACGTGACCCGAGAGGCGGCGCGCCGTCGTACCTTCGCGGTGATCAGCCACCCCGACGCCGGCAAGTCGACGCTGACCGAGGCGCTCGCCCTGCACGCGCAGGTGATCACCGAGGCCGGGGCCGTGCACGGCAAGGCCGGACGCCGCAGCACCGTCTCCGACTGGATGGAGATGGAGAAGGCGCGTGGCATCTCGATCACCTCGGCCGCGCTCCAGTTCGCGTACGGCGACCACGTGGTCAACCTGGTCGACACCCCCGGCCACTCGGACTTCTCGGAGGACACCTACCGGGTGCTGTCCGCAGTCGACTGCGCGGTGATGCTGATCGACGCGGCGAAGGGGCTGGAGCCGCAGACGCTCAAGCTGTTCCGGGTCTGCAAGGCGCGCGGCATCCCGGTGATCACGGTCATCAACAAGTGGGACCGGCCCGGGCTCGACCCGCTCGCGCTGATGGACGAGATCTACCGCGACATCGGGCTGCAGCCGACACCGCTGACCTGGCCGGTCGGGATCGCCGGCGACTTCAAGGGCGTGCTGGAGCGCCGTACCGGGGACTACGTCGCCTACACGCGTACGGCGGGCGGGGCGAAGCGGGCGCCGGAGGAGCGGCTGGACCCCGCCGCCGCTGCCGAGCGCGAAGGGGCCGACTGGGTGACCGCCGTCGAGGAGAGTGACCTGCTCGCCGCGGACGGGGCCGACCACGACCAGGAGATGTTCCTCGACGGGATCACGACCCCCGTGCTGTTCGCCTCCGCGATCCTCAACTTCGGCGTGGCCGCACTGCTGGAGACGCTGGTCGAGCTAGCGCCGCCCGGCGATGCCGTTCGTCGATGTCGCGGGGGAGCGGCGCCACGTCGGCGAGCCGTTCAGCGCCTTCGTGTTCAAGGTGCAGGCGGGCATGGACACCAACCACCGCGACCGGGTCGCGTTCGCGCGTGTCACCTCCGGCGTCTTCGAGCGCGGCATGGTGGTGACGCACGCGCAGAGCGGACGGCCGTTCGCAACCAAGTACGCGCAGGCGATGTTCGGGCGCGAGCGCACCGTGCTCGACGAGGCCTACCCGGGCGACATCATCGGCCTGGTCAACGCGACCTCGCTGCGTCCGGGAGACTCCCTCTTCCTCGACCCCAAGGTGGAGTTCCCGCCGATCGCGACCTTCGCGCCCGAGCACTTCGCGGTCGCCACGTCTGCCGACACGGGCCGGTTCAAGCAGTTCCGCAAGGGCATCGACCAGCTCGACAGCGAAGGAGTCGTGCAGGTGCTGCGCTCCGACCTGCGCGGCAACCAGTCACCGGTGCTGGCGGCGGTCGGCCCGATGCAGTTCGAGGTGGCGCAGGCCCGGATGGAGAGCGAGTTCGGCGCGCCGATCCGGCTGGAGCACCTCGCCTACACACAGGCCCGTCGTACCGACGCCGCGTCCGCGGCGGAGCTCGACGCGATCCGAAGCATCGAGGTCCTCAGCCGCAACGACGGCACCTTGCTCGTGCTCGCACCGGACAAGTGGCGGATCAGCACGGTCGAGCGCGATCACCCCGACCTGACCCTCGAGCCGCTGCTCGCCGGCGAGCAGTGACGGCCCTCAGACGCCGCTGACCAGCACCAACGACGACTCGGCCGCGCGCTGCCGCACCGCTCGGGCCTCGGCGTACTCGGGGGAGTCGTACCAGCGCCGGGCGGCGGCCTCGTCGTCGAACTCGAGCAGCACCAGCCGCTGCGGCTCCCGGTCGCCTTCCAGCCGCTCGGCCGCGCCGCCGCGCACCAGGAAGCGGGCGCCGTACAACTCCGCCGCCTGCGTGGACAGGCGCTTGTAGTCCTCGTACGCGTCGGGGTCGGTCACGTCGATGTCAGCGATCACGTATGCCTTGGCCATGCCTCATTGTCGTCGATCTCGCCGGCGCCGACTTCCGGCTCCTGGCGCGCCCGCGGGAGGGTGACCACGAATGAGTTGTCGTCGGCGTCGTAGGTGGCGTCGCCACCCTGGGCCCGGGCCAGCTCTCGCACGATGTACAGCCCGAGGCCGGAGCCGCCGGGGCTTCCCATCACGAACCGCTCGAACAGGCGCGGTCGGACCGTCTCCGGCACGCCGGCACCCGAGTCGCGCACGATGATCCTGACCCCGTCGTCCGCGGCGACTGCCCGGATGCGCACGGGGGGTGCCCCGTGCCGAGCGGCGTTGAGCAGGAGGTTCTCCACGATCTGGAACAGGCGCTCCCGGTCCGCGAGCACCCGCAGCCCCGGCGCTACCTCGATCTCGATCTCGGGCCCGGGAACCTTCTCCCGTGCCGTGCGAACGGGGACCGCGAGCTCTTCCCGCAGCTCGATCACGGCTGTATTCAGCACGAGTGTGTCCGCCTGGAGAGCGGAGACGGTGACCAGGTCTGCCAGCACCTGCTGGAGCCGGTTCACATTCACGGACAGCCCCTCCAGCACCCGATCGCGGTCGTCATCGGGCATCTCGGCCCCGTGCTGTCTCAACAGCTCGGCCGACATCGACAGCACGCTGATCGGCGAGGACAGCTCGTGCGCGGTCATGGACAGCAGCTTGGCCTGGTCCTCGGCAGTCCTGGCGAGGTCGCTGTGCGCCGAGTCGAGCTGCTCGTACGCCGCCGCCAACGCCGCCGCCGAGCGCTCCTGGTCCTGTCGCCGGAGGAACTGCGCGGTGGTGTCCCGGGTGACCTTGGAGAAGCCGACGTGTGCGCCGTCCTCGTCGTGCACCGCCGTGATGGTGACGTCGGCCCAGAAGCGGGTGCCGTCCTTGCGGACCCGCCACCCCTCCTCCTGGTAGTGGCCTTCCTGCAGGGCGCGCTCGAGCTCGTGCTCGGGGTGGCCCTCGGCCTGCTGCTCGGCTGGGTAGAAGACGCGGAAGTGCTGGCCGATGATCTCCTCGGCGGTGTAGCCCTTGCTGCGTTGGGCGCCGGCGTTCCAGGTGGTGACGTGTCCGGTGGGGTCGAGCATGAAGATCGCGTAGTCCTCGACGGCGTCGACCAGCAGCCGGAAACGCAGTTCGCTCCGTCGGAGCTGCTGCTCCGCGCGGCGACGTTCGGTTACGTCGCGGGTGACCTTGGCGAAGCCGACATGGGTGCCTTCGTCGTCATAGACAGCCGTGATGGTCACGTGGGCCATGAAGCCGGTGCCGCTCTTGCGGATCCGCCACCCTTCCTCCGTGTAGTGGCCTGCCTGCAGGGCGCGTTCGAGCTCCCGCTCGGGGTGGCCCTCGGCCTGCCGCTCGAGTGGGTAGAAGACGCGGAAGTGCTGGCCGATGATCTCGTCCGCGGTGTAGCCCTTGCTGCGTTGCGCTCCGGCGTTCCAGGTGGTGACGTGCCCGGTGGGGTCGAGCATGAAGATCGCGTAGTCCTCGACGGCGTCGACCAGCAGCCGGAAACGCTGTTCGCTCTGCCGGAGGTCCTTCTCCGCGGCACGCTGGCGGGTGACATCCTGCACCTGCAGGAAGACGTACAACGGTCTTTGCCGGCTGTCCCGAACGGGCGACAACGTTGCCAGGAGCCGGCGGCCGTCGCCCGCTCCGGTCACACCGTGCTCGACCTGCGCGACGTCCTCCGACTTCCGCAGGACACTGTCGAGTGCGACCTCGAACGCACTGTCATCTCCGGCCGTGAGCTCGCCGTACGCTGTGCCCACCAGCGAGTCCGAGGACCTGCCGAGCAGCTGAGCGAGTTGGCGGTTGGAGCGCACGAGCCGCCCGGACAAGGTCAGCGTCCCCATCCCGATGGCTGCGTCCGCGAACACCTCTCCGAAGCGTTCGAGGTGCTCCTGCAGGATGAGCTCGGCGTCTGCGGAGAGCCCTGACCGTGGCTCGCCGCCGGGAACCGGCCGGGCCGGCTTGACGTCCAGGAGGGCGAGGAGCTCGGCGACCAGGTCGTCGATCGAGCCGGCCTTCTGGATGAAGGCGGACGCCCCCAGCTGGGCGGTGCGCGTGGCCAGGCCCGCCTCGTCGAAGCCGCTGTACATGACCACGCGCGTCTCCGGCGACGCTCTCCGCACTCGTGTCAGCGCCTCCAGCCCATCCATGCCCGGCATCGACACGTCCAGGAGCATCAGCGCGGGGCGGTGCAGACCTGCCAGCTCGACCGCGGCAGCACCATCGGAGCCTTCGCCGACCACGTCGAGCTCTCCCGACAACCGGAAAAGGGTCCTCAGGACTTCGCGCACCTCGGGCGCGTCGTCGACGACGACGATCGTCGGCAAGTTCATTGTCGGAAACTAGCGCACACGACGGGTCAACACGGGTTCGCACTCGGTGTCCCGCTCGACTTCAGGCGCTGAGCGTGGACTGGGCCACAATGACGGGTACGACGCGGGCGGTCGCGTCATGTGGCGGATGGAGTGGGGTGACGACCCCGGTGGACATGTCGATCTACGAGGCGGCCGGCGGTCGGCCGGCGTTCCACGCCCTCGCGCGCGCCTGGCACCAGCGATGCCTGGCCGATCCGGTAGTCAGCCATGCGTTCTCCCACGGGGATGTGCACCCGGAGCACACGACCCGGCTGGCGGCGTACTGGCTGGAGGCGCTCGGCGGCCCGCCCGACTACACCTCCACGATGGGCGACGAGAGCCACGTGCTGCGCATGCACTCGGGCAACGGTGAGCACCAGGAGATGGACGAACGCGCTCAGGTCTGCTTCGCGCAGGCGCTCGACGACGCCGGACTGCCAGACGACGAACGGCTGCGGGCGACGCTCCGGGACTGGTTCCGCTGGGCGACTTCCGAGATGGCACGCCACCCGGACAGCCCGGACGTTGTGCCGTCGGGGCTGCCGATGCCGCACTGGACCTGGGACGGGCCGTCGTAGTGCCGCTGCCCCACGCCGACGCGACGCGTCCGTGCCCGTGCGGCTCCGGTGCCGCCTACCGGGCCTGCTGCGGCCCGGTCCACGACGGGTCGCCCGCCTCGACGGCGGAGCAGCTGATGCGCTCGCGCTACAGCGCGTTCGCTCTCGGCAACGAGGACCACGTCTTCCGCACCTGGCACCCGCGGACCCGGCCCGACGACCTGTCACTGCCGGCCGGTGTCACCTGGACCGGGCTCGAGATCCTCGGCACGCGCGACGGAGGCGCGGAGGACGCGACCGGCGAGGTCGAGTTCGTGGCGCACTCGCACACCGCAGGCGGCCCACACGCGCTGCACGAGACCAGCCGGTTCGAGCGTCGTGCGGGCCGCTGGGTGTACGTCGACGGCGACGTCGGCCCGGACGTGCGGCTGCGCTCCCGCCGCTGACCGGCCGGAATGCCGCACAGCTCGACGCCGTTATGGCAGCCATGACGAATCCGACTGCTGTCCTGCGCAGCTCCCACGACCGCCTCACCGAACTCGTCCTGCACCTCGACGGCGACCAGGTCACCGCGCCGTCGTACGACGACGGCTGGACGATCGCCGACGTCGCGTCCCACCTGGGCAGCCAGGCCGAGATCTTCGGCGCGTTCCTCGACGCGGGACTCGCCGGCGACCAGCCGCCCGGCAGCGATCTGTTCCAGCCGATCTGGGACAAGTGGAACGCGATGGTGCCCGCCGACCAGGCCAGCGCCAGCATCGAGGCGAACGACGCGTTCGTCCGACGGATCGAAGCTCTGGCGCCGGACGAACGCGAGCGCTTCGCGATCAACCTGTTCGGCCGCGACACCGACCTCGACGGCCTGGCCACCATGCGGGTCGGCGAGCACGCAGTGCACACCTGGGACATCGCCGTGGCGCTCGACCAGGAGGCCACGGTCGCCGCCGACGCCGTCGACGTCCTGATCGACACCGCGCCCGGCATCGTCGCCCGGGCGATGAAGCCGGTCGAGGGCGGCGGCACCGTCCGGATCCTGACCGTCGACCCGGAGCGCGAGTTCGGCCTCGACCTCGATGGTGCCGCTCTGCTGGACGCCGCACCGCGGGACGCCGATCACCGGGTGACGATGCCGGCCGAGGCGTTCCTGCGCCTGGTCTACGGCCGGCTGGACCCGGACCACCTGCCGTTGGAGGTCGACGGCGACGCCGCGGTGCTCGGCGACCTGCGCGAGGCGTTCCCCGGCTTCTGAGCACCCGGGAGGTTTACAGGCTGCGGAGTCCGACGTACAAAGGTTGAATGTCGGAGTTCTCTCGGAAACCTTCGTCCGCCTCTCGCCGCCTCTTCCTCTCGGGTTCCGCCGCCGCCGGTGCCGGACTGGTGGCCGGGCCCATCGGCGGAGCCGCGGACGCCGCGGGCGCCGCCGGCCTTCAGCCGGGCAGCCTCCAGTCCGGTGAGGACTGGCCGGACGGTCCGGGCCGGGCCAACAAGCCACAACCTCCGGGCGACGAGCTGCGCTCGATCCTGGCCTCGGTCGACCCCGCCCGGGTCGAGGCGATCGTGCGCAA
Organism: uncultured Actinomycetota bacterium; assembly: GCA_963745795.1. Classification (GTDB taxonomy): domain Bacteria; phylum Actinomycetota; class Actinomycetes; order Propionibacteriales; family Nocardioidaceae; genus Marmoricola. Next base: position 131,122 of record CAVUYR010000004.1, on the reverse strand, counting down.
GCTGGTCTCGTTCGGCACCCGGCACACGCTGTCCGACCAGGACGACCCCGAACGTGGGATCGGTGCCGCACGGGACTGGATCTTCCGCGAGCTGACGTCGTACGCCGCCAGGTCGGGTGGCCGGATGACGGTCGAGAAGCAGTCCTACGTGCAACCGCCCGCCAACCGGGTGCCGGTCGCAACCAGGATCACCAACGTCCTCGCCACGCTCAAGGGCTCGAAGCACCCCGACCGGGTCTACGTAATCTCTGGCCACTACGACTCCCGGGTCACCGACGTGCTGAACTCGACCAGCGACGCGCCCGGTGCCGACGACGACGCGTCCGGTGTCGCGGTCTCGATGGAGGTGGCAAGGGTCCTGGCGACGCACGAGCCCGAGGCCACGATCGTGCTGGCAGCCGTCGCGGGCGAGGAACAGGGTCTCTTCGGATCCGACCACATGGCCGGGCAGTTCCAGAACGCCGGCAAGGACGTGCAGGCCATGTTCACCAACGACATCGTCGGCAGCTCGACCGCCGACGACGGGGAGCGTGACCCGAAGAGCCTGCGGCTGTTCGCCGAAGGTGTGCCGACGGACGAGACCGAGGCGGAGGCCGCCATCCGCGAGTCCGTGGGTGGGGAGAACGACTCCCCGGCCCGGCAGCTCGCGCGGTTCGTCACCGAGGTCGCCGACAACCGCGCCACCGGGATGCGGGTGCGGGTCATCTACCGGCGCGACCGCTTCCTGCGTGGGGGCGACCAGATCCCGTTCCTCGAGCGCGGCTACCCGGCTGCGCGCTTCACCGAGCCGAACGAGAACTACGCGCACCAGCACCAGGACGTGCGCGTCGAGAACGGCGTGCAGTTCGGCGACCTGCCGCAGTTCTGCGACTTCGACTACATCGCGCGGGTGGCCCGCGTGAACGCCGCGACACTGTGGTCGCTGGCCAACGCGCCCGGCACCCCGAAGAACGTGCAGGTGCTGACCGCCGAGCTCACCAACGACACCGAGCTGACCTGGGACCCCAACCCCGAGGCGGACCTCGACCACTACGAGGTCGTGTGGCGGCCGACGATCGAGGACGACTGGACACACGTGATCGACGTCGGCCGGGCGAACCGGGCGCGGATCAACCTGTCGAAGGACAACGTGTTCTTCGGTGTCCGCGCCGTCGACCGCACCGGCATGCGCAGCCCCGCCGCGTTCCCGACGCCGACGCAGTAGCAGGTCAGTTCGCCGCGGACGGCTCAGTCCGGGTGGCCGCCCACCGCGAGGCTGACTCCGAGCCCGACCATGGAGAGGCCACCCACGGTGCCGAGCACCTCCCCGCGTCGGTGCGACCGCAGGAACCATGTCCGCAGCTGGCTCGCGATCACCGCCCACAGGCTGTCGGAGAGCAGCCCGATCGCGACCGCGACCAGTCCGAGCAGCAGCATCTGCACCTGGACCTGCCCGGCGCCGCGGTCGACGAACTGGGGCAGCACGGCGCCGATGATCAGCAGTGCCTTCGGGTTGGAGACGCCGACCACGAACCCCTGCCGCATCGAGGTCCCGAGGCCCATGTGGCGGACCGCGAGGTCCGGGTCGTGGTCGCCGACGAAGCGGCGGCGGTGCCGGATCGCCTGGACACCCAGCCAGACGAGGTACGCCGCGCCGGCCAGCTTGAGCACCGTGAACGCGACGATCGAGTCCTCGACGACGATGCCGAGCCCGAGGGAGACCAGCACCACGATCGCCAGCAGGCCGGCGGCGTTGCCGACCACGGTCGCCAGCGCCGTACCGCGTCCGTAGGCGAGCGCCCGCCCGATCGTGAACACCACGCTCGGCCCAGGGATCGCGATCAGGACCAGGGCGACCAGCGCGAACGCCGCCACCTGGTGGGTGGTGACCACGTCAGCTCGCGATGTCGGGTGTCTCGTCGGTGTCGGACTGCGCGGCGACACGGGCGCGGTTCTCCGCGCGGCGGTCGACGAACTTGGTCGCCTGGGCGTCGAGGCCGGCCAGGAACGCCGCCAGCTCCTCGCGGGCCTGCTCGCCCTCGGCGCCGAGGTCGGTGCGGTCGAAGACCTTCCAGAACCGCAGGACCGGCATGATCACGTCGTCGTGGTGCAGGCGCAGGTCGTAGATGCCGGCCTTGGCGATGATCATCGAGCTGCGCGCGGAAGCCGGCCATCGTGGCGCCCGGCATCTCGAAGCCGATCACCTCGTCGGCGATCGCGCGCATCGTCGCGTCGGGCGCGATCTCCAGCGCCGCCGCGACGATGTTGCGGTAGAAGACCATGTGCAGGTTCTCGTCCTTGGAGATCCGGGCGAGCAGCTGGTCGGCGATCGGGTCGCCGGTCGACCTTGCCGGTGTTGCGGTGCGAGACCCGGGTCGCGAGCTCCTGGAAGGACACGTAGGCGACCGCCTCGCAGCGGCGGTCTTGTCGCCGGAGTCGTAGCCGGACGGTCATGTAGTCCATCCGGGCGCGCTCGAGCTCGACCGGGTCGACGCCGCGGGTGACGACGAGGTAGTCGCGCATCGCGATGCCGTGCCGGTTCTCCTCGGCGGTCCAGCGGCCGACCCAGGTGCCCCAGGCGCCGTCGCGGCCGAAGCGGGTCGCGATCTCGCGGTGGTACGACGGCAGGTTGTCCTCGGTGAGCAGGTTGGTGAACATCGCGGCCTTGGCCGTCTCGGAGAGCTGCGACTGCTCGGGCGCCCAGTCCTCGCCGCCGAGGAACGCGAAGTCGCGGCCCTGGCTCCACGGCACGTAGTCGTGCGGGTGCCACTCCTGGGCCATCGACGAGGTGGCGGTCGAGGTTCTCGCGCCACCACCGGCTCGAGCTCCTCGAGCAGGTTCTGCGGCACGGACGACATGGACGCTCCCTCGGTATACGGCCCCGTGTCAGCAGCCTACGCCCGGATGGTGCCGGGAGGTCAGGCCTGGACCGGCACCTCGTAGACCTGGTCGGCGGGGTGACCGGCGCGTTCGTGAATGCGCTGCACGGCCGCGGCGTCCGGCGCCTCGGACAGGCAGAACACCATGCCCGACTCGGGATCGGCCCAGGCGTGCTTGAAGTTGACCTTCTCCTCGTCCTGGATGGCGAGGTCTGCCTGGTGGGCCTCGTGGAGGGCCTCCGGGGTCACGCCCTTCATCGAGGTGTGGACGTCCATGAACTCTGGCATGTCGGTGCTCCTTTTCCGCTCGGTCCGACACTGTCCCTGTCCGGCGCAGGTGGCAATAGCCCGATCGAGGGGTCAGGCGACTCGGCGTGGTGCACCCGCGTCACGTTGCGACCCGCTGGAAAGGTGGGGCCATGACCGTGATCCTGCGCCCGTACGCCCCCGCCGACCTGCCGCGGCCGGCCGCCAGCGAGTCGGAGTTCGACGACTTCGGTCCGGAGTCGAGCCTGACGGCGCCGCCGCCGTGGACGTTGTGGGAAGACGGGCACCTGGCCGTCGAGGCCGACGGCACGGTGGTCGGCGACGTCGGCTGGCACTGGACCGGCTACGGCCCCGGCACGGCGTCGCGATGCCCGATGGTCGGGATCTCGTTGCAGCGCGAGCACCGTGGCCGCGGGCTGGGCACCGAGGCGCAGCGGATGCTGGTCGGCGTGCTGTTCCGGGGACTGCCGGTCAACCGGGTGGAGGCCTGGACCGACGTCGCGAACCTCGCCGAGCGGCGCAGCCTGGAGAAGGCCGGGTTCGTGCGTGAGGGCGTGCTCCGTGGCGCGCAGTGGCGACGTGGCGCGTTCCACGACCTGGTCGCGTTCTCGGTGCTGCGCTCGGAGTGGCAGGACTGGTGATCCGGGACGACGCGAGGGAGGGTGTGCCCATGACCTTCCAGCTCACCGTCCTGTACCACCACCCGGAGGACACGGTCGCGTTCGACGAGTACTACGAGTCCACGCACGCGCCGCTGGCGTCCAAGATCCCCGGCCTGCGGCACTACTCGGTCTCCCGCCCGATGCCCGGTCCGGATGGCAGCGCACCGGCCGAGTACCTGGTCGCGACCCTGCTGTTCGACGACGGTGCGGCGTTCGGTGCCGCCATGCGCACGGAGGAGGCCAAGGCCGCCGTCGCCGACGTCGGCAACTTCGCCACGGGTGGCGCGACGATGCTGACCGGCGACGTAACGACGTACGCCTGAGCATGCTGGAGGAGCTCACCCGGCGCTGGGTCGCGGTGTGGGCGCACTCGCGTGGGATCAGCGTGGGCACGGTCGAGGGCTGGCCGATCGCACACGTGCGCACGGTCTCGCGGGCCTGGGAGATCATCTGTGCAGAGCCCGACCCGGAGACCTGGGAGGCGCTGCTCGACGACATCGCCGGCGACCGGACCGCGATGCTGACGGTGGTCGCGGCCGACCCCGCGCCGTACCTCGCGCAGGTGCGTCCGCCGGTGCGCGTGGACCGGGACGACGAGTGGCTGATGCGCATCGACCTGACCACCGGTGGCGACGCTCACGTGCCGGCGTACGACGTGCAGCGCGAGGAGGAGGGCGACCAACGCCTCGTGGTGCGCCTGGTGCGCGACGAGAGGATCGCCGCCGAGGGGTACGTCGCGGTGCGCGGGCACGACGCGGTCTTCGACCGGATCGAGACGACGCCGGAGTTCCGGCGGCGGGGCCTGGCCGGCTGGGTGATGCGCGATCTGGCCGGGTACGCCGTCGGGCGAGGTGCGACGACCGGGCTGCTGACCGCGAGTGCCGAAGGTGCTGCTCTCTACGCGTCGCTGGGGTGGGAGCGCGTCGCGCCGGTGCGGTCGCTGATGGGCTCCTGAGCCGGTCAGTCGGCGGGCAGCGACTCGACCAGCACGAAAACGTCCTTCGCCGGCTTGTCGGCGACGATGTAGCCCTCGGCGGGGCCGCTGAACTGGATGTCGTAGTGGACGTTCTCGATCCCGATCTTCAGGTTGACGTTGTTCCGGACCGTGTAGCCCTTGTCGACCAGTGCCTTTCGGTAGAACGCGAGCACCTCATCGGTGTCGGCGGGGCGGATGTCGAACTGCCAGGACCGGTCGGTCGGACCCGGCCCCTTCACCCTGACGCCCTCGGGCACCGGGAAGTGCGCGACCTCCGGCGGGCCACCCTCGGGCACCGGGAGAGCGCTGGTCGTGGTCGTGGTCTTCACGTCGTTGGGCGCGGTGCCCCTCGGCTCCGGGGGCAACGAGGTCGACCTCGACGCCGACGCCGACGCCGCGCCGTCGCCGACGCCGAGGGCGACGGGTCGGCCTTCGGGGCGTCGTCCCCGCCACAGCCCGCCACTACGGCAAGCGCCAGCAGCGAACCAGCTGCCGCGGCGGCCCGGACGGCACGCGTGCTGGTCACGGTGGATCCCCCCGGCAGGTGAAACGGACGTCGCCGACGGTACCGGACCGACCCCGCGCGACCCCCACTAGCGTGGCCGCATGCAGAGTGAGTTCGACCGCACCATCGGCGTGACGCGCCGGTCCGGGGAGCCCGGCCGCGAGGCGACGTACGACGCGAAGCTGGATCCCGGCTGGGTGGTCGGTGGTGGGGTCAACGGGGGCTACCTGCTGTCCGTGCTGGGTGGGGCCGTGGCCGAGACCAGTGGCGTTTTCGGGCACCCGGACCCGTTCATCGTCACCGCGCACTACCTGTCCGCTAGCCGGCCCGGGCCGGCGACGGTCAGCACCAGCGTGCTCAGGAACGGCGGCAGCCTGACCACGGTCGCGGCGACGATGTCCCAGGAGCAGGACGGCGCGGACGTCCCGCGCCTCACGGCGCTCGCGTCGTACGGCGACCTGCACGGGCTGACCGACGAGGTCGCCACCACCGCCGAGGAGCCGGACCTGCCCCCGCGCGAGCAGTGCGTGCCCACGTCGGCCGCCCCCGAGGACTTCCGGAGGACCGCTCCGCTGCTCGACCGCTTCGACCTGCTCGTCGACCCGGCCTGCGTCGGCTGGGCGCTGGGCGAGCCGAGCGGGCGCGGGATGTTCCAGGGCTGGTTCCGGCTCAACGACGAGCGCGAGCCCGACGCCCAGTCGCTGCTGCTGGCCGTCGACGCGCTGCCGCCGGTGACCTTCGACCTGGGCGTGTGGGGCTGGGCGCCGACGCTCGAGCTGACCGTGCACGTGCGGGCCCGTCCGGCGCCCGGCTGGCTGAAGCTGCGCCACGCCACACGCAACGTGGCCGGCGGCTACTTCGAGGAGGACTGCGAGGTGTGGGACTCGGTCGGCCGGCTGGTCGCGCAGTCGCGGCAGCTGGCCCGGATGCCCCGCCGCGGCTGACTTCCCCATGCGTCCTGCCGCTTCCCTAGCGGAATCTCGCTAGGGAAGCGGCCGGTTACCACGGGACCGTGGTAAACAGCCCCCCGCCTCACAGCCCCGCCCTCACCGCCGCCACAACACCGACGCCAGCGAGCGCACGGAGCCCAGCCGCCGACGGTCCATCGCATAGACGTACCTCCGGCCCGGGTACTCCGACAGCGACCACAGCTGGTCGCGCGAGGGCCAGTACGAGATGTCCTCGGGCCCGGCCGGCAGCGTCCACCGGTACGGCCTGAGCGCACCCGGCGTGCCGACGTACAGGTGGCCCAGCCGCTGGTGGCCCCGGCTCACGGTCACGTAGTAGGTGCCGTCGACGACCGCGGCGCCCTGCATGTGGCCGACGCCGCGGTCGTCCAGCGAGACCGGCCGCGAGTGCCCGGCCTCGTCGCGGTCGAGATGCAGCGTCTCCGGGTCGAGCGGGTAGCGCACCAGCCGCGTGGTCATCCCCGCGGTGCCGTACTCCCCGGCGACCAGCTCCGGCGGCGACGCCCCGCGGTCGAGCGACAGGAACGAGTAGCGCAGCTCCTCGACCGACTCCTCGGAGTGCGCAGCGTAGGCGAACCGCACCGGCAGCACGAAGCGGTAGCCGAAGGTGTCGCTGTCAGGCTCCACCTCCATGATGTCGTCGACGTGGCACGTGAAGAGCCCACGCCGGGTGCCGGCCAGGTGCAGGTACGGGCCGCACCAGACCACGCCGCCGGCATGGATCCGCAGCGGCTCCGGCGTGGCCCGCCCGAGCAGGTCGGTGCCGGCCCGCACGATCAGCACGTGCCGGTAGCTCAGCCGGTCGACGTCGACGAACGTGACCCGGCTGCCGTGGTTGTCGTCCGTGTCGCCCTTGGAGTACCAGCTCGTGACGATCAGCCGCCGGCCCTCGAAGTCCTCGGTGTCGGAGGCGTCGGCGGAGGTGCTGATGCCCTGCGGCCACCACCGCTGGGAGTCGTTGTCCTGCTGGTTCCAGCTGAAGCCCCACGTCGGGCCCCGCCCGGGCACCCGCGCCCGGGCAGCCTGACGGTTGAGCTGGTCGAGCACACCGCCGACGCCGACCGGGCTCCCATAACGCGCCTGCAGCGACGCGATCTCGTCGAGGTTCTCCTCGCGCCGCTCCAGATGGACTCCGTACGACGCCACGCGGCACACCTCCTCGAATCGGCCTCTGGTTGGCTGGGTCGTTGGCCGGGCCGGACCCACCCTAGGAGGACCTCGTGACCGTCACCGTCGTCGGCGCCGCGATCCTGTACCACGGGCGCGTGCTGGCCGCGCGTCGTACGCCTCCGCGCGTGGGCTGGGAGCTCCCCGGCGGCAAGGTCGAGCCCGGGGAGACCGCCGAGGCCGCGGTGGTCCGCGAGATCGCGGAGGAGCTCGCGTGCACGGTCGAGGTGACCGGCTGGCTGGCGGGGGAGTCGCCGGTGCGCGAAGGCCTGGTGCTGCGGGTCGCCCTGGCCCGGCTGGTGGCGGGCGAGCCGCTGCCGAGCGAGCACGACGTGGTCCGCTGGCTCGGCCCCGACCAGCTCGACGACGTGGACTGGCTGCCCGCCGACCGACCGTTCCTCCCCGAGCTGGGGAGGGTGCTCGGTTCCGGCGGTTGACCTTCGCGGCCAGCAGTCGTCAGCCGCGCGCCTCGGCCTCGCGGATCCGCGAACACAGCAGGTTCAGCAGGCTCTTCGCGAACGTGGGCTCGTCGTCGACCAGGCGCAGGAACACCGGATGTGGCAGCACGAGCGTGGTGAGCTGATCGACAGCCTCGACGCTCGCCGACCTCGGCCTGCCGTCGATCATGCTGATCTCGCCGAAGTAGTCACCGGGACCCAGGGTGCGGATCTCCTTGTGGTTGCTGGTGACCTTGGCCTGCCCGTCCAGGATCAGGTGGAACGCCAGCGCTCCCAGCCCCTCGGTCGCGACCTCACGACCGGGCGGGTGCTGCACCGTCTGCGTGAGCTCGGCCACCTTCCTCAGGTGCCGGCTGGACAGGCCCTGGAAGAGGTCGGTCCCGGCAAGCCGGTCGGCGGGGGTGGGGTCCTGTGCGCTCATGTCGGCTCCTCAGCTCGCAGCGTCAGCGTACGCCCGCGCGGCCCACTCCGGACTGCGTCCACGGTCGTCGGTGCCGTGCGCAAGGATCGGAGCATGACTGGCAATTCAGGCAGGCACCTCCTCCTCGTGCACGCGCACCCCGACGACGAGTCGATCGGCCAGGGCGCGACCATGGCCAGGTACGTCTCCGAGGGCGTCGGCGTCACCCTCGTCACCTGCACCGGTGGCGAGATGGGCGAGATCCTGGTGCCCGAGCTCGAGCACCTGGCCGCCGACCAGGACGACACCCTCGCCGACCAGCGCCGGATCGAGCTCGACAAGGCGATGGCGGAGCTCGGGGTCACCGACCACCGCTACCTCGGTGGGTTCAAGCGCTACCGCGACTCCGGCATGCAGTGGCACGCCGACGGCCACGCGGTCGCCGCCGACGACGTGCACGACAACGCCTTCTGGAACGCCGACCTCACCGAGGCCGCCAGCGACCTCGTGCAGGTGATTCGCGAGGTCCGGCCCCAGGTGCTGGTCACCTACGACGAGTTCGGCGGCTACGGCCACCCCGACCACATCCAGGCCCACCGGGTGGCGATGTACGGCGCCGTACTCGCCGCCGTCCCGTCCTACCGCCGCGACCTCGGCGAGGCCTGGGACGTCGCCAAGATCTACTGGGGCGCGATGTCAGCCAGCCGGTTCCGTGACGGCATCCGGCGGCTGCGCGAGGCCGGCGACACCACGTCGTTCGAGGGCATGGACCCCGACAACCTGCCGGCGTTCGCGATCGAGGACGACGAGCTGAGTGCGGCGATCGACGGCTCGGCGTTCGTCGAGCAGAAGATGGCCGCGCTCAGGGCGCACGCGACCCAGATCGCCGTCGACGGACCGTTCTTCGCGCTGTGCAACAACATCGGCAACGAGGTCTGGGGCACCGAGTTCTTCCGGCTGGCCAAGGGCAGGCTGGGCCCGGTCGACGAGCACGGGCTGGAGACGGACCTGTTCGCCGGCGTCTGAACCCGCGGTTCGCCGCTGTCAGAGGCAGCCGGTTGCCTACGATCGGGCCGTGAGTCGCGGCAGGCGGGTCGGGCAGGGCGGCAACGTCGTGTCCTGGCTGCTGCTGGGGTTGGTGGTTCTGGCTGCAGCCGTCTACGCCGCGCTGTGCCTCGTGGCCCGCGACAAGGTGCCCGCCGGCACCACGGTCGACGGCGTCGCCATCGGCGGCCTGCGCCAGGCTGCGGCCGAGGAACGGCTGGCCGCCCAGCTCGGGCCGCGCTCCCGGCAGCCGATCCCGGTGCAGGGCGGCGGCCTGGACACCACGGTCGACCCGGCGGACGCCGGGCTCCACCTCGACGTCACCGCCACGGTCCGGGCGGCCGGTGGCGGCAACATCTTCACCCCGGCCCGGCTCTGGATGTACTACACCGGCGCCGGCGACGTCGAGCCGCAGATCACGATCGACAGGTCGCGCCTGGCCGAGGTGGTGACCGACCTCGCCGGGCGCGTGGACCAGGCACCGGTCGAAGGTGCGGTCACCTTCGGGGCGGGTGCGGCCGTGCCCGGCCAGGCGTCCGACGGCCAGCGGCTGTCCCGCGGCGGCAGCCGGGAGGCGGTCATCGACGCCTACCTCGGTCTGGAGCCCGCCCGGCTGCCGGTGACCGCGCTCCCGCCCGTGATCGACGACGGCGCGGTCGCCCACGCGATGGCCTCCTTCGCCCGGCCGACGACGAGCGGTCCGATCCGGCTCGTGCTCGGCCGACACGAGGTCAAGGTGGCGCCGCGCGTGTACACCCCCGCGATCACGATGGCTCCCAACGGAGCCCGCCTGAAGCCGATGCTCGACATCGAGGCGCTGGTGAAGGCGCTGAAGCCGGTCTCGAGCACCGTGCCGGGGCGACCGGTCCGCGCGCGGATCGTGGTCGACCGAGGTCGGCCGCGGGTCATCCCGTCGAGGAAGGGCGTCGTCTTCGACCGCGCCGACCTGCAGCGCAAGTTCCTGGCTGCGGTGGCGCGACCGGCTGGCCAGCGGCGGGTCGTGATCAAGGGTGCGACGGCCTCGCCGACGTTCACCACCGCGGAAGCGCGGCGGCTGCGCGTGAAGGAGCGGGTCGCCACGTTCACCACCGGGTTCGCGTACGCCGGCTACCGCAACACGAACCTCGCCCGGGGTGCGGCCCTCCTCGACGGCACCCTGCTCGAGCCCGGTCAGACCTTCAGCTTCAACAAGGCGGTGGGCAGGCCGTCCGTCGCCCGCGGCTTCGTCCCGGGCTACGTGATCTCCGGGGGAGGGTTCACCAGGGACGTCGATGGTGGCCTCTCGCAGCTCGCGACCACGACGTACAACGCGATGTTCTTCGCCGGTCTGAAGGACGTGGAGCACGAGGCACAGACCGTCTACAGCCCGCGCTTCCCGAAGGGACGCGTGGCGACCGTCGACTACGGGAAGTCCGACCTCCGGTTCACCAACGACAGTCCGTACGGCGTGCTGATCACGGCGCGCGTCACGCCCAGCAGCCAGGCGCGCGACGGCACGGTCACCGTCAGCATGTGGTCGACGAAGCGCTGGGTCGTCACGGCGCGGACCGGCAGGGCGTTCGCGAAGAACAGGCCGCCGATCACACACAGCACCAAGGCCAGCTGTGAAGACGCAGCCGGCTCCGCGGGCTTCAGCGTCCACGTCACCCGTGTGTTCCGCCGTCCGGGCCAGGAGAAGGTGATGCGCACCGAGAGGCACACCGCCGTCTACGGTCCCTCCGACACCGTGGTGTGCGCGACGCCGTGACTCACGGAGCCGTGTAGTAGCGGCAGACGTGGTGGGTCCGCAGCCCGAGACCCTCGTAGAGCGCGATGGCCGGCGCGTTGTCGGTCTCCACGTGCAGCCACAGCGTGGTCGCGCCCTGCTCGGCCCCCCACCCGGCGAGCGCGGCCAGCACCCGGCGGGCAAACCCCTGCCGTCGGTACGACGGGTCGGTGACCATGCTGTGCACGCCGAGCCACGAACCGTCGAGCGCGGCGTCCCCGCGTGAGTGACCGACCACGACGCGCACCCGCGGACCGTCCTCGATGAGTTCCACCTCGGCGTCGTCGCCTCGCGGGAGTCCGCGCCGGGTCGTCGCCAGACTCGCCAGCCGCAGCTCGGCCTCACCCGGGACCACCAGCCGCCAGCCGGCCGCGAGGAACGCCTCCTCCTCGGCCGAGCCCACGAGCACCTGGGCGAGCGCCTGCCTGTCGCGCTCCGCGTAGAACGACCGGATCGCCTCGGCCGCCGCGTCGAACGGCCGGTCGGGCTCGCCGATCGCCAGGCAGGAGTTGGCGCGCTTGCGCAGCCGGTCGACGGGCGCCGGGTCGGTGCGGAGCTCCCACTCGCCGAGCGCGATCCGCTCCACCCGCGGCCACAGCGGCGCGCCATGCGCCTCCGCCTCGCGGGGCGACACCCGCATCCGAGCCGAGGGCCGCGGCGGCACCGGCTTGCCCGAGACGATGTCGCGCGGTCGCGATCTCGACGACCGTGCCGTCCGTCGCGGCGCAGGCGTCGCGACACCGTCGCCCCAGGCCTCGCAGACGCCGAGCACGTCGGTCATCGCCGGGCCGCCGGTGGGTCCGGTCTCGCCCGGCAGGACGCGCCGGACCACCACCCGCAGCCCCACGACATGGGGGCCGAGGGCGTGTCGACCCGTGGGTATGTCGTCGCGCTCCATCGCGGGGATACTAGGCTGCTGGTCATCCGCCGACCGCATGCCCCATGGAGGAACGAGATGACCTACGTCATCGCCCAGCCCTGCGTCGACCTGAAGGACCGGGCGTGCGTCGACGAGTGTCCGGTCGACTGCATCTACGAGGGCAAGCGGATGCTCTACATCCACCCCGACGAGTGCGTCGACTGCGGTGCCTGCGAGCCGGTCTGCCCGGTGGAGGCCATCTACTACGAGGACGACACCCCGGAGCAGTGGAAGGACTACTACGACGCGAACGTCGCACTTCTTCGACGACCTGGGCTCGCCCGGCGGCGCCGCCAAGATGGGCGAGATCGACAAGGACCACCCGCTGATCGCGGCGCTGCCCCCGCAGCAGCAGGACGAGTGACCGCACCGGCCCGCACGTGCCGATCTCCGGGCGGCTCCCGGACTTCCCCTGGGACCAGCTGGCGCCGTACGCCGAGCGGGCGCGCGCCCATCCCGACGGGATCGTCGACCTCTCCATCGGCACGCCGGTCGACCCGACGCCGGAGGTCGTGCAGGAGGCGCTGCGCGACGGCCGCCGACTCGCCGGGCTACCCGGTCACGGTCGGCCTGCCGGCGACCCGGCAGGCGGCGGTCGACTGGCTCGAGCGCTGCCACGGCGTCACCGGTCTCGGCCTCGACCAGGTGCTGCCGGTGATCGGCTCCAAGGAGCTGATCGCCTCGCTGCCGCTCCACCTCGGCATCGGCCCCGGCGACCTGGTCGTGCAGCCCGGCGCTGGCCTACCCGACGTACGAGGTGGGTGCGGTGCTCGCCGGCGCCGAGCGTGATCGCCACCGACTCGCTGACCGCGCTCGGGCCGCGCACGCCGCGGCTGCTCTGGCTGAACTCGCCGTCCAACCCGACCGGCCGGGTGCTGCCGCCCGACCACCTGCGCAAGGTCGTCGACTGGTGCCGCGAGCGCGGCGTGCTCGCTGGTCTGCGACGAGTGCTACATCGAGTGCGACTGGGAGGGCGCGGCCGGTACTCGGTGCTGCACCCCGACGTCTGCGGCGGCTCGCACGACGGGATCCTCGCGGTGCACTCGCTGTCCAAGCGCTCCAACCTGGCCGGCTACCGCTGCGCGTTCGTCGCCGGTGACCGCGGCCGTGGTCGGCCGAGCTGCTCGCCGTGCGCAAGAACCTCGGGCTCCAGATGCCCGGCCCGCAGCAGCGGGCCATGATCGCCGCCCTCGGCGACGACCGCGCACGCCGAGGAGCAGCACGAGCGCTACGCCGCGCGGCGGTTGCTGCTGCGCCGAGCGCTCGAGCGGGCCGGCTTCCGGATCGACCACTCGGAGGCGTCGCTCTACCTGTGGGCCACCCGCGACGAGGACTGCTGGGACACCGTCGGCCGGCTGGCCGAGCGCGGCATCCTGGTCGCGCCCGGCACGTTCTACGGGCCGAGTGGCTCCCGGCACGTGCGGGTCGCGCTCACGGCGACGGACGAGCGCGTGGCGCGCTGCGGTGGAGCGGTTGGGTTGAGGGCGGGGGTGTGCGTGTGCTGCGGTTTCACCACGGTATGCAGGCCAACCCGCGCATCCCACGATGAGCAGCGCATGGGGAGCGCCGGTTCGTCATGGGAAGCAGGACGGGCTGTCCGATTTGCCGTGGTCATCCCTGCATACCGTGGTGAACCGGCGGCTCCCACGACCAACCAGCCGACCTCCCCGCCCGGACCTCAACCCAGTGACACGCTGACCCGGCCCGACTCTGCCTTGGCGCTCGTCCAGCCGTGCTCGGACGTCCTTGCCGACCCGCCACCGCTTGCCGTCGAACGCGACCTCGGTGACCTTGAGCGTCGCGGCGTGCGCCGTGAGGAACTGCGCGACCGCCCAGCCCCGGCGTCGTCCGGCGGCGTCGTCGCCGACGGTGACCGCGAAGTCCTGGCGGGCGCGCTTCGCGACGTCGAGCGGGCCGAAGCCCTTCTCCAGCACGCGGGTGGCAGCGCCGTAGGTGCCATTGCCCTCGCTCGGTGTGCACCACGCAGCTGAACCGGCCGCCGCGGGAGTAGCCGGTCAGCGCCGACGCCAGCGCTCGGGCGTCCGCCTCGTGCGGCCGTACGCCTCGGGGAAGCCGGAGCGCTGCACCTTCTGCGCCGCCTCGGTGATCCGCATCGTCTGGTAGCCGTCGATCTTCGCGAGCACGTCGTAGAACGCGTTGGTCGCGTAGTACGGGTCCCGCACCTGCGCCTTCGGTGCCCCAGCCCTGCGACGGGCGCTGCTGGAAGAGCCCGAGCGAGTCGCGGTCGCCGTGGTCCAGGTTGCGCAGCTTGGACTCCTGGTACGCCGTCGCGAGCGCGATCGACGCCGCCCGCGCCGGGCAGCTCGCGGCGCACGCGCGACGGCCGCGATCAGCCGGGCGTTGCGCGCCTGCTCCGGGTCGCAGGTCGACCGCGGGTGCCCGCCGCACGTCGGCCGTGCAGCCCTCGGGGTCGGGGAGCGGCCCGACGCCCGCGGCGGCGACCAGCGTGCGCCGACGACCGACGGCCACGCGCGACCACCGACGACGCGCACGGGCAGGACAGACGAGCGATCAGCTAGTTGGCATGCAGGGCCGCGTTGAGCGCGACGCCGCTCGCTGCGCCACGGCACCGCCTCGACGGTGCCGGTCACCGAGTTGCGGCGGAACAGCACGTTGTCGGCGCCCGACAGCTCGCGCGCCTTGACCACCTTGGGCTTGCCGTCGATGTCCGTGACCGTGACCTTGGTGCCGGCGGTGACGTAGCAGCCGGCCTCGACCACGCAGTCGTCGCCGAGCGAGATGCCGATGCCGGCGTTGGCGCCGATCAGGCAGCGCTCGCCGATCGAGATCACCTCGGTGCCGCCGCCGGACAGGGTGCCCATGATCGAGGCGCCGCCGCCGACGTCGGAGCCGTCGTCGACGACGACGCCGGCGCGAGATCCGGCCCTCGACCATCGAGGTGCCGAGGGTGCCGGCGTTGTAGTTGACGAAGCCCTCGTGCATGACCGTCGTGCCCGTCGGCCAGGTGGGCGCCGAGCCGGACCCGGTCGGCGTCGCCGATCCGGACGCCGGTCGGGCAGCACGTAGTCGACCATCCGCGGGAACTTGTCGACGCCGTAGCACCGTGACCTGCTGGCCGGCCGCGCGCAGCCGCAGCCGGGTCTGCTCGAAGCCGTCGACCGCGCACGGCCCGGCGTTGGTCCACACGACGTTGGTCAGCAGCGCCGAAGACGCCGTCGAGGCTGATCGCTGTGCGGCCGCACCAGCCGGTGGGAGAGCAGGTGCAGCCGCAGCCAGGCGTCCTGGGTGTCCGCCGGGGGCCTGCCTGCAGGTCCTCGACCTCGACGGTCACCACGGCTCGTCGTACGCCGCGGACGTCGTCGTCCACGGCCAGCGCGGCGAGCTCGTCGGGCGCCTCGGACGCCGTCGGGGTCGCCGAGCGCGGGGGAGGGGAACCAGGCGTCGAGCACCGTGTCACCGGCGTACGTCGCGACGCCGTGCGCCCATGCGGACGTGTGGGTGGCTTCGGAGGGAGTCACGCGGCCACTCTACGGAGCCGGACCACGCTCCTACCCTGAGGCATGGACTACGAGCGGGACACTCGCGTCGACGACTACATCGACCGCCTGCCCGAGTGGCAGCAGGAGATCTGCCACCGGGTGCGCGACCTCGCCCACGAGGCCGACCCGGAGGTCGTGGAGACGATCAAGCGCAGCGTCCAGCCGTACTTCGTGCTTCACGGGAACGTGTGTGCGCTGCTGGCAGCGAAGAACCACGTCAACGTCTTCCTGTACGACGGCGGCCTGCCACCCGACCCGCACGGCATCATCACCGCCGGCCACGACAACGTGACCGGCCGCCAGATCAGCATCCACGAGGGCGAGCCGATCAACGAACCGGCCCTGCTGGAGATGTTCCGCGCGATCATCGCCGACAACCGTGCCGGCGGCTGGCGGAAGATCAAGGCCGCGCGCGGGGAGTGACGGTCGCGGGTCGCGCTCGCACGGACTCACGGCTCACGTGGCTCGTAGCGACACGCCGTCCCCGTGGTGACGCTGCGGTTGAGATGACCGGCGAGCTCCGGCAGCACTGCCTCGATCCGGACGATGGCGTCGCGGATCCGCGCGCTCACCGACTTCCGCGCCCGCTCGGCGTCCCGGCTGCCCAGCGGGCGCGCGGAGCCGTCCGGCCGGGTGCTACGCCGGAGCTCGGCGAGGAGCCGCTCCCGCTCGTCGGCGGCGCGGTCCGCACGCGCCCGGTCGGCCGCATCGCGAGCGTCGTCAAGCTCCTCCTCCAGCTCGGCGAGACGGCCTCGATACGACGCAAGTGCCTTCCGGTCGAGGACGGAGTCTCCCGTCTCGCCGGTCGTGGAGGACGTCCCGGTCGCGAGTGCGAGTGCTGGCACGTCGACACCGGGGCGGCCGATCAGCACCGCAAGATCCCGCAGCCCCTTGCAATCGCGCACGGTCGCGGACCGGCCGGCGTACGCGACCTCCCACAAGTCCCCGACCTGACTCAGGGAGACACCGGCATTGGTCACCGACGCGAGAACGGCAGCGGTCTCGGCGGCCCATCCTCGGGCACCGAGGCGCTGATGGGTGGCGAGGGCCTCGCCGAGGAGCTGACGTGCAAGGCGCCGGTCGCCGAGCGCCGCGTGCAGCAGGCCGATCGTGTGCGCATGCGCCCCCATGAAGCAGACGAGCGCGCCGTTCACCGCACAGCTGGCCCGCAGCGGCCGCAGGTCGTCCAGCAGCTGACGACACAGGTCACGGTCCCGTAGCGCGATGGCCGCGGTCGCCATCTCACCGACGAAGACCGACCACAGGTAGGACCGGTCAGTGCGCCAGTCCTCCAGGGAGAGCACGGTGTCGAGCTCACGGCGCGCGCCGTCGAGGTCACCGGCCCTGGCCAGAAAGCCCGCTGCGATCGCGTGGGCATGGGCTGGCGCGCCGACCCACCACTCGATCGCCCGGGCCGCCGTCTCCCGCAGCTCGTCCGCACGGCCCCGGGCGCGCACCACCTCGAGCCGCTGGGACATGCGGACGTTGCCCGTGTCTGTGTCGCCGACGGCATCGCCGAGCTCCGCAGCCCTGGCGCTGAGCCGGTCGCCCTCCTCGATCTCTCCGTCGAGCAGCGCCGCAGCTGCTTGCCGGGTGAGCAGCAGGTAGTCGTGCCGGGGTTGGCGCAGGTCGCGGGTGACCTCTGCGTACTCCTGCAGGGTGGCCCGGAACGCCGGGGATCCGCTCTCCAGCTGCGCATTGGTCGTGAGCAGGAGCCCTTGGGCCAGGCGCTCCCGGTCACCGGTCCGTCGCGACAGCGCGGTGATCTCGCGGGCGATGTCCACCCGGCGCACCGATGTCCCGGGCGTCCACAGACTGTCGTGCTGGGAGAGCAGGCACTCGGCCAGCGCGTTCGGGTCGTCCCCACCGCGTGCGATCGCGACTGCCTCCTCCGCCAGTGGACGCGCACGCGGCCGGTCCGCAGGCACGGAGTGCTGGAGCTGGCGGGCGAGGGCAGCAGTGACCCGCGCCTCGAGTGGTCCGCCGGACCCGGAGAGGACGTTGCGCGCAGCCTCCAGGACACCAATCAGGCGCTCGCGAGGCATCGCGAACCGGGCGCCACATCGGTCCAGACCGAGCGCGACCGCGCCCATCAGCTCGTTGTCGGCCAGCCGCTCGGCTCGGCTCCAGGCCAACTCCAGCAGCTCGTGGGCGACACTCGCCTCCCCGGCTTTGAGGCACAGGTCGCCCTCGGCCACCCCGAGCGACACGAGGACACCGACCGGCAGGTCGTGTCCCGCGTCCCCGAGCGCGAGGCGGACCCGGGTGAGGTGACGGGCCGCCTCAGCGAACGCGAACCGCGCTTCCTCGGCGGTGGCAGCCTCGCGGGCCCAGGCGACGGCGTCGGCAGCGGGTACGGCGGGCAGGGCGGCCGCCGCGTGCCGGGCCAGGTCGCCGGCGTACACGGGCAGCCCGGAGCGGCGACGTTCCGCCAGCGCGTGGGTGACCTGCCGATGGTGCTCGCGCCTCACGGTCGCGGGCATCGTGCTGACGACGCCCTCGTGGTAGAGGTCGTGGCTGAACGTGGCGGTCTGGTCGTCGCTGGTCACGAGGCCTGCACGAGCCGCTTCGTCGATCAGGTCGACGACCGCGGGCGAGGACCGACCGGTGACCGTCCCGAGCAGGTCGACCGGGACCGCCGGGCCGCACACGGCCATCACGTCCAGCAGTGCCCGGCACTCGGGCGACACCGACGCGAGCCGCCGGCGCACCACATCGCGCACGACCGCCGGGACGGTGTGCGGGTCCTCACCCGCGGCCACTGCCCGGCAGAGCTCCCGCGCGAAGAAGGGATGGCCGCCGCTCCGACTGTGGACGACCTGTCCCCATTGCTGCGCCGCTTCGTCCCCGGCGACCGTGCCCACCAGCGCGGTCACCTCCGCCTCATTCAGTGCCTGCAGGGGAACCAGCTCGGCCGACACCGCCAGATCCGCGAGGACGGAGGCGACCCCGGGCCGCGCCTCGCCCGGACGGTAGACGCCGACGAGCAGCAGCCGTCCCCGCAGCGGGCGGCGCACCAGGAAGCGCAGCAGGTCGAGAGTCGACAGGTCGCTCCACTGCAGGTCGTCGAGAACGACCACCACGGTGCCTTCCTCCGCCGCTCCGGAGAGCAGCGATGCGGCACCATCGAGCATCCGCACCCGGCCTGCCTCGTCCGAGGGGGTCTCCGGCGCACCGGACCCGCTCTCTCCGGCGGAGAACATCGGGGCGAGCTGCACCGGGACCTCCAGCCCGGGAGCGAGGTCCACGAGCCGGCGCAGGGCCTCCGTCCACGGCCACCAGGCCGGCGCCATCTGGCCGTCCAGACAGGTGCCCCAGAGCACGACCGCGCCGTGCCGGTCGACCTCGGCGGCGAACCGGCGCACCAGCGTCGTCTTCCCGATCCCTGGTTCGCCGGTCACGAGCACCAGGGCCGGGGCAACCTCCGGGGTCGTGACCCCGGCAGAGGCTGCCCGGAACGCAGCGATCAGCCGCGTCAGGGGCTCAGCGCGACCGACGAACTCCACCACCGCGTCATTGTGTCGCCAGTTGACCGCGTGCGGCAGGTGCCAGATGACTTCTGGCGGCGGGACCGGCTTTCTGGCGCGTCCAGGTTGTCAGTTCTCGTTAACCCAGGAGGTTCGCATGAGCAGCACGTTCGACGCCGCGGCGTACAAGCAGAACACGCACGACCAGTGGGAGGAGGCCGCGGAGGCCTGGCACCGCTGGGGCCCAGCCATCGAGGACTGGCTCGGAGCGGCCACCCGGAAGATGCTCGATCGGGCCGGCCTCGTCGACGGGGCACGGGTACTCGACGTCGCTGCCGGGGCCGGCGGCCAGACCCTCGCCGCGGCCCGGCGGGTCGGGCCTCAGGGCGGCGTGCTGGCGACCGACATCTCCTCGGCCATCCTCGAATACGCCGCGAAGGCTGCTGCCGACGCGGGGCTCGGCAACGTCTCGACTCGAGAGCTCGACGGTGAGCGGCTCGCCGTCGAGCCCGGCAGCTTCGACGCCGTCATCTCGCGCGTCGGCCTGATCTACTTCCCGGACCAACAGGCCGCGCTGCGGGGGATGCACGACGCGTTGCGCCCCGGCGGTCGGCTCGCGGCGGTGGTGTACTCCACGGCGGACCGCAACGGCTTCTTCTCCGTGCCGGTGGGCATCATCCGGCGTCGGGCCCAGCTGCCGCCGCCGATCCCGGGTCAACCGGGGCCGTTCAGCCTCGGTGGGCCGGGCGTCGCCGAGGAGTCGTTCGCGACTGCCGGGTTCCGGGATGTGACGGTCGACGTGGTCGAGTCGCCGTTGCGGATGCCGTCCGCGGCCGACTGCGTGCGGTTCGAGAAGGAGTCCTTCGGGGCGCTCCACCAGATGCTGCACGGGCTGCCCGAGGCGGAGCGCCGGGCGGCGTGGGCGGAGATCGACGAGGCGCTCGCGCAGTTCGAAGATCCGGAGGGTTTCACTGGTCCCTGCGAGATGCTCGTGGTCACCGGGAGGAAGTAGCGGGCGCGGCGAACCGGTCCGGCCGGGGTGTCGCCGGGACGCAGTAGCGTCCCGCCATGGCGAAATTCCTGGAGCTGGCCCTCGACACCGTCGACCCCAGGAGCACGGTCGCGGAGTTCTGGGCGCCGGTCGTCGGTGGCCGGGCCGTCGTCAACGACCCCCGCTACCCGGCCGACGTGATCGGCGAGACCGAGCAGCAGGGCATCGCCGTGTGCCTGGTGCCGGAGCCGAAGACGGTGAAGAACCGCGTGCACCTCGACATCTACGCCCGCACGGTCGACGAGCTGATCGCTCGAGGGGCCACCGTGCAGGTCCCGGCCGCGGAGAGCGGGTTCGCATGGACGGTGATGCTCGACCCCGAGGGCAACGAGTTCTGTGCGTTCCTCCGCGACGAGCCTCCCGCCTACCGCCTGCACGGGATCGTCATCGACTCCACCGACCCGGAGGCCCAGGCCCGGTGGTGGGGGGAGGCGTTCGGCGCCGAGGTGAGCGACAACGCCCAGCACGGTGGCGGTTGGTGGACCATGCTGCACGCCACCGACGACCCGGTGCTCACCTGGGACTTCGTGCCGGTGCCGGAGCCCAAGACCGTCAAGAACCGGCTCCACTGGGATGTCCGCGGCACCGTCGAGGAGTTCCTCGACCGGGGCGCGACCCGGCTGTGGGACACCAGGGGCTGGGTGGTGATGGGCGACCCGGAGGGCAACGAGTTCTGCGTGTTCCCGGCGACCTGACACCATGTGCGCGTGAACCACACCCCACGAAGCCGCTCGCTGCGCTCACGCCTCCGCGGGGACCCCGAATGATCCTCACCCCACGAATGATCGACCTGTCGCTGGACGCCGTCGCGCTGACCGAGACCCTCTGCAACATCGAGTCGGTGAGCCAGAACGAGCAGTCGATCACCGACGCGATCGAGGAGGCGCTGCGAGGTCTCGACCACCTCGAGGTCACCCGGCACGGCAACAGCCTGGTCGCCCGCACCGACCTGGGCCGCGACGAGCGCGTGGTGATCGCCGGCCACATCGACACCGTGCCGCTCAACGACAACCTGCCGGTGCGCAACGACGGCACGATCCTGCACGGGCTCGGCACCTGCGACATGAAGGCCGGGGTCGCGGTGGCGCTGCGACTGGCGGCCACCGTAACCGCGCCCCTTCAGGACCTGACCTTCGTGTTCTACGAGTGCGAGGAGATCGACGCCGTCCACAACGGGCTGCGCAAGATCGCCGAGAGCTCACCCGAGCTGGTCGCCTCGGACTTCGCGATCCTGATGGAGCCCTCCGACGCGGTGGTCGAGGCCGGCTGCCAGGGCACGCTCCGCTTCGACGTGATCACCCGCGGCGAGCGCGCCCACTCCGCGCGCTCGTGGAAGGGCGTCAACGCGATCCATGCCGCCACCGGCGTGCTCCAGCGCCTCGCGTCGTACGACGCGCGGATGCCGGTGATCGACGGTCTCGAGTACCACGAAGGCATGAACGCGGTCATGATCGCCGGCGGCGTCGCCACCAACGTGATCCCCGACGAGTGCCGGGTGACCGTCAACTACCGCTTCGCGCCCGACCTGTCGGAGGACCAGGCCTGGGAGCTCGCGCAGCGGTTCTTCGACGGCTACGAGCTCGAGCGCACCGACTCCGCACCGGGGGCGCTGCCCGGGCTTTCGGTGCCGGCCGCGGCGGCGTTCGTCGCTGCCGTCGGCGGCGAGCCGAACCCGAAGTTCGGCTGGACCGACGTCGCCCGGTTCAGCGCCCTCGGCATCCCGGCCGTGAACTTCGGTCCGGGCGACCCGATGTTCGCCCACAAGCAGGACGAGCACGTGCCGATCGCGCAGATCGTCTCCTGCGAGGACAAGCTGCGCGCCTGGCTGACGGGAGCGCCGCCCGCATGACCCAGCGTCCGCTCAAGCAGAAGGGGCCGACGATCCAGCGCGGAGACGCGGTCGACCTGGGCACCACCGACCAGCGACTGCTCGACTCGCGCGGGCCCAGCGACTGGGTGCACACCGACCCGTGGCGCGTGATGCGCATCCAGGCGGAGTTCATCGAGGGCTTCGGCGCGCTCGCCGAGCTCGGCCCGGCGATCGGCGTCTTCGGTTCTGCGCGCACCCGCGTCGACGACCCGTTCTACGCCAAGGGCGAGCAGCTCGGCCGCGCGCTGGTCGAGGCCGGCTTCGCCGTGATCACCGGGGGCGGGCCGGGCGCGATGGAGGCCGCCAACAAGGGCGCCTCCGAGTCGGGCGGCGTCTCGGTCGGCCTCGGCATCGAGCTGCCCTTCGAGTCCGGGCTCAACCAGTGGGTCGACCTCGGCGTCAACTTCCGCTACTTCTTCGCCCGCAAGACGATGTTCGTCAAGTACTCCCAGGGCTTCGCGGTGCTGCCCGGCGGCCTCGGCACGCTGGACGAGATGTTCGAGGCGCTGACCCTGGCCCAGACGCAGCGGGTGACGTCGTTCCCGGTGGTGCTGATCGGCACGTCGTACTGGAAGGGGCTGCTGGACTGGCTCTACGGCACGATGCTCGAGGACGGCAAGATCTCGGCCAGGGACCTCGACATGATCACGCTCACCGACGACGTGTCCGAGGCGGTCTCGATCATGGTCGAGGCGAGCCGCGTGCACCGGGAGCCCGACACCGGGGGTGGCGCCGGGTGACGTGGTTCTTCGCGGTCCTGATCGTGCTCCTGATTGGAGCGGTCGCGGTGGTCGCGGCCGGCTCCGGAGGCACCATGTCCGAGGAGTACGACGACCGCCCCGATGTGCGCGTGCAGGCCGACGGACCACTGACCGCCCAGGACCTGCGCGAGGTCCGTTTCACGACCGCGATCCGCGGCTACCGAGCCTCCGAGGTCGACACCCTCCTCGCCCGGCTGACCGAACAGCTCGAGGCGGATCGGCCCCCGGCGCCCGAGCCCGAGCCGGAGTCCGGGCCGGAGCCCACGAACGACTCGGACCTGCACTAGCACCCTCGACCACCGAGGTGGCGCCGGGCCGTCAGCGGCCCTCGAACACCGGCTTCTCCTTGGCGACGAACGCCTCCACGGCGGCGCGGTGGTCGGCGGTGGCGCCGGTGAGCGTCATCATCGAGGACTCGTACGTCAGGGCGTCCTCGAAGCTGTGGCCGGCCGAGTACGCGACCGAGCGGCGGATCGCGCCGAAGGCGACGGTGGGTCCGGAGGCCAGCCGAGCGGCGACCTGCGCGACCTCGGTGCCGAGCTCATCGGCGGGCACCACCTTGGTGGCCAGCCCGAGCTCGAGGGAGTCGGCGGATGAGAGGGTGCGTGGGAAGTAGAGCAGGTCGATCGCCTTGGCCCGGCCGACCAGCCGCTGGAGGGTCCAGGACGAGCCGGTGTCGCACGAGAGCGCGATTCCGGTGAACGCCAGGTTGAAGCCCGCGGGCTCGGCGAGGATCCGGACGTCGCAGGCGAAGGCCAGCGACGCACCCGCCCCTGCGGCGACACCGTTGACGGCGGCGATCACCGGCTTCGGCATCGTGGCCAGCGCCGTCACGATCGGGTTGTAGTGCGCGTCGACGGTCGTGAACAGCTGGTCCGTCGACCCGCTCTGGAGGACCTGGATGTGCTCCTTGAGGTCCTGGCCGACGCAGAACGCACGGCCGGTGCCGGTGAGCACCACGCAGCGCACTGCGTCGTCCTCGGCGGCGCGGGTGACCGCCTCGAGGAGAGCCTCCTTGGTGGCCACGTCGAGGCTGTTCATCGCGTCCGGACGGTTCAGCGTGATCGTCGCGACGCCGTCGGCCACGGCGTACAGGACGGGGGAGCCAGGGGTCTCCTCGGTCATCGGTTCCTCCTCGGTCGCGGGCGCGTTCCCCGGGAAGTCTGCCCCACCTCGGCGCAAGTGGCCCGGTAGCGGGGTTCGATGAGGGATAATGGTCACAGCAGCGCAGTAGGAGCGCGGTCACAGGAAGAGGTGTGCAGATGGCGGCGATGAAGCCGCGGACTGGAGACGGTCCGCTGGAGGTCACCAAGGAGGGGCGCGGCATCGTGATGCGTGTCCCGCTGGAAGGCGGTGGCCGTCTGGTGGTCGAGCTCAACGCCGAAGAGGCCGGTGCGCTCGGCGACGCGCTCAAGAACGTGGTCGGCTGACGCCGGCCCCACGACTGCCGAAGACCCCCGGGGCGTCCCACGGACGCCCCGGGGGTCTTGGTCGTAGGCCCGGGCCCGGCTGTGGATAGTGTCGGGCCCGTGGCCGTCCCGACTCTCCCGACCCAGGTGTCCCCGCCGGAGCTCTCGCTCAGCGAGGACCCACCGGCACGCGTGAGCGGGGCCGAGGTGCTGGCGCTGCCCGTGCTGGCGGGAGGCGAGGACGGCAGTGCGGACGGCGTCACCCTGGGCCCGGGGGCCGCCGAGCTGCTCGACCGGAGCGAGCTCGACCTGTTCGCGGTGCTCGAGCACGCTCGTGCGACCGGCAAGGCGGGCGAGGTGACCACTCTGCCCGTGGCCGGCGCCAACAGTGTGGCCGGCAGCGACCTGCGGCTGGTGCTGCTCGTGGGCGTGGGCTCCGGTACGCCGAAGGAGCTGCGCCGGGCCGGGGCCGCGATCGCGCGTCGTACCAAGGACCTCGACACCGTCGCCACCTCGGTGCCTGCCGTCGGCGACGACGCCGGCCTGCGCGCCTTCGTCGAGGGCGCCGTGCTCGGCTCGTTCGACTACCACCTACGCTCCAGCGGACCCAAGGCGCGGCCGGTACGCCGGATCGTGATCGCCGGTGGCACCTTCACCCCTGAGGTTCTCCAGCGCGGGCTCGCGATCGCCATGGCCGGCTGGCGCTCCCGGACCCTGGCCACGGTGCCGTCCAACACCAAGAACCCACAGTGGTTCGTCGACCAGGCCCGTCCCATCGCCCAGCGGGCCGGCCTGAGCATGACCGTGCTCGACGAGCGGGAGCTCGAGGCGCAGGGGTTCGGCGGCATCATCGCGGTCGGCCGGGCCTCGTCCACCCCGCCACGGCTGCTCCGCCTCGAGTACACCCCGGCCTCCGGCAAGCGCGGCTCCCCGCACGTGGTGATCGTCGGCAAGGGGATCACCTTCGACAGTGGCGGCCTGTCGATCAAGGCCGGCGAGGTGATGGCCAACATGAAGCGCGACATGAGCGGCGGAGCCGTCGTGCTCGCCGTCCTCGCCGCGCTGGCCGACGTCGACTGCCCGGTCCGCGTTACCGGCATCGTGGCGCTGGCGGAGAACGTGATCTCCGGCAACGCGATGCGTCCCGGCGACGTGATCACCCACTACGGCGGTCGCACCACCGAGGTCACCAACACCGACGCCGAGGGCCGGCTCGTGGTCGGCGACGCCCTTGCCTACGCGGTCTCCGAGCTCAAGCCCGACGTACTTGTCGACGTCACCACCCTCACCGGTGCGATCAAGGTCGCGCTCGGGCAGCGGATCGGTGGCATCTTCGCCACCGACGACGCGTTGTTCGCGCACCTCGACGCCGCCGGCGCTGCCGCCGGCGAGCCGCTCTGGCGGATGCCGCTCGCGGAGGAGTACGAGGAGCGCCTCAGCTCCAAGGTCGCCGACGCCGACAACGCGCCCGGCACCGCCCAGGCGATCGTGGCCGCACTGTTCATGCGGCACTTCACCGGCGGGCTGCCCTGGGCCCACCTCGACCTCGCCTCCGTCGGCGACGCGATGGAGGACGCCTGGGAGTGGACCGCGGGACCGACCGGCTTCGGGCCGCGTGCGCTCCTGTACTGGCTCGAGCAGCGCGAGCCGCTGTCCGGAGTCGTCCGGTGAGCGGGCACGCGCTGACCGTGCGCTGGTCGCTCGCCGACGCATCTCCTGATGTGGGCGAGCGGCTGCGGGAGTACGTCGCCGGCACGTCGCACGCGAGGTTCTCCGCGATGGAGCCGCTGCGGTTCAAGACCTGGCGGATGCGCGAGGGCGAGTGGTTCGAGGGCTGCTACGTGTTCGCGACCACCGCCGACCGGGCGGCGTTCCAGGAGACCTTCACCGCGGGCGCGGCCGATTCACCGGGCTCGCGGATCATCGGCTCCCCACCGATTCTGATCGAGGAGTGCGACGTGGTCGCGGTGGCGGAGGGCGGTGCCGGGTTCCTCGCCGCGCCGTCGTACGACGCGTAGCCGACTCCCTGCCCAGACGCTCGGCTCAGGCCTTCTTCTGCGCCACCAGCAGCCCGTCACCCACCGGCAGCAGCAACGAGACCAGGGACTCGTTGTCGGCGACCGCGCGTCCGAGCTCGCGGATCGCGACCGTCTCGGCGTCGCGCTGCGCCGGGTCGGCCACCCGGTCGTGCCAGAGCGCGTTGTCGAAGACCACCACGCCGCCCGGGCGCAGCAGCCGCAGCGCCTCCGCGAGGTACTCGGGGTACTCCTGCTTGTCGCCGTCGCAGAAGACGATGTCGTAGTGGCCGTCGGTCAGCCGCGGCAGCACGTCGAGCGCGGCGCCGGGGATCAGCCGCGCTCGCTGCGGAGCGATCCCGCCCTCGGTGAACGTCTGCTTCGCCAGCCGCTGGTGCTCGGCCTCGGTGTCGACCGTGGTGAGCACGCCGTCCGGGCGCATCCCGCGGAGCAGCCACAGGCCCGAGACACCCGTGCCGGTGCCGACCTCGACGACCGTCCGCGCACCGAGCACAGCGGCCAGGAACCGGAGTGCGGCGCCGCCACCGGACCCGATCGGCGCCACGCCGACCTCCTGCGGCCCGGCTGCGCGCGTTGCCGAGGACCTCGTCCTCCGCGACGAACTCCTCCGCATAGCTCCAGCTCGCGGGCTTGATTCCTGCGGCGATGACGGCCTCCTGGGTCCCCGGTACCTATACCGAAACGAACGGTGTCGAACTGCGCGAGAGCCTATCGCTCGGGGGGATTCGCCGGTGCATGCAGGGCTTGGGGAACACCCGGTCATCGGCGTACGTTCACAGTCAGAGTGCAGCGCAACACACAGCGCACTCTCAGGCATTGTCCCTAGCGTGTTGGAGGTCAGGTCAAGCCGATGGCGAAACGCACGCCGCTCCGGGCGGTGACGGGCAGGTCCCGCACTCCGGTCGGAAGGCAGGAGGTCCGCATGAACGACCAGCCGACCGAGCAGCTGGCCGGTGGACCGAGCGAGCCCTGGGTCGCCCCCAGCTGGGAGCAGGTCGTCACCGATCACTCCGCCCGCGTCTACCGCCTCGCCTACCGACTGACCGGCAACCCGCACGACGCCGAGGACCTCACGCAGGAGGTCTTCGTGCGGGTGTTCCGCTCGCTGCGACCGCTACACGCCCGGCACCTTCGAGGGCTGGCTGCACCGGATCACCACGAACCTCTTCCTCGACCAGGCCCGGCGCAAGAGCCGGATCCGGTTCGACGCGCTCGCCGACGACGCCGCCCACCGGCTCCCGAGCGCGCTGCCCGCACCCGACATGGTCTACCTGAACCAGATGTTCGACGCCGACATCGAGGCCGCGCTCGCCGACCTGCCGCCGGACTTCCGTGCCGCGGTCGTGCTGTGCGACGTCGAGGGGCTGACCTACGAGGAGATCGCCGACGTCCTCGACCTCAAGATGGGCACCGTCCGCTCCCGCATCCACCGCGGCCGGGCGATGCTGCGCACGGCGCTGGCCCACCGGGCTCCCAAGGACGGCCGGGTGCGCTACTCCGGTCCCGCCCTCGTGGAGCAAACGCAATGAACCGACGCCCCACGAGCTGCTCGCTTCGCTCACATCTCCGCGGGGACCCCGATGATCCTTGGCCTCGAGCGGTCACCTCGGCGACCGCGTGAGCGCGCTCGTCGACGGCCAGCTCTCGGCACGCCGAGGAGGAGCGCGCCTGGGCGCACGTCATGAGCTGCCCGGGCTGCCGTCGGCTGGTCGAGCGCGAGGGCTGGCTCAAGAGCCGGCTCGGCGCGCTGTCCGACCCCACGGCCGAGGCGCGCCCCGGACTGGTCGGCTCGCTGTACGACGTGGATGCCTGGGCCACGGTCGACGAGATCGAGCGCCGGGGCCGCACGCCGGCGCACGGCGATCGCCGCGGTGGGCGCCGGCTCGGTCGGCGCGGCGGTGCTCGGCACTGGTCGCGTTCACCGGAGCACCGGCCGGGCTCGGAGAGCGCCCGCCGACCCGCCAGAGCCCTCGGCGTCGGTCACCGCGCGACCTCGCGGGAGTGGGTGCTTCGCGGCGGTCCGGCGACCGGCGCCTTGCGCCGTCACGCAAAATAGGACCCGTGAGCGACGACGAGACACGACCCCTGGAGCGCGCCCGACCAGCGCTCCGAGCCCACCCAGCCGCTGAGCAGCGGCCACGCGTGGACGTCCCCGTCCGCTCCGGTCCCCGATCCGCAGGCGCCCCGCCGCGGGCAGCATGCCGCCTCCGAACGCCCGCCCGCAGCAGGGCCCGCCGCAGCAGGGCCCGCCCCAGGAGCAGCCACCGGCGTACGGCGGCGGCTACGGCGGCTACGGCCGGCTACGGGCCGCAGCCGCACCCGCAGGCCTACCCGCAGCACACGATTCCGTTGCCCACCTCGCCGAGGCGGCCTCGCGGCCGGCTCCCGGGCTGGGTGTGGCCGATGATCGCGGCGCTCTCGCTGCTGCTCGGCATCGGCGGCGGTGTCCTCGGCGCACTGCTGGTCACCGACAACGGTGGTGACGGCAGCGGTGGCGTGCTCGCGCGTCGAGAAGCGCACGGCCGCGCCGCTCCCCGCCGACAACGAGAGCATCGCAGCGGTCGCCGACCGGGTGCTGCCGAGCACCGTCCAGATCATCGCCGAGTTCGACGGCGACCCGCGCGGTGCGACCGGCTCCGGGTTCGTGCTCGACAAGCAGGGCCACGTGATCACCAACAACCACGTGGTCGCCGAGGCGGCCAAGGACGACGGCAAGATCGAGATCGTCGACCAGCAACGGCAAGCACAGCAAGGCGTCGATCGTCGGTCGCAGCCTGGTCTACGACATCGCGGTGCTGAAGTCGGACGGCGTGAAGGGCATGACGCCCGGCGAAGCTCGGCTCGTCGGAGCAGATGCGCGTCGGCGAGACCGTGGTCGCGATCGGGTCCCCGCTCGGCCTGAGCAGCTCGGTCACCTCCGGGCATCATCAGCGCGCTCGACCGGCCGGTGACCACGGGTGAGTCCCAGGACGACACGTCGTACATCAACGCGGTGCAGACCGACGCCGCGATCAACCCCGGCAACTCCGGCGGTCCACTGGTCGACCTGCAGGGCCAGGTCGTCGGTGTGAACTCCGCGATCGCCTCGGTCGGGTCGATCGGCCAGGACCAGGGCGGCAACATCGGCGTCGGGCTTCGCGATCCCGATCGAGCAGGTCGTGGTCACCGCCGACCAGATCCTCAAGACCGGCAAGGCCGAGTACCCGATCATCGGGGCCAACGTGCAGAGCAGCCGCGACGTCGACGGTGCCCAGATCACCGGCGTCACCAACGGTCAGCCGGCCGACGACGCGGGCCTGCGCACCGGCGACCTCGTCGTGGCCGTCGACGGCAAGACGATCACCAGCAGCATCGACCTGATCGTCGCGATCCGCAGCCACGTCAAGGGCGACCACCTCAAGCTGACCGTCAAGCGGGGCTCGGACACCCAGCAGCTCACGTTGACCCTGGACGCCCGCTCGGACTGAGCTGACCCGCCTTCGCTCAGGTCGCCTCGTCGTCGTACGGCGGCGCCTCGCCGGCGAGCAGCGGCAGCTGGCCCGGACGAGGCTTGGGCCGCTCGTCCTCCTCGTCGATCTCCGCCATCGCCTCCATGATCTGCTTGCGGACCGCGACCCGGGGGTCGAGGTCGCGCAGCTCGAGGTCGGCGTACTCGGGGCCGAGCTCGTCGCGGAGCTCGTTCTGTGCGTTGCTGCGCGAAGCCGCGGAGCGTGTGGATCATCCGGGCCGCCTGGCGCGCGAATTCGGGGAGCCGGTCGGGGCCGAACACGATGACTGCCACCACGAGCGATCACCGCGATCTCCGGGAGGCCGACTCCGAACACGTTCTACAACCTACCGGTGGGGGTGAGCCCGAGCTGCATACCGGCGAGTCCGCGGCCGCGCTCGGTGAGCGAGCGCGCGACCTTCGTCCAGCACGAGGGCCGCCGGGGCGGTCGGGTCCGCGTCGACGATCGGCTTGCCGTCGTCGCCGCCCTCGCGCAGGTGCGGGTCGAGCGGCACCTGCGCCGAGGAGCGGGACGTCGTAGCCGAAGCGGCTGCCCAGCGTGGCCGCCACCCGCGCGCCGCCGCCGCTGCCGAAGATCTCGAGTCGGTGGTCGAGACCCTGCTCGGCGCAGTGCGGGCACGGCAGGTAGGACATGTTCTCGACCACGCCGACGACGCGCTGGTGCATCATCGAGGCCATCGTGCCGGCCCGCTCCGCGACCTCGGCCGCGGCCTCCTGCGGCGTGGTCACCACCAGGACCTCGGCGTTCGGCAGGTGCTGGCCGAGCGAGATCGCGACGTCGCCGGTGCCGGGCGGCAGGTCGAGAAGCAGGACGTCGAGGTCGCCCCAGTAGACGTCGGACAGCATCTGCACGAGCGCCCGGTCGAGCATCGGCCCGCGCCAGGCGACGACCTGCTCGCGCTTCGGCTTGAGCATGCCGATGCTGATCACGGAGACGCCGCTCGCGGTGGGCACCGGCATGATCAGGTCCTCGACCTGCGTCGGCCGGGTGTCGGCCACGCCGAGCATCGCCGGCACCGAGTGTCCGTAGATGTCGGCGTCGACGATGCCGACCTTCATCCCCTGCTTGGCCATCGACAGCGCCAGGTTGACGGTGACCGACGACTTGCCGACGCCGCCCTTGCCGGAGGCGATGGCGTAGACCTTGGTCAGCGAGCCGGCCTGGGCGAACGGGATCTCGCGCTGCGCCTGGCCGCCGCGCAGCGTCTCCTGGAGCTCACCGCGCTGCTCGGTGGTCATCACCCCGAGGGTCAGGTCCACGTCGGTGACGCCGGGCACGGCCCGGACGGCCGCGTTGACGTCGCGGGTGATGGTGTCCTTCATCGGGCAGCCCGACGACGGTGAGCAGCACGGTCAGCGTGACCCGTCCGGTGTCGTCGACCGCGAGGCCCTCGACCATCTTCAGGTCGGTGATCGGACGCTTGATCTCGGGGTCGTTGACCGTCGCCAGCGCAGCGCGGACCTTCTCCAGCAGCGGGGATGTCATGGGCTCAACGGTACGTGCTCACCCGTGGGCCTCGGGCGGGAGTCCCGTGTGATCCGGCTCATCGGCGCCACTGCGCTCGTCGAGCTCGTTCAGCAGCCCGCGCAGCTCCGAGCGCAGGTAGTCGCGGGTGGCGACCTCGCCGAGCGCCATCCGCAGCGAGGCGACCTCGCGGGCCAGGAACTCCATGTCCGCGTGGGCCCTCGCGTTTGCCTGCCGGTCCTGCTCGGCGATCACCCGGTCGCGCACCTCCTGCCGGTTCTGCGCGAGCAGGATCAGCGGTGCGGCGTACGACGCCTGCAGGCTGAGCATCAGGGTCAGGAAGATGAACGGGTAGCTGTCGAACCGGAGGTCCTCGGGCGCGAACAGGTTCCAGAGCACCCAGACGACGACGAACAGCGTCATGTAGATCAGGAAGGCCGCCGTGCCCATGAACCGCGCGAACTGCTCGGCGAACACCCCGAACGTGTCGGTGTTGACGCTGGGCCGGCGCAACCGGGAGCGGCGCAGGTCGCGCGGGGTGTCCAGCCGACGGCTCTCGCGGGACGCCTCGGGACGGGTCTTCTCGGACTTCTTGTCGGCCCTCTTGTCGGACCACCTGTCGGGGGTCATGCAGGCCCCCTGCGGGATCGTGGATTGCCAGCGGAGCGATCGCGTGGGGTGATCATGCTCGGCCGCCGGTCTTCCGGTCGCGCCAGCCCTCGGGGAGCAGGTGGTCGAGCAGGTCGTCGACGGTGACGGCGCCGAGCAGCCGGCCCTCGTCGTCGACGACGGGAGCCGCCACCAGGTTGTACGTCGCGAGGTGGGCGGCGACGTCCTCGAGGGTGGCCTCGGGGCGCAGGTAGCTGATGCCGGTGTCGAGCGCCCCGGCGACCAGGGTCGACGGCGGCTCGCGCAGCAGCCGCTGGATGTGGGCGACGCCGACCAGCCGGCCCGTCGGGGTCTCCAGCGGCGGGCGCACGACGTACACGAGGGCGGCCAGCGAGGGCGTCAGGTCCTCGTTGCGGACGTGGGCCAGCGCCTCGGCGACCGTGGCGTCGGGGGAGAGGATGACCGGCTCCGGGGTCATCATGCCGCCGGCGGTCTCCTCCTCGTAGGACATCAGCCGCCGGACGTCCTCGGCCTCCTCCGGTTCCATCAGCTCCAGCAGCTGGCGGGCCGTCTCGGGCGGCGAGGTCGGCGATCAGGTCGGCTGCGTCGTCGGCGGACATCTCCTCGAGCACGTCGGCGGCGCGCTCGGAGTCGAGGTGCTCGAGGATCTCGACCTGGTCCTCCTCGGGCAGCTCCTCGAGGACGTCGGCGAGCCGCTCGTCGTCCAGAGCCGCGACCACCTCGCTGCGACGCTCGGGCGGCAGGTCGTGGATCACGGTCGCGGCGTCGGCCGGCCGGAGATCCGCCAGCGCGGCCACCAGGTGCATCGCGCCCTGGCCGACCTGGCTGGCGGCCAGCCCCTCGACGTCGCGCCACTCGGCCACGTGGGTCTGGCCGCGGCGGCGGAAGCCCTTGGTCGGCTCCTGGATCGCGACCCGGGACAGCACCCACTCGCGGCTACGGGTCTGCTCCATCGCGACGTCGAACACCACGCCCTGGACCTCGGTGCCACGCACGGTGACCTTCTGGTCGAGCATCTGGCCGATGACGAGGGTCTCGGTGGAACGCTTCGCGAACCGGCGCATGTTGAGCAGCCCGGTGGTGATCACCTGGCCGGCGTCGATGCTGGTGATCCGGGTCATCGGCGCGAAGATCTGGCGCCGGCCGAACACCTCGACCACCAGCCCGACCACGCGTGGCTGCGAGACCAGCGAGGACGCACCGGGGCGCATCACGACCACGACGTCGCGCACCTTGCCGACCTGGTCGCCCTGGGGGTCGAACACCGGCAGCCCGGCGAGGCGGGCCGCGAAGACGCGGGTCGGCGTGGTGCTCACGAGGGGAAACTCTAGGGGGTGTCTGATGGATCTCGGACGGCGCGCAGCGGGCCATGGATCCATCAGACGCGCCCTGGATGGGTGGGCCCTTGGGGGTCATGCCGATGATCGCGCCACTGCGACGCGCCCTCCTAGGTCGGCTCGGGCTAGGTCGGCTCCGGCGTCTCTCGGAGTCGGCGGCCGAGCTCGGCCGCGCGCAGCGCCAAGGCGACCACCTCGGCGACGGCCTCGTCCACCGGTGCGGCGTGCCGGCTCGTCCTGCCGTGTGCTCGGCGGTGCGCCCACCGTGGTACCGGTCGGGAGACCGCGCTTGCGCAGACGTCGGACCCGGCGGCGTACCAGCGCCTGGAGTCCGGCCACCGCGGCCTCCGCAGCGGCGAGCAGGTCCTCGTCGTCGACCTGGAACCGCCCGCTGCCGAGCGCCGGTTCCGGCCCCTCCACCACGGGAAGGTCGGCGAGGTCTCCGACGACTCCGCATCCGCTGGCGGTCACGGCACGGCGGGTCAGCTGGTTCCACTGCAGGGCGGCCCGGTTGGTGGACCGATCCATCCCGATGGACGGCTCGCAGGAGCGACGCAGGGACAAGACCCGCAGTGCGAGCTGTTCCTTGAGGGTGGTCTCGTAGTCGACCCGGGCGAGGTGCTTGACGTGAGTGTTCACCAGCCGAAGCAGCTCGGTCGAGGCCAGCCCCAAGGACGTGTTGGCCGGTGACTCCGGCGGCCGGCACAGCTCCGGTGGGACTCCGATTGCCGACGCGAACCGGGCCCACAACAGCTGCGCCGGCTCCCCCTCGGCAGGCACCGTGACCACGGTGACCCTCTCCGCTCCCAGCTGCCCCGCCCACGCCCGCAGGATGTAGCGCGCGTCCTGGGTGCGGGCGAACATCCGTGTCCCCACGAGCGGCACGTACCGCGCCGAGGTCGACGGGAAGCGCGGCGCGGCTCGGAACCCGCGGGCGAACCGGGGCCACGAGACCGTCGATCCGTTGTGCACGCCGGTCTGCCAGACCGCCGGCACGGTGGCCGTCGCGTTCCTGAGCGTGAGCACCGCCCGGACCTCGACGGGGCCCAGTGACGACACGATCGACCGCACCTGAGCAGGATTCGCGTACGAGAGCCACTCCATGGACACGACCGCCGTGTCGCCGCCGAAGGACCGAATCTCCTCGACCAGGCCCGGCCAGGGTCGTGGAGTGGGCGCGGGCCGCCCGTCCTGTTTCTTGTTGAGCCGGAGCACGTCCTCGACCGCACGCACCTGGTCGCGCCAACGCCGGCCGGGGAAGAGCACGCCCTCCTCGACCAAGAGCTCGCGGTTCTCGCGCAGGACGGACTGGATGTACGTGGTGCCCGTCTTGATGGCACCGATGTGGAGGAATATCCGACGCGTAGCCACGGCGACCCTCGTCCCGCTCCCGGTTGTGACCCGATGGCACACCGTATGACGGTCGTGGCGTCCCCGGCGCAGCGACCGGCCTGCCGCGATGAATCGTCGTGCGAGGCTGTGCCGGTGCCTCCTTCCGACGAGCTCGCGTACGACGTGGTCGACGTCTTCGCCGACGTGGCGTTCGCCGGCAACCAGCTGGCCGTGGTGCACGGCACCGCAGGCCTGACCGACGCGCAGCT
Organism: uncultured Actinomycetota bacterium; assembly: GCA_963745795.1. Classification (GTDB taxonomy): domain Bacteria; phylum Actinomycetota; class Actinomycetes; order Propionibacteriales; family Nocardioidaceae; genus Marmoricola. The sequence continues at coordinate 96,477 of CAVUYR010000004.1, read as the reverse complement.
GCTCGCCCTGACCCGGGAGTTCGGTTTCTCGGAGACCGCGTTCCCCTCGGGCGGCGACGGCGAGCGCTACCGGGTGCGGATCTTCACGCCCGGCGGCGAGATCCCGTTCGCCGGGCACCCGACGCTCGGAACCGCCTGGGTGCTCCGGTCGGGAGGGCTGCTCACCGGTGCGGCCGCGACGCAGGAGTGCGGTGCCGGCGAGATCGGGGTCCGCTTCGACGAGGACCTGGTCGAGCTGTCGGCGGCCGCCCGCGACCTGTCCGGACCGTTGCCGGACGACGTCGTGGCGCTGCTGCTGGCTGACCTCGACCTGACCCCCGACGACCGCACCGGCGAGGCCTGGGTGGCGGGCGCCGGTTTGAACTTCGTGCACCTGCCGGTGCGGGCGGAGGCGGTCGGCTGGGCCTGGGCCGGGCACACCCCCGTCTCCGAGGTGGTGGCCGGCCTGGAGCTCGAGGATCCGCTGGAGGGCGTGAACCTGTACGCGCTGGATGGGCTCGCGGTACGGGCACGGGTGTTCGTGCCCGGGCTCTCCGTGCCGGAGGACCCGGCCACCGGGTCCGCGGCCGCCGGACTGGGCATGGCGCTGGTCGCGCGAGACGTGCTCCGCGACGGCGGAAGCTACGAGATCACGCAGGGCGTCGAGATGGGTCGCCCGTCGCGGCTGTTCGGCCGGGTCGACGCGGAGCGCGGCGTGCCGACGCGCTGCCACGTGGCCGGGCGGGTGTTCCAGGTGGCGCGCGGCACGATCGCCGTGCCCGCCCGGTGAGCGGCAGCCCCAGGCTCGCCCCGTCCACGCTCGGCCTGATCGCGGTGGGCGTGGTGGCGGTCTCGATGTCCGGGCCGGTGATGGCCTCCCTGGCGGTGCCGGCGCTGGTCATCTCCTTCTGGCGCAACGGACTGGCGACGCTGCTCCTCGCGCCGGTCGCCGTGGTCAGGCGGCGGGCGGAGATCCGCGGCCTGTCCCGCTCCGAGCTGGGCTGGATCGTGGCGTCCGGGGTCTGCCTCGCCGTCCACTTCGCCACCTGGGTGACCTCGCTGAGCATGACCTCGGTCGCGGCCAGCACAGCGATCGTGTGTCTTCAGATCGCCTGGGTCGCCGGGTGGGACTGGTTCAACGGGGTGCGGCTGCCGGCACGGGCCGTGGCCGGGCTGGTCGCCGCGTTGGTCGGCGTGCTGGTGATCACCGGGGTCGACCTCTCGGTCTCGACGCGGGCGGTGGTGGGCGACCTGCTGGCGCTCGCCGGATCGGTGGCGGTGGCCGCGTACACGGTGATCGGCGGGCGTGCCCGTCGTACCGTCAGCACGACCAGCTACACGTTCGTCTGCTACGGAACCGCGGCGCTGCTGCTGATGGTCTCGAGTCTGGTCGCCGGCGCCTCCCTGGTCGGGTACGACGCCCACGAGTGGGCGCTGATCGCGCTGGTCACGCTGACCTCGCAGCTGCTCGGGCACTCGGTGTTCAACTACCTGCTGGACCGGATCCGTCCGGTGGTGGTCTCGCTGGCGATCCTGCTCGAGATCCCGGGTGCCGCGCTGCTCGCCGCCGCCTTCCTCGGGCAGGTCCCCCCGCCGGGGGTGTTCGTGGGTCTCGTCCTGATCCTGGTGGGCATGGCGCTGGTCGTGCTCGAGGGGCCGGACCGGACCGACGAGCCCGCCATCACGGACTTGTAGGATCACGGGCGTTTCCCGTCGAACCCACCCCGAGGAGCTGTTCGTGCAGACCCAGGTCGTCATCCTCGCCGCGGGCCTCGGCACCCGTCTCGGGAGGCCGCATCCCAAGCCGCTGACCCCGCTCACCAACGGCGAGACGATCATGCGCCGGGCCGTGCACCTGCTGCGCGACGCGTGGGCCGACGTGCACGTGACCGCCGTGGTCGGCTTCAAGCTCGACATCGTGATCGAGGCGATGCCCGACATCGGCTTCGTCTACAACGAGGTCTACGACTCGACCAACACGTCCAAGAGCCTGCTCAAGGCGCTCAGCCTGTCCCACGAGGGCGGCGTGCTCTGGATGAACGGCGACGTCGTCTTCGACCCGCGGGTGCTCGACATCGTCGAGGAGCGGATCCGCAACGGCCAGAGCTTCGTCTGCGTGGACCACGCGTCGGTCGCCGACGAGGAGGTCAAGTACACCCTCGGCGAGGACGGGATGATCGAGGAGCTGTCCAAGACCGTGCGTCGGCGGCCTCGGCGAGGCGGTCGGCATCAACTACGTCTCGGCCGCCGACAAGGCCGCGCTGATCGTGCGGCTCGACGAGTGCGACGACCAGGACTACTTCGAGCGAGGCATCGAGCTCGCGATCGAGCAAGGACGGCCTGTCCTTCGAGCCGGTCGACATCTCGGAGTTCCAGGTGGTCGAGGTCGACTTCGACGACGACCTCACCCGCGCCAACGCGTTCGTCTCCGACGGCAGATGAGGCGGGATGCCGGTCAGCGTCCGGTCCGTCGACGACGCCGGACTCACGCTCAGCGCCGCCGACGAGGTCATCCTCGACGTCCTGTTCGACGGCCGGCGGATCTGGTCGTTCTGGCTGCTCCGCGACAGCCGGCCGACAGCGGCTCGGACCGCCGGATCGCGTGGCCTCCGTCGCTGCGAGAAGTTCCTCGACGGCGAGACCCGGCTCGGCGTCGTCGAGCACGTCTCCGGCCGGGTGCTGTACGACGAGGAGACCCGGTTCGGCGCCGGCGACCGGTCGGATCGCGATCGTCAACGACGAGGGCCAGCCGCTCGGCATCGACAAGTCGCGGCCGGATGGCGCAGACCTTCGACACCCGCAGCGCGGAGCACGTCGCCCCGCTGCTGGACTCGATCGAGGAGGTGCTGGCGGCCCTGGCCGAGGCCGGCATCGAGGCGTTCCCGGCCTACGGCACGCTGCTCGGCGCGGTCCGCGAGCAGCACCTGATCGGGCACGACAGCGACGCCGACCTCGGCTACGTCAGCAGCGCACGCCACCCCGTCGACGTGATGCGCGAGTCGTTCCGGCTGCAGCGCGCGGCTCGCGGAGCGTGGGCTACCGGATCACCCGCTACAGCGGCGCCGCGTTCAAGGTCGACGTGCGTCGAGGGCGACGGGTCGGTGCGCGGGCTCGACGTGTTCGGCGGCTTCCTCGCCGACGGGTACCTCTACCTGATGGGCGAGATCGGCACGCCGTTCCAGCGCGAGTGGATCTTCCCGCTCGGCACCTGCACGCTCGAGGGCCGCACCCTCCCGGCGCCGGCCGACGCCGACCGGTTGCTCGAGGCGACGTACGGCCCGGGCTGGCAGGTGCCCGACCCGGCCTTCCAGTTCGAGACCCCGCGGCCGACCGTGCCGCCGGCTCAACGGCTGGTTCCGCGGCACCCGGGTCAACCGCGACGACTGGGAGCGCCGCTACAGCGACCGCCGCGACCGGCTGCCCGAGCCGTCGCTCCGTCCGGCCTCGCGGAGTGCGTCGTCGCGCAGGAGGGCGTGCCGGCGACGCGTCGTCGACGTCGGCGGCGGCCGCGGCGTCGACGCGCTCTGGTTCGCGCGGCAGGGTGCCTCGGTGACCGGCCTACGACTACGTGCCGACCGCGTCGCAGCGCCGTGCAGCGTCGCGCCGACGAGGCGCGGCCTCGACCTCGACGTACGCCGGCTCAACCTCCTCGAGTGGCGCTCCGTCCTTCGCCGAGGGCGCCCGGCTGGCGCACCGGCCCGGACCGCGCACGGTGGTCGGCGCGGCACCTCGCCGACGCCACCACGCGGTTCGGCCGCGACTCGCTGTGGCGGCTTCGCGTCGATGGCGCTGCGCGACGGCGGCCGGCTCTACATCGGAGTACTGGACCGAGCGGTGGCGCAAGAGCGACGCGTTGCTACGCCGCGTGCCGGCCCTCGACGGTGCGGGCGCGAGCTGATCGCGGCACGGCGCCGATATCGTGCGACGAGGAGACCTGCGACGCGCCCGGGCGAGCCCGCGGCGCCGGATCGGACGGATGGTGGCGCAGTGGCGGACGTGAGGATCGAGACTCAAGGGCGCGGCGCGCCGGGCGGTCGAGCCGGACCGCGGTCGGCGAGCTGGCGCGGCGGGTCGAGGCCCTCGAGGGCGAGATCGAGGAGCTGCGTCGGCAGAACCTGCGGCTCGCCGAGATCGCCGACGTCGTGCAGGAGCTGCTGGTGCCGCTCGCCTCGCGCGACCAGGCCCGCATCGACGCGGCCATCGAGAAGTTCTCCCAGAGCCTGTAGGGCGCGCGGTGGCTCGAGCGCGTCTTCCTCCACATCGGCCTGCCGAAGACGGCGACGACGTACCTCCAGACGGATCCTCTGGGAGCACCGGGACCAGCTGCGCGGCGAAGGGCTGCTGCTGCCGGGCGACGCGCGACGCGAGCACCTCTGGGCGTCGCGGGTCGTGCGTCGCGAGGACCCGAGGACGATCGCCCGGAGGCGCAGCGCACCGCGTGGGACCGGCTGCTGCGCGGAGATGGCGGACTGGCCGGGCCGGCGCTGGTGTCAGCCACGAGTTCTTCGCGGCCGCCTCCGCGCGAGCAGGCGCAGCGCGTGGTCGAGGCAGCTCGCTCCGGCCGAGGTGCACGTGGTCGTCACCGCGCGCGAGCCGCTCGGCCTGTTCACGGCCAGCTGGCAGGAGAGCGCTGAAGAACCGCGAGACGACGCCGATGGCCGACTACGGCCGCGACGAGTCCGACGAGCCCGCGCGACATCTGGAACTGGCGCACCCTCGACCTCCGGCTGGTGCTCGCAGCGGTGGGCGCCCGCCGGCGGCCCGGTCGCACCCGAGCACGTGCACGTGCTGCCGCTGCCGGGCAAGGACGCCCCGCGCGAGACAGATCTGGCACCGCTTCGCCGGCCTGCTCGGCGTGGACCCGGGCGGCTACGACCTGTCGGGTGCGTTCGCCAACGAGTCGATGGGCGTGGTCGAGGCCGAGACCCTGCGCCGGGTCAACGAGCACCTCGGCGACTTCACCGAGGCGATCGACCGCGGCATCTACATCCGCACCTTCCTCGCCGACGAGCGGCTCGTGCCGCGCGGCGGCGAGCGGTTCTGGCCGGGCCACGACCAGGTCGAGGACTGCCGGCGCGGGGCATGCGAGGCGGTGGCCTTCGTGCGCGAGCAGGGGTACGACGTGGTCGGCGACGCTCGACGACCTGCTCGTGCCCGACCAGCTGCCCGAGCGCCGCCGGCCGGACTCGGTCACCGACGCCGAGGTCGCCGAGGTCGCGGTCGAGCTGGTGGCGACGATGCTCGGCGACGTCCGCGACCTGCGCCACGAACGGCGGCGGCTCCAGGCAGCAGCTCGACGTCCAGCCGGTGCCGGTCCCGCTGCTGACGCGCCTCCGGGACCGGATGCATCGCGTGTTCGCCCGTCGTACGGAGTGAGAAAGGCCATGCCGGACGGCGGCCGGGCAGTGGTGAACGGCCGTTAGCCTGAGACTTCGCCGCTCCTCTGGCCGACGGAAGGAACCACCATGGGCCGCCTCTGCGAGACCGAGGGACTCACCGACATCCAGACCGAGATCCTCAAGGCCGTCCGCCAGTTCGTGGACGAGAAGATCCTGCCGGTCGCGACCGAGCTCGAGCACGCCGACGAGTACCCGCAGGAGATCGTCGACGGGATGAAGGAGCTCGGCATCTTCGGGCTGACGATCCCCGAGGAGTACGGCGGGCTCGGCGAGTCGCTGCTGACCTACGCGCTGGTGGTCGAGGAGATCGCGCGCGGCTGGATGAGCGTCTCCGGGGTGATCAACACGCACTTCATCGTGGCCTACATGCTGATGCAGCACGGCACCGAGGAGCAGAAGCAGAAGTACCTGCCGAGGATGGCGACCGGCGAGGTGCGCGGCTCGTTCTCGATGTCCGAGCCGGCGCTGGGCTCCGACGTGGCGGCGATCAAGACCAAGGCGGTGAAGGACGGACGACGGCTACACGATCGACGGCCAGAAGATGTGGCTGACCAACGGCGGCTCGTCGAACCTGGTGGCCGTGCTCGTGAAGACCGACGAGGGCGCGGACTCGGTCTACCGGAACATGACGACGTTCCTGGTGGAGAAGGAGACCGGGTTCGGCGAGACGGCCCAGGGGGTCACGATCCCCGGCAAGATCGACAAGATGGGCTACAAGGGCGTCGACACCACCGAGATGGTGTTCGAGGGCCACCGGATCTCCGCCGACCAGGTCCTCGGCGGCGAGCCGGGCAAGGGCTTCTACCAGATGATGGACGGCGTCGAGGTCGGCCGGGTCAACGTCGCCGCGCGCGCGACGGGCGTCGCCAACCGGGCGTTCGAGCTGGCGATCGCCTACGCCCAGCAGCGGGAGACCTTCGGCAAGAAGATCGCCGAGCACCAGGCGATCCTGTTCCGGCTCGCGGAGATGGCGACCAAGGTCGAGACCGCGCACGCGATGATGGTGCGCGCGGCGCGGATGAAGGACTCCGGCGAGCGCAACGACGTCGAGTCCGGCATGGCGAAGTACCTCGCCGCGGAGTACTGCAACGAGGTGGTCCAGGACTCGTTCCGGATCCACGGCGGCTACGGGTACTCCAAGGAGTACGAGATCGAGCGCCTCTACCGCGAGGCGGCGTTCCTGCTGATCGGCGAGGGCACCGCCGACATCCAGAAGATGATCATCGGGCGGGCGTTGCTGAAGGACTACAAGCTCAAGGGCTGAATCGGTGGTCGCGGTTGTCGCGGCTCGTGGGTGGTGAATAGACGCAGCGACGAGGAGAGGTAGGCGCGGGGTGGCGGTCCGCTCCCGGGTCAGGTCGGGCGGTGCTTGAGGAGGCACGCGAGCCTCCGGTGGTCGAGCTTGTCGAGACCACAACAACGAGCGCTCCAGAAACAGTCTGAAGACTTGTCCACATCCCGGAATCGAGGCCGGTTCTGAGCCCGGGATTGTCGGTGGTCGATGCCAGAATTCCCTGTATGACAACGGCATTCGACGACACCGGGCAGCACCCGGTCACCTCCACGATCGCCGCCGTCTCCCAACAGCTGCACGACATCGCCGACCTCGGACTGTGGACCCTGCGCCCGGCCGAGACCGACGACCAACCTGACCGCGCTCGCCCGGCTGCGGCACCAGATCACCGAGCTCGAGCTCCGGCACGCCCACCACGCCGACCGCCTCGACCTCGGCGCCACCGCCGGCGCCACCGACACCGCCGCCTGTGGGCCAACACCACCCGGCAGACCAAGCGGGACGCGAAGCGCCGCCTCGAGCTCGCGCACGCCCTGGACTGCGACCACGAGCCGGTCCGGGACGCGATGGCCGCCGGCCACGTCTCCGAAGAGCAGGCCGTGGTGATCGTCAAGGGTGTCGACGCGCTCCCGGTCGAGCACCGCCCCAAGGCGGAGGCGCACCTGATCGGGTGCGCCGCCGTCCACGACCCGATCGCACTCCGCCGGCTCGCCCACCACGTCCTGGAGGTGGTCGCCCCCGAGATCGCCGAAGCCCACGAGCTCAAGGCCCTGCAACGGCAGGAAGCACTCGCCGAGGAAGCGTGCCGGTTCACCATCGCCGACGACGGGCACGGGCTGTGCCACGGCCGGTTCACCCTCCCCAGCCATGTCGGAGCCATGCTCAAGCAGGCCGTGCTCGCGATCAACTCACCCAAGCACCGCCAGCACTCCGGCACCCCGAAGGGGCTCGGGCACGCGTTCAGCGAGTACGTCACCCGCTACCCGGTCGACCGGCTCCCCCAGGCCGGCGGCGTCGACGCCACGATCGTGGTCACGATGACCCTGGAGAACCTGCTCGGGGACAGCAAGACGCCGGCCGTGTTGGACACCGGGGACCGGATCACCGCCGACCAGGCAAGGAAGCTCGCCTGCCAGGCCGGGATCATCCCGATCGGTGCTGGGTGGGAAGTCCACGATCCTCGACCTCGGCCGCAGCAAACGGCTCTACGACCTGCACCAGCGGATCGCGATCAGGCACCGCGACAAACAGTGCACCACCCACGGCTGCGACTGGCCCGCAGCGATGTGCCACGTCCACCACAACACCCCCTGGAGTCGGGGCGGCAACACCGACATCGCCGACGGACGCCTCCTGTGCCCGCGGCACCACTCCTACGCCCACTCACCGAAGTACGAGATGAAGACCATCCCCAACGGACGGGTGGTCTTCAGCCGGACGTGATGCGTCGGTCCCCTGTGCCAATCTGATCCGAAGCCGAGAGCTACCGGAGGAGTCGAATGGCCGTGTCCTACCAGCTGGTGATCGACTGCGCGTCTCCCGAGCCGCTCGCGCGGTTCTGGGCCGAAGCGCTGCACTACGTCATCGCGCCTCCGCCGGCCGGGTTCGAGTCGTGGGACGACTTCTTCCGGTCGATCGGGGTGCCCGAGGACGAGCTCGGCACCGGCGCCGACAGGATCGAGGATCCCAAGGGTGAGGGGCCAGACATCTGGTTCCAGGTCGTCCCTGAGAGGAAGTCGATCAAGAACCGCCTCCACATCGACCTGCACGCGAGCGGTGGTCGCGACGTGCCGCTGGAGACCAGGCGCGAGCGGGTCGAGGCCGAGGCGGCGCGGCTCGTGGCGCTCGGCGCCACGCGGAAGCACGCGATCGTCGAGGAAGGCCTCGACCACTACGGGGTCGCGCTGACCGATCCCGAGGGCAACGAGTTCGACATCAACTAGCCCGCTGGGGCTAGACGGTCTTCCCCAGCCGACCCAGCGCCTCCTTGAGCCGCTCGTCGTCCCGGTCGACGGCCGGCACCAGCAGCTCGACCACCACGTCGAGGACGTCGCTGAGGCGTTCGTTGAGCCGGCGGCTCTCCTCGGCGGCGACCTGCAGGTCCGCGACCTGGCGCTCGAGGTCGACCAGCCGCGGGCCGGCGAACCGGTCGATCAGCTTGCGGGCGGTCTCTTTCATGGGGCTCATCGCGTCCAGCTCACTTCCATCCGGCAGATCACGGGGTTCTCCTTGCCCAGCGGCGCGAGGTCGGTGCCCTCGACCCGGTCGATCACGCGGCCGCCGTACGCCGCGATCTCGGCAGCGATCTCGTCCGGGTCGGCGTAGGTACGGGCGTGCGGCCCGAAGAAGGTCGGGCGTCCCCGGTTCGCCGCGGTGCGGAACTCGAGGAACGTGTGACCGCCCGTCCGCCCGGCCATGGAGCAGAAGCGCCACAGCCCCGGCCTCGCGGGCAGGGCGAGCGCGTCGACCAGCAGCCTGGCGTAGACGTGCTTGGGCCCCGGCTCGTGGGCGAGCCGGGCGCCGTTGGTGAGCACGTTGTACGACGACTCCAGGTTGATGCCCGTGAACCGCACCGGCCGCTTGCCCTGCTTCCTGCGCCGGGCCGTGCCGGCCCGCGCGAGCTTGCGGGAAGCGCCGCAGTAGTCGGAGCCGGTCACCGCGAACCCCTGGTCGGCCAGCCAGTACGCGTCGCGCCCGGTGCCCGACCCGAGCTCGACGACCCGGCTGCCGGGCTCGATCCGCTCGGCCACCCAGGATGCGAACAGCGAAGGGCCCGACGGCACCCGCTTGACGTCGCCGGAGGTGTAGAAGGTCTGCCAGTGCGAGAGCCTTGTGCGCGTGCCGCGCCACCACTGGCTCATCATCCGTGTGTTCTCCGGCGGGTGCTCGAAGTGGAACGCCGGGTCGGGCACCCTCCACGACGGGCCGTAGGTGTAGGCGAGGAACGCCTCGACGTCTGCCGGCGCCGGGAACTCCACGCCCTCGAGCGTCACGGTCCCGAACGGGAGCACCGCCTCGCGCGGCAGTACCCCGCGCAATGACCCGGTGATGTGGAAGTGGTCGCCGATGTGGAACGAGCCGAACACGTCGACCCCGGCCCGCTTGCCGGTCGGCAGCGGCACCCAGACCTTGAAGTTGGCGGCGGACATCCGCACCACCTGCCAGCCGAGCCCGCGCAGGGTGCGCTCGGCGGCCCGGCTCTCGCGCACGATGTCGAAGGGGTGCGTGTGCCGGCTGATCCAGGCCACGTCGGCGTCCGAGTCGTGGCCGATCATCTTTCCGTCACGGACCGCGCCCAGCAGCCCGCCGTACGCGAGGTAGGCGTCGAGCCCGCACTTCTCGGTGAGGTCCTGGAGCACGCGGCGCGCGGCCTCGACCAGCTCGAGACGGGCGCCCTCGTCCATCCGGTCGAAGGTGCGCTGCAGCCGCCCGCCCTTGTCCAGCGACAGCGGGTGCCCGGCGTCGTCGACGAGCTCGAGCTCCTCGTCGGAGGACCCGAACCGCACGCTGCCGGCGAACAGCGTGTCGCCTCCGTTGTGGGGCACGACGGTCACCTCGGCGACGCCGTCGAGCCGTTCCTTCAGTGGCGTCGGCCACGCGACGAGAATGCCTCCGCGTTCGGCGCGGCCGTCGTGGCGGGTGGTGAACGACCAGACCCGGTTGCTGCCGAACAGGATGTCGATCGGCTCGTCGCCGGCGACCTCGGCGGGGCCGGGAGCGTGGATGCCCCGGTCGTCGACGTACGTCGGATGCGTCAGGGTGACGTCCACTTCCAGGAGGCCAGCACGGGCTGGACGACCTTCTCGCGGTCAGCGGCGGAGGCGCTCTTGGGGAACGCGAAGGTCAGGCCGTAGTTGACGTTCTTGTGGATCGCGAAGTACTGGACGAGGTAGAACTTCGTGCCTGAGCTGTTGGCGTCGCCTTCCTGGTGGACCGCCGGCGCGCCCGCGATGGTGACGTGCGGACTGGTCTTGATCTTGGGCGCGAGAGACTTGACCTCGCCCTTGATCTGGGCGGCAAGGGCGTCGAGGTCGTCCTGGGTGGGCTCGCCGGAGACCTTGCTCGCGGTGGTCAGCGTGTTCATGTTTGCCGTGAACGGCGGGGTCGCGGGCTTCGCGCGGCCGCCGGTGTCGATGCTCTGCTGGTTCTGCTTCAGCTGGGCCGTGATGTCCTCCCAGCCCTTGGGCAGGTTGTACCCGTAGCCGTTGCCGGACATCGCCTTCCCGGTCGACGGCTTGGCCGTCGACGAGGGCCCCGCGGACAGGGAGGCGCTCGCGGACGCCGAGGGGGACGAGACGTCGGAACTGCCGCTCTTCGGCTCGTCCGAGGACTTCCCGCACGAGGCGAGCACCAGGACGGCGAGCAGGGTCGCCGCGATCTTGGGAACGGAGTTCATGCGCGAAAGTCTCGCACAGGGGTGCACGCTGGACCGGACCGTGGTGGGGGTCGCGCGGCGAATCCTGCTGGACCCCCTTGCGGGGTGGTGCGAGGGTGGAGAAAACGACCGAACGAGGGAGCAGCGGATGGCGGACAAGCAGCCCGACAACGAGGACCTCAAGGCGAAGATGCGCGAGGCGCTCGACCGCAAGACGTCCAAGGACAAGGGCGTTCCTCAGGACGGGCCGGTGCGCGAGAAGGCCCACGGCTCCGAGGTGGTCGGCGGCGCCGGGCCGAAGATCCACCGCCGGAAGGCCGGTGGCGGGGGCTCCTGAGCGGTTCGGCACGATGGGACGGTCGCGGCCCGCGGAGGCCGCCCGCCGTACGTCGTGAGGAGCGTCCAGCATGCAGTTCGGCCGTAGCTACGAGGAGTTCGAGGTCGGGGCGACGTACAAGCACTGGCCGGGCAAGACGGTCACGGAGTCCGACGACCACCTGTTCTGCCTGCTGACCATGAACCACCACCCGCTGCACCTCGACGCGCACTACGCGCAGGAGACCACCCAGTTCGGCAAGAACGTGGTGGTCGGCAACTACGTCTACTCGATCCTGCTCGGCATGTCGGTGCCCGACATCTCCGGCAAGGCGATCGCCAACCTGGAGATCGAGTCGCTGCGCCATGTCGCGCCGACGTTCCACGGCGACACCCTGTACGGCGAGACGAGGGTGCTCGACAAGTGGGAGTCGAAGTCCAAGGACGACCGTGGCGTGGTCCACGTGGAGACGATCGGCTACAACCAGGACGGCAAGGTCGTCTGCATCTTCCGGCGCAAGGTGATGGTGCCGAGGGACAGCTACCTCGAGGCCCGCGGCGGCGAGCAGCCCGGTCGTCCGGTGCCGCAGCCGGACAAGAACTGGCCGGGGGAGCCGGGCTGAGGGTGCTGCGGGTTCACCACGGTATGCCGACGAACCTGCGGTTCCCACGATGTGCTCGTCATGGGGAGCGCGGGTTGCTCGGCATACCGTGGTGAAACCTCACCCCCGCCGCCCCGCGAACGCCGGCGCCAGCGGCAGGATCCCGAGCACCAGCACCATCGGGAGCGCGAAGCCGTAGCGCAGCGAGTCGGCGCCGACCAGGCCTGTCAGCACCGCGCCGAGCAGAGCCCCGACGTAGTTGAACTGGTTGAACCGCGCGATCACGGCGTCGACCCGGGTCGCGCGGGCGTCCGCGTCGAGGGTGTCGCCGCCCGCGATCCGGGCGGCCGCGGAGAAGGACAGTGGGGCGACCACGGCGGCGCCAGCGCCGAGCAGGGTGAAGCCGAGCACAGCGACCTGCCACGTCGGCGCGAACACGACGACCGCCAGCGCCGCGGACGAGACCACGGCGCCGACCCGCAGCACACGCACCACGCCGTGGCGGGCGACGAGCGCGTCGCCGGCGAACCGGAAGACCAGGCTGGCCAGGAGGTACGGGAACGTCGCCAGCGCCACCAGCCCGCTCGGGTGTCGGGAACGTCTTGTCGAGGTACGTCGGTCCCCAGGTCGAGGCGGCGGTGTCGACCATGTAGAACAGCACCAGCGCCAGCCCCACCAGCAGGATCGGCCGCCAGGGCACCTCGACGTCGTCGGCCACGGGGACGTCCGCTCGGCGCAGCAGCGGGGCGAAGCACACAGCGACGGGTACGACGCACAGCCAGGCCGCGGCGCCGAGACCGAGGCTGCCGGTCACCAGGGTGAGCGCCGAGCCGACCACGCCGCCGAGCGTCCAGGCTCCGTGGAACGACGGCAGGATCGGCCGCCCGTAACGGTGTTCCAGCGCCACGGCCTGCATGTTCGTCGAGGCGTCGACCACGCCGAGCGCGACGCCGTACAGCGCGAGTGCGGCGGCGAACGCCACGAACACCGGCGCCAGCGCGATCACCGGCACGCACACCGCGATCAGCAACAGGCCGGCCCGCAGCACCTCTGCGCTGTCGCTGCGCTTGGCCACCATCTCGGCGACCAGCGAGCCCACGCCGGCGAGCAGCACCATCATCAGCAGCAGGACCGACATCTCGACCGACGACAGCGACCACTTCTCCTGCACGACCGGCAGCCGCGTGGTGAGACTGATGAAGACCAGCCCCTGTGTGAAGAAGCCGGCCGCGGCGGCGAAGCGTGCCTGCCGCAGGGCCGGTGCCACCTCGGGAGCCCGCGTCGCCATGGCGCGACCCTAGATGACTAAGTCCAAGGGGAGCACGCTGCGCACCCCTCATCACGCACGCTGGCTGCGTTCTCGTCAGTCGCCGTGGCTCCGCCACGGCTCCCTCCTCCGCCTTGCCAGCGCACGCGCTGAGCGGCGCTCGCTTGCACCCCCCTTGGACTTACCCATCTAGACCCGTGCCCGTCCGCACGGCCTAGATTGGGGCTCATGCCGCACCCGTACCCGACCGACGACCCCGTCGACGAGCTGTGGCTGGTGCGACACGGCGAGACCGAGTGGAGCCGCACCGGCAAGCACACGTCGACGACCGAGCTGCCGCTGACCGAGGAGGGCGTCCGGGTCGCAGGGACGCTGCGCGACCGGCTCGCCGGGGTCGCGTTCGACCTGGTGCTCACCAGCCCCCGCCAGCGCGCCCGTCGTACCGCCGAGCTCGCCGGCTTCCCCGACGCGGTGGTCGACGACGACCTGGCCGAGTGGGACTACGGCGACTACGAGGGGATCACCACGCCGGAGATCCGGGAGTCCGTGCCCGGCTGGACGGTCTGGTCGCACCCGAGCCCGCGCGGGGAGACGGCCGGGCAGGTCTCCGAGCGGCTGGATCGCGTCGTCGCCCGGGTCCGGGCGCGGGGTGGCCGGTGCCTGACGTTCGGGCACGGGCACGCCACCCGTGCGCTCACCGCACGCTGGCTGGAGCAGCCGGTCGAGGAGGGACGGTTCTTCAAGCTCGACACCTCGACCGTCTCGGTGCTCTCCTACGAGCGCGAGACGCCGGTCATCCAGCGCTGGAACTCCTGATCGACGCTAACCTCAGCGCGTGGCGCTCGCTGCCTCTTGTCCCCGCTGCACCACCCCGCTAGAGGGGGATGGCGCCGAGTTCACCTGCGCCCGGCACGGGGGTGTCGTCCCGCTCTGGCGCTCGGCCACCTCCGACTACACGACGTTCGCCGAGGTGGTGAGGCGCGCCGCGGAACTGCCGACGTACCTGCCGTGGCCGATGAGCCCCGGCTGGTCGATCGCCGACTTCGGCTGCGTGGCGGCGGACCAGGGTCCGGCGCTGGCCACGGTCACGACCACGACCGGGGCGAGCGTGCTCGACGGCGAGGTCGAGGTCACGGTGGTCACCGAGGAGCCGGGGGTCGGGCTCGGCAGCCGGGTGGCGGGAGCGGCGACCGCCCACCCGGGTGATGCCGTGGGACAGGGCGCCGCATCGATCCGGGTGCGCGTCGACGCGCGCCCGGTGCCGATGTGGGTGCTGCCGAGCAGCGACGACGACGACCTGCTGGCGCGGGCGGCGTTCGTAGGCGAGGCCGGTGGCCGGTGGCTGTGGCTGGTGATGCGGCCTGCCTCCGCGGCACTGCTGCTGCGCGACGACTGGCTGCTCGCGGACGCCAGCGGGTTCGGCCCCGAGGCGATCGAGATGCCGTTCGGGGGACCCCCACCCGCGTGGTGAGGCGTCCGCAGGTGGCGGGCCCTAGGGTCGGGTTGTGCCGATCGATCTCCACACCCACTCGAGCCGGTCCGACGGCACGGCGACGCCGACGGAACTGGTCGCGGAGGCCGTCGCGCACGGTCTCGACGTGGTGGCGCTGACCGACCACGACACCGTCGAGGGTTGGCAGGAGGCGGCCGCCGCCGCGGTCGCGCACGGGATCACGCTGGTGCGCGGCATCGAGCTCTCGCACCCGGTACGACGGGCGGAGTGTGCACCTGCTCGCGTACCTGCCCGACCCGTCGTACCAGCCGCTCGCGGCCGAGATGGCGCGCGTGCGGGGCGGCCGCGAGTCCCGGCTCCCGGTGATGATGGAGCGGCTGCGCGCGCTCGGCATCGACATCACCGAGGACGACGTCCGCGACGGCGCTGCCGAGGGCGCCGTGCTGGGCCGGCCGCACGTCGCCGACGCGCTGGTCGGCAAGGGCGTGGTCGGCCATCGCAACGAGGCCTTCGAGCAGATGCTCGGCCCGGGTGGCCCGGCGTTCGTGCCGCGCTACGCGACGTCGCTCCCCGACGCCGTCGAGCTGGTGCGCGCGGCGGGCGGCGTACCCGTCGTCGCCCACCCGTGGGGACGCAACCGGGTGCTCACCGCCGCCGCGCTCGCCGCGTTGCAGGCAGCGCGGCCTGGTCGGGATCGAGGTCGACCACCAGGACCACACCCCCGCGGTACGCGAGGAGCTGCGCCGGATCGCCGCGGACCTCGGCCTGGTCGCCACCGGTTCCAGCGACTGGCACGGCACCGGCAAGGTCGACCACGAGCTCGGCTGCAACACGACCGACCCCGCGGCGTTCGAACGGCTTCTCGCCGCCGCCGGTGCCGCCGCGACCCCCGTGGTCGCGCCGTGAGCGGCTTCTCGGCGCCCGAGCCCTACTTCCGCCCGAGCCCCTGGAACCGCTGCTGCAACGACGCCGGCACGACGCGCACGACGGCGGCGATCGCCTTGTAGCGCTTGCTCGGGATCGACAGGGCCTTGCCGGCGTCGAGGTCGGCCAGCGCCTCGGCCACGAGACGGTCGGGGTCGAGCCAGAGCATGCGTGGGGCGCTGTCGGTGTCGGAGCCCATCCGCTCGTGGAACTCGGTGCGCACGAATCCCGGGCACACCGCCATCACCTGCACGCCCTGCCCGGCGTACTCGTGGTGCGCCCACTGGCTCAGCTTGGTGACGTACGCCTTGGCTGCCGAGTAGCTGCCCCGCTGCAGGAACCCGGCCATCGAGGACACGTTCACGATCTGGCCGCGTCCCTCGCGCCACCATCGTGCCGAGCGCGGCGTGGGTCAGCCGCATCACCGCGGTCACCAGCACGTCGAGCTGGGCCTGCTCCTGCGCCACGTCGTTGTCGAGGAACCGTCCCTTGAGACCGAACCCGGCGTTGTTCACCAGCAGCCGCACGGGTTCGCCGCGGTCGGCCAGCCGGGCCTCGACCTTCGCCAGCTGCGCGCGGTCGACGAGGTCGGCCGGCAGCACCTCCACGGCGACGCCGTACGTCGACCGCAGCTCGTCGGCGGTCTCCGCCAGCCGCTGCTCGTTGCGGGCCACGAGCACCAGGTCGTGGCCGCGCGCGGCGAGCTGCGCGGGCGAACGAATGACCGATGCCGGACGTCGGGCCGGTGACCAGGGCCCAGTCCAAGGGAAGACATGCGCGCCAGCATTGCGGGACGTGCGTGGCAAGGGCAACCACGTGCGGCATGATTGTGGGTGATGTCCCCCGCCTCGCAGACCCGCGTCCTCGCCGTCGCCAACCAGAAGGGTGGCGTGGCGAAGACGACGACGGTCGCCTCCCTCGGAGCCGCGCTCGCCGAGCTCGGGCAGCGGGTGCTGCTCGTCGACCTCGATCCCGCAGGCGTGCCTGACGTTCAGCCTCGGCATCGACCCCGAGGACCTCGAGCTGTCGGTGCACCACGTGCTGACCAAGGGCCTCGACCCGTCCGAGGTGATCCTCGAGACCGAGGACGGCGTCGACCTGCTGCCGGCCACGATCGAGCTCGCCCGCGCCGAGGCCGACCTGCTCACCCGCACCGGCCGCGAGTACGTCATCCGCTCGGCGATCGAGGACCTCGACGACTACGACTGGGTGCTGCTCGACTGCCCGCCGTCGCTCGGCGTGCTGACGGTCGCCGCGCTCACCGCCGCCGACCGGCGTGCTGATCCCGCTGCAGTGCGAGACGCTCTCGCACCGCGGCGTCGGCCAGCTGCTCGACACCGTCCACGACGTGCGCCGGTTCACCAACCGCAAGCTCGAGGTGTGGGGCGTGCTGCCCACGCTGTACGACGGGCGCACCAACCACGCGCGCGCCGTGCTCGAGAACATCTCGGAGACCTACGAGCTCGACGTGATCGAGCCGCCGATCCCGAAGTCGATCCGGTTCGCCGAGGCGCCGGCCGCCGGCCGGTCGATCCTGCGCACCTCGCGCAGCAACAAGGGCGCCGAGGCCTACCGCGAGGTGGCCAAGGTCCTGCTCGCACGCTGACCGACCCTTCGGACGAGAGAGGAGCACGACCTGTGTCGGACACGCACCGACACGCGTGCGCTACGACCGCGTGGTCGCACTGCTGCTCTCCACTGGCGTCACCCTGTTCGCGGTGCTCGCCGGGGTGGGCGTGATCGGTGCCGGCGTGGGCAGCCACCCCGGCGTACGCCGAGCGCGGCATCAGGTCACCCGGGTCCGAGCTCGGCCGGTCGGGGCGCGGCCGACTCCTCGGTCGCCGCGACCCCGCCCGGCGACGACCAGGCGGTCAAGTCGGCCAGCAACACCGCTCTGCCCGCCGGCAGCGGGAGCGGCAGGCGGATCGTGTTCGACATGTCCGCGCAGCGGGTCTGGCTGGTCGCGCGTGACGGCGCGGTCCGGCGCAGCTACCTGGTCTCCGGCAGCCTCACGGACAACCTGCGGCCCGGCCACTACGAGGTCTACTCGCGCTCGCGCTGGGCCATCGGCGTCGACGACTCCGGGATGATGCAGTACTTCGTGCGCTTCGCCCACGGCACCAACGCCGCGATCGGTTTCCACGACATCCCTGAGCTGCGCGGCGTACCGCTGCAGACGAAGGCCCAGCTCGGCACGCCGCAGTCGCACGGCTGCATCCGGCAGGCGCGGCCCGACGCGATCGCCCTGTGGGACTTCGCGCCGACCGGAACCGACGTCGACGTCGTCGCCTGAGGGCGGGGCCGCTACGACCGTGGCAGCCGGCCGGCCGAGGCCGCAGCGCCGGTCAGCCCGTGGCCGGCTGCGGCGCCGGCTGCCGCCGCCGGGTGCGACGACGGCTGCGGTTGCGCTTCTTGCGGGGAGCCGCGTCGCCGGCCGCCTCGGCCGGGCGTTCGCTGCCGCTCGCGCCGCTCGCGCCGCCGGCGCCGCTGGAACCACCTGAGCTGCCGGAGCCGCTGCGGCCGTGGCCGCCGGAGCGCCCACGCCCACCATCGCGTCCACCGTCACGCCGTCGCGGCTTGTCGCGGCCCTTGTCGCGGTTGGGCGTCACGATCGAGCCCTCGGGCACGATCCGGCCCTTGGTGCCGGGCACGATGCCCATGTCGTGCAGGAAGTTCTCGGAGTTCGAGTACGTCTCCGGCGGGTCGTCGAACGGCAGGTCGAGCGCCTTGTTGATCATCTTCCAGCGGTGCAGGTCGGCCCAGTCGACGAACGTCACGGCGATGCCGGTGGCACCCGCGCGGCCGGTGCGGCCGATCCGGTGCACGTAGGTCTTCTCGTCCTCGGGGCACGTGTAGTTGACGACGTGCGTGACGCCGGTGACGTCGATGCCGCGGGCGGCGACGTCGGTGGCGACGAGCACCCGCAGCTTGCCCTCGCGGAACTTCGTCAGCGCCTTCTCGCGCGCCGCCTGCTGCATGTCGCCGTGCAGCGGGCTCGCGTCGAAGCCGCGCTCGGTCAGGTCGTCGGCGATCCGCTGCGACTGGCGCTTGGTGCGCGTGAACACGATCGTCAGGCCCGGACCCCTCGGCCTGCAGCATGCGGCCGATCATCTCCGGCTTGTCGAGGTCGTGGGCCTGGTAGATGAACTGCGCGGTCGCCGGCACCGTCTGGGTGTCGTACGACGACTCGGCGCGGATGTTCATCGGGTGCCGCATGTGGGTGCGGGCCAGCGAGACGATCGCGGCCGGCATGGTCGCCGAGAACAGCATCGTCTGCCGGGTCTCGGGCGTCTTGCGCGAGCAGCCGCTCGACGTCGGGCAGGAAGCCGAGGTCGAGCATCTCGTCGGCCTCGTCGAGCACCAGCGACTTCACGTGGCAGATGTCGAGGGCGCGGCGGTTCATCAGGTCGATCAGCCGGCCCGGGGTGCCGACGACGACGTCGACGCCCTCCTTGAGCGCGTCGAGCTGCGGGTCGTAGGGCACGCCGCCGTAGACGGTGAGCACGCGGATGCCGCGGTCCTTGCCGGCCAGCGGCGAGGTCGCTGGAGACCTGGAGCGCGAGCTCGCGGGTCGGCGCGACGACCAGCGCCTGCGGCTTGCCGGGCGCGGCGAGCTCGACGTAGTCGGGGTCGTGCGGGGCGACGGTGCGCTGCAGGATCGGGATGCCGAACGCCAGCGTCTTGCCGGTGCCGGTGCGCGCCTGGCCGATCAGGTCGGTGCCCATCAGGGCGACCGAGAGGGTCATCTCCTGGATGGCGAACGGGGTCACGATGCCGGCGCGCTCGAGCGCGTCGCAGATCTCGGGGAGCACCCCGAGCTCTCGGAAGGTGGTCAGGATCTTGCCGTTCTCTGGGTGCGGACCGCGGGCGCTCGGCCGCCGATCCAGCGTCGGATCGTGCTTCGGGAGCCCGGCCGTCAGTGGCGTCAACACACCGTTCCCGGTGTCCACACTTGGGCCGCTCCGGTCCAAGGTGGTGCCTCGGGGCGCCGGGCGTCTGGCCTCATCCTATCGGTAGCCTGCGGACATGACCGACACGCCGGGCGGAACGACGGGCGAGGTCGCCTTCGAGGACGCCGCCTACCGGCCGCGGTCGTCGACCTGCTCGGGGTGATCGCGTACGGCGAGCTGTCGGCCTTCGAGCGGCTCGTCGACGACGCCAAGCTGGCGCCGTCGCTGGGCGACAAGATGGAGCTCGACCGCGATGGCGATCGCCGAGTTCGGCCACGTCGCAGCCGCTGCTGGACCGGATCGCCGCGCTCGGCGCCGACCCGGTCGCGGCGATGGCAGCCGTTCGAGAAGCCGTTCGACGAGTTCCACGCCCACACCGCGCCGCGCGACTGGCTCGAGGGCCTGGTCAAGGCGTACGTCGGCGACGGGCTGGCCGCGGACTTCTACCGCGAGGTCGCGGCGTTCCTCGACCGCGACACCCGTGACCTGGTGATCGACTCCCTGGAGGACTCCGGCCAGTCCGCGCTTCGTCGTCGACCGGGTGCGTGCCGCGATCGAGGCCGACCCGCGGGTCGGCGGCCGGCTCGCGCTGTGGGGACGTCGGCTGATGGGGGAGGCGCTCTCGCAGGCGCAGCGGGTCGCCGCCGAGCGCGACGCGCTCACCGCGCTGCTGGCCGGCGGGGTCGACCGCCCGGGCATGGACCTCGCCGCGCTCGGCCGGCATGTTCACCCGGCTCACCGAGAACCACACGAAGCGGATGGACGAGCTCGGCCTCGACAGCTGAGGCGTGTCCTAGACCTTCGCGGTGGTCCGCCCACTCACCGAGGCCGCGAGCATCACCAGGACGGCCGCGACGGCGACCTGCCATACGTGACGCCACCAGTCGACGCCCGGGGTGTTCGTGTTGTCGTAGAGCGCGCCGTACAGGAAGGTGCCGATCAGCATGCCGCCGATGCCGCACACGATCGTGAGCCAGAACGGGATCTTGTCCCGGTCGCCCGGAGCCACCAGCTTGCCGAGCAGTCCGATGATGGTGCCGCCGATCAGGACGACGACGATCGTGCCGAGGGTGCCCATGACGCCCGCTCCTTCCCGGGGGAGCCACACGACCCCCACCGGTTCCATTCTGCCCCGTGGGACCAACTCCGCCTTGCTAGCTGCGGAAGCCGACCGTCCCGGTGAGCGAGGTCGTGATCTCGACGTAGGCGATCTTCTCGGCGGGGACGACGATGCGTCGTCCCTTGGTGTCGGTCAGGGTGAGCACCCCGCCGGCGGCGACCGCCTCGGCGACCAGCTTCTCGACGTGCTCGGCGTCGATGTCGGCGTCGATGGTGAGCTCGCGGGGGGCGTTCTGCACGCCGATCTTGACCTCCATCGGAGGACCTCCTGTGTGTCGTGGCGGTGCGGGGTGGGTCAGTCGGTGCTCGTCGGTGCGGGGGTAGCCGCGGATGCCGCGCCAGGCCAGGCCGGCGACGAGGGTGGCCGCCTCCTCGCGGGTCATCCGGCCGTCGGCGGCGCCGCCGTCGGCCAGCCAGAACCGAGCACTGACCTGGGCCATTCCCACCAGGGAGACCGCCAGCAGCCGTGACTGCTCGTCCGGGAGGCCGGTGTCGTCGTGGATCACGTGGGTGATCATCGCGGCGCACTCGTGGGTCACCCGGTCGACGCGTTCGCGCACGGCGGGCTCGTTGGTCAGGTCGGACTCGAAGACCAGGCGGAACGCGCCCTCGGCGCTGGAGACGTAGTCGTAGAACGCGTCCATGGTCGCGGCGACGCGCTGCTTGTTGTCGTGCGTGGACTCGAGCGCGTCGCGGGAGGCCGGCGATGATCGTGTCGCAGGACTGGTCGAGCAGCGCGAGGTAGAGGTCGAGCTTGCCCGGGAAGTGCTGGTAGAGCACCGGCTTGGAGACCCCGGCGCGGTCGGCGATGTCGTCCATCGCCGCGGCGTGGTAGCCCTGCGCCGACGAACACCTCGAGCGCCGCCGAGAGCAGCTGGGCGCGGCGCGCGCCGCGGGGCAGGCGCAGCCCCCGGGGACGCTCCCCGCCGGTGTCGTGCCCGGTTGCGGCACCCGTCGTCGTCACGTCCGGAAGCCTACCCGTCAGTCGCTCCCGCCCCGGGACCGCTGCCGGTGTCCGGATGTCGGTCAAAGCAGGGTGCCGGTACGACGCCAGTCACCATGGTGGGGACGCAGGGCGGGAACAGGCAGCGGTACGACGCTGTTCTCCCGTCGTACGCCCCGAAACGTCCAGAGGAGAGCCGTGTCCCTGCCAGCGCTGGTGGAGCCCGCCGACGAGCTGACCATCGACGAGGTGCGCCGCTACAGCCGGCACCTGATCATCCCCGACGTCGGGATGACCGGGCAGAAGCGGCTGAAGAACGCCAAGGTGCTGGTGATCGGCGCCGGCGGTCTCGGCAGCCCCGCGCTGCTCTACCTGGCCGCGGCCGGCGTCGGCACGCTCGGCATCGCCGAGTTCGACGAGGTCGACGAGTCCAACCTGCAGCGCCAGATCATCCACGGCCAGTCCGACATCGGCAAGTCGAAGGCGGAGTCGGCCAAGGAGTCGATCGCCGAGACCAACCCGCTCGTCAACGTGGTCGTGCACAACGAGCGGCTCGACAACGACAACGTCATCGAGATCTTCGAGGGCTACGACCTGATCGTCGACGGCACCGACAACTTCGCGACCCGCTACATGGTCAACGACGCGGCGTACTTCCTGAAGATCCCCTACGTCTGGGGCTCGATCTACCGCTTCGACGGCCAGGCCAGCGTGTTCTGGCCGACGCTCGAGGGCGCCGACGCGCCGTGCTACCGCTGCCTCTACCCCGAGCCGCCGCCGCCGGGCATGGTCCCGTCCTGCGCCGAGGGCGGCGTGCTCGGCGTGCTCTGCGCGTCGATCGGGTCGATCCAGGTCAACGAGGCGATCAAGCTGCTCACCGGCATCGGCGACCCGCTGGTCGGCAAGCTGATCATCTACGACGCCCTCGAGATGGAGTACCGCAAGCTGAAGGTCCGCAAGGACCCGAACTGCGCGCTCTGCGGCGACAACCCGACCGTCACCGAGCTGATCGACTACGAGGCGTTCTGCGGCGCGATCTCCGAGGAGGCCGCCGACGCCGCCGCCGGCTCGACGATCTCGGTCACCACGCTCGAGCACATGCTCAAGGAGCGCGACGAGGGCACGCGCGACTTCGTGCTGGTCGACGTCCGCGAGCCAGAACGAGTACGAGATCAACCAGATCCCGGGCTCGGTGCTGATCCCCAAGGGCGAGTTCCTCAACGGCAACGCCTTCGACAAGCTGCCGCAGCGACAAGCAGATCGTCCTGCACTGCAAGACGGGCGTCCGCTCGGCCGAGGCGCTGGCGCTCGTCAAGGGTGCCGGCTACGCCGACGCCGTGCACGTCGGCGGCGGCGTCGTGGCCTGGGTCAACCAGATCGACCCGTCGCAGCCGTCGTACTGAGCGACCGCTGCTTCATGCCCTCCACGATCTCGGTGGGGTAGTCGTCCTTGCGTGGAACTACGTGACCATGACGGAATCACGTCCACCCGCGCAACCGGCGTACCACCCGGCGCGCGATGCTGACCGGCGCCGGGGGCACCGACGCCTCCGAAGCCGCCCGGCGCAGCGCCCGGCTCTCGCGGGTGAGCCGTTGGACGTCGGTCATCATCGCCGCGATCACCCCGGACGCGGCGGCCGCGAGCTCTGCGTCGGTGACGCTGTCGGGATGCCGCCGGGCGGGCAGGTCCGCGGGAGTCCGCAGGTCACGCACGTCACCGATCACGTGGTATCCGCCGGCGATGACGTCCTCGACGATCCGGTCGCCGCGGGTGCGCAGCTCGTCGACCCGTTCGCGTGAGGGCCAGAACTTCTCGCCTTGACGGGGGACCAGCTTGCCCTGGGCGAGGTAGCCACGGATCCAGTTTCCGCGGTCCTGGGCGGAGGTGAACCCCTTCAGGTCGCCGTTGACGCGTCGGAGCAGCTCTACCTCGACGACGCCGAGCGACTCGTTCTGCGCCGATCCTTCCGTCGCGCACGTCGTCGGGTCGATGCCGAGCAGGGCGGCGAACCGCAGCCACAGGGTCTCCCGCGGCTCGCTCGGCTTCGGCAGCGTGAGCACGTGTACGTGGTCCGCAGGCAGCAAGGCTCCCCACCGGTGCAGCACATCGGCGAGGTCCAGGGTTCCCCAGCCCCACACGTTGAGCGGATCGGGCTCGTCGGTGCGCGGGTACTCGTCGATGGGCATGGTGGAGCCGTTCTTGACTAGTTCCTGCCACCGGGCCGTGACGAGGCTGAGCGTGTCCCGGGCGGTCACCACGACATGGATCTCGGTCCCACCGAGCTCGGAGAACGCGCGCCTCACCTGCTCGGTGCTCGCAGCGGCGAAGAACTCGTGACTCACCACGGCGGTACCGTCCCAGCCGTTGACCTCCCCGGTCAGCCGGTCCCAGGCCGCGGGGGCCTCCGGGGAACGCCGCCCGAGGTTCGGGTCCTCGCGCACCACGCCACTGGCCCACAGGTGCTGCCGCCTGGAGCCACCGGGCAACAGGATTCCCTGCCCCGCAAGCACCTCCTGGTTCTTCCACATGAGCGTCTGGAGGTAGGTGGTGCCGGTCTTGGGCAACCCGATGTGGAGGTAGACGCGTCGAGCCATCGCGGTACCACCGGCCTTCAGATCCGACTCGCCTTGCCCCGCAGCCGCAGGCGATCCTCATCGTTGCCATTCGACCACCAGCCGTCCGACGGTGCCCGACCGTGCTCCCGGGGTTCTTCTATCTTTGCGCTCTTTCGCGACCCGACGGTCGCGAAACGCCCCTCGAGTTCCTCGACCACGGTCCGCACTGAGCCGGCTGGTCCAGCCGTAACCCCTTTCGGGTGTGCCTCGTTGGTGACTCAAACGGCGCGTCCCCGCGCCGTCAGAGTGGGAGGAACCCTCGCATGCGCCAGACCCGTACCCGATCCCTGCCGGCGGTCGCCGCCTCCGCAGTCCTGGCCGGCGTCGGCCTGCTGGGCGGCGGCTCGTCGGCCGAGGCAGCGACGCAGTACGCGCCCGCCGACACGGCCCTCATCCACCCCGGCACGATGATGTACACCGACGGCGCCCAGTGCACCGCCAACTTCGTGTACACCGACGGTGCCGGCAACACCTACGTCGGCTACGCCGCGCACTGCGCCGGCAAGGGGTCCTCCACGGACACCAACGGCTGCAGCACGGAGTCGGTCCCGCTCGGCACCAGGGTCGACTTCAGCAACGACGGCAACCTCGCCTCCGAGGGCACCATCGTCGGCCACGGCACGCTGGCCTACAGCTCCTGGGTCACCGAGCACCGGCTGGGTACGACGGACGCGAACACCTGCGCCTACAACGACCTGGCGCTGGTCAAGATCGACGCCGGCGACGTCTCGTGGTCAACCCGTCGGTCCCGTTCTGGGGCGGCCCGACCGGCGTCGACACCGACGGCACCGCCGCCGGCGACCGCGTCTACACCTACGGCAACTCCTCCCTCCGCGCCGGCGTCGAGCCGCTGACGCCCCACACCGGCGTCAGCCTCGGTGACGATGCCGCCGACGGTGGCTGGTCGCACCCGCTCTACACCGTGACCCCCGGCATCCCGGGTGACTCGGGCAGCGGGCTTCATGAGCGCCGACGGCAAGGCGGTCGGCGTGCTCTCCACGCTCGGCCTGGCCCCGCTGCCGGCGTCGAACAACATCGGCGACCTGGCCCAGGAGCTGGCGTTCGCGCAGGCGAACTCCGGGATCGTCGGCCTGCACCTGGTCAACGGCACGGAGCCGTTCAACCCGGTCCTCTGACCGACGCGGCACCACCAGAACCGGCCTCACCGTCTCGGGGAGGCCGGTTCTGCGCGTGCCGCTCGCCAGCGCCTTGAGCCGACGAGCCGCGGGCATACATTGTCCCGGTGATGGGTCGGGGCCGTTCCGCGCTGCTGGCCGTCGCGTGCTTCCTGGGCGTGGTCGCGGTGGCTTGGGCGACCGCGGGCGGGCCGGTCCGGATGCCCGACCTGTCGTTCGGCGGACCCGAGCCGCAGGTGCCCGTGGCCAGCCCGTCCGCAACGAGCTCGCCGAGCGCCTCCCCGTCCCGGGCGCCCCACGGCAAGCCGAAGCCCGCGGAGCGGGCGGACATCGACCTGTCCTGGATCCGCTACGTGGTGGTCGGCGGCCTGGCCCTGCTCCTGCTGGTCTGGCTGGTGCGCACCGTGCCGCGCCGGGTGCTGCGGATCTGGCGCGACCTGCCCGACGAGGACCCCGACGACCCCGACGACACCGGTGGTCCGCTCTCGCCCGAGGAGCTGGCCGCGGCGGTCGCTGCTGACCGTGACGCACAACTGGCCGCCGTGCAGGAGGGCACGCCCCGCAACGGGGTGGTCGCCGCCTGGAGCCGGCTGGAGGAGATCGCCGCCCAGACCGGCCTGGCGCGCAAGCGGTGGGAGACCTCCGCGGAGTTCACCGCGCGGATGCTGGCCAGGCTCCCTGTCGACGTGGACGCCGCCCTCGATCTCGGAACGCTCTACCGCCGGGCACGGTTCTCCTCCCACGAGCTGACCGAGGACGACCGCGACCGGGCCCGCGCGGCGCTGACCGTGCTGCACCACGATCTCCGGGCGGTGCACCGGTGACTGCGTTCGGTGTGCTCGCCCTGGTGGCCGCGGTGACCGGGCTGGTCGCCCTCGGCTGGCGGGTCAGCCGGCCGGCGACGTCGCCGGCGTGGCGCTCACAGACGCCCGACGTCTCAGCCGTCGCGTCCCGTGACGGCCGGCTCTGGGCACTGGAACGCGTCGTGACCGGTCACCTCACCTCGCGCGAGCCCACCAGCGCGCTCGCCCTCCAGCTCCGGGAGCTCGCCGACCGGCGGCTCGCGCTGCGGCACGGGGTCCACTGGGACACCGACCGCGCCCGCACCGTCGAGCTGCTCGGTCCGGAGGTGGTGGACCTGGTCGAGGCCCGGCCGCCGCCCCGGATGAGCCTGGGCCAGATCGACGCCGTACTGCGACGAATCGAGGACGTGTGACCGGACAGACGACCGCCATCGACGTACCGGAGGCCACCCGGCTCGCCGGCCATGTCCTCGACGAGGTGGAGCGCGCCGTGGTCGGCAAGCGCGGCCCGCTGACGCTGGTCCTGGCCGGCATCCTGGCCGGCGGGCACGTGCTGCTCGAGGACTTCCCGGGACTCGGGAAGACGCTCGCCGCGCGCTCGTTCGCGCAGGCGCTCGGGCTGCGGTTCACCCGCGCGCAGTTCACGCCCGACCTGCTGCCGGCCGAC
The DNA here is from genome assembly GCA_963745795.1 of uncultured Actinomycetota bacterium. Lineage (GTDB taxonomy): Bacteria > Actinomycetota > Actinomycetes > Propionibacteriales > Nocardioidaceae > Marmoricola. The sequence goes on along the minus strand of CAVUYR010000004.1, from coordinate 69,635 downwards.
CTCACCGGCTCCTACATCTACGACCAGCAGCAGGGCGAGTTCGTCTTCCGGCCGGGGCCGCTGTTCACCGGCCTGCTCCTCGCCGACGAGATCAACCGGACGCCGCCGAAGACCCAGTCCGCACTGCTGGAGGCGATGCAGGAGCGGCAGGTCACCGTCGAGGGACACACCCACCGTCTCGACGCACCGTTCCACGTCCTGGCGACCGCCAACCCGGTCGAGTACGAGGGCACCTACCCGCTTGCCCGAGGCCCAGCTCGACCGGTTCCTGCTGCGGGTCGGCTTCGGCTACCCGTCGGCCGCCGAGGAGTGGGACGTCGTACGCCGTCGGCTCGACCGCCGGCAGGAGGAGATCCTGCTCGACCGGGTGACCGACGCCGCACGGGCTGCTCGCGATGCAGGGCGCCGTGGAGACCGTGGAGGTCGACCGCAGCGTCGGGCGACTACTGCGTCGGCTGGTCGAGGCGACGCGCAGCCACGCGCGACGTGCTGATCGGGTCGTCGCCGCGCGGGTCGCTGGCCCTGGTGCTGACCGCGCGGGCGCACGCCGTGATCCAGGGCCGCGACTTCGTGATCCCCGAGGACGTGAAGGCGGTGGCGCGCCGCGGTCCTCGGGCACCGGATCACGGTCAAGCCGGAGCTCTGGATGACCGCGGTGACCGGCACCAGCGTGGTCACGGAGGTGCTGCAGCAGGTGGCGACGCCGCGGGCACTCGAGCCGTGACCGAGGGCTGGCGTCCCACGGAGACGCTGGTGCGTGCGCTCGCGGCGGGCGCGGGGTGCGCCGTCGTCGCGGTCGCGTTCGGCCGGCCCGACCTCTGGGTGCTCGGGGCGCCCTTGCTCGTGGCCGGCGTGCTCGCCCTCGTGCGGCGGCCACCGCTCGAGGCGCACCCGCTCCGGCCGGTGGCGGACCTCGCGAACCGGTCCCTGCGCGAGGGGCAGCGCACCTCGGTGACCGTCCGGCTCGGCGGTTTGCGGGGCGCGGAGCAGGTCACCCGCACCGTCGACCGGGCGGCCTTCGTCACGGTCGACCGGCAGAGCCGGACGTCGACGCACCTCTGCGACCCCGACGAGGACACGCACGACCTGATCGTCGACCTGACCACCGAGCGCTGGGGACACCGTGAGGTCGGCGCAGGCCAGGCGGCGGCGACCAGCCCCTGGGCCGGCTGGCGGTGGGGACCGCAGCCGGTGCCCGGCCGGTCTCTCACCGTGCTGCCCGCGGCGGCCGGCTTCGCCTCGCGTGCGCAGGCGCCGCACCCGCTCGGCCTGGTCGGCGCGCACCAGTCGCGCCGGACGGGCGACGGCAGCGAGTTCGCGGGCATCCGGCCGTTCGCGGTCGGCGACCGGCTGCGCCGGATCAACTGGCGGGTGTCGCTGGCCACGGGCGAGCTGCACGTGGTGCAGACCCGCGCCGAGGAGGACACGGCCGTCCTGCTGCTGGTGGACGCGCTCGTGGACGTCGGCGCGAGTGGTGGCGTGCACGGGTCCGCCAGCAGCCTGGACCTGACGGTGCGGGCCGCCTCCGCACTCACCGAGCACCACCTCCGTGCCGGCGACCGGGTCGGTCTCCGGGTCCTCGGACCGGCGGAGGCGCCGGTCGGCTTCGGCTCCGGAAGCGCGCACCGGATGCGGATCCTGCACTCGCTGGCGCGGATCCGTCCCGGACGACTCCGACGAGGCGAACACCCGGCGGTTCCGGCTGCACGCGCCAGACGGCACCGTGGTGCTGCTGCTGACCCCGATGCTCGACGAGCTGACCGCCACGGTCGCCGCGACGGTCGCCCGCAGCGGACTGCCGCTGGTCGTGGTCGACACCATCCCCGGCGGCGTCCCGGACGGCGGGACGACCGCCCGGGCGCGGGCGATTGCCGGCACCGCCTGGCGGATGCGGATGGTGGAGCGCGACCTGGTCCTCGGCGAGGTGGCCCGCGCCGGCTGCCCGGTGGTGCCGTGGCGCGGCCCGGGAACGCTCGACGAGGTGATGCGCCGGCTCTCCCGGCGGGCCCAGCTCCCGCGGGTGGTGCAGCGGTGACCCGCCGGCTCCGTGTCGCCGTACGACGGGCGCTGCGGATCGCGGCCCCGTCGCAGTGGGCTGCGCGCCTGGTGGTGCTGCTGGCGCCGTTCGTGGTGGTGCTCGCCGCGAGGACGGCCGGTGCCGAGGTGCCGCGCTGGGTCCTGCTCGTGGTGCTGCTCACGGCCGGCGCGTCCGCGCTCCGCCCGGACACCCACGCAGTGGGCGCGACCCTGTTGGTGCTGCTCGTCTTCTGGTGGTGGTCGGGTCCGGCAGCGTCCGACGGGTCGGTCCTGCTGGCCGCCGGGGGCGTGGTCGCGCTCCACGTCGCCGGCACCCTGGCCGGCTACGCCCCGGCGGCCACCGGCCTCGACGCCGGGCTGGTCCGGCTGTGGCTGCCAGCGGGCCGGGCTGCTGTGGCTGGTGGCCCTCCTCGCCTGGGGCGCTCGCCGGGTGGCCGACGCGAGCGCCATCGACACGGTCCTCGGGCTGGTGCTGCTGGCGGCGGTCTGCTGGTGGGCGGCGGTCCGCTACGGCCGTACCCGGCCGGCCGGGGGTGCGTGATGCCGGCGCGCCGGACCGAGGAGTACGTCGAGCGGGTGCTCTCGCTGGTCGAGCAGGTGCCGCCCGGCCGGGTCACGACGTACGGCCTGATCGCCGAGGTCGTCGGCAGTCGGCCCGCGGCTGGTCGGCAACGTGATGGCGACCGAGGGGGGAGGGGTGCCGTGGTGGCGGGTCGTGCGCGCCGACGGATCGCTCCCGCCCTCGCACGCCGACGAGGCCCGCCAGGCCTACCTGGAGGAGGGAACGCCGATGCGTCCCTCGGGTTCGGTTGACATCCGGCGGGCGGTCTGGCTGCCGCCGCTGGCGGAGTAGCGCGTCAGCGCAGTGCGGCGACCGCGGCGTCGTAGTCCGGCTCCTGGCTGATCTTCGGGACCACCTCGGTGTGCAGGACGGTGCCGTCGCCGTCGAGCACCAGCACCGCCCGCGCCAGCAGGCCCCGCCAGCCGCCGTCGGCCATGGTCAGGCCGTAGTCGGCGCCGAAGTCCGAGCGGAACCCTGAGCCGACGACCACCCCCTCGATGCCCTCGGCTCCGCAGAAGTTCGCCAGCGCGAAGGGCAGGTCGTTCGAGACGCAGACCACGTCGGTGTTCTCGAGGTCGGCCGCGAGCTCGTTGAACCGCCGCACGCTCGCCTGGCACACGCCCGTCTCGATGCTCGGGAAGACGTTGAGCACCGTGCGGGTGCCCGGCCTGCGGGTCACGTCGGCGAAGTCGCCGCCGGTCAGGGTGAAGTCGGGAGCCGTGCTGCCGACGGCAGGAGGCTCACCGATGGTGTGGACGGTCGTGTCGCCGAGTGCAGTGATGGCCATGCCGCAAGTCTAGCAGGTGGGTCAGACCGCCCGCGCTCGCGTCCGCTCGGCGAGAGCGGCGAGGGCCATCGGGAAGATCTCGGCCGGTGGGGTGACCAGCCCGGCGCCGACCTGGCCGACGCCGGCCTTGGCGCCCGCCATGCCGGTGTTGATCTGCGGCAGGATGCCGGTGCGGCACACCCGGGTGACGTCGATGCCGGTCGCGGTGCCCTGGAACTCCAGCACCGGCACCGTCCAGCGCGGGTTCTCCCCGAGCGTGATCTCGTGCATCCGGCGGGTGGTGGCCAGCGCGTCGGGGACGGTGCCGCCGACGAGGCGCACGATCGCGGGTGCGGTCGCCATCGCGAAGCCGCCGATGCCGGCGGTCTCGGTGATCGCGGAGTCGCCGATGTCCGGGTTGGCGTCGTCCGGGCCGTAGTCGCCGAGGAAGAGGCCGTCGGCGACCTGCGCCGGCCCGGTGAACCACGTGTCGCCGGTGCCCGCGACCTGGATCCCGAAGTCGGTGCCGTTGCGGGCCATCGCGACGACCATCGTCGACCCCTCGATGCCGCGCGCCGCGTCGAGCGCGAGCTTGCAGGCCGGCATCGCGAGGTTGAGGAAGAAGTGGTCGTTGCCGCCGACGAAGCGCAGCGCCTCCGCGATGTCGGCCGGGTCGGCGCCGGAGTCGACCATGGCGGGAGCGAGGTCGCGCAGCAGCATCAGGGTGCCGGCGCGGTTGCGGTTGTGCGCCTCGTCGCCCATCTGCAGCATCTGGGTGAGGATCCCGGTGACGTCGACCGGCCCGGCGCCCGCGACGGCGGTCTGCAGCAGCGGCCCGAGCACCGCGGACATCCAGCGCAGCCGGGTCGAGCACCTCGGGCCCGTACGCGCCGTACCGCAGCACCTTGCCGAGGCCCTCGTTGAGGGAGCAGTACGTACGCCGCCCCGTGGCCGGGTCCTCGAGCACGAACATCCACATGCTCGGCGACACCACACCGGCCATCGGGCCGACCGCGTCGCGGTGGTGGCACGGCTCGAACGACCGACGTCTCCGGCGGCGAACAGCGCGGCCGCCTCCTCGGGGTCGTCGACCAGCCCCTCGAGCGCGGCGCCGCCCATCAGCGCGCCGCGCAGCGGGCCGGAGGCGCGGTCCCACGCGATCGGCGGTCCGGCGTGCAGGAACTGGCCGGGCTCGAGACCGAGCACCTCGGAGGCGGGCGGACGTCGACCAGCGTCGCCTGCACGCCGAGCACGGCGGCCAGCGCGCGGGCGTTGGCGTCGGCGCGCAGCGGGTCGGTCGCAACCGTCGCGAGGTCGGCCTCGGTGCCGGCCATCGGCGGTCGCCAGTCGACCCGGTCGACCGCCGCGGCCTGGCTCTCGATCGCGTCGGCGAGCAGGTCGGCGCCGACGCTGACGATCGGCGGGTCACGACATCGCTCCCAGCAGTCGAGGGCCCGGCGCGTGGCCCCGGCGTTGGACAGGTGGACCTCGGCGCCGGCCTCGGCCAGGGCCGCCCGTGCGCGGTCCGGCCCTGCGGGTCGCCCGTCGGTGCCGACGCAGGTGACGACGACCGGCACCCCCTTCGCCAGACGTCGCGATGACCGGCGCGAGCGCGGCCGCCGGGTCGGGCTCGGCGCCGTGGCCGAGCACCACGTCGAGCAGGAGCACGCCGGTGCGCGGGTCGTCGGCGACGCGGGAGAGGTGCTCGAGCCGGAGCGTCGGGTCGATCATCGGGTGCGCCCGGCCCGGCGTGTAGCCGTCGTCGCCGAAGTCGACGAACGGTGTGCTCGCCCCCGGCGATCAGCGCCGCCTCGCGCGCAGCGTGCCGCCGACGAACAGCCCGTGCACGCAGGTCGCCCGCGCGCGGTCGGGGCCGCGGTGCCGCGCACCGGCCAGTGCGGTACGGCGAGGTCGAGCCGCCGCAGGACACCGCTCGGCGGCCGCCGTCAGGTCCGGGCTGCCCGGGTCCGAGGAGCGCGATCTCGACCGGGGTGTCCAGTGCCGCGGCGTACTCCTGGATCTCCGTGGCGACGTCGTCGGCCGGCGGCTTGGAGACCAGCACGATCAGCTCGACCGCGGGGTCGGCGTCGAGCCGGCGCAGCGCCTCGCGGGTGGAGCGGCCGCCGACCTCCGAGGAGAGGTCGCGGCCGCCGACGCCGAGGGCGGACGTGACGCCGACGCCGGCGTGGTCGAGCAGGGCGAGGCAGCTGCTGGCAGCCGGTGCCGGAGGCGGCCACGATGCCGACCGGTCCGGGACTGCGTCGCGTTGGCGAAGCCGAGGCCGAGGCCGTCGACGACGGCGGTGCCGCAGTCCGGGCCCATCACCAGCAGCCCGCGCGCGTCGGCGGCCGTCTTGAGGGCGACCTCCTGCTCGACCGGCACGTTGTCGCTGAAGAGCATCACGTCGTGGCCGGCGTCGAGAGCGTCCATCGCCTCGACGGTCGCGCTGGCGCCGGGCACCGAGACCAGCACGAGCGCGTCGGCGCCGGCCTCGCGGAGCGCGGCGCCGGTGGTGCGGTGGGGCGTCCCGGGCGGCCCCGCCGTCGTCGCGGCTCGTCGTACGCGTCAGTGCGCGTGTCGACCGCGGCCAGGGCCGCGTCGAGGGCGTCGGCGTCGTCGAGCCGGATCGCGACCACCATGTCGTTGGCGGTGGCGGCCGGGAGCGTCGAACCCCATCTCGCTCCAGCACCTCGACGTTGAGCGGCGGTCGCCATCGCGACCTGCGCGGCGGCGACGCCGTCGACGCCCTGCACGGCGCGGCTGACCTGGAGCAGCGTCACCGAGTCGGCGTACGCACCGGGGCGGAGCTCGACGTGGGTGCTCGTGCGGGCGTTCATGCAGCCTCCTGGAGAGCGCAGGGCGGCCGGGCGCCGAGCAGCAGCCCGGCACCCGGAGGTGTGGCCGACGTCGGCCAGCGCGACGGCGGCGTCGGCGATGCGGTGCCGCCGGTCGTCGGCGAGTGCGCCGAGTGCAGGGCGACGTACCAGCGCGCGAACTCCGGCAGCACCTCGCCGTGCAGGGCGCAGTCGAGCAGCGTGGCCGACAGCAGCGTGGTGCGGTGCAGGGCGCTCGGGCAGCGCGTCGACGTCGGCGCGCCGAGCCGGCGGTCCGACGTGCGACGGCCAGCCAGCCGCACAGCACGTCGTCGCCGAGCGGGGTCAGCCCGCCGCCACGGCCGATCAGGTCCTCGGGGTGCGTGGCGATGCGGGAGGTGAGGGTGCCGAGCTCGGTGGCCGCGGTTTCCGCACAAGTGCGTAGAAACTGCACCACGGAAGCCGGTTGCGCGTGCAGTTTCGGGACAGTTGTGGAGACCAGCCGGCCGACCCGCACCGTCCCCACCCCGTCCAGCACGAGCGCGCCGTCGCCGATCGTGGCGCCCGTGACCGTGTCGAGCGGCAGGGGAGCCGGCACGGCGAGCGCGCAGGGCACGCGCGTCGACGGGCCGGCGACGACGCCGACGCACCAGCCGTCGTGGTCCGACGTACACCGCGTCGCGGCCGCGGTGCACGACCGTCAGGGGGCGGAGGGGGCCCTCGAGCAGGGCGGCGACGCGGGGGCCGGCGGACGCCTGCACGGTCGCGCGGGTGCCCAGGACCGTCATGCTCCCCGACGCTACCGACCGGCGATACGGTGTGCGATGTGAGGTTGTGCCAACGATGCCGGTGAGCAGGTGCAGGAGTTGACAGCCGACGAGACGATGCCGCGCGCGACGCTCGACGCGGGTCGACGCCCTGCACATCGGGCTGACCCAGATCGTGCTCGAGGGCGGCGACCTGAGCATGATCGCCGACGAGGTCGCCCGCGCGCTCGGCGTCGGCGTGCTGTTCACCTCGAGCGACGGCAGGCGAGCGGGCGGCCGCGCTGACCGACGCGACCCGCGCGGCCCTCGATGCGGCCGGGCTCCTCGACTCGACGGGCCGATTCCGCATCGAGCAGATCGGACCCGACGGCACCCCGGTCGGCGCCGGGCAGGTGCGGATGCTCCGCGTCGTCGCCGGCGGCAGCGACCTGGCCCGTCTGGTCTGCGTGCGGGACGGCGCGCCGGTCACCGGGGACGACGTCCAGGCGATGGAGCGCGCCTCGGCCGTCGCCGCGCTGCTGATCACCCGCGAGGAGGCCGTGACCGCGGTCGAGAACAAGTACCGCGGCGACTTCCTCCGCGACCTGTTCCTGCGGCCGCGCCGGCGAGGAGGCTACGTCGTCGAGCACGCGGCCGGCTTTCGGCTGGGACCTGGTCCGGCCGCTGGTCGTGGTCGCCGCCGAGATCGACCCGGCGTCACCCGGCGAGGAGCCGATCCCGCACCTCCGAGCACCGGCAGTGGCAGGAGCGGTTCTCCGCCGCCTGGCGCACCGTCACCGCAGGCATCGACGCGACGGCTCCCCAGCGTCGACTTCTCCTCGGAGGTGGTCACGCTGCTGCCGGTCGCGCCCGACGACCACGAACCCGTCGTACGCCGCGCGGTGCACGGCGTCGCCGGCGACAAGGGCGGCGGACGCCGGCAGCTTCTCGGTCGGCGTCAGCCGCGTCGTCACCGACATCGCCGAGCTGCCCGAGGCCTACGCGCAGGCCCGCCGGGCGCGTCGAGGTCGGGTCGTCGGATCCACGGTGGCGGTTCGACGACGTGCTTCGACCAGCTCGGTCTGCACCGGCTGATCGCGCTGTCCCCGACACCGGGGAGCTGCGTGCGTTCGCGCACGACGTGCTCGGCGACGCTCGCCGGCACCGGCCAGGACGCGGCCGACCTGCGCGAGACGCTCCAGGTGCTGCTCGACACGAACTTCAACGTCGCCGAGGCGGCGCGCACTCCAGTTCTTCCACTACAACACGATGCGCTACCGCGTCTGCAAGCTCGAGCGGCTCCTCGGTCCGCTGTCGGCAGTGACCCGCACCTGCGGCTCGACGTGGCCGTCGCGCTGCGGGTGCTGGAGATCACCGGCTGAGCAGACTCAGGACACTCAGTCGTCCACCGGGATCCGGGTCAGGAAGAACGGCGCGTTGGCCGGGTCGGGGATCCCGAAGCGGGCGTTGGCCACCCACAGCGAGTGGTGCACCAGGGCCGACGTGGAGGGGACGTCGAGCAGCGGGCTGGTCAGGGTGTCGACGACCTCGCCGCTCAGCGAGTCACGGGCCAGCTCGACGACGGTGACGACGCCGTTGCCCGTCACGTACAGCGTGCGGTGGTCGGGCTCGATGCCGTCAGCGCCGGGGACCGACACGCCCTCGATCGTGGTCGCCTCACCGGTGGCCTTGTCGACCCGGAACAGCGTGCCGGTGTTCGACTGCCCCACGACCAGACCGTCGCGGGTCTTCACGATCCCGTTGGCGTTGAACACGCCCGGGGAGGTGTCGAAGACGATGTCACCGGTGAGCGGGAGCAGCTGCGCCGGTCCTGACGCTGGGAGGCGATGGCCGTGGCGGCGTTCCAGCGGGACGACGACGAGCTCCTGGTTGAAGGAGTCGGTCGCGTAGACGGCCTTCCGGGTCACCACCAGGTCGTTGAGGAACCGACCGTTGGGGTTGGTCGTAACCGGGGCGGTGTAGGTGGCGAGCAGCTCGCCGGTCCTCGCGTCCTGCGCCCGGACCTCGCCGGAGGGGCCGCCGGCCACCCAGATCACGTCGCGCCGCTTGTCGAAGTCGAGGCCGACCGCGGGCTTGCCGGTCGCGCTCTCCGGGAGCACGCGCGTGGCACCGGTGCGCGGGTTCGCCTTGAGGATCGATCCGGTGGCGAGCGAGCCGGAGAACACCTTCTTGCCGTTGGTGGTGACGCCCTCTGGCTGCCAGCCGATCGGGAGGGCGATCTGCGCGGGGCCATCGTCGTCATGACCGTGGCTTGCAACGGCGGGAGCCGCCGCGGCAGGGAGCAGGCACAGCGACAGCAACGCTGCGGCGATGGACAGGGGGGATCGGATCATGGGCGTGCACCTTCCGGGTCGCGGTCAGCGGGCCCCCCTGGACACCTCAGACCTCATGGTGGACCCCATCGTGCGTCGGACCGTCCGGGCCGGTCAACCGTCTGGACGGACCTCACAGCAGCCTCTCAGTTGCCTTCGACCTGCTTCTTGAGGCCGTCGAGCATCATCTGCCAGTTGGCCCGCGAGTGCTCCGCCTCCTCCTCGCTGCCGTTGTTGTCCTGGCTGAGTGAGACGGTCGTGACGCCGCCGTTCTCGTCGAGCTCGTAGACCAGTGTGTGGTAGCTCTCCGGCACGTCGTCCTGTCCGGTGAGCGGGCTGAAGTGCGTGACCGAGAGCCGCTCGGGCTCGTCGTACGCGAGCACCTGTCCCTTGTCCTGGTAGGGCTTCCCCTCCCACTCACCGTTCCAGGTGATCGGGTGCCCGACTTCCCAGTCGGTCTCGACGCGCGAGCCGAACATGTACGCCGCGATCTTGTCGGGCTCCGTGAGCGCCGCCCAGACCCGGGCTGCGGGGGCCGCGATGTCGATGCTGGCGGTGGCGACGATTCCGTTCATGCCGAGGCGCTTACCCGCTTCGACGCGCCCACAACCCTTGCTAGGGACATCGGCGTTCCTTCGGCATCTGTCGCCGGTGTGGGTGTGTCATGGACCCGACTAGGTTCGGCCTACTCGGGGGCCCGGTGCGCGTACGAGGAGGCACTCATGTCGATGTTCAGCTGGAACGTCGTGCACGACGGGAAGACCCCGCCCCCGGGCGAGGCCGTCGGCCCGATGGAGCGGCTCTCCTGGGGCCGGACGGTCGGGTCTCGGCGCCCAGCACGTGGTCGCGATGTTCGGCGCCACGTTCGTCTTCCCGCTCGTCATGGGGCTCGACCCCAACCTGGCGATCCTGTTCTCCGGCATCTGCACGATCATGTTCCTGCTGATCGTGCCAACAGGGTGCCGAGCTACCTCGGCACCAGCGCGTCGTTCGTCGCCGGCGTCGCCGCGATCCGGGCGCAGGGCGGCGACTCGGCCGACGTCACCGGCGCGATCCTGGTCGCCGGCCTCGTGCTCGCCCTGGTCGGTGTGCTCGTCCACTTCGCCGGGGCACGGCTGATCCACGCGGTGCTGCCGCCGGCCGTCACCGGCGCGGTCGTCATGCTGATCGGCTTCAACCTGGCGCCGGTCGTCGCCGGCATCTACTGGCCGCAGGACCAGTGGGTCGCGCTCGCCACCACGACCTTCATGGTCCTCGCCGCCGTGATGCTGCCCGGCTTCTGGTCCCGGATCGCGATCTTCCTGGCGCTGATCTTCGGCTACGTGCTGTCGTGGGTCTGCGACGTCCTCTTCGGCCAGATCAACTCCGTCACCGGCGCCGACATCACCAAGCAGGTCGACCACGACCGGGTCAGCTGGGCCGGGGTCAAGGCCGCGGACTGGATCGGCTTCCCGTCCGGCAAGCTCGCTGACGGCGTCGCCGTGGTGCACGGGCCGAGCCTCTCCCTGACCTTCATCCTGCTCGTGCTGCCGGGCGTGATCGCGCTGATCGCGGAGAACACCGGGCACGTCAAGGCGGTCGCCGAGATGACCGGCGACGACCTCGACCCCTACATGGGCCGCGCGATCGGCGCCGACGGCGTCGCCACCGCGCTGGCCAGCGCGTTCGGTGGCTCGCCGACGACGACGTACGCCGAGAACATCGGTGTCATGGGTGCCACCCGGGTCTACTCCACGGCGGCCTACTACGTCGCGGCGCTGGTGGCGATCCTGCTCGGGCTGTGCCCGAAGTTCGGCGCGATCGTCAGCGCGACCCCGGGCGGTGTGCTCGGCGGCATCACGGTCGTGCTCTACGGCATGATCGGCCTGGTCGGCGCCAAGATCTGGGTCGAGAACGGGGTCGACTTCGGCAACCCGGTCAACCTGGTCGGCCTCGCCGCCGGCCTCATCGCCGGCATCGGCGGCGTCACGCTGCAGATCACCGACGACTTCCCGCTGAGCGGCATCGCCCTCGGCACGATCATGGTGATCGTCTACTTCCACCTGGTGAAGGGCCGCCGCGAGGAGCTCGGCGCCGGCGAAGCCACGAAGGTCATGTGACCCGACCTGTGAGAATCGACAGGTGAAGCCGGCACCCTTCGCGTTCGCCCGCCCGCGATCGCTCGACGAGGCCGTCGGGCTGCTCGCGGGCACGGCGGACGCGAAGGTGCTGGCCGGCGGCCAGAGCCTGGTCCCGCTGCTCTCGATGCGGCTGGCCGCCCCGTCGATGCTGGTCGACATCAACGCGCTGCCCGGCCTCGACCACGTCACCTCCGACGACGACGGCGTACGCGTCGGTGCGCTCGCCCGGCACGCCGCGGTGCTCGCCGACGACGGACGTCCGCCGCGTCCAGCCGCTGCTCGCCCTGGCGCTCGCCAACGTCGCGCACGCCACCATCCGCAACCGCGGCACCACCGTCGGCTCGATCGTCCACGCCGACGCCGCGGCCGAGATGCCGGTGGTGCTGCGCCTGCTCGGCGGCTCGCTCGACGTCGGTCGGGCCCGGCGGCCGGCGCACGATCGCGGCCGACGACCTGTTCGTCGGGCCGCTGGAGTCGCCGCTCGCCACGACGAGATCGCGGTGGCGGCGTTCTTCCCGGCGCTCGCGACCGGCGCCGGCGTGGCCTTCGACGAGGTCGCCCGCCGGCACGGCGACTACGCCCTGGTCGGTGTCGCTGCCCTGGTGGCCGTCGACGACGGACGCGTGACGTCTGCCCGCGCCGGCTACCTGTCCGTCGCCGACGTGCCGACGGTCGTCGACCTGACGGACGCGCTCGACGGCACCGTCGACGACGACTCCTCGCCCGTGCAGGCGACGCGGCGCTCGCGCGAGCTCGAGCCCGCGGACGACATCCACGCCACCGCCGACTACCGCGCGCAGCTGGTGCGCGTGCTGACCGCGCGCGTCGTCCGGCGGGCCTACGACGATGGCCCAGGTGCGGCGGACATGAGCGAGTACAGCAGCGGCGAGGAGCTCCACGACGTCCGGCTGCACGTCAACGGCGCGACGCACGACGTGCGCGTGCCGGCGCGGCGGCTGCTCTCCGACGCGCTGCGCCACGACCTCGGCCTGACCGGCACCCACGTCGGCTGCGAGCACGGCGTCTGCGGCGCCTGCACGGTGCTGGTCGACGGCCAGCCGATGCGCTCCTGCCTGATGTTCGCGGTCTCCGCGGTCGACGCCGAGATCACCACCGTCGAGGGGCTGACCAACGCCGACGGCTCGCTCGGCCCGGTGCAGCAGGCGTTCCTGGAGTGCCACGGCCTGCAGTGCGGCTTCTGCACGCCGGGCTTCCTCACCACGATCACCGCCGGGCTCGAGGACAACCCCGACCCGACCGAGGACGAGGCCCGCGACATGATCGCCGGCAACCTGTGCCGCTGCACCGGCTACCAGAACATCGTGAAGGCCGTCGGTGCGGGCAGCGGAGCTCAGGCGCGAGGGCGACACGTGACCACCAAGCTGTTCGGCACGAAGGTGCCGCGGGTCGAGGACCAGCGGTTCCTGCGCGGCGACGGCCGGTACCTCGACGACGTCGCGACGCACGACGCCCTGCACGCCGCGGTGCTGCGCTGCCCGCACGCGCACGCCCGGATCCTCGACATCGACGTCGACGACGTGCTCGACGTCGAGGGCGTGCACGCGGTCTACACCTACGACGACCTCGACGGCCCGATGGCCGAGCCGCTGCCGCTGCTGATCCCGCACCCGACGCTGACCCACGGCCGCACGCAGTACGCGCTGGCGAAGGACGAGGTCAACTACGTCGGCGAGGCGATCGCGTTCGTGGTGGCCGACGACCGCTACGTCGCCGAGGACGCGCTGGACCGGATCCGGGTCGACTACGAGCTGCTGCCGCCGGTGGTCGGCATCGAGGCCGCCCGCGCGGCGACGCACCTGGTGCACGACGACGTGCCCGGCAACGTCGGCGCCCGCATGGAGCAGAACGTCGGCGACGCCGCCGGCCGCGATCGCAGCGGCGCCGCACCGGCTCGCCCTCGACCTGGCCATCGAGCGCAGCGCCTGCCAGCCGATGGAGGGCCGCGGCACCGTCGCCCGCTGGGACCCCGACCAGGACCGGCTCCAGGTCTGGACCTCGACCCAGACCTCGACCGGCGTGCGCGCCGCGGTCGCGGTCAAGCTCGGCCTGGACCTCGGCCAGGTCGACGTGATCACCCCCGACGTCGGTGGCGGCTTCGGCGTGAAGATCAACCACCCCTGGCCCGAGGAGCTGCTGGTGCCGCTGGCGGCGCGGGCGCTCGGCCGGCCGGTCAAGTTCATCGAGGACCGGCGCGAGCACTTCATCTCCACCGCCCACGAGCGCGGCCAGGTGCAGCACGTCGAGGTCGGCTTCGACGACGACGGCCGGCTGCTCGGGCTGGACGTGCGGTTCTGGCACGACCACGGCGCCTACACGCCGTACGGCCTGATCGTCCCGATCATCACCTCGACCCAGCTGCTCGGGCCGTACAAGCCGCGCAACTACCGGGTCGTCTTCGACGTCGCTCTACACCAACACCGTGATGGTCACGCCCTACCGCGGCGCCGGCCGGCCGCAGGGCTGCTTCGCGATGGAGCGGACCATGGACGCGATCGCGGCCTACCTCGGCAAGGACCGCGCCGAGGTCCGCGCGGTGAACTTCATCCAGCCCGACGAGTTCCCCTACGACCACGGGCTGATCTTCCAGGACGGCCGCCCGCTCGAGTACGACTCCGGCGACTACCCGGCGTCGCTGGACGAAGATCAAGGCGCTGGTCGGCTGGGACGAGTTCCCGGCGCTCCGCAGCGAGATGGCCGCGCAGGGGCGGCAGGTCGGCATCGGGCTCGCCTGCTACGTCGAGGGCACCGGCGTCGGCCCCTACGAGGGCGCCCACGTGCACATCGAGACCTCCGGCAAGGTCAAGGTCGCGACCGGCCTGACCACCCAGGGGCAGGGCCACGCAGACGGTCTTCGCGCAGCTCGTCGCCGACGAGCTCGGCGTGCGGTTCGAGGACGTCGAGGTGGTCACCGGCGACACCCGGCGGATGCCGTACGCCGTCGGCACCTTCGCCTCGCGCGCCGCGGTGATGAGCGGCTCGGCGATCCACCTGGCCGCGAAGCGGGCCCGCGAGAAGGCGCTGCGGATCGCCGCCGAGGCGCTCGAGGCCGACGACGACGACCTCGAGATCGTCGACGGCGTGGTCTCGGTCAAGGGCGCGCCCGGCAGCGTCGATCGACCTCGGCACGGTCGCGGTGCTCTCCAACCCGCTGCGCTACGCCTTCGACGAGGCGTCGAAGTCGGCCACCCAGTTCGCCGTCGGCGACCCCGGCAAGCCGCCGGTGCGCCGAGGACGAGCGAGCCGGGCCTCGAGGGCAACGACTTCTACTCGCCGGAGCGGTCGACGTTCGCCTCCGGCATGCACGCGGTGATCGTCGAGACCGACCCGCAGACCGCGGAGATCACGATCCTCAAGTACGCCGTCGTCCACGACTGCGGCCACCTGATCAACCCGATGATCGTCGAGGGCCAGATCCACGGCGGCGTCGCGCAGGGCGTCGGCGGCGCGCTCTACGAGCGGATGGCGTACGACGAGTCCGGCCAGCTGCTCAACGCGTCGTTCATGGACTTCCTGATGCCCTACGTCACCGAGGTGCCCGACCGCATCGAGATCGACCACCTCGAGACGCCGTCGCCGCTCAACCCGCTCGGCATCAAGGGCGCCGGCGAGGCCGGCGTGATCCCGTCGGCCGCGGTGTTCGCCGCCGCGATCGAGGACGCCGAGGGCTTCCCGATCACGGCGATGCCGATCTCGCCCGAGCGAGCTGTTCGAGCTGCGCGCGGCGCGGGCTGCTGCGGGCACGGGAAGCCCGCAAATGCGTGGTTCCCGGGGTGCAGACGGCATGGCCGACACCGACAACCACGCAAATGCAGAGTCGGCACGACGAGAGGAGACCCCATGAAGATCACCGGCGAGAACACCGTCGCCGCCCCGGTCGAGCAGGTCTGGGACGCGCTCCTCGACCCGTCGGTGCTGGTGCGCACGATCCCCGGCTGCGAGCGGCTGGAGGAGACCGGCGAGCACGCCTACGCCATGACGGTCACGGCCGGCGTCGCCGCGATCAAGGGCACCTACGACGGCACCTGCGCGCTCTCGGACCTCCACGAGCCGGCCTCGCTGATCATGAAGCGTCCAGGGCGCCGGCGCGCCGGGCACGATCGGCGCCACGGTCACGGTCAGCTTCGGCGACAACGGCGACGGCACGACGCTTCTGCACTACGACGCCGACGCGGTCGTCGGCGGCATGATCGGCGGCGTCGGCCAGCGGATGCTGACCTGCGTCTCGAAGCGGATGGCCGGCGAGTTCTTCGGCAACGTCGAACGCGCGATCACGCAGCCGGAGGTCGAGGAGGGAGCGAGCGGCCGTCTCGAAACCGGAGGTCTCCGAGTCCGGGGCCCAGGTCTTCACCGCGCCGCCGCGCACGACTCGCGGCCTCGACGAGCAGTCCTTCCTCAAGGGCATCGCGGTCGGCGCCGGGCTGGTCCTGCTCGGCGTGGTCGCCGGCCGGCTCTCCGGGCGACCGATGAGCACCGGGGAGCGACCTCACGCGTCGAGTCGACGGCCCGGCGATGGTCGCGGCCGTCGCCGACGGCAGATCTCCGCCGCCGAGCTGCTGGACCTGCACCTGGCCCGGATCGCCGAGCGCAACCCCGAGCTCAACGCGATCGTCTCGCTCGACGAGGAGCGCGCCCGCGCGGGGGCGGCCGCCGCCGACCGGGTGCCGGCCGACCAGCGGGGTCCGTTGCACGGGCTGCCGTTCGCGTTCAAGGACACCCACGACGTCGCCGGCTGGCGCACGACGTACGGCTCGCCGCTGTTCGCCGACCACGTGCCCGAGGACGACGACCTGGTCGTCGAGCGGATCCGTGCCGCCGGGCGCGGTACCGCTCGGGAAGACCAACGTGCCGGAGTTCGCGGCCGGCTCCCACACGTTCAACACGATCTTCGGCACCACGCTCAACCCGGTCGACCCGACCCGCTCGGCCGGCGGCTCGAGCGGCGGCGCCGCGTGCGCGCTGGCCGCGGGCATGGTGCCGCTCGCGGACGGCTCCGACATGGGCGGCTCGCTGCGCAACCCGGCGTCGTTCTGCGGCGTCGTCGGGCTGCGGCCCTCGCTCGGCCGGGTCCCGTCGTGGCCGACGACAACCTCTGGGAGACCACGGCCGTCGGCGGTCCGATGGCCCGCAACGTCGGACGACCTCGCGCTGCTGCTGTCGGTGATCGCCGGGCCCGACCCGCGGGTGCCGACCGCGCTCGGCGACCCGGGTCACCTGTTCGCGCCGCCGGTGCCGGGCTCGACTGCTCGGGCTCCGGGTCGCGCTGTCGGTCGACCTCGGCGGGCGCGTTCGAGGTCGACGACGAGGTGGCGTCGGTCGTCGAGGCCTCCGCTGCCGTGCTCAGCCAGGCCGGGGCATCGGTGGCGTCGGCGTAGCCGGACCTCTCGCTCGGCCGAGGACACCTTCCGCACGCTGCGGGCCTGGCTCTTCCAGGCACGCCTTCGGCGAGCTGCTGGCCGAGCACCCCGACGACTTCAAGCCGTCGCTGGCCGACAACATCCGGGCGGGGGAGTCGCTGACCGGCGCCGACGTCGCCCGCGCCTACGCCCAGCGCACCGCGCTGTCGGAGACGATGCGCGCCTTCTTCACCTCGTACGACGTGCTGGTGCTGCCGGTCTCGCAGGTGCCGCCGTTCCCGGCCGACCAGGAGTTCCCGGCCGAGATCAACGGCCGGCCGATGGAGACCTACCTGGACTGGATGCGCTCGGCGTACCTGATCACCGTCACCGGCTGCCCGGCGATCTCGGTGCCGGTCGGCACCACCGACGGACGGCCTGCCGGTCGGCCTCCAGCTCGTCGCCCCGCACGGCAGCGAGCGCCGGCTGCTCGAGGTGGCCGCGGCGTTCGAGGACTCCGCCGGGCTGCGCGACCGACCGGCGGTATGAATCCACAGGAATATCCACCGCTGCGACAATTCTGGGGATATTCCTGTGGAGATCGTCATCCTTCTGTGGACGACACGCCGAGTCTCGAGAAAACAACGGGAAAGTTCCGAACAACTCTTGCCTTGCCGCACGTCCAGGGCATACAAATCTCCTACGCACTCCTTCGCGAGTGCCGATCAGGCAGAGAAGAAGGTCTGTACGGCGGGGCAACTCGCCGCAGTGCCCGGTGACGGGGCCGCTGGGACCGGACGCAAAGCCGGATCGACCGGAGGTGTCACAGGACCGGTCAACAGAAGGGCCCTTGCAACTCATACTTGCGAGGGCCCTTCGCCTTTCCCGGATGTCTCCTCCCCGATGCCGCCCGTCCGGCCGCTCGTCCCACTCTTGTCCACAGGCGGTGGCATCTCGCTGTGGAAATGTCGATTCCGCTGTGGACGGCACTGCCATTCCTGTGGATAAAACCGGATCGCCAAGGAAAGTTCGAGAAAAGTCAGGGACAACCCTTGTGCCGCCGTCATGCGAGGGCATAGAAATCTCCTACGCCCTCCTCCGGGAGAGCGGGACTGGCCAGAAGGGAAGGTCCGCACGGCGAGGCAACTCGACGCGGCGGTTGGGTGACGGAACCACCGGGACCCGAACGGACGGCAGGTCGACCGGAACGTCACCGATCTCCGGTCACCCGGAAGGGCCCTTGCGACTCATACTCGCGAGGGCCTTTCTTCATGCCCTCCGCCGGCGGGGTGGACGCGGTTCGGGCGACCCACGGGTAACCGGGAGAATGAGCCCATGCTCTTCCGGATCCTCGAGGCCGTCGTGCCGCCCGTCGCCCGCGCGGTGTGGCGGCCGATCGTGGTCGGCCGCGACAACGTCCCCAGGTCGGGCGGCGTGCTGCTGGCCAGCAACCACCTGAGCTTCGCCGACAGCGTGGTGATCCCGGTCTGCGCGCCGCGCAACGTGGCGTTCCTGGCCAAGTACGAGTACTTCCAGGGCACGGGGATCAAGGGCGCGCTCCAGCGCGGCTGGTTCGAGGGGCTCGACATGCTGCCGGTCGACCGCGACGACACCCGTGCCGCGATCGCCAGCCTGGAGACTCGCGCTGGAGGTGCTCGGCCGGGGCGAGGCGTTCGGGATCTACCCCGAGGGGAGCCGCTCCCGCGACGGTCGCCTCTACCGCGGCCGCACCGGGGTGGCCCACCTCGCGCTCACCGCCGGCGTGCCCGTCGTACCCGTCGGACTGCACGGCACCCAGGCCCTCCAGCCGGTCGGTGCCCGCTACCCCAAGCTGGCCAAGGTGACCGTCGCCTTCGGCGAGCCGATCGACTTCAGCGGCCGCTTCGACGGCGTCCCCGCCGGCCGCGCGCGCCGCGAGGTC
The DNA here is from genome assembly GCA_963745795.1 of uncultured Actinomycetota bacterium. Lineage (GTDB taxonomy): Bacteria > Actinomycetota > Actinomycetes > Propionibacteriales > Nocardioidaceae > Marmoricola. The sequence continues at coordinate 50,983 of CAVUYR010000004.1, read as the reverse complement.
ACCGACGAGATCATGACCGCGATCCAGCGACTCAGCGGCCAGGAGCAGGCCGGCGTCTACAACGACCGGGCCCCCGACGCCTGAGCCCACCACCCGGCGGGTGTCATAACCAACGGCGCTCCCGTTTGGCACATCCTGCCGTGGCCGCCGCAACGTGGTACCGCTTGAATCGACGGCATGACCGACACCCGCACGATCCGGATCGGCATCGACACCGGCGGCACGTTCACCGACGTCGTCGCCTTCGACGAGGACGACCGGCGAGCTGGTCACCACCAAGACCCCGTCGACGCCGGGCAACCCGGCCGACGGGTTCATGGCCGGCATCGACAAGGTGCTCGGCCTGCTCGGCGCCGGCGGGCGCGACATCGACGCGGTCAGCCACGGCACCACGGTCGCCACCAACCAGCTGCTCGAGGGCAAGGTCGACCGGCTCGGCTTCGTCACCAACACCGGCTACGAGGCGATGCTCGAGATCGCCCGGCAGTCGGTGCCGGACGGCTACGGCAACTCCTACTTCTGGGTGAAGCCGGACCGGATCGTCCCGCGCGACCTGGTCAAGGGCGTCGAGGGCCGCCTCGACTTCACCGGCGCCGAGGTGCGCCCCTTCGACGAGGACGGCGCCCGCGCGGTGGCCCGCTGGTTCCGCGACGCAGGGCATCGACACGCTCGGCGTCTGCTTCCTGCACGCCTACGCCAACCCCGACCACGAGGAGCGGATGCGCGCGGTGCTGGCCGAGGAGCACCCCGACGCGGTGGTGTCGCTGTCGAGCCAGGTGCTGCGCGAGTACCGCGAGTACGAGCGCGCGATGACCACGCTCGTCGACGCGGCCGTGAAGCCGCGGCTCTCGGCGTACGTCACCAACATCAAGGAGCCGGCTCGACGGCCTACGACGACCGGGCGAGGTCCCGTTCTACGTGATGAAGTCCAACGGCGGCGTGCTCTCGGCCGACGAGGTCGTGCACCAGCCGATCACCACCGTGCTCTCCGGCCCGGCGGCCGGTGCGCTCGGCGCGGCGCTGATCGCCAAGGTGGCCGGCTTCGACCGGGTGCTCACCTGCGACGGCGGCGGTACGTCGACCGACGTGTCCGTCGTGATCGACGGCGAGCCGACGCTGACCACCGAGGGCTCGGTCGGTGCCTACCCGTCGCAAGATCCCGATGATCGACGTGGTCACCGTCGGCGCCGGGCGGCGGCTCGATCGCCTGGCTGTCGCCCGAGGGCACGCTCAAGGTCGGACCGCAGTCGGCGGGCGCCGACCCCGGTCCGCTCTGCTACGGCAAGGGCGGCACCGAGGTCACGATCACCGACGCGCACGTCGTGCTCGGCCGGATCCCGCCGCACCTGCTCGGCGGCGAGATCCCGCTCGACGTCGACGCGGCCCGCGCCGGCGTCGAGGCGCTGGCCGGCAAGCTCGGGCTGACGCCCGAGGCCTGCGCCACCGGCGTCCTCGAGATCTCCGCCTGGAACCAGGCCAACGCGCTGCGCCAGGTCACCGTCAAGCGCGGCCTCGACGTCCGCGACTTCACGCTGACCACGTTCGGCGGCTCCGGCTCGCTGCTGCTGTGCCGGCTGATGGACGTGCTCGGCATCCCGACGCGTGCTGGTGCCGCCCGAACCCCGGCAACGTCTCGGCGTTCGGGCTGCTCACCGTCGACGTGAAGAACGACTACGTGCAGACCCACGTCGCGCTCGCCGACCGCGCTCGACCCGGCCGCCGTCGCGGCGGTGTACGACGCGCTGACCGGCGCAGGCCGCCGCGGCGCTGGCCAAGGAGGGCTTCGCCGGCGGAGCAGCGCCAGTTCGCCCGCACCGCCGACCTGCGCTACTTCGGCCAGGCCTTCGAGGTGCGGGTGCCGGTCCCCGAGGGGGACATCGACGCCGCCGCGCTGGACGCGGTCGCCGACCGGTTCCACGCCGAGCACCGGGCGCTCTACGGCTACGACTTCTCCGGCGACCCGACCCAGCAGGTCGAGTGGGTCAACCTGCGGGTCTCCGGCATCGGGCCGATCACGCGGCCGGAGATCCGGCGCCGTCAGCTCGACCGACGGGGACTCGACCAACGGGGACTCGACGCATGTCTCGAAGCCCCGGTCGACGAGGCCGGTCTGCTTCGACGCCGACGACGGGTACGTCGAGACGCCGGTGCTGTGGCGCGCCGACCTGGCGCCGGGCACGGTCGTCGTGGGGCCGGCGATCATCGAGGAGTTCGGCTCGACGGTGCCGCTGCACCCGGGCTTCACGGCCCGGGTCGACGACTACCTCAACGTGATCGTGGACGAGGAGCGCCCGATGAGCAGGCGTGCGCCCACCGACTTCCCCTTCGGCCTCCTGACCGACGACGCCGGCGCCAGCGCCGACCCGGTGCTGGTCGAGATCGTCCAGGGCTCGCTGGCCAGCGTCGAGATGGAGGTCGAGACCGCGATCGGGCGCACCAGCCGCAGCCCGATGATCCGCGACGCCCACGACTTCCGCGCCGGCATCCACGACCGGCTGCTGCGCAAGCTCACCGGCCGCTCGTACTCCGCGCTCGTGCACCCGGTCGCCCGCGACTTCCCGATCGACGAGATGCGGCAGGGCGACGTCTTCTTCCACAACGACGTCTACCGCTCCGAGGGCGGCATCGGTCACCTGCCCGACCTGTGCGTCACGGTGCCGGTCTTCTCCGCCGGCCGGGTGGTCGCGTTCGTGCAGGCCTTCGGCCACCACGACGACATCGGCGGCGCGGTGCCCGGCTCGATGCCGTCGCCACGCGACCAGCGTCTTCGAGGAGGGCCTGATGGTCCCGCCGATCCGGCTCTGGGACGCCGGCGTCCCCAACCGGGCGGCGCTCGCGATCATGACCCGCAACTCCCGGATGCCGGAGTCGCTGGCCGCCGACCTCGACGCCGAGTGCTCGGCCTGCCTGATGGGCGCGCGTCGGCTCGGCGAGCTGTTCGACCGGTACGGCGTGGAGACCGTCGAGTCCTGCTTCGACGCGATCATCGACCGCACCACCGACGACGTACCGCCGCGAGATCCTCTCCCAGATCCCGGTCGGCGAGTGGGTCTGGGAGGACTACGCCGAGCACGACGGCGTCGACGAGCCGATGCTGCACACCCAGCGGATCACGCTGACCCGCACCCCGGCCGACGACCCCGACGGCGAACGGCTGATCCTCGACTTCGACGGCACCTCGCCGCAGGCCAAGGGGCCGATCAACCACTGCGGCGACTACAGCGACGGCGTCTTCCTCAAGAAGTGGCTGGCGCCGATCCTGCGCAACCTCGCCGAGACCCCGGAGCGGATGGCCGAGCTCGACGTCAACGAGGGCATCGTGCCGCTGATCGAGATGCGCTTCCCGACGCCCGGCACGCTGCTGACGCCGGTCTTCCCGGCGCCGACCAACGCCCGCACGTTCGTGATCCTGCGGCTGCTCGGCGTGCTCGCCGGCGTGGTCGCCAAGGCGGTCGACGGCCGGATGCCGGCCGACCAGGAGACGATCCGCTACACCGGCGTGTACGGCGACGACCTCGACGGCCGGCCGTACCTGATGCGCGAGGTGCTCGGCGGCGGCTCCGGCGGCCGCTACTACGCCGACGGCGAGGACACCATCCACGTCGTACCCGACTCGCGGAACCTGCCGACCGAGTTCACCGAGGCCCGCTTCCCGTTCCGGGTCGAGTCGCTGTCGCTGGCGGTCGACAGCGGGGGAGCGGGGCAGTTCCGCGGCGGCCTCGGCTACGAGAAGCAGATCCGGATGCTCAAGGACGGCCACTTCATGTCCATCGCGGACCGGTCGATCCTGGCCTGCTGGGGCGTGAAGGGCGGCCTGGCCGGCCAGCCGTTCCAGGTCACCATCGACCCCGGCGGACCCGCACGAGCGCGAGGTCGACGCCCTCGCCGACGCCGAGCCGGTCGCAGGCCGGCGAGGTGATCCGGATCCGCACCACCGGTGGCGGCGGCTGGGGCGACCCGCTCGAGCGCGACCCGGCGCTCGTCGTCCGCGACGTCGTCTGGCGCAAGGTCTCGCCGGAGGCCGCGCTCGCGGCGTACGGCGTGGTGCTGACCGGCTCGCTCGACGACGACGCGCTCGGCGTACGACGAGGACGCGACCGCCGCCGAGCGAGCGCAGCGGCGCGTCCCGGCGCCGACCGCGAGGCGTTCTTCGACCGTGGTCCGGGCTACGCCGCGGCTCGTCCGGCGGCGCGGCGCACGCCGAGGTCGACCTGCGTGGCTGACGTCGTGCTGCGGGCTGCGACCCTCGACGACGTGCCCGCGATCGGACGGATCTGGCACGCGGCCTGGCACGACGGCCACGACGGCCATGTGCCCGACGCGCTCCTGGCCGTGCGCACGGAGGAGTCGTTCCCCCGGCGGGCGGCCGACCTGGTGCCCCGCAGCATCGTGGCCGAGCGGGACGGTGCCGTCGTCGGCTTCGCCACCGTGACCGGCGACGAGGTCGAGCAGATCTTCGTCACCCAGGACGCCCGCGGCACCGGGGCTGCCCGGCTGCTGCTGCGCGCGGCCGAGCACGCCGTACGACGCGCCGGGCACCGCGCTGCGTGCCTCGCGGTCGTCCCCGGCAACGCCCGTGCGCGCCGGTTCTACGAGCGGGAGGGCTGGCGCGACGAGGGCGACGTCGACAACGCGGTCGACGGACCGGACGGCCCGATCCCGGTGCCCTGCCGGCTCTACGTGAAGGACCTGCCGCGACCCGAGCTGGCCGAGTCGCTCGAGCTCGAGCCGCATCCCGAGGGCGGCTGGTACCGGCAGACATGGGCCTCGCCGGTCACGGTGACCCTCCCGGACGGCCGGGTGCGCCCGACGGCCACCCTGATCCATTTCCTGCTGCCGGCGGGCGAGTCGTCCGCGTGGCACCGGGTGCGCTCCGACGAGGTGTGGCTGGCGCACACCGGCACCGTGACCCTGGAGCTCGGTGGCTCCAGCGACCGGCCCGGGCCGCCCGAGCAGGTCACCGTCGACACCCAGGTCGTCGTGCCGGCCGGCGTCTGGCAGCGCACGCTCCCGGCCGACGCCGACGCGCTGGTCAGCTGCCTGGTCTCACCGGGCTTCGACTTCGCGGACTTCGAGCTCGCGTGAGCCGGCGGGTCGCGGTCCTCGGCGGCACCGGCAAGACCGGCCGCGCCGTGTGCCGGGCAGTCGGACCCGGCGCCGTGCCGCTCGGGCGTGCCGCCTGGGACGACCTGCCCGGAGCGCTGACCGGCTGCGACGCGCTCTACGTGATCGCGCCCAACATGCACCCGGACGAGCAGGAGTACGTCGCCGCGGCACTCGTTGCCGCTCGTGACGCGGGGGTGTCTCGCGTGGTGCACCACTCGGTCGCCTCGCCGTACCTCCCGGCGATGCCGCACCACCTCGGCAAGGCTCGCGCGGAGGACGTGGTCCGGCGCAGCAGGCTGGACTGGACGGTCCTGCAACCTGGCGCCTACCTGCAGAACTTCTCCTGGGACGGCCCACTCCGCATCGCCTACCGTGCGGACGCGCCCTTCGGCTTCGCCGACCTCGACGACGTGGCCGCGGTGGCCGCGCTCGTCCTCGCTGACGATGTGCACGTCGGCGCGACGTACGAGCTGGCCAGCGTGCGCGCCACCGTCGCCGACCTCGTCGCGGAGCACGACACGATGGTCGAGGTGGTCACGCCGGAGGAGTGGGCGGCTACCGACGGCGCCGGGCTCGATCCTCGGGTGCGGGAGTGGCTGGTCGCGATGTTCCGCCACTACGACGCCTACGGGCTGCCGGCGGGCACGGAGACGATGCGGGCGCTGCTCGGTCGACCCGAGGCATGATGGCCCATGGACTCCGCCGCCACCACGCCCGAGGAGTACCTCGCGTCGCTCGCTGACGACCGGCGACCCGCGGTCGCGCGGGTGCGTGACGTGGTCAACGGGCACCTGCCGGACGGCTACGTCGAGCAGATGGACTGGGGCATGATCAGCTGGGTCGTCCCGCTCGAGCGGTGTCCGGACACCTACAACGGCAGGCCGCTCTGCTACGCGTCGCTGGCCTCGCAGAAGCATCACATGGCGCTCTACCTGATGGGCGTGTACGGCGACGAGGGCGAGCGCGCCTGGCTGGAGCAGCAGTACGCCGCGCGTGGCCTGAAGCTCGACATGGGCAAGTCCTGCGTGCGATTCCGTTCGCTCGACGCGGTTCCCCTTGACGTCGTGGGTGAGGCGGTGGCCCGGATCCCGGTCGACCGGTTCGTCGACCACTACGCCGAGGCGCGCCGGCGGTGACCCTGTCCGACACCGACCTCGGGCACCTGCGCACCTGCGTCGACGCTGGCCCAAGAGGCGCTCGACGGCGGCGACGAGCCGTTCGGCTCGGTGCTGGTCGACTCGACGGGTGCGGTGCGGTTCACGGCCCGCAACCGGGTCAAGGACGGCGACGAGACGCGGCACCCCGAGTTCGAGATCGCCAGGTGGTCCGCGGCCCATCTCAGTGTCGGCGAACGCGCGACCGCGACCGTCTACACCTCCGGCGAGCACTGCCCGATGTGCTCCGCGGCGCACGCCTGGATGGGCCTCGGACGGATCGTCTACGCGGTCTCGTCGGCCCAGCTCTCCGGCTGGCTCGCCGAGTGGGGCGTGCCGTCCGGGGAGGGTGCTGCCGCTGGCCGTCAACGAGGTCGCGCCCGGCGTCGCGGTCGACGGTCCTGCGCCGGAGCTCGAGCAGGAGATGCGCGCGCTGCACCTGCGCCGGTTCGGCCGGGGACCCTCTGGTTGACTCGCGCCATGGCGCGACCACTCACCCTGATCACGGGCGGCACCCGCGGCATCGGCGCCGCCACCGCGCTCCGGCTGGCGGCGGACGGACACGACCTGGTCCTCGGCTACGCCACGGACGCGGCAGCGGCGGAGACGTGCCGCGCCGCGGTCGAGGACGTGGGCGTGCGTTGCGCGGTGCTGGCCGGCGACGTCGCCGACCCGGCGCAGGTGGAGCGGCTGTTCACGGAGGCCGCCCGCGAGGGCCAGCTGACCGGCGTGGTCAACAACGCCGGCGCGACGCTGCACTCGGGCCCGCTCGCCGAGACCGACCCGGCCGTGATCGGGCGGACGGTCGACCTCAACCTGTCCGGCGCGCTGTACGTCGCCCGTGCCGCGGTCCGCGCCCTCGGCCGGTCCTACGGCGGCCGCGGGGGAGTGCTGGTCAACATCAGCTCGGCCGCCGCGACGCTCGGCTCGCCCCGCGAGTACGTCCAGTACGCCGCCGCGAAGGCCGGTGTCGACGCGCTCACGACCGGGCTGGCGCAGGAGGTGGCCCGCGACGGCGTGCGCGTGGTCGGGGTGGCTCCGGGCATGGTGCGCACCCGGATCCATGAGGACGCCGGCGACCCCGACCGGCTCGAGCGGCTCGCGGACTCGGTGCCGGTCGGTCGCCCCGGCGAGGCCTCGGAGATCGCGGAGGCCGTCGCGTGGCTGATGAGCGACTCGGCGTCGTACGTGACGGGGACGACGCTGCGCGTCGCCGGCGGCCGCTGACGCGTGGACCCGGGCGAGATCGCGTTCCTGGCGCTGGCCGGCTTCGGGGCCGGCCTGATCGGCAGCACCGCCGGTCTCGCCTCGCTGGTGTCCTACCCGGCCCTGCTCGTGGTCGGCCTGCCACCGGTCGTCGCCAACGTCACCAACTCGGTCGGCCTCGTCGGCAGCTCGATCGGCAGCGTCAGCGGCAGTCGCCCCGAGCTGCGCGGTCTCGGCCGGCTGGTGCTCGTCGCGCTGCCGGTGGCGGTCGTGGGCGGCATCGTCGGCAGCGTCCTGCTGCTTGAGGGGCCGCCCGGCTCGTTCGAGAAGGTGGTGCCGTTCCTGGTCGCGCTGGCGGCCGTGCTGCTGCTCGTGTCGCCGCGGGTGCGCGCGTTGGGTGAGGGCCGCCGGATGTCTGGCCACGACGGCGCACTCGGCCTCGGCGTCACCGTGCTGATCTTCCTCTGCTGCGTGTACGGCGGGTACTTCGGGGCCGCCGCCGGTGTGATGATCCTGGCGGTGCTGCTCTCGCGCACCGACCGCCCGCTGCCGGTGTCGAACGCGCTCAAGAACGTGTTCCTCGGCGCCGCGAACGCCTCGGCCGCGGTCGTGTTCGCCTTCCGGGCACCGGTCGAGTGGGCGGCCGTCCCGCCGCTTCTGGTGGGGTGCATCCTCGGCGGGTGGCTCGGCCCGGCGGTGATCCGGCGGGTGCCGGAGCCGGTCACCCGGTGGTCCATCGGGGTCGCCGGCCTGCTCCTCGCGGTGCGGCTCGGATGGGGCGCGTTCACGTGAGTTGGGCAAGGGTTGCCAGCGCGCACGCGGGGCCTTGGTCGATGTTGCTGGTGCCCCGTCCGGCCGGGGTCTCTAGGTTCGACCCATGAGGGTCCTGCTCGCACTCGGCGGCAACGCCATGACCAACGCCGACGGGCGGGCCCGGCCCGAGGACCAGATCGCCGCCGCGGAGGTCGCGATGGAGGCGGTCGCCGACCTGCTCGCAGCAGGACGTCGACGTCGTGATCACCCACGGCAACGGGCCCCAGGTCGGCAACCTGCTGGTCAAGAACGAGATCGCGGCGGCCGTCGTACCCCCGGTGCCGCTGGACTGGTGCGGCGCGCAGACCCAGGCGACCCTCGGGTTCGTGCTGATGGACGCGCTCGACGCCGCGCTGGCCCGGCGCGGCATCGACCGCCGCTACGGCGACCGTGGTCACCCGCACCCTCGTCGACGCCGACGACCCGGGCTTCAGCCCGGCCGACCAAGCCGATCGGGCGGTTCCTGCCGCGCCGACGAGGCCGCGCTGCTCGTCGAGCACGGCGAGACCTGGGAGGACCGCGGCGAGAAGGGCTGGCGGCGGGTGGTCGCCTCGCCGGAGCCGCTGCGAGATCCTCGACGCCCCGGCCGTGCTGGCACTGGTCGACGCCGGGTTCGTCGTGGTCGCCAACGGCGGCGGCGGGATCCCGGTCGTCGCGCGACGCCGGACGGCTACCTGCGCGGCGTCGAGGCGGTCATCGACAAGGACCTCGGCGCCGCCCTGCTCGGCGCGCTCGGTCGACGCCGACGTGCTCGTGATCGCGCACCGACGTGCCGCACGCCGTGCTCCGCTTCGGCACCCCGGAGGCCGAGCGACATCGGCGCGGTGACCGTCGACGCAGATGCGCGCGTACGCCGCAGCAGGGCCACTTCGCCAGCGGCTCGATGGGGCCGAAGGTCGACGCCGCTTGCCGGTTCGTCGAGCAGGCGGCAGCGCCCGGCGTGATCACCGACCTCGCCCACATCGTGCGAGGCCGTGACCGGAGGCGACCGGCACCGTCGTCGTACCCGACAGAGAGACTCCACCGAAAGGAACCGGCCCATGCCCGACGCCATCGAAGTACGCAAGGTCCCGATCCACTCCGTCGCCGACGCCAGCGAGCTCGCGAAGCTGATCGACGACGGCGTGATGGACGCCGACCGCGTGATCGCGATCATCGGCAAGACCGAGGGCAACGGCGGCGTCAACGACTACACCCGGATCATCGCCGACCGCGCCTTCCGCGAGGTGCTGGTCGAGAAGGGCGCCGACGCCGCGACAGGTGAAGCAGGTCCCGATCGTGTGGTCCGGCGGCACCGACGGCGTGATCAGCCCGCACGCGACGATCTTCGCGACCACCGACGCCGAGCCGACCGACGAGCCGCGGCTGACCGTCGGCTTCGCGATGAGCGAGGTGCTGCTGCCCGAGGACATCGGCCGGATCGCGATGATCACCAAGGTCGCCGACGCGGTGAAGGTGGCGATGGAGCGGGCCGGGATCACCGACCCCGCCGACGTCCACTACGTGCAGACCAAGACCCCGCTGCTGACCATCACACGATCCGCGACGCCAAGTCGCGCGGCAAGACGGTCTGGACCGAGGACACGCACGAGTCGATGGACCTCTCCAACGGCGGCACGGCGCTCGGCATCGCGGTCGCCCTCGGCGAGATCGAGATGCCGACCGACGACGACGTGATGCACGACCGCTCCCTCTACTCGTCCGTGGCGTCGTGCTCCTCGGGCGTCGAGCTCGACCAGGCCCAGGTGGTCGTGGTCGGCAACGCGACCGGCGTCGGCGGCCGCTACCGGATCGGGCACTCCGTGATGAAGGACGCGCTCGACCAGGACGGGCATCTGGGACGCGATCCGCGAGGCCGGGCTCGAGCTGCCCGAGCGGCCGCACACCTCCGACCTCGACGGTCGGCTCGTCAACGTGTTCCTCAAGTGCGAGGTCTCGCAGGACGGCAAGGTCCGCGGTCGCCGCAACGCGATGCTCGACGACTCCGACGTGCACTGGCACCGCCAGATCAAGGCGGCCGTCGGCGGCGTCACCGCCGCGGTCACCGGCGACCCGGCGGTGTTCGTGTCGGTGTCGGCGGCCCACCAGGGTCCCGACGGCGGCGGCCCGGTGGCCGCGATCGTCGACCTGGGCTGAGCGGCGGCGTCAGGTCTCAGAGACCGCAGACCAGCTTGAGCTTGGCGTAGGCGACCCGGGTCTGACCGATCGCCTTGAACACCTTGGGTTTGCTCTTCCCGGCCATGGCGCGGGCCAGGCCGGTGAAGGCTTCGGTGCTCTGGTGCACCCCGGCGCGCACGCGGGCCGTCGTGGCCTTGCGCTCGTCGACTGCCATGTCCTGTGCCAGCAGCCGGATCCTCGTGCCCACGTTCTGGTCGAAGGGGCGGGTGGTGGGCACCCAGCCGACGGCGGCCTTGCTCATGTTCGACATCACGGTCTCCATGTCGTCACATGCCAGCTTGTCGCCGGCCGCCGTCGGCGCCGGCGCCTTCGTGGGCGTGGCACCTGCGGACGCGTCGGGGCTGGCCGTGACCGTGACCGTCTTGGTCGGACCCGTGACGGTGGATGCGGGGCCCCCGCCACACGCACCCACCGTCAGACCCAGGCTCAGCAGCAGTGCCGCCGTGAGCCGAACGGGCCGTTGCGACATGCTTTCCCCCTGGTTTGTTCCAACTCGTCCGCCAGCATGCGGGCCGGGTCTTGGGATTTCCTGAGTGTCCTGTCGGCGAGCCGTCGCAGATGGTGGGTGTGGGTGCGGCGAGCCGTCGCAGATGGTGGGTGTGGGTGCGCTGAGCCGTCGCAGATGGCGATGCGGACGTCGCCATCTGCGACGGCTCACCGCCCGCGACGTCGCCATCTGCGACGGGTCACCGATCAGGAGCGGAGCCACTCGCGGATCGCGTCGTTGTGCTGGCCGAGGGTCGGGGGAGCGACGTGCTCGGACCGGCCGCCGGAGTACGGGTTGTCGTCGAAGCGGATCGGCGAGCCGGGCAGCTGGACCGTGCCGAGGGTCGGGTGGTCGACCGTCGAGCAGCAGGCCCTGCGAGCAGCGTCTGCTCCCAGGCGTAGACGTCGTCGATCGATGCGCACCTTGCCGGCCGGCACCCCGGCCGTCGCCAGCAGCTGCGAGCCAGTGCTCGGCCGGCTGGTCCGCGAACAGCGACTCGATCACGCTCGATCAGCGCGTCGCGGTGGGCGACCCGCTCGCGGGTTGGTCGCGAAGCCGCGGCTCGGCGGGGTCCCAGCCGAACGCCGCCGCACAGGCCCGCCACAGCCCCTCCGACCCGCACGCGATCTGGATCGGCGCGGTCGCCGGTGGCGAACATGCCGTACGGCGCGATCGACGGGTGGTGGTCGCCGGCCAGTCCCGGCACCTCGCCGGCGACGGTCCAGCGGGTGCCCTGGAAGGCGTGCACGCCGACCATCCCGGCCAGCAGCGACGTGCGCACGACGCGGCCGAGGCCGGTGCGGGTGCGCTCGTGCAGCGCGGCGACCACGCCGTACGCGCCGTTCATGCCGGCGATCAGGTCGGCGATCGGCACCCCGACCTTGGTCGGCTGCTCGGTGCCGGTGATCGACATCAGCCCGCCCTCGCCCTGCGCGATCTGGTCGTAGCCGGCCCGCGTCGCCTCCGGGCCGTCGTGCCCGAAGCCGGTGATCGACAGCACGACCAGCCCGGGGTTGAGCTCGTGCAGCCGCGAGACCGGGAAGCCGAGCCGGTCGAGCACGCCGACCCGGAAGTTCTCCATCAGCACGTCGGCCCGCTCGACCAGCCGCGCCAGCACGTCGCTGGTCCGTCTGGGTCTTGAGGTCGAGCATGAGCGACTCCTTGTTGCGGTTGGCCGAGAGGAAGTACGTCGACTCGCGCGCGTCCTCGGGACCCACGAACGGCGGACCCCACGACCGGGTGTCGTCGCCGGTCGGGCGCTCGACCTTGATCACCCGCGCGCCGAGGTCGCCGAGCATCATCGCGGCGTGCGGCCCGGCGAGCGCGCGGGTCAGGTCGAGCACGAGCAGGTCGGACAGCGGGCCGTCGTTGCTCATGACCGGCACGCTACGACGCGGCGGGTATCTGCCGGAACACGGCCGGCATGGCGGGTCGGTGCTGCGGGTTCACCACGGTATGCAGGCGTACCCGCGCATCCCACGATGAGCACATCGTGGGAAGCGCGGGTCGACCATGGGGAGGGCGCCGGAGGCACGCGGCGCTGTCCGAATTGCCGTAGTTACACCTGCATACCGTGGTGAACCCCCACTCCCCACGACGCACCCCCACACCACCCACCCCGTCGGGGGCCCGTGCTTGGGTAGCACCGTGAGCAACGGCCCGTCGTACCGCCTCGTCGCGCCCGACCCGACCCGTCTCGCACCACCCGTGCTCGACGACGACCAGCAGCGCGTCGTCGACCATCCGGGCGGACCGCTGCTGGTGCTCGCCGGTCCCGGCACCGGCAAGACCACGACCCTGGTCGAGGCGATCGTCGACCGCATCGAGCGACCGCGGCGCCGACCCGTCCTCGGTGCTGGCGCTGACCTTCAGCCGCAAGGCCGCCGAGCAGCTGCGCGACCGGGTGACCGCGCGCCTCGGCCGCACGCTGTCGAGCCCGATCAGCTCGACGTTCCACTCGTTCGCCTACGGCCTCGTGCGCAGCCACGCCCCCGCCGAGCTGTACGCCGCCCCGCTGCGGCTGCTGTCGGCGCCGGAGCAGGACGTACTGATCCAGGAGCTCCTGACCGGACCGGAGTCACTGACCTGGCCCGAGCCGATGCGTGCCGCGGTTCGCACGCGCGGGTTCGCCGCGGAGGTGCAGTCAGTGCTGGCCAGGGCGCGCGAGAAGGGCCTCGACCCGGTCGACCTCGCCGAGCTCGGACGGTCCTCGGGCGACGAGGCGTACGTCGTCGCTGCCAGCTTCATGCAGCGCTACCTGGTGGTTCTCGACGACATGAGCGCGGTCGACTACGCCGACCTGATCCGGCGCGCGGTGGGCATCGCCGAGCACAACCGCGACGAGCTGCGCACCCGCTACGGCCACGTCTTCGTCGACGAGTACCAGGACACCGACCCCAGCCAGGTCGCGCTCCTGCGACGCGCTGGCCGGCGACGGACGCAACCTCGTGGTCGTCGGCGACCCCGACCAGTCGATCTACGGCTTCCGCGGGGCCGACGTCAACGGCATCCTCCGACTTCCCCTCGTCCTTCCCGGCTTCCAACGGCGAGCCGGCCACGGTGGTCGCGCTGCGTACGACGCGCCGCTTCGGCTCACGGCTGCTGACGGCGTCCCAGACCGTTGCCGCCTCCATCGGCGTCCGCGGCGACATCGCCCGGTCCGACTGGGAGGCGTTCCGGTCACCAACGGCGGCGCCGGCCGAGCTGGGCCACGGCTGGGTCGACGTCACGACGTTCGACACGGCCCGGGCCGAGACCGAGCACCTGGCCGACCTGCTCCGTCGTGCGCATCTCGAGCACGACGTGCCCTGGTCCGAGATGGCCGTGCTGGTGCGGTCGGGACGCTCCACGCTGCCGGCGCTGCGCCGTTCGCTCTCCGCTGCGGGCGTGCCGGTCGAGGTGGCCAGCGACGACACGCCCCTGGTTCGCGAACCGGCCGTGATGCCGCTGCTGGCCGCGTTGCGCATCGTGGTCGACGCCGGTGTTGACGACCCCACCGACCCGCGGTTCGTGGCCGTGGACCGCGTCGAGGAGCTGCTCACGTCTCCCGTGGGAGGGCTCGACGCGACAGACGTCCGGGCCCTTGCGCGGGCCCTGCGCGCCCGGGAGAAGGAGCGCGCCGCGCAGGCCGGGGAGACCGCGGTGTCCTCCCGCGAGCTGCTCCGCCGCTCCGTGCTCGACCCGGCGCTGCTCGACGGTGTGCGAGGCAGCCACGGGGCCGCAGCCCGCCGGCTGGCCGACCTGCTGGCGCGGGCCAACAGCGTGCTCGACGGTGGCGGCACGGCCGAGGAGGTGCTCTGGGTGCTGTGGAGCGGCACCGGCTGGGGACATCGGCTCCGTGCGGCCACCCGACACGGAGGCAACGCGGCCCGCTTCGCCCATCGTGACCTGGACGCACTCTGCGCGCTCTTCGAGGCGGCGGCCAAGGCCGAGGAGCAGCGCGGGCACACCAGCGTGCAGAGCTTCCTCGACACGCTCACCGCCCAGGAGATCCCCGCCGACACGCTGGCCGACCGCGGAGTGCGCGGCGACGCCGTGCGGCTGCTGACCGCCCACCGGTCCAAGGGCCTCGAGTGGCGGCTGGTGGTCGTCGCACACGTGCAGGACGGGTCCTGGCCCGACCTGCGTCGTCGCGGCTCGCTCCTCAATCCCGACCGGATCGGCCGTGACGGCCTGCTGCCGCCGGTGTCGACCACCACGATGCTGGCCGAGGAGCGGCGGCTGTTCTACGTCGCCTGCACGCGGGCCCGCGAGCGCCTCGTCGTGACCGCCGTGGCATCGCCCGAGGACGAGGGCGAGCAGCCGTCCCGCTTCGTGCACGAGCTGGGGCGCGATCCCGTGCACAAGGTGGGGCGGCCGCCGCGTCCCCTTTCCATGCCGGGACTCGTGGCCGAGCTGCGACGCACCGTCGCCGATCCTGAGAAGCCCGGGGCACTCCGGCGGGCGGCCGCGGCGCGGCTGGCCCGGCTGGGCGCGGCCGAGGTGGGTGGCCGCCCGGTCGCGCCCCAGGCCGACCCGGCGACGTGGTGGGGGATGCGACGGCTCACCAGCTCCGACCAACCGCTGCGACAGCCCGACGAGCCGGTCGTCGTCTCCGCGAGCATGCTGCAGTCGCTCCTGGACTGCCCCGCGAAGTGGTTCCTCGAGCGTGAGGCCGGCGGCGAACGGGTGAGTACGTCGAGCCAGGGGTTCGGCACCGTCGTCCACGCCATCGCCGATCGGCTGGCGACCGGTGACCTCACGGCCGACGACGACGTGATGGCGCTGGTCGACGAGGTCTGGGACCAGATGGACTTCCGCACCCCCTGGTCGCGGGGGCGGGAGCGCGAGGCGGTGGCCGCGGCGATCCAGCGGTTCGTGCGCTGGCAGGACAGCGGCACCCGCCGGTTCCTCGACACGGAGGTCCCGGTCGACGCGGAGGTGACGCTCCCCGACGGTCAGGCGGTGCGCCTGCACGGCTACGCCGATCGGCTGGAGATCGACGCCGACGGCCGGGTCTGGGTGGTCGACCTGAAGACCGGCAAGTACCCGCCCACCGACAAGAGCGTTGCCGACAACCCGCAGCTCGGCCTCTACCAGCTCGCCGTGGACAACGGGGCCGCCGACGCGATCGTGGGTGCGCCGTCGGTCTCCGGGGGTGCCGAGCTCGTGCACCTGCGGGTGGGCGACGAGCTGCCCAAGGTGCAGGCGCAGCCACCCCAGCCCGAGGTCGACGGTGCGACGACCGTGCAGCGCCAGCTGATGCAGATCACCCGGGCCGTGCGCGACGAGGTGCTGGTCGCGCGTCCCGAGCAGACCCTGTGCTCACGCTGCGCGTTCGTGCCGATCTGCCCGGCTCACGCGGCTGGATCGGTGCTCTCGTGACCACGTACAGCATCGACACTGCCGACCAGCTGCGCGAGCTGATGCGGTCGGACTTCACCTTCAGCGACCAGCAGTTCGCGGCGATCACGGCCCCGCTCGCCCCGGCCGTTGTCATCGCCGGCGCAGGGTCGGGCAAGACCACCGTCATGGCCGCCCGGGTGGTGTGGCTGGTCGCGACCGGCCAGGTGGCGCCGGCCGAGGTGCTGGGACTGACCTTCACCACCAAGGCGACCGCCCAGCTCGACGCCGGCATCCGGGGGGCGCTCCGCGAGGCCGGACTGCTGCCCGGCCGCGAGCGCGGCGACGACGAGGTCGAGGAGCCCACGGTCGCGACCTACCACTCCTACGCCGCCGGCCTCCTGACCGAGCACGGGCTTCGGATCGGCTACGAGCCCGACACCCGCCTGATCGCCGACGCCTCGCGTTACCAGCTGGCCGCTCGCGCGGTCCAGCGCTACCGCGCCCCGGTGCCGCATCTCACCGAGTCACCTGACCACGCCGTGCGCTACCTGCTCGCCCTCGACGCCGAGATGACCGAGCACCTGGTCGCGCCGGACGACGTGCGCCGCGTCGACGCCCGGCACCGCGAGCTCTTCGTGGAGGGGATGGCGGGCGAGTCGCGCTCGTCGTACCGCGACAACAACGAGCGCGCGATCCGCGCGGTCGACGGCCGGGCCGACCTGCTCGGGCTGGTCGAGGCCTACCGGCGGTTGAAGCGCGACCTCGGCCTGGTCGACTTCAGTGACCAGATCGCCCTGGCGGCATCCCTTGCCCGCGGCCGTCCGGAGGTGGGTCGGCTGGAGCGTGCGAAGTTCAAGGTCGTGCTGCTGGACGAGTACCAGGACACCTCCGTCGCCCAGGCGATCATGCTGAGCCGGTTGTTCTCGGGACCGGCGGGCGACGGTCTCGGCCACCCGGTCACCGCGGTCGGTGACCCCAACCAGGCGATCTACGGCTGGCGCGGCGCCTCGGTCTCCAACATCCTCGAATTCGGCCGGTCGTTCCCGGCGGTCGACGGTGCCCCGGCGACGTACCCGCTCACCGTCAACCGCCGCTCCGACGAGCGCATCCTGGCCACGGCCAACCACCTCGCCCGAGCGCTGTACGACGAGCGACCGGAGCTCCTCCCGCTCGAACCGAAGCCCGAGGCCGGTCCCGGAGAGGTGCGGGCCGCGGTGCACGAGACCTGGGACCTCGAGCTCGCCGCGCTCGGCGACCAGGTGCTGGCCTGCCACGACGTCGGCACGCCCTGGAAGGAGATCGGGGTGCTCACGCGCGACAACACCCACGCCGCGGCCGTGTTCGACGCGCTCACCGACCGAGAGGTCCCGGTCGAGATCGTCGGACTCAAGGGCCTGCTCCGGCTGCCCGAGGTCGCCGAGGTGGTGGCCACTCTTGCCCTGATCCAGGACGTCACGGACAACGCCGCGATGCTGACCCTGCTCAACGGACCCCGATGGGCGATCGGGGTGCGCGACCTGGCCCTGCTCGGTCGCCGCGCGCGTGACCTGGCCGGGCCGCGCGGCCGGAGCCGCGCCTTCCCCGACGTCCGGGCCGAGCTGGCCGCCGCGGTGGAGGGGTCCGACCCGACCGAGATCGCCTCGCTGGGCGACGCGGTCGACCAGCCCGGAGACCTGCCCTACTCATCCGAGGCGAGGGAGCGGTTCGCGCTGCTCTCGGCCGAGCTGCGCCGGCTGAGGTCGGCGATCAGCGAGCCGATCCTCGACCTGGTGCGCCGCATCGTCGACACCACAGGCATCGACGTCGAGCTCGCCTCCTCGGTCAGTCCTGCCGCGTCCGCCCGGCGCGACAACCTCGACCTGTTCGTGCAGGCGGTGGCGGAGTTCCAGGCGATCGACGGACCGGTCACCCTGACCGCGCTGATGGCCTGGCTGGAGGCAGAGGACGACTTCGGCCAGGGCCTCGACGTGGC
Organism: uncultured Actinomycetota bacterium; assembly: GCA_963745795.1. Lineage (GTDB taxonomy): Bacteria > Actinomycetota > Actinomycetes > Propionibacteriales > Nocardioidaceae > Marmoricola. Next base: position 33,243 of record CAVUYR010000004.1, on the reverse strand, counting down.
CACGCCCAGCGAGGCCGACTCGGTGAAGCTGCTGACTGTCCACCGGGCGAAGGGGCTCGAGTGGGACGCCGTGTTCCTGGTCGGGGTCACCGACACGAAGTTCCCGACCAACCGTGGCCGCTCACGCTGGACGACGGTCCCTTCCGTGATGCCGGCCGAGCTGCGGGGCGACGCGCACGACCTTCCGCAGCTCGGTGGCCACCGGGCCGAGGACATCCGCGCGTACGCCGCCGCGGCGAAGGAGCACGACGCGACCGAGGAGCTCCGGCTCGGCTACGTCGCCTGGACGCGTGCCCGTCACCTGCTGTCGGTCTCGAGCTGGCAGTGGAAGCCCGGGGGCAAGACCGGCCTCGGCGCGTCGTCGTACCTGGTCCGCACCCGCGACGCGATGCAGGTGTGGGGTGCGACGCCCGACGCCTGGGCGGACAAGCCCGCGAAGGGCTCGACCAGTCCCTACGCGGCCGCCGGCACCGAGCGGCCGTTCCCGATGTCCCACCACACCGCGGAGGTCGAGCGGCGCTGGCGTGCCGCCGAGCTGGTCGCGGAGGCTGTCGACACGCCGGCGGACGACGAGACGATCGAGGACATGCTGGTCCTGGAGGAGGTGGCGGCGTGGGACGCGACGATCGAGCGGCTGCTCGCCGAAGCGTCCGCGGAGACCCGTCAGACCGTCGACATCTCGCTGCCACCGAGCCTGTCCGCCACCTCGTTGGCCCGCATGCGCGACGACCCGGAGGGCTTCGCGCGCGACCTGGCCCGCCCGATGCCGCGGCAGCCGTCGCCGGCGGCCCGGTTCGGCACCCGGTTCCACGCGTGGGTGGAGAGCCGGTTCGGGCAGCAGCAGATGATCGACCCCGACGAGCTGCCCGGTCGCGGCGACGTCGGCATCGACGACGACGATGACCTGCGCGAGCTGATCAAGCGCTTCGAGGAGGGCCCGTTCGCCGACCGCACGCCCTACGCCGTCGAGCCGGGATTCGCACTGGTGCTGGCCGGCCAGGTGGTGCGCGGACGGATCGACGCGGTCTACCAGGATCAGGTTGACGGCCGCGACGGCTTCCTGGTCGTCGACTGGAAGACCAACCAGCGCCAGACCGCCGACGCGCTCCAGCTCGCGATCTACCGGGTGGCCTGGGCGGAGCTGGCCGGGGTGGAGCCGGAGCAGGTGCGCGTGGCGTTCCACTACGTGCGCAGCGGCGAGACCGTCACGCCCGACGAGGCCGAGCTGCCCGACCGGGCCGGGCTGGAGCGGATCGTCGGCGGCTGAGGTCAGTCGCGCATCGCGGCGGCGAGCGCGATGTCGACCATCGCGCCGAATGTCTGCTCCCGCTCCTGGCCTGGTCGACGCCTCCCCGGTGAGCACGTGGTCGGAGACGGTGCAGATCGCGAGCGCGCGGACGCCGTACTGGGCGGCGAGGGTGTACAGCGCGCTCGCCTCCATCTCGATCGCGAGCACGCCGTGCTCGACCATCGGCTTCATCAGCTCCTCGCGCGGGCGGTAGAACTGGTCACCGGAGAAGATCAGCCCGACGTGGGTGGTGACGTCGGCCCGTGCCCGCGCCGAGTCGTACGCCGCCATCAGCAGGCCGAAGTCGGCGACCGGCGCGTAGTCGAGGCCATGGAACCGCAGCCGGTTCATCGACGAGTCGGTGCAGGCGCCGGACGCGATCACGACGTCGCGGAGCGCCAGCTTGTCGGTCACCGCGCCGCAGGAACCTACCCGGATCGCGGTGCGCACGTCGTACTCCCGGAACAGCTCGTTGGCGTAGATCGCGAGCGACGGCTGGCCCATGCCGGACCCTTGCACCGAGACCGGCCGTCCCTGCCAGGTGCCGGTGTAGCCGAGCATGCCCGCGCACGTCTGAGTAGCAGGTGGAGTTGTCGAGGAACGTCTCGGCGATCCATTTCGCGCGGAGCGGGTCGCCGGGCAGCAGGACGGTGGGGGCGATCGCGCCGGGCTCGGCGCCGATGTGGGTGCTCACGGGCAGCAACCTAGCTGCGGGCGACTCGACCTGTTCGCCCCAGCCTCTCGATACTGTGAACGAGTCGATGAGCCGGACTCCACCGAGGGAGTCCGGATCGCTCTCGCTTCGACCCATCCTCGAGGAGCCCCACGTGACCCCCTCCGAAACCACCGGGCACGCAGTCCGGGACCGCGACATCTCGACAGGTACTCGTTCTCTTGCACAGATCCAGGAGCTTGCCGACCAGCTCAGCGACGTCGAGCCGGCAGACCTCGAGGTGATGGATGCCTGGTGGCGGGCATGCAACTACCTCACCGTGGGCCAGATCTACCTCCAGGCCAATCCGCTGCTACGGACGCCGCTGGACCCCGCGCACGTGAAGCCGCGACTGCTCGGGCACTGGGGGACCAGCCCTGGACTCTCGTTCGTCTACGCGCACGCCAACCGGATCATCCGGGAGACGGGCCAGGAGATGATCTACCTCGCCGGCCCTGGTCATGGTGGCCCGGCGCTGGTCGCAGCGGCGTACCTGGAAGGCGCGTACACGGAGATCTACCCCGACGTCACCCCCGACCTCGACGGCGTACGCCGGCTCTTCCGGCAGTTCTCGACGCCCGGCGGCATTCCCAGCCACGTGTCCGTGACCACGCCAGGGTCGATCCACGAGGGGGGCGAGCTCGGGTACGTCCTGGTGCACGCGTTCGGTGCCGTGATGGACAACCCCGATCTCATCGCGCTGGCGGTCATCGGGGATGGTGAGGCCGAGACGGGGCCGCTAGAAGGATCATGGAAGGGCATCTCCTTCCTGAACCCGGCTCGCGACGGAGCGGTGCTCCCGGTGCTGCACCTCAATGACGGCAAGATCGCCGGTCCGACCGTCCTGTCCCGCAAGGACCCAGCCGAGGTGCGCCACCTCCTCGCCGGCCACGGGTACGACGTCACGGAAGTGTCGGGCGACGACCCGCACCAGATGCACCTGGAGTTCGGCCGCGCCCTCGCCCGGGCCTGGGGCTCGATCAGGACCATTCAGCACCAGGCACGCAACGGTGACTGGGACGGTGGTCGGCCGCGCTGGCCGTTGATCGTCCTGCGGAGCCCCAAGGGCTGGACCGGCCCCGACGTCGTCGACGGGATCCAGGTGCAGGGCACATGGCGGGCCCACCAGGTGCCGCTGTCCGGCGTGCGGGAGCACCCCGAGCACCTTCGGATGCTCGAGTCCTGGATGCGTTCGTACGGTCCCGACGAGCTGTTCGACCAGATGGGCCGGCCGATCGACAAGGTCCTGCAGGCCAACCCCGCGGGTGACCTCAGGATGAGCGCCTCACCACACGCCAACGGTGGCTTGGTGACTGAGGACCTCGACATCCCTCCCATCTCCGACTACGCCCTGGCCCTGGAGCGTCCGGGCTCGGTCCGCGCCGAGTCCACGCGGCCGCTCGGTGCCGTCCTGCGCGACATCTACACAGCCAACCCGGACAGCTTTCGGCTGTTCTGCCCCGACGAGACCAACAGCAACCGGCTGGGAGCCGTTTTCGAGGTGTCCGACCGGTGCTGGGCGGAACGGGTCACGGAGGGCGACGTCAAGCTCTCCCGCAACGGGCGGGTGATGGAGGTCCTCAGTGAGCACAACTGCCACGGCTGGCTCGAGGGTTACACGCTGACCGGGCGGCACGGGATGTTCGCCACGTACGAGGCGTTCGCGATGGTCTCGGCCTCACAGACCATCCAGCACTTCAAGTGGCTCGAGGAGGCCGCGCACCTGTCGTGGCGTGCGCCTGTGCCCAGCCTCAACATCCTGCTCACCTCGACCGCGTGGCGCAACGACCACAACGGCTTCTCGCACCAGGGGCCCGGGCTGATCCAGAACGTGATCAACCAGCGCGGCGAGGTCGTCCGGGTCTACCTGCCGCCGGACGCCAACTGCCTCCTGTCCGTGGCCGACCACTCCCTCAGGTCACGCTCCTACGTGAACCTGATCGTCATCGACAAGCAGCCTCAGCCACAGTGGCTGACGCTCGCGCAGGCCGAAGAACACTGCCGGCGCGGAGCCGGTATCTGGGAATGGGCAGGCAACGACGACGGCCTTGCCGACCCGGACCTCGTGCTCGCGTGCGCGGGAGACGTCGTGACGATGGAGACGGTCGCTGCGGCCCAGATCCTGCGCGAACGCCTGCCTCAGCTGCGCGTCCGCGTCGTCAACGTGGTCGACCTGTTGTCCTTGGTGCGCCTCAGGGACCATCCACACGGTCTCGACGAGACAACGTTCCGCGAGCTCTTCACCGACAGCACCGATGTCGTCTTCTCGTTCCACGGCTACCCGGGAGCGGTGCACCAGCTCCTGCACGGTCGGCCTGAGACCGACCGGTTCCACGTGCGGGGCTTCATCGAAGAGGGCACGACGACGACGCCCTTCGACATGGTGGTCCGCAACGAGGTCTCCCGGTTCCACCTGGTGATCGACGCGATCAACAACAGTCGGCGCACCCCTCCCGGCGCCGCGGACCTCAAGCGCTGGTGCGAGGAGCAGCTGGTCGCGCATCGCGCCTACATCGTCGAGCACCTCGAGGACATGCCGACGATCCGCGACTGGACGGCGACGGGCTCCGACGAGTGAGCGCGTCGATGCGGGCCGCAACGGATCGGTCGATCGACCCGCGCTGACCGGTCCCCGCCCTGTTGTCTCAGGAGTCGAGGATGTCGTCCAACGGTCGCCTGGGTGTCCGTCGCAGCTCGGCACGGCCGGTCTCCAGCCACCCCATGCGGGCCAGGATCTGCGGCTCCATGCTCCCGAACATCACGTCGTAGCGCAGGGCGAGACGGGTCGCGTTGAGCTCGGTCACCTGGCTGAGCGGGACCATCGACACTCCAGCGCCCACGGCAGCCAGCCAGAGCGCGCTGAGCGCCTGCCCGGCGTGCAGCCAGGACCGTGGTCCGTCCGACGTCGTCCCGATCAGGATCAGTCCGTCTGACCCCTCGATCGTGCGGTCGGTCGTCGGCGTCGACCGTTGGGTGAAACGCGTCCGAAGCCCGGGAGCGTGACCGACACCCCCGGTCAGGGCCGCGCTGGGGATGCCGTCGGTCGGGCCCCGGTCTGTCCAGGCCCGTTGCTCGGCGCTGTAGCGGCCGTCCTGTTCCTGCGAAGCGATCGCCCGCTCCACCAGACCTTCGACACGCCATCGCTGCGTGAGGTCCGTCAGCGCGACAACCTGTGCGCCCCATCGACCGGCGTCGACAGCGAGGTCCTTGAGGCGCTCGGGTGGGACCGGTCGGTTGGTGAACCGACGACGGTCGGTGCGTCTGTCCTCGATGAGGCGGAGCACGTCGCGGCTGTCGTCCGGCACCGCGACCGGCACCAGTTGCATCCGTGCCAACACGTCGGGGTCCGCCGGTTCGGGAAGCAGGTCCACGCTCGCCCTCCAGCCGAGGGCGCCGGCACCGACGACCGCGTGGTGCACGGCGCAGCCGCAGCTGATCATGAAGTTTCGGCCGACTGGGTCGGCGACCCTCAGCTGTCGAGAGCGATCGGCACGAAGCTCCAGCACCCGCCCGTCGATCCGCCACCGCCAGGGTTGCGTGTTGTGCACGCTCGGCGCCCTCCGGGCGAGCTCGAGGATGCTGCGAATCTCCGCCACGTCGCCATGGTCGAGAGGCGAACGTGGCTGGCGCATCACGCGGTCCTTCATCTCAACTCCTCTTCCTGCCTGCCGTGGGGTGTCTCACGACGCGAGGAGCCGCTTGTCCGTCACCTCGCGCATGCCGATCGAGAGCACGAACGGACGGAGACCCTCGGGCCAGCTCGTCCGGTGCTCATCTCAGGCTCCTCCTTGGTCCGACAGTCAGGAAGGGAGCAACGGCCGGGCCGCCCGGGACCTTCGTCCCTCCGGCGTCGACAACCCTCGGCCCCCTACACCTCGGCCGGCGGGCGGGAGGGCGGTGCCGTCATCGTGGCCCGAACGCGTCGCCAGTAGCCGGACGGCCACGCGTGGTAGGCCTTGTCCCGTGGAGTCCTCCGAGATCGCTCTCTCGCGCCACCCCCACGACCGCATCGCCGACCGCCGCGTCAACGACGCCTGGCTGGCGGAGGCCTGGACCGACCCTGCCACGCGGGTCCTGGTGCTCTCCGGCACGCGGTTCCGGCCGGTCGACGGCCGGCTCACGTGGCTGGCGCCGGACGACGCGCCCGACGGGCGACGGATCCTGCTCGGCGACCGCGACGGGGTGATCCACTTCGCGGTCATCGCCGACCCGTCGATGGCCGACGGGCAGGACGGCTGGACCGGGCTGCGTGGCGCCGTCCAGACGATCGACGAGAAGGACGCCGAGCTGCTCGTGCATGCCGTCGGGATCGCCGAGTGGCACTGGTCCACGCGGCACTGCCCGCGCTGCGGCGGCACGCTGGAGTCGCGCAACACCGGGCACGAGCTGCGGTGCACGGTGTGCGGCCGCGCCCAGTTCCCGCGCACCGACCCGGCGGTGATCATGGTCGTCGTCGACGGCGAGGCGCCGGACGACCGCTGCCTCCTCGGCCGACACCCGGACTGGCCGGAGGGTCGCTACTCGACGCTCGCGGGCTTCGTGGAACCGGGGGAGTCCGTCGAGCAGGCGGTCCGCCGCGAGGTGCTGGAGGAGGCCGGGATCCGGATTGGTGAGGTCTCCTACTTCGGCAGCCAGCCATGGCCGCTCCCGGCCAGCCTGATGATGGGGTTCGTCGCGCACGCCGACACCGTCGAGGTCACCGTCGACGGCGAGGAGATCGAGGACGCCCGCTGGTTCACCCGGGCGGAGATGAAGGAAGAGGCCGAGGCCGGCACCCTCGTGCTGCCCGGCGGGATCTCGATCAGCCGGTCGCTTGTGGAGTGGTGGTACGGCGAGCCGCTGCCGGGGAGCTGGTAGGCCTCACATCCGGCGCTCGGGGCGGATCCCAGGCGCGCCGATGCTGCCCGTGGCGGCCAAGCCCGACGGTGACGCCGCCCCGGGGGACGCTGGGGTGGGTGGGTGGTGCGTCCCCCGGGGTGGGGTCGCCGGCGGGCGGAGCCAACACCGCCCACCGACGGCGCGCCCTGCCAGACGCACCACCCGCCCGCCCCAGCGTCTGCCACGGCGCGCCGCCGGCGGGCGGAGCTACGGCAGCAACGCCCACTGGCGCGCCGCCCAACCCACCCCAAGCCCCCCGGGTACGCCGGCGGATCGCTCATCCCACCGCGCCGCAGCGCGGCGGCGACCCTTCTCCGGCGGACGCTGGGGTGGGTTGGGTGGTGCGTCCGTCGGAGGAGGGTCGCAGGCGGGCGGGAGCGGGGCGGACTCAAGCAGCACCGCCCACCGACGGCGCGCCCTGCCAGACGCACCACCCGCCCACCCCAGCGTCTGCCACGGCGCGCCGCCGGCGGGCGGGGCTAAGCCAGCACCGCCCACCACGTGTCCGCCCGGGGCACCGGGGCCGCCGCCCTGCCGTCCTCGACCACGCGGGCGCACCGGAAGAGGGTCGCCGCGATCCCGGCCGCGCCCTGCATCCAGCCGACGCCGGGCGGCAGCAGCGGTTCGGGAGCGCGATGTTCGAGGAACCGCCAGTACGCGTGCGGGCCGTCCTGCACCGCCCGCTCGACCAGGGTGTCCGCGAGGTGGAGCGCGAAGGCCAGGTCGTCCGGCTCGCCGGTCCGCCGCCAGCTGTCGAGGAACACCTCGGCCACGCCCGCTGTACCGCAGCAGCGGCCGTCGTTGTCCCAGAAGCCGGGGCGGAGCCGCTCCGGGAGGCCGGAGGTCCGGACGCTGTGCAGGCAACGCCGGTGCCAGGCGGCGGGAGGCTCACCCGCCACGTCCGCCACGCCGGCGTGGTCGAGCGCCGCGAACAGCAGCGACGTGCCGGTGGGGCCGTGGCACCAGGTGAACGTCTCCCGGTCCTGACCGGGCTTGTCCGGCACGGTCATCGGTGCCACGAAGCCCCGCCCGCTGGTGTCCGCGAGTGTCACGAGGTGCTCGGCCCCACTCACCGCGGCAGCGACGAGGTCCGGTCGGTCCAGCTCCGCGCCGGCCACGGCGACGGCGCCGGCGATCCCGGCCTGGCCGTGCGACCAGTTCGGCATCTGCCGGGCGCCGGGTTCGGTGTCATGGCGCTCGGGCACCCACCGCCATGCGGTCCCGGTCGGGAGGTGCTCGGCCTCGGCGAGGAGCACCGCGACCGCGTGGTCGACGACCGGGTCCGCCTCGGACACCCCGCGCCGCCTCGCCCACAGCGCGGCCAGCAGCACGCCCGCCGTACCGAGCGTGGCGTCGAGGATGCGGGTCTCGGGCAGGTAGCGAGGCGGGCCCAGGGCGCTCTGCGGCCAGCCGCCGTCGACGGCGATCGAGGCCAGCCGCTCCAGCGCCTCGTCCGTCCCGTCCGCCCCGAGGGCGAGCAGTGACCCGGCGTAGCCGGCCAGGCCGTCGAACAGCGTGCAGTCGGTCGTGACCGGGATCCGGGACCGGAGCCGGCCGGCGACGGCGTCCGCGAGCGTCGCTTCCTCGGCCGTCCACGGCCGGGCCAGCCGGACCTCCTCCAGCACGTGGGCCAGGCCGCCGATCCCGCTGTGCAGGCCATCACGGTCGTAGGCCGGCTCGGTGACGCTCGGGTCCTGTGGGATCCACGGACCCTCGTCCTCGCGCACCTGCTCCAGCACCCAGCGCCAGGCGGCCTCCGCGACGGGGCGGTACGACGAGCGGCGCGGTGTCATCGGCCGTCCCGCAGAGCGGCCGCCTGCGCGGTCACGTGCGCCGGCACTTCGGCGACGTCCACGTCGGCCCCCGTGACCGGGTCGCCGGCGACCAGGCGGAGCGGAATCACACCCGCCCAGACACCGCCGGCTTCGACGTCGACGCCCTCGTCCTCCGGGTCCCCGTCGCTGACCTTGACCGACGCCTCGTGCAACGACAGCGCGAGCAGCGTCGTCGCGGCGAGCTCCTTGCGGGTCGGCCGGCGCAGCGCGGCGGACCGGCCCGGTGCGGCGTGGTTCACGAGCAGGTCGAATGCGCGCCCGCGCTCGTCGGCGCCGGCCACCACCCGCGGCCGTCCGATCACGACCGCGGACCGGTAGTTCATCGAGTGGTTGAACCCCGACCGGGCCAGCACGATGCCGTCGAGCAGGGTGAACGTGACGCTGACGTCCTGGTCGGGTCCCTGCACCAGGCTGCGCGAGGCGACCGAGCCGTGCAGGTACAGCGTGCCGTCGCGGTCCGGACCGTCACGGTCCACCGCGAACACCGTGGGCAGCGCCAGCGGCACGCCGTCGACAACGACGGCGAGGTGGCAGATCAGTGCGGCGTCGAGGACCGCGTCCAGGGCGACCCGGTCCGACCGGGCGCGTTCCTTCTCGCGTCGGGGACGCGAGCGCGGCGTGGGGCTGAGTGGCTCGCGGGCGGAGGATGTCACCCGCCCATCGTGACACTCAGAGAGACGCGAGCTTCGCCTTGACCTGCTTGACCGAGGGGTTCGTCTGGGTGCTGCCGTCGGGGAAGATCAGGGTCGGAACGGTCTGGTTGCCGCCGTTGGCCTGCATCACGATCTCGGCCGCGTCGGGCTGGCGCTCGATGTCGACCACGTCGTACGAGATGCCCTCGCGGTCGAGCTGCGAGGCGAGCCGGTGGCAGTAGCCGCACCAGCTCGTCTTGTACATCGTCAACTGGCCGAGTCATCCGGGTGTCCGTCCTCACGTCTAGGGTTGGTTCACCGACTGCAACACCGTCCGCGAGGAGACCATTCCGGATGTCCGCCGACGACCTGCTCGCTGCCCTCGACCCCGAGCAGCGCGAGGTGGCGACGGCGCTCCGCGGCCCGGTCCGGGTGCTCGCGGGAGCGGGCACAGGCAAGACCCGGGCGATCACGCACCGCATCGCGTACGGCGTCGCGGCCGGGGTCTACAACCCGATGGAGGTGCTCGCGGTCACCTTCACCACGCGGGCCGCCGGCGAGATGCGCGGAAGGCTTCGGACGCTGGGTGCCTCAGGGGTGCAGGCGCGCACGTTCCACTCCGCCGCGCTGCGCCAGGTGCGGTACTTCTGGCCCCGGGTCTACGGCGGAGAGCCACCGCAGCTGATCGAGTCCAAGCTCGGCCTGGTCGCCGGAGCGGCTCGGCGCAACCGGGTCGAGACCGACCAGGCGCGGCTGCGCGACGTCGCCTCCGAGATCGAGTGGTCCAAGGTCAGCAACGTCCGGCCCGACGACTACGTCCGCGTCGCGCCGACGCGCGGCCGCGAGGTCAGCGGGCTCGACCACGCGACGGTCGCGCACCTGTTCGCCAGCTACGAGGACCTCAAGCGCGAGCAGGGCCGCATGGACATGGAGGACGTCCTGCTCTGCGGCGCCGCGATCCTGGCCGAGGACGAGCGGGTCGCCGCCGAGGTGCGCCGGCAGTACAAGTGGTTCGTCGTCGACGAGTTCCAGGACGTGTCGCCGATCCAGGCCGCGCTGCTCGACCTCTGGCTCGGCGGCCGCGACGAGATCTGCGTCGTCGGCGACCCGGCCCAGACGATCTACTCGTTCGCGGGTGCCCGGGCGTCGTACCTCACGGACTTCCCGCGCACCCACGAGGGCACGACGTCGGTGACGCTGGTGCGCAACTACCGCTCCACGCCGCAGGTGATCGAGGTCGCCAACAAGCTGCTCGCCGGCACCGGCTCGGTCGGGCGTGCAGCTGCGCGCCCAGTGCGAGGCCGGGCCCGCCGTCACCTGGCACGAGCAGCCCGACGAGGTGGCCGAGGCCGACGCCGTCGCGCGCGAGGTCACCCGCCTCCACCGTGCAGGTGCGCCGCTGCGCGAGATCGCGGTCGCTGTTCCGGATCAACGCGCAGTCCGAGGCGTTCGAGGAGGCGCTGACCTCGGCCGGCATCCCCTACGTCGTCCGCGGCGCGGCCCGCTTCTTCGACCGGCCCGAGGTGCGGCAGGCGACCGCGATGATCCGCGGCGCGGTCAAGGCCGGCGAGGCCGAGGGCGACACGGTCCCGCAGCAGGTCGCGCGCGGTGCTCACCGGTCATGGGCTGGACGGCCGAGGCGCCGTCCGCGAGGCAAGGCCCGCGACCGCTGGGAGTCGCTGCAGGCGCTGGTCTCCCAGGCCGAGGAGTTCGCCGCGCCAGCAGCCCGACGCCGACGCTCGAGGGGTTCGTCGCCGAGCTCGACCGGCGCGCCCACGAGCAGCACGCCCCGGTCGCCGAGGGCGTCACCCTGGCCACGCTGCACGCGGCCAAGGGCCTCGAGTGGGACGCCGTCTTCCTGTGCGGAGTGCAGGAGGGCTCGCATGCCGATCGTCTACGCGACGACGCCGGCCGAGGTCGAGGAGGAGCGCCGGCTGCTCTACGTCGGGCGTGACGCGGGCGCGCAAGCACCTGCACGTCTCCTGGTCGCTGGCGCGCAACCCGGGCCAGCAGGCGCGGCGCAAGCCGTCCCGGTTCCTGCTCGACCTGCTGCCTCGCGGTGCGTCGCCGGCGACGGAGCGGGCGGAGGGTCGTCCGGCGGGCAAGAGCCGCTCGCGTGCCCGCAAGGCGATGGTGTGCCGGGTCTGCCAGTCGTCGCTGGCGTCGTCGAAGGAGCGCAACCGCGGCTACTGCGACGACTGCCCGGTGCCCTACGACGAGGAGCTGTTCGGCTCGCTCAAGGCCTGGCGCAAGGAACGCGCCGACGCCGAGTCGGTCCCGGCGTACGTCGTCTTCTCCGACGCGACCCTGGAGGCGCTCGCCGAGGTGCGCCCGACCGACCGGCAGGCGCTGCTGCGGATCAACGGGATCGGTGCCGCCAAGCTCGAGAAGTACGCCGACGACGTGCTCGAGATCCTGGCCTGAGTGGCGGTTTTCCGCCGTTCTCAAAATGTTGCGATAAATCGTTTGGCGGGTCCGCGCGACTGCGGATACCTTGTTCCTCACCCCGGCACCACCCAAACGGATGAAGCTGGGCCACACGACGATCAGCGCACCACGGTCCTGGCACGGCCGGCGCACGAGAGCAGGGATGGAGGTGCAACACCGATGACGAACACCACATGGACCATCACCGCGGTCGCTCAGCGACCGGCTCTCGGCATGCGCATCTCTGGTGGCTACGTCACGCCCACGTGCGCCTTTGCCGGACTGCCGACGTTCGAGCGCCACGTTGATGTGGCCATCAACCGCAACCCGGGGACCCATGCCTGGAGTCCGCCTCGACGATGAGTTCACCATCGCGACGGCACCTCACAGGCCGCGGAACCCCGACAGGGATTCCGCGGCCTTCGTGTTTTTCGGGACATCCCCCGAACAGCCGGCCGAGGAGCCCGAGCGATGACAACAACCCAGCGATCAGGTCATACGAGAGGAGGTGACACACATGACCATCGACATGACGGCTTCGTCGCTCCGGTCGGAGGCAGAGACCCTGCCCTGCCGGCGGGAGGACGCGGAGCTGTTCTTCGCCGAGTCTCCTGCGGACCTGGAGCTCGCCAAGACCCTGTGCCACACCTGCCCGGTGCGCGCAGAGTGCCTCGCCGGTGCTCTCGAGCGGAGGGAGCCCTGGGGTGTCTGGGGTGGCGAGATCTTCCTGCAGGGAGTGGTGATCCCTCGCAAGCGGCCCCGTGGCCGGCCCCGGAAGCACCCCGTCGCCGCGTAGGCGCCGGATCCGGACCGACCACCTGACAGACGACAAACGGAATCCAGACATGACGACTCTTGATCGGAGCAAGCAGATGCATCTCCTCCACGAAGACCTGGCTCGCGCCCATCCGGGCGCGCGCCGGTGGCGCGGGCCACGCCCGTCGCCGGCGTCGCGGCTTTCCCGTGAGGCCGACCGTGCGCTCGCCGCGCGGCTGAGCCTCGCGCGCATGCTGTACGGCGGCAACGCCCGCTGAGACGTTCTCTCACGATGACCTGATCGCGAGGAACAGCCCGGGGCCGGACCGACTCAGTCGGTCCGGCCCCGTGGCATGTCCGGAGTACCGTCGGGCCATGGTCACGTGCAGCTTCTGCGGCGCCGTCAGTGAGACCGACGACCCGCCCCTGACCTGGACCTCCGCGGTCGAGCGCGGCCGCACCCTCTACTTCTGCGACCGCTGCTCCCGCGACCACCTCCGCTCGATGGAGTCCAAGCTCGACAGTGAGTGGTGGTAGTCCGCCGACTCGTCGCAGATGGCGGTTTTCTGGGTGGTGACCCGTCGCAGATGGCGGTGTTTGGATCGGCGACCCGTCGCGGATGGCGACGTGGATCGCGGTGAGCCGTCGCAGATGGCGACGTACTCGGCGGTGACCATCTGCGACGGCTCAGCGGTCCTGGCGTGACCATCTGCGACGGCTCAGCGGTCCTGGCGTGACCATCTGCGACGGGTCGGCGGAATCACTCGCCAGCGAAGCCCGGGAGGGACTCGGTGAGGATGGCGCGGAAGGGGGCCTCGGCGCCGAGCTGGCTCATCACGCCGATCCCGCCCAGCCAGGTGCGGTGGATGAGCATGTACGACGGGGGCAGGTTGAGCTTGAGCGTCAATGTGTAGCCGGGCTCGCGCGGGTCGTTGACCCGCTGGAACTGCGCGCGCATCCAGGCGCGGGAGAAGCGGAACCGCTCGACGCTGGCCGGCTCCACGAACGGCGCGAGGTACTCGTGCAGCTGCGCGGGCTCGATCTTCACGTTCGGCCGCACGAAGCCCTCCTGGCGCAGCCCGTCGAGCAGCTGCTCGGCGTTGTCGCCGGCAGGCGATCCGGATCAGGCTGCCCATCGCCTCCGGCAGCTCGCCGCCGGGGAGCCGGGCCACGGCGCCGTAGTCGAGCACGCCGAGCCGGCCGAGGGAGCCGTCGTCGGTCGGGATCACCCGGTAGTTGCCGGGGTGCGGGTCGGCGTGCAGCATGCCGGTGTGCGACGGGCCGGCGAACAGGAAACGCACGAACAGCTCGCCGTAGTGGTCGCGCTCCTCCTGGGTGCCGTCGCGGATCACGGCCGCGAGCGAGCTGGTGCTGTCGAGCCACTCCGTGACCAGCACCTGCTCGCCGTGCGCCACGACGTCGGGCACGACGATAGTCGGGGTTGTCGCGGAACGCCACGGCGAACGCGTGCTGCGCCTCGGCCTCGAGCGCGTAGTCGAGCTCGTCCGGGCGCGGTCCTGCAGCTCCTCGACCAGCGGCTTCACGTCGATGCCGGGCAGCATCGTGCCGACCGTCCGGGCCAGCCGCGCGATCTGCCGCAGGTCGGACATCAGCGCCTCGTCGGCGCCGGGGTACTGCACCTTGACCGCGACGTCGCGACCGTCGGCCCAGGTGCCCGGTGGACCTGGCCGATCGAGGCGGCCGCCGCGGGCATCGGGTCGAACTCGACGAGCTGGTCGCGCCAGTCCGGCGCCGAGGTCGCCGGCGATGATGTCGCGCACGGTGCTGGGTCGGCATCGGGGGAGCAGAGTCCTGGAGCTGCGGTCAGCTGGGCACGGTAGGGCGCCACCCAGTCCTCCGGGCAGCGCGGACTCGAGGATCGACATCTGCTGGCCGACCTTCATCGCGCCGCCCTTGAGCTCGCCGAGCGTGCGGAAGAGCTGCTCGGCGGTGCGCTGCTGGATCTCCGCGAGCACGGCCTCGGCCGGGGCGCCGCCGAGCCGCTTGCCGATGCCCATCGCGCTGCGCCCGGCGTACGCCGAGCGGCAGAGCCGCGAGCCGTGCAGAACGCGCAAATCGCCTTGCGGGGCAGGCTTCCGTCGTCGTCGCTCACTCCATTGATTGTCGCGCACGGGCACGAAACGGCGCAGCGTTCGGCCCGGGTCGTTCCACCAGCAGCCGCACTCGGGATGACGCAGCCAGGCGACAGCCTCGGCCTCGGCGAGATCGGGTGGTAGCCGGATCGTGGCCGACCACGACGCCGGGAGCCGGCCTGCCGCGTGGCTGAACAGGTCGCGGGCCGCCCAGGCGAGCGCGAGGTGCGCCAGCGCTGGGTCCACCGGCTCCGGAACCGCGTCGTCGCGCAAGCGGGAGGTTCGGGCCGCCTGCTGCGCCACCAGCAGCGGCCACCGTAGGTCGGCCATCGGCGTGGTGGGCGTCGAGGCAGCGCAGACACGCGGTGCGGCCGGGCACCACGAACGGCCCGACCACGGCGTCGCCCTCGGTCAGCCGCACCATCAGGTGCGGGAGCCCCGTCACGCACGTAGGGGTCGAGCAGGTCCCGGTCGGGCTCGCCGACGCCGGCGACCAGCACGCACGTCGGCGCTGGCAGTCCGGTCGGCACCACGTCGAGCCCGGTCGTCGTGCAGCAGTTCGGGAGCGGGGGTAGCGGGGTGGCGCCGAATGTGCGGACCACGACCCGTGGGCACCGGCGGCTGAGGGCAGCCGGCCGCGTGTCGGTGACCAGCCCGAGCCGGGGAGGTCGGTGCGAGCGACTCCGGCGTCGGCGTCCGCGGCAGGCCCGCCGACGCGCAGCACGGCCAGGGTCCGGCGTACGGCGGCGGTGCGCGGGCAGTACGACGGCGCGGGCCGGGTCGAGCCCGACCTGCACCTCGTCGTTGCCGCGTTCGAGGACATGGAGCCCGGGGAGCAGCACCGGGCGGGCGCGGGAGGCAGGTCCATCCCGGCAGGACAGCAGGTTTCCCCGTGGCCGTCGAACGGCCGTCCACAGGCCCACACCGGACGAAGCGGGACGCAGAACGGCGGGACCCCGAGGGTCCCGCCGTCCGATGCTGTGTTGCGCGCGCGGTTGCTGCGCCTGTCGAAGTGCTCAGGCCTTGCCGAGGATGCGGTTGAGGTTGGTGCCGCACACGGGGCAGACGGCCTTCGCCATCCGGGTGCCCTTGTCGTTCACCCTGACCTCGCCACTGGCCTCGCGCTTCTCCTTGCACTTCACGCAGTAGAACTCGCCGCTCCAGGTCTCCGCCATGACGGCCTCCTTCGTGTATCGCACGGTCGTCGGCGGGGCGCCAGGGAAGTACCCGCCGGGGCTCATCGTCTCGTTCGAGCCGGTTCGACCCTACGCCACGCTCAGCCAGCCTGACACAGGCGGGGTCGCCACGGGGCCGCGGTGCCGGGCTACTCGCCAGTAGACTCCGGCCCATGCCGGACCCGACCAGCTCTCGCCCGCACCTGCGTCTCGACCGCCCAGCGGACGGGGTTGCTGCTGCTCACGCTCGACAACCCCGACCAGCGCAACGCGATGTCCGACGAGATGACCGCGTCGTGGGTCGCGGCCGTCGACGAGCTCGCGGCCGACCGGTCGTTGCGGGTGGTCGTGGTGACCGGCTCCGGCACCGCGTTCTGCTCCGGCGGCAACACCGGCTGGATCGCCGGCGAGCCCGACGCCGCGGTCGACCAGCTCCGCACCCGGATGATCGCCTTCTACCGGGCCTGGCTGTCGATCCGGCGGCTCGAGGTGCCCACAATCGCCGCGGTCAACGGCCCCGCGATCGGCGCCGGCCTCTGCCTGGCCCTCGCCTGCGACATCCGGTACGCCGCGGCGTCGGCCCGGCTCGGCGCCCCGTTCGTGCGCCTGGGGATGCACCCCGGGATGGCGGCGACGTACCTGCTTCCCGACGTCGTCGGCGCGGCCCACGCCCGGGAGCTGCTGGTCACCGGGCGCATCGTCGACGCCAGGAGGCGCTGCGGCTCGGGCTGGTCTCGGCGGTGCACCCCGACGAGACGTTCCCGGACGACGTGCTCGGGATCGCCGAGGACATCGCGGCCACGGCGCCGATCGCGAGCCGCTACACGACGCTTGCGCTGCGCGCCGGCGGCCACCGCGACCTCGAGGCGGCGATCCAGTGGGAGGCGCTGGCGCAGCCGATCACGCTGGCCACCGCCGACCTGCAGGAGGGGATCCGGGCCGCGCGCGAGAGGCGTCCGGCGGACTTCCGAGGGCTCTGAGCGCCCGGAGAAGGCGAAATGGCAGAGCCCCCGTCGCGACACCGCCGCTTGCCTTCCCCTTGCGAACGTCGGTGATGCAGCCGGGGGCCCCATCACGCTCCACGCTAGGGGAGCGGGCACACCCGGTCAACGTGGGGTGGACCAGCCAACCCGTACGGCGCCGTACCTGCTTGTCCACCGCCTGTGGACAACTCTGTGGACAGCGTGTGGACTACTCAACCGGGTTGTGGATGACTAGCGATTTGTCCGACTTGACCTAGCCCGTTTGGGGGGTATCAGGAATTGCAATAGCCCCTTTGGACCATTTCAGCAGCCGTTCCGTCGGCCAGGTGTTGATGATCCGGTCGGGGTCGAGGCCGTGCTCCTCGGCGCGGGCGCACCCGTAGACCTGGAAGTCGAGCTGACCGGGCGCGTGGGCGTCGGAGTCGATCGAGAACAGGCACCCGATGTCGCGCGCGAGCTCGATCAGCTTGCCCGGCGGGTCGCGCCGTTCGGGGCGGGAGTTGATCTCCACCGCGGTGTCGTTCTCGGCACAGGCCTCGAAGACCGCCTTCGCGTCGAACTCCGAGGGGGGCCGGGTGCCGCGCCCACCGGTGACCAGCCGCCCGGTGCAGTGCCCGAGCACGTTGGTGCGCGGGTTGCGGACGGCCTCGACCATCCGCCGGGTCATCTGCGCCTGGTCCATCCGGAGCTTGGAGTGCACCGAGGCGACCCGCAGGTCGAGCCGGTCGAGCATCTCCTGAGTCTGGTCGAGCGACCCGTCGTCGAGGATGTCGACCTCGATGCCGGTCAGGAGCGTGAAGTCGCCGCCCAGGTGCTCGTTGACGGCCCCCACCACCGCGAGCTGCTTGGTGAGCCGGGCGACGGAGAGCCCGTTGGCGACGGTGAGCCGAGGGGAGTGGTCGGTCAGGACCAGGTAGTCGTGGCCGAGCTCGATCGCGGTGAACGCCATCTCCTCGATCGGCGAGCCGCCGTCTGACCAGTCGGAGTGGGAGTGGAGGTCGCCCTTGAGCGCCGCCCGGATCTCGTCGCCGCCGTCGACCAGCCGGCCGCCGGTCTCGCGCTCCAGCCTGGCCAGCCGCTCCGGCGTACGTCCCTCGACCGCGTCGGCGATCACGGCCGCGGTGGACGAGCCGATCCCGGACAGCTGCTTGAGCGTGCCCTCGGCGACCCGGCGCTCGAGCTCGTCGTCCGGCAACGGGAGCACGGTCGCGGCCGCGGTGCGGAACGCCTTGACCTTGTAGGTCTCCGCCCGGGAGCGCTCCAGCAGGAACGCGATCCGGCGGAGCGCGGCGACGGGACCGGCGTCGTACGGCTCGGAGGAGGGCACGGCCCCATTCTGCTCATACGACGCGTCGCGGTCCTCACTCCGTCGGTACGCCGGTTCGTCGGTGCCCGGCCGTAGTCTCGCGGCATGACCCAGCAGGCTGTCCCGTCGGAGGTCGAGGTGCGCCGCTCGCGCCGGCGCACACGCACCGTCTCGGCCTACCGCCAGGACGGCAAGGTGATCGTGCTGATCCCGGCCCGGTTCAGCCGCGCCGAGGAGGCCAAGTGGGTCGAGACCATGGTGGCGCGGCTGGAGGGCCAGCGCCGACGGGGTCGCACCGACGCCGACCTCGAGCGACGCGCCACGCGTCTCGCCCGAGCCCACGGGCTGCCGGAGCCGGCCACGGTGCGCTGGGTGACCAACCAGAACTCCCGCTGGGGATCCTGCACCCCCGCCGACGGGTCGGTGCGGCTGTCCCACCGGCTGCGGACGATGCCGGCGTGGGTGGTCGACTACGTGCTGGTCCACGAGCTGGCGCACCTGGTCGAGCCGAGCCACGACGCACGGTTCTGGAGCCTGGTCGACGACTACCCGCGCGCCGAGCGGGCCAAGGGCTACCTCGAGGGCGTCGCCGCGGCGGCCCACCTGGAGATGGACGAGTTCTAGCCTTCAGCCGACCGCGAGCCGCACCAGGTCGTGGATGCCCTGCTCCTCGGTGGGCAGCGCCTCGACCGGCCACCAGCGCACGTCGTACGACTCCGCGCTGACCGCGTGCTCCGCACCGTCGGGTGCGGTGGCGACGTAGCGGACGTCGAGGTGCCGGACACCGCCGCGCGGGTCGCAGAACGGTACGGCGTGCAGGTCGAGGTGCGTCGGAGCCGTCTGGAGCACGAGTCCGGCCACCCCGGACTCCTCGGTGGCCTCGCGCATCGCGGCGCCGGCCAGCGTTGAGTCGCCCGGCTCGAGGTGGCCGCCGAACTGGAACCACAGCCCCGCCTTCCGGTGCAGCGTGAGCAGCACCCGGCTGCGGTCGGCGGAGACCACCAGCGCGCTCGCGGTGAGGTGGTCGGGGTAGCAGGCCTTGAAGAGCCCGCCGGGGTGGGCGCGGAGGTGCGCGACGTACGACGCGCGCAGTGCGTCCTGCGCTGGCGACGGCGCGGCCCAGCGCTCGAGCACGCCGAGGGCGTCGGCGTGCAGCCCGTCTGGCGTCACTCCTGCTTGTCGTCGGTGCCGCCGGACTCCTCGTCCAGCAGGGCGGAGAGCTGGGCGTCGAAGTCCTCGTCGCTCATCTCGACGGGCTCCTCGACGTGCTCGCGGAAGCCGAGCGGGTCGTCGAGGTCGGCGGCCGTCGGCAGCAGGTCGGGGTGCGCCCACACCGCGTCGCGGGCGTCGGCACCCTGCCGCGAGCGGAGCGAGCCCCAGAGCGTGGAGGCGTCGCGCAGCCGGCGCGGCCGGAGCTCGAGGCCGACCAGCGCGGCGAACGTCTGCTCGGCGGGTCCACCGGCGGCGCGGCGGCGGCGTACCGCCTCCTGGAGCTTGGCGTGGTCGGGCATCCGGGTCGCGGCCTGTCCGACCACCTCGTCGACCCAGCCCTCGACCAGCGCGAGCGTGGTCTCGAGGCGCTCGAGCGCGGCCTTCTGCTGCGGGGTGTCCTCAGGCTCGAACATGCCGCCCTGCAGGGCCTCCTGGATCGCCTGCGGGTTGGTGGGGTCGAAGCCCTGGAGCTTCTCCTCGATGCTCGAGGTGTCGATCGACATGCCGCGGCCGTAGTCCTCGACCGCGGCGATCAGGTGCTGGCGCAGCCACGGCACCTGGGCGAAGAGCCGCTGGTGGGCGCACTCGCGGAGCGCGAGGTAGAGGATCACGTCCTCCTCGGACACGTCGAGCCCGTCGGCGAACGCGGTGACGTTGGTGGTGACCAGCGCGGCCTGGCCGGCGGGACCGAGCGGCAGCCCGATGTCGGAGGCGGTGAGCACCTCGCCGGCGAGCCCGCCGAGCGCCTGCCCGACCTGGGAGCCGAAGACGGTGCCACCGATCTTGCCGAGCATGCCGATCAGCGGGCCGGCCATCGCCTGCGCCTCGGCCGGCATCGAGCCGCCGATCGCACCGTTCATGGCGTTGGTGACGTGGGCGGCGACCGGTTCGACCAGCACCTTCCAGACGTCCATGGTCTGCTCGATCCACTCCGCGCGGCTCCACGCGGCGCCGACGGTGACACCGGACGCGAGAGGCGTGACGGTGTCGAGCCAGTGGTCGGCCAGGCGCACCGAGTCGGCGACCCGGTCGCGGTCGGTGCGGCTCGGGGTGGGGTCGGGCTTCTCGGCGGCGGCACGGCGGGCGATGTCCTTGGCGAGGGTCCAGTTCACGGCGCCGTCGTACGGCGTCATCAGGTGCTGCATCTGGCCCAGCAGCGCGCTGAGGTCGGGCATCTGCCCGCCAGCCCCGCCGAGGGCGCCGAACATCTGCTCGAACGGCGTGCCCTTGAACGGATTCTGCCCGGCGTCGTCGTCGCGGTCGTCGTCGCCGGACGGGCGATCCGGGGTGTTGTCCATGGGCCCCAAACTACCCGTGGTCGGCAACCTCCTACGCTGGGCCCGTGAGCGACCCCGTGCGTCTGATCGACCTTCGCGAGGAGAGCCTCGACGTGGCCGAGGTCGTGGCCGCGCTAGACCACGACGCCGCCGGTGGTCTGAACCTGTTCGTCGGCACGGTCCGCGACCACGACAGGGGCCGCGAGGTCACCCACCTCGACTACTCCGCGCACCCGACCGCCGCAGCCGAGATGCGCGCCGTCGCCGACGAGGTGGCCGCCGAGTTCGACGTCCTCGCGCTCGCCGCCGTCCACCGCACCGGCCGGCTCGCGATCGGCGAGGCCGCCGTCGTCGTCGCGTGTGTCTCGGCGCATCGCGGCGAGGCGTTCGACGCCAACCGCGCGCTGATCGACCGGCTGAAGTCGCGGGTGCCGATCTGGAAGCACCAGGTGTTCGCGGACGGGTCGGACGAGTGGGTTGGTACGCCGTAGGGCGGGGTGGTGGGGCCGTGTTGGGGCTCGGGGCCGTCGAATTCCCAAGGTCTCTAGGAGCTTGTCGGGCACATCGGACAACGCCGACGCCGGCCGGGCCTCCCCCGTAGGACCGGGCCGGACCTCCCAATGAGAACTGCCGCTTCCAGCGGCGTACACAGCACTGGATGTGCCAGGAAGCCTAGATACCTTGGTATTTCTCCGACAACAGCACCCCCGGCGCGGCACCCCACCCACCCACCCCCGGCGGCCTAACCTCGTCCACGTGGAGATCCTGTTGTGGCTGGCACCCGCGGTCGTGGTGACCGCCGGCGCGATGGCCGTTGCCTCCTGGGCCGGCCGCGAGCGGCACGAGTCCGACCGCCGGTCCGAGGCGGCCAAGGAGCGGTTCGCCGCCGCGATCAACCGCGACCACCCCGCGAGCACGCTCGCCCGGCCGCGTCCGGTGCGTGACCGGAGCACCGGGATCGCCGTCCGCCCGTCCCGCGCGGGCAGCGCGGACGACCGCCGTTCGGCCTGACCCGAACCGCCCGACGGTCCCTCTCGTTGGTCCCGTTTGAGAGGGTGCTCCCATGAGCCGCCCCGTGACCGCACGCCCCAGCGTGCGCCCGCACGCGCGGGGTGCCCGATGAGCAGGCGCACGCGCGCGGGCGTCGCCGCGGTCGCGCTGCTGATCGCGACCTGGCTGGTAGCGACCCTGGTCCCGACCAACTACGTCGTCTACTCGCCCGGTCCGACGGTCAACCTCCTCGCCAAGGAGAAGGGCGGCGACCTGGTCCGGGTCTCCGGCGCCAAGGCCTACCGCGACAAGGGCGCGCTGCGGCTGCTCACCGTCGTGCCGACCGGGCCGGACGACCGCGTGTACCTCGCCGAGGCGATGTTCGCCTGGCTCAACCCCAAGCAGGCCGTCTACCGCGAGAGCGACATCTACCAGCCCCAGGAGAACTCCGACCGGGTCGAGGCGGAGTCCGCCGTCGACATGGTCAACTCGCAGGACTCCGCGATCGCCTCGGCGCTCCACGAGCTCGGCTACAAGTTCGGTACGTCGGTGCAGATCCTCGGCGTGACCCGCGGCGGACCCGGCGACGGCGCGCTCGAGGTGCACGACAAGATCCTGTCCGTCGACGGCGCGCGTACGACGACCCTCGAGGCAGTCGTCGACCGCATCCGCAAGGTCTCGCCGGGCGACGAGGTCGCGCTCCGGATCCAGCGTCGCAACAAGAAGGAGACGGTCAAGGTCAAGACCGTCGCCTCCGAGGACGACCCGAAGAGCTCGGCGCTCCAGGTCACCGTCGGCCGCGGCTACGAGTTCCCGGTCAAGGTGAGCCTCAAGATCAGCTCGCTGATCGGCGGCCCCAGCGCCGGCACCATGTTCGCGCTCGCGATCTATGACACGCTCACCCCCGGCTCGCTCACCGGCGGCGGTGATGTCGCCGGCACCGGCGAGATCGACGGCCAGGGCCACGTCGGCGGGATCGGCGGCATCCAGCAGAAGCTAGCCGCGGCCCAGAGCGCCGGCGCGACCCTGTTCCTGGCACCGGCGAGCAACTGCGACGAGGTCAAGGGCGGGCCGTACGACCCGGACAAGATGCGCGTCGTGAAGATCTCGACCCTCGCCGGCGCGATCAAGGCCGTGAAGGCCTGGCGCCAGAACCCCGACGCGAAGCTGCCGCAGTGCTGAGCGACGAGGAGACCACCCGCACCCTCGCTTCGGCGGTGCGCGAGATCGAGGCGCACGCCGCCGAGTCCGGCTGGGACCGGTCGGCGTCGCTCTACGCGCTGGTACCGACCGCCGAGCTGGTCGTCGCCGAGCCCGCGCTGGCCGACGCGCTCGGGCTCAGCACCGACTCCCGCGGGTTCACCCCGATCGACCAGGAACTGCCCGCCGACACAGTTCTCGAGGACGCGCTCGGGAAGATCATGTGGCCCGACGGCGTCGTCGGGTGTGCCGCGGTCGTCGAACGGCTGGTGCTCCCGCCGTCCGCCGACGAGCACATCCCCGAGGACCGCGAGGCTGCGGCGTCGTACGCAGCGGAGCATCCCGAGCGCCAGGAGCTGCGCATGGTGGGCGCCGTGCTGCGCGACGGCACGACGTGGTGCGCCTACCGATTCCGGAGCCACGACGACCCCTCGCAGGTCGTCTCCGGGCCGGATCTTGTGCCCGCCCTCCTAGAGTTGCTACAAGCCACCCTCGTCTGAGCCCTCCCGGGCACCCGACGAACGAACGAGGAGAACACGTGAACACCCCAACGAAGCGCTCGCTTCGCACCTGCTTCGCCGGGGACCCCGCATGAGCGACGAGTTCGAACCGCCGCGCCCCGGAGCCCGCCCGGCGAGACCGGCATCCCGACCGCGCCAGGCCGGCCGCCGCCGGCCCAGCCCGCTGCTGATGACCGCGATCGTGCTGGTCGTCCTGTTCCTCTTGCTCTCGCTGTTCACGGGCGTCTGGACCCAGAAGCTCTGGTTCGACAGCCTGGGCTTCTCCGGTGTCTTCACCAAGCTGCTGTGGACCCGCGTCGGGCTGTTCCTCGTCTTCGGGCTGCTGATGGCCGTCATCATCGGGGTCAACCTGTACGTCGCCTTCCGGCTGCGCCCGATCTTCCGCCCCAACACGCCCGACCAGGCCAACCTCGAGCGCTACCGCGAGGTGGTCACGCCGATGCGCAAGTGGCTGCTGCTCGGCGTGAGCACCATGCTCGGCATCTTCGCGGGCGTCTCCGCGACCGGTCAGTGGCGCACCTTCCTGCTCTGGCAGCACCGGCAGTCCTTCGGCAAGGTGGACCCGTACTTCCACAAGGACATCGGCTTCTACTTCTTCACCCTGCCCTGGCTGCACTACCTGGTCGACTTCGTGACCACGGCCCTGGTGATCGGGCTGATGGCGGCGGTGCTCGTGCACTACCTCTACGGCGGCATCCGGCTCCAGGGCGGCAACCGGTTCTCCGGCGCGGCGCAGGTGCAGGTCTCGGCGCTGCTCGGACTTCTGCTGCTGCTCAAGAGCGGCGACTACTGGCTCGACCGGTTCGACCTGACCACGCAGTCCGGCAGCCTGATCACGGGCATGACCTACGCCCGCGACCACGCCGTGCTGCCGTCGAAGAACATCCTGATGTTCATCGCATTGATCTGCGCCGTGCTGCTGTTCGCCAACGTGTTCCGGCGTACCTGGCTCCTCCCGGGCGTCGGGATCGCGCTGCTGGTGCTCTCGGCGATCCTGCTCGGCATGGTCTGGCCGGCGATCGTGCAGAAGTTCCAGGTCACCCCGTCGGCGGCCGACAAGGAGGCTCCGTACATCGAGAAGAACATCAAGGCCACCCGCGCGGCGTACGACGTCGCCGACAGCTCGGTGGGCGCTTATAAGGCCACCTCGACGCTGAGCGAGAGCAAGCTCGCCGCCGACGCCGCGTCGCTGCCGGGCATCCGGCTGGTCGACCCGCAGGTGGTCAGCGACACCTTCGAGCAGCTCCAGCAGGTGCGCGGCTACTACTCCGTGCCCAGCGTGCTCGACGTCGACCGCTACCAGATCGACGGCCGCGAGCGCGACGTCGTCCTCGCCGCGCGCGAGATGAATCTCAACGGCCTGCCCGACGCCCAGAAGAACTGGACCAACGAGCACACCGTCTACACCCACGGCTACGGCATGATCGCCGCCTACGGCAACCAGCAGAACGCCCAGGACAAGCCAGTCACCAACAACAAGGGCCAGCCGGTCTGGGCCGAGGAGGAGCTGCCCCCGGTCGGCGAGCTCTCCAACCAGAGCAAGGACGGCTACCGGCCGCAGATCTACTACGGCGAGCAGAGCCCCGACTACTCGATCGTCGGCCGTCCCGACGGCGCGAACCCGGTCGAGCTCGACGTGCCGCAGGGCGCCAGCGACGTCAGCTCGACGAACAACAACGTCTACCAGGGCGACCGGCGTCCCGATGGGGTCGACGTTCCACAAGCTGCTCTACGCGATGAAGTTCGGCGACGCCAACATCTTCCTGTCCTCGCGGGTCAACGCGAACTCGCAGATCCTCTACGACCGCACCCCGCGCGAACGCGTGCAGAAGGTCGCGCCGTGGCTGACCGTCGACCGCGACGCGCTGCCGGCCGTCGTCGACGGCCAGATCGTGTGGATCCTCGACGGCTACACCACCAGCGACAAGTACCCGCTCTCCGAGCGCCGCTCGCTCGAGGAGATGATCTCCGACGCGCTCAACCCGCGGCAGACCTACGCGACGCTGCCGACCGACCACATCAACTACATGCGCAACGCGGTCAAGGCCGTGGTCGACGCGTACAACGGCAACGTGAAGCTCTACGCGTGGGACGAGTCCGACCCGCTGCTCAAGGCGTGGGAGGAGGTCTTCCCGGGCGTGGTGAAGCCGAGCGCGGACATCCCCGACGACCTGCTCGCCCACATGCGCTACCCAGAGGACCTGTACAAGGTGCAGCGCAACGTCCTCGCCGACTACCACGTGACCAACCCGAACACCTTCTACCGAGGCTCCGACAAGTGGGACGTCCCGCAGGACCCGGAGGCCGCGGGCCGCAAGCAGCCGCCCTACCGGCTCTCGGTGGCCACCCGCACCGCCCGGAAGCCCGTGTTCTCGCTGACCTCGGTCTACGTGCCGACGAAGCGGCAGAACCTCGCCTCGTTCATGGCCGTCGGCGCCGACGCGTCCGACCCGTCGACGTACGGCAAGATCCAGATCCTGCGGCTGCCGGACAACACCCAGGTGCCCGGACCGTCGCAGATCGCGAACCAGTTCAACAGCGACGACGCGATCGCGACCCGGCTGCAGATCGTTCACCCAGAGCAACGCCCAGGTGCGCTACGGCAACCTGCTCACGCTGCCCGTGGGCGGGGGCCTGCTCTACGTGCAGCCGCTGTACACGCTGCGCTCCAGCGGCGCGGCGTCGTACCCGCAGCTGGAGTTCGTCCTGGTCTCGTTCGGCCACGACGTCGGCATCGGCGCGACCCTGGACGAAGCCCTGGACGACGTCCTCGGTACGACGACGAGCCGGCCACCGCGGGCACCGACACCGGCTCGGGCGGCACCGCGACCGGCACCGGCGTCTCCGGCGACGCCCTCAAGCTGCTGCAGCAGGCCAACGACAAGTTCGCCGCCGCCGACAAGGCGCTCAAGGACGGCGACCTCGAGGCCTACGCCAAGAACGTCGACGAGGCCCAGTCCCTGGTCGACCGCGCCATCGCCCTCTCCGACAAGCCCGCCCCGAAGAAGAGCGGCAACTGACCGATAGCCGGTGGTCGAGCCCGTCGAGACCGCCCCGATTTGGACACACGTCACCCTCCCGGTAACGTTGGGTTCACCGACGCGGGGTGGAGCAGTTCGGTAGCTCGCTGGGCTCATAACCCAGAGGTCGCGGGTTCAAATCCCGCCCCCGCTACCACCGCTGACCTGGGCTTTTGCCCAGGTCAGTTCTTTTTGTAGGGCTCCTCCGCTCCCGATGCTGCCGAAATTGCTGCCATTCGGTTCTCCGGCGGAGTCCGTCAGGATCAGTGCAGCTGCCATGGCGGCGGCGGCTCTCGTCCATCGCAGGGATGACGTGGGCATAGGTCTGGAGCGTGAACGCAACGGTCGCGTGTCCGAGCCGCTCACTGATGATTTTCGGTGAGACTCCCGCCTGCAAGGCCGCGGTGGCGTAGGAGTGCCTCACGTCATGAAGCCGGATCCGGGGAAGACCAGCCTGAGAGCAGTGACGATGGAAGAGCGCGGTGATCGTGCTCAGGTGGAGTGGTCGGCCATCCGGGCGAACGAAGAGCAGTTCCCTGGCCTGTCCCAGGACTTCGCGCTCGCGACTCCACGTGTCGATGTACGCCGCCAGGGCGGCGCACGTCGTCGGGTCAAGAGCCAACGAGCGGACGCCGGCGACGGTCTTCGTCTCCGACACCACGACCACGCCGTTCGCCACGACCCTCGGCCGCCGTGGACTGACGCGTGAGTACCTCAAGTCGACGTCCCGGACCCGCAGACCCGCGAGCTCGCCGCGACGAAGTCCGGTCGTTGCCACGAGAAGCCACAGGGCGTAGAAGCGGTCCATACGGACGTGCATGACGAACGAGCCCAGCTGTTCCGGTGTCCAGATCTCCCGGGTGTGGGCGAGCGACCCGTGGAGCTTGGGCGTCCTCTGCGATGTTCCGGGGGACCAGGTCCCACTTCACGGCATCGCTAAGCGCGCGGTGCAGCATGCGGTGCACATTCTGAACAGTCTTCGGTGCCAGCCCGCCAGGCCCCTTGGTGCGACCGCGCGTCAACAACTCGCCGTAGAGCAGGTTCAGCCGTAGAGGCGTCAGGTCCTGCAGCCTTGTGCTCCCGATGTGCGGAGTCACGTAGGCCGAGATGTAGGTCCCGTAGTTGGGCCACGTCGTCGACCTCGACCCCGGCCCGGACCGACCGTGCCAGTCCGGAGGAACTCCCCTACGCTCAGCGCGGACCGGGAGATCGAACGACCCTGCTGGTGCTGTCGCATGGCCGTCTCGCATGGAAGCAGCTGCCTCCCGCTTCGTCCTGAAGCCGGACTTCGTTCGGCGGCGTCGCCGACCGGTGAGTGGGTCGGCTCCAACGTCGAACCGGTACTCCCACTCGCCGTTGGCGCGTCGCGACACGTTTCCGCTCACGGAGACTCCAAGAGCTGTCGTCGGGCGCTCGGTCACCACATACACGCGGCCGCCGAGGTGGGCCGTCGGAAGATCACCAGACGCAGCACATCGGTACGCGGCGGATCGGCTGATACCGAGCAGCTGGGCTGCCAGCGGCACCGAGATGAGGATCGGAAGCCCTGCGAGCGGTGACTCATCGGTGGCGACGGCTGGCCCTCGGAGCCACCCGCGCCAGCAGTTCGGATGGCGTGGGGGAGACCCAGAGGTCGTCCAGATGCGTCTCGCACACCGGGAGGTAGGTGGCGCTGATCCAGGTGTGTCATGACGCTGACGGCGGGTGTACTGGCAATCCGTGTGGAAGCAGTCTGGCCGATCGGGGACGTAGAGGGCGTTCACGCCCGAACGGTCGGCGCAGCTCGTCCGATACGCAACCCGCAGTACGCGTAAGGCGCATCTGTTCCCGACTGCACCACGATGGAGGCGATGCTGTCGCACCCGATGGCGCTGCAGCACGCAGAAGCGGTGCTCGTCGATGGTCAATGCGCCGTCAGCATCATCGGTGCCCATGTCGGCCTCCTCAGGTCCATAACCGGGTCACCGCCAGTCGAGCAAGCGACACCCACCCGGCGCCAGATGCTGCGAGGTGCATCTTGGCTGCAACACCGAGCAGCGACGAAGTTATCCACAGCCCGCGTCGGGTCGCTTGCGAGCCCGTCGCCGGTGATCTCTGATTGCGGGGTGTTGCCGCAACCCGGCTCGAATGCCCGGATTGACCGGGACGCAGTGGCACCCTCGAAGGGCAAGTGGAACGGGGTAGGGCAATGGTCAGTCGTACTCAGGGAAGCTCGCCGGTCACGGGGCTGGTCGCAGACGAGACTCATCTCCGAGATGGAACGCGCCGCCGGGCGTCAAGGCAAGGCGCTCCCGAGCCGCGAGACCTTGAAGGCAAGGATCTCGCGGTGGGAGAACCACCATGCCGTGCCAGACGAGTTCTATCGCCGACTGCTGGCGAGGCATTCGGTCTGGACGACCACGAGCTCGGGTTTGTTCAAGCCGCCGACTCTCGACTTGCAAGCGACGGCGATCGAGGAGCTGAGGACCCGCCTCGTCACGGACCCAAAGCCAGACGAGAACCTGCTGGCCGCCCTGGCGACCCAGACGGACGCCGTGCGTCGACAAGACAGGCTCGGGGCGGGCCGGCTGCTCGAGCAGATGCGGAAGCACGTCGCAAACGTCGAGCAGCACCTTGCGAGCACAGCCATGGACTCAGCGCGACGTCCCCTTGCGTACGTGCTGGCCGACGCGGCGGCCCTCACCGCGTGGCAGGCCCTCGACCTCGCCGCGGCCGACCAAGCGTGGCGCTTCTTCGACCTAGCGTCATCGGCTGCCCGCCTGGCGGAGGATGGTCAGCTGTACGACTAGCGCCGGCTGGAGCAGGCCCATGTGCTCGTCGATCTCGGATCTCCGCGCACCGCGGCACAGCTGGCGACGAGTACGTGGGAGTCTCATCACCGACAGGTGGCCGGCCGTGCGCTGCTGGCTGGCGGCCGCTGTCGCCGAGATGCTGGCGGCAGCACAAGAGTTGCAAGCGGCGCGGGCGATGGTGGCGGCGCGAGGTGCGGGCCGATGCCCTGACGGGTGAGCGGCCCATACCTCGTCTTCGACCGCGTCCACCTGGACCGGTGGATCGGCCACAGTCTCGTGCTCCTTGGCGATCCCGAAGCGCAGCGACGACTTCGGACCGTAGTCGACGAGATGGACGCTTCGTTCATCCGCGCCGGCGCCGCCCTGCACCTCGACCTGGCGGCTTCGCTGCTCCGGGCCGGCGTCTCGACGAGGCTCGGGCCGAGCTGTCCATCGCGGAGCGGTTGGCGCGGAAGGTTGGTTCGCGCCGTCAACTCGAGCGGGCGCGCAGGCTTACGAAGCGCGTCCTGAGGCGAGCAGATGAAGAACACCGACAAGGTCGCCGTCACGGATGGTGCCGTCATTGACCATGGCCAGGATCTGCTCCCGCGGCACCCATGCCACCTCGTCGGCTTCGTCGCGGTCGTCGCGGACCAGCGTTCTCAGCAGCTCGTCCGATGAAGACATAGTGCTCGCTGTCAGCAATGCCGATAGCCGGCTGGAACTTGAGGGTCTGCTCAACCTCGCTCAACACCCAACCGGTTTCCTCTCGGACTTCGCGCACTGCGGCTTGCATCGGCTCTTCCGTGGGTTCGACTATGCCGACCGGGACCTCCCAGCCCCAACTGTCATCGATGAAGCGGTGCCGTCGGAGCATCAGGACACGGTCCGCGTCGTCGATGACGAGCACCACTGCGACTCGCTGCATGCGCAGCACGTGATGCTCGAAGCGAACGCCGGGGTCTCGACATCGACGAACTCCAAGTTCACCCACCGGCTCTTGTACAGGCTCCGCGAGCCAAGACCTTCCAGCGGGTGCCGGTCGAGCCCTTGTCACCTACCCCACCATGCTTCGACGCTACTCCCCGGCCAAGCCGGGCAGTGAGGTGGGCGGAGTTACCGCGACCGGAGGCAACAAGAGCCCGGTTTCCGAGGCGGGCGACACGTCGCAGCGTAGTACGTCGAGTTCTCTCTGGAGAGTGCGTCTGATGCCAGTTCTCAATACAAGACAGCGGGCCCACGAGTTGCCCGTTCTGGGCGAGAACGCCGCCGCGTGGTTCGCATTCGACGAGCAGCTGGCAGCGTTCCAGGCGCTGGACGAGTTCACCCTTCACGGCAGAGTCATCGAGGGGCTCTCGCCGACGCCAGTTCGGCAACAACCCGGTCACCGTCTTGACGGAACTACAGGGGATGCCTCGCAGCCTGCTACACGACGCACTTGTGCTCAATGACGCCCTCCGCTATTCGCGGGTGCTCGACCTAATCGCACTTCTGACCCCGAGGCGGAGCAGACGGATGACCTACGGGTCTACAGCAGGCGGTCGCGGCGGAGGCGCTTTCGAGCTGTTCGCTCCGATTGGCACACAGCGGATCTCGACATTCCCACGGTCGTGTGGCTGCGCGACCAGATGCGGATTGTTGCCCTCCTCGAGCGGCTGCAGATTGTTCGAGGTCAGAATCTCCACGCCTTGAGGGACACCGAGCCTCATCTGGACCAGATCGCAAACAATGCGCACGAGGTCGTCCGTCATCATGGGAGCGACGCCATCGCGCACCCCAGTCGATGAGCCTGCGGATGAGTCGAGGCTGTCCTCCTCAGTCACCGATCATGACCCAACGGTTGAGGCCTTCTGGCGACGTGCCGCGGCGGCTATCGCCGTCGGCAACCATGACCTCGACCAGGGTCACGATCAGCCGTGGCTACATCATCACGGTCCGCACTGGCAACTCATAGAGGACGCCGCCACAGCCATCGAGGCCTTCGTTGTGCTCGATGACCGCCTGAAGATGATGCGGTGCATTGAGGAGTCACACCCTCCCTGATCGGCGGGTCACCCTGCGAGGCGCACGCACGCTAACGAGTGGCATCGCCCGGGAAGCAGCGTGGGTATCCGACACGGGCGCGGATCTGGTCGCGGCCAGGTCAGGCAGAGGTCCGGTCCAGGTCATCCATGGGCCCGACGACTTGATCGTTGGCCATCAGCGGCTGGCCGGAATGTTGGAACCGGTGTCAGTTGGACGCGGTCACTACAGACGGGCCATCGACGTGCGATTGGCTCGGGTCGTTGCATTGGCGCAGGCCGAGGAGAACCGGCTGTTGGCCTTGGCGGCGACCGGGCTAGGTGAGGACTGACCTGGCGGCGAGGTTTCAGGGGAGAGCAGCGGTTCGTCACGTTCCTCAGCGTGTCGCAGCGCGCGCGCCCCGTGTACGTAGTGCAGGACTCGAGATCCCTCAGCTCCAGCAGCATGAGTTGCTCCGGGGCGCTTCGGATGCTGGCGCCGGCCGACATGGACCGCAACCACCTCGCTCAGCTGGACGCCGTTCACCACTCAACCGCTCGCGCGCTCGGACGAGCTCTCCGCATCGACCTGAGCCGAGGCAGCAGTTCTAACCCGGTAACCCGAGCGATGTGCAACATCGCCGTCCCCGTGAACGGCCAGGCGACGGGCTGGGGGAGACCGGGTCGTGCAGGCCCGTACGGCCGCGCCGTCGAGGCTCTGGCCGGTGCGTCCGAATCCTCGGAAACGGAGAGCGTCGCCACTGCGCCACGCGCCGAGCTGCGCACGCACGCTCGCCGCCACACCGACCCCGATCGCCTGGCGCCGGCCACCTTCCAGCGATGATCAGCGTGCCGCTCCACCTCTACCTATCAGCCAGCCGGCTCGCTACACACGCGTTCCCATCCGCCCGGCGAGCGCTCCGCGCAGAGCATCTGCAAGAGGTGTGTGGCTGTCGTGTTGGTGCCTCTCGATCGAGGGGCACCAGGGCGTCGATCGCGGAGGTCTAGAAGAGTTCCATCTGGAGGAGGTCGAAGTGGATCCGGATAGCGACAAGCTGGATCGTCCAGATCGAGTGATCATTCTCGATGCGGACAACCCGATGACAGAGATCCGCGGGAGGTTCGTCTGGTTGGAGGAGCACGCGCGCGTCGTCGAGGCTGCTCGCCGCGCGGCGTACGCCGAAGGGTCTTGCGGATGGGTGCACCGTTGTGGCCCACAGTTGCCGGGCTGCGCGCTGCCCTCGCACCCTTCGCAGCCGCGCAAGACGGGCATTCGTTCTCGGCCTGCTCGTGCTGACCGTCCTGATGCTCCCAGTCATCCTTCTCTGATCGTCAGGGCTTGGGAGCTCGCGGTACGCGTCCATCGGGTTGCGCGTCAGCGGAGCAAGCGCAGTGGTGGAGCGCATATCGGTGTTCAACCGGCTACGGCTGTAGTGCTCAGCGTGGTGGGATGATCTCGGGCGCGGGGGTCGAACGCTTGGGAAGTGAGTGTCATGCGCATCACCATCGATACACGCGAAGACAGTTACGAGGATGCCCTGGGCGTCCTCCGTCGTGCCTACGGGCGGCACCGCCTGCCGCGCAAGGCGGAGGAGTCACCCGCGGTACCCGAGGCGGTCGACTTCGAACTCCGGGGCGGATGGCGCAGGAATCGGACAACCGGTCTGCTTCCGGAGCCCGTAGGGGAGACGCGGGGCCGAGGAAGCCTCGGGCCAAGGCGACCAAGAAGGCGGCGGCCAAGCGGACCCCTGCAACCAAGGCAGCCGCCGAATCGCCGGTTGCGAAGTCGACGGTCACGAACGCCTCCGGCAAGAAGGCCGCTCGACGTGCGCCTGCCCCCGACCGACCCGGAGCACTGCGGAAGCGGTCCGCATCTGGCGTCGCAGCCAACACTGCACCGCGCGGACAGTCGGAGGCCGTGCGTGCCTGGGCCCAGGAACAAGGGATGCAAGTACGCGCTCGGGGGCGGATGCCCGCCAAGGTGATCTCCGCTTACCTGGAGGCACACAACGATTGAGGTGGCTTCCCTTTGCGAGGGATGACACCCAAGGGGCAGGGATGGCGTCTTGCTGCGTCCGTCGTCGAACTCAGACGCCACCGAGTCTCATCTGGATACCCCACCGAGCCCGTGGGCCTTGGCAGGCAACCGGGTAGCCCATTCCAGCCC
>CAVUYR010000003.1:0-998447 GCA_963745795.1 uncultured Actinomycetota bacterium | reverse complement strand
GACCTCATGCACGGCGGCGCTCGAAGCTCTCCGCGATGATGCTCGACCTCGGACCGGGTGACACCGTCGTGGTGCCCTCGTTCACGTTCACGACCACGGCGCTCGCGTTCGCCGGCAGGGCGCACGGCTGCTGTTCTGCGACATCCGAGCCGCGCACCCTCGGCCTCGACCCGGAGCACCTCGCGGCGGTGCTCGACGACACTGTGCGCGCGGTCGTGGTGGTCCACTACGCCGGCATCGCGTGCGACATGGCGGGCATCCGCCGGGTGCTCGCCGACCGGCCGGAGGTCGCGCTGATCGAGGACAACGCGCACGGCCTCTACGGCACCTGGCGCGAGGAAGCGCTCGGCAGCCTGGGCCGGTTCGCGGCGCAGAAGCTTCCAGACCAAGAACTTCACCTGCGGCGAGGGCGGCGCCCTGCTCCTCAACGAGGCCCGCGACGTCGACCGGGCCCGGGTGCTCTACGACAAGGGCACCAACCGGCGCGCGTTCCTGCTCGGCCAGGTGGACGAGTACAGCTGGAAGGACACCGGGTCCTCCTTCGGACTTGCCGACGTCCTCGCCGCCTACTTGCTGGCCCAGCTCGAGCAGCGCGAGACGCATCCAGGCCAAGCGGCAGGCGCTCCATGAGCGCTACACGCGGCTGCTCGCGCCGCACGCGAGCGCGAACACGTTCACGCTCCCGGAGCGTCCGGCGGACTGTCTTTCGGCGTACCACATGTTCTACCTGCTGCTCCCCGATCGTGAGCGCCGCAACGCGGTCCTGTCCTCGATGCGTGCCGCGGGGGTGCAGCCGACCTTCCACTACGTCCCGCTGCGCAAGCGACCCCCCCGGCGACTTCGCCGCCCGGCACATCGAGTGCCCGGTCTCCGAGGACATCAGCGGCCGCCTGCTCAGGCTGCCCTTCTACAACGAGCTCGGCGCCGACGACTCGAGCGCGTGGTGGAGACCTTCCTCGCCTCGGTGACCGCGTCGGCGACGGTCTGAACGTGGCCGCTCCAGCCACACCAGCCCGGCTCCTCCTCCCTCGAACAGCCCGACTACTGGTGGTTCCGCGCCCGCGCCGAGCTGCTGCACACGGTCCTCGGGCCGTACTTCGGGCAGCCGGCCACGATCCTCGACGTGGGCAGTGCCGACGGCCCCAGCGTCGGCTGGATGAAGGGCGGCCATCCGACCGGATCACGCTGGACCTGTTCCCCGCGGACTCTCTCCCGGTGAGGGCGTCTGCGGGTCCGCCGAGGCGCTGCCGTTCGCGGATCACACGTTCGACGTGGTGGCCGCGTTCGACGTGGTCGAGCACTGCGAGCGCGAGACGCTGGCAATGGCCGAGCTGTCCCGCGTGCTGCGGCCCGGGGGCCGCATGCTGCTGTCGGTTCCCGCGTACCAGTGGGCCTGGTCCGACCACGACGTCCAGGCGGGACACCACCGGCGCTACACCCGGCCGCGTCTCGTCGGCCTCGCCGAGCGCTCCGGGCTCGTGGTCGACCGGGCGACGTACGCGTTCGGTGCGGTGTTCCCGTTCTTCGTCGCCGAGCGGCTGCTCCGCCGGTTCAAGGGCCCGGCCGGCGACGGGGACGGCCGGCTCACCTCGGTGCCCGAACCGGTCCAGCGGCTGCTCCTGCGGCTGTCCGGGGCCGAGCAGCGGGTGCTGCGCAGGCGCGACGTGCCCTTCGGGTCATCCGTCTTCCTGGCCGCGACCAAGCCCGGCGCCTGACCGGCGGCTGCTCCCAGCGTGTCCGGGGGCCCGCGCCTCGACGACGGACAGCAGCGCGAACGCCGCCGCCTCCGCCGCGAGGAAGCTCCAGATCACGGTGTCCTCAAGTGGGAGCCCGGTCAGCGCGACGTACGTGAGGCCCGCAGCGAGCACGCTACCGAGCCAGCACCGGGCCACGGAGCTCGACCGTCCCTGCGCCAGGCCGCTCACGGTCAGCACCAGGTTGGTCACGGCCAGCGCACATCCGCTGGCGACCAGCGCCATCGCGAACGACCCGAGCGTCACGTCCGGCCCGAAGACGAGCGGCAGCACGAGGGGGCCCAGCAGAGCCGCGCCCCCCGCAGCCAGGGCGACCGTCACGAGCGTCGCGAGCCGCACCCGGACCCGCATCCGGGCGAGGGCGGACAAGTTGCCGGTGACGACCGCCTGCGTGACCCACGTTGTCAGCTGGGCCACCATCCCGAGAGCCAGGATGTACGGCGCCCGCAGCAGTGCCAGTGCCGCGAACAGGGTGGTCACGTCACCGGGCGCCCCGCCGGCCAGGGCGAGCAGGACCGGCGGCCCGGTCAGCACCACCTGCCCGATCAGCTGTGACACGCTGGCACCCGCGAGGAACGCGAAGGGATGCCGTCCACCGGTGGCGTCGCCCTCGGTGCCGAACCGCAGCGCCGACGGCCACAGCACGATCACGAGGTTTCCGGCGACCAGGCACAGTCCGTAGTCGACGACGCGACGGTCTCCCGCGGCGAGCAGGACACCGGCCGCGGCGCAGCGAACGGCGTTCTCGGCGACCAGGCTCCAGGCGACGGCGACGAACCGGCCCCGCGCGCTGAGTCCGCCGCGCATTCCCCCGATCAGCGCCGAGCCGAACGTGGTCGCGGCCACCATGACCGGGAACCAGGCGTCGGAGCGGTGGAACAGGGAGTCGCGCGCCAGCCAGGCCAGGCCGCCCATCACCAGCGAGGCGCCCAGGATCACCAGGCTCAGCAGCGGGAGGCTCCGGCGCACCGACACCTCACCGTGCGCCGTCACCGACCTCGCGACCCAGTGCTGGATGGGGAACGTGAACGCCGCACCCGCGAACGCCCAGTAGCTCCACAGCACCGAGACCGGACCGGCCTGCTCGGCCCCTAGCGCGCGGGTGGTGAGCGCGAACACCAGGTAGGCCAGCAGACCGCTCACCGCGGAGCCGATCGCGAGTGCGCGGGCGTCGCGCCTGGGGGTGCTCACCGGCCGCGGCGCACCGGTGCCGACGCGCTCGCCGAATGCGCCGCCCGGGCCTTCTCTGCGGCGCGGCCCGGGTGGTGGATGGCGTCCCGCAGGCGCCTCAGCTCCGCCTCGCCGAGCGACTTGCGCGCGAACCAGACCCAGCCGGGGGCCCTGCCCACCCTCACGTAGTGCGCCTTCATCGCATGCTTGAGCCAGACCCGACTCGGGACGCCCATCGCCACCAGCGTCGGCTTCCCATGGTCGAGCTCACGCCCGAACTGGCGCAGGCCTCCGGGCCAGGTGTCGTCCATGTACTGGTCGAGCCCACCGGTGAACATCATGAAGCGCGTCGGGTTCCTCTTGCCCGAGAGCACCAGCGGCTGCGGGGCGTTCATCGTGACGATCGTGGCGTCAGCCGGCAGCTGCGCCAGTGCGGCGGTGACCGCGTTGCGCTGCTCCACGAGCACGTGGCTGCGGGCGGTCACCGAGAAGACCAGCGCCAGCACCGTCGCAAGACCGACCCACGCGAGTCCGCTCCCGAACCTGAGCGGCCGGGGCAGCCGAGCGGTGACGAGGAAGACCAGGGCGCCCATGCCCACGGCGGCGAGCGGGAGCACGGTGAACGCGTCCGGCCAGGAGTCGAGGTCGCGCACCGTCCAGAACACCGCGACCACGGTGGCCACGCCCATCGCCGTCACCGGGACGACCCACGCGTTCTCGCGGCGAGCCTTCCGCGAGAAGATCGCGAACGAGAGCACGACCAGCACGACCAGCCCGACCAGCATGAACCAGAGCGAGACGCCGTAGCCCTCCTTCAGCTTCTTGACGTGGCTCCCGATGTGGTCGGTCAGCGGATTGGAGGTGGAGTAGCGGTAGTTGAGCACGAGAAACGCGTCGACCGCCTCCTTGAGCGCGCCGACGAGCGCGAAGTAGCCCAAGAAGACGAGCACCGGGGCCAGCCCGCCGGCGACGAAACGGAACAGGGCCCGGATTCGGCCGACCTCGCCCGGTGCCAGCAGGAGGGCCACCAGGACGGCCGGAGCCGCCGCAAAGAACCCGATCTGCAGGGTCAGGGTGGCCAGGCTCACGCACAGGCCCGCGGCGAACCACCGCCGGTGGACCATCGCCCACAGCGCCAGCAGGATGAACAGCATCATCAGCGTCTTCTCGCGGGGACCGTTCGAGGCGTACTCGATGAAGCCCTGGAAGCTCAGGAACGTCGCCGCCGTGACCAGCCCGACGAGGGCGGACCCGAAGAGGTCGCGGCCGAGCAGGTACGCCGTACAGACGCACAGCACCGAGATCGCCATGAACAGCAGCCTGGCCCCGACCAGGTCGTCGATCCCGACGATCC
This sequence comes from uncultured Actinomycetota bacterium, assembly GCA_963745795.1. Taxonomy (GTDB): domain Bacteria; phylum Actinomycetota; class Actinomycetes; order Propionibacteriales; family Nocardioidaceae; genus Marmoricola. Next base: position 994,169 of record CAVUYR010000003.1, on the reverse strand, counting down.
GCGCGATCCAGACCCCGAGCGCCGGGGCCAGGTGCGCGAGGGGTCCGGCGCGATTGAGGATGCCGAGGTACGGCGGGTGTCCGTCCACCACCTGCTGGCCGGCGTACGTGTAGACGGAGAGGTCGCGCGACAGCGACCCCGTCACGCCGTGCAGCGCGAACGTGACCAGCGACACCACACCCACGATGGGAACGTAGGGGTCCAGGAAGCCCCAACGTCGAGGGGATTCGAGTGACATCGTCATGGGCGTGGGCTCCACCATTGCGTGAGGCAGCGGCCAAACCTAACAGCGGGCCTCACGGCGGACCGCGCCGGTGCGACGGCGTGACGTCGCGGGAGCGCTGATCGGGGCAGAGGTTCAGCTCGGCGAGGACGCTGCGGTGGTCACTGGCTGCCGCCTGGAGCGCCACCGGCACGCCCGGGTCGCCATGGGCGAGCACCGTCGCGGCACCCCGCACCAGCAGCGCGTCGATCCGCGACCTCGGGGCGTCGGCCGGGAACGTGCGCCACGTGCGGCCGCCGTGGTCGGCGAAACCGTGCGCGACCAGGTCCTGCCACGCGGGCTCGTGCGGGGTCTCGTTCAGGTCGCCCGCGACCACCGTCGGCCCCCGCAGCGTGCCGGCCTGCCGGATCACCTCCGCAACTTCCCGGCGCCGGCGGGCGGCGTCGAGCGAGAGGTGGCAGGAGACCACCCCGAGCAGCCGACCATGAACCCGGAGCTGCGCGACGACCAGGCCGCGCCGGGGCTGGAACAGGGGCTGCCGCAGCACCACGGTGTCGGCGCGGCGCACCTCGACGTGGTCGCGCACCAGGAGCAGGTTCGAGCCCGCGCTGCGGCCGCCGGCGACGTAGCGCATGCCCCAGAGCCGGGCCAGCCGGCGGCAGTCACGAGCCGAGAGGAGTGGACGCTTCGGCGCCTCGTTTACCAGAAGCACGTCCGGGGCGACCGTGCGCACGAGCTCGTGGAGGGGAGCGCCGCGGCGCCCGCCCAGGAGGATGTTGTAGGTCATCACCCGCACCGTCGCCACGAGGCGAAATTACCGCTGCTCCTCGGCCCGGGCGGCCAGGTCGGCGGCACCGATGAGACCGGCCAGTGGACCCAGGCCGGCGGCCAGGATCCTCGGCTCCTTGCGGTGGCCGCTGCCCACCAGCGACTCCGCGAACGTACGACGGGCGGGCTGGAGCAGCAGCTCACCCGCGGCCGAGACTCCTCCCCCGACCAGCACCAGGTGGGGGTCGAAAGCCGCGACCAGGTCGGCCAGCCCGACTCCGAGCCAGCGGCCCACCTCGGCGTAGGCGCCCTGCGCCACCGGCTCGCCGTGCGATGCTGCCTCCGTCAGCGCCGGACCCACGTCGGCAGACCCGGCCCTGCGGGCGAACCGGGCCAGTGCCTTGCCCGAGCAGTACTGCTCCCAGCAGCCCGTGTGCCCGCACTCGCACGGCCGGCCGTCCGGCACCACCCGCATGTGCCCGAACTCGCCGGCCATGCCGTTGCGCCCCGTGTGCAGCCGGCCCGCCACCAGGAGCGCGCCGCCGATGCCGGTGCCGAGGGTCACCATCAGCACGTGGTCCGCCCCCCGGGCGGCACCGAAGCGTGCCTCGCCCCACAGCGCGGCGTTCGCGTCGTTGGCGACCAGGACCGGGAGCCCGAGCCGGGCACCGAGCCGGTCCCGCAGCGGCTCGTCGCGCCAGCTGAGGTGCGGGGCGAAGCGCACGCGGGCACCGGCGGCGTCGACGAACCCGGCGGCAGCGACCCCGACCGCGCGCACGTCGTGGCGCGCACGCAGGGCTTCGACCGCGTCGGCGATCAACCCCTCGACCACAATCGGCGCCGAGGCCCGGTCCGGGGTGGCGCGGTCCTCCCGGTCGAGCAGCCGGCCGTCCGGCCCCGGGACACCGGCGATGATCTTGGTACCGCCGACGTCGACACCGACGCTCACGCCCATGGCCCCTCCTTCATCGTCCCGCGATCAGGAGGATAGGGGGTCTGCCGCGACTAGTACGTCAACGCGGCCACGTGCGGCCCGACTCCGAATTAGTCGGTGCTGGGTGCGTTGCCGAGCATGTTCGGCAGGGCCTTGATGTTGAAGAAGAAGACACCGAGCCGGTCTGCGGCGCCGTTCTTGAACCCGATCCCGTTGACGGTAAGGCAGCTTCCCGAAACGGCCGCGCAGCCGTGGTTGTTCGCCCGCGTCGACGTGACGGAAGGCCTCACCCCGGGTCGCCCTCGTCGTCCAGGTCGATCTTCTCCACTCCGGAAGGCCGGTCGGAGCCTGGCACCTGGGTCGCGAGCACCCCGGCTGCGGCGTGCATGAGGGAGCTTGCCGCCGACGCGAGGTGCGCCTTCACCTCGGGGCTGGTCTCCCGTACCGCGTGGATCACCTTGCACACCGGGCAGTAGCGGCAGTCCTCGCCCCCGGTGGCGATGTGCTCGTCGATCCCGCGCAGCGCATTGGCGAGCCCATCGCCCGCGTCCGCGGCCGCCTCGGAGGAGACCACACCGGCGTCGCGCGCCCAGCCGGAGAGCACGGAGAACAGCTTGACGGCCTCCTCGCCGACGCTGCCGACCTCGTCGTGCGCATCCGGGGTGGGGTGGTCGGGTGTCTCAGCCATGCGTCGCCTCCTGCACGATCCGGAACCGTACCCGCAACGACCCGGCCTCGACTCGGGCGCCCGCCACCTCGTGCCGGACCAGAGCGGCCGGGAGCGCGAACAGCCGCCGGTAGGACCCGACCGTCACCACCAGCTCGTCGCCGTGCCGGGCCAGGTCGACGTCCGCTCGCGTCGCGAACGGGAGGTCGATCCGGAGCACCGCCCCGGTGTCGGTGCGCGTGATCGTCAACGGTCCCTCGCCCTCGGCCGCGGCGAGCGGGTCGTCGCCGTCGTACGCCGCGGCGGCGAAGGCGGCCAGCGCGTCGGGACCGACCGGCTCGCCGGGCTGGTACGACGAGCGCCAGACCGGCACCACCGGGAACGACTCGGCCACCTCGGCCAGCACGTCGCGCTGCGCCGCCACCCAGCCGGCCCGCCACGCGTCGCCCCCGCCCTCCGGGAACACCCGGTTGGCGATCACGCCGTCGACCCGGTAGCCGTAGAGCGACAGCGTGGTCAGCGAGCGTCGCGCCTCCGCGACCACCACGGTCTCGGGGGTCAGCACCAGGCGGACGGTCGCGTCCGGGCCGGACAGGATCTGCTGCACCTCCGCCAGGTCGTCGTGCAGCCGCTGGACCGCGTCGAACACCGAGTCCCGCGGCATCGGCACCCCGGCGGCGCGGGACAGCACCGGCCTGAGCGCCTTCACCACCCTGCGCTCGACCGGGAAGACCCGCGTCCATGTACCAGCCGAGCGCCTCCGGCAGCGCCAGCAGTCGCAGCGTCTCCGCCGTCGGCGCGCAGTCGACCACGATCACGTCCCAGCGGTCCCGGATCGGCGTGGTCCCGCAGCTCGAGCAGCGCGAGCACCTCCTCGGCACCCGGGATCACGGTCAGCTCCTCGGCGGTGATCGGGTCGACACCGACCGCGTCGAGCACCGACCTCAGGTAGCCCTGGATCTCGCCCCAGGAGCGCTCGAAGCGGCGCTGCGCGTCGATCTGCTGGACCCACAGCCGCGGCTCGATCTCGGTCGGCTCGGGCCCGAGGGCCGCTCGGTGCCGAAGGCGTCGCCGAGTGAGTGCGCCGCGTCGGTCGACAGCACCAGCGTCCGCAGCCCGGCACGCGCGGAGAGCGTCGCCGTACCGGCGGCAGCCGTGGTCTTGCCGACGCCGCCCTTGCCTGTGAAGAGAACGATCCGCACGAGGTGACGCCCGCTCAGCGGGACTCGACGCGCTTCTTCAGGCCCTTCAGCGCGGTGTCGATGATGACCTTCTCGGCCTTGCGCTTGAGCATCCCGATCATCGGGATCGACACGTCGACGGCCAGCCGGTAGGTCACCTCGGTGCCTCCCGCCTGCGGGGCCAGCGTGTAGGCGCCCTCCATCGCCTTGAGCATCTTGCCCTGCACCAGGTGCCAGGAGACGGACCGGTCGCCGTGCCAGTCGTAGGCCAGCGTGTAGGAGTCCTTGATCGGGGTCGCCTCGAGCTCGAAGTGCACCTGCTCGGCGACGCCGTCGCGCTCCTGCACGACCTCGACCGACTTCATGCCCTGGACCCACGCGGGGTAGGACGGGAAGTCCGCGATCACCGCCATCACCTCCGCGGGTGCGGCGTCGACGACGATGCTCGAGGTGGTCTGGTCCGCCATGGGGGAAGGCTAGCCGACCCTGATCCGGTGGTTGAGGAGCGACGGAGGAGCGTCTCGACCCCGCCGCCGTGTTTCCCACCGATAGCCTGCCTCCGGGCGCTTTCACCATCCACTCCCCAGTCCCCGAGGAGGACGCTGTGCGCGAGTACGCCACCCCGCTCACCGCCGACGCCGCCGCTGCTGTCGGCATCGGCAACCTCACCGACGACGTCGTGCGCAACGGCGAGCAGCACGGCGACGCCATCGCCTTCAGCCGCCGGGTCGAGGGTGCCTGGCAGGACGTGACCGCCGCGCAGTTCCTCGGCGAGGTCCGGGCCGTGGCGAAGGGGCTGGTCGCGGCCGGCATCGAGGCCGGCGACCGCGTCGGCCTGATCTCACGCACGCGCTACGAGTGGACGCTGCTGGACTACGCGATCTGGTTCGCCGGTGCCGCCACGGTGCCGATCTACGAGACCTCGTCGGCCGAGCAGGTGGAGTGGATCCTCTCCGACTCCGGGGCCCGCGCAGTCGTGGCCGAGTCGCCCGAGCACCTGGCCCGGATCCGGGCGTGTCGTGACCGGCTCGACGAGCTCCACCACGTGTGGTCGATCGAGGGCGGCGCCGTCAACGTGCTCACCCGACTGGGGGCCGACATCGCCGACGACGAGCTCGAGGCCCGTCGTACGAAGGCGGGGCCGGACAGCCTGGCCACGCTGATCTACACCTCCGGCACCACGGGTCGGCCGAAGGGCTGCATGCTCACCCACGGCAACTTCCTGTTCGAGCTCGCAGTGGCCACCGAGGAGCTCGACGCGCTGTTCGCCCCATCGTCCGACGACGGACGAGGTCCCTCCACGCTGCTCTTCCTGCCGCTGGCCCATGTCTTCGCCCGGATCATCCAGGTCGGGTGCGTCAAGGCGCGCGTGCGGATGGGCCACTCCGCCGACATCAAGAACCTGCTCGACGACTTCGCATCGTTCGAGCCGACGTTCATCCTCGCGGTCCCCCGGGTCTTCGAGAAGGTGTTCAACTCCGCCTCGCAGCGCGCGATCGCCGACGGTCGCGGCAGGATCTTCAGCCGCGCGGCCGACGTGGCGATCGCGTGGTCGCGAGGTCTCGAGACCGGCAAGATCCCGCTGCCGGTCCGCGCGCAGCACCGGGTGTTCGACCGGCTGGTCTACGCCCGGCTGCGCAAGGCGCTCGGCGGCAGGTGTGACTACGCAATCTCCGGTGGCGCGCCGCTCGGCGACCGGCTCGGACACTTCTACCGCGGGATCGGCGTGAACGTCCTCGAGGGCTACGGGCTCACCGAGACCACTGCCGCACTGACCGCCAACCTGCCCGACGCCCAGAAGGTCGGCACCGTCGGACGGCCGCTCCCGGGCACAGCGGTGCGGGTGGCCGAGGACGGCGAGCTGCTGTTCCGGGGCGGCCAGGTCTTCGCCGGCTACTGGCACGACGAGTCGGCCACCGCCGAGGCCCGGGAGTCCGACGGCTGGTTCCACACCGGCGACGTCGGCGAGGTCGACGACGAGGGCTTCGTGCGGATCACCGGTCGCAAGAAGGAGATCCTGGTGACCGCCGGCGGCAAGAACGTCGCCCCGGCGGTGCTCGAGGACCGGCTGCGTGCCCACGTCCTGGTCGACCAGTGCGTCGTCGTCGGCGACGGCAGGCCGTTCATCGCCGCGCTGGTCACCATCGACCCCGAGACCTTCCCCGGATGGGCCGAGCAGCACGGCAAGTCGGGGCCCGTCGCGAACCTGGCCAACGACCCGGACCTTCGCGCCGAGGTCGAGGCAGCGGTCGACGAGGCGAACAAGGCGGTCTCCAAGGCCGAGGCGATCCGCAAGTTCGCGATCCTGCCCACCCAGTGGACCGAGGAGGGCGGGCAGCTCACGCCGAGCCTCAAGCTGAAGCGCAACGTCGTGATGCGCGAGAGTCACGAGGACGTCGAGGCGCTCTACCGCCGCTGAACCGGCGCGAGGCTCACACTTGTCTGAACGGACGAGCCTGCCGGGACCTCCGCGCGTTCGTGAGCGCGATGTCCAGGCGGACGCCTCGGAAAATCCCGGTCCGCCAGGCGCTGCGCGTACAGTCCTCCGAGATCCGGCTGAAGCGGAGGCAATGGGCAGAGGAAGCCGCCGGTGAAGATTCTCGTGCCCCTGATCTTCTGCATTCTTCCCTGCCTGATCATTGCGGTGCTCGACCGGCCGCAATCAGTATCTTCACCTCATTCAAGGGAAACTTGACCTAGGGGTTCCGACGCCCCGCACACGAAAGGCTCGACATCGTGCGTGACTCCCGGCGGATCATCGTTGCGGTGCGGGTTCTCGGACTCGGCGCGCTGAGCCTTGTCGTGATCCTGTGGCAGCCGTCCTCCGGGACGGCGCTGCTGCTGCTGATCGCGCTCGCGGCGTCGATGAACGCGGTGACGCTCGCCGCCCGCTTCCGGGAGGAGTGGGTGGCGGTCGTCGAGGGTAGCGGCGTGGCGGCCCTCGCCGTCGTCGTGCATCCCGGCGCCTCGATCGTGCTCCCCTACCTGGCCGTGCCGATGCTGATCGGTGGCCTGACCGACCGGCTCGCAGGGCTGATGCGGGTGCTCATCGGCGCCGTGCTGGCCAGCTTCGTGGGGTGGGCGTTGCTCGGGCGGCCGGACGGGGACGCCACGAGAAGCCTGGCGATCTCGCTGCTGGCCGGCCTCCTCGTCGGCCTGGTCGCGTCGGGTTTCCACCGGCGGCTGCGCGGTGACCCCGACGCCGCGTCGTACCGCGACGCGATCGGCCTGATCCAGCAGCTCGACGCACTGAGCGGGCAGCTGACCGGCGGCCTCGACCCGGTGTCCCTGGCCGAGCAGATGATGGACGAAGCGGAGGTGCAGCTGCCCGTGCAGCAGGCGGCCGTGTTCACGCGCTCCAACACCGGAGTCGTTTCCCCGCTGCGCTACTCCAACTTCTCCGCTCCGCTCCGCTTCGGTGGCCTCGACGACTTCGTGGAGAACTGCTGGCGGAGCGACCGTCCGCTGCTCCGGGAGATGATCGCCGGTGTGCCGATACGCACGGGCACTCGCACGGTGGGTGTTCTCGTGCTCGACCTGTCCCACAACGCCGACCAGCCTGCCCTGGTCCGGCTGCAGGAGTCGGTGGCCGGGTCGGCGCTGCAGCTGCACGCGGCGCTGCTCTTCGACAACGTCCGCTCGCACGCCACCAGCGAGGAGCGCAACCGCCTCGCCCGCGAGGTGCACGACGGCGTCGCCCAGGACATCGCCTCCCTCGGCTACGTCGTCGACGGGCTCACGGCGTCTGCCGAGAGCGACCGTCAGCGCGAGCAGCTGGGGGCGCTGCGCACCGAGCTGACCCGGGTGGTGGCCGAGCTCCGGGCGTCGGTCTACGACCTGCGCAACGAGATGCGCGCGGGGCAGGGGCTGGGTCAGGGGGTCTCCTCGTTCGCGCGCCAGATCGGCTCCCGTTCTGACCTGACCGTGCACGTGCGGCTGGACGAGGGAGCCGCGCGACTCCGCCCCGACATAGAGGCCGAGCTGCTACGAATCGCGCAAGAGGCCATGAACAACGCGCGCAAGCACTCCGGAGGCCAGAACCTCTGGGTGAGCTGCACGGTGAGGCCTCCGTTCGCCGAGATCGAAGTCGTCGACGACGGGGCCGGGATGCAACGGGCCAGACACGACTCCCACGGCTTGCGCATCATGCGTGAGCGCGCCGAGAGCATCGGCGCCCGGCTGGACGTCGAGACCCTGACCGGGCCGGAGCGAGGCACCAGGCTGCGCGTTCGCCTGGGCGTCGATCGAGGAGAATGACCGCATGACCACGATCCTGATGGTGGACGACCACGAGCTGATCCGGCGCGGCCTGGCCGGGGCGTTCGAGGCTTCGGGTCAGTTCGAGGTGGTGGGTCAGGCCGGGTCGGTCGCCGAGGCGCTCGCCGTGGCCCGGCAGACCACGCCCGACGTGGTCGTCACCGACGTACGACTACCGGACGGCACCGGGCTCGACATCGTCCGGACGCTCCGACGCGAACGACCCGACCTCGGTCTCGTGGTGCTCACGATGTACGCCGGCGACGAGCAGCTCTTCGCCGCCATGGACGCCGGCGCCTCGGCGTTCGTCGGCAAGGACGCCCCGAGCACCGAGGTGATCAATGCGGCCAGACACGCCGCCGTGTCACCGCGCACCTTCACCTGCGTCGGCCTGGGCGAGGCGATGATGCGCAAGCTCACCACCGCCAAGCCGCGGCTCTCCGAGCGCGAGAGCGAGATTCTCAACTTGCTCGCTGCCGGCCTCGGCGTCAGCGCGATCGCGAGCAAGCTCTACGTGAGCGAGTCGACCACGAAGTCGCACATCACCAAGATCTACGACAAGCTCGGCGCGGCCAACCGGGCCCAGGCCCTTGTCTCCGCGATGCGCCTGGGACTGCTACGCGACGAGAACGATCCCGGCTGAAGATGGCCTCTCCGGGTCAAGGTTTTCGGCTTTCCCGAGCTCCTGACTTCCCGGTCTGACAAATGGTCCGAAAGGACTACCGCGGGATCATCACGACTTGCCCCTTGTTTCCGACCGAATGCCCGATGTGCGGAATCGGGTTCAAGACAGGATTTGGTTATTCCCGGCGGAGTCGGGTGTGCCGGGTGAACCCAACCAAATGCGAAAAGGGAGAATGAAATGCTGGAGCTCATCAAGAACTGGACGGCCTCAGCCCTGCGCCAGCAGGGCATGCAGCACCGCGCCGGACCGCTGCCAGGTCCAGTCCTGTAGGACCCGGTCGCGGCCGCGCTCGCCCATGGCTCGCGAGCCCTCGGGGCTCGCGAGCAGCGCCACCACGTGCTCCGCCACCGCCGCCGTGTCCTGCGGGGGCACCACGAAGCCCGTCTCGCCGTCGAGCACCGTCTCGGGCGCGCCCCCCGAGTCACCGATCACCACCGGCAGGCCACAGGCCGCCGCCTCCAGGGCCACGATCCCGAACGCCTCCGGCTCCAGGCCGCCGAGCCGGGTGCGGCACGGCATCGCGAACACGTCGCCGGCGTCGGTGTGGGCCGGCATGTCCGACCATGGCACCGAGCCCGTGAACACCACGGACCTGGCAAGATCCGGTGGCCCGGACGCCGTCCGTTGCAGCGCCTTGCGGTGTGGTCCGTCCCCGACGAGCAGCAGCCGGGCGTCCGGTACCACGTCCAGCACGCGCGGCCACGCCTCCAGCAGCAGGTCCTGGCCCTTGCGGCGCACCATCCGTGCGGTGCACACCACGACCGGCGCATCGGGCGCGATCCCCCATCGGCGGCGGACATCGGCGCCGCCGCAGCCGGGGTGGAACCGCTCCGTGTCTACCCCCGGGGACAGCCGCCGCATCCGCGTCGCCGCCTCCGGCGAGAGCGCGGGCGCGATCCGGTCGCGACACCATGCGCTGACATAGGTGAGCACGTCGCAGCCCTCACCGATCCGGTGGAGCACCTGGCGCGCGCCGGGCGCCCGCGCCCACCACACCTCGTGGCCATGCGTGAGCGCCACGACCCGCTCGGCGCCGGCGGCGCGCAGCCGCCCCGCGAGCAGACCCAGCGGCGCCGATGCGCCGAACAGCACGCGGTCGCACCCGGTCTCGCGCAGGACGCGCTCGACGCGGGCCCCGACGCGCGGTGTCGGCAGCAGCACGGAGGTCGGGTCGCGGTGCACCGGGAACGCCAGCGTCGCGTCGTACGACGCGCCACCGGGCATCTCGGCCGTGTAGACGACCACCTCGTCGGCCGGCAGCTGCTGGCACAGCGACAGCACGAACGTCTCGATCCCGCCGCGCCGGGTCGGGAAGTCGTTGGTGACGACCAGCGTGCGCGTCACCGGGCGCCCTCGTCGTACGCCTTCGCCATTGTGCGGGCCATGCCGATCCGCTGTACCGGGGTCGGGTGAGTGCCGAACCAGAGCTGGTTCCACTCCGGGGGGGCCGGCTGCTGCAGCGACGAGATCGCCAGCTGCTTCTGGAGCTCCACGAACGCGTCCGGGTCGCGGGTGGCGTCGAGTGCGCTCAGGTCGGCGCGCGCCTCGATGGCGCGGCTGATCGTGTTCTCGACCGGGCTGGCCAGGAACGACGCGGCGGCGGTGAGCGCCAGCAGCAGCGCCACCGCACGCGGGTCGGCCATGCCTGTGATCCCCGAGCGGCGTCGTACGCCCGGCCGCGCGACGATCAGGCCCAGCAGCCCGACACCCAGGGCCGCCCCACACGCGCCGAGGACCGTGCCGAGCAGAACGTCGTCGTGGCGGGCGTGGCCGAGCTCGTGGGCGACGACGGACTCGATCTGCGCCTGCTTCAGGTCGTTGACCGTGTTGTCGTAGAGGACCACGCGCCGGGTGCTGCCGAAGCCGGTGACGTAGGCGTTGAGCGACGTCGTACGACGCGACGCGTCGGCCACCAGCACGTCGTCGATCCGCACGTGCTCCACGGCTGCAAGCCGCAGGATCGAGGCGCGCAGGGGCCCTGCGGGGAGGCTCGTGAAGCTGTTGAAGAGCGGCTCGACCAGCAGTGGGTAGACGAACGACCCGAGCACCACCAGCAACGCGGAGAGCACGCCGGCGCACAGCGGCCAGACGCGCGGCAGCCGTCGCGCCAGCCCGATCAGGACCAGCGCCCCGATCGCGGTGAACGCGGTGCTCACGAGCAGGCCGACGAGGTCGTCGCGCAGCCAGCCGGCCAGGTCCTGGTTGGTCAGCCCCGCCTGTAGCGCGTTGCGCCGGATCATCAGCGCCAGTGGCAGGGTCACGAGCTCGCCGATGAGCAGCAGCAGGAAGCAGCCGAGCGTCACCCGCACCCACCACCAGCCCCGCAGCCGGCCCAGCAGCCGCGCGCCGAGCGGGGTGAACCCGAGACCGAACGTGACCAGGAGCGACACGCCGTACGACGTGAGCGATAGCGTCCGCTGGGCGGAGGAGTAGCTGTCCGCGCGGACCAGCTGGCGGTGAGTGAACGCGTCGGACGGCGACACCGGTGTGATCGGCCGGCCGTCGGGCAGCCAGTGCCACGGCACCAGCAGCCAGGCGACGAGCACGAACCCGAGACCGCCTACAACGACCAGCACCCAGGCCCAGCGTTGCGCCTCTCGCCCGGCTGCGGCGTCGTCGGCGGTGCTCACGCCCCGCCCTGTCCGCCGGCCAGCCGGACCAGGTCGCGGCGCCAGTCGCGGACGAACGCCTGCTGGTTGGTGCCGACCACCCGGCGGAACGCCGCCTTCGTGCTCATTCCGTCGTCGACGGCGCGGTAGAAGGCCACCATCGTCGGCTCGCCGTAGCGCTGGCCGAGGAAGCGGCACGCGGTCCAGGCCTCCTCGTACGTCGCGCCCAGCGCCTGCGCCGTCGGGTCGAGGTCCTGCGCGGTCGGGAGCCCCGTCGGCGCGCCCTTCTCGCGGACCCGGCGGAGGATCTGGGCGGCCGCCGTCCGGAGCGGGATGTCGGCGTGGTCGAGCGCGACGAAGTCCGCGAACCCCTCGAGCAGCCAGGTCGGCATGCTCGCGAAGGAGGCGTCGGTGGCGACGTGCGTGGCCTCGTGGCTGAGCACGACCTGGCTGCCCTTGGCACCCAGCCCGTCGAAGACCTTCGGGTTGACGAAGACGTGGACCGGCGAGTCGGCCGCCAGGGAGCCGTCGACGGTCGTGGTGACCGCCGCGATCGCGGAGTACTCCCCCTTGTCCGCCCCCAGCACCCGCTCGAGCTGCTCCTCGGACGACGGCACCTCCACGACCAGCGAGCCGCGCCACGAGCGGAGCACCTCACGAACGTCGGTGACGGCCTGCGCCGCGAGCCGCGCGTACCTCGCCGGGTCGCCGCCCGCGGTGACCACCAGGCTGTCCCCGCCACGCGCGACCTTCACCGGTCCGTCGAGCCAGAGGCCACCGCGCGCGCCTCCCCCGCCGGCCGACACGATCCGCACCCCGTCGCCGGTCTGCGCGAACGTGAACCGCGTGGGGAGGTGCGTCTGGCCGTCGTCGAAGCCGCCAACCCGCCAGGTGCCGGTGACCGACGCCGACCAGGCCCTGTCGCCGTACCGGCGCGCGGCGCGGCCGTCGACGTCACCAGGTTCCTCGTCGACGTAGCGGAAGCCGAGGTCACGCAGCCGCAGGGCGCCCGCGTTGGCGTAGAGCGCGTTGACCGCCGCACGGGACTCCTGGTCCGGCGCGGCCAGCGCGACCACCGCGGAGCGGTCGTGGTCGGCGAGCCCGGTGGCCAGGCGCTTGAGCGCGGTGACCGCACCGGCGGCGCGGGCGTCGGTGCTGTCCTCCGGTGCCTGCGGTGGGTTGATCTCGGTGCCACCGCAGCCGACGAGCGCGAGCATCATCGCGGCGAGCAGCAGGCGCGCCGTCCGGAACGGCACGAAGCCGGCGACCCTGCTCGGGATGCCGGCTCCGGATGCCATGCGTACCAGTGTGCGTCAGCCCGGGCGCGTCGCGCCCATGTACGGCATCGAGTGCAGGCCCGCGACCTGGACTCCGGCGCTCGGGTTGGCTGCGTGCACGATCATGCCGTTGCCGATGTACATGCCGACGTGGTGCACCGGCGAGTAGTAGAAGACGAGGTCGCCCGGCATGCAGCTCGGACTCGGCGACGCGGCGGCCGGAACCCTGCTGTCCGCTCGAGGAGTGAGGCAGGCCGACGCCGGCCTGGGCCCAGGCCATCATGGTCAGCCCGGAGCAGTCGTAGGCGCTGGGCCCGGTCGCGCCCCAGACGTAGGCGTCACCGACCTGCGCCATGGCGTAGCGGACCGCAGCACCGGCACGGCCACTGGCGGCGCCGGGGGCTGCGGAGACATTGGAGACGGCGGGGGCAGCGGGGGCGGCCTGGGCGGCCTGGGCGGCGGCGGCCCGCTGTTGCCTCAGGAGCTCCAGCCGCTGCTTCTCCTTGAGCTTGCTCAGCAGCGCCTTCGCCTTCGCGGCCCGGTCGTCGATCTTCGCCTTCTCGTCCTTGAGCACCGCGCGGGTCTTCGTGAGGGCGGCCACCTGGTCGTCGGCGGCGGACTTGCGCAGCTTGAGCTGCTTCAGCTGCACGCCGTACTCGCGGACCACCTGGCCCCGCTGGCTGTTGTACGACGAGATCGCGTTGAGGTTGTCGAGGAACGAGTCCGCGTCGCTGGAGAAGACGACCTGGGAGGCGGTCGAGAGACCCTTGCCCTGGTACTGGTCGACGACCAGTCGTCGCCACGTCGCCGCGCATGTCGTCGACGACCCGCTGCTGGCGGGACAGGTCGGAGTTGAGCGCCTTCAGGCGCACCTCGGACGCCTTCAGCTGCTCCTTCGCGGCGTTGTAGCGCTCGGAGGCCTTCTCGGCCTGCGCGTAGAGGCGTGTCGACGCGCTGCTTCACGGTGTCGATGTTGGGCTCGGCGGCCGCGGGTGTCGCCGCGTGCAGTCCGAGGGAGCCAACTGCGATCAGCAGGGCGGCAAGGGCAGTGAGATCTCTTCCGGCCGTCGGTCACGAGCGGTCGGTCTCCTTCGTGTAGACGCACTACCAGGTGAGCTGACGGATTCGGGCCACGACGCCCTACCAGTACGCGTCCGCCCGCACCTTCTGCGACCTGACGCCCACCGGATTCACCCCAAGAACTTGGTTCCCCGGCTCCGGCGACGTCGTGTCACAAAAGACACGTCGACACCGGACTAAGCGCGGTGTCCGAGAACGCCCGGTCTGGCGCACTGGTGCGGACACCTCAAGGCAGGTTAGTTGAGGTGGCAACCGCTTACAAACCGAACGCAAGAAGCCGCGTGGTGTTTCGTCCGAAATCACCGGAATCACCAGACCAGCAAGGAGATTCGACTTGTGTCACTTACGTCACACCGGTCACGGGTCCGGTCGCGCGCGTGCTCAGGCCGACTCCACCTCCGGCCCGGCCAGCGGCGTCACCATCCGCAACGGCGGCACCAGCCCGGAGTCGGCGAGCACGTCGAGCGCCCGCCGCTCGTCGTCGTCGAACCTCAGCTCGGGTGGTGGACCGAGCAGCACGGTCACCACGCAGTCATGGCAGGCCAACCCGCGCACCAGGCACGAGTCGCAGTCGATGCGAACGCTCATCGTGGGCTCTCCACTTCCTCGGATCTTCGTCGTTGCCGGGAACGCTGACAGGCCCCACCGACACTCCGGCCGCCGATCGACATGATCCGGCGTGCGCCGGCCCCGGAGACTTCCCTATCCGAACTGCCGCTTCCCTCGTGAAATCTCACTAGGGAAGGGGCCGGTTACCACGGGACCGTGGTATCAGCCCGGCCCCCTCACCGCGCAAGCAGCCGCACCAGCGCCGCCGACGCAACGGCGCGCACACCGGCCTTGCGGATCACGTCGGCGACGACGGCCCGGTCGCTGGTGACCACGACCACCACCCGGCCCTCGGGCTCGGCGGCGACGAACTCCCGGATCACGTCGTCGGCGATCACGCCGGCGGGGGTGAACCGCACCCGCACGCCGCGCGGCTGATGCACCATCGGGCGGGTCGTCGGTCTCGGCGGCGTCGAACACCACGGTCAGCTCGGCGCCGGTGCGCGCGCCGAGCGTCGCCAGTCCTCCGATCAGCCGCTCGCGCTGCACGTCGAGGGCGGCCTCGGGCCAGCCGGTCTTGGTCACGTTGTAGCCGTCGACGAGCAGGTGCACCCGCGGCAGCGCAAGCAGCTGGTCGAGCAGCGCCGGGTCGTCGACCGGCAGCGACGACGCCCCCGACGACGCCCGGTGCCCGGCGTCGCCCTCGTCGGCGGCGACCAGGTCGGCCGGGCGCCCCTTCCACGGTCGGCAGGCCGAGCTCACGCGAGCCCGGTGGCCGCGTCGACCACGGAGTCGAGCAGCAGCCGCGCCCGGACGCTGGCCCGTCGCGGTCCATCCGACGCTCGCGCTGGGCGCCCACCAGTCCGGCTGCTCCAGCTCGGTCGATCCGGGCGCGGAGCCGCCGGAGCTCGGCCTCGGCCGCGGCCTGCGCCGTGCGGCGCAGCGGCACCCGCCTCCTCCGTCGTACGGCGCAGCGCGTCGGCTGTCGCGACCGCGTCCTTGGCCTGGCGCCGGGACTCCCCCAGCTTGCGGCGCAGCTCGGCGTTGCTCGGCACGGAACGAGTCGAGGTCGTCGCGTGCCTTCTGCCGTGCCGCCTTCGAGCTCGTCCGTCGCGTCGTCGAGACGGCGCTGGAGCCGGTCGGCGCGCTCGTCCCTGGCCCGCGCTGCGGCCTCCTCCTCGCGGGCGCGTCCGGACGCCGCCGCCCGGGTCACCACGTCCTGCCACCCGTCGGGCCGCTCCAGCCAGGCCAGCGCCGCGGCGTCGATGGAGTCGGCGTCACCGGCGTCGAGCTCCACGCCCGCCTCCGGTACGACGGCGCGCGCCTGCACGGCCAGCCGCTCCCGGAACACTCGTCGGCCTGCGCCGTCTCCAGGATCCGGTCGCTGCCCCGAGCCGGGCCCGCCGGGACGGCGCGAAGCTGGCCAGCCGACGCAGCGGCGCCGGCACCTGCTCGGGCGCCATCCGGCCGAGCGCCTCGGCGCCACCGACGACCAGCCGGGCACGGACCCGGTCTCCCGACCGTCCGCCGGGCTCCGGAGGCACGGCCGTCAGCCGTTCGCCTCGGCGGACCCCGCGGTCTCGGCGCGGGCCACCAGCTCGACCGCGTCCTCGCGCCCGCACCAGCGGCAGGTCACCCGCTCGACCGTCTCCGCCAAGGTCTCGGTGTCCTCGACCACGTGGTCACCGGCGAGGTCGAAGTGCCAGAACTCGCGGGTGCGCCGGGTGCGCGTCACGTCGAACCGGGTCAGGTTGCCGCAGCCGCCGCAGCGCCAGCGCTGGTCGGGTCCGGGCACGGGACAGCGTCACGTCGTACAGCCTAGGAGGTCGGCGGCGTGCCCGGCGTGCCGCGAACGGTTTGTGTCGGTACGCCGCCCTAGCGTCGTGGACGTGAGCACGATGCAGGAGGGCAGACCGCGCTGGTCGGCGCAGATGAGCTTCGACGAGCTCGGGCGCCCGCTGCGCGACCTCACGTTCTGCGTCGTCGACCTCGAGACCACCGGCGGCTCGGCCGAGGGCGGGTCGATGATCACCGAGATCGGCGCGGTCAAGGTGCGTGGCGGCGAGGTGCTCGGCGAGTTCCAGACGCTGGTCAACCCGCACACGGCGATCCCGCCGTTCATCGCCGTCCTGACCGGGCATCACCAACTCGATGGTGGCCGGCGCGCCGCCGATCGAGTCGGCGCTGCCGGCGTTCCTGGAGTTCGCGCAGGGGTGCGTGCTGGTCGCGCACAACGCGCCGTTCGACGTCGGCTTCCTCAAGCACTTCGCCGCGCAGCAGGGCCGCCCGTGGCCGGCGTTCGAGGTGCTCGACACCGCCCGGCTCGCGCGCCGCGTGGTCACCCGCGACGACGCGCCCAACTGCAAGCTCTCGCTCGCTGGCGCATGGCGTTCGGCTCGTCGACCACCCCCAACCACCGGGCGCTCTCCGACGCCCGCGCGACGGTCGACGTCCTGCACGGGCTGATGGAGCGGCTCGGCGGTCTCGGTGTCCACACCCTCGAGGAGCTCCAGACCTTCTCCGCCGGGTCTCAGCGGCGCAGCGCCGCAAGCGCCACCTCGCCGAGTCGCTCCCCCACGCCCCCGGCGTCTACCTGTTCCGCGACGACGCGCGACCGGGTGCTCTACGTCGGCACCTCGCGTGACCTGCGCACCCGGGTCCGGTCCTACTTCACGGCCTCGGAGACCCGCTCGCGGATGGGCGAGATGGTCGGGCTCGCGAGCGAGGTGACCGCCATCGAGTGCGCGACACCGCTCGAGGCCGAGGTGCGCGAGCTGCGCCTGATCGCGCTCGCACAAGCCGCGCTACAACCGCCGCAGCCGGTTCCCCGAGAAGGTGCACTTGGATCAAGCTCACCGACGAGCCGTGGCCGCGGCTGTCGCTGGTGCGGCAGGTGCTCGACGACGCCGACGACGGGGCCGACTACCTCGGCCCGTTCCCGTCGCGCAAGGCCGCCGAGAAGTGCCTGGCCGCGCTCCACGAGACGTTCCCGGTCCGCCAGTGCAGCGGCCGGCTTCCGCTCCTGCCGAGCCGCTCGCCCTGCGTGCTGGCCGAGATGGACCGCTGCCTCTCCCCCTGCGACGGCAGCGTCGAACGCGACGCCTACGCCGCCATGGTCGGCGACCTGCGCGACAACCTGGTCCACCGCGCCGACGAGGTCGTCGAGGCGCTCAACCGGGCGGATGGCGACGCTGGCGCTCGGCGAGCGTTTCGAGGAGGCCACCGTCCACCGCGACCGGCTGGCCGCGTTCGTGCGTGCCGCGACGCGCACGCAGCGGCTCTCCGCGCTGACCGGGTGCTCGGAGATGGTCGCCGCCCGCAAGGAGGACGACGGCCGCTGGGCGGTCCACGTCGTACGCCACGGTCGGCTCGCCGCTGCCGGCGTGATCCCGCCCGGCGCCGACGCCGGAGAGTACGTCGCCACCCTGCGCGCCGGAGCCGAGACCGTGCTGCGGGGTCCCGGGCCGACGCCCGCCGCGACCGCGGAGGAGACCGAGAAGGTCCTGCGCTGGCTGGAGTCCCCGGGCATCCGGCTGGTCGACCTCGACGGCGAGTGGGCCTGCCCGATCCGCGGCGCCGCGCGTCACGCGTCGGTGCACGACGCGGTGCACGCCTCGCGGCAGACGCTGGTGCCGTTCGACGAGCGGCGCAACCTGCCCTTGCTGCACCAACCGACCCGATGACCGGCCCGGCAACCGCCACGACGGACCCTCCGACCTGCTAGGCAGGGGCGATGGCCACGACCGGGCTCCCTGACACCGGGTCCGCTCCCACCGGGGCGGCGCCCGCCGGGGCCATTCCCGGCGCGCGGACCCCACGACGACGGCTGGTGCTGCTCGTGGCTGCCACCCTGACCTGGGCGGCCGGCCTGAACTTCCTGCTCGACCACTCCACCTGGCACGGTCTGCCACACCGGGTCTGGTACTCCGGGCTGATCAGCGACGGCGACCCGGCCGGCATCCTGCTGGTCTGGCTGGTGCTGGTGCTGGTGTTGGCTGTGACCGGCCGGCTGTGGTTGACCCTGGCCCTCACACTCGACCTGACTCTGATCGTCGCGGCCGCCAACGCCACCAAGGTGCGGATGCGCACGGAGCCGCTC
This sequence comes from uncultured Actinomycetota bacterium, assembly GCA_963745795.1. Lineage (GTDB taxonomy): Bacteria > Actinomycetota > Actinomycetes > Propionibacteriales > Nocardioidaceae > Marmoricola. Next base: position 975,840 of record CAVUYR010000003.1, on the reverse strand, counting down.
TACCCAGACGACCTCTCGTTCCTGACCAGCCCCGGGTTCCTGGTGCGGATGGTTCCGCCCGCCCAGCTCGTCGTGGGCGTCGCCGCCTTGGTGGTGATCACCGCCGGGCTGCTGCTGACGGGTCGGCTCGCGACCCGCCGCTTCGGCGACCTGCGGCGTGCGGCGCCTCCCGCGACGCGACCCTGGCTTCGACTGGCTCGCCCGGTCGCGGCCCTCACCTGCCTCGGGCTGCTAGCGACCGCGCACGGATTCAACCATCCGGGCAACCCGTGGCGGGCGCTGTTCGACCCGACCGTCGTCAGGTGGCGGACGTGGTCACAGATCCAGAACTACCAGGCCAACGGCTTTGTCGCCGGCACCCTGTTCAACATGCCGGTCGCCGCGATGCCCGAGCCGCCCGGCTACTCGAAGGAGCGCATGCGTCAGGTGGTGGCTCGCTACGCCGGCAGGGCCCGAGCCCTCGACGCGCACCGCACGCCCGGAACGCTCGACGACGTCAACGTGGTGCTGATTCTCTCGGAGAGCTTCAGCGACCCGACCCGGCTGCACGGTCCGACGTTCGCCACTGACCCGATCCCGCGCACCCGCGCCCTGATGCGGCGCACGACGTCCGGACACCTGTTGGTTCCGCAGTACGGCGGCGGCACCGCCAACGTCGAGTTCGAGGTGCTGACCGGGCTCTCGATGGGACTGTTCGCACCGCAGCTCACCTCGCCGTACATGCAGATCCTGGCAGACAGCAAGAACTTCCCTTCGGCCGTGTCCTGGTTCGCCGCCCACGGTCACGACACGGTGGCGGTGCACCCTTTCGGCACCGAGATGTACAAGCGGAAGGAGGTCTATCCGCGGCTGGGCTTCCAGCGGTTCGTGCACGACCGCACCATGCAGGAGCATCGACACGTCCAGGGCGGACGCTACATCGACGACGCCTCGGCGTTCGACGAGGTCGTCCACCAGCTGCACGCCCACGACCGCCCACTGTTGGTCAACCTGGTGACGATGCAGAACCACATGCCCTATCCCGGTCAGTACGACAACCCGATCGGCGTGCGCGGCCTGCCCCGCGACAAGAGCGCCGCGCCCGGCCAGTACGCCCGCGGACTCGCCCTGACCGACGGGTCGCTGACCCGTTTCCTGGCCCGGCTCCGCACGTCACCGGAGCGCACCGCCGTCGTCTTCTACGGTGACCACCTCCCGCCCGGCGTCTATCCCCCCTCGATCGAGCAGGTGAACGGCAGCCGCCGCGTCCACGAGACGCCGTACCTGATCTGGACCAGCTTCGGCACCCGCAGGCAGGCGCCACCGCCGACGACCAGCCCAACGCAGCTACTCCCCCTCCTCTTCGACCAGCTCGGCGAGCCGCTGACGCCGTTCTACGCACTACTGCGCGACCTGCGCACCCGGCTGCCGGCGCTGGAGGCCGGGCGCTACGTGCGCCCAGACGACACGGACACCACCTCGCCGCGAGGGCTCGGGCCGGCTGCGCGGAGAGTGCTCGCGGACTACCGGCTGGTGCAGTACGACCTCACGGTCGGCCACCGCTGGAGCGAGCCGGGTCTCTTCCGCGACCTGTCCTGATCGCGCCTCCTGTGTCAGGAGTGCCTAGGGGAAGGGGACATCGTGCGGCGCCCATGCGCCGTTCCCGAGGGCGACGTCATAGGCATTCCGGGGTTCTTCCGCTGACGCCATGGGTCGCGCCGGTTCATCACCGAACACCCTCGTCAGGTCGGGGTGGCCGTCATGTGCGCCGTCCTGGCCGTGGCCGGAGAGCCCCGCCTGGGGGGCGTCATCGCAAGCGGCTCCAACCCCCTGACGCAGACGTCCCGGCGCTGGAGGACAGTCCTGTCAACCTGACAGACGCGTTCCGCGTCCCGCTCCGGATGCTGCAGATGGTGGAGGCGTTTCCAGACCCCAACGAGGGCGCCACCGATCGTCTACCCGCTGTAGCTGATCGTCGTGGGCGCCCTCATCAGCCTTGCCACGATCCAGGACAGAGGAGGCATCTGGCAGGACCGCTACCTGCTGCCCCTTCGTGGTCGGTGTTCTCCTGCTGTGCGGCCTCACTCGACGCTGCAGATGCTCTTCACTACGAACGGGTCGCCATGTCCTCGATCCTGATGCTCGTGGCCACGCGGGTGGTCAGCGTCGTAGAGGTCGCACGCCACGAGCTCACGCGACCCGCGTCGGCCCTCGACCCCGCGTGGGTGCACCCATCGGAGTTGGTCCTCGGCCTGCTCATGGTGCTGGCCTGGGTGCCCCTCGGCGTCACGGCCCTCGTTCCAGGCGCCGCTGAAGTTCAGGAACGTCGGCCTCGCCCACGCGTCCAGGTCCGATAGATTGCCGACATGATCACCGCGATCGTGTTCGTCAAGGCCGACGTCGCCCGCATCCCGGAGGTGGCCGAGGCGATCGCCGCGCTCGAGGGCGTCAGCGAGGTCTACTCCGTCACTGGTCAGATCGACCTGATCGCCCTGATCCGGGTGCGCCAGCACGAGGACGTCGCCTCCGTGGTGGCCGACCGGCTGAACAAGGTCCCGGGCGTCACCTCCACCGAGACCCACATCGCGTTCCGCGCCTACTCCCAGCACGACCTGGAGTCCGCGTTCTCGCTGGGTCTGGACTGACCTGGTCGGTCTCGGTCTTCGCCGACAACGAGTTCTGCGCCCGCGCGAGCATGCCGTCACCTCGATAGCCTCCGATGGTGACCTGGCTCTCCGACCACTGGCTCGACATCCTCGGCTGGGCCGGCTCCGCTCTCCTCGTCTACTCAGTCATGCAGACCCGTGTGCTCCGCTTCCGACTGCTCAACGTCGCCGCCTGCGTCGTGCTCACGGGCTTCAATGCCGCGCTCGGCATCTGGCCGATGGTGGCGATGAACATCGCGCTGGCCGCGATCAATCTCTGGCACATCCGCGCGCTGGTCTCCACGCGCGACGACGAGGCTACCTTCGAGGTGCTCGAGGTCGGGCCAGCCGACGCGTACCTCCGGCACGTGCTCCACGTGAACCAGAAGGACATGCTGGTCCACCAGCCCGACCTGGCGTGGGACGGGAGCGCTCACGGTCGCAGCGCCTTCCTCGTTCAGCGCGGCGACGAGACGGTCGGCGTCGTGCTGCTCCACGACGGCGGTGACGGCACGGCGTACGTCGACCTCGACTGGGTCAGCCCGCGATTCCGTGACTTCTCCCCCGGCGCGTTCGTCTGGCGCCGCAGCGGGATGCTCCGCGACCACGGCTTCGCGCGCGTCGTCACCTCCCCGACGATGGTCGGGCCTTACTACGAGCGGATCGGCTTCGCCCCCACCGGCGACAGCTGGGCGCTCGACCTGAGGGCCCGCTAGACGGACGTGGCCTCGACCCAGCGGTCGAGTGTCGCCTGCGCCGCACCGGAGTCGAGGGCGGCGTTGGCCCGGGCGATGCCCGTCACCAGCCGCTCGTCGACGGAGCCCTCCGCCGCCGCGTGCACGGCCAGGGCGGCGCCGGCGTTGAGCACGACCGCGTCGCGCACCGGGCCCACCTCCCCCGCCAGCAGCCGGCGTACGACGTCGGCGTTGTGGTCGGCGTCGCCGCCGCGCAGACCCTCGGTGGTGCCCACGGGAAGGCCGAGCGCCGCCGCGTCGACCGTGTGCTCGGTGACCTCGCCGTCATGCACGGCCCACAGGGACGACGTGGTCGTGGTGGTCAGCTCGTCGAGTCCGTCGTCGCCGCGGAACACCCAGGCGTCGACCCCGCGACGGGCGAAGACGCCGGCCATCACCGGCGCCATCCGACCGGTCGGCGCAGCCGATCGCCTGGGCGGCGGGCTTGGCCGGGTTGGCGAGCGGGCCGAGGAAGTTGAACGTGGTGGCCGACCCCGAGCTCGCGGCGGGGCACGGCCGCGTGGCGCAGTGCCGGGTGGAACGCCGCGGCGAAGCAGAACGTGATGCCGACCTGCTCGACGACCCGGGCAACGTCGGTTGCCGGCAGGTCGAGCCGGATCCCGAGCTCCTCGAGGACGTCGGCACTGCCGGCCTTCGACGACGCCGACCGGTTGCCGTGCTTGACCACCGGCGCACCGGCACCGGCGGCGACGATCGCCGCCATCGTGGAGATGTTCACCGACATCGACCGGTCGCCACCGGTGCCGACGACGTCGAGGACCCGGCCGACGATCGTCAGCGGGGTGGCGTGCGCGTACATCGCCGCCGACCAGCCCCTCGACCTCCTCGATCGTCTCGCCCTTGGCGCGCAGAGCGACGGCGAACCCGGCGATCTGCGAGGGCGTGGCCTCACCGGACAGGATCTCGCCCATCGCCCAGGCGGTCTGCTCCGCTCCGAGGTCGCGGCGCGCGACGAGCGCGGCGAGCACCTCGGCCCAGGTGGTGCCGAGGCCGGTCATCAGCGGGTCGCGGGCGCCCGGGAGCGCAGCAGCCGGGCCACGGTCTCGGCGAGCTGCAGCGGGTCGATCGGGTGCGGAGACCGCGGCCTCGGCCCGCGACCAGGTGGCCAGCCAGGCGTCCTGCGGCCGCCCGGTCAGCACCAGGACCGGCGGGCACTGGAAGATCTCGTCCTTGAGCTGCTTGGCGATGCCCATGCCGCCGGCCGGCACGGCCTCGCCGTCGAGGATCGCCAGGTCGATCCGGCCGGAGTCCATCTGCTGGAGGACGACGGGCTCGGTGGCCACCTCGACGTACTCGAGCTCGGGGAGGTCGGGGTGCACCCGGCGGCCGAGCGCGAGCATCACCTGCTTCCGGGTGTTCACGTCGTCGGAGTAGACGAGCACCTGCAGCGGTGTGGAGGAAGCGGCGTTGGTCACGCGGGGAATGCTACCCATCCCCCCGACGCTGCTGCGCCTCCAGCAGGTCGAGTCGACGGTCCTCGCGGACGGCCTCCCGCATCGAGCTGCGCACCCACTGCACGAACAGCACCGCGAAGAACACCAGCCCGACCAGGTCGCCCGACCCCCACAGGATGCCGCCGGCCAGGTGCTGGTCGGCGGCGGCGTCGGGCAGCCATGGCAGCACCCGGTGCAGGGCGGGGTACCAGGAGCCGCCGATCAGGCTGGTCTGCTGCATGATCGTGACGCCCAGGAACGCGTGGAACGGCAGCGTGAGCACGACCAGCAGCACCCGGAACGGGTAGGCGACCCGCCCCGGCAGCGGGTCGACCCCGACCAGCGGCCAGAAGAACAGCGAGCCGACGACCACCAGGTGCACGTGCATCAGCTCGTGCACGTACGGCGAGTGCAGCGACGCCGTCGTACCAGCCGGAGAAGTAGAGCGCCCACGGCGAGACGACGTAGAGCGCGAACGTCAGCGGCGGGAAGGTCAGCACCTTCGCCGCCCGCGAGTGCAGCACCACGAGCAGCCAGCGACGCGGAGTGCGCGGCAGCGTGCGCAGGCCAGCGTGACCGGCGCACCGAGCGCGAGGAAGACCGGCACCACCATCGACAGCACCATGTGCTGGACCATGTGCACGCTCAGCAGCGTCGTGTCGTACGCCGCGAGCCCGGACTGCGTGGCGACCGCGAAGCAGGCGATCCCGCCGAGGAACGACACGGTCCGGCCCGCCGGCCAGCGGTCCCCGCGCTCGCGCAGGGTCCAGACACCCCAGAGGTAGAGGCCCGGACCCACACCGTCCCGACCAGCAGCAACGGGTCGAGCGCCACTCCGTCAGCACCCGGGAGAGCCCGAACGGGGGCAGCCCCCGGAGCCCCTCCTGGAGGTTCTCGTAGGCCGTCGGGACGGCACCGGACGCGAGCACCCGACCAGAGTATTGAGCGTGGGCCGAGAACCGCCGGGGGGTCCTGCTGGCCATGCCCGCTAACGACATAATGGCCCCGTGGCGACAGCAACTGCGATCCCGGCGTCCCGCCTGCACGGGCACCACGACCGGCCGAGCATGGTCAGCGTCGGCACGATCGTCTGGCTCTCCAGCGAGCTGATGTTCTTCGCGGCGCTGTTCGCGTGCTACTTCACGATCCGCGCGGTCAGCCCCGACCTGTGGGCGCAGAACACCGACAAGCTCAACGTCCCGTTCGCCTCGGTCAACACCACGATCCTGGTGCTGTCGTCGCTGACCTGCCAGCTGGGCGTCTTCGCGGCCGAGCGCGGCCAGGTCGGCCGCACCGGCGGCGTGTTCCAGGTCAAGGGCTGGGGGCTGCGCGAGTGGTTCGTGCTCACCTACCTCATGGGCGCGATCTTCATCGCCGGCCAGGCGACCGAGTACGCCAGCCTGGTCCACGAGGGCGTCACGATCCCGGCCTCGGCGTACGGCTCGATGTTCTACCTGACCACCGGCTTCCACGGCCTCCACGTGACCGGCGGTCTGATCGCCTTCCTGTTCGTGCTCGGCCGCACCTTCGTGGCCCGCAAGTTCACCCACGAGCAGGCCGTCAGCGCCATCGTCGTGTCGTACTACTGGCACTTCGTCGACGTGGTGTGGATCGGACTGTTCGCGACGATCTACCTGATCCAGTAGCACAGCCGGCACCCGCGAGACCAATGCTGCGAATCTTCCAGCGCACGACCGGCCGGGTCGCCGGGAGCATCTCCCGCCGCCGTCGCAGCCGGTTCGCGGGCCCCGCGGTGCTGCTGATCGGGCTGCTGCTGACCGGCGGCCTCTACGCCGCCTTCGCCCGCCGCCGACGCCGCCGAGCAGGACGACGCGAGCGAGATCGCCAAGGGCAAGGCCCTGTTCCTCGTCGGCTGCTCCTCCTGCCACGGCCAGAACGGCGAGGGCATCGTCACCAAGCGCGGCAAGCAGCTCGGCCCGCCGCTGGTCGGCGTCGGCGCCGCCGCCGTCGACTTCCAGGTCGGCACCGGCCGGATGCCGATGGCCCAGCCCGGCGCCCAGGCCCCGCGCAAGAAGGTCCGTCTACACCGACGAGGAGATCAGCGCGCTCGCGGCGTACGTCGCCTCCCTCGGCCCCGGCCCGGCGATCCCCGACCGAGTCGGACTACGACGTCTCCGACGCCAGCAACGCAGAGCGTCGTCCGCGGTGGCCAGATCTTCCGGACCAACTGCACCGCCTGCCACAACTTCGCCGGCTCCGGCGGCGCGATGCCGCAGCGGCGAGTACGCGCCCGAGCCTCACCGACGTCGAGCGCGCAGCACATCTACGAGGCGATGCTCACCGGTCCGCAGCAGATGCCGATCTTCTCCGACGGCGTCCTCTCGCCCGAGGAGAAGCGCGACGTCATCGCCTACCTCGACGCAGTCCGAGACGACCCCCGGCTACGGCGGCTTCGCCCTCGGCGCGCTCGGTCCCGGTGACCGAGGGCCTGTTCGCGCTGGCTCGTCGGCATCGGCGCGCTGCTCGGCTTCGCGATCTGGATCGCGGCCCACACCGCCCGCGTCGAAGAAGAAGACAGGCGAGAGCGACGCATGAGCGACGTCCGCGACACGCAAGCGACGATCACGCACGGCGAGGTCGACGACCCGATCGCCGACCCGGGTCTGCCCGAGCACCTGCCGCGCCCGACCGACGTCGACCCGGCCGCCGAGAAGCGCGCCGAGCGCCAGGTCGCGACGCTCTTCGGCCTCTCGGCCGTCTTCACCGTGCTCTGTTCGCGTCTCCTACTTCGCCTTCGAGATCGGCGACGACCCCGACGACGATCGGCGGCCTCGGCGCCTCCAACGTCGCCCTCGGCGGCTTCCTGGGCCTCGCCCTGCTGTTCATCGGCATCGGCGCCATCCAGTGGGCCCGCAAGCTGATGGGCGACCACGAGATCGTCGAGATGCGCCACCCGCTCGGCTCCTCCGACGAGGACCGCGACGAGGCCCTCGAGGCGTTCAACACCGGCGTCGACGGAGTCCGGCATCGCCCGCCGCCCGCTGATCCGCAACTCGCTGCTCGGCGCGCTGGCCCTGCTCGGCCTGCCGGCCGATCGTCGTGCTGCGCGACCTCGGCCCGCTGCCGGGCGACAAGCTCGAGCACACCGTCTGGGAGAAGGGCATGCGCGTCGTCCGCGACGTCGTCGGCACCCCGATCCGCCCGCGCGACCTCGAGATCGGCGACCTGGTCAACGCCGAGCCCGAGATCTTCTTCGAGGACGGCGCCGACGGCGAGCCGCCTGTCGAGGGCGTCGAGCTCTCCAGACGCCAAGGCCAAGGCCGCCGTGGTCCTGGTCCGGATGGACCCCGACGACATCACGCCCGAGCCGGGCCGCGAGAACTGGGGCGTCGACGGCATCCTCTGCTACTCCAAGATCTGCACCCACGTCGGGTGCCCGATCTCCCTGTACGAGCAGCAGACGCACCACCTGCTCTGCCCGTGCCACCAGTCGACGTTCGACCTGGCCGACAACGGCGAAGGTGATCTTCGGCCCGGCCGCCCGTCCGCTGCCGCAGCTGCCGCATCACGGTGGACGGCGAGGGCTACCTCGTGGCCCAGAGCGACTTCAACGAACCCGTCGGCCCGAGCTTCTGGGAGCGAGGGTGATCCCGAGCATGAGCACGCCAGTCACGAGCAACGGCAGCAGACGGCCGACGGCGGCCCGCAAGCCCAACCGGGTCGGCGGCCGCCGCCGAGTGGGCCGACGACCGCCTCGGCCTGGCCGACGCTGGCCAAGAAGCAGCTCCGCAAGGTCTTCCCCGACCACTGGTCGTTCATGCTGGGCGAGATCGCGCTGTGGAGCTTCGTCGTCCTGCTGCTCACCGGCGTCGTTCCTGACGCTCTGGTTCACGCCCGAGCATGGGCGAGATCGACTACGACGGCTCCTACGACCAGCTGCGCGGCATCCAGATGTCGGAGGCCTACGCCTCGACGCTGAACATCTCCTTCGACGTCCGCGGCGGCCTGCTGATGCGGCAGATGCACCACTGGGCGGCGATGCTCTTCGTCGCGCGCGATGATGATCCACCTGCTGCGCGTCTTCTTCACCGGTGCGTTCCGCAAGCCGCGCGAGCTCAACTGGGTGATCGGCTGCCTGCTGCTGCTGCTCGGCACGCTCGAGGGCTTCACCGGCTACTCGCTGCCCGACGACCTGCTCTCCGGCACCGGCATCCGGGCCGCCGACGGCTTCATGAAGTCGCATGCCGGTCGTCGGCACCTACATGTCGTTCTTCCTGTTCGGCGGCGAGTTCCCGGGCGACTCGATCATCCCGCGGCTCTACACCATCCACGTGCTGCTGATCCCGGGCCTGCTGCTGGCGCTGATCGCCGCCCACATGCTGCTGCTCGTCTACCACAAGCACACCCAGTGGCCCGGGCCCGGCCGCACCGAGGAGAACGTCGTCGGCTACCCGATGCTCCCGGTCTACGCCGCCAAGGCCGGCGGGTTCTTCTTCATCGTCTTCGGCGTCACCGCCCTGATGGGCGGCGCTGCTGTCGATCAACCCGGTGTGGAAGTTCGGGCCCTACGACCCGTCCAAGGTGACGGCGGGCTCCCAGCCCGACTGGTACATGGGCTGGCCCGACGGCGCGCTGCGGATCATGCCCGGCTGGGAGACCCACATCTGCGGCTTCACGATCAGCTGGAACGTCTTCCTGCCGATCATCGTGCTGCCCGGCGCTGATGTTCACGATCCTGCTGATGCTGCCGTTCATCGAGGCCTGGATCACCGGCGACAAGCGCGACCACCACCTGCTCCAGCGGCCGCGCAACGCCCCGACCCGCACCGCGCTCGATGGTGGCGCTGATGACGATGTACGGCCTGCTCTGGGCGGCCGGCGGCAACGACATCATCGCGATCAAGTTGCACCTGTCGATCAACCAGATCACCTACTTCATGCGGGTGGCGGTGTTCGTCGGGCCGGTGATCGCGTTCATCATCACCCGGCGCTGGTGCATCTCGCTGCAGCGCAAGGACCAGGACGACCTGCTGCACGGCTACGAGACCGGCATCATCATGCGCGTCGCCCGAGGGCGGCTACACCGAGCGGCACCTGCCGCTGCCCGTGGCCGAGCGCCTACACGCTCACCGCGCGCGACCGCGACCGAGGTCCGGCGAGCTCGAGGCCGGCGCCGACGAGCAACGGTGTGGCCGCGAAGCGGCACCGGCACGGCGCAGCTCCGGGCCCGGCTCTCCCAGTGGTGGTACGCCGACAACGTGCAGAAGCCGACCGTGGCCGAGCTCGAGGAGGCGCACCACCACGCCGAGCACGAGGACGAGCACGACGCGCCACCTGGACGGCCACGCCGCCGACGGCCACCAGTTCGACGGCCGGACGACGTGGTCGAGGGCGACGACCTGGCGCACCACCGGGACTGACGCCGGGGGCCCAGTTGCCACGGGACCGTGGTAGTCAGCCTCGTCCCTAGCGAGACTCGGCTAGGGACGAGGCCATCTACCACGGACCGTGGTCAATGGGCGGCCTCGCCAGACTGGTACCGACCACGTCGGCCACTGACCACGAACCGGACAAGGCCACCAGCGCGCGCACAGCCGACCGGCTGCTCGGGGACCTACCCGGACGCCTCGGGACGCCGAAACCTCACCAGCGTCGCTGCACGGCCGCAGCCGGACGACGCTCGGGTCAGAGCGCGGAGCCCTTGCTCCCAGCTGCGCCAGCGACTGGTTCCAGTCGCCGTAGCCGTTGGTGAGCTCATCTGGCGCTCGGTGCCGGTGTACTCGACCACGTCGCCGGGATGCTCTGGTCGTAGAGCCAGGCGGCGTTGGCGGTGCTCATGCCGGTGCAGCCGTGGGTGACGTTGGCGTGGCCCTGGGAGGCGACCGACCACGGTGCGGCGTGCACGAACTCGCCGGAGTAGGTGACGCGCATGGCGTACTCGACGTCGTCGATGTCGTAGCCGTCGGCGCTGTTGGGGTCGATGCCGACCGTCTCGGAGTTCATCCGCTTGTGCCGGAACTTCTCGATGATCACCTTGATCCCGGAGCGGGTCGTGAACTTCGGCTGCTCGCCGGTCGTGATCGGGATCGTGCGCACCAGCTTGCCGTTGCAGAAGACCTTCATCTGGTGGGTCTGGATGTTGACCTTGCTCACCATGGACCGGCGCCGACCGCGAAGTGACCTTGCGGTCCTCCTGGCCGTAGATCCCGTTGCCGGCGCTCACGCTGTTGATGTCGACGTCGACGTTGATCCTGGTGCCGGCCTTCCAGTAGTGCGGCGGCCGGTAGTGCACCTTCTGGTCGTTGATCCAGTGCCAGCGGCCCGTCTGGCCCGCCGAGCTGGTGACCGTCATGTGCTTCTCGAAGTTCGTGCGGTCGGTCACCGGTACGTCGAAGTTGACATCACCGGCATGCCGACGCCGACGGTCGAGCCGTTGAGCGGGGCGACGCTCGGGTAGGTCTGCTGGTCGAGCGAGAGGTTCGCGGTGCTGAAGCGCGACGAGTAGGTCTTGGTCGAGGCCCGTCGGAGTCCTCGGCCACGGCCTGCACGACGTACGTCGTGCCGGGCTCGAGCCGCGAGGTGGCCGTCCACCTGGTCTGCGACGCGTTGAGCCCGCCGGCGACCTTCTCGCCCTTGAGCGAGTGGACGAGCACCTTGCGCAGCGTGCCGTCGGCGGCGCTGAGCTGCACCATCCGGTTGACGGGAACGTCCGTGGCGCCCTGCTTGACGTTGGACGTGATCGAGACCGCCGAGGTCGGCGTCGGCGTCGGAAGACGGACTGTCGTCCTTCACGCCCAGGTCGGGCCCGGCGCTGGGCGTCGTGCCGCAGGCGGCGAGGGCGAGGAGCGCGAGCGCGCTCACGGCACCGGTCAGCCCCCGTCGGACGGGTCGGTGGTGTCGCACAGCCATGCAGGCTCCCCGTAAAGGTCGAGTCAAGGTCGCGCCAAGGGTAACAACGACACGGCCCAGAACCGGAATCCTGCGGAGCGTGGCGTGACTCACTACGGCTCACCGCCGCGGGGGTCAGTGCGCGTGCTCCCCCCGGTAGTACTCGAAGATCCAGCCGCTCAGGGCGATCGCGCCGAGCACCGTGCCGATGATGAACAGCCACCAGCCGATCACCACGCCGCAGCACGATCACCGCGAGCGCAGGCGCCGCACCACAGCGGCCACCAGGAGTACGGCGGGAAGAAGCCGAGCTCGCCGGCACCGTCGGCGATCTCGGCGTCCTTGCGGTCCTCGGGACGCGGCTCCATCTTGTTGGCGTGGAAGCCGAGGTAGATGGTCACCATCAGCGTCAGCAGCGTGGTCATGGTCAGCGCGGACGTGCCCGTCCAGTCGCCGGTGACGAGCCAGTAGGCCGGCGTCACCAGCACGAAGAACACGGTGCACGATCGCGAAGATCCAGGCTTCGGCCTTCATCTCAGTCCTGGTCCCTCGTGTCCGTGTTCGGCTCGGCGATGTCCTTGCCCTGTGCCTCAGGCCTCTCGCCGAGCAGCCCTGCCCGGCCCTCGGTGGCCGGCGCGTCCTCGAACCCGCCGTTGCCCTCCTGCATCTCCTCGTTGTCCATCAGCTCCAGCGCGGCGATCTCCGGGTGGTGCAGGTCGAACGCCGGCGACTCGGACCGGATCCGCGGGATGGTCACGAAGTTGTGACGCGGCGGCGGGCAGCTCGTCGCCCACTCCAGCGACCGGCCCCAGCCCCACGGGTCGTCGACCGTCGACGAGCGGCCCGCGCGCGGACTTGTAGACGTTGCAGAGGAACGGCAGCGTCGACGGCGCCGAGCAGGAACGCTCCGATCGTCGAGACCTGGTTGAGCGTGGTCCAGCCGTCGCTGGGCAGGTAGTCGGCGTAGCGCCGCGGCATGCCCTCGACACCGAGCCAGTGCTGGACCAGGAACGTGGTGTGGAAGCCGACGAAGAGCAGCCAGAAGTGGATCTTGCCGAGCCGCTCGTCGAGCATCCGGCCGGTCATCTTCGGCCACCAGAAGTAGAAGCCCGCGAACATCGCGAACACGACCGTGCCGAACACCACGTAGTGGAAGTGGGCGACCACGAAGTAGGAGTCGGAGACGTGGAAGTCCAGCGGCGGCGATGCCAGGATCACGCCGGTCAGGCCGCCGAACAGGAAGGTGATCAGGAACCCGACCGACCAGAGCATGGGGGTGTCGAGGGACAGGGACCCGCCCCACATCGTGCCGATCCAGTTGAAGAACTTCACTCCGGTCGGTACGGCGATCAGGAACGTCATGCCGGAGAAGAACGGCAGGTCGACCGCTCCGGTCACGAACATGTGGTGTGCCCACACGGCGACCGAGAGGATCGCGATGCCGAGCGTCGCGGCGACCAGACCGACGTAGCCGAAGATCGGCTTGCGGCTGAACACCGGCAGGATCTCGGTGATGATGCCGAAGAACGGCAACGCGATGATGTAGACCTCGGGATGCCCGAAGAACCAGAACAGGTGCTGCCACAGGATCGGGCCGCCGTGCACGGCGTCGAACACGTGCGCCCCGATCTTGCGGTCGGCCTCCAGCGAGAGCAGCGCGCCGGCGAGGATCGGGAAGGCGATCAGCACCAGCAGGCTGGTGACCAGCGTGTTCCAGACGAAGATCGGCATCCGGAACATGGTCATGCCGGGCGCGCGCATGCAGATGATCGTGGTGATGAAGTTGACCGCGCCGAGGATCGTGCCGAGTCCGGCCATCCACAGGCCCATCGATCCACAGGTCGCCCCCGACGCCGGGCGAGCGAACGGCGTTGGACAGCGGGGTGTAGGCGATCCAGCCGAAGTCGGCGGCGCCGGACGGGGTCAGGAAGCCGGAGGCGGCGATCAGCCCGCCGAACAGGAACAGCCAGTAGCTGAACATGTTGAGCCGCGGGAACGCGACGTCGGGCGAGCCGATCTGGAGCGGCATGATCACGTTGCCGAACCCGAAGAACAGCGGGGTCGCGAACAGCAGCAGCATGATCGTGCCGTGCATCGTGAACAGCTGGTTGTAGACCTCGTCGTTGACGACCTGAGTCCCGGGGAAGGCCAGCTCGGAGCGGATCAGCAGCGCCATGATGCCGCCGACGAGGAACCACGCGAACGACGTGCACGAGGTAGAGCTTGCCGATCAGCTTGTGGTCGGTGGTGGTGAGCACGCGAACGATCTGCTGGCCGAGCGTGCGTGAGGGCGCGAACCCGGTCGAGGCGACCCGTTCGGCCCGGCCGACTGCTGGTGCGGTCACTCCGTGCCTCCGTCCTCGGACGTGAGTCCGGGCTGTTCGTTGACCTGGGACCCACCCAAGGCCAGGCCGGTGTTGCCCAGCTTCTGGAGGTCGGCGAGGTGGGCGGCGTACGCGTCCTCGGTGACGACCTTGACGTTGAAGAGCATCCGGGAGTGGTAGACGCCGCAGAGCTCGGCGCACTTGCCGACGTAGGTGCCCACACGGTCGGGAGTCAGCGAGAAGTTGTTGTGTCGCCCGGGGACGACGTCCATCTTGAACAGGAACGACGGCACCCAGAACGAGTGGACGACGTCGGGCGAGGAGAGGTTGAACCTGATCTTCTGGTCGACCGGGAGCCAGAGCGTGGGCGCGTAGGCGGTGGTGCCGCCCTCATGGACGGTGGCGCCGTTGATCGCGTCGTCCTTGACGTAGTTGAACGTCCATGACCACTGCTGCCCCACCACGTCGATCGTGTGCGCGGGGGTGCCCTGGTCGGCGGGAAGAACGTCGTCCTGCGACCTTGAGCGTGTAGAAGAAGAAGACGATCACGATCACGACCGGCGCGACCGTGTAGAGGATCTCGATCGGGAGGTTGTAGCGCGTCTGGACCGGCACCTCGGACTCGCTGCGCCGCCAGTAGCGGATCAGGGCCCAGCCGATCAGGCCCCAGACCAGGACGCCGACGATGATCGCGGCGAGCCAGGCCCAGTGCCACAGGTCGTAGATGCTCTGCGCCTCCACGGTGCGCGGCGCCGGCATCGCGAGCCGCTCGAACTGGTTCTTGCCCTCGGCAGAGCACCCGCTGAGCGCTAGCACCGCGACACCGAGGACGGTGCCCAGCGTCGCGTGACGGAGGCGCTTGCGGAGATGTGGAGCCACGAACGAGACCTCTTTCGTCATGCACAGCAGACACATACCGACGACACGCCAAACCCTACTACTGAGCACGGGTCAGGACCGGGGCAGGCCCCCGGCAGGTTCCGAGTACGTTTCGGCGTGTGGAACCCGCTCCGGCGTACCTCGACAGCGCCTCGTCCGAGCCGCTGCACCCGGCCGCCCGGTCGGCTTTCGAGGCCGCGCTCGCCACGGTGTACGCCGACGCGCGCCGGCTGCACGGCCCGGCACGCAACGCGCGACTCGTGCTCGACAACGCGCGGGCCGTCGTGGCGGAGTGCCTGAGCGTGCGCCCCGACGAGGTGACGTTCACGCCGAGCGGCACCCACGCGGTGCACCTCGGTCTGCTCGGCCTGCTCGCCGGGCGCCGCCGAGATGAGGGCCGGACCGTCGTGCACTCGGCGGTCGAGCACTCGGCGGTGCTGCATGCGGCGGCCTGGTCCCAGGCACCCACGGCCAGCGTGCGGGTGGACCCGACCGGCCGGGTCGACCCTCGCGAGGTGGCCGAGGCGGCCCTGGATGTCGACGGCGGGGCGGGCGTGCTGGCCGTGCAGACGGCCAACCACGAGGTGGGCACCGTCCAGCCGGTGGCCGACGTGGTCGCGGCGGTCCCGGCCGCGCCGCTCTTCACCGACGCCTGTGCGTCGATGGGCAGGATCCCGCTGCCCGCCGGCTGGTCTGCCGCAGCCGGATCCGCGCACAAGTGGGGAGGCCCGGCCGGTGTCGGCGTGCTGCTGGTGCGCAAGGGCGCACGGTGGCGCAACCCGTTCCCGGGCGACGACCGCGTTGACGAGCGCACGATCGGCTTCGAGAACGTGCCGGCCGCCCTCGCCGCGGCTGCGGCGCTGCAGGCCGTGGTCGCGGACGCCGAGGAGACCAACCGCCACCAGCACGCGCTGGTGGCCCGGGTCCGCGCGGCCGCCGCCGGGGTGCCCGACACCGAGGTGGTCGGCGCCCCCGAGGAGCGGCTCCCCCACCTGGTGACCTTCTCCTGCCTCTACCTCGACGGTGAGGCGCTGGTGACGGAGCTCGACCGGCACGGCTTCGGGGTCGCGAGCGGCTCGGCCTGTACGGCGAGCACGCTGGAACCGAGCCACGTGCTGGCCGCGATGGGCGCGCTCACGCACGGCAACGTGCGGGTCTCGCTCACCCGGGAGACGACGGCGGAGCAGGTGGACGCGTTCTGCCGGGTGCTGCCGGAGGTCGTGGGCCGGCTTCGGCGCGAGGGCCGCACCCCGTGAGCGAGGGCGCGACGGTCCCCGACCTGGTGCTCGACTGCCGCGGCCTGGCCTGCCCGATGCCGGTCGTCGAGCTCGGCCGCCGGATCGGCGACGTGCCCGTCGGCGGCGTGGTTGCGGTCGAGGCCGACGACGTCGCCGCGCGGGTCGACGTGCCGGCCTGGTGCCGGATGCGCGCCCAGGAGTACCTCGGCGAGGAGGCGGCGGCCGACGGTGTGCCGTCGTACCGCGTGCGGCGGGTCAGTTGAGCGGCGCTCAGCTCAGGTTCGGCTCGATGTCGGCGGTCGCGTCGGCGCCGTAGGTCTTCTCGAACCGCGCGAGGAACTCGGCCTTGGTGAAGCCGTACTCCTGCGTGCCCACGCTCTCCACGACGTACGCCGCCAGCGTGCAGCCGACCTGGGCCGCGTGCTCGTAGCCGCTCCCCCACGAGAGCGCGGCCAGGAAGCCGGCCCGGAACGCGTCGCCGACACCGGTGGGCTCGACGGCGGTGACGTCGAGGGCGGGGACCTCGATCGTGGCCTCGCCCTTCTGCTTGATCCTCACGCCGTCGGCACCCAGCGTCGACACCTGCACGCCGACCCGGTCGAGGATCTCCGCCTCCGACCAGCCCGTCTTCTGCTCGATCAGGTGCGACTCGTACTCGTTGCTGAACAGGAGGGCCGCACCGTCCACGAGCTCGCGGATCAGGTCGCCGTTGCCGAACGCCAGCTGCTGGCCCGGGTCGGCGATGAACGGGTAGCCGGCCTCGCGGCACTCGCGGGTGTGCCGGAGCATGCCTTCGGGGTCGTCGGGGCCGACCACGACGTAGGTCGGGTCGCCGACCCGCTCGACGATCGGCGCCAGCGCGATCTCGCGCGCTTCGCTCATCGCGCCCGGGTAGAAGGACGCGAACTGCGCCATCGTGCTGTCGGTCGTGCACACGAAGCGGGCGGTGTGGCGGGTCTCGGAGATGTGCACCGAGTCGCAGTCGACACCGTTGTCCTCGAGCCAGGTGCGGTACTCGCCGAAGTCGATGCCGGCCGCGCCGACCAGCACCGGGCGGACGCCGAGCCGGGCCAGGCCGAAGGAGATGTTCGGGGCACAGCCGCCGCGTCGTACCTCGAGGTCCTCGACCAGGAACGACACCGAGAGCTTGTCCAGCTGCTCGACGACGAGGGAGTCGGAGAACTTGCCGCCGAACGACATCAGGTGGTCGGAGGCGATCGAGCCGGCGATCAGCAGAGACATGGGGGTCCTGTTCTGGTGGGGTGGTGCCCATCCTCGCCCGCTGGAGCGGACCCGTCCAAACGGCGCGCGAAGGCGTGGAAAGAGCCACACCGAGCCTACCGGCTGGTAGGCGCGGACTACCCGGGAGGTAACGCCTACCGTCGAGCCACCATCACCCCTCGAGACTCGCCGTCGGTCCGCAGG
This sequence comes from uncultured Actinomycetota bacterium, assembly GCA_963745795.1. Lineage (GTDB taxonomy): Bacteria > Actinomycetota > Actinomycetes > Propionibacteriales > Nocardioidaceae > Marmoricola. The sequence continues at coordinate 958,313 of CAVUYR010000003.1, read as the reverse complement.
TGCAACACAAAGGCCCCGTCTCGCGACGGGGCCTTTGTCTGGAGTGGGTGTGCCTCAGTGGAAGGAGTCCCCGCAGGCGCACGAGCCGGTGGCGTTGGGGTTGTCGATCGTGAAGCCCTGCTTCTCGATGGTGTCGACGAAGTCGATGGTGGCGCCGCTGAGGTAGGGGACGCTCATCCGGTCGACGACGACCGCGACGCCGCCGAAGTCGGTGACCTGGTCACCGTCGAGCGAGCGCTCGTCGAAGAAGAGCTGGTAGCGCAGGCCGGAGCAGCCGCCGGGCTGCACCGCGATGCGCAGCGCGAGGTCGTCACGACCCTCCTGCTCCAGCAGCGCCTTCACCTTGGAGGCGGCGCCGTCGCTCAGGTTGATCCCGTCGGTGCGGGTGTCGTGCGTGTGCTGGACCTGCTCGGTCATGGTCTGTGCTCCCGGTGGAATGGGGGGTGTTCGTGCAGGGTCAATCCTCCCACACGCGGGGTTATTCCTCCGAGTCCGGCGACTAAGCGGAGCGAAGTCGGCGAAAGACGAGGAGGTTGAGGAGGGTCGGCTCGGACTCGAACGAAGAGAGAGGCCGAGCGAGCCGTCTCGAAACCGCCACGTCTCCCGCGATCCGGCGCGGAAGCCCGGTGACCCGTCTGGACCGGGCGGCGGGCGGGTCAGCGGGACCAGGTGCGCGCGGTGCGCTCGGCCAGCAGGGCCAGGGAGCCGGACGGGTCGTCGAACGCGCGCTCCTCCCCCACCAGGTCGACCACGGAGTACGCCGACTCGATGCCGAGGGTGCGCATCTCGCGGGAGCCGATCAAGCACCTGACCGGCCAGCGCGACGCAGGGCACGACGCCTTCGGCGCACAGCTGGGCGACGCCGTACGGCACCTTGCCGGAGCGCGAGGAGAAGTCGAAGGCACCCTCACCGGTCACCACCAGGTCGGCGCCCCGGATCCGGTCCGCGAGCCCGACGGCCGCGGCGACCATCTCCACGCCTGGCTCCCGGACGGCACCGAGGAGCAGCAGCGCGAACCCGATCCCGCCCGCGGCGCCGGCGCCCTTCGGCCGCGGCGGTGCGCCGGTCGGCGGCGATGCCGAGCTGCTCGAGCCAGCCGTCGACGACGAGCAGCCGCTCCTCGGGGAGGCCCTTCTGCGGACCGTAGTTCTTGGTCGCGCCGAGCAGCCCGGCCAACGGGTTGTCGACGTCGCTGGCCGCGACGAGCTCGACGCCTGCCAGTGCCTCGCGGGCGGGTGCCAGGTCGATCGCCGTGATCCCGTCGAGGGCACCGGGTCCCGCGTCCAGCTCGGCCCCGGTGGCCGTGGCGCCCAGCGCGGCGAGCACTCCGGCACCACCGTCGTTGGTGGCCGAGCCGCCGAGCCCGACCACGATCCGGCGCGCGCCGCTCCCGACCGCGGCCAGCAGGAGCTCGCCGACGCCGCGGCTGGTGCCGCGCTCCGGTCGCCGCTCCTCGCGCGGGGTGAGGTGCAGGCCGACGGCCTGCGCGGACTCGACGTACGCCGTGTCCCCGACACGCAGGACGGCGGCGGGCACGTCCTGCCCGTACGGGTTCGTGACCGTGACTCCGAGGACGTCACCGCCGAGCGCCGCGTGGAGCACGTCGACGAACCCCGGTCCGCCGTCGGACATCGGCACCTGCTCGAGCACGTCGCCGGGTGCGCGCCGGGCCCAGCCCGCCGCGATCGCGTCGGCCGCCTCGACCGCCGAGAGGGTGCCGGCGAACTTGTCCGGCGCAACCACGATCCGCATGGGCGGACGATAGCCGGGCGGATAGTTTCGTGGTGTGGGCGAGGTGAGGATCCGGCCGATGCGGCCCGAGGATGTGGCCGACGCCGAACGGCTGTCCGACGACAGCTACTACGAGCTGGACGCGCGCACCCTGGCGGGCTCGGGGCTGGAGCCGGCGCGCCGTGCCGCCGAGCACTCACGGTCCTGGTCGCGGCGCACCGCGCACCTGCTGGACACCGACCCGGGCGGGTCCTGGGTGGCGGAGCGGGACGGCGCGATGGTCGGCTTCGCGACCTCGTTCACGCGCGAGCTGATGTGGATCCTCGCGTCGTTCGCGGTGCGGCCGGGGCTCCAGGGCGGAGGCATAGGGCGGGCCCTGATGGAGCCGGCGCTGCACCACGGACGCGGCTGCCTGCGCGGGATGCTCAACGCCTCGCAGGACCCGAAGGCCACCCGCCGCTACCGGGCGGCCGGCTTCACGCTCCACCCGCAGATGTTTCTCCGGGGCACCGTCGACCGCTCTGTGCTGCCGGTGGTCGAGCACGTGCGCGAGGGCAGCGCGGGGGACATCGACCTGATGGACTCGATCGACCGTCGCACCCGTGGCGCCGCCCACGGCTCCGACCACCTGGTGCTGATGGAGGATTTCCGGCTGCTCGTCACCGACCGGCCGGCGGGCTCCGGCTACGCCTACGTCCGCTCCAACGGGTCGCCCGTACTGCTGGCGGCGACCGACCGGCGGACCGCCACGAGGCTCGCGTGGGAGGCGTTCGCGGCCTCGTCGCCGGACAAGCCGGTGGCCCTGGCCCACGTCACAGCCCAGAACGAGTGGGCGGTCGACGTCGGGATGGCCGCCCGGCTGGACCTCCACCAGCACGGCTACCTCGCGGTCCGGCACATGAAGCCGCCCGCCCCGTACCTCCCACACGGCGCGATGTTGTAGCCGTCAGTCGGTGACGTAGTGACCAGCGTTGAAGAGCGCGAGGTCGGGGTCGTCGGCGAGGATCCGGGCGCGGGTACGACGCCGGTAGCGCCAGATCTGGACCAGGCCGAGCGCCCCAGAGCAGGTACTGGAAGCTCATCGCCCAGCGGAACGCCTCGGCCGGTGTAGTCGCTGCCGCCGCCGGGCGTGCGCCAGTCGAGGATCAGCCCGATCGCGATCACCAGCAGCAGGCTGGCGTAGAAGCCGCCCTGGTTGATGATCCCGGTGGCGCTGGCCAGCCGGTCGGGCCGGGTTGGACGTGCGCCCGAGGTCGAACCCGATCATCGAGGCCGGACCGCCGACCCCCGCGACCACGACCAGCACCACGAGCAGCCACAGCGGCGCGTCGCCCGGCCAGGCCAGCACGACGGTCCAGACAGCCACGATCGCGAGCACGATCCCGAGCACCAGCGTCGAGCGGTGCCACGGCTGCACGGTGATCCGCCAGCCGAGCACCGGACCGGCGCTCATCACCGCCACCACCATCAGCGTGAGCAGCAGGCCGGCGGTCGCGCTCGCTGCGGCCCTCGCCGTGGACGAAGAACGGGTAGCCCCAGAGCAGGCCGAGCGTGGTCGCGCTGAACTGGGTCGAGAAGTGCATCCAGAACCCGAGCCGGGTGCCGGGGTGCTCCCAGGACGCCGCCAGGCTCGCGCGGATCGCCGCCGAGCGACATCGCCGGACCGCGCAGGTCACCGGCTGCCCGGGTGCGTCGTGCACGACCAGCAGCAGCGCGATGCCGAGCACGATGCCCGAGCGAAGCCGCGAGCAGGTAGGAGCGTGGTCCAGCCGAGGTGCGCACAGCGCCCAGGTCATCGGGATCGCCGCGAGGATCGCGCCGGACTGGCCGATCACGCCGGTGAGCTGGGTGATGATCGGGATCCGGCGCGGCGCGAACCAGGTGTTCACCAGCCGCAGCACGCAGATGAACGTCATCGCGTCGCCCATCCCGACGAACACGCGGGCCAGCAGCGCCCAGCGCGTAGCTGTCCGCGAACGCGAAGCCCGGCCTGCGCGCAGCGTCAGCGTGACGGCGCCGACGAGCAGCACCGCGCGCGGGCCGAACCGGTCGACCAGCAGCCCGACCGGGATCTGCATCGCGGCGTAGACCAGCAGCTGCAGCATCGTGAACGTCGCCAGCTGGGAGGCGCCGATGTCGAACCGCTCGGCGGCCGCCAGGCCCGCGACCGCGAGCGACGAGCGGTGGAAGACCGCGAGCAGGTAGACCAGCAGCCCGACCACCCACACCGCCAGTGCCTGCCGCAGCCGGCGCTCGACGGCGCGGTCGTCGGCCCCGTCCCGGGCGTTGTCGGCGGCGGTGGACACCCCCCGATCCTCTCAATGGGAGCGTGGACCCATGACCGCAGCCCAGACCTCACTCCAGCTCGCCGACTGGCGGGCCCGCGTCGCCGCGCTGTACGCCGCCGTCCGGGCCGAGCCGGACCCGGCCGTCGGGCACCGACTCTGGCGCGCGGGCCGGAGTGAGCTCTTCGCGACCCATCCACAGAGCCCGGTCGCGGACCAGCCGGAGCTGCGCGAGAACGGCGTCCGCTACTGGCCCTACGACCCCGACCTGCGGTTCACGGCCGAGGTCCTCGAGGCGGAGCCCGGGGAGATCGAGGTCTACGTCGGCGACGACGGCATGGTCACGCTCGCGAGGGTCGGCAGGCTCGACCTGCCGGTCGGGTCGCTCGACGTCTGGCGTCTGCTCGGGTACGCCGGCGGGCTGTTCGTCCCGCTCCGCGACGGCACCTCCGGCGACTCGTCGTACGGCGGCGGTCGCTACCTGCTGGACACCGCCAAGGGCTCCTGGCTCGGCGGCGACGACACCCACCTGGTCGTCGACCTCAACTTCGCCTACCACCCGTCGTGCCGCTACGACCCGCGGTGGACCTGTCCCCTGGCCCAGCCCGGCAACACCGTCACGTTCCCGGTCGAAGCGGGCGAGAGGCTCTGAACCGACCGTGGGAGACTTGTTGTCATGACGACAGTCGACCTGCCGCTGCTCCCCCTCGGCCGCGGGACGGACCTCGAGTCCGAGCGCGGCGTCGAGTGCCCCGGCGACCTGCCCGCGGCCTCCGACCCCGACCTGGTGGCCCGCGCGCGGGCGGCCAAGGAGGCGCTCGGCGACCGGGTGTTCGTGCTCGGGCACCACTACCAGCGCGACGAGGTGATCCAGTTCGCCGACGTCACCGGCGACTCGTTCAAGCTCGCCCGCGACGCGGCCGCCCGGCCGGAGGCGGAGTACATCGTCTTCTGCGGCGTGCACTTCATGGCCGAGTCGGCCGACATCCTGACCGCGCCCGAGCAGAAGGTGATCCTGCCCGACCTCGCCGCCGGCTGCTCGATGGCCGACATGGCCCGGCATCGCGCCAGGTCGAGGACGCCTGGGACGCGCTCACGGAGGCCGGCGTCGCCGACGTCGTCGTCCCGGTGACCTACATGAACTCCTCCGCCGACATCAAGGCGTTCTGCGGCCGGCACGACGGCGCCGTCTGCACCTCGTCCAACGCCGCAGACGGCGCTCGAGTGGGCCTACGCGCAGAAGGGGCCGGACGCCAAGGTGCTGTTCCTGCCCGACCAGCACCTCGGTCGCAACACCGCCGTGCTGGAGATGGGCCTCTCGCTCGACGACTGCGTGGTCTGGAACCCGCACCAGCCCGACGGCGGGCTCACCCCCGAGCAGCTGCGCGACGCCAGGATGATCCTCTGGAAGGGGCACTGCTCGGTGCACGGCCGGTTCACCGCCGACGTCGTCGACGACGCTGCGCGCCGAGCGTCCCCGACGTCCAGATCCTGGTGCACCCCGAGTGCCGGCACGAGGTCGTGCTCAAGGCCGACCTGGTCGGCTCGACCGAGTTCATCATCAAGACCATCGAGGCCGCGCCCGCCGGCTCCGCCTGGGCGATCGGCACCGAGCTCAACCTGGTCAAGCGGCTCGCGGCCGCGCACCCGGACAAGCGGATCATGTTCCTCGACAAGACCGTCTGCTACTGCTCGACGATGAACCGGATCGACCTCCCCCACTTCGTCTGGGCGATGGAGTCGCTGGTCGACGGCACAGTCGGTCAACCTGATCGAGGTCGACCCCGAGACCGAGCGCTGGGCCAAGGTCGCCCTCCAGCGGATGCTCGACCTGCCCGGCAAGACCCACCGCGACTGATCTCCCGGTCGCCGGGGGTCAGAGGGCGGTCAGAGCGCGGGGCAGCCCCAGACGGGCATCCAGTTGGCGAGGTTGGACTCCAGCGGGAGCTCGTGCTCGAGGGTGGTGCGGACCTGCATCTCCAGCAGCGACTCGCGCTTGCGGTCCTCCGGCGCGCCCACGGGAGCGAACGGGTAGAAGCTGCCCTCGCCGTAGCGGTAGACCAGCCCCAGCGTGCGCCCGGCCCGGTCGCGGAAGCCGACCACGCTGCACAGCAGACCGCGGGCGAAGCCCTCCGCCTCGAGCGTGCTGTTGACCGCGTGCAGGTCGGTGACCAGCGCGCCCGGGTCTACTGGCTCGGTGCGGACCACCAGCCAGGTGAAGCCGAACGTGTCGTCCACCCGCTCCACGTCGGGGCCCTCGTCGGAGTCGAGCAGCGCCACCAGCCGCTCCTCCGCCTCGAGGAACGCCGGGCCCTCGGCCTTGCGGTAGCAGACCGCCCCGATACCGGTGGGTGCGAAGTCCATCGCCGTCTCGAGCGTGATCGCGGCGCCCGGGATGCCGAACAAGGCGTCGAGCGCCGGCCGGCGCGGCGTCGTACGACCGCTCAGGGTCTGCCAGATGCCCACAGTCAGCGACCGGTCTCGGTGAACCCGCCGTCGAACGGGCGGCCCAGGTCCGCGGCGACCCGGGAGAGCTGCTCGAGCCGCTGCTCCAGCGACGGGTGGGTCGAGGTCAACGTGCGCAGGGAGATGCCGGCCACCGCCGGCGCGATGAAGAACGCGTTCAGGGCGCTCACCTCGCGCAGGTCCTTCTTCGGTAGCACCGACATCTCGCCGGAGATCTTGACCAGTGCGGACGCCAGGGCCTGCGGCCGCTGGGTGAGCATGGCGCCGCTGCGGTCGGCGCACAGCTCGCGGTAGCGCGAGAGCATCCGCGTGAGCACGAAGCTGATCGCATAGACGACCAGGCTGACCACGAGGGCCACCATCAGCGCCGCGAAGCCGCCGATGCCGTCGTCACCGTCGTCGTCGCTACTGCCGCCGCCGAAGAAGAGGCCGTACTGGCCGACCTGCGTGATCATGCCGGCGATCACGCCCGCGCTCGAGGCCACGGTCATCACCAGCACGTCGCGGTGGGCGACGTGGGACAGCTCGTGAGCCAGCACGCCCTCGAGCTCCTCCGCGCTGAGCGTCTTCAGGATGCCGGTGGTGACGCAGACCGCGGAGCGCTGCGGGGACCGGCCGGTGGCGAACGCGTTGGGCAACGTCGTGTCGGCGATCGCCACCACCGGCTTGGGCATGTCGGCGAGCGCGCACAGCCGGTCGATCATGCCGTGGAGCTCGGGTGCCTGCTCGGGCGTCACCACGCGGGCCCGCATCGCCCGGAGCGCGGCCTTGTCGGAGTTGTACCACTGGTACCAGGCAATCCCGAGCCCGATCAGGGCGATCACCGGCACCAGCCCGCCGAAGCCGGCCTGGATCGCGATCCACATGAGCACGACCATGAACGCGACGAACAGGGCGCCCAGCAGGAACATCACCGTCGTCATCCGCAGGGTCAGCCCCCGGTCGGGGGCGAAGCGGGTGCGGGTCCTGGCCATGATCGTGCTCCTTCTCGGTGTCGGCCGTCAGTCGGCCGGTCTGGTCTGCTGTTCGGGTGCCGGCGGCTCGCCGGGCTGGGTGTACTCGGGGGCGGCCTCGTCGACCGACTCGGCGTCGAGGACCTCTTCGCCGGAGCCGGCGGGCAGGCCCTCCGGGGTGCTTCCGGCCTTGAGCGCGGCGAGCTCACGCTCGACGTCGGACTCGGAGCTCATCGCCTCGAGCTCGCGGCTGATGTCGTCGCCGCCGCCCAGGCCGCTCGGCGTGTCGAGTGCGCCCGATGCCAGGAGCTCGTCGATCGCGCCGGCGCGGGCCTGCATCTGCGCTGTCTTGTCCTCGGCCCGCTGGATCGCCTGGCCGACGTCGCCCATCTCGGTGGAGATGCCGGAGAAGGCCTCGTTGATCTTGGTCTGCGCCTCGGCAGCCGTGTACGTCGCCTTGATCGTCTCCTTGCGGGTGCGGAAGGCGTCGACCTTGGCCTGGAGCTGCTGCGAGGCGCGGCTCAGCTTCTCCTCCTCGCCCTGGAGCTGCGCGTGCTGCTCCTTGAGGTCGACCAGCTGGCCGTTGAGCCCGGACTTGCGCGTGAGCGCCTCGCGGGCCAGGTCCTCACGGCCGACCTCGATCGCCTTCTGGGCCTGCCCGGTGAGCTTGCTCGACTGGCTCTCCAGCTGGGTGATCTGCATCTCCACCCGTTTGCGGCTGGTGGCCACGTCGGCGACCCCGCGTCGTACCTTCGTGAGCATCTCCAGCTGTCGCTCGTAGCTGTAGTCGAGGGTCTGGCGCGGGTCCTCCGCGCGGTCGAGCGCCTTGCTGGCCTTCGCCTTGAAGATCATCGAGAATCGCTGCCACAGGCCCATCGGATGGTCCCTCTCAGTCAGGTGCGGGTGCGCGCCGCAGCCGTTCGGTCCGGCCGCTGTGCTGCCTCCAACCTACGAGGGCAACGGTTGGCCTGGATACATCGTTCCCCACCGTTCCCCGCATGTCTCGCCGGAAGCGCGCGGGTAGTCTGAGCCTTCCTCCCGTACGACGCACCCGAAAGCAACGTGACGACTCCGTGTTCCGACGCACCGCGAAGCAGCAGCCCGAGCCCGTCCAGGTCCAGAAGCCCGATGGCAAGGGCCGACCCACCCCGACCCGCAAGGAGGCCCAGGCGGCCGCCAAGCAGCGGGCCCGGATGGGCATGGACAAGAAAGAAGGTGACCCGGGAGCGTCGCGCGCAGGACCAACGGAAGGTGCGCGAGGGCATGCGCACCGGCGACCAGCGCTACCTGATGGAGCGCGACAAGGGCCCGGTCAAGGCGTTCGTGCGCGACTACGTCGACACCCGGATCTCGTTCATGGAGTACCTGCTGCCGGTGCTGGTGCTGATCATGGCCCTTCAGTTCGCCGGTCAGCCGCAGCTCAGTGGGCCGCTCTGGTCGGCCACGATCCTGCTGCTCGTGCTCGAGGTGGCGTGGCTGCTCTCGCGGCTCAGCAGGGAGATCCGCACCCGGTTCCCCGAGGAGAACACCCGCGGCTGGCGCTTCTACTCGCTGATGCGGGCGATCCAGCTCCGGCCGCTGCGGATGCCCAAGCCGCGGCTGAAGCCGCGCCAACCCCTGCCCAAGCGCTACTGACGCTCCGGGGGGCTACTGCGTGTCGAGTCGCATCGGGCCGTAGACCTGACGCTCGCCCTCGAACAGGGTGACCGCGGCCGCGCCCTCCTCGGCGAGCTCGGCCCAGAACTCGCCGACCCACGACTCGGCCTCGGCGCGGGTCGGGAACTCCTGGCGGCCGTCGGCCGGCTCGACGGTCGAGCCGTCGTCGGCCTCGAGCCGCCACCACCACGGGATGTCGGAGGACGGGGGCATTCAGGACTCCTTGACGTCGGTCTGCACGAACGGGGGGCGGGTGACCACGAACACCTCGGGGCGGCCGCGGACGTCCACCAGCACCTCGGCGCCGTCCTCGACCTGATGGTTGAGCAGCGCCAGGGCGACGCCCTTGCGCAGCGTCGGTGAGAACGTGCCGGAGGTGATCTCGCCGGCCGCGAAGTCGCGGGTGAGCATCACCTGCATGCCGGGCCGCGCGATGCCACGGCCCGAGGCGACCAGGCCGTTGAGACGCATCGTCACACCCGCCTCCTTCTCCGCCACCAGGACGTCGCGACCCCAGAACGCCGGCTTCTTCCAGCCGACGGCCCAGCCCAGGCGGGCCTGGTTGGGCGTGACCCGCAGGGAGATGTCCTGGCCGTGGAGCGGGTAGCCCATCTCGGTCCGCAGCGTGTCACGGGCGCCGAGGCCGCAGGGCTGGATGCCGTGCTCCTCGCCCGCCGCGAGCAGGGCGTCCCACAGGGCCGGCGCTGCCGCGTTGGGCACGACCAGCTCGTAGCCGCGCTCGCCGGTGTAGCCGGTGCGGCAGTCGACGACGACCTCGCCGGCGTAGGGGTGCTGAACGAAGGACATGTAGCCGTGGCCGGTCGGCAGCCCGGCGGCCGCGAGCACCTCGTCCGAACGCGTGCCCTGCACGGCGAGCACGGCGTGGGTCTCGTGGTGGTCGGTGATCGTCACGCCCTCGGGCTTGCCGGCCTCGAGCCGGCGGACGACCTCGGCCGTGTTCGCCGCGTTGGGCACCAGCAGCAGGTGGTCGTCGTCGAGCAGGTAGACGATCAGGTCGTCGACGATGCCGCCCGTGGCGTCGTCGCAGCAGAGCGTGTACTGCGCCCGCCCCGGTCCGATCCGGCCGAGGTCGTTGGTCAGCGCCGCGTTGACGTACTCCTGCGCGCCGTCGCCCCGCACCACCACCTTGCCGAGGTGCGAGACGTCGAAGATGCCGACCGACTGACGCACCGCCGTGTGCTCCTTGATGACCCCGGCGGGGTACTCCAGCGGCATCTCCCACCCGCCGAACTCCGCGAGCTTCGCGCCGAGCGCGACGTGCCGGTCGTGCAGGGGCGACTGCTTGAGGGCCATGCGCGGCAAACTACCGCAGCCTCGGCTCTCGGCCGTCCGGCATAGAGTGCGCCGCGTGACGTCGTACTCGCTCCGCAAGGGCAACCCCGACAAGACCCGCGCCGACGTGGTGGTCGTGGGAGTCGCCCGCAACAGCAAGGGCCCGGTCGTGGCCGCCGGAGGCGAACCCGTGGCGAAGGCCTATGGACGAAGGTTCGCCCCGCTGCTCGCGTCGCTGGGCGTGACCGGCAAGGCCGGCGAGGCGTTCCGGGTGCCCAGCGGCGGCACCGTCACCTCTCCCACCCTGGTGCTGGTCGGGCTCGGCGAGCTCAGGCGCGGGAACGAGAAGCTCACCCACGAGCAGGTACGACGGGCCGCCGGTGTCGCCGCCCGCAACGTCGGCAACGCGGCGTCAGTGGCGCTCGCGCTGCCAGCCGCGGACGCGGCGCAGGTGCGTGCGGTGGCCGACGGCTTCCTCACCGGCAGCTACGTCTTCCACGGCAGCAAGGCCGGCGCGAAGAAGAAGCCGGTCGCCGAGGTCGCGATCCTCTCCGAGGCGGCCCGCCGCAAGGACTGCGTCGACGCGCTCGCGACCGCCCAGGTGCTCGCCGGTGTCGGCGACACGGCCCGCGACTGGGTGAACACGCCGGCCAATCTGCTCGGCCCGGCCGAGTTCGCCGGCCAGGTGCAGGCGCTCGAGGGCAAGCGGAAGAACTCCAAGGTGAAGGTCACGGTCCTCGACGAGGTGGAGCTCGAGGAGCTCGGCTGTGGCGGCATCCTCGGCGTCGGCATGGGCTCGGACAGCCCGCCACGCCTGGTGAGGCTGGAGTACCGCCCCGAGGGCGCGGACAAGCACGTGGCCCTGGTGGGCAAGGGCATCACCTACGACTCCGGCGGTCTCACGATCAAGCCGGGCGGCTCGATGGCGACCATGAAGTGCGACATGGCCGGCGCCGCGGCCGTGATCGCGGCGACGTACGCCCTGGCCGAGCTGGAGGTGCCGGTCGCGGTCACCACCTACGCGCCGCTGGCGGAGAACATGATCTCCGGGCGCGCGGTACGGCCCGGCGACGTGCTGCGGATGTACGACGGCAGGACGGTCGAGGTGATGAACACCGACGCCGAGGGCCGGCTGGTCCTCGCCGACGCGCTCGCGATGGCCGCCGAGCTCGACCCCGACGTGATCGTCGAGATCTCCACTCTCACCGGGCCTTGCGTCCAGGCGCTCGGAGACCGCGTCGCGGGCGTCTTCGGCGACGACGAGACCGTGGCCGGCGTGCAGGCGGCCGCGGAGTCGACCGGCGAGCTGCTGTGGCGGCTGCCCGTGCCCGAGGAGACCCGCGAGCAGATCCGCACCGAGTCCAAGGTGGCCGACCTGCTGCAGCACAACTGGGTCCGCTGGGGCGGCGCGCTCTGGGCGGCCGCCTTCCTCACCGAGTTCGTCGACGGCAAGCCGTTCGTGCACCTCGACGTCGCCGGGCCGGCGTACAACGACCGCGCCCCGTGGGGACACGTCCCCTCAGGCGGCACCGGCTTCGGCATCCCGACTATCGTGGAGTACGTCACCTCGTTCGCGACGAGCGCGGAGCCGGCGGACGCTCAGTAGAAGTTGTTGCCGGGCTTCTTCCGGCTCTTCCTGCGGTTGAACTCGCGCATCCGGACCGGGATGCCGACCACCGCCGCGTCGTACGACGGGATGCCGAGGCGATTGCAGAAGTCGTGCGCCCAGCGCACCGACGGCACCCGGCGCCGGGTCCACTCGCCGTCGTGCGCGACCAGCAGCAGGGTCACGGAGGAGACTGTGGTCTGAGGCTCCAGGAACCCCTCCACGCCGCGGCGCGCGGCCGCCCACTCGCGGAGGTGCTTCTCGTCCGCGGAGTCGGACACGCGGGTCTGTCCCGTGCTGCTGCGGCGGAAGCGGTCGAACAGGCCCATGGGTCCAAGTGTGACGGACAGACCCAGCAAGGGGTGACGAACACGGCGGACGAGGCCCGGTGGCGGGCACCCCGGACGCGGTGGTGGACTCCTTCCGGGAAGTGCAAGGATGAGCCGGTGCCCGACTCCGGGCCGTTGATCTTGGGAGGGCGACAGCAGCAGTGGCGGACGTAGCCGAGTTCGACATCGTGATTCTGGGAGCGGGTTCCGGAGGCTATGCATGCGCCCTGAGGGCCGCGCAGCTCGGACTCTCGGTCGCGCTGGTCGAGAAGGGCAAGCTCGGCGGCACGTGCCTGCACGTGGGCTGCATCCCGACCAAGGCGCTCCTGCACGCGGCCGAGGTCGCAGACGCCACCCGCGAGTCCGAGCAGTTCGGTGTCCGGGCGACGTTCGACGGCATCGACATGGACGGCGTCAACGCCTACAAGGACGGCGTCGTCGACCGGCTGTTCAAGGGCCTCACCGGTCTGATCAAGGGCCGCGGGATCACCGTGGTCGAGGGCAGCGGACGGCTCACCTCACCGACCACGGTCGACGTGGACGGGAGGTCGTACGTCGGCCGGCACGTGGTGCTGGCCTCCGGCTCCTACTCCCGCTCGCTTCCCGGCCTCGACGTCGATGGTGAACGCGTGATCAGCTCCGAGCACGCACTGCGGCTCGACCGCGTGCCCGCGTCGGCGATCGTGCTCGGCGGCGGCGTGATCGGCTGCGAGTTCGCCAGCGTGTGGGCGTCGTTCGGCACCCAGGTCACCGTCGTCGAGGCCCTCCCCCGGCTGGTGCCCGCCGAGGACGAGGCGTCGTCCAAGGCGCTGGAGCGGGCGTTCCGCAAGCGCAAGATCGGTTTCCGCACCGGCACCCCGTTCGAGAGCGTGAAGTCCTCCGACGACGGCGTGCTGGTCACGCTCGAGGGCGGCGACACGATCGAGGCCGAGCTCTTGCTGGTCGCGGTCGGCCGGGGCCCCACGACGGACGGGCTCGGCTACGAGGAGCAGGGCGTCGCGATGGAGCGCGGCTTCGTGCTCGCCGACGAGCGCTGCCGCACCAACGTCGACGGCGTGTTCGCCGTGGGCGACATCGTGCCCGGGCTCCAGCTGGCGCACCGTGGCTTCCAGCAGGGCATCTTCGTGGCCGAGGAGATCGCCGGGCTGGCGCCCGCGCCGATCGACGAGGCGGGCATCCCGCGGGTGACGTACTCCGACCCCGAGATCGCCTCCGTCGGGCTCACCGAGGCACAGGCGCGGTCGACGTACGGGGACGACGCGGTGGAGACGCTCACCTACGACCTGGGCGGCAACGGCAAGAGCCAGATCCTGAAGACGCAGGGTTTCGTGAAGCTCGTCCGTCGTACCGACGGGCCGGTGGTGGGCGTGCACCTGGTCGGCGCCCGCGTCGGCGAGCTGATCGGCGAGGCGCAGCTGATCTACAACTGGGAGGCCTTCCCGGAGGACGTCGCTCCGCTCGTGCACGCCCACCCCACCCAGAACGAGGCGCTCGGCGAGGCCCATCTCGCGCTCGCCGGCAAGCCCTTGCACGCCCACTCCTGACCCCTCGAAACCGGAAGGTCCCCCATGTCGACACCCGTGAACCTCCCCGCCCTCGGCGAGTCCGTCACCGAAGGCACCGTGACCCGTTGGCTCAAGCAGGTCGGTGACCAGGTGGCGGTCGACGAGCCGTTGCTGGAGGTCTCCACCGACAAGGTCGACACCGAGATCCCCTCGCCCGTCGCCGGCACCCTGCTGGAGATCAAGGCGGAGGAGGACGAGACGGTCGAGGTCGGCGCGGAGCTGTGCGTGATCGGCGACGAGGATGAGGGCGGCGGCTCGGACGACGGTGAGCAGGAGGACGAGGCCGCGGAGGCGGAGCCCGAGCCCGAGAAGGAAGCCGAGCCCGAGCCCGAGCAGGAGGAGCAGCCCGCCGCCGAGGAGCAGCAGCAGTCCTCCGGTGACGACGGCGGCGGAGACAGCGGAGGCGGTGGCGGTGAGAGCACGTCCGTGACCCTGCCCGCACTCGGTGAGTCCGTCACCGAGGGCACCGTGACCCGCTGGCTGAAGAAGGTCGGCGACGACGTGGCGGTCGACGAGCCGCTGCTCGAGGTCTCCACCGACAAGGTCGACACCGAGATCCCCTCGCCGGTCGCGGGCACGCTGCTCGAGATCAAGGTGGACGAGGACGAGACCGTCGAGGTCGGCGCCGAGCTGGCCGTGATCGGGAGCGGCGGCGCCCCATCGGGTGACGGCGGTGGCGACCAGGACCGGGCGCCAGAGCCGGAGCCCGAGCCCCAGAAGGAAGCCGAGCCCGAGCCGGAGCCGGCCGCCGAGGAGCAGGCGCCCGAGCCCGAGCCGACGCCGGAGCCGGCGAAGCAGGCAGCGCCGACCCACGCCGGGACCCAATCCAGTGGCGGCGAGGGCGTGTACATCACGCCGCTGGTCCGCAAGATGGCCGCCGAGTACGACGTCGACCTCGGCTCGATCAAGGGCACCGGTGTCGGCGGCCGGATCCGCAAGCAGGACGTGCTGGCAGCCGCGTCGGAGGAAGCGAAGGTCGAGAAGCGGGCGCAGCGCCCGGCAGCCGCCGCGGCCGAGCCGGCAGCAGCAACCCCCGCCGCCCCCGCCCCGACGACACCGGCCCGGAAGACGCCGGCCGCGGCGTCGCCGAGCCCGCTGCGGGGCAAGACCGAGCCGATGACCCGGCTGCGCAAGGTGATCGCCAAGCGGATGGTCGAGTCCCTCCAGGTCTCCGCCCAGCTCACCACGGTGGTCGAGGTCGACGTGACCGCCATCGCCCGGCTGCGGTCGGCGGCCAAGGCCGAGTTCGAGGCGCGCGAGGGCACCAAGCTCTCGTACATGCCGTTCTTCGCGAAGGCGGCCGTCGACGCGCTCAAGGCGCACCCGTCGCTGAATGCCGGTATCGACACCGAGAAGGGCGAGATCACCTACTACGACAGCGAGAACCTCGCGATCGCGGTGGACACCGAGAAGGGTCTGCTGACTCCGGTGATCAAGGATGCCGGTGACCTCTCGATCGCCGGCCTCGCCCGCAAGATCGCCGACGTGGCGGACCGCACGCGCAACAACAAGATCAGCCCGGACGAGCTGTCCGGCGGCACGTTCACGTTGACCAACACCGGATCGCGAGGCGCGCTGTTCGACACCCCGATCATCAACCAGCCGCAGGTCGCGATCCTGGGCACCGGCTCGGTGGTGAAGCGGGCGGTCGTGATCGACGACGAGAACCTCGGCGAGACGATCGCCGTGCGCCAGATGGTCTACCTAGCGCTCACCTACGACCACCGGCTGGTCGACGGTGCCGACGCGGCGCGGTTCCTCAGCGATGTGAAGGCACGCCTGGAGAGCGGTCAGTTCGAGGTCTGACGACGCCTGCTGCCCCGCTCATCCGTGGATGAGCGGGGTGTGGGACGGGGTCGCTACTCGTCTGGTGGGTGTGTACCGCGGTGATGGGTGACGTCGGTGGTGCCGGTGTGGTCGCGCAGGAACTGGTAGCCGTGCGGCGAGGACCACAGGTAGGACCCGTGCTCGATCATGGTGTAGCCCCAACCACCGTGGTGGGTCTTGAGGCCGTGATGCCGGCGACAGAGCGGGCGATGCTGCATTCCCTTTTTTGGTGGTACCTAGGGCGGTAGTCGGCCCCAGGGTGACCCGGTCGCGGACTAGCGACGAGTCCAGGGCCGACGCCGGGTCAAGACCGATGCGATCGACCTCGAGGCGATCACCGAGCTGGTGTTGGCCGGCCAGGGGGCGCCAGTGACTGTCCACGAGCGGGTGATCGGAGAATTGACCGCATGGTCGGCCCACCGCAATCGCCGGGTGGCGACCCGGACCGCGACGAAGAACCAGTTGTTGGGCCAGCTGGATCGGTCCTTTCCCGGGCTCACGCTGGCGCTGCCCGACGTGTTGGGCACCAAGGTCGGCCGACTTGTCGCCGAGCACTTTGCCGACCCCGGACGACTCGCCGGCTTGGGTGAAGCCCGGTTCATCCGATTCGCTGCCACCCGCAGCCTGCAGGTGCGCAAGCCGGTCGCCGAGCGACTCCTGATGGCGGCTCGCAATGCTCTGCCATGCCCGGACGCAGAGGTGGCTCGGCAGGTGCTGGCCACCGATCTGGTCCTGCTCACCCAGCTCGACGACCAGATCGCCCAGGCTGAGTCCGCGATGGCGGGCCTGCTGCCGGCCAGCCGATTCGCCACCTTGACCACCGTGCCCGGGTGGGGCGTGGTCCGAGCCGGCAACTACGCCGCCGCGGTTGGCGACCCAGACCGCTGGCCCGGCTACCGACAGCTCTATCGAGCCTCCGGCCTCTCGCCGATGCACGACGGCCCGACCGGCGACCCGATGCACACCGACGAGTCCCTCGAAGGAGATCTCGGTCAGCCCGTCCGTACTCGGGTAGCCGACCCGCCGACCGGCGGTCGAGGCAGAGCACTCCGCGCACCACAGCGGCGTCTCGTCGACGACCAGCCGGCGCCCGTCCTCGTCGGACCAGTCCGTCACGGGCTGCTCGACCCGGGCGCCGCACGCCGCGCACACGTGCCCCGACGGAAGGTTGCTCACAGAGCATGAGCCTAGTACCGCCGCCGAGCGCGGGGCCGCTCACGAGTTAGCCTCAGCCCTCGCGTGCGAGGGGGGTTCAGAAGCCCTGGCCGCCGCCAAAGTTTCTCGGTCCGGAGAAGCCGCTCGCGGAGCCACCGCGCCCACCCTGCTGCGGGTGCGCTTGACCGTCCACGTCGCGGGGGCGCCGCCTTCGACGGATCACCGATCCAGCGACCAGCGCGACAACCAGGAGAGCGAGAAGCACCATCCACCACATCTCCGTACCTCCTTGGGCGTGCGCGTGACATTACGCTCGATTAAGCCGTTACGGCTTCCGTGTCTGGTCGCGGGCTTCACGCTGGAACCTACGGCACCAGCCCGGCCGGACTCGGTTGGCAGCCCGACCGCGGCCGCGAACTCGGCCACACAGAACTCCGCGACCAGCGGCGCACCGGGTCCGGCGACCGTCAGCGGCTGGTCACCGTACCGGCTCAGCAGCGCCGCGTCCTGGATCGACTCCACCGGATGCAGGTCCGCCCACGTGACCGCGGCACGGAGCAGGTCGACCTCGGCCGCGTCGGCGGCGGCACGGCGGTCCCTGCACGTGTTCGACACAAGAGTGGAATCAGTCGACATTTCGCTAGGGAAGTTAGGCAATCCGAAGGCGTCTCGACGCGCTCGGTGGCGCTCGCTGCTCGACCAACAGAACATGGAACATGGCCCCCACCGTCGTGCTGGTCAACGGCCGCTTCCAGGCGTTCAGCACCGAGCACTTCGTTCTGCTCGCCTTCTTCCTGCTCGTCTGCGTGGCCCTGGTCGTCGCCGGGCGGCGCCGACGTGGTGACGACACGGTGTTCCGGCGCAGCTTCGCGATCGTGCTGGCATGCGTGGTCGTACCGATCCAGGTCGTGCAGCTCCGCCCATGGGATTTCGACCTGCAGTCGTCGCTGCCGATCAACCTGTGCGACCTGGCGTGGCTCTGCGCGGTCTACGCCCTGTGGACCCGACGTCCGTGGGCGGTGGCGCTCACCTACTACTGGGGGCTGACCCTGACCAGCCAGGGCATCCTGACCCCATCGCTGGGCCAGGAGTTCCCCGACCCGCGCTACTTCGGGTTCTGGGGACTGCACTTCCTGACCGTGTGGAGCGCCGTCTACCTGGTGAGCTCGGGCAACCCGCCCACGTGGCGCGGCTACCGGTTCACCGTGCTGGTCACCGCGGTCTGGGCGTCCGTGACGATCCTCTTCAACGCGGTGGCGGGCACCAACTACGGCTACCTCAACCGCAAGCCGGACAGCGCGTCGCTCCTTGACCTGCTGCCGGGCTGGCCGGCGTACGTCGTGCTCGAGATCGCGGTGGTCGCCGCGGTCTGGGCGCTGATGACCTGGCCGTTCGTCGCGGTACGCTCCCGAGATGCGCGAGCACCGGTGCACGACTGACCTGACCCACCGACCGTGACGGGCGGCTACCTCGAGCGACCAGCCCCCAGTGGTCTCGCCGACGTGATCGAGATCATCCTCGACAAGGGCATCGTCATCGACGCCTACGTTCGTGTATCCGTGGTGGGGATCGAGCTGCTCACGATCGATGCCCGTGCCGTCGTCGCCAGCGTCGACACCTACCTCCGCTTCGCGGAGGCGACCAACCGGCTCGACCTGTACCAAGAGGGCGGCAAGGGACTCCCCGAGCTCGTCGAGGACGCCCAGGGTCCGGTGATCGAGAAGGTCGCCTCAAAGGTCGCGCAGAAGAAGGTCGGAAAGGTCGCCAAGAAGGCGGAGGACAAGGTCACGAAGGTCGCCGAGAAGGCGCACGACGCGGCCGAGAAGGTGACCGACGTCGTCACGCCTGGCGGTCGCTGACGGGCCCTACGGCGTCACAGGTGGATCATGTGGCCGGCGATCCCCTCAACGGCTTCCTTGACCGCCTCGGAGAGCGTCGGGTGGGCGAAGATGTTGCGGGCGACCTCGTCGGCCGTGAGGTCCCACTTCTGGGCCAGGGTGAGCGCCGGCAGCAGCTCGGTGACGTCGGGACCGATCATGGCGGCGCCGATGATCTCGTTGTACTTCGCGTCGGCGATGATCTTGACGAAGCCGCTGGTGTCGCCGAGGCCCTTGGCCTTGCCGTTGGCGGAGAACGGGAACTTGGCCACCTTGACGTCGTAGCCCTTCTCCTTGGCCTGCTCCTCCGAGTAGCCGAACGAGGCCACCTGCGGCTGGCAGTACGTCGCCCGCGGGATCATGTCGAAGTCGATCTCGACGGTCTCCGCGCCCGCGATCGTCTCGGCGGCCACCATGCCCATCATCTCGGCCGTGTGCGCCAGCATCAGCTTGCCGGTGACGTCGCCGATCGCGTAGATCCCGTCGACGTTGGTGCGACCACGAGAGTCGACCACGATCGCGCCGCGGTCGCTGGTCTCGACGCCGGTGTTCTCCAGGCCGTAACCGTCCAGCCGCGGCGCGAAGCCGATGGCCTGGAGCACCTTCTCGGTCTCGATGACCTCCTCCTTGCCGTCCTTGGAGACGGTGACGGAGACCTTGTCGCCGTGGTCCTCGATCTTCTCGACCTTGGTGGAGAGCCGGACGTCGACACCGAGCTTCTTGTAGTGCTTGAGCAGCTCCTTGGACACCTCGGCGTCCTCGGTCGGCACCATCCGGTCGAGGAACTCCACGATCGTCACGTCGACGCCGAAGTTCGTCATCACGTAGGCGAACTCCACGCCGATCGCGCCGGAACCGGCGATCACGACGGACGCGGGCAGCTCGGCGTCGAGGATCTGCTCCTCGTAGGTGACCACGTTGTCGGAGAGGGAGGTGCCGGGCACCAGCCGCGTCGTCGCGCCGGTGGCGATGATCAGGTGGTCCCACGTGACCTCGTCGGAGCCGCCGTCGTCCAGGTCGACGCTGAGCGTCTTGCCGTCCTTGAACGTGCCCCAGCCGTGGATCTCCTTGATCTTGTTCTTCTTCATCAGGAAGTGGACGCCCTTGACGATGGAGTCCGACACCTCCCGGCTGCGGGCATGCGTCGGCGCGTAGTCCATCGACGCGTCGCCGGTGATCCCGAAGACGTCCTTCTCGTGACTGAGGATGTGTGACAGCTCGGCGTTCCGGAGCAGCGCCTTGGACGGGATGCAACCGACGTTGAGGCAGACACCACCCCAGTACTGCTTCTCGACGACGGCAACACTCTTGCCGAGCTGGGCGGCGCGGATGGCGGCGACGTACCCACCGGGGCCCGCACCGAGGACGACGAGGTCGAAGTGGCTCACGAGCCCGAGCCTATTCCCCTACCCGGGGTGGTGCGCCAACCCGACGCGCATGCGAGCGTGAGTGCCATGCGTCTCCTGATCGCAGGTTCCTCGGGCTTTCTCGGCTCGCAGCTGCGTGCGTCCCTCGACACCGCTGGACACTTCGTGGTCCGCCTGGTGCGCGGGACGCCCACTGCGGCGGACCAGATCCGCTGGCGCCCGTACGACGAGCCGCTCGATCCGGACGTGCTCGACGACGTCGACGTGGTGGTCAACCTCGCCGGGTCGGCGCTGGTCGGCAACCCGCACTCGTCCCACTGGGCCAACGAGCTGTTGCGGAGCCGCGTGGAGACCACGCGCACCCTGGCTGAGGCGATCGCGAAGGCACCGAAGCAGCCCGTGTTCCTCGCAGGCAACGCCACCGGCTACTACGGCGACCATGGCGACGAGGTGCTGACCGAGTCCTCGAAGCGTCGCGGCGACTCGTTACTCGGCGACGTCACCTCCGCATGGCAGGACGCCACCCAGCCCGCCTCCGACGCCGGCGGCCGGGTCGTGGTGATGCGGACGGCACCTGTGCTCGACCGCCGCAGCCCTCCCCTGAGCCTGTTGGCGCCGCTGTTCAAGCTCGGGCTCGGCGGTCCGCTCGGCACGGGCAACCAGTACTTCCCGGTGACCACCACCGACGACTGGGTGCGCGCGGTGATCTTCTGCGCGGAGAACGACGCGCTGTCGGGACCGGTCAACATCACCCTGCCCGTGCCGACCACGAACGACGAGTTCACCAAGGCTCTCGGCGACCTCGTGCACCGGCCGACCTTCTTCAGCGTGCCCGGGATGGTGCTCCGCCCGGCCGCCGGCCCGATGGCGCCGGAGCTGCTGGGCTCGGTGCGGCTGCTGCCGCAGGTGCTGCTCGACGCCGGGTTCGAGTTCCACCACCACGACATCCGCAGCGCCATCGCGTGGGCACTCCGCGCGGGCCGCTAGACGACCGACGCGACCCGCCACGCGCCTGCCACCCGGCGGAGCACGATCGTGCGCGCCGTGGGACGGTCGACGGGGAGCCGCAGCCGGTGCCGCCCGGCGACGGCCACTCCCCCGGCCACGCGGTCGGTGACGCGCACCCGAAGGATGCCGTCGTCGCGCCGCATCACCTGGACGGCGAACACCTGCATCCGCAGCTGGCGTACGACGAGCCCGCGGGCCAGGTAGCGCCGGAGCAGCCGGACGTCGGCCCGACCGGCCGCCGAGCCGGCGACGTACAGCCGGCGCAGCGCGGCCACGTCACCCCTCGCCCACGCGTGCGACCGCGCGTCGTCCCAGCCGTGCAGCACGTCGAGCGCCTGCGACCGGGCCGGCACGGAAGCCGGGGCCGCGGTCGGGGCCGGCTCGTGGCCGATCCCGGCCTGCAGCAGCCCGACCGCGACCAGGGCACCGACGACGCCGAGCACGAGCACGGTCCGGAGCTGACCCATGCCGCCAACTGTGCTGCAGCCTGCGGGATTCGGCGAACGGCTGTCCACAGGTGGCGTGCGTGGGGCTGGGGGCTGGGGTTTCACCACGGTATGCAGCCGAACCGGCGGTTCCCACGATGGGCACATCATGGGAACCGCGGCTTCATCATGGGAAGCGTGACGGCACTACACCCGGTTGTCCGGATTGCCCGCAGATTTCCCGGCATACCGTGGGGAACCCTCGGCTCCCACGACCAACCCGCACGCCCACCAACCCCCGTCAGCCTCCCCGGCGCGCCTTGATCTCCGCGCTGATCGCCGGCACGACCTCGTGCATGTCGCCGATGATCGCGTAGTCGGCCTTGGTCACCATCGGCGCCTCGGCATCGGTGTTGATCGCCAGGATCGTCTTCGAGCTCGCGCACCCGGCCCAGTGCTGGATCGCCCCGGAGATGCCGCACGGGATGTACAGCTCGGGCGAGATCCGGCTGCCGGTCTGGCCGACCTGCTCGTGGTGCGGCCGCCAGCCGAGGCTGGTGACGACGCGCGAGACACCGAGCTGGGCGCCGAGGAGGCCGGCCAGCTCGATCACGCCGTCGAAGCCGTCGGGGCCGCCGGCACCTCGACCGGCACCCACCACGACCCGCGCGGACTTGAGGTCGCCGGAGTGGTCCGGGACCCCCGGTTCGGTCGAGACGACGCGCGCCACCAGGTCGGCGGCCGCGATCTCCGGCCGCACCTCGACCACGGCCGGCTCGGTCACCTGCTCGGCGGGGCGCGCCTCGACCGCGTGGCCGGCGACGCTGAAGATCGCGGGCCGCTGCGGCAGCCGCATCTCCTCCCACACCGAGCCACCCATCACCTGACGAGTGACGACCAGCGGCGACAGTCCGTGGAACGACACCGCGTTGGCGGCCATCGGCACGTCGAGCCGGGCGGCCACGTGGGCCAGCAGCTCGTTGCCGCGAGGTGTGCCGGCCGCGGTCACCACGACCGACTTTGCCTGCGCCCGCACGGTCACGATCACGGACGCCCAGGCGGCGGCGGAGTACGACGACAGGTCGGGTCCGAGCGCGGCGTACAGAGTCGCGACGCCGTGCTCGCCGAGCTGCTTGCGCGCCACGTCGCTCGCCTCGCCGACCATCAGCGCGCTGATCGGGACGCCGCCGCCCTCGGCGGCAAGGTCGCGGGCGAACCGGATCGTCTCCAGCGATGTCTCCTCGACCACGCCGCCGGCGGTCTCCACGAAGACCAGGATCATCTCGCCACCCCCAGCTCCTGCAGCACGTCGACGGCTGCCGCGGCAGCCTCCGGTCCCTCACCGAGCACGCGCACGTTGGCCGGCGCGGCCGGCGGCAGCGTGAGCCGCTCGCGCGAGGCACCGACCGGCGTCGACACCGACGGCCGGGTCTCGACCTGCACCTTCTTCGCGGCCATCCGGCCCTTGATCGTCGGGTACGGCGGGGCGACACCGCCCTCGAGCACCGAGACCACCGCCGGGAGCGGCACCTCGAAGCGCTCGGTGCCGCCGTCCGGTGCGTCGCCGTGGGCGATGACGGTGTCGCCGGAGACCTCGACCGTCTTCGCGCCCGTGACGACCGGCACGCCGAGCGCGTAGGCCAGCCGCACCGGCACCTGGAAGTCACCGGAGTCGGCGGCGTCGTTGCCGAGCAGCACCAGGTCGTGGCCGCGTCCCTCGACGCGGTGCGCCTCGACCACCGCGGCGATCTCCTTCGCGACGTCGGCCGGGCCGAGCGCCTTCGGGTCGGCCTCGACCAGGGTCGCCGCGGTCGGCCCGACCGCGAGCACGCTGCGCAGCTGCTCGACTGCCTCCTCGGGCCCGACGGTGAGCACGGTCGCCGTGCCCGACGTGGCCGCGGCCACCTGCACGGCCAGCTCGACCGCGCAGCTCTCGTGGTCGGACACCGTGAACCCGACGTAGCGGCCGTCGATCGACTGGGCGTCGTCGGTGAGCTGCACCTGCCCCGAGGACTCCGGGACCCGCTTCACGCAGACCAGGACGTCGGTCATCCCTTGATCCGCTCGTTGCTGGGGTCGAGCAGCGGCGTCGCGTCGACCGAGCCGACGGTGACCGGGTAGAGCTCCTCCATGTACGACACGGCGAGCTCGTTGCCGACCGTCGCCGCATCCACCGGGAGGTAGGCCAGCAGCACGTGCTTGCCCAGGCTCGGCGCCGACCCGGCGGTCGTGACGTACGGGTGGTGCCCGTGACCGTCGGTCAGGGTGCCGCCGTCACGGGTGAGGATCGGCTCGCCACCGAGCATGTAGCGCTTCTCGCCGCTCTTCGACGTGTGGTCGTCGACGGTGAGGGTGCACAGCACCGTCTGTGGCGCCGAGTCGCGCTGGGCGAGGTAGGTGTCCTTGCCGACGAAGTCGGCGGCCTTCACCCTCGGTCGCTGCATGCCGGCCTCGACGATGGACCGCTCGGCGTCGAGCTCGAAGCCGAAGGCTCGGTAGCCCTTCTCGATCCGGCCGGTGGTGCCGTAGACACCGATCCCGACCGGTACGGCGCCGTGCGGGGCGCCGGCGTCGAGCAGGGTGTCCCACAGCTGGGCGGCGTGCTCCATCGGCACGTAGAGCTCCCAACCGAGCTCACCGACGTAGGAGATCCGGGAGGCGAGCACCGTGGTGCCGGAGATGGTGATCTCGCGGCAGGTGAGGAAGCCGAAGTTCTCGTGGGAGACGTCGTCATCGGTGAGCGAGGCGAGGATGTCGCGCGCCTTGGGTCCCCACAGGCCGATCGTCGAGACCTGGTCGGTGAGGTCCTCCAGCGAGGCGCCCTCGGCCAGGTGGTCCGCGAACCACTTGCGGTCGGCCATGCCGTGCGCACCACCGGTGACCACGCGGAAGTGGTCGTCACCGAGCCGCATCACGGTGAGGTCGGACTTGAAGCCGCCCTTGGTGTCGAGTACCGGCGTGTAGATCACCTTGCCGACCGCGACGTCGCACTGCGAGACGCAGGTGCCCTGCACGGACTCGAGCGCACCCGGCCCGGTGATGTCGAAGATGCAGAACGCGGTCAGGTCGATCACGCCGGCCGCCTCGCGCATGCGCAGGTGCTCGGCGTTGATGATCGGGCTCCACCAGCGGGAGTCCCACTCGTGGGGCCGCGGCATGACGGCGTCGCCGTACTCCTCGAGCAGGCCGACGTTGGACTCGTACCACTGCGGCCGCTCCCAGCCGACGGCCTCGAAGAACACCGCGCCCAGCTTCTTCTGCGCGTCGTTCATGGGAGAGAGCCGCTGCTCGCGGTCGGACTCGTACTGCTCCGCGGGGTGGATGATCCCGTAGGTCTTGATGAACGACTCGGTGGTGCGCAGTCGCGTGTGCTCGCGCCGCATCTGGTGCGGGTAGAAGCGCGCGATGTCGCTGTGGTGGATGTCGATCTCCGAGTGACCCTGCGTCATCCACTCGGCGACCGCGCGGCCGACGCCCGGACCCTCCTTGATCCAGACGGCCGACGCGGTCCACAGACCCTTGACCTGGCTCTCGCCGAGGATCGGGCTGCCGTCGCATGTCAGCGACAGCAGGCCGTTGATCGCGTAGCGGATCTCCGCGCCGTCGGCGCCGAGCAGCTCGGGCATCAGCTCCAGCGCCTGCTCGAGCTGGGGGTCGAAGTCGTCCTCCGTGAACGGCATCTCGGTCGGGGACAGCTTGGACTGCTCGATCGAGGGGATCTCCTCGGGCTCGTGCAGGATCGCGCGGTGGGCGTAGGAGCCGACCTCCATGTCGGCGCCGTGCTGCCGCTCGTAGCAGAAGGTGTCCATGTCGCGCACGATCGGGTACGTGATCTCACCCTCGGTGCCGGCGAGCTGCGGGCACGGGCCGACGGAGATCATCTGGTGCACGGCGGGGGTCAGCGGGATGGAGATCCCGGCCATGTCGCCGAGCTTGGGGCTCCACACGCCGGCCGCGATCACCACGGCCTCGGCCTCGATGTCGCCGCCGCTCGTGCGCACCCGCCGGATGCGCCCGTCCTCGACGTCCATGCCGACGACCTCGACGTTGGGTACGACGGTCAGGGCGCCCGACTCCATCGCCCGCTCCCGCATGATCGTGCCCGCACGGAGCGAGTCGACCACTCCGACGCCGGGCTGCCAGAAGGCGCCGATGAACTGGTCCTCCTCGATGAACGGCACCTTCTCCTTCACGAACGCGGGGTCGACGATCTCCGCCTCGATCCCCCACGCCCGGGCGCTCGACATGCGGCGTCGCAGCTCCTCCATCCGCTCCTCGGTGCGGGCGATCTCGAAGCCGCCGGACTGCGTGAAGACGCCCATCTCCTGGTACTGCTCGACCGAGTCGAGGGTGAGGTCGGTGATCTCCCGGGAGTGGTCGGTCAGGAAGATGAAGTTCGACGCGTGCCCGGTCGACCCGCCGGGGTTGGGCAGCGCGCCCTTGTCGATCTGGACGATGTCGGTCCAGCCGAGTCGTGCCAGGTGGTGCACGAGGCTGTTGCCGACGATGCCGGCGCCGATGACGACGACCTGGGCGGAGCCGGGGACGGGGGCCATGTTCCCTCTTTCGATGGAGAAGATGCTGTTGCGTAATGCGCAACGCAGTGCGTGATGCGGAACAAGTCTAGGATCAGCCGCGCCCCCCGCACCTGTCAAGGTGCGGGGGGCGCGTCGTCGTACTTTCTGTGGGTGTCAGCCCCGGGCTACTTCAGCCAGGAGTCCACCGTTGCCTTGTTGGCGTCCACCCACTTCTTGGCGGCGTCGTCCGGCGACATCCCGTTCTCGGCGATGTCGGTGGAGACCTCGTTCTGCTGGTCGTTGGTGATCTTGAAGTTCTTGATCAGGCCCACGGCGGGCGACCCGG
The DNA here is from genome assembly GCA_963745795.1 of uncultured Actinomycetota bacterium. Lineage (GTDB taxonomy): Bacteria > Actinomycetota > Actinomycetes > Propionibacteriales > Nocardioidaceae > Marmoricola. The sequence goes on along the minus strand of CAVUYR010000003.1, from coordinate 931,906 downwards.
ACTTGGAGAACTTCGTGGCGATCAGCTTGTTCAGCTTGTACGGCGGGTAGTCGCAGGCGACCTTCGCGGCATCCGCGTCACAGCCGGGGGTGTACTTCGGAAGATCGACGTGCACCAGCTTCATCTCCGAGAAGAACCACTGCGGCTCGTAGAAGTACGCGAGCAGCGCCGTGTGGTTCTTCTCCGCAGACTTGAAGCTCTGGATCAGGCCGGCCTCCGAGCCACCGACGACCACCTTGTAGTTGAGCTTCAGGTTCTTGACCAGCGCCTCGTCGTTGGTGACGTACGACGGGTCGCCGTCGAGGAGCTGTCCCTTGCCGCCGGACTCGGAGGTCTTGAACAAGGAGGCGTACTTGTTCAGGTTCTTCCAGTTGGTGATGTCCGGGTACTTCTTCGCCATCCACGGTGGGACGTACCAGCCGATGATTCCCTTGCTGCTGGTCGGACCGGCGTCCACGACGGTCTTCTGCTCGTCGATGTACTTCTTGACCAGGTCGGGGTGGCCCCAGTTCTCCACGATCGTGTCGATCGACCCGCTGGCCATGCCCGCCCAGCCGACCTCTTCCTTCACGTCGGGGTAGGTCACGTTGCAGCCGAGCCGGGTCTTGGCGACGTAGCCGATGACGTGGGCGTTGGTGACGTAACCGGTCCACGGGTTCACCGCGATCCGGAGGTCCCCACAGTCACTCTTCCCGGCCGTGTCGGCGCTCTTGATGCTTCCGCCACCGCAGCCGGCGAGGCCGAGGCCCAGCACCGCGGCGATGGCGACCAGCCGGATTCGGCGTAGTCCTCGTGCCATTCTCTTGTTCCTTCCATCAGCTCCGCGGTCAGTCCGCGGAGAACTCGAGGGGTCAGCGGCCATAGCGGGCCGCCGCGTAGCGCGCGATCCTGTCCAGCATCACGCCGAGCGCGGTGATCGCGATGCCGGCGGCGAGGCCCTTGCCGAACAGCTGGTCCTGCGAGAAGCCGGAGACCACGATGTAGCCGAGGCTGCCACCGCCGACGAGACCGCCGATGACGACCATGGAGAGCACGTAGAGCAGGCCCTGGTTGGTGGCCAGCACCAACGCCTCCCGCGACATCGGCAGCTGGACCTTGGTGATCATCTGCCACGTGGTGCTGCCACTGGCCCGGGCCGCCTCCACCGTGGTCGGGGCCACGCTGCGGATCCCGTCGGCGACCAGCTTGGTCGCGATCGGCACGGCGTAGGCCACCGCGGCCATGATTGCGGTGAAGCGGCCGACCCCGAACAGGGCAAGGGCGGGCACCAGGTAGACGAACGGCGGGATCACCTGGAAGGCGTCCAGGAACGGCCGGATCACCTTGTCCGTACGACGGCTTCTGCCCATGCCCACGCCCAGGATCACCGCGATCACCATCACCACCGCGGTCGCGATCAGCGTCATGGTCAGCGTGACCATCGCGTCGTTCCACAGCCCCGTGGCGTAGATGATCGCGAGACAGACGACCGTGGTGACCACCGGGCGCCAGCCGCCGAGCACGTACGCGACGGCCACCAGCACCAGGGCCAGCGTCCACCAGGGCGTGTTGGCGAACAGGTCCTGGAACGGGTTGATGATCCAGGTGGTCATGTCGTTCTTGAGGGCCAGGGTGAAGCTGTCGACGATGTCGATGAACCAGGCGGAGAAGTCGTTGATCAGCTTGGTCACGGTGGTGCCGTCGATGTACTTCAGGAACGGCCAGTCCTCGCGGGTGGGGAACTGGGCGAAGTTGAGCTGCTGCCGCGAGAGGTAGACCAGGATCGCGACCGGGATCAGCCAGAGCACCCGCACCATCCAGCGGCCCGACGAGGTGAGCCGAGGCTGCCGGACACCCTTGCCTGCGTCCTCCGTGGCCCAGCGCGGGAGGCGCTCGACCACCACGCCCATCATCATCACGCCCGGACCGCTGACGGACACGACGTTGGCCCGGCCCATGCTCTCGGACCGCTCGCTGCTCGCGGTGATCGTGCGGTCGAGCGTGATCGCCATCAGCACGATCAGCAGGCCGGCGGCCGACGCGGCTCCGATGTTCTGGATCTGCAGCGCGGCGTTGACGTCCTTGCCGAGTCCGGGGCCGTTGACCAGGGCCGCGATCGTGGCCATCGACAGGGCCGCCATCATGCTCTGGTTGACCCCGACCACGATCGTGCGACGGGACATCGGCAGCTGCACCTGGCGCAGCAGCTGGCCCTTGGTCAGGCCCATCGACCGGGCCGCCTCGACGGTGGTCGGCGAGACCGACCTGATCCCGAACTCGGTGATCCTCACCAACGGCGGGAGCGCGTAGATCGTGGTCAGCACGATGGCGGTGGTCGGGCCGATGCCGAAGCCGAGCGCGATCGGCGCGAGGTAGGCGAAAGGCGGCATCGTCTGCATGATGTCGAGCACCGGCGTGATCGCCGCGGAGACGCTGCGGCGGCGGGCCATCGCGATGCCCAGCGGCAGTCCGATGACGATGCACGTGGCCACCGCGATGCCGGTGACCAGCAGCAGGTCGATGCTGTCCTGCCAGAGCCCGAACACCCCGAACATCAGGAAGGTGATCACGACCAGCAAGGTCTGCCGCAGGCCAGCGCAGGCCCAGGCGATCCAGGTGGCGATGCCCACCACGCCCAGCCAGCCGATCTGGGGGACCGGACGGGGAAAGGCCGCGACGCTGACCAGCTTCTGCAGGAACTCGAAGATGTTGTTGAACAGGTCGCCGATGAAGCCGAGCACACTGCCGAAGAACCAGTTGTCCGGACCGTGCAGCTGCACCCAGTCGCGGATCCCGTTCAGCCAGTCATGGAAGCCGGTGGTGTCCTGGAGGCCGAGCTCCTTGGTCTGCTGGCCCTTGAACAGCGCCCAGCAGAGGAGCCAGAACACCAGGATCGCAAGCACCTTGATCCCGGTGTGCCGCTTCTTGCCGAGCTCGACGTACGGTTGCTCCTCCTTGGAGGAGGTGGACCGGTCAGGTGGGGCCGCTGGCGGGGGCCGCGTGTCCACGCTCATGACGTCTGCTCCTCCGCGACCACGACCCGCAGGATGTCCTCGTCGTCGACGACCCCGACCAGCTTGTCGCCGTCGACCACCCGGCACGGTCCGTGGTGGTCGAGCACGGTGCGTGCGGCGTCACGGACGATCTGGTCGGGACGGAGCGTGGGCCCGTCGGTCGGAACGTCCTGGCCGTCGGGGGGACGCATCACCCACTTCAGGGTCAGCACGTGCGACTTGGGCACCTCACTGGTGAAGTCGCGGACGTACTCGTCGGCCGGCGCGCCGACCACCTCGTCGGGCGTCCCGATCTGGATGATCTCGCCGTCCCGCATGATCAGAATCCGGTCGCCGAGCTTGAGCGCCTCGGCGAGGTCGTGGGTGATGAACACCATCGTCTTGCCGACCTCTTCGTGGAGCCGGATCACCTCGTTCTGCATGTCCCGGCGGATCAGCGGGTCGAGCGCCGAGAAGGGCTCGTCGAACATCATCACGTCGGGGTTGGCGGCCAGGGCCCGGGCCAGGCCGACGCGCTGCTGCATGCCGCCCGAGAGCTGGTCGGGGAAGTTGTTCTCGTAGCCGCTGAGCCCGACCAGGTCGACCATCTCCTGGGCGCGGTTGCGGCGCTTGCTCTTGTTCTCTCCGCGCACCTCGAGACCGAACGCGACGTTGTCGACGACCTTGCGGTGCGGTAGCAGGCCGAAGTGCTGGAAGACCATCGAGACCTTGCGGCGCCGGGTCTCGAGCAGGTCCGACTCCGACATCCCGGTGATCTCCTGGCCGTACAGCTCCACCTTGCCGGCGGTCGGCTCGATCAGCCGGGTGAGCAGCCGGACCAGGGTCGACTTGCCCGACCCGGAGAGGCCCATCACCACGAAGACCTCGCCGGGCGCCACGTCGAAGGAGACGTCGCGGATGCCGACCACGTGGCCCGTCTTCTCCTGCAGCTCCTTGCGGGAGAGCTGGGCCTGGTCGGTGCCGATGATCTTGTCCGCGCGCGGACCGAAGATCTTCCAGAGGTGCTCCACGTGCAGCGCAGGGCTCTCCGAGGAGGCCGCCGGAGTCACGTTGTCCTGGGCGGGCGTCGTGGAGGAGGTGGGCGCCGTCGTTGGGGTGTTCATACTCGGTCCTCACTGTTGCGGCTGTCGCCGGGCGGGTACAACGGTGTGCCGTCGCGGTAGCGGTAGTAGGGCACGTCGACTGGTGCCAGGGGTGTGTTGCCGGCGATCAGGTCGGCCGCCTTCTCGGCGACCATCATCACCGGCGCATAGATGTTTCCGTTGGTGACGTAGGGGAAGACCGAGGCGTCCACGACACGCAGTCCTTCGGTGCCGTGCACCTTCATCGAGGTCGGGTCGGTGACCGCCATCTCGCCGGTGCCCATCGCCGCCGTGCACGACGGGTGCAGGGCGGTCTCGGCGTCCTTGGCTACCCAGTCGAGGATCTCCTGGTCGGTCTCGACCGACGGGCCGGGCGACAGCTCGCCGTCGTTGAACGGTGCGAACGCCGGCTGGTTCAGGATGTCGCGGGCCACCCGGATCGCCTCGACCCATTCCTTGCGGTCGGTCGGCGTCGAGAGGTAGTTGAACTGCATCGACGGGTGCTGGCGGGGGTCGGTGGAGCGGATCCGCACCCAGCCTCGGGTGTCGGCGTACATCGGGCCGATGTGCACCTGGTAGCCGTGGGCGCCGACCTCGAGGTTCTCCGGCGCGGTCCCGTCGTACCGGATCGCGATCGGGAGGAAGTGGAACATCAGGTTCGGCCAGTCCACGTCGACGTTGCTGCGCGCGAACCCACCGCCCTCGAAGTGGTTGGTGGCACCGAGGCCGCTGCGGTGGAACAGCCACTTGTAGCCGATGCCGGGCCGCGAGCGGTAGCGCAGGCCGGGGGCGATCGACACCGGCAGCTTGGAGGCGTACTGGATGTAGACCTCGAGATGGTCCTGCAGGTTCTCCCCCACTCCCGGCAGGTGGTGCACGAGCGGCACGCCGTGCTCGGCGAGCAGGGCCTGGTCGCCGACACCGGAGAGCTGGAGCAGCTGGGGGGTGTTGATCGCGCCGCCGCAGAGGATCACCTCGCCGGCGTCGACACTGCGGTGCCCGCGGCCGGTGCGCGAGTAGTCGACGCCGACCGCACGGGTGCCGTCGAAGCGGACCTTGGTGGCGAGCGCGGAGGTCTCGACGTCGAGGTTCTTCCGTTTGCGCACCGGGTGCAGGTAGGCCCGGGCCGCGGACCAGCGGCGGCCGCGGTGGATGTTGCGGTCAAACCGCGCGAAGCCCTCCTGCCGGTAGCCGTTGACGTCGTCGGTCAGCGGGTAGCCGGCCTGCTGCGCGGCCTCGAAGAAGGCGGCGAACAACGGGTTCGTCGCCGACCCGCGCTCGACCCGGAGCGGCCCGCTGCCGCCGCGCCAGTCGTCGGCGCCGACGCGGCCGTCCTCGAGGATCAGGCTCTCCATGCGCTTGAAGTACGGCAGGCAGTGGAGGTAGTCCCAGGACTCCATGCCCGGGTCGGCGGCCCAGCGCTGGTAGTCCAGCGGGTTGCCCCGCTGGAAGATCATCCCGTTGATGCTGCTCGAGCCGCCGAGGATCTTGCCGCGGGCGTGGAACACCTTGCGGTCGTTCATGTACGGCTCGGGGTCGGTCTCGTACTTCCAGTCGTAGAGCCGGTTGCCGATCGGGATCGGTAGCGCCGCCGGCATGTGGATGAACGGGTCGATGATGTAGTCGGAGCGGCCGGCCTCGAGGACCAGCACCGAGCTCGACGGGTCGGCGCTCAGCCGGTTGGCGATCGCGCAGCCGGCGGACCCGCCGCCGACGATCACGTAGTCGTAGCGCTTGCGCGCGTCGGCACGGGGGTCGAGCTTGTCGAGACTCATGGCGCGAACCAGTGCTGGGGCGCGGGGTTGATGTTGTGCCAGACGTGCTTGGTCTCGCGGTACTCCTCGAGACCCGCGCGACCGAGCTCGCGGCCGATGCCGGACTGCTTGTAGCCGCCCCACTCGGCCTGGGCGACGTACGGGTGGTAGTCGTTGATCCAGACCGTGCCCATGCGCAGCCGGCCGGCGACGCGCTGGCCCCTGCCGGCGTCGCTGGTCCACACGGCGCCGGCGAGTCCGTAGATGCTGTCGTTGGCGATCCGGACCGCGTCGTCCTCGCCGGTGAACGTCTCGACCGTCACCACCGGGCCGAACGACTCCTCCTGGGTGACGCTCATGTCGCTGGTGCACTCGTCGAGGACGGTCGGCAGGTAGTAGAAGCCGTCGGCGAGCGCGGGATCGTCGGGACGAGTGCCGCCGCAGCGGACGACGGCGCCTTCCGCGATCCCGGCGGCGACGTACGCCTCGACCTTGTCGCGGTGGGCGGCGCTGGTGAGCGGGCCGGTCTCGGCCTTCTCGTCGAACGGGCCCCCGAGCCGGATCCGCTCGGCGCGGGCGACGAGGTCGTCGACGAAGCGGTCCTTGATCTCCTCCTGGACCACCAGCCGGGCGCCGGCGGAGCAGACCTGGCCGGAGTGCAGGAAGACGGCGGTGAGCGCGAAGTCGAGCGCGGTGTCGTAGCTCGGCGTCGGCGAAGACGATGTTGGGGTTCTTGCCGCCGAGCTCCAGCGCCACCTTCTTCACCGTGCCGGAGGCAGCGGACATCAGCCACTTGCCGACCGCGAGGCTGCCGGTGAACGAGACCAGGTCGACCCGTGGGTCCTCGGCGAGCGGCGCGCCGGCGCCCTTTCCGTCGCCGAGCACGAGGTTGCCGACACCGGCAGGCAATCCGGCCTCCTCGAGCACCTTCATCAGGTGGATCGCGGTGTGCGGCGTGAGCTCGCTCGGCTTGAGCACGAACGTGTTGCCGGCCGCCAGGCACGGCGCGACCTTCCAGGAGGTCTGGAGGAGCGGGTAGTTCCACGGGGTGATCAGGCCGCACACCCCCACCGGGTCGTGCACGATCCGGCTGACCACGTCGGGGTTGCCGGTGTCGACGACCCGTCCGGCCTCGTCGTCGGCCGTGTGCCCGAAGTGCCGGAACACCGAGACCACGTCGTCGACGTCGTACTCGCTCTCGACCAGGCGCTTGCCGGTGTCGAGGGACTCCGCCCGGGCGACGACGTCCTTGTCTCTCTCGAGCAGGTCGGCGACGCGCAGCAGCAGGTCACCTCGCTCGCGTGCCGAGGTGCGCGGCCAGGCGCCCTCGTCGAAGGCGCGCCGCGCCGCGCCGATGGCTGCGGCGGTGTCCTCGGGTCCGGCCTCGTCGACGGTCGCCACGAGCTGCCCGTCGGCGGGGCACCTGATCTCCCGGCTGCCCGAGCCGCGCGCGGCCAACCACGTTCCGTCGATGTAGATGTCCGGCACCCTCACCTCGACTTCCGTCGTGTTGCGTATGGCACAACTGATTGCCACAGACGCAACGCCGTGTTGGCTGGAAGCATCGTCTTGTGCGCGCGTGACGTCAAGGATCTCCGCGCCGTAGGGCGCATTCGTGACCTCCGGGACGGCCTGCCTAGACCAGCGGGGTGCGTGGGGCGCGTGGTTCGTGTGGGGATCTCAGCGCCGCGGTTGCGGGTCGCGGGTGGTCGAACGGGAGCGCCCGGCGAGCCCGCAAATGCGTGGCTGCCGGGGTCCGCACCGGGTCGTCGACCCCGACAACCTCGCATCTGCGAGCTTCCGCGGCGAGCACGCTCAGCCCTGGGTGACGGATCCCACCCCGAAGTTACGGACGGAGCCCGTCCGCGATCTCAGCAAGGGCACGCGGCAGGTCAACGGTCGGTGCCCAGCCCCACCGACGGGCGCGGTCGGCCAGGATCCGGCCGGTCCAGGCGGGTGCGTCGTCCCAGACCGGCTCGATGCCGAGAGCGGAAGTGACCGTCTCGTAGTAGTCGCGGACGGTGCCGGCGTCGGCAGCGACGTTGACCACGGTGCTCGCACCGTCGACCGGTCCGGTCTCCGGGTCCGTCGACGGCAACACCCGGCCCGACGCGACGGCGGCGGCGAGAGCAGCCAGGTCGTCGACGTGGACCCAGGCGAAGGTCTGCCCGGGCACCGCGTGGCGCGCCTTCGGGTCGTCGCGGATCGCGGCCGGTCGCACCGAGTTCCAGATCGAGGTCTCCCCTGCTCCGAGGATCGCCGGCGGGCGGAGGATGACCCGGGTGAGGCCGTCGACCCCGGCGAGCGCCGCGTCGGTGTCGCGCTTGGTCGCGGCGTACGCGTTGGCGTCGTCCGCCACCAGCGGCGAGGACTCGTCCACGTCACCGACCCCGGGCGATCGGTCGTAGACCGCCGCAGTGGAGACGTGGACCAGGCGAGCGACGCCCGCATCGCGGGCGGCACGGGCGAGGACGGGCGTGCCCTCGACGGCGATCCGGTGCTGGGTGGCGCGGTCGGAGCCCATCGGGTGGATGGTGCTGACGACGGCGCTCGCACCCTGCACCACGGACCCGGCGAACTCCGCGTCGTGGAACTCGCCCACCCATTCCTCAACGCCTGCCTGGGAAGGCGCCGCGCCCGGACGGCGTACGACGGCGCGCACGGTGGCGCCGTGCCCGACCAGCACCGCGCAGGTGCGGGACCCGACCAGGCCGTTGGCCCCGGTGACGACGACGACGCGAGGCGGACCAGCCACGGGCTCACTCATGCGGGGTCCCCGACGAAGCGCGAGCGAAGCGAGTGGTTTGGTGGGGTGCTCATGCCCACACCCTCACATGCGATCAGCCGGGGCCAGCCACATCTCGAGCTCGATCTCGTCGCGCAGCGGGATGCCGTGGTCGCCGATCGGCGGGATCTCCGGCTTCACCGTCTCCCTGCTCTCGTCGACCGCGCCCGTGCGGAGCCGGGCCAACCGGAACCCACGACGCTGATAGAACCGGAGCGCGTCCACGTTGTCGTTCGTGGTCACCACCCACAGCAGCTCGCAGCCGGCGTCGAGGGCACGCGTGCGTACGGCGCCCACGAGCGCGGTACCCACGCCTGACCGCCGGGTCTCGGCGTGCAGCGTGAGCAGCTCGCAGGCGTCCCCGCCGACGACGTACGTCGCCACCCCGACCAGCTCGGCGTCCGACCAGGCGAGCACCGCGGGATGCCGCAGGGCGTCGACGAGCTCCCCACGCCGGGCCACCGCGAGCGAGTTGTGGCGGCGCAGGAAGGCCGCGACGGCGTCACGGTCCTCAGCGCTCGCCTCGGTGACGCGCACCGGAAGCCTCAGCGGTGGCCCCAACCGAGCCGGTGCGAGACCTCGTCGGCCGCGTCGACGCAGAGCTTGACCACGCGGTCGAGCTTGTCGGCGGGCATCCGGAAGGTGGGGCCGGAGACGCTCATCGAGGCGATCACGTCGCCGTGCGCGTTGCGGATCGGCGCCGCGACCGCGGCGAGCCCGACCTCGAGCTCGTCGACTGCGACCGCGTAGCCGTCGGCCCGGACGCGTTCGAGCTCCTGGCGCAGCCTGGACTTCTTGGTGATCGTCGCGTCGGTGTACGACGGCAGGCGCCGCAGCACATCGCCCAGCCGGTCGCCGTCGAGCCCGGAGAGCAGGACCTTGCCGTTGGACGTGGCGTGGAGCGGGATGTGCTGGCCGACCCAGTTGTGCGACTGGAGCGCGCTGGAGCCGGCGACCTGGTCGAGGTACAGCGCCGAGCTCTCCGAGAGCACCGCGATGTTGACCGTCTCACCCGTCTCCTGCGCGAGCCGGCGGCAGATCGGGCGCGCCTCCTGGACGACGTCGAGCCGGGCGGTCGTGGCACCGGCGAGCCGGAGCAGACCGACGCCGAGGCGGTACTTGCCGCGGTCCTCGGTCTGCTCGACCAGCCCCCGCTGCTCCAGCGTGGCGACCAGCCGGAACGCGGTGCTCTTGTGTACGCCGAGCTCGCCGGCAACCTCGGTCACGCCCTGCTCACCGTGGCGCGCCAGGAGCTCGAGGATGGACACCGCACGATCCACGGACTGGACCGAGCCCGACCCGTTGCCCTCCGATTTGTTGCTCATGACGCAACGCTAGCGCGTCATGCGCACCGGCGGCTAGCGGAAGACGACGGTGCGGCTGCCGTTCATGAGTACCCGCGACTCCGCGTGCCAGCGCACCGCACGCGAGAGCACCGCCGCCTCCACGTCGCGGCCGGCGGTCACCAGCTGCCGCTCGGAGTAGCCGTGGTCGACCCGCAGCGTGTCCTGCTCGATGATCGGCCCCTCGTCGAGGTCGCCGGTCACGTAGTGGGCGGTCGCACCGACCAGCTTCACACCGTGCTCGAACGCCTGCTGGTAGGGCCGGGCGCCCTTGAAGCTGGGCAGGAACGAGTGGTGGATGTTGATCGCCCGCCCCTCGAGCGCCCGGCAGGTCGGGTCGGACAGCACCTGCATGTAGCGCGCCAGCACGACCAGGTCGATCCGGTGCTCGTCGACCAGCTCGAGCAGCTTCGCCTCGGCCGCAGGCTTGTCCTCCGGTGTGACCGGCACGTGGTGGAACGGCACGTCGTACGACGCCGCGAGCCGGGCCGCGTCCTTGTGGTTGGACACGATCGCCGGGATCTCGATCTGCAGCGCGCCCGTGCCCCAGCGGAACAGCAGGTCGTTGAGGCAGTGCAGGTGCTTGGAGACCAGGATCAGCGTGCGGTGCGGAGCGTGCGCCGCCCACAGCTGGAAGGTCATGTCGAACTCCTCGGCGACGGTCGCGAAGTCCTCGCGCAACGTGTTCGCGTCGACGCTGTGGTCGGCGACGTCGAACATGATCCGCATGAAGAAGTGGTCGGTGTCCGGGTCGCCGAACTGCTGGCTCTCCCGGATGTTGCCGGAGTGCTTGACCAGGAATCCCGTTACCTCGTAGACGATCCGGGGCCGGTCGGGGCACGACAGGGTGAGGACGAACGGACCTCCGGGAGGCCCCGGCTCGGTCGACACGCCCATCAGTCCCCCAGCTCGGCGCGGCGGCGGACGACGTACTCCTCGAGCTCCTGGCGGATCGCGTCGTCGATCGGCGGCGGCTCGTACTCCTCGAGCTTCTGCTGGTAGATCGTGGTCGCGCGGGCCGCTGCGTCCAGGCCGCCCCCGCGCATCCACCGCTCGTAGTTGTCCGAGCTGGACAGCATCGGGCGGTAGAAGCAGGTGCGGAAGCGCTCCAGGGTGTGCATGGCGCCGAGGAAGTGGCCGCCGTGGCCGACCTCGGTGTGGGCGTCGAAGGCCAGCGACGCCTCGTCGATCTCCAGCGGCGTGAACTCGGCCTGCAGCATCTGCAGGATCTCGACGTCGACGACGAACTTCTCGTAGCCGGCGACGAGGCCGCCCTCGAGCCAGCCCGCGGAGTGCATCACCCAGTTGGCGCCGGCGAGGAACGTCGGCAGCATCGTCATCAGGGCCTCGTAGCCGGCCTGCGCGTCGGGCACCTGCGAGGAGGTGAGACCGCCGCCGGTGCGGAAGGGCAGTCCGAAGTGCCGCGCGATCTGACCGGTGCAGAGCAGGCCGATGCCGGACTCCGGCGTCCCGAACGTCGGCGAGCCCGACTGCATGTCGATGTTCGAGAGGAACGACCCGAAGATCACCGGTGCTCCCGGCCGGATCAGCTGGGCGAGCGCGATGCCGGACAGCGCCTCCGCGATCTGCTGCACGAGCGCCGCCGGGATGGTCACCGGCGACATCGCGCCCATCAGGATGAAGGGCGTCAGCACGACCGGCTGCGCGGCCTCGACGTACTCGAAGAGCGCGTCGAGCATCCGGTCGTCCCAGCGCAGCGGCGAGTTGCAGTTGATCAGCGAGATCGACGCCGGGGTGTGCTCGATCTTGTCGCGCCCGCCGAAGAGGATCGCGCCCATGTTGATCGTGTCGGCGGCGTTGACGCCGGAGACGACGTTGCCCATGTAGATCTTGTCGGTCAGCGTCTGCAGTGCGTAGGTCATGTCGAGGTGCCGGCTGTCCAGCGGGGTGTCGTTGGGCTCGCACACGACCCCGCCCGCGGAGTCGAGCACCGCGAAGCTCTGGGCCAGCTTGGAGAAGTTGCGGAAGTCGTCCATGGTGCCGTCGCGACGGACCTCGCCCTGGCGGACGAACGGCGGGCCGTACACCGCGCCGAACGCCATCGAGTCGCCGCCGATGTGCACGTTGTTGGCCGGGTTGCGGGCCTGGACGTCGAACTCGCGGGGCGCCTTCGCCACCTGCTCGAGCACGAAGTCCGGATCGAGGAAGACCGTGTTGTCCTCGACCCGCTGGCCGGCCGCTCGGAAGAGGTCGAGCGCGCGGTCGCTCAGGAACTCCACACCGATCTCCGTGACCAGGCGGCGCCACCCCCCGTCGAGCTTCGAGAGGGCGTCCTCGCTGAGTACTTCGTAGCGGGGCATCTTGTTCTGGAACATGGGCGATTCCTCCTGCGCTTGACCCGGTGCCTCAGGCATCCTAGCCTCATCATGTGGAAATGGAATCCCACATCATGGAACTAGGCGAGGAGGTGTCGACGGCATGAACGACACCGCTGCACCCCCCGGCACCCAGGCGGTCGACCGCGCTGCGCTTCTCATCGACACGGTGGTCCGTGCCGACGAGCCGCTGACGTTCCTCGAGATCGCGGAGTCCTCCGGGCTGCCGCGTTCCACGACCTCCCGCCTCCTCTCCGCCCTCGAGCGCACAGGCCTGCTCGAGCGCACCGAGAGCGGCAGCTACGTGGCGGGACGGCTCTTCGGCCTGTACGCGACCCGGCACGACCCGTTCGAGGCCGTCGTCCGGCTGGCCCGCCCGACGATGACGCGCGTCGGCAAGGACACCGGCGAGACCGTGCACCTCAGCGTCGCCCGCAACGGCCACATCGTGCAGATCGCGCAGGCCGACTCCCGCTACCTCCTCGGCAGCCGCGACTGGTCGCAGATCGAGGTGCCGAGCCACTGCTCCTCGCTGGGCAAGGTGCTCTACGCGTACGGCGCGGTCGAGCTGCCCACCGGTGAGCTTGCGCGGCCGACCCCGACCAGCATCGGCGACCTGGCGGCGCTGGAGCGCGACCTGGCCGAGGTACGACGCCGCGGCTTCGCGGTGACCCTCGACGAGCTCGAGGAAGGACTGGCCGCGGTCGCCGCGCCGGTCCATGGCGCGGACGGCGACGTGGTCGCCGCGCTCGGAATCTCGGGACCAACCCAACGACTTGACGGCCGGCTCGAGGAGTTCGGCTGCCAGCTCAAGGACCGGGCCGGGCAGCTGTCGGTGCTGCTCGGACGGCGCACCCGCAAGGAAGGCGTGGCATGACCCCCGACGAAATTCTTCGGACGATGTACGACGAGACGCTCGTGGGCAACGCCCCGCGGGTGCTCGAGCTGACCCACCTGGCCCTGAGCATGGACATGGAGCCGCAGTCGCTGCTCTTCGACTCCCTGATCCCGGCCCTCGAGGAGGTCGGCGCCCGGTTCGAGCGCGGCGACTTCTTCGTGCCCGAGATGCTCATCGCCGGCCGCGCCATGGCCGGGGCGATGGAGGTGCTGCGCCCGCTGCTCGCCGACACCGGCGTGCAGACGATCGGCAAGTTCCTGATGGGCACGGTCAAGGGCGACGTCCACGACATCGGCAAGAACCTCGTCAACATCATGCTCGAGGGGGCCGGCTTCGAGGTGATCGACCTCGGCGTCCAGGTGCCGCCGGAGAAGTTCGTCGCGGCGATCGAGGAGCACCAGCCCGACGTGGTCGGCTTCTCGGCGTTCCTCACGACCACGATGCCGATGTTCAAGGCCAACATGAACGCCCTGGAGAAGGCCGGCATCCGCGACACCGTGATCGTCATGGTCGGCGGTGCTCCGGTCACCCAGGAGTACGCCGACGCGGTGGGTGCCGACGGCTACGCGTCCGACGCCTCGGCGACGGTCAAGAAGGCCAAGGCCCTGCTGCACGAGAAGCGCAGCAAGGTTCCCGCATGACCACCCCACGAAGCCGCTCGCTGCGCTCACGCCTCCGCAGGGACCCCGCATGAACACCCCACGAAGCCGCTCGCTGCGCTCACGCCTCCGCAGGGACCCCGCCTGATGACCGCCGAACCGTTGGAGACCGTGCTTCGCTCCGCGACCAAGGAGGTCGTGATCGGCCACGGCCGGCGCTTCTGCCTGATCGGCGAGCGGATCAACCCGACCGGCCGCCGGATCTTCCAGGAGCAGCTCCGGGCCGGCGACCTGTCGGCGATCGAGCGCGACGTCAAGGCCCAGGTCGAGGGTGGCGCCGACGTGCTCGACATCAACATGGGGGTGCCGCTGACCGACGAGGCCGAGCTGCTGGCCAAGGCGATCACGATGGTGCAGGAGCTCACCGACCTGCCGATCTGCATCGACTCCTCCGTCGTGGAGGCCCTCGAGGCCGGCCTCTCGGTCTACCGGGGCCGGGCGCTGGTCAACTCGATCACCGCGGAGGACGACCGGATGGCGGCGATCCTCCCGCTGGTCAAGAAGTACGACGCGGCGATCATCGCGCTTCCCAACGACCACGACGAGATCCCGATGGAGGCGGAGAAGCGGATCCGGCTCACCCAGAAGATCATCGACGTCGCCACCACCGAGTACGGCATCGCCCAGGCCGACATCGTGATCGACCCGCTCGCGATGCCGATCGGCGCGGACACCACCACCTCGCTGGTCACGCTCGACACGATGCGGCAGATCAAGGAGCGCTTCGGCGTCAACATGACCTGCGGCGCGTCCAACGTCTCGTTCGGCATGCCCGACCGGCACACCCTCGGGGCGGCGTACCTCCCGATGGCGATGACCGCCGGCCTGACCAGCGCGATCATGGACACCCGCACGCCGCAGATCGTCGAGGCGGTCAAGGCGGCCGACCTGGTGCTCAGCCACGACGAGTGGGGCATGGCCTGGATCGCGGCGCACCGCGCCCGGACCGCGGCAGCCGCCGGGGCGTGAGCGACACCGAGCCGGCTCCCGGCGAGGGACCCGCGGACTTCTCCCCGGAGACGTACCGCCGGGAAGGCCTGATCGAGCGACCGGGCGCCGAGCAGAGCGACCACGACGGCACCGGCCGGGTCGACCTGGCGTTCACGCTGCTCGACCTGGGTGGTCAGGAGACCGGCCAGCGCTCGGTGCGCGTGCCGCCCGGCGTCAGTGTCTTCGACGCGGCGTCGTGGAACGGCGTGGCGATCGACTCCACGTGCGGCGGCCACGGCACCTGTCGCAAGTGCAAGGTGCAGGTGGCGCCGCGCAACGGCGTCGCCGCGGCGATCACGCGGCACGACGTGCGCACGTTCTCCGCCGGCGAGATCGACAAGGGCTGGCGACTGGCGTGCCTGGTGCAGGCGACGGGCGACCTCGGCGTCACGGTCCCGGCCCTCACCACGCGGCCCAAGGCGGCGACCGTCGGCGTGGGCCGCCAGGTGATCCTGCGACCGGCGATCCAGAAGCGCTACGTCGAGCTCACCGAGCCCTCGCTCCAGGACCAGCAGACCGACCTCGACCGGCTCCTCGCGGCGATGGACGACCTCGAGCTCACCGCCGACCTGCACGCCCTGCGCCGGCTGCCGACCGTGATGCGCCAGGCGGACTTCAAGTTGACCGCGGTCATCGTCGACACCGCCCTGGTCGACGTGGAGCCCGGTGACACGACCGGCACCGCCTACGCGATCGCCTTCGACCTCGGCACGACGACCGTCGTCGCCACGCTGCTCGACGTCACCACCGGCACCCCGGTGGCGGTCACGTCGATGCTCAACAAGCAGCAGCCCTTCGGCGGCGACGTGATCTCCCGGATCAGCGCCACGATGATGGACCCCGACGCGCTCGGCCGGCTGCAGACCGCCGCGGCCGCCACCCTGGCCGAGCTCGCCGAGCAGGTGTGCCGCGAGGCCGAGGTCGACCCGGCCGTCGTCTACGAGGTGGCGATCGCCGGCAACGCGACGATGACCGCACTGCTGCTGGGCATCGACCCCGAACCGCTCGGCGTCGCGCCGTTCGTGATGTCCACGACCCTGCCGCCCACGGTGCTCGCCTCCGAGATCGGGCTGACGCTGCACCCGCAGGCGCGAGTGGCTCTCTTCCCGGCGCTCGGGGCCTACGTCGGCGGCGACATCGTGGCCGGCATGCTCGCCACCGGCATGGACCGGGACAAGCGCACCCGGCTGTTCATCGACATCGGCACCAACTGCGAGATCGTGGTCAGCAACGGCGACACCATCGTGTCCACGGCGGCGCCGGCCGGCCCGGCGTTCGAGGGCGGTGCGATCCGCTGCGGCATGCGCGCCGCCGACGGCGCGATCGAGGTCGTCAAGATCGACCCCGCGGCCGAGGCCCCGGTCGAGCTCGGTGTGATCGGCGACGTCGAGGCGCGCGGGCTCTGCGGGTCGGGGCTGGTCGACGCGGTCTCCGAGCTGGTGCGCCACGGCATCCTCGACTCCTCCGGGCGGTTCGTGCCCGACGAGCAGCTGGCCGAGATGCTGCCGGCGATCGCGCCCCGGCTGACCCGGATCGGCCAGGAGCGCGTGTTCGTGCTGGCCGGCCCGGTCGACGAGCCGGACCAGGCGGTTGTGCTCTCGCAGCGCGACGTGCGCGAGCTCCAGTTCGCCAAGGCCGCGATCTCGACCGGCTGGACGCTGCTGCTCGAGCAGCTCGGCCTCGAGCACAACGACGTCCAGCAGGTGCTGCTCGCCGGGTCGTTCGGTTCCTACCTCTCCCCCAGCTCGGCGGTGAGGATCGGCCTGGTGCCGACGCTGCCGGTGCTGCGCATCGTCTCCGCCGGCAACGTGGCGGGCGAAGGGGCGAAGATGGCCCTGTTGTCCCTGCGCGAGCGCGCGGGTGCGGTGACCCTGTGCGAGGAGGTGGCCTATGTCGAGCTCTCCGACCGCAGCGACTTCAACGACCGGTTCGTCGAACAGCTCGCCTTCACGCGGTGATCGAGCCCGTCGAGACCCCGACGAGGTCTCGACAAGCTCGACCACCGAGGGCCGGGTCGCCGTCGTCGCCTGCGGCGCGATCGCCCAGCCGGTGGCGGCGATCGTGGCCCGGCGCGAGTGGCCCGTCGACGTGCACCCGTTGCCGCCGCTGCTGCACAACCAGCCGCAGAAGATCGCGCCCGCGGTGCGTGACCTCGTCACCCGGCTGCGCCCGTCGTACGACCAGGTGGTGGTGGGCTACGCCGACTGCGGCACGTACGGCGCGCTCGACGGCGTCTGCGACGAGCTCGGGGTCGCCCGGCTCCCCGGCCTGCACTGCTACGACCTCTACGCCGGTGCCAGCCGGATCGAGCAGTTCCTCGCCGACCAGCCCGGCACCTACCTGCTGACCGACTTCCTGGTGCGCTCCTTCGCCCGCACCGTCGAGCAGGAGCTGGGCCTCGACCGCTGGCCGGAGCTGCGCGACGACTACTTCGGCCACTACACGCGCGTGGTCTGGCTGGCCCAGGAGCCGACCCCCGAGCTGCGTGCCCTCGCCGGCGACGCCGCCTCGCGGATCGGCCTGCCGCTCACCGTCGTCGAGACCGGTGACCACAACCTCGAAGCCGCGCTCGAAGCCCTGCTGCCCGGATAGTCCCGACCGATCAGCACCTCCGCGGGCCGCCAGAAGGTGCTGTTCGGTCGGGACTATCCGTGCGTCGACCGCAGCCGCTCCAGCAGGTCGTTGCGCCACGCCTCGGTCTCGGCGACCTGGTTGAAGCTGAACACGTGGAGCCCCTCGACCAGGCTCTCCGGGCGGGCCGCGGCGGGAGCGCACTTCTCGAGGAAGCGCTCGCCCGTGAAGCCGCCGGGCGCGGCGAGACGGGCGAAGGTGCCCTTGTTCTTGGCCAGGAAGCGGGTGGACTCCCCCACCCCGATCCGGGTCGCCATGCTGAGGAGCTTGGTGCGCTCGATTGGGCCGGGCATCCCGAGCAGCAGCGGCATCGCCACGCCGCGCCGGCGGAGCCGGCCGACCCAGGTCGAGACCGACTTGGGGTCGAACGTCAGGTTGCTGACGATGTGGGTCGCGTAGCGGCGCTTGTCCCACATCGACTGCACGGTCTGGTCGTCGCTGATCGTGGGGTGCGACTCCGGGTAGCCGGTGATCCCGACGTTCGCGAACGGCTTGCCGAGCACGATGAGGTCCTCGAGCAGGCTCAGCGCGTCGGGGTAGTCGCCGACCGCCTCGGCGTCGCCGCCGGGCACGAACACGGTGCTGATCCCGGCCTCCGTCAGCCGGTCGCAGATCTCCTTGAGCTCGCCACGCCCGCTCACCATCCGGGCCGCAATGTGCGGTACGGCGGCGTACCCCTCGCGCGTGAGCGACTCGGCGAGCGCGAACGTCGCCTCGAGTCCCTTGCCCGGCGAGGCGGTGACGGTGACCGTGCGGTCCTTGGGGAGATGGGTCAGCACCTTCTCCTCGGTGCTGCCCACGGGCAACACCTCGTAGCGTGCGTTCCGAAGCAGCCGGACCATGGCCTCACGAGCGGCCTTGTTGCGTATCATGCAATGTGTTCCGTCATTAGAAACTGGTATCTCGATTCTAGGACGCCGCCGAACCCCGTCACAAGAGGGCGCGCGTAGGGTTTCCGCCATGCACTACGAGGACCTCGGCAGCGTCGAGTACGTCGCCGCCTGGGACCTCCAGCGCGAGGTGCACGCGGGGGTGGTCGACGGCGGTCCGGACACGGTCCTCCTGCTCGAGCACCCGCCGGTGTTCACCGCCGGCAAGCGCACCGAGCCGCACGAGCGGCCCGCTCGATCCGGGCGGCGCCGACGGTGCATCGACGTCGACCGCGGCGGCAAGATCACCTTCCACGGCCCCGGCCAGCTGGTCGGCTACCCGATCGTGCGGCTGCCCGACCACGTGCGGGTCGTCGACTACGTACGACGCGTCGAGGAGGCGCTGATCGGCGTCTGCCGTGACCTCGGTGTCGACGACCGCGCGGGTCCCCGGCCGCAGCGGGGTCTGGCTCGCGGCCGACCCGACCAGCTGGGACAGGCCGGCCCGAGCGCAAGATCGCCGCGATCGGCATCCGGGTCAGCCGGGGCGTCACCATGCACGGGTTCGCGCTCAACTGCGACGTCGACCTCGGCTGGTACGACCGGTTCGTGCCCTGCGGCATCGCCGACGCCGGCGTGACCAGCCTGCTCAGCGCCGAGCTCGGCCGCGACGTGACCGTCGACGAGGTCGTCCCGCTCGGTGCGAGCGCCACCTCGACGAGATGCTCGCCTGGGCGGCGTACGACGCCACGCCGGACTACGAGCCGCGCCAAGCCCGAGCCGCCGGCCACTGCGGGTGCCGGTGCTCACACCCGGTCGCCTGACCACGACACGCCTGCCGCCCGGGACCCGCGTCCGACGCCCGAGCGGCAGACTCGCTCGATGCTGGCCGACATGACCCTCGTCATCGAGACCACGGGCTCCGCAAGGAGTTCGGCTCGGGTCGGGGGCGCGATCGTCGCCGTCGACGGCCTCGACCTGGCGGTCCCGGCGGGTGGCGTGCACGGTTTCCTCGGACCCAACGGCTCGGGCAAGACCACCACGATCCGCATGCTCCTCGGGCTGGCCCGCGCCAGCGCCGGCGAGATGCGCGCTCTTCGGCGAGCCGGTGCCCGGCCGCGCTGCCCCGCGTGATCGGACGGCTCGGCGCCGTCGTCGAGCAGCCGAAGTTCATCCCGGCGTTTCAGCGGCCGCCAGCAACCTCCGGCTGCTCGCACGTACGGCGGGCGTCGACCCGAGTCGCGTGTCGACGCGGTGCTCGACGCAGGTCGGCCTGCGCCGGCCGCGAGCGCGGACCGGTTCAAGCACCTACTCGCTCGGCATGAAGCAGCGGCTGGCGATCGCGGCCACGCTGCTCAAGGTCGCCGCGACCTGCTGATCCTCGACGAGCCCACCAACGGCCTCGACCCGGCCGGCATCCGCGACATCCGCGACGATGGTGCCGCGGCTCGGCGAGCCGCCGGCGTCACGGTGCTGCTGAGCTCGCACATCCTGGCCGAGGTGCAGCAGGTCTGCCACTCCGTGTCGATCATCGGCAACGGGCGCACTGCTCGCCTCCGGGTCGGTC
Organism: uncultured Actinomycetota bacterium; assembly: GCA_963745795.1. Lineage (GTDB taxonomy): Bacteria > Actinomycetota > Actinomycetes > Propionibacteriales > Nocardioidaceae > Marmoricola. Next base: position 911,999 of record CAVUYR010000003.1, on the reverse strand, counting down.
GACGTCGCTGCTCGGCGAGAGCCGCTCCCGCACCCGAGTCGGCGTCGGTGACCCGGCCCGGGCGGCCGCGATGCTCGAGCGTGCCGGCTACGGGGTCGAGCGCGACGGCGACGACGTGCTGGTCGAGGGCCACGACCACCCCGAGGAGATCAGCCGGCTGCTCGCCGGGGAGCAGCTCTACGTCTCGCGAGCTCTCCGCCGATGCCGTCCCGACCTGGAGACCGTGTTCCTCCAGCTCACGCGCGACCGTCCGGCGGAGGGTTCCGGATGAGGCGGCCCTCCGGCGCTGTGACAGAGCGACCTGCGCTGCACGAGCTCGTGGGCGTCGAGCTGACCCGCTTCCGCGAGCCGGCGCGCGATCCTGCTGCTGGTGGCCGCGGCGATCGTGCTGAGCGGCCTGTTCGCCGCCAAGCTGGCGTGGGACACCCGGCCGATCACCCCCGAGGACCTCGCGACCGCCAAGGCGCAGGCCGCGATCAACTCCAAGGACCGCCAGGTGCAGGCCGACCTGAAGGCCTGCCGGGAGCGGCCCGAGGAGTACATCGGCGCCGGCGCCACCGCCGAGCAGTGCGCCGAGGCGATCCTCCCCCGGCCGGAGTCGTACCTGGCACGGGCGGCCGCTCGACGTGGACAACGTGCTGGCCGGCCACGGCATCGCGGTCGCGATCCTGCTGGTCATGCTGATGATGCTCACTGGGACGACGTTCGCCGGCGCCGACTGGGCGTCCGGCTCGATGAGCAACCAGCTGCTGTTCGAGTCGCAGCGGTCGCGGATCTGGACTGCCAAGGCGCTGGCCGTCGGGATCGGGGTGCTGGTCGTCGCCGCGCTCGGCCTCCTGGCGTTCTGGGTGCGCCGTGCGCCTGCTCGCGCTCCAACGCGACATCGCGGTCGGCGGCGACCTCCAGGCGGACGATCGGCTGGCACCTGGTCCGAACGCTCGTGCTCGCGGTGGTCGCCGCGGTGCTCGGCGCTACGGCCTGACCATGCTGTTCCGGCACACGGTGGCGACCGTGGCGCTGCTGTTCGGGTGCGGCCGTCGCGGCGGAGATCCTGCTCAGCCTGCTGCCGTTCTCGGGGTCCGGCCGGATCTCCCCCAGCCACAACGCCTTCGCGTGGTTGCTGGGACGAGACCCAGTACTACGACTCGACGATCACGTGCTCCGGCCGCCGGCGGCTGCGACCAGGTTCGGACGCTGGAGATGTGGCCGGCCGGCCTGCTGATCGGGGTCGTGTTCGTGGTCGTGGTGGTGGTCTCGCTGGTCTCGTTCCGGCGCCGCGACCTGCCCTGAGGAACCGGCACGGGCACCGGGGCCGCCGATCGTTCGCCGCGTACAGTGGGGCGGGTGACACAGGCCCCCGACATCACCACGTCCAGCGGTGCGCCGACCCCCGAAGGCCGCAAGCTGCTGCGCCTCGAGGTCCGCAACGCCGAGACCCCGATCGAGCGCAAGCCGCCGTGGATCAAGACGCGCGCCAAGATGGGCCCGCAGTACAGCGAGCTCCAGGCACTCGTGAAGTCCGAGGGACTGCACACCGTGTGCCAGGAGGCCGGCTGCCCCAACATCTTCGAGTGCTGGGAGGACCGCGAGGCCACGTTCCTCATCGGCGGCGACCAGTGCACCCGGCGCTGCGACTTCTGCCAGATCGACACCGGCAAGCCGCAGCCGCTCGACCGCGACGAGCCGCGCCGGGTCGCCGAGTCGCGTGCAGACGATGGGGCTGCGCTACGCCACCATCACCGGTGTCGCGCGCGACGACCTGCCCGACGGCGGTGCCTGGCTGTACGCCGAGACGGTCAAGCAGATCCACGAGCTGAACCCCGGCACCGGCGTCGAGAACCTGATCCCCGACTTCAACGGCGATGCCCGACCTGCTGCGCGAGGTCTTCGAGTCGCGGCCCGAGGTGCTCGCGCACAACGTCGAGACGGTGCCGCGGATCTTCAAGCGGATCCGCCCGGCGTTCCGCTACGACCGCTCGCTCGACGTGATCACGCAGGCCCGGGAGTTCGGGCTGGTCACCAAGTCCAACCTGATCCTCGGCATGGGCGAGACCCGCGAGGAGATCAGCCAGGCGCTGCGCGACCTGCACGCAGGCCGGCTGCGAGCTGATCACGATCACGCAGTACCTGCGCCCGACGCCGCGCCACCACCCGGTCGAGCGCTGGGTGAAGCCCGAGGAGTTCGTGGAGCTGCGCGACGAGGCCGACGAGATCGGATTCGCCGGCGTGATGTGCGGCCCGCTGGTGCGCTCGTCGTACCGCGCGGGGCGGCTCTACCAGCAGGCGATGGCTGCCCGCGACGGGCAGTGCGTGGCGATCTGAGAGAGTGCGGGCATGGCCGAGAAGGACACGTCGAAGAAGGCCGCCTCGCAAGGCGGCCAAACCGGCGAAGCAGAAGAAGCCGTCCCGGATCAAGCAGATCGGCGAGAGCTACCGGCTCACCAAGAAGACCGATCCCCGGATCGGCCTGATCCTCCTCGGCGTCTTCCTCGTCGCCGGTGGCCTCGCGGGCGGCGATCGCCTACCTGGTGGCGGGCCTCCTGATCTACTCGATCCTCCTCGGCGTGATGGTCGGGCTTCTGGCCGCGCTGATCATCTTCGGCCGTCGTGCACAGAAGCTCCGCGATCTCCCAGATCGAGGGCAAGCCCGGCGCCGCGGCGTCCGTGCTCGGCCTGCTCCGCCGTGGCTGGAAGGTCGAGCCCGGCATCGCGTTCAACCGGCAGCAGGACGTCGTCCACCGGCTGGTCGGCCCTCCCGGCATCGTCCTGATCGGTGAGGGCAACCCCAACCGGCTTCGTCCGCTGCTGACCAGCGAGCGTCGCAAGCACGAGCGCGTCGTCAGCGAGGCCACCGATCACCGAGATCGTGGTCGGCGACGCCGAGGGCCAGGTGCCGCTGCGCCGGCTGGTCAAGCACGTCAGCAAGCTGCCGAAGACGCTCAAGCCCGCCGAGATGACCGACGTGCTGGCCCGGCTGAAGGCGCTGGACTCGACGCGTTCGAACATCCCGCTGCCCAAGGGCCCGATCCCGACCTCGATGAAGGGTTCGCGCCAGAACATGCGCGGCCGCTAGGCCGCGCATGTTCTGGAGCCGAGAGGTTAGAAACGGCTCGAAGCGCGCCAGCGCTGAGAACGGCTTCTGACGTCTCGGCGAGCCACGCAGGGCGTCGAGGGCTCGGCGACAGCGACCGACGCAGGTCGGTCTGAGCCCGAACCCCTACCGCTTCGCGATCACCAGGTTGAACGCAGCGGTCCCCGCGGCCAAGTCGTGCAGACCCCGCCCGTCGGGCCGGAAGACCAGCGGCGGGATCACCAGGCAGACCAGCAGCTGACGTACAAGCGCCAGGAGCAGCGTGACCGGCCGGCCGTCGAGGCGCAGCACCCGCACCCGGGCCGCGAGCTGGCCGAAGGAACCACCCGCGAGCGCCACGCCCACCGTGCTCTCGAGCCAGAAGACGCCCAGCGTTACCCAGCCGGAGTACGGGTTGTCGGAGTAACCACCGGGACCGAGCACTACCAGTGTGACCAGTGAGCACGCGGCCCAGTCCACGGCGAGCGCCACGAGCCGGCGCACCCACGACGCGGTGTTCTCCACGGTCTCCACTCCCCCACGCTATCCAGCACCCCGGGACCACCCGTTACATGGGCGAAACAAAGCGGATACGGTCAAGAAACCGCTCCTGAATAGGTTCGCGACACCGCGATGCGAGAGGCGCATCCAGGTCCCGGCACGAGACTTCGGCCGCCCCTGCGGCCAAGGAGGACGAATGTTCCAGAACAGCGACGAGCTGCTGAAGTACGTCAAGGACGAGGGCGTCGAGATGGTCGACGTCCGCTTCTGCGACCTGCCCGGCGTCATGCAGCACTTCACGGTGCCCGTGTCCTCGTTCGACCAGTCGGTCTTCGACGACGGTGTGAACTTCGACGGCTCCTCGATCCGCGGCTTCCAGGCCATCCATGAATCCGACATGTCATCTGTTCCCGGACCCGACCACGGCGTACCTGGACCCGTTCCGCAGCGCCAAGACGCTGGTCGTGAACTTCTTCATCCACGACCCGATCACCGGCGAGGCCTACTCCCGCGACCCGCGCAACATCGCACGCAAGGCGATGTCCTACCTGTCCAGCACCGGCATCGGCGACACGGCGTACTTCGCGCCCGAGGCCGAGTTCTACGTCTTCGACAGCGTGCGCTTCGAGACCAAGGCCAACACCGGCTTCTACGAGATCGACTCCGAGGCGGGCGCCTGGAACTCCGGCGCCGTGGAGAACAACCGCGGCTACAAGGTCAAGTACAAGGGCGGCTACTTCCCCGTCGCGCCGTACGACCACTTCGGCGAGCTCCGCGACGAGATGACGATCGAGCTCGAGAAGTCCGGGCTGCACGTCGAGCGCGCCCACCACGAGGTCGGCACCGCCGGCCAGGCCGAGATCAACTACAAGTTCGCGGAGCTGCTCCAGGCCGCCGACGACGTGATGAAGTTCAAGTACATCATCAAGAACGTCGCCTGGCGCAATGGCAAGACCGCGACCTTCATGCCGAAGCCGATCTTCGGTGACAACGGCTCGGGCATGCACTGCCACCAGTCGATCTGGAACGACGGCGAGCCCCTCTTCTACGACGAGACCGGCTACGCAGGCCTGTCCGACATGGCCCGCTGGTACATCGGCGGCATCCTCAAGCACGCCCCGTCGCTGCTGGCGTTCACCAACCCGACCGTGAACTCCTACCACCGACTGGTGCCCGGCTTCGAGGCGCCGATCAGCCTGGTCTACAGCCAGCGCAACCGCTCCGCCTGCGTGCGGATCCCGATCACCGGTTCCAACCCCAAGGCCAAGCGCATCGAGTTCCGTTGCCCCGACCCGTCGGCCAACCCGTACCTCGCCTTCTCGGCGCTGCTGCTGGCCGGCCTCGACGGCATCCAGAACAAGACCGAGCCGAGCGACCCGATCGACAAGGACATCTACGAGCTGCCGCCGGACGAGATGGCCGACATCGACCAGGTGCCGACATCGCTCAACGCGGTGCTCGACAACCTCGAGCGCGACCACGAGTTCCTCACCGCGGGCAACGTGTTCACGCCCGACCTGGTGGAGACCTGGATCGACTTCAAGCGCACCCAGGAGATCCTGCCCGTGCAGCTGCGACCGCACCCGCACGAGTTCGAGCTCTACTACGACATCTAGTGAGCGGGGGCCCTGGCCCCCGCTTGGATGACCTGAAACGACCCCTGACCTGCCGAAACGCCTATCAACGTCTTGAGCGCGTTTCGTGCGGCGGCTTGGCGGGTCGGCTGCCCGAGAATTGGGCATGGCGTACAACTTCGTGGCTGTTGATCGCGAGCAGCTTCTGCTGATGCCACCCTCGGTGGCGGACTGGCTGCCGGAGGACCACCTGGCATGGTTCGTGCTGGATGTGGTCGCCGAGCTCGATCTGACCGACTTCTACTCGGGGTATCGGGCTGACGGTCGTGGCGGCGCGGCGTATGACCCGGCTGTGATGCTGGCGGTGCTGGTCTACGGCTATTGCATCGGGGAGCGGTCCAGCCGCCGGATCGAGCGTCGGTTGAGGGAGGACGTGGCGTTCCGGGTGGTCGGCGCGAACCAGCTGCCCGACCACGCCACGATCGCTCGGTTCCGCTGCAGCCAGAGACCGGATCGGTCGTTTTTCGGACAAGTCCTCAAGTCTGCGGCCGCCACCGTGGCCCACCCGGCCTGCTCCCCCGCGGCCCCCGGAGGCCCAACGACTCAAGGAGCGAACCGGACCGCTGAGCAGGTCGCCGAGCAGATTCTGGCCGAGGCCGCCGCCGTGGACGCCGGCGAGGACGCCGAAGAGTCCCAGCGGGGCGAGCCGCCGCGGGGCCCGGAGGGTGGTGTGGGGCCACGTGCGGGTCGCCGAGCCCGGCTGCGCCGGGTGCTGGAGGAACTCCAGGCAGAGGCCGCCGAGCACTCCTACGAGGCCGTGATGGCCAAGCGTGCGGCGAAGGAAGCCGAGACCGGCAAGAAGATCCGCGGGAAGAAGCCCGCTGCGGATCGGCAGAAGAACCGCGCCCGTCAGAACGGGAACATCACCGACCCGGACTCCAGGTTGATGAACACCAAGGACGGGTTCGTTCAGGGCTTCAACGCCCAAGCGGTGGCCACGATGGACCAGTTCGTGATCGCCGCGGAGGTCTCCAACCAGGCCTTCGATGCCCCGCTCTACGAAGACGTCATCGGCACCGCAAAGACCAACCTCAAGCGCGCTGGGGAGAAGCGGCGGCTCCGCCGCGTGGTGGCCGATGCCGGCTACTGGAGCGAGCACAACACCCTGCTGCGAGGGGTGGATTCGCTCATCGCACCTGGCAGGGCCCGCAAGCTCCGCCAGATCGCCGAGACCGAGCAGCGCCGCAGCCAGGTCATCGACCAAGCCCAAGCCGGCGAACTGACCAAGCACGAGGCCGCCGAGGAACTCGGGGTCTCGGTGCCGCGTGTCAATCAGATCCTCCGCAGACGCCGCGCCGGCGACCCCGACCAGCTCACCGCAGCCTCCATCGCCAAGATCGACAGCCCCCACGGACGCAGGACCTACGCCCGAAGAGCCGGGGCCATCGAGCCCGTCTTCCCCCCGCTCGCTCTGCTGCCCACCCAGCGACGAGTGCACACTGTTCTTGATCGACCAGAATGACGCCGACCAGGCGAGGACAAGGCGAGGCGGTGCCTGATGGCGACCCTGTTGTCCCTCAACGTCGGGATGCCGAAGGACGTGTCGTGGCGCGGCCGCACCGTGCACACCGGCGTGTGGAAGAGCCCGGTCGACGGGCCGCGGATGGTGCGGCGCCTCAACATCGACGGCGACGGGCAAGGCGACCTCGCAGGGCACGGCGGGGAGCAGCGCGCGGTGCTCGTCTACCAGGTCGAGTCCTACCGGCACTGGGAGGAGTTCTTCGGTCGTGACGACCTCGAGCGCGGCGCGTTCGGGGAGAACTTCACCGTCGAAGGTCTCGCAGACGACGAGGTCTGCATCGGCGACCGATTGCGGATCGGCGAGGCGGAGTTCGAGGTCACCCAGCCGCGGGTGACCTGCTTCCGGGTCGGCATGAGGATGGGCGAGCCGCGGCTGCCGTCGTTGCTGGTCGCCCACCACCGCCCGGGGTTCTACCTGCGCGTGCTGACCGAAGGTCACGTCAGTGCCGGCGACGAGATCGTGCGGGCGGCACGGGGCCCGCACGCAGCGACCGTCGCCGAGGTCGACGCGCTGCTCTACCTGCCAGGGCACGACCGGGAGCGACTGAGGGCCGCCTTGGACATCCCTGCCCTAAGCCCGGGCTGGCAGGGGTCGTTCCGGAGCATGCTCGAGGGCGGCGGCCCTCAGCCGGCCGGGATCGCGCTCGCCCCGCCGCCGGCCTGGGCCGGGTTCCGCACGCTCACCGTCACCGACGTCGTCGCCGAGAGCGACACCGTGACGTCGTTCCGGATGGGTGCGGACGAGGCTCTGCCTGCGTACCGGGCCGGCCAGTTCCTCACCCTGCGCGTGCCCGGCGCCGGCGACCCGGTCCCGGTGCGGACCTACTCCCTGTCGGGCGACCCTGCCGGCGGGTCGTACCGGATCAGCGTCAAGGGCGAGGCGCTCGGGCTCGTGAGCGCCTACCTCCACACGCACCTCCAGCACGGCGACCGGATCGAGGCGGCGGCTCCTCGCGGTGACTTCGTGCTCGCCGAGGGGTCGGGACCGGTCCTACTGGTCTCCGCCGGCATCGGCGTGACACCGCTGCTGGCGATGCTGCACCGGCTCACCGGCGAGACCAGCCCGCGCGCCGTGTGGTGGATCCACACGACCCACGACGCGCACACCCATGCCTTGGCGGCCGAGGCAGCCGCCCTGCTGGGTCGCCTCCCGGCGGCGCACTCCCTGGTCTACTACACGGCTCCTGACCAACCACCCGCACCGGACTCGGGCATCCGGATCGGGCGCCTGACCGCGGCGGTGATCGTGGACCTGGGTCTGCCCACGGACGCGACCGCCTATGTCTGTGGCCCCGAGTCGTTCATGAGCGACGTCACCGCCGCGCTCGCGGGCGCGGGCATCGATCCGGGCGAGATCCACACCGAGCGGTTCGGCTCGCGGTCCGCGGTGAACCCCGGCGTCGTCCCGACGGAGGCGCCGGCGCCGCACCAGCCGCCCGGATCGCCGGGGACCGGCCCGTTGGTGACGTTCGCCCGCACCGGGCTTGCCACCTCATGGTCGGACCGGTACGACTCGATCCTCGAGCTGGCCGAGGCGTGCGACGTCCCGACGCAGTGGTCGTGCCGCACCGGCGTGTGCCACACCTGCGTGACGGCCGTGCTGTCCGGCGAGGCGTCGTACGACGTGGCGCCGCTCGAGGACCCCGGCCGGGACGAGCTCCTGATCTGCTCGGCCACGCCCAGCAGTGACCTCGTCGTCGACCTCTGAGGGACGGGCTGGCAAGGCGCGGTGAACGGTGCGCACTCGCTGTCCGGGACCGCCTGTGAGGATGCCCTCGGGGTTCACCGGGGTTCCGTTTCCCGCCTGAGGTGATCTTGTTGGCGGGTGCGCTGGTACCTGCAGTATGGGTGTCCTACCGGGACCTCGAGGAGCTTCTCGCCGAGCGTGGCATCGAGGTCAACCACGTGACCCTGTATCGGTAGGTACCGCGGTTCACGCCGTTGTTGATCGACGCGGCCCGGCGGTGTCGGCACCTGGCCGGGGACCGCTGGGCGCGGGTTCCGTTGGCGAGCCATTCGGGGGCGGCCTGGAACCGTCGCCCGCCCCGTCTGGAACCTCGCCCTGGCCATGGGTTCGATGACGCCGCTGGCTGGGTGCACTCGTCCGCGCGCGACACCGGCCGACTTCGCAACGTGGTCGATCGTGACCTCCTCGTAACCGCGCTCGGCGAACAGCGCGTTGGCGACGTCGAGGAGCTGGTCTCGACGCTCGTCGGCGTTCAGGCGCGGTATCTCGGCGGTGTGGTCACCGGGCCACCATACGGCTGGCGATTCGTCAACAAGTTTGTTAGCATTATGCCAATAACCGCCACTCGGAGACGGGTACGGGGAAAGCCAGAACTGAGAGCGAGCGGGAGTTCGGGAGTAGTCCCCGCATGGGTGAGGGGCAGGCGGGCCCACGCTCCGGTCGTCCGACCGGGCAACAGAGCGAAGGAACGCATGATCCGCAAATACAGGCTGGTCCAGGGCCAGAGCGTCGGCTTCTACGAGCGCGGCAGGCAGGGCGGGCTCCACGGCGCGCGGATCTTCCCGCACAAGGTCCGCGAGTGGTACGAGGTGCTCAAGGACGTGGAGGACCACCTGCTGCCGCCGGAGGTGCGCGGCTACCGCGACGGCCTGCGCGAGGGGCTGGGCCTATGACTCACTGATTGCAGGTGTGACCACGGAGCGGCGTTCGTGCCCTGCCGTGCCCCGGGCCGCGGCGCCACTGCACCGAAGCGACCCAACCGTCAGGCCCGCGTTTCCAAGCGCGTAGCTCGCCCTCGGCCTTGTCGCCGTCATCGAGGACGACCAGAACGTCCGGACGCTCATCGGGCCGGAAGGTGCGGTAGCGCTCGGTGCTGGCGGGGAGGTCCATGAATTTGAGCGTGACAGTCGTTACCGACGGCGGCCCTGGGCGTAGCCGATGAGGCAGCCGCCGAACGCCGTCGCGAGGATCACGCGCAGTTCCTGTCTGGGTACGCCCGGGCGTAGACACGGCGAAACCGCTGCCGAGCATGGTTTGCGCCTAGGTCAACTTCCATTCCGCCGCGAAGCCGCCCTGACCGTCGAGGAGCCCGATCTTGCTGATCTTGGTGCTCTTTGGCGCCGTGAACAGCATCCACCCCGTGACACAAGTACCGGGAGCGATCTTTCGGTCGCGTGGGTATTGGGGTAAGGGAGGCCACGTGCTCCAGCTGGTGCCGCTCGCGTCGTACTGGCCGTCGTTGTCGTCCATGACCACGTAGTCGGTCCAGTCAGTCGACGCGGCGGTCTCCGCTGTGTTGCGCGCGCACATCTTGGCTCGCGCGAGAACCCATCTGGTCCCCGGTCCGGGAGGGGCGTACGACGGCGCCTTGACCCGCTGATCCACCTCGAGGACGGTCGTACGGAACCCCTTGCCTTCTCTGGTCTGGCCGATGCTCAATGCCGTGGCCCCAACGTTCGGAGCGAATGGGGTCGGCGATTGGCTCGTCGAGCTTGGTGAGTTCGAGGGGGTCGCGGACTTGGATGTGGCCGCCTTGCCGCTGGATGATCCGCACCCCGCGAGGAGTGGTGCCACGAGAATGGCTCCTGCGACGGCTGCGAGGTACCTGGACATGCGGGCGAGGTTACGTCTTGCCGCCGGTGACCCTCCACCATTCATGGCGTTTCCCTCGAGAGCGGTGCCGATGCTCGCGCCGCAGGACGCCGGTCGCACGAGTGAGAAGTACAAGCGCTCGACGCCGCCAACTACCTCAAGACCCTCGATGACGTCGCGAGGTTGCCCTCGAAGACTCCTTCGACGACCCCAGCGCCGTTTCCCAGGCCCTCGGCGTCATCGCCCAACTCGCAGAACATGAGTGAACTCCCGCCGCGTCGGCATGTGTCTCGGCACCTCTTCCGAGCCGTTGACATCGGGCAGATTGCTCCGCAGCGATCGCGGCGGCCGGCGGGGGACTGTCTCAGCCCTGCGCGAGTTCGGGTGACGGTTGTTTCGCTACCCGTGGATGACCGTGCATTCCGCCGCCCCTCGCGGTGGGCGCCAGCTGGCCGGGGGCGGGGACTTGGGCAAGTGGTGTTCGAGGGCCCGACGTGTTCTGTCATCCGGGCCGTTCCGGCCACGGTGACGTTGTTGATCGCTGAGCCGACTCCCCCGATGCCGGGCTGGGGGGTCGGCATCCGGGGAGTCGGGCTTTGGCCGGTCCTGCACGGTGAGGGGTCCGTCGCGCCCGACCTGCGGTTGGCCGGAGCCAATGTCAATACGGTAGATCGGCTGAGGTGCGCGCTGGAAGTGGCTCATGGTCCTAGGACCGCCCGAAAGGGGGGGACCCCGTCCTCACCTACTGTCACGTGTGTGGAAGTAACGCCTGCTACATTCCATTCTGTGGCGTGGCCCTCGCAGGATCGCTGGTTGCTGGTCGTGGTCCGGCTGCCCGCCGAGCCGTCTCGACACCGCGTCGCGGTGTGGCGCGAGCTGCGCAAGGTCGGCGCGCTGTCGTTGGGCCAGGGCGTGTGGGCGGCACCCGACCTGCCGTTCTTCAATGAGGGTGTCCAGCGCGCCACGGCGCTCGCGGAGCGAGCCGTGGGTGAGGTGATCGCACTGACGGCCCAGGGCCGGACCGAGGTTGACGCGTTGGGGCTCGAACGCCTCTACAACGAGTCCCGGGCGGCGGACTGGGCCGAGTTCCTGGCCGACTGCGTGAAGTTCGAGGCCGAGCTGTCCAAAGAGATCCGGATCCGGAAGTTCACCCTGGCCGAGCTCGAGGAGGAGGAGCAGAGCCTGGAGCGGCTCCGGCGTTGGCATCGCGACCTCGCGCTGCGTGACGTGTTCGGGACTCCCGAGCGCGGTCTGGCCAGTGACCGACTCAAGGCGTGCACCGCGGCCTGCGAGCGCTACGCCGAGCTGGTGTTCAGTGCGCTGCACGAGATGCCCGAGGACCGGCAATGAGCCGTCCCGCACACAGCCGTGCAACAGCAACGCCGGACCACCGGATGTGGCCGCTATATGCGGCGGGCTTCACCACAGCGTTCGGGGCGCACGCGGTGGCGGCGAACCTGGGAGCCTTCTCGGGCGGTGCGGTGCGGTCGTTGATGACGCTCGGGCTGCTGCTCGCGTTGTACGACGGCGCCGAGGTGCTGCTCAAGCCGGTCTTCGGCGGCCTCGCGGACCGGATCGGGGCCCGCCCCGTGCTGATTGCTGGCCTCGTCGGCTTTTCGCTGGCGTCGGCGACCTACGCCGTTGCGGACCGGCCGGGCTGGCTGTGGGCCGCGCGGCTCGGTCAAGGGGCCGCGGCCGCGGCGTTCTCACCGTCGGCCTCGGTGCTGGTGGCCCGGCTCAACTCGGCAGCCAGGCACGGTCGCGCGTTCGGCAGCTACGGCTTCTACAAGAGCATCGGCTACACCTTGGGCCCGCTGCTGGGCGGTGTGCTGGTCTGGTTCGGCGGACTCCGGCTGCTGTTCCTGGTCATGGCGGCGGGGAGTCTGGTGGTCGCGGTGTGGGCCGCCGTCGCAGTGCCCCCCGTTTCGCCACTCCCGCGGACCCGGCAGACCGTGGTCGATCTGGCCCGTCGGCTGAGCGATCCGGGCTTCGTCAAGCCGACCGCGGCACTGGCCGGCGCCACCGCGGCACTTTCGGTCGGCGTCGGTTTCCTGCCCGTGACCGGGGCTGCCGCGGGTCTGGGGGCGGTCGCCACGGGGACGGCCGTGTCCGTCCTGGCGGCGACCGGTGCGCTGGTTCAGCCGAAGGCGGGTCGTGCCCTGGACGAGGGGCGGATCAGGGTGGGCGGAGGACTCGTCGCGGGGCTCCTGCTTGCCGCGGGTGGCCTCGCGTGCGCCGCGGTCGGTGGTCTGGGCGGGGTCCTGTTGGCCGCCGTTCTGATCGGCGCCGGAACCGGGCTCATCACTCCGCTCGGGTTCGCCGCCCTGGCGGGGGCCACCTCCCCGGCCCGTCTCGGACAGACCATGGGTACGGCCGAGCTTGGCCGGGAGCTCGGCGACGCCGGAGGTCCCCTCCTGGTCGCCGCTGTCGCCACGGGCGTGACGCTGAGCGCGGGGTACGCCGCGCTGGCGGTGGTCCTGGCTGCCGGTCCCGTGGTCATGGTGGGTATGGCGTGGGGACGACGGCGTCGCGACAGTCGCGACGAACCGGTGCGAACGAAGGAGGAGCGGCATGCTTGAGCAGGTGTTCGTCGCCATGGCCGTCGCGGTCCTGGCCCTGGTGCTGACGACCGTCGCGGTGATGGGAGTCATCACGGTGCGGCGCGTCCGGCGGGCCTTGCGAGCCGCCCGCGAGACGTGCCGCCGTGTAGGTGCGACGATCACGTCCGGTCGACGGCGCCTCGACCCTGTATCGGCGAGGCGGCAGGGTGCCTCGCCGATGAGTGTCAGCGCGTTCGCGGCCACCACACGAGCCACCGTCGGCTCGCCGGGCTGGTGGATCGTGCAACGGGACCGCCGCCACCTCTGGCGCACGGTGGCCGCGGCCGAGCACGCGGTCAAGGTCGCCCAGCGGTCAAACGTCACGGTGGGAGAGCTGCCGATCCTGGCCACCCAGCTCAACACCGCTGCCCGTGGCGTCGACTCCGTCCTGCGCGCGAGCTCGCACCTCCGGTCGCTGCGCCCGCAGGCACGCCGTGACGCCCGCGGGATCGAGGTCGCCGCCCTGGACATCCACCATGCGGCACTGGACTCGCTGAGGGCGACCGCGACGGCCGACACCGAGCCGATGCTGTCCGCCATCCGGATCGAAGTGGCCGCCCTGGCCGCCGGGGCACGCGCCGCCCGTACCTTCCCCCGTCTCCCAGCGGGCTGAGACCCCAAGCACCAGAGCCAAGGCCGATCCCACGAGGCTCCCAGTCGTCGGCTCCCGGGCGCCGCTGGGCCCAAGCGGGTTCCTCAGCGAGGGCTACGCGCGCAAGGGCGGCGGTGTCAGCAGGGGACTAGGCGAGCCGATCAGGCCTACATGGTCGTCCCTTCGCGGGCGAGTGGGCTCCATATCCCGTGCTGGACGTGGACCACGCCGGGGGAGCCGCGTGCGTCGGCCTCAGCTGCCGCGCCTGACCGATCCGATCAGCCAGGGCGAGGCGAGCGAGCTGTTCGGCGGCACGCCGACGCCTGTGTACAGGACGGTGTCGCGGGGTCACCTGCATGCGCGGCCGCGGCACGGCTCGCGGCCCCGCACTGGACCGCACCGAGATTCTCAAGCTAGCCGGGCACGGACTCGAGTACCGGCCGCACAGCGTCAGTCAGATGCTTGCGCGCGAGCGGATGGTCGCGGTGGAGGCGAACCCGCGGGCGATCAGCCAAATGCCGAACGTCAGCTCGAACAATCCACCGGGGATGGCGCCGACGAGCCCGGCGCCCGCGACGCCGAACAGCTCCAGCAGGTTGCCCCCGGCGAAGCACGCGTAGCCGATGAGACCCCAGACAGCTAGGAAACGCGGAACGAGTCCGGTGCGGAGGAGCAGAGCGCAGAAGAAGAGGCTTCCGATACCGAGCCCGGCCTCGGCGATGCTGTAGAAAGCGGCATTCGCGTCGATGGCGTCGGAGCCGGTGAGGACGATGAGGCTCACGACACCGATGGCCAGGACGACGCCCTCGAAGATCCGCGTGCCCAGGTAGCCCGCGGCTATGGCCTTGTTGTGGGGTCGCAGGATCGGGAACATCAGGACACCGATGCCGATCACGAATGCGGAGTTGAGCAGCATCAGCGCGGTGCCGGTGGCGAACAGCGCGGTGGAGTCGCTGCGGTCACCTGAGTCGACGATGCCCGTCGCTATGAGGCTGCCTACGCCATATGTCAAGAAGCCCGCAAGGAAAAGGACGCCAACGATTCGCGCGGTCCGACGCACGCTGGAGTCCGGGCGAACGACTGGCGGGGAGGTCGAGTGATCACCCGCGCCGGTCAGCCGGGCCGGGGTCGTCGCCGGGGTCGTCGCCGGGGTCCTCATGAGGTGCTCCCCAGGTGAGTCAGGAGCCGTCCGCGGGCGCGGTGCAGCTGGGGCATCAGACCGTAGATGACGATCGGCACCGCGATGGTGGCCAGCACGAAGGTGCGTACGACGGGCGACAGTGTGTGGAGCCAGTCGCTCAGGACGAGGTTGAGGAGGGTGAGGGTCGGGAAGACCGCCAGCCAGATCATCAGGGCGAGCTCGTGCTTGGTGGGCGGAGCCGGTGGGGTGGATCGGGTGGTCATGATGTCTCCTTGTGGTGGGTGCGTGCGGTGAGGGTGAGTGGCAGACCTCGCTCGAATTCGTGGACGGCATGGCGTACGTCGTCCTCGACCAGGTCACCGTTCAGGGCGATCGCGGCCGCAGAACCTGCGCCGGCGGCGGTGATCACCTGGGCACGCGGGTCGACGACGTTGCCTGCCGCCCACACGCCTAGGACGCTGGTCTGCCCGGTGGGGTCCGTGGTGACCCATCCGTTGTCGTCGATTCGGCAGCCGAGGCCGGTGAGCAGGTCGTGGTTGGCGACGAAGCGCGGTGGCACGAACAGCGCGTCGCGGGGCACGACGCACCCGTCGCGCAGCTGTACGCCGACCAGCTGGTCGTCGTCGATGACCAGCTGGTCGATGGTGACCTCGACGACGCCGATGCCACGTGCCTGAAGTTGAATCCGCTCGGCAGTGGCGAGGAGGTCTGGTGGGGTGAAGTAGACGAGGTCGTGGGTCCACTGGCGCACGATCTGGGCGAACCGGACCGCGCCGGGAGGGCCGCCGATGACTCCGAGTCGGCGGTCCCGCACCTCGCGGCCGTGGCAGTAGGGGCAATGCAGGACGTCGCGGGCCCAGCGGTCGCGGAGCCCAGGAATGTCGGGGAGTTCGTCGCGGAGGCCGGTGGTAACCAGGAGGCGTCGCGCTCGGAGCTGCTGCCCGTCGGCGAGGTTGACCAGGTAGCCGCGGACATCGGCATGAAGGCCGGTGGCCGTTCCATGGACGATCTCGCCCCCGTAGCTCTCCACCTCCAGCCTGCCGACGGCCAGCAGCTCGCGCGGCGGAAGACCGTCGCGGGAGAGGTAGCCATGCAGGTGGGAGGCCGGGGCATTGCGGGGCGAACCAGCGTCCACCACGACCACGTCGCGCCCGGCGCGAGCGAGAACCAAGGCGGCGGACAGGCCGGCGGGACCTCCGCCGATGACGGCTACGTCGTACTGACTCATGTCCCCAGAGTGGGATCGGGCGTGCGGATCACCTACGAACGTTGCTGTTTGTGGGAATCGGGAGTCAGATGAACACCGTGCGCGACACCTCAGCGAAAATCGCCGACACCCTGGACCAGGTTGGTCCGCGCCTCAGACAGGCCAGGATCCGGCGCCGGTTGTCACTCACCGGCGTCGCCGAGTCCACTGGCATCTCGAAGAGCACACTGTCCCGGCTCGAGACCGGAGGCCGCAGACCCACCCTCGAGCTGCTCCTCGGTCTGTCGCACGCCTACCGGGTGCCTCTCGACGACCTGGTGGCCGCGCCTGAGGAGGGTGATCCTCGGATCCGGCTCAAGCCCGGCCAGGTCAAGGGCAGGACTGTCATCCCGCTGACTCGAGAGCCAGAGGGCCGGCAGGCATGGAAGATTGTGATCCCTACCAGCAAGACCACCCCAGAGCCGCGTGCCCATGACGGCCACGAATGGATCTACGTCCTGTCAGGCGACGTTCGGTTTGTCCTCGGTGACGAGGACCTTGTCCTCCACACAGGCGACGTCGCCGAGTTCGACACTCTGGTCCCGCACTGGTTCGGCAGCACCGGCGAAAACCCGTCCGAGATCCTCAGCATCTTCGACCGACCCGGCGAACGGATGAACCTCAGAACCCCACCATCGCCGTGATTGGGCGCCGCCCATTGGGTCAGCGCGTATCACCTGTACTCGTCTGCCGGCCTGCCGTACGAACACACCTACTGAACATGACGAGCAACCGACAAGACGGCCGAACAGGGCGCCTTCGGGAAACTGGACCACGACTTGACGGGTGGACGCTCACGGCGACACCTTCTGGCTCGGTGAGCCGACCGGTGGGGCAATCGCTCAGCGGCGGATGCGGGCGTGGCTACGCATGCCAGAGTGCACCGGAGCGCGCAGTGTCACACGATCACAAATTCGGGTGCGGCCGACCTGCGTGTGAGATGAACTGGCGCCATGGGTGAAGTCGACGAACCGGGGTTGCCAACGTTGTATGAGTGGGCAGGCGGTCTGGTTCCGCTGCGCCGGATGATCGACTGCTTCTACGACCGAGTCGAAGCCGACGATGCCTTGTCAGGCTTCTTCCCAGGCGGGGTCTCGGAGCGTCACCGAGCTCACGTCGCAGACTGGTGGGCCGAGGTGCTCGGCGGACCGGAGACGTACACGGAGCAGCACGGAGGGTACGAATCAATGCTCCGCCACCACCTCAGGTTGGCCATCACACCTGCGCAACGGCATCGGTTCGCCGCCATGATGAGCCTGGCCGCCGACGATGCAGAACTGCCCGCCGACCCGGAGTTCCGTGCGGCGATCATCGGGTACCTCGAGTGGGGCACCCGGCTGGCCATGGAGAACTCCCAGCCCGACGCCAACCCGGTCGAGGACGCACCCACTCCACGATGGGGCTGGGGCGTCGCGCCGCCGTACCAAGGTTGATTGATTTGTTGCGATCCGCGTCGTTGACGACGGGTACGGACGGCCCGCTCAGCGGCATAGCCCGGATGGCCGCGGACGCTATCTGCGGCATAGAAGGAACTCGTGGCCTCGAGCAGAACAACCTCGGTAGCGACCGCTCATCGGA
This sequence comes from uncultured Actinomycetota bacterium, assembly GCA_963745795.1. Classification (GTDB taxonomy): domain Bacteria; phylum Actinomycetota; class Actinomycetes; order Propionibacteriales; family Nocardioidaceae; genus Marmoricola. The sequence goes on along the minus strand of CAVUYR010000003.1, from coordinate 894,557 downwards.
GGTTCCGGCCTCGCCGTGGTGACCCGCACCCGGCGCGAGCGGATCGCGGCTAGATACGGACTTCCTCGCTGGGGCATGAATCGGTCAGTTGGACCGCGGCGTTCTTGACTGACGGCGGAGTCGCTGCGGATTCTGGTGGTCCGCGCGCGCCGCGAGAGTCAGTTGCCGCCACCCCCACCGGAGCCGCCACCATCGCCGCCGACGCCCCCACCGAAGCCGCCACTGGTGCCGACGATTCCGATCGGAAAGTATCCGCCGGTCTCGGGTGCCGCCTCGAAGGCCTCTGGGTGTAGCGCCCACGAGATCGCCGCCACGCCGGCGAAGTAGCCCTCCGCGTACGGCAGGAAGGCGCTGCCGGCAGCCCAGTAGGGCTTCGTTCGGCCCCGACCTTCACCGTGCGGACCTCAGGCGGCAAGTTGTTGGTCACCCTGTCGGCGTCCGTCGAGCACGCGGGCACCCGCCGGGAGCCGTGCCCGGATCGGGTCCACAGCACCTCGGTGACCGAGGGACCGTGCAACGGGTCAAAGAAGCACACGACCTGCTGCTCTGGCACCGGTCGGCCCGCTAGGCGCGCCTGTGCACACGCGAGCGCATAGAGTCCGGCTGCGAGAATCTCGGTGACCTTGCTGACCTCCTCGGCGTTGCTGATCTGCTCGAGGGTGCGTTGCGCAGCCTCGCATGAGGCGAGCGCGGTCCGGTAGGCGACCTGCGTCTCCTCGTCGAGGACCTGCCCCCCGATCTCGCGGTCGAGTCGCTGCAGCTGTTCATGGAGGTACGTGACGTCTTCGCCGGCCAGACGGCGCACGCTCTCCAGCTCCTCGGCCTTCGTGCGCGGCGTGGCCTGCCGGTCCCGCCACCACTTGGCGGCGACCCAGCACCGCCCGCGGCGGCGATGATCCAGAACCACTCCACGGTTTCCCCCAGAGCCTGCGAGATCTTTCAGCCTCGCCCCGCCAGGTGGAAGTGTCAATCGTGGCGCCTCAGGCGGGCGGCGCGCGAGAGGTCACCCCGACCATTCCGATCCACTCACCGACAGGCGCACCCTCCGGGATCTCGGCATGTGCGTGAGCCGGACGGCGGCACGTGCGTGCGTTCGAGCGAGGTACAGCGTGGCCGATCGTGACCGGACGAAGAGGGTGCAACGGGCCGCGCCAGCCCACAAGCACCGAGGCAGAACACCACCACCACCCAGGGTGATCCGACGCGAGGGTGAAGACAGCTCACCCCGGCCGAGCGAAGTCTTGCCGCATGGACAGATCGGTCCCGCATCCCAATCCGCGTTGCCGTCTTCCAGTGCTCCCCACAGCGCCAGAGGGCCGTGGCAATTCCTGGCCGGAACCCCCTGGGCAGAGGGGGCAGCCGCGTGCGGCGCCCGGTAGCTGTCGATGAGTCGCTGGAGGCGACACCACGACCGACCCGGATACGGCCAAACAACTCTCCCGCGACGACTCGTCGCATCCTCTCCCGAAAGGTGGTCCGACATGACGTTCCTCCGTCGTCACCGCGTGGCCTGTTTCTTCTTCCTCGCCTACGTCCTGACCTGGTGGGCCGTCCCATGGGACAGCTTCTTCGCGCCCGGTGCTCTGCTGGCGGCCCTGGTCGTGATCTTCGTCACCGAGGGGCTCCCCGGACTGCGAAGGCTCGGCGCGCGAATGATCCGCTGGCGCGTGAGCTGGATCTGGTACGTACTCGCTGTTGCCGTTCCACTGGCCGTGCATCTGGCGTCCATCTCGGCGAACATGGCCCTCGGTGCATCGGCACCCTCGCTCGGTTCACTGACGCCCTGGTACGGTCTCCCGCTGGCTATCGGGATACACATCATCGATCCGTTCGGTGGAGCCCTGATGGAGGAGCCCAGCTTCCGCGGTTTCGCCCAACCCGAGCTGCAGAAGACTCACTCGCGGTTGGCGGCGACCGCGATCATGGCGGTGCTGATCAGCGGCTGGCATGCGCCCCTGTTCTTCATGCCCGTGTTCGAGGCGCACCCGATCGGCTTCGCGACCACAGTGGCAGTCACCTTCTGGTACGCCTGGTTGTTCAACCACGCCGCCGGAAGCGTCCTGCTCACCCTGATCGCCCATGGTGTCGAGGGCAGCGTGGAGACAAACAACCTCTGGGGTGCCGGCGCAGACCTGGAACGGCTCAACTGGACCTACGCATTCGTGTGGTGCCTCGTCGCTCTGGTCCTGGTGGTCGTCGACCGCCGGTTCTGGGCCTATCGCGAACCCAGCGGGCTCGACACGGAGACGCCGGCAGCCGGTCTGGCCACCTCCCGGCGGTGACAGCCAGCCACGTCACCAGCCCAGCCGAAAGCCGCTTACCCGGCTCTGTGTGACAACGACGCTGACGGGAACCGTGCGGCTGGCGGCTTCCGCGGCCTCACCCAGACCGAGGCCGCGCAGCGAGTTGATCGCGTCGGGCCCCAGCGAGATGCCCTGCGCCGACCTCACAGCTCGGGCGGCTGCTCTGATGACTGGTTGCCTTTCGTGGCGTCACAAGTGAAGGTCGCCGTCTCCTGGACGGAGATGAGCTCGATCGCGAAGCTGCGCAGTTGTTCGAAAACACCGTGGAGCTGGCTCTGGTCGAGGAAGCCGGTGTTCAGCCGGGTATGGCCGGGGCCAGGAAGCAGCGAGACGTCCGGGAAGGCAGCGGCGAAGCGCTCTCCGAGCCTGCCTCGCACCACGATCGTGTACTGCGTACGTCGCACCTGGTCACCTCCGTCGTGGGGTCTGAGGGCCGAGTCTTCAGTCCGCCTGGGTGAGGTGTCATCACACAGGCCGCAACGACCCAGGGTGAGATTGCGCAACGGCTCAGATCAGGTCGAGCTCACGGGCCCGGGCGACCGCGTCGACGCGCTGACCGACACCGAGCTTGCGGTAGATGCTCTTCGAATGTGTCTTGACCGTGTTGAAGGAGATGAACAGGGCGTCGCCGATTTCTCGCTGGGAGAGCGCGCCGCCCAGCAGTCGGAGTACGTCGATCTCGCGTTCGCTGAAGTCCTCGACCAAGGGCGAGACCACGCCTGCGTGCCCCCGGACTGCGGGCATCCGAGCCTCCGCCTCCTTCACCAGAGAAGAGACGACCGGACCGGGATCCGCACACGACAACAGCATCGAGCGGGCGTCACCGATGTGCACCCGGGCGGCGTCCTGATCCCCGCGGGCGCGCGCGGCGAGGCCACTGGCCACCATCGCGTGGATGTTCTCGACCGGCCCGCTTCCGCGTCGGGCCACCGCGAGTGCCCGGTCCAGCTCCTTGCGTGCGTCCTCGGGACGTCCCGCGCGAGTCAGGAGACCGGCACGAGCGGTATGCGCGGCGGTCGTGCCCCAGTACTCCTCCAGACCCGACCGGGCAGACAGCGCCAGGGCGGCGTCCGTTCGCTCCTGTGCACGGTCGAAGTCCCCCAGCATCAGGTGAATCAGACCGAGCATGCCGAGGCAGGCGACCGCCACTGCTCCACCTCTGGGCATCGAGCCGACGGGGTCGCCGCCCTCGGGCATCGGCTGCACGGACTGACAGAGCTCAAGCCCGGCTTCCAGCCGTTCGAGTCCCTCTTCGGTGTCGCCGAGCCAAACTGTCGACGCACCCCACCAGGTGTAGGTGAGGGCATCCCACGTTGAAGGTTCGCTGTTCGCATCGGTGGCCCGGCGCGCAGCCTCACGGCAGCCGCTCAGATCGCCGGTCAGCCAGCTGTTCACGGCGCTCAAACGCCCTGCTGCCTCGGCTCCGGAAGCGAACCCGTCGTAGAAGGGGCCGGCCGCCGAAGCGTGAGCGGCCAGCTCGATCCAGGGGCCGACCTCGTCGACCCGGCCGGAGCCGATCGCGGTCACCGCGCTCGCCACACACAATCGCGCGTCCGCGCGGTGGACCTCGCGCGGCAACGCGGCCAACAAGGCCTCCACCGTCTGGTGACCGCCTGCAAACCCGATAGGCCGCCACGACGACGCAATCATCTCGACTGCCTCGGCAAGCTCGCCTGCGGCGATGGTGTGGACGATCGCCTGGGGGTACTCGCCGCGTTCGCGAAGCCACTCTGCGGCCCGCCGGTTTGCGTCCAGGGCGCGGTCCGGGGCGGTCATCACCAGCTCGTTGTGAAGAAGGTCGCGGAAGAGCTGGTGATAGCGGTACCACTCGCGCTTGCTGTCGAGCGCGGTCAGGAAAGCGTTCGACTCCTCGATCTGCCTCAGCAAGCGGGCCGACCCCCGGCGACCTGTGACCCTCTCGCACAGCGACGGACAGAGTCGCTCGAGCACCGATGTCGACAACAGGAAGTCATAGACCTCGGCGGACTGTCCCGTGAGCACCTCCGTCGTCAGGTAGTCCACGATGTTGCGGTCATCGCCGGCAAAGTTGTCAATGAACGAGTGCGCGTCGGTCTGACCACGCAACGACAGGGCCGCCAGGTAGAGCCCCGCGGGCCAGCCCTCGGTGCGCTCAACCAGACGCGACACGTCTGCCGGCTCGAGCCCCAGCCCCTGATGCTCGTTGAGCAGGGTCCTCGCCTCGGCATCAGAGAACCCGAGCTGCGTGGTCGAGATCTCGAGCAGCTCCCCACGTGCGCGAAGTCGCGCAATGGGAAGGGGTGGCTCCACTCGCGTGGTGAGCACCAGCTCGAGCCCCTCCGGCGCGTGGTCCAAGAGAAAGGCGATCGCCTCATGCACCTCGGCGCTGCTGATCAGGTGGTAGTCCTCGATCACCAACACGCACGCGACCCCGGCAGCGTCCAGCTCGTTGATCAGGAGCGGCAGCACGTCATCGACCAGACTGATCCCGGGCGCCCGCAAGACCCGCTCCGCCTGCGCACCGACCATCGGGTGCAGCTCGCGCAGCGCCTCGATCGCGTACAAGAAGAAACGAACAGGATCGTTGTCACCACGATCCAACGACAACCAGGCAAACGGCCGAGCGTCCTCCCCCGACGCGCACCAGGTCGCAACCAGGCTCGACTTGCCCCAACCGGCCGGTGCGCGCACGAGGGTGAGCCGGCGGCGCTGCCCACTCGACAGAGAACTGAGCGGATCCGTGCGGGCCACGAGGTCTCTCGCCACAGGCGGGCGCACCTTTGTCCGCATCGGGAAGGTGCCACTCCCGTGGCTCCATGGCATCAAGCAACGCTAACGCATGTCCGCACCCGCGGCGACGGCTCGCGAACCACCCAGGGTGAAGCAGCACCTGGGTGAGGACAAGTCACCTTGGCCGGTCGGAAGGTGGCCCTGAAGACGGATGGACCATCCCAGACCCATCGCCACAATCCGGCACTCGCGTCTCGTCAGGCCAGAGGAGCAACATCATGACCAACCTCGCAACACCTCAGCAGCAGACGCCGGACCGATCTGACCCAGCCGGGTCGCCGGTGAGTCGCTGGACATCGGGCCGCGTCAGCCTGCTCGTCCTCGGCATGGTCACGCTGCTGTTCGGCGCGGGCATGCTGATCAGTGCCGGCGTACTCAAGGCGGTCGACAGCCACTGGCGCGACGGCGACTACCTCACCACCGCCGAAACACCGCTGAGCACCCCTGGTTACGCACTGGCCTTCGACGACATAGACCTGTCCGGGCTCAGCGGAGACTGGCTCGGCGAGGCCCGAGTGCGCGCGGCCAGCCGCGAGCCGGATGCCGCGCTGTTCGTGGGTGTGGCCCGGACCGACGACGCCCAGGCGTACCTGAGGGACGTCCAGTACTCGACCGTCCACGAGGTCGACGACCCCGAGACCCGGTACGTCGAGCATGCCGGTGGCGCCCCTTCGGTTGAGCCGACTGGCGAAGACATCTGGATCGCCCAGGCCAGCGGCTCCGGGACTCAGACCCTGCGATGGACGCCGACGAGTGGCGACTGGTCCCTCGTGTTCATGAACGAGGACGGTTCGAGCGACGTACAGGTCACGGCAGACGTCGGCGCAACCGTCCCGCTCGTGCAACGCACGACGTTGGCGCTGCTGATCGTCGGCACGGTCTTCGCCCTTGCCGGAGCCGCTCTGGTGGTTCTGCAAACCAGGCGCACCACGCGCGCGACCGGGCGGCAGGCATGACACGGTCGATCGCCGCACACCCAGTCCTCGAGGCGTTCGACCTCCGAGTGCCCGTTGCGCCGAACACTGAAAACACTTTGCGAGGATGTGCGGATGCGCGCAGTTGTGGTCGGGGCTACCCAATCTCGGCCCGAGGTCCGAGATGTGCCGAGACCCTCGGCTCCCGCCGGCGGCGTCGTCGTCCGTGTCGTTGCCACGGGGATGTGCCGCAGTGACTGGCTCGCGTGGGCAGGACACGAGGACATCTCGTTCCCGCACGTGCCTGGCCACGAGCTCGCTGGCGAGGTCGTGGAGGTCGGTACGGGCGTGACCCGGTGGGAGGCCGGAGACAGGGTCACGGTTCCGTTCGTCTGCGGCTGTGGTCGCTGTGCGTGGTGCCTGGCTGGGAACGCCCAGGTCTGCCCCGACCAGGAACAGCCAGGGTTCACCCACTGGGGGTCGTTCGCTGAGTACGTCGCTCTGCACGCTGCGGACACCAACCTGGTCGCCGTTCCCGAGCAGGTGGCCTTCACGACTGCGGCCAGCCTCGGATGCCGGTTCGCGACGGCATACCGTGCGCTCGTAGGACGGGCGCGGATCGCCGAGGGTGAGTGGGTCACCGTGATCGGCGCCGGCGGAGTCGGTCTCAGCGTGGTGATGATCGCCCGCGCGCTCGGCGCCCACGTGGTCGCGGTGGACCGCAACCGGGAAGCGCTCGCGTTGGCCACCGAGCTCGGCGCGGAGCACACCCTCGTTGCCGACGGAACCGACATCCCGTCGGCGGTCGGAGACCTGATGGGTGGCAGCGACGTGGCGATCGATGCCGTTGGCAGCGAGCAGACCTGTGCTGACGCCATCCTGAGCCTGCGACGTCGAGGCCGCCTCGTACAGGTCGGACTGCTCCCGCCGATCGGCGGGCATCCGCGGGTGCCGATGTCGCGAGTGATCGGGTGGGAGCTCGACGTCCTGGGCAGCCACGGGATGGCTGCGGCCGACTATCCCGGCATGTTGGCGCTGATCGAGGCAGGATCGCTGCAACCGCAACGGCTCATCGAGCGCACCATCGGTCTCGACGATGCCGCGGCCTTGCTGCCGGGATTCGATCAAGCGACGGTTGTCGGGATGACGATGATCGATCCCACCTGCTAAGCCGGTCGGCGCGCCGCCGCGGAGCCGCGCCCACTGGCGGCGCCAACAGCGGGTGGTAAGACGCACGTCGCGCCGGACGATTGCCCGCGTCAGCCGATCCGCTCGAACAACGAGACGACGATCGCTCCGGTCCGCGCATATGGGCCATCCGCCATGTGTTCTCCCGGTGTGGCCCGGTGTCGACGTACCCATGCAGTTGCATCTCGACTTCTTCGTGAGCCCGACGAGTCGGCCGAGATGGCACAAGGGCTCACCAGACAGAGATCAGCATGAGCGCGCACCGGACAGTGGCATGTCCGCTCGATCGCGGATTTCCGGAGCGCACGCTATCTGCGGCTATGTCCGGAAGTCACGGTCGGAATCGCCGACGAGTGGTTCGGGCCGGCATGGTCGTGCGCTCCGCTCTGACCGCGCTCAGTGGTCACGTTGATAACCTGAGTGTTTTGGTGGTTGACGTCGCTGACCAGGAGGGGTGACATTGTGGACCCGCGGGACGACCCCAGGCACGTGGTCGAGAGGTTCAACGATTGCATTGGCGCTGGGGATCTTGACGGGCTCGCCATTCTCATGACCGCTGACCACGCCTTCATCGACAGCGCCGGAGAAACATGGCGTGGACGCGACGAGTGTCTGCGGACATGGTCAGGCTTCTTTGAGGCTTTCCCGGGGTACCACAACGTCTTCACGGGGGCCGAGAGCAGCAACGAGTTGGTTGTCCTGCGCGGATACTCGGTATGCGCGGAACCGGCCCTGGACGGGCCTGCAATCTGGTCTGCCCAGGTCCGCGGCGGAAAGGTGGCCGAGTGGCGGGTCCACGACGACACGGCCCGGGCACGCACACAATTGGGACTGACGTAACCAAGAAGAGCCGAGCCGGTCAGAAACCGCCCCCGGTGGCCATGCCGCCGCCCACCTTGTACATGTCGATCTTGTGCTCACCGACGAACCTCTTCTGCACCCAGGTGGCGATCGCCGTCAGGATGAGGTTGAGCGTGATGTAGATCGCCGCGATCACGATCACGGTCGGGACGTAGTTGGCGAACCCGACGTAGATCTGCTTGCCCACCGCAGTCAGACCCGGGGCCGTCACGGCGTACCCGAGGCTGGTGTCCTTCAGTGCCACGACGCACTGGCTGATGATCGCGGGGATCATGATCTTCACCGCCTGCGGCAGCTGGATGATCATCATCACCTGGCTCTTGCGCATGCCCATCGCGTACGCCGCCTCCGCCTGGCCGGCTGGAACAGCGAGGACACCCGCCCGGAACACCTCGGCGAGCACGGCTCCGTTATAGACGGTCAGTGCGAACACCACGCTCCAGTAGGCGCCGGTCTCGCCGCGGGTGATGCCGTACTGGTAATAGAACAGCACCATCAGCAGCAGCACCGGGACCGCTCGGAAGAACTCGACGAACGCCCAGCAGGGCCAGCGCACAAAGGCATGGTCGGAGAGCTTGCCGATGCCGAAGATCACTCCGATCACGACTGCACCGATGATCGCGCTGAACGCCATCTTCAGGGTGTTCAGCACACCGTCGACGAGGATCACCTCGTCGTAGCGGGGGGTGATGAAGACCTCCCACATGTCGTACTCGAACTGACCGGCATCCGCGAGCCGGATCACCGCGTAGCCGACGATGGCGATGAGTGCGACCACCGCGATGACGGTGTACATCCGGTGGCGCGCGATGGTGCGCGGCCCTGGGTTGTCGAAGAGGAGGCTGGCGCTCATTCGGAGTCCCCGTGGAATCGGGAGCGAAGCGAGCGACTGCGTGGGGTGTTCATTCGGGGTCCCGTCGCGCGTTCATGCGATCCGCCAACGACGCTCTAGCCGGTTCGCCCCGAAGGAGACGATCTCGACAAGAAGCACGAACATCAGGGCGAACCCGATGAAGATGCCGACCCGCTCGGTCGCGAAGTCGTTGGTGAACAACCGCATTCGCGAGAACGCCTCGGTGACACCGAAGACACCGGTGACGGTGGTGTTCTTCAGCAGCGCGATCTGCACGCTGGCCAACGGCGGTACCGACGCCCGCAGGGCCTGCGGCAGCACCACACTGCGCATCACGTCGGTGAACGGCAGTCCGATGGCGCGCGCCGCCTCCGCCTGGCCGACCGGGACGGCATTGATCCCGGACCGGATGGCCTCGCAGACGAACGCCGACGTGTAGAGCGTGAGCGCCACGACCCCGGCTGCGAAGAAGGCGGTCATCCGGATGTCCCCCCACACGATGTCGCACCCAGTTGAACTGGATGCCGATCTTGGGGCCTGCAATCCGGAAGAACACGAGCAGGATCAGCAGCGGGGTGTTTCGGACCAGCGTCACGAGGACGCCAGCGGCCTTTCGGAGCACCCCGATCGGCCCCACGCGCATCGCTGCCAGCACGGTGCCGAACAGCATCGACAGCACGCCGGCGATGAGGAACAGCAGGACCGTGTGGGCGAACGCCACGAGGAGGAGATCCCAGTTGTCGATCAGGACGCTCACCGGGCGCCGCCTTTCGGGCTGTCGGGTCGGGGGACGTGACGAGCCGGGGTGGTGAGACCACCCCGGCCGCTACGGGGTTCAGCTCTTGCAGGCGTCCAGCTTCGGCGGCTCCGGTGTCTCGGACCCGGACTTGCCGAGGGTGCTCTCGAACGCCTCGGCCCAGTCACCGTTGTCGAAGGACTTCTGCAGCGTCTCGTTGATCCACTCGCACATCTCGGGGTACTCCTTGGGGTAGCCGACCCCGATGTGCTCCTCGGAGAACTCGTCGCCGACCACCTTCAGCTCGCCCTCGTTCTGCGCCGCGAGGCCCAGCAGGATCGAACCGTCGGTGGACATGGCCGGCACACTTCCGGCCATGACGTCCTCGGCGCACGCGCTGTACGTCTCGGCGCCGACCCCCTTGGCGCCCTTCGCGTTGACGTTCTCGAGCGAGGTCGACCCCTCCGCCGAGCAGACCTCCTTGCCCTTGAGGTCCTCGATGCCCGTGATGTTGCTGTCCTTCTTCACCAGGACCTGCTGGCCGGTGAGCATGTAGGGGCCGGTCTGGCCGACAATCTGCTTGCGTTCGTCGGTGATGGAGTACGACGCGAGAACCAGGTCGACCCTGCCCTTCTGCAGGAAGGGCTCCCGGTTGTCAGATATGGTCTCGACCCACTTCACCTTGTCGCTTGCCGGATCGATGCCGAGCCCGGCGGCGAGGATCTTGGCGATCTCGATGTCGAACCCGGTCGGTACGTCGGACGCTGCGTCCTTGAAACCGAGCCCGGGCTGGTCGTACTTCACACCGATGGTGATCTCGCCCTTGTCGGCGAGCTCCTTCATGTGGCTGCCGGCGGGGAGGGAAGCGGCCGCATCCTTGTCGGCCTCGACCTTCTTGCCGCTGTCGTCGCTGCCCGCGTTGCCACCACACGCAGTGGTGACGGCCAGCATCAGACCGACCACGACCGCCGCCTTTGTCCTTGTCAGTCGCATCTCTACTCCTGTTCCCGGGCCGGTTCCCCCGCCCTTGTCCAGTTGTGCAGAACTCTTGGCCTCGCTCAGTGCTCGAGGATCAGTGCTTGAGGATCTTGCCGAGGAAGTCCTTGGCTCGGTCTGACTTCGGGTTGGTGAAGAACTCCTCGGGGGTGTTCTCCTCCACGATCGCGCCGTCGGACATGAACACGACCCGGTCGGCCGCCGTACGTGCGAAGCCCATCTCGTGGGTGACGACGATCATCGTCATCCCCCGCTTGGCGAGGTCCACCATCACCTCGAGGACCTCGCTGATCATCTCGGGGTCCAAGGCCGAGGTCGGCTCGTCGAACAGCATCGCCTTGGGGTCCATCGCCAGTGCCCGTGCGATCGCGACCCGTTGCTGCTGACCACCGGACAGCTGGGCCGGGTACTTCTCGGCCTGCTCGCCCACACCGACCCGTTCGAGGAGTTCGCGGCCACGCTTGTCGGCCTCGCTCTTGCTCTTGCCGCGCACCTTGATCGGGCCGAGTGTGACGTTCTCCAGGATCGTCTTGTGGGCGAACAGGTTGAAGCTCTGGAAGACCATTCCGACCTCGGCCCGCAGGGCGGCCAGTGCCTTGCCCTCCTCGGGCAGCAGCGCGCCGTCGAGGCTGATGGTGCCCTTGTCGATGGTCTCGAGGCGGTTGATAGTGCGGCACAGCGTGGACTTTCCGGACCCCGACGGACCGATCACGACCACGACCTCGCCCTTGCCGACGGTCAGGTTGATGTCCACGAGAACGTGCAGGTCGCCGAACCACTTGTCCACAGCGTCCAGCACGATCAGGGGCTCATAGGTGGCGGTTCCCCCGGACGCCCGGTCCTGCGGAACAGGCTCACTCATATGGTGACTTTAGGGACAGGTGGGGAGTCGAGCAACTAAGGAACTTAGTTGATCAGTGTTGACCTGCCGTGTTGATCCGCCGAGCCGCCCCAAGCACGGGTCTCCGCAACCTGATCACACGATGTCGTGCACAGCCAGATTCACCGCTATGCAGGGAGCGACACCGGGTCGCGCAACAGGCGCGTGGGTGACACTCGCAGACTCGACCCGGACGGCGGGCGCGGTCAGGGTGATCAGGTGATCTCCCAGCCGAACATCATGGCGTGGTCCTCGTGCGCGAGGTTGTGGCAGTGCGCGACGTACGGGCCGACGAAGTCGCGGAAGCCGCGGTAGATGATCACCGACTCGCCCGGGTCGAGCGCCACCAGGTCCTCGCGCGAGATGTCGTCGGGGTGGCCGGGATCCGGCGTCACGGTGACGTCCTTGCCGTTGCGCATCACCGTGCGGTGCTCCTCCATGTGCAGGTGGAACGGGTGCACCCAGCCGCCGCCGCCGTTGCGGATCTCCCACAGGTTGAAGCTGTTCTTCTTCTGCTGGGCCAGCGGCGTCTTGCCGGCCGGGTTCTTCAGGCTGGTCGCCACCGTCGTCGGGTCGAACTGCTTGCCGTTGATCAGCCACTCGATCTCGCCGCCGGCGGCGCCGCGCTTGACCTCGAAGATCAGCCGGTTGTCCATCAGGGTCTGCCAGTTGGCTCGGCAGCGGCGGCAGGTCCGCAGCGCTGGAGCGGTCCGGGATCAGGCTGTTGTCGGGCGCGTCGTCGCCGATGACGAACTTGAGCACCGGCACCTTGTACTTCGGGTCGGGGGAGAACCGCGACGAGTTCGTCCACATCCGGCCGTCGGGCATCTTCATCACGTTGGTCAGGTAGATGACGTCGCCCTTGGTGGTCGGCGTGCCGTCCTTGTACTTGGTGAAGTCGACGATGAACTCGCGCCGCTTGGCCGGCCACAGCTCGAACGAGTCCCGGGTGATCGGCGAACGGCAGCAGGCCACCGTCGGAGGCGATCTGGGTGAACTTCATGCACTGCTGGCCGTCGGGGATGCGGTACTGGCCCTGCAGCTCGTCGCCCGTGTAGCCGAGCGACACCGCCGACTTCGGGCCCTGGGTCGAGCTCATCAGCTTGAACTCGTAGATCCGGGCGACCGAGGCGTCGAGGAACCGGAAGCGGTACTTGCGCCGCTTGACCTCCAGCACCGGGTACGCCGTGCCGTTGACGGTGAAGATGTCGCCGACGAAGCCGTGGTTGGGGAAGTGCTTGAAGAACGTCTTGCCCCACCACTCCGGGTGCGTGCGCGGGTTCCCGGTGCCGGGGAACTCGCCCGTCCCGGTCGTGGATGTCCTGGTGCATGGTGACCCCGTCGTCGAGACGGCAGTCGTAGAACGCCAGCGGGATGTCGTAGTCGACGTCGAACGAGCCGTCGGCGTTGTTCCTTGCGCACACCGGGCAGGCGCAGACCCTGGGTCTCGTCGCCCATGTCCATGCCGTTCTTCGGGTCGTAGATCGGGTACAACCCGACCATGCCCTTGTAGACGTTGGAGCCGGTGTGATCCATCCGGTGGTCGTGGAACCAGAAGAAGCTCTGCTTCTCCCGGTTGTCGTTGCCCGCCGGCCAGTTCAGGTACAGGTTGTCGACCCACATCCCCGGCCGGTAGCCGTGGTGCTTCGGGCCGTGACGCATCGAGTAGTGCGGGTTGCCGTCGCTCTCCGGCGCCGTGTGCCCGTTGTGCAGGTGGGTCAGGAACGACCAGTCCGGCGCGACCGAAGTCCTGCCGGTCGAGGTTCTCCGGGTTCTCGTCGAGCTGGTTGTTGAACCGCACGAGCGCCGGCTTGCCGTACTCGGCGTTGATCATCGGGCCCGGGAACGTGCCGTTGAACCCGTAGATCGTGCTCGGCGGGAGAGTCGCGACGCGTGCCCGCGGCGTAGGTCTTGCCGGCGGCGTCGAACGACACCGTCGGCTTGCCGACCTTGGTTGATCGGCAGCACCTGCGACGTGGTGAACCGTGCGTCGACGACCTGCACGTTGATCTCGTAGACGATCGGGTCCGGGTAGCCCGATCCGGCGTCGGCCAGATCTGGTGCTGCTCGTTGCCGATCGAGTTCTGCTGGCCCGGCCCGGGTCCCGGCGGCTGCGTCCCAGTCCTCGTACTCCCATGCGTCCGGCGCGAGCGCCTTGCGGGACGACCAACTCGTCGTTGAACGGCTCCAGGATCAGCGGGCTCGTCGGGAACGCCTCGTTGTACAGCAGCAGGTCGCCGATCGTGGTCGCGGACGCGGTGAACACCCCGTCCGCCGACCACAGGCCCTGCTGCTGCAGCGCCGGCACGACGAGGCCCTGAGCGGCGGCCAGGCCCACCCCGACTCCACCGACCGCGCCGACCCGCAGTACGGTGCGCCGAGCCACACCACCTGCCTCAGCACTTGTCTCGTTCTCATCCCGCGCGGGTAACTCAGTGGTCATGACAATTACCTCGGAACCCCTACCGCGGTCCATCCCCAGCAGATGGACCGATCCGCTTACCAGTGGTACTCGCCCGGCCTTGAAGAAAGGTGGGGCACGCGCTCCTGGACCACGGCCGTCGTGCATCCAGCCGTCGTGAGGGAGGGCGCTCTGGCGTACCGTCCATGAGCGGCGGACCCTTCCGCCCCACGATGTAGAGGACGGGGAGTATGCCGACCACCCGGTTCACGGTTCACACCACCTTGTCGCCGAGCGAGGCGATGATGCTGATCACGGACTTCGGCCCTGATCGGGCCAGTCGATGGCCGAACGTCGACGAGTCACACTTCACGTTGCACGACCAGGGCCCCGAGTGGGCCGAGGTCACCGAGGGCAACGCGATGGGCTGGGAGCGTGAGCGCTACTCGTGGGACGTCTCCGCCGGCACGGTGGCGATTGACACCTTGGACTCGAACCTGTGGGGCCCGGGCAGCGGTTGGCGGTACAAGCTCGTGCCGGCTGCCGAAGGCACCGACGTGCAGGTCACGTTGACCCGCACACCCTTGTCCTTTCGGGGCAGGCTGATCGGTGCGCTGATTCCCGTCGTAGGGTCGTGGACGCTCGGGAAGACAGTTCCGGTCAGTGTTCCGGAAGGCAGAGTCTGGCTGACGCATTACGCCGGGCTCGTTGTCTCGTCGGCAAAGGAATGGTGCTCGTGGGTCACCTGCCAGCGCCCCTGGATGCGGCGTAGCCCCACCGTGAGCCGAAGGCGGCGTTCGGGATGGGCCGCCAGGACAGGCGGGCTCCCGCATCGCAGCAGTGCCCAGGCGAAAGCAACGTCCTCACCTTCGGTGACATCCAGTTCGACGATCTCGAAGACGGCCCCGGAGGCCTGCCACCGGAAGAATCCAGGCCACGTGTCGCGGTAGGCATCAAGACCACGGACTCCTTCATGGGGCGGGGGAACGTCGAACATCACGATGTCCTCGGAGTGGTCCGCCACCAGTGCCTCGAGATCTCCACCGTGCGCAGCGGCAGCCCAGCCAGTGATCAGTTCTCGTATCTCCATGCCCAGACCGACTCGTCTCAGGCTCGTGACTCATCTGTGCGTCCCGTCCCGCGAACGGAACGCTGAGATGGGTTTGCCCACACCGCACCTTCGGGCGGCAACACGCCACACCGACCGAAGCGGCGAAAGGTCAGACGGTGAACGCCCGGCGGAAGGCGGCAAGCGCCTGGTCACTGTCACCGCTGGCGAAGGCCTCAAGGCCCACGACTCCCTCATAGCCGGCCGAGTCGAGTGCCCGCGCGACCGCCGGGTAGTTGATCTCGCCGGTGCCCGGCTCGCAGCGACCGGGTACGTCGGCGACCTGGATCTCGCCGACCCAGGGCAGGGCTCGCTCGACCAGCTCGATCAGGTTCCCCTCGCCGATCTGCGCGTGGTAGAGGTCGAGGTTCATCCGCAGGTGCGGGCTGTCGACGGCGCTGACCAGGGCGAGCGTGTCCGCGGCCCGGGCGAACGGCGTGCCCGGGTGGTCGACGGCGAGGTTGAGGTTCTCCAGCGTGAACACGACGTCGCGCTCGCTTGCCCAGGTCGGCGATCCTGGCCAGCGTGCGCTGCGGCCGCCAACCACATCTCGCCGGTGACGACCTCGACCGGCTTGACCGGGAGCCCCTGCCCGTCGAGGCCGGTGCCGTGCAGGTTCAGGTTGGGGGAGCCGAGGGCCCGCGATGCCTCGATGCGACAGCTCGGCGGTCCGGAGCAGGGTGTCGGCGCCCGTCGGGGTCGATCAGGTCGCCCTCGACGTAGCCGGTCATCGAGGTGAAGTGGGCGCCGGTGGCCGCGAGCGCGGCAGGTCCTTCGTCGGTCCAGTCCCAGATCTCCACCGCGAAGCCCTGGCGCGTGGATCCGCTTCACCCGCTCGACGAAGCGGCAGGTCCCGGTAGACCATCTCGGCGCTGACCGCGAGCGTGAACGTCATGGCGTCGACCTTCACGCGGTGCGTTGGCCTGGACCGACTCGATGCAGGCCAGCGCGATCATCAGCGCCCGCCGGGCGTCCTCGCCGGTGACGGAGGGTGCGCGGCCCTCGCGCACGGCGTCGGTGAACTCGACGAACTCGCCGGTGTAGGCGTCGCCGGAACAGGTCGACGTCGCTCGCGGGCCGTCTCGCACGTGCCGCCCGGAGCCGTCGTGGAGCGTCATGGACGTGCGCGCCGTCGTCCCGCGGTGACCATGCCGCCCGAGCCGAAGACCTCGCCGCGGACGTCGTAGCCGTAGGTGGCGGAGAAGCTCGCCTCGGCGACGCCACGCGCCCCGTTGTCGAAGGTGATCACGACGACCGCGGTGTCCAGCAGGCCGGCCTGCCTTGAACTCCGGGGCGACCAGCGCGTCGGCGGTCGCGTACACCTCGACCGGGTTGCGCGCCCGGGTTGAGCCACAGCAGCGTGTCGAAGTCGTGGATCAGGGTCTGGGTGAAGACCGTCCAGGGCGGGACGCCGCCGGGGTTGGCGAGGCCCGGGTCGCGGGTCAGCGACCGCATCAGCTGCGGAGTGCCGACCGACCCCGCGACGATCGCGGCGTGCGCCGCCGCGAAGTCCGGGGCGAACCGGCGGTTGAACCCGACCTGCAGCGCCACGCCGGCATCTCGCGCGGCGGCGATCGCGCGATCCGCGTCGGAGAGGGTCAACGCCATCGGCTTCTCGCAGAAGACGGCCTTGCCGGCCTGCGGCGGCCGCGACGACCAGCTCGGTGTGCGCGTCGGACGACGCGGCGATCACGACGGCCTCGATGTCGTCCGCCTCGAAGATGTCCACCGGTGCGAGCGCGCCTCGGGCACCCAGCGACGAGCCGAGGGCGTCGCGCCACTCCGGGCCGCGGGTCCGCCACGGCAACCAGGGAGGCGCCCGGGACGCGCTGGGCGATGATCTCGGCGTGCGAGGTGCCGATCCGGCCGGCGCCGATGAGGCCGACCGGGATGATGCGAGGGATGGTCATGGCAGTTGCCTTCCGACGGGGGTCAGCGGTGCCGGGTGACACCAGTCCAGGAGAACGCGGGACCTCTTCGGGATGCTCGACAAGGTCAGTGGGACGTGGCATGGAGCGCAGAAGTGGTCACTCCGGTATCGACCTCGACACTGCAACGCTGCTCGGCGCTGACCCGCGCCGCGTCCAGCACGGCGAGGGTGCGGACCCCGTCCGTGGCCGGGACCGGCTGGGGTCCTTCACCGCGGATGGCCGCGGCGAAGGCGGTGTAGAGGTCGTGGTGGCGGCCTTGTTCCGAGGGCACTGGCTCGTCGCCGTCGGCCGTGGCGAGGACACCCCAGCGGTCGGGCAGCTCGTAGCCCCAGCCCGCCAGGTCGTCTGCCGGCCGCATTCCCGCGAAGATCGCCTGAGCCTGGACGTCGGTGCCGAGCGACCGGTAGCTTCCGGCGCTGCCGTAGGCACGCAGCTCGCGCACCTCGACGTGGTTGACCTTGCTCGACTCGACCTGTGAGCGCACCCCGGAGGTGTGCTCCAGCTCGATGCAGAAGCTCGCGTCGGTGCGCCCCGTCGGCAGGTCGAGCCAGTCGAGGTGGGCGTTGACGCTGCGTACGTCGCCCAGCAGCCAGACCATCTGGTCGACGAGGTGGCTGCCCAGGTCGCGAAGCAGCCCGCCGCCCGGTCCGGCCTCGAGCGTTGCCGGGTCGTCGAGGTCGAAGCGCGAGTGCACCCGCCACAGCTCCCCCAGCCGGCCGCCCGCGACGACGGCAGCGAGCGTGCGGACGTCGGCGTCCCAGCGCCGGTTGTGGAAAACCGACAGCAGCAAGCCGGATGAGTCGGCCGCGGCCGCGAGCTCACGGCCGACGGCGGCTGTGGGCGCGAAGGGCTTGTCGGCCATGACGTGGACCCCCGCGGCCAGCGCCTCGAGCACCAGCTCGCGCCGAGTCTCGGGTGGCGTGGTGATGGTGACGGCGTCGACCCCACTGTCGACGAGTGCCTGGAGGCTGTCGAAGACGCGCACGCCTGGCCAGTCCTGCTCGACCTCGGCCCGTCGTACGGGCGAACGGGTGACCACACCGGCCAGCTCGATGCCCTCGGCAGCCTCGATGAAGGGTGTGTGAAAGCAGCGCCCGCCCACGCCGTACCCCACGACCCCCAGCCTCACAGCCACCGCAGCTGCTCCGACTTCGCCTCGTCGTACGACGCCCGGCCGCTGAGCGACTCCGGCACGCCGGTCTCCCACCAGGCACCCGCCTCGGTCCAGGTGGCGTGGTGGGTGCGGCAGACCACGACCGCCGGGCGCCTCTGCTCGCGAGCGGCACTGCGGGCGCGTTCGTACGCGGACCGCAGCTCCTCGACCCCCGCCGTCTCGGGCACGTCCTCGACCACGCAGCCCAGCGACCGGGCGTGTGCCGCGAAGTCGACGTGCACGCTCCCGTCGGCTCCGGGGCCGCGGGAGTCGGCGAGCATGTTGTTGAACCCCTCCGCGCCCTGGTTGGTCTGCAACCGGTGAATCACGGCGAAGCCAGAGTTGTCGCACAGCACGGACACGTAGGGGTGACCGGCGAAGGCAGCGGAGTAGAGCTCGGAGTTGAGCATCAGGTAGGACCCGTCGCCGTACAGCGCAGTGACCAACCCGTCAGGGTGGGTCTGCGCACGTGCCATCGCGGCGCCCCAAGGTGCGACCACCTCGTAGCCCATGCACGAGAAGCCGTACTCGAGGTCCATCGTGGCACCTGAGGTCGAGGACCCGTCGTGCTTGACGATGCCGGTGCGCCAGCCTCCGTGCAGCTCGCCCGGCATCCCGCCGGACGCGGTCAGGACATAGTCCTCGGGGCCGCTGGCGTCGTTCACGACGCCGACGACCTGGGCGTAGGTGAGCCTGCCGTCGGGTGCGACACCCCCGCGTAGCCGGTCGACGTGCGCGTCCCACTCGGCCAGCTTGCGGGACGCCTCCGCAGCCCAGGCTTCGTCCGCCCCCCAGTCCCCCAGCGCCTCGTCCAGCTCGACGACGGTCGCCCGCGCGTCGCCCACCACGGCCTGCGCCGAGTGCTTGACGGCGTCGAAGCGAGCCGCGTTGACCGTGACGATCCGAACGCCGGAGGCGAACGCGGTCCACGAGGAGGTGGTGAAGTCCTGGAGCCGGGTCCCGACCGCGAGCACCACGTCGGCCCGGGCCGCGAGGTCGTTGGCCGAGGTCGCCCCGATGATGCCCGAGCGGGCCGCCGTAGAGCCGGTGGTCGTGCGGCACCAGGGTCCGGCCGGCGACGGTCTCCACCACCGGGATGCCGTGCGCCTCGGCGAAGGCGAGCGCCTCGGGGGCAGCTCCCGAGTAGCGCACGCCTCCACCGAGGACGAGGAGGGGTCGCTGCTGCGGTGCGCAGGGTCTCGACGGCGCGCACGAGGTCGTCCCGGTCGGGGCGCAGCCGCGGTACCCGGTGCACGCGGGGCTCGAACATCGAGAGTGGGAAGTCGAACTCCTCCACCTGTGCGTCCTGCGGCATCGCGAGCACGACGGGCCCGCAGTCGGCGGGATCCGTGAGCACCCGGGCCACCTGTGGCAGCGACGAGAGCAGCTGCTCGGGTCGGGTGATCCGGTCGAAGTAGCGCGCGACGGAACGGAAGGCGTCGTTCACCGAGGTCGTGGGGTCTCCGAAGTGCTCGACCTGCTGGAGCACCGGATCGGGCGCCCGACCGACGAACGTGTCCCCTGGGAGGAGCAGCATCGGGAGCCGGTTGGCGTGCGCCACCCCGGCCGCGGTGACCAGGTTCAGCGCGCCCGGGCCGACCGACGTGGTCACCGGCATCACCTGACGGCGGTCGGTCGCCCGGGCGAAGCCGACCGCGGCCAGCGCCATGCCCTGCTCGTTCTGGCCGCGCCAGGTCGGCAGCTCGTCTCGCTTCTCGTGCAGGGCGGTGCCCAGTCCGAGGACGTTGCCGTGGCCGAAGATCGCGAAGACCCCCGGAAACAAGGGCACCTCGGTGCCGTCGAGCAGCTCCGAGCGTTGCGCGATCATCCAGCGGACGAGCGCCTGGGCCGTGGTCAGCCTGGTGGTGCCGGTCATCGTGCTTCCTCCGCAGGCGCTGGGGTGGGGACGTCGTCATACGAGGGAACGAGGCCGTCCGTCCGGCCGGACGCCGAGGTCACCGGGCAGCGCGGGTCTGTCTCCACGCCCGACCAGCTGCCGCGGACCCAGCTATGGGTCGGATCGTCGCAGAACGCCAGCGCGCGTTCGTCCGCTGGGCCGGCCATCGCGTTGAGGTAGTACATCGGGTAGCCGTACGCCGCCATGCACGGACCGTGGTAGCCGTGCGGGACGAGTACCACGTCGTGGTCGCGCACCTCGAGCGTCTCGTCGATCGGCGCCAGCCCGGCCGCCTCGTGCTCCGGGCCGGTGTAGGTCCGGTGGTAGCCCAGGCCGGTGCGGGAGGGCGTGACCTGGTCGGGTCCGGCGATCCGGTAGTAGTAGATCTCCTCGTTGACCACCTCGCACGGCGCCGAGGCGTCGTGCTTGTGCGGTGGGTAGCTCGACCAGTTGCCGGGCGGCGTGATCAGCTCGCAGCAGACCAGCTTCTCCGCGTGCTCCCACACCCCTGGCACGCCGAAGTTGTTGACCTGGCGACTGGCGCTGCCGGCACCGCGGGTCTCGACGGGGACGTCCGCGGCGGCGCCGTAGCGAGCCTCGAGACGGGTGCTGCAGCGCGCAGCCGGGAGCGCCACCTCCGCGACATCGTCGCTGAGGAGAACGATCGTGCTGTCACGGCCGACGTAGGCGAAGTCGGTCACCGCGCTGAACACGCTCGGCCGACCGTCGAGGTCGAACTTCGCCTCGGGCGAGCCTCCCTCCGCGGCGGACACCTCGACCCCCAGCGACCCGCGCAGCGGGAGCACGAAGACCTCGCTCGGTCCGGTCTCCAGCCGCACCGGCCGCCCCGGGGCGAGCCGTACGACGCGGAGGCCGGTCCACTCCCAGCCGGCGTCCTCGGGCGTCAGTGACACCAGCTCGCCGGCTGCTCCTGGGGAGTCCGGGAAGGGGCGGTGAATCGTCATCGGCCCACCCGCTTGGCAGTGTCGAGCACCTCGGCGGCCGCGTGCACCGCCGACCCGACATCCCCGTCAGGCGGGTAGAGCAGGGTCCGGCCCACCACGAGCCCTCGCACCACGGGGTGCGACAGGGTCTTTCCCCACGACGCGAGGTCCTGGGCCGGGTCGGAGCTCGGTACGCCGCCGAGCACGACGCAGGGCAGCGTGGTCGACCCGAAGACCGTCTCGAAGTCGTCACACGCGGGCATCTTCAACCAGGTGTACGCACTCGTCGTCCCCAGGCCTGAGGCGATCGTGACCGCGCGGGACAGCGCGGGCGCGTCCTTGCGCAGGAACAGGGCCCCGTTCTCGTCACGCTCGTAGGGCAACGGCTCGACCATCGCCACGAGGCCCAGCTCGGCGAGCTCGCTGACGGCCTCGGCGCAGGCCTCGATGGTGGTCGCCGTCCCGGCATCGGTGTCGTCGATGCGGAGCAGCATCTTGCCGCCCTCGAGTCCACAGGCGGCGATGCTCGCCGCGTCGTACCCGGTGAAGCGGTCGTCCATCGTCCAGAGTGCGCCGTCAAGACCACCGCGGTTCATCGAGCCGATGACGACCTTGTCCTCGAGCGCGCCGAGGAGCAGCAGCTCCTCGATGATGTCGGGCGTGCCGAGCACGCCGTCGACGTCCGGGTGGTGCAACGCCTCGACCAGGCGGGCGAGCAACGAGCGTCGGTCAGCCATCGCCATCGCATCGCCGCCGGACGCGAGCGAACCGCGGGCCGGGTGGTCGGCGGCGACGAGGAAGAGCGTCCCCTGCTCGGAGACGAACTTGCCGGGGCGACGCCGGGCGGCGTAGGCGCTGGCGACCGCGCCGGGGTCGGTGGCGCGACGCTCGAGCAGGTCCCGCCACTGGGCGTCGGTGATGATCGGCCCACGCCGCTCGCGGGTCAGCTCGTCCTGGGTGACCGTCATGATGCACCTTCTTCACTGTCGACGAGGCTGGTGAGCTCGTCCAGGGTGGGCATGGCATCCGCACACGAGAGTCGGGACGCCACGATCGCGCCGGCGGCGTTGGCGTAGCGCGCGATCCTGACCGGGTCCCAGCCGGCCAGCAGGCCGTGCACCAGGGCTCCACCGAAGGCGTCACCGGCGCCGAGGCCGCAGACGACCTTGACCGGGTGCGGCGCCACCACGTCGCGACGCTCGGGCGTGGCGACGAGCACGCCCTCGCCGCCCATCTTCACCAGGGCCAGCTCCAGACCCCGGTCGAGCAGCCGGGTCGCCGCCTCGTCCGGATCGCTGGTGCCGACCGCCACCTCGACCTCGGCACGGTTGCCGACGGCCACCGTGACATGGTCGAGCATGGCGTCGTACTCGGCAGTGGCCTGCTCGGGCGACGACCAGAACATCGGTCGCCAGTCCAGGTCGAGCACCGTGTGCCGGCCCGAGCCCGGGGTGAGCCGGCCGCGGTGCTTGAGCATCGCCAGCTGCGAGGTGCGGGACGGTTCGACGCTCGCGCCTGTCCCGGTCACCCAGAAGACCGGTACGTCGCGCACGACGTCCCAGGGGATGTCGTCGTCGCCGATGGTCAGGTCGGGAGCGATCGGCTGCCGGTAGAAGAACAGGGCGGGGTCCTCGGGTGGGTCAAGCTCGCAGAACACGACCGGGGTGAGCAGGCCCGGTGCCGTGCCGACGTACGCCGGGTCGACGCCGAAGCCGACCAGTGCCTCGCGCACGAACTCGCCGAAGCTGTCCGGTCCGACCTTCGTCAGCACGGCCGTACGACGACCCAGCCGGGCCGCCCCGACAGCGACGTTCGTGGCCGTGCCGCCGAGGTACCTGGCGAACGTCGTGACGTCCTTCAGCGGGCCGTTCTGCTGGGGGTAGATGTCGACGCCGACCCGGCCGACGGTCAGCAGCTCCAGGGACTCGGTGCTCACCAGGACCCCACATAGGAGTCGATGGTCTTCCGCATGAACCGGGAGGACTCCTCGGCACGCTCCTCCCACGCGAACACGCAGGAGGTCATGATGTTGCCCTCACGCTCACCGAAGCCGAGCTTGTTCAGGGTCTCGAAGAACAGGTCCCACTTCGACCTCGCCCTGACCGATGTCGAGGTGCTGGTGCACCCGGATCGGGTTGCCGGGCGGGTTGGTGATGTAGCGCAGGCCCGAGGATCCCGTGTGGTCGAAGGAGTCGGCGAGGTGCAGCTGGGTCATCAGGTCCCCCGCGTACGACATGATCTCGACCATGTTGCCGCCCATGTGGAAGGTGTGCGGGCAGCAGTAGAGGAAGGAGACCAGCGGCGAGTTGATGCCGCGGATCATGTCGATCGCGACCAGGCCGTCCTCGACGAAGTCGTCGGGGTGCGGCTCGAGCCGGAGCTCGACCCCCTCGCTCTCGAAGATCGGCAGCAGCTCCTCCATCGACTTCCAGAACTGCCCCTCGCTCCGGCTCACCGCTTCGGGGCGACCGTTGAACTCGGAGTTCATCACCCGGCAGTCGAGGTCGACGGTCATCTGGATCGCGCGCTTCCAGTTGCGCACCGCCGCCTGACGTTCGTCCTCGTCCGGCCCCGACCAGCGGTAGAGCGGCAGGTGCGAGGCGACCTTCACTCCGGCCCCGTCGAGGGCCTTCTTGAAGGCCTTGACGGTTCCGTCGTCGGCGCGCGGGTGCAGGAAGAAGGGCGTGAAGTCCTCGCGGGGCGAGAGCTCGATGTACTCGTAGCCGAGGTCGGCCACGACACCGGGAAGCTCGAGCAGCGGGGTGCCGCGGAGCATGTACGGGTCGAGGGCGATCTTCATGGTCTCAACCTCACTTGGCCGTCGGGAAGTGGAAGCTGGCGTCGCTGGCGTGGTCGACGTGGGGCCAACGAGCCGTGACGACCTTGGCGCGCGTGTAGAAGCTGACGCCCTCGGGACCATGCACGTGCTTGTCGCCGAACAGCGAGTCCTTCCAGCCCCCGAAGGAGTAGTAGGCCATCGGGACTGGGACCGGCACGTTGATGCCGATCATCCCGACGTGCACACCACGCTGGAACCGGCGCGCAGCCTCACCGCTGTTGGTGAAGATGGCCGTGCCGTTGCCGTAGGGGTTGGCATTGATCAACGCGATCGCCTCGTCCACGGTGTCGGTGCGTACGACGGCGAGCACCGGGCCGAATATCTCCTGGGTGTAGACGTCCATCTCGGTGGAGACATCGTCGATCACCGTGGGGCCGACGAAGAAGCCGTCCTCGTGGCCGGCCACGGTGTGACCGCGGCCGTCGACCGAGATCCGGGCACCCTGCTCCTCGCCCGTGCCGATGAGCCCGACGATGCGCTGCTGCGCGTCGCGGGTGACCACCGGGTCCCATCTCGCTGTCGCTGTCTCGGCCGCTGCCGACCTTGACCGCACGAGCCCGCTCGTTGACGGCCTCGACCAGGCGGTCGGCGACGTCACCGACCGTGACGGCTGCCGAGATCGCCATGCACCGCTCGCCGGCGGAGCCGAAGGCGGCCGCCGCGAGGTGGTCGGCCGCGAACTCGACGTCGGCGTCAGGGAGGATGATCGCGTGGTTCTTGGCCCCGCCCAGGGCCTGCACCCGCTTGCCGTTCGCCGTACCCCGCTCGTGGATGTACTTCGCGATCGGGGTCGAGCCGACGAACGAGACCGCCGCCACGTCGGGCGAGTCGAGGATCGTGTCGACCGCGAGCTTGTCGCCGTGCACCACGTTGAAGACACCATCCGGGAGGCCCGCCTCCTGCCACATCTGCGCGATCAGCATCGAGGCGGAGGGGTCCCGCTCGCTGGGCTTGAGCACGAACGTGTTGCCGCAGGCGATTGCCACCGGGAACATCCACATCGGCACCATCGCCGGGAAGTTGAACGGCGTGATGCCCGCGACCACGCCCAGCGGCTCGCGGAATGAGTAGGTGTCGACGTCGGTCGAGACCTGGTCGGAGTAGTCGCCCTTGAGCAGGCTGGGGATGCCGCAGGCGAACTCGACGACCTCCAGCCCCCGCTGCACCTCCCCCAGCGCGTCGGAGAGCACCTTGCCGTGCTCGTCGGTGATCAGCTCGGCGATCTCCGAGGCACGGGCGTTGACGATCTCGCGGAAGGCGAACAACACCTTCGTGCGCTTGCTGATCGAGGTCTGCGACCAGTCCGCGAAGGCATCGCTCGCCGCCGCGATGGCAGCCTCGACGTCGCTTACGTCTGCCAGCAGGACCTCGGCCTGCTGCTCGCCGGTCGCCGGGTTGTAGACCGGAGCCGTTCGATCTGACACCCCGGTGGTCGACTTGCCTGCGACCCAGTGCTCGATGGTCCTCAACGGAACCCCTCCTCGTATTTGTCTTTACATTCTGACTTTAACAGAAGGACCCGCCTTCAGGCGAGCCCGGCCTGGTCGGCCGCCGCGAGCAGGTTGTCCGCCGCGTACTTCAGGCCCTCGATCTGCCCGAACGTCGCGTCCTCGTGCTCGATGTTGACTGGCATGTCAGGGTCCACCTTGTAGATGGCCGCGAGGAAGCGTGCCCAGAAGTCGACGTCGTGACCGCGGCCGACCGCGACGAAGGACCAGCCGGGAACCTCGGGCCACTTGGTCACGGTGTAGCGGCCGCCGAGGCCCACCGGGTTCTGCTCCGCGGGGATCCACTCGAAGCGGTCGTCGAGCACCCCGTTGATCGCCGCCGTCTCGTGGATCAGCGTGTCCTTGGCGGCGGCGAAGAACACGAGCGGACCGAGGTCCTCGATCGCCCGGATGGGGTCGATGTGCTGCCAGAAGAGGTGGCTCGGGTCCATCTCGGCACCGACCTGGTTCTTGCCGCCCTCGGGAGTGGTCAGCTCCACGAGCCGCTTCATGGTGGCCGGGTTGAAGACGATGTTGTGCGGGTGCATCTCGATCGCAACCTGGACGTCGTGCTCGGCGGCGAGCTGCTGGATCTCCTTCCAGAAGGGCACCGCGACCTCGTTCCACTGGTAGTCGAGGGTCTCCTTGTAGACGCTGTCCCAGGGGATGACCGTCCACGAGGGGCGCTTGCCATCCGGGTCAGTGCCAGGAAGCCCGGACATGGTGATCACGGTCTTGATCCCGAGCAGGCCGGCAAGCTTGATGGAGCGCTTGAGATCCTCGGCGTGGTGCACCTCGGGGTCGGGGTGCAGCGGGTTCCCGTTGCAGTTCAGGGCGGTGAGCTCGATGCCGTACTCGGGAAAGATGGCGAGGTACTTCTCGCGCGCCTCGGCGCTCTCGAGCAGCTCCTCGACGGGCAGGTGAGGGGTGCCGATGAATCCGCCGGAGTTGATCTCCACGCTGTTCAGGCCGAGGTCGCGCAGGATGGTGAGCGTCTCCTCGAGGGTCTTGTCGTGCAGGCAGGCGGTGTAGGCGCCGAGCTTCATGTGGGTGGTTCCTCTCGTGCGTGGGTGGTGGCGTCAGGCCAGGGAGACGGCCTGGCCGCCGTTCAGCGCGGACTGCGTGACCGCGGCGAGGATCTCCATGTTGTGGAGCCCGTGCCGCAGCGTCGGTACGGCGGGCAGCCGGTCGAGCCCGGCCACCTGGTCGAGGAAGGCGCGCGCCTGCCAGGCGAAGAAGTCGTTCTGCCCGTGACCGACCGACGGGAAGTCCATCGGCAGGCCCCGCTCGAGGTAGGGGTGCTCCGGACCGAGCAGTACCTGCCGGGGCCCGTTCACGACGCTGGCAGGACCGAGGTCCGAGAAGGTGAACTCGCCGGGACGGTTCAGGTCGTACGCCGCCGAGCCCGACTCTCCGAACACCTCGAAGCCGAGCCCGTTGGGCAGGCCGTGCGCGACCCTCGAGATCGAGAAGGTGCCCACGGAGCCGTTGGCGAAGCTCGCGGTGAAGGTGGCGATGTCCTCGTTGTCCACCGCCTCCATCTCGTCACTGACCTTGCCACCGGCGTGGCCGACCGTCACGCCGACGGGGACGGGGCGTTCGGTCGTGAACGTCTGGAAGACGGCACCGCTGACGCTCGTCATCGGGCCGCAGATGTACTCGCCGAGGTCGATCATGTGGCTGCCGATATCGGCCAGCGCTCCGCTGCCCGGGCCGCCGCGATAGCGCCAGCTGATCGGGTTCTTCGCGTTCTGGGCATAGTTGCACCAGTAGTGACCGTTGAAGTGGCGCGTCTCGCCGATCGAGCCCTGCAGGACCTGCTCGCGGATCGCGTTGATCCCCGGAGCCCGCCGGAAGGTGAACCCGATGCCGGCATGCGTGGCGGCTGCCTCGGCGGCGGCCACCATCGCCTTCGCGTCCTCGACCGAAGGCGCCAGCGGCTTCTCGCAGAGCACGTGCTTGCCCGCACCCAGCAAGGCCTCGACCACCTCACGGTGCATCGAGTTGGCGACCGCGACGCTGACGACGTCGATGTCGGGGGCGTCCACGATCGCCTCCCACGACGTCTCGGAGCGCTCGTAGCCGAAGCGCTTGGCCGCGTCGACGGCGAACGGCTCGTAGGCATCAGCGATGGCGACGAGGCGGGTGTCGGGTCGGTCGATGTCGAACAGGCTGCTGGCGGTGCGGTAGCCGGCAGCGTGGGCACGTCCGACCATGCCGACGCCGATGACGGCGACGCCTATGGAGTTCTCGGTCATGTGTGTTCCTTTGGTGATCGTGGTGGCCGGGGTGTGCGTCAGGAGTAGAGGGCGGGCTTGCTGCCGAGCTCGATCTCGACCCGCTCACCGCTGTAGAGGGCCTGGACGCCGGCGTCGCAGACGGCCTGCGCGGCGTAGCCGTCCCAGGCACTTGGGCCGGTCAGGGGGGTGCCGGTGACCACTTCGCTGATCCATTCCTGGAACTCCACGTCGTAGGCGGCGATGAACCGCTCGCGCCAGTCCTCCGGAACCGCCACACCGACGCTGTGCGCGCTGCGCAGGACGATCGGGCCGGTCTCGGCGAGTGCCGCCGTGCCGTCCTCCCCGATGACCTCGCCACGGATGTCGTAGCCGTATCGGATGTTCACCGAGGTCTCCACGTTCACCAGCACGCCCGAGTCCGTCTCGAGGATCATCAGCAGCGGGTCCTGGAGGTCGCCACCGTGGCTGTTGGGCTTCGCGGCGAGCACCCGGATCGAGGTGAGCTCCTCACCGAGCAGCCAGCGGGTGACGTCGAAGTCGTGCACAGCCGTGTCGACGATCGCCATGTCCTTCGTGTAGTGCTCGGGTACCGAGGGGTTGCGATGGCCCGAGTAGTAGATGAGGGGCGCACCCACGGCACCGGAGTCGATCGCCTTCTTGAGTGCGCGGTAGGGCGCGTCGTACCGCCGCATGAAGCCGACCTGCACCAGGCGCTGGCCGGTGGCCGCCTCCGCGTCCATGATCCGCCGGCAGGCGTCGGTGGTGGTCGCCAACGGCTTCTCGCAGAAGACCGGCTTGCCGGCCGCGATCGAGGCGACGACGTACTGCTCGTGGGTCGGCCCCCAGGAGCACACGATCACCGCCTGCACGTTCTCATCGGCGATGAGGTCCTCGCCGGTGACGTGCACCGTCGCGTTGGGGAGGCCGGCGGCCACCTCCTTGGCCAGCACCTCGTTCGCGTCGGTGACGGCGACCACCTCGGCCCCCGAGACGACCTCGGTGAGCCGGCGGATGTGGTCGCGACCGATCATGCCGGTACCGATGACTCCGACCTTGAGTGCCATGTCTGTTCTCTCCTGTTGTCAGTAGGGCCAGCGGCGCACGGGACCGAGCCCGCAGCCGACGTAGTAGCCGGCGGTGCGCGCGCCGATGGGCAGTGGGATGTGCGGCTCGACCGGGTAGAGGTCCTGCTCGATCACGGTGTAGATCTCGCGGTCGAGCTTGCCGAGCTCGTCGAGCAACGGCGGCATGTCGGGCTCGCCGTACGGCGGCTCGCACATGATCCCGAGCTTGACCGACTCCGAGAGCGGCATCTTCTCCGCGAGGGCACGTGCACGCACTACCGGGTCGACGGACTTCAGGTGCACGTAGGTGATCCGCTCGGGGAACGCCTTGATGATCTCGATGTTGTCACCCTCGCAGTAGGAGACGTGACCGGTGTCGAGACACAGGTTCACCAGCGTGGGGTCGGTGTCGGTCAGGAACCGTTCGATGCGGTCCTGGGTGTCGACGTGGGTGTCCGCGTGCGGATGGAACACCAGCTTCACGCCGTACTCGTTGAAGAGCACCTTGGCGAGCTCGTCGGTGCCGGTCACGAGGTACTTCCACTGCTCGGAGTCCAGATCACCCGACTCGGTGGTGGTCCCCGTGTGCTGGTCGGTGTACTGCTCCGGCAGGTGCACCAGGTACTCGGCACCCACGGCGGACAACAGCCGGGCCTCCTGGCCGAACTCCGCGATCGCCTTGTCCAGCGCGTCCCTGCCCTTGTGCAGCCCCGCGAAAACGGTGCCGCCACAGGCGGTGAGGTTGCGCTTGGCGAGCTCCTCCTTCAGCTGGGACGGGTCCTGGGGCATGAACCCCTGCGGCCCGAGCTCGGTGTAGGCGTACCCCACCGCGGCGATCTCGTCGAGGTAGACGTCCCACGTCACCTGTTGGGGGTCACTGGCGAACCACACCCCCCAGGAGTCAGGGGCGGTGCCAAGACGAAGCTTCGAGAGGTCTGACATGGGTTCTCCCCGCATGAGTCTGGTGAAGCTCGAAGGATGGCGATCCGTCGCACCCGAAAC
Organism: uncultured Actinomycetota bacterium; assembly: GCA_963745795.1. GTDB lineage: Bacteria > Actinomycetota > Actinomycetes > Propionibacteriales > Nocardioidaceae > Marmoricola. The sequence continues at coordinate 864,991 of CAVUYR010000003.1, read as the reverse complement.
CGCAGAACGGACGCCGTCCCCTATACAAGCGAGGACGGTCTTGCCTTGTCAAGAGTTTGTCCTAACATTCCGTCTGCTGCACAAATCCTCCGGCTGTAAGTTCCTGACCTCAGAATGTTAGGACAAACTCTTGACAACTAAACGTGCGCTCGGCGAGGCTGTGACGGCCGACACTTCGGTCGGTACACGAAACGAGGGTTCCGACTCATGAGGTTCGCTGCCATCACCGCTGGAGCGGCGAGACGCAGCCTCGAGGTCGGGGCTGCGTCCCCGGGCCCGCCCCGGGTCGGTTCGCCCGCGCTCGCTGGGGCCGACAAGGCACGCATCCGTCCCTGGATCTCACGGGATCCACAACGAAAGGAACACCGACCATGAAGCAGACCCGAGCTCGAACACGTGGCGCGCTCGTCCTGGGGGCCGTGCTCGCCGTCGCCCTGTCGGCCTGCGCCGGCGGCGGACGCACGGACACGGGGGACGGCCAGGACAGCGGCGGCGGCAGCGGCGGCGCCGGGGACAACTCCGGCTACACAGTCGCGATGATCACACATGAGACCCCGGGCGACACCTTCTGGGACAAGATCAAGTCGGGCGCCCAGCAAGCTGCCACGAACTACGGCATCGACCTGAAGTACTCCAACGACCCGGACCCCGGCAAGCAGGCGACGCTGATCCAGAATGCCATCGACTCCAAGGTCGACGGCATCGCGACCACGCTGGCGACCCCCGACGCGCTCGCGGGTGCGGTCAAGGACGCGGGCGACGCGAAGATCCCGGTGGTGGCGTTCAACTCCGGCATCGACCAGTACAAGGACGTCGGTGCGCTGATGTACTTCGGCTCCGACGAGAACCTGGCGGGTGCAGAGCGCCGGTCAGCGGATCTCCGACAGCGGAGGAAAGCATCCGCTCTGCGTGATCCAGGCGTCCGGCTCGGTGGCCCTCGAGGCGCGTTGTGCCGGTGTGAAGAGCAAGGCTCCGGCCACAGAGAACATCCAGGTGAACGGTGCCGACGACTCCGCGGTGGTCTCGTCACTGCAGGCCAAGCTGTCCCAGGACAAGTCGATCGACTACATCGTCACGCTCGGTGCTCCGATCGCCCTGGATGCGCTCAAGGCCATGGACTCCTCGGGCAGCAAGGCGAAGCTCATCACCTTCGACCTCAACGCCGACGCGGCGCAGGACATCAAGGACGGCAAGATCGAGTTCTCGATCGACCAGCAGCCCTACGTCCAGGGCTACCAGGCGGTGACCGCGCTCTACCTCAACCTGAAGAACGGCAACGACATCGGTGGTGGTGGGCCGGTCCTGACCGGTCCGTCGTTCGTGGACAAGTCGAACATCGACGTCATCCTTCCGTTCGCAAAGAAGGGCACCCGCTAAGGAGTCCCTGTGGGAGCCGGTCGGCCGTGCGTCGGCCGGCTCCCACGACAACCGAACCCCGGAGGTTCACATGAGTACGACGTCTCAAAAACCGGCTCTCGACACACCAGCCGAAGAGTCCAACCGCGTCCAGATCGGACTGCTAAGCCGCATGTTGGCCAGGCCCGAGATCGGTGCCCTGGTCGCCGCCATCGTGATCGGCATCTTCTTCCTCATCGTGGCGCCGCCCTTCCGTTCGGCGGAGTCCCTCGCGACTGTCCTCTACCAGAGCGCCACCATCGGAATCGTCGCCGTCGCCGTCGGCATGCTGATGATCGGCGGCGAGTTCGACCTCTCCGCCGGTGTCATGGTGACGACGGCCGGACTGGTCAACGCGATGTTCTCCTACGAGTACAACCTCAACCTCTGGGTCGGGGCGGTCGTCTCACTGGTCGTCGCGCTGGCCATCGGGTTCCTCAACGGCTACCTCGTGATGAGAACCGGGATCGCCAGCTTCTTGATCACCCTGGGCACCTTCTTCATCCTGCAGGGAGTCAACCTCGGCGTGACCAAGCTCGTGACCGGCTCGGTCTCCACCCCCAACATCAACCAGATGAACGGCTACACATCGCTCCAGAAGGTCTTCGCATCCACCTTCGACGTCGGCTCGGTCCGAGTGAGCATCATCGTGGTGTGGTGGTTCCTGTTCGTGGCCGCCGCCTCCTGGATACTGCTTCGCACCAAGGTCGGGAACTGGATCTATGCCGTGGGCGGCAACCAGGCGAGCGCACGCGCGGTCGGCGTCCCGGTCGTGAGGGTCAAGATCGGACTCTTCATGACAGTGAGCTTCCTGGCCTGGTTCATGGGTATGCACACGCTCTACAACTTCAACACCATCCAGGCCGGCAACGGCGTCGGAAACGAGTTCCTCTACATCATCGCTGCGGTCGTGGGCGGCACCCTGCTCACCGGCGGCTACGGGAACGCCATCGGGGCCGCCATCGGCTCCTTCATCTTCGGCATGACCAGCCTGTGCATCGTCTACGCCGGTTGGGACCCGAACTGGTTCCGGGCGTTCCTCGGTGTGATGCTCCTGCTCGCGGTCCTGGTCAACCTGTACGTCAAGAGGCTCTCGACCACCAGGAAGGTGGCTTAGTCATGACCGACACCATCAACGAGCACGCGGATCAGTCGCTGCAACAGGGTGAGGCTCTCGTCGAGCTGGAAGAGGTGGGCAAGCGCTACGGCGCGATCCGTGCCCTCAAGGGAATCAACCTCACCGTCCGTGCTGGCGAGGTGACCTGCGTGCTCGGCGACAACGGCGCCGGGAAGTCAACCTTGATCAAGATCATCTCGGGCCTGCACCCCCACAACGAGGGCATCCTCAAGGTCGACGGCTCGGAGGTGCACTTCGGCTCGCCGCGGGCGGCGCTGGACCATGGCATCGCCACGGTCTACCAGGATCTTGCCGTGGTCGGGCTGATGGAGGTCTGGCGCAACTTCTTCCTCGGTTCCGAGCTGACCTCGAGCGGCATTCCGTTCTCCGGCATGAGGGTCAAGGAGATGAAGCGCATCGCCGACCAGGAGCTGCGCAAGATGGGCATCGTGGTCAAGAACATCGACCAGCCCATCGGTGAGCTCTCCGGCGGTCAGCGCCAGTGCGTCGCGATCGCGCGTGCGGTCTACTTCGGTGCGCGGGTCCTGATCCTCGACGAGCCCACGGCGGCTCTGGGAGTCAAGCAGTCGGGTGTCGTGCTGAAGTACACGGCCGCGGCCCGCGACGCCGGCCTGGGGGTGGTGTTCATCACCCACAACCCGCACCACGCCAACCTGGTCGGGGACCACTTCGTCATCCTCAAGCTCGGACAGGCGGTGCTCGACAAGAAGCGCAGCGAGGTGACCCTGGACGAGCTCACTCGTCAGATGGCCGGAGGCGACGAGCTCACCGAACTGTCCCACGAGCTCAAGCGATGACCGTCGCGGTGGCGCACCAGGTCTCGGCGACCGCCCGGTTGGCGCTGACGCACGCGGCGCAGGAGGCCAGGTACCGGGCTACCGATCTGGCTGTGCTGCATGTGGTGAACTCCTCGCTCGATCCCGACACGGAGGAGGCCTACCGACTCGGCGTGTCCGACGAGATCGACCGCGCTGTCGGACCGGACTCCGACGTCACGTGGAAGCTGCACCTCCAAAGCGTGAGCGGGGATGTCGGCGACGCCATCGTGGACCTCACCGACCGGCTTCGCCCGGACCTCCTCGTCGTCGGCGCGCGACGCCGGTCGCCGGTGGGCAAGGCGCTGCTCGGAAGCGTCGCACAGACGATCATCCTGGAGGCAAGCGTTCCGGTGCTTATCGTGAAGGCCCCTTAGTGGTCCGGCAGTCATTTGTCAGCGGGTGAGCTGACCCTCACCACGTGGCTCTGGCTGGCCGTGGCCGGCATGCTGGTCGGAGTCGCCAAGACCGCCATCGCCGGGGTCGGGTCCGTCGCCGTGGTGATCTTTGCCGCGGTCCTGCCGGCCCGCGAGTCGACCGGTGCGATCCTTCCGCTGCTCGTCTGCGGGGACCTCGTCGCCGTGGCCCACTACCGGCGTCACGCTGACTGGGGCATCCTCTGGCGGCTGCTGCCCGGTGTCCTTCCCGGGCTCCTCCTCGGGGTGTGGTTCCTCGCCGTGGCCGACGACGCGGTGATGCGGCGGACGATCGCCGTGACGTTGCTGCTGATGTGCGGCGTCCAGCTGTGGCAGCGGGCGCGAGCGGCGGAGCAGACCACGGGTGGTGCACCCGTTCGTCCGCACGGCGCCACGACGCTCGGCGCAGGTTGCGTCGCCGGTTTCGCCACGATGACGGCCAACGCGGCGGGACCGGTCACGACGGTCTACCTGCTCCGGGCGGGCCTGCCGATGCTGCGGATGATCGGCACCGGCGCCTGGTTCTTCCTGGTCGTCAACCTGACCAAGATCCCCTTCAGCGCCGGTCTCGGCCTGATCACGCCCACCAGCCTCATCCGCGACCTGATGTTGGTGCCCGCACTGCTACTCGGCGCGGGATTGGGGATCCTGCTGGTCGGTCGCTTGCAGCAGCGACAGTTCGAAGTGCTCGCGCTCGGGTTCTCCGCGGGGACGGCCATGCTGCTCCTGCTATGAGGAAGCACGGCGAGCTGGCACGAGAAACGGACTGCGGAACGACGCTCGCGCATGACGCCGCGAGTATCCGCGGTATTACCATTTGACAGTTAGATCTGACATACTGACGATATGTCCGAGAGAACTCCGGGTCTTGACGCGATCCCCCGTCTCGTCGTCGACCGGAGCAGCCCCGTGCCCTTGTACTTCCAGGTCGCGCAGCATCTCGAGGATGCGATCCACGCCGGCGTGCTTCCCACGGGGACGCTTTTCCAGAACGAGGTCGACCTCGCCGCGTCCCTCGGACTCTCGCGTCCCACGATGCGCAGGGCCATGCAGCACCTGGTCGACAAGGGCCTCGTGGTACGCCGGCGTGGCGTCGGTACTCGCGTGGTCCAGCCCAAGCTGCGCCGGCCGCTGGAGCTCACCAGCCTCAACGAGGACCTGGCCCGGGCCGGCAAGAAGCCGAGCACCGAGGTCCTGTCCTTCAAGCGGGTCGAGGCAGACGACGACGTCGCCGAGCGGCTCGATGTGCCCGTGGGCACCCTGGTCCTCGAGCTGGTCCGCCTGCGGCGGGCCGACGGTGAGCCCATCGCGAGGATGACCAACTACCTGCCCGAGCGGCTCGCCGTCTTTTCAGAGGATGATCTCGTCGACCACGGGCTCTACGACCTCATCCGGAGCCAGGGCGTCGTGCTGCACTCCGCCACCCAGACGCTGGGCGCCCGGAACGCCACCGCCGCGGAGGCCCGGATGCTCGAGGAATCCAGGGGAGCGGCCCTGATCACCGCGCAGCGGGTCACGTACGACGACCACGGGTCGGCGGTCGAGTTCGGCAACCACGTCTACGCGTCGAGCAGGTACACCTTCGAGGTGCACCTGTTGACCTGACCGGTCCCGCGACTGATGCCACGCGATGGAACGGGCGCTCTGCTCACGCTGAGCGGCGGCGCCAACGACGGAACGGGTGCGCGCGCGGCGCCGGGCGGACGTCCCGTGGACGAGTGCAGACCGCGCAGTCCGGCGATCCGCACGTGGGCGGCTCACCGCTCGCCAGCAGCAGCAGCGCCCGATCCATGTAGTCATCGGCCAGCTCCCACACGAGATCGAGGCGGTCCTCTCCGACCGCAGCGTTCACTTCCCAGACATAGGTGTCGTGGAGCTCTTGTAGTTGGTGCAGCTCAGCCATCGTCCGTCCTCCACCGCCAGTGTGCCTCGGCAGCGGTCATGGACGCCATGCCGTGACGGACTACCTGAAGCAATACGAGTCGGATGAGGCGTCGCCGCCCTGCAGGCGGACCTGGTGCACACGGCGACCGCGGAACTCGTCTCCATGGGGGAAGAACCGCTGGTCCACGCTCATTCCGCCTCCGGGGTCGATGTCCAGCTTGGCCATCCAGGCGCCGACGCCGTCGGGATAGAACTGGTCGTCCCAGGAGCCGTAGAGAGAGTTGGTGAAGTAGACCCGCCTTCCGTCGCGACTTACCTCGACCATCTGTGGGCCGCCGGCCAGTGGCAGGTCCGGGGCCGACGGGTGCGGTGCCCGACGGACGATCCCGCCGAGGTGCACCGAGCCGACTTCGCGCGGCCGGGCCGGATCCGAGACGTCGTACTGCTTCAGCTCACCGGTACCCCAGCAGGAGACGTAGAGGAAGCGGTCGTCGACGGACAGGTCGATGTCGCTGATCAGGGGCGGGACGGCTCCGAACGGCTTGAGGGCGGGAGGCAGGAGGTCGGCGTCGGCCGGTTCGGCAGGGATCGAGATCACCTTGTCCGCGCGCCACTGGTCGCCGTCGCGGTGCCACCGAAACACCGACGCGGAGAGGTCGTCGGTGGAAACCACCACACCGACGAAGCCCCAGGTGGCCTCAGGGTCGTGGGAGGGCCGCAGCTCGAGCGGCATCTGGTGCTCGGCACCGAGGTCGACCTGCTGTGCGTGGGTGCCGGCCGCCAGATCCCAGAAGTGGATCGAGTGGCCGTACTCCTTCCCGAGCAGTAGATCGGGGACCAGGCCGTCCTCGATCATCGCCGGTGTGCCCCACTCACTGCTGATCAGAGTGTTCTGCCTCAGGTGCCACCACGCGTCATAGGCGAGGTACTGCGGCCCGCGCTCCTTCTCCCAGGCACCGATGACGTCGAAAGTGTTGTGGTCCAACAGCGCGATGCCGCCCGGACCGGCGTCGCCCTCCGAAGCACCCAGGCACGTCATGAACACCCCGTCGGGCCCACAGTGCAAGGTGTGCGGGCGGGAGTATCCGGCCTTCGCTGCAAGGTCGGCCGCCAGGATCGTCTTGTGCAACGTGGGCTGTCTCGGGTCAGCCGCGGTATCGAAAACGTAGACGTTCGACGAACGGATCCCCGGCACCAGCAGAAATCGACGCGCGAGGCCGGACATGTCGTGGCCTTCATGCATCAGCGCGCTGCTGCAGGCGTTCCAACCGAAATGGTGGAACTCGTCCCCGAGGGCCGGTGAGTCCACCCAACCCACGACGCGGCCATAGTCCTCGGAGCTCGGGTCCACGTCGAGCACGGTCAGCGCGTCGGCCTGGTCGCCCTCACGGTCGAAGGCCACCACATAGGCCAGTCGCTCGGCAGGGGCGGAAGCCGCCTCACTCGCGCTGCGGTAGAAGGTCGGATCCAACACGTCGCTCATACGATCACCTCGATCCGACCGTAGGACCGCGCCTCACACCCTGGCAACGTGTCGCCCACGACGCGACATCACTTCGGCGAGGAAGGCGATGCACGGGATCGTGACCGCGAGTGGCGCTGTGCTGAGACCGGTGCACCCTGCACCCTTGGCACTGCCCTCGCGGCTACGGACCCGTCGCCGACGAACGGCCCGACCCTCCAGGGTTGTCAAGCCGCAAGCGTGGATCAGCCGATGACGGTCTTGCCGCGCTGGTAGCGGAAGGTCACCTTCTGGCCGGTGGAGGCGTTGCTGAACCGCAGCTCGACGCGGCTGTTGGTTCCCGCGCCGTTGGACTTCACGACGTAGTTCCAACCCGGGGCGACGACCACCCAGGCCAGCCTCAGCCCGGGGCCCGAGACGCGGATGCCGACGCAGCCGGCGTCACCGGCGTAGTTGACGGCGATGTCGGGGTCGGCCGGGGCTACCGTGGTGCAGTCCAGGGAGACCGGTGGTGGGACAGGGGCCGGCGAACCTCCCTGTGCCATGGCAGGTCCGGCCATCCCGATCAGGGACGCGACGGTGACAGCGGAGACGAGCGCCGATGCTCGAACAGAGGTGCGGGACATGATGACTCCAAGTTGCTGGGGGGATGCCCGGTTTGGGCCTGCATGAAGCATTAGCGAGGTGTGGTCTCGCGCGCACTCGAACCATGGTCGTAGTACCCGCACATCGACTGGATATTGGTACGGATCGTCGCCATGTTGACGGAGTGCTATTCCGTATGGTGGCCCGGTGAGCACAGAGCCGAAGTACCGCCGCCTCGACCCCGCAGAACGGCGCGAGCAGATCCTTGATGCAGCCAACGAACTGCTCGCCGAGGGCGGGTACGAGGAGGTCACGGTCGACCACATCGCGAAGGCCGCCGGTGTCGCGCGGGGACTCGTGCACCACTACTTCGGCGGGCGCAAGGAGGTCTACCTGGCGTTGCTGGAGCGGCTCGGCGCCGGGCGCGAGGAAGCGCTTCGGGCGCCGGTCGGTCGCAGCGCTCGCGCGCGAGTGGCGGACTCGGTGTCACGCTGGCTGGACTGGACCGAGGCGAACCGGACGATCTACCTGGGCACGATCGCACCCGGTGAGGACATCGCCGACCCCGAGGTCAGGCGCGTCGTCGCCGACCTGGTGCGCCGCGCCGTCGGGCAGGTCGCGGTCTTCCACGCCGACATCGCCGAGGACTCCCCGCGTCTGCGATACGCGCTCGAGTGCTGGACCGGTCTGAACCGGTCCGCGACCCGACGCTGGCTGCGCGGAGAGGCCACCCGCGAGGCAACTCACGAGCTGCTCGCCTCGACCCTCGAACACGTCCTCCGCACCTTCGGATCACCAGCGAGCCAACGCACCTCTCCGACCAACCGTGCGTCCTGACGAGGTCTGAACCGCCCCGGGATGGGCAGCCGAGGAAGGGCACGCGGCGCTTCACCCGCTGGGGAGGATGGCGTCGCGTCCGAGGAGAAATACGTTGCCGCACGGGCGTCGCGCGCGGCGCAACCCGAGAGCGCACAGGCGATGTCGGCAGTTGACGTTCGCGAGGAGACCGAGATGCTGCGCAGGGCACGGCGACGGAGGGTCCAAGGTGACCGTGGGCGGCCAAGCCTCGTCGGCGCCCTGGCACTCGTCATGCTGGTCTGCGCAGGATGTGGCAGCGACGCCGAAGGCAACGCTGCTCTGAAGGTGGCCGAGGCCCGGGTCGCGGCGAACGAGAAGGACCTCGCGGAGGCCAAGGCCGACCTCGCGAGCAAGTCGGCAGAGTTCTGCGACACGAGCCGGACCTACATCACCGCACTGGACCGGTACGGCGACGTGCTGAGCCAGACCTCCCCTACCGTCGGCGACGTCAAGGATGCGGGCTCCGACCTCGAACGACCTCGTGAGGATGCCCTGGCGGACGCCGAAGAGGCCGTCACGGCACAGCAGAAGGTCGTCGACGCGACGCAGGAGCTGGCGGAGGCCAAGGTGGCACTGGCCGCGGCCAAGGACCCCGGTTCGGCGGCCCCGAGCACGCCGGCCAGCACGACCAGCCCGAAGCCGTTGGCGCCCGAGGCCACGGTCAACCGCGTCCACCAGGCCGAGTCCGAGTTCACCGCCGCACAGAAGGGCATCACCGACGAGACCCCCTTGTCGCATGCCACACCCCAGTTCAACGCTGCCGCGGTGGCCCTGGAGATGTCCTGGCTGCGACTGTTCTCCGATGCCGGATGTCTCACCGACGAAGAACAGGTGCAGGCCGAGGCGGCGGTGCGCGACTACACGACGGCCTTGCAGACCTCGTTGCGCGACGCCGGCTACTACGAGGGCGCGGTCGACGGGGTGTACGGCCCGGCGACGGTCGACGCGGTCGAAGCCCTGCAGAAAGCGCACGGCCTGCCCAGCACGGGTGCCGTCGACAAGGCCACCGCCGACGCCCTCAAGGCCGACGTGGCAGCCCAAGGCGGCGCGGCCGCCCAACAGGCCTTGGTGTCCACAGCCGCGGTGCAGCAGACTCTCAAGCTCGCCGGGTTCTGGGACGGGCCCGTCGACGGAGCATGGACGCCTGCGCTGAGCGCGGCGCTGAGGGACTTCCAGACCGAGCTCGGTGTCGAGCCGACAGGCACAGTCGACGCGGCGACGATCACTGCCCTGGAGAAGGCGATCGCCGAGGCCCCGACTGAAGCGCCGTCCCCCACGACGAGCACAACCCCGACGACAAGCCCATCGCCGGAATGAAGCACCGCAGCTCAGGCACCTGCGGCTCGTCGTGTTTGTCCCGATCGCAGCGTCCGGTTTCACCCGCTGTGAGATGTTGGTTGCGTGGGAAGCGACGTAGGAGTCTCCGCGACGGAGTGGTCCAAGAGGCTGTACCGCGATCACCGCGCCGCGATGCCACCCGAGGTGAGGCAAGCGCGCGACGTGTTCGTCGCCCGCAACCAGTGGGACGTCGTGGCCGCGGGCGTCCTCGACTGGGCGATGGCGAACCGCAGCCTGACCGCCGGTGACAAGATCAAGGCGCTCGCGTTCGCGCAAGCCGGGTTGTTCGGCCGGAGCAGCGCCTACTACGAGCAGCGGCTCAGTACCTACCGACCACCACTCGGGCCGCTGACCAACCGCGGCTGACCCGGGTTGGTCACGAGGCGAACGCCGCGGGGTCCAGCTTGCGACTGACCACGAGTGCGGCCAGGTCGGTGAGCAGCACGTGGTGGCTCCGTGCGTACCCGCGCATGTTCTCGAACGCCTGCCGGAGGGTCACGTCGTTGCTGGCGGCGACGACCCCCTTCGCCTGTTCGATCAGGATCCTGCTGTCGAGGGCCCCTTGGAGCTGCTCGGACAGGGTCTCGGCCGCCGTCAGCGCGCGCTGCTGCAGCAGGGCGATGGTCGCGACGTCGGCCAGGGCCTGGATCACTCGCGCGTCGGTCTCGTCGAGCGGCTCCAGCCCCTCACCGAACACGTTCATGGCGCCGACCACGCGGTCGCGCAGGCGCATCGGGAACGCGTGCACCGACCGGAATCCCTCCACGACGGCCTTGGGCGCGAACGACGGCCACCGGTCGGTCGACTGCCTGAGGTCGGTCACGATCACCGGCTGCTGCGTGCGAACACAGTCCACGCAGGGGCCTTCCTGGGTCTGGATCTGGTACAGCTCGAGGTGCTCCGCGCCCGTGTACGTCGCCGCCATGTGGTTGAGCCGACCCTGCTCGTCACCGAGGAGCAGACCGACCGAGCTGGCACCGCTGATCGTCGCCGTGTGGTCGGTCATGCGCTGCAGGAAGTCGATCAGGTCGAAGTCATCGACCAGGGTGTCGGCCATCTCGACGAAGGCGTCCATGAGTCGTGAGGGAGCGATCATCGTTGCGCGTTCCTTTCGCCACGGCGACCTGGCTCCGTTCCCTGCGCTCACGGATGACCCGTCACCCGCGCCATCCGAGATCACGACAGCGCGCCACGGACCAGGTGTCCGCGACCTTCCGACGGTAGCGCGTCCGGGCGTGGCTCAAAACCGGGTGACACTGGCCGGGCCCGATCGCTGCGTACTTGACGACGCTCAGCCCCAGAACACCCGGTCCACGACGGCCCGGGCTCGGCGGGCGGTGCGCTGGTAGTCGTTGAGCATCCGGTCGGTCTCGCCGACGCCGTACCCGAGGATCGCGGCGACGGCGGCGCGTTCCCGGGCGTCACGCGGCAGCTGGTCGGTCGGTCTCCCCCGCACCTGCACCGTGGCGTTGCGCGCCCGGCTCGCCGCCTGCCAGGCGCGGGAGAGGGCCTCGGCGTCGCCGACGTCGAGCAGGTCGTGCTCGACGCACGCGTGCGAGCGCGTCGAGCGTCTTGGTGGTCCGCAGCTCCGGTACGGCGTGGGCGTGCTTGAGCTGCAGCAGCCTGCACCGTCCACTCGACGTCGGCGAGGCCGCCGCGGCCGAGCTTGAAGTGGGTGGCGGGGTCGGCGCCGCGCGGGCAGCCGCTCGTCGTCCACCCGTGCCTTGATCCGGCGGATCTCGACCACGTCCCGGTCCGACAGCCCGGCCTCGGGGAAGCGCAGCGGGTCGATCAGCGCGGTGAACCGGCGGCGCACGTCGTCGTCACCGACGACGGCCTCGGCGCGCAGCAGCGCCTGCGCCTCCCAGACCGCGGACCACTTGGCGTAGTAGGCCGCGTAGGACTCGAGCGTGCGCACCAGCGGGCCCCTGCTTGCCCTCGGGCCGCAGGTCCGCGTCGACCTCGAGCGACCGGGTCGGTGCCCGGCAGCGCGAGCAGCCGGCGCAGCTCGTTGGCGACGGCGTTGGCCATGCTCGAGGCCTGCTGCGGGTCGGCACCCGGCAGCGGGTCGTGCACGAACATCACGTCGGCGTCGCTGCCGTAGCCCAGCTCGTGACCGCCGTACCGCCCCATCGCGACGATCGCGATCCGCGTCGGCAGCTCGGCGCCACGGTCGACCTCGACCGCGAGGGTGGCGACGTCCAGCGCGGCCTCCAGCGTGGCGCTCGGTGACGGTCGGTGAGGGCGTAGCCGACCTCGGCCACCCCGAACGGCTCGCACAGGTCGGCGACGCTGACCCGCAGCAGCTCGCGACGCCGGATCGCCCGGATCTGGCGATCGCGGCCAGCCGGTCGTCACGACGTGCCGCAGTTGGCCGTCATCTCGGCCTGGATCGCCTCCCGGTCCAGCGGCACCAGACTCTCCTCGCCACCGAGGATCTTCACGCCCTCGGGCTCGCGCTCGAGCAGGTCGGTCGCGTAGCGGCTGGTGGCGAGCACCTGGGCCATCCGCTGCGCCGTGCTGCCCTCGTCGCGGAGCATCGAGAGGTACCAGTGGGTGCTGCCGAGCGCGTCGGAGATGCGCCGGAAGCCGAACAGGCCGGCGTCGGGGTCGGGGGCGTCGGCGAACCACTCGAGCATCACCGGGAGCAGCGTGCGCTGGATCGCGGCCGTGCGGGAGACACCGCTGGTGAGCGCCTCGATGTGCCGCAGCGCCGCCTTGGGGTCGAGGTACCCGAGTGCCGCGAGCCGCTCGAGAGCCGCCTCCGTCGAGAGCCGGGCGTCGTCGCCGGGGATCCGCGCCACCGCCGAGAGCAGCGGTCGGTAGAAGAGCTTCTCGTGCAGCCGACGAACCTCCCGACGGTGGTGGCCCCACTCCTTCTCCAGCTCCTCGACCGGCTTCTTGAGGTGGCCCAGCGAGCGGCCGAGGCGGTGCAGCGAGAGCCTCGTCGTCCGGCACGACGTGGGTGCGGCGCAGCTGGAACAGCTGGATCCGGTGCTCCAGCGTCCGCAGGAACGCGTAGGCGTCGTGGAGCGCCTGCCCGTCGTCGCGGCCGACGTACCCGCCGCGGGTCAGCTCGGCGAGAGCGCTGAGGGTGGTCGGCGGGCGCACCTTCTCGTCGGCTCGGCCGTGCACCATCTGCAGCAGCTGGACCGCGAACTCGACGTCGCGCAGCCCACCGGACCCCAGCTTGAGCTGGCGTCCGGCCTCGCGGGCGGGGATGTGCTCGATCACCCGTCGCCGCATCGCCTGGACGTCCTCGACGAAGCCGGGGCGCTCCGCCGCCTTCCAGACCAGTGGCCCGATCGTGGCGGCGTACTCCTCGCCCAGCGCAAGGTCGCCGGCGACCGGACGCGCCTTGAGCAGCGCCTGGAACTCCCAGGTCTTGGCCCAGCGCTCGTAGTAGCCGGCGTGGCTGGCGATCGTGCGCACCAGCGGCCCGGACTTGCCCTCGGGCCGCAGCGCGGCGTCGACCGGCCAGATCGTGCCCTCGCCGGTCTGGTCGGAGCAGACCTGCATCATCGTCGACGCGAGCTGGGTGGCTCCGCGCAGGGCAGCCTGCTCGTCGGCGCCCTCCACCGGCTCGGCCACGAAGATCACGTCCACGTCGCTCACGTAGTTGAGCTCGTGGCCGCCGCACTTGCCCATCGCGATCACGGCCAGCCGGCAGCCGGCCGCGGCGTCCCCGACCTTGGTCCGGGCCACGGCGAGAGCGGCGTCGAGGGTGCCGGCGGCGAGGTCCGAGAGCTCGGCGGCGATGTCGTCGACGTCGACGTGGTGGGCGAGGTCGCGGCTCGCGAGGCGCAGAAGGACCCGGCGGTACTCGACCCGGAGCGCGTCACACGCCGCACGGTGCTCGAGCGTCGCGCGTGGCTCGGTGGCCCAGGGGTCGGCGCCGACCGCCTCCAGCAGCCCGGCGCGGACGGCGAAGGCCACCGGGCGTGCCGACCCCAGGGTCGGGATCGGTCAGCTCACGCCAGTGCTCCGGGTGCCGGCGCAGGTGGTCGCCGAGCGCGAGGCTCATGCCGAGCACGCTGAACAGCCGCATCGACGTGCCTTCGTCGTCCACGAGGTGCGGCCACCAGGTCCGTCGGGTCGGCGACGGCGTCGACGAGCGACAGCAGGCCGGCGAGCGCCTGGTCGGGGTCGGCGGACCTCGCGAGCAGCGGGGCGAGCGGTTCTGCGCCCTCCCCCAGACTGCGGAGCCCGGCGACGGCGCGGTCGCCGTCGCGGAAGCCGATGCGCACGAGGTTGCCGGAGGTGACCACCGACCCCTGTCTGCTCACCGGGTCAATCTAGTGGCCTGACCAGGGGTCCCGGGTGTCGGCCGACGAGCCATCAGATCAGCCGGGCAGGCTCGGGCCGAGCAGGCTCAGAGAACCGGCAGCATCCGGTCGCGCTCGAAGGCGCTCACCTGGCCGCGGTACTCCTCCCACTCCGTCCGCTTGTTGCGCAGGAAGAAGTCGTAGACGTGCTCGCCGAGGGTCTCGGCGAGCAGCTCGGAGTCCTCCGCGACGGCGATCGCGTCGTGCAGGCTCTTCGGCAGCGGCTCGCAGCCCCAGCGCCTTGCGCTCGCGAGTCGGTCAGCGACCAGACGTCGTCCTCCGCCTCGCGCGGGAGCTCGTACTCCTCCTCGAGCCCCTTCATGCCGGCGGCCAGCACGACCGCGAACGCGAGGTAGGGGTTGCAGGCGGCGTCGATCGTGCGGAGCTCGATCCGGGTCGACTGGCCCTTGTTGGGCTTGTACATCGGCACCCGCACCATGGCCGAGCGGTTGTTGTGGCCCCAGCAGATGTACGACGGGGCCTCGCCGCCGCCGATCAGCCGCTTGTAGGAGTTGACCCACTGGTTCGTGACGCACGTGATCTCGGCCGCGTGGTGCAGCATGCCGGCGATGAAGTGCCGGCCGGTCTTCGAGAGCTGGTACTCCGCACCCGCCTCGAAGAACGCGTTGCGGTCGCCCTCGAACAGCGACACGTGCGTGTGCATGCCCGAGCCCGGGTGCGTGGTGAACGGCTTGGGCATGAACGTGGCCCAGATGCCCTGGCTCAGCGCCACCTCACGCACGACGGTGCGGAAGGTCATGATGTTGTCCGCAGTCGACAGCGCGTCGGCGTAGCGCAGGTCGATCTCCTGCTGGCCGGGGCCGCCCTCGTGGTGGCTGAACTCGACCGAGATGCCCATCGACTCGAGCATCGTGATCGCCTCGCGCCGGAAGTCGGAGCCGGCGCTCTGCGCCGTGTGGTCGAAGAAGCCGCTGCGGTCGACCGGCAGCGGGTCTGCGCCCGCGTCGGGCTTGCCCTGGAACAGGTAGAACTCGATCTCCGGGTGCGTGTAGAAGGTGAACCCGTTCTCCGCCGCGCGAGACAGGGTGCGCTTGAGCACGAACCTCGGGTCGGCGTACGACGCGGAGCCGTCCGGCATCGCGATGTCGCAGAACATCCGTGCCGTCGACGGACCCTCCCCCCGCCAGGGCAGGATCTGGAAGGTCGCCGGGTCGGGCTTGGCGAGCATGTCGGCCTCGGTGACCCGGGCGAAGCCCTCGATCGCCGAGCCGTCGAAGCCGATGCCCTCGCTGAACGCCCCCTCGAGCTCGGCCGGCGCGACCGCCACCGACTTCAGGTAGCCGAGCACGTCGGTGAACCACAGCCGCACGAACCGGACGTCGCGCTCCTCGAGCGCCCGCAGCACGAAGTCCTCCTGTTTTCCCATGGGGAGAGCGTAGGGCTATCCCCCGTGGGCGTTGGGAAGTAGGTGCACCCCCGTGGAGTGCTCACCCGGCCAAGCTAGCGCGGAGTGCGGGCCAGCCGGACCAGCGACTCCGCCAGCGGGCGCCAGGCCCGCTCCAGCTCGGCGCGCGCGGCGGCCACCTCGGCCAGGCCGCGCTCGATGCGGTCGTCGTCGTAGCGGCGGGAGTCATCGGCGGCCCACGGCGCCAGCACCCGTTCGTCGGCCTCGGGATGCAGCTGGACGCCCCAGACGCTCGGCGCGAAGCGCACCACCTGTGCCTCGCCCGCGGCGGTCTCGGCGAGGAGCTCGGCATCCTCGGGCAGCCGGTCGACGATGTCGTCGTTCCACTGCACACCGCGGTGCACGTCGACCAGGCTGCCGACCAGCGGGTCGGCGGCCGCCGCGTCGAGCCAGCCGATCGGGACCAGGCCGATCTGCTGGCCGCGCGGGTTGCGTACGACGTGCCCGCCCAGGGCGACGGCGCACAGCTGGTGGCCCAGGCAGATGCCGAGCGCCGGGACACCGGTGCCGGCCGCCTCCCGGAACAGCTCCTTGGTGCCACGCAGCCACGGGTGCTGCGCGTCGTCGTACGCCCCCATCGGGCCGCCGAGCACCACCAGCGCGTCGTGCGCGGTGAGGTCGTCGGGCAGCGTGTCACCGGCGTACGGGCGGCGTACGTCGACGGTGCAGCCTGCTGCGAGCAGCCAGTCGCCGAACCAGGCCGGCGGGCAGTCGTCCGCGTGCTGGACGACGAGCACAGTGGCGCTCACGGCTCAGTCCTGCGGGACATGCGCGTCGAGCTCGGCCAGCCAGGCCCGGGCGTTGCCGTCGGAGGGCGCCCGCCAGTCGCCGCGCGGCGACAGCGAGCCGCCGGCGGAGACCTTCGGGCCGTTGGGCAGCGCGGAGCGCTTGAACTGGCTGAAGCCGAAGAACCGGTTGAGGAAGACCTCGAGCCAGTGCCGGATCGTCGGCAGGTCGTAGGCGACGTGCGCGCTCGCTCGGGATAGCCGGGCGGCCACTCCCCCGTCGTCGGCGTCGGCCCAGGCGTGCTCGGCGAGGAACGCGATCTTGCTCGGCCGGAAGCCGTAGCGGAGCACGTGGAAGAGCGTGAAGTCCTGCAGCGCGTAGGGACCGATCGTGTCCTCGGTCGCCTGCGGCTTCTCGCCGGCCTCGGTCGGGATCAGCTCGGGGGTGATCTCCTGCGTCGAGGATCTCCTGGAGCAGCTCGTTGGCCTCGTCGTCGGGTCGTCCGCAACTGGCCGGTGCCGATCACCCAGCGGATCAGGTGCTGGATCAGCGTCTTCGGCACGCCGGTGTTGACGGTGTAGTGCGACATCTGGTCGCCGACGCCGTAGGTGCACCAGCCGAGCGCGAGCTCGGACAGGTCGCCGGTGCCGAGCACGATGCCGCCGCGTGGTTGGCGAGCCGGAACAGGTAGTCGGTGCGCAGGCCGGCCTGGACGTTCTCGAACGTCACGTCGTAGACCGGCTCGCCGTCGGCGAACGGGTGGCCGAGGTCGGCGAGCATCTGCCGCGCGGCCGGGCGGATGTCGAGCTCCTCGAAGCTGACGCCCGAGCGCCTTGGCCAGCCGGGTGGCGTTGGCCTTGGTGCTCGTCGCCGGTCGCGAAGCCCGGCATCGTGAACGCGAGGATGTCGCTGCGCGGGCGGCCGAGCCGGTCCATCGCCTTGGCCGCGACGATCAGCGCGTGGGTCGAGTCGAGGCCGCCGGAGACGCCGATCACGACCTTCGGCTGGCCGATCGCGCGCGAGCCGCTGCTCCAGCCCGGAGACCTGGATGTTGTAGGCCTCGTAGCAGTCCAGCGCGAGCCGCTCGGCGTCGTCGGGCACGAACGGGAAGCGGTCGACCTTGCGGCGCAGCCCGATGTCGCCCGTCGGGCGGGTCGAGGGTGAACTCGACGACGTGGAAGTCGGCCGGGTCGACGTCCGCCCGCGCGCCGGTTGTCGTCGAAGGTGCCCTGCCGCAGCCGCTCCTGCCGGATCCGGTCGAGGTCGACGTCGACGACCGTGCGGCGCGGCCCGTCGGGGAACCGCTCGGTCTCGCCGAGCAGCTCGCCGCACTCGTAGACCATCGTCTGGCCGTCCCAGGACAGGTCGGTCGCTCGACTCGCCCTGGCCGGCGGCGGCGTAGACGTACGCCGCGTGGCAGCGCGCGCTCGCGCGAGCGGACCAGCAGCCGGCGGTCCTCGGCCCGGGCGACGGTGATCGGGCTGCCGGAGAGGTTGGCGAGCACGGTCGCGCCGGCCAGCGCCGCCTCGGCGCTCGGCGGCACCGGCACCCACATGTCCTCGCAGATCTCGACGTGCAGCGCGCAGGCCCGGCACGTCGGTCGCCCGGAAGAGCAGGTCGGGGCCGAACGGCACCTCGCTGCCCGGCGACCTCGGCCGGCGCCGCCGCGCCGGTCGTCGCCCGGGGCGAAGCGCCGGCGCTCGTAGAACTCGCGGTAGGTCGGCAGGTAGGACTTCGGCGGCGACGCCGAGGATCTCGCCCGCGGTGGATCACGACCGCGCAGTTGAGCAGCCGGTTGCCGTGCCGCAGCGGCGCGCCGACCACGAGCACCGGGCGCAGGTCGCGCGATCGCCTCGACCACGCGTCGTCGATCGCCGCCTGCACCGCGTCGAGCAGCGCGTCCTGCAGCAACAGGTCGTCGATCGCGTAGCCGGTCAGGCACAGCTCGGGGAAGACCGCGACGGCGACGCCGTCGTCGTGGCAGGCCGCGCCTGCTCGAGCACCGGCGCGGCGTTGGTGCGCCGGGTCGGCGATGGCGACCGGCATCGTGCAGGCGGCCACGCGCGCGAACCCGTGGGCGTAGGCGGAGTCGGAAGTCCACGGGACGAGTGTGTCACCCGTCGTACCGGGCCGCCTCCGACCGGACCCGCGGCGTGACGAGCGACACAGCACGCCGGCGCCGCCTGACCGAACTACCGTGTGAGGGGCACGGGGACTCCATCCGGGAGCCTCGATCACCCCCAGGGAGCTCGGCATGGCCGAGAGACGGCGCCGTACGGCACCGGGTCCGACGCGACCCGCCACGCCGGTACGGCGGATCCGCACCCACCACCTGCGCGAGATGAAGGAGCGCGGCGAGCGCTTCGCGATGCTCACCGCCTACGACATGTACACCGCGCAGACCTTCGACGAGGCCGGCATCGAGGTGCTGCTGGTCGGCGACTCGCGCCTCCAACAACGTCTACGGCAACGAGACCTCGCTCCCGGTCACCGTCGACGAGCTGATCCCGCTGACGCGCGCCGTCACCCGCTCGGTGCGCCGCTCGCTGGTGGTCGGCGACCTCCCCTTCGGCTCCTACCAGGCCTCGCCGGAGCAGGCGCTACCACACCGCCGTCCGCTTCATGAAGGAGGCCAACGCGCACGCGGTGAAGCTCGAGGGCGGTCGCCGAGATGGCGCCGCAGATCGAGCTGCTCACCCGGGGCGGCATCCCGGTGATGGCGCACATCGGCTTCACCCCGCAGAGCGAGCACGCGCTCGGCGGCTACCGGGTGCAGGGCCGCGGCGACACCGCGCAGCGGCTGCTCGACGACGCGCAGGCGGTCGAGGCGGCCGGCGCGTTCGCGGTGGTGATGGAGATGGTGCCCGGCGACGTCGCGGCCCGAGATCACCAAGGAGCTCGACGATCCCGACGATCGGCATCGGCGCCGGCGCCGAGTGCGACGGACAGGTGCTGGTCTGGCAGGACGCGTTCGGCCTGCGCACCGGCAGGATGGCCCGCTTCGTCAAGCAGTACGCCGACGTGCACGGCGTGCTCCTCGACGGCGCGAAGGCGTACGCGGACGACGTCCGCAACGGCACGTTCCCGGGGCCGGAGCACACCTTCTGACCACGTGAGATCGATCAATCCATATTGATTGATCTCACCTGATCGGCGTACGGTCGAGTGGTGAGCCCCGCCGACACCCCGAGCCCACCCGTCGCCGTGCCCGGCTTCCTGCGCCTGACCGGGCACCCCGTCCGCTGGCACGTGCTGAGTGAGCTCGCCCGCAGCGACCGGCAGGTCCGTGAGCTGACGGCCCTGGTCGGCCAGCGACAGAGCCTCACGTCGTACCACCTCCGCCAGCTCCGGGAGGGCGGACTCGTGACCATGCGGCGGAGCTCCGCCGACAGGCGCGACGCCTACTACAGCCTCGACCTGGCCGCGTGTCGCGGGCGGTTGACGGATGCCGGCGCGGCGCTCCACCCCGGGCTCCAGCTCGTCCCCGCCGAACTGCCGGCGCGACCGGTCGGGAGCAGGGTCAGGTCTCCGGCGCGCGTCCTGTTCCTGTGCACGGGCAACAGCTCGCGCTCCCAGATGGCGGAGGCGCTGCTGGAGCAGCTGGGTGGGACGGCCGTCGACGTCGTCAGTGCCGGGAGCCATCCCAAGCCCGTGCACCCCAATGCTGTGCGCGTGATGAGCGAACGCGGCATCGACATCCGGGATCGCCGCTCGAAGCACGTGCAGGAGTTCGCCGGACGTCGGTTCGACCACGTGATCAGCCTGTGCGACCGGGTCCGGGAGGTGTGCCCCGACTTCCCCGGTGCTCCGGCGGTGGCGCACTGGAGCATCGCCGATCCGGCTGCGGACGACACGGACGACGAGCAGAGCTACCCGGCGTTCGTGCGCACCGCCGACGAGCTGTCGACGCGCGTCGACTTCCTGATGGCGACGATCGAGCACAACCACACTGGCAAGGAGGGAACCCGACATGACCGACAACCCAGCTGACCTGGTCAACGTCCGCTACATGGTCGACGACGTCGACGCGTCGATCGACTTCTACACCCGGCACCTCGGCTTCAGCGTCCGGACGAGCTTCGCACCGGCATTCGCGGACGTCACCCGCGGCAACCTGCGGCTCCTGCTGAGCGGCCCGAGGAGCTCGGCGGGCAGACCGATGCCGGACGGCCGGCAGCCGGCACCCGGGGGATGGAACCGCATCCATCTCCTCGTGGATGACATCGCAGCTGAGGTGGAGCGGCTTCGCGACGCGGGCCTGACCTTCCGGAACGACGTCGTCACCGGCCCCGGTGGTCGTCAGATCCTGCTCGAGGATCCGTCGGGCAACGTGGTCGAGCTGTTCCAGCCCGCTGGCCGATGACACCTAGCGCTGGACCAGGACGCCGACCACCCAGGCGGCGAGCCCGACCAGCGGAAGCAGCAGCACCACCCGCGGCTGGGTCATGAAGCGGCGGATGCCGACCATCAGCAGCACCAGCCAGAGCACGCAGAGGCCGATCGTCCAGCCGGCGCCGAGCAGCGTGGCCGAGCCGAGGTCGAGGAACAGCACACAGGCGAGCCCGGTCATGCCCACGAACGACGGCCGGAGCCGGTGCACCTCGGGCGGCGGTGCGGGCACCGGCGCTCAGTCCTCGACGTCCTCGTCGCCCCAGGCGTCGTCCTTGTCCCACTCCTCGTTGCGTTCCTGGACCTTCTCCAGCGCCCGCGACGCCTCCTCCTGGGAGGGATAGGGGCCGAGCCGCTGCGAGTTGGCGCAGCCGTCCTCGGGCTCGACGCGGTGGTGGTTCAGGCAGTACCAGAACTCGCTCATCGCTTTTCGGGGTCCCTGCGGAGGCGTGAGCGCAGCGAGCGGCTTCGTGGGGTGTTCATGGAAAGCGAAACTACACTCGTCCGTCGTGACCCCCGTAGCCCCCGGAACCATCTCGCCGCGGCGTCCCGTGCCGACGCACATCGCGCGGCCGGAGTACGTCGACCGGCCCGCGCCCACGCCGTACACCGGGCCGGAGGTCAAGGACGCCGAGACGATCGCGAAGATGCGCGTCGCCGGCCGGATCGCCGCCCAGGCGCTGCAGGAGGTCGGTCGGGCCGTTGCTCCGGGCGTGACCCACGACGAGCTGGACCGGATCGGTCACGAGTACCTGTGTCGACCACGACGCCTA
Source organism: uncultured Actinomycetota bacterium (assembly GCA_963745795.1). Lineage (GTDB taxonomy): Bacteria > Actinomycetota > Actinomycetes > Propionibacteriales > Nocardioidaceae > Marmoricola. Next base: position 843,461 of record CAVUYR010000003.1, on the reverse strand, counting down.
CCCGTCGACGCTCGGCTACAAGGGCTTCCCGAAGTCGCTGTGCACGAGCGTCAACGAGGTGATCTGCCACGGCATCCCGGACAGCCGGGTGGTCGAGGACGGCGACATCGTCAACATCGACATCACGGCCTACCTCGACGGCGTGCACGGCGACACCAACGCCACCTTCCTCACCCCGCGGCGTCGACAGGGAGGTGCGCGACCTCGTCGAGCGCACCCAGGAGACGCTGCGCAGGGCGATCAACGCGGTCAAGCCGGGTCGCCGGATCAACGTGATCGGGCGGGTGATCGAGTCCTACGCGCGCGCGGTTCGGCTACGGCGTGGTGCGCGAGTTCACCGGCCACGGCATCGGCTACGTCGTTCCACTCGGGCCTGGTCGATCCCGCACTTCGACGACCCGCACTACGACACGGTGATCGAGCCGGGCATGACGTTCACGATCGAGCCGATGCTCAACCTCGGCACGCATGACCTGGGACATGTGGGACGACGACTGGACCGTGGTCACCAAGGACCGCCGCGCGAGCGCCCAGTTCGAGCACACCCTGCTGGTCACCGGCTCCGGCGCCGAGATCCTGACTCTCCCCTGACCCCCCGTCGAGATGTGCCCGCGGCTCCGTTGAGTTGTGCCCGCGCCCCCGTTGAGATGTGCCCGCGCCTCCGTTCAATTGCGCGTCCCTCCGCGCTGGCAACGGGTACCCGGCGCACACAGCACGCGAAGCGCCTTTCGGCGGAGCCGCAGCCACATCTCGATGGAGCGGGAGGCCCATCTCAACGAGGGGTGGGGGTTCGCGCGCTGGACAACCGGTGATCGCTAGGGTCGGCGAATGGACGAGATGTTCGCGGGCTACGGCGACGCCATGGGTGAGGCGTACGACGAGATGTTCGACGGCGACGAGCCTGCGCTCGCCGTACACCCGGCTGCGCGGCGTCGCTGCAGCACGATGAGCGCGACCGAGATCGCACGGCCGGGTCGACGCGCTCCAGGACAGCTACCTCGACCAGGGCGTCACCTTCGACATCGGCGGCGAGGAGCGCGCGTTCCCGCTCGACATCCTCCCGCGGGTGATCGAGATGGACCACGTGGGCGCGCGATCGACGCCGGCGTCCAGCAGCGGGTCAAGGCGCTCGAGGCGTTCCTCGACGACGTGTACGACGCCGGACGGGTCTTCGACGACGGCGTGATCCCGCGCAGCGTGGTCACCACCTCCTCGCACTTCCACCGCGCAGGCGGCCGGGATCGAGCCGCCCAACGGCGTGCGCGTGCACGTCGCGGGCATCGACCTGATCCGCGACGACCACGGCGAGTTCCGGGTGCTCGAGGACAACGTCCGGGTGCCGTCCGGGGTCTCCTACGTGATGACCAACCGGCGCGCGATCGCGGCGGCGCTGCCCGAGACGTTCGCCGAGCACCGGATCCGTCCGGTCGCCGGCTACCCGCAGCGGCTGCTCGCCGCGCTGCGCGCGGCGGCGCCGGCCGGGGTCGACCGACCCGACCGTCGTCGTGCTGACGCCGGGCGTCTTCAACGGCGCCTACTTCGAGCACGCCCTGCTCGCCCGCACGATGGGCGTCGAGCTGGTCGAGGGCCGCGACCTGGAGTGCCGGCGCGGCCGGGTGATGATGCGGACCACCAACGGCCTCGAGCCGGTCGCACGTGATCTACCGCCGGGTCGACGACGAGTTCCTCGACCCGGTGCACTTCCGGGCCGACTCGCTGCTCGGCTGCCCGGGCCTGATCAACGCCGCCCGCGCCGGCAACGTGACGATCGCCAACGCGATCGGCAACGGCGTCGCCGACGACAAGCTCGTCTACACCTACCTGCCCGACCTGATCCGCTACTACCTCGGCGAGGAGCCGATCCTGCGCAACGTCGACACCTGGCGGCTCGACGACCCGGACGCGCCGCGAGGAGGTCCTCGACCGGCTCGACGAGCTGGTGCTCAAGCCGGTCGACGGCTCGCGGCGGCAAGGGCATCGTGATCGGGCCGCGGGCGACCACGCGCCGAGCTCGACGAGCTGCGCGCCAAGGTGCTCGACGACCCGCGCGCCTGGATCGCCCAGCCGGTCGTGCAGCTCTCGACCGTCCCGACGTTCGTCGACGGCAGGCTCGGGCCGCGGCACGTCGACCTGCGGCCGTTCGCGGTCAACGACGGCCACCGGGTCTGGGTGCTGCCCGGCGGCCTGACCCGGGTCGCGCTGGCCGAGGGCGAGCTGATCGTGAACTCCTCGCGCGGCGGCGGCTCCAAGGACACCTGGGTGCTCGCCGGCACCGGGCGCGCTGCACCGATCGCGTCGAGCCGCACGCACCGGCCACCGTCCCGCTCGTCGCCGCAGGACGTCGGTCCCGCGCTGGAGTCGTTCGCCTCCCAGCAGGACCAGCAGCAACAGCAGCAGCAGCAGCAGCAGCAGCAGCCGGCCGGCGCGGAGGTCGCCGGATGCTGAGCCGGATCGCGGAGTCGATGTTCTGGATCGGCCGCTACGTCGAGCGCGCCGAGGACACCGCCCGGATCCTCGACGTGCAGACCCAGCTGATGCTCGAGGACCCCGCGGTCGACGAGGACGCGACCTGCCGGAGCGCTGCTGTCGATCATGGGGGTCGAGGAGCCGAGCGACGCCGATCGACGTCGCCGACGCTGCTCGAGCTGCTCGCCTACGACCGCGAAGTCCCCGGCCTCGATCGCGGCGACCCTCGCCGCCGCCCGCGAGAGCGCCCGCCGTGCGCGCGAGACGCTGTCGACCTCGATGTGGGAGGCGATCAACACGACCTGGCGTGCGATCCCCTCCGGCCAGTTCCGCGCGATGCGGCCGCCCGCCGCGTTCCGCTGGGTGCGCGAGCGTGCGGCGCTAGATCAACGGCACCGCCGACGCGACCATGACCCGCGACGAGGGCTGGCAGTTCCTGGTGCTCGGCCGCTCGATCGAGCGCGCCGACATGACCGCTCGGCTGGTCGCCACCGCGTCGCTCACGTCGGGCGCCGCCTGGGCCACCACGCTGCGGGCGTGCGGCGCCTACGAGGCGTTCCTGCGCACCTACCGGGCCTCGAGACCGAGCGCGGCGCCGCCGAGTTCCTGCTGCTCGACCGGCTGTTCCCGCGGTCGGTGGTCTACAGCCTGAACCGCGCCGAGCTGTGCCTGGACAACCTGGAGTCGGCCGGCCAGCGGGCCGGCTTCCAGAACGAGGCGCAGCGGCTGCTCGGGCGGACCCGGGCCGAGCTGGAGTACCGCTCGCTCTCCGACGTCGTCGCCGACCTGCCCAACGAGATGGAACGGCTGCAGCGCACCTGCGCGATGGCCACCGACGCGATCACCCGGCGCTACTTCGCCGGCGCCGAGGCCGTCGCCTGGCTCGGCGGGAGGGCATGAGAACACCCCATCAGGACACTCGCTCCGCTCGGTCCGGCCGGGGACCCCGAAAGGACCAGGATGCAGCTCCGGATCGTGCACACCACGGGCTTCGAGTACGACGGCAAGGCGGCCGCGTCGTTCAACGAGGCGCGGCTGACGCCGCAGACCACGCCCGGCCAGATCGTCGTCCACACGCCGGCTCGAGGTGCACCCCACGCCGTGGACCTACGACCTACCGCGACTACTGGGGCACCCAGGTGACCGCGTTCGAGGTGCTCGACCCGCACGAGTCGCTGACCGTGACGGCGACGTCGACCGTGCACACCGACCGCGGCGAGCCCGCTCCGCCGGACGCTCTCGTGGGACGACGCTGCGTGAGCCGCGTGATCGCGGACCGGTTCACCGAGTACCTCGGTCTGCCGTCCCGTGTCGCGCCGCCCGAGGAGCTGGTCGACGCGGTGCTCGAGCATCGCGGCGGAGAGCGAGCGTCCCGGCGACCGCGGCGCGGGAGATCTGCGCGCTGGTCAACCGGCGAGGTCGAGTACGTCTCCGGCGCCACCGACGTGCACAGTCCGTCGCCGCCGACGCCTGGGCCAGCCGCGAGCGGCGTCTGCCAGGACATGGCGCACCTGGTGATCGGCGGGCTGCGCACGGTCGGCATCCCGGCCCGCTACGTCTCCGGCTACCTGCACCCGAAGAAGTCCGCACCGCTCGGCGAGCCGGTCCGCGGTGAGTCGCACGCGTGGGTCGAGTGGTGGGACGACGGCTGGCACGGCTACGACCCGACCAACGACCGCGACGTCGGCGACCAGCACGTCGTCGTGGCCACCGGCCGCGACTACGCCGACGTGAAGCCGCTGAGCGGCATCTTCTCCGGCAGCGGCACCAGCCACATGTTCGTCGACGTCCAGATCACCCGCCTGCGGTAGCCCGCCTCAGGGCAGCGCGAAGGGCAGCTCGAGCCCGTCCATCCAGGTGGAACAGGTGCATCCGGCGGGGTTGGGCATCCCCCCGATGACACGCGTCAGCAGGGCCTTGAGCCGCTCGATGTTCCGCTCGAACATCGCGAACACCTCGGCCTGGCCGACACCCTCGCCGACCTCGATCCCGGCGTCGAGGTCGGTCACCAGCGCCAGGGTGGCGTAACAGAGCCCGAGCTCGCGGGCGAGGACCGCCTCCGGGTGGCCGGTCATGTTCACCAGCGACCAGCCCTGAGCTGCGAAGTGCTGCGACTCCGCCCGTGTCGAGAACCGCGGACCCTCGATCACCACCATCGTTCCCCCGCCGACCACCTCCGGCTCGGTGGCGCGCACGTGCTCGCCGATCCGTGCGCAGTACGGGTCCGCGAACGGCACGTGCGCCGCACCCTCGTCGACGTACGTCTGGATCCGCCCGCTGGTGCGGTCGACGAGCTGGTCGGGGAGCACAAGGGATCCCGGCGGCAGGTCCGGCCGGAGGCTGCCGACGGCGCACGGCGCGAGCACCTGGCGAACGCCGACGGTGCGCAGGGCCCAGATGTTCGCGCGGTAGTTGATCCGGTGCGGTGGGTGCTCGTGCTGCGAGCCGTGCCGCGGCAGGAAGGCCACCGAGCGGCCGGCGACGTCGCCCGTCGTGACATCGACCTCGCCGTACGGCGTCGAGACACGCTGGTCGTCCGGCGCGTCGAGGAACGCGTAGAACCCGGAGCCTCCGATGACGGCGATCTCGGCCGTGTGACCTGCGTACGGCATGAGCCGAGTCTGGCAGGCCCTATCCTTGTCTCGCGGATGGGCTGGCCGGGCGACCGCGGCCCTCGTCCCTCGGGACGGGAGTCGAGGAAGGTCCGGGCTCCACAGGGCAAGGTGGTGGGCAACACCCACCCGGGGCAACCCGCGGGACAGTGCCACAGAGAACAGACCGCCGCTCTCCGGAGCGGTAAGGGTGAAACGGTGGTGCAAGAGACCACCAGCACGGCGGGCGACCGTCGTGGCTCGGTAAACCCCGCCTGGAGCAAGGTCAAGAAGGGTCCGACGGTTACGGCCGGAGGACCTGCGCGGATGGGCGGCCCGCCCAATATCCGCGGGTGGACTGCACGAGGCGGCCGGCAACGGTCGTCCCAGATGGATGGTCGCCAACCGCACGCTCGTGAGGGCGTACGGCGAACAGAACCCGGCCTATGAGCCAGCTCATCCGCACCCGGGGCTCTGACCTGCAGGTTTGGCTCTACGGCCCTTGCGCAGTCCGCAGAAAGTCCGCAACCTGCCCGAGCTCTTTGCGGATCGCCGCGCGTGAAGCGCTGGAACCGGGCCGCGCTCGGCGAACCGAGCGTGACCGCGTCCGCCCTCGACGGGCTCGCCCCCGCACCACCGCAGGAATGCGCAGGGCGCGTGTCCATCGGCGCCAGGCGGGTCGGTCCATCGTGGTGCGCGGCGGCCGCGGTCATGTCGGCGAGATGGGGGCAGCGGGATGCCGACAGCGTCATCGATGTGCTGGTCGAGCGGGTGCATGGTGTTCGTGCGCAGCCGCCGGCTCGATGCCGTAGTCCGGCGTGAGAACGACGTCCAGCGAGCAGGTGCGTGCACGCCTACGCCGACGTCGGGCCAGGTAGGCCGGAGCCTGTCCGAGAAGGATGGCGACCGCGAGGCTGGCGAGGCCGAGCAGGACCGTGCGCCAGGACCGGTGCTGAGGGCCGAGGTTGAGCTCGGTGGTGGGATAGCCGACCATTTTCGCGGTCGCGCGGGTGGTAGTGGCGTCGGTGTGGTCGGCGAGGTTCTGCAGCGCGGCGGTGAATCCACCACCGTTGCCAGGTCCGTCCGCACCGGGTCGGCCCGTGAGCGTTTCGACGGCGAGGTGCCGATGGTCGGCCCAGTCGCGCAGTCGCGGGTCGATGGCGCCGGAAGTGGCTGCACCGGGCACGACGACCCGGGAGAGGTCGGGTGCCTGGGTGAGGGGGGTGGTGAGCAGGGCGAGGCCATGCCGGGTGTGGACCGTGTCACCGGTTGCCACGGCGATCGCTTGGGCGGCCGCCGACTGGCCGTACACCTCGAACGCGGCGGTCGCGTCCAGTTCGCCGACACCGTCGTGCAGGGCGATGCCGATGGTGGGACGGAACCACGGCTCGAGGTAATTGAGGCCGACGGGCCAGTCGCGAACTGCGAAGTGGTCCTTGCCGATGGTGGTCGGCTCGGTCGGGGTCCAGCCGAGCTCGGGGTGTAGGTCTGCGACCCGTTGCGCCTCGGCCGGTCCGGCGAGCTCCGCGACCAGGTGCAGGGCAGCCGGGACTCCGGAGGTGACAGCGGCCGTGGTGGTGACCGACCCGTCCTCGACGTAGCGACGACCACGGATCCAGTGCACGGCCGGGTGTCGGTTCTGCAGGGCGTTGATGCGGGACCAGTGGCTGGTCGCGTCGAGGCCGTCGAGCATCCCGGTCGCGGCGAGCACGAGCGACCCGGCGCACACGCCGAGGACACGTGCTCCGGCGTCGTGCCGGCGGCTTACCCATCTGCGAAGCGGTGCTTCGGTCTCACCGGTCGGCTTGCTCAGCGCAGGGACCACGACCAGGTCAGGTGTCAGCGCAGGGTCGGCGTCCACGTCGGCGAAGGTGTACGTCGGGACCACGGCGGGCCCGCCCTCCAGGGGAGCGGGGCCTGCGCTGCTGGCGACGACGTAGGTGGTGAACGCGGGTGAGCTGGCGAAGATGTCGTAGGGCGCGAGGAGGTCGCTGGCTACGGTGCCGGACTGCCCCACGACGAACGCGACGACTCGTCGCCGGCCCGGCTTGCTCAGGTGGCCCGCGGAGCCGTCCGGTTCGGCGTACCCGAGTGAGGCGGGGGCAGGGTTCGTGGAGTCGGTGCGGGCTGTCTGGTGGGTGCTGCGACTGGTGACGACAACGCCGGCGACGGCGATGCCGGCCAGTGTCGCGATCGTCAATGTCACGGTCAGGGTCGTGTAGAGGGCACGACGAAGCCAGGTGTTCATGGTTCTCCTCGTAAAGCTGTGAGCGGGCGGGTGAGACGGGCAGGTGACACGTGGGACAGGAGGCACGTCGGATGGGGAGTGGGCACTCCTCAGACCGGGGGCTGGGGGTCGTACTGGATGGCTCGGCGGACCTCGCGGGCCCGGTCGACGCCGGCGAACCGAGCGACCAGGTGCAGGGCCATGTCGATGCCGGCGCTGACCCCGGCGCTGGTGATGACGTTGCCGTCGTCGACATAGCGGGCCTCGGGGTTCACGTCGATGGTCGGGTCGAGTTCGTGGAGCAGGTCCAGAGACTCCCAGTGGGTGGTGGCGGGTCGCCCGGCGAGCAGGCCCGCAGCCGCGTACACGAGGGCTCCGGTGCACACGCTCGTCATCAGCGGGACGGTGGCGGCTTGGGCTCGGACCCAGGCGAGATGTTCCGGGTTCCGCATCAACGGTCGGGTGCCCTGGCCGCCGGGGTGAATGAGGACGTCGAGCGGCGGCATCCCGCTCGTCGAGTGGTGCGCGGCCAGCGTCAACCCTTTCGCCGCGACTACCGGGGCTCCGTCGTGGGACACGCACGAGGTGGACCACCCGTCCTCGGGGTGGTGGAGGGTCCAGTAGGAGAGGACCTCCCACGGGCCGACCGCGTCGAGCTCTTCGACGTCGTCGAACAGCAGGAGTCCGATGTGGCGGGTTGATGTTCGTGCGCTGGTCATGGCGGCATGTCCTTCTTCCTTGTTTGGGCTTAGGCCGGGTGCTGGTGTCGGGCGCCCAGCCGGCCGGGTCGCTGGTTCCATCTCGGAGCCCCTTCAGCTGTCGTGCGGGGTTGTGTCGCTGCAGAAGGCACGTCAGGGGTTGTGCAGCGTCGACACTCCGTGCGTAGGGACCCGCGCCTGCCCGGCGGTGCGGGCCAGCAGGTGACGTCGTACCCGGTGCAGCTGCGGCATCAGGCCGTAGGTGACGATCGGCACCGCGATCGTGACCAGCACGAAGGTGCGCACGACCGGCGTGAGCGTCCCCAGCCAGTCGCCGAACAGCAGGTTCAGCGCGGTCAGGGTCGGGAAGACGGCCAGCCAGATCATCAGCGCGAGCTGGTGCTGGGTCGGGGGTCCGGCGGGGGTGGTCATGAGGTCTCCTTCGTGGGGCGGGGCGCGGTGGCTGGGCTCGCCGTACCGGGTGGGTTCACTCTGGCCGGGACGTCGCTGGCTCGACCCGGTCAAAGTGCCGGGATAGCCGGTAGGTCGCCGGCAGACGGCGGTCCCGGCGCGAGGTACGGTCACGACGTGCTGCATGGGCGAGACGTCGAGCTGGCACGTCTGTCCACGCTCATCAACAACGCCCGCGACGGAACGGCCGGCAGCGTCGTGGTGCACGGGGAACCGGGCGTGGGGAAGTCGGCGCTCCTGACCGAGGTCTTGTCCACGGTGAGCGACGTGCGGGTGCTGCGCACCCAGGGGTTGGAGTCGGAGTCGCCGCTGGCGTTCGCTGCGCTCCACCGATTGCTCCGACCGGTCCTGGGTCTCCTCGAGCGGCTACCGGAACCTCAGGCGCACGCGCTCGGAGTGGCGTTCGGGCAGGAGGTGGGAACGGTCGACCCGTTCCTGGTGGCGGTGGCGACCTTGTCGATGCTCACCGAGGCGGCCGAGGAGCAGCCGGTGGTGTGTGTCGTCGACGACGCACACTGGCTCGACTCCGCCTCGACCGACGCGCTGCTGTTCGCTACCAGACGCCTGGAGGCGGACCCCGTCGCGATGGTGTTTGCGGCCCGCGACACGGACGACCACACGTTCGCCCCCGACGGGCTGGCGTCCCTGCGGCTGAAAGGGTTGGACGCATCCTCGGTGCGGACGTTGCTCGCCGAGAACGCCGCGGTCGTGGTCGCCGCCGAGGTCACCGACCGACTGCTCGCCGAGACAGGCGGAAACCCGCTGGCGCTGGTCGAGCTTCCGACCAGCCTCAGTGACGCGCAGCTCGACGGGACCGCTCCGTTGCCCTCGCAGCTGATGCTCACCGCCGGAGTCGAGCGGGTCTTCCTCGACCGGTCCCGCCGTCTGACCGCGGCAGCGCAGGCGTTGATGCTGGTCGCGGTCGCCGACGACACCGGCCAGCTCGCGACCATCCAACGAGCCGCCGCGGCCCTCAGCGTCCCCCCGGACGCGTTCGCGGAGGCAGAGCGGTCCGGGCTAATCACCATCAGCGGTGCCACCGTGACGGTCCGGCATCCACTCGTCCGGTCCGCGGTCTACCAGGCCGCCGCAGACCTCGAACGCCGCCAGGCGCACCGCGCCTTGGCCGACGCCCTGGACGGGCTGGAGGACTCCGACCGGGCGACGTGGCACCGCGCCGCGGCCGCGGACGGTCCGGATGAGGACCTGTCCGTCGCACTGGACCAGGTCGGTGCGCGGGCCGAGCGACGCGGCGGCTACCGCGCGGCAGCAGACGCGTACGAAAGAGCCGCCGACCTGACCTCCGAACCGCTCGCCAAGGCCGCTCGCCAGCTCGCCGCCGCCCGCAACGCGTGGGCTTCGGGCCAGACCGCCCGGTCGTCCGGGCTGCTGTCGGCGGCCCGTGAGCGCGGAGAAGACCCGCTCTTGCTCGCGGACATCGACCGGCTCCGCGGCCGCATCGCGGTCAATGTCGGCTCCGCGGCGGACGCGCACCGGATCCTCACCCAGGCCGCTGAGCAGGTGGCGGTACACGAACCGGTCCGGGCGCTGGAGATGGCCGTGGCTGCCGCGGTGGCACGCAGCCACGGAATCGACAGCGGTGCACGGCTCCCTGACGACACCATCGACGTCGACGTCTCGCCGCAGGACACGCCACGCACCCGATGTCTCAAGCAGCTCCTGGTCAGCACCCGTCACGACATCGGCGGAGACCGCGCCTCCGCACTGAGTGCACTACACGCCGCTCAGGAGACCGCGCTCGGGGCAGCCGACACGCTCGCGGACCTCGACCTGCTCGGGAACCTCGCGAACGCCGCCTTGCACCTGGGCGACGACGACGCACACCGCCACTTCTACGCCCTGATGCTGTCCACCGCCCGGGAGAACGGGAACGGCATGGCCGTCCTGTATGCCCTCCAGCGCGTCCCGTTCAGCCAATTCGTCGGCGGCCAGTGGGCTGCGCTTCGGAACTCCTCTGAGGAAGCCGTCACGCTCGGTCTCAGCGTCGGGCAGGTCGCAGCGACGGCCGCGTCACGGGCGTGGCTGACACTGCTCGCCGCCCTCGGGGGTCGCCCCGACTACGACGAACGCCTCACCTCCCTGGAGAACCTGCTGGCCGTGCACCCGCCCGTGGGCATCCTGGCCCAGCCGGTCGAAGACCTGACCCGGTGGTCCAAGGGCATCAGGGCATTGCTCGCGGGTGACGCAAACGGCGCCCTGCACCAGTTCCGGCAGATGACAGCGGCCTCCTCGCCGGTCCAGCTGCCCGCCCTGATGTTGATGTCCGCCCAGGACCGGATCGACGCCGCCGTCCGCAGCGACGACCTCACCCAAGCCCTCGCCTGGGTGGAGGACCTCGACGCGTTCGCGGCCGGCACCGCTCTCCCCTGGGCGCAGGCCGCAGCCGCATTCGGTCGGGCCGTGTCATCTGAGCACGACGGTGCCGCTGGCCGAAGCCGGGTCACCGAGCTGTTCGAACTCTCACTGGCACACCATGGGGACGCCAACCGTCCCTACGACCGTGCTCGGGTCCAGTTGGCGTACGGCGAGTTCCTGCGCCGCAACCGGCGGCGAGTCGACGCCCGCGGTCAGCTCCGGGCAGCACTGGAGACGTTCGAGGACCTGCACGCCGGCCCGCTCGCTGAGCGGGCCGGACAGGAACTCCGAGCGTCCGGGGAGACGGCCCGCAAGCGGGACCCGTCCACGGCGCTGAACCTGACCCCCATGGAGCTGAAGGTTGCGGGCCTGGTCAGCCAGGGCCTGTCGAACAAGGACGTGGCCGCTCTGTGCTGGGTCTCACCCCGCACGGTCGCGTTCCACCTGCGCAACGTGTTCACCAAGACCGGCGTCACCTCGCGTGGAGAGCTCGCCCACCTCGAGCTCGGCTAGTCACGTGCGCCCGGCGGTGGCCGCGGCCCCGGAGACGTCACCACGTGCAGGGCTGCGGTGGCTCCGTGCGCTGCGGGCTTCAGGTTCGCGTCTGCATACGCCCTGGACCTCAGTCAATCCGCCATGTTTCTTACGTGGCATGTTCGGCCTGCCGGGCCGCGGACTGGTTCATTGGCTGCTTCGTCGGCTGGTTCGTCGGTCGGCGCCGGCTGGTTCCTGATGACCGGTCATGAGGTCGGCGCCGCCCTCGGCGTCGCGGTCCTCTCCGCGGTCGCGTCGACCGCCGGCAGCCTGGCCGGCCTCGAGGGAGTCGCCGCCGGCTTCTCCCGCGGTCTCTTCGCCGGCGGGACCTACGCGATGACCTACGCCGCACGGTACCCGAGCGGGTCGCCGGCCTGGTGCTGCTGGACAGCTCGAGCCCCGAACAGTTCACCCGGATGCCATTACCGGGAAACCCGGACGCGAAACCCGGCGATTTGACCGGGGCGACCAACCGCCCGAACAACGAGGCTGACGAGCACGAAGACCCCCGGCTCAAGGCTCACAGAAGGGATCGGCGTCATGGCTACATCGCGAATCATCGAGGAAGAGAGCGGCATCTACCGCCCGCACCGCATGCACCAGCACAACGGCTACTACGCCGGCGACTTCTCCGCCCAGCCGCCCACCACGTTCGGTCCCACCCGACCGGCCGCGTCGCGCTGGCGCTAGACCACCACCGGCATACCCGACCCCGGCATCCCCGACCAGGCAGGCCACGATGACCACAGGGTCCTGCTGACCTCTCCAGCGTCCGCATCGGCCGGGATCCGCTCGTGCCGAGATGAGTGTGTTGGATCAGTCGCCCAACCAGACGAGCGACGACCCCGGTTGGACGGCGCACTGCTCGGCCATCACACGGAGACGGAGGAGGCCGCGCAACTCTGGCCCTTCCTCAGCATGAGGAATGACACGCGCAACATCGCGGAGGAGCGAGGGCATGACATCGGCCGTCATCACCGTCGTCGTAGGGATCGACGGACCACCGTCATCTACCGCCACCTCGGGGATGCAGGTTGCGCCGTTCTGTCCGCACGTCTGGGACGGTCCGAACCCTCGGATCAGGCGGAGAACTGTCGTTCGGTCGCGAGGCAGCGGCCAACGTGCCAGGACAAATCACGTCAAGCCGTTACTCGCGTGGGCCGGTATCGCAGGGCGACCGCCCCCGACCGGAACTCATGGCGATCCACGAGCTCGAGCTGGATGCGCTCGCGCAGACCGGCGAGCAACGTCGGCCCGTGTCCGGCAAGGACCGGCTGCACAAGGAACACGTACTCGTCGATCAGTCCCAGATCTGCCAACGCCAGGGGGAGCGTCACGCCACCCACGAACAGGCCCTCGCCTGGCTCCTGCTTGAGCCGCTGAACCGCTTGCCCCAAGTCGCCTCGCACCAGCTCGGCATTCCAATCGACCCCGCTCAGCGTGCTCGACACGACGTACTTCTTCGTCCGGTCGATGGTCTCGGCGAACGGGATCTCCCACTCATCCATCCAGTCAGGCCACGTGCCCGTGGCCGGCTGCCGCCACGCCGACTCCATCATCTCGTAGGTCACCCGGCCGAATAGCAGGGCATCGGCTCGTTCCATCTCAGCGGTCCAGTAGCGCATCGACTCCTCGTCGGGGGGGAGCCCTGCCTCGTGATGGCAGCAGCCGTCGAGTGTGACGTTGATCGAGTATCGAAGTGGTCTCATCTCGTTGCTCTCCCCTGATGCGCGCAGCGCGTTTCACCGGACCGTACTCAGACTGCTGTCGGCGCCATTTCTCATCGGCGCCCGATCCCACCTACTCAACACCGTCGTGGTGCGAACCAGACTGCAGACCGAGCGCGCGACCGATTCGGCGATCTGCTCAAGCCGCGGTCAGTCGGCGGCTGTGCCAGAACGCGCGGCCGAAGCGGCCCCATCGCACGGGACCACCTGCTCGTCATCCGCGAGCAGACGCATCGCCACGTGGTGCCCGATCCCGCTGCACCCCTCAATCGCCCAGAACCGGCCGGGCTACTTGGGACGTCAGGCGCGGTCCGCTGGTTCACCGGATCTGCGTCACCGCGCCAGCCGCGGTTCTCGCGGTCCGCGGCCGGTCTGCCCTCACGGTCAGCCTCGTCGGGTTCGACCCGCAAACGGGCACGAGCGGTCGGAACGGGGCATCGCTGAAGTCGCCGGCGTAGTAGCCATTGTGCTTGTGACGCGGCCCCGACCAGGTACCTGTCTCTTCCTCGATGATTCTTGACGCGGCCATGAGACTCTCCTTGTTCCTCGGCATCGCCGGTGAACGGCGCGTGGGTCCGCTCGGGTGGCTCAGCAACGGGACTGGATCTAATGCCTGACGAGCAGGGCCCGCGGCCGGTCGGACCGTGGGCCCCGCGTATCCGGTTCTCCCGTCGCTGGGGGCCGGCACGTCACCGGACGGAGTAGGCGATCCGGTAGATCGCGCCGAAGCCGCTGCGGTCCTTGGTGGTCAGCGGCGTGTTCTTGCACTGGATGTTGTTCACCGAGCCGATGGTGGTGGTCTGGCCGCTGTCCTTCTCCACGATGTCCACGTCGATCGTGCCCTGGAAGGCCTTGGTGCCCAGGTTGAAGCGCTTCTGGTTGAGCACGTAGGTCTGGACGGCGGTCTTGTCGCCGCCCAGCCGCAGCAGCACCTCGTCGGTGCCGTCGTTGTCATTAAGGTCCAGCGCCTTGAGCGAGTGCACGTCGAGCTGGCAGGTGGTCGCCGCCGAGGCCGGCTGGGCCGCGATGGAGACGAGCGCGGCCAGGGCCAAGCCGGTCGCGCCGACGGTGGCGGTGACGAGACTTCGGTGTGCGTACATGATGTGACTCCTTCGTCCCGGGCCGGGTCCGTTGCCCGACCTCAGGACATGACTGTCGGTCCACGACAGCCCCGCCGGCATCGGGCGCATACCTCACATTCCCGACGGGCCACCTCAGATTCCGGACGGGCCACCTCAGATGCGCGCCGCTATCGCCCATGGCCGCGCCCGCCCGGCGCGAGGTCAGCCAGCGCGACGCGAGGACCGGGACGACCGTCGAGGCCCATGGCGCTTGAGGCGTCCTCTGCAAGAGACCAGCTTCTTCACCCGCCCGCGACCGGAAGTGACGGCGGCAGCGCTCAAGCTTGCGAGAGCGATGGGGATGGTCGACTGGCGGCGGATAGACGCACGGATCGCGGCATGACCGGATGCCTGGGCGGGCACGCGCCTGCGCAGGGAGTTGACGGCTGTTCAGTGCGCCCGGATAGCCGCGACCGTGCGCTCGGGTGCCTCGAGCGGTGGCCAGTGCCCAACGTCATGAAGGGCCTCGAGAGGAGCGTGAGGCACACGCTGGCGAATGCGCTCGGCCATGTGGGCGCCTGAGATCGGGTCGCGCATGCCCCAGACAAAGTTGAGCGGCACGTCGGTCTTCTCCAGAGCTTGAACCCAGCGGTTCTCGTTGTCCCGGCGATCCACGATGTAGCGGATGAGAAGGTGCAACAGCCGGTGTCCGTCGTCGCGGCTCATGGTCGTCCACATCGCTGCACTGTCCGATGCCAGGTCGAAGCCGTCGGCGAACGTTGGTACGAGTGCCGCGGTGAGCGCTTCTTCGGTGATGCCCGCGCTGATCTGGGGACCGAGCTCTGGGTCCAGCAACGCGGTCTGGATCGGCTCGGGACGGTGCAGGTCCGGATACAGCCCGCCGTTGAGCAGGTGGACGGCGACGATGTCGACTCTCAACGCACCCTCGGACCGTCGCGCCAGCAGCTCCTGGGTGACGGAAACCGCGTAGTCGTGTGCCACCAGGACCGTCGATACAACTCCCTCGTGCGCCCACAGCGCCTCGATCAGGTCAGCCTGCTCGGTCAACGAGTAGTGATGATCTGCCGGCTTGTCAGATGCGCCGAATCCGAGGAAGTCGGGGAGCAGCAGGGCGTGCTCCGTAGCGAGTTGTGGCGCAGCCCGCGCCCAGTCGTGCGAGGAGCTCGGGAAGCCATGGAGCACCGTCATCGACGGCCCAGAGCCGAGGCGTCGCACGAAGACCCTTCGTTCAGCACCACCGACCCTCAGCGCCACGCGCTCGCCGGCACGCCACCACTGCGCTGGGCTGACCACCGACCACCACCGATCCTTCCGCGGCGAGTAGACGCCCGGGGCGCAGAGACGTCAAGACCCCGTCTGCTCATGGGCGACGTCGAGCGGCTCGCGGCTGATGACCGGATGGCCGCGCGCACGCTATCTACGGCTCCGGACCTTGCCATGTGGGAGCTAGGCGGAACCCGCGGGCCACTTCCCTGGTCGGCCAGGCAATCCAAATCGGCTAGTGGCATGGAGACACAAGTGCGTGCCAAGGTGTGCTCCATGTGGTGTGAGGAGGAAGACGATGAGCGACTTCGGATGGGATGAGATGGACCCGGCACTTGAGGGTCCGGGAGTCGGGATCCGTCGACGTGACAACGACGGCCTGGCCCAGGCCCTCATCCGCCTCGATGCAGGGCTACGGACCGACCCCTTGTTCGCAGGGCTCCCCCACGATCAGTGCCAATGCGCCCACTGGGGCTACATCATCTCCGGCACGATGCGTGTGCACACCGCTGACGGGCACGCCGACTACGAGGCGGGCCGACTGTACTACTGGGCACCCGGGCATAACCTCGAAGCGATCACCGACACCGAGTACGTCGAGTTCACTCGATCTGAGGAGTACGACCAGCTGATGGCGCACTGCCACAGGGTCATGGGTGCCGCTGGCTGACTGGACCCGGACAGTCTGCCTAATGTGCTTGGCTGGTACTCGTCCTCACTGCACTCCACGAGTGCCGGTCATGGGTTTACCGGATCTCGGCCGATGAGTGCGTCGATCCACGAGGTCGACCACAGCCCTTCGGCCGAGGAAGTCCTCGATCGAACCCCCCGATCGAGCTCTGACACGAGCGTCGGCTGATGCTGGTTCAAGCCGTACGGCGTCTCCCGGCGATGGTCGCATTCAGAGCTTCCTTGCACCCTGTCTCCGATGTGCTCGCGGCGATTGGAAACCTCGAGGGTTCCCGCGAAGTCGGGAGTTGGACGGTGGTGTCCACAATGTCTCCTTCAGCGGACCGCCCTGGGTATGCGGCAACGAGTTCGACGTCAGAAGGCGCAGACCTCAGCGGCATCAGGGCTGACGCTGCGAAATCCCAGGGCCCCCTGTATCGCGGCGCCGGGACAGCGTCGCAGACTCAGCAACGTCGTCGTCTTGCGGTGGCGGTGGGCCTCGTCGCCGTGACAGCTCCCGATTCCGGACTACCTCAGCGCTCGGGGTCAGCTTGTTGCTCGGCGCTGGTGCGACCGCTGTCGCCGCCGCAGAGGACCAGAGTCAGCGCTCGGCGGACAGGTACCGCAGGACAGCGAGCACCCGTCGGTTGTCCTCTCCCGTGACCGGGAGGTCTAGGCGGGTGAAGATGTTTCGGATGTGCGCCTCGACCGTCTTCTCGGACAGGAACAGCACGCTGCTGATGGCGCTGTTGGAGCGGCCCTGTGCCATGCGGGTGAGCACCGCTCGCTCGCGCTCGCTGAGGCTCTCGATCGGATCGCGAATGCGCCTGCGGCCGACGAGCTGAGCGACTACGGAGGGATCAACAACGAGCCCTCCGGACGCGATCCGACGAATAGCGTCGACCAGCTCGTCCAGATCACCGACGCGGTCCTTGAGGAGGTAGCCGGCGCCGCGGGGGGCTTCCTCGATCAGGCTCAGCGCATAGTGCGTCTCGACGTACTGCGACAGCACGAGCACACCAGTCTGCGGATGGTCGCGGCGGATGGTCGCCGCAGCCAGCAGACCCTCGGTGGTGTGCGTCGGCGGCATTCGGACATCGAGCACTGCCACATCGGGAGGGTCCGCCTTGACCCGAGACATCAGCTCGTCGGCATCCCCGACCTGCGCGAGAACCTCGAAGCCGGCCGCACTCAAGACACTGGCCAGGCCTTCGCGGAACAGCACCGAGTCATCGGCGAGCATCAGACGCACGGCAGCTCCGCGATCACCGTGGTGCCGCCGCCCGGCGTACTGCGCACCGACAGGTTCCCATCCAGGGCAGCGACCCGGTCGCTCAGGCCACGCAGCCCGGACCCCTGGGATGGCTGCGCGCCGCCGACTCCATCGTCGCGGATCTCAACTCGAAGGCGACCGGCGTTCAGCCGGAGGCACACCGACACGGCCGCGGCGTGCGCATGCTTGACGGTGTTGACCACGCTTTCGGCGACGACATAGTAGGCGGTCTGTTCCACAGCGCTGGGCAGGCGCTGCGTGGGGACAGCGGTGATCGTGACCGGGACGGCGGCTCGCTCGGCCAGCGACCGAAGCGCTGCCGGTAGACCGGCATCTGTCAATACGGCCGGGTGGATTCCGTGTGCCAGCTCGCGGATCTCCTGGAGACCGGTGGACAGCTCATGCCGCGCATCGTCCACGGTGGTCCCGGCGGCGGTGTAGTCCCCGCTGTCGAGCTGGCTCCGGACCAGTCGCAGGCCCAGCAGTACCCCCAGCAGGCGCTGTTGGGCGCCGTCATGCAGATCACGTTCCACGCGTCGACGTTCGGTGAGGCTGGCCTCGACGATCCGCGCCCGGGACGCGCGCACCTCGATGAGCTGGGCGCGGGCCTCGGCGTGCAGCCGTTCGTTCTCTATCGCCAACCCTGCAGCGGCAGCGACGGCCCGGATCAGGCTGCCTTCCTCAGCCACCACGGTGTCGTAGAACAGCGCGGCGACGGGGCGACCGTCACGTTCCAGCACCGTCGTTGTGCGTCCGCTGCGCTCGACGGAAGTGACGGGGAGACCGCTTCCGTCGACGTACTGCCGCTGCTCGGGCAGCCAGTAGCCGACCTGCAGCGAGGGGTCGTGCACCGCACTGGCCAACGCTGACCGCAACAAGTCGGGGCCCGGTGAGCCTGTTAGCGCGACGTTGAGATCTGCCACGGCCGAACGGTCAAGCCGACTGCGGATCAACCCGACAAGCAGTCCGATCGGGAAGCACACGAGCGCGACCTCGGAGGACCACGCGAGCACGACGCGCACCGGCGTCGGCGGCGCGAGCAGGACGCCGATGCGTTGGGCAGCGATGGCGCTGATAAACAGGCCACCGCCGGCGAGCGCCGGACCAAGGCTGCGCCGGAGGGGCGGGCTGGCCCTGCGCCACCGCCGGAACATCATCCACAGAACGACGGCACACACCAGCGCGACGGTCGGCATGAGCAGCCAGTCCACCGGAGTCGGAGAGCCGGTGGCGTAGTGCACGATGCCGAGATTGCGGCGGCATGCATAGCAGGCAGCCTGGTCCGAGAGGAGGTAGTAAATGATCAGATCGAGCGGTGCGCTGAGGAAGTAGATGAAGCCGACAAAGGCTTTTTGAGTGCGCCCCTGGAGGCGGCCGCTGGGGAAGCTGATCAGAAGGTGGCCGACCATGCAGATGGCGATGTCTTCCACCCCCCGACCCAGCGCGAAGCCGAGGTGGCTGTCGATGGCGCCCACGTCGCGGGCCAACGCAGCGAAGCCGGTGCCGATCATCAGGGCGCCGATCTGGCTGTCCGGCCGCGTCGACGCCGCGGCAAGGCCGACGAAGATGAACGACCAGCCCACCGCCAAGCTCAAGACAACCGCAACAGCCAGAACCGGCTGCGTCGTCTGGTAGCCGCCCCAGACGAGCGCAGCGGCGGCTAGGCCTCCGGCCGCGACCCCAGCGCCGGCCACGAGCGTGCGGGTCAGCCTGTCATTGGCAACCCTGTCGAGGGCACGCCGGTGGAGGGCGACCCTGCGGCTGGCGTCCGTGTTGATGCTGACACCGTTGACCTTACGCCGACAGCGCGGCAGTCAGAGCGGGTCCGGAGAGGTCGGACTTGGCCACGAATCCCCGCACGCCCGCGCCGTCCAGTCTCTCGACACCGAGGTCGCTGAGGCTCCGGGCGGAGGTGAGGACGACGTCGGGAGCGTCTGGCTGTTGGGCGAGCCGGCGCGCAACCTCGAATCCGTCGAGATCTGGCAGCTGGACGTCCAACAAGACGGCGTCCGGGCGCAGCCGCTCACTGGCGGCGACGGCGTCCGCTCCGGTGCCCACCTCCCCGACCACCACGAAACCGGCGGCTGAGAGCAGCCGCTGCGCAAACGATCGGAAGCCCGCGTGGTCATCAACGACGAGCACCCGGGTGGCCATCGACGAAGCGTCGCACTTACCCGACCATCGCGACACAGGGATACCCCTGCAATCTCCCAGCGCCAGCCCTGATGCCCGAGACGTTGGCGCTCTCTAGCGTCGAATACCTAGCCGCCTACCCCTGGCAGCCCGCCGAAGGAGATCTCGTGAAGACCACCATGTCGCGACCAAAACGAGAAGTCACGACCCGCCTCGTGACCACATTCGCCCTCGCCCTAGCCCTCGCGCTGCCGGTGATGGCGGCGTCCGCCGTCGCGTCCTCCGCCTCCGTCGCCGGCGTCGATGCGGCGGACGCGTTGAGCCGGGGATCGGGTCAGCTGCCGGTGTCCGGATGCATTCCGGTACCGGCCGCGGAATGCGGGACGATTCGGGTGCCGCTCGACCGGTCGGAGCCGGGTGGGCCGAGCATCCCCATCGGGTATGCCCTCATCCGGCACCAGGATCAGTCCAGAGCAGCGATCGGCACCGTCGTGCCGAACCCGGGCGGCCCCGGCGCCTCGGCGATCGAGTCGGCACCGTTCTACACCGAGATCCTCGCACCTTTGCTCGCTGACCATGACCTGCTGTTGATCGACCCGCGGGGCATAGGTCGGTCCGGGCCGATCCGGTGCGGTCTGGCCGCTGCGCCCCCGACTCGTGAGAGCCTCACCCGGGCGTTCGGAGAATGTGGGCGTTCACTCGGCGTCCGGGCCCGCGGTTACACCTCGGCCGCGACAGCCGACGACATCGACGCGGTGCGCGCCCACCTGGGTATCCGGCGGCTCGACCTGCTCGGCGAGTCCTATGGCACCTATCTCATGACCGTGTATGCGCAGCGGCACCCCGACCACGTCCGGTCCATCGTGTTGTCCAGCGCCTACCCGTTGGCGTTCGACATGTGGGCCCGCCCCAACGCCCGGGCGGTCACACGGGCCATCCTGCTGATGTGCCAGCGCAGCTCGGGCGCCTGCGACGGCCCACGCACCCTGAATCAACTGTCCCAGGTGGCGCGGCGGCTGCGCGAGCACCCGATCTCCTACCGTGTCGAGGGCGAGGCCGAGCCGCGGGTGCTCGACGAGACCGCACTGGCCGGCATCGTCTACGAAGCCGGCACGGACCTGGGCCAGCTCCCGGCGGCCTTGCGGGCCGCGCTGGCCGGTGACTTTGCGCCGCTGATCGCTGCCGCCCAGGCGCTCATGACGTTCAGCGGCTCGACCGCGAGCGACGGCGATCCGGTCTGGGCTCTCGCGGCATCCGTGATGTGCAACGACTACCCGACCCTGTGGAACCGCCACGCGACGGTCCACGCCCGGCTGCATCAGTTCGCCGCTCGACGAGCCGCACTCGCCGCGGCCCCGTTCTTCCCATTCAGCAAGCAGGCGTGGACCAGCGCGATCATCGACCGCGGCAACCTATGCGTGCGGTGGCCGGACCGGCACCCGCCAGTCCAGCGGACCACAGGCCCGTTCGCTGACGTACCGGTTCTCGTCCTCTCCGGCGACCTCGACACGAACACCCCGACGGAGGAAGGCCGTCAAGCGGCACGCCAGTTCCGCGACGCACGGGTGATCGAGATACCCAACCTCGGCCACGTACCCGAGACGGCCAGCCGCTGCCCCGCCGCCATCCTGACCCACTTCATCCGCCGACTGCAGGTGGGTGACACCAGCTGCCTCGCCGACATCCCGCCCATCCCCGTCCCGTGACACCCTCGGCCCCCAGTTATCAGCAGACGAGGGCTGACGTGCTGGCCGCTACCGGAACAAAGCCTGTCAAACAGGTTGGTAGAAGCCATTAGAACCGGATGGCCGCAGCGCACGCTATTTGCGGCAATAGCGTGCGCCGGGGTCACGCGAGCGGGGGATCAACTCGGAGGATCCGTGCCATCACAGCTCCGATCGCCCGCCCGTCCTGGGTGCCATCACCAGTGAGCGAGAGATCCCGCACCTCGTGCTCAGAGGTCCAGCCCTCCGTGCTCGTCGAGGCCGTGCGCTTAGCCGCGTCGAGGTAAACCCAGAAGTCGATGCAGGTGACGTCGGGCCACTGAGTGCCGTAGGACCCGACGATCCCGCTGTCGGGGTAACGCTCAGCGAACAACTGCGGATCGGCTTCCCAGAGCAGCGCCGTGATTCCACGACGTGGCTCCTCGTGGATCTGCCGTTCAAAGCCAACGTCCGCCGCAGCAAAGACCGGGTCGCAGACTCGGCACACGCCCTCGGCCCACGAGCGGTCAAGCTGGTGCATCGCGTGAGCGTAGAGCATGGCAAGAGCTCGAGGCTTGGGCACGCATTCTGCGGCATGTGCGCATGGCCGCAGCGCACGCTGACTGCGGCATGGTCGCGCGTTGTTATCGAGGTCGCGTGATGAAGGTGGGGACCGCGGTCGAGGGCTCGCCGCCTCCGAGGTGATGTGGGAGGCACAATGGCGGACATGGCCGACCTCGAGCCGTCCTTTGCACGCAACGCCGACGCCGCCGCGTACTACGAACGCGGTGCGGCGGAGTACGACGATTGGTATCTGGGCGTCGGGCAGTATGCCGAGTACGATCGAGCCGAGTATCACGCGGAGGTGTCGCGGCTCGTCGGCATGGTTTCTGCTCTCACTCCTGCCCGGACGCTTGACGTGGCCTGCGGCAGCGGATTCCTTTCGCGGCATGTTCGCGGTGCCACAGTCGGCCTGGACCGGAGTCCCTCGATGGCACGGCTGGCTCGCTCCCGGATACCGGGGAGCATGGTCGTGCTCGGCGACGCATTGCGGGTGCCCTTCGCCGACCGGTCGTTCGAACGCGTGCTGACCGGACACTTCTACGGCCACCTTGGCCGCGAGGAGCGGGATGCGTTCCTTTCGGAAGCCTCGCGGATTGCGGGCGAGCTCGTCGTGGTGGACGCCGCCCTACGTCCAGAACTCGTCCCCGAGCTCTGGGAGGAACGCCTGCTCAACGACGGCAGTCGGCACCGGATCTACAAGCGATACTTCGCCGCTGAGCAGCTTGCGGAGGAGATCGGCGGCGAGACTTTGATGGCTGGAGAGTGGTTCGTGGCAGCTCGCGCCTCGCTTCCGGACCGCAGTTGACGGGCTCGCCGGCGGCGTTGCGTTTCTGCGCCTCCGCCACGTTCGACCCAGCACCCGCACCCAGCCCTCGGGTGTCGGCGATGAGCCGCAACACCATGATGCTGGCGAGAGCCTCACGCGGCCCGCGAAGCCACGGTCGGCCCGGACGCGCACGCTCATTGGCATAGGACGTCCCGGTGGAGCCGACGCGCGGCGGAAAAGACTCACCTCGAGGACGCGCTGATCGCGGCTCCGGGCGTTTGGTGGGCCAAGCCCGCAAACCGCGGAAACGTGGGCTCACACCCGGTCAGCAGGAAGCCACCACGTCGGCGATCGCCGCGATGTCGTCGGCGCCGACCCGGCAACACCCGCCGACCAGCTGCGCCCCGGCGTCGATCCAACTGCGCACATCGCCGGGGTCGAAGGTGCCCGACCCGACCCACGTGTGCGAGATGTTCTCCCAGGCCTCGCCGCGGTTCGGGTAGGCCACCCCCGGCAGGCTTGTGACTGCGACCGCGGTCCGCACAGCCGCAGGGACGTCGGCGGGAGCCGAGCAGTTCACGCCGGCGGCGCGGATCGTCCTGCTGCCCGTGAGGACGTCGTACGCCGACGCGAGCGGTTGGCCGGCCCGGGTCGCACCGTTCGCGACCGAGTAGCTGAACCACGCCGGCAGCCCGATCTCGTCGAGCAGCGGCACCAGCACCTCCGCCTCCTCGGCGTCGGGGATCGTCTCCACCGCCAGCAGGTCGGGCCCGGCGGCGGCGAGCAGCTCGAGCCGGGGGCCGTGGAAGTCGCGCAGCTGTCCGGCGGTGCGGCCGTAGCGGCCGGTGTACTCCGAGCCGTCGGCCAGCGCGGCGCCGTACGGCCCGACAGAGGCAGCCACGAACAGCGGCGCCTGCGGTGTGCGTTGCAGCCTCGTCGCGGGCCTCCCGCGCAAGCCGGACACTCGAGGCAATCTGTCCCTCGGCCTCGCTGCGAGTCAGCCCGGCCGCCGTCAGCCCCGGCACGCTCGCCTGGTAACTCGCCGTCGTGGCCACTCGAGCCCCGGCCGCGAAGTACCTCCGGTGCACCGCCACGATCGCGCCCGGGTGCGTCGCGCAACAACCGCGCGGTCCACAGGTTCGAGGACAGGTCGTGCCCACGGTCCTCCAGTGCGTTGGACAGCCCACCGTCAAGCACGACGGTTCCGTGGGCGAGCAGCTCAGTCATCCGTCTCCGGGCCTCGCGCCCGGTCGTGAGCGATCTCGGCACGTGGGGTGGCAGTCACGGCCTGACACCGACACGCACGTCGAATGGGCTGTCCGGATCGAGGATCCAGGATCGGAGCACACGCGCACGGTACCGCCGCAGTCGCGCTGGTGCGGCGACCCGATCAACACCCCACTCCCCGGCCCCATCGCGCACCGACTCGCGGGAGACGACTGCCATCGCGCTCTCGAGGGCGTCAAGGTGGGTCAGCTGCTCGGCGGTGGCCGCCATGTACACCCCTTGCCCACTTCCCGTGACGACTCTCGAATCGAACACGACCATCGCGATCCGCGGTCGCACGGCGATGTTCTGTGAGTGACGTGCGCCGGGATGGGACACCCAGTACAGCTCCGAGTCCTCCCTCGCGAACCACACCGGCGAGGCCCATGGCACCCCGTCGGCGTCAGCGGTCGCGACCACGACGTAGGAATTCGCATCGAGGATCTCGCGAGCGATGCCGTCATTGGTCATGGCACTCGAGCCTACGGGCGCGGGGTCAGTTGTCACCCAGGGCCGAGGCGGCCTCAGCGATGATCGAGTGCATGGCCGCCTCCGCGGCTGCCGGGTCGCGCAGGCGCACGGCGCGGGCGACCTCGTCATGCAGCGCGATCGCCTCCGGTTTCGGCTGCGACGGCATCATCCCATGGTGTGTACGGCCCGCGAGCACCTCACTGACGACAGCGCTGAGGGCGCGCAGCATCTCGTTGCCGCTGGCCTCGAGCAGCGTGCGATGAAAGATCTTGTCGGCGAGCAGGTAGGCGTCCAGGTCGCCGGAGCGGCCGTGCACGACCATGTCGGAGACCGCGGCGGCCAGGATCCGGCAGTGGTGCGCGTTGGCCCGCTCGGCGGCCAGTGCGGCCGCCACTGGTTCGAAGCCGCGACGCAGCTCGGACAGTGACAGCAGTTGCTCGGTCCGGTCGCCGGCGTCCAGCCGCCAGCGGATCACCCGTGGGTCAAAGACGTTCCACCGATCGCGAGGCAGGATCGTGATCCCGACGCGCCTCCTCGACGCGGCCAGACTCATCGACTCCAGGACGCGCACCGCCTCTCGGGCGACGCTTCGCGACACGCCGTAGTGGTTACCGATGTCCTCGAGGGTGAGCACCTGCCCCGCCGCGAGCTCACCCGACACGATCCGGCTGCCGAGCGCGCTCAGCACGTTGCCGTGCAGCTCGCCGTGCAGTTCCGTGTGGATGTCGCCGGGCGAGGAGGTGCTGCCGGAGGGGGTTGTGGTCACGCAAACATCCTCTCACCTAGCCATATCCGGATCAAAGAGCGGCTTATTTTATCCTAGGGGTTGCAAAAGTATGACGATTAACGGCAGGATGTGACGCCAACCACAGGTCATGCATCACCGGTCGCCCGCTGGCTCCCGGTGGATGACCACCCAGAAGAGAGACAGGACCCGCCATGCCGCATCAACAAACGCTGGTCGTGATGGGGGTGTCAGGCTCCGGCAAGTCGACCGTCGGAGCGGCGATCGCCCAGCGACTCCGCGTCCCATTCGCGGACGCCGACGACTTCCACCCGCCCGCCAACATCGCCAAGATGACCGCCGGCCAGCCCCTCGACGACCACGACCGCGGCCCGTGGCTCGCTGCCATCGGCGAGTGGCTGGCCGAGCACGCCGACGGTGGGGTGATGAGCTGCTCGGCGCTCAAGCGCCACTACCGCGACCAGCTGCGGCACTACCTGCTCGATATCGAGTTCGTTCACCTCCACGGCCGCCGGGAGGTCATCGCACGACGACAGTCCAGCCGGCCCGGCCACTTCATGCCCGCATCCCTGCTCGCGTCACAGTTCGCGACTCTCGAACCGCTCGCGCCCGATGAGCGCGGCCTGGTCATCGACGTCGACCAGGACATCGACGCGATCGTTGAGCAGTACGTGGACACCGTCGCCCGCAGCACCGTCAGCACCGCCCACACCACCACCGAGGAGTCCTGATGTCCGCCCTGACCACTCTGCCCGGCGTCGCGCTGGCGGCGGTCGATATCCCCCAGCCCGTCGCCGCGGGCTGGCAGCTGATCCTGGCCGCCCTGGCCGGGATCGCGCTGATCGTCGTCCTCATCACCGTCGCGAAGCTGCACCCGTTCCTCGCGCTGATCTTCGGCGGCCTGACCGTCGGCATCCTCGCGGGCGAGAACGTCAACGACGTGCTGGTCTCGTTCAGCACCGGGTTCGGCACGACCGCGGCCGGCGTCGGCATCCTGATCGTGCTCGGCTCGATGTTCGCCAAGCTGCTCGCCGACTCCGGCGGCGCCGACCAGATCGTCGACACGATCATCGGCCACTCGTCCACAAGGGCTCTCCCGTGGGCGATGGCCCTGGTCGGCGCGATCATCGGGCTGCCGATGTTCTTCGAGATCGGCCTCGTCCTCCTGATGCCGGTCATCTACCTCGTCGCGCGACGCGCCCAGGTCTCCCTGATCACCGTCGGCATCCCGGCGCTCGCCGGACTGTCGGCCATGCACGGCCTGGTGCCCCCGCACCCCGGTCCGCTCATCGCCATCGACACCCTGGGAGCCGACCTCGGCGTCACCCTCGCCTTCGGTGTGCTCGTGGCCGTCCCGACGGTGATCGTGGGCGGTCCGCTGTTCGGTCGTGTCGCCGGGCGCTGGGTCGACATCCCGGCGCCGCACCTGTTCGACAGCCCCGGCACGGACAACACCGACGGCACCCGCGGCAGCGCCAGCACCGAGAGCACCCGGGTCGCCGGCGGTGCAGACGAGTCCGGCACGACCACGACGGCCGTGGTGACTCGGCGTCGCCCTTCGTTCGCGCTCACCATGTTCAGCGTGCTGCTGCCGGTCGTGCTGATGCTCGGCAAGGCTCTCGTTGACATCATCATCGACGACGACACCGTGATGTTCCAGCAGGTCGTCGACGTCCTCGGGACGCCGCTGGTCGCGCTGCTGATCACCGTTGTCGTGGCCATGTTCACGCTGGGTGGCGGTGCCGGCATGACCAAGGTGCAGGTCTCCAAGGCCATCGAGTCGGCGCTACCGGCAATCGCCGGAATCCTGCTGATCGTGGCCGCAGGCGGTGGCTTCAAGCAGGTGCTGGTCGACACGGGCATCGGCACCGTTCTCGCCGACTGGGCCAAGGGCGCCAACATCTCGGTGCTGCTGCTCGCGCTGGGTGCTCGCGGTGCTCATCCGTCTCGCGACCGGATCCGCGACCGTGGCAACGATCACCGCGTCGTCGCTGATGGTCGGCCTGGTCCAGGGTCTGAGCACGGGCGAGACCTCGCTGGTCGTGCTCGCTGTCGGCGCCGGGTCGCTGTTCTTCTCCCACGTCAATGACGCAGGCTTCTGGCTGGTCAAGGAGTACTTCGGCATGACAGTGGGTCAGACCGTCAAGACCTGGTCGATCATGGAGACCGTCCTGTCGGTCACGGGGCTGGTCTTCGTGCTCCTCTTGGGCATAGTCGTCTAGCACACGGCGCCGCCAACCGCTCCGCAACCGGCCGCGACAGCGTGTGCCTGACCACCATGCGACACCGACTCAGGATCCTGGTGGCCACGCCACTGCTGCACGCGGCCGGCTGCGGTAAGCGCACGACGCAGCCGCGACCTATTTCCAAGCGGGCAGCTTCAGACCCCCCCGAGCCGCCTTACCTCCACCAAGTCGCCGC
Source organism: uncultured Actinomycetota bacterium (assembly GCA_963745795.1). Taxonomy (GTDB): domain Bacteria; phylum Actinomycetota; class Actinomycetes; order Propionibacteriales; family Nocardioidaceae; genus Marmoricola. The sequence goes on along the minus strand of CAVUYR010000003.1, from coordinate 816,015 downwards.
TGCCAGCATCCAGGCGCTTCAGTGGTGTCTTTCCGTCGATGTCGAAGGTCGACGAGCCAAGGTGAGTCGCGGCGGACGGACGCATGTTCGTGCGAGCGGATCGCGGCAGTTCCGGTTGGCTGCAGCGCACGCTATCTGCGGCATAGAAAGACACCTCGGTCCCGCTCATGCTGCGCGTCCCGGCGCAGCCCGAGTCCTGCGGCAAGACGCAGGCCATTGCGTCCCTGTCCGTGGTGAGGACACTGATTAACGGTTCCGTACCCGACCACGAGGAGACGGTATGACCGACACCGTGGAGCCCCAGATGCCAACTCCGGCTCAACAGCGCCGCATGCTACTGATAGCCGCCGGGCGCGGCCTGGGGATCGCCACCGTCCTCACCGTGGCGTACTTCTCGCTACCGCTGAAGGGTCTGGCCACGCTCCCGTTCGCCGTGACCGTCACCAGTGGCGTCGTCGTGCTCGCAGCGGTCATTGCGTACCAGGTGATCGCGATCTTTCGGGCGACCTACCCCGTGGCCAAGGCCATCGAGGCGCTGTCCCTGACAGGCCCTCTGTTCCTGCTCCTTTTCGCGACGACGTACTTCCTGATGTCCCAAGCCGACTCCGCCAACTTCAACCTGTCTGGGCTCACCCGCAGCGACAGCCTCTACTTCACGGTCACCGTCTTCACGACCGTGGGTTTCGGCGACATCGTGGCCACCAGTCACGGCGCACGAGTATTGGTAACGGTTCAGATGATCCTCGACCTGATCCTCATCGGCGCAGTCATCAGGGCCTTCGTCGAGGCAGTAAGAAGGGCCCGAGAGACACCACGCACTCCATCCCCCGATGCCTAACAACAGGCAACAGGACATCGGCACGAGCGGATCGCGGCTGCGGATGCTTCTGTCGGGCCGGCATCGTGCGCTCTGCGGCCCATGTCTGCTAGGGGGCGATGCCCGAATCCTGCGCAGGTGGCCAGTCGCTGATCGGCTTGCCGATCTCCCATCGGTGGCCGAACGGGTCGTCGATCCGACCAAGCCGCCATCCGTGCTCGTCGGCGAGGGGGCTGATGGGCGTTGCGCCCTCGGCGACGGCTCGCGCCAGCACCGATTCCGGGTCATCGACGATCAACAGCATCCTGGCCGTCGCTCCACCGACAGTCTCGGGGCTGAAGTTTCCGTCCGGCGGGGACTCATCCTCAACCCAGAACAGCGAGGTTCCGACCGCGAGCTGCGCGACGACCTCTTCGAGGTCTTCAGTCCCACCGAAGCGGAAGACCTCGACCGCCCCGAAGGCAGTTTTGTAGAAGTCCACGGCAGCGCGACCGTTCCTCACTGAGAGCTGGGCCTGTGCCTGCGGCTGCGACATGGCGGCTTCGGTGATCATCAACCCATTGTCGCGTCGATCCTGCACAATCGTCACCCGACGGCAGTGGCGACTGTCTACCGGATAACAAGCAGATCAGTACGTTTGCGACCTGGGGGCCGGGGAGCAGGCGGTCGGGCGAGTGGGCGTAGGTTCCTGGCATGAGTCGCGATCAGGACCGCTTCGACGTCATCTACGAGCAGAAGAAGGGCCTTGGCTCGCGAACCCGGATCCTGCGAGATCGCGAAACTGGAGTGTGCTACCTGCAGACTTGGGACGGCCTTGCTGCCTGTATCACCCTCCTGGTCAATGCTGACGGTTCCCCTGTCGTGAACAGTTAGGCGATCCGAACCAACCCGGGCATGAGGTGGGCAAGAGGCTCCCTACGCGGCGTCGCGGTTCGCAACTTCGCTGGGCCCACCGGTGCGCATCTTTCATTCGGCAGAGGATGCGGTGCAGCGCACGCTACGGGCGTGCAGATCCGGGCGTGTGCGGCACCGGCCCTCTACTACGTGCGGACCATCGACCCGGGGGCAGCTCATGGAAACGCAAACTCGTGCAGACGTCGCTGCACCTCACGAGCGACAGCGTCACGGTTTGTTGTGGGGCTTTCTGGCGGGGCTTGTTCCCAAACGCCGTCATCGTCATCGCCCTCTTCTCAACGTCCTGGGCCGACGAACACATCTATGACTGGCTGGCATTGGGCGTCCTGTACGCAGGACCGGTCGTGGTCGGTCTGGCTGGAGTCGCGCAGATAACCTCGCGATCCACCCGGCGACGTGGGGTGGGCTTGATCCTCGCCGCGCTCATCACCGTTGCCCTGTGGTTCGTAGCCTCCGCGCTCGCAACCTCTATCGCGGTCGGTGCAAACACCGCTGGCGGCTGAAGCGCGGGCCGCCGGGGTGTCCCGCACCTTGATCGCGGCAGAAGCGGACGCTCTGCGTCACAGCCGTCCGTCGTCATCAAGCCAATCAACTGGCGCGAACTCACGACCAAAGTCGACGCAGGCTTCGTTCTCGCATCTGCCTTGCGTCTCGAACGTGATCCCGGCATTGCCAGAGGCGATCAGTAACGCCGCGTTCTCGCGCGACATGTGACCGCCGCGTCGAAGCGGTTGTCCACATGCCGGGCAGCGCGGATACTCCCCCTCCCTGACTTCGTTCATGCCTACACGGTAGGCGCCGGAGGCGGGGTTGACCATGTGGTCCGAGGTCAGCGCACTCGGCACGCCGCACTCCCAGCTGGTGAATGACAACTAGCCTCGCTGCCTGTGGCATGAGCGTGCAGTCGGAGGCTAGCCACGCATAGCCTCGGCGGCGTGCGTATCGAAGCTTCTCCCGGCGAGGCTCTGCAGACGGTGTACCTCTGGCTCACCGAGTCCGAGGCCGCTGAACTGCGCGATGCCCTCAACGACTTGCTCGCGAAGAGGACGAGGGCTGGCACGCCCACGTTGCGTCCACCGGCTTCGAGACCGTGATCAGCGTCGCTCGTGACGTCAGCGAAAAATTTCCTCGAACCCTGCGCTCCGATAGAAGTCGGGAGCTTGGAACGTGAAGGACGTGACGAACACGTGCACACAGCCCCGAACTCTGGCCTCAGTGTTGAACGCATCGAGGAGGCTCGCACCGATGCCAGTTCCTCGCTGATCCTCGCGGACCCAAGTCATCCCGATGCCGGCGGCCTGTCCCCAAGTCCACGGTCCAGTGCCGCGTCGGCCTTACCAACGGTGGTAACCACTCCAGACATGCGCTGGATGCTGCCATAGAGCCGCCCGACGGTGCGTCCTCATTTCGGCACGAGCGAATCGCGGCCGGGCAGCCTGCCCGGCCTGCCTGGCTCGCCGACGGCCTGACTCGGCGTCGAGACAGATCCAAAGCCTTGGGGTCTTGTCAGATCAACGAGACAGCGAGTACCAAGGAACCCCGCCGCGCACCCGGCTCGGCCGGCCTTCGGGAGACGACATGCGTCGAAAGCTTCTCTTCCTTCTCTCCGCGCTCGCCCTGCTGCTCGTGCCGCTCGCACCGGCGCAGGCAATTGTCAACGGTGTGCCGGACGACAACGCCCACCCGTACGTCGGTGAGGTGCTGTTCTACGTGCCCGATGAGGTGGATCCGCGCTTCAGTGACCCGGGTGCATGGTTCACCTGCTCCGCGACACTGCTGAACGAGACGATCGTGGTCACCGCCGGGCACTGCACGCATGGCGTTGGCCTCAACGGTACGCCGACCACGCCCACCGGCGGGTCGGGCGGCAACGACATCTGGGTCAACTTCTCCGAGGCGCCGGACTTCAGCATCCTGCCGCCGAGCACCACCTTCGCGCCGGACAACAATGCCGGCCGCTACGAGGCATGGTCCGCTGCGCTGAACGCCTCGGACGAGTGGCATCGGGCCACGTCCTTCCCGCACCCGCAGTTCGACCCGAACGCCTTCTTCACCCACGACATGGGCGTGCTGCGGCTGGCCGAGCCGGTCAGCATGAGCCAGTACGGGCAGCTGCCCACCCCGGGGCTCATCGACACGCTGGCACGGAACCACCGCGCGACCTACACCATCGTTGGCTACGGGCTCGAGAAGTCCACGCCGCACGCCTCCTTCGGCGGTGACACGCGACGCAAGGCCACCGTCAGCTTGGTGAACATTCAAGGTGTGTTCGGGACCGGCAAGGGCACCGCGGTCAAGTGGTCGGGCAACAACGGCAGGCCGCACACCGGCGGCCAGTGCTTCGGCGACTCCGGCGGACCGACCTTCCCCAACGCCGCCGGCATGGAACGGATCGTGCTGACGGTGACCTCCTTCGGCATCAACGGCAACTGTGCCGGCGGCGGCGGTGGCTACCGCATCGACCAGCCCGACGACCTGGCGTTCCTGGCCAGCTTCGGCGTAACGCCGTAGCCATCGGGACGGGCCGCCGTGGCGGCCCGTCCCGATGACGTTCACATCATCGTCCATGCTCCTTGTGATCGTGCGCAGGCGCTGTGTACGTTGCCCGACCGAAGCCAGCGCGTGATCGGTGCTCAACCACCGACGGCTGTGGTGTTTGGTAATGGGAGGATCTCAGGCGCGGGGTCGAGGTTGGGAGTGAGTCTTATGCGCATCACCATTGATACACGTGAAGACAGTTACGAGGATGCCCTGGGCGTCCTGCGTCGTGCCTACGGGCGGCGCTTGCCGCGCAAGCCGGAGGAGTCGCCCGCGGTAGCCGAAGCGGTCGACTCGAGCTCCGGCGGTGCAGTGGCCCAGGAATCAGAGAACCGGTCTGCTTCGGGAGCCGGTCGGGGAGACGCGGGGTCGAGGAAGTCTTCGGCTAAGGGGAGCAAGAAGGCGGCGGCCAAGCGGACCCCTGGAACCAAGGCAGCCGCCCAGTCGCCGGTTTCGAAGTCAACGGTCAAGAGAGCCTCTGGCAAGAAGGTCGCTCGACGTGCGCCTGCCCCCGACCGGCCGGTGGGACCGCGGAAGCGATCCGCATCCGGCGCCGCAGCCAACGCTGCACCGCACGGACAGTCAGAGGCAGTGCGTGCCTGGGCCCAGGAACAGGGGATGCAGGTCAGTACCAGGGGGCGGATGCCGTCCAAGGTGATCTCCGCCTACCTGGAGGCGCACAACGATTGAGGTGGTTTCCTGCGGGAAGGATGCGTCTCGGAGGCGTTCTCTCACGCTGACCGCTAGCCCCTACTCAGAGTCAGGCCAGCCACCATGGCACGCCCCTCGGTCGTGCCGTGGTGCAGCGTCTTTTCCGGCTCCCTCTGTTGTCAACGGGTGACTGTGAGGCGTCGTGGGCCGGCGCTCTTCCGGGGTCCCGAGGCGGTTATGCGGGTCCGGGAAGTGGCTGATCCGAAGTGTCGACCGACAGGCGAGGGCAGGGCACCGCTCATCCCTGACCTACGGTGCAAGATTGCCGTCATGACAAATCCCGCCGACCAAGGCGCTGTGAACCACAACGCCGAGCCGGTACTGGGCTCGGACGACCGACGGTACGACCGTGTTTCGTTGAAAGCGATGCGTGCCGACGACTGGGAGGCCATCCACTCGTTTACCAAACTCGCAGTGGTCTGTCGGTATCAGTCGTGGGAACCGAACACTGCCGATCAGACTCGCGCCTACGTCGCCGACGCTGCCGCCGCCTATGATGAGAAGTCACAGAGCCTCTTCTATCGTTCCGCCTGGCGTTCCGACGGGCACATCGTCGGCATGGCTCATATCAGGATCCGCAGCCGCGAATGGCGCTGCGCTGAGATCGGTTACACCGTGCACCCGGAGAACTGGCACCGCGGCTACGGAACCCAGATCGCCGTTCTTGCGATCGAGCTCGCGTTCACCGACCTCGGCATGCACCGGGTCGAGGCCACCTGCGACCCTCGCAACATCTGGTCGACCAGGATCCTCGAAAACGTCGGCATGACTCACGAAGGAACGCTGCGGCACACCATGGAACTGCGCGACGGGTGGCGCGACTCTCACATGTTCAGCATCCTCGACGAGGAGTGGCCACAACCTGCCCTGAAGCGAGGATGACCGATGCCAGTAACCTCGATCTGCAGCCGGCGATAGTAGCGGGAGGTCGAGGTTACTTCGGCGTCGACGCGCGCACGCTTTCTGTGGCAGAACCGGATGGCCGCAGCGCACGCTATCTGCGGCACGTGCGTTCGTCCGGAGGTCAAACGAGCACCCCAGCAACCTCCGATCGGCAGAGGTCGCGTAGCCGTTCCCATGCGACTGTGTAAGCCACCTGTCTGGATTGCGGACTATTCACGCATGAGCATGGCTTGTGCTTCGCGTTCGAGGTCGATGTAAGGCTCGCCGCTGACGTCGACGACCACGCGCTGGATGGTCCCGCCGGTGAAGCGGTAGGGGCGTTCGCCGGGGTAGTCCTGGGTCACTGGGTCGCCGACGTCACGGCCGACGGCGAGGCCTTCGCCGGCGATCATGTAGCCGCCGGGTTGGGTCTTGATGCGGCCTTCGCCGACCTTCATGTCGCCGTGGTAGAGCGACAGGATGCCGGTGGCGACGGGGGGTGGATCTTCGCCGTCCTTCTGGAAGGAGGCCGACAGGATCAGGTTGTCGCCGACGGGTAGATCCTCGGATGCGACGATCATCTGCTCGAAGATCCCGACGAAGCTGTTGACGTAGTGGAGCCGGTTGTCCTTGATGTAGAGGCTGTGGCCCCCGAAGCGTGAGCCCTGTGCGAAGAGGACTCCCTCGGCGCCCGGCCCCGGGAGGTCGACCTGGGCGCCGATCACGAAGGAGCGGCCACGGATCATGACCGCCTGGGCCTCGGGGACCTCGGCGTGGTTCGGGAAGTAGACGTACCTGGATCGGGGTGCCGAGAGCTGGGGGCGCTTCGCCATGAAGATCTCGAGTGCGGAGCGGTCGTCGAGCGGGAACCCGTCGTTCGCTCCGGCTTCGGCGTACCAGAGGTTCACGAGCTCGTTGAGCCTCTCCGGCTGCTCCGCGGCGAGGTTGTGGAGCTCCGAGCGGTCGACTTCGACGTGGTACAGCTCCCACTCGTCGTCGTTGAAGTGCGACCAGCCGCTGAGGGTGGGGTGGGTCGTCACGGCCTTCCACCCGTCGTGCCAGATGCCACGGGAGCCCAGCATGGAGAAGAACTGGGTGTGTCGCTGGCCGGCACCGTCGGGTTCGTCGAAGCTGTAGCGCATGCTCAGGCCGTCGAAGTGGCTCTGAGAGACACCCTTGATGGTGTCGGGCGGGGTCACGCCCAACACGTCCAGAACGGTCGGCATCACGTCGATCGCGTGGTGGTACTGGCCTCTGATCTCTCCCCTGGCCTCGATCCCGGCGGGCCAGGACATGACGCAGGGGTCGGAGGTTCCTCCGTTGAACTCGTAGCGCTTCCACATCTTGAACGGCGTGTTGAACGCCATTGCCCAGCCGTTGGGGTAGTGGTTGTAGGTCTCGGGCCCACCCAACTCGTCGAGCATCGCGAGGTTGGCGGTGATGTCGTCGGGGATCCCGTTCATGAACCTCATCTCGTTGACCGACCCCTCGGGCCCGCCTTCGCCGCTGGCGCCGTTGTCGGAGACGACCACGACGAGCGTGTTCTCGCGCTGACCGGTCTCCTCGAGGTAGGCCAGGAGCCTCCCGATCTGATGGTCGGCATGGGCGAGGAACCCGGCGTACACCTCGGCCATCCGCGCGAAGAGTCGCTTCTCATCGTCGGACAAAGAGTTCCAGGAGCGGGTCATGTCCAGGGGCGGGAATGGCTGCCCGTCAGGGCCGCTGCGGGTATCCGACGTTCCCAGCGGGTTCAACGGGGGGAGCCCGGTGTTGGCCGGGACGATCCCCATCTCCTTCTGACGCGCCAAAGTCTCCTCACGCATCGCCTCGTAGCCCTGGTCGAACTGACCCCGGAACTTGTCGATCCAGTCCCTTGGCGCGTGATGAGGGGCATGGGCAGCGCCCGGTGCGTAGTAGAGGAAGAACGGCTTGTCCGGGCCACCGCCTTGGCGTCCATGATGAACTCGATCGCCTTGTCGGTGATGTCCTCACCGAAGTGGTAGCCCTCCTCGGGACTCTTCGGCTGGTCCACCGGATGGTTGTCGTAGGTCAGCTCCGGGTACCACTGGCTCGTCTCGGCGCCGAGGAACCCGTACCACCGTTCGAAGCCCCTGCCGGTGGGCCAGTTGCGGCGAGTGGACGCGAGGTTCATCTCCACGGTCGGGCACAGATGCCACTTCCCGACCATGTAGGTGTTCCACCCCAGCTCACCGAGGATCTCGGGGAGCATGCCGTTCTCGGGCGGGATCGTCCCGCTCGCGTTGCGGAAGCCGCTGGCACCCTCGGTGATGCACGCCATGCTGTTGCGCGTGTGGTTCCGGCCCGTCAGCAGGCACGACCGCGTCGGCGAGCACAACGCCGTGGTGTGCCACTGGGTGTAGCGCACCCCGTCGCCGGCGATCCTGTCGATGTTGGGGGTCGCGATCGGGCCGCCGTAACAGCTCATCGCCGAGAACCCGACATCGTCCAACACGATGTATACGACGCTGGGGGCTCCGTCGGGTGCTCGCGGAGGCTCGAACGGTGACCAGTCCTCGAGCGAGTCGCGAATGTCTACGTTGACCGTGCCGCTGAACTGCTGGCCCACGCGGGAGCTCTTTTCGTTCGAGCCGAGATTCGTGTTCATCGAGTCGCTGGAACAATACCCGTATTTCACATGGTCGCCGCGGCCTCTTGCCCGCGCTCGCACGACCATCCGCAGCACGTCGTCATCGGAGAGCGATCGGAGGCCCGTGCCTGTCCACGTCGCTGCCGTTCTTCACCTAGATCACGTGGTGCGCAACACCGGCTGCAGAGGGTTCAATTGACACATAGGCCACTGACAAGGACGTGCCAGAATTGAACGACGTTGACCGGCTGCGCCGCCTCGCGTTCAACCTGGCGGCCGCCGACGCGCACCCGCCCACCGGCGACTGGGTCGAGACCTCTCTCGACCCGAAGACATTGGCGCTGGTACGCCTCGGCGCAGTCGTGGCGATGGGTGGTGGCGCCGTTGCCTCCTATGGCGCCCTCACCGACGATGCGCTGGCCGCCGGAGCGACCGTCGGCGAGGTCGTCGATGTGCTGTTCGGTGCGCTCCCCATCGTCGGCACCGCGCGCGTCGTGGCCGCGGCTCCGGCTCTCGCGCTTGCGCTTGGTCACGACACGGAAGACATCCCAGGTGCAGAGCGATCGGAGCAGTGACCTCTCATCCGCCGAGCAGCCCGAGCGTGGTGGCCCGCCCGACGGCCTCACCACGGGAGGACACGCTGAGCTTTCGATAGATGGCGCTCACCTGCGTGCCGACCGTGTTGCGCGAGATCTGCAGTCGCTTGGCTATCTCGGCGATGGTGAGGTGCGTCTGCAGGTAGGGAAGGAGCCGTAGCTCGGCCGAGGTCAGGGGGGACAAACCACGCTTTCCGACCTGGGTGGTCGACATGATCGCGCGGAACTCCGAGACCTGATCGGCCAGCGCGCCGAGACGCGGCCGCCGACGGAGGACGTCGTCGATCTCGCGGAGGAGATGTCTCGCGCCGGCCTGGTCACCGCGCATCGTGCAGACCTTCGCGAGCTGCAGCCGGCCCCGGGTCGCCAGGAACGGGAGCACGAACGTGCTCGCCGGACGTACCCGCATTCCCTCGGTGAGCCGGCGATCGGCCTCGACCGGGTCTGCCTGGTGCATGGCCAGGCGGGCCGCAGCGGCAAAGGTGAGGATGCTGATGGCGTAGTCGTGCATCCGGTTCTCCTCGACGATGCGGAGGGCGGTCCCGACCCGGTCGGCGGCCTCGTCCCAGCGGCCGGAATCGATCGCGATCAGAGCCAGCTCGGAGTCGCTGAGGACGACGGTATCCGTGTGCCCCAGCGCCAGTCCGACGGACGTCGCCTCCTCCAGCGTGGCCACGGCGCGGTCCAGGTCTCCGGCAACCAGGTGTGCCTCGCCGAGAACGCAGAGCGCGGTGTCTCGCCACGTGCTCGAGGGTCTTTCCTGCTCCGCGGCGAACTCGGCGTCGGCCATGATCTGCTCTGGCCCTGCGGCACACATCATGGCGCGCAGCATCGCCCGAGAGGAGGCAAAGGATGCGGCCCCGTCGGTCGGCACGGCGTCGAAGGAAGCCTCGTCCACGACCGCCGCCCAACGTTGGGCCTCGGCTGGTTCGCCGACCAGAGCGGTGACCCAGCCGGCAAGGACAGCGAGGGGTGGGTACGCCTTGATCGTGGACTCGCCGAGGGCGGTCAGCCATCGCTGCACGGTGGAGATCTGCCCCGCGCCGTACGTCGCCGGCACCAGTGAGGCCACCAGCCGTGCACATCGGTCCTTCTCGGGCGTCATCAAGAGGTGGTCGACAGCCATGGCCGGGGAGCCATTCGCTCCGAACCAGTCCGCGGCGCGCACGTGCAGCTTCTCGATCCGATCTGGTTCGGACCGCCGGAGCTCACCGAGCAGGAACTCCCGGAACAGCGGGTGGTAGCGGTACCACTCCCGTCGTCGGTCGAGCGGGATCAGGAATGCGTGCGACTCCTCGAGGGCCCGCAGCCGCTCGTGGGAGTCTGACTCCTCCAGGATCGCGTCGCAGAGCGGTCCGTGGAGCCGGTCGAGCACGGCGGTGCGCCTGAGGAACTGCTGCATCGCAGGGTCGAGCTTGCTCAGCGCCTCCTGGTGGAGATAGTCAGCGACGTAGCGGTCGTCTCCCGAGATTCTCCAGGCTCCGTGCGGAGCGTCGCGGGCGATCATCGCCGCGAGGTGGAGACCTACGGGCCAGCCCTCGGTCCTCTGGGTGACGTCGCTTGCCTGCTCCGGTGTGATCGCGACCTGCGCTGTCGCGAATATCCGCTCGGCCGCGGTCCTGTCCAGGGCCAGGTCCGGCGCCCGGAGCTCGACGGCATCCCCGACCGCGCGCAGTCGGGGCACGTGTGGCTGGGCGGTGCGACTCGCGGTCACCACCTGCGAACCGGGAGGGATCCCGGACAACACCAGGCCCAGGACGTCGTGGCACCCGTGCGAGCGGAGCTCGTGCAGGTCGTCGACCAGAAGGACGAACGGCACCGGGGCGCGGCTGAACGTCGCCGCCACGCGCGGTGCTCCCCGGCCAAGGGCCGAGATGCCCAGGCCGCTGATCTCCCCAGCCAGCCCGGCTTGTTCGGGCACGGCCCGCTCATAGGCCGAGGCGATCAGGTAGAGCAGCGCGCTCGGGTCGTCGTCGAACCGGTCGAGCGAGATCCACGCGACCCGCCGTGGCTCGCTGTCGGCCCACTCGACCAGCAACGTGGACTTTCCGTACCCGGCTGGTGCGGTCACGCCGACGGCGACCGCGCTGCTCGTCCGGACCGTGTCGATGAGCGCGCTCCGGCTCACAAGGCCGGGACGAAGGTCGGGCACCGAGAGCTTGACGTCGAGCAGGACGTCATCCAAACCCGTTCCCGGCCACCGGCGTTCCGGTTGGCGCTCGGTCACACGTTCCAGCGTAGGCGCACTGAACGTCACGGTCCTCACCCGTCCAGGGTGGTCAGGGTGGTCTGCCTCCGCTCAGCCAGCGCGTGCCGCCTTCTCCGACGCGGACCACGGCCGGAAGGACTCGGCGGAGGCCTGGTCCCAGAACGCCTGGAACCGCGGCTGGGCGGTGCCGGCGAGGAGTGACCCCGGTGCGTCGACGATGTCGTAGATCTCGTAGAGCGTGAGCGCCTGGAACTGGGTCACCCGGCGCACGACGTGCTCCGGGCCGATCTCGCTGGTGTGGTCGAGACCCATGGCCGCGATCATCTCGGCGAGAGCGTGCACAGTGTTCTTGTGGTAGTTGTGCACCCGCGTCGCCTTGTCGGGAACGTTGAGCGCGCGCTGGAGCTTCGGGTCCTGGGTGGTGACGCCGACTGGGCACTGGTTGGTGTGGCAGCGCTGGGACTGGATGCAGCCGACGGCGAACATGAAGGCCCGGGCCGAGTTGCACCAGTCGGCGCCGAGCGCCATCGAGCGGGCCATCGCGGAGGCGGTGACCATCTTGCCGCTGGCGCCGATCTTCATCCGGTCCCGGATGCCGGCGCCGACCAAGGTGTTCTGCACGACCAGGAGTCCTTCGTTGAGCGGCGAGCCGAGGGCGTCGGAGAACTCCAGCGGGGCGGCGCCGGTGCCACCCTCGCCACCGTCCACGACGATGAAGTCGGCGTAGATCCCGGTCTGGAGCATCGCCTTGATGATGGCCATGAACTCGCGGGGGTCGCCGATGCAGATCTTGAAGCCGACTGGTTTGCCGTCGCTGAGCTCGCGCAGCCGTTGGATGAACGCCGTCATCTCCAGCGGTGTCGAGAACGCCTTGTGGTAGGTCGGTGAGAACACGTCCTTGCCCTGTGGGACCAGCCGCGCCTCGGCGATCTCGGCGGTGACCTTGGCCGCCGGGAGGATGCCGCCGTGGCCGGGCTTCGCGCCCTGCGACACCTTGATCTCGATCATCTTGACCTGCGGCAGCCCGGCGGTCGTGCGGAACGCCTCCGGGTCGAAGTCGCCGTTCGCGTCCCGGCAGCCGAAGTAGCCGGTGCCGATCTGCCAGATCAGGTCGCCGCCGGCCTCCTTGTGGTAGCGCGACAGTCCCCCTTCTCCGGTGTCGTGGGCGAAGTTGCCTGCCTTGGCGCCCTGGTTCATGGCTCGGACCGCGGCCTGCCCGAGCGCGCCGAAGCTCATCGCGGAGATGTTGAGCACCGACGCGGAGTAGGGCTGGGTGCACTGCTCGCCGCCGATCGTCACTCGGAGGTCGTTCTCCGGGTCGGCCACCATCGGGCGCGGCGCGATGGAGTGGTTCAGCCAGCTGTAGCCGGCGTCGTACACGTCGCGCTCGGTGCCGAACGGCTTCTTGTCCCCGACGTTCTTGGCCCGCTCGTAGATCACCGAGCGGGTGTCGCGGTCGAACGGACGCCCGTCGGTGTCGTTCTCCACCAGATACTGGTGCAGCTCCGGGCCCATGCCCTCGAGCAGGAACCGCATCCGGCCGGCTAGCGGGAAGTTGCGCAGGATGCTGTGCCGCTGCTGGAAGTAGTCGTAGATCCCCAGCAGTACCAGTGGCACGAACAGGATCTCCAGCAGCAGCCACCACCAGCTGACCAGCGCGGCCAGTACGAGCACCAGGATCGCGAGGACGATGACCGTCCAGAGCACCTTGGTCCGGATGCGTTCCATGTCTGTTCTCCTAGGTCGGGCAGCTTGTCACTGACGGTCGGCGACGCCGGGTGTCAGTCGAAGACGTGGCCGTGCTCGTAGCGCTCGTCGGCACCGGCGGCGGCGGTGAGGGCAGCGACGTTGTCGCGGGTGAAGAACCCCTCGTAGTTGTGGCAGCGCTCGATGTACTCGGTGATGAGCAGCGAGTACGGCGAGCTCTTCGAGAAGATCTGCTTGAGGTTCGGGTCGTCCTTGCACTCGCCGACGACGTGGGCCAGGAACGGTGTGCCCATGTCGGCGAGCTGGCGCACGACGTAGTCGACGTTCTTCTCGTCCACGACGTGACCGTCGATGACCGCCATCGCGAGGTGGTGCATGCGGCGCCCGAAGTTCCGGACGAAGTCCTCGGTCGGCATCGGCAGGTTGTCGAACGAGTTCACGATCGAGGGCGTGTTGTTCGCGGTGAAGACGCGTGCCGGTGACTTCTTCTCGTCGCCGATGTCGGGGTGCCGGGTGACGTTGGTCGACGAGTTCATCTCGTGGATGTTGTAGGCGCCCCAGAAGTAGTAGGGCACCATCGTCAGGTACTCCAGCAGCGCGTACTCCCGGTCGCCGGACAGGATCCGGGTCGCCGCGTGGTCGATGCCCAGGATGAGGCCCTTGATGCCGTGCTCGGCCTGCAGCGCGTCCGCCCGCTCGAGCGTGCCCTGCTCGTCCGCGGTCAGGTTGACCGACTCCCCCAGCCCCAGCTCGTCGAGGTCGTCGATGTCGATGTCGACGTAGCCGACCCGGTTGTAGGTGAAGTCCGAGAGGAACGTGAACGTGAGGTGCGAGAGTGCGTAGAAGCTGTTGACCGTGTCGCCGGGGTAGGCGAACCGGACGTTCTGCGGTTCGAGCGCCTCGCGGACCGCCTTGGTCGATTCCGCCTGGTAGACCTCGCCGATGTAGCGGGCGTTCGGCTTCTTGCGGGCCAGCGGGTAGAGCAGGTTCCACCGGGTGACCGCATCCTCGTAGGTCGCGGTCAGCGGCTCGAGCACGATCAGCCGCGGGAATTCGGGCCGCGACTGCAGCACGTAGACCTTGTGGGTGTCGGTCAGCCGGGCCGCCTGGTACCGGTAGGGGCCCATCACTGCGAGCTCGGCGAGGTAGTTGATCGCGTCGCCGTGCTCGACCTGGACGACGACCGCCGCCATGTTGTCGACGATCTGGTTCAGGCCCGACTGCTCGCGGCGCTCGTAGATCCGGGGCAGGTACTCCTCGTAGAAGTCGGAGTTCTTCTTGTCCCCCATCGGGGTGTACGTGGCGAGATCGAGCGTGGTCACGGTGGTCCCTTCCGTTGCAGATGTCGTTGTTGCGCTGCTACCCCTCGGCCTCGCGCGCCTCGACCTCGTCGGTGTCGAGGGTGGCCCAATCCGGCCGACGGAGCAGGTACAGAAGCTCTGTGAGTACGGCGAGCGGCGGAGCCGGATCGCGGCGGCGAACACGCCGTCGTACATGCACATGCACGAGATGATCGAGATGTGCCCCAGGCACCGTCGTCACCTGGGCAGCCCCGCTTCCACGACCGGTCACCCTCGCACTTTGGGCCGTCGTGGGGTGACTCCGCATCACTTGATCCAAGTGATGTTCGTTCACCGCCTCGTGTGGTCTCGTGGAGCGTCGACCCTCAGTGCACAACGGGAGGAAGCACCCCATGGCGTCCAAGAAGTTCACGATCGGGACCGAGCCGGATGGATCGCGACACGTTCAGATCCATGCACGCGGTCTCGACGTCCTCGACGACCCCCAGGTGAACCGCGGCACCGCGTTCACGTTCGCGGAGCGCGACCGTCTCGGCCTGCACGGCCTGCTCCCACACGGGACCGAGACGATCGAGGAGCAGGTCGCCCGCTCCTACGAGCAGTTCCTCGCCAGCGAGACCGACGTGGACAAGTGGATCTTCCTGACCAACCTGCACGACAGCAACGAGGTGCTCTTCTACAAGCTCGTCGGTGAGCACGTCCACGAGATGCTCCCGATCGTCTACACCCCGACCGTCGGCGCGGCCATCGAGCAGTTCAGCCACCTGTTCCGCCGACCGCGAGGTCTCTTCCTGAGCATCGACGACGTCGAGGGGATCGACCGCGCGCTGGCCGGCACCGGTCTCGGCGCCGACGACATCGACCTGATCGTCGCCTCCGACGCCGAGGCCATCCTCGGGATCGGCGACTGGGGAGTCGGCGGGATCGACATCTCCATCGGCAAGCTCGCCGTGTACACGGTGGCCGCCGGGATCGACCCCGAGCGGGTGCTCGCGGTAGGTCTCGACGTCGGCACCAACCGCGAGGAGCTGCTCAACGACCCCCGCTACCTCGGCCTGCGCCACTCCCGCGTGCGCGGCGAGAAGTACGACGAGTTCATCGACACCTACGTCAGCCACGCCTCCGAGCGGTTCCCGAACGCGATCCTGCACTGGGAGGACTTCTCGGGTCCCCCGGCGCGCGGCATCCTGGCGCGGTACGGCGACTCGCTGTGCACGTTCGACGACGACATCCAGGGCACTGCCGCGGTGGGACTGGCCTGCGTGCTCTCCGGCGTGCGGGTCTCGGGCGGCCGCCTGGTCGACCAGCAGATCGTCGTCTTCGGCGCCGGCTCGGCCGGCGTCGGCATCGCGGACCTGATCGCGCTGGCGATGACCGAGGACGGGCTCAAACCGCAGGAGGCGGCAGACCGGATCCACCTGCTCGACCGGCCGGGCCTGCTGACCAGCGACATGACCGACCTGTACGACTACCAGAAGCCGTATGCCAAGGACCCGGCCGCTGTCGCCGGTTGGCGCACCGCCGACGGCACGCTCGGACTCCAGCAGGTGGTGGAGAACCTGCACCCGACGATGCTCGTCGGGACCTCCGGCGTCACCGGGGCGTTCAGCGAAGAGGTCATCCGGACCATGCACGCGAACTGCCCGCGCCCGATCATCCTCCCGATGTCGAACCCCACGGTGCTGGCCGAGCAGACGCCGGCGAACCTGCTGGCCTGGACCGACGGCGCGGCCCTGGTGGCGACCGGCAGCCCGTTCGGACCGGTCGACTTCAACGGCACGACGTACCGGATCGGGCAGGCCAACAACGCTCTGATGTTCCCCGGCCTCGGGCTCGGCGTGATCGTCTGCCGGGCCGCGACGATGCCGCCCTCGCTGTTCATCGCCGCCGCCCGTGCCCTGGCCAGGCTGGCAGACCCGACCGACCCGGCCAAGGGCCTGCTCCCGGACATCTCGCGGCTCCGCGAGGTGTCGGCGACGGTCGCCGTCGACGTGATCAACACGGCGATGGCGGCAGGGATCGCCCGGCTCCAGGTGGACGACCCGATCGAGGCGGTCCACGAGGCCATGTGGTCGCCCGGAGTACCTCCCGATCAAGAACTGACCCCGGTCAGCAACCCTCACACAAGGAGCAGCGCATGGCTCAGACGGTGGCGGAGATCCTTGTCGACCAGATGGTCGAGGCCGGGATCCGGAAGGTCTACGGGATCGTCGGCGACTCGGCCAACCCGATCGTCGACGCCCTGCGGCGGCACCAGAGCGACATCGAGTTCGTGCACGTCCGCAACGAGGAGTCGGGCGCCTTCGCCGCCGGCGCGGACGCCCAGATCTCGGGCCGTCCGACGGCGGTGCTCGGCTCGTCCGGCCCGGGCAGCCTGCACCTGCTGAACGGGCTCTACGACTGTCAGCGCAACGGCGCGTCGGTCTTCGCGATCGCGACGCACATCCCCAGCTCCGAGATCGGCAGCGGCTACTTCCAGGAGACCAACCCGGATGCGATCTTCTCCGGGTGCACCAACTACGTCTGCCTGGTGTCGTCGGCCGCGCAGATGCCCCGGGTCTCCGAGCTCGCCCTGCAGGCCGCGATCCTCGAGCGCGGGGTCGGGATGATCATCCTGCCCGGCGACGTGGCGGCCCAGACGGTCGACCACCCGATGCTTCCGCACCCGATCCTCACCGACCGTCCGGTGATGCGGCCGACCGAGGCCGCCCTCGACAAGGCGGTCGAGCTCGTCTCGCGGGCCGAGAAGATCGCCATCCACGGCGGCGAGGGCACCCGCGACGCGCGCGAGGAGGTGCTCCGCCTCTCGCGCACCCTGCACGCCCCGGTGTCGTACGCCTACCGCGGCAAGGACGTGCTCGAGGTCGACAACCCGGCCGCCGTCGGGATGACCGGCCTGCTCGGCTGGGGGGGCGCGACCGAGGCCCTCGCCGACTGCGACCTGCTGTTCATGCTCGGCACCGACTTCCCCTACCACGCATTCCTCCCGGCCGGAAAGACGATCATCCAGGTCGACGACAAGCCGCTGCACCTCGGTCGCCGGGCCGCGGTCGACCTCGGGCTCGCCGGCGACGTCGGCGAGACACTGCGGGCGCTGATCCCCAAGCTCGCGCAGCGCACGGACACCCACTTCCTCGACCACGTCGTCAAGGACCACCACCAGATGGTCAAGGGCATTCAGACCTACGTGAACCACGAGGGCAGCGGCCACGGGCTGCGGCCCGAGATGGTCGCCGCCGCCCTCAGCGACCTGGCCGAGGACGACGCGGTCTTCACCGTCGACACCGGCATGTGCAACGTGTGGGGCGCGCGCTACCTGCAGATGAAGCCCGGCCGCCGGATCCTTGCCTCGTTCAGCCACGGCTCGATGGCCAACGCGATGCCGCAGGCGATCGGCGCGAAGATCGGCTCGCCCGACCGGCAGGTGGTCGCGCTGTGCGGCGACGGCGGCTTCTCCATGCTGATGGGCGAGCTGCTCACGGCGGCGGGGCTCGACATTCCGGTCAAGCTGATGATCTTCAACAACTCGACGCTCGGCATGGTCCGCGCGGAGATGATGGTCGTCGGGTACCAGCCCTGGGGCACCGACGTGAAGAACCCGGACCTCGGTGCGCTCGCGACCGCCGCCGGGATCCACGGTGAACGCGTCGAGCATGCGGCCGACATCGGCCCCGCGATCGAGCGCGCGTTCGCCCACCCCGGCCCGGCGCTCATCGACTTCGTGACCGACCCGCGCGCGCTCGCCGTACCGCCGCACACGACGGTCGAGGAGGTCAAGGGCTTCGCCCTCACCGTCGGCAAGCTTGTCTTCAGCGGCGAGGTCGCCGAGGCATGGCAGCAGGCGAGGAGCAACATCCGCGACGTCGGCCAGGCGCTCTGATCCGTGGACATCAGCCAGCTCGACTTGTCGCGGCTGCAGTTCGCCACGACGACGATCTACCACTTCCTCTTCGTTCCGATCACGATCGGCCTGAGCTGGCTGGTGGCCGCCCTGCACACCTGGTGGCACCGTTCGGGCAACCAGGACCTGCGGCGGCTGACCCGGTTCTTCGGCACCATCCTGGTCATCAACATCGCCATCGGCGTCGTCACCGGACTCGTCCAGGAGTTCGAGTTCGGGATGAACTGGTCGGAGTACTCGCGCTTCGTCGGTGACGTCTTCGGAGCGCCGCTCGCGATGGAGGGCCTGGCCGCCTTCTTCCTGGAGTCGACCTTCCTGGGCCTGTGGTGGTTCGGCTGGGGCGTGCTGCCGGCGCGGGTCCACCTCCTGACGGTCTGGGCGGTCGCCCTGGGTGCCACCCTGTCGGCGGCGTTCATCATGGCCGCAAACTCCTGGATGCAGCACCCGGTCGGCTACGCGATCAACTCGGACGACCGGCCGGCCCGAGCTCACCTCGATCGGCGCGCTCTTCACCAACCCGGTGTTCGTCTGGGGCTACACGCACGTGATCCTCGCCTCCCTGGTGACCGGAAGCCTGGTCATGCTCTCGGTCTCGGCCTGGCAGATCCGTCGCGGGAAGAGCCCCGAGGTGTTCCTCGGGTCGATGAAGCTCGCGCTCGGCGTCCTGCTACCGGTCTCGATCCTCATCCTCCTGGTCGGCAGCCAACTCGGGGTCATCGAGACCAAGTACCAGCCGATGAAGGTCGCCGCGATGGAGGCGCAGTGGGACACCTGCCAGCCGTGCTCCTTCTCCGCGGCCCAGATCGGCGGTTGGACCAGCTCGGACCAGGACGCGACCAAGATCATCGAGATCCCGCACCTCCTCTCGATCCTGGCCACCTGAAGTGGGACGGGAAGGTCGTCGGCATCAACGAGCTCCAGGCCAGTACGAGAAGAAGTACGGCCCCGGCGACTACATCCCCAACCTCTTCATCCAGTACTGGTCGATGCGGGTCATGGCCTACCTCGGCGCGGTGCTGCCGATCCTCGCGCTGTGGGGCTGCTTCCTGTGGTGGCGACGACGAGCTGGAGACCGCCCGGCTGTTCCTCTGGGTCGGCACCTGGGCCTTCCTGGCGCCGTTCGTGATGAACACGGCCGGCTGGCTGCTGACCGAGAACGGTCGTCAGCCGTGGGTCGTCCAGGGCCTGCTGCTGACCAAGGACGGCAACTCGCCGTCGGTCAGCCTGACCGAGGTGGCCCTGAGCCTGGGCACCTTCTGGGTCCTCTACGTCGTGCTCGGCATCGTCTGGGGATTCCTGATGCTGCGGTTCTCGAGGCGTGCGCTCGAACCAGGTCCCGACGAGTCCAAGCAGGCCGACGATCCTGGCTCGTCCGCCCCGACACCGGCTTACACGTACTGAGGTGCCCTGATGAGTCTCGACGTCGTGTGGTTCGTGATCGTGGCGTTCTTCTGGACCGGGTTCTTCGTCCTCGAGGGCTTCGACTTCGGGGTCGGCATGCTGCACAGGATCATCGGCCGGACCGACGACGAACGGGCGGTGGTGGTCGAGAGCGTCGGGCCGCTGTGGGACGGCAACGAGGTCTGGCTGATCGTCGGCGGCGCCTCGATCTTCGCGGCGTTCCCGGCCTGGTACGCGACCTGGTTCTCGGCCGGCTACCTCGCGCTGATGCTGCTCCTGGTCGCCCTGATCATCCGGGGCGTGTCCTTCGAGTGGCGCACCAAGGTCGACGCCGACCGGTGGCGCGGCACCTGGAGCTGGACCCTCACGATCGGTTCGGTCCTGATCCCGCTCGTGCTCGGCATCGCCTTCGGTGACCTGCTCGCCGGCCTCCCGATCGACGACGAAGGAGCAGTTCACCGGATCGTTCTGGGACCTGTTCACGCCGTACGGCGTCTGGATGGGGCTCACCCTCGTGGTCCTGAGCCTCACCCACGGGTCGACGTTCCTCGGTCTCCGGACGCGCGGCGCACTGAACGAGCGTGCCCACGCGACCGCCAGCCGGCTCGGCTGGCCCGCCGTGGTCGTCGTCGCGGTGTTCTCGGTCTGGACTGTTGTCATCTCCGACGGCGGCGCAGTGGCGGGCTGCCGCCGCGGCCGTCCCGGTCCTCGGAGCACTGGCCGCGGCCCTGCTGCTGCGCGCTGGACACGAAGGCGGCTCGTTCGCGGGGACCGCCGTCGCGATCGGAGGGACGGTCGCCGCGCTGTTCGCCAACCTCTACCCCCACGTGATGGTCTCCTCGACCAGTACGGCCAACAACCTGACCGTGTCCGGCGCCGCCTCCAGCGACTACGCCCTGAAGGTGATGACCGTCGTCGCCGTGGTGGTCACGCCGCTCGTCCTGCTCTACCAGGGCTGGTCCTACTGGGTGTTCCGGGCACGTCTGACCGCGAACCCCGAACACGTCGAGGTCGACTCGTGAGTGCGGCGGAGCGGCCGCGCGTCGTGATCGTGGGCGGCGGCTTCGGCGGTCTCTTTGCCGCGAAGTTCCTCAAGCACGCCGCCGTCGACATCACCCTGGTCGAGCGGACGAACCACCACCTCTTCCAGCCCCTCCTCTACCAGGTCGCGACCGGGATCCTCTCCCCCGGCGCCGTGGCGCCGCCGCTGCGCGAGGTGCTCAAGCGGCACGACAACGTCAAGGTCCGGCTGGGCGAGGTGACCGGCTTCGACCTCGATGCCCGGACCGTGCACGTTGAGCATCCGGCGTCGGCGCGTGACCTGCCGTACGACTTCCTGATCTTCGGTATCGGGGTCGGCGGCTCGTACTTCGGCCACCCGGAGTTCGCGCCGCACGCGCCGACCATGAAGACCGTCGAGGACGCGCTGACCCTGCGCACCCGGATCTTCGGCGCGTTCGAGATGGCCGCGCTCACCCGGGACGAGGACGAACGCCGGGCCTGGCTGACGTTCGCCGTGGTCGGGGGCGGTCCGACCGGAGTCGAGGTCGCGGGCCAGATCGCCGAGCTCGCCCATCGCTCGACTGGACCGCAACTTCCGGGAGTTCGACCCGAGCAGCGCCACCGTGGTGCTCTTCGAGGGCGGCGAGGAGATCCTGCCGACCTTCGGCGACCGGCTGTCCGGCAAGGCGACCCACGAGCTCACCCGGCTCGGCGTCGACGTCCGGGTCAAGACCCGGGTCACCGACGTGACCCGCGACGAGATCGTCGTCTCCAGTGCAGACGGTGAGGAGCGGCTCGCCTGCCGCACCAAGGTGTGGGCCGCCGGCGTGGCCGCCAGCCCCCTGGCCCGCTCGCTCGCCGAGGCCACCGGCGCGGAGGTCGACCGGGCCGGCCGGATCCAGGTGCTGCCCGACTGCACCCTGCCCGGGCACCCCGAGATCTACGTCGTCGGGGACGTCATGGCACTCGACGGCCTCCCCGGCGTCGCCGAGGTCGCCATGCAGACCGGCATCCACGCCGCCGCCTCGATCAAGCGCCAGACCGCCGGCGAAGGCGACCCCCGGCCCTTCAAGTACCGCGACCTGGGCAGCATGGCCGCGGTGTCCCGGTTCCGCGCGATCGTCGACTTCAAGGGCATCCGTGTCGGCGGGCTTCGTCGGCTGGATGATGTGGGCGTTCATCCACCTGACCTTCCTCACCGGCTTCAAGAACCGCTTCATCGCTGCGATCCGCTGGGTGCTCAGCTTCGTCGGCAGTGCCCGCACCGAGCGCGCCCTCGGCTGGGACCGCACCCGCGCGACGTTCGCCTCAGCCGAGACGCGGCCGCCGGACGACTCCTGAGCGCCCGGGTAGCTCCCGAGCGGACATCGTTCACCACCGCTGCCAGCGACGTTCGTCGTGCTGTCAATACGCGTCGCCTAAGCGCCGGGCGGGTGGGGCCTCGTCCGGATCGGGGACCCGATCGTGGCGGTTGAGAGCCACGGCGAGGCCGGGAAAGACCATCACCGACAGGACACCCGCCCCGACCAGCGCGGCGGCGTTCTCCGGCAGCATGTGACCGGTTTCCAGCCCCACCGCGGCCAGCGCCACCAACATGGGCAGCGAGGTCGCGGTCAGCAGCATCAGCTGGACCCGTTCTCGCAGCACCAGGTCGTGGCGGTAGAGGACGAGAGCGGGAAGGCCGCGCACCACCAGCAACAGCACGAAGAAGCCCACCAGCCGCGCCGGCGCCTCCTTGATCGAGTCAAGATCCAGACCCATGCCGGAGGAGACGAAGAAGACCGGAATGAAGAACCCGTATCCCAGAGCGTCCAACTTGTTCTCCAGGGCATCGACGTCGCCCGGGGCCCACCGCTTCAGCACCACGCCGGCAAGGAACGCGCCGAGCACCACATCGAGCCCGACCTCACTGGCGAAGACCAGCAGGCCGAACAACAACATCACGGTCAACCGCAGAGTGGTCTGCGACGTCGCGTTCTCGCCGTCCCGGGAGATCGCCCCGAACCGGTCGAGGCGGGCGAGTCGCGGCAGCCAGGCCAGACCCAGCGCCAGCACGCACATCACCACGAGCGAGATCAAGCCGAACAGGCGACCACGAGTCCCGAGGAACACCGCGATGCCCACGATGGGGAAGAACTCGCCGACCGCTCCCGCGGGCATGATGAACCGCCCCAGCGGTCCATCCAGCATGTCGTTGTCACGCAAGATCGGCAACAACGTGCCCAGTGCCGTCGTGGTCAGCGCCAGTGCGACAGGGACGAACGCGTGCACCAGACCGACGGCTGCCAACAAGCTGGTGACCACGATCGAGACCACGGCGCTGATGAACCAGCCGGCCACGGCGAGCCGGCCGGACCGCTCCCGAAACTGGTCGAGCTCCAGCTCGTAGCCGGCGAGCAGGAAGAGGAAACCCAATCCCACGTTGGCGACCAGTTCGATGTCCGCCTGCTCCGCCAACCCGAAAACCTCGGGACCGACCAGCACGCCGCCCACGATCAGGACAACGACCTGCGGAACCCGCAAGCGAGCAAGGAGCGCGCACACGAACGGTGCAGCCGCCGAGACGATGGACACGACGAGGAGTGCCTGCAGGCCCGACTCGAGGTCCACCACCTACCTCCCAGCACTTGGAACCGGACCCTCCATGTTGGCGCGTCCATCGACCCCACGCCACCCCCAGCGGTTCCACCCTGCAAGGAATGGGGACCGCTCCTGGGACGAGTGGTTGCGGGCCGGTCTTCCCTCACGAGCCCCGGGGACCAACGATGCGCGTGGCCCCCAGGTCCACGCGCATCGAACGGACCCCCCGGCCGTTGTGACGACCCTAGAGACGAACGCTCCTCTCCATGGGGAGTTGCACAAAGATGCACCGCACGAACCTGTATGCCCGGATTACACAATTTCGCCGCGGTGCCGTCCACTGCTCACTAACGTTCTTTGTGGGGCCCCCCGCCCCTCGCTCCAAGCGAAACGAACCCGCCGTTCCTCCAGGCCATTCTCCCGGCCGTAGGCCCTCCCCAGGCCAATGGAACAGGCGGGTTCGTCGTTTCCGGGCGGACCACTCCGGCCGTCCGGCCGAGCGGAGTCAGACCAGGGCGTTCGGTCGGAGCGCGTCATCCCGCGGTTCCCGCGACGAGGCGGCTCGGCCAGCACGCCGACGTCGCAGGAGCTCGAGGGCGGCCGGCACCACGGAGACGCCGGCGATCGCGATCGTGATCGCCTCGATGTGGTGGGCCACGAACGGGATCCCGCCGAAGTAGAACCCGACGGTGGTGATTCCGACCGCCCACACCAGGGCCCCGAGCAGGTTGAAGACGGTGAACGTCTGGCGGGGCATCCTGCCGACCCCGGCGACCACCGGGACGAACGTCCGCAGCACGGGGACGAACCTGCCCAGGACGACGGCGAGCGAGCCGTGCCGCGCGAAGAACTCCTGGGCGCGCAGCACGTGCTCCGGCCGGAACAGGCGGGAGTCAGGCCGCGAGAAGACCCGCGGGCCGAAGCGGCGCCCCACCAGGTAGCCGACCTGGTCCCCGACGACGGCGGCGACGAATACGCCGGCGGCCAACACCCAGAACGGCGCCCCGATCACGTGCGAGGCGACCAGGCCACCGGCCAGGAAGAGCAGCGAGTCACCGGGCAGGAAGAACCCGGCGAGGAGACCCGTCTCGGCGAACACCACGGCCATCACGAGCAGCACCGCGAACGGGCCGAGGGTGTAGAGGAGCGGGGCCAGGATCGCGGTCATGGCCCGACCGTAGGTCCGCCGACCTGACCGGCACCTGATCGCGGAGCAGGACCGTCCGGCCCT
Organism: uncultured Actinomycetota bacterium; assembly: GCA_963745795.1. Lineage (GTDB taxonomy): Bacteria > Actinomycetota > Actinomycetes > Propionibacteriales > Nocardioidaceae > Marmoricola. Next base: position 791,616 of record CAVUYR010000003.1, on the reverse strand, counting down.
CCAGGAAGGGGACCCGGCGGAGTGGACGCTGACCCGTCGCAGATGGTCACGACGGGGACGCTGACCCGTCGCAGATGGTCACGCCGGGGACGCTGACCCGTCGCAGATGGTCAGGCAGCATCGTCGCCATCTGCGACGGGTCACCAGTCATTCCGTCGCCATCTGCGACGGGTCGGCGGAAGAGGAGGCGGTGGAACGGTCGGGCGTCGCTCCCGGAGACCTGGCCAGGCGGGGCGGGGTGGATCTCGCGGCACCGGGTCAGGGCTTGGGGAGGGTGAGGGTGAAGCTCGTGGGATCGCGATGCGAGGTCAGCGTGACGTCGCCACCGAGGGTGTGGGCCACGCGCTGGGCGAGGGCCAGGCCCAGTCCGGCGCCCGGGCTGTCGTGGGCCTTCGTGCCGGCGGCGAACGGGTCGCTGTCCGACCCGGCGACACCCGGTCCGTCGTCGGACACCGTGATCTCGACGGTCCGCTCCCCGTCGCGGACCGACAGGATGACCTGGTCCTGGGCGTAGCGCAGCGCGTTGTCGACCAGGGGTGACAGTGCGCGTACGGCGATGTCCGTGGTGGCGCCGACCCGGACGCCGGGCGCGGGTGCGGGGCGCCGGACGTGGCGCTCCCCCGCCGTACGCCCGTTCAGGGTCGCGTTCAGCACTGCGTCGACCGTCGTGGAGTTGTGCTGGTGGTCGTGTCCACGCGCGATCGCAAGCAGGGTGGCGATCGTGCTGCTCATCTGGTCGACCAGGAGGACCACCCGATCCAGCCGGGCCCGGGTCTCCGGGTCCCGCTCGGTCATCAGGGCGAGCTCGACCTCGCCACGGATGCCGGTGAGCGGGGTGCGCACCTCGTGGGCCAGCTCGGAGGTCAGCCGCTGCTCGCCGCGCAGGGCGCCGGCGACCCGGTCGAGGAGCAGGTTGAGGGTGTGGCCGAGGTGGGCGATCTCGTTCTGCGAGCCGAGGTCGTCGAACCGCTCGTCGAGGTCGCGTCTGCGCTCCAGTCCTCCGCCAGGCTGGCCATCGACTCGACCGGAGCCAGGGTGCGGTTCATCGTCCAGGCCGCGATGGCCGTCGCGCCGGCGGTCACCAGGAGGGCCAGCGCGGCCAGCCCGACCAGGATCTCGGTGCGGGTGTCGTCGTACGGCTTGAGGCTCTGCGCGACGACCAGCACACCCGGCCCGGGGTCTGGTCCGCCGATGGTGACCGGCCCGGCCAGGTACACGCGCCCGCGCTTGGTCAGCGACGTCCGCTCGGTCACGGTGCCCAGGTCGTCGACGACCTGCTGCACACGACGTCCGGCATCGGGGCCGAGGACCTGCTTGCCGGAGGCGTCGAACAGCCAGGTGCTGTCCTCCACCGAGTCGAGGGGAGTGTCGAGGGCGACCTTCGGTCCCCGCGGGTCGTCCTTGATCCCCTCGGAGCCGAGGACGAACCGGTCGCGCAGGTTGGTGTCGACGTTGCCCCGGGTGACGGCGTTGAGAGCCAGGATCGCCGTGCCGATAACCGCGCCCATCGCCAGCAGCGTGACCAGTGTGGTCGTCCAGATGATCCGCGAACGCAGGCCTCGGCCCTGGAACCTCATCGCAGCACGAACCCGACGCCGCGGACGGTCTCCAGGGCCACCGGCGAGTCCACGGCCTCCAGCTTGACCCGAAGCCGGCGGATGAAGCTGTCGATCGTGTTCTCCGAGACCATGGCCCCGTCGGGCCATGCTGCGGCGACCGCCGCACGGCGGCGCACGATCGTGCCCGGCTCGGCGGCGATCGAGGCGAGCAGTCGGAACTCCGTCGGCGTCAGCTTCTCCTCGTGGTCACCGTGCTGCAACGAGAACCGGTCCGGGTTGAGCCGCAACCCGCTGGTCGTTGGTGCCGGCGCGGGCCGGGTGCGCTTGTGCAGGGCGGCGACGCGCACCAGCACCTCGGCGATGGCGAACGGCTTGGCCACGTAGTCGTCACCGCCCGCGTGGAACCCCGACACCCGGTCGTGCACGGCGTCGAGCGCGGTGAGGAAGAGCACGGGTGCGTGCTGGCCCGTCGGCCCTGAGTGCCTGGCACACGTCGCGCCCGTCGGCGTCGGGCAGCCCGATGTCGATCACCAGGACGTCGAGGCCGGCCCCGACCGCGAGGTTGCGCAGCGCCTCCTGGCCGTTGCGTGCGATGACGACCTCGTGCCCGTGCATCTTGAACGCGTCCGTGAGCACGCGGCGCACGGACTCGTCGTCCTCGCAGATCCCGATCCTGGTCACTTCCTCATCGTGCCGCACCGGGCAGCCCCACACCCGTCCCTCGGACCGCGGGCGCCGCACTGGTCAGGTACTGATCAGGTTCCTCGCCGCAGCCTCGGAGCATGACGACCACCGTTGCCGCTCCGCCGCGGACACCCGCGGGGAGCCGTACGACACCGGCGTCGTCGCCCGGGTGGGCGGCCGTCCCGCTCAGCCGCCTGGTCGTCCCGGCGGCCGCCGCCGTCGCGGTGGTCGCCCGGCTCCCGTTCCTGCACCGCCCGCTCCGACCGGACGAGGCCGGGCTTCCTCCTCGTGGGCCAGCAGTGGCAGCCGGGTGGCACCTCGCTCTACGGCAGCTACTGGGTGGACCGTCCCCCGCTCCTCGTCACCATCTTCCGCGTCGCCTCCGACCTCGGAGGCGCCGTCCCGCTCCGGCTGATGGGTTGCCTGGTCACCGTGATCGTGGTCCTCGGTTGCGCCTACGTCGCGAGGACCGTCGCCGGTGACCGGGCCGCCTCGTGGGCGGCGGCGCTGGCCGCGGGCCTGTGCGTGAGTCCGCTCATGGGCGGCCTCGAGGTCAACGGCGAGCTGCTCGCCGCCCCGTTCGTTGTCGCCGGTATCGCGGCGATGGTCACGGCCGTCCACGAGCGGCGCGAAGGCCGCGCCGCGCTGGCAGCCGGGCTCGCCGGCGCGGCCACGGTCGCCGCCCTGCTGGTGAAGCAGAACATGGCCGACGTCGGCGTGTTCGCGGCCGTCGTGCTCCTGGTCGGCTGGCGCCGGGGTGAGGTCTCCGGTCGGAGGCTGCGCACATCCGCGACGTCGTACGTCGCCGGCGCCGTGCTCGCGCTGGCGGTGACGGCCGGCTGGACCCTGCTGCACGGGACCTCCCTCACGGGCGTCTTCGACGCGATGTACCCGTTCCGGATCCAGGCCGGGCGACTCATGGCCTCCTCAGGCCACCACCACCATGCGATGGCCCGGATGTGGACCCTGCTCGGCTCGTGGGTGGTGAGCGGCGGTGGCGTGGTCATGGTCGCTGTCGCCTGGGCCCTGGCAACGCGCCGCCTCGGCGGGACGGTGGCCTGGGGGCTGGTCGCCACCGTGGTGTTCGACGTCGTGTCCGTCGTGCTCGGGGCCAACTACTGGCATCACTACCTGATCGAGCTGGTGGTGCCGATCGCGGTTCTCTCCGGGATGCTCGTCGCCCGGCACCAGCCGGCGATACGGACGATCCTGGTGGCCTCGCTCGTCGTCGCCGCACTCTCCTGGTCAGGGACGCTCACGAGACCGAGCACCAGCACGGCCTCCACCGACGGCCGGGCGATCGGGGCCGTCGCCCGGACGGGCGACACGATCGTGACCGCGTTCGGTCACGCGGACCTCACCCAGGCCGCCGGTCTCCGGTCGCCGTACCCGTACCTGTGGAGCCTGCCCGCGCTGACGCTCGACCCCCACCTGACCACGCTCGACTCCGTCCTCACCGGACCCGACGCGCCCACCTGGTTCGTCGGCCTGAGCGACCTGCGCGCCCTCGGCCCGGCGGGCACGACGACCGACCGGGTGCTCCATGCCGACTACCACCGTGTCGCCGACCTGCACGGGCGGACCGTCTACCTGCGCAACGGCGTCATCCGTCCGGTCCCTGAGGAGCCCGGTACCGACTCGGCGGACGTCGCGGCCCGCTCCACCACCACCTTCCCGACCCAGGAGAAGCCATGAAGACCGTCGTCGTCGTCCCGACCTACAACGAGGCCGAGGGCATCCTCACCCTGCTCGACGCGGTCCTGCTGGAGGCGCCGGATGTCGACGTGCTCGTCGTGGACGACAGCAGCCCCGACGGCACGGCGGCACTGGTCGCCGGCCACCCCGCCTTCCAGCACCGCGTCCACCTGCTGTCGCGCGCGCAGAAGGACGGCCTCGGCGCCGCGTACCGGGCCGGGTTCGGCTGGGCGTTGAGCGGGTCGTACGAGGCGATCGTGCAGATGGACGCCGACCTGTCCCACCCGCCCGAGCGACTCCCGGCCCTCCTCGCCGCACTCGAGCACGCGGACGTCGCGATCGGGTCCCGCTACGTCCACGGCGGAGGCGTGCGCGACTGGCCGTGGCGCCGTCGGGCGATCTCCTGGGGCGGCAACCTCTATGTGCGCCTCTTCCTCGGGATCCCGGTCCGCGACGCGACCGCGGGGTTCAAGGCCTTCCGCCGGGCGGCACTCGAGCAGATCGGGGCGGTCCACTCGGAGTCCAACGGCTACTGCTTCCAGATCGAGAACACGTGGCGTGCCAGCCGGCTCGGCCTGCGGATCACCGAGGTACCGATCACGTTCCGGGACCGCACGCGCGGCGAGTCCAAGATGTCCGGCGACATCGTCCGTGAGGCGATGCTGCGGGTGCTGACCTGGCGCTGGCGCGAGATCACGCACGAGGTCGACCACGTCGTACGGCGGGAGCACCACGATGTGGCGGCCTGATGCGTTGGTGAAGCGGTTCGCCTCCGGGGAAGTGATCACCTTCCTGACCGTGGGCGGCCTCGGGTACGTCGTGGACGTGGGCGCGTTCAACGCGCTCCGCTCCGCACCCGGCCTCGCCACCGCGGACCCCTCGTTCGCGCGCGTCCTCGCTGTCGCGCTGGCCATGGTGGTCACCTACCTGGGCAACCGGCTCGTCACCTGGCGGGGCCGGAGCCGCGGCGACAGACGGCGCGAGATCGGCCTGTTCGTCGCCTTCAACATGGTCGGGCTGGCACTGTCGGTGGCCACGCTCGTGATCTCCCACGACCTGCTGGGCCTGACCAGCCGGCTCGCCGACAACGTTTCGGCGAACGTGATCGGTCTCGGGCTGGGGACGTTGTTCCGCTACTGGTCCTACCGGCGGTTCGTGTTCGCGGCTCCCGCGCCGGTGACACCGCGCGTGGCGCGGGTGACACCCCCGGACCAGCGCCCGAGCGAGCTCACCTCGGCGGCGTGAAGCGGATCGGGTCCGCTCACCAGTGCTCGCCGAGCGGACCGACCGGCACCTCGAGCGCCGCCCACTTGTCCAGCAGCGACCGGGTTGCGACGAGCGTGCGTCGCCACGACCCCGGCGCCGAGGTGCGGTCGGTGTCATGGAGCAGCACGGTGCCTCCGGGCCGCAGCGATCGGTTGACGGTGCGCACGATCGACTCCGGCGTAGCACTGCGGGACCAGTCCACCCCCCAGGCGGACCACAGCACCGTCTCCAGGCCGGCCCGGTGCGCGGCGTACAGGCCCTCAGTGGTCATCACGCCGTACGGCGGTCGGTAGTAGGCGACCGGGCGACCGGTGAGGTCCTCGACCACGTCCCGGCTGCGCGCCAGCTGCCCTGCGAGTCGTCCGGGGCGGAGCATCGCGATGCAGTCGTGCTCCCAGCCGTGCACGGCGAGCTCGTGTCCCGCGGCGGCCATCTCGCGCACCAGCACCGGTTCGCTGCGCGCGTAAGCGCCGAGCAGGAAGAAGGTGGCGGTGACCCCTCGATCGGCGAGCAGGTCGAGGAACCGTGGCGTGGACACCCGGTCCGGCCCGTCGTCGAACGTCAGCGCGACGTGCGGGCGCTGTCCGGTGCCAGCCAGGCGCGGAAGTACCGCACGTCGCAGCGGGGCGACGGTGGTGAGCGCAGGAAGCAGCTGGAGCCCGGCCGCGACACCTGCCCCCACCGCGAGCGCTCGGGCGATCACCGGACCGACGTCATGCGATGAGCGCCGGGGTCGGGAACAGGGTGTCCACGACGTCGGGCAGGTGGCGCCGAGCACAGCTGCCGATCGGTTTCGCATGGAGCGCGCGGAGCAGGGCGACACCGAGGCCGTCCGGATCCCGGACCCAGGGCGCGATCCCCGCGGCGTCCAGCGCCGCGGCGTTGGTCTCGCCGTGACCGGCGATGCAGCGGTACGTGATCATGGGTACGCCGGCGGCCGCAGTCTCCAGTGACGTGATCCCGCCGGCGTTCTGGATCACGACGTCCACGGCCGACAACAGCGCGGGCATGTCCTCGACCCAGCCGAGCCCGACCATGTCTCGCCGCTCGCGCACCCGGCCCAGGAGCCTCGCGTTGGTGCCGCACAGCACGACCGGCGTCGCCACCCCCGTGGCCGCGACGTCGCGGGCCGAATCGATCAGTCGCCCGATCCCGCACGACCCACCCGTGATCAGCACGAGCCGCTCACCCTCAGGCAGCGCGAGCGCGCGTCTTGCCTGCGCCCGCGCCCACGGGTCCTTCGCCACCCGGCCGAAAGCCGTGGAGACGGCGGGCGCGACGACGGTCGCCGACCTCGCGCCGAGCGCCAGCGCCTCGCGCGCCGGCAGGTCGTGGATGGCGAGGTGCTCGTCGACACCGGGGTGCACCCACAGCCGGTGGACGGACATGTCAGTGAGGTAGGTCGTGACGGGCGCCTGCAGCCGGCCGCGGGACCTCAGGTGGCCGAGCGCCTGGCTTGCGAAGGGGTGCGTCGAGACGATGGCGTCCGGGCCACCGGCCGCGATCTCGAGCAGGCCGCCCTCGGTCGTTTGCAGTGCCCTGCCGATGCCGGCGGCGACGCCTTCGTGGCTCTCGACGGCGTGCAGCAGCCAGCGCCACGTCGCCGGCGCGGACTGGACCTGCCGGAGGTAGCCCGAGCGGACGGCCCGGCCGAGGCGACCCGGCATCAGTTCGACGACGTCCCAGGTGCGGGTGCGGATGCCTCGCGCCTGGAGGCGGTGCGCGATCGCCGAGGCGGCGGCGTCGTGACCTGCGCCGAAGCTCCCGGAGACGATGTCCACCAGCCCGCCAGGGGTCCTTCGCGCGGCGTTGCTGACCCGGGTGCTCATGTCGCTCGTCCTTCGATCGGCTCGCCGGCGACGGTCCCCGGGAGGTGTGGGGCCGACCCTCGCGCGCTGAACCTGACCGGCACCTGATCGCACCGGCCCAGAACCTGACCACAACCTGACCAAAACCTGACCGGGCCGCGAATTGCCGTTCTGCGACCACCGGCGGCGACCTAGGTTCGGCTCATGCAGACTCGCGCGCTCCAGGCGTCGCCCGGATCCCGCCGAGCTGTGCGGGCGCGGATCCCGGGGACAACCCGGGTCCTGGCCGGTGTCGCTGTCCTTGCCACGTGGGGGGTGTCGTGGCTGGCCGACGCCGCCCACGAGCACGACGGCCCGAGCCGGCTGGACCCGGTCGCGGCCGCCGCGGTCCTGCGGATCCGGACGCCGACCCTGACCGACCTCGCTCAGGCGTTGACCTTGGCCGGGAGCGAGGTCGTGGTCGGAGCCCTGACCTTGGTGGCGCTGATCTGGCTCGTCGTACGACGGGAGCCTGGGCGCGCCGCCGTCGTCGTGATCGCGATCGGCGGCTCCGCGTTCCTCACCGTCGCGGTCAAGCAGCTCGTCGGTCGCCATCGACCCGGGGCCGTCGACCGGCTCGGGACCCTCGACACGAGCTACTCCTTCCCGTCGGGCCACACGCTGGACTCGGTGGTGCTCCTCGCCGTCGCGGTCTGGCTGCTCTGGCCGATGGCCTCGCACCTGGCCCGCGCCTGTCTGGTCGCGACGGCCGGTGTGCTGGCGACCGGTGTCGGGGCGAGCCGCCTCTACCTCGGCTACCACTGGCTCACGGACGTGATCGCGTCCGGCCTGGTCGCCGTGGCCTGGCTTTCCGTGGTGTGGATGCTGCGCGGACCGGTGCAAGGCATCGGCCTCGCCGCGAGCCGCCGAGTCCCTTGGCTCGCGGGTCCGGCCGCTCGCTCGTGACACCTGCCGACTCCTGATGAGCTCGCGCACGCTCGTCGCGACGGCCAACGTGCAGGACACGTTGGGCCGGGCCGACGCGCGTGCGGCCCTCGAGACGGTGCTGCGAGAGGACCCGCACCTGGTCGGGCTGCAGGAGTGGGGCTGGTCGCGGAGGGCACTACTGCCCGGCACCGACTACGCCTGGTTCACCCCGGTCTACGGGGGCAACGCCGTCGGCGCCCGCCGTGACAGGTACGCCCTCCTACGTGCGCGGGTCCACGCACTTGCCGGGACGGGCCGGTCGGACCGCGGCGTACGACCACTGCCGGTGCTGGCCCCGCGGGTCGCCACCGTTGCCGTTCTGCATGACCAGGTGCTCGACCGGACTGTCAGCATCATCGACTACCACCTGGTGCCGGGCGTCCAGGCGAGTGGCAGCTACCGGGCAGACCGGCCGCTGCTCGCGGCCCGGCACGCCCGGGAGGTACGCCGGCTGAAGGCCCTCGTCGGCGCCCAGCTGGCGGTTGGCCACGTGACGTTCGCGGTCGGCGACTCCAACTTCCACGGGCTCCGTCTCCCGGGCCTCACCTCCGCCTGGGAGGGGCGCCCGGAGGGCCCCGGAACCCTCGGGTCGTCGCGCAGGATCGACGACGTCTTCGGTCCCGGCCCGGCTGCTGACGTCACCCTGCTCGGCACCGCATCGGACCACAAGGCCGTGCTCGCCGCCCGCCCAGACCGGCCCTGACCAGCTGCCGGCCCGGCAGTCAGGTGCTGGTCAGGCTCGGGGTTCCACGATCGGGTTCCAACCCGAAGGAGACACCATGTCCACGACCCACGTCCTCCCCTCGTCGCTTGCGCCCGCGCCCGCGGGTGCCCACGAGACGCCGATGGTCTTCGACGTACGGCCATGGGGGTCGTGGCACGTCCTCGACGTCGGCGCGGGCTACAAGGTCAAGCGGATCACCGTCAGCCCGCACTCCCGGCTCTCCCTGCAGACGCACATGCACCGTTCCGAGCACTGGGTGGTCGTGACCGGCGTCGCGACCTGCACCGTCGCCGAGCGGACCGTCCTGCTCCGGCCGGGTGGTCGGGTCGACGTGCCGAAGGGGGCACCGCACCGCATCGCCAACGAGCAGGAGGACGAGCTGCTCCTGGTCGAGCTCCAGCTGGGCGACTACACCGGCGAGGACGACATCGTGCGGCTTGCCGATGACTACGGCCGCTGACGGCCTCGGCGAGCTCTCCTCGTGGTCTCATCGTCGCCAGCGCACGCTACGAGCATGACCACCTCGATGATCCCGCGCACGACGCGCCGCGGCCTCGCGACCGGCTCGCTGGTGTGTGCCCTGCTGGTCCTCGCCGCCTGCGGTGGCTCCCCGACGACCTCCTCACCGAGCAGCCCTTCGGCGTCCTCGTCGCCCGCGGCGCCCACGTCCTCGAGCACCGGCACCGCCTCTTCGTCCCCGGCAGCCGCGGACCGCGGCGCCCGTGCCGGTCGAGAACAACCCGCCCGGCGACATCCCGGACAACCTGGCGTTCGTCGCCTACGCCAACCCGCCGGGAGGGTACTCGTTCACGCACCCGGAGGGCTGGGCCAGGACCGGCAGCGGCAGCCGGGTCCGCTTCACGGACAAGCTGAACGGTGTCGTCGTGGACAGCTCGCACGCGTCGCAGGCACCCACGCTGGCGTCGGCGAGGAGGTCGCCGCGCTCCGGGACGTCTCGATCACGCTCGCCCCGGGGGAGCTGGTCGCGGTCGTCGGGCCCTCGGGCTCGGGCAAGTCGACGTTGCTGAACCTGCTCGCCGGGCTCGACGACCCGGACGGCGGGTCCGTCACCGTTGACGGAGCTCGGCTCAGCCACGAGTCCGCCGACGTCCAGGCCCGGCTGCGCGGACGGCTGATCGGCGTTCTGACCCAGACCAGCGGGCTCCTCGAGCATCTCGACGTGCTCGAGAACCTGTGGCTGGCCGCCTCGTTCCGGGGGTCGCGACGAGCACCACGGACCACCTCGAGCTGCTCGACGCGCTCGGCCTCGCCGACCGTGCCCACGCGCGTCCCTCGACCCTGTCGGGCGGCGAGACGGCCCGGGCGAACCTCGCCGTGGCGCTCGCCGGCGGTCCCCGGCTGCTGCTGGCCGACGAGCCGACCGCCGAGGTCAGCTCCGCCGAGGAGTCGTCCCTGCTCGACCTGCTCCGGCGGATCCGGCCGTCCGTCGGCGCCACGCTCGTGGTGACGCACTCGACGGCTGTCGCGCGGGCGGCCGATCGCACCGTGCACCTCGTCGACGGGAGGGTGAGGTGACCGCGGCCACCGGCGCGAAACACGACCAGGCGCTCGTCGCCGCCTGTGGCCTGGATCTCAGGTACGGCGGCACGGAGGTGCTGCGACAGGTCACGCTCGAGGTGCGGCCCGGAGACCATGTCGCCGTGCGCGGCAGGTCGGGCAGCGGCAAGACCACGCTGCTGCTGGTGCTCGCCGGCCTGCTCGCGCCCTCGGGCGGGAGCGTGAGCTGGCCCGGACTGGGCAACGACCCGGTGCGACGCCGGGGGGCGATCGGGATGGTGTTCCAGGCTCCGTCGCTGATGCCCGAGCTCACCGCGGCCCAGAACGTCACTCTTCCGCTGCGGCTACGAGGGACGCCGGTCGACGAGGCGCGCTCGCGGGCCGCGAGCGCCCTGGCCGGGGTACGCGCGGAGGACCTCGCGGACGCCTTTCCGGACCAGCTCTCGGGCGGCCAGCAGCAGCGGGTGGCGATCGCCCGGGCCCTCGCGGGACACCCGCGGCTGGTGCTCGCCGACGAGCCGACCGGAGCACTCGACCATGGGCACGCCCAGGACGTCGCGCTCGCGCTGCGGAACGGCGTGGCCTCCACGGGAGGCGCGCTCGTGCTGGCGACGCACGATCCCGATCTTGCCGACCTGCTCGACCGGCAGCTCGCCGTCGACGACGGTGCTCTCACCGGGTCGGTCGCGCGATGAGGACCCTGCGCTGGCTCCGCGGGCTGGTGCGTCGCCGCCCGGCGGAGCTCGTCGTCGCCGGCGTCAGCATCGCGGTCACGGTTGCCTTCGTGGCCTCCCTCGGCGCGTTCGTCACCCAGAGCCACGCCGCGCTCACCGAGCGCGCTGCAGCGTCGGTGCCGGTCGACTGGCAGGTGCAGGTGACCCCGCAGGGCGACGTCACCGGCGTCCTGAAGGAGCTGCGCCGGCTGCCAGACCTGCGGGCGGTCGAGCAGGTCTCGTTCGCCCACGTCCGGGCACTGTCCTCGACGGGTGCGAACGGCACCCGCGTGACGGGAGCGGCGTACGTCGTCGTCGAGAACGCCCTGCGCCACACGCCGGACGACGGCACGATCCGGGTCGACGTCGCCCGGAGCTCGGCGACGGACGGCTCGTCGTCGACGTGTGCAACACCGGGAAGCCGATCCCCCGCGAACTCGCTCCCCACGTGTTCGACGCCTGGGTCAGCGGTCGCGACGCCAGCGTGGCGGGCGGGCTCGGTCTCTGGCTGGCTCGCGAGACGGCACGTGACGCCGGCGGGGACGTCGTCCTCCTCGACAGTGATGCCGGTACGACGAGATTCCGGATCTCCCTGAACGCGGGATGACGACGCGAGCCCCACCGGTCATGCGCTAGCGCTACTTGTCTGTGCCCGCGCCGCCTATCTCGTCGCCGCGTCTGCTGCGACGACGGTCACTGGTAGACCGAAGTGCTGGAGCCGGTGTGCCAGGTCCTGGTGCAGACCAGGTCGAGAGTCCGTGGGGAGCGACCGAGAGCATGATCTCGTCGATCGGTTCGCTGAAGATGGTCTCCTCGATCGCGTCCATCGGGTCGTTGCGCACCGAGACGGTGCCGATCACGGGGCTGCCGGCGGCCCGCTCCAGGAGCGGCTGCGCCTGGCGCAGCACCTGCTCTGCCTCCCGGGCCTTGTCATGGCGCTCAGGGTTGAGCAGGTGCAGCTCTGCCCTGGCCGGGTTGGGCACCACCAGGCGGAACTGCACGTCGCCGGTCTCGGCGCGGTGCGTGATCGCCTCGAGCAGCGCGTCCGAGGGATCGGCGTGGTCGGTCACCACCAGGATCCTCGAGGTTCGTTGCTGCACCATGCTGGGCTCCTTTCCAGGGGTGTGCAGGGGTGTGCAGGAGGGGTGGCCCCGAGCGCCGGGACGGGTCAGTCGCGAACGGCTTCGGGCTGGGCTCGGGCTGGGGCTCGGGCTGCTCGAGCTCGGTCCGGTCCTTGTGGGTCTTGGTCAGGTAGACCACCACCGCCAGGATCGTGCCCAGGAACAGCACGCTGGTGCCCAGGGTGCCCAGCCCGAGCCCACCGTCCGCGTGCGGTGCGCCGAGGTAGTCGCCGATGTTCGCGCCCAGCGGCCGGGTCAGGATGTAGGCCAGCCAGAACGAGAGCACCGGGCCGGCGCCCAGCTTCCAGGCCACGAACACGGCAAGCAGCAGGCTCAGCGGCAGTAGCACCGCGGCGCCGGGTGACCAGCCGGTCAGCTCCAGGGTCCAGTCACCGGCAGCGGTGCCCAGGGCGAAGGTCACCAGTACGGCAACCCAGTAGAAGGCCTCACGCGGCGTCGTGACGATGGTGTGGATCGAGAGCGTGCGCTCCCGGGCGTACCAGATGCCGAACACCACAGCCAGCAGTGCCGCGAACGCCGTGGTACTGATCCAAAGCGGTACCCCGCGGGCGTCGGTCAGGTTGTCGGTGAGCAGGGTGCCGACCACGCTGATCAGCACCACCGCGAGCCAGTAGATGCCCGGGACGTAACGGTCGAGCCGGAACTGCGCCACCAGCGCCACCACCAGTGCCGCGGAGAACAGCAGCGTGGTGTTCGTCAGCCCGAAGCCCAAGGTCTCGTTGACGTAGTCGGCGAAGCTCTCCCCGACCGTCGTGCACAGGATCTTGATGACCCAGAAGTACACGGTGACCTCGGGCACCTTGTTCAGCATCTGCCGGGCACGGGTTCCATCACCTGTAGTCGTCACCATGCCCCGGAGCCTCGGACACGCCACCTGCACCTAACCTGACTGTGGCTGCTGGATATGTGTCTTCACTTCAGGTGGTGGGCGCGATTGCGCTCAGCGCCGACTCCCCGTCCTTGATGGTGCGACCGACGGTGTACCGCCCGAGCCGCACGCTCACCCACGCGATGGCCAGACCGGCCACGTCATCGAGTGCGAAGTGCCAACCGAGGTAGATGGTGGCGAGGATCGTGCCGCACAGGAACACGACGAGCGCGTAGGTCGTCCGGCGGAGGCCGTAGTACGACGCCGTCAGGAGGATGACGCAGGTGACGGCCACGTGGAGGCTGGCGAAGGCGGAGACCTGCGCGAAGGAGTCGGCGACGTGGGGGTGGGCGAGCAGGTCGGCCCGTTGGGCCAGGTACCTCGCCTGGGTGTCCTGGACCATCGTGTGCGGCAGTCCGGAGAAGGTGTGTGGCGCGGACCAGAACGGTCCGAGGGACGGGATCGCGTAGTAGCAGGCAACACCCAGGATCCAGACCCACACCATCGAGGCGATGAACACCGCTCCGTCCCGTAGGCGGTCGGCGAAGACGACTGCGGCCACGACCGACACCGAGACGATGGTCGAGAACGACTCGTACACCACCAACAGGACGTACGCCGCGACATGCTCACCCAGGACCTGGTGGAGCAGCGCCGCTGGGCTGTGACCGAGGAAGAGCCAGCGGTCCCACGAGAGCAGCAGCTGGTCGCGCGGCTGGTTGAACACGTCCCAGCTCTTCAGGTTGTGGTAGCAGAAGTACACGACGTGGTAGGCGAGGAGCACACTGACCGCCTCTGCCAGCCGACGCCTGGTCCACCGCTCGCGCACCGCACGGGAGACACCCTGGAGCGTCCAGCGGCCCGTCGTACGCCGGGCGCCGTCGATGACGACCAACACGGCGAAGATGCCTGCGGACAGGGCCACGCGATTCAGCAGGATGGCACCGTGCGGGTCCCGCAATGCGATGTCGACCTGGAACGAACGCACGACCGTGACGGCTGCGAAGGCAGCGACCACGGCCCACAGACGCAGCAGCCACGCGCTCGACGACCGGACGTCGCCCGGGACAGTGCTGGACTTCAAGGTAGGTCTCCTGGTCTCGCGGCTCAGTCGGCGCCGGACTCGCGCCGAGGCGGGTGGGCTAGATACTTCTCGGGCCCGCCCGAGGCCCGGGCCCCGCTGTCGAGCCAGGCATGGAGCGCCGCCGCGTCCCTTCGTTCCAGCTCGTCGAGACAGGCCTCGCGCAGGGCCACGAGGCAGAGCACCGTCCCGGTCGGCGCCGGTCGGTGCAGGACCCAGAACGACTCACGCCACAGCCGACACAGCTGCAGGTCGTCGAGGCCGCGGAGCGGACCCATCGCCTCCGGCAGCGTGAGGGAGTTCGCGTCGACGGGCTCCGGCCGCTCCTTCTCGATCGTCGTGTCCGCTGCAAGTCCACTCGCAGTGGCTTTCGTGGACCGACGTGCGGACCGGATGGCAAGACCGACGACGGTGGGCGATGAAAGGCCGGCCGACAGGACGACCAAGAGCCCGAGCGGCGGGGAGACCCGACAGAACGACCACGCAGTCAGCATTCCGAGTGCGACGGTCATCGACGGCCAGGCAGGCACCAGGTCGGGCAGCATGTGTCGGGCGAGCAGGCAGAGGGCCAGCAGCAGGCCGAGGGTGAGGAGTGCGCTGAATACCGAAGACTCGAGCATCGCGAGTCCGAGTCCCACGGCCGTCACCACCGACCAGAAGACGCTCCACGCCCGGTTGTAGGTCCTCATCTGGCCGCCCCGTCGGCCGAGCCACGCAGCGAGACGAACACGTCGTCGAGCCGGGCCGGCGCCTGTCGGCCGTGCTCGACGTACCACTCCCGGCCGAAGACCAGCCAGAAGGCCGGCAGCGGGAGTCGCACGAAACGGTCCAGCGCCCGCCTCCCGGCCCCACCTCGGCGTTGCGAACCGTGGGCCGCCATCGCCGCGCGCTTCCGACGGAGTGCGCCCCGCACCCGGACCCGGTGGGTGATCAGGTTCGGGTGCGAGAAGACCTGCCCGGTCCCCATCGGGGCGGAGCCCAGTGGATGCCCGAGGAACCCCAGAGCGCCCAACACTCCCGCGAACAGGCGCCCGGGAACGGTGGCCTCCAGGACGACGCGAGTACCCGCGAGCCTTGCAGCGAGGACCCCGACCAGGTGGACCTGGACGTGGTCCGGATGGCCGTAGCCCCCGTTGGCGTCGTAGATCGTCAGCACGTCCGCACGCTCCTCGCGCAGGACCTCAGCCAAGGCCCCGGCGCATCGGACGACGTCCTGGTTGGCGAAGGCGGACGGGTCACCCGGGTCGGGGCGCAGGCCCGAGTCGGCGTAGCCCAGACCCACGACACGCGCGCATCCCAGAATCCGTGCGGAGGCGACGAGCTCGGTCATCCGCAGGTCGGCCAGATCGTCGCCGTCGCCATCCCCGTGGCCGGCGAGGCCACGCTCGCCCGCGGTCGCCGTGACGAGCACGACGCGGTGTCCTTCCGCGGCCGATCGGCCAAGCAGGCCGCCAGTCAACAGCGCCTCGTCGTCGGGGTGGGCATGGAACGAGACCAGCGTGAAACGTGTGCTCGAGGGGATCATGACTCCAACACCGCCTCGAGCCGCACTCCGCGGGTGCGGGAGTAGATGCCCTCGTGGGTGTCCAGCGAACGCGTCCACGACATGCCGTGCTCCACCGTGCGGTTGTGCTCGGACATCCGCTGACGCAGGGCCAGGTCGTCGACCAGGCTGACCAGCGCGGCGGCCATCTCGGTGTCGCTGGCACATAGCAGGCCGTCGAGCCCGTCCTCGATGAAGTCGGCGAGACCCGTGCCGAGCCGGCCGACAACAGGCAAGCCGACGCCTCGTGCCTCCAGGGCGGCCAAACCGAAGGACTCGAGCACGGCGGGGGCGACGTACACGTCGGAGCGTGCCAGCTCCTCCAGCACGCGCGCCGGCGCGAGCCGACCCGTGACCCGGATGCAGCGCCCCCGGTCCATCCGACGGGCGAGGCGCTCGACTCGGTCGCGGAGCGGTCCGTCACCCACCACGGTGAGGCTGACCGGCACCCTGGCCGTGTCCCTGACGCGGTCGAAGATCCGAAGCAGCTCCAGGGGTCGCTTCCGGTGTGCGACCCGCATGGTGCTCACCAGCCGCACTCCCCCATTGGTCGGGCGCGGTGTGACCAGCCGTGGCGGCGCCTCGACGGCGTTCGGGATCACATGGACCGGGGTGTCGCGGGGCAGCCGGCGCCGGACCTCGGACGCAGCGATGTGGCTGACCGCCGTCCACGTGACCGGCGCCCGGCGCATGCCGGTCAGAGCCGCGGCCCAGGTGGGGACGGGGCCCATCCCGCCCCAGAGCGAGTGCACGGTCACGACCGTTGGCACTCCGCGGCGCGAGAGCACCCCGACCAGCGGCGCGGTGAACGGAGCGACCACCGAGACATGGGCGTGCACCAGATCGAAGTCCTCCACCTTGATCCGCAGGCCGTCCATGAGCGATCGGGCCCGGATCACCTGCACGGGACCGGTGTCGGCGCTGGTCTCCCCCTCGGCGGTGCGGGGAGTCGAGGTGAGCACGGTGACGCTGGCCCCCCTGAGAGCCTGCCTGTGCGCCAGCCCGGCTACGTGTGCCTCGATGCCACCCACCACCGGCGGGAAGTGGTCGCTCACGTGCAGGATCCTCACGCGGCGATCCCCGATCCAGCCGTCCGCGCAGATCGCTGCGACCATAACCACCCCGCGAGCAGGACACTGCCGAGAGGGATCTCCATCACGACCAGGAAGATGCGGCACAACAGCACCCCGGCCACGACCTCGACCGGGGGCAACCCGGTGTCGACCAGCCAGGCGATCGCTCCGACCTCCGCGACACCGGTGCCTCCCGGCGTGATCGGGAGCAGGGTGCCCAGCCGTTCGATGGCCGCTGCCATGATCACGACGGTCAGCGGCGGCCGCAGTCCGACCGTGTGGAGGCTGACGTCGAGCAGCGCCACCTGGGCGGCGATGTAGCCCACGCTCGCCGTCAGCAGCCGCGGAGCATCCGCCCGCAGCAGCTCGCGAATCCGCAGCCACGAGTCCCGGGCCTGCTCGCGCAGACGCTCGGCGAACCCGTGACTGTCAGGCGCTCCCACGCAGACCCGCCGCACTACCGGCTCGACCAGCACGGCCGCGACCAGCACTGCTGCACAGCACGCAGCCATCGCCCACAGGGTTGTCGGCACGTGCGCCTCGACGAGCGCCAGACCGCCTACCGCGACCAGCGGCAGCACCAGCTTCGTGAGCACGTCCAGTGCGTTGGTCAGCAGGCAGAAGGCTGCGAACGCGTTGCTGGTGTGGCCCCAACGGGTGACCATCCGCCAGTTGAGCGCCGTACCCACCGCGCCACCGAGCGGCATCACGTTCGAGACGGCGCTACCGCTGAGGTTGAGCAACAGGCTGCGGGGCACGCCGAGCCCGGGCAGGGCCGCGGACAGCACCAGCGAGTAGACAGCCAGGCCACTCAGCCAGATCAGGGTGAGGAGGAGCACCTGCTCGGGCGTCACGCCGTGCAGGATGGCTCCCACCTCGGACCACCCGACATGGGCAACACCGTGGGTGGCGGTCCAGAGACCACCCCCGGCCACGCCCACCACCAGACCGGTCTTCCCCAGGCGCCTTGCCCAGGCGCGACCCGTCCGCCCTGGGTCACCTGAGACGGGGGCACGCTCCACCTCGTCAGTAGACGAGAGCCAACCTGACCATCACCTGACCACGGCAGGGTCGCGTTGGCAGGCCCTCGTTGTGCCGCAGCTGTGGAGCGACGCGTGGCGACCACTGACCGGCTTCCGGTCGATCAGGCCTCGGCGCCGGCCGCGCTGAGCTGCGAGCGGGTCTGCCGCGGATCGTCCGTGATGATCCCGCGCACGCGGTCATCGACGAGCCGCTCGACCTGGGAGGCCGTCGCCTGGGTCGGGTCCAGGGGCCACGCGAACACCTGCAGGTGGAGGTCTGTCGCCCGCTCCACGCCGCCGTCTGTCACCGTCGAGGTGGTGACGTTGAGGGTGCTCAGCCACGTGCCCGGGCTGTCGTCGCTGATGGCCGACTCCGAGAGGAGCCCGACCGGCACGGACGGCGCCACGTCGTGGAAGACCTCGAGCGCCGACGGGCCGAAGCTGTGGACGTGGACCCGGTGCGAGGCCACGAACCCGCTGCGGGTGAGGGCGCGCGCCACCTGCGTCTCGTAGCCGGGGTAGAGCTCGGGGTTCTTGAGCTCGAGAAGCAGGTCGGTGTGCGTGGGCCGCATGGTCGCCAGGAGTGCGCCCAGGGTGGGCACCCGGGTCCCGGCGTACGCCGGGGACAGCCAGGACCCGGCGTCGAGCCGGCGGACCTCCGCGAGCGTGAAGCTCCCCACGGGGTCGTCGGCCCGTCCCGGGAAGACCTGCGCGACGTCGGTGGTGCGGGCGAACGTGGTGTCGTGGACCACCACGAGGTGGCCGTCGCTCGTGCGCTGCACGTCGAACTCCACCAGGTCCGCCCCTGCCCGCGCCGCGGCGGTCATCGCCGGCAGCGTGTTCTCGGGCGCGACCGCGCTGTCGCCGCGATGGGCGATGACCAGCACGTGGGAGGCGCCGACGCGCGGGCCGCTGACCGCGGACGCCGACGCGGGTGCGGCGAGCGGAAGCCCCAGCGCCACCGACGACGGGAGCACGACGAGCCCGGTCAGCAGACCGGCGACGACGGCACGCCAACGACGTCTCGGCGGGGTGGCGAGGGCTCTGACCATGCGGCGAGGGTAGGAGCAGGCACCTGCCTGCAACCTGACCAGCGCCCCGGCAACCAGTTCACCACTCGACCTCGTCAGCGCCGGAACTCGACCTTTCGCCGCGTGGGATCCGCGACGGCCAGCACGACCTCGACCTCGGCGCCGACCGGCAGCGCGTCCTCGCCGACCACCCGGGCCTCCACCGCGGGCTCCGCGATCTGCAGCCGGCCTTGTGTGGGGGCGTCGCTGTCGGCCTCGAGCACGACGCCGGTGAACCGTTCGCCGACCGAGCCCTTGAGCAGCTCGGCCTCGACCAGGTCGGTCACCGCGTGCTCGTAGGTGCTGGCCCGACGCCCGGACTCCTGCATCGTGGACGGCAGGTCGGTCATCGCCTCGAGCACCCAGGCCGGCGGCCGTTCGCCGGCGCAGAGCGCGACGCAGATCTCCTCCGCGTAGCGGTCGACGAGGCGGCGCAGCGGGGCGGTCACGTGCGCGTACGTCGTCGCGAGGGCGGCGTGCTCGGTGATCTTCGGCAGCTCACCGTCGAACACCGCGTAGCCGGCCCCGCGAAGCAGCGACGTGCAGGCCACGACCATCGCCTGGTGGCTGGGCACCGACGGGTCGAGCGACCGCACGAACGCCGGGTAGGCCTCGCCCTCGGGCCAGTCGATCCGCAGCGCCTTGGCGGTACGACGCAACCGCTCCACCGCCTTCGGGTCCGCCGGAGGCAGCGTGCGCAGGATGCCGACCTTGCCCTCGAGCATGATCGAGGCCGCGGCGATCCCGGTGAGCAGGGAGATCTGGGCGTTCCACCCCTCGACCGGCTTCAGGTCGCGGAACTCGAGCCGCCAGGTGTCCTCTTCGATCACGATCTCCTGCTCCGGCCTCGGCAGCGAGACGCCGCCGCGGTCGGCCTCCTGCTGGATGCGGAGCGTGCCGATCTCCTCCAGGATGCCGAACATGTCGTCGGCAGTGTCGGCGTCGATGTCGGCCTGCACCTCGTCGTACGAGAGCTTCGAGCGCGACTTCACCCGTGCCCGCTCGACGGTGGCCGTCGTGATCGCGCCGTGCGCGTCGAGTCCGATCCGCCACACCAGCGCCGGACGCACCACGTCGGGCAGCAGCGATGCGGCGCCCTCGGAGAGCGCGTTCGGGTGCAGTGGGATCTTCGAGTCCGCGCCGTACAGTGTCTCGCCCCGACGGCGCGCCTCGGTGTCGATCGCACCGCCCGGCTCGACGAACGCCGCGACGTCGGCGATCGCGTAGTGCACGAGGTAGCCGTCACCCGTCGCGCTCGAGGTACATCGCCTGGTCGAGGTCCATCGACGACTCGGGGTCGATGGTGACGAAGGCGAGGCCGGTCAGGTCCTTCTCCGGCAGCCGTGCCCGTCCGGCGGCCGCGGCCGCCTCCCGCTCGACGTCCTCGGGGAACCCCGGGCTGACCTTCTGTTCCTCCTGGATCGTCGCGATCCCCTTGCGCAGGTCGTCGTTGGCGCTGTCACGCACCCGCAGCACGCGCGCCGCCATCAGCAGGATCCCGAACTCGTCACGCCCGCCACGCTAACGGGGCGTCCCGCGTCCTAGGCTGGCGCGGTGCTGATCCTGCTGCCGCCCTCCGAGGGCAAGACGGCGCCGCGGCGCGGCAACAGGCTCGACCTCGACCGGCTGTCGTTCCCAGGGCTCACGCAGGCCCGCCGGGAGATGCTCGACGCGCTCGTGCGCACCAGCGCGGATCACCCGGATGCGCTCCGGGTGCTGGGGCTGACCGCCGGGCAGGCCGGCGAGGTGCCGCGCAACGCGGCCCTGCACACGGCCCGGACCGCGCGGGCCGACAAGGTCTACAGCGGCGTGCTCTACGAGGCACTCGACGTCTCCTCGCTCGACGCGTCAGCACGCCGCCGCGCGACGCGCTGGCTGGCGGTGACCTCGTCGGTGTTCGGCCTGGTGCGCCCGGGCGACCCGATCCCCGCCTACCGACTGGCCGGTGACGTCACCCTCCCCGGGCTCGGCGGGGTCGCGGCGCACTGGCGCACGCACCTCGACCCGGTGGTGCGCGACGCCGCTGGGCAGCGGCCTGCTGGTCGACCTGCGCTCCTCGACGTACGCCGCGTTCTGGCGGCCGTCACCTGACCTCGCCCGCCGGGTCGCCACGGTGCGCGTGCTGCACGAGGTCGACGGACGCCGGCAGGTGGTCAGCCACTTCAACAAGGCGACCAAGGGCCGGCTGGTGCGCGCGCTGCTCGAGGACGGTACGGCGCCGCGCACGCCGGCGAGCCTCGCCGACCACCTCGGCTCACTCGGCTGGAAGGTCGAGGTGGGTCCGCCGACCACGAAGGGCACGGCCCTCGACGTCGTGGTGACCGAGGTCTAGCCCGCCAGGAACGGCACGTCCGTCGGCCGCGCGTTGAACAGCCGCAGCGACGCCATCGCCGGCCGGCCTTCCGGCGTCGCCGGGTAGTAGCTGAGCACGGTCACCGACGCCGGCGAGAGCTCCATCCGGTACAGCGACTCCAGCGGCGCTCCCAGGGCGTCGGCGACGAGGGTCTTGATCGGCGTCACGTGGCTGACCAGCGAGCACCGTCCTGCCGTCGTGCTCCTCGAGCAGCCGGTCGCGACCGGCCAGCACCCGCTTCTCGACCTCGCGGAGCGACTCGCCGCCGCCCGGCGCGTGGTCGAGGTTGCCGAGCCAGACGCGCACCTCGTCGGGGAACCTGTCCCGCACCTCGGTGAAGGTGAGGCCGTCCCAGGTGCCGAACTCCATCTCCGCCAGCCCCTCCTCGACGCCTACCTCGAAGCCGAGCACCTCGCCCAGGATCTCGGCGGACTCGCGGGTGCGGCGTACCGGCGAGCTGACGATCGCGTCGAGGCCCTCCGCGACCGGCGCCAGCCACTCGGCCGTGGCCCGCACCTGGGCCCGGCCCTCGTCGTTGAGCCCCGGGTTGGCGCTGGCCAGGCCGCCGGAGAAGCGCTTGTCGGTGGTGTGGTCGGTGACCCCGTGGCGCACCAGCAGGAACGTGGTGGGCGCGCTGCCACCGCCGGACCAGCCGCGGTACCCGGCGTCGGTAGCCGGCGGCGTCTCCTGCCCGGTGGTCGAGCCTGTCGAGACCGCCGCCGGCCCGGTGGTCGAGCCTGTCGAGACTGCCCCAGGCCCGGTGGTCGAGCCTGTCGAGACCGGACCGTCGGCGTCACGCAGGCCGTCGAGCGCCTCGTTGGCCAGCCGGTCGGCGTGCGTGTTGCGCTCGCGGGGGACCCAGGTGAACGTGGTCCCGGCCGGCGCCAGCCGGCGGGCCTCCAGCGCCAGCGGCTTCATGTCGGGGTGCTTGATCTTCCAGGTGCCCGACATCTGCTCGACCACCAGCCGGGAGTCCATCCGCACCTCGAGCGCGGCGCCGGGCGTGTGCTCCCGGTAGAGCTCCAGACCGGCGATCAGGCCGCGGTACTCCGCGACGTTGTTGGTGGCGACGCCGATCGTCTCGCCCCGCTCGGCGATCGTCGCGCCGGTGACGGCGTCCTTGAGCACGGCGCCGTACGCCGACGGGCCGGGGTTGCCGCGGGAGCCACCGTCGGCCTCGATCCAGACCGAGGCCGGGTCGTCAATCGGGTCCCCGCGGAATCGGAGCGCACGAGATCGCCGGATGCTCCGAGTCGCGTGCGCACCAGGATCCGCTGGCACTCCTCGCAGCGGATCACCTCGTCGGACGGGGCCGCGGCCATCGCCCGCAGGTCGGCCGCGTTCATGGAGAGCCGGCAGCCACCGCACTCGCCGCGGGTCAGGGCGGCAGCACCCACGCCGTTCTTCTGCGTCCGGAGCCGCTCGTAGAGCGCCGTCAGGTCGTCCGGCAGGCCTGCGACCGCGGCGGCGCGCTCGCGCTCGAGCGTGGTGATCTCGTCGCGGATGCCGCCCGACTTCTGGTCGCGGGCGGTGGTGAGGCTCAGCGGTGCCCTCCTCGAAGCCCGCGAGCTCGCTGGTCACCTTCTCCAGCTCGGCCTGGGTGTCCTCGAGCCGCTCCATGACCTCGAGCTCGGTGTCCTCGAGCGAGGTGATCCGGCGCTCGAGCGACTCCAGCTCGTGGCCCATCCGCTCCAGGTCCTTGGGGTTGGTGATCAGGCCCTGGTCCATCCGGCTGCGGTCGCGCTCGCGCCGGGTCTTCACCTGCTCGACGTCGGCGTCGGCCTTGCGCTGCTCGGCGGTCAGGTCGTCGACGGCCGATCGCGCAGGTCACGCGCCCGGTCGTCGAGCTCGCTTGCGCCGGCGTCTCGTTGTCGTGGAGCTGCGCGATCTCCGGCATCGTCCGCAGCTGGTGGGCGAGACCGTCGAGACGGGTGTCGAGCTCCTGGACGTCGAGCAGCTTGAGCTGGGCGAACGGGTCGGCTTTCAGGGTGTGCTCCTCGAGTCGGTGTCCACGCGGAACGTCCACGGATCGGTCGGCGTCGTGCTCACGTGGATCTCCACCGTATCGCCCAGCACAGCGGCCAGCTTGCGGCGGAGCACCGGCAGCCAGGTCCACTCGGCGGCCCAGTGCGCCACGTCGACCAGCGCCGGTCCGCTGCGCTGCGCCGCGTGCTCCCGGAACTCGCTCGCCGGGTGGTGGCGCAGGTCGGAGGTCAGGTAGACGTCCGCGTCGGTGCGTCGCACCGTGGTCGAGCAGGAAGTCCCCGGCTCCCGCCGCACAGCGCGACGGTGCGCACCTGCTGGTCGGGGTCGCCCGCGACCCGCACGCCGTGTGCGGTGGCCGGGAGCACGTCGGCGACGTGCTCGGCGAACTCGCGGAGCGTCATCGGCGCGGCCAGGGTGCCGATCCGGCCGTGCCCGCGCGCCGGCTCGTCGGTCGGGACGCGAGCTCGACGACGTCGTACGCCGGCTCCTCGTAGGGGTGTGCCGCCAGCATCGCGGCGACGACCAGCTCGCGGTCGTCCGCGGGCCGCGACGACCTCGACCCGCACCTCGTCGACCACCTCGAGCTCCCCGACCGAGCCGATCGCGGGCGTGGCCCCGTCGAGCGGGCGGAACCGGCCCTCCCCCGGCGACGTGAAGGAGGCCGAGTCGTAGTCGCCGATCCGGCCGGCCCCCGCCTCGGCCAGCGCGCGTCGTACGGCGTCGGCGTCGGCCGCCGGGACGAACACGACGAGCTTGTCGAGCGGCTCGGCCGGCGCGGGCTCCAGCGGCGTGACGTCGCGCAGACCGAGTGCCAGCGCCAGCGACTCGGAGACGCCGTCGGTCGGGGCGTCGGCATTGGTGTGCGCGGTGTAGAGCGCGCAGCCGCCACTCACCAGGCCGTGCACGACCCGGCCCTTGGGCGTGGTCGCGGCGACCCCGTGCACGCCGCGGAGCAGCAGCGGGTGGTGCGTGACCAGCAGGTCGCGCCCGCCCGCTCGATCGCCTCGGCCACCGTCGCGGCGACCGGGTCGACGGCGAGCAGCGATCGCGCGCACCTCGTCGTCCGGGTCGCCGCAGACCAGGCCGACCGCGTCCCAGTCCTCGGCCCAGCGGGGCGGGTACCACTCCTCGAGCAGGGCGATCACGTCACGCAGCGCGGGCATGGGTCGAAGGCTATGCGCTCGACGCACGTCCGCTCGATCCGGTCGGGTCGGGCTGCCCTCAGCCGGCGAAAAAGGCCTTGAACACGCCCTGGAGCGCCGTGGTGTCGACCAGCGTCGGGTTGGCTGAGCTCTGGTTGGCCCAGCCGTAGGTGTAGTCCAGCCTCGCGTCCGGCACGGCGGCGGACCAGGCCTGCAGGATCGCCTTCAGCTGGGTGGCGCTCGGAAGCCGGTAGTAGCCACCGCCGGCCGTCCTTTCCTGGCCGAACGCCTGGTAGACCGGGACGACGCGCCCGCGCGGGATGCCGTACGCCACGGCCTTGTTGACCTTGTCCGGGATCATCGAGATGTCACAGCTCGGGTGCGCGGTGGAGCACGGGTAGGGGTCGATGCCGTAGAGGCTGACCCGGGTCTGCGTGGGCCCGAAGGCCTTGTAGTCGGCAGCCTTCGAGAGCACGATGAACGACCGCTGGCGGCCCGCGGAGGCGACCCGGATGTAGTTGGCCCGGGTCTCCAGCGCCGCCGGTCCGCGGGCGCAGTCGGCGATGTGCGGCTCGTCGGAGAGGTAGTAGCCGTAGACCTTCGGGTTGTTCGCCAGCCGGTCGATGACCGCCTTGAACGTGGCGTCGGCCGTCGTGGGGCACTTCTGTCCGAGCCAGACCATCCCGACGGTGCCGATGGGCAGCGCGTTGACCTGCTGGGTGCTGCTGCCCACGTCGATCACGTTGTAGCCGAGGGACATGGGCTTGGTGGAGCCCTGGAGGTTCACCAGGAAGTGGTTCGCGGCTGCCGCCGTCAGCAGGGGGGCCGCCGCAGCGGTGCGTGCGGCGGTGCTGGCCGGGCTCGGGGTCGGGGCCGCCGCGCGGGACGGGGCCGGGGTGGCTGCGTGGGCCGCGGGAACGAGGACGAGACCCGCCGCGACTGCCGCGACGGCAACGAGGGGTCTCGTGAGAGTTGCCTGCATGGGGGAGTTCTCCTTCGTCGGGATTGGCGACGCCATCGAGTCCCCCGGCCCGGACGGCGGTCACCGTCCGGACACGTGTGCGTGCATCTCCGGCAGAGAATGCCATACCAAAGCACCATTTAACGGGACGAATGCGCGATCCTGACCCGCGCGTTACGGGCAGGCCACCAGGGTCAGTTGACCTGGCGGTCGCGGCCCTCCCAGTACGGCTTGCGCAGCTTGAACTTCTGCAGCTTGCCGGTCGCGGTCCGGTCGAGCACCTCGCGGAACTCCACCGACGAGGGCGCCTTGAAGCGGGCCACCTTCGACTTCACGAAGTCGATCAGCTCCTCCTCGGTGAGGTCGGAGCCCTCGGCCTTCACCACCAGTGCCTTGATCGTCTCGCCCCACTTCTCGTCGGGCACGCCGATCACGGCCACCTCGGCCACGTCGGGGTGGGAGAAGATCGCGTCCTCGACCTCGATCGAGGAGACGTTCTCGCCGCCGGTGATGATCACGTCCTTCTTGCGGTCCTGGATCGTCAGGTAGCCGTCGTCGCCGATGACGCCGCCGTCGCCGGTGTGGAACCAGCCGTCCTTCAGCGCCCGCCCGGTCTCCTCGGGCTGGTCCCAGTAGCCCTCGAGGATCACGTTGGTGCGGGCCAGCACCTCGCCCTCGTCGTCGACCTTGAGGGTCACCCCGATCGCGGGCTGCGCCGGCGCGCACCAGCATGTGCGCGCGCTCCTCGGGGTCGAGGTCGTCCCACTCGGAGCGGCTGCGGTTGACCGTGAGCAGCGGCGAGGTCTCGGTGAGGCCGTAGATCTGCACGAACTCCCAGCCCAGCTCGGCCTCGACGCGGGCGACCGTCTTCGTCGGCGGCGGCGCGCCGGCCACGATGATCCGGGTCCGGTCGCGGCCGGGGATCTCGCCCTCCCAGCCCGGTGCCGCGTCGAGCACGGCGGCGACGACCGCGGGCGCGGCGCACATCACCGTCACGCCGTACTTCTCGACCCGCTTGCAGGATCTCGGTGCCGTCGACCTTGCGCAGCACGACCTGGGGCACGCCGCAGCCGGTCATCGCGAACGGCATGCCCCAGCCGTTGGCGTGGAACATCGGCAGCGTGTGCAGGTAGACGTCGCGGTCGGTGACGCCGGCGTGCAGCGCGAAGGTGACCGCGTTGGTCCAGATGTTGCGGTGGGTGATCTGCACGCCCTTGGGCCGCGCGGTCGTGCCCGAGGTGTAGTTGATGGTGGCCGTCGCGTTCTCGTCGGGCTCCCACGGCTTCGGCTCGACACCCTCGGCGTACAGGTCGTCGTCCTCGCCCAGCACGAACACGTGCTCGGCCTTCACACCGGCGAGCGAGTCCTTCAGCTCCGGGTCGACGTAGAGCACCCTGGCGCCGGAGTGCTCGACGATGTACGCGACCTCGTCGGGCGAGAGCCGGAAGTTGACCGGCACCAGCACCCGGCCGAAGCCGCAGACGCCGAAGAACGACGTGAAGCAGCCGCGCGCTGTTGTGGGAGACGAACGCGACCCGGTCGCCGACCGCGAGACCGAGCCGGTCGTGTCGGGCGGCCATCGCCCGCGCGAGCTCGACCGACCCTGGCGTAGGTGAGGTCGCCGAGCGACTCGGCCGGCTGGTTCGGCTCGTCGACGATCCCGATCCGCTCGCCGTACACGGCGCGCGCGCGGTCGAGGAAGTCGTTGACGCTGAACGGGACGATCATCCGGGGCCTCCAGGGTCAGACGCGTGTGACGCGAGCCACTCTAGTGAGGCGACGTTGGTCGGAGGTCGTCGCACCGACGGACTGGTTCACCTCGAGTGGTACGAGACCCAGCCGGGTGTGCGGTGGCTGCCGGAGTGGATGAGCGCACGGCTGGGACCGCACGTGCGCGCGGTCGTGGTCGATGCCCGCAACCGCTCGCGGAGCTGGACTGGTGGGCGGCCGGCGTACGTCCGACGCTGGCCGGTCACCGCGACGTCGCTGCTGCCGCCGGCCTGCTCTACGACGGCATCGCCGACGACCACATCCGGCATCGTGGTCAGGTGGAGCTGGCCCGCGGCGTGCTCGACGCGAAGCGGCGTCCGATGGTGGGCGGTCAGGCGTTCGGGTGGGATCGCAAGGCGCCCGGGTCGAGCGCGCTGCTCGCCGCCAGCCTGGCGCTGTGGGGTGTCGACGCGCCGTCCGTCGCACGACCGCGCCGGCGTCGTCCCGGTGCGCCCAGCACTCGTCGCGTGGTGGTGATGTGAGCGTGCTCGTGACGTTCCTCGCGACCTGGGGCCTGATGTTCGCCATCGCCGCCCGCGTCATCTTGCTGGCCTGGCGCCGCGAGAGGCGCCGCTGAGGGCGTGCCGCGGGAGACTTGCGGTGAGCCCTGCCGGGTGACCCGAGACCTCCGGCAGGGCTCACTCACGCAGTTACCCCGGAACAACTGTTCACCCAGCGGTGAACAGTTCGTCCTCGTCCACGAAGCGGCCCCCGTCGGCGTGCGCCGGGGGCCGCTTGTGGGCCGAGGGTAACCCGCGTCGGGCGTACGACGAACGGCGGGCATACCGCGCATATGTGCACGTTTTGAGGCCGCCGCGCGGCTTCGCATTCTGCACGTATCCTGCACGGCGCCCGATCTCCGGTGAGCGATCTCGCCGTTTCCGCAGGTCAGCGGCCTGCGGAGGGGGTGGGCGTAGCAGGGATCGAACCTGCGACATCTGCCTTGTAAGGGCAGCGCTCTACCGCTGAGCTATACGCCCGCAGCCCGGGCACCGGAGCCGGCCGCCGCACAGACTACGGGAGCACGGCCGGGCATGAAAAAAGTTACGACCGCTGGCGTCTCGGGTCACCAGCGGTCGTAACAGCATCAACTATGACCGACTCCGTGCCCGCGGTTCCAGCGGATCGGCCCAACAGACTCGAAAATGACCCTAAATGACTAGACGTCTGTGACTGGAAACACGCCTCAGAGCCCTTATGACGTGAGGGTTTTGACAGCAGCGGCGTGAGCGTCAAGGTCGCGGGGCTCGCCCCTGTCGTTGTGCACGGCCCAGCGGACCACGCCCTCCTTGTCGACGAGGAACGACGAGCGCTCGGCGCAGCCGGTCTCCTCGTCGAAGACGCCGTACGCCGCGGCGACCACGCCGTGCGGCCAGTAGTCGGAGAGCAGGGGGAAGAACAGGCCGTCGCGGTCGGCGAACGCGCGCTGGGTGAAGACCGGGTCGCAGGAGATCGTCACCAGGGTCGCGTCGTCGGTCTCGAAGTCGCCGAGCCGGTCACGCAGCCCGCTGAGCTCGCCCGTGCAGACGCCGCTGAACGCGAACGGGTAGAACACCACCAGCACCGCCTTGTCGCCGCGGAAGGACGACAGCCGGATCTCCTGCCGGTGCTGGTCGACGAGCTCGAAGTCGGGGGCGGGGTCGCCCACCTGGATCGCCAACGCCCTGCTCCCGTCGCGTCGTCGAAGGTCTGTCGAGGGTCTGCATTGTGACAGGCCCGGATGACATCCCCGCAACACCCCGAAGCGCGAGGGTGCGTCGGAGTCGCCTCGTCGCGCTCGGCGAGCTCGCGCTTGAGCGACCTTGCCGGTCGCGTTGCGGGGCAGCTCGTCGAGGAACACGAAGTCGCGCGGCACCTTGTAGCGGGCCAGGTTGTCCTTGACGTGGGCCTTGAGGTCGTCACTCGCTCCGGGTCGTCCGGCTCGCCCCCGTCGAGCACCACGAACGCGCGGAGCCGCTTGCCGAAGTCGTCGTCGTCGACGCCGATCGCGGCCGCCTCGGAGACCGCGTCGTGCCGGGAGAGCAGTCCTCGACCTCCTTGGGGAAGACGTTCTCGCCGCCGGAGACGATCATCTCGTCGTCGCGGCCCTCGACGAAGAGCCGGCCGCTCGTCGTCGAAGCGGCCGACGTCGCCGGAGGTCATCAGCCCGTCGATGATCTCCTTGCTGCCCGCCGCCGGTGTAGCCCTCGAACAGCATCCCGTTGCCGACGAAGATCCGGCCCGGCCTCCCCCTTCGGGACCTCCTTGCCGTCGTCGTCGAAGATCTTGACGATCGTGTCGAACGGCGGCTTGCCCGCGGTGCCGGGCGCGGCGCGCAGGTCCGCGGGCTGCGCGATCGACGCGTAGGCGACCTCGGTCGAGCCGTAGATGTTGTAGAGGTTGTCGCCGAACTGGTCCATCCAGTCGATCGCCGAGGTCGCCGGGCAGCGCCGAGCCGGACGCGGCGACGACCTTGACCGTCGACAGGTCGTAGGAGTCGAGGGTCTCCTGCGGCAGCTGCAGGATCCGCTGCAGCATCACCGGGATCACCACGAGCGACTCGCAGTGCTTGTCCTGCACGGTCTTCAGGCAGCGCCTCGGGGTCGAACTTGCGGGTGAGCACGCACGGTCGATGCCGAGCAGCATCGCCAGCGCGAGGTGCGCCCAGCCCCAGGTGTGGAACAGCGGCGCGGCGATGTGGGTCCGCCAGCCGGACTTCAGCGGCATCCGCGAGAGCAGCGCGACCGCGGCGCTCGATGCCGGCCTCGCTGCGGGGCGCGCCCTTCGGCGTGCCGGTCGTGCCGGAGGTGAGGATGACGATCCGGCCTCGCCTGGCCGGGCGCCTTGCGAGGTCGTCGGCGCGCCCTTCTCGATCAGCGCCTCGAGGGTGTCCAGGTCGCTCGGCGTCGTCGTCGACCCAGGCCAGCACCCGCTCGCTGCTCGACGTCGGCCTTCTCGAGCAGCTCGGTGAACTCCTCGTCGTGGATCGACCACGCTGGGCTTCTCGCGCTCGCAGACCTCGACCAGCTGCGGCGCCGGCGAACGCGGTGTTGAGGTAGAGCATGTCGGCGCCGAGCTTGGCGGCGGCGAGGCGGGCGTCGACGAAGCCGCGGTGGTTGCGGCACATGATCGCGACGCCGTCGCCCTCCCCGACGCCGAGCTCGGCCAGCGAGTCGGCCAGCGCGTTGCTGCGCGCGCTCGAGCTCGCCGAAGGTCAGCTCGCCGAGCTCGTCGACCACGCCGACCCGGTCCGGGAAGCGGAGCGCGACCGCCGCGAACCCGCCGGCGACGCCCGTCCCCCACTGCTGCAGCGCCAGCAGGACACCGCCGAGCGTGACCGGAGAGTGCGGCCGGATGACGCCGGACTCGGTCGAGCACCTTCAGTGTGACCACCGGGGTCTTGGCCAGGTCCAGCACCCGTCCGATCATGGCAGCCTCTCGTCGTGGTTACCGAAACGCTAACGAGCGCGGGCGGCTCGAGTCAGGGTGCGTCTCGGCTCGCGTCCCAGGAACACCCGAAAGGGCGTACGACGGACACGAGCGGCGCAGGACCTCAGCGCGACTTGGGCGCGACCAGCCTGGTGGCCGACCAGTCCTTGCTCACCGGCGACCGGTGGTCGTCGTGGAGAGCCCGGCGATCGGCGCCGCCTCGGCGACGTCGGCGGCGTCGACGGCGTTGGGCCGGCCGACCTTCGGCGTCAGCAGCCAGATCGCGCCGCCGCCGACCAGGTCGGTCAGCGAGTCGACCAGCCCGTCGACCAGGTCGCCGTCGTCGTCGCGCCACCAGAGCACCACGGCGTCGACGACGTCGCCGTAGTCGCCGTCGACCATGTCGGCGTCGATGGCGTCCTCGATCGCGACCCGGACGTCGTCGTCGACGTCCTCGTCCCAGCCGAGCTCCTGGACCACCATGCCGGGCTTGAAGCCGAGCCGGTCGCCGGCCTGCAGGTCCGCGCCACCCGCGGTCGCGCTCACGTGACTGCCTCCACTTCAAGTTCATCGGTCCGCCGCAGGTCGCCGCGGATCGTGGGGGTCAGTCCACCGGAGTCCTGCCCGGGCGCAACCCTGTGCGCCGTGCGCGGGTCCGCGGACGGTCGGTCACGTCTCCGGCGATCGCGCCGAGTCGCGGACGTACGCCGACGGTAGATTTCGTGGCCGCGGCCGGAAGTGCAACGATGAGCGGGTGAGCGACACCTCAGACAACACGACCGAGGACCAGGCACGACCGGTGACCCCGGTCATCCACGAGGGTCTGCCGACCCAGCTTCCCGACATCGACCCCGAGGAGACCGAGGAGTGGCTCGACTCCTTCGACGCGCTGGTCGACGAGCGCGGCCGCGAGCGCGCCCGCTACGTGATGCTCCGGCTGCTCGAGCGGGCCCGCGAGAAGAAGGTCGGCGTCCCGGCGCTGCGCAGCACCGACTACATCAACACGATCCCGCCCGAGCGCGAGCCCTGGTTCCCCGGTGACGAGGAGATCGAGCGCCGGATCCGCGCGTTCATCCGCTGGAACGCCGCGGTCATGGTCTCCGACGCCAACCGCAAGGGCCTCGAGGTCGGCGGCCACATCGCGACGTACCAGTCGAGCGCGTCGCTCTACGAGGTCGGCTTCAACCACTTCTTCCGCGGCAAGGACCACGCGGGCGGTGGCGACCAGATCTACATCCAGGGCCACGGCTCCCCCGGCATCTACGCCCGCGCGTTCCTCGAGGGCCGGCTGACCGAGGAGCAGCTCCGGCACTTCCGCCAGGAGGTGCAGCACGGGGTCGGCAAGGGCCTCTCGTCGTACCCGCACCCGCGGCTGATGCCGGACTTCTGGGAGTTCCCGACGGTCTCGATGGGCCTGACCGCGCTCAACTCGATCTACCAGGCGCGCTTCAACCGCTACCTGCAGAACCGCGGCATCAAGGACACCAGCCAGCAGCACGTCTGGGCGTTCCTCGGCGACGGCGAGATGGGCGAGCCCGAGTCGCTCGGCGCGATCGGCATCGCCGCGCGCGAGGAGCTCGACAACCTCACCTTCGTCATCAACTGCAACCTGCAGCAGCTCGACGGGCCGGTGCGCGGCAACGGCAAGATCATCCAGGAGCTCGAGTCGAACTTCCGCGGCGCCGGCTGGAACGTGATCAAGGTGGTCTGGGGCCGCGAGTGGGACGCCCTGCTGGCCCGCGACGTCGACGGCGTGCTGGTCAACCAGATGAACACCACGCCCGACGGCGCAGTTCCAGACCTACTCCGTCGAGGACGGCGCCTACATCCGCGAGCACTTCTTCGGCGCCGACCCGCGGCTGCGCAAGATGGTCGAGCACATGACCGACGACCAGATCGAGAAGCTGCCGCGCGGTGGCCACGACTACCGCAAGGTGTACGCCGCGTTCGAGGCCGCCACCGAGCACGTCGGCCAGCCGACCGTGATCCTGGCCCAGACCATCAAGGGCTGGACGATCGACGCCCTCGAGGGCAAGAACGCCACCCACCAGATGAAGAAGCTGACCAAGGACCTCAAGAAGTTCCGCGACCGGCTCTACCTGCCGATCAGCGACAACGAGCTCGACGACTCCTACGAGCGCACGGCATCGCGCCGTTCTTCCACCCCGGCAAGGACGCCCCCGAGATCGAGTACATGCTCGAGCGCCGTCGCGCAGCTCGGTGGCTGCTGCCCGCAGCGCGTCGGTGCGGGCCAAGCCGCTCAAGCTCCCCGGCGACGAGATCTACGCCGAGCTCAAGAAGGGTGGCGGCAAGAACAAGATCGCCACCACGATGGCGGTCGTCCGGCTGCTGCGCGACTGGATGAAGGACCCGGAGATCGGCGCACCGGATCGTGCCGATCGCGCCCGACGAGTACCGCACGTTCGGCATGGACTCGATGTTCCCGACCGCCAAGATCTACAACCCGGGCGGCCAGCAGTACGAGTCGGTCGACCGCAAGCTGCTGCTGTCCTACAAGGAGTCGGAGCAGGGCCAGATGCTGCACGAGGGCATCTCCGAGGCCGGCGCGATGGCGTCGGCGATCGCGGCCGGGTCGACGTACTCCACGCACGGCGAGCACATGATCCCGTTCTACATCTTCTACTCGATGTTCGGCTTCCAGCGCACCGGCGACTCGATCTGGGCGATGGCCGACCAGCTGGCCCGCGGCTTCCTGATCGGCGCCACCGCCGGCCGCACCACGCTGACCGGCGAGGGCCTCCAGCACGCCGACGGGCACTCCCCGCTGCTGGCCGCGACCAACCCGGCGGTCGTGCACTACGACCCGGCGTTCGCCTACGAGGTCAGCCACATCATGCAGGACGGCCTGCGCCGGATGTACGGCTCGACCGACGAGCACCCGCACGGCGAGGACGTCATCTTCTACATGACCGTCTACAACGAGCCGGTCGACCAGCCGCGCCGAGCCGGACGACGTCGACGTCGAGGGCATCCTGCGCGGCATCCACCACGTCGCGTGCCGCCGGACGTCGACGGCGCGGACGACCCGCCGCGCGTGCAGCTGCTCGCCTCCGGCGTCGGCTTCCCGTGGATCGCCGAGGCGCAGCGGCTGCTGGCCGAGGAGTGGGGCGTCGCCGCCGACATCTGGTCGGTCACGTCGTGGAACGAGCTGGCCCGCGACGCGATCGCCGACCGAGCAGTGGAACCTGCTGCACCCGGCCGAGGAGCGCCGCGGACGCCGTACGTCACCGACAAGCTGCAGGACGTCGCCGGGCCCGGTCGTCGCGGTCAGCGACTACATGCGCGCCGTGCCGCTGCAGATCGCCCGGTGGGTGCCGGCGACTACCACGTGCTCGGCGCCGACGGGTTCGGCTTCGCCGACACCCGGCCGGCCGCCCGCCGGTTCTTCCACATCGACGCCGAGTCGGTCGTCGTGCAGGCGCTGCAGGCGCTGGCCGAGCGCGGCGAGATCGAGGCGGAGACGGTGCAGGAGGCGTTCGACCGCTACCGGATCGACGACCCGACGGCGGTCGCCGACGTGAAGCAGGAGGGCGGCGACGCCTGACGACGACCGGTAGCTACGCCGACTTCGTACGACGCCGCGGCAGCCGGGCGGACCGGGCGCAAGCGGACGCTGCCCGGCGCGCTCGCGCACGGCCGGCGAGTCCGGGCCGTTGGTGAGCATCTCGCGCCAGTCGGACCGGTCGTGCGAGGCCGGCTCGGTGGTGCGGACGAAGTCGTTGAGCAGCTTGACGAACCGCTCCGGGTGGTCCTTGTGCACGAAGTGGCCGGCGTTCTCGACGACCTCGACGTCGGCGCCGGGCGCGATGCTCCGTGCGATCTCCGCGTGCGACACCGGGATCACGGCGTCGTCCGTGCCCCAGATCACGCACATCGGCATCGCCGCGGTCAGGTAGGCGCGGTCGGCCATCGTGACGATCTGGCCCTTCCAGTCCACGCAGGCGCGCACCACGTGGGCGATCGCGGCCCGGGACGCGGGGTCGCGGAACGACTCGTAGATGTCGGCCACCTCGTCGAGGTCGCGGACCCGGCGAGATGCCGGTGCGGGAGAGCCCGCGCAGGGCCGCGAGGCCGACGTGCCGGATCCCCGGGCAGCGTCGCCACGCCCATCGACCTGCTGGAACAGCGGCAGCGTCACCGCCCGGATCGCCGGCGTCACCTCGGGGCCGATGCCGCCCGGGGCGACCAGCACCATCCGCTCGGTGCGCTCGGGGAACTGGTAGGCGAACTGCATCGCCACCCCGCCGCCGAGGCTGTGGCCGACCACGGTCACGGTGTCGATGCCGAGCACGGTGAGCAGGTCGCGCATCGCCGTTGGCGTAGCCGCCGATGCGAGTAGTCGGCCCGCGGCTTGGCCGACTGACCGTGGCCGAGCAGGTCGGGCGCGATCACCGTGTACCGGCGCGCCAGCGAGTCGATCACCGGGTCCCAGCGTCGTGTGGTCGCAGCCCAGGCCGTGGAGGAGCAGCAGGACCGGGCCCGTGCCGATCTTCACGAACGCACGTTCGTGTCCGTGGATGACGACCTTCTGCACTCGATGCGTCATGTGTCACCCGTCTGCCTGGAAGAAGGGACTCACGAAGTTAACCAGAACTTGTTCCAGTGTTGCGCGCGAACTCCTTGCGTGCACGGTTTGTGTCGACCGACGGGGATGTTCGTCGTGGGAGGCGCGGGTTCACCACGGTATGCCGGAACAACAACGGCAAATCGGACCCTCGGCGATGCTTCCCACGACGAACCCGTGCTCCCCATGAGCTGCTCATCGTGGGAGGCGCGGGTTCCGCTGCATACCGTGGTGAAACCGCAGCCCGGCCCACCCCAGCCCCCACCCCCACCACCCGCAATAGAGTCGCCGGGTGACCACGACGCAGCCGCGCAGCCGGGCACAGATCGCGCTGCGGCTCGAGCAGTCGGTGGGCCGGCTGAGCACCACGGCCCTCCAGCGCATGGAGCGCGAGATGCCGTGGTTCCGTGAGCTGTCCGCGCAGGAGCGCTCCTGGATCGGGCTGATCGTGCAGGCCGGCATCACGGCGTTCGTGGACTGGTACCGCGACCCGCACCCCACCGCCGAGCTGCGCGCCGAGGTGTTCGGCGCCGCACCGCGGGCCTTCGCCGGCCGGATCAGCCTCCAACGCACGGTCGCCATGGTGCGGCGTCTCGATCGAGGTGGTCGAGGAGAACGTGGTCGACGTGCTCGGCGAGACCGACGCCCAGTCCGTGATCACGGCGATCACCCGCTACGGCCGCGAGGTCGCGTTCGCCACCGCGGAGATCTACGCCCGCGCGGCCGAGATGCGCGGCGCCTGGGACGCCCGGCTGGAGGCCCTGGTCGTCGACTCGGTGCTCCGCGGCGACAGCGACGGCACCGTGGAGTCCCGGGCCAGCGCCCTCGGCTGGACCGACGGTGGCCGGGTGCTGACCGTGGTCGGACCGATGCCCGATGCGCCTCGCGCACGACGCCACCGACGACGTACGACGGATCGCGCACGACGCCGGACTCCGCGCTCTCTGCGCCGTCCAGGGCGACCGGCTGGTGGTGATCGTCGGTGGCCCCGGCGCGGGCGACGCGTCGCTCGCGGAGCTGGCCGATGTCTTCGGCGAGGGACCGGTGGTGGTCGGCCCGGTGGTCGACGACCTGGTCGACGTGCCCCGCAGCGCCGCGGCCGCGTTCGCCGGCTACTGGGCCGCGCGCGGCTGGGTCGAGGCCCCCCGGCCGGTCAACGCCGACGACCTGCTGCCCGAGCGCGCCCTCAACGGCGACGAGCAGGCACTGACCCATCTCGTCGAGGAGATCCACGGACCGCTCGTCGACGCCGGCGCCGTCGTGATCGACACCCTGCAGGAGTACTTCGACAGGGGCAGCTCGCTGGAGGCGACGGCCCGCGCGCTGTTCGTGCACGCCAACACCGTGCGCTACCGGTTGCGCCGCGCCCACGAGGTCACCGGGCTCAGCCCGTCCGACCCCCGCGACGCCTACACGCTGCGGGTGGCGCTGACCGCTGGCCGACTCCGGGACGCAGGGTCTAACTTGTAGGAAACCTACAAATCTGGGTCGGGCGTTTTCGTACGTGCCGGATGCGCGTCGGGCCGTCCGACTTCGCAAGGATGGATCTCGTGCTGATCATCGTCGCCCCCGGACAGGGTGCCCAGACGCCCGGATTCCTCTCCCCGTGGCTGGAGGACCCGGCCTTCGCCGAACGCCTCGACTGGCTCGGCGCGGTGGCCGGTCTCGACCTTGCCCACTACGGCACCGAGGCCGACGCCGACACGATCCGCGACACCGCGATCGCCCAGCCGTTGCTGGTCGGCGCGGGTCTGGTCGCAGCGCTCTCCCTCTTCCCGCACCCGGCCGACGCGATCGGCCGGATCGGTGCGGTCGCCGGCCACAGCGTCGGCGAGCTGACCGCGGCCGTCGGTGCCCGCGCGATCACCGCCGAGCAGGCCATGGTGCTGGTGCGCGAGCGCGGCCGGGCGATGGCCGACGCGGCCAAGGCCACCCCCACCGGGCATGACCGCCGTGCTCGGTGGCGACGCCGAGGAGGTGCTGGCGGTCCTCGACAAGCACGGCCTGACCCCCGCCAACGTCAACGGGCCCGGCCAGGTGGTCGCCGCCGGCACCACCGAGCAGCTGGAGGCGCTGGCCGACAACCCGCCCGAGAAGGCCCGGCTGATGCCGCTGTCGGTCGCGGGCGCCTTCCACACCGAGCACATGGCGCCCGGCCGTCGAGGTGCTGGGCGAGCTGGCCCGCGGCGTCACCACGCACGACCCGCGCACCGCGCTGATCTCCAACGCCGACGGCAAGGTGATCCACGACGGCCGCGACGTCGTACGCCGGATCGTGAAGCAGGTCGCCAACCCGGTGCGCTGGGACCTCTGCCTGGAGACCATGAGCGACCTCGGCGTGACCGGCATCCTCGAGATCCCGCCGGCCGGCACCCTGACCGGCATCGCCAAGCGGGCGCTGAAGGGCGTAGCGACGTTCGCGCTCAAGACACCTGACCAGCTCGACGACGCCCGCGAGTTCTGCAACCAGCACGGTGAGCCGGCCTCGCCGGACACCTCCCCGAGCGGGGTCGAGCGGTGATCTCGCCGGATACCGCGCCGGTCTTTCCGCAGACTGCCGGACGAGACACGCGTCGCCGCGCGCGTCGGCGGCACTATCGTGGAGTGCCTGGTGCAGGAGGGCGACGTGGTCTCCCCCGGCCAGCCGCTGCTCCGCCTGCACCCCGAGGGAGACGCCCAGTGACCAACCCCAGCACCGCGATCAAGGCGCCCGACACGCTGCGCCACACGGCCGTGCTCGGGATCGGCTCCTACCGGCCCAGCCGGGTGATCCCCAACGCCGAGCTCGTCGCGGCGATCAACTCCAGCGACGAGTGGATCCAGCAGCGCTCCGGCATCATCGAGCGTCGCTGGTGCGCCGAGGACGAGACCGTGCAGTCGATGTCGGTGTCCTCGGCCCGCGACGCCCTGGCCTACGCGGGCCTCGACGCCGCGCAGGTCGACTGCGTGGTCGTGGCGACCGTGTCCCACATGCTGCAGACCCCGGCCATCGCCACCGCGATCGCCCACGAGCTGGGCACCGACAAGGCGGCCGCGTTCGACATCTCCGCCGCGTGCGCCGGCTTCTGCCACGGCGTGGCGATGGCCTCCGACTTCGTCCGCTCCGGCACCGCCAAGTACGCCCTCGTGATCGGCGTCGAGCGGCTCTCCGACATCACCGACCCCGACGACCGCGGATCGGCGTTCATCTTCGCCGACGGCGCGGGCGCGGTCGTGATCGGCCCGTCCGACGTGCCCGGCATCGGACCCGTGGTGTGGGGCAGCGACGGCGAGCACTACGACCACATCCGGCAGCGCGAGGACTGGCGCGACGTGGTCGCCTCCCACTCCCCGCGGATGCCGCACCTGACGATGAAGGGCAACGAGGTCTTCCGCTGGGCGACGTACGAGATGGCGAAGGTGGCCCGCGAGACCCTCGACCGCAGCGGCGTCACGGTCGACGACCTCGACGTCTTCGTGCCCCACCAGGCCAACATGCGCATCGTCGACGCGATGGCGCGTGCCCTCAAGCTCCCGCCCCATGTCGCGATCGCCCGCGACATCGCCTACCAGGGCAACACGTCCGCGGCTTCCATCCCCCTGGCGCTCAATGCCATGGTGGAGAGCGGCGAGGCCAAGCCCGGCGACACGGCGCTGCTGATCGCGTTCGGCGCCGGCCTGGCGTACGCCGCCCAGGTGATCACGGTCCCCTGAAGCACCACCGAGTTCTGCACCACGCACCACCCGATGGAAGCTCAACCCACCAAACGAAAGAGGAAGCCACCATGGCAACCACCGAGGAGATCCGCGCCGGCCTGGCCGAGCTCGTCAACGAGGTCACCGGCATCGACGCCGACGACGTCCAGCTCGACAAGTCCTTCACGGAGGACCTCGACGTCGACTCGTTGTCGATGGTCGAGGTCGTGGTCGCCGCCGAGGAGAAGTTCGGCGTGACCATCCCCGATGACGAGGTGAAGAACCTCAAGACCGTCGGCGACGCCGTCGGGTACATCGAGAAGCAGCAGTCCTGACCCCCTGTCGTCCGTGAGCCGCCGGCGGCCCGGTCCCCTTGTGGGACGGCCGGGTCGCCGTCGGCCCGAAATGAGGAACCGATGAGTCGAACCAGAGTCGTAGTGACCGGTATGGGCACCACCAGCCCCGTCGGAGGTGACGTCGCCAGCACCTGGGACGCCCTTCTCGCCGGCACGTCCGGCGTCCGCCACCTCACCGATGAGTGGGCCGAGCAGATGCCGGTCAAGATCGCCGGCGCGGGTCAAGGTCGAGCCGACCGAGGTGCTCGAGCGGGTCAAGGCACGTCGCCTCGACCGCTCCGCGCAGCTCGCGATGGTCGCCGCGATCGAGGCCTGGGCCGACTCCGGGCTGGCCGACGTCGACATCGACAAGGAGCGGCTCGGCGTCGCATGCGCCTCCGGCATCGGCGGCGTGACCACGCTGCTCGACAACTACGACGCGCTGAAGGAGAAGGGCCCGCGCCGGGTCTCGCCGCTCGCCGTACCGATGCTGATGCCCAACGCGCCCGCCGCGCAGATCAGCCTGTACGTCGGCGCCCGGGCCGCCGTGCAACACCCCGGTCTCCGCCTGCGCCTCCGGCAACGAGGGCGTCGTCGCTGGCGCTGGACCAGATCCGGCTCGGCCGGGCCGACATCGTGCTCGCCGGCGGCACCGAGGCGGCGATCCACCCGCTCCCGATGGCGGCCTTCGCGAACATGATGGCGCTGTCGAAGAACTCCGGTGACCCGACCACCGTCTCCCGCCCCTGGGACACCGGCCGTGACGGGTTCGTGCTCGGTGAGGGCGCCGGCATCCTGGTGCTCGAGTCGCTCGAGCACGCGCAGGCCCGCGGCGCCAAGATCTACGCCGAGGTGCTCGGCGCCGGAATCACCGCGGACTCCCACGACATCGCGCAGCCCGACCCCGAGGGTCGCGGCGGCACGCGCGCGATCAAGCGGGCGCTCGAGGAGTCGGGAATCAGTGCCGGCGACGTGGTCCACGTCAACGCGCACGCGACCTCGACCCCACAGGGCGACATCGCCGAGGGGTTGATGATCCACGCGACGCTCGGCAAGCACGCCGACGAGGTCGTGGTCACCTCCACCAAGTCGATGACCGGCCACCTGCTCGGAGGCGCCGGGGCGCTGGAGTCGATCGCCACGGTGCTTGCGATCCACCACCGGATGGCGCCACCGACGATCAACCTCGACAACCTCGACCCGGCCGTGGAGCTGGACATCCCGACGTCGGCGCGCAAGCTGCCCGACGGCGACATCGCGGCGCTCAACAACTCCTTCGGCTTCGGCGGCGCCAACGTCGCGGTCGCCTTCGGCAGCTTCTGAAGGCCGTTGAGCAGGGCCTCGCGCCCCGTTGAAGTTGCGCCTCGCGCCCCGTTGAGGTTGGCCTCCCGCATCTGGAGGGTGCCGGGAGCACGACTCAACGGTGTCGGAGGCGCGACTCAACGGAGAGGAAGCGGGCGGCGCGGCCCATGAACACGGGCCACTGGCGCTCGAAGCGGTGCCGCTCGCCGGCGTAGGTCCGGAGCCGGACGTCGACACCCGCCGAACGGAGAAGGCCGGTGGTGTTGACGCTCCACTGCTCGGGGCAGATCGGGTCGGCGGTGCCGTGGTGGATCCGCACCGGCGCCGTGATCCGGGACAGGTAGTTCGCGACGCTGGCGCGGCGCCACAGGTCCGGGCGGGTCGCTGGCGTCCCGTACGCGCGCCGTACCCGCTCCCGGAGGGCCGGGCTGCGGGCAACCCAGCGGTCGTAGTCGGTGGAGGCGTCGGCCGCGACCGGGGAGTACAGGACTACCGCGTCGAACCACGAGGGACGCGCCACCGCCACCTGCATCGCCACCCCGCCGCCCATCGAACGGCCGAGCAGCGCCACCCGCGAGGTGTCCACGCCGGGCACACGCGCACGGCGCAGGGCGACGACTGCGTTGAGGACGTCCGCCGGGTAACCGACCGGGTGCGCCACGGCCCGCCCGGTCTCGCGGTCGGAGCCGGCGAAGTTGCGGTAGTCCGGGTGCAGCACGGCGAACCCCTGCGCGAGCAGACGCGCCTCCTCGCGGCGGAGACCCGCACCGCGCACGTAGCGGTCGATGCGGATCCAGCCATGCAGTGCGACGACGACCGGGTGCCTCCCCGGAGTGCGTGGCCGGGCCAGAGTGCCGGTGAGGCGCAACCCGTCGCCGCGGTAGGTGATCGCCCAGCGCTCGGTGGTGGCCGACCGCTCGAGGACGCGGGTACGACGCAGCGCGTGGCCGTCGTACCGGTGCCGGATCAGGGTGGGGACGTCGACCAGGTTGAACGGGGTCGTCGTGTCGTCGTGAGCCCCGGCCAGCGGTCGGCCCGGACCGGCCAGCGGGTCGCTCGAGGAGGCATCCGCGCTGATCAGCGCAAAGCCGAGGACGAAGGCAAGGGCAGCCGCCAGCAGGGGCGCCAACCGAGAACGCACGGGCACATCGTCAGCCGCCGGGTGCCGATCTGTTCACGCGTTGTCCGAACCGTGACCAAGCGTCTGGACCGGATCGTCCTGGGCAACGCTCAGACGACCTGGTGGAGCCAACGGACCGCCGCGCCGTCACCGGCGTGCCGGAACGTCTCCAACTCGTCGTCCCATGGCTTGCCGAGGAGCTTGTCGATCTCCAGCAGCAGCGTGGTGTCGCCGAGCGCGGCCTTCACGACGGCGGCCTTCAGCCGGTCCTCGGGGATCATGATGTCGCCGTGGATGCCGGTCACGGCGTGGAAGATGCCGAGGTCGGGCGTGTAGGAGAAGCGCGCACCCTCGGTGCCGGTGGTCGGCTCCTCGGTGATCTCGAACCGCAGGTGGTTCCAGCCGCGCAGCGCGGAGGCGATCGCGGACGCGGTGCCGCCCTCGCCCACCCAGGAGTACTCCGTGCGCTGGGAGGACGCCTGCGCCGGCTGCACCGTCCAGTCGAAGCTGACGGACATGCCGAGCACGCCGCCGACCGCCCACTCCACGTGCGGGCACAGTGCAGACGGCGCCGAGTGGACGTACATGACTCCACGGGTCGCAGAACGCGTCACGGTGACCTCCTGTTTGTCTCCGGCGTCGAGGAACGCCTTCCCCAGCGGTCTCGAACGGAGATGTCACGCGGTCACGTGTGACGGATGTGCACTTGTGAGGTCCATTGTGCGGGAGGACGGACGCTCACGCCAGCCCGACACCCGAACCGTCACCATGCGTGGCACTCACCCCCCGCGGGGGAGGCTGGGGCGCTTCACGCACCGGAGGCTGTACTTGGAGGTCCCCATGAGCGAAGCGGCGACTGCCGACGCTTCGTCGGCGAGTCCTCACAGCCCCCGTTTGGCGCTGCTGTTGGCAGCGGCGATGTTCGTCCTGGTCGTCGACACGTCGCTGATGAACGTCTCGATCTCGGCGGTGGTCAAGGATCTCGACACGACCGTGAGCGGCGTCCAGTCGGCGATCGCGCTCGAGGCGCTGGTCTCTGCTGCGTTCATCCTGATCAGCAGCAAGGTGGGTGACCTGATCGGTCGCAAGCGGGCGTACGTCCTGGGTCTCCTCGCGTACGCGGTCGGCGCCCTGGCGATGACGCTGGCCCAGGGCCTGGGCACCATCATCATCTTCTGGGCGATTCTCGGCGGGTTGGGTGCGTCGTTGTTGTTGCCGGCCATGCAGTCGCTCATCCACGGGAACTTCGATGGGGCGGCCCGCAAGAAGACCTATGCGCTGGTCGGGGCCGCGGCGGCGATTGCCGCCGCGGTCGGGCCGCTCCTGGGGGGTTTCGTCACGACGTTCCTGTCGTGGCGTGTCGGCTTCTTGCTCGAGGTCGTGGTCATCGCCGTGGTGCTCGCGAACATCCGGCTGGTTCGCGAGGTCCCCTACACCGGACCTCGGCAGGTCGACGTGGTGGGCGCCATTCTCTCGGTTGCGGGTATGGGGGGTGTCGTCCTGGGCGTCCTGGTCTGGCAGGAGGGGGGCGAAGCGGTGGGGGCGCTGATCGCGATCGGCGTCCTCGGGCTGGTTGCCCTGTCGTACTGGCTGTTGCGCCGCAAGCGTCAGGGCAAGCCCACGTTGCTCGATCCGGACCTGTTCCGCTTCCCGCACTTCAGGATCGGCATCGTCCAGCAGATGATGCAGCAGATCACCCTCGGCGGCGCGATGATCGTGCTCCCGATCTTCTTGCAGATGACGCTCGAGTACAACGCGATGGAAGCGGGGCTCTCGCTGGCCCCCTTGTCGCTGAGCATGTTCGCAGTGGCCCTGCTGGCCGGGCGAAGGTCCGGAAAGCGTCGATCGAGCAGCATCGTTGGTGCGGGGTTCGCGCTGACGGCCGTCGGAATGGCCGTGATCATCCCGTTGGTTCCTCGCGCCGACTTCGGTTGGTGGCTCATCGGCCCGCTGCTGCTTGCGGGTTCGGGCCTAGGCCTGTTGGTGTCCCAGCTCAACAACTACACGTTGGCGCCGATCGAGGAGGAGCGGGTCAGCGAGGCTGCGGGCGTGAACTCGGCCGCAGGGTCCTTCGGACTGTCCTTCGGGCTGGCGGTCGCAGGCGGCCTGATGCTGGCTGCCCTCTCCCTGAGCTTCACCGAGATGACCGAGGCCAGCACGGTGATCCCTGATGACCAGCAGGAGCAGATCGCCCAGACCCTCGAGGACGATGCTCAGGTGATGAGCGACACCCAGCTCAACGCGTTGCTCACCGAGGAGCCCCAGGCTGTGCAGGACGAGATCCTCCGGATCAACACCCACGCGAGAGACGTCTCGCTCCAGGTGGCGCTGCTGGTGTCCGTCCTCGCCAGTCTGATCGGCCTGGTGAACTCGTTCCGCATGAGCCGCCTTCCCGATCTGGCCCCCTCGGGCTCGGTCGAAGAGACGACCTTGGGCTGAGCGCGAAACCGCCCGACCTGGTGTGAAGTGCCCGGTCCGGGTCGGTCAGAAAACCTAGATACCTTGGGATTTCGACGCGCCGCTCACAGACTCCCGGCTGCCCCGAACGCACCCCAAATGCTCGGTCACGCCGAGGCGATGTGGTGCACCGCGGCCGGGTCGACGATGTTGGCCGGGTCGCGCACGGCGCCCAGCAGCAGGCCGTCGGCCACCACGGCCGGGCCGTCGACGACGGTGCCGAGGACGCAGGTGATGTTGTCGCGCCCGCCGCCGGCGAGCGCCGCGTCGAGCAGCAGGTCGACCGCCGCGTCGTCGGAGTGGGTGAGCAGGACCTGCTCGATCCAGCCCTCGCTGACCGGGTCGGTGAGGCCGTCGCTGCACAGCAGCACCCGGTCGCCGAGGCGGAGCGCCACCGGCATCACGTCGGCGCCGGAGGGGTCGTCGGCATTGATCGTGCGCAGCACGACGTTGCGCCACGGGTGGACCATCGCCTCGGCCTCGGTCATCCGGCCCTCGTCGCGCATCTGCTGCACCCAGGTGTGGTCGCTGCTCAGCCGGGTGAGCCCGCCGT
Source organism: uncultured Actinomycetota bacterium (assembly GCA_963745795.1). Taxonomy (GTDB): domain Bacteria; phylum Actinomycetota; class Actinomycetes; order Propionibacteriales; family Nocardioidaceae; genus Marmoricola. Next base: position 747,237 of record CAVUYR010000003.1, on the reverse strand, counting down.
CGCGGAACAGGTAGGCGCGCGAGTCGCCGACGTGCGCGAGCGCGAACCGCTGGCCGTCGGTGAGCAGCGCGGTCAGTGTGGTCGACATGCCGCGGAGCGCCGGGTCGTGCCGCACGCCGTGGCGCACCTGGCGCTGGCTCTCGGCGACGGCGCTGCCGAGCACGCTGGCCGGGCGCAGCCCGACGCGCGCCAGGGCCGAGGCGGAGACGACGTAGGCCGTGGTGGCCGAGGCGACCTCGCCCGCGGCGTTGCCGCCGACGCCGTCGGCAACGAGCATCAGGGTCGGCCCGGCGAAGCCGGAGTCCTCGTTGCCCGTGCGCACGAGTCCGACGTGCGTGCGGCCGGTGGCAGAGAAGCGCATCACTTGAACCACCTCCGTCGTCGTACCGGTGCCCCGAGCGTGTGTCCTGTCAACGCAGGGGCTGGGTCGGATGGTTCCCCGATCCCGAGGTGCACAACTCTCCCACAGGACACCGACAGTCCGGCGAGTCGCGCACGTCGGCAACAATGGCGGGCATGGAGTGGGTGCTGCTGGGCGTGTCGGTCGCCCTGATGCTCACGTGCGGGATCTTCGGTGCTGCCGAGTACTCGCTGGTGACCGTCGACCGGGCGGCAGTCGAGCGGGCCGTGGCCGAGGGCGACCGCTCCGCAGCGGGCGTACGGATCGCGCTCAAGTCCCTGTCCACGCAGCTATCCGGTGCCCAGGTCGGGATCACCGTGACCAACCTGATCATCGGTTTCCTCGCCGAGCCCGCCATCGCGCAGCTGATCGACGGGCCGCTCGAGAGCACCGGCATCCCCGAGGCGTGGGTGCCCGGGATCGCGGTGGCGATCGGCCTGACGCTCGCCACGATCGCGACCATGCTGTTCGGCGAGCTGGTGCCGAAGAAGATCGCGCTGGCCAGCCCGCTGGCGACGGCGCGCGCCACCCAGCGCTTCCAGCGCGGGTTCACGACCGCGATGAAGCTGCCGATCAAGCTGCTCAACGGCTCGGCCAACGCGGTGGTGCGGGCGATGGGCATCGAGCCGCAGGAGGAGCTCCGCTCGGCACGGTCGTCCGACGAGCTGGCCTCCCTGGCCGGGCGCTCGGCGTCGGAGGGCAAGCTCGACAGCGAGACCGCCCACCTGGTCCAGCGGTCGGTCGCGTTCGGCCCGCGTACGGCGGGCGAGATCATGACCCCGCGCGTGCAGATGGCCTGCGTCGACTCCGGCGACCCGGTCTCCGAGGTGATCGAGCTGAGCTCGGCGACCGGCTACTCCAAGTTCCCCGTGATCAAGGGCTCCACCGACCACATCGTCGGCTCTGTGCACGTCAAGCAGGCGGTAGCGGTCCCCCGCTCCGAGCGCGCGTCGACGCAGGTGCGCGAGATCATGGTCGACGCCACCGTCGTGCCCGAGTCGCTGCGGCTCGACCCGCTCCTGCAGCTGCTGCGGGCCGAGGGGTTCCAGCTTGCGATCGTCTCCGACGAGTACGGCGGCACTGCCGGCGTGGTCACCCTCGAGGACGTGGTCGAGGAGATCGTGGGCGACATCGCCGACGAGCACGACCGCTACGGCTCCCGGCTGCGTCAGCGTCCCGACGGCAGCTGGATCGTCTCCGGGCTGCTCCGGCCCGACGAGGTGCGTGACGCGACGGGGCTGGCCCTGCCCGAGCACGAGGACTACGACACCGTTGCCGGTCTGCTGGTGCGGGCGCTCGGCCGGATCCCCGAGCGAGGCGACCAGGCCGACGTGCCGCTGCCGGTCGTGATCCCCGAGGACGACGACGAGGACCCGGTGGCGGAGTTCGCCCAGCTGCGCGTGGTGCGCATGGACGGCCTCCGCGTCGACCGGCTGACGATCCGCCGGGTCGACACGCCGTCGGTCCCGGCCGAGACCGGTGAACAGGCATGAGCTCCCAGACCGCGATGCTGGTGGGCGTCCTGCTGCTGCTGACCAACGCGTTCTTCGTCGGCGGCGAGTTCGCGCTCGTGTCGGCCCGTCGTACCAGGATCGAGCCGAAGGCGACGGCCGGCTCCCGGATCGCCCGCACCACGCTGCGCGCGATGGACAACGTCTCCCAGGTGATGGCGGCCGTCCAGCTCGGGATCACGGTCGCGTCGCTCGCGCTCGGCGCGATCGCCGAGCCGGCGCTCGCGCACGTGCTCGAGCCCCTGTTCGACGCGGTCAACGTGCCCGAGAGCCTGCTCCACCCGGTGTCGTTCGCGGTGGCGCTGGCGATCGTGGTCTACCTGCACGTCGTGCTCGGCGAGATGGTGCCGAAGAACATCGCTCTCGCCGGACCTGAGCGAGCGGCCCTCGTGCTCGGCCCGCCGATGATGGCGTTCGTGACGATCCTCAAGCCGGCAGTGATCGCGCTCAACGGCACGGCCGACGGCGTCGTACGACTGCTGAGGCTGGAGCCCGCCAGTGCCGTGGCGTCGACATTCACGCGCGAGGAGGTCGAGGCGCTGGTCGACGAGTCCCGCGAGGAGGGAATGCTGGAGGAGGGTGAGTACGAACGCCTCTCCGGTGCCCTCGGCTTCACCTCGCGTCCAGTGTCGTCGGTGCTGCTCCCGTTCGGCGAGCTCCAGACCGTGCGCCGCGGGGCCCGCGTGGGCGACGTCGAGAAGATGTGCGCCGCGACTGGCTACTCACGCTTCCCGGTGGTCTCCGACGACGAGGAGCTGGTCGGCTACCTGCACATCAAGGACGTCCTCGAGACCGACCCCCACGGCCGCGCGCGCGTCGTGGAGGAGAAGTGGATCCGCTCGTTCGCCAACGTGCGGCCGACCGACACGCTGCAGACAGCGCTCGCGGTGCTCCAGGCCAAGGGCGCGCACATGGCCCGCGTCGTCGACGACGAGGGCCGGCTGCTCGGGATCGTGACCCTCGAGGACGTGATCGAGGAGCTGGTCGGCGAGATCCGCGACGCGGCCCACGCCGACGGGCACTGACCTGCGGGAGTACGAAGCCAACCGGTCGGAGCGCCCGGCTACGCCCCGTGGCCGCGGTTGCCGAGGATCGCGGCCGTCGGCGGGATCAGGGCGGCCACCGCGCTCATCACGACCGCCGCGGGCACGGACCAGAACCGGACCACGTTCCAGGCCAGCAGGATCAGGACCACGCAGACGCCCATCAACCAGAAGTAGACGCGCTTGCGGCTGCGCTGGTCGGGCTCGCGCTGGGGCGGCCGACCCGGTCGGAGGTCGGGCGGGAGCTCGTGCCGGTGCTCAGGCACGTCGGTCGACCAGCCCCCTGAGGTACTGCGCCTGTCCGACATGCCGCGCGGCGTCGTCGAGCACACTGACCAGCCGAACGCCGAGCGTCACCGGCGGGTCCCATCGCTCGTCGACGACCCGGTCGAAGTCGGTGGCCGTCGCGAGGTACGCGGCGGCCCGCTCCTGCACGGCGCGGTGGTACGCCGCGAGCACGTCGAGGTCGGCGAACCGGACCCTCGCCACGTCGTCGGCGTCGTGGCCGTAGCCGGTGTCGCGGATGGGCAGGTCGAGGCCGAGTCGCTCGCCGTACCCCTCGGAGGTGAGGACCTGCTCGTCCCCCGTCACGCCCGCGAGGTGGTCGTCCATGACCCGGGTCAGGTGCCACACCAGCCAGCCGACTGAGTTGGACTCATGGTCAGGTCTCCAGGCGGCTCCGTCCGCGCCCAGTCCGTCGAGCACCTCGGGCACGGACTGGCCGACCCGGTCGTAGCCGTCGAGAAGGAGGTCGTTCGCAGCACCCATGCCCCGACGCTAGCGCGCCGTCATGCTCGCGCCTACGGGCTCGGCTGCGGCACGTTGCAGTCGTTGACCTTCGGGTTCAGGCCCAGGTAGTTGAGCGGCCCGGCGATGATCGTCAAGATGATCGTGCCGGCCTCGGCGCAGCTGTCGTTGTTGTTGCTGAAGTAGTCGCGCTGGAACGCCGCCGCTGCGCCGATGATCAACCAGATCACCAGGAGCAGCCCGATCAGACGGCGGAGACCGCTTCCGCGGCGGCGGCGCCGTACCTCGACGTCGGACATGACCCCACATCCTTTCCCTCCGGGACCGGAGTGATCGGCAACAGAATGCCGCACCCCGCGGCCTCGGCCTACGTCCGAAGGGGTAGGTCGTGGGTCACTCGACGGCGAGGGCGACCTCGGTCGACTTCACCAGGGCGAGCACCTTGCTCCCCTCGGCCAGACCGAGGTCCTCGGCGGCCTCCTTGGTGATCGACGACGTGAGCACGGCTCCGCCGTCGAGCTGGATCTTGACGACCGCCATCGCCTCACCGGTGGTGACGGAGGTGACGGTGCCGGGGAGCTGGTTGCGTGTGGAGAGCTTCATGGGCGCGACCATATGCAAGCGGTCGGGCGGTTCGCACCTTTCGCCGCAGGTGATCCGTCGCCGTGTCGCTGGCGGTCCGCAGGTGCGCGGGTGAGCAGCACTCACGACGTGTACGGCCGCGGTCACCAGCGTCGCCAGATCAGCGGGAGGGTACGGGCAGATCTGCATGAGCGTCGCCTTTCCATGAGTTTGACCTGGAACGGTTCAGACCACCCCCGCTCCGCAAGGTTTCCGCAAGTGCGCATGCGTTCAGATGCGGGTCCGAGAGCTCTGGGGGGGGCTGAGCTTTCGGCTTGCCCATGCCCCCGTAGTACGAGCGTATGGAGCGAACCTGATGATCAACCAACCTCTCAAGCCTCGCCGCAGGATGCGGGCGGGACTTGGCCCTGGGTGCGGTAGTAGGACTCACCGCCACCACCTTGGCGATGGTCTCGCCGGCCTCGGCCGCGGTCCCGGAGTTCCCGAACAACATCGTGGTGTTCCCGAACCGGGACTTCGTCTCGGTGGAGGGCTACGCCAGTCACGCGGGCGAGATCGCGACCGTGCAGGTGACCCGCGATGGGGCCGTGGTGGGCGCCGCCAAGGGCACCGTGTCCGGTGGCGACGTGGCCTTCGAGATCAACCACCCCGGTGGCCTGTGCTGGGGCGCTGGCACCACCGTGGACGTCACCCCCGACATCGTCGCCGGCGACGTGGTGTCGATCACGTTCCCCGACGGGGCCTCGGACTCCACCACCGCCTCCACGGCGACCGCCACCCAGGACATGACCCAGGACGGCACCACGATCACCCTGGACGGCACCCTGGGCGCGGACGTGAACAAGGACAACATGGAGACCCGGATCATCAACGCCGACCTGGTCGACGTGATCGGCAAGCGCGACGTCCGCGCCCTGCCCGGCCCGGTCGTGCCCGCCGCCAAGGGCGGCTACAGCTCCGGGCTCTCCTTCCCGACCCCGACCACCTTCCAGGCCACCTTCGAGTTCGCCACCCAGGAAGGCGCCGACACCGCCGCCGCCGCCGACCTCGGTGAGCGGGCGATGACCTGGGAGCTGACCGACCCCGACGGCAACCGCCAGGGCATCACGATCGCCGAGTTCGGTGAGGTCGGCGGCCCCGGTGTCGGCGGCTGCCCGCAGGGCCCGACCAACCAGGCCGCCCCGATCGGCACCGCCTCGGTGATCCACGCCCCGGGCTCGAGCACCGCCCAGCTGAAGTGGACCCCGGCGACCCCGCAGCCGGGCGCCGAGCCGGTCTCGGGCTACCAGGTCAGCGCGGTCGCTCCGGCCAACGCCGCCGGAAACCAGCCCACGACCGGCCTGCGGGTGGGCTCCACCGCCACCTCGGCCACCCTGAGCGGGCTTGCCCCGACCCTGGACTACACCTTCGAGGTCCGCTCGATGACCTCGGGCACCAAGATGAGCGTGCCGTTCGCGGCAGCATCCGGTCCCGCGGACACCGTGTTGCCGACGCTGAGCTGTGAACCCCACCGGGGGCACGACTGCTGCACCGGTCGAGGCGAACTCGGTGAGCGTGACCAGCAACGGCCAGGTGTTCTTCACCACCGACGGCAGCCCCGCCATCAGCGGTGACCTGCCCTCGGACAACGCGACCCTGCTCACCGGGAACACGATCCCGATCACCGGGCTCACCGACCTGAGCATCGCGACGTTCGACCAGGTCGGCAACCACGTCGAGGCCGGTGGCGTGTACACCCCACTCACCGTCGCTCAGGCAGCCGCACCCACCGGGCTCACCGCGGGTGCCCAGACCCAGACCTCGGTGCCGCTGAGCTGGGACGCCAGTCCCGCCTCGGAGTCGGTGACCGGCTACCAGGTGACCCTCTACAACGCCGCTGGCACCAAGCTCACCACCCAGCCGGCGGTCACGACCCTGCCTCGGCAGACCGTGACCGGGCTCACCCCCGGCACCACCTACCAGTTCTCGGTCGCGGCCAAGAACGCCGCAGGTGCGGGACCGGACTCGGCCAAGATCACCAAGACAACCGACGTATCCACCGACCGGATCACGATCACCTCAGCGAAGTGGAAGGTCAACGACTTCCGGATCGTGGGCACCGGCTCGCTGGTCGGCCAGACGGTCCAGGCCTACACGGTCAAGGCGGACGGCACCATCGGCACCCCGATCGCAGGGGCGGCCGCCTCGGTTGTCACCGCCGCTCCTCCGGGCATCGGTGACTACAACATTCGGCTCCGTGCGAACTCCCCGGTCAACCCCGGACGGATCTTCGTCAAGTCCAGTGGTGGCGGCATCGCCGGACCGTTCACGGTGGCAAACGGATGACAGCAACCCGACCCAGCTAACCCACTCACCACCATCGCCAAACGGACTCCGGACACCTGCCGGGGTCCGTTTTGGCGTGCGTGGAGATGCAAGGGCGCGATGACGTGCGGCCCGTGAGCAGGATCCGTGCGGGGTCTGCCGTTCGTGCCCTCGTGGCTGCCATCCCTGCAGTCGCCGAGCGGTGTGTCAGGAGTCGAGCTTGCTCGATTGTGAGCGACGCGAACCGGGGCTCTTGACCGACCAGACAACAGGAGTCTGGTCAGGTGGCTGCGACGGTGTCGTACTGCGGTCGGCCTGTTCGTAGCACCGGTGAGTTGCCGCCCATGAGGACCCGTCGCGACACGCTGCGCGCCGCGGGCACTGCGCTGTCCACCTTCGAGAGCGAGGTGCGGAGCCTGATCAGTCACATCAAGTCGACATGCTGACGCTGACTCAGCCATGTCCGCTCTCGCGGGGCCTTGCGTACCGTTCCCTGAACCGGATCGCGCGCGGAGCACGACCTGTTCGCCCTTGTCTGATGGGCTTACGATTTGCAGCATGGGCCATATCGACGGCCCAGTCTCTGGGCTGGTTGCAATCGCACAGGCCACCTTGGTCCTGGGCGCGATCGTCGGCGGCGTGCTCTACCAAGCCGAGATCGTGCGCGGGCTCCGGCGCCTCGTCATCAAGGTCTCGCCGCCGACGCCACCCCCGGAGGGGCCGGCGATCGAGCGTATTGGATCGGACGCGCGTCGGCTCCGCACAGCACTGCGCACATTGGCCCCGGACATACCGATGGAGCGGCGGATCGGTCTGCTACTGGCGTATGACGATGTGTTGGTCGATGCATGCGCGGCACTCGGGGTCGCGAACACCCTGGCCGCTCTCCCCCTGGGCCTCGAACGCGATGCCGAGCGGTTGTATGTCGAGTACATGCTCGGCGCGGCCGGCCTGCATCTCTAGGTGCAGTTCTAACGACTCTCTGCCAGTTTCCACATTCCTGGTACGCCCTTCGACATCAGCCCCTCCTTGATGAGTGCCACGCGAGCACGACGGGCGGCATACTGCCAACGCAGCTCGCCTTCGGGCGTACGCTCACGGTCTCCGGGCAGCAGCCGGTCCTCGACCAGGATCTCCAGTTCCAGGAAGAGTTCGTCTGCCTCGAGCTCGCCACCGGACTCCTGCAGAATCGCGAGGATATGAGGCCTGAACGTCTCTGGTGGTGTCCACCGGCGGGTCAGCGGTCTTTCGGTTGTTCTCGCTGCTCGTGACCTCGCGATCGGGCGCTTTCGAGGCTTCGGTGACGACTTGACTAATGGCTTCGGTTCCGGCGGCCGACCGTGGATGCACTGAGCCATCGGAAGTTCGCAGAAGTCGCAGTATCCATCGTGCGTCGTCATCGCTAACACCATAACGAGCCTGGGTCGAACGCTGTCCAGACTGAAGTGAGTGAGCTTCATCAGTGCACGCTGATCCACCAGGATGGCCGAGGGCGGATCGGGGCGATATCTCTGATGCACGATCGCCTGGTCCAAGGTCGCGGAGTACCCGGCCGCGCCGCCGCAGCTCGTGCGGACTAGTTGCGGGCTGGGGCAACTCGGACGCCGTCCTGCCGTTCGACCTGGACGGGAGACATGCGTCCTGAGCTGCGGTTTTGTCTTGTGGGGCGGGCGGGGCTCGAACCCGCGACCCAGGGATCATGAGATTGAGGTCCGACGCGCCCTCGCCGTCGATCGCAAATCGAGCCCCGGCTACTCACGAGTGCCTTGTGCATCGTCCCGATCGCTGGCGCGGCGCGATACCGTGAGCTGGAGAACGATCGGAGCCGTCTGGTGAGCGAGAAACCGTTGAGTCGGGTCGAACGACGAGCGCTCGGCAAGACAACCCGGGCGAAGGTTCCACTGGATGCGCACACGGTGTTCGAGCCGGCGCCGGGCCGGGATCCGGTGGGCCTACTGCTTGCCCAAGCAGACACCAGGGTCCCCGAGCTGGTGCCGATCCGGCACGGGCGGATGCTGGTCTCGCCGTTCACGTTCTTCCGTGGGGCGGCCCTGCCGATGGCGGCCGACCTGGCCGGGACGCCCACGTCCGGCCTTCGGGTCCAGCTGTGCGGGGATGCTCACCTGGCGAACTTCGGTGGTTTCGCCTCACCCGATCGGCGACTGGTGTTCGATGTCAACGACTTCGACGAGACGCTTCCTGGCCCCTTCGAATGGGACGTCAAGCGTCTGGCCGCGAGCCTGGTCGTGGCCGGACGCGACAACGACTTCACCGACCAGGACTGCCGCAAGGTCGTCCTCGCCGGCGTCCATAGCTACCGCACCGCGATGCGAGAGTTCGCCCGGATGCCGCTGCTCGACGTCTGGTACGCCCACCTCGAAGTCGAGGAGGCCGTCGCCAAGCTCGAGTCCCAGCTCGCCAAGCGCGGCCGCAAGCTGACTGAAAAGGCCATGGCGAAGGCCCGCACCCGAGACAGCCTGCAAGCCCTCGGCAAGCTCACCACCGTCGTGGACGGACAACGCCGGATCGCCAGCGACCCACCGCTGATCGTGCCTGTCGAAGAGCTGTTCACCGACACCGACGCCGACGCGCTGTATGCCCAGCTCAACGACCTCCTGGACACGTACGCGCACACCCTCCAATCGGACCGCCGCCATCTGATCCAGCAGTTCACGCTGGTCCACGCCGCGCGCAAGGTGGTCGGCGTCGGGAGCGTCGGCACCCGTGCCTGGATCCTGCTCCTCGACGCCGGAGACGACCAGGAACCACTGTTCCTCCAGGCCAAGGAAGCCCAGGCCTCGGTGCTGGCCGACTACTGCGGCCAAAGCCAGTACGCCAACGAAGGAGAACGAGTAGTCGCAGGCCAACACCTCATGCAGGCCGCCAGCGACATCTTCCTCGGATGGGAGCGCACCACCGGGGCCGATGGGGTCGAGCGCGACTTCTACGTCCGCCAACTGCGCGACTGGAAACTCTCGGCCCCGATCGAGCAGATGGCGCCCGCCGGGATGCGGGCCTATGCCGGCCTGTGCGGCTGGACCCTTGCCCGTGCGCACGCCCGCTCTGGCGACCGCATCGCGCTCGCGGCCTACCTCGGCAAGTCCGACAGCGTTCGACGTCGCGATCGCCGACTTTGCCCGGGCCTACGCGGACCAGAACGAGGCGGACCACGCGGCACTCGCCCGCGCGGTTGCCGACGGTCTCGCGGAAGCACATGCACCCATCTAGATCGAATCCGGGAGAGTCGAACACAGCGCTTGACCTCCGCCCTCCGGCGCGGTCGCGTCCCCTCAGCAGAGAGGACCTAATGCTCGTGTGGGTGGCCTGTGGGCGCAGCCTTCAGCCTGGAGGCAGCTCCGTGTGGTCGTGGTGTCCACCCAAGGTGGAGAAGGCGCCGATGCCGGGCAGGGTGCTGCCGCCGACGCCGATGCAGGTTGCCGCCAGGACTGCGGTGAGCCCGAGTGCGAGGTGGTGTCGGGTCCAGGGGCGGGCGGGGTGGTGGCGTCGGAGCAGCAGGATCGCGAGGGTCAGACTGGTCACCTCCAGGAGGCAGGACAAGACGTCGGCGACCCCGATTGCTTCGGGTTCCCAGGCCTCGGGCCCGAACGGGACTCCGGTGGTACGGGAGATGGTCCAGACGAGCAGCGGTCCGGCCGAGACCACGATCGCGGCGACCAGGCCGGGTACCCGCCAACCGGGCCCGCGGGTCAGGACCGCGGCTGCTCCGGCGGTCTCGGCCAGGGTCAAGACGATGAAGAAGGTGCCGGCGGCCCACCACTCGTGGAGGTGTTCGGGGACCACCGCGGCGTGGATCGCGGCGGCGCCGAGCAGGCCGGCGGCGAGCAGCACCTGGGTGTCGGCGCCGGCCCGCCACCGCGGTCGACGGGCCAGTCGGGCCAGCACGATGTCGCCGCCCCGGAAGGCGATCATCAGCCCGACCAGGACCAGGTCGGTGAGCACCATCAGCACCAGCGCGATCAGGACACCTTTGAGCTCCAGGTGCAGGGTGGCCTGGACTCGGGCGGAGACACAGGCGGCGTCGCAGCCCGGGTGCACGGTGCCCATGTGGTGCAGGTCGCCGCGCTGCAGGGTGGAGTCGAACCAGGAGCTGGCGATCTGCAGCAGGGTCCCGGCGGTGGCCGCGAAGAGCGCCACGGCCGCGCCGGTCGAGGCGACCGCGGCGAGCCCGTGGGGTCGGGCCCCGAACCGGCGGTGCGCCATGAGAGAGGCCGCCAGCACCGCCACCACGTAGACCGGAACCAGCAACGTCGACTCGAGCCACCAAGCGGTGAACGGCGCCGAGGTCCGTTCGATGGCCCCGATCGCACCCCGCATCGAGATGATCCAGAACCCGTTCGCGAAGGCGAGCACGATCGCCAGCGGCAGCACATGTGACCAGGCGACGGCCGCTTCTGCCGGGTCAGACGACGCCGCGGCGATGTCGGGCCGGTGAGCGGAGGCGACGCCTCCGGAGGTTCCGAGGTCGTGCCGGGAGTCCACGTCGGTGTGCGGTGTCATGACCGACTCCCTCCCCCCCTCGCCGTCATGGCACGATCGACCAGCCGAACATCATGGCGTGGTCCTCGTGGGCCAGGTTGTGGCAGTGCGCCACGTAGGGGCCGAGAAAGTCGCGGAAGCCGCGGTAGATGATCACCGATTCTGACGGGTCGAGGGCCGCCAGGTCCTCGCGGGAGATGTCGTCGGGGTGGCCCGGGTCCGGACGGGTCGTGACGTCCTTGCCGTTGCGCATCACGGTGCGGTGCTCCTCCATGTGCAGGTGGAACGGGTGCACCCAGCCTCCGCCGCCGTTGCGGATCTCCCAGAGTGCGAAGCTGCCCTTCTTCGGCTGGGCCAACGGCGCCTTGTTGGCCGGGTTCTTCAGGCTGCGGATGTCGTTGGTCGGGTCGAACGCCTCGCCGTTGATCAGCCACTCGATCTCCCCGCCGAGCTGGCCGCGCTTGACCTCGAAGACGAGACGGTCGTCGAGTCCCTTGGCCCAGTCCGCCGGCAGCGGCGGCAGCGGCCGCATGATCTGCGTCGGGATGACGCTGTGGTCCTCGACTGGGTCATTGACGATCTTGAACGCCAGCACCGGCACCTTGTAGTCCGGGTCGGCCCCGAAGCGGGTGGAGTTGTCCCACATCCGGCCGGTGCCCATCTTCATCACGTTGGCCAGGTAGACGATGTCGTGGCCCCCTGTGGTGGGTGACCCGTCCATGAAGCGGGTGAAGTCGATGATCACCTCGCGACGCTTGGCCGGCCAGAGCTCGAAGTTGTCCCGCGGGATCGGCAGCGGCAACAGCCCCCCGTCGGTGGCGATCTCGGTGAACTTCATGCACTGCTGCCCGTCCGGGATCCGCCACTGACCGTCCAGCTCGTCCCCGGAGTAGCCGAGGTCCCTGGCCGCCTTAGGACCCCGGGTGGAGGTCATCAGCTTGAAGTCGTAGATCCGCGCCACCGAGGCGTCCAGGAACCGGAACCGGTACTTGCGACGCTTGACCTCCAGCACCGGGTACGCCGTCCCGTTGACGGTGAAGATGTCCCCCACGAAGCCGTGGTTGGGGAAGTGCAGGTAGAACGTCTTGCCCCACCACTCGGGGTGCTTCCGCGGGTTGTGCGCGGCCGGGTACTCGGCGTCGTGGAAGTCGTGGTGCAGGGTGACGCCATCGTCGAGCCGGCAGTCGTAGAAGGCGAGCGGGATGTCGTAGTCGACGTCGAAGCTCCCGTCGTCGTGGTTCCTGCGCACCCCGGGCAGGTGCAGCCCCTTGGTCTCATCGCCGGTGTCCAGCACCGGGTCGTAGATCGGATACAGGCCGACCAGGCCCTTGTAGACGTTGGCACCGGTGAAGTCCATCCGGTGGTCGTGGAACCAGAAGAAGCTCTGCTTCTCCGAATCCAGGCCACCCGCCGGCCAGTTCAGGTACAGGTTGTCGACCCACTGCCTCGGCGTGAACCCGGAGGAGCTCCTCGAAACCCTCAGGAACTGGTGGTGCGGGTTCCCGTCGCTCTCGGGGGCGCTGTGGCCGTTGTGCAGGTGGGTCAGGAAGGAGTAGTCCGGGGCGCCGAAGTCCTGCCGGTCCAGGCCGTAGGGGTTCTCGTCGAGGCGATTCACGAACCGGACCAGGTTCGGCTGCCCGTACTCGGCGTTGATCATCGAACCCGGGAACGTCCCGTTGAAGCCGTAGATCGTGCTCGGCGGCAACGTCCGGACCTGCCCCTTGGCCATCGGCTTCCCGTTGGCGTCGAACGACACCGTCGGCTGACCGTTGCTGTCGATCGGCAGCACCTGCGAGGAGGTGAAGGAGTGCGGTCTCACCAGGAGATCGATCTCGTAGATCAGCGGGTCCGGGGAGCCGATGTCGGACGTCCACAGCTGGTGGGTCTCGTTGTGCAGCGAGTTCTGCTGCCCGAGGCCAGGCCCCGGCCTGTCCACCCACGACGAGACCACCGAGGCCGCCACCGGCGCCAGCGTCTGGGGCACGACCATCGGATCGGTGAACGGATGCAGGATCAGCGGACTGGTCGGGAACACCTCGGTGAAGAACACCCCATCACCCAGCGCCTCGGAGGTCGCAGCGAACGCACCGTCAGGCGACAACATGCCCCGCCGAGCCAGCGAAGGCAGCCACAGATCCCGAGCCGCAATGACCACCGCGCCCGTCACACCCGCCGCCCCGACCCGCAACACCGTACGGCGCGGGAGACTCGACCCGCCGTCGGTGGGGAGGTACTGGTCGTCAGCTACAAGCTGCTTTGGCGCGCGCCGAATCGGGTCGGTCATAGCGGAGCCCCTGGTGAACGAAGCCACCCATCGCCCGAATCGTCTGACCCGAGCGCCGACCCGACCGCGGCGGCCGGTGGACATTCACCATAAGCACACAGACCCTAAGTTTTCGTTGAGAGGATCCGAAGAAGCCTCTTCGAAATCACGGCCCTCCGGGTATGCCGGCTCCACTGTGCGGCAGGTGCATCGAGTGTTCTCGCTCATGCTCGATCTCGTGGTCCGCGACGGACGGCTCCCCCGCAACCCGGCGACCGGGGTGCGACTCCCCCGGTGCGGCCAAGGGCGAACCGGTGTTCCTGACGCACACGCAGGTGGAGCAGCTCGCGCGTGGGTGTCCCGGCTACGAGCTGTTCGTTCGGGTGCTGACCTGCGGTTTGCCTGGTGGGGCTGTCGGCCTGGTGGGGCGGGCGGGGCTCGAACCCGCGACCCAGGGATTATGAGTCCCCTGCTCTGACCGACTGAGCTACCGCCCCGCCGGGGAGCCTAGCGAATGGGGACTGGGCCCTCGTACGGCCTTCTCTGGTGCGGCGCGTGGGCGCCCCCGACTCAGTGGTTCTTGTGTCGCGGCTTCTTGCCCGTGTGCGGGGCGGACGAGGCGTGCTTGCGCGGGGGACCCGAGGAGTGGCTGCGGGACGGGCGGCCGTCGTCCGGCTTGCAGGTCGATCAGGACGCCGGAGATGCGCGTGGACGACAGCGCCGAGAGGGTCTGCTGGGACATGTCGGCGGGCAGCTCGACCAGGGAGAAGCCTGGCTTGATGTCGATCCGGCCGAAGTCGCCGCGACGCAGGCCGCCCTCGTTGGCGAGGGCGCCCACGATCATGCGCGGCTCGACGCGGTGCCGCTTGCCGACCGCGATCCGGTACGTGGTCAGCCCGGAGCCCGGCTCCCTGCGCTCGCGCGCCTCGCGTCGTACGGGCTCGGGGTCGGCCTCGATGAACAGCGGCACACCGTCCTGGGCGAGGACGGCGATCGCGGCGGCGATGTCGGAGGCGGGTACGTCGTGCTCCTGCTCGTAGGACTCCACGAGCCCGCGGAACAGCGGCAGCTGGATGTCCCCCAGCGCCTTCGTGATCGCCTCGGTGAACTTGGCGACCCGGTTGGCGTTGACGTCGTCGACGCTCGGCTTCGGCATCTCCGTGATCGGCTGCCGAGTGGCCTTCTCGATCGAGCGGAGCAGGTACTTCTCGCGCGGCGTGACGAACGAGATCGCATCGCCGCTGCGGCCGGCGCGGCCGGTGCGGCCGATCCGGTGCACGTAGCCCTCGGTGTCGGTCGGGATGTCGTAGTTGATGACGTGGCTGATCCGCTCCACGTCGAGGCCGCGGGCGGCGACGTCGGTGGCGACCAGGATGTCGAGCTTGCCGTTGCGCAGCGACTCGATCGTCCGCTCACGCTGGTTCTGTGCGACGTCGCCGTTGATCGCGACCGCGGAGAACCCGCGGGCGCGCAGCCGCTCGGCGAGGTCCTCGGTTGCCTGCTTGGTGCGGACGAAGACGATCATCCCGTCGAAGTTCTCGACCTCGAGCACCCGGGTGAGCGCGTCCAGCTTCTGCTGGTGGGAGACGTACAGGTAGCGCTGAGCGACGTTGGCCGCGGTGCGGGTCTTGTTCTTGACCGTGATCTCGGACGGCATCGGGCGCGTAGCGGCTTCGCGATCCGCCGGATCTGCGGCCGGCATCGTCGCCGAGAACAGCGCGACCTGCTTGTGCTCCGGCGTGGTCTTGAGGATCGTCTCGACGTCCTCTGCGAAGCCCATGTTGAGCATCTCGTCGGCCTCGTCGAGCACGACGTACTGCACGTCCGAGAGGTCGAGCGTGCCCTTCTCCAGGTGGTCCATGACGCGGCCCGGCGTACCGACCACGACGTGGACACCGCGACGCAGCGCGGAGAGCTGGACGCCGTAGCCCTGTCCGCCGTAGACCGGCAGCACGTGCAGGCCCTTCACGTACGTGGCGTAGCGCTCGAACGCCTCGGCCACCTGCAGCGCGAGCTCGCGGGTCGGGGCCAGCACCAGTGCCTGCGGCGTCTTCGCAGAGGTGTCGATCCGGGACAGGATCGGCAGCGCGAACGCGGCCGTCTTGCCGGTGCCGGTCTGCGCGAGACCGACCACGTGCTTGCCCTCGAGCAGCAGCGGGATGGTCTGCGCCTGGATCGGCGACGGCGACTCGTAGCCGACGTCGCGCAACACCTTCATCACCTGGTCGGAGAGACCGAGCTCGTCGAAGGTGATCGTCTGCTGCAGCTCGTCGTCGGACACCGGCCAAGACTAGTGCCAGCACGCGAAACGGCTCCTACCAGAAGTGCCTACGCTCGTGTGATGACCGACACCGACGAGCTGCGGCTCCCCGACGGTCGCCGCGCCCAGCTCTGGATGGGCGGCGATCCGGCGGGCACGCCGGTGCTGTTCTTCCACGGCTGCCCCGACACCCGGCACGCCGCCATGACCGGGCACGACGCCGCCGTCCGGTGCGGAGTGCGGCTGGTGGCGGTGAACCGGCCGGGGTACGGCGTCTCCGACGTGATTGAGTCGGGTCAGGCGTCGGTCGCGGACGACGCGGTCGCGGTCGCCGACCTGCTGGGCATCGACGGCTTCGCCGTGCTCGGCATGTCGATCGGCGGCCCGTACGCCCTTGCCTGCGCCGCCCGTCACGCCGACCGGGTGAGTGCTGCGGCCGTGGTTGCGGCGCCCAGCGAGGAGGAGTCGCGGCGCCGGTCGACGGGCGTGACGGTGGCCGACGCGATGGTGAGGGCCCGCCCGGAGTTCGCGTCGTTCGTCTCCTCGGTCGCACCCGACGACCCCGACGACGCCGCCCTCGCCTCGCGCTGGCGCACGATGCTGCCCGGGGACGACGCCGCGCTGCTGGCACCGATGGCCGACGCCGACGTCGCGGCGTCGGTGCGCGAGGCACTGGCGCAGCACGACGGCTTCCTGCGCGACGCGGCCGTGACCTTCCGGCCGTGGGCGTTCCGGCTCGAGGACGTCACCTGCCCCACGACCCTCTGGTACGGCGAGCGCGACACGAACGCGCCACCGACCAACGGAGCCGAGCTGGCCGCCCGGCTCCCCCACGCCACCCTGCGCCTGCGCGACACCACGCACCTGGCGACCCTGCTCGCGGGGTGGGAGGCGATCCTCAGCCCGCTGCGGGCGTGAGCAGCGGCGGGTCGGGCACCCGGGCCAGCCAGGCGCTGGCTGCCATCCCCCAGTCGGCCTGCTCGGCAGGTGACATCGGTGGCGTCGCCCGAAGCCATGACTCGTGCCGCGCCAGCCGGGCCAGCCGCAGCGCGTGCGGGAGCGCAGCCCGCAGCTCGCAGGCCGGCGCGAGGTCGCTCCAGACCTCGACCAGGGCCTCGGCGACCTGGCCCAGCCGTGGGTCGTCGGGAGCGCAGTCGAGCTCGTCGGCCACGATGCCGAGCGGGATCAGCAGCACCCCCAAGGGGTCGGTGAACATCGCGTCGCCGAGGTCGAAGAACCGCATCACCTCACCCGGCTCGGCGAACACGTTGCCGCCGTGCAGGTCGTTGTGGTTCAGCGCCATCGGCAGGCCGAGCGCGCCGACCACGTCGACCGAGCGCCGGAGCTCCGGCAGGCCGGCCCGGATCGCAGGCACCGCCTCGTCGGCCAACCGTCGCGGATCCCCCACCGGCAACGCGTTGAGCGCGTCGGCCCGCTCGACCACCAGCTCCTCGAAGTCCTCCGGACACATCGTGTGGACACCGGCGGCCGTGAGCCGGTCTGCGTGCGGCAGCAGCGCGCGCTGCAGCTGAGCCCACTGGCGGACGATCTCCCCCCAGGAACCGAGGTCGGTGTGCGCGGATCCGAACACCTCACCCTGGTCGGGCATCAGCAGCAGGCCGCGCGCACGGTCGACCGCGCGGAGCGGCACCACGCGGTCGGGCTCGAGCTGCCCGATCTCGTCGACGAGCGCCGCCTCGAACAGGTTGAGCGAGCAGTTCTGCTTCGCCCAGAACAGCCCCTCGCCGGCGTACGCCTTGAGCACCGTCGCCCAGCCGCGCAGCTTGTACTGCTCAAGGCGCACCGGACCGACCGCCGCCTCGACCCAGGTGCGCAGCTCTGCCTCGAACTCCGGGCTGGACCAGCGATCCGTGGTGGACGGCTCGGCGGGCGGGAGGGGGAAGCGCATGCGCAGATGGTGGTGCCTGGCGGTGTCCGCGGCCAACCGATTTCCGGTGGAACGGCCACCACAACACGTCGTATTGCAAACAAACCGCAACAACGTATGGTGAGCAGGAGGACTCTCATCCGCGAAGGGAGCACCCATGCACGTCCCCGACGGCTTCCTGGACGCACCGACGTCGGTCGCGCACCGGCGTGGTCGCCGCGGTCGGCCGTCGGCGTCGCGCTGCGCGGGCGCGCGACGCGAGCTCGACGACCGGACCGCGCCGCTGGCCGGCCTGGTGGCGGCGTTCGTCTTCGCCACCCAGATGCTCAACTTCCCGGTCGCGTCGCGGCACCAGCGGCCACCTGCTCGGCGGCGCGCTCGCCGCGATCCTCGTCGGGCCGTACACCGGCGCTGCTGTGCATGAGCGTGGTCTTCCTCGTCCAGTGCCTGCTCTTCGCCGACGGCGGCATCACCGCGCTCGGCACCAACATCACCTGATGGGCCTGGTCACCGTCGTCGTCGGCTGGGCGGTCTTCCTGGCTCCTGCAGGCGGTGCTGCCCAAGCGGCTCGCGCATGGTCGCGCCGTCCGCCGGCGATCGCGCGCGCTGGTCTCGGTCCCGGTCGCGGCCCTCGCGCTTCGTCGTGCTCTACGCGATCGGCGGCACCGCCGACGTCCCGCTCGACAGCCTCGCCATCGCGATGGTCGGCGTGCACGTGCTGATCGGCATCGGCGAGGCGCGTCATCACCGTTCCTCGCGGTCGGCAGCATCGTCGCCGTCCGGCCCGACCTCGTGTACGGCGCCCGACCGGTGCTCGAGCGGCGCGAGCTCGTGGTCCGCACGCCCGACCGACAGGAGCCGACCGCGTGAAGGCGAACGCCGGCACGCACCGGTGCGGTTCGCGTCGGCGTCCTGCGTCGTCGCCCTGCGTCCTCGCCGGGCGTCGTCAGCTACTACGCCGACCAGCAGCCCCGACGGGCTGAACCGAGGTCTCGCAGGACAAGGGCTTCGCCCGACGCGCAGAAGGAGCACGCGACGCCGACGGCCCGCTCGCCGGCTACGACGCGAAGGGCGTCGACAACGCGCGGCTGTCCGGCGGGCTGGCCGGTGTCGTCGGCGTGCTCGTCGTGCTCGCCCTCGCCGGTGGGCTCGTGCGTCGTCGTACGCCGTCGCCGGACCGCCGACGCCGAGCGGCCTGACGTGGGCGCCGGGCACGGCCACAAGCTGCACTTCCACGGCCACTCGCCGGTCCACCGCGTGCCGGCGCACCTGAAGATGCTGGCGCTGCTGGGCTTCATGCTCGTCGTGGTGGCCACGCCCACGGGACTGGTTCGCCGCGTTCGCGCGTCTACCTGCCGTGATCGTCGGTGCGTCGTCGCGCGTCTCGCGGGTGCCGCCGACGTACCTCCTCAAGCGGACTGGTCGTCGAGGTCCCGTTCGTGCTGTTCGCGGTGCTGCTGCCGTTCGTCGCCGACGGGCCCGCAGACCGAGGTGCTCGGCCTCACGCGTCAGCGAGCACGGCCTGCGTGGCGGCCTGGGGCGCTGCTGGTCAAGGGCACGCTCGGCGTGCTCGCCAGCCTGACCCTGGCCGCGACCACCGAGCCGCAGGACCTGCTCGCCGGGCTGCGAGCGGCTGCGGCTGCCCGCAGCTGCTCGTGCAGATCATGGCGTTCATGGTCCGCTACCTCGACGTCGTCACCGGCGAGATGCAGCGGATGAAGGTGGCCCGCGAGTCGCGCGGCTTCACCGCCCGCAACCCCACGGCACTGGCCGGTCGCTGGCGCGCTCCGCCGGCGCGCTGTTCATCCGCTCCTACGAGCGCGGCGAGCGGGTCCACCTCGCGATGCTGTCGCGCGGCTACACCGGACAGCATGCCGCGGCAGGGTCACCGATGAGCATCCCCGTCCTCGACGTCCGGGGCCTCGCCTTCGCCTACCCCGACGGCCACCAGGCGCTGTTCGGCGTCGACCTGCACGTCCACCAGGGCGAGCGGGTCGCGCTGCTCGGCCCCAACGGCGCCGGCAAGACCACGCTGGTGCTGCACCTCAACGGCATCCTCACCGCCGGCGCGGGCACGGTCACGGTCAGCGGGCTGCCGGTCGAGCAAGGCCAACCTGCGCGAGATCCGGCGCCGGGTCGGCATCGTCTTCCAGGACCCCGACGACCAGCTGTTCATGGGCACGGTCCGCGCCGACGTCGCCTTCGGGCCGGCCAACCTCGGCCTCAGGGGCGCCGAGCTCGACCGCCGGGTGATGCACGCGCTCGACCAGGTCGGGATGGCCGAGTTCGCCGACCGCCCGCCGCACCACCTCTCGTTCGGCCAGCGGCGCCGGGTCGCGGTGGCGACCGTGCTGGCGATGGAGCCGGAGATCCTGGTGCTCGACGAGCCGTCGTCCAACCTCGACCCCGCCTCGCGCCGCGAGCTCGCCGACATCCTGCGCTCGCTGGACGTGACCGTCCTGATGGTCACCCACGACCTGCCGTACGCCCTCGAGCTGTGCCCGCGCTCGGTCGTGCTCAGCGACGGCACCGTGGTCGCCGACGGCGCGACGTACGACGTGCTCACCGACGACGCCCTGATGCGGGCCCACCGGCTGGAGCTGCCCTTCGGCTTCGATCCACGGACGATCGGGACGCCCTAGGACACTAGGCTGCTGGCATGTCCGAGACCCCCGCACCCGCACCGCTCGAGCCGCTCCGCGAGGACTGGGAGCGCATGCTCTGCGTCGTCGCCCACCCCGACGACATGGAGTTCGGCGCCGCGGCCGCGGTCGCGCGCTGGACCGGACAGGGCAAGTGGGTCGGCTACTGCATGGTGACCAGCGGCGAGGCCGGCATCGACGGCATGGAGCCCGGACGAGTGCCGCCGGGTCCGCGAGGCCGAGGAGATCGAGTCCGCCCGGGTCGTCGGCGTCGACAACGTCGACTTCCTGGAGCAGCCCGACGGCGTGCTCGAGTACGGCGTCCCGCTGCGCCGGGCGATCTGCGCCGCCGTACGACGGCACCGGCCCGACATCGTGGTCACCGGCAACTTCCGCGACACGTGGGGCAGGCCAGAACCTCAACCAGGCCGACCACATCGCGACCGGGCGGGCGGTCGTCGACGCGGTGCGCGACGCCGGCAACCGCTGGGTCTTCAACGACCAGCTCACCGACGGGCTCGAGCCGTGGGGAGGCGTCAAGCAGGTCTGGGCGTTCGGCTCCCCGCAGTCCGGCCACGGCGTCGACACCACCGAGACGTTCGACGCGGGTGTCGAGTCGCTCAAGGCGCACGCGGCGTACATCGAGGGCCTGGGCTGGGAGAACTGGGACGAGCGCGAGTTCCTCGAGGGCATGGCCCGCGCCACCGGCCAGCGCCTCGGTGTCACGTTCGGGGCGCCGTTCGAGGTGTTCCCGATGGGCTGGGGCGACTAGGGTGCGTCTGATGGATCTCGGCCGTCGCGAGTGTCGTCCGGTGCGTGCGATGGCAAGGCCGAGGAGGGAAGGCGCGGCAGCGCCGCGTTGACCGACGAGAACGCCGCCAGCGTGCGTGCCGGGCGGCGCGCAGCAGGCCATGGATCCATCAGACGCACCTTAGGTCACCAGCTCCTGCACCAGCTTCTCCACGCGGCGCCGGATCTCGTCCCGGATCGGCCGGACCGCCTCGATGCCCTGCCCGGCGGGGTCGTCGAGCTCCCAGTCCTCGTAGCGGGTGCCGGGGAAGAACGGGCAGGCGTCGCCGCAGCCCATCGTGACCACGACGTCGGAGACGCGGACGGCGTCGGCCGTCAGCACCTTCGGCGTCGCCGCGGCGATGTCGATGCCGACCTCGGCCATCGCGGCGACGGCGACCGGGTTGACCCGGTCGGTCGGCTCCGAACCGGCGGACAGCACCTCGACCCGGCCGTCAGCCAGGCTGCTGCAGGAACCCGGCAGCCATCTGTGAACGGCCGGCGTTGTGCACGCACACGAAGAGCACTGTCGGTGTGGTCATGACGACTCCTTCGAGCGGGGTAGAGGAAGCCCACGAGCAGAGCGGCGAGCCCGCCCGCGAGCAGCTGCACGACCACGAAGGCCGGCACCGACGATGGCGCGATGCCGGCGAACGTGTCGGAGAACATCCGGGCGAACGTCACCGCCGGGTTGGCGAAGCTCGTCGAGCTGGTGAACCAGTACGCCGCGGCGATGTAGCCGCCCACTGCGAACGCCACGGTCTGGAGCTGCTGCTGCCGCAGGCTGCCGAACACGACGACGACCAGGCCGATCGTGGCCACGGCCTCGCCGAGCCAGAGTCCGCCACCGGAGCGCTCGTGCGTCGACCAGGACACGGCGGCGTCGCCGTACATCAGGTTCGCGAGCACCGCGCCGAGGACTCCCCCGGCGAGCTGCGCCGAGATGGCGAGCCCGGCCTCGCGGGAGTCGATCCGCCGGCGGACCCGTTCGACGAGCGTGACGACGGGGTTGAACGAGGCCGAGACCGGCTGCAGCGCGAGGATCAGGGCGACCAGGACGGCACCGGTGACGACGCTGTTCTCCAGCAGCTGCAGGCCGGGCTGGTCCGGCGAGAGCCGGGTGGCGGCGATGCCGGACCCGACCACCGCCGCGACGAGGAACGCCGTGCCCACCAGCTCGGCCGTGCGCCAGACGTGCCAGCCGAGTTCGGCTCACGCGGCGACACCGCCGAGCAGCGCGGCGACGTTGGCCAGCGCAGCGGCCTCGACCCGGTAGAAGACCCAGACGCCACGCTTGGTGCGCTCCAGCAGGCCGGCCTCGTGCAGCACCTTGAGGTGGTGGCTGATCGTGGGCTGGGACAGGTCGAAGGCGTCGTTGAGGTCGCAGACGCAGGCCTCGCCGTCCGCGTGCGAGGCCACGAGGGAGAGCAGCCGCAGCCGCACCGGGTCGGCGAGCGCCTTGAGCAGGGTGGCAGCACCTTCGGCGCTCTCGCGGCTCAACGGCTCCTTGGTCAGGGGTGAGCAGCAGGCGACGGTCTGGACGGGCGTGAGCTCCAGCAGGGACTTCGACATACATCTATATTGACGTATGTCGATGTGCGTGGCAACCTCGGACATAGACCGACATCGATATCAAGGAGCACGCCATGTCCCGACTCCAGCTCGCCCTCAACGTCGACGACCTCGACACCTCGATCGCCTTCTACAGCAAGCTGTTCGGCACCGATCCTGCGAAGGTGCGCGACGGCTACGCCAACTTCGCGGTGGCCGAGCCGCCGCTCAAGCTGGTCCTGATCGAGAACCCCGGCCACGGTGGCAGCGTCAACCACCTCGGGGTGGAGGTCGCCGACGTCGACACGGTCGACGCCGAGCAGACCCGGCTCGCCGGGGCCGGCCTGGCCTCGGTCGACCCTTCGACAGGCTCAGGACAACGTGAGCGCGACACGGTCTGCTGCTACGCCAAGCAGGACAAGTTCTGGGTGCAGGGCGCTCCGAACGGCGAGCAGTGGGAGATCTACACCGTGCTCGCCGACAGCCCTGTCTACGGGACGGACGGCATCACCGCGACCTGCTGCACCTGAGGCGACGAGAACGTCGTACGGGTCGGTCGCCGGGGCGGCAACGCGGACTCCTGACCTTCACAGCCCCGTCGCGGAGTGCCAGACTCCAAAGCAAAGGCAGGGGCGCCTCCTCCTTTCGGGCGTCCGATCGCCTGGGGAGGCAGACATGGCGTCGTTGACAGAGCAGCTGTTCCGCCGCAAGCCGGTCCCGGAGATGAGCGCAGAGACCGGAGCGGACAGCAACAGCAGTGAGCTGGAGCGCTCGATCGGACTCTTCCAGCTCTCGATGTTCGGCATCGGGGCCACCATCGGCACCGGCATCTTCTTCGTGCTGTCCCAGGCGGTCCCCGAAGCGGGGCCGGCCGTGATCTGGTCGTTCCTGATCGCCGGCGTGGTCGCCGGGCTGACGGCCGTCTGTTATGCCGAGCTCGCCAGCGCAGTACCGGTCTCGGGCTCGTCGTACTCCTATGCGTACGCCACTCTGGGCGAGCTTCCGGCCATGGGCGTCGCAGCCTGCCTCCTCCTCGAGTACGGCGTCTCCGCTGCGGCCGTGGCCGTCGGCTGGTCGCAGTACCTCAACGAGCTATTCGACAACCTCTTCGGCTTCACGATCCCCGACTCGCTGTCCCAGGCGCCCGAGCAGGGTGGCGTCCTCAATCTGCCGGCAGTCATCCTGATCGTGCTGTGCTCACTGCTCCTGATCCGTGGCGCCAGCGAGTCGGCCAAGGTCAACGCCATCATGGTGATGATCAAGATCGGCGTGCTGGTCATGTTCATCGTGCTGGCATTGCAGGGTTTCGACAGCGACAACCTGAAGCACATCGTGCCCAAGGGGGGCGACGAGCTCCAGCATGTCACGACGGCTGCGGGCATCATCTTCTTCTCCTACATCGGACTCGATGCTGTATCCACCGCGGGCGAGGAGGTGAAGAACCCAAGACGGACCATGCCGGCGGCGATCCTGATCGCGCTCGTGGTCGTCACGTCGCTCTACATCCTGGTCACCATGGTCGCGCTCGCTGCCCAGCCGGCAGCGGCCTTCAAGGACCAGGAGGCCGGGCTCTCCGCGATCCTCGAGGACGTGACCGGGCAGACGTGGCCGGCAACGGTGCTCGCGGCGGGTGCGGTGATCTCGATCTTCAGCGTGACCCTGGTCGTGATCTACGGCCAGACCCGCATCCTCTTCGCGATGGCGCGAGACGGAATGATGCCTGAGATCTTCCACAAGGTGAGCCCGAGGACGTTGACGCCCATCCCCAACACGGTCATCGTCGCCGTCGTCATCGGGCTGCTCGCCGGGCTGATCCCGATCAACTTCCTGGCAGAGATGACCAGCATCGGCACCCTCGTGGCGTTCCTCGTCGTCTCCATCGGCGTGATGGTGCTCAGGCGCACGCATCCGGAGCTGCCGCGCGGCTTCAAGGTCCCGCTCTATCCAGTCACCCCGCTGCTGGCGATCGCCGGCTGCCTCTGGATCATCAAGGACCTGAGGGCCGTGACGATCTGGGTGTTCGTCATCTGGGTGGCGGTCGCGGCCGTCTGGTACGTCTTCTACGCGATGAAGCACTCGCACCTTGGCCGCCACGAGCACGTCGGCCTGATTCACGACGACTAGGGCGCGTCCGATGACGATGATCGTGGGTTACGCGCCCGACGAGCGCGGGAAGGCCGCCCTCCACGTGGCGGGCATGCTGGCGCGGTCTGGCGGCGGCGACCTCGTGGTTGCCTCCGGTCCTTCCTGCGCCGTGGATTCCCGGGATGGCCAAGGTGGACGCGGAGTACCGCGAGTACCTCGACAAGACCGCTGCTGAGGCACTCGAACGGGCCCGCGAGTACCTTCCGGGAGACGTGCCGGCGACGTTCGTCCCGCACAGCTCCAGGTCGGCGCCCGTCGGACTGCTCGAGCTCGCCGAGGAGCACGGAGCGAACGTGATCGTGCTGGGCTCGTCCTCCCACGGCCCCTTCGGTCACATCGCCCTGGGCAGCGTCACCGACCGTCTGGTGCACAGCTCGCCCGTGACCCTCGCACTGGCGCCGCGCGGCTTCCGGTGCAAGCGGGACCAGAAGGTCGTCCGCGCGACCGCTGCCTACGGCGGCTCGGTGAGTGCCGACGATCTGGTGGTCGCTGCGGCGACGGTGGCTGCTCGGACCAGCGCCTCCCTGCGGATCGCTTCCTTCGCGGTCTGGGCACGCCCGGCCTACACCACCACCTTGGGCACCGACTCCGAGGACGGCATCCTCGAGGAGTGGACCGCAACCATGGAGCGTGCCGCGAGCAAGGCCGTCAAGGCCGTCGAGGGGCTGAGCGCCGTGCCCCCCGTCGAGGCGGTGATCGGTCGCGGGTCGAGCTGGGCCGAGGCAATCGACGACATCGGCTGGAACGAGGGTGACGTGCTGGTGGTCGGCTCGAGCGAGCTGGGGCCGGTGGCCCAGGTCTTCCTCGGGTCACGCGCGACCAAGATCCTGCGGCACTCTCCGGCTCCCACGTTCGTGGTTCCTCGCAGTAGGGCGGAGACTCTGACGCATGCATGAGATCGACCAGACGACCGAGCAGATGGTGCGCAGCGTCCTGGCGTACGCCGAGAACCGACTGCGGATGGATCCGGTGCCACTCGACATCGGCACCCTCCCGGCGGCGGAGCTCAACGCACGGCTAGCCGGCCTGATCCGCGACTCCGGACGGCCTCCCGACGAGGTGCTCGGCGTCTACTCGTCGGTGATCGCCCCGAGCATCATCTCCGCCGACAGCACGCGCTTCCTCGGGTTCATCCCGGCGGCCCCCACCAAGGCGAGCCTGCTCTTCGACATGCTCGTGTCCTGCGCCTCGATCCAGGGGATCTCCTGGCTGGAGGCGTCCGGCGCGATCGCGGCAGAGAACACCGTGCTGCGGCTCATCGCCGACGAGGCCGGGCTTCCCGCTGGCGCCGGCGGCTGCTTCGTCTCCGGCGGGTCGGCCGGCAACCTCTCCTGCCTCGCAGTGGCGCGCGAGACCGCCAAGGAGAAGCTGGGAGCCGACGGGACGGGCCGGCGGCTGCGCGTCATCGTCGGCACCGACGCGCACTCCTCGATCGTGAACACCCTGAAGCTGCTGGAGATGGACGCCCTCGTGGTCGACACACCCGACCACCGGATGACCGCTGAAAGCGTCCGTGCGGCCGTGCAGGCCGAGCCCGACCTCTCCGGCATCGCGGCGGTGGTGTGCACCTCCGGCACGACCAATGCAGGCATCGTCGACGACCTCGCGGGTGTCGGGGCGATCGCCAAGGAGGAAGGTTGGTGGTTCCACGTCGACGGCGCGTACGGCGGATCGGGGATCTTCGCGCGGTCGCTGAAGCCGAAGTACGCCGGCCTCGAGCTTGCCGACTCGTTCATCCTCGACCCGCACAAGTGGCTGTTCTCGCCGTTCGACTGCTGCGCCGTCCTCTATCGCGAGCCCGAGCTGGCGCGCGCCGTACACACCCAGGACGCGTCGTACCTCGACATCATCCACGTCTCCGACGGCGAGTGGAACCCGACCGACTACGCCTACCACCTGACCCGACGCGCCCGCGGCCTGCCGCTGTGGTTCTCGCTCGCTGTCTACGGTGTCGACGCCTACCGGGAGGCGATCGAGGTGGCAGTGCGCCTGGCTCGCGACACGGCCGACATGATCAAGCGGGCGCCACAGCTCGAGCTCATCCGCGAGCCCGACCTGGGAGTCGTGCTGTTCCGCCGGGTGGGCTGGGAGGCCGCGGACTACGACAGCTGGGCGGCCCGGCTCCACGGCGAAGGAGTCGCGTTCATCCCGCCGAGCAAGTGGGACGGCGAGACGGTCGGCCGGTTCGCGTTCCTGCACCCCGGCACCAGCCTGGACCTGGTGCATGAGGTCCTGGCACGGACCGAGTGATGGCTCAGTAGTGGCCGGCCTGCTGTCGCTCTTCCCCGCGGGCAGCGCGCTCGCTGACGACGGGACGCTCGTCGTCGGAGGATGCCGCGCCGACGACCTGGCCGCAGAGTTCGGCACGCCGGTGCTCGTCGTCGCCGAGCAAGCCCTCCGTTCGAGGGCACGCGAGTACGCCGACGAGCTGACGGGCCGATGGGCGAACTCACGCGTGGTGTTCGCGTCGAAGGCGTTCCCCTGCACCGCTGTCCAGCGAGTGATGGTCGAGGAGGGTCTCGGGCTCGACGTGGCCGGTGGCGGCGAGATCCTCACCGCGCTCAAGGCGGGCGTCGACCCTGAACTGGTCGTCCTGCACGGCAACGCCAAGAGCGACGAGGAGATCGCACTCGCCGTCGAGCACGGGATCGGGCTGGTGGTGGTCGACAACTCAGACGACGTCGACCGGCTCGAGGCCACCGTTCCGGACGGTCAGACCCAGGACGTATTGGTGCGGATCATCCCGGGCGTCACGGCCGACACGCACGCCCACGTGCTGACGGGTCACGAGGGATCCAAGTTCGGGCTTGTCCCTGCAGACGCGGAGCCGCTGATCAGGCGCATCGAGCAAAGCTCCCGACTGCGGATGCAGGGCCTGCATGTGCACGTGGGCTCTCAGATTCTCGAGGTCGAGCCGTTCGCCGAGTCGGTGGCCCCGGTGGCGCGGCTCGGCGAGTTCCCGGTCTACGACCTCGGTGGTGGGCTCGGCGCCCGCTACACCTGGGCCGACAACCCGCCGACCGTCGGCGACTATCTCGACTCGTTGATCGGTGCCGCGCGCGAGCACCTGCCCTCGGAGGCACAGATCATCATCGAGCCCGGCCGGAGCATGGTGTGCGAGTCGGCCACCACGGTCTACCGCGTCACCACCGTCAAGCACGGCACGATCACGTTCGTCGCCGTCGACGGCGGGATGGGTGACAACCTCGAGGTCGCCTTGTTCGGGCAGCGGTTCGAGGCGGGCATCGTGGGTCGTTTCGACGGGCCCGACCCGGAGCGGGTCACGGTCGTCGGCCGGCACTGTGAGAGCGGTGATGTCCTCGTCGACGGGGTGGACCTGTCACGGCCCGAGGTGGGCGACCTGCTCGCCGTACCCGCGACGGGGGCGTACTGCTTCACCATGTCGAACAACTACAACGGCAACCGCCGGATCCCGGTGGTCTTCGCGCGCGACGGCCACGCCCGCCTCGTCGTCCGCCGGGAGACCTGGGACGACCTGTCGGCCCGCGACGTCGACTGAGCCTGAGTCAGGGCACCAGCTGCCTCCGGACCCACCCGCTAAACAATGAACGGCCGGACCCACGACTGGGTTCGGCCGTCCGCGGATGTCCTAGACATCACACTTGCTCCCCCGGTTGGACTCGAACCAACATTTTGCATTGTTGGACCCGAGTGGACACGAGCAGACAAACACGGCTCTGACCTGCGGAAACATGGTGGATCCGCTGCAATCCAACAGGTCACACGAGGGCCGGAATTGACGTACGATCCGATGCATAGCCGATGCAAAGGTGGGACGTCCAACGATGACAGCGAAGGCTTCCCGACGCCGCTTCGGGCAGGTCACCAAGATGCGGTCGGGCCGCTGGCAGGCACGGTTTACCGTTCCGCTGGATCATCCGTCCGGCCGTGGCGGACAGATCGTCACCGCCCCTCACACCTTCGAGCCGAACACCTACGGCCGGGAGGCTGCTGGTGACTGGCTCCGAGCCGAGGAGCTGCGCCTGAACGCTGAGGGCGCGTCGTGGCGCACGCTGGCCGAGCACGCCGAGGCCGACCGGATCCGCACCGCAGCCGAGACGGCGCTGACGTTCGCCGAGTACGCCGAGGTCTGGCTGCGCGCTCGCAAGGTGCGGGGGCATCCGCTGCAGGAGTCCACCAAGCGGGGCTACCTGATCTGGCTGGGCAAGTACGTTCAGCCGACGTTCGGCGAGATGCCGCTGGACACGATCACCGCGGCCGATGTGGTGCGGTGGTACGAAGGACTCCCCCACGACAAGGGGAAGACCGTGCGCGAGTGCTACGCGCTCGCCAAGGCGATCATGAAGTCCGCGACGGCCGCGGACGGCGTGCTTCCCGGCGCCGTCAACCCGTTCACCATCGATGGCGCCGGCACCATCGGCAAGCGAGCGGACAAGCGGACCGAGGTGATCGAGGACGCCGACCTCGATCTCATCCTGGCCACGATCCGCCCCGAGTGGCGGGCCATGATCGCCCTGGCACTCGGCTGCGGCCTCCGGTTCGGGGAGATCGTGGCACTGCGACGCTCCGACGTGGACCTCCGCGCGAGGCCACCCGTCGTACGGGTCCGCCGGGCAGTGGGCACCGGCCCCGGCGGCAAGCGATACGAGAAGGAGCCGAAGTCGCGAGCTGGCATCCGCGACCAGCGCATCCCTGGAGGGGTGGGCAAGGTCCTCACCGAGCATCTGCGGACCTACGTCGCCGGCCGCGACGGACTGCTCTTCCCCGGTCCGTCCGGCGACTGGCTGCAGCCGACGCGGTTCCGAGACCTGGTAGGCGGATGGCGCGACGTACGCGAGGCCGTCGGCCGGCCGATCAACTTCCACGACCTCCGGGCGACCGGTGCCACCCGACTCGCGCAGAAGGGCGCGCATGTCGCCGAGGTGCAGGCCTTCCTCGGCGACTCCTCGTCCCAGGCCGCCGAGCGGTACGTCCGCGCCACCCAGAGCCGGATGGACGATCTCACGGCCGCGGCGTTCGCAGGACTCAGCTTCGGAGCGACGGAACGGTGAGAGGGCTGCCTCCCCCAACACGCGTGGAGGCTGCACAAATGAGCATTGTCGATCGCGTAAGTGTGAACTATAGTTGACACAACAAATCAAGGTTCTCAAGAGTGAGACGTTCGGAAGATGGGTTGACGGCCTGAGGGACCGCCGCGCTGCAGCGCGGATCGCGATCCGGGTGGATCGGCTGGCTGCCGGCAACCCCGGCGATGTGAAGCCTGTCGGGGACGGCATCTCCGAGATGCGGATCAACTACGGCCCCGGCTACCGGGTCTACTTCCAGAGACACAGCGACATCGTCGTCATCTTGCTCTGCGGCGGCGACAAGTCCACGCAGCAACGGGACATCGAGAACGCGAAGCGAATCGCGAAGGAGTGGCAGCAGCATGGCTGAGAAGTTCACACCGTATGACTCGGCGGATCACCTCACATCGCTCGAGGACATCGCCTACTACCTCGAGGCTGCTCTGGACGAGGCCGGAGACGACCCTGCATTCATCACCCACGCCATCGGGGTCATCGCCCGCTCCCAGAACTTCAGCGAACTCGCACGCAAGGTCGGCATGAGCCGCGAGGGCCTCTACAAAGCGCTGTCCAACAACGGCAACCCGAGCTTCGCCACCATCTTCAAGGTGGCCCGCGCCCTCGGACTGAAACTGGAGTTCCACGCCGTCGCCTGACCTTCGTCCGCCGTCAAGCGCTCCGACCGCGCCAGGTGTTCACCGGGTGCGCGTCGATCAGCCGGTCGAGCGACTCGACCTTGATGCGGATCGTTCGGCGACCGAGGCGGACGGCGTCGAGCTCGCCGGCGGCGATGTAGCGGCGGACGCGTCTTGGTCGAGACGGCGAGGATCTCGGCGGCCTCGGCGAGCGAGACAAGTCGGCGGGTGCGTCGCGGCGAGTGATGGCCATGGGGGCTCCTGGGTTCGGGGCGGCCCGGTTGGTCGCCTTCATCCCTCAAGGCCCGATCTTGTCCTCGAGTGGCCACCCCACTTTCACCACCCTCCCGCATCCTTCCCCTCCACCCTTCCCTTCCACCCACCCCTGCCCCTCCTCCGCCTCTCCTCCCGTCCGCTCTTCCTCCTTCCTCCACCCTCCTTCCCGAACACACCTCTTTCACGGACGAATCGGGGTGGCCACTCGCGGCGGCGTTCGGGCCTTGTGGGGTGTGACGATGTCGTTGAAGAAGCTCGCGGCCGGGTCGGGGTATGAGTACCTGACCCGCCAGGTCGCGGCTGCCGATTCGACCGAGCTCGGGTCGCATGCCGCTGGCTGACTACTACGCCGCGAAGGGCGAGGCGCCTGGTCGTTGGATCGGCTCGGGCCTGGTCGGCATCGACGGCCTTGGGTACGGCGACGTCGTCACCGCCGAGCAGATGAAGAACCTGTTCGGCGACGGCTGCGACCCCGTGACCGGCGCCGCGCTGGGGCGGAAGTTTCGAGTCGGGGTCGGTGGCCGGCTTCGACCTGACGTTCTCGCCCGGCGAAGTCGGTCTCGGCGCTGTGGGCCGTCGCGCCGCCCGAGGTCGCCGCAGCGGATCCGGCAGGCCCACAACGCCGCGGTCCTCGACGCGCTCGACGTTCCTGGAGTTGCATGCGATCTTCACCCGCGAGGGCGCCGACGGCGCCCGCCAGGTCGAGACCCGCGGCCTGATCGCGGCGGCGTTCCTCCACCGCGACTCCCGCGCCGGCGATCCCGATCTGCACACCCACGTCGCGGTCGCGAACAAGGTCCAGACCCGCGCAGGGCAAGTGGCTCTCGATCTACGGCACGGTCCTGCACCAGCACGTCGTCGCCGCCTCGGAGGCCTACAACACCGCCCTCGAAGCCCACCTCCGACGAAGCACCTCGGCGTCCGGTTCGTCGACGTACCGCGGGCGGGCGGCAAGCGCCCGGTGCGGGAGATCGACGGTGTCGACCCCGCGCTGTGCGCGCGGTGGTCGCGACGCCGCGCGCGACATCGAGGACCGCCAGCGGCGAGCTCGCCGAGCGAGTTCACCGTCCGGCACGGACGGCGCCCCGACGACGAAGGAGTCGATCGCGCTCGCGCAACGCGCGAACCTCGAGACCCGCGCAGCCAAAGCACGAGCCCCGGTCGGAGGCCGAGCAGCGCGCGACCTGGCGCGACCGAGGCGGTGCAGGAGCTGGGAACCATGGGCATCGGATCGCATGATCCGATGCCGCGCTCAACCCCAGCACCCACCGCCTGGCACGCAGGTCTCCAGCGAGTGGCTGGCACGAGCAGCCGAGCGGGTCATCACCGAGCTCGAGGCCCATCGCGCGACCTGGCAGTCCTGGCACATGTACGCCGAAGCCCAGCGCCAGGTCCGCGACCTCGACGTACCGGCCGAGCAGGTCGGCCAGGTCGTCGAGCACCTGGTCGACACGGTCACCGGTTCGCTGATCAACCTGACGCCCGACCTCGACCCGATCACCGACCCGCCGGTGCTTCGGCGCTCCGACGGCGTCAGCGTCTACCGGCACACCGGCGCCGACCACTTCACCAGCCAGCGGATGCTCGACGCCGAGCAGCGCATCGTCGACGCCGCCGGCCGCGCCGCCGGCACCTGCCTCGATCCGGCTCGATGTCGAGCTCGCGCTGATGGCGGCCGACGCTCGACGGACCGGTCTCAACGACGGGCCAGCGCGAGCTGGTCCGCGCCCTGGTCACCGACCCGCGACAGGTGGCGCTCGCGCTGGCGCCGGCCGGGTCCGGGCAAGACCACCGCGATGAGCGTGCTCGCGCAGGTCTGCGCACGACCTCGGGTACGACGCCGGTCGGGCTCGCGCCGTCCGCGGCCGCCGCCGCGGTGCTCGGCGAGGCGACCGGGATGCCGGCCGAGACGCTCGCGATGCTCGACCACCCCTCGCCGCGGGGCTCGATCCCGGCTTCGGCCCGCACACGGTCGTGGTCATCGACGAGGCGGGCATGGCCGACACCCCCACGCTCGACCGAGTCATCGCCGCCTGCCTCGACCGCGGCGCCCGGGTGCGGCTGATCGGCGACGACCAGCAGCTCGCCGCCGTCGGCGCCGGCGGAGTCCTGCGCGACATCGCCACCACCCACGGCGCCGTACGCCTCGACGAGGTCGTCCGCTTCGCCGACCCCGTCGAAGCCGCCGCGTCCCTCGACCTGCGCGACGGCGACCGGGCCGCCCTCGGGTTCTACCTCGACCACGACCGCGTCCACGTCGGCGACGCCGACACCTGCCTGAGCGACGTCCTCACCGCCTGGCACGACGAGCAGGCGGCCGGCCGCGAGTGCCTGATGCTCGCCCCGACCCGCGACCTCGTCGCCCGACTCAACCACGACGCCCGCGCCGCCCGTCTCGCCGGCGCGACACCCAGCCGCCGAGGTCGCGCTCGCCGACGGCAACCAGGCCAGCGTCGGTGACACGATCCTCACCCGACGCAACGACCGCCGCCTCGGCGTCAGCGGCACCGACTGGGTCAAGAACGGCGACCGCTGGACCGTCACCGCCGTCAACCGCGAACGGTCAGCCTGCCGTGCGCGGCACCTGCGGTCCGGGCTCCAGGTCACCCTGCCCGGCGGAGTACGTCGCCGCGCACGTCGAGCTCGGCTACGCCACCACCGTCCACGCCGCCCAAGGCAGCACCGCCGACGTCATGCACGGCATCCTCACCGGCTCCGAGGACCGGCAACTGCTCTACACGATGCTCACCCGCGGCCGTGCCGAGAACCACCTCCACCTCATCGCCGACCAGACCGACGCCTGACGACGAGCAGTTCCTGCCCGGCATCGACGAGCAGCTCACCGCCGTCGACACTCCTCGACCGGATCGTCGGCCGCGACGGCGCCGCGGTCTCCGCGACCACCGAAGCTCGCTGACGCCATCAATCCCGCGACCCAACTTCACGAGGCCGCGCAGCGGTACGCCGACGCCGTCACCACCGCGACCCAGCGCCTCATCGGTGCCGACGCCGAGCGAGCGCTCGAGGCCGCCGGAGGCGGGCCACTGCCGTGGCTGCCCGGCATCCCCGTCGAGGTGCGCGAGAGCACCCGGATGGTCGAGCTACCTCACCGCACGCGCCGACCGGGTCACCGCACCTCGCCGATCAGGTACGCCGTGACACCGACGCTGCCACCGAGTCGCTGGCACGGTTCGGCGACGTCCTCACTCCCGAGCTCCGCGACGAGGTCAGCCGTCTGGCGAGCTGCCAACGGCGTACCCGACGACGACCGCAGCCTCCTCGGCCCCGCGCCGACCGACGCCGGCCGCTGACCGCTACGCCCGGCACCTCCAGCGTCGAGGTCGACGCCCTCTACCCGCCCTCGGTCCGCCGCTGGGAGGACCGCATCGCGGACGCCAATCGGTCGCCCAGCGCGAACGACGAGCACACCCTCGACCTGGCTCGCGAGCTCGACCGTCTCGAGCGGACCGGGCTCAACGCCGGCGCTGCTCCTCCGCCGAGCAACGTCGACGCGGAAGCCGCTCCCCGACGAGCACACGGTCGAAGCCCTCACCTACCGGGTGCAGCGGATGGTCACCCAGTGGCGGAGCGTCGACGCTCCGGAGACACGTCGGGCGCCCACGCGTCCGGCGGCAGGTCTCGAACTCTGAAGAAGTGTGCGTCGCACTCGTCCGTGAGCACCAACTGCATCTCCTCGGCCGGCGTCACCGGGCAGGTCGGGTGCTGTGCGCGCCAGACCGCGAACTTGTTCGGGATCGTCTCGGACCTTCACGTACTCGGCCAATCGATCGAGCGCCGTCGTGGCACGGCGTCGAATAGCCCGTGGCGACAGGTGCACGATGCGACCGAGCTCATCGACGACGGCCGGAGTCGTCAGCCCCATCCGACCGCGATGGCCCGGCACCTCCAGCCGGGCGGCAACACTGGCAAGCCGATCGAGCAGCCACGCGTCGAAGGCGTTGATCGCGTGCGCCTCCATCGCGTCCACTTCCAGACGCTCAACCTGGTCGAACAGGTCGTCCAGGGACTCGTAGTCATCCCCCGCACACGCCAATTGGGCAGAGTCCGCGACGCACACGGCTTCAGCCCAGACTCGATCGCGTCTCGTCGCAAGGTCGCCGACACCAAGCTCAGCGGACACCTCACGACGCGTACGCCTGAGGATCTCCGCCGTGACGCGTCGCCCACTCGACTCGTGCGCTCGAGCGGCTTCGAGCCACAACTGACCGGCGACCAGGCCATCGATGTCGGGATGGAGATCGCGTAGACAGTCGGCGACCCGGGTGGCCCCAGGGATGAGCAGCCACACCAGCGCGGTCACGGCGTCAGCGTCATGCGCCGTCAGCGCCGCAAGCCTCGCGAGAACGGCACCCTTCGCTGGCTCGGTGGCGTGGCGCGTCCACTCGGGCAGCTCGGCAAGTCCGTTGACCACCGCGAGCTCCGGGTCGGCGTCGCACCAGCGCGCCCAGGCTCGGCACGCCGCCTCCATCAACGGCGACCCGGAGTCGTCGACACCCAGGTGCGCTGCCATGCCCATCGCGATCTCCCGAAGCTCGGGCGTGGTTTCCCACTCACCGGGGTCGGACCATCGTGGTCCCAAGCACCCACGTATGGCCCGTGAACTGCCATTTCACGGTGAGCCACCAACCAGCGCCTGTCAACCGCTGGCTCTCGCGACTCCGAGACAGTTCGAGACAAGCAGTGGCAATCCAAGGCAGCCGTTGACGTTCGGCACCGAATACTTCCAACCCTGGTCTCAAGATTTGGAACCTCGATCCTCCACATAGAGGACAGACGGGTGGATCAGCCGAACCAGCGGAAGCGCAGAACGCTCCGCAGCCCGGCGGTGATCTCGGCGTCCCATATGAGACCCCGGCCCCGGGAACGTTTCCGGGACGGGCCATTCGGAACGGTCGTAGGGCATCCACGCTCCTGACCTGCGGCGTCCCCGTTCCAGGTTCCCTGACCGGAACCGCTGTCCGGCCCCCGTGCACTGCATGCCTTGTCCCAGATCACCACCACGCAGAGATACCTGCACGCCCCCCGATGCCCGACCAGAATAACCTCGACGCCCTCAACCGCGTCCGCGCCAGGTAGCCCCCACCCCGATGACGGCACGACCTGCATCTCGCGTGTTGGTGGCCGCGGGGTCGAATCCTTTGCGGTTAAGGGCGCCTTGCGGGACGGTGCGACGCGGGTGACCGAGAACTTGCGTCCTTCCACCCACTAAGACGCAGCAGGTCGCACGCTGAGCCGGTCCACGACGAGACGGCGATATCCGGCACTCACACATTAGCGTCGGATACCGCCTACTGTGTGTCCGACTATTTGACCTCGGAGCGGCGCAGGAACAGCAGCCCGACGACGAGGGGAATGACGATCCAGATCATCGTGGTCGAGCCGAGCATCGCCCACTCCTTACCGGTGTTCGTGGCGCCATCGAGGAGCGCCACCTGCGTGTAGTGCCAGTCGATCCACGGCTGCAGGTCCTCGAACCAGGAACGCACCTGCGCCAGAAGCGCGAGGATGCCCGGCATGACCAGTGAAGCGACGAAGTAGCCCACGATCGCGGCCGCGGAGTTCCGCAGCACGACACCGAGGGCGAAACCGAAGGCCATGCCGACCAGGTTGTAGAGGACCGTCTGGAGTGCCATGGACAACGAAAGGTCCCACGCGATGTCGACGCCTGCGAGTGCAGACCCGGCCAGGTTGCCGAGGGCGCCAACCGCAAAGGCGACGGTGACGGCGCCGAGGCCCACCAGGAGGGTCGCGATCGCCTTGGCGCCGATCACGCGTCCGCGGCTAGGCACCAGCGTGAACGTCGTGAGCCCACTTCGCTGGTTCCACTCACTGGTGACGGCCAGGATCGCGATGATCGGCAAGATCACCGACATCGGGAACCCGCTCGCCCTCACGAAGTTCTGGTAGGTGACGTCGCTGTTGTGGCCGAGGACGAGGAGCGACCCGGCCGAGATGGGCGACAGGACGCCGATGCTGATGAGCATCCAGAATCCCGAGCGAGTGTTGAACATCTTGCGCAGCTCGACCCTGACGAGGCGCGGGGTGGGGATGGGGCGGCCGGTCCGGCGGACCGGCACGGCCTCGATGGTGTCGGGAGAGATGGTCGTGGCGGTCATGCCGCAACTCCTTCGCGTTGGGTGTCGGCGGTGAGCGAGAGGAACATGTCTTCGAGGCCGGCGCCGTCGGCGGACCGGAGCTCGGTGAGGGGGATGCCGGCGGTCAGGGCCACGGCTCCGACCCGAGCGGGGTCGGCGTCGGTGCGGACGGAGCCGTCTCCTGCGAGCGTGCTGGGGATCCCTGCCTGTTCGAGGGCGTGCGCGAGGTCGCGCGGTGACGTCGAGCGGGCGAGCGTCCCGGTCGCAGCGAGGAGCTCTTCCTTGGTGCCGGCCGCGACGATCTTTCCGTTTCCGATCACGACCAGGTCATCGGCGATGACCTCGATCTCGTGGAGCAGGTGTGAGGACAACAGGACAGTGCCGCCCTGGTTGGCGAAGTCCGTCAGCAGGTCGCGCATCCACCGGATCCCCGCGGGGTCGAGCCCGTTGGCGGGTTCGTCGAGGATCAGCACCTTGGGGTCTCCGAGGAGTGCGGTGGCGATGCCGAGGCGTTGACGCATCCCGAGGGAGTAGTTGCGCACTCGGCGCTTGGCCTCGGTGGGCGTCAGACTGACGAGCTCGAGCATCTCGTCGACCCGGGCGCGAGGCAGGCCCATGGTGTCGGCGGCGATCGTGAGGATCTCGCGGCCGGTGCGGCCGGCGTGCTGCGCGGAGGCGTCCAGGAGGACGCCCACCTCGAGGCCGGGGTTGGGGAGGTCGGCGAACCGTTCTCCGTTGATGGTCGCGGTGCCGGACGTGGGGACGGTCAACCCGACCATGACCCGCATCGTGGTGGACTTGCCGGCGCCATTCGGACCGAGGAAGCCGGTGACGCGACCGGGCAGGGCGGTGAAGGAGACATTGTCGACCGCGGTGAATCCGGCGTACCTCCGGGTCAGTGACTCAACAGTGATCATGGGACAACCCTCGCCGCGTCGGGGCGTGCGCACATCGGCGTCGAGGCCGGACCCTCCTCGGCCGTTGTGAGGAGCGGGGTCTCGTTCTTTCGGTCGGTCCCCGAGGCCTCGGCGGTCCCTAGGCTGGGGGCGTGATCACCAACGCCCTGCGCTCGCTGTGGGCCGAGCCCCGAGCCGCCGACGCTCCCGAGCGGGTGTGGCGCGACTGGGTGCTGGTCGGGGTGTTGATGGTGACGGCGCTGCTCGAGGGAGCCCTCCGGGGCGACGTCGCCTGGCGGCCGTTCGCGACGATCGTGGCGGTCGGACTCGCGCCGGTGCTGCTCTGGCGGCGTACCCACCCATTGGCCTGCGTCGTGGTGTCCTGGGGCACCGCGATGGTGTTGGGGCTGGCGACCCTGGCGGCCGGCGCCCCGAACGTGGGCCTCGACACGATGATCTACGTCCTGGTGCTCGTCTACGCGCTGGTCCGCTGGGGGTCAGGGCGCGAGATCGTGATCGGGCTGGCGGTGGTGCTGGTCGCTGCGGTCATCGGTACGGTCGCCGCCTACACCGGCCCGTCCGACGTGTTTGGTGGGTTCGGCATCGTGGCGGCGGCGGCGGCGGGCGGGGCGGCGTTCCGCTACCGCGCCGAGAGCTGGCGCCGGGCGTTGGACCAGATCCGCAGCCAGGAGCGGGTCGGCCTCGCGCGCGAGCTGCACGACATGGTCGCCCACCATGTCTCGGCGATCGCTGTGCAGGCGCAGGCGGGTCGGGCGATGGCCGGGCAGCGGCCCGAAGTGGGGCTCGAGGCGCTGGCGGCCATCGAAGGGGAGGCGTCGCGGACGCTCGCGGAGATGCGGGCGATGGTCCGGGTGTTGCGCGACGGTGCGCCGGCGGAGTACGCCCCCCAGCCCGGCGTTGCCGACCTGGTGTCCCTCGCCCGCCTCGACCCGGTCCCGGTCGTCGACGTGGAGGTGCCTGATGACCTGGACGAACTTCCGCTCCAGGTCGACGTGGCGGTCTACCGGCTGGCGCAAGAGGCGCTGACTAACGCCCTTCGGCACGCCCGCAACGCCTCGCGTGTGGAGATCCGGGTTGTCGAGGGCGCAGGAAGGCTGCGACTACGTGTGACCGACGACGGGCAGATCGACCCGGCGCGGTCGGCGAGCCACGGCTTCGGGCTGCTGGGGATGACCGAGCGCGTGCAGCTGCTCGGCGGCACCCTGCGCGCTGGGCCGGCGCTCGAGGGCGGGTGGACGGTCGACGCCGAGCTGCCGACGAAGGTACGCCGATGACGGTGCGCGTGCTGGTGGCCGACGACCAGGATCTCGTGCGTACCGGCCTCTCCATGATCCTTGACGCGCAGTCTGGCATCGAGGTCGTCGGCCAGGCCGCCGACGGCCACGCCGCGGTCGAGCTGGCGCGTCGGCTCCGCCCCGACGTGTGCCTGGTCGACATCCGGATGCCCGGGCTCGACGGCATCGAGGTGACCGAGCTCCTCGCAGGGCGGGGCGTCCCGGACCCGATGGCGGTGGTGGTGATCACGACCTTCGACCTCGACGAGTACGTCCACGGCGCGCTCCGGGCCGGCGCCCGAGGCTTTCTGCTCAAGGACGCCGGGCCGGAGCTGCTCGTCCAGGCCGTGCATGCCGCCGCCGTCGGCGATGCCCTGATCGCGCCGAACATCACCCGGCGGCTGCTGGCCACCCTGGCCGCCAGGGAACCGTCGAAACGACGTACCCAACCGATCGAGCCACTCACCGACCGCGAGGAGGAGGTGCTGGCGCTGGTCGCCCGTGGCCGCACGAACGCCGAGATCGCCGCCGACCTCTTCATCGGCCTGACGACCGCCAAGACCCACGTCGCCAGCCTGCTGACCAAGATCGGCGCCCGCAACAGGGTCGAGATCGCGATGTGGGCCTACGACACCGGCCGGGTGGGGGACTGAAGCCGCCGTCCAAGGACTCGGAGAAGCCGTTCCGCCAAGCAAGCAGGATTCGATGAACGCGGTCTCGTCAAGGAGATGCGGTGCCAGCCGCGCATCGCGTGTGCGGTGAGCTGGGTGGAGTTGTCCATCCCGATATTCGCCAGTCAACGCCCGGTTTCCGTGATCAGTTCCTCCAACACCACGCGGGTGTCGTCGGGGATCTGTTGGTCGGCAGCCGACATGAGGCTGGCCGCGTAGTGAGTCTTTCCGCGTATGACTGTCAAGCTCGGGCCGGCGCGCTCGACGCACTTGTCCATTCGTCCCGCGAGCGGATCCGCATAAGGCGATGCGTGTGCCCGTTCGGCAACAGCCATCTATGGCGATCGCGTCGCCGTACGTGGTTCCGTGCCCCGCAGGGGTAGACCGATCTGCAATGAGGATTGGGAGCCAGAGAATTGGAAGAAGTACGACTGGGGGGAACCTCAGGTTCACCCCGTATGGGCGGGCTCATCACGACGACGGTGGCCCTCTGAACGATGCATAGCCGATGCATCCTCCGAGCAGAAGGGCCCGTGAGCTGCGTTTCCGCAGGTCACGGGCCCTTCTCGCTGGCTCCCCCGGTTGGACTCGAACCAACAACCCTCCGGTTAACAGCCGAATGCTCTGCCAATTGAGCTACAGGGGATCGCTTCGCAGCGACCGACACCATAGCAACCGGGACCGGCGGTCACTAAATCAGTTCGGACCGCGCCCGCTCCAGGGCCTGGCCCGCGAGCGCGCGGACGCTCGGGTCGTCGGGGTCGACACCCTCGTCGTACTCCACGAACCAGCCGACCTCGCCCCCGGTCGGTGCCCGGCGGGCGATCACGTTGAGGCCCTTCCGCCCGCGTACGACGGCGCGTCGCTGGAGGACCACCGACGCGGTCACACGCTCGCGCATCAGCTCCAGCAGCCGGCCGGGGTCGTCGAGGATGAACCGGTGGACCGGCCGGGACAGGCCCCACTCCCCCACCTCGGAGACCTCCAGGCGCGACGCGTCGCGGTCCCAGGTGGCCCGCTCGACCTGCTCCCACGGGATCCGGCTGTGCTGGGTCTCGGCGACCACGACCAGCGCCGCCCGCGTGCCCAGGAGCCACACTCCCGCGCTCTCGGCCGAGGCCAGCACCTTCTCCCCGCGCGGGAGGTCGGCGCGTGCCACCACCTCGGCGGGAGCCGGCTCCGGCCACTCCCGCGCGCCGAACCGCATCAGCTGCCGCCGACGGCGAGCTCGCGGAGGTTGCGGCGGTGCTGCTCGAGCGCGACCAGCTCGCCGAACATGCGGTTGTACTCCGTGGCGTGCTCCACCGGGTTGGTGCGCTGGAGCCGGGACTTGAGGTCGGCGATCCGGCGGAGCGCGGTGAGCTCCTGCAACCGGAAGACGTGGGTGGCGGCGTAGGTCTCGTCGGGCTCCTTGCCGGTGAGCAGCGGCTCGACCGCCACTGCGCTCAGCAGCGCCTGCACGGTCGGGTCGTCGGCAGCCGCGCGCAGGTCGGAGGCCCACTGGGCGCCGGCAGCGCTCGGCCCGCCGGAGCGCGCGACGGTCTCCCAGACCCCCCGGTAGGCGGGGTGGGTGAAGTCGTCGGGGCCGACGTCCTTGGTCGCCAGGCCGGTCAGACGCGGGTGCTGGACGACGAGCTTGAGCGTCTCTCGCTCGATCGTGAGCCGAGGGTCGCGCGGGTCGGGCATCGGGATGCCGTCCCGCGGCGGAGATGCGGCCTGCGCACCTGCACCGGCGGTCGGCGACGACCTCGATGCGGCCCGTCGTACCTCACGGCGGGCGTCTTCCACCTCGATCCCGAGCATGCCCGCGAGCTCGCGGGCGAACGCGTCGACCTTGGACCGGTCGCGGATCGAGGAGACCAGCTTGGCCGCCTCGCGGAGCGCGTCGATCCGGCCGTCCGCGCGGTCGAGGTCGTAGCGGTGCACGACGTTGCCGAGCACGAAGCGGTACAACGGCACCCGTCGCGCGACGAGCTCGCGCACGGCGGCGTCACCCTTCTGCAGCCGCAGGTCGCACGGGTCGAGGCCGTCGGGCTCGATCGCGACGTAGGTCTGGGACACGAACTGCTGGTCTCCGCCGAACGCGCGCAGGGCCGCCTTCTGGCCGGCCTCGTCGCCGTCGAAGGTGAAGATCACCTCGCCCCGGAACTCCTCGTGGTCGTGCAGCAGCCGGCGTACGACGCGGGCGTGGTCGTCGCCGAACGCCGTGCCGCAGGTGGCGACCGCGGTCATCACGCCCGACAGGTGGCACGCCATCACGTCGGTGTAGCCCTCGACCACCACGGCCTGCGAGGAGCGCGCGATGTCGCGGCGGGCGAGGTCGATGCCGTAGAGCACCTGGCTCTTCTTGTAGATCGGCGTCTCGGGGGTGTTGAGGTACTTCGCCTCGATCCGGTCGTCGTCGAAGATCCGCCGGGCGCCGAAGCCGATGGTGTCGCCACTCGTGTCGCGGATCGGCCACATCAGGCGGCCCCGGAACCGGTCGTAGTGCCCGCGCCCCAGCCCGATCAGGCCGGACGCGACCAGCTCCTCGTCACCGAACGAGCGCGCCTTGAGGTGCTTGTAGAGGTCCTCGCCGCCGCGCGGGGAGAACCCGACCCCGAACGTGGCCG
Organism: uncultured Actinomycetota bacterium; assembly: GCA_963745795.1. Taxonomy (GTDB): domain Bacteria; phylum Actinomycetota; class Actinomycetes; order Propionibacteriales; family Nocardioidaceae; genus Marmoricola. The sequence continues at coordinate 705,066 of CAVUYR010000003.1, read as the reverse complement.
CCGCCTCCTGGTCGAACCCGCGCAGGTCGAGGAACTGCCGGGCCGCGAGCGCCTCGGGCGTGGCCAGCTGATCGACGTAGTACGCCGCCGCGACCTTGTGCGCCTCGATCATGCGCGGCCGCTGGGGACCACCACTGGGGCGTGCCGGGCCGCCCTCCTCGTAGCGAAGCTGGACGCCGTACTTCTCCGCGAGCCGCTCGACGGTGTCGGTGAAGGGCAGGCCATCGATCTTCATCACGAACGTGATGACGTCGCCGCCTTCCTGACAACCGAAACAGTTGCCCGTCAGGATGTTGTCGGCCAGGACAAACGCGTGCCCCTCCTCGACCTCCGCGCAGAAAACCTCCTCCACACGGTCGGATTGCTCAACCGATTGGACCACCCATCCACGTCGCGAGAACTGCTTCTGGTTGGACTCGAAACGCGATCGGTGAGCCGGAATCAAGAAGAAGTTCAGGTGAGAGGTCCTCATTGACGAAGTGCACACGGTATATGGCGCTCGGTTCGCGGCCTTCGAATCCCTCGCGCATCTGCTCGGTGATCCCGTACGTCGCGATGCCAAGTCGTGTGGCCACGGTGCGGACGAACTCAAGATCGCTTCGATGTGCCGAGTTGAGGATGACGGTGCCGTCCGCGGCGACGCAGCCGTCCGCCGCGAAGTACCCGGCCAGCCATCCGTAGAGGTAGGAGACCGACTCGTCGAAGTCCGGGAGCTCCTTGAAAAAGCGGGGCAAGTGATGCACGAGAAGGTTGTCGCCCGAGGCCGTTGTGTGACTGTTGGGGAACCACTTCAGCATCGCCAGGTCCTTGGGCGGGCAGAGCAAAGCCATCGAACCTGTGCCGCTGCGCGTACCGTCGCCATAGGTGAACCCGTGGGCGATGCCAAAGGGAGAGGGGGTAGTCCGTCCGACGCGTGATCTCGGAAAGACCGGGACCAGCCGATCGCCCTTCTTCAGTGTCCGCGTGACCTTCTCGGCCCGACTCCGCTGGTTCTTGCCGCTGCGCACGAACCAGCGGTGCTCGTCCGTAGCGTAGATCTGCTTGACCTGGCGGTTGCGGGTCACCGTGATCTCGAGCAAAGGCTGCACGCCGTACGACTTGAAGGGTGCCTCCACCCACTGAGCCCTGCCGTTGAGGATCCGGTGCGTCCCGCCCGCCAAGTCACGGATTGGCCGGGGTCCGTCCCACGTCAGAACCTCGGTCTCTCCTGCGAGGCAGTGGAAAAACTGTCTGGACGGGTTGACGTTGAACGACGGCGACTTCTCGTCGTGGAACGGGCACAGACCCTTGAACGAGCCGCCGCCCGCGCTCCGGAGCGTGACGTACTGCGAGACCACCTCGTCGATGCGCGCCTTGTCGCGCACCTCGGCGATGTCCTCCTCGCGGATCCGGCCTGCCACGTCGCGGAGTCTACGTGGGGCTACGGACGTCGGCGGGCGCGCGTAGCGTCGCGCCATGAGCAAGGTGACCTACTACACCGCGACCACCGTCGACGGGTTCATCGCCGACGCCGACAACTCCCTGCAGTGGCTCTTCGACGTGGGAGATCCCGAGGACGAGGGGGGCGAGTGGGACGACTTCATCGCCCGCATCGGTGCCCTCGTGCTGGGGCGCACGACCTACGATTGGGTGCTCGACCACGAGGACCTGCTGGCGCACCCGGAGCGATGGCGTGGGTTCTACGGCGACCGGCCGAGCTGGGTGTTCAGCCACCACGACCTGCCGCCGCTGCCCGGGTGCGACATCCGCTTCGTGCGGGGAGGCGTCGCCGAGCACGCCGGGGAGATCCTGGCGTCGGCCGGCGACCGTGACGTGTGGGTGGTCGGCGGCGGCGACCTGGTCGGGCAGTTCGACGACGCCGGCCTGCTCGACGAGATCCTGGTCTCGGTGATGCCCGTGTTCCTCGGAGCCGGCGCACCCCTGCTCCCCCGCCGGCTCACCTCCGAGCGCATCTCGCTGCGCGAGGTCAGCCGCCGCGGGCAGCACGCGCGGCTCTCCTTCGACGTACGCCGGAGGGCCGAGTCGGCGGGCTGACCCATTGGGAGGTGTCGTGCTCACCACCCGGCTGGTTGGGTGGGGGGATGAAGAAGCTTCCGCTGTTGATCGCCGCCGGGGTTGGCTACGTGCTGGGCACGAGGGCCGGGCGCGAGCGCTACGACCAGATGCGCAACGCCGTCCTCAAGGTCCGCGACGACCCTCGCGTGCAGGAGAAAGCCAAGCAGGCCGCCGACGTGGCCCGTGAGCAGGCACCCGTGATCAAGGACAAGGTGAGCGAGGGTGCCCATGCCGCGGCCGACAAGGTGAAGAGCGCCACGGGCTCGAGCGACCCCCAGGGCGACCTGTCGCGGCCCCCAGGCCCTCAGTAGTCGCCGGTCATCTGGTTCACCAGCGGCTCGCCCGCGGCGAACCGGGAGACCTGCTCGCGCACGAGCCGGTAGGCCCGCGGCCACATCGCGCTGCTGTCGCCGCCGACGTGCGGCGAGACCAGCAGGCGCGGGCGCCTTCCACAACGGGTGGCCGGCCGGCAGCGGCTCCGGGTCGACCACGTCGATCGCTGCTGCGATCCGGCGTGAGGACAGCTCGGCGAGGAGCGCGTCGGTGTCGACGACCGCACCACGGGCCACGTTGACCAGCAGCGCGTCGTCCTTCATCCGGGCCAGGAATCCCGCGTCGACCAGCCCGCGGGTCTGGTCGGTGAGGGGGACGACGAGGACCACGACGTCCGCGCCCGGCACCAGGCCGGGCAGCTCCTCGAAGCCGTGTACGTCCTCGCGCGCGTGCCGGGCCACCTTGACCACCTCGACCTCGAACGGCAGCAGCCGGCGCTCGATCGCCTCGCCGATGGCGCCGTACCCGACGATCAGCACCCGCTTGTCGGCAAGGGCGGGCAGGGGCCGCTGGTGCCACTCCTCGCGGTCCTGCTCGCGCACGAACTCCGGGATGCCGCGCAGCGACGCCAGCGTGAGGGCCAGCACCAGCTCGGCGGTGGAGGTGTCGTGGATGCCGCGCCCGTTGCACAGCAGGACACCCTCGGGCACGTGAGGAGCGATGTGCTCGACGCCGGCGGTCAGGGTCTGCACCACGCGCAGCCGCGGCATCGCGGCCATCAGCTCCGCGGCGCCGCGCGCGAAGTTGTACGGCGGCACGTAGAGCTCCACCTCGTCGATCGACGCCGGTCGTTGCCAGTCGCGGCGGGTCGGGTCGGCCTTCTCGTACCGCAGTCCGGCCGGGGGCGGGTCGAGGTGTGCGGCGTCGAAGGGCAGCCAGACCAGGGGTTCCGAGGTGCTCATCGGCCCAGCCTATGAGCCCAGCCTATGAGCCCAGCCCGGTCAGCTCCACGAGCCGGTCGAGGTGGTGGTCGAACAGCTGTCGCGGCGCCGTGAGGGTGTCCGCTCCGTACTGCCCGAACACCTCGAAGCTCACCGAGCCGAAAAGAGCGGTCCACGCCAGCATCGCTCGAGCCAGCACCCCGTCGGGCAGGTCGACGCCGATCTCGTCCCGGATCCGTGCGAAGTCGGCGGACAGCTTGCGCGGCACCTTGGTCGCCTGTCCCCCGTCGGCGACGGTGCCGTCGAGCCAGGCATCGGCGACCAGACGGGCCAGGGCGACAACCACACGGGTGCCCGGTTCGGTGGTGCGCTCGGCGGGGGCGCGGTAGTCGGGCACCGGGCTGCCGAAGATCAGCGCGTACCTGGCCGGCTCCGCCAGCGCCCAGTCCCGGACGGCGTGGCCGGCCGCACGCAGCCGTCCGGCGTGGTCACCGGCACGACGGCGGGCGATCGCGGCGTCGACCCGGTCGCCGACCTCGTCGTAGGCGTCGACGACGAGCAGGGTGAGCAGATCGTCGCGGCTCTTGACGTAGCGGTAGACCGCCGACGACACGACGCCGAGGTCGCGCGCCACCGAGCGCAGCGACAGCGACGCCGCGCCGACGCTCGCGAGCTGCTCGCGGCCGAGCCGGAGGATGTCGTCGAGGGTCTGCTCATGGGCGCGCTGACGGGGCGTGGGCATGGCTCCATCGTCGACAACAGCGAGATCCCTGTCAACATTTGCGTGCGTTGCTCATTTTAGAGAGCAGTGCTCTTGCTTTCTGGGCGAAATGGCTGCACGCTGGAGACAGCCCGACACGCGGGCCAGCAGCACTCCCAGGAGGACCCCAATGTCAGATCTCCACGTCGTCACCGGAGCCGGCCCCGTCGGATGGACAGTCGCCGAGCAGCTCGCGAGCGCCGGCCAGGAGGTGCGCGTGCTGACCCGGTCCGGGTCCGGCCCGGAGCACCCGCTGGTCGAGCGCCGGGCCGTCGACGTCTCCGATGCCGTTGCCTTCGCGGCTGCAGCACGCGGCGCCCGGTCGGTGTTCCACTGCGTGCACGGCACGTCGTACTCGGAGACGACCTGGCGCCGGGAGCTGCCCGGCACCGAGCAGACCGTGCTGCGTGTCGCCCACGACAACGGGGCCGTCGTGGTGTTCCCGGAGAGCCTGTACTCCTACACCCGGCCCACCGAGCCGATGACCGAGGACAACCCACGCGACTGGGACCACGGCAAGGGCGCGGTGCGACGTGACCTGCTGCGGGCTCGCGCGGACTCCCCCACGGACACGGTCAGTGTGGTGGCGTCCGACTTCGTCGGGCCGCGGCTGCTCGCCAACGGCTACATGGGTGAGCGCGTCGTGAGCAAGGTCCTCGACGGCGGCACGATCCGGGTGCTCGGGTCGCTCGACCAGCCTCACTCGTGGACCTACGTGCCCGACCTCGCCGCCGCCATGGTCCGCGCCTCGCAGCGGCCGGACCTCTGGAACTCGGTGCTCCACGCTCCAACCAACGCGCCCCTCACCCAGCGACAGATGATCGCCGCCTTCGTGCGCGCGGCGGGCACCACGTCGCCCCGGCTCGGCACGGTCCCGGGCTGGCTGCTGCGCGCGGTCGGGCTGGTGCACCCGCCGACCCGCGAGCTGGCGGTGATGCAGTACCAGCTCGAGCAGCCCTTCGTCATGGAGTCGGGCAAGAGCCAGGCCCTGCTCGACCTGGCGCCGACCCCGGTCGAGGAGATGGCGGCGCAGACCATCGCGTGGTGGCGGGCGCGGGTCTCGTAGCCCGTCAGGTCCCCGCACCTCGCGGGTACCGGACGAGCCGGCGATGCCAGGCGACGGCCGACCCGTCGGTGAGCGAGGCGATCTGGTCGACCAGGACCCGGGTGCGCGCGGCGTCGTCGACGGCGGCCTCGTGGTCGAGCCGGAACTGCGGGTCGAGCAGCTCCGGGCCACCCTTCTCCAGAGCCGCGAACAGCTCGTGGAGGAGCACCCGTTGCCGGTCCATCACCTCGACCCGGCCGGGCGCCTCCATCACGAACCGCGCCGCGATCCCCTTCAGCACGCCGATCTCGGCGGCCGTCTCGCGGGGCACCACGAGGTCGGCCGCGTGGCGCACCAGCGGCCCGGGCCCGTGGACGTCACGGGTGGCGTGCTGCACGCTGCCGCAGAAGACCCCGATCACGTCGGACGTGAGGTTCTTCAACGCGGCCAGCGCCCGGCGGCTCCCGTCGTACGACGCGGCCGGCCAGGCGTCGATCGTGCGCAGCCTGTCGTACGCCGCGTCGAGCTCGGCGTCGTTGCTCTCGGGGAGGTACCAGCCCCGGACCGTCGTCCACACGTCGTGGCGCAGCCCGTCGTCCGCCAGGGCGGGCAGGTCGATCAGCCCGGCCACGACGCCGTCCTCGAGATCGTGCACGGAGTAGGCCACGTCGTCGGCGAGGTCCATCACCTGCGCCTCGACGCAGCGTCGGTCACCCGGGACCCCGGCGCGGAGCCACCCGAAGACCGGGCGCTCGTCGTCGTAGACCCCGAACTTCACGGCGCGGTCGCCCTCGCCCCGCAGCCACGGGTACTTGGTGCAGGCGTCGAGAGTGGCGCGGGTCAGGTTGAGCCCGATCGAGCGTCCGTCGGCGTCCGTCGACTTCGCCTCGAGGTGGGTGAGGATGCGCAGGGTCTGGGCGTTGCCCTCGAACCCGCCGTCGAGGCGCGCGATCTCGTCGAGCATCCGCTCGCCGTTGTGGCCGAACGGCGGGTGCCCGAGGTCGTGGGCGAGGGCGGCGGTCTCCGCGAGGTCGGGGTGGCAGCCGAGGACGTGGGCTACGTCGCGGGCGACCTGGGCCACCTCGAGGCTGTGGGTGAGCCGGTTGCGCACGAAGTCGTCGGTGGCGGGACCGACCACCTGCGTCTTCGCGGCGAGCCGGCGCAGGGCGGCGGAGTGCACGACGCGCGCCCGGTCGCGCTCGAAGGGCGTGCGCTCCGGAGCGGGCACGCGCTTGGCCGGTTCGTCGACCCAGCGGGCCCGGTCGCTGTCGTCGTACAGGTCGTCCCAGGTCATCTCGGCCCGAGACTAGTGGCCACCGGCTAAAGCCAGCCGTTGCCGTCCGCGACCAGCACCGCCTCCGCCCGGTTGCCGGCGTCGGTCTTGCCGATCGCGGCGGACAGGTGGTTGCGCACGGTGCCCTCGGAGAGGAACAGCTTCTTCGCGATCGCGGCGACCGAGGAGCCGTCGCGAGCGGCCCGGAGCACGTCGGTCTCGCGTGCGGTCAGCGGCGACTCCCCGGCGAGCAGGCTGTCGGTGGCCAGCGCCGGGTCGACGACGCGCAGACCCTGGTGGATCCGGCGGACGGCGTCCGCGAGCTGGCTGGCCGGCGTGTCCTTGACCACGAACCCGCTGGCGCCCGCCTGCAGCGCGCGCCGCAGGTAGCCGGGCCGGCCGAACGTGGTCACGATCAGCACCTTGGTCGTCCGGCGCCGCGGCGCGCACCGCCGCCGTCGCGGAGATCCCGTCGAGGCCGGGCATCTCCACGTCGAGCAGCGCCACGTCGGGCCGGTGCTCGAGGACGGCCGCCACCACCGCGTCGCCCGTGCCGACCTCGGAGACCACCACCAGGTCGGGTTCGAGGTTGAGCAGGGCCGTGAGCGCGCCGCGGACCAGGGCCTGGTCGTCGGCGAGGAGGAGCCGGATCGTCCTTCGGGGGCTTGTCATGGAACGAGGACCCGCAGCGCGTACCCCGACGGCTCGACCGCCCGCGTGACGACCGTGCCGCCGAGCGCAGCGGCGCGTTCCCGGAGCCCGAGCAGCCCGCTGCCACTGGCCGGCTCCTCCTTCGGCCCGCGCCCGTCATCGAGCACCTCGGCAGCGGCTGGGGTGAGCCGCACGGTGCAGCGCCGGGCGCCGCTGTGCCGGATCACGTTGGTGACGCCCTCGCGCACCGTCCACGCGAACAGCTCGCGCCGGTCGCTGGGCACCTCTTCCGTGGAGTTCGGCAGGTCGGCGTCGATCTCCGCAGCCGCCAGCGCCGTCCGCGCGCGGGCCAGCTCGCCGGGCAGGGTCAGCTCGCGATAGCCCTCCACTGCGCGTCGTACGTCGGAGAGCGCGTCGCGGGAGAGCCGTTCCAGGTCGGCGACCTCGGCCTTCGCGCGGGCGGGGTCGACGTCGACCAGGCGCTGGGCGAGCTCCGCCTTGACCGTGATCACGGTCAGCGAGTGCCCGAGGATGTCGTGGAGGTCGCGGGCGAACCGGTTGCGTTCCTCGGAGACCGCGAGCCGGCGGTTCTCGTCGTTGGCCACGATCAGCTGGACGTTGCGGGTCAGCATCTGCTGGATCCCCCAGACCGCGACCGTGGCCGCGAGCATGCTCAGCAGGAGGCCCGGGTCGTGCTTCCACCCGGGGACCAGGAAGGCGGCCACGTAGAACGCGCCCGCGGTGACCAGGGCGGCCGGGATCGACCACGGGTTGGGCAGGGTCATCGCGCAGACAACGCAGAGGTAGACCGCGGTCGCCGTGCCCGGCTGGCCGAGGCTGAGCATCACCACCAACGAGAGTCCGGCCAGCCCGGCGAGGTACGCCAATGCCCGGCCTAGCGGCTGGCACAGCTGACCGCCACGCATCGACATCCGGCGGCGGGCGAACACCGCGATGTACGCCGCCGTGAAGGCCAGCGTGCCCACCATTCCGACCCAGCCAGAGAGCCGGTCGCGCTGGTCCCACCCGGCCGCGAGCGGCTGGATCAGGAACAGGGTCCAGATCGCGATGAAGAACAGCCCCCAGCGGTTGGGGCGACCGTCGACATCGCCCGAACCGCCCTGCGACGTGGTATCCGGCTGCTTCATCGCGCTCCACGCTAGTCCCGGCGGGGTCAGACCCGCGCGGTGTCCTTGCTCATCCGCCAGGCGGCACCGGCGACGAACACCAGGAACCAGCCGACGGCGTTGACCAGTGCGTACCAGGGCAGCTCGTGGGTCAGCGGCGACCGGGCCACCTCGGCGACGCCGTACATCGGCGTGAAGACCGCGACGTGCCAGACCGCAGAGCCCGCGGTGAGCGGGATGAAGACCCCACCGAGGAACGACATCAGCGCCAGGCCGGGGCCGAGGATCTGCATCGCGTTCTCGCCCGGGACCACGTAGCCGACGAAGACGCCGAGCGCCGCGAAGGTCAGGGTGCAGACCAGCGTCACCAGCGCGCAGGCGATCCACACGTGGAGCGGCATCTCCGGCTCGCCCTGGACGATCCCGGCGATGTTGACCACGGCGACCGCGATCGCACCCATGACGAGGGCGACCAGCGCCTTGACCAGGATGTAGGCGACGGGGTTGAGCGGGGTCAGCCGGAGCTGGCGCGACCAGCCCAGCGAACGCTCGAGAGCGACCATCGCGCCACCGGCCGCAGCCGTCAGCGCAGCGCCGTACAGGGCCATCGAGACCATGATGTACGCCGAGACGTTGCCGCTGCCGACGCGGGCCTGGGAACCGCTGGTGCCGCCGAACGCGAAGAACATCGCGGCCGGGAAGATCAGCGTGAAGATGATCGTGCGCCGGTTGCGCAGCATCCGCTTGAGCTCGATCCGCAGCACCGTGGCGTTGAAGCCGCCGAACGGCGGGACGCGTCGGGCGGTCGGGTCGATCGGGACGGTAGTCATGCTGCGTCTTCCTCGTCGTCGGGACGCCCGGTGAGGCTGAGGAACGCTTCCTCGAGCCCGCGGGCGACGATCTCCAGGTCGCGGGCGTCGGTCTGCGTGAGCAGGTAGCGCGCGACCGCGTCGCTGTCCTTGGCGTGCACGTAGACCTGGTCGCCGCGGACCTCGACCCTGTCCACTCCCCCGAGGGTGGACAGGGCCGAGGTGTCGGCCCCGCGCAGGGTGGCCCGCACCGTGCGGCCGGCGGCGAGCGCCTTGATCTCGCTGCCGCTGCCGTCGGCCACGATCCGGCCGTTGCTGACCAGGATGATCCGGTCGGCGTACTGGTCGGCCTCCTCGAGGTAGTGCGTCGCGAACAGCACCGTGCGGCCCTGCTGGGCGTCGCGGCGGATCGCCCCCCAGAACGCGCGGCGTCCCTCGACGTCCATGCCGGTCGTCGGCTCGTCGAGGAGCAGCAACGCCGGGTCGGAGAGCAGCGCCATCGCGAACCGGAGCCGCTGCTGCTCGCCCCCGGAGCACTTCGCCACCTTGCGGTCGGCGATGCTGGCGATCCCGGCGCTGGCCAGCACCTCGTCGACCGGCCGGGTGTCCGCGAACAGGCTGGCGGTGTACTCCACGGTCTCGCGCACCGAGAGGTCCTTGAGCAGGCCGCCGGTCTGCATGACCGCGGCGACCAGGCCGCGGGCGATCGCCTTGCGCGGCTCCATGCCGAAGACCTCGGCCGATCCCGACGTCGGCCGCGAGAGCCCGAGGATCAGGTCGATGGTCGTGGTCTTGCCGGCCCCGTTGGGGCCGAGGAACGCGACGACCTCGCCGGGCTCGAGCACCAGGTCGACCCCGCGCACCGCGTGGACCGACCCGAAGTCCTTGGTCACCCCGGTCAGCCGTACCGCCGGCACCGGCACCCCCGTCGTACGCCCCGAGGCGCTCTCCACCTGCACTGTCATGCGCCCAGCCTGCCGCCTCGTGCCCCTCCCTCCCTCGTCCCCCGATCACGACCCGGAGGTGACAAATGTCAGCGTGTCGGGTGGCCGGAGGCGGCGAGGGCGGACTTCACGTCGGCGATGCGGAGGGTGCCGAAGTGGAAGACCGTGGCGGCGAGGACGGCGTCGGCGCCGGCGTCGACGGCGGGTGCGAAGTGCTCGACCGCGCCCGCTCCGCCGCTGGCGATGACCGGGATCGAGACCTCGGCGCGGACCAGCCGGATCAGCTCGAGGTCGAAGCCGTCGGTGGTGCCGTCGGCGTCCATCGCGTTGAGCAGGATCTCGCCGGCGCCGAGGTCGGTGGCGCGGCGGGCCCACTCGACGGCGTCGAGGCCGGCACTGGTGCGGCCGCCGTGCGTGGTCACCTCGAAGCCCGACGCGGTGTCGCCGCCGCGGCGGGCGTCGAGCGAGAGCACCAGCACCTGGTTGCCGAACCGGTCGGCGATCTCGGCGACCAGCTCCGGCCGGTCGGATCGCCGCGGTGTTCACCGCGACCTTGTCGGCGCCGGCTCGCAGCAGCCGGTCGACGTCGTCGACCGAGGAGACTCCGCCGCCGACGGTCAGCGGGATGAACACCTGCTCGGCCGTGCGCGACACGATGTCGAGCGTGGTGTCGCGCCCCTCGTGCGAGGCGGAGATGTCGAGGAACGTGAGCTCGTCGGCGCCCTCCGCGTCGTAGAGCCGGGCCAGCTCGACCGGGTCGCCGGCGTCGCGGAGCTCGCGGAAGTTGACGCCCTTGACCACGCGCCCGGCGTCGACGTCCAGGCACGGGATCACGCGTACGGCGAGCGTCATCGATGTCATGGCCGGTCCGGCCAGGTGAGGGCGAGCGCGTCCTCGAGGGTGAACCGGCCCTCGTAGAGCGCCGTGCCGACGATCGCCCCCTCGACGCCCTCGCCGACCAGCTCCATCAGCGCGGACAGGTCGGCGAGCTCGGTGATCCCGCCGGAGGCGACGACGGGGGCGTCGGTGGTGGCGCACACGTCGCGCAGCAGCTGCAGGTTCGGTCCCTGGAGCATGCCGTCCTTGTTCACGTCGGTGACGACGTAACGCGCGCAGCCGTCGGCGTCGAGACGGGCCAGCACCTCGTAGAGGTCGCCGCCGTCGCGGGTCCAGCCGCGGGCCGCCAGCGTGCGCCCGCGGACGTCGAGGCCGACCGCGATCCGGTCGCCGTGCTCGGCGATCGCCTTCGCGCACCACTCGGGCTGCTCGAGCGCCGCGGTGCCGATGTTGACCCGGCGGCAGCCGGTCGCCAGCGCCGCGGTGAGCGACGTCGTCGTCGCGGATCCCGCCGCTCATCTCGACCTGGATGTCGAGGGCGCCGACGATCGCGCGCCTGGAGCTCCCGGTTGTCGCCGCGCCCGAACGCGGCGTCGAGGTCGACCAGGTGGAGCCACTCGGCGCCGGCGTCCTGCCAGCGCAGCGCGGCCTCGACCGGGTCGCCGTAGAGCTTCTCCGAGCCGGCCACCCCCTGGACGAGCTGGACCGCCCGGCCGTCGGCGATGTCGACGGCGGGCAGGAGCTCGAGATGCGGCATGGGGTCCTCTCAGGCGGTGAACGACACGAGCAGCGGGAGCAGCAGCAGGGTGACGACGAGTGCGGCCAGCCGGGCGGGCCAGTCGTCGCGGACAGATCCAGACCAGCACGCTGCACGAGCACCAGGGCGGCGATCAGCAGCCGCAGCCGGGTGCGGCGGCGCTCGGCGAGGATGCCGGTCGGACGGCCGCCCGACCGTCTCGGGCAGCCACCGCGTCAGCGCCCGCTTGCGGGCACGGGTCCGTTCGGCGCGCTGCTGCGCCGCGGCACGTGCCGCCTGCTTGGCGGCGGCCTCGCGTTCCCGCTCGGCGCGGCGCTGGGCGCGTTCCTTGCTCATGCCAGCAGGCCTTCCACCCAGTTGCGCAGCAGCCGCGCGCCGGCGTCGCCGGACTTCTCCGGGTGGAACTGGGTCGCGCACAGCGGGCCGTTCTCGACCGCGGCGACGAACCGGTCGCCGCCGTGCTCGGCCCAGGTGCACGAGCGGCGCGCGCGTGCGGTCGTTGGTGACCAGGGTCCAGTCGCGGACGCCGTACGAGTGCACGAAGTAGAAGCGCTCGGTCCTCGACGCCGGCGAACAGCCGGCTGCCCGGGCGGGACGTCGACGGTGTTCCAGCCCATGTGCGGCACGACGGGCGCCTGCAGCCGCTCGACGACGCCCGGCCACTCGCCGCAGCCCTCGGTGTCGACGCCGTGCTCGACGCCGCGCTCGAACAGGACCTGCATGCCGACGCAGATGCCGAGCACCGGCGCGCCCGCCGGCGAGCCGACGGCCGATGATCTCGCCGCCGTGCACCGCGCGCAGGCCGGCCATGCAGGCGGCGAACGCGCCGACGCCGGGCACGACGAGCCCGTCGGCGTCCATCGCGGTCGCGCGGTCGGCGGTCAGCGTGACCTCGGCGCCGGCGCGCTCGAGCGCGCGCACGGCCGAGCGGAGGTTGCCCGACCCGTAGTCGAGGACGACGACGCGCGGTCGCCGCTCAGAGCGCGCCCTTGGTGGACGGGACGCCCGGTCTCGCGCGGGTCGATCGCGACCGCGTCGCGCAGCGCCCGGGCGACCGCCTTGAACTGCGCCTCGACGATGTGGTGCGGGTCGCGCGCCGGCCAGCACGCGGACGTGCAGGGCGATCTGCGCGTGGTGGGCGATCGACTCGAAGACGTGCCGGGTCAGCGAGCCGAGGTACGCCGTCACCGATCAGCACGAACTCCTGGCCCTCCGGCTCGCCGGTGTGCACGCAGTAGGGCCGGCCGGAGACGTCGACGGCGGCCTGCACCAGCGCCTCGTCGAGCGGCACGAGCGCGTCGCCGAAGCGACGGATGCCGGCCTTGTCGCCGAGCGCCTCGCGCAGCGCCTGGCCGAGCGCGATCGCGGTGTCCTCGACGGTGTGGTGGGCGTCGATGTGCAGTGTCGCCCTCGGTCTGGACGGTCAGGTCGATCAGCGAGTGCCGGCCGAACGCGGTCAGCATGTGGTCGTAGAAGCCGACGCCGGTGGAGACGTCGGTGCGCCCGGTGCCGTCGAGGTCGACCTCGACGAGCACCTTCGACTCCTTGGTCTGGCGCTCGATCCGTGCGGTGCGTGTGCCTGGGCGGCTCATGTCGCGACCCTTCCGTTCTCCTGTGCGTCGGACACGTTGTCCAGTGCCTGCGGAAGGCCGCCATCTCCTCCGGGGTGCCGATCGACACCCGCAGCCAGCCGTCGGGGCCGGTCTCGCGGATCAGCACGCCGCGGTCGAGCAGCCCCTGCCAGACGGCGTGCCGGTCGGCGAACGTGCCGAAGAGCACGAAGTTGGCGTCGGACTCGGCGACGTCGTAGCCCGCGCCCGCGCAGCCAGTCGACGGTGCGGTCGCGCTCGCTCGCGCAGCTCGTCGACCTTGGCGAGCAGCTCGTCGGCGTGCCGCAGCGCGGCCCGCGCGACCGCCTGGGTGACCGCGGACAGGTGGTACGGCAGCCGGACGACGCGGAGCGCGTCGACGATCGCCGGCGACGCGGCGAGGTAGCCGAGCCGGGCGCCGGCGAGCGCGAACGCCTTGCTCATGGTGCGGGTGACGACCAGGTTCGGGTGCTCCGGCAGCAGCTCGAGCGCGCTCGGGCGTGCCGGCGCGCCGGAACTCGCCGTACGCCTCGTCGACGACCACCACGCCCGGTGTCGCCGACCAGCCCGCAGAGCGCGCCGGTCACGTCGAGCGGCAGCGCGGTGCCGGTCGGGTTGTTCGGCGACGGGCAGCAGCACGACGCTCGGCCGGTGCTCGGCGACCAGGTCGCGGGCGTGGTCGAGGTCGAAGCCGAAGTCCTCGCGCGCGGCGGCCGGCGACCCAGGCGGTGATCGTGTCGCGGGCGTACTCCGGATACATCGAGTACGTCGGCGCGAACGAGCACCGCGGTGCGGCCGGGCCGCCGAAGGCCTGCAGCAGCTGCAGCATCACCTCGTTGGAGCCGTTGGCCGCCCACACCTGGTCGGCGCGAGCACGACCCCGGACTCGCTGGCCGAGGTACGCCGCGAGGTCGGCGCGCAGCGCGGTGAACTCGCGGTCCGGGTAGCGGTTCAGCGTGCGCGGCGGCGTCGGCGACCGCGCGCGCGATGTCGGCGACGCACGCCTCGCTCGGGCGGGTAGGGGTTCTCGTTGACGTTGAGCTGCACCGGCACGTCGAGCTGCGGCGCGCCGTACGGCTCGATCGCCGACGCAGCTCGTCGCGCAGCGGAGGCGGTCCACTGCACCGGGATCATCGCTCGCTCGAAGCGCACCGCGGACGGCGGCGCCGTGCGCGGGCAGGTCCTCGGCCTCGGCGAGCGCGACGACGTGGTCGGCGACCTCCGCGAGCGCCGTCGCGGTGTACTCGACGACGTGCACCGCCTTGAGGAACGACGCGCACCGACAGGCCCGAGGAGTGGCACGCGCAGCCGCCGGTGGGCAGCACGTGGTTGGAGCCGGCGCAGTAGTCGCCGAGCGACACCGGGGCGAACGGCGCCGACGAAGATCGCGCCGGCGTTGCGCACCCGGGCGGCGACGGCGGCGCGTCGGCGGTGTGGATCTCGAGGTGCTCGGCGGCGTAGGCGTTGACGACGTCGAGGCCCTGCTCGAGGTCGTCGACCAGCACGATGCCGGACTGGCTGCCGGTCAGCGCGGTGCCGATCCGCTCGGTGTGCTTGGTCGCGGGCACCTGCTTGTCGAGCTCGGCCTCGACGGCGTCGGCCAGCCGGCGCGAGTCGGTGACCAGCACGGACGCGGCCAGCGGGTCGTGCTCGGCCTGGCTGATCAGGTCGGCGGCGACGTACGCCGGGTCGGCGGTGTCGTCGGCGAGGATCGCGATCTCGGTCGGGCCGGCCTCGGAGTCGATGCCGACGACGCCCTTGAGCAGCCGCTTGGCCGCGACCGTGTAGATGTTGCCGGGACCGGTGACCAGGTCGACCGGGCGGCAGGCGCCGGCGCCGTAGGCGAACATCGCGATCGCCTGGGCGCCGCCGACGGCGTAGACCTCGTCGACGCCGAGCAGCGCGCACGCGGCCAGGATCGTCGGGTGCGGCAGGCCGCCGATGTCCTTCTGCGGGCGAGCTGGTCAGCGCGATCGAGCCGACGCCGGCGACCTGGGCCGGGCACGACGTTCATCAGCACGCTGGAGACCAGCGGCGCGAGCCCGCCGGGCACGTAGAGGCCGACCCGGTCGACCGGGACCATCCGCTGGGTGACCCGGGCGCCCGGGACCCAGGTCGGTGGCGCCGTCGGGCTCGAGCTCGGTGGCGCAGGTCGCGCGCAGCCGGCGGATCGACTCCTCGAGGGCGGCGCGGATGTCCGGGTCGAGCGTCGGCGAGGGCCTCGGCCAGGGCCGCGGCGGGCACCCGGATGTCGGCCTGCACGACGCCGTCGAACCGCTCGGAGTACTCGCGGATCGCCTCGAGCCCGCGGGTCGCGGACGTCGTCGCAGATCGGGCGGACGACCTCCGAGCGCGGCCTCGACGTCGAAGTCGGCGCGCGGCACCAGCGGCGCGGTAGTCCGGGGAGCCGGCAGCGGCTCCGCGGAGGTCGATCCGGCGCATCATGGGGCCAGTCTAGGTCGACGGGCGAGCCCGGACGTACGCGGTTGACGGCCTTGATGACGGTGCCACCGGCTGCCGATGTTCCCGCTGAACACGGTGCTGTTCCCCGGGGTGAGCGTGCCGCTGCACGTCTTCGAGGACCGCTACCGGGCGCTGGTGCACCACCTGCTCGCCGAGTCGACGACCCGACCGAGCGGGTCTTCGGCGTCGGCCGCGATCCGCGAGGGCTACGAGGTCGGCGACCACGGCGTCCAGTCGCTCCACCGGATCGGCACCGTGATGCAGCTGACCGAGGTCGAGCCGTACCCCGACGGCCGCTTCGACATCGAGGTGGTCGGCCGGCAGCGGATCGCGGCTCGCACGACCTCGACACGTCGGGCCGCCTACCTGGTCGGCCGTGGTCGACATGCCTCGACGAGCCGGACGACGTCCCGAGGCGCCGAGGCCGAGGCCGAGCGGACCCTGGCGCACGTTCGAGGCCTACCGGCGACGCGCTCGGCGAGCTCCGCGGCGAGCCCGTCCTGTCCGGTGGCGCTGCCCCGCGACCCGACGTACCTGTCCTGGTCGCTGGCCGCCGCCTGCCTGCTCACGCTGCCCGAGCGGCAGGCGCTGCTCGAGGCGCCCGACGCCGCGACCCGGCTGGTCCTGCTGCGCCGCTCGCTGCGTCGCGAGCTGCGCGCGATGAAGGCCGTACCCGTCGCTGCCGGCGACCGAGGTCGCCCGCACCCGCTGGTCGCCCAACTGGCGATGGCGCAGACGAAGTCGGCCGGCGGGACGCCGGCGACCGTCGCGCTGACCAGGGCCGGGGTCGCCTTCACCGTCCACGCCTACGACCACGACCCGCGCGGCGCGTCGTACGGCCTGGAGGCGGCCGACGCGCTCGGTCTCGACCCGGACGCGGGTCTTCAAGACCCTGCTCGCCGACGTCGACGGCGCGCTGGTCGTCGGCGTCGTCCCCGTCTCGCGGCAGCTCGACCTCAAGGCGCTGGCCACGGCGCGTCGGCGGCAAGCGGGCGGCGATGGCCGACCCAGCCGCCGCGGAGCGTGCGACGGGCTACGTCGTCGGCGGGATCTCCCCGATCGGGCAGCGCAAGCGGCTGCGCACCGTGCTCGACGAGACGCGGCGGCTCGGCCGACCATCTACGTCTGCGGCGGCCGGCGGGGCTCGACCTCGGGCCTGGCCCCGGCCGACCTGGTCCGCGTGCTCGACGCACGTGGTCGCGCGCATCGGCAGGACCTGAACTCAGTCGCGTGGCTCCGGACTCGAGTCGACGCTGGTTGGACGTCGCGTCTGGCGCGCCTTGGTCGCCCAGATCACGACCACCGAGCCGATCAGGAACCCGATCGGCCAGGCCACCACCACGAGCGGCGGAGATCACGTTGAGCGAGCTCGGGGAACCGGCTGCCGACGGCGGTCGCTCTTGGCGAGCGCGGCGACGTCCTGGTGGCCGAGCAACCGGCCCAGCGCGAGAGCCAGCGGCGCGCGCCGGCAAGGCTGGCGACGTAGCCGGCGAGGACGACCAGCAGCAGGTGACGGTTGCGCCAGTGGGTGAGGACCACTCCACCGATGAGGGCCGCCACCAGCCCGATCACGACGAACCAGCCGTCGCCCTGCACCCGCTGGCCGAGCTCGACCTGGAGCATGATCGCGTTGTCGCTGGTGCGCGTGTAGTACGCCGGGCTGGCGACCTGCCACCACACGACTCCGGCCACCGCGCCGGCCACGGCGAAGTACCCCAGCACCCAGCCGAGGTCGGCCAGCGCCCCGCCGCTGCGGTGCGCAGTGGCGGCCTCCTGCTGCTCGGCCTCGGCGGGCGAGATCGACTGGTCGGTCACGAGGAGCATTCTGCGGCACCGGTGGTGAGCGCGTTCATCCGAGGCGGGTCATCCGAGGCAGCCCGGGCCCAGCAGCTGCTTGAGGTCGGCGAACAGCGCGGGCGACGGGGTGACCCGCAGCCGGTCGTCGAGCCGCAGCACCGTGGTGCTGGCCCGGGCCATCAGCTTGCAGCCGCACCTCGGTCGTGCCCGGGTGGGTGCGCAGGACGTCCTTGAGCTGCTCGACCACCGGTGGCGTGCAGCGGGTCGACGGGCAGCGTGATCACGACCGGGCCGGCGGCGGCCGCTCCGGTGACGGCTGGCGTGACCTCGCGGCGCGTGGACCTCGGGCTGGTCCTTGTCCGCGGTTGAGCCGGCCCTTGACCACCACGATCGTGTCCTCGAGCAGCATCGTGCTGGCCAGCTGGTAGGCGCTGGGGAACAGCAGCACCTCGATCGCGCCCTCGAGGTCCTCGACGGTGACGATCGCCCAGGTGTCGCCGCGCTTGGTGATCTTGCGCTGCACCGACGGTGATCAGGCCGGCGATGGTGACCTGGCTCGCGCGTCGCGCCGCGCCTCGTCGGCGAGCAGCTGGCCGATCGTGCTGTCGGCGGCGTCGGCGAGGATGTGCTCGAGGCCCGATGCAGCGGGTGGTCGGAGACGTAGAGGCCGAGCATCTCGCGCTCGAAGGCGAGCAGCGTCGTCTTGTCCCACTCCGGCGATGTCGGGCACGGCGACCGTTGACGCCGAAGCCGCCGTCGTCGTCGTCGAGCGCCGCCGAACAGGGAGTCCTGGCCGATCGCCTCGTTGCGCTTGATGTCGACGTACTGGTCGACGGCGGTCTCGTGGATCGCCATCAGCGCCGCGCCGGCTGTGGCCGAGCGAGTCGAACGCGCCGGCCTTGACCAGCGACTCGATCGTCCGCTTGTTGCAGACCTGCGGCGGCACCTTGCCGAGGAAGTCGTGGAAGTCGGCGAACCGGCCCTTCTCCGTCGCGGGCCGCGACGATCGCCGTCGACGACGTTCGCAGCCGACGTTGCGGACCGCGGTCAGGCCGAAGCGGATGTCGGTGCCGACCGGGGTGAAGTTGGCGTCGGACTCGTTGACGTCGGGCGGCAGCACCTTGATCCCCATCCGGCGGCACTCGTTGAGGTAGATCGCCGATCTTGTCCTTGTCGTCCCCGACCGACGTCAGCAGCGCGGCCATGTACTCGGCCGGGTAGTTGGCCTTGAGGTAGGCCGTCCAGTAGGAGACCAGCCCGTACGCCGCCGAGTGCGCCTTGTTGAAGGCGTAGTCGGAGAACGGCAGCAGGATGTCCCACAGCGTCTTGATCGCGGCCGTCGGAGTAGCCGCGCTCCGTCATGCCGGCGGAGAAGCTCTCGAACTGCTTGTCGAGCTCCTCCTTCTTCTTCTTGCCCATCGCGCGGCGCAGCAGGTCGGCCTGGCCGAGGCGAGTAGCCGGCGACCTTCTGCGCGATCGCCATCACCTGCTCCTGGTAGACGATCAGGCCGTAGGTCTCGCCCAGGATCTCCGCGAGCGGCTCGGCGAGCTCGGGGTGGATCGGCGTGACCGGCTCGCGGCCGGTCTTGCGGCGGGCGTAGTTGGTGTGGGAGTTGGCGCCCATCGGGCCCGGCCGGTAGAGCGCGACGACCGCGGAGATGTCCTCGAAGGTGTCGGGCTGCATGCTGCGCAGCAGCGCCCGCATCGGCCCGCCGTCGAGCTGGAAGACGCCGAGGGTGTCGCCGCGCGCGAGCAGCGCGTAGGTCGCCGGGTCGTCGAGCTCGAGGTCCTCGAGGACGAGCTTCTCGCCGCGGTTGCGCGCGATGTTGTCAGCGCGTCGTCGAGGATGGTGAGGTTGCGCAGCCCGAGGAAGTCCATCTTGATCAGGCCGAGCGTCTCGCAGGTCGGGTAGTCGAACTGCGTGATGATCGCGCCGTCCTGCTCGCGCTTCATGATCGGGATGATGTCGATCAGCGGCTCGCTCGACATGATCACGCCGGCCGCGTGCACGCCCCACTGGCGCTTCAGGCCCTCGAGGCCGAGCGCGGTGTCGACGACCGTCTTGACGCCTCGGGGTCGGCGTCGTACAGCGCCCGGAACTCGCCGCCCTCGCCGTAGCGCTTGTGCTCGGTGTCGAAGATGCCCGTTGAGCGGGATGTCCTTGCCCATGACCGGCGGCGGCATCGCCTTGGTGATCTGCTCGCCCATCGCGAACGGGTAGCCGAGCACCCGCGAGGAGTCCTTGACCGCCTGCTTGGCCTTGATCGTGCCGTAGGTGACGATCTGCGCGACCCGGTCGTCGCCGTACTTCTCGGTGACGTAGCGGATCACCTCGCCGCGCCGACGCTCGTCGAAGTCGATGTCGAAGTCGGGCATCGAGACGCGGTCGGGGTTGAGGAACCGCTC
Source organism: uncultured Actinomycetota bacterium (assembly GCA_963745795.1). Taxonomy (GTDB): domain Bacteria; phylum Actinomycetota; class Actinomycetes; order Propionibacteriales; family Nocardioidaceae; genus Marmoricola. The sequence continues at coordinate 685,339 of CAVUYR010000003.1, read as the reverse complement.
GAAGATCAGGCCGTGCTCGCAGCGGGTCGAGGTCGGTGATCCGCATCGCGTAGGCGCACCATCGAGCCCGGCGCCCGAGCCGCGGCCGGGACCGACCCGGATGCCGTTGTCCTTGGCCCAGTTGATGAAGTCGGCGACGACCAGGAAGTAGCCCGGGAAGCCCATCTGAGGTGATGACGCCGATCTCGAACTCGGCCTGCGCGGCGCACGTCGTCGGGGATGCCGTCGGGGTAGCGGTACGCGCAGGCCCTTCTCGACCTCCTTGACGAACCAGGAGTCCTCGTTCTCCCCCGCCGGGCACGGGAAGCGCGGCATGTAGTTGGCCGTCCTCGTTGAACGCGACGTCGCAGCGCTCGGCGATCAGCAGCGTGTTGTCGCAGGCCTCGGGCAGGTCGCGCCACAGGTCGCGCATCTCGCGCGGCGGACTTCAGGTAGTAGCCGTCGCCGTCGAACTTGAACCGCTTCGGGTCGGTCATCGTCGAGCCCGACGAGCACGCAGAGCAGGAGCTCCGTGGGCGGCGGCGTCCTCGCGGCGGACGTAGTGCAGAGTCGTTGGTGGCGATCAGCGGGATGCCGAGGTCCTTGCCGAGCCGGAGCAGGTCGTCGCGGACCCGGCGTCTCGATGTCGAGGCCGTGGTCCATCAGCTCGACGAAGTAGTTGTCCTTGCCGAAGATGTCCTGGAACTCCGCGGCGGCCTGGCGCGCCTCGTCGTACTGGCCGAGGCGGAGCCGGGTCTGCACCTCGCCCGACGGGCAGCCGGTGGTCGCGATCAGGCCCGCGCCGTAGGTCGTGCAGCAGCTCGCGGTCGATGCGCGGCTTGTAGAAGTAGCCCTCGATGCTGGCGCCAGCGACGACAGCCGGAAGAGGTTGTGCATGCCCTCGGTGGTCTCGGCCAGCAGCGTCATGTGGGTGTAGGCGCCGCCCGCCGGAGACGTCGTCGTCGCCGCCCGTCGCCCCAGCGCACCCGCTTGCGCTCGCTGGCGCGGGGTGTTGGGCGTCGACGTAGGCCTCCATGCCGATGATCGGCTTGATCCCGGCGGCGCGGCGCCTTGGACCAGAACTCGTAGGCGCCGAACACGTTGCCGTGGTCGGTCATCGCGATCGCGGGCATGCCGAGCTCGGCGGTGCGCTCGAACAGGTCGGTCGAGCCGGGCCGCGCCGTCGAGCATCGAGTACTCGGTGTGCACGTGGAGGTGTGCGAACCCGTCCCTGGAGCCGGTCGACATGGGGGCCTTCTCAACACCTTCCCGGAGGGTCGTCAGTACGGCGCGGCGAACCGCTGGGGAGTCGCGTTGCAGGTGCTCTCCCGGGGAAGAGCCGTCAGCCTACGTCAGTCTGGCAGGGCAGTCCGACAGGACACGGCGGGTGTCACCAGGAGCGCGGCGTGCCGTCAGCCGAGGCCGTCCAGGAGCTGCTGCTTGGTCTTGCGCGAGTATCCCCCGAGGCCCCGGGAGCGGGCCTCGGCGCGCAGCCGGGCCACCGTCCAGGAGGCGTCGGGAGCCTGCGCCGCCGGGGCGTCGGACACCTCGGCCGTGGGCGTCACGACCTCCGCCGGGGCGGCGACACGCTGCCGCTTGCGGAGCCGCTTCTCCAGCTTGGCGGCACGTTCCTCGGCGGAGCGGGCGGCGTTGCGCGCCTTCTTGGCCTTCGCCTTCCAGCGCTCGGCCCGGGCCTCCGCCTTCTCCAGCGCGGCGGTGAGCTTCTTCACGCGCGCGTCCAGCTTGCGGGCGGACTTCTTCCTCGCCATGCGAATCCTCCAGTCTGGGAACCGCCAGCATGCCGGACGGAGCTGAAGCGTGCTCACAACCAGCTGATCGCGCGCCCGTGGCCGTGCGTCCAGGCGACCGGGCAGCCGTCGCGGGCGAGCACGAACCGGGCCGCGACCCGGGGCTCGGGGGGCTCGATCCCGGGCACGATGCCGGGCGCCTCGTTGGCGACCCAGTGGCAGCGTCCGGCCGCCACGTGGCCACGCATCGTGTCCGCGAAGCGCTCCCGCTGGTCGGGGTCGAGGTAGGCCACCACGGCGCTGTGGAGGACCACCGGGCTGCCGTGGCGGGACGCCTCGTCCAGCAGGCCGGGCAGCGCCTCCAACAGGTCGCCACGCACCAGGGGTGGCGGGTCGGCGCGGGCGATCGCGACCGCGGCCCGCAGCAGCGCGCGGCGGTCCTCCTGCTCCGGCCAGACCAGGGTGGTCAGCCAGTCGGTCGCGTCTGGGTCGGTCACATCGAGCGGGTTGAGGTCCACGCCGCCGCGCCACGCGACCTCGGGGTGTCGTGCCGGCACGGGCATTGCGCCGTCGGCGGTGCAGGTCAGGGTCGGGCCACCGCTCCCGGCCAGGTCGCCGAGCGGCGGCCAGCGGTAGTCGTAGCGGTCCGGGTAGAGGCACAGTCCGGCGCTGGCGCCGACCTCGACCAGCGCCAGCGGCCCGTCGAACGCGGCGAGCACCGGCGTGAGGGTGGCCAGCCGGCCGGCCTCGTTGGTCTGGGTGGAACGGGCCAGGATGGTCGCCTTCACACCCTCGTTGCCCAGCAGCACCTCCCGCAGCCCGTCGTACGGCCCGGGGGCGGGCGCGCCGTGCCAGCGGGCGGCCGCGAAGACCAGGTTCGGCTGCTGCTTGACCCGGGGCAGGTCGGTCAGCCATGCCTGCACGTCGGGATCCTCTGCGACCTCCAGCGCCCAGGCCTCGAAGCACGGGGAGTCGTCGCGGGCGAAGGCCGCGAAGTCGCGGTAGCGCTCGGCGATCGCGCCCTGCATCTCCAACTCAGGACTCCGGAGTCTCGGCCTCCGCGTCCGCGAGCCGCTGTCGGAGACGCGCCCGGACCTCCTCCGGCGTGAGCTCCGCCCGTTGCCGGTGGTCGCGGGCGATGATGACCCCGGTGGCCGTGACCCCGGCGACCCCGGCGAGACCGACCAGCTTCCAGCCCAGTTTGCGCGACAGTTTCACGACAGGACCCTCTCGATGGACAGCAGCATCAGTCTGGACGACGCGGTGGAGCTCACGCGCACCGGGGACCTGTGGCTGTTCCGCGGCCGGTCGGGGGCCGACCAGGCGATCCGGGTGATCACCAACGCGCCGGTGAACCACGTCGGAATGGCCGTGGTGCTCGACGACATGCCCCCGCTGATGTGGCACGCCGAGCTCGGCAAGGGCCTGCGCGACGTCTGGACCGGCAGCCACCACCGCGGCGTGCAGCTCCACGACCTGCGGGAGGCCGTCGTGCAGTGGTGCGGGCGCTACGGGCAGCGCGCCTGGCTGCGCCAGCTGGAGGCGACGATGACGGCCGAGCGGGAGAACGCCGTGCTGCGGACGGTCGCCCGGCTCGACGGCACGCCGTTCCCTGCGACCGCCGCGCTCGCCGCTCGCTGGGCGCGAGGGCGGTTCGCGCACGCGGCCGGCGCGGAGGTGACGTACTGCGCGGAGGTGGTGGCGGCGACGTACACGGCGATGGGGCTGCTCGACGACGGGCTGCCCACGAACGCCTACGACCCGGGCAGCTTCTGGTCCGGCGTCCGGCTCGACCTGCTCGACGGTGCGCGGCTCGGCGAGGAGGTCGCGGTCCGGGTCTGAGCCGCCACGGTGACGGCCGCCAGCGTCCCGACCAGCACCAGCACGCCGACGGACCTCACGATGGCGGGCCATCCTCCGGCCGACCAGGCGCCGCCGAGCACGGTGCCGAACACGCTGGAGCCGGCGTAGTAGCCGCAGACGTACAGCGCGCTCGCGCGGGTCCCGTACGGCGCGCCGACGACCGGTGCCCAGCCGCTGGAGGTGGCGTGGGCGGCGAAGAACCCGCCGGTGAACACGACGAGGCCGACGATCACCCACGGCAGCCGGTCGGGCAGCGTCAGGGCCAACCCTGCGGCCATCACCAGCACGGAGACCAGCACCACGCGCGGCCGGCCGAGTGCGTCGGCGGCACGCCCGGCCACCGTCGAGCTTCCGGTGCCGGCGAGGTAGGCCAGGAACACCAGCCCGACCACCGACAGGGGCAGGTCGAACGGCGGAGCCACCAACCGGTAGCTCAGGTAGTTGTAGACGGTCACGAAGCCGCCCATCAGCGTGAACGGCACCAGCAGCAGCGCCAGCATGGCGGGCCGACGCAGCAGGGACCCGTACGCGCCGCCTCCGCCGTCCGGCGCCGCGGGCTCGGGGTCCCCCACGGGCTCGGGCAGCAGCCACCAGAACGCCGCGGTCGCGAGGAGTCCCCCGGCCGCGACCGCGGCCACACCCCAGCGCCACGAGGTGCCGTCCGCGACCAGCGAGGAGAGGACCCGGCCGCCGACCCCGCCCAGGGAGTTTCCGGCCACGTAGAGGCCCATCGCGGTGCCGAGCCCACGCGGCTCGACCTCCGCCCCGACGTGCCCCATCGCGACGGCCACCACCGCGGCCAGCACCACCCCGGTCCCAGCCCGGATCACGACCAGCACCGGGAACGTCGGCGCCACCGCGGCGAGCGCTGTCAGCACGACCGCGAGGAGTAGGCCGCAGCGCATCGCCCGCACGCGGCCGATCCGGACTGCCAGCGCGGCCATCGGGATCACGGCCAGCGCGAGCGCGCCCGTGGTCGCCGACACGGTCAGGCTGGCCCGGCTCGGCCCCACGTCGTACGTCGCGCCGATCCGCGGGAGCACGGGCTGGGTCGCGTAGAGGATCCCGAACGCCGCCAGCCCGGCCAGCACCATCGCCAGGTTCAGCCGGCGGAAGCCGGTGGTCCCGGGCAGGTGCAGGTCGGTGCTCACCCCTCCCACGCTGGCACCGCCGCCGCCGCCAGGCACGGGGATGTGAGAAGCCCGACACGTCGGCGTGGTGGCATGCTGTGCTCGCATGAGCGACTCGTCGAGCGAACCTCCCCGTCGCTCCCCGCGCGAGTCGTTCATCACCGTCTACGGCCGCAAGCCCGTGGAGGAGGTGCTGCTCGACAGTCGGCTGACGGTGGACAAGCTGATCGTCGCCGACACCGTGGCGCCCGGCAGCCTGCGCCGGACGCTGGACCTCGCCAGGAAGCGGTCGGTGCGCGTCGAGACCTCATCCGCGCAGCGCGTGAAGTACCTCGCCGGCAACGGCAAGCACGACCAGGGCGTGGTCGCGGACGTGGTCGCGCCCGGACTGCGGTCACTCGAGGAGTTCGCCGCCGGCTGCCCCGCGGACGCGAACGTCCTGCTCCTCGACGGTGTGAGCAACCCCTCCAACGTCGGCATGATCATCCGGACCGCGACCGCCGCCGGCCTGCACGGAGTCGTGCTGCCCAGCGCCGGGTCGCCGGGGCTCGGGCCGCTGGTGATCAAGGCGTCGGCTGGGATCGCGTTCCGGGCCACCATCGTCCGCTGCCGCAAGCCCGGCGACGCGCTGCGCACGCTCGGCGCGGCCGGGTTCACGTCGTACGGCCTCGACGCGTCGGCCACCACCACGCTCTACGAGCAGGACCTGGAGGGACGCAGCCTGTTCGTGCTCGGCAACGAGACCGAGGGCCTCTCGGCGGCGAGCCGGGACCTCGTCGACGTGCGGCTCTCGATCCCGATGGCCAACGGCGTCGAGTCACTGAACGTCGCCAGCGCCGCGGCGGTGATCGCGTTCGAGGTCGCCCGACGGTCGCACGTGCGTTGAGGTCGAAGAGGTTAGTCTGCGCGCGTGGCAGACCTGGGACCCGTCGCTTGGCCGCCGAACCCGATCAGGACCGAGCGCCTTGTGCTCCGTGAGCAAGTGGTCCAAGACCGTGCGGCGGTCATCGAGCTGTTCGCCTCGCCAGAGGTGGGCACCTACATCGGCGGCGCCCGACCGCGAGACGAGCTCGAGGCTGCGGTCCCTGAGGTGCCCAGGCGGCGCCCCGGCCTCTTCGTGGTCGAACTCGACGGAGCGATGATCGGCACGATCACGCTCGACCGACGCGACACAGAGAGTCCGGGGGAAGCCCGCCCGGATGCCGGGGAGGCCATGCTCGGCTACCTGTTCCTGCCGGAGGCATGGGGACGCGGCTACGCCACCGAGGCGTGTGCAGCCGCACTCGACTGGTTCGCCGGCGCGCTTCCAGGCGAGCCGGTGGTGCTCTGCACACAGACGGCCAACGACCGCTCGATGGCTCTCGCGGCGAGGCTGGGGTTCACCGAGGCGGAGCGGTTCGAGGAGTACGGCGCCGAGCAGTGGCTCGGCGTGTGGTCCTCGGTCACGCCGTCCGATTGAGCGAAGGGCCGGGCTGCGCCTGGCACGGCTCAGATTCCGCGTGAGCCGTCGAGGGTCTCGCGGATGATGTCCGCGTGGCCGGCATGGCGCGCCGTCTCCTCGATCATGTGGAACATGACGTAGCGCACGTTGCACTCGATGATGTCGGTGCGCGCGCATGGACTGGCAAGATCCATCGAAGACGCGACAGCCTTGGACTGCGCGATCTGCTCCCGATAGTGCGCGACCCAGTGGTCCACCGTGTCGTTCTCATCGACCATCATGTCGACGTCCCGGGGCTCGGGTCTGACCTCGGGCCACCCGTCGGGGCATTCGCGTCCGCCCATGACAACCTGGAACCAGCGGCGCTCCCAGGTCGCTGCATGCTTCACCAGCCCCAGCAGCGACAACGAGCTCGCGCTCGGCGCCTGTCGCGCCATGGCGTCATCGAGTCCGTCGATCTTCCGGATCAGCCCCTCCCGCTGAGCGTCGAGGAAGCTTTCCAGGGCCTCGCGCTCCGAGGCGAGTGAATACATCTGGGTGTGATCGTGGGGCATTCGGCGATGTTAACGGCGCTGAGCGGGTGTGTGAGGGGTCAGGCGTCGGGGACTCGAGGGCTGGCTCCGGACGGCCCCCAGCGACCACCTCCGGCGGTCGCTGGGGGATGCCGTGTCGGCGGCGGTCGCCGCTGGAGTTGGGCATGCCGGCGCCGCCACGCCACCCTTTTACGCTCCCCGCCGGCGGCGGTCACCGGGTGCCGTCCGGCGGCAACCGACTCTCGTGCTCGCAGGCTGGGGTGGGGGAAGGCGGGTCTTCGAGCAGCTCATCCGGCCCGGAACACGCCGGTGGCCCCGCGCCGGGCGTGGTGGGCGCGGGGTGTGGGGCGGGGTCGCTACTGGTCCGGCGGGTGCGATGTCTTTTCGCGGGTGACGTCGGTGGTGCCGCGGTGGTCGCGCAGGAACTGGTAGCCGTGCGGCGAGGACCACAGGTAGGAGCCGGGTTCGAGCACGGTGTAGCCCCAGCCGGAGTGGTGGGTCTTGAGCCGGTGATGCCGGCGGCAGAGCGGACCGATGTTGTCACTCGCGGTCGGGCCGCCCTCGGAGTAGGGAATCACGTGGTCCATATCGCACTTCTCGGCGGGGCGGGTGCACCACGGGAACACACAGGTCAGGTCCCGTTCGGCGGTCTGGGCGGCGAGCCGGTCGGGGACCTGGTACTGGTCGACGTGGACCTGCTCGGTCAGGTCGATCACCGGCTTCACGGTCACCGTGGTGCCGGGGACTCCGCACCAGGCGCGGACCTGGTCGGCGTCGACGAACGAGCGGGTGTTCGCGACCCGGGCCAGATGCAGCTTCTCCCCGGGCTGGGTGGCGGGGCCGGTGATCGCGTCCTCGGATACGTGGACGTGCAGCACCACCTGACGGCCCGGCGTCGGGGCCGGAGTGGCCGGAGCGGTCGGGGAGTCGGCGCCGGTCTCGGTCTGGGTGTCGAGGTCCAGCGACAGCTGGTGGCGGGCCATCTCCCCGAGCGCTTCGGAGCGGCGCACGTCCAGCGAGCCGGTGGAGCCGAGGTCGGCCAACTTGGTGGCACCAGCCGAGAGCGCGGTGTCGAGGTCCAGGGCGTCGGCGAGGTCCACCTCGGCCTCGACCCAGACCGTGCCCTCGAAGGACACCTGGTGGGTGTGCACGTGCGCGTGCCGGCCGTCCGCGGCGGCCTCGCGGCGGCGGCGGGCCTGGTCCGGCATGAACCGGATGATCGCCTCCTCGACCAGCCGGTCCACGCCGGTGGGGCGGATGCGGTGCCCGAACGGCGCGACCTGCTCGTCCACGAACCCCGCCGCCGCCGGGCTGAGTGCGATGGTGGCGCGGGCGATCCGCCGCGCCCGCCACGCCGGCAGGTCCCCGGACTCGACCCGAGCCCAGGTGCGCGGGAGCCGGTGCCGCAGCTCCAGGGCCTCACCGAGGTAGGCCTTCCCGGTCTCGGTGGGCAGCCCGACCGCGGCCGCGAACTCGGCCACACAGAACTCCGCGACCAGCGGGGCACCGGGTCCGGCGACCGGGACCGGCTGGTCGTCGCCGGCCGGCAGCGCCGCGTCACCGATCGACTCCGCCGGGTGCAGGTCCGCCCAGGCGACCGCGGCGCGGAGCAGGTCCGCCTCGGCGGCGTCGGCGGCGGCACGGCGGTCCCGGGCGAGCTCGAGCACCGCTGCCGCGGTGTCGAGGTCCGGGACTGCTGCCGTGCTGGTCATGGCTCCATTCTAGTCGAACATGTGTTCGAATCAAGAGTGGAATCAGTCGACATTTGGCTAGGGAAGTTACGGCGATCCGAAGGCGGGTTGGCCGATCTCCTCAACCGACCGCGACGCGCCACCCGGGAGCAGACGGCGAGCACCGCCACACCTCCCCGTCGCTGCGCTTTCGACCTCCGCGGTGCCACCGCCGTCGCTGGCCTTCCACGGAGGACCTACCCCTCCGCCGCCCCTCCCAGGCATCCAGCGACTCCTCGATCACCGTGTGCATGATCCGGGCGACCGCGTCGGGGTCCAGCCCAGGAGCGTGCGTGCTCATGCGCTGCGCGATCTCGCGCTCGCGGTCGGGGTCGCGGCCGGCGTGGCCCGAGACGCCCTTGTGATCCTGGACCGCTCCCGTCAGCGCCGCGCGGCGCCCGAGCAGCACGGCCAGGATCTGGTCGACGTCGTCGATCTCGCTGCGGAAGTAGGCGACCGGGTCGGCTCCCGGCCAGGCCATCCGCAGGTCCGGACTCCGCTCCATGTTGTCGGCCCCGTCGGTGTGCTCGAGCTCGACCAGGCCGTGGCGGCGGTAGAACGCGCGGGCCCGCACGTTGCTCTCGAAGACCCAGAGCGCGAACCCGCGCGGCCGCTGGGCCTTGGCCACCTCGAGCAGGGTGGTGCCGACGCCGTCGCGCATCCGGTCGGGCGCGACGTACAGGCCCCACAGCCAGCTGTCCTCGAGCGCCGCGAAGCCCACGACGCCGGTCTCGGCGACGGCGAGCCAGACCTCCCGCGCGCCCAGATCCCAGCCCAGCACCCACCGGCGCGCGTCCGCCTCGTCGACCACCGGCGGCATCTGCGGAACCGCGGCGGCCCGGCTGGCGAGGAACAGGTCGGCGACGGCGCTCAGGTCGTCGGGACCGGCGGGCCGGAGGGTCAGCGCCTCACTGGGCATGCCGGATCTTTTCCAGCGAGTCGGCCAGGTCAGACGGGTACGACGACTCGTAGCTGACGTACTCCCCCGTCTCCGGGTGCTCGAACCCCAGGCGTACGGCGTGCAGCCACTGCCGGTCGAGACCCACCCGTGCCGCGAGCGTCGGGTCGGCTCCATACGTCAGGTCGCCCAGGCACGGGTGCTTGAGCGCGGCCATGTGCACCCGGATCTGGTGGGTGCGCCCGGTCTCGAGGTGCACCTCCAGCAGGCTGGCGAACCGGTGCGCCTCCAGCGTCTCGTAGTGGGTCACGCTGTGCTTGCCGTCGTCGCGGACCGTGAACCTCCAGTCCGAGCGCGGATGACGCCCGATCGGCGCGTCGATGGTCCCCCGCAGCGGGTCGGGGTGCCCCTGCACCAGCGCGTGGTACATCTTGTCGACGTCGCGGCGCCGGAAGGCGTTCTTGAGCACCGAGTACGCGTGCTCGGACTTGCAGATCACCATCACGCCCGAGGTCCCGACGTCGAGCCGCTGCACGATGCCCTGGCGCTCGGAGGCGCCGCTGGTGGCGACCCGGTAGCCGGAGCCCCGGAGGTGCCCCACCACAGTCGGTCCGAGCCAGCCGGGGGACGGGTGAACGGCGACTCCGACCGGCTTGTCGATGACGACGATGGCCTCGTCGTCGTGGATGATCGTGATCCCCTCGACCGTCTCGGCGCGGACCTCGAGCGGGTCGGCCTGCGACGGAATGCTCACCTCGAGCATCGACCCCGAGTGCATCCGTTCGGACTTGGCGACCACGACACCGTCGAGCGCCACCAGGCCATCGCCGGCGAGCTCGGCCGCGCGCGTGCGCGAGAGGCCGAACATGCGGGCGATCCCGGTGTCGACGCGCTCCCCTGCCAGGCCGTCGGGAACCAGTACGGTACGGCGCTCGGCGTCGCTCACGAGTGCTCCCCGTCGACGCCGCCAGCCTCCGCTCCGCTCCGGGTGCCGTCGATCCGGGCGCCACGCATCGCCTGGACCACGATCACGGCGGCGGCGATGTTGATGCATACGTCGGCGACGTTGAACACCGGCCAGTGCGGGAGGGCCATGAAGTCGACCACGTGACCGCTCAGCGGCCCTGGTGCGCGGAAGAGCCGGTCGGCGAGGTTGCCCATGACGCCGGCGAGCAGCATGCCCAGGCCGAACGCCCAGAGCGCGGACCGGGCTCGGAGCCCGAACCAGACCACGACCCCGGTCGCCACGATCGCGATCACGGAGAAGACCTGGGTGAACCCGGTGCCGGTGCTGAAGGCGGCGCCCGGGTTGCGGGCCAGCGTCAGCTGGAGCAGGTCACCGACGACGTGGACGTTCGGCCGGTCGGAGAGCCGCTCGACTGCGACGTACTTGGTCACCTGGTCGACGAGGAACGCTACGAGGGCGACCACGAAGAAAAGGGCGATCCGGCGTCGCGGCAGGGCCGGAGCGGTCGCCGGGACCTCCGGGTCGCTGGAGCTCAGCGACGCTCCTCGCGCTGCTTGCATGACATGCAGAGTGTCGCACGGGGGAAAGCCATCAACCGCATCTTGCCGATCGGCTCCCCGCAGTTCTCGCACACGCCGTACGACCCGTCGGCGATGCGCTCGAGCGCGTGCTGGCTCTGCAGCAGCATGTCGCGCGCGTTGTTGACGATCGTCATCTCCTGGTCGCGCTCGAACGTGCTGGAGCCGACGTCGGCCTGGTCGTTGCCGGCCCCGTCGCCGGCGTCGCGCATCAGGTCGTGGAGGTCACCGTCGGCGACCTTCAACTCGGCGGTCAGCCGCTTCACGTCGGCGCGCAGGTGGCCACGCACCTCGGCGAGCTCGTCCTTGGTCCACGGCTTCTCGCCGGCGAGGACTACGAGCGCGCCCGGGCTGCCCTTGCGGGCCGACGCGACCTTCGCGGGCGCGGGCGTGACCTCGGCGGTGGCCTTCGTCGGCACGGCCTTCTTCGCCACGGCTTTCTTCGCCACGGCCTTCTTCGCCGCCGCCTTTCGAACCGGTGCCGCCTTCGTGGCAGGCGCGCTCTGCTTCGCGGCGGCCTTCTTCACCGACGAGGTCTTCTTCGCCATCGGCTTCGCCGCGGGCGCCTTCTTAGCAGGCGCCGACTTCTTCGCAGCGCGCCTTGGTGGGCGTTTCCTTCTTCACGGCGGCCTTCTTCGTCGGCGCGGTCTTCTTCGCCGACGATGCCGTCCTGGTGGCAGCCGACTTCTCGGTGGCGGTCTTCTTCGCCGGCGCGGTCTTCTTCGCCGACGCAGCCGTCCTGTTGCTCGGCGCCTTCTTCGCCACCGACTTCTTCGCCGACGCCTTCTTCGTCGGCGTCGCCTTCTTGGCAGCCGTCTTTTTCGCCGGGGCGTCACCGGAGGCCGCACTCGACCCCCGCCCTGCGACCACGCGGCGCGCTACAGAGGTCGCGCGGCCGGCCAGCGACCTGCCCCCGGTGTTCGCCATCTGCTGTCCTCTCGGATCACCGCGATCCGAACACCTGTGTGCCCGTCGTCGTCGTGGCTGTCAAACAGGCGTGAGGATATGCGTCTCGATATACCCCAGACAACTCGCCCGACCGACCCGAAGGGAGGTAATACCGGGAGGTGCCGATGTTTTGCGTCTGGCAGACTTGGTCTGCGAGCAGACGCCGATGGGACGAGTAGTCCCTGACACGGCCAGGAGCGACCCGGGGACGGTGCGAGCCCGGGGGCACGGTCAGGGGCGAAGATCAGCCCGGAGTCGCCGGAAGAAACGGTGCCCCGCAACCCGGGGCCGCCGCGGTAGACCCGGCCGCAGCAAGGAAGTGGGTCGACCCCGATCGGGCCGGCCAAGGAGGGTGGTACCGCGGAGACCGGGCCGAGACGGCCGGGACTTCGTCCCTTCGTCAGTGGTCTCGACAAGCTCGACCACCGGATACGAAGGAAGCCCGATGAGCCAGTACCGCCCAGTCCCCCCGCAGGTCGACCTGCCGGCCCTCGAGCACGGCGTCCTCGAGTTCTGGCGCGAGCACCGGATATTCGAGAAGAGCCTGGAGAAGCCCGGCGACACGTGGACCTTCTACGAGGGTCCGCCGACCGCCAACGGTCGCCCCGGAACCCACCACGTCGAGTCGCGCGCGTTCAAGGACATCTTCCCGCGGTTCCGGACCATGCAGGGCTACCAGGTCGGCCGCAAGGGCGGCTGGGACTGCCACGGGCTGCCAGTGGAGCTCGCGGTCGAGAAGGAGCTGGGCTTCCCCGGCAAGGCCGACATCGAGGCGTACGGCGTCGCGGAGTTCAACGCGCGCTGCCGCGAGTCCGTGCAGCGGCACGTCGACCTGTGGGAGCAGATGACCGACCGCATGGGCTGCTGGATCGACATGCGCGACCCCTACCGCACGATGGATCGCGTCGTACGTCGAGTCGGTGTGGTGGGCCCTGCAGCAGATCCACGGCAAGGGCCTGCTGGTCGAGGACTACCGCGTCGCGCCGTACTGCCCGCGCTGCGGCACCGGACTGTCCGACCACGAGCTGGCGCAGGGCTACGAGACGGTCACCGACCCGTCGGTCTACGTGCGTCTCCCGCTCACGTCCGGCCCGTACGCCGGCCGGGCGTCGCTCCTGATCTGGACCACGACTCCGTGGACGCTGGTCTCCAACGCCCTCGTCGCGGCGCACGCGGACCTTGACTACGTGACCGCGACCGACGGCGAGGAGACCCTGGTCGTCGCCGCGTCGCTGGTCGGAAAGGCGCTGGGCGACGGGTGGACCGTGCAGGACACGTTCTCCGGCGCGGACATGGTCGGCTGGGCCTACCAGCGCCCGTTCGAGCTGGTCGAGTGGCCGGCCGGACCCCAGGGCGGCGGTGCGCACTACGTGGTCACCGAGGACTACGTGACGCGCCGAGGACGGCACCGGCCTGGTGCACCAGTCCCCCGCCTTCGGTGAGGACGACTTCCGGTCCTGCCGCCGCAACGACGTGGCGATGGTCAACCCGATCGACAGCCGGGGCGTCTTCGTGCCCGAGGTGCCGCTGGTCGGCGGGCAGTTCTTCCGGCACGCCAACAGCGACCTGGTGGACGACCTGTCCGTCCGCGGGCTGCTGTTCCGGCATGTGCCCTACGAGCACAGCTACCCGCACTGCTGGCGCTGCCACACGGCGCTCCTGTACTACGCGCAGCCGTCCTGGTACATCCGCACCACGCAGGTCAAGGACGCGCTCCTGCGCGAGAACGAGGCGACCACCTGGCACCCGGCGACGATCAAGCACGGCCGCTACGGCGACTGGCTCGAGAACAACATCGACTGGGCGCTCTCACGCGCGCGCTACTGGGGCACGCCGCTGCCGATCTGGCGCTGCGCCGACGACCACCAGGTCTGCGTCGGCTCGCTGGCCGAGCTCTCGACCCTCACCGGCGCCGACCAGTCCGGACTCGACCCGCACCGGCCCTACGTGGACGACGTGGTCTTCCCGTGCCCGACCTGCGGCGAGGAGGCCCGCCGGGTGCCGGAGGTGATCGACGGCTGGTTCGACTCCGGGTCGATGCCGTTCGCGCAGTGGGGCTACCCGCACGTCGAGGGCTCGCGCGAGCGGTTCGAGCAGGCCTACCCGGCCGACTTCATCTGCGAGGCGATCGACCAGACCCGGGGCTGGTTCTACACGCTGATGGCGATCGGCACGCTCGTGTTCGACGAGTCGTCGTACCGCAACGTGCTGTGCCTGGGCCACATCCTGGCCGAGGACGGCCGCAAGATGTCCAAGCACCTCGGCAACATCCTGGAGCCGATCCCGCTGATGGACGAGCACGGCGCCGACGCGGTGCGCTGGTTCATGGCGGCCGGTCGGGTCGCCCTGGGCAGCGCGACGGGTCGGGCACGCCAGCATCCAGGAGACCGTCCGCAAGGTCCTGCTGACCTACTGGAACACCGTCTCCTTCCAGGTGCTCTACGCCAACCTCGCCGGGTTCTCGCCGCACGACACGCCTGCCGCGGACGTGGCCGACCGGCCCGTCCTCGACCGCTGGGCGCTCTCGGAGGCGCATCGCGTCGCCCGGGACGTGACCTCGGCGTACGAGCAGTTCGACACGCAGCGCGTCGGCACCACGATCGCGGCGTACGTCGACGACCTGTCCAACTGGTACGTGCGACGCTCGCGGCGTCGCTTCTGGAACGGTGACGTCAACGCCTTCGCCACCCTGCACGAGTGTCTCTACGTGGTCACGCTGCTGATGGCCCCGATGGCGCCGTTCATCACCGAGCGGGTCTGGCAGGACCTCTTCGCGGCCACGTCGTCGGAGGTGCGAGGAGTCGGTCCACCTCGCGAGCTGGCCGCGGATCGGCGGCGAGCTGGTCGACGAGGAGCTGTCGGCAGGGGTTCGCGTCGCGCGGCGCCTCGTCGAGCTCGGTCGCGCGGCCCGGGCCGAGGCGAAGGTGCGCACCCGCCAGCCCCTGTCCCGGGCGCTGGTCGGCACCACGGCCTACCAGGCGCTGGACGACGCCCTTCGCCGGCGAGGTCGCCGAGGAGCTCAACATCGGCACGCTCGAGGCGCTGTCGGCTGCCGGGGCCGACCTGGTCGACCACAGCGCGAAGGGCAACTTCCGGGCGCTCGGCAAGCGGTTCGGCAAGCAGACGCCTCGGGTCGCCCAGGCAATCGCCGAGTCCGACGCCTCCGCGCTGGCCGCGGCCCTTGCGGCCGACGGGCGCGCCACCGTGATCGTCGACGGCGAGGAGGTCGAGGTGCTGCCCGACGAGGTGATCGTCTCCGAGCGTCCGCGCGAGGGCTGGTCGGTGGTCAACGAGCAGGGCGAGACCGTGGCGCTCGACCTGCACCTGACCCCCGAGCTGGTGCGCGCCGGCCTGGCCCGCGAAGCGATCCGGCTGGTGCAGGAGGCCCGCAAGAGCAGCGGCTTCGAGGTCAGCGACCGGATCGCGCTCACCTGGTGGGCCGACGGCGACCTCGGCGTGGCGCTCGCCGAGCAGTCCGACCTGGTCGCCAGCGAGGTGCTGGCGACCAGCACCAGCCGGGTCGACGACGTCAAGGCTCTGGACGGCGACCGGGTGTTCCGCGACGACGACCTCGGGCTGTCGTTCACCGTCACCCGCGCCTGACCCGGCTAACCGTCAGGACACCACGAGGGGCCACCCGGCTGGGTGGCCCCTCGTGTGACGTGCGGCCGGGTTGGGTCAGGCCTCTTCCTCGCCGAGCAGCGAGCGCAGCCGCTTCGGTGCCGGGTCGCCGGAACCCTCGAGCGACGCGGTCGCGTTGGATCCGTTGCCGGACGACTCGTTGGACTCGAGCGCGGCGAGCTGCTGGTTGAAGTAGCTCTTCAACCGGCTGCGGTACTCGCGCTCGAAGGCACGCAGGTTCTCGACCTCGGTGTTGAGCCGACCCTGCTCCTTCTCGAGGTCGCCGAAGAGCTGGGTGCGGCGCTCGGCGGTCTCGGAGTCGAGCATCTGCGACCGGGTGCGGGCGTCGGCCTCGAGCTGGTCGGACTTGGTCTTGCTCTCGAGCTCCAGTCGCTCCGCGGTGGTGCGGGCCTCGGCCAGGATCTTGTCGGCCTCGGCCCTGGCCTCGCCGACGAGCTGGTCGGCGTTCTGGGTCGCGATCTCGAGCAGTCGGGCCGCGGCGGAGGACGCCTGGGACACGGTCGCGACCTTGATCTCCTGCACCTGCGCCACCGGAGCGGCCTCAGGCGTCCGGCTCGGGCTCCCCCTCAGGCTCGGGCTCCGGCTCCGCCTGGGCGCCGTATGCGACAGGAGCGCCCGCAGGCGAGTCCTGGCCGACGCCCAGCTTCTCCCGGAGATCGTCGTTCTCCTTGATCAGCCGTGCCAGCTCGGACTCGACCTCGTCGAGGAACTGGTCGACCTCGCCCATGTCGTAGCCCTCGCGCAGCCGCACCGGTGTGAACCGCTTGTTGCTGACGTCCTCAGGCGTCAACGGCATGATTTCACCCACCCACATCTGGTCGTTTGGTTACTGCTCGGAAATACATCACCCCGAACCATAGCCCGACCGGTCACCACCGCTTGGGTGAGGCAGCAGCAACGTTCGTCACATCGATGCAGCGCAGGAAAATCGCGCTCACGAGGGACAACAGCAGGTAGCAGATGATCAGCACGACCATCGGGCTCAGGTCGAGCGCCATGCCACCGAGCCTGATCGGGGGCAGCAGCCGGCGTACCGCCTTGATCGGCGGGTCGGTGCTCGAGTAGACCGCCTCCAGCACCACGAGGGCGGGTCCGTGCGGGACCCACTGACGGGCGAACACCTGCACCCAGTCCACGATGAAGCGGGCGATCAGCAGCAGGATGAAGATCAGCAGGAGGAAGTGCAGAATCGAGCCGACGGCGTACATCCCGATCAGCTCTGGTTGAAGAATCCGCCCTCCGCGATGCGCTGCTTGTCCTCAGCGGCGACGGAGACGTTGGGCGGCGAGAGCAGGAACACCTTGTTGGTCACGCGCTCGATGCTGCCACGCACCGCAAACACCAGTCCGGCCGCGAAGTCGACGAGACGCTTGGCGTCGACGTCGGACATCTCCGAGAGGTTCATGATCACGGGCACTCCGTCCCGGAAGTTCTCGCCGATCACCCGGGCCTCGTTGTAGGTGCGCGGGTGCAGCGTGGTGATCCTGGACATCGGGGCGACCACGGCCGACGGGGCCGGTCCCGCTGCTCCGGTGCGCCGGCGGTCGGCGAGGTTGGAGACCTCACGCGGCGCCGGCACGGTCTCTCGGGCAGCCGCCGGGACCGCCTCGCGACGAGCGGGCTCGTCGTAGGCAGCCTCGTCGTCGACGTACTCGGCGTTGGCGTCCTCGAGCAGCCCGAGATAGACACCCATCTTGCGCATCGTGCCGCTCATGAACTCTCTTCCTCTGCACTCGTGTGTGGCTGAACCACTGATCGGGACATTACTTGACCGAAGGTCTCTGACCGAGGACCGCGCTGCCGACGCGCAGGTGTGTCGCGCCGTGCCCGACGGCAGCTTCGAGATCGGCGCTCATGCCGGCCGAGAGCCAGGTCGCGTCCGGGTGCGCGCGTCGTACGTCGTCCGCGATCCTGGCGAGACCGGCGAACGCCTCCGCCGGGTCGGCGCCGAGCGGAGCGACGGCCATCACGCCGCGCAGCCGCAGCCCCTCGGTCGCGTCGATCGCGGTGGCCAGGTCGGGTACGTCGGCCGGCGCGCAGCCCCCGCGGCCGGGCTTCGGGTCGCGGTCGAGGTCGACCTGGACCAGGCAGTCGAGGAGGCTCCCGGCGGTGCCGCGCTGGTGGGCTCCGCGGCGAAGCCCGGCCAGCAGCTTGGGTCGGTCGACGGACTGCACGACGTCGGCGTACTGCGCCACGGCGGCCGCCTTGTTGCTCTGGAGGCTGCCGATGAAGTGCCAGGTGAGGCGCAGGTCGGCGAGGTCGGCGGCCTTTTCCTCGGCCTCCTGGTGCCGGTTCTCCCCAACGTCGGTGACCCCGAGGTCGGCCAGGATGCGCACGTCGGAGGTCGGGAAGAACTTGGTGACCACGACCAGGGTCACCTCGCCCGGGTCGCGGCCGGCGCCCTCGCAGGACCGGGCGATGCGCTCGCGCACTGTCGTCAGCCCGTCGCGGATCTCCTCGGTGCGGCTCACCGGTCGTCCCGGAGCCGGATCAGTCCGGCCAGCCGGCCGGCGCCGGCGCCGTCGCGGCGGTGGGAGTAGAGGTCGGGCGACTCGCGGGTGCACCGGGAGACGTCGACCACGCGGACGCCGTCGCGCTCGAGCTGGGCCCGGACCCCCGCGCCGATGTCGAGCGCCGGTGTCCCCCAGCTCGTGGTCGCGATCGCGGCCGGCTCCAGCGCCCCGACCTCCGCCTGCATCGCCTCGGGCACCTCGTAGCAGGACCCGCACACGTGCGGCCCGACCCAGGCGGTGATCGTGCGAGCGCCCTGCGCACGCATGGTGGCGACGGCCGCCGGCACGACGCGTGCCGCCAGCCCGGGGCGCCCGGAGTGGACGGCGCCGATCACCCGAGCGTCGGGGTCGGCGAGCAGCACCGGCACGCAGTCGGCGGCCCGGGTCATCAGCACCGTGCCGGGACGGGTGGTGACCAGGCCGTCGCAGTGCGGCAGGTCGCCCGGGGCGCCGTCCCCGAGCACGGTCACCTCGGCGCCGTGCACCTGGTGCATGCCGACCAGGTCGGCGCCGGGGGCGAAGTCGGCGAGCACGAGGCGCTGGTTCTCCGCGATCGCCTCCGGGTCGTCGTCTCCGGTGAGCGCCAGGTTGAGGCTGTCGAAGGGCGCAGCACTGACCCCGCCGTACCTGTCCGTGAAGGCCAGGTCGACGGGGCCGAGTGAGCTGCGGTGTGCGTACAAGCCGTCAGTTGCCTACTTCAGGAAGTCCGGGATGTCGAGGTCGTCATCGCCACCGTACGGCGTCGGCTTGGGCTTCTGCGGAGCCGGTGACCCCTGCGGGAGACCCTGCTGGGACGGCGCCGGCGGGCGGTGCGGCGCCTCGCCGTTGCGGGCCTGCGTGGCACCGACCGGCACCCTGTCCTCCGCCGGTCGGCTGGCCACGGCCTGGGCGGCTGCCCGGGTCTCGGCCTGCGACTGCTGCGGCACGACCGGGCGACGCGCGTGCGGCGCCTCGCTCTGCCGCTTGGGACGCCCACCGTCGAAGCCGGCCGCGATCACGGTCACCCGCACCTCGTCGCCGAGCGCGTCGTCGATGGTCGCACCGAAGATGATGTTCGCCTCCGGGTGGACCGCGTCGGACACCATCGCCGCCGCCTCGTTGATCTCGAACAGGCCCAGGTCGGACCCGCCCGCGATCGAGAGCAGCACTCCGTGGGCGCCGTCGATCGACTCCTCGAGCAGCGGACTTGAGACCGCCATCTCGGCCGCCGCAACGGCACGGTCCTCACCGCGCGCCGAGCCGATGCCCATCAGTGCCGAGCCGGCGTTGGACATCACAGACTTCACGTCGGCGAAGTCGAGGTTGATCAGGCCAGGGGTGGTGATCAGGTCGGTGATGCCCGAGACGCCCTGGAGCAGCACCTGGTCGGCCTGCTTGAACGCGTCGAGCATGCTCACGCTGCGGTCGGAGATCGAGAGCAGCTTGTCGTTGGGGATCACGATCAGGGTGTCGACCTCTTCGCGGAGGCTGGCGATGCCCTCCTCCGCGGAGTTGGCGCGACGACGGCCCTCGAACGCGAACGGCCGGGTCACGACACCGATCGTCAAGGCCCCGAGGGACCGGGCGATCTTGGCCACGACGGGCGCGCCGCCGGTGCCGGTGCCGCCGCCCTCGCCCGCGGTCACGAACACCATGTCGGCGCCCTTGATGACTTCCTCGATCTCCTCCCCGTGGTCCTCGGCGGCCTTCGCGCCGACGTCGGGGTTGGCGCCGGCGCCGAGGCCCCGGGTCAGCTCGCGGCCGATGTCGAGCTTGACATCGGCGTCACTCATCAACAAAGCCTGCGCATCGGTGTTGATCGCGATGAACTCGACGCCCTTCAGACCGACCTCGATCATCCGGTTGACGGCGTTGACTCCACCTCCACCAATACCCACGACCTTGATCACGGCCAGGTAGTTCTGTGGTGCTGCCACGGCGGCTGCCTCTCATATGGTCGGAAAAGGGTGGTGCTGTCCGGGGAAGTCCGACCTGGCCGATGAACTCTAACCCTGAAGTAGAAGGTTATAGTTATGTCAACCTGAGGTCGTGTGACCAAAGTAGGCAGCAGCGCACGGTCAACCGGTGCAACACGCGGGAGGCGTGGCGAGTTTCGAGAAATTGCCGAGCAGCTCGATGCGCTTGGCGGACAGCTCCACTCGAACGCGACGGCACCTGGGGATGATCCTCACCGTGCTCAGTCCTCGTCGCAGCCATTGCCGCCCACGAGCAACGCGGCCAAGACTGCGTCACACGGGCTTGCTCTTCGAACACGTGTTCGATAGAATCGGACCGTGACCGCCTCCCTCGACGAGCTGCCGGCCCGGGTGCTGCCGCCGGCCGCGGTCGAGGGCGCCGGCGTGGTGCAGTGGGTGCTCGACGATCTCCTGGCTGACGCCGGGGCGAGCGCGTTCGAGGGACTGACGGACGAACAGCTGCGGGCGGCCCTGGAATCCTGGCACCGCGTCGAGGCTGGTGTCGGGGCGGTGAAGCTGCGACTGCTGGCACTGGCCGATCGGAGTGGTACGGCGCGCGCCGCCGGTGCTGCCTCGACAGCGGCGTGGGCTTCCGCGCTGACGCACCAGGACAGCGACGATGCCCACCGGCAGGTGTCCCTGGCGAGTCACCTCGACGACACGTGTGCGACCACGCGGACAGCGCTTGGTAAGGGCCGGATCTCTGCGCGCCACGCCGAGGTGATCGCGGACGCGCAGCGCAGACTGCCGGTGTCGCTCGATACCGAGCAGCGCGTGCGCGTCGAGCGCGGCCTGGTGGAGAAGGCGGAGACGATGTCACCACGGCGGCTCCGAGTGGCCGCGCGTCGCGCGGTCGAAGCCGTTGAGCGCGACGCCACGGTGGTCGACGCCCATGAGGACGCGTTGCTCCGCGAGGACGAGCGGGTCGCCTACGACAAGACCCGGCTCTCGCTGCACGACAACGGCGACGGCACGGTGTCGGGCCACTTCACCGTCCCGGAGCTGCACGGCCAGCTGCTGCGCAAGATCCTCGAGACCATGACCGCGCCCCGTCGTGGCCGGCTCGGGGCCAGTCAGGTGCAGGCGGGGGCGCAGGGCATCCGCACCGACTGGGACCACGCTCGGGGGCTGGCGTTCTGCGAGCTCGTCGAGCACCTGCCCACCGACCGGCTGCACGGCAAGGTCGCGGCGACACTCGTCGTAAAGCTTGACAAGCGTGTGCTCGACGGGGTGCTGCGGGCGGCGGGCCTCGACACCGGTGGCCGTATCTCGGCGGGAGAGGCGCGTCGCCTGGCCTGCGGAGCTGGCCTCCTTCCGGCGGTGCTCGGCGGCGCGTCGCACGTGCTCGATCTCGGCTGGTCGAAGCGACTGTTCAGCGAGGCCCAGCGTATGGCCTGCGGGCTGACGTACGCCACTTGCGCCGCGGACGGGTGCGAGCGGCCGTTCGCCTGGTGCGAGCTGCATCATCGTCGGCCGTGGTCGGCCGCGGGGCCGACCAACCTGGCCGATGCCGTGCCGTTGTGCTGGTTCCACCATCGCCGGATCCACGACCCCGCGCTCGAGCACCGCTACCGACCCGACGGATCGGTCTCCTTCCACCGACGCCCCTAGATGAGTTGGTCCGAGGGAATGGCGGTGTGTCGGCTCGCTGACGCGGCATGGCTGGTCGACTCCACTCCGGTCGAGCACGCCCGCTCCCTGAGACCGTGCGGCGCTCGGAACTGGCTGTGTGGCGTCAGCTGCGGCTCAGTCCTGGTCCATGCCGTCATCTCGTGGCGCGGACAAGCTCCCGTCGCCGTGTAACGCCGCGGCGGTTGGCGGCACTTATCTCTGGCATCGGATAAGGGAGGCGGCACCGCACACCGTCCTACCCACCCACCAGGAGGAACCGTGACCCAGCAGCCAGCCACCGCCCCGAACGGCGCGTACGACGACCTCAGGGCGCTCTTCGTCAACTGCACCCTGAAGCGGTCACCCGAGCCCAGCAACACCCAGGGTCTGGTCGACATCAGCCGGCACATCATGGAGGCACACGGCCTGCAGGTCGACGTGGTCCGCGCCATCGACCACGACATCGCCACCGGTGTGTGGCCCGACATGCGTGAGCACGGGTGGGAATCGGACGACTGGCCCGGGATCTTCGAGAAGGTCCTGGCCGCCGACATCCTGGTGCTGGCCGGACCGATCTGGCTCGGTGACAACAGCTCGGTCATGAAGCAGGTCCACGAACGGCTGTACGGCGGCTCGCACCTGCTCAACGACCGGGGACAGTACCTGTACTACGGCCGGGTCGGCGGATGCCTGATCACGGGCAACGAGGACGGCGTCAAGCACTGCGCGCAGAACGTCCTCTACACGCTGCAGCACATCGGCTACACGATCCCCCCGCAGGCCGACGCCGGCTGGATCGGTGAGGCGGGGCCAGGGCCGTCGTACCTCGACCCCGGATCGGGTGGCCCGGAGAACGACTTCACCAACCGGAACACGACGTTCATGACCTGGAACCTGATGCACCTGGCCCGGCTGCTGAAGGACGCGGGCGGCGTCCCGTCGTACGGCAACCAGAGGTCGGAGTGGGACGCCGGCTGCCGGTTCGACTTCGAGAACCCGGAGTACCGATGACCAGCGCTACGCTCCCACCGTGGTCACGTCGAGCACCGACGACGCGATCGTGGCAGGTGTCCGGTCCGGTGACGAGGCTGTCTTCGCGCAGCTGCTGGACGACTGGTCACGGTCCATGCTGCTGCTCGCCCGCAATTTCGTCTCCACCGAAGCATCGGCCGAGGAGGTCGTCCAGGACACCTGGCTCGCGGTCATCCGGGGCATCGACCGGTTCGAGGGCCGATCCTCCCTGCGTACCTGGGTCTACCGGATCCTGGTCAACACCGCGAAGAAGCGCGGCGTGCGGGAGAGTCGCACCGTGCCGTGGAGCAGCCTGGCCGACGACGACCACGGACCGACCGTGGACCCGGCCCTGTTCCGCGACGCCGGCGACCAGTACCCAGGCGGCTGGCGGATGTTCCCGCTCGCGTGGCCATCCTCCGACGGGGCCGTGCTCGCAGGTGAGGTCCGCGCCCAGGTCCGTGCCGCGATCGACGCGCTGCCCGACCGGCAGCGCGTGGTCATCACCCTGCGTGACGTCCTGGGACATACCTCAGGCGAGGTCTGCGAGATGCTCGAGATCTCGGGCCCCAACCAGCGTGTCCTCCTGCACCGGGCCCGAGCCGCAGTGCGCATCCAGCTGGCGCCGTACCTCGAGCAGGATCCCGCGACCGGGCGGGTGAGCTGAGATGGCCGACCTCACCTGCCAGGACTTCGTCGAGCTGGTCACCGACTACCTCGAGGACGCTCTCGACGAGGACACGGCGCGCCGTTTCGAGGAGCACCTGGCGCTCTGTGCGGGCTGTGAGACCTACCTGAGCCAGATGAAGGAGACGGCCTCACGAGTCGGGGAGATCCCCGTCGAGAGCCTCTCCGCAGAGACACAGGCGACCCTGCTCTCCGCCTTCCGCGACTTCCGTCGCTGACCTTCCACCCCACGTCACACGACTGCCGGACTTGATCCGAGGACCTCCCCATGCCTGACGACGGTTTCGCCAGCCCGCTGGCCGTCACACCGCGATGCAGAGCACCGCCGGGCGGGTGCCTCGCACCCTGACCCACCACCCAACCCGGAAGGAACACACAGCATGCGCACGCGTCCACTTCTCGCCGCCCTCGCGGCTCTCACGGTCGCCACCTCGGTGGTCGGCCTGGTCTCAACTCCCGCCTCGGCAGACGGCAGCCAGGTCTTCGTGCCCGGCGCCCGCCTCAACGCCGACCACACCGTCACCCTGCCCTTGCACCGTGGCCGGTCTGGCAACCAGACGGTGTGGTTCATCGCCACGGAGGCCTCCGACTCCGAGCACGCCCAGGCGTGGGGGACGTCGGTCAGCTCCAAGCTGCTGAACGCACGCCGGACCGCGGCCGTCCAGAAGGTCACACTCGACCCGGACGGCACCGTGGTCTTCCCCGCCACCGTCGACTTCTCGCCGGACCATGTCATCGTTCCGGGGCCGAAGGGGTTCCCGCCCGCGGAGGCAGCGCCCGGAGCCGTGGGCAACCCCGGGTACACGCCGTTGATCCAGCTCCCCGACGGCGCGGTCCTGAACGCCCCCCAGATCGCGAACGACACCGGCCGGGCGGACAAGGCACTGGTGGTGAGTCGCCCAGCGCACACCGTCCGCTACCTGCTCACCGACGGCTTCTCACGGGGCAACCGGGTCGTCTACGTCTCGACCGAGGCCTCGGACCCCGGTGCCGCGGCGATCGAGGACGTGACCTACGCCCCCAACCTGAACTACGCACCCTTCGCCGGTGGCGACGGCACCGATTCAGCGCGGGCCAGTCTGGCCGCCATCACCAACGGTGCGACCGGCCCCAACAACCCCCAGCGCCAGGGCCTGAACTCGGCCCTTCTCGGAGACGGTGACCCGCTCAACGTTCTGGCGTGGCTGCCGCAGCAGGGTCGGTACAGCCCGTTGTGGGACGTGCACCTCACCCAGTGGGCACCCGGGCAGCGACCCACCCGGCTGACCGAGTTCGCGCAGGTCGAGGATCTCGCCGACTCCGGCGCCGTCATCGGGTTCCCGGGCGGACCGTGGGGCCCCAGCGGCTTCATCGTCGACTGCCCGATCATCGCCCGCCTGTGACGCCCCCGCCCGCGAGCTCGGTGCGTGCACGCGTGCCGTACGTCGGCTGATCGCCGGCGTCAGTCTCGAACCGCGCTCGCGGGTGGCCGTCCCAGGGACCGCAGGACCGTGACGAGCTGGTCGATGTCGTCCTCGTGGTTGTAGAGGTGGACCGAGAAGCGAAGGGCGCCGTCGCGTGCAGAGGCGATGACCCGCTGCTCGGACAGGGCGTGAACGACCCGGGCCGGCTCGAGGTCGCCGAGCGGAACCCTGAGGATGGTGCTCCGGTTCTCCGCGGGCAGGGCAACCGGCTCCCAGCCCGCACCGGTGAGGGCGCCCCGCAGCACCTCCTCGAGGTCGCGGTTCCGGCTGAAGATGGTGTCGGGTCCGAACTGGTCGAAGATGCCGAGCGACGTCCTGTTGCCGAAGGCCGCCAGCCAGCTGATGGAGCTGTCGAACCGGGATGCCGTCGGCGACAGCTCCATCGTCGGGCCGAAGTAGCTGGTGAACGGGTCTGCGCCCGCACGCCAGCCGGCGTTGATGGGGGTGAACCGCTCCTGCGCGGCCCTGGACAGGAAGCAGTAGCCCATCCCCCGGCCGGCGTTGAGCAGGAACTTGTGGTCCGCCGTCGCCAGCACGTCAACGTGACGAAGGGCCTCGGACACCGGTACCGCGCCCACCATCTGTGAGCCGTCCACGAACACGATGGCCCCGACCTCGCGCGCCAGCGTGCTGATCGAGGCGATGTCGGAGCGATGGCCGGTGGCCGACTGCACGCCGCTGAACGCCACCAGGCGCGTGCCGGCGTCGACGCGCAGCTCGACGTCCTCAGGCTCGAGCCCGCCGTGGCGGAACGGGACCTGGCGGACGTCGTAGCCCTTGCGCTCGAGCTGCCGCCACGGGAAGTGGTTCGAGCTGTACTCCCGCTCCCCGATGACGACGTTGTCGCCGGCGGCCGCGGTGCCGAACTGCGCCGCGACCAGGCCGGCGGCCGACGACATCGACGGGATCAGCGCAACGTCTGCGGGATCGGCGCCCATGAGACGGGCCGCCTGCGCCCGGGCGTCGTTCGCGGCCTGCTCGCCGAGGGCGAAGTCCAGGCCGTCGGTGACCCACTCGTCGACGGCGTCGTGGTAGGTCCGGGCCAGCGCGTCGCTGGCGAGTCCGACGGCCGCGGTGTTGAAGTAGCACCGGTCCGCGGTCGCGGGAAACAGGTGACGCGCTTCGGTGACGTCCGTGACGGGTACGTCGGGCTGCGGGTCGGCCACGACGTCACGGTACGCGCGAATCTGCGACCCCGTGCGGGCGTGTGAGCAGTGCCTCTTCGGCGGTCCCGGCGCGGTTCGACGACGCGGCGGGGTGTTCGGAGGTGCCATGCCTGTGCTTTGGTTGCACCGTGACGAGGGAAGTCGAGGCCGACTACCTCGTGGTCGGCGCCGGGGCCATGCGGGATGGCGTTCACCGACGCGCTGATCGACCACGCCGACGTGCGCGTCGCGCTCGTCGACCGTCGCCACGGCGTCGGCGGCCACTGGCTCGAGGCCTACCCGTTCGTCCGGCTGCACCAGTCGTCGACCTTCTACGGCGTCGCGTCGACGGTGCTCGGCGGCGGGCGGATCCAGTCGCGCGGGCCCGAGGCGGGGCTGCACGAGCGGGCCGACCAGCCCGACGATCTGCGCCTACTACGACGACCTGCTGGCGGACCGGATGCTGGGGTCGGGCCGGGTCGAGTTCTTCGCCGGCTGCGAGTACCTGGGCGACCGCACCTTCGTCTCGCGCGTCTCGGGCGCAGCGGTTCGAGGTGCCGCGAGCGGTGCCGGATCGTCGACGCGCGCTACCTCGCCCCCGACATCCCGGCCGAGACGCCGCCGCGGTTCGAGGTCGCCGACGGTGCGCGGGTGATCCCGGTCAACGACCTCGTGCGACTGCGAGGAGGCGCCGAGCCAGTACGTCGTCGTCGGCTCGGGCAAGACCGCGACCGACGCCTGCGTCTGGCTGCTGGCGCGCGGGGTGGACCCCGACGCGATCTGCTGGGTGCGGCCGCGCGACCCGTGGATGCTCAACCGGGCGCTGATCCAGCCCGATCCCGCCATCTACCTCGGCATGGTCGCCGACATGATGCAGGCGGCCGGGCGAGGCGACCTCGCTGCCGACGACCTGTTCCTCCGGCTGGAGGACGCCGGCATCATGCTGCGCATCGACCGCTCGGTCACGCCGACGATGGCCAAGGCGCCGACCCTCGGCACGTGGGAGCTCGAGCTGCTGCGCAGCATCGAGCAACGTCGTACGCCTGGGCCACATCGTCACGGTCGAGCCGCGGCCGGATCGACCTCGCCGACGGGTCGGTCGCCGTCGCCGACGACGCCCTCGTCGTGAACTGCGCGGCCGACGGCCTGAAGATGCCGCCGCTGGTGCCGATCTGGGGGCCGGAGGCGATCACGCTGCAGCCGATCCGGGCCGGGTTCCCGTGCTTCGGGGCCGCGCTCGCCGGGTACGTCGAGGCGACCCGCGACGACGACGCGCGAGAAGAACCGGCTCTGCCCGCCGTCGTCCTTCGGCAACTCCCTGACCGACTGGGCACGGATGAACGTCCTCGGCCTGCGGAACTCGGCGTCGTTCGGCTCCGAGCCCGACATCAAGGCGTGGTCCGACCGGGTCGCGCTCAACCCCGCACGCGTCCCGCCCGAGCACGGCGGGTCCCCCGCGCTGGACGACGCCCTGGGCCGACTCCAGGCCTACGTGGGACCGGGGCTTGCCCGGCTGGTCGAGCTGAGCGACGAGGTGCCCGGCTGAGCGGAGCCTGGTCGCCGGCTACGGACGCGTCGTGGGCCGGCCGGGCACCCGCACGTCGATCACCGAGGACTTCTGGCGCATCAGGACCGCCAGCACCTCGGCCTTCTTCGCGGACTGCGCGGCGTCGCCCCACTTCACGAGCCGGCCGCTGCGCATCACCAGCCGGATCTGGTCGATCGTGGCCACCGACACGTGGTCGACGCGTGCGAGCACGGCCGGCGGCAGCGCGGCGACGACGCGGGCCGCCTCCTGCAGCGCCGCGGTGTCGGCGCCCTTCCGGTCGCGGATCACGGGCAGGCCCGGCGGCCGCGCGTCGTAGGTGCGGAAGAGGACGCCGTCGGGGGCCAGGCCGCGGAAGCCTGCGGCGCGGGGTACGACGGCGACCGCGACCCGCTCGGTGACCGCGATCGCGACCCGGTGCGGCCACGCCCGCGTCACCCGCACGGACTTCACCTCGGGCAGCGAGGCCACCCGGCCGCGCACCGCGTCGAGGTCGAGCCGGGCCAGCGGCTCACCGATCGGCACCCGTGCGGCCTGGCGGACCTGGACCGGCGCGAGGGCGCCGGTGCCGGTGACGGAGACCCCCTCGGTGGCGAGGAGCGGCGAGAACCACACGACGTACGCGCCGGCCACGAGCAGCACCACCGCCAGCACCGCACCGAGCCAGGGCCGCATCCGGCCGAGCCGACCCCAACGGCGCCGCTTGCGGAACAGCTTGCGCTCGAGCGCGATGGTCTCCTCGTCGGGCCCAGCCGACGACCCCGGCCTACTCATCAGACCCTGGCGCCTCGTCATGATGGAGGTCGCCGAGCTGGGCGAGCACCTCGGGCGCGAGCAGGGTCACGTCGCCGGCGCCGAGCGTGAGCACCACGTCACCGGGGCGCGCCCGCTCGACGAGGTGAGCGGCGGTACTGGCGTAGCGCGGCTCGAACACCACGTCCTCCGGCGGCAGTGGGACGGCGTCGGCGACGAGGGCGCCGCTGACCCCCGGCTCGGGGTCCTCGCGAGCGACGTACACGTCCATCACCACGACCACGTCGGCCGCGCCGAGCGCCCGGCCCATCGCGGCGCCGAAGATCTTGGTGCGGGACACCATGTGTGGCTGGAACGCGACCAGCACCCGCCCCTCCCCCGCCAGCGACCGGGCCGCCTGCAGGTCACCGGCGATCTCGTTGGGGTGGTGGGCGTAGCTGTCGTAGACCCGGATGCCGCCGGCCTCGCCCTTGAGCTCCATCCGGCGCCGGGTGCCGCTGAACGAGCCCAGCCCCCGGGCCAGGTCGGTCGAACGGGAAGCCGAGCCCGAGCCCCGCGGCGAGAGCGGCCAGCGCGTCGAGGACGTAGTGACGGCCCGGGATCTGCAGCCGCACCTCGCCGAGCCGGCGGCCGCGGTCGATCACGGTGAACGTCGACGTCGCGCCGACGAAGCGCACGTCGGCGGCGCGAACGTCGGCGGCGTCGGACTCCCCCACGGTCACCACGGTCAGGCCGCGGCCGCGGGCGGTGACTGCCAGCTCGGCGGCACCCTCGTCGTCGACGCACATCACCAGGAAGCCGGCGGTGTCGATCCGGTCGAGCGAACTCCTCGAACGCCGCGTGGTACGCCTCCTCCGTGCCGCAGTTGTCGAGGTGGTCGGCCTCGACGTTGGTGACCAGGCCGACGTACGGCGAGTACACGAGGAACGCCCCGTCGCTCTCGTCGGCCTCGGCCACGAACAGCTCACCGGAGCCGTCGTGGGCGTTGGAGCCGGACTCGTTGAGCTCGCCGCCGATCGCGAAGGACGGGTCGGCACCGCAGTGCTGGAGCGCCACCGTGAGCAGCGACGTGGTGGTGGTCTTGCCGTGCGTGCCGGCGACAGCGACCACCGTGCGGCCCTGCATCACCGAGGCAAGAGCGGCCGAGCGCGGCAGCATGCGCAGGCCGAGCCGCTGCGCCTCGACCACCTCGGGGTTGGTCGTCGCGCACCGCGGTCGAGACCACCAGCGTGTCGGCGTCGCGCACCTGGGACGCGTCGTGGCCGACGTAGCAGGTGGCGCCGAGCGCCCGCAGCGCGTCGAGCGTGACGCGACTGCTTGGCGTCGCTGCCGGACACGGTGAGCCCGCGCGCGAGCATGATCCGGGCGATGCCGGACAGGCCGGCTCCGCCGATGCCGACGAAGTGCACCCGCCCGAGCGCCTCGGCGGGCAGCAGCTCCGCGGGGACCGGCACCCTCATGATGCCGCCGCCGCCAGGATCATGTCGGCGAGCTTCTCGTCGGCGTCGAGCGGGATCACGTCGGCCGCCGCACGGGCCATGCCGGCCAGCCGCAGCGGGTTGGTCAGCAGCGCCGGGACGTTCTCCGACACCCACGCGGGCGTGAGGTCGTCGTCGGCGACGAGCAGCCCGCCTCCCGCGTCGATCACGGGGCGGGCGTTCAGCGACCTGCTCCCCGTTGCCGATCGGGAGCGGCACGTAGATCGCGGGCAGGCCGACGCCGGACACCTCGGTGCACGGTGTTGGCGCCGGCCCGGCACAGCACCGCGTCGGCGGCGGCGTAGGCGAGGTCCATCCGGTCGACGTACGGCACCACGACGTACGGCGGGCCGGAGGGCCCCTGCTTCGCGGGTACGTCGACCTCGCCGTGCCGGCCCGGACACGTGCAGCACCTGGACGCCGGCCGCGGCGAACGCGGGCGCGGCGGCGGCCACCGACTCGTTGAGCCGGCGCGCGCCCTGCGAGCCGCCGGTCACCAGCAGCGTCGGCAGCTCGGGCTCGAGCCCGAAGTGGGCGCGAGCCACCTCGCGCAGATCGCCGCGGTCGAGGGTCGCGATCATCCGCCGGATCGGCAGCCCGACGTAGCGTGGCGTGACGCAGCTCGGTGCCAGGGAAGCTGGTGGCCACGAAGCGGGTGAAGCGAGCGCCGAGCTTGTTGGCGATGCCGGCGATCGCGTTGCCCTCGTGGACCACGATCGGCACCCGCCGGCGGCGAGCGGCGAGGTAGGCCGGCACCGACACGTAGCCGCCGAAGCCCGACGACCACGTCGGGCTGCACGCGGTCGATCACCTCGATCGCTGCCTTGACCGTCGCCCGCAGCCGCATCGGCGTGCGCAGCAGGTCACCGTTGAGCTTGCGCGACAGCGGCACCGGCGGGCACCAGCTCGAGCGGGTAGCCGGCGGCGGGGACGACCCGGTTCTCGAGTCCCGCGCGGCGTGCCGAGCGCGGTGATCTCGATCGCGGGATCGCGGCGGCGCAGGGCGTCGGCGGTGGCGAGCAGTGGCGAGGTGTGGCCGGCCGTGCCCCCGCCGGCGAGGAGCACGCGCATTATTTCGCTCGCGTCGCCCGGGTGGCGCGGGCACTGACGCCGGAGCGCCCCCGCGCCGCGGCGACGACGGTCGCGCAGCTCGCGCGCGGCGGCGGGCTCGTGCCGCGCGAACGAGATCAGCAGGCCGATCGCGACCAGCTCGGGCACCAGCGAGGACCCGCCGTACGACACCAGCGGCAGCGGGATGCCGATCACCGGGAGCAGGCGCGAGCACCATGCCGATGTTGATCATCATCTGCGCGGTC
The DNA here is from genome assembly GCA_963745795.1 of uncultured Actinomycetota bacterium. Classification (GTDB taxonomy): domain Bacteria; phylum Actinomycetota; class Actinomycetes; order Propionibacteriales; family Nocardioidaceae; genus Marmoricola. The sequence goes on along the minus strand of CAVUYR010000003.1, from coordinate 654,404 downwards.
AGCCAGATCGTGATCCCGGCGGCCATGTAGCGCACGAACGGGTCGCGTGGCCTGCAGCGCGATCCGGATGCCGGCGTAGGCGATCGCCAGGAAGAGCGCGAGCACGAGCAGGGTGCCGACCAGCCCGAGCTCCTCGCCGAGGACGGCGAAGATGAAGTCGGTGTGCGGCTCGGGCAGGTTGCCCCACTTCTGCTGCGAGGCGCCGATGCCCCTGCCGAAGATGCCGCCGCTGGCCATGCCGAGGATGCCGTGGCCGGCCTGCCAGCCGGCGCCCTCGAAGTCGCGGAACGGGTCGACGAAGTTGGTCAGCCGCGACAGCCGCTCGCTGCTGGTCGTGGCGAGGAACAGCGCGACCACGCCGACCATGGTCACGGCGCCGAGGAACAGCCGCGTCGGGGCGCCGACCACCCAGAGCATGCCGAGCATGATCGCGAACAGCACCAGCGCCGGTGCCGAGGTCGCCGCCGAGGCCGACCACGAGCCCGGTCAGCAGCGCGACGACCGGCACCACCGGGACCAGGAGTGTGCTTCCAGTCGCCGAGCAGCTTCTCCTTGCTCGCGTAGATGTCGCGCGCACCAGATGATCAGCGAGAACTTGGCGATCTCGGCCGGCTGGATCTGCAGCGGCCGCCGAGCGCGAGCCAGTTGCGGTTGCCGTTGACGGTGACGCCGAGCGAGGACTGGGTGCCGATCACGAGCAGCAGGCTGAGGAAGATCGAGGGCCACGCGAACCAGCGGAGCAGCCGGTGCGGCATCCGGGTCGCGACCAGCGCGACCGGCAGCGCCGATCGCCACCCAGGTCAGCTGCCGGAAGAACCAGTGGTAGCTGTTGCCGAACTGCTTGTACGACGAGACGCTGGAGGCGCTGAGCACCTCCATCAGGCCGATCGCGAGCAGCAGGGCGGTGGCGCCGAGCAGCAGGTAGTACGACGTCAGCGGCTTGGCCAGCGTCGACCGGAGCGTGTCCAGCCAGCCCTGGAGGCCGGGGCGCGCGACAGGGGCGCTCGGCCGGTCGGGTCGGGGCCGGCGAGTCGGTGCTCGTGGTCACCTGCTGCCCTTCCCCGTCGTGCCGTTCCGCCTCACACGGCTCCGTGCCGCCGGACGGCGTCGGCGAACGCGTCGCCGCGCTCTTCGTAGTTCGCGAACATGTCCATGGAGGCGCAACCGGGGGCCAGCAACACCGTGTCCCCCGGCCGGGCCAGCGCAGCGGCCTGCGGCCACCACACGATCCATGACAGGAGTCTCCCCGGCACCGATGACGATCACCGGAACATCCGGCGCGTGTCGCGCAAGCGCCTCCCGCGATCACCTCCGCGTCACGGCCGAGCAGCACCGCCGCCGCGCAGCCGCTCGCGCACCCGCGTGACGAGATCGTCGAAGCGTCGCGCCCTTGGCGAGGCCACCGGCCACCCAGACCACGGGCTCGTAGGCCTGCAGCGACGCCAGCGCGGCGTGCGGGTTGGTGGCCTTGGAGTCGTCGACCCAGGTGACCCCGTCGTACGTTCCGACGAGCGGCGATCCGGTGGCCGTCGGGCCGGAAGCCGCGCAGCGCCTCGCGGACCGCCTCGGCGGGCACGCCGTGGGCCCGGGCGAGCGCCGCGGCCGCGAGCGCGTTGGCCACGTAGTGCGGTGCCGGCGTGGCCAGGTCGTCGATCGTGCACAGCTCCGCTGCGCTGGTCTGCGCGCTCCTCGACGAAGGCCCGGTCGCACAGCACGTCGTCGACCACGCCGATCATCCCGACGCCGGGTGTGCCGAGCGTGAACCCGATCGCGCGTGCGCCCTCCGACCACGTCGGCCTCGCGGACCAGGTCCTCGGTCACCGGGTCGGCGACGTTGTAGACGCAGGCGCGCTGCACGCGCTGGTAGATCCGGCCCTTGTCGGCGGCGTACGCGCGAGGTCGGGCCGTACCAGTCGAGGTGGTCCTCGGCCACGTTGAGCACGGCGGCCGACTGCGGCGGCGACCGAGTGACGCGTAGTGCAGCTGGAAGCTGGACAGCTCGACCGCGAGCACGTCGTACGGCTCGGGGTCCATCACGGCCTCGACCAGCGGCAGCCCGACGTTGCCGGCCGCGACGCGTGCGCAGCCCGGCCGCACGCAGCATCGCCTCCAGCATCTGCACGGTCGTGGTCTTGCCGTTGGTGCCGGTGACGCGCGAGCCACGGCGCCGGGCGCTCCGGGTCGCGCAGCCGCCAGGCCAGCTCGACCTCGCCCCAGACCGGGACTCCGCGGCGCGGCGGCCTGCGCGAGCAGCGGCGCGCGTCGGCGGCCAGCCCGGGCGAGGTGACCACGCAGGTCGACGTCGTCGGGCAGGGTCGCGGTCGTGCCCGCACCCAGTCGCACCGTGGCGCCGAGGATCTCCAGCAGCGTCGCCTCGCTCGACGCGGTCGCCGGCCTCGGACTCGTCGAGCGCGGTGACCCGGGCGCCGAGGAAGGTGCAGGGTGTCGGCGGCGGCGAAGCCGGAGACGCCGAAGCCCGGCGACCACGACGCGGACGCCGGACCAGTCGGAGGTCACGGCCGAGGCGAGTCGTCGTACGGGCACTCACGTCGCCCGCCACCCACTCGGCGTAGAAGACGCCGAGACCGCCGGCCACGAAGAGTCCGGTGATGATCCAGAACCGGATCACGACGGTGACCTCGTCCCAGCCCGAGCAGCTCGAAGTGGTGGTGGAGCGGTGCCATCCGGAACAGCCGCTTGCCCTTGGTGACCTTGAAGTAGCCGACCTGCAGGATCACCGAGAGCGTCTGCAGGACGAACAGGCCGCCGAGCAGCGACGAGCAGGAACTCGGTGCGGGTGAGCACCGCGAAGCCGGCCAGCGCGCCGCCGAGCGCCAGCGAGCCGGTGTCGCCCATGAAGATCTGGGCCGGCGAGGCGTTCCACCACAGGAAGCCGAAGCAGGCACCCGTGATCGCGGCCGCGACCACCGCCAGGTCGAGCGGGTCGCGCACCTCGTAGCAGTCGAGTTGCCGGGGTTGAGCTCGCAGGACTGGTTGTTCTGCCAGATGTTCACCAGCGTGTAGGCGCCGAACACCATCGTCGACGCGCCGGTGGCGAGGCCGTCGAGGCCGTCGGTGAGGTTGACCGCGTTGCTGGTCGCCGGCGATCAGGATCACGATGAAGATCACCAGCACGACCATCGGCAGCGTGAACCGGTCGGAGTCGCGGATGAACGAGATCGTGTGGCCGGCCGGGGTCTGCTCCCGGCTGTCCTCGAGGCCGGGCAGCAGCGCGAGCACGCCGAAGATCACCGCGATCACGGTCTGGCCGATGAACTTCGCCTTGCTGCGCAGGCCGAGGTTGCGCTGCTTGTAGATCTTGATGAAGTCGTCGAGGAAGCCGACCGAGCCCAGCCCGACGAACAGGAACGAGCAGCAGCAGCGCCGACGCGGTCGGCGCGGAGCCGGTGATCAGCTTGGCCAGGAAGTAGCCGAGGACGCTCGCCAGCACGATGACCAGCCCGCCCATGGTCGGGGTGCCGCGCTTGACGTGGTGGCTGGTCGGGCCGTCGTCGCGGATCAGCTGGCCGTAGCCGCGCTCGGCCAGTACCCGGATCGCGAGCCGGGTGCCGACGAGGGTGAGGACCAGGGAGAGACCGCCTGCGAGCAGGATCGCTCTCACTTGTCGGGCTCCTCTCGGTCGTCGGACGCCAGCAGACGCCTCGACGACCCGCTCGAGTGCCGCGCCGCGCGAGGCCTTGACGAGGACCACGTCGGGCGCCCGGACAGTCTCGCGCAACAGGTCCACCGCCTCGTGCACGTCCTTCGCGTGGAGTGGCGAAGACCCACGCCTTCGCCGCCTCGCCGATCTCGGCGGCCTCGGGGCCGACCACGACGAGGACGTCGATGCCGAGCTCGCCCACGAGGCGCCCGACCGCGCGTGCTCCTCCGAGGCGGCGTCGCCGAGCTCGCGCATCTCGCCGAGGACGGCGACCGTGCGGGCGCCGGTACGGCGCCCGATGCCGGCCAGGGTCGTGAGCGCAGCGCGCATCGAGTCGGGGTTGGCGTTGTAGGCGTCGTTGATCACGCGGACGTCCGTCGGGCCGCTCGAGCAGCTCCATCCGCCACTTCGAGAGCGCCGTGATCGCGCGCAGGCTGGCCGCGACGTCCGCGAACCCGACGCCGACGGCGAGTGCTGCCGCGGCGACGGCGGCGGCGTTGTGCGCGTGGTGCTCGCCGAGCAGGGACAGGGTCAGGTGCTCGGTCGCCCCGTCGTACCCGAGGTCGAAGCTGCGGGCGGCCCAGCTCGTCGAGCGTGACCTCGCCGAGCCGGACGTCGGCGTCCGCGCCGGTGCCGAAGGTGATGACGCGAGCCCGGGTGCGGGACGCCATCGCGAGCACCAGGGGGTCGTCCGCGTTGAGCACCGCGACCCCGTCGTCGGGCAGCGCCTCGACCAGCTCGCCCTTGGCGACGGCGATCTGCTCCTGGGACCCGAACTCACCGAGGTGCGCGCGGCCGACGTTGAGCACCAGCGAGACGTCGGGCCGCGCGATCGCGCAGAGCTCGGCGATGTGCCCGACGCCACGGGCGCCCATCTCGAGGACCAGGTGTCGGGTCGACTCCTCGACCCGAAGCACGGTGAGCGGCAGCCCGAGCTCGTTGTTGAAGGAGCCGCGCGTCGCCACCGTCGGGTCGGCGTCGGCCAGCACCTGCGCCAGCATGTCCTTGGCGCTGGTCTTGCCCTGGGAGCCCGTGATCGCCAGCACCGACAGGGGTCCTGCCGTCCCGCGACGTCGCTCGAGGACTGCCCGGGCCAGTGCCTGCAGCGCCTGCTGCACGTCGTCGACGACGACCGTGGGCACCCCGGTCGGACGCGAGCCGAGGACGCCCGCCGCGCCGGCCTCCGACCGCGCCCGCCGCGTGAGTCGTGCCCGTCGACCCGCTCGCCCACGAACGCGACGAAGAGCCCGCCGGGCTCGGCGGCGCGTGTGTCGAGGAACGCCGGGCCGGTGACCAGACGTGCGTCGTCGCCGTCGAGGTGTCCGCCGACGACGTCGGCGATCTCGGAGAGCCGGCAGCGGGATCACGGGACGATCACCGGGCGATCTCCTCGCGCAGCGACCTCGCGGTCGTCGAAGGCGTGGACCACGCCGTCGACCTCCTGCCCGGTCTCGTGCCCCTTGCCCGCGACCAGGACGGTGTCGCCGGGGCGGCCTGGCGCGACCGCGTACGCGATCGCCTCCCGGCGGTCGCCGACCTCGCACCACCTCGGCCCGTGCGTCGTCGGGCACGCCGGTGAGGATCGCGGCCCGGATCGCGCGCCGGGTCCTCGGTGCGCGGGTTGTCGTCGGTGACCACGAGCACGTCGGCAGAGCCGGGCCGCGATCTCGCCCATCAGCGGTCGCTTGCCCGGGATCGCGGTCGCCGCCCGCGCCGATCACGACGATCAGCCGTCCGGGAGTCAGCGGCCGCAGCGCCTCCAGCGCGGCGGTCACGGCGTCGGGCTTGTGCGCGTAGTCGACGATCGCCAGCCAGCCCTGGCCGGCGTCGACCCGCTCCAGCCGGCCGGGCACCCCGGCACCGTCGGCGATGCCGGCGGCGACGGCTGCCGGGTCGAGCCCGGCCTCACCGGTGGCGGCGATCGCGCAGAGCGCGTTGGCCACGTTGAAGTCGCCGGCCAGCGGCACGCCCGCCGGGAAGCGCAGCCCGTCCGGGCCCTCGACCGCGAACGTCGACGCCGTCGGGCGCGAGGACGACGTCGACGGCGCGCCAGTCCGCGTCGTTGCCGGAGGCCGAGAAGGTGCGCAGCGGGATCGAGGCCTCGTCGAGGAGCCGCCGGCCGTAGGCGTCGTCGACGTTGACCAGGCCGCGGCGCGCCCGTTCCGGGGTGAACAGCGAGGCCTTCGCCGCGAAGTAGTCCTCGACGTCCGTGTGGAAGTCGAGGTGGTCGCGGCCCAGGTTGGTGAAAGCGGCGACGTCGAACACCACGCCGTCGACCCGCCCCATCACGAGAGCGTGGCTCGACACCTCCATCGCGCAGGCCGTGACGTCGTGCTCGCGCATCACCGCGAACAGCGCGTGCAGGTCGGGTGCCTCCGGCGTGGTCAGCGCGGTCTTCACGTCCGTGCCGGCGATCCGGGTGCCGACCGTGCCGATCACCGCGGACGTCGACCCGGACCCCTGCGAGCCCGGAGTCGGCGAGCCTGGTGGTCGTGGTCTTGCCCTGGGTGCCGGTCACGCCGATCAGCGTCAGGCGCGTCGGCGGGGTTGCCGTAGACCCGGGCCGCCAGGTCGCCGAGCACGGCGCGCGGCCGCTCGCACCACGAGGGCGGGCGCCTCGGTGACCCGCGCGGCCCCGTCGGGGTCGGTGAGGACGGCGACCGCCCCGGCCGCCACGGCGTCGTCCGCGTACGCCGCCCCGTGGGCGCGCGCACCCGGCAGCGCGGCGTACAGGTCGCCGGGCACCACCCGCTGCGAGCTCAGGCTGAGCCCGGTGACAGCCACGTCGTCGGCCCCCTCGGGAGCCGGGACACCGAGCCACTCCGCGACCGTCGTCGAGCCCCGTGCGGACCGGGTGACGCGGGCGGGTCCAGCTCAGGTCGGGCACACCGGCGACGCTATCGAAGTCACCATTCGATCGGCAGGTTGGCCGGCTTCGTGCCCGTCGGCAACACCCCGTAGCGGGCGAGCAGGTAGGACATGATCCTGCTGAACGCGGGCCCGCCGATCGAGCCACCGCCGCCGCCGTTGCGGGGATTCTGGACCACGACGTAGACCGTGAACCGCGGGTTGTCGGCCGGGGCGAAGCCGGCGAAGGAGACCGTGAACGTGCCGTCGTAGCAACGGCACTTCTTGCCGACGCGCTGCGCGGTGCCGGTCTTGCCGGAGACGCGGTAGCCCATCACCTGGGCGCCGGGCGCGGTGCCGGTCTCCGGGTTGGGGACCATCTCCATCATCCTCGACATCTGCCGCGCCGCCTTCGGCGAGATCACGCGGTGCTTGGTCGTGTGGTCGGTGCCGACCTCCTGGCCGGCGTCGGTGGTCGCGGACCCCTTGACCAGGCTGGGTGTGACCAGCTCGCCGCCGTTGGCGATCGCGTTGACGGCCGTGGCCATCTGCAGCGTGTTGACACTGATGCCCTGGCCGAACGAGATCGTGGCGTGGCCGACCTTGCCCCACGAGGTCCAGTCCGGCAGCTGGCCGTTGGTCTCGCCGTACAGGCCGACCCCGGTCTTCGTGCCCAGGCCGAACGCGCGGAGGTGCCGGTAGAGGTCCTCCGACGAGATCTGCGTCGAGGCCAGCGTGGTGCCGATGTTGGAGGACTTGGCGATCACGCCGGTGGTGGTCAGGTGCAGCGTGTCGTGCGGGAACCAGTCGTGGATCACCCGGTCCTGCACCGGCAGCGTCGGCCGGCACCGTGATCGGGGTGCGCGGGGTCAGCTTGTCCTCGTCGAGCAGCGCGCTGATCGTCAGCACCTTCTCCACCGAGCCCGGCTCGTAGACGTCCTGCAGCGCCCGGCTGCCGAGGTCGTTCTTGCTCGCGTGTCCCGGCGTGTTGGCGTCGTACGTCGGGAAGTCGGCGAGCGAGAGCACCTCGCCGGTCTGGGTGTCGAGCACGACCGCGGAGCCGGAGTCGCTGCGGGAGCTCTGGACGGCGCTGCGCAGCACGCGCTGGACGTACCACTGCAGGTCGCGGTCGATGGTCAGCTGCAGGGAGCGGCCGTTGCGCGGCTCGACCGTGCTGTTGTCGCCGAGCGGGATCCGGTTGCCGTCGCCGACCTCGTAGGTCTCCTGGCCGTCCTTGCCCGTGAGCCGCTTGTCGAACGCGAGCTCCAGTCCCGCCATCGCGGCGCCGCTCGTCGCCGAGGAAGCCGACCAGGTTGGCGCCGACGTCCTTGGCCGGGTAGTCGCGCAGCGGGTCGGCCTCGGTGTAGACGCCGCCGAACGGGATCTTGCGCAGGTCGGGGTCGGTGATCGTCCTCCTCACCGCGTCCTGGACCTGCTTGACCACCTGGGTCGCGAGCGTGGAGGGCACCCGGCGGTCGAGGTACTGGAAGCGGCTCCCCGACTTGGTGAGCTTGGCAGCGTACGTCGAAGTAGTCGAGGCCGAGCCTGTCGGCGAGGATCCGGGCGATCATGCCGCCGTACTTCGTGGTGACCTTCGGGTCGGCGATCAGCATCAGGCCGTCGACCGACTCGGCCAGCGCCACGCCCTTGCGGTCCAGGATCGTGCCGCGCCTGGCCGGGAGGACGACGGTGGCGGCGCCCGCCTGCTGGGCGCGCGCGGCGTACGCCTTCGGGTCGAGGCCCTGGAGCTGGAACAGCCGTACGCCGAAGACCGAGACCACCATCGTGATCACGACCAGGAACACGCGCAGCCGGGTGTGCGCCGACCCACGGCCGGTCCCGGGCGCACTCCGCCGGGATCGGCTGCGTGGCGCTGGGCTCAACGGTTCGTCTCCTGGCTGCCGGAGGGAGTCCTATTGCTACCTGCCCCGCGGGCTCGATCGGTGGCGACACTGCGGTCCTGCGCGGACTTCTTCGTCGCGGACGTGCGCGGGACGACGACCTTGACGATGCGCGGCTTCGGCGCGAGCACCTTCGGCTTCGCAGCGGGCAGGGTGTTGATCCGGATCGCGTCGAGCGCGGTGGCGGCCACCGGTTGGCCGAGCACCTTGCCGTCGGAGAGCCGCACGAAGGCCGGGTTCGGCGGCGGCACCATCCCGATCCTCTTGGCCCGCGCCGCCAGCTGCTGCGGGTCGCGGAGCCGCTCGAGATCCATCGCCAGCGACTGCTGCCGGGCGGCGAGCGCGTCGGCCCGGTGCTGCAGCGACGTCGCCGTGAACGCGTTCTGCTGCATGGTCGTGTTGAAGGCGAGCAGCCCGGCGACGCCGCCGGCCAGGAGGAACACCACGAGCATGACGAACGGCGCCCTCGGCGCGTCCACCCGGCGACTCGGCACCACGGTGAGCCGGGCACGCTCGACGGCGGCGTCGGCGAACCGCGGGATGCGGGTGCGGGCCTGGCTGAACAGGGTGCTCATCGGGGTCCCCGCGAGAGCGTGAGCGGAGCGAGCGGTCTCGTGGGGTGGTTCATGCTGCGTCCTTCCGGACTCGTTCGACGGCGCGCAGCCGCACTGATGCGGCGCGGGGGTTGGCTTCGACCTCCGCGGGTGAGGCCTGCTCCGACCCGCGGGTGACCAGGCGCAGGGCCGGCTCGTAGCCCGCGGGCACGACCGGCAGGTCGGGCGGCACGGTCGAGCGGGTGCGTGCGGTGAAGGCCCGCTTGACCAGCCGGTCCTCGAGCGAGTGGTAGCTCATCACCACGACCCGGCCGCCGACCGCCGATCGCGTCGATCGCGCGCCGGGATCGCCCGGCGCAGCACCCCGAGCTCGTCGTTGACCTCGATCCGCAGCGCCTGGAACGTGCGCTTGGCCGGGTGCCCGCCGGTACGACGGGCGGGGGCCGGGATCGTGTCGCGGATCAGGTCGACCAGCCGGGCCGACCGGTCGAACGGCGCCGTGGCGCGCGCCCGGACGACGGCCCGCGCGATCTGGCGGGCGAACTTCTCCTCGCCCCACGCGCGGAGCAGCCGGGCCAGGTCCCGCTCGGAGTAGTGGTTGAGCACGTCGGCCGCGGTTGGACCGGTGCTGTCGTCCATGCGCATGTCCAGCGGCGCGTCCTCCGCGTAGGCGAAGCCGCGCTCCGCGCACGTCGAGCTGCATGGAGGAGACGCCGAGGTCGAACAGCACGCCGTCGACGGAGGCCAGCCCCAGGTCCGCGAGCACCTCGGGGATCTCGTCGTACACGGCGTGCACCAGCGTGATCCGCTCGCCGTACGCCGCGAGCCGGGCGCCGGCGAGGTCGAGCGCGTGCTGGTCGCGGTCGACGCCGATCACGCGGGCCGACGGGCAGCGCTCGAGCACGGCCTCGGCGTGGCCACCCAGGCCGAGCGTCGCGTCGACCAGCACCGAGCCGGGGTGGTCGAGTGCGGGCGCCACCAGGGCGACGACCCGGTCGAGCAGCACCGGGACGTGGCGGGGGTTCGTCATCTCATCGACCGACGTGGACGAGGCTGATCAGCACCAGGGTCAGGACGGTCGAGGTGACCAGCGAGAACGCCATCACCATCAGGCCGTCCCGTACCTCGTGACGTACCCGCCGTGTCGGCGTGATCCCACTCATCGGACTCGACCCCCAGATGGGTTGCGGTGCGGTGCGGCGTTCGCAGAGCCAGGTTCTCCGTCCGCTCCGCTCCGGGTTGTCTCGCGTGGGGGACCATCTGGCACCGGGGAAGGTGCGCCAGAGTGTCCCCGGGTTCACGCGAGGGAGCCGGAGCGGACGCGAGCCTCGTCCTGCGACCGCCGCTGTGCAGTTGTGTGTGCTGTCTGCTAGGCCTCGACGAACCCGAACGGCCCGTCGAGGTTCGCGAAGGTCTCCTCGGCACCGGACTGCTGGTCGCGCCAGGTCTCCGGGTCCCAGATCTCCGCGTGGTCCATCACTCCGACGACCAGGACGTCACGGTCCAGGCCGGCGTAGCTCCGCATCCCCTGGGTGAGCGTGATGCGGCCTTGCTTGTCGGGTGCCTGCTGTGCGGAGTTCGAGAACAGGTAGCGGATGTGCTGCCGCGTCGTCTTGTCGGCCTGGCTCTTACGGGCCAGGTCGGACGTCATCGACTGGAAGCCCGCGAGCGACCAGACCTGGAGGCAGTGCTCCTGGCCCGGTGCGATCATCACGTCCTCCGTCAGCAGATCCCTGAACTTCGCCGGGAGGAACAGACGCCCCTTGTCGTCGAGCTTCGGCGTGTGAGTGCCCGTGAAGAACATCGGTCACTCCCCACTCCACGGCCCGACGCCCACCTGCAGCGCCACTTCCCTCCACTGCGCTCCACTTTACTCCACTTTGCTCCACCGTCAACCACTCCCATGCTCGAGTTCGAACCCGCCCCACCCGGTCACGGTTTCGATCGCATCCGCCCGAGCGCGCGACAGGCTGTGGGCCGATGAGGTTCACTAGGAGCCACCCACCGGACACACCACGCCCGGCGGTTCTTAGTAGTGCGGAGTTGGGGGTCGACAGGGTTTGAGTACGACGCAGCAGTCGCTGGAGCGGGAGCCCGACGCCGAGGGGCTCGCCGAGCTCGGGGCGGCCGCCAAGCGCATCCAGAGCGCGGTGGAGCAGGTGATCGAGGGCAAGCCGGACGTGACCCGGCTCGCGCTCGTCGTCCTGCTCGGTGAGGGCCACCTCCTGATCGAGGACGTCCCCGGGGTCGGCAAGACGATGTTGAGCAAGGCACTGGCGAAGGCGATCGACTGCTCCGTGCGCCGGATCCAGTTCACGCCCGACCTGCTGCCCTCCGACGTCACCGGTGTCTCCATCTACAACCAGGAGACCCGCGACTTCGAGTTCCGGCCCGGCGGCGTCTTCGCCAACATCGTGGTCGGCGACGAGATCAACCGGGCCTCGCCGAAGACGCAGTCGGCGATGCTCGAGTGCATGGAGGAGCGGCAGGTCACCGTCGACGGGACCACGTTCCACCTCGAGTCGCCGTTCATCGTGATCGCCACCCAGAACCCGATCGAGATGGAGGGCACCTACGCGCTGCCCGAGGCCCAGCGCGACCGGTTCATGGCCCGGGTGTCGATGGGCTACCCGGTCAAGGCGGCGGAGATCGCGATGCTCGCCTCGCACACGACCACCAGCCCGCTGGCCGACCTGACACCGGTCTCCGATGCCGCCGAGATCCGCAAGCTGATCGCGGCGGTCGGCACCGTGCACGTCTCGGTCGCCGTGCAGCGGCACGCGGTCGCGATCGCCGAGGCGACCCGTCGCTCCGACGACCTGCGGCTCGGCGCCTCCCCGCGCGCCACGCTCCACCTGGTGCGCGCCGCCAAGGCGTCGGCGGCGCTCGACGGGCGCGACTTCGTCATCCCCGACGACCTACTGACGCTGGCGCCCCACGTGCTCACGCACCGGCTCCTGCCCACGGTCGAGGCCGCCGCTTCCGGGCGTGGTCCCCGCGAGATCCTGAACGGCCTGCTCGCGCAGGTGCCGGTCCACCAGGGCTGAGGGGGCAAGGTGCGTTCGGCGCTGCAGGCACTCACCGTCCGCGGACGGGCATTCCTCGCGTCCGGGCTCACCTCGATCTTCTGCGGCCTGGTGCTGATCGAACGCGACCTCACCCGGATGGGACTGCTGGTCGCCGCGCTGCCGCTGGTGTCGGCGATGTACGTCGCGGGGCGCTCGCACCACCTGCGCCTGCACCGCACGGTGACGCCGCCCCACCTCACCGTGGGCGAGACGGCGAAGGTGCTGGTCACCGTCGAGAACGGCGGCGCGCCCACCAGCGTGCTCCTGATGGAGGAGCAGCTCTCCTATGCGCTCGGCGGTCGGCCCCGGTTCGTGATCCAGCCGATGGGTCGCGGCGCCCGGGAGCGGCTCGAGTACACCGTGCGGCCCGAGATCCGCGGCCGGCACTCGCTCGGACCGATGCAGGTCCGGCTGCGAGAGCCGTTCGGGATGGTCGAGCTGCGCGAGGAGATCGCGGGCGCCGCCCACCTCCTGGTCACCCCGCGGGTCGTGCCCCTCTCGGAGATCCGGCTCGGCGGCGGCTGGTTCGCCACGGGCGACGACCACCCGCGCTCGTTCACCGTCGGCCGGGTCGCCGACGTGGTGGTACGCGAGTACCGCCGCGGCGACGACCTGCGGCGCGTGCACTGGCGCTCCACGGCGCGCATGGGCGAGCTGATGGTGCGCAACGAGGAGCAGCTGTGGCAGGCCCGGGCCACGGTGATCCTCGACAACCGCGCGGTCGCCCACCGCGGCACCGGCCCCGGCTCGTCCCTCGAGGGAGCCGTCTCGGCCGCCGCGTCGGTCGCGGTCCATCTGTCCTCGCTCGGCTACCAGGTGCGCCTGGTCAGCAGCTCGGGCATCACCGACGCCTGGCACGAGCGTGGTCGTCCGCTCGACGCGTTCCCGCTGCTCGAGGAGCTCGCCGTGGTGACGTCGACCGACGACCGTGAGCTGCCCGACATCACCCTCGGCGAGGACGTCACGGGCGGCATCGTGGTCGGCGTGCTCGGCGCCGTACAGCCCGAGGACTCCTCGTGGTGGGCCCGGTTCCCGAGGCACAGCGCGCAGAGCCTTGCCCTCGCGCTCGACGTCGACTCGTGGGGCCAGCGCGCGCAGGAGGGCGACCTGCCTCCCTCGACGGCGTGGCTTGCGGGACAGGGCTGGCGGGCCTCGAGCTGGCGCAAGGGCGACGCGCTCGCGGCCGCGTGGAGAGAGCTCGACCGATGAGACACCCCACGACATCCCTCGCTTCGGCCCCTCCTGAGCCTGTCGAAGGGCTTCCGATCCTGCGGGGACCCCGAAGATGACCCAGACCACCACCCCACCTCCGGCGAGCGCCACCCCGCCGCCGCCCGCCCCCGCGTCCGTGCCCCTGGGCCGCCGCCTCGACCTCGGCGATCCCTCCGTCCTCTTTGCCGGGCTCGGCACCGCGCTGCTGGCCGGGCTGACCGGCTGGTTCTCCCTGCTCTCGTGGCGTGGCATGGCCGACGAGCCGTCCCGCTTCACCGGTCCGTTGCTGACCGCGGCGATGTTGATCGCCCTGGTCGGCTGGGTGGTCCGCCGGTTCACCGCCCAGCCGGCGCTCGCCCTGCTGGCGCAGCTGGTGGCGCTGGCGCTGTGGATCGAACACCGGGTCTCGGGTGGGCTGCCCCGCCCGTCCGGCTTCCGCCTGGTCTGGAACGAGGTCATCGACGGCGCCGACGCGGCGCAGCGCTACGCGTCGCCGGTCTCGGTCGGCCACTCCGAGTTCCACTTCCTGCTTCTGGTCAGCGGGATCGGCATCCTGCTTGCGGTCGACCTCCTGGTGTGCGGCATGCGCCGCGCGGCGCTCGGCGGGCTGCCGTTGCTGCTGGCGATCACGATCTCCGCGAGTGTCCTGCTCAACCCGGTCGACTGGGTGGTGTTCCTGCTCACGGGCTTCGGCTGGCTGGCGCTGATAGCGATCCAGGAGACCGACCGCGCCAGCTCGTGGGGACGCGGCCCGACGGTCCGCCCCCGGCTGACCGCGGTCGGCGGGCTCGCCGCCCGGATCGCGGTCACCTGCGGCCTGGTGGCCGTGCTGTTCTCGAGCGCCCTGTCCTCCGAGGGACGCACGTTCGGCAGCTTCGGCCAGAACGGCGGGAACACCTCGATCAACGTGAGCAACCCGATGCTCGACCTGCGCCGCAACCTCGTGCAGGGCAAGGACATCCCGCTGGTCTTCGTGAAGACCGACGACTCGGCGCCGTCGTACCTCCGGACGACGGTGCTCGACGACTTCACCGGCTCCAGCTGGCAGCCCACCGACCGCGACTTCGACAGCACCAGCGCGATCGACGGGCAGCTGCCGCCGGCGCCGGGGCTCACCTCGACCACGCCGGTGGCAAGCCACAACTGGCAGATCCGCGTGTCCGAGTCGTTCGGCAGCCAGTGGCTGCCGCTCCCCTACCCGACCGGCAAGATCGATGTCGACGACAAGTGGCGCTTCGACCCGGAGACCCTCGATGTGATCGGGGTGGGCAACACCAACGCGTCCGGCCTCACCTACAACGCGACGGCGCTCTCACCGCGCATCGACAGCGCAGCACTGCGCCAGGCGGGGGCACCGCCGGCCTCACTCCGCGCCCGGATGACGGATCTGCCGAACGGCCTCCCAGCGGTCTTCCAGCGCACCGCGCGCGAGGTCACCAAGGGGGCGACGAACGACTTCGACCGCGCGGTGATGCTGCAGGACTGGTTCCGCACCGTGGGTGGCTTCGAGTACAGCCTGCGACCGTCCTCCGGCACCGGTGCCTCGACCCTGCAGAAGTTCATCACCACCGACCGGGTCGGCTACTGCGAGCAGTTCTCCGCCGCGATGGCCGTGATGGCGCGCTCGCTGAACATCCCGGCCCGGGTCGCCGTCGGCTTCCTGCGCGCCGACCAGGACAAGGACACCTTCGTCTTCAGCGCGCACGACCTGCACGCGTGGCCGGAGCTGTACTTCGACGGGGTCGGCTGGATCGTCTTCGAGCCGACGCCGCAGGACCGCACCTCCGCGGCGCCGTCGTACACGACGCAGACACTGGGCCAGAACCCGACCGACGTACCGAGCGCGTCGGCGACCGCCACCACCCAGCCCACGAACCAGAAGCCGGACGTGGTCCCCGAGAACAACGCGGGTGCCGCCAACCAGCAGGGCCGCGGCGCCAACACCTGGCTGATCGTGAGCCTGGCGGTGCTGCTGCTGATCGTCATGCTGCTCCTGCCCCGGGTGCTGCGCGGCTCGACCTCGCGCCGGCGCTGGTCCACGGCGCACTCCGCGGAAGCGGTGGCGGACGCCGCCTGGTCGGAGGTCCGGGCGACCGCCGTCGACCTCGACCTGGACTGGTCCGACCAGCGCACCGTGCGGGCCAACGGCCTGGTCGTGCAGCGCGAGGTGGTGCCGACGTACGAGGGCCGGCGGGCGATCGACGACGTGGTCACGTTCGTGGAGCTGACCCGCTACGCCCGGTCGCGCGAGCTGTCGGAGGACACGCGGGCACAGATCGAGAAGGACGTCGAGACCTGGCGGGAGGCGGTCTACAAGGCGGTGGACCGCAAGCGGGCCCGGCGGGCGCGCTGGTTCCCGCGCTCGGTGACCCGGGTGGTCACCGACCTGCTGCCGACCCGGGGGCCGAGGCCGCGTCGCTGAGCGACGGGCGCGTGGTGGTCAGAAGCCGTTCTGGTCGCGCCGGCGCTGCCAGCGCTCCTCGAGCCGCTGCATGAAGCCCTGGCGGGACCCGCCCTTGGGGCGGCTGCCGCCGGTGCGCCGCGGCTTGCGGCCGCTGCGGCCGCCCTGGATCATGCTCAGCCCGGCCGGACTGTCGGGCGTCTCGAACTGGCCCTCGGTCGGGGCCTTCTCCGACGCGGCCTGACGACCTCGCCAGGCGCTGAGTCCGAGGGTCGCGGAGGCCAGCATGATCACGAAGCCGATCACGGCGACCCACGTCTGCGGCATGATCGCGCCGGTCATCAGGAGCACGACGCCAACTACGAACGCGACACAGGCCGCCACGATGCGGGTGCGGGTGGCACGCGCGAAGGTGGTGCCACGCAGGGTGGACGCGAACTTGGGATCCTCCTCGACGAGGGCGCGCTCCATCTGTTCGAGCAAGCGCATCTCTTCCTCGGAGAGCGGCACTGGATCCTCCCGGCAACGTGTGAAGGTTTCCAGTCTAGGCAGGGTGTCCGGCTCTCGGTACCCGAGAAGCAAAAAACACAGGAAAGGTTGGTGTCTGGTTCGGTCCGGCTGGTCACGGTCTGGTCACGGCCCGGGTCACGGCCGGTCTCCCACCAGAAGCGTCGCCGGGCGTACGGCGTGGCCTCCGAACCGCAGGACCGCCGCGTCGACTGCCCGGTCGGCGGCGGCCCAGCCGTGCTCCCGCTCGCCGAGCACCAGCTGCCGGTGCACGCTGGTGCGCGGCACCAGGCCCTCCACCCGCACCCCCACCAGCCGGATCCGCGCCCGCTGCAGGCCGAGCCCGGTGAACAGGGCGGCCGCGGTCGCGTAGATCTCGCTGGTCACGTCGGTGGCCTCGGGCAACGTGCGCGAGCGGGTGATCGTGGTGAAGTCGGCGAACCGCACCTTCAGGGTCACCGTGCGCCCCGCCAGCTTCGCCGTGCGCATCCGGCCGGCCACCTTCGCGCTGAGCCGGAGCACCTCGCGCAGCACCACCTCCCGGTCGTCGGTGTCGCGGCCGAACGTCTCGTCGCTGCCGATGCTCTTGTCGGGCTCGTGGTCGCCCCTCTTGACCGTGATCTCGCGCCGGTCGTCGCCCCAGGCCAGGGCGTGCACGTGGGCGCCGGCGTGCGGGCCGAGCGCCCGCTTCAGGGTCGGCAGCGGGGTGTGCGCGACGTCGCCGACGGTGACCAGCCCGAGCCGGTGCAGCTGCTCGCGGGTCTTCTCGCCCACGCCGTAGAGCTCACCGACGTCGAGCGGGTGCAGGAACGAGGTCACCCGGTCGGTCGGCACCACGACCACGCCGTCGGGCTTGGCGCGCCGGCTGGCCAGCTTGGCCACCGACGGCGCGGCGGCCACCCCGACCGAGCAGGTGATGCGCTGCTCGTCGTACACCCGGGCACGGAGGTGCTCGGCCACCGCGAGCGGTGTGCGGAACCGGCGCAACGTGCCGGACACGTCGAGGAACGCCTCGTCCAGCGACAGCGCCTCCACCACCGGGGTCACCTGCCGGAAGATCTCCATCACCGAGGACGACACGGTCTCGAAGTCGGTGTAGTCCGGGCTGAGCACCACCGCCTGCGGGCAGAGTCCGCCGGGCCCGGGTCATCGGCATCGCCGGAGTGCACGCCGAACCGGCGGGCCTGGTACGTCGCCGACAGCACCACCCCGCGATGCCCGCCGCCCACGATCACCGGCTGCGTCGGCGAGGTCCGGCCGGTCCCGGATCGCCACCATCGCGAAGAACGCGTCCATGTCGACGTGGAGGACGTGGCAGCCGGCTGAGAGGTCGGCGGTCATGGCGGGAATTCCCAAGGTATCGAGGAATTTTCGGGCACCCTCGATGACTTCCCAGTGTTTTCTGGCGCTTCCAGGGGCATGCATGCCCCTGGAAGCGCCAGAAAACATCGATACCTTGGGAATTCGACCGACCAGCCTCAGTGCCTGGCGAGCACGTGCACCTGCGCGGCGAGGGTGAGGTACTCGGGCCGGTCGGCGACGGCGCGCTCGAGGTCGAGCAGGGCGGCACCGGCACCGGGCTCGAGGTCGAGCAGGGAGCCGGGGACCAGGTCGGCGAACACCCGGACGGCGTGCACCGCCTGCAGGGTGAAGCCGCTGCCGACGAGCAGGTCGGTGATCTCCGGGGCCGTGAACCGGCGCTCCCCCGAGGTGTCGCCGCCAGTGTCGTCGAGCGCGGCGACGGCCTGGCGGAAGTGGCCGGCCATCGCCCGGGCCAGGACCGCGGCGTGGCGCTGGCCGACCAGCAGGGACAGGGTGCCGCCGGGACGGAGCACCCCGCCGATCGTGGCCAGCCCCGCTGCTGGGTCGTCGAGGATCGCCGAGCACGCCGTGGCAGAGCACCAGGTCGGCCTCGTCGGTGACCACGTCGGCCAGCCCGGCCAGGTCGCCCTGGACGCCGGTGACCCGGTCGGCGACGTCGCTCTCGGCCGCCCGCCGGCCCAGCGCGGCGAGCGCGTCGGGGCTGGGGTCGACCACGGTGACCTGGTGGCCCTGCTCGGCGAGCCGGACCGCGAACCCGCCGGTGCCGCCGCCGATGTCGACGATCCGGCCACCCGGTGCGCCGAGCACCTGCTGCACGGCGTCCCAGACCACGGCGGTCCGGACGGCGGCGCGGCGTTCGAGGGGGCGGTGCCTTTCGGGGTCCCCGTCGGAGGGCGAGCGCAGCGAGCCCTCTGGTGAGGTGAGGTCCATGTCGCCAACCCTAGGGCTTTCATCCCGTGCTCCCGGGGCTGCGGTGCCACAGCTTGCGGGCCACCTCGCCGGTGACCTGGCCCGGGGACTGGCCGGCCGGCTTGATGTCGGCGTACGGCGACATCCGGAAGCCGCTGCTGTGCACCAGCACCCGCTGGGCCGACGGCCCCGGGTCGACCTCCGCGGCCGTCTCCGGCACCCGGTCGATCTCGGCCAGCGCCGCGTCGACCCCGCCGGTGCTCCACCGGTCGGCGAGCAGGCCGAGGTCCCAGGCCCCGGTCGCGCGCAGGGAGATGCCCCGCCGCCCGGTCCGGCGTACGACGCCGCGCACCACCAGCAGCCACGACCCGAACACCGTGGAGGCGTAGGGACCCTGCACGTCCTCGAAGAACGTCGCGTCGACCGGTCCGGTCGCGTCGTCGAGGGTCAGGAAGATCACCCGCCGGCCGGACCGGATCGGCGGGGTCTGGGTGGCCACCTTCACCCCCGCGACCAGGATCTGCGAGCGGCTGCGCTGCGCGAGCAGCCCGGTCGAGCGCGACCACCCCGAGCTGGTCGAGGAACCGCTGGTGGAAGTCGAGCACGTGGCTGCTCGCGTCGAGCCCGAGGATGTCGAGCTCGGCGCGCACCCGGTCGGACGCGGTCATCTCCGGCAGCCCGCTGCGCTCCCCCTCGGCCGGTCCGTCGCCGAGGTCGAGCGCGAGCTGCACCGAGGTGACCGGTGGCGGCCGGCCGCGGGGCCCGGGACTGGGCAGCCGCCCGCTCGCGCACCGACAGATCACCCCACGACGCAGGGATCCCGGACAGCCCCGGAGGGCCCGCCATCTCCTGGCCCTCGATCGGGATCTGGCGTGCCGGACGCCGGCCCGACGGAGCACGACCGCGCGCGGCCCGCTCCAGCGCCCGGCCGTGCCGGTCGAGGTCGGCGACCTGGAGCAGCAGGTCGCGCCGGGTGACCCGGCCGCGCCGGCGCAGGTCGCCGGTGGCGCCGATGCCGTAGACCGTGTCGAACGCCCCGGCCTGCACCAGCCGCTCGGCCACCGGCCGCGACACCCGGGCGCGCTGCCAGAAGTCGGTCAGCGAGGCGTACGGCGCGCCCTCGCGCGCGGCCACGATCCGGGCCACCTCGGCCCCGGTGATCCCCTTGACGTCGGCCAGCGACAGCCGGATGCCCCAACCGACCCCGGTCCACGGAGGCAGCTCCCCCAGCACCGGCACCAGCGACCACCGCAGCGTGTCGACACCCGGCGTCTCTTCCTCGGTCGGCGGGTCGACGCGCTCGACGACGTAGCGGTCCTCGGAGGCGTTGACGTCGAGCCCGAGGATCGTGATCCCGAGCTGCCGGGCGTCGTCGAGGATCAGCCGCTTGGGGTACATGCCGGGGTCGTGGGTGAGCACCCCGGACAGGAAGTGCGCGGGGTAGTGCGCCTTGAGCCACGCCGACTGGTAGGTCGGCAGCGCGAACGCGGCGGCGTGGGCCTTGCAGAAGCCGAACGACGCGAACGCCTCGATCACCTTCCAGACCCGCTCGACCAGCGGCCGGTCGTAGCCGCGCGCCAGCGCCCGCGGGTGGAACCACAGCCTGGTGTCGGCCATGCCCTCGACGTCGCCGAGCGCGCGCCGCCACTCGTCGGCCTCGGCGAACGTGCAGCCGGTGAACTGCTGGATGATCTCGATCACCTGCTCGTGGAAGACCACGACGCCGTGGGTGCCGGCCAGGATCGGGCGCAGGTCGTCGTGCAGGAACAGCGGCATCTTCCAGCCCTGCTTGGCCTCGAGGTACGGCGTGATCATGTCGCTCTTGACCGGTCCCGGCCGGAACAGCGAGATGTCGGCGATGATGTCCTCGAAGTCGTCGATGCCGGACTTGCCGACCAGCTCGCGCTGTCCCGGCGACTCGATCTGGAAGCACGCCGAGGGTCTTGGAGCTCGAGATCATCTGGTACGTCGTCGGGTCGTCGAACGGCACCTGCGCCTCGTCGTCGAGGTCGAGCTCGGATGCCGTCGAGCGCGCTCGATCTCGGCCACCGCGTGGGCCATCGAGGACTGCATCCGGATGCCGAGCACGTCGAGCTTGAGCAGGCCGAGGTCCTCCACGTCGTCCTTGTCGAACTGGCTCATCGGGTAGCCCGCGAAGCTGGCCTCGACCGGGGTGCGGTCGAGCAGGGTGGCGTCGGAGAGCAGCACCCCGCACGGGTGCATCGCGATGTGGCGGGGCAGTCCGTCGAGCTTCTCGACCAGGCCGAACATCAGGTCGAGCCGGCCCTCGGCCAGCCCGGACGCCCGCAGCTCGGGCAGGTCGCGCAGCGCCATCCGGGCGTCGCGCGCCCGGATGTGCGGGAACGACTTCGCGATCGCGTCGATCTCGCCCGGCGGCATCCCGAGCGCGGCGCCGACGTCGCGGATCGCGTGGCGCACCTTGTAGGTCTCCATCATCGACACGCACGCGCAGCGCTCGGCGCCGTAGCTGTCGAGGATCGCCTCGTAGACCTCCAGCCGCCGTGCGGACTCCACGTCGAGGTCGATGTCGGGCAGCGAGGCGCGCAGCGGCGAGAGGAACCGCTCCATCAGCAGGTTGTGCCGGATCGGGTCGACCCCGGAGACCCCGAGCAGGTAGTTGACCAGGCTGCCCGCGCCCGACCCGCGCGCCGCGCACCGGATGCCGAGCTCGCGGATCAGGTCGGTGACGTCGCCGACGGTGAGGAAGTACGACGCGAAGCCGAGCCCGCGGATGATCTCCAGCTCGTCGGCCAGCCGCTTCCAGATCCGCTGCCGGGGTGCGCCGCCGTAGCGCCAGCCGACCGCGGCCTCGCACCGCGCCCGCAGTGCCGCGTCGGCCGGTGAGTCACCGAGGAATGAGGAGTCGCGCGAGCGCGGCCGGGCCTCGGACCAGCCGCCCCCCGGTTCCTGAGCCTGTCGAAGGGCGAACTCCGGGAAGTGCACCTCGCCCAGCCCGAGGTCCTCGCGCGGGTCGAGCACGCACCGGTCGGCGACCGCGCGGGTGTGCGCGAGCAGCCGGGTGCTGTCGTGGTGGCCGTCGAGGCCGGCGTAGCGGCAGATCTCCTCGGCGACCTCGTGCATCTCCTTGCCGGACTTGAGGAACCCCTCGGCGTTGCCGCGGTCGAGATGACGGACGTCGAGCGGGACCAGCCGGCGGGCTGCGTCGAGGACGTCGACGGTGGGGGCGTCGGCCCGGTCGGCGTAGCGGACCGCGTTGGACAGCACCACCGAGAGCCCGGACGCCCGGCCCAGCCCGGCCATCCGGGCGGCGTGGGTGGACGAGCCGGGACCGCTGCCGGCGATCCGGTGGGAGATCGCCTCGACCAGGAGGTCGTGCGGGCCGACCGCCGCGCGCCAGCGGTCGAGCACCGCCCGCCCGAGGTCGTCGCGACGCAGCGTGGCCGCCCGGCCGAGCTCGGAGGCGGGACCGAGCAGCACCAGGACGTCCTGGCCGGCGACGTGCTCGGCGACCAGGTCGAGCGAGCAGACCGGGTCGCCGCGCTCGCCGGCGAGGTGGGTCGCGGAGACCAGCCGGCACAGCGCCGCCCAGCCGCTGCGACCGCTGGCCAGGAACGTGACCCGGGGCAGCCGGGCGTCACGGAAGGCGCCGCCGCGGACCGGAGTCCTGCCCCCACCGGTGGTTGAGGAGCGCGTCTCGAAACCCCGGTGTGGTGGTCTCGAGACGCGGTCCTCAACCACCGTCGGGGTGACCGCGAGATCGACGCCGAGGATCGGGCGGATCGCGGCCCGCTGGCAGGCCTTGGCGAACCGGACCGCCCCGTAGGTGCCGTTGCGGTCGGTCAGCGCGAGGGCGTCCATCTCCTGCTCGGCCGCCCGCTCGACCAGCGCCTGGGGGTGCGAGGCGCCGTACTGGAGCGAGAAGCCGGAGGCGACGTGGAGGTGGACGAAGCCGTCAGGCAACGTGCCCCTTCCTGCCGGCGAGCGCCGGAAGCGCCGCGTGTCGGGTGAGCCCGAGGGAGGACTCGACCAGGGCCAGGAACCGGTCGGCGTCACGGAGCAGGTCGTCGGCCTCGCGCTCGGTCACCGCCCGCGTGGACCCCGCCTCGGCGGCGGCCCGCTTGCCCGCGCCGGCGGCGAAGAACGTCGCCCACTCCGCGAACTCGGGTGCCACCTCGGCGAGCAGCACCCAGGCGTTCTTCTGCGGGCGGCGCCGGGCGCCGGGCACGGGGCGCGCGCGGGCCGCGAGCAGCCCGGCGGTCGCCCGCAGCGCCGCGACGTGGGCCAGCGCGTAGCGGGCCGGCACCTCGGCGGTCAGCGCCGCCTCATGCAGCGACTCCGCGGCCCGGTCGAGGTAGGAGTGGGTGGCGGCCGGGAGGTAGCCGGTCTCGTGCATCGTCATCACCACGCCGCTAGTCCACGCAGCCGGTCAGCCGCCAGCCACCGGTCGACCAGGAGAAGGTCAGGTCGAAGACCCCGAAGCCGGGCCGGCGATCGGGGTCGTCGGGGATGGCCACCGCACGCCCCCGCGGCGTCGCCTCCACCCGCCAGACCTCGCGCTCGGCGAGCAGGTCGGGACTGGTCAGCGTCGCCACCGTGCCTGCCACCTCCGGCTGGTCCTCGGAGCCGATCACCGCCCGCACCCCGGCGGACTGCCACCAGGGGCCGGTCTCCACCCAGTGCGCGACCACGTCACGCACCTGCCACAACCGGCCGTGCCAGAGGAACTGCTCCGGCCCCTCCACCGAGCCGGTGCTGCCCTGCACCCGCCCCTTCCGCACGTCCACGGGATCGTCGTACCGTCGCACGTCCTGCTCCTTCCCCAGAGCATCCGAAGTCTCGACCCCTCGAACATGTGTTCGAACACTCCAAGTACACCTCCCCCCGGCCGCGACGTCAAGCCGTTCCACACCCCGTTCCCACCCGGTCCGGACAGGCCGACGGGCCCGACCGGGGGGACGTCGGGCCCGTCGGTGGAATCGGGTTGGTCAGTCGTCGTCGGCGTCCTGCTTACCGGCCGGCGCGATCAGCCCGACCAGTCCGTGCTCGTAGACGTGCTCATTCACCTCGTCGCCGATCCCGGCGGCGAAGATCAGGGTGTTCGGCGTGCCGATCACGCCGTTGCCGAACGCGATCCCCCACAGGCCAGGGTTGACCAGCGGCTCGCCGGAGGCGTCCTTAAGGGTGCCCTTGAACTTCCCGCTGCGTCGGTTGAACACGTTGATCAGGCCGTCGTCGACGTTGCCGACCAGCAGCCGGCCGCCGAACTTGCCCCAGTGCTTGGGCGCGATCGCCATGCCCCAGGGCCCGAACAGGTGCTTGTCGGTGACCAGGCGCTTCTTGAACTTTCCGTCGGCCTTGAACACGCTGATCGCCCCACCGGGGATCCCGGGTCCGGGCGCGTAGGACACGTAGACCCGGTCCTTCAGGAAGGTCACGTTGTACGGCAGGTAGCCGGTCTTGGCGATCTTCGGGTCGACGAAGAGGCTGGGATCGTCGACCTTCTGGAAGTTGGCGTCGTAGACGTCGACGGTGCCGTTGAGCCCGTCGGCGACGAGCAGCCGGTTACCGCGGTCACCCTTGCCGGGCACGAGCGCGAGCCCGAACGGCAGCGAGGGGAACTTGCGGGCGTCGGTCGAGGTCGTCGTCGCCGCCGGGGCGGGCACGTTGCTCCACCCGGTGATCCTGCCTTCGGGCCCTCCACCGGGGCCCTCGAAGAGCTCAGTGAAGATGAACCGGGCGGGGGTCAGCACGCCGGCCTGAGTGATCTTGAAGTCCGTCGTCGGGTTGAAGACCATGCCGAACGGCGAGGAGGCGCCGACCTCGAGCGGGACCTTCGCCACCGGGTCGGTGGGCGTGGTCGCACCGCTGTACAGCGTGATCGCCTTCGTCGGGTCGGGGCTGAACTGGTTGTTGACCCACAGCGGGGTCGCATTGCCGACGGGACCGAACGCGATGCCCCAGGGGTTCTTGACCACCGGGTCGAGCAGCTCCGCTCGGCCGGGGATGTCGGAGACCAGGTCGCGCTGGGTGAAGGCGTTGTTGCCACCGTCATGACCATGGCGGGCACTGGCCGGAGACCCTGCCGTCCCTCCGATGACCAGCACCGTCGCGAAGGCTGCTGCCACCCCCGCACGTCCCCACCGTCTTTGGAGCATGACCATCTCGATCCCCTTCCCCTTGGCGCGTCACGGTGACGCGCCAACCCTGTTGATTCGACGCAACTCCCGTGGGAACTACCTGTCAATCGGACGATGGTCTTACGACCCCCCATCGGGGGGGAACGCGCCCGGATAGCCTCACCCCATGGAGCACGCCAGCATCAGCCGGTTCCGCGACGCCCTGTCCGCCAGGGGCGGACAGGGCCGCATCGTCACCCTTCCCGACTCCGTCCATACCGCCGCGCTGGCGGCCGAGGCCCTGGGTTGCGAGGTCGGCGCGATCGCGAACAGCCTGCTGTTCGACGCCGAGGGGGAACCGGTGCTGATCCTCACCTCCGGATCCCACCGCGTCGACACGGGCAGGGTGGCTGCCGCGATCGGTGTCGGGTCGCTGGCCCGGGCGAAGCCGGAGTTCGTGCGCGCGCACACCGGCCAGGTCATCGGCGGAGTGTCCCCAATCGCGCACCCGTCGCGGATCCGGACCTACCTCGACCCGTGGCTGCGGCAGTACGACGAGATCTGGGCCGCCGCGGGTCACCCGGCCGCGGTCTTCTCCACGACGTACGACGAGCTCCTCGCCATGACCGGCGCCACCGAGATCGAGGTGGCCTGACCATGGAGATCTGGGTCAACCCGGCGTGCTCGAAGTGCCGGTCCGCGCGTGACGCGTTGGACGCGGCCGGGATCGCCTACACCGAGCGCCGCTACCTCGACGACCCGCCCACGGCAGACGAGCTGGCCGTCGTCCTCGACCGGCTCGGCCTCGAGCCGTGGCACGTGGCGCGGGACAAGGAGGCACGCGAGGAGGGCATCGACCTCCCCCGCGAGGCCGGTCACCGCAACGCGTGGCTCGCCGCACTGGCCGCACATCCGCGGGTGCTCCAGCGGCCGATCATCACCGCCGACGACGGCACCACGGTGGTCGGCCGCGACGAGGACGCCGTGTCCCGGGTGATCGCGGCCGAGACCGAGCGCGGTACCTAGTTCGCCGGGCCGGCGGCGTCGGAACGGCCGGCCATACCCTCCCGATAGGTTCCGCACATGGCGCGGGTGGTGGTGGTCGGGGGCGGCTTCGGCGGCATGGCGTCCGCCGCGCGGCTGGCCAAGCTGGGCCACGAAGTCACCCTGCTCGAGGCGTCTGCCCGGCTCGGCGGGGCGCTCGGATTCGTCGAGCGGGACGGGTTCCGCTGGGATACCGGCCCGACGCACATGCTGCTGCCCGCTGTCGTCCGCGACCTCTTCCGCAAGTCCGGCCGGCCGCTGGAGAAGGAGCTCGACCTGGTGCCGGTCGAGCCGATGCGGCAGCACCGGTTCGAGGACGGCACCCGGCTCGACCTCCCCAGCGGCAGTCGGTCGGCGCAGATCGAGGCCATCGACGCGGCTCTTGGAGACGGCCTCGGGCGGACGTGGGCGGCGTACACGGCGGAGTTCCCCGAGGCCTGGGAGGCGCTCCGAAAGGACTGGCTGGAGCGGCCGTGGTCGGCGGAGCACGCCAGCAAGCGGTCCCGTGACCTGCTCGGCAGCCGGCTGACGCTGGCGAAGATGACCGGCAAGCTGCTCAAGGACGACCGGCTGCGCCAGGTCGCGACGCTACCGGCCGTGCTGGAGGGGCACGACCCGCGCAACGTGCCCGCGTGGACCGGACTGGTGTCGTACGTCGAGCAGAACTTCGGCAGCTGGACCGTGCCCGGCGGGATGGGTGTCCTCGCCACGGCTCTGGTCGAGCGGCTGGCGACCCGGCGGGTCGACGTGCGCACCGGCGTCGAGGCACGCGACCTCGAGCTGGCGTCGGACCGCGTCTCCGGCGTGCGCACCGACGACGAGGTGCTCCCGGCCGACGTGGTCGTGGTGGCCGTCGACCCGCGCCGGCTGCCGGCACTGGCCCGCCATGTGCGGCGCACGATGCCGGCGATCCCGCCGGTCGTTGCCCACCTCGGGATCACCGGCGAGGTGCCCGACCTGCCCCATGAGGTGGTGCTCCACGGCGACCCGCTGCTGGTGCTGCGCACCAACGGCACGGCGCCGGCCGGAGCGCACGCCTGGACCCTGCTCGGACGCGGGCGGATCGCCGAGGACATGGTGACCGCGCTGTCCCGGCACCGGATCGACGTCCGCCACCAGCTCGAGGTCCGCGTCGACCGATCGCCGCGGGAACAGGTCGAGTCGTGGCACGGCTCGCCGTACGGAGTGCTCTGGCAGGGCCGCAGGACGATTGACCGGCGGCTCGGCACCGAGGCACCTGTTCCGGGCGTCTACTGCGCCGGCGCGCACACGACCCCTGGTGCCGGGCTGCCGTGGGTGGGGCTGTCGGCGGCGTTGGTCGCGCAGGCGGTGGGGCGGGCGTGACGGGCCTGTTGGTTTCCCAAGGTATCTAGGGCTGCTGGCGCATCCACTGCCGTGCATGCCCCGGGAAGTGCCAGAAAACATCGATACCTTGGGAATTCTCCCCCCACGTCAGACCCGCGACCCCAGCCCCGCGTAGATCTCCCGTGTCGCCTTCGACCGGTTCAGCGTGTAGAAGTGCAGGCCCGGTGCGCCGCCGGCGAGGAGCTTGTCGCAGAGCTCGGTGGCGATCTCGATGCCGAGTCTGCGCACCTCGGCCGGGTCGGTGACGCCCTCGAAGCGGGCCAGCACCTCGGGAGGTACGTCGCGGCCGGAGAGCTCGGTCATCCGCTCGACCGAGCGGAGGTTCGTGATCGGCATGATCCCCGGGATGATCGGGAAGTCGGCCCCGTTGGCGGCGCAGCGCTCGACCAGGCCGAAGTAGTCGGAGGCACGGAAGAACATCTCGGTGACCGCGAAGTCCGCGCCGGCGTCGTACTTGCGGCGCATCACCAGCGCGTCGTCCTCCAGCGACGCCGCGTCTCGGTGCCCCTCCGGGAAGGCCGCGACGCCGATCCCGAAACCGTCGAGCGAGTGCACCAGCTCGACCAGCTCGGAGGCGTAGTTGAAGCCGCCCTCGGTTGCGATCCACGGCGGTGCCGGGCCCGTCCGTCGGGTCGCCGCGCAGCACCATCACGTTGTGGACGCCGCCCTCGGCGTACGCGCGCAGGATCGTGCGCAGCTCCTCTGCGGTGTGGCCGACGCAGGTCAGGTGCGCCATCGGCGTCAGCGACGTCTCCTTCGCGATCCGCGAGGTGACCCGGATGGTGCCCTCGCGGGTGGTGCCGCCGGCCCCGTAGGTCACCGAGACGAACGTCGGGCGCAGCGGCTCGAGCTCGCTGATCGACTGCCAGAGCACGCGCTCGCCGTCCTCGTCCTTCGGCGGGAAGAACTCGAAGGAGTACGACTTGCCGCCCTCGGCGATCAGGTCTCCGATACGCACAGGGGCCTCAGGCATGCCGAGAAGGATACGGGGACTACGGTGTCCCGGTGACACCGGCGGACACGGCGTGGGACGCGCCCTGGGACGCATCGAGCTTCCGTGACGACGTCGAGAAGCAGCTGCTCGGCTTCGTCGACGAGCACGCAGCGTGGCTCGACCGGCTCGGCGAGGACGCCCAGCGCCTGGTCGCGGCGGCTCGCACCAGTGTCATCGGGGGCAAGCGGTTCCGAGCCGCGTTCTGCTACTGGGGCCACCACGCGGTGGCGGGCAGGGTCGCGCCGGAGGACGAGGCGGCCCTCGTGCGCGCCTGCGGGTCTCTCGAGCTGCTGCACGCCAGCGCGCTGGTCCACGACGACTACATGGACGCCTCCGACGTACGACGGGGGCGTCCCGCCACGCACCGCGAGTTCGGCGCGCTGCACAAGCGCTCGGGGTGGCGCGGAGACCCGGAGCAGTACGGCGCCGCCGCCGCGATCCTGCTGGGCGACCTGCTGCTCAGCTGGGCCGACGAGCTGCTGCGCACCTGCGGCCTGCGGCGGCGAGCGTGTGCGGGCGGCTCAGGCCTTCTTCGACCTCACGCGCAGCGAGGTCGTGACCGGCCAGTTCCTCGACGTGAGCGCCCAGGCCCGAGGAGCGAGCGACGTCGACCTGGCCATGAACGTGCTGCGCTACAAGTCCGCCAAGTACTCCATCGAGCGTCCGCTCCACATCGGCGCGGCCCTCGCCGGGGCGTCCGGTGAGACGATCGGCCAGCTCACCCGGTTCGGGCTGCCGCTCGGCGAGGCGTTCCAGCTGCGCGACGACCTGCTCGGTGTGTTCGGTGATCCGGAGACCACGGGCAAGCCGGCCGGGGACGACCTCACCGAGGGCAAGCGCACGGTGCTCGTCGCGCTCGCGCTCGACGCCCTCTCCCCCGCGGACGCCCGTCATCTCGACGCCAGCCTCGGCGAGCCTCTCGACCAGCAGCGGGTCATCGTGCTCCGGGAGCTGATCGACGGGTCAGGCGCACGCGCCCAGGTCGAGCAGGTCATCGGCGAGCTGACCGAGCGCGCGCTCACCGCGCTCGACGCCGCCGAGATCGACGACCGCGCGCGGGGCGTCCTGCGCATGCTCGCCGCCGCGGCGACCCAGCGCGTGGTCTAGCGGGTCGTCCAGCGCTCAGCCGTCCGGCGTCCGCCGTGAGCAGGAACGTGGCGCTGGCCGTGGCCAGCACCCGCTCGTCGGCGTCGTACAGCTCACCGGTGAGGAACGCGACCCGCGAACCCCGCTTGATGATCCGGCCCTTCCCGACGAGCCGGCCGATCCGGGCCGGGCGCAGGTAGCTGATCTTCAGCTCGACCGTCGGCGCGATCTCGCCGGGCTCCAGCGTGCAGACGATCGCCGTGCCGAGCGTGGCGTCGAGCATCGCCGCCAGGAAGCCGCCCTGCACGTTGCCGACGGTGTTGCCGAACTCCTCGCCCACCGTGAACGCCGCCTCGGCGGTGCCGGCCTCGACGTCCAGCGCGAGCAGCTCGTAGCCGAGGGTGTCGAGTGCACGCGGGCGGGGACGGTCCCGGGACCCCTCCCACAGCCGCTGGGCCATGGCGGGGCGGTCAGTCCAGCGACGGGATCGAGATCGAGGGACCCTCGCCGCGCAGCAGCACTCCGAACGCGGGGTCCTCCCCCGCTCGCTCCGTGAACACGTCGAGTGCCACGGAGAACGCCTGCGCGTCCTCCCGCGCCAGCGGCCCCCAGCCGTCCCAGAGCACGACCGTCGGCTTGGCGACGTCGCGGAGGCAGTCGATCAGCGAGTCGAAGTTCGGCTTGAAGTGCTCCTCGAACGAGAGACCTTCCGCGACCGCGTCGAGGAAGGTCTCCTTGTCCTGGTGCGTCCACCCGTCGACGTAGCCGAACTCCCAACCGGCGAGCCCCACCGCGTGACGTATCTCCTGCTCCGGCAGGTGGTTGTGCCATTGGTACACGCCCACCGGGTGGTGACCCGCCAGGATCCGGGCAAGTCCGCTCATCTGGTCGTCTCCCCTTCTTCGCGACTGACCGCCAGCCTCGCGTCCAGCAGCGCCGACGTCAACGGTCGGAGGCTGCTCAGAATGCGAGGGCCTGGGCTCGCCGCTTGACCTCGGCGCCGCGGTTCTCGCGCAGCGCGTCGATCGGGCGGCCGGGCAGCGACTCGTCCTCGGTGAAAAGCCAGGCCAGCGCCTCGCGGTCGTCGTAGCCACCGTCGTGCAGCACGGTGAGCACCCCGGGCACGCCCTTGACCACGGCGCCGTCCATCACGAGCAGGGCGGGCACCTGCTGTCCGGCGCCCTCGGCGGGTACGGCGGCCGCCAGCTGGTGCTCGCGGATCCAGGTGCGGACCTTGCTCACGGGCACGCCGAGATGCTGGGCGCAGGCGGCCCAGTCGAGCCAGTCGCCGACGAGGGGGCCGAGGTCGTCGGTGGTGCCGCGGGTCGTGGTGTCGTCGCTCACGCGACCAACTGTGCCAGCCGGCGATCGCTCAGCCCAGCCGGCCGTCGTACCAGCCGCGTTGCCGCGCCGGGAACGGACAATTTGCCGCCCGTTCCGCGCTCGTCTCCCCGGCTGTGACCCCTCTCTCCGTCCCCAGAACGTGCGCTTGTGCGCTCTCGCGCCTACGGTGGTTTGCTTCCAACCCAAACTAGACTTCGTCCGGCAGCCGGTCTCTTCCCCCGCCGGACGTGGAGGTCGACACGTGGAGCGCATGACAGCCGACCGGGTCTCCGACCCGCTCATCGGCCGGCTCCTCGACGGCCGCTACCTGGTCGGACCGCGGGTCGCCCGGGGCGGCATGGCCACCGTCTACGAGGCCACCGACACCCGGCTCGACCGCACGGTCGCGGTCAAGGTGATGCACGCCGGACTGGGCGACGACGACGAGTTCGCCCGTCGCTTCCGACGCGAGGCGCAGGCGGCCGCCCGGCTCGCGCACCACAACGTGGTCGCGGTCTTCGACCAGGGCGACGACGACGGCACGCTGTTCCTGGTCATGGAGTACGTCCCCGGGATCACGCTGCGCGACCTGATCCGCTCCGAGGCCCCGATGTCGCCGGTGCGGGCGCTGACCGTGATCGAGCCGGTGCTGTCCGCGCTCGGCGCCGCCCACCGGGCCGGGATGATCCACCGCGACGTGAAGCCCGAGAACGTCCTCCTGGCCGACGACGGCCGGGTCAAGGTCGCCGACTTCGGGCTGGCCCGCGCCGTCAACTCCGAGACCCAGCACACGAGCACCGGCGTGCTGATCGGCACCGTCTCCTACCTCTCCCCCGAGCTCGTCGTCGACGGCCGTGCCGACGCCCGCGCCGACGTCTACGCCGCCGGCGTGCTGATCTACGAGATGCTCACCGGCCAGAAGCCGCACCAGGCCGACTCGCCGATCCAGGTCGCCTACAAGCACGTGCACGAGGACATCCCACCGCCGTCGCGGCTGATGCCCTCGCTCCCGCCGTACGTCGACGCGCTGGTCGCCCGCGCCACTGCCCGCGACACCTCGCTGCGCCCGGCCGACGCCACGCGTGCTGCTCCACCAGGTCCGCCGGGTGCGCCACGCGCTCGAACACGGCGTCGCCGACGACCCGGAGCTGACCGCCGACCTCGCGCCCGCGGTCGGCCACGGCCGCGACCCGTTCGAGGACACCGACGGCCAGCTGCCGCGCGCGATCATCGACCTTTCCCGTGACCGGGAGGGCGGGAGCCGCGGCGACAGCGCGGCCGACGATGTCTACGACCAGGAGCGCG
Organism: uncultured Actinomycetota bacterium; assembly: GCA_963745795.1. Classification (GTDB taxonomy): domain Bacteria; phylum Actinomycetota; class Actinomycetes; order Propionibacteriales; family Nocardioidaceae; genus Marmoricola. The sequence continues at coordinate 622,806 of CAVUYR010000003.1, read as the reverse complement.
AGCCGACCTCGACCTTCGCGCACTCCCCCTCGCCGGGGCCGGTGCCGGCGGCGGCGCGCCGCACGCTCGAGCGGCCCTCGGCCGTGCAGCCGCTGCCTCCCCGCTCGCGCCGTTCGAGGCGCGGGCCACTGCTCCTGGTGATGCTGCTGGTCACTGCCCTCCTGGTGGGACTGGGCGGCTGGTACTTCGGCTTCGCCCGCTACACGACCACGCCCGGCGTGATCAACATGACCAAGGCGGCGGCCAAGGTCGAGGTGGTCAGGTCCGGGCTGGCCTTCGACGTCACCGGCAGCGGCTACTCCGAGACCGTGGCCAAGGGCTCCGTGCTGCGTACCGACCCCGCGCCCGGATCCCGGATCTCCAAGGACGGCACGGTCCAGGCGGTCATCTCGCGCGGCCCCGAGCGCCATGCCGTGCCCAAGGTGGACGGCAGGACTCTCGACGACGCCCAGGCGATGTTGCAGGAATCCCACCTCAGCTTCGGGCGCGCGATCGAGAAGTACTCCGACACGGTGAAGAAGGGCCTCGTGATCAAGGCCAACCCCGGCCTCGGCACCGAACTGCGCCGCGACACGGCCGTCGACCTGACCGTGAGCAAGGGCCAGAAGCCGATCGAGGTGCCCGACTTCACCGGCAAGGACGCCGACGAGGCCGAGACGGCGCTCGGCAACCTCGGACTCGAGGTCGACACCACCTCGACGTACAACGACGACGTCGCCAAGGGCGAGGTGATCGCACAGGACCCGAGCGACGGCACCCTGTTCAAGGGGGACACCGTCGAGCTGACCGTCTCCAAGGGCCCCGAGCTGGTCGAGGTTCCCCGCGTCGTCGCCATGGGCCAGGGCGCCGCCAAGGAAAAGCTGGAGCAGGCCGGCTTCAAGGTCGCGTACAAGGAGTCGGGCACCTACCTGGGACTCCACTTCGTGCTGCGCTCCGACCCCTCCGCGGGCTCGATGGTGCCCAAGGGCAGCACGATCACGCTGTACCTCGTCTAACCCATTCGCCACACCCGACACTTGACGCACACGCGTCACATCCGTCACTCTCGATGACTTCGGGTGTCGAAACCGTGAGGGGTCGGACATGTCCACCGTCGTGCGCGCGTTGGTCCGGCAGGCCGGGCGCACCCTCACCACGGGCGTCGCTCTGGGCGGGCTGGTCGTCACCAGCCTCGCGCTGGACGTCGCCGGCGAGCGCGCGGTACGACGGCCCGTCACCGCGGACGCGATGCGACCGGTTGCCTACGCGGTCGCGACCGTCGCCACGAAGCACCGGCCCGGCACGCGGTGGCACGGACACCCGGGCCGGTGGGTGATCTCCTACCGCGTCAAGAGCGGGGACACCGCGAGCCGGATCGCGGTCCGGTTCCACGCGTGGACCGCCGAGCTGCTGGCGATCAACCACAAGACCAGCTCGTCGTTCTGGTACGTCGGCGAAAAGGTGAAGGTGCCGGTCGTCACTGCCCGCGCCGGCCATCACACGGCGAAGAAGCCCCACCCTGCGAAGAAGCACCCGAGGCACAAGACGAAGAAGAAGCCAAAGCAGTCGAAGCCGCACCACACATCGCGCGCCTCGCGCGCGGCGGCCCGCGACGAGGTGAGGCGGGTCGCCCGACAGCACGGTGTCAACCCGCACATGGCGCTGGCGATCGCGTGGCAGGAGTCCGGCTGGCAGCAGAACGTACGGTCCTCGGTCGGCGCAGTTGGCACGATGCAGGTGATGCCCAAGACCGGCCGCTGGATCTCGGTGCTCGTGGGGCGACGGTTGCACCTGCACCTGCTTCACGACAACGTGCTCGCCGGCGTGGTCCTCTACAAGCTCCTGCGTCGCGACCACTCCGTGCGCGGGGCGCTCGCCGGCTACTACCAAGGCCTCGGCTCCGTGCACGCACACGGGATGTACAAGAGCACGAAGCGCTACGTCCGCAACGTCAAGCACCTCAAGCGAGCCCTCGACGAGGGCTGGCAACCGCTCGGATGACGCACCCTAGGGTGGCGCCATGCCGTCGCGGAAGCTGCTCGCCAGCCTCGCGCTGCTCGGGATCGCGGCCGCGTGGGGATCGACGTTCTACCTGATCCACGACCTTCTCGAGCGGGTGCCCGTCGCGGACTTCCTGGCGGTCCGGTTCGCGATCGCGTCGGTCGCGATGCTGCTGGTCGCGCCGCGCGCGATCCCCCGACTGTCACCGGAGACGCGGCGATACGCGGTCGTGCTGGGCGGGCTGTACGGCGTCGCGCAGATCCTGCAGACCACCGGGCTCGCCCACACGCCCGCCAGCGTGTCGGGGTTCATCACCGGGCTTTACGTGGTGATCACGCCGCTGCTGGCCGCGCTCCTGCTCCACACCCGGATCGGCGGCGTCACCTGGGCCGCCGTCGCGCTCGCGGTCGGCGGGATCGGCGTGCTGACCCTGAGCGGGTTCAGCATCGGGTACGGCGAGGCGATCACGCTCGTCGCCTCGGTCGGCTACGCACTGCACATCGTGGCGCTCGGCCACTGGTCGACCGCCACCGACGCGCTCGGGATGTCGATCCTCCAGATCATCGTGATCACGGTCATCTGCGGCATCGCCTCCGTACCGGGCGGGGTGACGCTGCCCAGCACCGGCGCCGACTGGTTCTCGGTCGTCTACATGGCCCTGGTTGCGGGCGCGCTGGCGATGCTCGGCCAGACCTGGGCGCAGTCCCAGCTGGACTCCACGCGCAGCGCGATCATCATGAGCATGGAGCCGGTCTTCGCCGCCTTCTTCGCCGTGCTGCTCGGCGGCGAGAGCGTGACCTGGCGGATGCTCGTCGGCGGCCCGATGGTGATCGCCGCGATGCTCATCGTCGAGCTCGTCCCACGGCGCCGCTCGATCGAGGGCGAGGTCCAGCACATCGCCGTGTGAGGCGCTGAGCCGGATAGTCCGTCACGTTTGACACCATGACCCCGGCGTGTCGCGGTGCCAGACGTGACGGACTATCCGGCTCAGGGCAGCAACAGTGCCGCGTCCCCGAACTCGTGCCACAGGTAGCCACCGGCGACGGCGGCGTCGTACGCCTGCTGGGTGAGGGCGGGGCCGGCGACGGCCTCGACCAGCAGGAGGTGCGAGGCCTGCGGGTCGTGCCAGCCGGTGACCAGCCCGGTGACCACGCGAGGCGGGTCGGCCGGGGTGACGACCCGCTCGGTCCAGCCGCCGCGGGCGACCAGACGGCCATGGCCGTCGACGGCGGACTCCAGTGCCCGGGTGACCGTGGTCCCGACCGCGACCACGCGCCCGCCGCCGGCGCGGACGGCGTTCACCTGCCGCGCCGTCGCATCGGGTACGACGAAGCGCTCGGCCTGCGGTGCCTCCCCGGCCTCCTGCGACGAGACGCCGGTGTGCAGCGTGACCGGCGCCACCGCGACGCCGCGCGAGACCAGGTCGGTCACGATCGCCTGCGTGAACGGCCTCCCCGCGGACGGCATCTCCGCGCTGCCGGGCAGCGAGGAGAACACCGACTGGTAGGCGCTCAGCGGGTAGCGACGGTCGAGGTAGCCGTACGCGATCGGCCGGCCGGCCCGCGCCAGCCGCGCGACCAGGTCACCGCTCGACGGTCGCGCGCCACAGACGGTTGCCCCGGCCGCTCGGCGATGACCCGTCGCGCGGGTACGGCGCGCTGAGCGTGAGACCGACGGGCCCGCTGGTGAAGCGCTCCCCCGGCTCCGCGTCGAGCACGGGCCGGGCGGCGTCGGGCGCCGTGCGGACCTCGACCACCCAGCTGCCGTCGTCGAGCGGCGTTGCGGCATGCAGGACGACGCGGCCGCGACGGTCGCCGACGGCGTCGAGCTCGCCGGCGACGGTTGCCGAGTTGTTGACGACCACGATGTCCCCGGCACGGAGCTGCCGCGGCAGGTCACGGAACCGAGCGTGGGCGACCCCATCGGGTCTCGCGACCAGCAGCTTCACCTCGTCGCGGTCGCCGCCGCGTGCCTCGGCCGGTGCCGGCGCGAACGCTCCGTGCGGCGCCGAGAACACCGTCGTCGGGTGTCTCCTCGAGGATCCGCATGTCAGGCCCCGACCCTCACCGAGCACGTCCGCCGCGCGGTAGCGCCCCGACGGCGGCCGCTGCTCGAGCAGCTCGAGGAGGTGCGGTACGACGGTGCGCGGCAGCGGCCGGTCGGAGATGTCCTCGTCCGGGAATGCGTTCTGGTGCATCGCGGTGCGCATGTCGCCGGGGTCGACGGCGTAGCCGGTCAGGCCCTCCTCTGCGGCCCAGGTCAGGGTCAGGTGGTCGAGCGCGGCCTTGGACGCGCCGTACGCGCCCCAGGTCTCGTAGTGCTCCACCGCGGCGTCCGAGGACAGCGAGACCAGCACGCCGTTCGACTCCTTCAGGTGGCCGAGCATCAGCTGCGTCAACGCGAGCGGGGCCTCGAGTGTTGACCGCCCAGGTCTCGTAGAGGTCGCGGGGCGAGAGGTCGCGCAGCGGCCGCATCGGCAACGGGCCGAGCGTGCTCGCGTTGTGGACCAGCAGGTCGAGCCGGCCCAGCCGGTCGACCTCGGCCGCGAGCGCGGCGCGGTGGCCGGCGTCGGCCACGTCGCCGGCGACGGTGAGCACGTTCTCGGCCGCCATCTCGGCCAGCAGGGCGCGGTCGCGACCGTCGGTGACGACCGTCCACCCCTGCTGGGCCAGTGTCCGGACCAGTGCCCGGCCGAGCCCGGCGGATCCACCGGTGATCAGTGCGACAGACATGTCTTCTCCTTGTTCGGCTGGCTTCTGCATGACAGTCTTCAAGTTAAAGTGAACTTGAAGTCAAGGTCTCGACAGGCTCGACCACCGGACCGACAGGCTCGACCACCGGACCGACAGCTCGACCACCGAAACCGACAGGCTCGACCACCGGAATCGACAGGCCCGACCACCGGAAGGGGTCCCATGGACACCCACGACGTCCTCACCGTCAGCGAGGTCGCCGCGCGCAGCGGGTTCGCCGCCTCGGCGCTTCGGTACTACGAGAGCCAGGGGCTGATCGTGGCCGCGCGCAGCGGAGGCGGGCAGCGGCGCTACCAGCGCGGCGTGCTCCGCCAGCTCGCGTTCATCCGGGCAGCGAGCAACGTCGGCCTCACGCTCGAGGAGATCCGCGACGAGCTGGACCGGCTCCCCCGGGCCCGCACTCCCACGAAGGCGGACTGGCAGCGGATCACCCGACACTGGCGCACCCGGCTCGACGACCAGATCGCCGCCCTGGAGAAGCTGCGTGACGGACTCGACTCCTGCATCGGCTGCGGCTGCCTCTCACTCCAGCGCTGCGCGATCTCCAACCCGTTCGACATCGCCGCAATGTCGAAGGACGCGCCCGGGGCTGTGTACCTGCCCGCGGTGCTGCGTCGCCCGCACACCACCCGCTGACTGCCACCGCCCACATGCTGGATGTCGGTTCCGGCCCCGGACGCGCCGACCTACGCTCGCGGTGTGCACCGCACCTCGACCTATGTCTTTGCCACCTCGCCCGGGGTACCCGAGCAGGCGTAGGAGACGCGTCCGCACACCACCGCCCCTGGCCCACCGCCCAGGGGCGTTCGTGTGTACGACGCCGGGCAGCGGGCCCACCAGAGAGGAACAACCACCATGGTCGTGGTCATGGCCCCCGACGCCACCGACGAGCAGATCGACCACGTCGTCGAGCGCGTCGAGAGCGTCGGCGGCGAGGCGTTCGTCAGCCGCGGCGTCGTCCGCACCATCATCGGGCTCGTCGGCGACATCGACTCCTTCCACGGGCTCAACCTGCGCAGCCTGCCCGGAGTCGCGGACGTGCACCGGATCTCCGACCCGTTCAAGCTGGTCAGCCGGCAGCACCACGCCGAACGCTCGACGGTCTGGGTCGGTCAGCCGCGACCACCAGGTGCCGATCGGCCCGGACACGTTCACCTTCATCGCCGGGCCGTGCGCGGTCGAGACGCGCCAGCAGACGCTCGAGGCCGCAGAGATGGCGAAGGCAGCCGGCGCGACCCTGCTGCGCGGGCGGCGCGTTCAAGCCGCGCACCTCGCCGTACGCCTTCCAGGGGCTCGGCGTGCGCGGCCTCGAGATCCTGGCCGACGGTGCGCGAGACGACCGGCCTGCCGATCGTGACCGAGGTGGTCGACGCCCGCGACGTACCCGTGGTCGCCGAGCACGCCGACATGCTGCAGGTCGGCACCCGCAACATGGCAACTTCGGGCTGCTGCAGGCGGTCGGCGAGTCCGGCAAGCCGGTGCTGCTCAAGCGCGGCATGACCGCGACCATCGAGGAGTGGCTGATGGCCGCGGAGTACGTCGCCCAGCGCGGCAACCTCGACGTCGTCCTGTGCGAGCGCGGCATCCGCACCTTCGAGCCGGCCACGCGCAACACGCTCGACATCTCCGCGGTGCCGGTGGTGCAGGCGACCAGCCACCTGCCGATCATCGTCGACCCGTCGCACGCGGCCGGCCGCAAGGACCTGGTCGTGCCGCTCTCCCGGGCCGCGATCGCGGTCGGCGCCGACGGCGTGATCGTCGACGTGCACCCGAACCCCGAGGAGGCGCTGTGCGACGGTCCGCAGGCGCTGTTCGGTGGCGACCTGCGCGCGCTGGCCAAGGCGGTGCGCAGGATCCCACCGGTGGTGGGCCGGGTCGACGCCGCCGAACGGATCAGGACGACCGCACGCCGGTGATCGGGCGTCAGTGACGACGACGAACGGTCACGACAGCAGCGGGCGGCCCTGGCTGGCCAGACGCGCCTCGTCGAGCAGGATCCGCTCGGCCTGCCGGTGCCGCTGCGCCGCGTCGGACGCACTGTCCCCGACCGCGGTCAGCCCCACGCGGCCGTGCTCCGTGAGCGAGCTGATCATGTGGAAGACCACCCCGACCTGCCGCGACTGGTCGAAGTGCAGTCCGTGCCGGGCCACGATGTCGAACAGGTCGTCGGTGCTGAGCGCGCGCAGGAGTGGCGACTCCAGGTGGTCGGTGGCCACCAGGTGCTTCTCGTGCCCGTGGGGGGTCCGGAACAGTGCGGTGTCGGCCTCGTAGCGACCGTCGGTGAGGAACTGCAAGGTCAGGAACGGGTGGGTGGTGCCGCCCTTGCGGAGGTTGAGCTCGATGGCGTAGGACGCCCAGCTGCCATCCCTGCCGCGCACGACCACGAAGTCGATGGCGAAGCGCCCGAGCGTGCCCATCTCGCGCAACCGCTCACCAACCGCCAGTGCCTGGGCGCCGATCGTCCTCGCGTAACCCGGGTCGGCCGGGAACGCACACCCCAGGTAGCTCTGACCGCTCGCGCCGCCGAGGAGCTGGTCGTGGGTCGACAGGAGCTCGACGACGCCGGCCGGGGTGACGCGCAGCTGGACGCTCGGGCTGCGAATCTCCTCGCCGACGATCCGCTCCTCGACGATGCCACCCATCTCGGCGAAGCTCGCCAGATAGGACTCGAGCGTGATGGTGGTCGACTCGAGCTGCATCCGCATGACGCGTTGCAGGACCTGCTCGCCATCGGCCGGCCCCGCCACCGGGAGCCCGGACAGGTCGACGACGGCGTTCCCCCGGCCCGACACGCCTTCGTTGAGCTTCACGATCACACTGGACAGTCCTGGACGCAGGCGGCGCATGTCGCTGATCGCCTCGACCATGCCGTCTGGGGTGCGGACGTTCTCGGCTCCGACGGGGTACTGCACACCGACCTCACCGAACAGGCGTCGACATCCGGTCTTCGACCCGAGCTCGGCGAGGCGAGGATCCGCGCCGTACATCGGGATGCCGAGGCTGAGAGCCAGGTCACGTTCGAGTTCCGTGGTGTTGTACGGCACGAGGTGGGAGCGCTCCGGGTTCGGGATCATGCCTGCGATCCGGCGCAGGAGGCGTGGTCTGGCCAGCAGCTTCTCGCTCAGCGCCGCCGGCGACGAGTCGCCGACCGACACCAGGCTCATGCGCGCCCTGGCATGGCTGGGAATGACCCCCGGGAGGAGGGCGAGGTAGTACTCCACCACTGTCGGCGAGATCGGCATCGACGTCACGTAGATCATCCGCAGCCGGGGTTGTCTGAGCAGGAGCAGCAGGAACAGGAAGCGTTCCTCGTAGGCCTGGTTGAGGCTGCCCGGATTCGGCGAGTTCGGGTCGCTGGTGACAGACGGGACGACCACCACGGACTCGTCCGCGTGGTTCATCCGCATGGCCTCCCAGGCCTCCGGCAAGCGTGCCTGCAACCGGTCGAAGAGCTCGTAGCGCTCGGGCTCGTCCAGCTCACCGAGGGGTCGACGGGTCGCCTCGGCCACGGCGTCGTGCGGCTGGGCCGAGGACCAGGTCATGACGTCACCCGTGCCGCGTCGAGGCCGCGGACGTTGCAGGTCCGGATCGGGCGGCTGAAGCCACGCAGGTCTCGGCTTCCGAGCTCCTCGGAGACCACTGCGTCGCCCGCCTCGGCGATGACGCGATGCTGAGCCAGCACCTGCCACGGCTCCGCGCTCGAGCAGAGCCGGGCGGCGAGGTTCGTGACGCTGCCGATCGCGGCGTAGTCGAACCGGCCCTCGAAGCCGATCCTCCCCAGCGTCGCGTAGCCCTGGGCGAGGCCGATGCCCAGGCTGAGCTCGAAGCCACGCCGGCTCCAGGACTCGGCGAGCCCCTGCACGCGGTCCCGCATGGCCAGGGCCATCCGGATCGCCCGCAACGGGCCGTCGTCACACGCCACCGGGTCGTTGAAGAACACCATCAGGCCGTCGCCGGTGAACCGCTCCAGCGTCCCTTCGAACCGGTAGATCAGGTCGCCCAGCGCATCGTGGTACTCCCGCAGGACCGTCGTCACCTCTTCCGGCTCGCTCGACTCCGCGAAGGTGGTGAAGCCGCGGAGGTCACAGAAGACGACGACGATCTCCCGCCGGTGGCTCTCGAGGAACGACTCGTCACCCGAGTCGACGATCAGCTCGGCGAGCTGGGGTGACAGGAAGCGACGCAGCTTGGCCATCCGCTCCAGCTCCTCGACCTGGGTCTGCACGCGGTTCGCCAGCTCGCTGTTCCACGCCTGCGAGCTCACCGGCCTGCCGGACGACCGTGTCGTGGTAGCGCTTCACCCGACCGAGCGACGCGACGCGGGCGATGAGTTCCGCCCGGTTCACCGGCTTGGTGACGAAGTCGTCCGCGCCCGCCTCGATGGCCCTGACCTTCTGGTCCTCGCCGCTGGCGGTCACCATCACCACCGGAAGGAAGGCCGTCTCCGGGTTGGCGCGGATCCGTTCGCAGACCTCGTAGCCGTCGATGCCCGGCATCATGATGTCGAGCAGCACGAGGTCGACCGACATCTCCGCCAGGCGGTCCAGCGCCTCCTCTCCGGAGGCCGCGGTGACGACCTGGTGGCCGCGAGGGCTCAGCATCGCCTCCATCAGTCGAAGGTTGGGCGGCTGGTCGTCGACGACGAGCACGGTCAGCTCCTGGCTCATGAAGCTCCCTGGGGTGCGAGAAGGGCCCGGACCTGGTCCGCCAGCGCACGCACGCTGATCGGTTTCTCGACGTACCCGTCGAACCCTGCCCGGTTGGCGCGTCGCCGGTCCTCGTCCATCGCGAATGCCGTCACCGCCAGGACCGGTACCTGGCCGATGTCGGGCATCTCGCGGATCTGGCGGAGCGCCTCGGCTCCGTCGATTCCCGGCAGCTGGAGGTCCATCAGCACCAGGTCCGGTTGCTCCCTGGCCATGAGCTCGACGCCGTCCTCGCCCGTCGTGGCCTCGATGATCTCGAACCCCGCGAACTGAAGGACGTCGCGCACCAGCTTGAGGTTCTTGCTGTTGTCCTCGACCACGAGGATCCGATTTCCGCTCATGGCGCCTCACTCCTCTCGTTGTTCCGGGCGGCCACCGACGCCGGAGCCAACGCGCCGATGCCGGCCAGGACCGACAACAGCGACTCCCGTCCCACCGGCTTCACCAGGTACCCGGCAGCGCCGTGCTCGGCGCCTTTCGCGCTCTCGTCGAGGATCGACACGATGACAACCGGGATGTCCGCCGTGTCGGCGTCCGACTTCAGCGACCGGAGAACGCCCCAACCGTCCATGCCCGGCAGCCGGATGTCGAGCAGCACCACGTCCGGCCGCACACGGCGTACGGCAGCCAGGCCCATCGGGCCGTCGCGCGCCTTCGTGACGCGGGCGGCGACGCCACTCAGGTACGCCGACAGCAGCTCCACCGACGGGCGGTCGTCGTCGATGACGACCACCGCCCCGATCTGGTTCGCGTCCGTGGTGGTCGCGGTGTCGCTCTCTTCGTCCGGCGACGTACGCGCGGGTATGGCGAACCCGAACGTGCTGCCCACCCCCACCTCGCTGCGCAGCCACATCCGGCCCCCGAGCAGCTCGACGATGCGGCGAGACAGGGTCAGCCCGAGCCCGGTGCCCTCTTCTCTCGCGGCGCCGCGGCCGCCCTGCTGGAACGACTCGAAGATCCGTTCCTGGTCGGCCTCGGGGACGCCGACGCCGGAGTCGGTGACCGTCACCGCGATGTCACCGCCCTCGCGGTAGGCGTGCACCCGGACCGAACCTCCGTCGGGGGTGAACTTCACAGCGTTCGAGAGGAGGTTCAGCACGACCTGCCGGAAGCGCAGCTCGTCGGCCTCGATCAGGTCGACCGTCCGGTGCGATGTCGACGGCGAGCGTGAGCCGGTGCGCGATCGCGCGCTCACGGAGCATCGACGACGAGTGCTCGAGCAGGTCGCGAACATCGAAGGTGGAGTAGTCGAGCTCCATCTGGCCGGCCTCGACCTTGGACAGGTCGAGGATCTCGTTGAGCAGCTCGAGCAGGTGCTTGCCGGACGACCAGATGTCGCGCAGGTACTCCTCCTGGCGTTCGTTGATCTCCCCGAACATCCGCTCCAGCAGCACCTCGGAGAACCCGATCACGGCGTTGAGCGGCGTGCGCAGCTCATGCGACATGCTGGCCAGGAACTCCGACTTGTGCCGGCTGGCCACCTGCGAGCTCGGCGCTCTTGCCCTCGAGCTCACGGAACAGCTGGGCGTTGACGATGGCGAGCGCGGACTGGCTGGCGAAGGTCTGCAGCAGCTCGAGCGTCTCCTCGGAGAAACCGCCCGGACGACGTCGGCGGACGACGAGGGCACCGACGATCTGGCCCTCGCGGAGCATCGGGACGGCGACCACCGAGCGCCAGCCGTCGTCGTGGAGCACTCGCAGGTGCGGGTCGAGCACGGCCTGCGTCGAGGTCCTCGACCGAAGAGCGGGCGTCCCTCCTTGGCGGCTCGGCCGACGAGCGTCTCGTCGAGGCTCGATGCGCAGCGTCTGCGCAGCTTGTCGATCACTCGGCTGCTCGGTCCGTAGGCGCAGCGCACGGTGAAGCACTGCGTCCTGCTGCGACGTACTCCATCATCGAGCCGCCGTCGGTGTCCGACGAGCTGCACGGCGTGCTCGACGATGGTCGCCAGCACCTCGTCGAGGTCGAGGCTCGAGCTGACGGCCTCCCCCACCTCGCTCAGGGCCTCGAGCTGGTCCACCTTGCGGGCCAGCTCCTGGGTCCTGGCTCTCCAGCGCCTGCACCAGGTTGACGCTGTTCAGCGCGATCGCGGCCTGGCCGGCGAACGTGCCGAGGATCGCCTTGGCGCGGTCGTCGAAGGGCGACACCTCGTTGCGCCACAGCGACATCGCCCCGACGACCTCGTCGTCGAGCATCATCGGGCGCCGACATCGTGGTGCGGAAGCCGGCGCGCTCGACGATGTCGCGGCGCCCGTAGTCGGGGTCCGCGAGAACGTCGGGGATCTGCAGGATCTTGCGGTCCAGCCCGACCCGGCCGGCCAGCGTGTTGCGGTCGGAGAGGAGCGGGTTCTCGACGAAGTACCTCGCAAGCTCGTCGGACACGCCGACGGACTTCGACAGCCGGTAGTACGTGCCGTCGAACAGGTAGAGGGAGACGGCCTGGGCGTTGCAGAGCCGCCGCGCGCTCTCGACGATGGTGACCAGGATCCGGTCGGGGTCGCCCACCGACTGGCCGACAGCCGCGAGCACCTCGTTGGTGGCGTTGAACTGCTCACTGACGTCGGCAAGATCGCGGGACAGGCGCGCGATCTCGGCTGCTTCGACGGCCTGCGCTTCCGGGTCGTTGTCCGCCACCGGTCCTCCCCCGCGCCGCACGCGGCGGCGACTCCCGTCGAGTGTGCTCTTGCCCGACGCCGGCGGCAAGGTCTGCGGTGGGGCCCAGGGTTGGTCAGGATCCGCGTCAGAGCAGCGACGCGAGCACCTTCGCGGCCTGCTCGGCGTCGTCGCGGGTGACGTCGAGGTGGGTGACCATCCGCACCGCGGTCGGGCCGACGGCGCCGACGCGCACGCCCTGCTCGCGCGGCGGCGGCGACGAACGCCGGGCGCGTCGGGTACGTCGACCACCACGATGTTGGTGTCGACGGTCGGCCGGGTCGACGCCGCAGGCCTCGGCGAGCAGCCGGGCGTGCGCGTGGTCCTCGGCGAGCCGCTCGACGTGGTGGTCGAGCGCGTAGCAGCCCGGCCGCGGCGAGCATGCCGACCTGGCGCATGCCGCCGCCCATCCGCTTGCGCCAGACCCGGGCCTCGTCGATCGCGTCGGCGCGAGCCGACGCATCAGCGAGCCGACCGGCGCGCCGAGCCCCTTGGACAGGCAGACCGCCAGCGCGTCGGCGATCGCGCCGTACTCCGCGAGCGGCGTGCCGGTGGCGACGTGCGCGTTCCAGATCCGGGCGCCGTCGAGGTGCACGCGCGCACGCCGACGCCGTCGGCGCACGTCGCGCAGCGCCTCGCAGGTCCGTCGAGCGGCAGCACCGCGCCGCCGGCGAAGTTGTGGGTGTTCTCGACCGAGATCGCCGTCGGTGCGCACGAAGAACGGCCCCATGTCGGGCGCGAACATCGTCCGGATCGCGGCCAGGTCGACCTGGCCGCGCGGGTGCGATCCAGGTGCGCATCGTCATGCCCGGTGAGCGCGCCGTGCGCGCCGAGCTCGGCGCGGGCGATGTGCGCGCGCGACTCGCAGAGCACCTCCTGGCCGGGCGCCGACCAGCGACGCGCACGGCGAGCACGTTGGCCATCGACCCGGTCGGCGTGAACAGCGCGGCCTCGTTGCCGAACAGCCCGGCGACCCGCTCCTCGAGCGCGCGCGACGGTCGGGTCCTCGCCGTACACGTCGTCGCCGACCTCGGCGTCGGCCATCGCGGCGCGCATCGCCGTCGGTCGGGCCGGGTGACGGTGTCGCTGCGCAGGTCGATCACGACGGCCTCACGAGCGTCATCGGCGACGGTCGGCTCACCGCGTCGGTCGGCGCTTGCGCAGCATCTCGGCGACCAGGAAGGCCAGCTCGAGCGACTGCACCCGGTTGAGCCGCGGGTCGCAGACCGACTCGTAGCGGTGCGCGAGGTCGACCTCGGCGAGCTCCTCGCCGCCGCCGACGCACTCGGTGACGTCGTCGCCGGTCAGCTCGACGTGGACGCCGCCGGGCCAGGTGCCGAGCGCGCGGTGCACGTCGAAGAAGCCCTGCACCTCCTCGATCACGTCGTCGAAGCGGCGGGTCTTGTAGCCCGGGCGACGCCTCGAAGGTGTTGCCGTGCATCGGGTCGCAGACCCACGCGACCTCGACGCCCGGCCGCGGTGACCTTCTCGACCAGGTCGGGCAGGCCGTCGCGGATCTTGCCGGCGCCCATGCGGGTGATGAACGTGAGCCGGCCCGGCTCGTTGTCCGGGTTGAGCTTGCGCGGCCAGCGCGAGCGCGTCGTCGGGCGTGGTGGTCGGGCCGAGCTTGCACGCCGATCGGGTTGCGGATGTGGCGAAGCAGCTCGACGTGCGCGCCGTCGAGCTGACGGGTGCGCTCGCCGATCCAGACGAAGTGGCGCCGACACGTCGTACGGCGTCTGCGGTGCGCGAGTCGATGCGGGTCATCGCGTGCTCGTACTCGAGCACCAGCGCCTCGTGGCTGGAGTGGAAGTCGACCCGGTGGAACTCGTCGGGGTCGGCGCCGATCGCCTGCATGAAGGTCAGCGCCCGCTCGATCTCGCTGCGCCAGCTTCTCGTAGCGCTGGCCCGACCGCGCGAGTCGCGCACGAAGTCGGTGTTCCAGGTGTGCACCTGGCGCAGGTCGGCGTAGCCGCCGGTGACGAAGGCGCGCACCAGGTTCAGGGTCGCGGCCGACGAGTGGTAGACCTCGACCAGCCGCTGCGGGTCGGGCGACCCGCGACTCGGCGGTGAAGTCGAAGCCGTTGACCGCGTCGCCGCGGTAGGCCGGCAGGGTGACGCCGTCGCGGGTCTCGAGGTCGGAGGAGCGCGGCTTGGCGTACTGGCCGGCGATCCGGCCGACCTTCACGACCGGCACCGACGCGGCGTAGGTCAGCACGACCGCCATCTGCAGCAGCACCCGCAGCTTGTTGCGGACGTTGTCGGCGGTGACGCCGTCGAACGTCTCGGCGCAGTCGCCGCCCTGGAGCAGGAACGCCTCGCCGCGCGCGACCGCGGCGAGCTTGGCCTTGAGGTCGTCGCACTCGCCGGCGAAGACCAGCGGCGGCATCCGGCGCAGCCGGGCGACGGTCGCCTCGACGGCGGCCGGGTCGGGGTACGTCGGCTGCTGCGCGGCCCCCGCGCGTGGAGGTCGCGCAGGGACGGGATCTGCTCGGTCACCGATCCAGCGTACTGGCGAGCGGGGTCAGTCCCGGTGCGGGTCGACCAGCGGCCAACCGCCGGCGACCAGCCGGGCACCCACGCGCGCGACGTCGTCGGGGTGCGGCAGCTCGTCGGTCACCTTGGTGATCAGGGCGCCGATGTCGATCGGCGTGATCGGTGCGCCGTCGTTCTCGACCGTGAGTGCCGCCGCCACCTCTCGCACCTCGTCGTCGGTGAGCTGCTGCCGGCGCAGGAGCGCGACCAGCGGGAAGTAGTCCCTGGGGGGCACGCCGTCCGGGTAGCCGGCGCGCAGCCAGTCCAGCACCTTGCCGACCGGGTTGGACATCAGGTGCGCTCCCTCACGACTTGTGCATGATCAGGTAGATCCCGAAGCCGACCGACGCCGCGACAACGGCGAGGCAGACCGCGGCCAGCCCGAGTGCGGCCGGTCTGCGGGTGACCTGGAAGCCGCTCCGGTCCGACGCCGCGTCTCCGGTGCCGGCGGACAGCGCACGCAGCCCGGTCGCGAACACCAGCGGCAGCACCGCGCCGAAAAGCAGTCCGGCCGCGATCACCTTGGCGACCACGGTGAGGTCGATGTAGTCCGACATGGAGCCTCCTCAGCGCCCGGCGTGGACGGGGATCGGCGGAGTGAGCTCGCCGGCCCACTCCTCGTTGACGTTGTCGATGGTGACCGGCGCCCGGCGCGCGCGGACCCACATGACGCCGGCGACGCCCAGCATCAGCAGGAACACGGCAGCGATGCCGGCGAGTCCGCCGATCGCGTCGGCGATCACGAAGGTGCCGGCACCGACCAGCCCCGCGGCCGGCAGCGTGAGCACCCAGGCGATGGCCATCCGGCCCGCGACCCCCCAGCGCACGGTGGCGCCACGGCGGCCGACGCCGGACCCGAGGATCGAGCCGGTGGCCACGTGGGTCGTCGAGAGTGACAGCCCGAAGTGGCTGGACGCCAGGATCACCGCGGCCGAGGACGACTCCGCGGCCATCCCCTGCGGCGACTCGATCTCGACCAGGCCCTTTCCCAGGGTGCGGATGATCCGCCAGCCACCGATGTACGTGCCGAGCGCGATCGCGGCGGCGCAGGCCACGACTCACCCAGAACGGCACCGAGCCACCGGGGTCGACGCTGCCGTAGGCGATCAGCGCCAGCAGGATCACGCCCATCGTCTTCTGGGCGTCGTTGGTGCCGTGCGCGAGCGAGACCAGCGAGGCCGAGGCCGACCTGGCCCCACCGGAAGCCCTCCTCGCGGTTGGCCTCCGGCACGCGGTGGGTGGTGCGGTAGACCAGCCAGGTGCCGATGCCGGCGACGGCGCCCGCGATCACCGGGGCCATCAGCGCCGGGATCACCACCTTGCTCGCCAGTCCGGTCCAGAGCACGCCGCTGGTGCCGACGCCCGCGATCATGGCGCCGACGATGCCGCCGATGAGCGCGTGGGACGAGCTCGAGGGCAGCCCCAGCAGCCAGGTCAGGAGGTTCCAGGTGATGCCCCCGATCAGGCCGCAGAAGATCAGCGGCAGGGTGATCGCGCCTCTGGTCGACGAGGTCCTTCGCGATCGCAGCGGCGACCGCGAGCGAGAGGAAGGCGCCGACCAGGTTGAGCACGGCCGACAGGGCGACGGCCACCTTGGGCTTGAGGGCGCCGGTGGCGATCGAGGTCGCCATGGCGTTGCCGGTGTCGTGGAACCCGTTGGTGAAGTCGAAGGCCAGGGCCGTCGCCACGACGAGGACGAGGATGATCAGCTCGGTCACATACACCAGCGTGGTGGGTCGCGCGAGGCGCTCAGAACCACTCAGCGCGGCGTTCACCTGATGTTCACCATCGAGACAGCGACTGTTCCCCCGCCGCCCGACGGAAGGGCCCGCGCGCGCTACTCGAGGTGGTCGACGTCGCGGAAGCCGGTCGCCTGCGACGCGCACCGCGCGGTTGGTGAACCAGGTGATCGCCCACAGCACGACGCCGACGGCCAGCAGGCCGCCGCGCGATCTTGTACTGCGCCTAGTTGCTCCTCGCTGCGGGCCCACGGGCCGGCGAGGAAGGCACAGGTGAACGCGCCGACGACCGGCAGCAAGGTCGGGGTCCGGAAGTGGTCGTGGTCGACGTCGGTCCTTGCGCAGCACCAGCAGCGCGATGTTGACCACGGTGAACACGCAGCAGCAGCAGCAGGGCCGTGGTGCCGCCGAGCAGCGCGACGTTTGCGGTGCCGTCCTCGGCTGGCGTTCGCGCGGACCACGTAGACGATCAGGCCGACCGCGATCGCGGTGGTGAACGATGATCGACACCCACGGCGTACGACGGGTCGGGTGCACCTTGCCGAGGCCCGCGGCAGCACGTCCTGGTTGGCCATGCCGTAGAGCAGCCGGCTGGCCATCAGCATGTTGATCAGCGCGGAGTTGGCCACCGCGAACATGCCGATGAACGGGAAGATCGTGTCGAACGGCAGGTTCGGGCGCGCCCGCCTGCGACCACCTGGGTCAGCGCCTGCCCCTTCGTCCGCGTCGGTCAGGTCGCCCACCGGCACCAGCGCCACCGCGGTGATCGCCACCAGCACGTAGATCACGCCGGTGATGCCGAGGCCGGTGAGCATCATCTTCGGGAAGTCCGCGACCGGGTCCTTGGCACTCCTCGGCCATGTTGACCGAGTCCTCGAAGCCGACCATCGCGAAGAAGGCGAGCGACGGTCGCGGCGGTCACCGCGAAGAACGTGCCCTTGTCGCTCGGGCTGCTCGAAGACGACGACCCGGTCGAAGTCGGCGTTGCCCTGGGTGATCGCGTAGAAGCCGATGAAGATCACCAGCAGCAGGCCGGACAGCTCGACCAGGGTGAGCACGACGTTGAGCCTTGACCGATCTCGCCGACGCCGCGGAAGTTCACCAGCGCGACCAGCAGCCATGAAGCCCGAGCGCGATCAGCATCAGGCCGGCGCCGCCCGTGGCGTCCAGGTCGAGGCTCGAGCCCGTCGTTGAGGAAGCTCGGCGAAGCGCGTTGCGACGCGGTCGACGCGCGATGGTGATGCCCGAGCACATGACCGTGAAGGCGACCAGGAAGGTCACGAAGTGCACGCCGAACGCCTTGTGCGTGTAGAGCGCGGCACCGGCGGCCTGCGGGTACTTGGTGACCAGCTCGAGGTAGGAGCAGCGCGGTGATGGTGGCGACGACGAACGCGACCAGGAACGGCACCCAGGCGGCGCCGCCGACCTCGCCGGCGACCTGCGCCGGTCAGGGCGTAGACGCCCGGTGCCGAGGATGTCGCCGACGATGAACAGCAGCAGCAGCTTGGGCCCCATCACCCGCTTGAGATCCGGGCTCCGGTCCGTTGTACGTCCTCGACGACGGTGCTTGCGGAGTCGCTCATGGGTGCCCCTGTCCCGGATGGTGACCTACGTCACAGTCTCCCACAGGGCGGGTCGGCGAGCGTCAGCCGTCGGCCGGTCAGCCGTCAGCCGAAGAAGACCTCGGCCTCGGCGTACTCCTCCGGGCTCGACCAGCTTGAGCTCGCCGGTGCCCTCGATCAGCGGCACCCGGACGATGTCGGTGCCGCGCAGCGCCATCATCGTGCCGAAGTCGCCCTCGGCGACCGCGTCGATCGCGTGCAGCCCGAACCGGGTCGCCAGCCAGCGGTCGAACGCCGTCGGCGTGCCGCCGCGCTGGATGTGGCCGAGCACGACCGCGCGGGCCTCCTTGCCGGTGCGGTCCTCGATCTCGCTTGGCCAGCCGGTCGCCGATGCCGCCGAGCCGGACGTGGCCGAAGGCGTCCTTCTCCCCGGAGACCAGCGTCATGTCGCCGCCCTCGACCGGGACGGCGCCCTCGGAGACCACGATGATCGGCGCGTAGTGGCTCTTGAAGCGCTCCTCGACGTAGCGCGCAGACCTCCTCGATGTCGAACGGCTGCTCGGGGATCAGCACCACGTTGGCGCCGCCGGCGATGCCGGCGTGCAGCGCGATCCAGCCGGCGTGCCGGCCCATCACCTCGACGACGAGCACCCGGTGGTGCGACTCGGCGGTGGTGTGCAGCCGGTCGATCGCCTCGGTCGCGATGTTGACCGCGGTGTCGAAGCCGAAGGTGAAGTCGGTGCCGGAGAGGTCGTTGTCGATCGTCTTCGGCACGCCGACGACGTTGACGCCGAGGTCGGAGAGCTTGGTGGCCACGCCGAGGGTGTCCTCGCCGCCGATCGCGACCAGCGCGTCGACGCCGTGCGCGGCCAGGTTGGCCTTGATCTTCTCGACGCCGCCGTCGATCTTGAACGGGTTGGTGCGCGAGGAGCCGAGGATGGTGCCGCCGCGCGGCAGGATGCCGCGGCACCTGCGGGATGCCGAGCTCGGTGGTCAGGCCCTCGAGCGGGCCCTTCCAGCCGTCGCGGAAGCCGACGAACTCGAAGCCGAACTCCTTGACGCCGCGACGGACGACGGCCCGGATCACCGCGTTGAGACCGGGACAGTCGCCGCCTCCGGTGAGCACTCCGACACGCATGGGTCCTCCTGCATTGGATCGTTCAAGTGCGGCACCCAGCCTAGCCACGACGGTGGCTCCCCGGGAATCGTCTCACCCTGCCACGTGGGTCAGGCCTCGGTCGGCACCCGGACCGTGTTGGTCACGTGCGCCGCCGCCAGCGGCATCAGCCGACGCAGCGGGAGGCAGCAGGCAGCGCCGAAGAGCGCCAGCCCGGACAGGACCGCCCAGACCGCGAGGCTCGCCCCGGTCGAGCAGCCAGAGGTAGAGCACCGGCGCGACGGCGGACGCGGCGTTCCAGGACAGCTGGAAGACCGCGAGGTAGCGGCCGCGCAGGTGGTCCGGCGGCGACTCGGCGGCGAGCGCGGCGAGCACCGGTCCGCCGGCCATCTCGCCGAGCGTGTAGACCACGGCGCCGACCAGCACCACCGCGATCGCGACGTGCGCGACGGTCGAGCGTCGCCGGCGGCGTACATGAGCAGGAAGGCGGCGACCATCAGGCCGGCGGCGAGCACCACGATCCGCCAGCGCACCGCGCCGGTCATCCGGCGCACGACGAGGCCCTGGCCGAGGCCGATCAGCACCGTGTTGATCACGTAGACGGCGCCGGACACCCAGCCCGGGCAGACCCAGCACGCTGCACGATGTAGACCGGCATCACGACGTTGAGCGCGAGGCAGCCCATCGCGTAGCCGAAGTTCGCGCCGACCAGCCAGCGGTAGCCGGGGTCGCGCGGCGACCTCGGACCAGCCGCCGCCCTGGCGCTGGCGACCCCGTCGCGGCGGACCCCGTGCACCTGGACCCGCGACCAGCAGCACGAACGCGAGCACGTAGCTGGCGGCGTTGAGCACGACGACGGCGTGGAACGCGTCGTCGGTGCCGATCGTGATCGCCGCCGCGGCCACAGGCCGCCGACGGCGAAGCCCGAGTTGCGCAGCGCGCCGAGGAAGCCGAACCACTTCTCGCGCTCCCCCGGCCTCGAGACCGCCGCCACCATCGGGGAGTACGAGCCCCAGAACGCGGTGCGGCCCAGCGCGGCGATCGCGACGACCAGGGTGACCGGCGCGGACGGAGTGCGCCAACGGGTACGCCGCGAAGCCGACCGCCTGGAGCACGTTGCCGCGCCTGGAGCACCCGCTTGGCGCCGAACCGGTCGACCAGCGAGCCGATCACGAGGGCCAGCGGGAAGGACAGTGCGGCCGCGACGGAGAGCGCCACGCCGACCTGCACCAGGCTCAGGTCGGTGACCCGGACGAAGTAGAGGACCGACATCGGCATCCAGACGCCGCTGCCGAGGGCGTCGATCCCGATCGCCGTCACGAACCGCCGGTGCCGGCCGATCGAGGGGAAGCCGAGGCGGGACAGCACCCGGACATCGTCCGGGTCGCAGCGGCTCCTCACAACCAATTGTGTGGCGGCGGGATCACAGACTTGTGCAGATGCGGATTCCTGCGGTTCGCCGGAAGTCTCCCTTTCCACGCTTTTCGACTGGGGCGTTCGTCGACGCGGCGGCTGAACGAGGCTCGTGAGTGGAAGCGCTCGACACTAGGTTGAGCCCATGACGTTCTCGATCGTGGCCCGTTCCGCCGACGGAGAGTCGTGGGGCGTGGCCGTCGCCTCCAAGTTCCTGGCCGTCGGCTCCGCCGTGCCGGCCGCCGTCGCCGGGGTCGGCGCGATCGCCACCCAGGCCGACGCCAACGTCGCCTACAAGGGCATGGCGCTCTCCCACCTGGACGAGGGCGCGACCGCGGAGGTCGCCCTCCGGCGGCTGCTCGAGGAGGACGAGGGCGCGACGACCGCCAGGTCGGCATCGTCGACGTCGACGGCGGCGCGGCGACCCACACCGGGCTCCGACTGCCTCGACTGGGCGGGCGGCGTCACCGGCGACGGCGTCGCGATCCAGGGCAACATCCTGGCCGGCCCGGAGGTCGTGGAGGCGATGAAGGCGGCCTGGGACGCCGACGGTCGACCAGCCGCTCGCCCGACGGCTGCTCGCCGCGCTGAGCGGCCGGCGACGACGCGGGCGGTGACCGGCGCGGACGGCAGTCGGCGGCGCTGCTCGTCGTACGCGACGAGGCCGGCTACGGCGGCCTCGACGACGTCGCGGTCGACCTGCGGGTCGACGACCACGCCGGCCCGATCCCCGAGCTGGCCCGGCTGCTCGACCTCAACGACCTCTACCTCACCGCCTCGACCGAGGAGGAGCAAGGTGCCGGTCACCGACGGAGCTGGCGGCCGAGCTCGACCGGCTCGCCCGCGCCCAGGGCCACGACGACTTCCACGCCTGGGTCGGCAGCGAGAACTACGAGATGCGCGTCGACGAGGGCGAGGAACCGGCCTGGGTCGACAAGGTCGTGCTCGCGATCATCAGGGGCGAGCGATGACGATCCTCGCGATCGACGCCGGCACGACCGGCGTCACCGCGCTCGTGGTCACCGGCGACGGACGGATCGCGGCCAAGGGCTACCAGGAGTTCCCGCAGCACTTCCCCAGGCCCGGCTGGGTCGAGCACGCCCCCGAGGAGATCTGGCAGGCCACGCTCGAGGCCACCCGCGCCGTGCTCGTCGCCTGGGACGGCGACGCAGCCGACCTCAGGGGCATCGGCATCACCAACCAGCGCGAGACGGTGCTGCTCTGGGACCGCGAGACGCTCGGCGCCCCGCGCCGCGCGATCGTCTGGCAGGACCGGCGTACCGCCGCGATCTGCAGCCGGCTCCGCGACGAGGGCCACGAGGAGCGGGTCACCGAGCTGACCGGGCTGCGGCTGGACCCGTACTTCTCCGGCACCAAGCTGATCTGGCTGGCCGAGAACGAGCCGCACACGTGGGCGCTGGTCGAGTCCGGCCGCGTACGCGGTCGGCACCGTCGACTCCTACCTGATCGCCCGGATGACCCGCGGCACCTGGCACGTCACCGACGTCTCCAACGCCTGCCGCACGCTGCTGTTCGACCTCGACGTCGGCGACTGGTCCGACGAGCTGTGCGCCCTGTTCGGCGTCCCGCGCGACGCGCTGCCCGAGCTGGTCCCGAACTGGGGCGAGCTCGCGACCACCGACCCGACGGCGTTCCTCGACCTCGAGCTGCCGATCGCCGGGATCGCCGGCGACCAGCAGTCCGCGCTGTTCGGGCAGACCTGCTTCGACGAGGGCGACTCGAAGTGCACCTACGGCACCGGGCTCGTTCATCCTCACCAACACCGGCAGGCTCGATCGTCCGCTCCGACGCCGGGCTGCTCTCGACGGCCGCCTGGCGCACCCCTGACGGCGAGCTCGACCTACGCCGCTCGAGGGCGCGATCTTCGTGACCGGCGCCGCCGTGCAGTGGCTGCGCGACGGCCTCCAGATCGTCGGGTCGGCGGCAGAGACCGAGGCGATCGCCGCCACCGTCGACGACACCGAGGGCGTGGTGTTCGTGCCGGCCCTGACCGGGCTCGGCGCCCCGCACTGGGACCCGCACGCCCGGGGCACGATCATCGGCATCACCCGCGGCACGACGCGCGCGCACATCGTCCGCGCGACGCTGGAGGCGATCGCGTTCGAGGTCCGCGACGTGATCGAGGCCGATGGGTCAGGACCCTCCGTGTCGTCGCTGCGCGTCGACGGCGGCGCCGCGGCGAACGACCTGCTCTGCCAGCTCCAGGCCGACCAGCTCGGCGTGCCGGTCGAGCGCCCGGAGATCGTCGAGACGACGGGACTCGGCGCCGCGTTCCTGGCCGGGCTCGGCACCGGCGTCTGGTCGTCGACCGACGAGCTGCGGGACACCTGGCAGCTCGACCGCCGCTTCGAGCCGGCCGGCGACCGCGGCGACGCCGACGCCCGCTGGCGAGTGGAACGACGCCGTCGAGCGCTCCAAGGGCTGGGCAGACTAGTCGCGCGAGAGGTCAGTCCTGGTTGGCCGGACATCGCCGACAGGTCACCTTTGGTTGGCTCGACTGACGTGTCGGCGCGTTTCTGGCAACCACAACTGACGTGTCGGCGAATCAGGCGAGCTTGTCGAGGGCCTTGCGGGCGGCGTCCCGGCCGGTCTCGGCCTCCCCGACCGCCTCGACGGCGTCCTCGCGGTCCTGCTCGGCGACCTCGATGTCCTCGTCGAGGCCCTCGATCTTGTCCTCGAGCGCGTCGATCCGGCGCTGCAGCTCGTCGATCTCGCTGCGGAGCTGGAACCGCTTGCCCTGCAGGTCGGCGACGGCCTTCTCCGCCTTGGCCGCGGCCTTGCTCGCCGCCTTGAGATCGGCCTCCGCCTCGGCGAGCGCCTCCTCGGCCGTCTCGCGCAGCAGCCGCTTGTTCTCCGGTACGACGTGCAGGGCCGGTCCGGATGCCGCCTCCGCGGGCGCGATCCTGGTGCCGAGCGCCTCGGGCACGGCGATTGCCGACGCCCACGTCTGCTCGTCGACGCCCGTGGCGCTGAGCGTGGTCACGAGCATCCCGGTGCGAACGGCGTCCGCCGCGCCGGCGTCGAGCATCGCTGCGTTGAGCGTCCCCTCCACCTGGTCCGCGACGGCCTGCGTGAGCCGGGTGCCGTGCTCGAGGGCGAGCTGTCGGGCGCGCGTGGTCAGGGCGCTGGTCAGCTGGCGTCGCTGCTTGGTGAGCGCCCGCAGCTCCGCGCCGTCGAGAGCCTCGGCGGCGGCGCGCAGGGACTCGGCCAGCGTGAGCACCTGGTCGATCTGCTCGGTCTCGCGGCGCACCAGCAGGTTGACCGCCCAGGCACCGACCGACGGCTTCTTCAGCGTCTTCACCGCGGCCGCGAGGTCCTTGTCACCGTCGGCCTTGGCCGCCTTCTCCGCCGCGGTGCGCTCCGGGGTGAAATCGGCCGGCAGCCCGCCGTACAGCTGGCCGCGCCAGGCTCAGAAGTCGTTCGTCGGCTCCCATGGGGGAGCATCGCACGACCCGGCGCAGGATCAGTGCTGAGTAGGACGTGCCCACCACCGAGAGCACCTGGTCCAGCGCCAGCAGGCAGGTCTGAGCGCGGATCGCGTCCCGATCGCCGTCGAGCGCCAGCTCCGCGACGGTGACCCCGCCCGGTCCGGCGATGCCCACGAAGACGGTGCCGACCGGTTGGCCCTCCTGCTCGGTCGGGCCGGCCACCCCCGTGGTCGACACGGCCCAGGTCGCCCCGAGCACGTCGCGTGCGCCGGTCGCCATCGCGGCGGCGCACTCCTCGCTGACCGCGCCGTACCGCTCGACCAGGTCGGCCGGCACGCTCAGCACCTTCACCTTCACCGACGTCGCGTAGCCGACCACGCCGCCGACGTACGACGAGGAGGCGCCGGGTGTCGAGCTGAGCAGGTCGGCGAGGCCGCCGCCGGTCAGGGACTCGGCCGAGGCGACCGTCTCCCCCCGCTCCACGAGCAGCGCGTGCAGGTCGGCGGCGAGGGTGGCGGCGTCCATGCCCGCCAGCCTGTCAGTCCTGGTCGAACCCGGACAGCTCGCCGACGCCGAGCTGCGGGTTCTCGAGCTCGTCGGTCTCGGGCGGGATCCCGGCGTCCCCGCTCAGTCCGGCGGCGCCCGGCACCGGCGCGAGCCGGGACAGCGTGGCGAAGGCCCGGGTGGGGATCGGCCGGCTTGCCTTCGGCGAGCGCCAGACCCGGTGGAAGTTCTGGAAGTACGCCCTGACCACCCGCTGCCCGTGAAGCCGGAACACGAGGTCGTCGCAGTAGAGGCCTAGCCCGGTGAAGTTCATCGACCCGGACCAGACGAAACGGCGGCCACGCTGCCGGTAGGTGCCGCTCATCGCGACGTACTTGCTGTGGTTGTAGTCCACGACTTCGCGGGTCAGCTCGTTGGTGCGGACGACGCGGCGCATCGGGATCCGGCCGCGCCCGCTCGGGTCGTAGAGGATCCGCTTGACCTTCTTGTTCAGCACCGAGTAGACGACCTTGACGCTGCAGCCCGCGTTCCACTTGCGACGCACCTCGCGGGCCAGGTAGTTGCCGCGGTCGTCGAACCACGCGTACATGCCGATCCGGATCACCGTGCGGCGCGTGAGCGGCCTGGGCGCCTGCTTCTTCGGCTTCTTCTTCGGGTGCGCCGTCGAGGTGTGCCCCGGCTTCTTCTTTGCGGTCTTCGCCCGGGCCTTGTGAACGGGGATCCCGGTGTGCGGCGTCGCCCGGCAGCTGATCCGGCGGAGCACGCGAACCATCGGGTCTCGGCGCGGGTCGGCGATCGCGTGCGGGAACGCCCAGTACACCGCGTCGTCCGCGCGGAACTTCCAGATCGGGTGCTCCGGCCGGCGGTCCGCCTTCATCTGGTTGAACAGCATTCCCAGGCGCACGTACGTCTGCTTGCCCACGAGCGTGTCCATGTGGTTCCACTGGCCGATCGCGGCCTTCCTGGTGAGGTTGGCCGACCCGACCATGCTCACCCACCTGGTGTGCCCGACCTGGCTGAACAGGAAGATCTTCGAGTGCAGGTTGCCCCTGGATCCGCGGCACGACCGCAGGCAGGAGCGGGCGAAGCTCACCTCCGCCGGCGACATCCCGTGGCGAGGCTTGCGCCGGTCGCCGAGTGCCCGCTGGAGCCTGTCGTAGGGGCGGCCCAGGCGCTCGCTGTCGCGGTTGACGAGCAGCTGCACGCTGACCCCGCGCTTGTGCGCCTTGATCAGCGCCCGCGTCATCTTGGCGTCGCCGTAGCTGAACGTGGCCAGCCGGATCCGGGCGCCGCGCGGGGTGTACTTGATCGCCTTGAGCACACGGTGCCGGATCGCGTTGCGCCTGGCGGCGGTCGAGAACGGGTAGTTGAACGTGGTGGCGGCGCCCGGGCTCCACACGGGCTTCGGCTTCGGTCGCGGCTTCGGTTTCGGCGCGCACGCCTTCGGGTGCTGGTGCGCATAGTGCTTGTTCAGGCACTTCTTCGGCGGCTTGACGGCGGCCTCCGCGGGCGGCACCAGGGCGAGCGCCAGCACCACCACCAGGCCTGCTGCGACCAGCGGCGCCAGGAGGGGGAAGTGCACACGGCGCAAAGGTGTCACGGGGCAAGGATGCTAGTGCCGTATCGGGTCCGCACCGGGGACGACACGCACGGTCGCGGGAGCCGATGACCGTTGCGGATAGCCTCACGCCCATGGCGCTGCCGATCGAGGACTACGCGGCCCTCGGCGACGGCAACACCGCAGCGCTCGTGGGCAGGGACGGTTCGATCGACTGGCTGTGCCTGCCCCGCTTCGACTCCCACGCGTGCTTCGCCGCCCTGCTGGGCGACCCGGACAACGGACGGTGGCTGATCGGTCCGGCGGGCAGGCACACCGCGACCCGTCGGTACGTCGGCGACACCGGCGTGCTCGAGACCACGTACACATCGCGGCGGGGCACGGTCGTGGTCACGGACCTGATGCCGGTCAACGACAAGCGGGCCGACCTCGTGCGCCGGATCACCGGCGTCGAGGGCAGCGTGCGGATGGTCCACGAGTGGGTGGTGCGTCTCGACTACGGGCGGATCCGGCCGTGGGTGCACCGGGAGCGCCGGGGCGACCGGGAGCTGATCGTGGCGATCGCCGGCCCCGACAAGCTGGTG
This sequence comes from uncultured Actinomycetota bacterium, assembly GCA_963745795.1. Lineage (GTDB taxonomy): Bacteria > Actinomycetota > Actinomycetes > Propionibacteriales > Nocardioidaceae > Marmoricola. Next base: position 596,256 of record CAVUYR010000003.1, on the reverse strand, counting down.
CTCCGCGGGCCGCGGCTGCCGCTGGCCGGCGACGGCCGCCACCGCGACGAGTTCGTGGTCAACGAGGGCGACGTGCTGACCTTCTCGACCACCTGGATCCCGTCGCACCTTCCGGTGCCGCGCCTGCTGGAGTTCGACGCGCCGGATCCAGGAGACGATCGACGAGCACCAGGCCTGGGCCGACGAGTGCTCGTACGACGGCCCCTGGCGCACCGAGGTGGTGCGCAGCCTGGTGACGCTGCGCGGCCTGACCCACGCCGAGACCGGCGGCATCGTCGCCGCTCCCACGACCAGCCTGCCCGAGGACTTCGGCGGCGAACGCAACTGGGACTACCGCTACTGCTGGCTGCGTGACGCCTCGCTCACCCTGGACGCGCTGCTTGCGGCCGGACGCTCGGAGGTCGCGAAGCTGTGGCGTGGCTGGCTGCTGCGCGCGGTGGCCGGCGACTCCGAGGACCTCCAGATCATGTACACCGTCGACGGCGGCCGGCACCTCCCCGAGCGCGAGCTCGACCACCTGGCCGGCTACGAGGGCAGCCGCCCGGTGCGGATCGGCAACGGCGCCGTCGAGCAGCGACAGACGGACGTGCTCGGCGAGGTCATGCACGCGCTCCACCGGGCCCGCGGCGCCGGCCTGAAGGAGACCGACGACAGCTGGTCCCTGCAGCGCACGCTGGTCAACCAGCTCGCCGACACCTGGGACCAGCCGGACAACGGGCTCTGGGAGATCCGCGGCCCGTTGCGCAAGTTCACCCACAGCCGCGTGATGGTCTGGGTGGCCTTCGACCGCGCCGTACGCGCCGTCGAGGAGCACGGGCTCGAGGGACCGGTCGACCGCTGGCGCGAGCTGCGCGACGAGGTGCGCGACGAGGTCATGGCCCAGGGGTACGACGTGGAGCGCAACACGTTCACCCAGCACTACGACACCCACGAGGTCGACGCGTCGCTGCTGGTGCTCCCCCAGGTCGGCTTCGTGGCCGGCGACGACCCGCGGATGCTCGGCACGATCGAGGCGGTCGAGCAGGACCTGCTGCGCGACGGGCTGCTGCTGCGCTACCGCACGGAGACCGGGGTCGACGGGCTGTCCGGCGACGAGTGCCCCTTCGTGGCCTGCTCGTTCTGGCTGGTCTCCGCCTACGCGCTGGCCGGACGGATCGAGGACGCCCGCCGGCTGATGCGGCACCTGGTCGGGCTGGCCAACGACGTCGGGCTGCTCAGCGAGGAGTACGACGTGGTGCACGACCGGATGGCCGGCAACTTCCCGCAGGCGTTCTCGCACCTGGCGCTCGTCGGCGCCGCGATGGCGCTGCGCGACGCGGAGGCGGCGGTCGGCGACTGACCGCGGCACGGAGGCGCTCACCGCGCTCGTCTGCGGCGGTGGGACCATCGACGCATGGGCAAGGTCTACGAGCGCATCGGCACGCGACTGCACGACTGGCTGCTCGCGCAGCCGGTGTTCGTGGTCGCGACGGCACCGGGCGAGGGCGGGCACGTCAACGCCTCCCCCAAGGGCATGTCGGGCACGTTCGCGATCCTCGACGAGACCACCGTGGCCTACCTCGACTACACCGGCAGCGGCGCGGAGACGATCGCCCACCTGCGCGACAACGGCCGGATCACGCTCATGTTCATGGCGTTCGAGGGACCGCCCACCATCGTCCGCCTGCAGGGCACGGGTCGCGTGGTGATGCACGACGAACCGGAGTTCGCCGAACTCCGGCCGCTGTTCAGCAAGCCTCGCGAGATCGGCCAGCGCTCCATCGTCGTCGTGACCTGCGACCGGATCGCCGACTCCTGCGGCTACGCGGTGCCGCTCATGGACTACGTCGGCGACCGCGACCTCCTCGACCGCAGCCAGGAGCGTCGCGACGACGCGTACTACGAGAGGTACTGGGCGGAGCGCAACGCGACCAGCATCGACGGGCTCCCGGCCCTCAGTGAACGGCCCGTGCCGCACGCCTCTGCTTGACGGCGTCGCGGGCGAACTCGAGCCCGGACGTGATCGTCAGCACCACCGCCACGCCCATCAGGACGGCCGAGACCCACCACACCATGTCGCCAACCGTGTCCCAGCCGCCGGTGAGCTCGGTCGCCGACCCGTGCCCCTTGAACGGGCCGATGAACCCGCCGAGGGCGAACACCTGGGTGAGCGTCTTGAGCTTGCCGCTCTGGCTCGCCGCGATCACGACGTGCTTGGCGATGGACAGCCGGGCGATAGTGACGCCCACCTCGCGGATCAGCACGACGATGGTGACCCACCACCAGAGCTCCCCGATGATCGAGAGCCCGATGAACGCCATGCCGGTCATCGCCTTGTCGGCGATCGGGTCGGCGATCTTGCCGAAGTTCGTGATCAGGTTGTGCTTGCGGGCCAGGTCGCCGTCGACCTTGTCGGTGATCATCGCGACCACGAACAGCGCGAACGCGACCCAGCGCCAGGAGTTGGAGTCGCCCCCGTCGTGAAGCAGCGCCCAGCCGAAGAACGGCACCATCACGATCCGCAGGGTCGTGAGCGCGTTGGGCACGTTCCAGTTGCTGCACGGCCCCGGTCTCGCTCATGCTGTCGCCTTGGCGATGAGATCGACCCCGTCGGTGCCGAGGACCTCGGCCCGGACCAGGTCTCCGACCGGCGGCTCGGCTCGGCTGAGGTACGTCGACCCGTCGACCTCGGGACCCTGGTGTGCGGCCCGGCCGACCACCTCGTCGTCCTCGACCGACTCGACGAGCACCACGACCTCCTCGCCGATCCGGTCCTCGGCCCGCTGGGCCGTGAGCTCGTCGACCAGCCGGGTGACGTGCTCGACCCGGTCGCGGACCTCGTCGGCGTCCAGCTTCGCGTCGTACGACGCGGCCTCGGTGCCGTCCTCGTCGGAGTAGCCGAAGACGCCGATCGCGTCGAGCCGGGCGTCCTCGAGGAACGCGCACAGCGTCGCGAGGTCGTCCTCGGTCTCGCCGGGGAACCCGACGATGAAGTTCGAGCGCACGCCCGCCTCGGGCGCCTGCCCGCGGATCTGCTCCAGCAGCGCCAGGAAGCTGTCGGAGTCGCCGAACCGGCGCATCCGCCGCAGCAGCGGGCCGGATGCGTGCTGGAAGGACAGGTCGAAGTACGGCGCAACTCCTGGGCGTGGACGCGATCGCGGTGACCAGGCCCGGCCGGGTCTCGGCGGGCTGGAGGTAGGACACGCGGACGCGCTCCACACCCTCGACCTCGGCGAGGTCGGGCAGGAGGCGCTCGAGGAGGCGGAGGTCACCGAGGTCCTTGCCGTAGGACGTGGAGTTCTCGCTCACCAGGAACAGCTCGCGCACGCCCTGCTCACCCAACCAGCGCGCCTCGGCGAGCACGTCCGTCGGCCGTCGGGAGACGAACGAGCCGCGGAAGCTCGGGATCGCGCAGAACGAGCAGCGCCGGTCGCACCCGCTGGCCAGCTTGAGCGGGGCCATCGGCCCGCCGTCGAGCCGGCGCCGGACGGTGCGTGGCCCGGTCGCAGGCGCTCCGGCCCCGATGGTCTCGACCGGCTCGACCACCGAAGGACCGTCGACCACCGAAGGACCGTGGCCGGGCACCACGACGTCGGCGGCCGCGGCCCGGTCGACGGGTGAGATCGGCAGGAGCTTGCGCCGGTCGTGCGGCGTGTGGGGGTGGTGCGTCTCGCCGGCGAGGATGCCGCGCAGCCGGTCGGCGATGTCGGGGTAGTCGTCGAAGCCGAGCACCGCGTCGGCCTCGGGCAGCGACGTCGCGAGCTGGTCGCCGTACCGCTCCGCGAGGCAGCCGACCGCGACCACGGCCTGGGTCGCCCGAGGTGCCCTTCAGGTCGGCAGCGGCGAGGAGCGTGTCGACGCTGTCCTTCTTGGCCTGCTCGACGAAGCCGCAGGTGTTGACCACGACGGTCTCCGCGTCGGCAGGGTCGTCGACCAGGGAGAACCCGCCGGCCTCCAGCCGCCCCGCCAGCTCCTCGGAGTCGACCTCGTTGCGTGCGCAGCCGAGCGTGACCAGCGCGACGGTCGTGGGGGCAGTCATCGCTCCCGAGTATCCCGTACGGAGCCACGCTGCCCGAACCGGCCCTGAGCCGCTGTCAGCGGAAGGTACGGAGCGCGGCGTGGTCACCCTCGCCGACGGGGCCTCGCAGCTTGCCCGCGACCCACACGTCGACCGCCGCAGGGTGCACCGCACGGACCGTGAACGGACCGGTGCCGAACAGCTGCCTGTGCCCGCCCTGGGTCAGGTGTCCGGCCCACAGGATGGCGCCGCTCCGGTCGCGCACGAGCACGTCGGACGGCCCGCGGACCGCCCTGACCGTCATCTTCACCGGCGTGCCCAGCGAGGACGTGATCGGCGCCTGGTCGGGGGCCAGGCCGGCCGACCCGTTGAGCACCGGGCTCTCGGTGGTCACCTGCTCCGGGGTGTCGGTGAGCAGCCGCGCGAGGCCCCAGGCCAGCACCAGGGCCAGCACGACGCCCATCACCAGCCCCCAGCGGGGACCCCCGAGCGAGGTCTTGACGCCGCCCGGCATGCCGGTGGCGAGCTCGGCCTCGAAGACCCGGCGGGCGTTGATCGGCGCAGACGCGTAGCGCTCGTCGAAGTCGGCGACCAGCTCCTCCCCGGGCAGGCCGAGCACCGTCGACAGCGTGCGCAGGTGACCACGGGCGTAGAAGTCGCCCCCGCACGGCTCGAAGTCGTCGACCTCGATCGCCTCCAGCACGTGCGGCCGGATCCGGGTGCGGGTGCTGAGCGTGTCGATGCCGAACCCGAGCCGGGTGCGCGCCTGCTCGATCCGCGGGCCGATCACCGGCGCCAGGGCCGGCTCGATGGCGAAGTCGTCGATCACCAGGGGTGCGACCGCGTGGCCGGGCCGGGCGATCGGGACCACGCCCTCGCGCTCCCACTGCTCGTCGCGGCGGCGCAGCTCGTCGTCCTCGGGCAGCCCTCGCCGCGACTGACCGTCGCCGTCGTGCTGGAGCTGGGGTGCGACGCCGGTGCGCAACGCCGGCTGGTCGAGGCGGACGTCGACCCGGGCCGCCGGGCGCGCGTCGCGGAGCAGCGCCGCCGGCGGGTACTCCGGCGCGGCCGGTGCGGCGTCGGGCACGGTCGCGGGGGTGGTCGCCGGTGCGGTGGCCGTTTCCGGTGCGTTTCCGGTTTCCGGCGTGGTTGCCCTCTCCGTCGTCGTTGCCGTTTCCGTCGCGCTTGCCGTCGCCGTCGCCGTTGCCGGGAGGTCGCCCGGCTGGTCGGCGTCGATGTCGTGGGCGCGTCCGTGGCCGATGCGGGACACGATCGTGCCCAGGCCACCGCGCAACCGCGGGGTGCGCAGCTCGTGGCGCTCGACCTCGGTGCCGTCGGCGGCCAGCTCCTCCGGCGGGCGGTGTGACTCCCGGTTCCGCTCGCGAGGGCTCGCGGGCTCCGGGGAGTCGGGCACCACCGGCTGCGCGACGTACCCGGCGATCTCGACCACCGCCGCGCGGCCCTGGGAGAGCCGCGCGAGCTCGGCGACGAGGTCGTCCGTGGAGACCCGGGTGGTCATGCCGAGCGGCACGACGAGCGGGGCGGCGTACAGCTTCTGGCTCAGCGCGACCTGGCGCCGCGCCTTGCGGTCGAGGCCCTCGAGCGCACGGTTCAGGTGCCGCGGCGCTACGACGAGCCGCCCGTCGCGGAACCGCGAGGTGCGGGGCTCCACGACGACCTGCTCGAGGGAGTCCCAGGGCAGCCCGCGCCACTCGCGGCCCAGCCGCAGCCGGATGCCGAACCCGTCGGCGACCAGCAACGGCGTGCGGGAGTCGACGAGAGACACCAGCTGGCTGACGCCGACGGCGCCGAGGACCAGGCCGAAGACCCAGTCCAGGACACCTCCGGTGGACACCGCACGGGTGATGTACGCGATCGCCATCGCGGACGACGCCGCCCCGACGAGGGCGGCGACGGCCGCGTTGCGGCGCACCTCCACCTCCAGCGGCGGTGCCGGTTCGGGCGTGTGTCACCCGGGTCGTGGTGCTGGTCGTGGTGCTGGTCGTCGATCTGGGGTTCGAGGCTGCTCACTGCTCCCCCTGCAAGGTCGCGATCACGTCGTCGAGGTCGTCGGGCTTGATCAGTACGTCGCGTGCCTTCGAGCCCTCGCTCGGGCCCGACCACACCGCGACTCTCGAGGATGTCCATCAGCCGGCCCGCCTTGGCGAAGCCGACACGCAGCTTGCGCTGCAGCATCGAGGTCGAGCCGAACTGGGTGGAGACCACCAGCTCGACCGCCTGCACCACGAGGTCGAGGTCGTCGCCGATGTCGTCGTCGAGCTCGCGCTTGGCCTGCTGCGGGACGGTGACGTCGTCGCGGTACGTCGGCTGCAGCTGCGCCGTGCAGTGCTTGACGATCCGGTGCACCTCGGCCTCGGTGACCCAGGACCCCTGCACACGCACCGGCTTGCTCGATCCCATCGGCAGGAACAGCCCGTCGCCCTGGCCGACCAGCTTCTCCGCGCCCGGCTGGTCGAGGATCACGCGGCTGTCGCCGAGGCTGGACGTCGCGAACGCCAGCCGCGACGGAACGTTGGCCTTGATCAGGCCTGTGACCACGTCGACGCTCGGGCGCTGGGTCGCGAGCACCAGGTGGATGCCGGCGGCGCGGGCGAGCTGGGTGATCCGGACGATCGAGTCCTCGACGTCGCGCGGACTGATCATCATCAGGTCGGCCAGCTCGTCGACGATCACGAGCAGGTAGGGGTACGCCGCCAGCTTGCGCTCGCTGCCCGGAGGCACGGTCACCTTGCCGGCCTTGACGGCCTTGTTGAAGTCGTCGATGTGGCGGAAGCCGAACGCCGCCAGGTCGTCGTACCGCATGTCCATCTCGCGGACCACCCACTGGAGAGCCTCGGCGGCCTTCTTCGGGTTGGTGATGATCGGCGTGATCAGGTGCGGGACGCCCTCGTAGGCGTTCAGCTCGACGCGCTTCGGGTCGACCATGATCATCCGCACCTCGTCGGGCGTGGAGCGCATCAGGATCGAGGTGATCATCGAGTTGATGAACGACGACTTGCCGGAACCGGTCGCACCCGCGACCAGAAGGTGCGGCATCTTCGAGAGGTTCGCGCAGACGAAGCCGCCCTCGACGTCCTTGCCCAGCCCGACCACCATCGGGTGGTGGTCGTTGCGGGCCGTGGACGACCGGAGCACGTCGCCGAGGGAGACGATCTCCTTGTCCACGTTGGGGATCTCGATGCCGATCGCGGACTTGCCGGGGATCGGGCTGAGGATCCGCACGTCGGCGCTGGCAACGGCGTACGCGATGTTCTTGGAGAGCTGGGTGACCCGCTCCACCTTGACCGCCGGGCCGAGCTCGACCTCGTAGCGGGTGACCGTCGGGCCGCGCGTGTAGCCGGTGACCTGCGCGTCGATGGCGAACTCCTCCATCACCTGCGTCAGCCGGCCGACCACGTCGTCGGAGGCCTTGCTGCGGGGCTTGTGCATGCTGCCCGGCTTGAGGGTGTCGCCGGCCGGCAGCGTGTAGGTGATGTCGCCGGACAGCGTCAGCTGCTCGGCACGGGCCGGCAGCGGGTCGTGCGGGGGCGGCTGGAGCTCGGCCTTCTCGTCCTCGACACCGTGATCGGCCTGGCGGTCGGGCTTGTCTCCTCGGTGGTCGAGACCCTTCTTGCCGCGCTTGGCGGGCTCACGGCCCTCGATCACCGGGGTGTCGTAGGCCGGGTCACCCATCTCGGGGTCGATCTCACCGTCGGCCATCGCGCCGACACGGCGCCGCGCACGACCATTGCGCCGCAGCGCGGTCGTGTCCTCCTCGGCACTTGCTTCCTCGGGCACCGTGCGCCCGAGAATCTGGTCGCGGAGCGCCGCGAGCCGGGCCGGCACCTGGTAGACGGGCGTCGCGGTGATCACGAGCACGCCGAACACGGAGAGCAGCACGAAGAGCGCGACCACGACCGCCGGGCTGCCGAGCAGGTCGAGCAGGAGCTTGGAGACCACGAAGCCGAGCGCGCCGCCCGCCTGCTGCAGCGGGCGGGTGTCACCGAGCTCGGGCCGCGGGGAGCCGTTGGCGATGTGCACGATGCCGAGCACACCGAACAGGAACGCCGCCCAGCCGATCGCCTGCCGTCCTGCCGGCCCGTTGTGCTGGGGGTCGCGGAGGTTGCGCCAGGCTACGAAGACCAGCAGGAGCGGAACGAACCACGCCACCAGGCCGACCGACCCGGCGACGACGCCGCGCACCCCGTCGAACGAACCCGCCGGGCAGCTGCCACCAGACGGCCGCGGCGACGACGACGGCGAGCCCGACCAGGAACAGTCCGGCTCCGTCGCGCCGGTGCTCCGGCTCCAGCTCACCTGCCGAGCTGCCCACGCGTCGTACACCACCCCCGACGACGTGCGCCGCGCCCAGCCAGACGCGGGCGACCGCACGGCCCAGGGTGGCGAACAGCCGGTAGACCGGCGACGGCCCGCTCCGCACCGCTCGCGGCGCCGGACGCTTCTTCGGCGCAGGCTTGCGCCTGCTGGTGGTCTTCTTGCCCGACGAACGGGATCGCGAGGTCGAGCCCCCCTTCGCAGGGGTGCTCTTGCTGCGCGACGCCGTCGGGGAAGACGTACGGGTCGCCATGGTGGCGAATGTACGGGAAAACCTCACAAGCCCCACGCGTCACACGCCGGGGGTGGCTCCTGGTGGTCGAGCAGCGAGCGCGTCGAGACCACTCCGCCGCGGTTGGAGGCGGTGGGTGGTCGAAGGCGCAGCGACGGGGAGGGGTACGGCGCGGGGTGGCGGTCTGCTCCCGGGTGGCGAGGGGCGGTGATTGGCCTCTCGGGTGGTTGGCTATCCGGTGGTCGAGCTTGTCGAGACCACAACAACGAGCGCTCCAGAAACAGTCTGAAGAAGTTGTCCACATCCCGGAACCAAGCCCGGTTCTGGGCCCGGGATTGTCGGTGGTCGATGCCAGAATTCCCTGTATGACAACGGCATTCGACGACACCGGGCAGCACCCGGTCACGGCCACGATCGCCGCCGTCTCCCAACAGCTCGCACGACATCGCGGACCTCGGACTGTGGACCCTGCGCCCGGCCGAGACCGAGGCCAACCTGACCGCGCTGGCCCAGCTGCGGCACCAGATCATCGAGCTCGAGCTCCGCCACGCCCAGCACGCCGACCGCCTCGACCTCGGCGCCGAGGCCGGAGCCACCGACACCGGCACCCACTGGGCCAACACCACCCGGCAGACCAAGCGGGACGCCAAACGCCGCCTGGAGCTCGCGAACGCCCTGGACGGCGACCACGAGCCGGTCCGGGACGCGATGGCCGCCGGCCAGGTCTCCGAAGACCAAGCCGTGGTGATCGTGAAGGGTGTCGACGCGCTCCCGGTCGAGCACCGCCGCGACGCCGAAGCACACCTGATCGGGTGCGCCGCCGTCCACGACCCGATCGCACTCCGCCGGCTCGCGCACCACGTCCTGGAGGTGGTCGCCCCCGAGATCGCCGAGGAACACGAGCTCCAGGCCCTGCAACGCCAGGAAGCCCTCGCCGAGGAGGCCTGCCGGTTCACCATCGCCGACGACGGGCACGGGCTGTGCCACGGCCGGTTCACCCTGCCCAGCCACGTCGGAGCGATGCTCAAGCAGGCGGTGCTCGCGATCAACTCACCCAAGCACCGCCACCACTCCGGCACCCCGAGGGGGCTCGGGCACGCGTTCTGCGAGTACGTCACCCGCTACCCGGTCGACCGGCTGCCCAAGGCCGGCGGAGTCGACGCCACCGTGGTCGTGACGATGACGTTGGAGAACCTGCTCGGGGACAGCGAGGCTCCTGCTCTGTTGGACACCGGGGACCGGATCACCGCCGCACCGGCCAGGAAGCTCGCCTGCGAGGCCGGGATCATCCCGATGGTCCTCGGTGGCGAAGTCCAAGATCCTCGACCTCGGCCGCGAGCAGCCGGCTCCACGACCTGCTACCAGCGGATCGCGATCAGGCACCGCGACCAGCAGTGCACCACCCTCGGCTGCGACTGGCCCGCAGCGATGTGCCACGTCCACCACAACATCCCCTGGAGCCGAGGGCGGCAACGACCTACGTCGACGACGGCACGACTCCTGTGCCCCCGGCACCACTCCTACGCCCACTCCCCGAAGTACGAGATGAAGACCATCCCCAACGGACGCGTGGTCTTCAGCCGGAGCTAGGCCAACCGCGACATCACGAGCGTGGACTGTTCGCGGATCGCCACGATCGACTTCGACGCAGAGGACGCACCGTCGCAGTGGCGCCTGACCCGACTCAGCTGTTGCTGAAGACCGCGGGACCGCCGTCGCCGTCGCCGTCCCTCCCGTCCCCACCACCGTTCGCGTCGGGGCCGCGGCCGGCCCAGGTCCAGGCGTACGCCGGGTCCTCGACGGCCAGGCCGCCCTCGCCGAGCTCGAGCGGGCGGAAGGTGTCGACCATGACCGCGGACTCGTCGAAGTACTCGACGCCGAGCGACGCCTCGATCGCCGACGGCTGCGGGCCGTGCGCGTAGCCGCCCGGGTGCAGCGAGATCGAGCCGAGGCCGATGCCGGAGCCCTTGCGCGCCTCGTAGTCGCCGCCGACGTAGAACATGACCTCGTCGCTGTCGACGTTGGAGTGGTAGTAGGGCACCGGGATCGACAGCGGGTGGTAGTCGACCTTGCGCGGCAGGAAGTTGCAGACCACGAAGTTGTAGCCCTCGAAGACCTGGTGCACCGGCGGCGGCTGGTGGACCTTGCCGGTGATCGGCATGTAGTCGCTCGATGTTGAACGTGTAGGGGTACAGGCAGCCGTCCCAGCCGACCACGTCGAACGGGTGCGTCGCGTAGGTCATCCGGGTGCCGACGATGCCGCCCGGACCGCTGCCGCGGTGCTTGACCAGCACCTCGACGTCCGTCGCCCTCGACCGAGGAACGGCTCGCCCGGGCCGTGCAGGTCGCGCTCGCAGTACGGCGCGTGCTCGAGCAGCTGGCCGTAGCGCGACAGGTAGCGCTTCGGCGGCGCGATGTGGCTGTTGGCCTCGATCGCGGTAGAGCCGCGACTCGGCTCGGCCGGCACCCAGCGGTGCGTGGTCGCCCGCGGGACGATCACGTAGTCGCCGGTGCGGTAGCGACAGCACCCCGAAGACCGTCTCGACGGTGCCCGACGCCGGACTCGACGTAGACGCACTCGTCGCCGATCGCGTTGCGGTAGTACGGCGACGGCTGCGCCGCGTGACGACGTACGAGATCCGGACGTCGTCGTTGCCGAGCACCAGCCGGCGGCCGGTCGACCGGGTCGCACCTCGGAGGTCGAGCCGGTCGAGAGGTCGTGCAGCTTGAGGTGGCGCGGCTTGAGCGGGTGGTTCGGCGTCGTGGTCTGGTCGGGCAGCTCCCAGACCTGGCTGTCGACGATCGCCGACGGCACGCCGCGGTGGTAGAGCAGCGACGAGTCGGACGAGAACCCCTCCTCCCCCATCAGCTCCTCGTAGTAGCAGCCGTCCGTCCGGGTCGCGGATGCTGGGTGTGCCGCTTCGGCGGGACGTCGCCGACGTGATCGGTAGTACGCCACGTGCCCACTCCTGCCGTCCGTGTCACGTAGCGTGGCAACCGATGCACCTCCGGACGAGTCACGCGTTCCTGCGATGGCGCACTGGTCGACGACGCCGCGATCTTCCCGCCCGGCGACGTGCCCGCTCGACGAGGCCGTCGACGGCGCACCGCGAGCACCGCCGAGGCGCCGTACGCCGACCTGGTCGGCGGCTTCGTGGTCAGCGACACCGACCTCGCCGACCTGGTCCCGCTCGCCGACCCCGACCGACCGCTGGCCGTGACGTCGTCGTCACCGGCGGCGCCGGTGCACTGAGCCGGCGGTCCGCTCGGGCTGCGCGCCGACGGGCTCCGGCTGCGCGCGCTCGAGACGGCGCTCGAGATCGCGCTGCGCGACCCGGCGACGACCTGGCCGGCAACGCCTGCCGCGTGGTCGCGGTGGTCGACGACCTGCGCAGCGAGATGGGCGACGACGTCGCGGTCTACGTCGAGCCGCCGCGCCGCACCCTGGTCGCCGACCAGGCCTGGCTGCGCCGCGCTCGACGAGGTCGCCGAGGCCGAGCTCGCGGCTGAAGTTCCGCACCGGCGGCGCTCGACGCCGACGCGTTCCCGTCCGCGCCGAGCTCGCGGCGTGCATCGACGCGGCGCTCGACCGGGAGACGCCGTTCAAGTGCACGGCCGGGCTGCACCACGCGGTCCGGCACACCGACGCCGAGACCGGGTTCGAGCACCACGGCTTCCTGAACGTGCTGGTCGCGACCCGGCTGCGCTCGACGGCGCCGCCGTCGACGAGCGGCGCTGTCGTCGGCGGCGCGACGGCCACCGCGCTGCGCCGACGGCCCGCGAGTCGACCTGGCCGTCGCGCGCGACGCTGGTTCACCTCGTTCGGCTCGTGCAGCGTGCTGGACGTCCACGAGGACCTCGTGGAGCTCGACCTCTGGAAGGACGACGCATGAGCTGCCTGGGTCGAGGGAGCGGCGGGCTCGCCGTTCGACGTCGACAACCTGCCCTACGGCGTGTTCTCGACCGCCGGCGACGACGGACCGCGGTCGGCGTCCGGATCGGCGACTTGGTGCTCGACGTGGCGCCGGTCGCCGCGGCCGACATGCTCGAGATCGCGCACGTCTTCGAGGAGCCGTCGCTCAACGCGTTCATGGCGGCCGGACGCCGCCAGCCTGGACGTCGCTGCGCACCTGGCTCACGCGCCTGCTCACCGACGAGACCGAGCGCGACCTCGTCGAGCCGCACCTGATCCCGGTCGAGCGGATCACGTTGCACCTGCCGTTCGAGGTCGCCGACTACGTCGACTTCTACTGCTCGCTCCACCACGCGACCAACGTCGGCAGGATCTTCCGGCCCGACGGCGAGCCGCTGCTCCCGAACTGGCGGCACCTCCCGGTCGGCTACCACGGCCGCGCCGGCACGGTCGTGGTCTGCGGCACCGCCGTCATCCGGCCGCACGGCCAGCGCAAGCCCGCCGACGCGGACGTACCGCGTCTTCGGACCGAGCCAGCGCCTCGACATCGAGGCCGAGCTCGGCTTCGTCGTCGGCGCGCCAGCGGGATCGGGAAGGCTGGCCGCCGACGACGCCCCCGACCACGTGTTCGGAGTCGTCCTGCTCAACGACTGGTCGGCCCGCGACATCCAGGCCTGGGAGTACGTGCCGCTCGGCCCGTTCCTCGGCAAGTCGTTCGCGACCTCGATCTCCGGCTGGGTCACGCCGTTCGACGCCCTCGACGCGGCCTGGGTCGACCTGCCCGGGCAGGACCCGGTCCCGCTGGACTACCTGAGCGTGGACGGCAAGGCCGGCCTCGACATCGACATCGAGGTGCTGCTCAACGGCGAGGTGGTCAGCCGACCGCCGTACGCGTCGATGTACTGGTCCCCCGCCCAGATGCTCGCGCACCTGACCGTCAACGGCGCCTCGCTGCGCACCGGCGACCTGTTCGCCTCCGGCACCGTCAGCGGAGCCGAGCGCGGTCAGCGCGGCTCGTTCCTCGAGCTGTCTGGGGCGGCACCGAGCCGTTCACCGCCGGTGGCCGCGAGCGCTCCTTCCTCGAGGACGGCGACGAGGTCGTGCTGCGCGCCACCGCCCCGGGCGTCCTCGGCGGCCGGATCGCGCTCGGCGAGGTCACCGGCCGGATCGAGCCCGCCGCTGGCCAGGTGCGGTAGCGCGAGGCCGCACCCGACTACGGGCGTACCCTCGTGGTGTTTTACATAGGCTGCCTATGTAAACTGGCGGCATGGAGGAGACGCACCGGCTGAGCAACGAGCTCGTCGTGCTGGCAGCCCGCCTGGTCCGCGACGTACGACGCCGCAACGTCGACCTCCCCGCCGCCAGCACCCGGCTGATGAGCCTGCTCGACGAGCTCGGGCCGAGCACCGTCGGCCGACTCGCCGAGCACGACCGCTGCAGCCAGCCCACGATGACCGGCCTGGTCAAGGGCATGGTCGAGCGCGGCTGGGCCGAGCGGTCGCCGCACCCGGACGACTCACGGGCCCACCTCGTCGCGCTCACCGCGGCGGGCCGCTCAACGCTTGCGACGCTGCGCCGGCACAACGCCGACCTGGTCGCCGAGCGCATCGCCGCGTCCGGGCGCTCCGTCGACGACCTCCGGACCGCCGTCGCCCTGCTGCGCGACCTCGTGCCCACCACCCAGGAAGGAACCTCGTGACCTCCACCGTCCAGCACCACGATCCCCTCGCGCCGCCGAAGGAGTCGATCCTCCAGCAGCCACGCGCCGTGTGGGCGGTCGCGTTCGCCTGCGTGATCGCGTTCATGGGCATCGGCCTGGTCGACCCCATCCTCAAGCCGATCGCCGACCAGCTCGACGCGACGCCGAGCCAGGTATCACTGCTCTTCACCAGCTACATGGCGGTGATGGGCCTCACCATGCTGGTCACGGGCGTCGTCTCCAGCCGGATCGGCGCGAAGCGGACCCTGCTGTGCGGGCTGCTCCTGATCATCGTGTTCTCCGCGCTGGCCGGCTCCTCCGACACGATCGGCGCGATCGTCGGCTTCCGTGCCGGCTGGGGCCTGGGCAACGCACTGTTCATCGCCACCGCGCTGGCCACGATCGTGATGGCCTCGCGCGGTTCGACCGCGCAGGCCGTGATCCTGTTCGAGGCCGCATTGGGTCTCGGAATCGCGGCCGGCCCGATCGTGGGCGGCCAGCTGGGCGAGCTCTCGTGGCGCGCCCCGTTCTACGGCGTGGCCGTGCTGATGTCGGTGGCGCTGCTCGCGACCGCCTTCTTCCTCCCGACCACTCCCCCGGCGGCCCGTCGTACCTCCCTGATGGATCCGTTCCGGGCACTGCGCTACCCGGGTCTGCTGACGATCGCGATCACCGCGCTCTTCTACAACATGGGCTTCTTCACGCTGCTGGCGTACGCCCCGTTCCCGCTCGACATGACCGCGTCACAGGTCGGCTGGATCTTCTTCGGGTGGGGCCTGCTGCTCGCGATCACGTCGGTCTGGGTGGCGCCGATCCTGCAGCGCCGATTCGGTTCGGTGCCGGTCGTGCTCGCCTCCCTGACGTGCTTCGCGCTCGACCTCGTCATGATGGCGCTGCTCACGGACTCCAAGGCGGCGCTCGTGGTCGGGATCATCGTGGCCGGCGCGTTCCTCGGCATCAACAACACCGTGATCACCGAGGCTGTGATGGGTGCCGCTCCGGTCGAGCGCCCGGTGGCCTCGGCGGCGTACTCGTTCGTGCGCTTCGGCGGCGGCGCGATCGCGCCGTACGCCGCCGGCAAGCTGGGCGAGAACGTCTCGGTGCACGCGCCCTTCTGGATGGGCGCCGCCGCGGTCGCGATCGCGGTCGCCGTCCTGGCCGCCGGGCGCCGGTTCCTCGAGGGCGCCGAGCCGGGCGCGGACAGCGAGGAGCAGGCCGAGGCGGTCGCGGTCGGCGACGTCAACTAGGGCTCAGCCGCAGCGGTTGGCCTCGAGGTCGGCGGTGCTCATCTGCTTCGCCGCCTGCGGGGCGGCCACCTGGTCGAACCCGCCCTTGAGCGTCGTCACGCCGGCCTCGTAGCGGGCGGCGGCGATGCTCGCGAACTTCTGCTCGTCGACCTTGAGGGCATTGCTCAGCGCCGAGCTCAGCGCGTAGCCGGGCACCGTGATCAGCACGTGCGTGTCGTCGTAGGTGAGGAAGGCGGCGACCGTGCCCGACGGCCGCGCCTGGGTCAGCTGGCTCTTGAGCGAGCCGCTGAGCAGGGGCAGTGCCTGGGCGATGTCGAGGTGACCCTGGATCAGGCCGTGTCCCTGCGAGGACTCGGGCACGAAGGCGGTGAGCAGCTCGACCGGCAGCGGCACCTCGTCGGAGTCGGCGACGTCGAGGGCGAAGCGCTGCGAGAGCTCCTTCGAGCTCGTCTTCAGCCAGCAGCCGCGGGACGGCTGCTTCCACTGGTCGACCTGGAGGAACGCGTCCTTGCCGACGATCGCGAGCCGAGCGGTGGCCTCCTTGCCGCTCGAGGTGTCGGGCACCCGGAAGGTGGCAGCGACCTGCTCGTCGTCGAGGGAGTACCGGCCCCGGATCGAGCTGATCTCCTGCCCCGTCGGCTTGCGCGTGACCTCGCTGAATTGGCTGTCCTGCTGCGCACGGTCCTGCAGCGTCTGCATCTCCTTGGCGAACGGGCCGGAGGCCGTGGTGCGGGTGCTGCTGGAGGCGCTGGGCGAGGACGATT
Organism: uncultured Actinomycetota bacterium; assembly: GCA_963745795.1. Taxonomy (GTDB): domain Bacteria; phylum Actinomycetota; class Actinomycetes; order Propionibacteriales; family Nocardioidaceae; genus Marmoricola. The sequence continues at coordinate 580,069 of CAVUYR010000003.1, read as the reverse complement.
TCGCGCTGCTCGGGTCGCCGCTGGAGCCGCAGCCGGTGGCCGCGACGACGAGGAGTACACAGGCTGCCGCCAGCCGGATCTTCACAGGGGGCATGAGGCAGGACGCTACCTGCGCATACCAAGAGGATGCTGAGCGGATCACAAGATCTCGCCCGCTCGCCGGACGTGGCTCAGAGGTTGCCGCGCGCCTCCTGCTCGCGCTCGATCGCCTCGAACAGCGCCTTGAAGTTGCCCTTGCCGAAGCCCAGCGAGCCGTGCCGCTCGATCAGCTCGAAGAACACCGTCGGCCGGTCGCCGAGCGGCTTGGTGAAGATCTGCAGCAGGTAGCCGTCCTCGTCACGGTCGACCAGGATCTTGCGCTTCTGCAGCTCCTCGATCGGCACCCGTACGTTGCCGATTCGGGCACGCAGCTCGGGGTCTTCGTAGTAGGAGTCCGGCGTCTCGAGGAACTCCACGCCGTTCGCGCGCAGCGCGTCGACGCTGGCCAGGATGTCGTTGGTGGCCACGGCGAGGTGCTGGGCGCCGGCGCCCCGGTAGAACTCGAGGTACTCGTCGATCTGCGACTTCCGCTTCGCGATCGCCGGCTCGTTGAGCGGGAACTTGACCCGGTGGTTGCCGTTGGCGACCACCTTGCTCATCAGCGCCGAGTAGTCGGTCGCGATGTCGTCGCCGATGAACTCCGCCATGTTCGTGAAGCCCATGACCTTGTTGTAGAAGTCCACCCACGCATCCATGTGGCCGAGCTCGACGTTGCCGACGATGTGGTCGAGCGCCTGGAACAGCCGCTTCGGCTCGCCCTCGCGCTTCACGTGGCTGCTGGTCGCGGTGACGTAGCCGGGAAGGTAGGGCCCGTCGTACTTCGAGCGGTCGACGAGCGTGTGCCGGGTCTCGCCGTACGTCGCGATCGCGGCGACCCGGATCGTGCCGTGCTCGTCGGTGACGTCCTCGGGCTCACGGACGACGGTGGCGCCGGCCTTGCGGGCCTGGGCGATGCACCTGTCGACGTCGGGGACCTCGAGCGCGATGTCGACGACGCCGTCGCCGTGACGGCGGTGGTGGTCGGCCAGCTGGCTGTCGGGGTCGACCGCGCCGTTGACGACGAACCGGATCGAGCCGGACTTGAGCACGAACGACTTGTGGTCGCGGTTGCCGTTCTCCGGGCCGGAGTAGGCGACCAGCTCCATGCCCCACGCCGACTGGTAGTAGTGCGCGGTCTGGGTCGCGTTGCCGACCACGAAGACGATCGCGTCCCAGCCGGTGACCGGGAAGACGTCGGACTCCTCGTCGTACTGGACCAGGCCCGACGAGCTGCTGCAGCTCCTCGAGGCTGAGGCCCGCCTGGATCTCTTCGTCCGTCAGGGCAGGGATCGCGGTGTCAGTCATGGTCGGAGTCTGCCCACCACAGACAATGTGTGCAAGAGTGCTGGGATTCGCTGGTCATGTTGACCACTCAGGAGTCGGACGATGGATGATCTGGACCGCAAGCTGCTCGAACTCTTCACCGCCGACCCCCGGATCGGCGTGCTCGAGGCATCGCGCCGGCTGCGGGTCGCGCGCGGCACGGTGCAGGCCCGGCTCGACAAGCTCACCTCGCGTGGCGTGATCCGCGGGTGGGGTCCGACCCTGGATCCGGCCGCGATGGACCACCCGGTCACCGCGTTCCTCACCCTCGAGATCCGCCAGGATCCGGACTTCGGCGCCCACGACGCGATCGGCCAGGCCCTGTCGCGGATCCCGGAGGTGCTGGAGGCGTGCACGATCACCGGTCCCGGCGACATGTGGTGCCGCGTCGTCGCCCGCTCCAACACCGACCTCCAGCGCGTGATCGACGCCGTCTTGTCCATCCCCGGCATCTTCCGCTCCTCGACCGTGATCGCCCTCGCCACCCAGGTCCCCTACCGCGTCCAGCCCGGTCTGGGCGTCTGACCTCCGCACCCCCAAGACCGCAGCGGGCGAGAGTCGGAGCGCCCGCGGCGGCGAGCCCGCAGGGCGCGCCCTGACAGGCGCTGGGGTGGGTGGGTGGTGCGCCTGGCAGGGCGCGCCCTGTGTGCTGGTCGTGGCGCACGGCCCCTCGAGACCAGCGCCTGCCCCGCACGCACAAACCCGGCCGGTGTCACATGGACACCGGCCGGGCCGTTGCGCGGCGGACGGTCAGTCGGTGACCACCGCCTTGAGCACGTCGACCTTGGCCGCCGAGCGGGCCGGGCCGACGGCGGCGACCACACCGGCCACCGCGGCCAGCGCGACGTACATGCGCGATCTGGAGCGACCGGGATCGAGATCGCACTTGATGCCCTCGTCCTTCAGCGCCTGCGACAGCGCCAGCCCGATGCCGATCCCGAGGGCGGCACCGGTCAGCGGCGCCGATCAGCGAGATCACCACCGACTCCCAGCGGACCATCGCCCGGACCTGGCCGCGGGTCATGCCGACCGCACGGAGCAGGCCGAGCTCACGGGTGCGCTCGAACACCGACAGCGCCAGCGTGTTGACGATGCCGAGCAGGGCGATCACGACCGCCAGCAGCAGCATCACGGTGACGAAGGTGAGCAGCTGGTCGATGAACCCGCTGGCCTCCTTCTCGAACCCCTTCTGGTCGAGCACCTTGGCGTCCGGGTGGTCGGCCAGGGCCGTCGTGATCGCGCTCCTGCACCGTCGCCCGTGTCGGCGCCCGTTGTCGAGCGGTGACGAGGCCGGTCGACACCAGCTGCGGGCCTGCGAAGGCGTTCTGCGCGGCGAGGCTGATGACGTAGTCGTCGCCGATCCAGCCCTTGCCGTCGTAGATGCCGACCACGTGCAGGCCGGTGCTTGCCGGTCGCGGCGAACTCCGCCGGTGACCGGGTCGCCGACCTTCCAGCCGTGTGCCGTCGCAGCCGTCTTCGAGACCATGACCCCGTCGTCGCCGAGGTCGGCGACCGAGCCCGGCGACACGTCGAGGTTCATGCACGTCCTCGGCCGTCGCCGGGTCGACCGACGAGTAGGACGTGCGCTCGCCTGTCGAAGCGGGCCTTGCCCCAGCCGGTGGCCGAGACCTGGTCGACGCCGGGCACGGCCTGCGACCGCCTCGATGACCGACGGGCTGAAGCCCGGCCGCCTGGGCGCTGGACGTCGTCACGTAGAGGTCGGCGTTGGTCTGAGTCCCGAGATCACGTCGCCGAACGACGCCTTCAGCGACGAGGCGAAGACGCCCATGCTCACGACCAGGGTCAGGCCGATCATCAGGGCCGCCGCCGTCGACGAGGTACGACGCGGGTTGCGCATCGCGTTCTGCTGGGCCAGCTCGCCGGGCATGCCGCGCAGCCGCAGCGGCGCAGCCGATCAGCGCCGCGAGCGGACGGACCGCCAGCGGCAGCGAGCGTCGATCACGCCGACCATCGAGGCCGCGCAGGCCGAGCCCGAAGAGCTTCATGCTGGCCGCCGCCGTACAGCGCGGCGAGCATCGCCGGCGACGCCGGCCGCCGATCAGCAGCGACGCCGACCAGGCCCGCGCTTCAGCGACGGCTGCTCGGCGCCCGGGGTCGACTCGCGCAGTGCCTCGACCGGCAGCACCTTGGTGGCCCGGCGGGCCGGCACCAGCGCCGCGACGACGGTGACGACGGTGCCGACGAGCAGCGAGACCCAGATCGTGCGGGGCTCGATCTGCAGCGACGTGCTCGGCAGGCTGAAGCCGACCGCGTCCATCAGGACGTTCAGCCCCTTGGCGACGCGCGACGCCCGAGGCCGATGCCGACCGCCGACGCTGCCGACGCCGAGCACGAACGGCCTCGACCAGCAGGCTGCGCATCACCTGGCGACGGGTGGCGCCGATCGCCCGCAGCAGCGCGATCTCGCGCGAGCGCTGGGTGACGATCATCGTGAACGTGTTCCAGATGATGAACGAGCCGACGAACAGCGCGATGCCGGCGAAGATCATGAACAGGATCGCCGACGAACTTCGAGGTCCTTCTTGATCGCGTCGGAGTTCTCCTTGGCCACCGTGTGCGCCGGTGACCGCCTCGGTGCCCTTCGGGCACGACCGCGTTCAGCCGCTTGGCGAGCTCGGCCTGGCTGACGCCGTCGCCGGCACGCACGTCGATCTCGTCGAAGATGCCGGGCGTGCCGAGCACCTGCTGGGCGGTCGCGGTGTCGAAGTACGCCGACGTGGTGCCGCCGAGGTCCTTCTCGCCGCCGAAGCCGACGGTGCCGACGACGGTGAACTTCTGCGGTCGGTCCGCTGGAACAGCACCTTGATCGTCGAGCCGAGCGCGATGTGGTGCTCCTCGGCGCTGGTGGCGTCGATGGCCACCTCGTGCGGGCCGGTCGGCGCGTGGCCGGAGAGCAGCTCCACGTCGCCGCGCAGCGCCTCGTCGGCGGGCATGCTGTAGCCCATGGTCGGGGCGCCACCCTTGGTGAGGATGGCCTTGCCGTCGTTGTCGGTCAGCAGCGCGTAGCCGCTGACGATGCCCTCGGCGGCGCGGACGCCGTCGACCTTCTGGACCGTGGTCGAGGACGCTGGCCGGGATCGGGCCGCGGCTGGTGCCGACGCCGTCGGTCGCGGTGTAGGCGGCCTCGGTGCGGACGACCGCGTCGGTGCCGGCGGAGACCTTGCCGAAGAGCTGGTCGAAGGCGAGCTCCATCGTGTCGGTGAGGATCGAGCGTGCCGGCGAGGAACGCGACGCCGAGCGCGATCGACGCCGTGGTGAGGACGAGGCGCAGCTTGTGCGCGAACATCCCGCGGAGGGTTGCGGTGAACATGGCGTTCAGGCTCCCAGGTGCTTCATGTAGTCGAGGACGGCGTCGGCGGTCGGGTCGTGCATCTCGTCGACGATGTGGCCGTCGGCGAGGAAGAGCACCCGGTCGGCGTAGCTGGCCGCGCGTCGGCGTCGTGGGTGACCATGACGACGGTCTGGCCGAGCTCGCGTCGACCGCCGTGCGCAGGAACCCGAGCAGCTCGGCGCCGGACCGCGAGTCGAGGGCACCGGTCGGCTCGTCGGCGAAGACGATCTGCGGCCGGCGACGCCAGCGCCCGGGCCGCAGCGACGCGCTGCTGCTGGCCGCCGGAGAGCTGCGCCGGCCGGTGCGTGCAGCCGCTCGGTGAGGCCGACGGTCTCGACGATCGACGCCACCCACTGCTGCGTCCGGCTTGCGGCCCGGCGATCCGCATCGGCAGCACGATGTTCTCCGCCGCGGTCAGCGTCGGGCAGCAGGTTGAACGACTGGAAGATGAAGCCGATCCGGTCGCGGCGCAGCAGCGTGAGCGCCTTGTCGTTGAGCGAGGTGATCTCGGTGTCGCCGAGGTACACCTCGCCCGACGTCGGCCGGTCGAGGCCGGCGAGCACGTGCAGCAGCGTCGACTTGCCGGAGCCGGACGGGCCCATGATCGCGGTGAACTCGCCCTCGGCGAGCCCGACGCTGACGTTGTCGAGAGCGGCGACGGCTGGCGTCGCCGCTGCCGTAGAGCTTGCTGACTCCCTGGGCGCGGGCCGCGGTGGCGGTGGTGACGCCGGGAGGGCTGGTGGTGACGGACATGTGATGGCTCCTGTGGGTTCGTCGCCGTCGGGGTGAGCGGCGTTCCACCAGGAGACCGGTTCCGCGGGCCGCCGGACATCGGGCTGGGCGCACGCCGCGGGGCGCTGGCCCGCAGGTGTCGGCGGGTGATCGTGCGGCTAGCCCCACCCCAGGGGTGCGGGTAAGGTCCCTCCCCCTGGTCGCCGTGGGAGGCGCACACTGCGGGACATGACCTCGCTCGCGGCCTGCGCCGGCGCTCACGGCGCGAGTGGCTGGCCGCCGCGCTCGTGCTGGCCGGGCTGGCGGGCTTCGTCCTCCTCGTGTACGTCGTCGTCGTGCTCGGCGGCGGCGTCCTCATCGGCCACACCACGTCACCCGACGTCGACGCTCTCGGTGCTGGCCACCGCGGTCGTCGCGCTGGCCTTCGAGCCGGTGCAGACCCGGCTGGAGGCGCTCGCATCGCGCGCCGTGCACGGCGGCCAGCCCTCGCCGTACGACGTGCTCGCCAGGTTCTCCGCAGAACGTGAGCAGCCATCCGACCGAGGAGCTGCCCGACCCGGATGGCGCGGGTGCTCGCCGACGGCACCGGCGCGGCGTGGGCGCAGGTGTGGCTGGTCGTGGGTGACCGCACCACGCTCGCCGCGACCTGGCCGCCGGACGCCACCCGGGAGCCCACGGCGGGCGAGCCCGCGCCCCGGCGACGCCGTGCCGGGGCGACGCTCCCGCCAGGTGCGCCACGGCGGGGAGCTGCTCGGCGTGCTCGTGGTCCAGGAGCGGGAGCACGTGCCGCTGACCTCGGTCGAGGAGCGGCTGTTCGCCGGCCTGGCGAGCCAGGCCGGGCTGGTGCTGCGCGGCGCCCGGCTGCGCGCCGAGCTGGAGCGCCGGCTGGTCGAGCTGTCCGCGCGCGCCGAGGAGCTGAGCGCCTCGCGCGAGCGGCTGGTCGACGCCCAGGACGCGGAGCGCCGGCGGCTGGAGCGTGACATCCACGACGGTGCCCAGCAGCACCTGGTCGCGCTCGCCGTGAACCTGCGGCTCGCCGAGACGCTGGCGCAGCGTTCGCCCGAGCGCGCCGACGTTCTCCTCGCCGCGCAGGAGCAGGCAGCCGTCGACGCGATCGAGACCCTGGTCCACCTGTCCCGGGGCATCTACCCGCGGCTGCTGGCGGACGACGGGCTGGTGGCCGCACTCGAGGCGGCGGTCGGCGGCAGCCCGGTGACCGTCAGGGTCATCTCCCGTGACGTCGGGCGCTATCCCTCGCCCGTCGAGGCCGCGGCCTACTTCTGCTGCCTGGAGGCGGTGCAGAACGCCGCCAAGCACGCGGGTGGCTCGAGCATCTGCGTCGAACTACGCGCTGAGCCCGGATCGCTGGTCTGCGTCATCGACGACGACGGGTCGGGATTCGACCCGGAGGCGGTATCCGCCGGCAGCGGCCTCGCGAACATGCGCGACCGCGTCGAGTCCGTCGGCGGGCGGCTCAGCATCGGGACCTCAGACTTAGCTGGCGCGCGGATCCGGGCGTGGCTCCCCGTGGAGGGCAGCTGAATGCGCGCCCGCATCGCCTGGCTGCTGGCCGGCCTCAGTCTGGTCCTCGTCGTCGCCGACGTCGTCGTCACCGCGCAGTACCGGGCCCTTCTCTCGGAGGCGGCGGTGGCGGTGCACGGGTTCCCGTTCGTCAACCTGGCAGTCCTCGGCTGCGCCATGATGGGCGCGCTGATCATCTCCCGCGACGAGCGGCACCCCGTCGGCTGGCTGCTGGTGGTCGTCGGGTTCACCAGCGCACTCTCCCTCGTCACTGAGGCCTACAGCATCTGGGTCGTCAGCGAGGGCGGTCCCGGCTCGAGAAGTCTGGGCGGCGTCTTGGGATGGACCTCCGTGATCACGGCGGACAGCTGGCGATCGGGGCGATCGCGCTGATGTTCCTGCTCGCGCCGGACGGGCATCTGCTCTCCTCGCGATGGAGGCACGCCGCGAGAGCCGTGGCGCTCGGGGCGCTGCTGTGTGCTGCGTCTTTGCTGACCACGGACCCGACCCGGTACGACGTCCAGGCCCGGACGGACGCGGATGGTGCGGCGCAGGCAGTGCTGTACTCGCTCGGTTTCCTGCTGATCAGCGTCGGCCTGCTCGTCTCGCTCGTCTCGATGCTGGTGCGGTGGCGCAGGGCGCAGGGCGAAGAGCGGCAGCAGGTGCGGGTGATCGCCGCGTCGGCCGGGCTGGTCAGCATCGGGCTCGCGGCCCTGATCATCGTCCAGAGCTTCAACGGTGGGCGTCAGACCTGGGCGGCGTCACTCCCCCTCTATGTGTCGTTCCTCCTGCTGCCGATCCTGTTCGCGGTCGCCGTGCTGCGCTACCGGCTCTACGACATCGAGGTGATCATCAACCGAACCGTCGTCCTGGCGATCGGGTCGGCCTTCGCCGGGATCGGCTACATCACGCTCGTCGTCGCCGTCGGGGACCAGGTGGACGAGCAGAGCGGCGGGTTCTGGCTGTCCCTGCTGGTCACGGCGCTGGTCGCGCTCGCCTTCCAGCCGCTCCGGCGGCAGGTCACCAGGCTGGCCAACCGACTGGCCTTCGGGTCGCGAGCCCAGCCCTACGAGGCCCTCTCGGACTTCAGCCGCCGCCTCGCCGAGACCCCGACCACGGACGCGGTGCTGCCTGCCGTCGCGGAGGCCGCCGGCCGGGCGGTCTCCGCTCGGCGGGCGACGGCCACGCTCGGGGTCGCCGGTGGGGCGACGCCACAGCGCGGCCTGGGGCGACGCCGCGGCGGAGGGCACCGTCGCGCACGTCGTACCGGTCCGACATGGAAGCGCCATCCTGGGCAGCATCGAGGTGCACGTCCCCCGTGGCCGTCCCGTGTCCGACTCGGACGAGCGGCTGCTCACAGCCCTGGCCGACCAGACCGCCGTGGCCTTCCGGAACACCGCTCTGGAGGCCGAGCTCGCCGAGCACGTGGCCGAGCTCGACCGCACCACCCGCGAGCTCGCACGCTCGCGGGCGCGGATCCTGGAGGCGGACGACGCCGCCCGCCGAACCCTCGAGGCCGCCATCGAGCGCGAGGTGATGCCACACCTCGTCGCGCTGCCCGAGGGCCTGACCCGGTGCCGCACCGCCGTCGCCGAGGGCCGCCCCGTGAACGGCATCGACCTCCTGGTCACCAGCACGAACACCGCGCTCGAGTCCCTGCGGGACTTGACTCGCGGCGTCTTCCCGACCCAGCTGGCCAAGGCCGGCCTGGAGCCCGCGCTGCGGTCGCTCCTGGGCCGGGGCGAGTCGGCGCCCCGGCTTTCGGTGGATCCCTCGGCGGCCGGACAACGCTTCTCGGCCCGGGTCGAGGCTGCCGTCTACTTCTGCTGCGCCGAGGCCGCCCGGACCGATCCCGGGCCTGCGGCGGTGGAGCTGTCCCGAGACGAGGACCGGCTGGTCCTGCGCGTGCTCGGGGGCACCGCCGACCCTGCGGACCGGCAGGCGATGCTGGATCGGGTGGCCGCCGCCGGGGGCTCGCTCGACGCCACTTCAGGGCGGCTACAGGTGACGGTGCCGGTCGGCGAGGACCAGCCTGCGTATGCGCTAGCCGGAGACGTCGGCCCAGGCCGCTGAGAGCCGGTCGGGCCCGAACGCAGCCTTGGTGACGTACGCCGCGGCACCGCAGCCGTCGAGGTCGAACTGGTCCTCGTCGTAGGTGGAGAGCAGCACCACGACCGGGCCGTCCGGGGCGGACGTCAGTTGCCGGGTCGCCTCGATACCGTCGATGCCGGGGAGGTTCACGTCCATCAGCACCAGGTGCGGGCGCAGCTCGGCGGCCACGGCCAGCGACTCCTCGCCCGACGTGGCCGACCCGACGACGACGAAGCCGTCGGTCTCCTCGACAACCGCACTCATCGCGCGCCGGAACGGCTCCTGGTCGTCGACGATCAGTACGCGGACCTCTCCCACGAGACACCTCCTCGCGTCCATCGTCTACCGGGAGAGACCCGGTCGGCAGGGGGTTGCCCGCAAGGTCAGGTGGGGGTATCCCCTCACCGCGCGTCGGTCCCGCCGCCCGTGGCGTCGAGGAACGCCAGCACCGCCATCACCCGCCGGTTCACGTCGGACTCGTGGACCAGGCCGAGCTTCTGGAACACCGAGCCGACGTGCTTCTCCACAGCCCGCTCGCTCATGAAGAGCGCCTTGGCGGTGGCCGCGTTGCTCCGCCCGGTGGCCAGCTCCTGGAGGACCTCTCGCTCACGGTCGGTGAGTCCCAGCAGGGGCGAGCTCGCCTGGTTCGACTTGCGGGCCATGAGCCCCTCGACCACCTTGGGGTCCAGGGCGGACCCGCCCCGCGCCACGTCGTGGAGAGCCCGGACCAGGTCGTCGACCTGGGTCACGCGCTCCTTGAGCAGGTAGCCGAGCCCCTCGACCCCGTCGGAGAGGAGCTCGAAGGCGTAGTCCTCCTCGACGTACTGCGACAGCACGACCACCCCGGTCTGCGGGTACTCGGCCCGGATCCGCTTGGCCGCGTCGATGCCCTCGGTGGTGAACGTGGGCGGCATCCGGATGTCGGTGAGTACGGCGTCCGGCCGGTGCACCGCGACGGCGGCGTGGAGCGCGCCGGGGTCGGCCACCGTCTCGACCAGGTCGATCTCGGCGGTCTCGGTCAGCAGCCCTGCCACGCCTTCGCGCACCAGGTAGTTGTCGTCGGCGAAGACGACCCGCACCGTCATGGGCTCACTCTAGGGCGCGGCCGCCGAGCAGTCGGAGACGTGCCCGTCCCACCGGGACGCCGGAAGCTCAGGCGCCGCGGGCCCAGTCCCGGATCTTGTCGATGCGCTGGGCGAGCTGGTCGGCGGAGGCGACGGCGGCGGCGGGGCCACCGAGCTCCTTGCGCAGAGCCGTGTGGGTGGCGCCGTGCGGCGCACCGGTGCGGTGGTGCCAGGCGGCGACGAGGGAGTTGAGCTCGCGACGAAGGATGGCGAGGCGCTCGTGGGTGGTGACCCCGCGCTCCGTTGCCGGTTCGGTACGACGCCGCAGGTTGGCGCGGTCGGTCTGCCGCTTCTGGAGCAGGTGACGCACCTGGTCCGGCTCGAGCAGGCCGGGGATGCCGAGGAAGTCCATCTCCTCCTCCGAGCCGACGTGCACCTCCCCCGCGTGGCCGAACTCGCCGCCGTCGTACAGCACCCGGTCGAACGTCGCCTGCGACCCGAGTGCCTCGAACGGCAACAGGCTCTCGTCCGTCACCTCGGTGGCCCCGGCCTCCGCCCGCGCCAGCAGGTCGGCCTCCGCGGCGAAGATGTCGTCCTCGTTGCTGATCGTGCGGCCCAGCGCGTGGTCGCGCTCGATCTCCATCTCCGAGGCGTGGCCGAGCAGCAGCGGCACCGAGGGCAGGAAGATCGAGGCGGTCTCGCCGCGGGCCCGGGCGCGCACGAAGCGGCCGATCGCCTGCGCGAAGAACAGGTTGGTCGAGGTGGTGGTCGCGTAGACACCGACGGCGAGGCGAGGTACGTCGACCCCCTCCGAGACCATCCGCACCGCGACCATCCAGCGGGCCTCCGATGACGAGAACTCGCTGATCTTCTTCGACGCAGCCTTCTCGTCGGAGAGCACGACCACGGGCTTCTCCCCCGCGACCGAGGCCAGCACCTTCGCGTAGGCGCGCGCCGAGTCCTGGTCGGTGGCGATCACCAGGCCGCCCGCGTCGGGCATGTGCCGGCGCACCTCCGAGAGCCGCTTGTCCGCCGCCTCCAGCACCGACGGGATCCACGACCCCGCAGGGTCGAGCGCGGTCCGCAGCGCCTGGGCGGTGAGGTCCTTGGTCAGCGGCTCACCGAGCCGGGCCGCGACCTCGTCACCGGCCCGGGTGCGCCACTGCATGGTGCCGCTGTAGGCAAGGAACAGCACCGGCCGCACGACGTGGTCGGCGAGCGCGTGCCCGTAGCCGTAGGTGTAGTCGGCGACGCTGCGCGGGATGCCGTCGGCGCCCGGCTCGTAGCGTACGAACGGGATCGGGTTGATGTCGGACCGGAACGGCGTGCCGGTCAGCGCCAGCCGGCGCCGGGCCGGCTCGAAGGCCTCCCGCACCGCCTCGCCCCACGAGAGCGCGTCACCGGCATGGTGCACCTCGTCGAGGATCACCAGCGTCTTGAACCGCTCGGTGCGGATCCGGTGCGCGAGCGGGTTCACGGCGACGCCGGCGTACGTGACGGCGACGCCGACGTAGTCCGCGGAGGTCTTCCCAGCCCGTCCGGCGTACGACGGGTCGAGCGGGATGCCGACGCGCGCGGCCGCCTCCGCCCACTGGGTCTTCAGGTGCTCCGTCGGCGCCACCACGGTCACCCGGTCGATCACGCGTCGCGACAGCAGCTCGGAGGCGACCGTCAGCGCGAACGTGGTCTTGCCCGCGCCGGGCGTCGCCACAGCCAGGAAGTCCCTCGGCGACTCGGCGAAGTAGCGCCCCAACGCCGCTGTCTGCCACGCCCGCAGGCTCGGCGCCGTCCCCCAGGCGGCGCGGTCGGGCCACGCGGGAGGCAGATGGTCGAGCGGTGCGGGCTGGTCCTCGCCCGTCACGTGGCCCTGGGGGTCGCGCGCATCGGGGTCTGGCTCACGCGTCGCCTGCCTTCATGCTCTCCCAGATCTGCTGGCACTCGGGGCAGGTCGGGAACCGCTCGGGGTCACGGCTGGGCACCCACACCTTGCCGCAGAGCGCGACGACGGGCGTGCCGTTGACCATCGCGTCCATCAGCTTGTCCTTGGGCACGTAGTGCGAGAACCGCTCGTGGTCGCCGTCGTCGGTGCTGACCGGACGGGTGTCCTGCTGGGTGTCCTCGAGCACGTCGGTCCCGAATCCCGGTGCCTGCTTCGTCACTGCCGCATCCTAACCGCTCCCGGCTCAGTTCTGCGTCGGGTCCGCGGGGTACGTCGCGAGCCAGCTGAGCGGCTCGGGCTGCCGGCGGAGCACACGCCGCCAGAGGCTGTCGGGCGTCTCGTCGAACAGGTCGTCCGGGGCCCCGGCCACGACGTACCAGGCCCCCTCCTCGATCTCCGCCTCGAGCTGGCCGGCTCCCCAGCCTGCGTAGCCGGCGTAGATCCGCATGCCGTGGAGAGCGGGCACGATCACCTCACGTGGGGTGTCGAGGTCGATAAGTCCGGTGCCGTCGAACAGCGGCCGCCAGCCGACCGGTTCCGACCCCTCGGCCATCCGGGCCACGGCGAGCGCGGAGTCGGTGCCGACCGGACCGCCGCGGAAGAGCACGTCGGGCTCGCCGACCGCCTCGGCCCAGCTCTCGAGCACCTCGCCGACGGCGACCTCGCTCGGGCGGTTGAGGATCACACCGAGGGTGCCGTCCTCGTCGGTGTCGAGCAGCAGCACGATCGTGCGTGCGAAGTTCGGGTCGACCAGGGTGGGGGCGGAGACCAGCAGCCGACCGGCCTGCAGCTCCAGCCGGTCGAGATGAAGGTCGACGGGCTCCACCCCTCCATCGTGACACGCGGAACCGGCTCCCGGGAGCACCCGAACGTGCTCAGGTGGCGAGGGGGCCGTCTTGATCCGCTCCATGAACGCCGCTGAGCCCCAAGGAGGGTGACCTGGCGCACCTATCCTGACGAGATGACCCGGTCCGCCCGTCCCACCGAGAGGCTGCTGCTGGTGGCCGAGCACGGCAGCCGGCGCCAGCGGTACTCCGCCTCGACCGAGCGGGCGCTCATCGACGTCGCGCGCGAGCGCTTGGCGACCGAGGGGCCCGACGCCTGATCCGACCGGGTCTCACCCCTGGAAGCTGAGCCGACCGCCGGCGGAGTTGCGCGGCAGCAGCTCGATCCAGGTGTGCCCGGCCGGGATCTTCATGTCGCCGGCCTTGGTCTTGAGCACGAGCGCGCCGGCCGGGCCGGACTTCGTCCAGCTGCCGCGCACCGCCTTGCCGCCATGGAAGACGACCGCCTTGCCCTTGCCCTTGTAGATCGTCTCCGGCACCCGGTTGCCGGCCGGGTCGAGGTAGCCGGCGTCGCCCTGGCGCACCCGCACCACGACCACCGTGTCGGGCCGGAAGTCCTTGCCGGCCGCGGCGTTGGAGTTGGTGTTGACGTACTTCCCACCGCGGTAGCGCCACTCCGTGGTGTGTTCCCGCGAGAAGCGCGCCTGGATGGACTTCGCCTCAGCGCCACCCGGGAAGTCCTTCTCGCTGCCCCACGAAAGGTACGGCTGCGGCACGTCCTTGGGTCCCTTCATCGTGCCGGCGAGCCGCTTCAGCTGCACGAACAGGTTGTACGGCGCCGCGCGTCCGTTGTCGCGGTAGAAGCCGGTGTCGCCGTTCTCCCGGAACTTCACGCCGGCCTTCCGGAGCCGGGCGATCGTCGGGTGCGCGGCACCACTGGTGACGATCGTGGCGTCGACGGGCTTCACCACGCCGATGTCGGAGGCGCGCATCGAGCGCACCGGGCCGACCACGCCGGGGAGCCTGGAATCGTAGAACGCCGCGAGCCGGGTCAGGCCGCCCTCGACCAGCTCCTCGGTGACCAGGTCGGCCTTGCGAAGCCCGATCTGCGGGCGCGAGGAGAAGGTGTTGTCGAACTTGACCACCAACGGCGGATGGGTCGGCGCGGCGTCGTGGGCGTCGAGCCCGGTGAGAGGCCATGTGGCGCGCAGAACGACGCCGTTGCGGGTCTTCTGGGCGTCGGGCCCGGCGTCGCTCTTGCCCGCCGTCACGTCGCCGCCGCAGCCGGTGGCGACCAGTGCGGTCACCGCGGCGAGCGCGGCCAGCGTGATGCGGGCAGGTCGAGGCTTCTGCATGGCGCCAATGATGACCGAGCCCTGGGCATGTCCCGGGGACCGGAGGGCCGGGCGGGTCGCCGCCCGGAGTGAGTTACGAGGGCGCCCCGGGTAGTGCCTAGTGGTGCTGCTTCCTGTGCCGGAGCGTCCCGGCCCAGAAGTGGTGTGTCCAGGGGCGCGCCCGCTGCACGCGCTCGCCCGGTTTCGGCGCGTGGAGCATCAGCCGGTGGCCCTGGCGCCAGCCCAGGAAGATCGCGACGTGGTGGACCCGGCCCTTCCTCGTGTGGAAGAACATCAGGTCGCCGCGCCTGAGCTGCATCGGCTTGATGTGCCGCACCGCCCGGTACTGCTGGCGCGAGGTCCGCGGCAGGTGCCCGAGCCCCGCCTTGCGGTAGCTGAACCACACGAGCCCGGAGCAGTCCCAGCGGTTCGGGCCCTCGGCGCCGAAGCGGTACTTGTCGCCGCGCTGGCGCAGCCCGTAGGTCACCGCCCGGATCAGCCGCGGGTGCGCCTTCGCGTACCGCTGCTTGGCCGTGAGGTGGTGCTTGTGGTTCTTGTGGTGCGCGCTCGCCGCGTCCGCGTGCACCGTCAGCGACGGCCCGACGGCCGTCAGCAGAGTGACCAGCGTGACGGATGTGACGCGTTGGACGAACGACATGGGCCAAGACCGTACGCCGATCCGGCCCCCAGGTCACCTGGACCGGCGTATTCGGAGGTTGAGGAGGCGGTCCCTGAGGAGGGCCGCTAGGCGCGTCTCGAAGGGCTCGAAACCTCAGATCTTGGCGCCACCGTCGACGTACAGCGTCTGCCCCGTGATGTACGACGCCTCGTCGCTGCACAGGAATGCCGCGGCGGCGGCGATGTCCTCCGGCGCCCCGACCCGCTTGATCGGGTTGGACTCGGCGGCGGCCTTGCGGAAGTCGTCCACGTCGACGCCGAGCCGCTTGGCGGTCGCGTCGGTCATGTCCGTGGCGATGAAGCCGGGCGCGATCGCGTTGACGTTGACGTTGTAACGGCCCAGCTCGAGCGCCAGCGTGCGCGTGAATCCCTGCACGCCGGCCTTGGCAGCGGCGTAGTTCGCCTGGCCCCGGTTGCCGTTGGCGGAGACGCTGGAGAGATTGAGGATCTTCCCGTACTTCTGGTCCACGAAGGTCTTCTGCGCGGCCCGGCTCATCAGGAAGGCGCCCTTGAGGTGCACGTTCATCACCGAGTCCCAGTCGTCCTCGGTCATCTTGAACAGCAGGTTGTCGCGGGTGATGCCGGCGTTGTTGACCAGCACGTGCAGCCCGCCGAGCTCCTCGAGGACGCGGCCCACGGCGGCCTCCACGGACGCCGCGTCGCCGACGTTGCAGCCGATCCCGACGGCCTTGGTCGCGCCGAGTCCCTCGGCGGTGGCCTGGGCCTGTGCCTCGTCGAGGTCGAGGACTGCGACGGAGGCACCCTCGTCCGCGAACCGCTTGGCGGTGCCGGCTCCGATCCCGCGTGCTGACCCGGTGACGACTGCCACCCGTCCGTCGTAGCGACCCATCGCGCTGCTCCTCTGCTCGTCCGGCTGGTCGTTGGTCACTCTAGGAGGAAGCGTTCAGTTCTCGATCTGGGGGTGCTCCGCGATATCGTCACCGCGTGGGGGAGCCCCGATTCCGGTTCATGGTGGTGCTCGCGGCCGTGATGACGGTCGCGACCATCCTGGTCTGCTCTGTCCAGGGGCTGCCGATCCGCGACCCCGACGACGACACGCTGGGTCCGGCGTACGTCCGGTTTCCGCTGTTCCTGCTCGTCGCCTTCCTGTGTCGACGTGCTCCCCCGAGTGGTGCTGCGTCACCGCCGCGAGACGGACGGGCTACGTCGCGTCCTTCCGGGCCGTGCTCCACGAGCGTTGGGTTCCGAGCCAGGTGCGGTTCATGTTCATCGGACTGGCCGCCTGGTACATCGCCTACGCGACGTTCCGCAACCTCAAGAACGCCGTCCCGTTCGTCAACGGGTCGCTGTGGGACGACACGCTGGAGCGGCTCGACCACACGCTCTGGCTCGGCCACGACCCGGCGTCCGTGCTGCACGCGGTCTTCGGCCACGGCGTGGCCGCGTCGGTGTTCTCGCTGATCTACGTGGCCTGGATCGTCCTGATCCCGCTGACCCTGATGTGGGCGCTGGTCTGGTCGCGCAACCAGCGCCGGCGCCTGGTTCGTGACCGCGTTCGCCGTCGACTGGGTGCTCGGCGTCGCGACGTACTTCGCATTCCCGACGCTCGGGCCGGTCTACTCCGACCCCGGCACCTTCGCCGGCCTCCACGACACCACGGTGACGACCCTGCAGAGCTCGATGATCGCCGACCGCTCGATCGTGCTCGGCGACCCGACCGGCCACCACGCCGTGCAGACGATCGCCGCGTTCGCGTCCCTGCACGTCGGCATCATGGTCACCGTGTGCCTGTTGGTCGAGCTGCGGGCGCACGCCGGTCGCTGCGCCTCCTGGCCTGGTCGTTCCTGGCGCTGACCGTCGCTGGCGACCGTCTACCTCGGCTGGCACTTCTTCGTCGACACCCTCGGCGGAGTCGTGGTCGGCGCGACTGGCGGTCTGGATCGCCGCGCTGGCCACCGGCAACCACGTCGGTTGGCGACCCCGACTGGTGCGCCAGCCGATAGGGGAGTCCTCCGGGGTCAGCCAGAGCCTGCCAGCGCGGCGCTGACCCGCGCGGCCCAGACATCACGCTCGGCCGCGTCGTCGTACCTCGTGCGCGGCCAGAAGAACCCGCGCAGGCCGTCGCCCTTGGTGCGCGGCACCACGTGGCAGTGCAGGTGCGGCACGGACTGCGAGACGGTGTTGTTCATCGCGACGAACGAGCCCTGCGCGCCCAGCCCGTCGACCATCGCCGTGGCCAGGCGCTGCTGTGCTGCCAGGAAGCCGTCGCGCAGGCCGGCCGGCAGGTCCGGCAGCGTCACGACGTGCACCGCGCGGCACCAGCAGCACGTGGCCCTTGAACACCGGACGGACGTCGAGGAAGGCCACGAAGTCGTCGTCGGACCACACGGTCGACGCCTCGGCGTCGCCGGCCGCGACCGCGCAGAAGGTGCAGGCCGCGGTTCCCATGTCGCAGACGCTACCGACACCCCAAATGAGGCTATTGCGCATTTCGCCCGACCGAGGGGAAGGTGGGAGATGCCTGATCGGCCGCCACGGCCTCTCGGGGGATCGGGCCGAACCGAGGAGTCGCAAATGTCCCACCGCCGTTCCCTGCGCGTCCTGGTCGCCGTGGCCGGAGCCGTGGCCCTGACCGCCACCAGCGCCTTCGCCGCCGGACTGCAGGATCCGATCCCGGATCCGATCCCGCCCGCCGGGGTGGACATCGCCCTGAAGACCGTGGCGAGCGGCCTCGAGTCCCCCGTGGCCGCCGCGGTGGCCCCGGGCCACGGGAACGACCTGTTCGTCGCCGACCAGAACGGGATGCTGTGGGGCGTCACCGTCGACGGCCGTGGCGACGGCCACGGCGACGGCCACGGCGACGGCCACCGCGACGCACCGCGACGGCGACGGCAACGGCAACGGCAAATGGCTGGTCGCGGACCTGTCGGGACTCCTGGTCGACGACCTGGCGAAGGTGATCCCCGGCCTTGCGTATGACGAGCGCGGTTTCCTCGGCGTCGCGTTCGACCCGCGCTTCAAGCACAACGGCCTGCTCTACACCTTCACCTCGGAGAACCCGACCCCGGCTCCCGACTTCACCACCCAGCCCGGCGAGACGCCCGGCGGTGGCCAGGCGGTGGTCAGCGAATGGGCGGTCCGTGACCCCGACGCGAAGCAGATCACCGTCGATCCCGCATCCCGTCGTGTGCTGATGCGCGTCGACAAGCCGCAGTTCAACCACAACGGTGGCGAGCTCGCGTTCGGTCCGGACGGGATGCTCTACGTCTCGCTCGGCGACGGCGGCAACGCCGACGACGAGGGTCCCGGCCACGTCGCCGGGCGGCAACGCCCAGAGCCTCGCCGCGGGCAACGTGCTCGGCAAGATGCTCCGGATCGACCCGCCGGAGCACAACTCCGCCAACGGCCAGTACGGCATTCCCGCTCGACAACCCGTTCGTCGGGCGCGCCCGGCGCCGACGAGATCTGGGCCTACGGCTTCCGCAACCCCTACCGGTTCTCCTTCGACCGCAAGTCAGGGCCGGCTCTTCGTCGCCGACGTCGGCCAGAACGACATCGAGGAGGTCGACGTCGTCGACGGCCGGCGGCAACTACGGCTGGCCGGTCAAGGAGGGCACGTTCCTCTTCGACACCGGCTCGCGGCCCCGTCGTCGACGCCCGGGCTCGGTGACGGCGAACTCACCCGGCGCGCCCGCAGGGCTCTCGGACCCGATCGCCGAGTACGACCACACCGCCCCGGGCGGGGTCCGCTGCGGTGGCAGGCGCCCCGGCCATCGGCCTGCCAGGGCATCGCCGTCGTCGGCGGATACGTCGCGAACGCGCGTGCACGGGCTCAAGCACCACTACGTGTTCGGTGACTACTCGCGGGCGTTCGCGCAGCCGCTCGGTCGGCTGTTCGTGCTGCGCCACGGACAGGTGGAGGCGCTGCCCGACCCGGGCATCGCGGTGTTCGGCTTCGGGCAGGACAAGCATGGCGACCTCTACGTGCTCGGCAACACCACCGGCGTCCTCTCCGGCGACACCGGCGTCGTGCTGAAGATCACGGAGGCGGATGACTGACCCCGCCGCCGTCGAGGGCCCGCCCGTACCGCTCGGAGATCAGGCGTACGGCGTCCGCTAGGTCGGGCGAGTCCTCCACCTCGAAGTCGGTGTCGAGCGCACCGAGCCAGAATGCGATGTCCCCCGGGCTGCGGGCTCCGATCTGCACGCGGCACCGGTCGTCGCCGAGCGCCTCGATGCTGCCCTGCGTCCACGAGCCCATCCGCTGCTCCACAAGGGCCGCCGGCGCGTGCACGACGACCCGGCCGCTGACCTTCATCTGCACCTGCCGGGTCTTGGAGGCGACGTAGCCGGCAATGTCCTCCGCCGGCAGCTCACGCAGCGCGAACCGGTGGCCGACCGAGCGGGTCTCCGCCATCCGGTCGACGCGGAACGTGCGCCAGTCGTCACGCGCCACGTCGTACGCGACCAGGTACCAGCGGCGGCCCCAGTTGACGAGCCGGTAGGGCTCGACCCGGCGCTCGGTCGCCGCGCCTGCATGGTCGGAGTAGGCGAACCGGGTGACCTCGCGGTCGCGCGCCGCCCCGGCCAGCAGGGCCAGCACCTTGCCGTCGACGTCGGCGCCGCGACGACGCCCGGCGACGCGCACAGTGTGCGCCTGCAGCGCGTCGACACGCCCCCGGAGCCGCTTCGGGAGCACCTGCAGCAGCTTGGTCAGTGCCCGTAGCGCCGTCTCCTCCATCCCGTCGACCGCTCCCCCGCTCGCCGTACTCAGCGCGACGGCGATCGCGACCGCCTCGTCGTCGTCGAGCAGCAGCGGCGGCATCGCGGTGCCGGCGGAGAGCCGGTAGCCGCCGATCGAGCCGCGTGTGGCCTGCACGGGGTAGCCGAGGTCGCGCAGCCGGCCCACGTCGTTGCGCACCGTCCGCTGGCTGACGCCGAGCCGGCGGGCGAGCTCGGGGCCCGGCCACTCCCGCGGGGTCTGGAGCAGGGAGAGCAGCTTGAGGAGGCGTCCGGAGGTCTCTGCCATGGCCCCCAGATTACTGCCCATCAGGAAAGAAACGTGCCTGTTGCGGTGGTGGAGTGAGGTCATCGCACACCCGACGAAGGAGCACTCGATGACCACCCTGCTCGCCCCTCCCGAGACCGAGACAGTCACCCCGGCTGCCGAGGCGCCGCCGGTGCCGAGGCACATGTGGGCCGGCTTCGCGGTGATCCTCTCGGCGATGGTCCTCAACATCCTGGACTCGACGATCGTCAACGTCGCCGCCCCGGCGATCCAGGCCGACCTGTCGATGACCACGTCGTCGCTGGAGTGGGTCGCGGCGGCGTACACGCTGGCGCTGGCGGTCGGGCTGATGGCAGGCGCCCGGCTCGGCGACATGTTCGGGCGGAAGCGGATGCTGCTGCTCGGGCTCGCCGGGTTCGTGGTCTCCTCGGCGCTCTGCTCGTTCGCCTGGTCCGCCGACGTACTGGTCGCGTCGCGTGCGCTGCAGGGGCTGGCCGCCGCGGTGCTCGTGCCGCAGGGCTTCGGCATGATCCGCGACGTCTTCCCACCACACCAGATCGGCAAGGCGTTCGCTGCGATGGGACCGGCGATCGGCCTGTCGACGGTGCTCGGCCCGGTCGTCGCCGGACTGCTGATGAAGCTCGACCTGTTCGGCAGCGACTGGCGTGCCCTGTTCCTGATCAACCTTCCGATCGGCGTGTTCGCGCTGGTGCTGGGGATGCGCGTGCTGCCCGACGGTGCGCCGTCGCACCGCGGTCTCCGGCTCGACGGCGTGGGTACGACGCTGCTCGCGACCGCGTCGTTCCTGCTGGTGTTCCCGCTGGTCGACGGCCGCACGCAGGGCTGGCCGACCTGGATGTTCGCGCTGCTGGCCGCTTCGGTGCCGATGCTGGTCGTGTTCGTCCTGCAGCAGCGGGCGCGGCTGCGTGCCGGTCGGGCGCCGCTGGTCGAGTTCAGCGTGCTTCGCAAGCGGTCCTACGTGTCCGGCATCGTGTTCACCCTGGTCTTCTTCGGCAGCATCGTCGGCTTCTCGCTCACCACCGGCTTGTTCCTGCAGATCGGGTTGGGCTTCACCGCGATGCACGCGAGCCTGTACCTCGCCGCGATGGCGGTCGGCGCGTTCTTCGGCGCCGGGGTTGGCGCCTGGGCCTCGACAGCGGTCGGCCGGCCGATCCTCCACATCGGGCTGGCGATCATGGCCGGCGGGGCGGCGCTGCTCTACCTCTCGATCCGTGTGGCCGACGGCGGCGTCGGGTTCGGCAGCCTGGCTCCGGGCCTGTTCGTCTTCGGCCTCGGGATGGGCATGATCTTCGTGCCGTTGTTCAGCATCATCATGGGCGAGATCGACGACCACGAGGTGGGCTCCGCCGCCGGTCTGCTGGAGTCGCTCCAGCAGCTCGGCGCCGCTCTGGGCGTCGCCGCGCTCGGCACCCTCTTCTTCGACGGAATGGCGCTCGAGGACGGCGGCCCGCGGGCCGCGATGGCCGCGGGACGGCACCTGGTCGCGGCCGAGCACACGCTGCTCGCGGTGATCGGCGTGATCGCGTTCGCCTGGGCGATCGGCTGGCTGCTGCCCCGCAGGGCGCGCGCGATGTCGTGACCATCCCCGGTGGTCGAGCCTGTCGAGACCCCGGCTCCTGCCGGGATCTTGGCCCGACGGGAGCACCGCGCCGACACTGAGGGGACCCTGCGGGGGAGGCCGGGGTCGGGTCAGGGCCAGGCCCGATGGTGTGGCGTGCGCGCGTCGAGCACAGTAGGTGTCAGGGCAGAAGCCCTCTCACACCTAGCCGAAGGACGTGCACCGCCATGAACGACATCCACCAGAGCTTCGCCCACCAGGGCCTCGTCCGGCCGCAGGAGGGACGAGTCCTGGGGGGCGTCCTCGCCGGCCTGGGCCGACGCTTCGGCCTCACCCCGTGGACCGCACGACTCCTGTTCGTCGTACTGCTCATGGTCGTCCCGGGCAGCCAGATCCTGGTCTACCCGCTGCTGTGGATCCTGATGCCCTCGGAGGAGACGGTCGCCCACTACGTGCCCGTGAGGACGTCGTCCCCCTCGGCGTGACCCTGCCTAGCTCCAGCCGGCACCCGGGCCGGACAGCTTGTTGTTCATGGACTGCCGCTTCGCGTCGGCAACGGCCCCGTCACCGGGGTTGTTGTGGAAGCTGCCGCCGGAACGCCCGCGGCCGACCCACCAGCCGACGGCGAGTACGACGGCGAACACGAGGATGACGATGGTCCAGAACATGCTGATCCCCCTGGGTGTCGGTGGAGCGAGAGTACACACAAGCCCTGTCGGCCGTGTGCTCACGCCGGCTTCTCCAGCGCCAGGTCGAGCCAGTGCGCCAGGTCGGCGATCTCCCGGTCGACGGCAGCGGCCATGGTCTTCGTGAACTCCACGTCGCGGTGCACAGCAGCCACCCGGAGCACCCCGGCGTCACGCTCGGCCTTTGCGTCGAGCTTCCCGACCAGCCGGTCGCCGTACAGGATCGGGAGCGCGTAGTAGCCCCACCGTCGCTTGGCCTCGGGCTTGAACATCTCGAGGTTGTAGTCGAAATCGAACAGCTCGCCCATCCGCTTGCGGTCATGGTGGAGCCGGTCGAACGGCGACAGCAGCGCGGCCCGGCCGGAGAACGGCTGGCCGAGCTGGGCGGGATCGACCCGCCAGCGCCCGCGGACCCCCTTGACGACAGCCGCCTCACCGGCGTCGCCGACGTTGAGCGGTTCCACCGGCCGCTCCTGGCCGGTCGCCCGAGCGATGCCCAGGGCGGCCAGCCGGCGCTCGTCCTTGACCCGCTTCGCCTCCGCCAGCGGCACCGGCGGGTCGTCGGGGTAGACCCGCGACGCGAGGTCGTAGAGCTTGTCCTTGCCCTGTCCCCCGGCGGCGGCCACCTCTCCGCGTTGCACCAGGGAGTCGAGCATCATCGTGACGTTGCGGTTGGCGTTCCACCCCGACGACGACCAGGGCACCAGGCAGGTGTCGGGGATCTCGCTGCGCGGCAGCGGCCCGTCGGCGCGCAGCCGCTCGAGGACGTCGCGCCGGAAGTCGTTGTTGGCCAGGACCCACTCGTATCGACCCTGCTGCCACTCGCCCAGGTCGACCCCGTCGCGCACCCCATCCATCTCGGCGCGGTGGAGCGCCATGTCGGCGGCCGGCATCAGCATCCCGCGGTAGTCGACCAGCGCCTGCTCGTCGATGGCGTCGCGCAAGTCCTGCGGGGAGTACGACGCGCCCAGCCGGCTCCACAGCACCAGGTCGGCGCTCGGCGCGATCGCACTGGTCGGGTCGAGCTGCACGACCGTGAGATGACGCATCGTGTCGAGGAGATCGGACGGACGGTCCTTGGCCAGCAGCTGGGCGCGCACGGCGATCCGGCGGGCATCGGCGCGGCTGAGCTCGTGGACCCTGGCCATGCGGCGAGCGTAAAGGCCGGCGCGGACGGTCGCCGGGTGGACCGGGTGTCCGCCCCTCCTAGACTCCGGCGATGGACCTCGAGCGAGTACCTCACCTCCGACGCCACCACCCTGGCCGGCCTCGTCGCCGACAAGGAGGTCACCGCCGGCCGAGCTGCTCGCCCTGGCCCGTCAGCGATCCGACGCGGTCAACCCGACGCTCAACGCGGTCGTCATGCCGCTGACCGGAGGTCGCCGACGCCCGGGCCGCCGACCCGTCGCTGTCCGGCCCCTTCGCCGGGGTGCCGTTCCTGGTCAAGGACCTCGGCCAGGAGTACGCCGGCTTCCCGACCTCGAGCGGCTCACGGGCCCTCGGCCGACGACGTCGCCGACCGGCACGCCCTGGTCACGCAGCGCTTCCTCGACGCCGGGCTGGTCGATCTTCGGCAAGACGAACACCCCCGAGTTCGGTGCGAAGGGCATCACCGAGCCCGAGCTGCTGGGGCGCGGCGCGCAACCCGTGGAACACCGCCCACACCCCCGGCGGCTCGTCGGGCGGCTCCGGCGCCGCGGTCGCCGCCGGCATCGTGCCGGCGGCCGGCGCCAACGACGGCGGCGGCTCGATCCGGATCCCGGCGGCCTGCAACGGCCTGGTCGGCCTCAAGACCAGTCGCGGCCTCGGCCCCTACGGTCCGCAGACCGGCGAGGTGATGTTCGGGATGGTCACCCAGGGCGTGGTCTCCCGCACCGTGCGCGACAGCGCCGCGCCTGCTCGACGCGATCATCGGCGCCCGACCACGGCGCCGGCGTACCAGGTCGCCCACCCGCCGATGCCGTTCGCCGAGGCGATCGCGCGACCGCCGGGGACGCTGCGGATCGGCTACTCCTCGTCGTCCGCGATCAACGCCAGCCCCGGACCCCGAGGCGGTCGCCGCCGTCGAGTCCGCCGCGGCCCTGCTCGCCGAGCTCGGGCACCAGGTCGAGGAGGTGCCGCCGCCGCACGACGACGAGGCGCTGGCCCGCGACTTCCTGACCATCTGGTTCGCCCAGCTGCACGGCCAGGTCGCCGACGTGAAGCGGCGCCTCGGCGCGCCGCGACAGCCACTTCGAGGCCGACACGCTCGCCAGCGCGGAGCTCGGCCGGGCGGCCGGGGCTGGCGCCGCTGATGCAGTCGCTGGCCAACGTCAACGACCACATCCGCGCGCTCGCCGGGTTCCACGAGAACTACGACCTCTTCCTCACACCGACCCTGGCCACAGCCGCCGCTCGCGGTCGGCGCGCTCACCGCCACCGGCGCGGCTGCAGCGGGCCTCCCGGGTGGTCGCGAAGGCGCGAGCCGGGAAGCTGCTCGGCGGCGTCGGGGATCCTCGACCAGCTCATCGCCGACAACATCGGCTGGGTGCCGTACACCCAGCTTGCGAACCTGACCGGGCGTCCCGCGATCAGCGTGCCGCTGCACTGGACAGCCCACGGCCTCCCCCTCGGCGTCCAGCTCGTCGGCCGTCTCGGCGCCGACGGGCTCCTCCTGCAGCTCGCCGCCCAGCTCGAGGAGGCGCAGCCGTGGTTCCACCGCTACGCCGACCTGGACCCGGCGCTGCGCCAGCGGTAGTCCGGCCCGGCCGCGAACCTGCCCTCGGCGCCTGCCGCAGGTCGGCAGGCCAACCCTTGCCCGATCCCCTTCTGCCGGATGCGAATTTGCGGCCCCCACGCGGAGCACGCCCACCGGCGTCAGAACCCGACCGCGCCCGTCGGCGCGACGTCGGTGCGCAGCGCCCGCCACAGGTCGCCGGCCGCGCCGGGGCGCTGCTCGGCCACCAGGCCGGCACGGGCGAGGGCGTGCAGGTTCCCCGCCCCGAGGTAGGCAGCGCCGAGTGCCTCGATCGAGAGCCGCAGGTCGGCCTCGGCATCGGTGTGCTCGACCTCGGCGGATCCGACATCGGCGTGCAGGCGCCAGCGCCCGTGGTTCCAGGGTGCGCTGCGGTCGACCACCTCGACGACGACGTCGCACGGCGCGCTCCAGGCCCGGTCCGTGAGCGCCTCCGGCAGGTCGACCAGCCGGACCCAGAGGTTGTCGACGGTCGCCACCGAGTCCACCGAGCGCGGCCCGCCCGCCCAGAGCAACAGGGGATCGTCGACGCCGACGCCGCTGAGCCGGACGCTGCCGGTGAGGTCGAGGTCGACCAGCCGGCGCAGCAGCGCGAGCCGGGTTGCGGGGTCACCTTGGACCGTCCACACCTCGACCTCACCCGCAGGCCGGTCCTGCTCCCACTTGTGGGTCCGCCGGAACACGGCGAAGCCGACCTCCGGGCCGTCCCGGCTCGCCAGGAGCACCCGCCACGGCTCCTTGCCGCGCTGGTGCTCCGGCAGCTGCAGGCAGATCCGGTCGTAGTACTCGGCAGCGCCCACGACGGCGCCGAGCTCGGCGTACGCCATGTGGCACTCGCGCATCCGGTGCGCCATCCCGGCCTCGGAGATCGTCGCCGTCCGTAGGGTGACGGCGACGGCTGCCGCGTCCAGCTCGGGAGCGGTCAGCGTGGTCCCCCGCGACAGGACGACCTTGTGCTCCAGCGAGGCCAGGCCGTAGCCGTACCGGCCGTAGATCGCGGGCTCGCTCGCGTGCAGGGCGGACACGTGGGTGCCGGGCTCGGCGTGCACCTGCTCGAGGTGGTGGCGCATCATGGCGGTGAGCACACCTCGCCGCCGGTGGTCGGGATGGACACCGACCCAGGTCAGTCCCGCGCAGGGGAGCGGCCGGAGGCCGCCGTCCGGACCCGGCGCCATGAGCGTGAGCGGGAAGACCCCGTAGACGCCCGAGTACGTCGTCGGGTCCGAGCCGTCGACGTCGGCGTCGGCGGCGAACCGCTGGTCCGCGGGCAGGCCGGTGAGCAGGACCTCGGTGGAGGCCGCGGAGACCTCCGCGAACCACACGGTCTGGTCGGTGGCCAGGAAGCGTCCGGGGTCCTCGGCGCGGTCGACCCGGATCGGGGAGTCGCTCATGGGGACAGCCAACCGCTCATCGCCTCCATGAGCCAGTGGTGTGTCGCCCCTCGCATCGCTCGCACAGTCGGGGAATGTTGCAGTTCTCGAACCCATCGCCGGTTCCTTCCCGGAGTGCCGGGGGCGGCGATCCGAGCGCTGTGGTTCCGGTCGACCGGGGTGGCCGACCAGCGGACCGGGCTTGTCCGTGCCCGATCGGCGCTACTCCTCATCGGAGGCAGCCGCGCTAACCCCGCTGGACCACCGTGATGACGACGTTGCCTAACTTCTGCCCGGTCTCGACATAGAGATACGCGTCGACGATCCGCTCCAACGGGAAGAGCCGGTCGACCACGGGGCGGAACCGCCCGGACGCGATGCGCTCGCGAAGGTAGTCCACGATCTCCTGGTTCTCGATCGGCAGTGGGAGCATCACTCGCCTACCGCGCGCCAGCCGCGTCACCGTCGGCAGGACGATGTTCTGGGCCCATGGTCCGAGGTCGGTCGTCAGATACAGGCCGCGCGGCTTCAGCACCGGGCGACACCGTCCGATCGAGCTCTTCCCGACCGCGTCGAAGACGACGTCGTACTGGTGATCCTCCTTGGTGAAATCCACGACGCCGCGGTCGATGACCCGGTCCGCGCCCAGCCCGCGCACCAGCTCGACGTGGGCCGTCTCGCACACGGCGGTCACACGTGCGCCGAGGTCCGCGAGCAACTGGACCGCAGCGCTTCCGATCGCGCCCGTGGCGCCGTTGACCAGCACGTCCCGGCCGCCGCTGATGCCGGCCTTCCTGATCATCGACAAGGCGTAGTGCGCACCCTCGGTGCCTGGGGCGACCTCCTCGAAGGACAAGCCAGCGGGGATCGTGGCGACCAGGCCGTCCTCCGGGATCGACAGGAGCTCGGCATGCGCGCCGAACCGTGGGCTGTAGCCGAACACCCGGTCTCCGGCAGCGAACCGTGTCACTCCTGGGCCGACGGACTCGACGAGTCCCGCGAACTCGTTACCCAGAATGGTCGCGCGCGGCCGGACGAGGCCGGTCAGCGCGCGGACGAAGAACGGCTTCGCGGCGCGGACGCCGCAGTCGGTCCGGTTCACGCTCGTCGCGTGCACCGCGACCCGCACCTCGCCGGGACCCACCTCCGGGGCCGGCACGTCGGTGATGTGCACGACCCCCGGCGGGCCGTACGTCGTCCGCACGGCGGCCCTCATGACCCGGATCGTAATCGCGATCGGGGACGCGGTGACCGAACTCGCGCCCTTCGTTGGCGTGTGAAGCCACGGGCCCGGAATGATATCGGTGTCCGACGGCATCGGTTGAAAGGACACTGCCATGACCGTTGCGGAGCCGGAGGTGCGCGTGACGGCCGGGCTCCTGCGCGGCAGGCTGGAACCCGGTCTGGTGGTATTCAAGGGCATCCCGTTCGCCGAACCACCGACGCGGTTCGCGGCACCCGAGCCGATCGCAGCATGGGCTGGGACACGAGACGCGCTGTCCTACGGTCCGCCGCCTCCCCAGTCCGGCCTCTTCGGCATGGGCGCGCCTGCCGAGTCCGCCGAGGGCTGGCTGACAGCCAACGTCTGGACGGCCGACCTGGCGGCGAATCTGCCGGTGATGGTGTGGATCCAGGGCGGCGGCTACATGTTCGGAACTTCGGGCCTGCCCGAGTACGACGGCGGCAGGTTGGCGCGGGACGGCGGCGTTGTCGTGGTGACGTTCAACTACCGGGTGGGCATCGAGGGCTTCGCCCAGATCGAAGGAACGCCTGCGAACCGCGGCCTCCTCGACCAGGTCGCCGCGCTGGAATGGGTACGCGACAACATCAGTGCGTTCGGAGGCGACCCGGACCAGGTCACGGTGTTCGGCCAGTCCGCAGGCGGCGGGTCCGTGGCGGCGCTGCTGGCGATGCCACGGGCGGCCGGCCTGTTCCGTCGAGCGATCGTGCAGAGCATGCCCGGCACCTTCTTCACCCCCGAGCTGGCCGACGACATCGCCGGCGTCTTCGCGGCCGAACTGAGCCTGAGTCCCACCGACCTGGGCACAGTGCCGCCGGGGGCGCTACCCGCGGTCGCCGACGCAGTCATGGCGAAGAGCGGACAGTTCGCGGAGCGTTGGGGCCTGGCCGCGCACCGCGGGGTCCCGCTTGCGCCCGTTGTCGACGGGGCGACGCTCCCAACCGATCCCTGGCAGGCGCTGGCCGGCGGTGCAGCACGAGACGTCGACCTGATGGTCGGGCACGTGCGCAACGAGCAGCGGCTGTTCGCCCTGATCGACGGCACCCTCGGGCGAATCACCGAGGAACAGGCGGCGACCGCGCTGAACCTGTTCGCGCCCGGCCGTGACGGCGTCGCGCAGTACCGTGCGGCAGGTGGCGGCCCGGACGAGCTGTACGACCAGGTCCACTCCGACTGGCTCTTCCGAATGCCGTCGTTGCACCTCGCCGAGGCGCACACCGGCCGGGTGTACCTGTACGAGCTGACCTGGCAGGCGCCAGGCATGGGTGGCGTACTCGGCGCGTGCCATGGACTCGACGTGCCGCTCGTGCTCGGCAACCTGACCAGCGGCCAGACGGCCATGCTGCTCGGCGATGACCTGACCGAGGCGGAGATCGTCTCAGCGCAGATGCGTGGCTCGTGGACGAAGTTCGCCACCGAAGGGGATCCCGGCTGGCCGGCGTACGACCACGAAAGGCACCTGACGCGAGTCTTCGACATCGACCCGGCAGTCGTCGTCCCCTACCCGGAAGAGGTCTCGCGACGAATCTGGGAGGGTTACGTCTTCTCGGTGTTGCCGCTGCTCACTCGGGTGTGACGACGGCGTAACCCGTGCCCCGTCCGCACGATTTTCGGTCGCCCGTCGATGGGCCGCTCACTACAACAGTGCCGCCCGCGCCCTCCTGAGATCCCGGCATACTGATCCGTGATGACCGACGACCCGGACGCCACCGAGCGGATCCAGATCGACTGGACCCGAGCGGTCGCGGGAGCCCTGGCTGCCGTGGCCTCGGCGGTCCTGCTCTCGACGCTCGGGGCGGCTGGCACGATCATGGGCGCCGCCATTGGCAGTCTCGTGGTGTCCGTGGGCAGCGCGTGGTTCGCCCAGGGCCTATCGACGAGCAAGCGCACGCTCTCGAAGAAGCAGAAGGGCGCGGCCCAGAAGGTCGGCGTCGCACATGCCGAGGTGCTGCGGGCGACACGCGCCGATGACACCGCGGCCCAGGAGAGTCATCTCGACCACGCCGAGGAACGGCTCGAGGAAGCGCAGCAGGAGCTCGACGAGGCGATCACTGCGGCGGCGCCGGTCAGTTGGAAGGAGCGGCTATCCCAGTTGCCGTGGAAACGCGTCGCGCTCGTGACCTTGGCGTTGTTCGTGGTCACACTGCTGGTGATCACCGCATTCGAGCTGCTTACCGGCCGCAGTGTCTCCTCGATGACCGGCGGATCCGGCTCCGGTGACACCACGATCTCGCAAGTCAGTGGACACGACTCCGGCGGCGATCACCAGCAGCAGAAGCCCGACGAAGGCCCGACCGCATCCATCAACCCGCGCGAAGCGCCGACACCGTCCGACCAGCCGACGGTCAGCGAGTCGCCCACGCTGGGAGAGGAGCCGACCCCCACCGAGTCGACGTCCCCGACCGAGTCGACGACGCCCACACCCGTGGAGACGTTCTTGCCATGACTCGTGGACGTCGGCGAACGTCAGACTGGCCCGCTCGCGCAGGAGCAGGGATTCGGCTGCGGTAAGGACCGTCCCGGTCAGGTTTCCGACACCTGGTCCGACTCGAACGCGGGATCGTCAGAGGCAGGCGCCAGCGGTAGCGAGACACGGGCGACAAGGCCTCCCGCCACCCCGGTTTCCAGGACCACGGTGCCAGCCGTCTGGTGCACGAGGTCGCGCACGATGGCCAGTCCGAGTCCGCTGCCGCCGGCGTCACGGTCGCGGGCCTCGTCGAGTCGGGTGAACCGGTCGAAGACTCTCTCGCGGTCGGCCTCGGGGACGCCGGTGCCGTCGTCGGACACCAGCACCTCGAGCAAGGACCCGCGCACCTGTGCCTCGATGTGCACCGTGCTCACCGCGTGCCGAACAGCGTTGTCCACGAGGTTGCCGAAAACCCGACGGAGCGCCTCGGGGTCTCCGAGCACCACGGCGTCCGGCAACACCCCGGTGGTCACGCCGGCACGGGCGCCGGCCTGAC
This sequence comes from uncultured Actinomycetota bacterium, assembly GCA_963745795.1. GTDB lineage: Bacteria > Actinomycetota > Actinomycetes > Propionibacteriales > Nocardioidaceae > Marmoricola. Next base: position 549,631 of record CAVUYR010000003.1, on the reverse strand, counting down.
GGCGCACCACATCGAGGAGGAGGTCACGCACGACCACCGGTTCCGGAGGCCTCGCAGGCGAAGCCTCCCGGTCGAGCCGTGCCAGCACCAGCAGGTCCTCGACGAGCGCGGCCATCCGGATCACCTCTGCGTGTAGGTCGCGGGTCGTTTCCGAGTCGTCGCCGAGACGTTCCGCGACCTCGAGCTGAGTCTGCATCGAGCTCAGCGGGCTGCGCAGCTCATGGGCTGCGTCCGCCACGAACGCCCGCTGGCGGGCGCGCGAGGCCGAGAGCCTGTCGAGCATGGAGTTCAGGGTGACCGCGAGCGCATGCACCTCGTCACGTGATGCGGGAACGGGCAGTCGCGAGTCCTGCCCCGTGCCCGAGATCCGCTCCGCGGTCGACCTGAGCATCTCCACTGGTCGAAGGGCTGCTCCGACGACTCGCCATGCGATCAATGCCAGGACGAGCAGGAGCAGCGGGTACGTGGCCATCAGGGTGAGTCTGAGGATGCGTTGGCTGTCCTCGATGTCATCGATGCGCTGCGCCACCACGACCGTACGACGGGCATCTGTCGGTCCCGCCTCGGCTGCGGTGACGCGCAGCGGGGAGTCGAGCCCCACCCGCGATCCCGAGACCTCGGGATGGTCGCCCTTTAGCGCCGCGGCCACCTCGCCTGGTGTGAGCAAGGCCGTCAGTCGGTCACCATTCACGGAGGCGCTCAGGACCCGGTTGTCGGAGTCCAGGACCTGCACGATCTGGCTACCGGTGACCGGGATGGGGTCCGGCAGTCGGTCCCGGTCGACCAGGTCCGCGACCTCGGCCACGGTGGCCTGGCCCGCGTCATCGATCGTCCGGAAGCTCACGAGGGTGAGGACGCCGTACAGGGCGAAGCTGCCGATCGCCAGCGCCACCGCAACGCCGAGCACACCGATCACGAGGAGACGGGCGCGCAGGCTCAGCCTCTCCCAGCTCCGGGTGCGGGTCATGTCGTGAGGCGGTAGCCGGAGCCCCGCACGGTCTCGACGACCGGTCGACCCAGCTTGCGTCGCAAGTAGCCGACATAGACCTCGACCGCGTTGGGGTTCACCTCGGCGGCTGCGTCCCAGACGTGGTCGAGGATCTCGATCTTGGTGACCACTCGGTTGGGGCGACGCAGGAGGTACTCCAGAAGCCCCAGTTCCCGAGGGGTCAGCGCCACGGCCACTCCGTCAACAGTCACGCGACGGGTGCTGGGATCGAGCCTGATGTCGCCGGCGGCGAGGACCGGTGGCCGCGGTTGCGGCGTACGTCGCATCAGGGCTCGGAGCCGGGCCAACAAGACCACATATGAGAACGGCTTGGTCAGGTAGTCATCTGCCCCGTAGTCCAGTCCGTTCGCCTGGTCGTGCTCCCCCGCCCTGGCCGTGAGCATCAGTACCGGAACCCAGTTCTCCTCCGACCGGAGAATCTGGACCAGCTCGAAACCGGAGAGACGGGGCAGCATCACGTCGAGCACGATGGCGTCGAAGTCACCGTGGCGGGCGAGCTCGAGACCGGTGGCGCCGTCATTGGCCACCTCGACGATGAACCCGTCATCGACCAGACCACGGCGAAGGGCACGTGCGAGGCGCTCCTCGTCCTCGACCAGCAGTAGCCGCATGTCCCCAGACTTGCACGCCGGGCGCGGCGGACTCACCGGGCTCTCAGCGATCTCACAGCGACACTGGTGCACGCTTGGCGCATGAGCATGTTCACCCGCCGCCCCTTCCTGCGATGGCTCGTCCCCGCCGTCGCTGCCGTCGTCCTCGCTGCGGGAGGTTCGACTGTCGGGCTCCTCACGGCGAGCGCACGCGGCGGACTGCCGGAACGCAGTCCAGCCCAGCTCCTCGTGGACGTCCAGAAGGCGCGGCTCGACGGTCTCTCGGGGACCATCGTCCAGAACGCCCACCTGGGTTTGCCGAGCATTCCCGGGGTCGGGGGCGCCGGCAGCTCCGACATGACGTCGCTCGTCTCCGGCTCGCACACGCTGCGGCTGTGGTACGCCGGGCCGAACAAGGTCAGGCTCGCGTTGCTCGGATCACTGGGCGAGTCCGACCTCGTGCGCAACGGCACCGACCTCTGGACCTGGTCGAGCAGGGACAAGAGCGCGACACATCACAAGGTGTCGCTCACGAAGCAGGAGACCCCGGGACTACTGACAGACAGCGCTCCGATGACTCCGCAGAAGGCCGCGGATGCCGCCCTCTCGGCAATCTCGCCCACCACCAAGGTGAGCACGGACGGGACGGCGGTAGTGGCCGGCCGGAACGCCTACGAGCTCGTGCTCCAGCCGAAGGACGCGGGCTCACTGGTCGAGTCGGTGCATATCGCGATCGACGGCGAGACCCACATACCGACCCGTGTCCAGATCTTTGCCCGGAACAGTCAGGACCCCTCCTTCGAGGTCGGCTTCACCTCGTTCGATCCATCCACCCCGGCCTCCACCGCCTTCAGCTTCAACCCACCCCCAGGCACAAAGGTCACCGAGGGGTCCACCCCGAAGTCCCACGAGGTGCCGCCCAGCGACGAGAAGGGTCTACAGAGCCCCGCGGACCAGGCTTCCTCTGCGGCGAATCCCAAGATCGTCGGCACCGGATGGACCACCGTGGTCGTCGCCAAGCTCCCCGCGGGCGCCACCTCCGGAGCCGGTCAGGTGAGCCGGATGCTCGAGGTCCTGCCCAGGGTGAGCGGCGCCTGGGGCTCCGGTCACCTGTTGAAGGGCACCTTGTTCTCGGCGCTCGTCACCGACGACGGTCGGGTGGTTGTGGGCCCGGTCGCGCCGGAGGCGCTGTACGCGGCACTAGGCAGCTGATGTCGGAGGCCGCCGTCGCCACCTCGGGCCTCACCAAGCGGTTCGGGCATCAGGTCGCTGTCGACTCCCTCGATCTGGTCGTCCCCACGGGGTCGGTGTACGGCTTTCTCGGCCCCAATGGCTCGGGGAAGACGACGACGATCCGGATGCTGCTCGGTCTGGTCAGGCCCACGTCCGGCAGCGTTGAGCTGCTCGGTCGCGCCATGCCTGCGGACGGGCCCGACGTACTCGCGAGAGTCGGTTCCCTGGTCGAGGGGCCGGCGTTCCACCCCTACCTGTCCGGCCGGGACAACCTGGCCAGGCTCGATTCCGCCGACCGTACGACGGACCCCCGGACCGCGCGAGCCCGGATCGACGGCGCCCTGGATCGTGTTGGCCTGCTGGTCGCAGCCACCAAGCGCTACCGCGCGTACTCCTTGGGCATGCGCCAGCGGCTGGCCATCGCGAGTGCGCTGCTGCGTCACCGCGATCTGCTGGTGCTCGACGAACCCACCAACGGACTGGACCCTCAGGGCACCCGCGAGGTCAGGACTCTGGTCGGGTCGCTGGCCGATGAGGGCGCCACCGTGCTCGTCTCGAGCCATCTGCTCTCGGAGGTCGAACAGATGTGCAGTCACCTCGGCGTGATGCATGCCGGGCAGCTGGTCGCCCAGGGCACCAGCGGCGAGGTCAGAGCCGGAACCGAGGCCCAGGCAGTTCTTGAGACCGACCAGCCCCAGGAAGCCGCCCGCATCATGCGCGAGCTCGGACTCACGGAGGTGCGGACCAGCCACATCTCTGCCACCGGCAACCTCGGCCGGATCTCACCGGACAAGATCGTCGCGGCGTGCGTCCACCAGGGTGTGCCCGTCCTCGGCTTCCGGGTCGGCGCACCGTCTCTCGAGGACGTCTTCGTCGCTCTGACCGGGGAGGGCTTCGATGTCAGTGGCTGATCAGGTCGGGGCGTACCGACCGCGGACCCTGTCAACCAGGTTCCTCCGCTCCGAGCTGCGGTTGATCTTCGGTCGGCGCCGCAACTTGGGTGGGTTGTTGGTGCTGGCCAGCGTTCCCGTTCTCATCTCCGTCGCGGTCAAGGTCTCCTCACCCGGCCGCGGTGGTGACGGACCTGACTTCTTCAGCTCCATCACCGACAACGGTCTGTTCGTCGCACTCGCCTCCCTCACCCTCGAGCTCGGGCTCTTCCTGCCTCTGGCGGTCGCAGCGATCTCGGGAGACTCGATCGCCGGCGAGGCGAACATCGGGACCTTGCGCTACCTGCTCGCTGTACCGGTGCAGCGCGCCCGGCTCCTGGCGGTCAAGTACCTCGCCATCGTGATCTTCTCCCTCGTCGCAACCTTGACGGTGACGGTCACCGGGATCGTGATGGGGCTAGCCCTCTTCGGAGGCGGAGACATGACTCTGCTGTCCGGCACCCAGATCGGGTTCGGCGAGGGCCTGCTGCGGGTCATGGCCGCCTCGCTCTACCTCGCCGTCTGCTTCGCATCGCTCGGCGCGGTGGGGTTGTTCGTCTCGACCCTGACCGAGCAGCCGATAGGAGCGATGATCACCGTGGTCATCTTCAGCACTGCCAGCTTCATCGCTGACAGCATCCCTCAGATCAGCTGGCTGCACCCGTTCCTGATCACCCACCACTGGCTCGCTTTCGGGGATCTCCTCCGGTCCCCGATCGCCTGGGACGGCGTACAACAAGGTCTCTACGTCGCGCTGGCCTACATGGTCGTGTTCTGGTTCTTGGGGTGGGCGCGCTTCGCCGGCAAGGACGTGACCAGCTGAGCCCAGCGATCAGGCCGCTCAGGAGGGAGAGGCAGCAGCGAGCGCGCTCAAGGCTATCCAGCGAGGGCGAGAGGGTCACTCTGGAGCACAGAGTGCCGCGTTCGCCTCGGGATGTGAGGACCGTCGAGCAGGGGCATCCCGGGTGCCGGCGGCGGTACGCACCCGCAGGTGTCCGAGCACGCGAGGTAGACGTGGGCCGGGTGCCCACAGCCGAGGCAGGGCGGGTCGTGCGAGAGCCGGGTGATCGTGTCCGGTGCCGTGTCCCACATGACGGTGCCTCCCCACTGGGCGAGTGCTTTCGAAGACTGTGTGTCCACCATCGCGCCGACGGGGTCGCATCCTCAATTGGACCTTGGTCCTAGGTCTGATGGACCAGGCGCCGCGGAGAGCGGCGCCGCGACCGCGTTAGAGCTCGGCGCGCAGGATCGACGCCGCGCCGGCCATGGCGCGCATCTTTCCCTCGGCACTCGCGCGAGGGAGGTACTTCATCCCGCAGTCGGTGGCGATGGTGATCCGGTCCGGCGAGGTGTAAGGGAAGGCTCGGCGCACCCGGTCGGCGACCACCTCGGCGGACTCGACCTCGGGGTCGGACAGGTCGATGACGCCCAGGATGATGGTCTTCTCGCTGAGGTCCTTCAGCACGCCGAGGTCGAGACCCGACTGTGCAGTCTCGATCGAGATCTGGTCGGCCGAGCAGCCGGCCAGCTCGGGGAGGAACGAATACCCCTCGGGCCGGTCGTGGATGATCGCGGCGTACCCGAAGCAGATGTGGACAGCGGTGGTGCCGGTGACGCCGTCCAGTGCGGCGTTGAGCGCAGCGAGGCCGTACTCGCGGGCCGCCTCGGGCCGCGCCTGCATGTACGGCTCGTCGATCTGGACCAGATCGGCTCCGGCAGCATGCAAGTCCTTGATCTCGGCGTTGACCGCGGCGGCGTACGCCAGAGCAGCCGAAGCGAGGTCGGGGTAGTGGTCGTTCTGCGCCTGCTGCGACATCGTGAACGGGCCGGGCACGGTCATCTTGACCGTGTGGTCGGTGTTCGCCTTCAGGAACTCCACGTCGCGGACGCCGACTGGCTGCGGCCGCACGATCGGTCCGGCGATCCGCGGCACCGGGTTGGGATGCCCGCTGCGATCGAGGGCCGTGCCAGGGTTGTCGATGTCGACGCCCTCGAGGGCGGTGCGCGAAGTGGTTGCTGTACGACTCCCGCCGCATCTCGCCGTCGGTGATGATGTCGAGTCCCGCCTCCTCCTGGGCGCGGATGGCCAGCGCCGTGGCATCGTCCTGCGCCTGCTCCAGGTACTCCGGCTCGACCCGCCACAGTTCTCTCGCACGCACCCGCGGGGGGAAGCGGCCGGCCAGCCTGGACCGGTCGATCAGCCAGTCCGGCTGGGCGTAGCTGCCCACCAGCGAGGTCGGCAGGATTGGCAGCGGAGTCAACGACGCGTTCACGCTGCTGACTCTAGGGCTGCCGCCGCCGCTTGAGGAGCCATCCACCGCCCTCGCTGGTTGATTGGCCCTCCAGGTTGGTCAACCCGGTAGCCGGCTCCGCGTTCGGGGACAATCCTGTAGACGTGGCAATCCAGGTGATCGTCGAACCCAAGGCCCGACCGGATGACTGAGCGCACCCTGATCCTGCTCCGGCATGCGAAGTCGGACTGGTCCGGTCACGAGGCCGATGTCGCCCGGCCCTTGGCCAAGCGCGGTCGACGTCAGGCACCGGACGCAGGCAGATGGCTGGCCACGAACATCAACAGCATTGACCTGGCCGTCGTGTCACCCGCCAGTCGCGCGCGGAGCACATGGGATCTCGTTTCAGCGGAGCTTGACCTCCCTCCGCGGACGCGGTTCGACGATCGCATGTACGCCGCGTCATCCCATGAGCTCCTCGATGTCGTGCGAGACCTGTCCGACGATTTCGAAACGGTGGTCCTGGTCGGCCACAACCCCGGGCTCGAGGACCTCGCATCGCTTCTCACGGGTGAGCCGGCACCGATGCCCACCTCGGCTCTTGCGGTGATCACGATGTCGGGCACCTGGTCAACCGCAGGTCCCCATTCAGCGGTGCTGCGGGCGTCCGGCAGGCCACCTGGAACGTGATCGGCGTCCACGCATCAGCACGTGGTCATGCCTTGTTGAGCGCGCATGCGATTGCCCACGGGGCGGATGACAGGATCGCCAGGTCACGCGGAACGCGCGACACTGGTGAACGACGCGATCCGGAGGCTCGATGGAACCGATCTCATCCTCATCAGACCAGGCCTTCCTGGAAGAGCTGCGGCGGCACCGTGCGGAGCTGCGGGACTCGATGGGTGCGCTCGAAGATGCCCTGGCCGCGCCCGCCACCGCCGATCACGCGCGCTGGGCCCAACGCGTTCACGTTGCGCTGGTGGAGCTCTCCGGCGACTTTCGCGAGCACATCGACATCACCGAGGGTCCCAACGGGCTGTATCGCGACCTCCTCGAGACCTCGCCACGCCTGTCCGGCGCCGTAGCCAGGCTCACTGGTGAACACACGTTGATCCGCGGTCAGGTCGACAACGTGCTCGCTCGAGTGACGGCACCGGCCGTCGTCGAGGACGTGGACAGAGTCCGCGACCTGGGTACGGCGCTCCTCGGGAGACTCGTCCGTCACCGCCAGCGAGGCTCCGACCTCGTCTTCGATGCCTACGATTTCGACATCGGCGGTGAGACCTGATCAGCCCCGCGTACCGCGACAACAGCAGTCGAAGCGCGCCGGCGGGGGGAGCGTCGGGGGCGGACCCCCCGCCAGTGCGTTCCCCGTTATCCCCGCTCTTGCGCGGACCAAACCTCGCGGGGACCCAAAGTCTGGTCGCCGCGTGCCTTGGGCACCCGGCTCGGCAACTAGAGTCGTCACGTGGACGGGACGGGTGAGCCGGTGCCCTTCGAGGTGTACGAGCCCGGTGTGTACCTGCATGGCACGAAGGCGGTCCTCGCAGTCGGCGAGATGCTGGTGCCCGGCCGCGAGTCGAACTTCGAAGGCGGCCGAGTGATGAACCATGTCTACTTCACCGCGACCCTCGACGCCGCGGTCTGGGGCGCAGAGCTCGCTGCGGGTCAGGGCCGCGGGCGAATCTACATCGTCGAGCCGAGCGGCGAGTTCGAGGACGACCCCAACGTCACCAACAAGAGGTTTCCCGGGAATCCGACGCAGTCCTTCCGCAGCCGCGAACCGCTGCGCGTGGTGGGCGAACTTGTCGACTGGATCGGCCATTCGCGGGACAAGCTGCAAGACATGCGGGACGGACTCAGTGCGTTGAAACAGCAGGGTGCAGCCCAGATCGAAGACTGAGCTACGCGGGTGGCCGTACGTGCGGGCGGCACCAGGTGGTGCGGGCTCGTCTCCCACACGCAGCCTGGTGCCGCCACCACGAACCAGGGATCAGCCGCTGGTGCGTTCCACCCGCGCGCCGACCTGGCTGTTGTCGATTCTGGCCTGGGTGCGGGTCGCGGGCAGCACACAGACGTCGTCGCCCTGCCACGCTTCTCGCCACACGTAGCCGTTGATGCAGGTGTGCGGGCCGAACGGTCCGGCGATCCAGCGTGAAGCCTTGACCGCGTTGTCTTGTGCGGCCTGGGCACGAGTCGAGCCCGTGACGCACACGTAGTCGGAGAGGTCCGCGTCGCGCCAGACATAGCCCGCCTTGCAGGTGTTCGGGCCGTAGACGAATCGGGCGGGATTGCGGCGAGCAGCCGCCTGAGTGTTGTCGGACGCCGCCAGCGAGCGGTTCGCCGGGAGCACGCACACATCGTCACCTGCGAATGCCTCTCGCCACACGTAGCCGGAGATGCAGGTGTGTGGTCCGAACGGTCCGGGGACCCAGCGCGAGGCCTTCACCGCGTTGTCGGCCCACGCCTGGGTGCGGGTGGCCGGCAGCACGCACACCACGTCGCCGGGCTGAGCCTCGCGCCACACGTATCCCTGCACGCAGCGACGCACGATGTCACTGGTGATCGAGACTCTCGCGACGTTGCCGCTCACCGAGGCGACCGAGATGGACACACCGTTGGCCGTGACGGATTGGGCGGGCGGCTTGCCGGCCAGGTCGAGGCGACGGATCAGGGTGGGCCGACCGTTCTTCACCTCGTGGATCAGGACGATGTCGCCGGGAATGCCCCGAGACCAGCCGAGCTTGCGTTGGAACTCCACCGTGTAGTAGTTGAACAGGTCCCCGGGGTTGAAGGGCACCCGAACCAACAGGGCGCCGGCCGCGGAGGGAACCTGCAGAGGCGCGAGCGAGACCGTGGCGGCACCGGCGCCGTTGGCTCCGAAGGTCACGATCCGGTTGCGCGGGATCCAGCCCAGCTTGTCGCGATGGAACGCGTTGAAGCCGACGCCAGTCTGCCCGTAGTTGGCGCCAGCGACGCTGTACACGTGCTGTGCGCTCATCTCGTCCCACAGGTCGTCGTACTCACCCGGCTGCGACCAGGAGGCATTCTGGTAGGTCAAGTCATTCGAGAAGGAGTGGTCGAGCCCGTAGCCGTGTCCCATCTCGTGGGCCGCGAAGCGGATGTTCCACGCACCCGGGTCCAGGAGCACCCGGCCACCAGCCGACCCCGGAGTCCTGCTGGGCGTTGGTGATGACGGCGACCCGGTTCCCGCTCGGAACCGAATATCCGGCGCCGGCGGCGGTGGCCACACAGTCGTTGATCTTGGCCCCACGGGACTTCCCGGCTTCTTGTGCCACGGTGAAGGGCATGTTGTACCAGCCCCGGACGGTGGCACTGAGCTTGAGCTTGCCGTAGCTCTGGTTGTTGAAGTAGTCGTAGAGCCCGCCAGTGCCCGCACCAGCCGCACCGAACATGTTGGAGAAGAAGGCAGGGGTCTGTGGGGTGGCCGCAACGTCGCTGAACCGACACAGGATCACCGACCAGCCGCCCTGGGTCCGAGCCGGAACGGCCGAGGCCTGGGGCGCTGGAGCCAAGGTCAACGTCGCTGCGGCGACCGCACAGACCGTCGCGATCTTGCCTGCTGTACGCCCTTTCAGCACTCGAAAGACAAATGGTCGTGGCATGGTTCCTCCTTGTTGAGCACCGGACACGCGTTCACAGATACAGAGACGGCCACCGGACGCGAGATACGCAGCCCGACCACAAGCAGCACGTGCGACCGGTACGGCGCGGCTATTGCAGAATGAGGCGTGGTGCAGTGGTGGCGCGGCTTCGTCTCCCGGGAGCTGGCGCGGGTACGTCGTGACGGCCGCGCCTCGGTGCTGTGGTCGCTGCGGATCACCGTCGCGGCCACGGCCAGCTACCTGGTGGCGTCGGTGTTCTTTCCCGGCACCCAGCCGCTGCTCGCGCCACTGACCGCGATGCTGGTGGTGCAGGTGACGCCGCTCTCGCTGCTGGCCAGCGGGCTCGACCGCGTGATCTCGGTCGTGGCCGGGGTGGCGCTGGCCGTCGGGTTCGCGGCGGTCGTACCGCTGGAGTGGTGGAGTCTTGGGATCCTGATCCTGATCTCCATCACCATCGGCCAGTTCCTGCGGCTGCGTGCCAACCTGGTCGAGGTGGCGGTCAGCGCGATGCTGGTCCTCGGCGTCGGAGCGATCGGCACGCAGGCGGCGGCCTGGCAGCGGATCGCCGAGACCCTGGTCGGCGCAGCGGTGGGGATCATCGCCACGCTGATCTTCCCGCCGAAGGTCGCCAGCTCCGACGCCGGCCGCGCGATCGAGGGTCTGGCCGACGCCATCAGCGAGCTCCTGGTCCGGGCGGCCGGGGAGCTCGACGCCATCGCCCAGGGGGAGCCGCATCGCCTCTCCGGTGCCGCCCGGGAGTGGCTCGACGACGCCCGCCGGATCACCCACCACATTCCGGTCATCGGGGCGGCGCTGCTCCGGGCCGAGGAAGGGCGGCGTCTCAACCTGCGTGCGGTGCGTACCGCGCACGTCGAGCCCGGCCTCCGGCAAGGCCTGGAGGCACTCGAGCACACGGCGGTAGCGATCCGCGGCCTGATGCGCTCGGTGGCCGAGGCCGCCGACGGCGACTGGCTGCACCAGGACTCCGCGAGCCAGGTGCTCCGCGACCTGGCCGAGACCTTCCGCACCCTGGCCGCCGGCGCCGACGCCTTCGGCGAGCTGGTCCGTCACGAGGGCGACGTCCAGGCCAGCCTGAGCCGCGATGACATCGCTGGTCTCCAGGCGGCCCAGGACGGCATGCTCCGGGCACGAGCCCGCCTCGAGCAGGCGCTGACCGAGGCCCGCCCTGCCGACGTGGTCGAGCTCTACGCCGCTGCCCGCGCCACCCTCCGACGGCTGCAACACGAGCTCGGGCTCGACGAGCGGGTACGCCGCCAGCTCCGCCTGAATCCCCAACGCCGCCCACCCACCCGCCGCCCCGGCGTCCCTCGACGGCCTACCGGCGACCTGCCCCACCCATCCGGCCCCGAGGACCAGACCCAGGTGTTGCCACGGCTCCCCGACGAACCGCCGGAGGATGGCCCCTGACCCGACGTCGGCGAGCGGCAGCGCCTCCGCCCAAGCGCAACTGGGACCATCTACACGGACAGGTGTCGATCCAGCATGGAGAAAGTCGTGATGAGACACAGCGTGGTGCTCGGAGATGTCCGACTGCATGTGGTGGAACAGGGCGACGGCCCATTGGTGCTGCTGATCCACGGGTTCCCGGAGACGTCCTACGCATGGCGCCATCAGCTGCCTGCGCTGGCAAGCGCGGGGTACCGCGCGGTGGCCTTCGACGTGCGTGGGTACGGCCGGTCGTCAAAGCCAGCGAATGTCGAGGACTACCGGATGGTGGAACTGGTCGATGACGCCGTGGGCCTGGTCCATGCGTTGGGTGCAACGACCGCCGCGGTCATAGGACATGACTGGGGGTCACTGATCGCGGCCAACGCAGCGCTTCTGCGACCAGACACGTTCACCGCGGTGGCCACGCTGAGCGCTCCCTACACGCCCCGCAGCGGATCCCGGCCGAGCGAAGTCTTCGCGCGCGCCGGCGGGGACGCCGAGTTCTACATCAGCTACTTCCAGCAGCCCGGCCGCGCCGAAGCAGAGATCGAGCCCGATGTCCGGGGATGGCTGCGGGGGTGCTACGCGAGCCTGTCGGGTGACACCATGACGCCCGAAGGCGCCAGCCACGTCTTCTACATTCCTCCGGGAGCCCGGATGCGGGACCGTTTCGTCTCCGGCGTACTGCCTGCGTGGCTCAGCGATCGCGACTTGGGCGTCTACGTCGAGGAGTTCGAACGGACCGGTTTCATCGGAGCCCTGAACCGGTATCGCAACGTCGACCGGGACTGGGAGGACCTCGCCGCATACGACGGTGCGGCCATCACGCAGCCATCACTCTTTGTCGGCGGCGCCCACGATGCGTCTGGTGCATGGATCCAGAACGTGATCGATTCGTTCTCGTCGACCATGCCCGGACTGGTCAGCAGCCATGTCTTGGCCGGGTGCGGACATTGGGTACCGGAAGAGCGCCCGACGCCCGTGAACGAGATACTCATCAACTGGTTGCACGACGTGTCTCCGGCCGCCGCCTGAGCCCAACGTCCGCGGCCCCCGCAAGCCGCCTACACATGCGATGAGGCGCGTCTTTCGCCGCGTAGGGTCAGCAGATGATCATCGGCAGCCACGTCATCGTGTACAGCCGCGACGCGGAAGCGGACCGTGCGTTCTTCGCTGATGTCCTCGGACAACCGCATGTCGACGCTGGCGGTGGCTGGCTGATCTTCAAGGTGCCGCCCGCGGAGCTGGCTGTTCACCCGTCCGATGGTCCCACCGGGCATGAGTTGTACTTCATGTGCGACGACCTGGAAGCAACGATGAGCGAGCTACAGACCAAGGGCGTCCGATTCACTCACGACGTTTCCGAGGAGCGGTGGGGACGGCTGACCCGTTTCCGGTTGCCGGGCGGTGGCGAGGTGGGGATGTACGAGCCCCGCCATCCGCTCGCGATCGACATGTGAGCGTCGCGCCAACCGCCTGGGAGCACAGGACACAGGCAGCAGTCTGGGTTCGATCGCTGAAGGTCGAATGCGGACGCGTGTCAGCGTGAGCCAAGGGCGATGGTCGTGACCGAGTGGTCGATCCTCACGCTGGCGAACGCGGCCTTGTCGGGAATGTCGTGGGGGACGTGCACGGCATGGTGGCCAGCGGGCAAGGTGCGGTCAAGAACCAGGCGGGATGTGCTTTTCGGATCGGGTGGCACGAACGAGGTCACCCACCACACAGTGATCTTCACGTCGGCGGCCAGTTCCAGGCTCATCTCCACCGAGCGGGTGTCGTCGTTGTAGGAGGGTCCTGAGAGGAGCTTGGGGCACTCGTCCGCGAAGGCTCCGCTGACCTGGTCCGCGATCAGGCCCGGTATCCCGGACATTCCCTTCACATAGATCATTCGGGGCTGGCGCTGTCCGATCTCTGCCGTCAGAAGTGCCTCGAGGTCGGCTGGGACCTGTCCTCCGAACACGACGAGATCGAACACCGCAACGTCGAAGTCCCGCAGGACATCATCGAATCGGTTGGTCGAGGAGGCGCCGAAGCCCTGTGCCCGCAGGATCTGCTCGGCTTCGTCGAGGACGGCTTGGCTCTTGCCGACGAGCAGGATCTGCGGCGGAACCGGGCGGCGGGTCGGGTGGCTTGATGACGGCATGACTGTGGGGCCCTTCCTGATTGACGGCTATCGGCTGAAGTGAATTGATATCTTGGCGCTGCCAACATTGGCGCTGCCAACGTTACTCCGTTGGCGCGGCCAAGCAACCCGGTACAGTCGATCCGTGGCATCACGAACACCCAACACAGGCGACCTGGCGCCCGAGCGGGTCAAGAACCGGGCAACCTGGCTGATCCGGCAGGCGTACGCCAGGTCGAGTGCCTGCCTAGAGGACGCCTTCCGTGACGGTGGAGACGGATACCGCGGCTATCACTTTCGGTTGCTCGCGGCGTTGGAGCACACCGAGGTGACCAGCCAGGCCGATCTGGGCCGCGCGAGCGGCATCGATCCCAGCGACGTAACCGAGACGATGACCGAACTCGTGGCCCGGAACCTTGTGAGGCGCCGCATCGACCCGCAGGACCGGCGACGCAACCTGGTGTCGATCACCCGTCAGGGTCGCCGTCAACTCGAAGCCCTCGACGGCGTGGTCTCGGCAGCGCAGGACCGACTGCTCGACCCACTGACGTCTCGAGAGCGCCAACAGTTCCTTCGACTGCTCCACAAGATCCTCGAGAATCCCGACCGCTGAGCATCAGAACAACGGCCACCGAGCCGGTTACCGGCCACCGCAGCGCGGCACGCCTGGGGCGCGTGAGGGAGGTGTGGCTCTATGTCCGTGAGACGCGTCACGCGGCCTGTCTTCAGCTCGGATCTGGGCATCGGCGATGCTTACACTCGTGGCGCCCTGACAAGCTGGGGCCCGCCTCCGGTCACGCCGAGTCCTGTCCACCGAGGTGCCTAAAACCCGAGGGACAGGAGCGGGGAACGCAAAGCTTCACGGTTCGCAACAGCGGCCTTGGGCTGAAGCCACATCCCACAACAAGGACGTGGCCCGGCATGTTCTCGCCGGAACCCGACACCGAATCCGCAGGCGCATGGAGGAACTGCATGCGTATGCGCACGCTCATTTCAACTGCCCTCGTTGCATCTGCCGCAGCCGCCCCGGTGGTGGCGGTTGCCGCTCCCTCGGACGCAGCGTCGATCAGCACGTGGAACCGGCTCGCGCGCTGCGAGTCTGGTGGCCGCTGGCACATCAACACCGGCAACGGCTATTACGGCGGCCTGCAGATCAGCTCCTCGACATGGCGCGCGTATGGCGGCCGGCACTTCTCACGGCTCCCGAGCCGGGCAACGAAGCTTGAGCAGATCCGCATCGGTGAGCGGATCAAGCGCGGGCAGGGTTGGCGGGCATGGCCGGCATGCTCGGCCCGCATCGGCCTGCGCTGACCCTGGCGAGTAGCCGAGCGCGCACCGAAAGGTGACGGATGTGGCCACGTCTCACACCTGATAGCCCGCGTCGGCCAGGACGTTGCGACCGACTGCCATGCAGCGGGCTCGCCTTTCCGGCATCGTTGTCCAGTAGTACCAGATCATCAGCGTGATGGAGAGTGCCCAAGCCCGGCCTCGCAGCCACGTCGCGTCGTCGACGCCGACTTGCCTTCGAAACAGGTCTCTGGCGGGTGGATCGAGTACTTCCCAGGCCACGACGAGGTCAACCGTTGGGTCGCCGATCGACAAGCCCCCGAAGTCGAGTACGGCGGCCAGGGCTCCGTCACGCACCAAGAGGTTCTCGGCTGCGAGATCGCCGTGGTACCAGCGCGGCGTCGTACGGTCTGCTGCTCCGGACAGCTTCATGGATTCGGCCCAGATCTGCTCGGCGGCGTCGAGATCGAGGTCGAAGTCCTTCAAAGACCGGCAACGCTCGATGTTCTGTCGCGTCGCCTCGTCCATCGTCGCAAGCGGCTCGCCTCGGTACGAGTGCAGGTGTGGGTTGTTGACCGTCCCGGTGGGCACCTCCGCCTGCCGCAGGGCGTCCAGGACCGTGGTCAGGTCGTTGGCCAGGATCTCGCGTTGCGGGTCGATGGAAGTGTCCGGATCGACCACCTCGGGGTGCGCGCCATCGATCCAGCGGACCACTGACCAGCGCTCCGGGTAGGCGTGGTCAGGTTCGAACACGGCAACCACCTCAGGCACGGAAACGGGCAGCAGCGGCCCCAGCACCGGCAGCCACGTGGCCTCCTTCGAGATGCTCGCCGACCCACCGGGCTGGCGCGGCAGTCGCACCAGGAGGTCATCACCGAGACGGAACAAGGCGTTCGTCGAGCCGCTGGATGCCAACCGCCGCACCGGCGCGTCCGCGTGAGCAGGCATCGCCCGCCGCACCAATCGCTGGACCAGCTCCGCATCGATCGGAATCTCGTCGGAATGCAGAGCTCGAGCCACACGAGGACTCAATCCCATGGCGTGGTCGCACCGCAATCCACTTTCAGACGCACGATGTTGCCGCCGCCGTGTCACCACGTCGGTCCTTGCTGGTCACCGGCTCGTGAGGTACCTCGGCAGCCCGAACCAGGGGAGCACAGTGTTCTCGAAGCGCGTCATGGCGCAGATCCGGTCACCGGAGAGGGTGAGGACGAGGAGGCCGACCCCGTGTGCGACACCGTCGTTGCCGCGCAGGTACGTCCCGAAGGCCGGCTGACCGTTGCCATGTGTCGCAACAAGGTCGAACCTGCGACCCGAGCCGAAGATGCTGCCGCAGAAGCGCGCGACGGCGGCTCGGCCCTGGTACTCGAAGGGCATTGGTGGCATCGAGACGAAGACGTCATCGGTCAGCAGGGCCACCACGGCGTCGAGATCGGCGGCCTCGTAGGCGTGCACGAACCTCGCCACGATCGCGTCCTCCGACGCGGAACCGGACGTCGGAGGTTCGTGGTCGCCGGCCCGCGATCGTCGACGATGCAGGCTGGCGCGCGCCCGTTTGAGGGCACTGTTGACCGAGTCGACGGTCGAGTCCAGCATGTCGGCCACCTCGTTCGCGTGGAGTCCGAGGACGTCGCGCAGGATGAGTACGGCGAGCTGACGAGGCGGAAGGACCTGAAGAGCCGTCACGAATGCCAACGAGATGGATTCGGTCTGCTCGTATCGGGCCTCCGGGCCGAGGGGTCGATCGGTTGCACCCTCCAGCAGGGTGTCTGGAAATGGCTCCAGCCAGACGACTTCGCCGAGCCCGGTCGGCTCGGGCGGTTCGACATGGGGCACGTCCCACGCCTTGGCTGGGCGCCGGCTGGCCGAGCGGCGGGCATTGAGGCACCGGTTGGTGGCGATCCGGTAGAGCCAGGTGCGGAACGAGGCGCGTCCTTCGAACCCGCCGAGGCCCTGCCAAGCCGCGAGCAGGGCGTCCTGGAGGGCGTCTTCGGCGTCTTGGAACGATCCGAGCATCCGGTAGCAGTGCACCTGGAGCTCGCGGCGGTAGGGCTCGGTCAACTCTCGGAACGAGTTGTCGTCCCCGGCCCTGGCCCTGGCGAGCAAGTCCGCTGTCGCGGCTGTCACCGTCGTGTCACCAACCTCTCGCACCTTGCGCATCTCCACCCGTACCGACACCGGCCGAGGCCAGAACTGGGCGGTCGGTCCGCGCCCAGTCTGCCGGGGTCGCGGTGTCTCCATCATCGACGGCTGTATCAAACCGAGAGATGGGAAGCGCCGATGATGCTGAAGGACAAGGTTGCGGTGCTCTATGGAGCGGGAGGTGGGATCGGCGGTGCTGTCGCCCGCGCCTTCGCGAGCGAGGGGGCGAGCGTCTTTCTCACGGGCCGCGACCGGGCGCCGGTTGACGCGGTGGCTGAGGACATCGCTGCCGCCGGCGGATTCGCCGAGGCGGCAACGGTCGATGCTCTCGACGAGCAGGCGGTGGACGATCACCTGGGCCATGTGATGGAGAGGGCGGGACGCCTGGACATCTCGTTCAACGCGGTCGGGATCCCGGACACGAAGATCGTGGGTGTGCCTCTGGTCGAGCTGGATCTCGAGCAGTTCGCCCTGCCGATCACGACCTACGCGACGACGTACTTCCTGACCGCACGCCTGGCGGCGCGACGGATGGTCGCGAACGGGTCGGGGGTGATCATGACCGTCACCGCGCTCCACTCGCGGACGGGCCTCC
The DNA here is from genome assembly GCA_963745795.1 of uncultured Actinomycetota bacterium. Classification (GTDB taxonomy): domain Bacteria; phylum Actinomycetota; class Actinomycetes; order Propionibacteriales; family Nocardioidaceae; genus Marmoricola. Next base: position 532,418 of record CAVUYR010000003.1, on the reverse strand, counting down.
CGCTGGTGGGCGGCTACGGACCAGCGCAGGCGGTCAAGGAGTCGCTGACGCGAAGTCTCTCCGCCGAACTCGCCCCACAGGGCATTCGCGTGGTCGGTCTGCGACCGCAAGGCATGCCCGAGACGCGCACGATCAAGAGAGCCTTCGAGCCTCGCGCCAAGGCAACAGGAATGACCTGGGAACAGTGGCAAGAGCTGCTGGCAAGCAGGACCCACCCGCGACGGCTCATGACCCTCACCGAGATGGCACACGTGGCGGCCTTCATGGCGTCGGACAGGGCGAGCGGGGTGACCGGAACGACCGTCAACCTGACCATGGGCAGTCTCGATGACTGAGTCCATCGTGGCTGGCAACGCAGGCGCCGCCGGAGGTACTCGCTCGTGCCGATGTGGGGCCGAGCTGGGCACAGACGAGGGGCCCGAGCCGGTGGCTCGGGCCCTTCGTGTTTGCCTCGGTCAGGCGATGGCGGGCTTGAGGCGCGCCCCGAGCTTGACCTCGGCCTCGGCAGGAACCCGCCGCAGGTGCGCCAGCCCCAGCAGGCTCAGCGCGAGCATCAGGATCGCTCCACCGAAGGCGACGAGCGCGCCGTAGAAGGCGATGGCGCCCATCTGGCCGAACGCGTAGGCGTTGAGCAGCATGCCGCGCAGCGTCTCACCCTTGAACATGGTGTCGACCAGGCCGGCGAGCTTCGTGTCGTCCGGGTTGGCCCGGGAGGCGGTGCTCAGTTCGGCGTAGGTCTTGCCACCCGACATCTCGTTCAGGTGCACGGCGATGTAGTGGTCGGCGAAGGCCTTGGCCTGGGCGCTGGTGGTCAGCTGCTGGCCGGCGTACTGGCTGAGGTAGGGCTTCACGGCCGGGTCGTTCAGCGAGTCACTGCCCTTCTCCGGGAAGTAGATCTTCTGCGCGGACAGCTGTGAGGTCACCTGGTTGTCCACGAAGTTGTGGGCCATCAGCATCAAGCCGCCGGCACTGGTGAGGACCCCGCGGACTGCCCAACGGTGGCGCTTGTGATGTCCGACCCCGACCTTCGGGAACGTCTTGCTGAGCTACGTGCGGCCGGGCCGTCGCCTCACCCGTAACGGAGGAGGACTTCGGCCCGGCAGACGGCGATCGTCGTGTGCATGAAGCGTCGGCTGCGCAGCCTGGCCCTGGCCCTTGCAGCCGGTCTGCTCGCCTCAGCAGCACTGGTTGGCTGTGGCGGGAAGGATGCACCTTCGACCCCCGCGGTCTGCTCGTCGGTCGACGAGCTCAAGTCCTCGGTCGCGGACCTGAGGAACGTGGACCTGGCCCAGGGCGCCGTGGCGACCCTGCAGGACAAGCTGACCAAGGTGCAGTCAGACCTCAGCAAGGTCCAGAGTGACGCCAAGAGCGAGTACGCCGCCGAAGTGGACGCCGTCGACGAAGCCGCATCCTCGGTCAGCACGAGCCTCAAGGCCGCAACTGACGCGCCGTCAGCGGCCACCTTCGCGGCCGTGGGTGCGGCCGTCCAGGCACTCGGGACATCCCTGAGCGCCCTGCAGGATGCGCTCAAGAACACCTGCTGATCAAGCAAGTGAGGCGTCCGCAACTCTGCGGTCTGATCGCGTCGACCATGCCGAGCAGGTTCGGCTGCGCATGGACTCGTCAGCCATCACAAGGGACACTTGGGCTGCCGAGGACTGGCATTGTTCGGGCACGCAGCGGCCGAGAGGCCGTTGCCGTTTCGCCGCGTTTCCCCCGGAGGGGGCTGGTCCAGACGATGGAGGAACAATGCCGATGGAGCGTGCGGCCGCGTTCGGAGCCTATGCGGCAGCGTTGTTGTGGTTGGTCTTTTGGACGGCAGTCGACGTTGCTGCTCCGCCGAGCGTCGCGCCCGACACGCTCTTCGCGCTGGCGCCGTTGATCGTGTGCGCGGTGGTGTCCTGGAGATCCACGGCAATCTTTGCCGCCGCCGCGGTGGGGCTGGTCGTCTGGTCGGGTGGGCACAACGACACGTGGCCGCAACCGCAGCAATGGATACGCCTGGTCGATGTCGTCCTGGTGGGCTCGGCCGCCGTGGGCATCGCCTACGTCCGCGTCCGACGAGAGCAGCAGCTGGCTCGGGTCACCACGATCGCCGAGACCGCGCAACGGGCCATCCTGCCGAGCTTGCCTGCCGGGACCGACGGGCTGCGTATGGCGGCCCGGTACCTGTCGGCGGCCGAGGACGCCGTGGTCGGCGGCGACCTGTACGACTGCTGCCTGGAGGGCTATACCCGGGTCCTGGTCGGTGACATGCGCGGCAAGGGCCTGGCCGCGGTGGAGCAGGCAGCGCGAGTCATCCGCGCGTTCCGACAGGCCGCGGCCGCCAAGCCGCACCTGTCGGAGGTGGCCTCGAGCATGCACGCCTACCTGGAGCCCTTTTTCGGCCCGGAGGAGTTCGCCACCGCCCTTCTGGTGGAGTGCTCGCCGGACACCATCACGCTGACCAGCGCCGGGCATCCGCCCGCCATCTTGATCCGCCGCGATGGTGCGGTCACGTTCGTGGACGTGCCCGCCGGCTTGCCCCTCGGGATCGGAGACGACTTCAGCGAAACGACCGTGGCCTGGCACACCGGAGACCGGCTGTTGCTCTACACCGACGGCCTCAGCGAAGCGCGGAACGCCGGCGGTGAGTACCTGCAGCTGCTCGACGCGTCCGCGGCGCTTGGTTCGGGCACGATCGAGGACGCCCTGACCGGGCTACTCGACGAGGTCCGCCGACATGTCCCCCGTGGGGACCTTGGTGACGACCTTGCCGTCGTCATGCTGGAGCACTCACCGACGGCCTCCGCGTTCCCCAAACAGGCATCGCGGCAGGAGCCCGCTCGCGGGTCCGCCGCCGCCCTTGTCGCTCCCACACGACGGTAGACAGTGCGAAGGGGTTCACCTCGCAAGCTGGGCCAGCTTCGCCTCGACCAGGCGTCCGACCAAGTCGTCCGGTAGCGGTTCGTCGATCGCGAAGTGCAGCGACCCTGAGGTGTACTCGTATCCCGCGAGCTCGTCGGCGAGTTCGGCAAGGACGCTGCCGCTGTGTGGGAGGTAGGCGAGGTGGTTCTTGAACGCAGCGAAGCCGGCCACCACCTTCCCGCCGACCCGGAACGCCGGCATCCCGTAGGAGATGCCCTCCTCCGCATCTGGAACCGCGGCCCGGATCGACCGGCGTACGGCCTCGAGCGTGCTCCGTTTGGGCTCGTCCAGTGCGGAAAGGTAGGCGTCGATCTCGTCTGCACCCATGACGAGAGTCTCCCGCAGAAGGCGTACCGGGCGATTCGGAGTCTCAGTTGCTTGCCCGAGTGAGGGCCATCTCCCCCACGATCAGCGGGACGGTGTCGGTAGCGCCCACGGCGACCACTCGCGCGAAGCGAACGGGACCTCCGTCGTTGACGAGCCGTGCCTGTAGCCGCGTGCCACCGACGATCCCCAGCGTGCGCCAGGTGCGGCCGTCGACGGACACTTGCAAGCGGGCGTCGGCGCTCACGGTGTGGCGCGTGACGCCCTTGTCGCCACCAGGGGGTGGTGGGTACGTCGTCAGCGCGTTGCGGCTGAGCGTGACGGCACCGACCTGCTGGATCCGACCCAGGTCGACGGTCACCTTGGCGCCTGCGGTCTCGCCGATCCACTGCGTGGTGACGGTCCCGTCGACGGCGGCCTCGGCGGGCTCGGCGGTGTCCGGGTCTGCGATCGCCGGTCGGCACCGGGCCAGGTCGGTGGTGGGCGACAGGTCGGGACGGCGTGTGGGCATTGTCATCGTCGAGCGCAGCAGCCCGGTCCCGGCGGGCGACTCGACCCGCACGGGGCGACCGGACACCAGGCGCACGAGGGTTTGTCGTGGTCCAACGGCGACCTGGAGCACACGGCCTCGCCAGTGCAGGGCGCTGGCAGTGACGCCGGTCAGCTGCGGAGGAAGACTCGGGTCGAGGTGGACCCGGTCTGCGCGCCACCGGAACCCGGTGTAGCCGTACAGGAACTCCTGGAGGAAGCCGCCGGTGCCGGTGGTGAAGGTGAACGCACCACCACTGCGCGACTCCGCGAACTGGTCGTACGGCGGACGCAGGAAGGGGTCGACGCTTCGGCGCGTGAAACTGAATGCCGCGCATCCGGGTGTGCCGAGGGCGGAGGTCACGATCGAGTGGATCGCGTCGGTCATGGACGGCCCACCCGGATCCGTGCGTGGAACGTAGTAGTCGAGGTCCGCGGCGGTCGTGTCGTGCGACTGCCGGTGCTCCCACGGGTAGGAAAGGAGGGTGACGTCAGCCTGTTTGACGGCGTTGCCGGGGTAGCCGGCGTACTCGGGATGCACGCCCGTCTGCGCATCGAACAGGATCCGCAGGCCGCGCGCGACCCTGGTCCAGCTGGCGTGCGCGGGTCGGCCCAGCTCGCGGGCCGCCGCGCGTGCGAAGCGGAGCGCCCGGGTGGCGGACATGTTCGTGTACACGCTGTCGTCGACGCCTTCGGCGTACTCGTCAGGCGGGATGATGTCGCGGATGCTGTAGGAGCCATCCGCGTTCCGCGTCGCCCGGTCCGCGTAGTAGTCGGCGATGCCCTTGAGCATCGGCCAGCCCCGGGTCGCCAGCCAGTGCCGGTCGCCGGTCGCCAGCCAGAACTGGTGCACCGCGAGCGAGATGTCCGCATTGACGTGGATCTCGAGCTTCCCGGTCTTGGCGAACGCCGGAGTCTCCTCGCTGCCGCGCAGCGCACTCTCCCACGGGTACCGGGCTCCTCTCCCGCCGGTCTTCGTCGCGTTGGCACGGGCCGCTCGGAGGCGGTCGAAGCGGTACCGCAGGCTCGCCCGGGCGATGGTGGGCTCGGTCGCCAGCAGCGAGGGGTACATCCACGTCTCGGAGTCCCAGAAGACGTGCCCGTTGTACCCGTCGGAGGAGAGGCCACCCGGCGAGGGCGCCCACGGGGTGTCACTGCGGACGCTGGCCAGCAAGGCGAAGAACGACGCCCGCACCTGGCGCTGCAGCCGCGCGTCGCCGGAGACAAGGATGTCGGAGCGCCACAGTCGTGCCCACGCTGCGTCGGAGGCGCGCCTCAGGCTGAGGTATCCACGCTCTGCGGCGTCCCGCGAGGCGATCAACGCCCGACGGTGCGGGTGTTCGGCGTCCGAGCCGGTGGCCACCCCGACGTACTTGGTGATCGTGTAGGTCTGGCCACGTCGTACGTCGAGGGCCACTGCCTGCTTCGCGGTCAACGGGTCCGTGGAGGGCACTGCGTGAACCGGGCCACCCACCAGCGTTGACGCCTCCGTCGCCCGTACTCCCAGGCCCTCACTCGCGATGTCCACCCACTGGCGGCTGGAGGCGTGGCCGGTGCCCTTCGGGTCGAGCAGCTCGGCCGCCCGGCCGTCGAGGGTGTCGGTCACGGTCACCGGCCCACTGAACCGCGGCACGATTCGCAGCCGGACCACCGCCGCGCGACGGTGGGCCCGGTCGGGCGTGACGTCGTACCGGAGATCGACCTTGCGACCCGCGGGCGAGGTCCAGGTCAGCGACGTGGTGAGCGTGCCGGTGTGCACGTTGAGGGCCTGCCGGTACCCGGCGACCTCGCCTCGGGAAAGCGCGTAGGCGCCGCTGCCGTCGTTGTAGGACAAGGTCGACCAGGCCGGCAGGGCGGCCCGTCGCTCCACGGGCGGCTGCGGCGGCGAACCGGGTGGGGCCGCCGGGATCCCGAGTGCGTACAGCCCGTGCACCTCTGACTGAGTGGGCAGCGGATCGGTCTGGCCGGGCAGCCTGACCTCGGCGAAGCCCTGGCCGTCGAAGGGCTGGCGACCAGCGAGGTAGCCGTTTCCCACGAACGCCGGTGCCATGCCGGGGCCACCCGGCTCCGTGGTCGCGAGCACGAACCCAGCCCCGCCGGGGCCGGCGAGACCAGGCGAACCGGCCGCCTGGTGGGCAGCCGTTGACGGGCCCGCGAGGCCCAGACCCGTGCAGAGGACCGCCGAAACCGAGAGCCACGCGCCGAACCGCATGCTTCGTACCTACGCCCCCGGCGGTGACCCCCGCCACACTCTTCGGGGTGCAAGGTGGCTCACGGTCGGATGATGCGTCGTTCGATCGCGGCCGCGACCGCGCCGGCCCGGGTGTCGACGCCGAGCTTGGTGTAGATGTGCGAGAGGTGGGACTTCACGGTCGCCTCGGAGACGAAGAGCTCGCTCGCCATCTCCTTGTTGCCCAGGCCGCGCGAGAGGAGCTCGAGCACCTCGACCTCCCGCTCCGTGATGGTGCTCGCGCCGGGGATGGTACGCCGGACCAGGGTGGCCGCGACGGACGGCGCGAGCACGGTTTCGCCTCGGGCGGTGGCCCTGATGCCGTCGAACAGCTCCTTGGGAGGAGCGTCCTTGAGGAGGTAGCCGCGTGCCCCGGCCTCGAGTGCCCGCAGGATGTCGGACTCGGTGTCGTAGGTCGTCAACACGAGCACCTCGGGTGGCGAGTCGAGCCCTCGCAGGGCCGCGGTCGCGTCGGCCCCACCGATCCGTCCCACGCCGAGGCTGAGGTCCATCAGTACGACGTCGGGCCGGTCCGCGGCCACCACGGCCAGGGCCTGCTCGAGCCCGTCGGCTTCGCCGACCACCGCCAGGTCGCCCTGCCCGTCGATCAGGGCGCGCAGCCCCGCGCGTACGACGGGGTGGTCGTCGACCAGGACGATCCGGATCACGGTGTCCCCTTCACGGCCACCAGGGGAAACCGCACCGAGATCGTGGCCCCTTCCCCCGGTGCACTCTCGATGTCGGCGTGGCCGCCGAGCGCCGTCGCGCGTTCTCGGATGCCGGCCAGGCCGCGACCGCGTGAGCCCCTCGGCAGGACCCGACCGGGGTCGAACCCACTCCCGTCGTCGCGGACGTCCAGGACCACCTCGTCGACCTGGTAGGTCAGGGTGATAGCCACCCGCTGCGCGGCCGCGTGCTCGACCACGTTTGCGAGCGCCCCGCGTGCCGTCCGGACCAGGGCCGCGGCCACCTCGGCGGGGACCGGGACCGGAGCGCCGTCGACGCGCACCTCGACGTGCATGCCCGGCGCCGCCTGCTCGGCCGCCCGGCGCAGGGCGGCGGGCAGGGCCGAAGCGGTCCCGTCGACCGCGAGGTCGGCCGGCGCCAGGTCCCGCACCACGAGGCGGACCTCGTCCAGGCCGTAGCGGGCGGTCGAGGCGGCGGTGCGGACATGCCCCCGAGCGGTGGCCGGCTGGGTGTCCCATACCTGCTCGGCCGCCTGGAGGAGCAGGTTGATGCTGGACAGACCCTGCCCGACGGAGTCATGGATCTCGCGGGAGAGCCGGGTGCGCTCGGCGAGCGCGCCGGTGCGCCGTTGCTCCTCGCCGAGGTCGGCCTGGGCCTCGACCAGGCGGTCGAGGAGGTCCTGACGGGCCCGCGACTCCAGGTCGAGGGCGCGGTAGGCCAACACCGTGACCAACGCGACCGCGATCGGCCCGGCCACCTGCGCGGGGTCCACGCCGTCGGTGATCCGGAGCCAGGCGCCAGTGACCAACACGGTCATCGCCACCACCGTCGCCACCGCCCAGCCGAACGGCAGCACGCGCAGCACCGCGAAGGCGACCGGCACTGCACACCACGCAAACGACGGCGCGACCAAGGTGAGCGCCCCCCAGATCACGACCATCCCGGTGACCCAGACCGTCGGCCACCAGGAGCGGCCGGGCAGGAGGGCGCGCGTCGCGTACGCCAATGCGAGCAGCAGTGCACCCGCCAGCACGGCAACGCCGGTCGCGCCGACGCCGTGACGTGCGACGTACCGCGCCGCGCAGGACACCAGCAACACCACGAGGACGGCCAACAGCCAGCGATCCAGGCGGGCCGCAGGCGCGAGGATCCCGTGCACGCCGGCGCGCTCCGTGCCGGAGTGCGTCGCGGGTGCGGTCATGGTCGGACCAGCGTAGGGAAGCCGCGGGTCGACGGCATCAACCGATCGGCTATCGAAAGCTGGCCGACTGCCCGACGTCCCAGACCCGGACAAAGCGCACCATGGAGCCATCAACCCGGACCCCAGCCGAGGAATGAGAGCCATGAAGCGCATTGCCCTGATCACCAGCACCTTGCTCGCCGCCGTCGTCGTCGGTCCCACGTTCAGCGCCGCACCCGCTCTTGCGCACCGCGACCACGGGCGCCCGACGACCTACCTGCTCACGGGCGACAGCGACAGCCCGGTCGGCTCGAAGTTCGAGGGCATCGGCGCCGACCAGCGGCGCGGCGTGTTCTACGTCAGCGAGGTGACCGGCGGTGAGATCCACCGCGGAACCGTCCGCTCGGCGACGACGGCCGAATGGCTCAGCGGAGACGGCACCGACGGCCGCTTCACCGCGCGCGGCATCACGGTGGACGCAGCGGGCCGCGTCTACATCGCCGGCGGCCCCAACGGCAACGGCACCGGCCGCCCTGACCTCTGGGTCTACAGCGCCGACGGCACTCTGCTCGCGGCGCTCCGTGCACCGGGCACCGACGTCTTCCTCAACGACGTTGCGATCGGTCCGGACGGAGCGGCGTACTTCACGAACTCCAACGACGCCCAGGTGTTCCGGGTCGCGAACGCCGGCAACGGCTGGCAGGCGAGCCTGTGGGCCGACGCGACCGACACCATCGAGCGCGAGGCTGGCTTCAACCTCGGCGGCATCGTCCTCACCGCCGACCGCAGCGCCTTCGTGGTCGCCCAAGGCAACACCGGCCGGCTCTGGCGCTTCTCGACCCGGACCGCCACAGTCGGCCCGGTCGACACCGGCGGGGCGGACCTCGTGAACGCGGACGGCCTGGTCCGTCAGGGCAACCGGCTCACCGTCGTCCGCAACTTCAGCAAGTTGATCGCGACGCTGCGGCTCACCCACGACGGCCACCGGGCACTGCTCCTCGACCAGAAGGCCAGCTCGGCCGAACGCGTGCTCACCACCGCAAAGACGTTGCGCGGCCGGATCCTGTACGTCGACAGCAAGTTCGACGAGGCCGTCGCGACCGCACCGTACGAGGTCATCACGGATCCGACCCGGTGAAGCGCGTCGTCCTCGCCGCCCTCCCCCTCGCGCTCATCCTGGACGGGTGCGGGGGTGGCGGCCTCACCACGTCCCCGGAGCCCTCCCCCGACCGCGGAAGGAGCAGCAGTCCCAGCACGCCCACCGAGTCGGCAAGCGGGTCGCCCGACTCGGCGAAGACGCCGGACGTGGAGGAGATCGCAGCGCTGAACCACCGGCTGCGTGACGCGGCGTGGGCGAACGACGTGGCCCGCGCCCACCGGTTGATCCGGCAGGGGGCCGACGTGAACGCGAAGGACGACACCGAGCAGTCGGCGTATCTCATCGCCACCAGTGAGGGCTACCTCGACCTGCTCCGGCTCACGATCCGCGCCGGTGCCAGGATCGATGACAAGGACAGCTGGAACGGTACCGGCCTCATCCGCGCCGCGGAGCGCGGGCACGGCCTTGTGGTGGGTGATCTGCTGCAGGCGGGCATCGACCGCGACCACGTCAACCGGATCGGCTACCAGGCGATCCACGAAGCCGTGTGGCTCGGCGACGACACGGCGTCGTACGCAACCACCGTCCGAGCCCTTGCCGCGGGCGGCGTACGGCTGACCGACCGGTCGACCTCGGCCGGCCTTACCCCGTTGGAGATGGCCCGCGAGCGCGGGTTCGGCGGACTGGAGAGCATCCTGAGGAACGTGACCACCGCCGATCGCCCGGCTGATCCCGACGCCGCCCTCCTGCGTGCGGCCTCGGACGGTGACGCCGACGCGGTCGCCGTCGCGCTCCGCGCTGGCGCCGACATCGAGGCACGCGACGAACACGACCGCACGGCATTGCTGCTCGCCGCGACCCATGACCGGGTGCCGGTCGCCCAGCTGCTGGTGGCGATGGGGGCCGACCCGGATGCCCTTGACGACCGGCACGACACCCCATGGCTGGTCACGGGTGTCACGGGAAGCGTCGCGATGCTCGAGACCCTGTTGCCGGCCAACCCGGACCTCACCGTCCGGAACCGGTTCGGTGGCCTGTCCCCGATCCCCGCCAGCGAGCGCGGCCACGTCGCCTACGTGCGGCGCGTCGTGCGGACCGGGGTCGACATCGACCACGTCAACAACCTCGGCTGGACGGCACTGCTGGAGGCGATCATCCTCGGCGACGGTGGCAGGAACCACCAGGAGATCGTGCGCATCCTGCTGGCGGCAGGCGCCGACCCGGCCATCGCCGACAGCGACGGCGTCACCCCGTTGCGCCACGCCGAGCAGCGCGGCTACCACGAGATCGCTGCGCTGCTACGCCGCTGACGCTGCTCGACCTGGCTCCAGAGGCGTGAGTGAGCAAGGCCGGCGCCGGAATGTCCCGGGGAGCGCCGCATTGGTAGGTTCGGCGCGATGCAGTCACTCAGTGGACGCGGTGGACGAAGCGGTGGAACGCACCGGGTTCTCCGGCGTGGTCCGCCTCGATCGCTCGGGCGAGACCGAGTTCGCCACGGCCTACGGGTACGCCGACCGGGCCCACGGGGTCCGCAACACGGTCGACACCCTGTTCGCGACCGCGAGTGGAACCAAGGGCCTGACGGCACTGACGGTCATGAGCCTGGTCGAGCGTGGGGCGCTCGAGCTCGGCACGACAGCCCGTTCGCTGCTCGGCGAAGACCTGCCCCTGATCGCCGACGACGTGACGATCGAGCAGCTGCTGGCACATCGGTCCGGGATCGGCGACTACCTCGACGAGGACGCCGTCGACGACAGGGGCGACTACGTGATGCCGGTGTCGGTGCACGAGCTCGCGACGACCGAGCTGTTCCTGCCGGTGCTGGACGGGCACGATGACCGTGTTCCCGGCCGGCGAGCGGTTCGCCTACAACAACGGCGGCTACGTCGTGCTCGCGTTGCTGGCCGAACGGGCGAGCGGCGTGGACTTCCAGCAGCTGGTTCGCACGCTGGTCTGCGAGCCCGCGGGCATGGTCGACACCGCGTTCCTGCGCTCCGATGAGCTCCCCGGACGCGCTGCCCTGGGCTACCTGTCTGTCGACGGCCCGAGGACGAACGTGTTCCATCTCCCCGTGCTCGGCAGCGGCGACGGTGGCATCTACTCGACCGCTGCCGACTTCAGCGCCTTCTGGGACTCACTCTTCGCCGGACGGATCGTCTCGCCCGAGCGGGTCGCCGAGATGGTGCGTCCGCACAGCGACTGGCCGGAGGAGTCCAAGCGCTACGGCCTCGGGTTCCACCTCCGCGCTACGGGCGACGGGGTCTGGCTGGAGGGGTACGACGCAGGCGTGTCGTTCGCCAGCCTGCACCACCCCTCGTCATCGATCACCTACACCGTCATCTCGAACTGGACGGACGGTGCCTGGCCGGTCGTCAGGCTGCTTGACGACCGGCTCGGCACCTGAGACACGCCACCATGTGGCGGGCCGGTCCGGCCGGTCTCGTCCGGGCATAGTCTGGCGCCCGTGACCCAGGTCGAGACGGTCGACGACCTCTCCCGGACTGACGACCCCCCCGTGCTCGCGTCGACCGCCCGGAACGTGGCGTTCTCGCTGATCATGGGTGGGATGCTCCTGGCGGCGCTCGACGGCACGATCGTGGCCACGGCACTCCCGACGATCGTCGGCGATCTCGGTGGCGCCGAGCACATGAGCTGGGTGGTGACGGCCTACCTCCTGACCCAGACCATCGCGACGATCCTGGGCGGCAAGTTCGGGGACCTGTTCGGGCGCAAGTCGATCTTCATCGGCAGCATTGCACTGTTCACCGTCGCCTCGATGCTGGCCGGCCTCTCGGAGTCGATGAGCTGGCTGATCGGGTCGCGTGCGCTGCAGGGCATCGGCGGCGGCGGCCTGACGGTCACCGCGACCGCGATGATCGCCGACATCATCCCGCTGCGTGAGCGGGGCAAGTACCAGGGCGCCATGGGTGCCGTCTTCGGAGGTACGACGGTCCTCGGGCCGCTGCTCGGCGGCTTCTTCACCGACCACCTGTCGTGGCAGTGGGTCTTCTACGTCAACGTGCCGATCGCGCTGGTGATCATCCCCCTGGCGGTCAGGCTGCTCCCGTCCGTGCCCACCTCCGGGCGCCCGGTCTTCGACACCCTGGGCATCGTGTTCATCTCACTCGGGTCTGCGGGACTGATCCTGGCCACCAGCTGGGGCGGCACCCAGTACGCCTGGGGCTCGCCGACCATCATCGGCCTGGTCGCCGGAGGCGTGGTCTTCCTGGGCTGCTTCGTCGCAGCCGAGAGCCGGGCGGCCGAGCCGATCCTCCCGCTGCGACTGTTCCGGCGCAACGTGTTCAGCATCAGCACCGTGCTCAGCTTCGTCGTCGGCTTCGCGCTGCTGGGCTGTATGACCTTCCTGCCGACGTACCTGCAGTTCTGCCAGGGCGTCAGCGCCACCGTCTCTGGGCTTCGCACGTTGCCGATGGTGTTCGGGCTGATCGTCGCGTCGGTGGGCGCCGGCAACGTCGTCACCCGCACCGGCCGGTACCGGGTCTTCCCGATCGTCGGATCGGTCGTGATGGCGGTCGGCATGTGGTTGCTTTCGCACCTCGACCAGCACTCCACGACCCTCGAGACGTCGGGCGCGATGCTGGTGCTGGGGATCGGGATCGGCCTGTCCATGCAGGTGCTGACGATCATCGTGCAGAACACGGTGGAGTATCGCGACCTGGGCGTTGCCACCTCCGGGGTCACGTTCTTCCGGACGATGGGCAGCGCGTTCGGCGCAGCGGTCTTCGGCACCATCTACGCCAACCAGCTCGCGCCGAACCTCGCCAAGGCGGTCGCTGCGACCGGCGCCGACCCGACCCAGGTGACCAGCCCGGCCGCGGTACAGGCCCTTCCGCCTCTTCAGTTCGACGCGGTCGTCGCGGCCTACGCCGACTCTCTCCAGAACGTGTTCGCGTCGGCGATCCCGGTGGCCCTGATCGCGTTCATCGTGGCGCTGTTCCTCAAGCAGGTGCCGATGCGCGGGCTGACCCGACCCGGGGCCTCCGACATCGGACCTGCCTTCGCCATCCCCGATCAGCGGACCGCCCAGGAGCAGCTCGAGAGCCAGGTGGTGCGGATCCTCCAGACCCGACTGCCCGAGGCTGCTGCCACGCTCCTCCAGGCCTCACGGGCCGGACTCGACGGCGTCCAGGTGTGGACCCTCCGCCAGGTCGCGATCCAGCAGATCCACGCCCACGGCCCGACGGACCCGTACGACATCGCGGCCTCCCACCGGGTGCCGATGGCGCTGATCCGTCCCGCCATCGACGACTGCATCGCCCAGGGCCTCCTGCTCGAGGCCGAGGACAGCGTCGAGCTCTCGGAGCAGGGACGCGAGCAGTTCCGGGCGTTCGTGCGCGAGCTCTGGGGCTGGCTCGTCACGGAGGTCGAGATGGCCAACGGCGAGCCCCTCGACGAGCAGGGACGGGACGACCTCCGCACGATTGCGCGTCGGCAGATGCTCTCCGACGACCCGGTCACCGAGCCGAAGGAGCTCGCCCAGGCCGGCGGCTGAACGGTGTCCGGCAGCCGACTAGCTTTGGCCGTGGTCGGGGGCGAAGACTCCTGCGAGCACCTCGACCAGCCGCTCGTCCCCCGCCTCGGCGGCCTCGAGGAGGCGCTTGGTGGGCGCGTGGGCGAGACGACGCACCGCGCGCCGCACCCCCTCCTCGATGGCTGGGCGGACCTGGTCCGGATATCCCAGACTGGCCTGTCTGGCCTGGCTGGCTGCCCAGCTGTCCACGTCTGCCCGCAGGCGACGTACCGCTCCTGCCGCAGACCTGCCGGCCAGCCAGCGCAGGTACCGGGCCAGTTCTCCGTCGACGATCTCGTTCGCACGGACGAGGTCCTCGGTGACCCCTACGCTCCCGGGAGCCCCGGCCAGTCGCATGTCGTCGAGGTCGATGAGCCGGACGCCGGCCACCGTCCCCACCGCCGGGTCGACGTTTCGCGGGAGGCAGAGATCCATGATCAGCAGCTCCGGCTCCGTGCCGGTGCGTGTCCCGGCCAGGCTGGCGGTGTCCAGCAGCCGGTACGGCGCCGCCGTGCCGAACACCGCCACGTCGGCCACGGCGAGGACGTCGACGAGTGCGCCGAGGTCGACGACGGTCGCTCCCGATGTCGCCAGCTTCTCGGCATGCCGCTTGGTTCGGTTGCACACCGTCACCGCGGCCCCCAGGCGCGCCGCAGTGACGGTGGCCTCGGTGGCAACCTGCCCGGCACCCACGACGAGCACCCGGCGCCCCCCGAGGCTGCCACCTAGCTCCTCCGCCGCCCGACGCACCGCGGCTGCCGCAACGGACCGACCGTCCTCGCTCAACCGTGTGCTGCGGTGCACGCGGCGCGCGGTGTTGACTGCACTCGCCATCAACCGCTCCAGATGTAGCCCACCGAGCTCGGCCTTGCGGCTCGCTTCGGCGGCGGTCCGTACCTGGCGGACGATGTCCCTCTCGCCGAGCACGAACGACTCGAGGCCGGCGGCCACCCGGAGGAGATGGCGGATCGCATCGGGTCCGGACAGCACGGTGGCTGCCTCCTCGACCTCTCTGATACCCAGCCGTCGAGACCCGGCCACGGCGGCAACCAGCGCACGGGGGTCCGCGGGGCCCGCCCAGCAGGCGTACACCTCGGTGCGCTCACACGTGGACAGGACGCAGAGCTGTTCCGCGCCGCTTCGCTCGCGCAGGTCGAGAAGTGCGGGGTGAAGCTCGTCGGGGCTGAAGGAGACCGCCTCGAGCACGGGCAGGGGCACCCGGCCGCCCGAGATCGTGAGGCAGGCGAGCGTGGTCATTTGATCGCTCCGCTCCTGAGCAGCGCGAGGACCGTCGCGACCGTGGTCCGATGCGATCCCGTCGGCGCCGCATCCTGATAGGCCCGCAGATCCCTCGCGGCGGCCGCAGGTCGGTGCAGACCCATCGCGCGGATCAGTCCACGCGTGTACAACGCCTCGGGGTAGTGCGGATGCGCCCTGAGCCCCTTCGTGACCAAGGAATCGGCAAGGCGGGCGTTGCCCGCCTTGAACGCGACCAGGCCGAGGGCAGTGTTGGCTTCGACGTCTCCGGCGTCGATCCTGGTCGCCGCGAGATACTCCACCGACGCGAGCTGTGGCTGGCCGGCAGACGTGTAGGCCCGTGCCAGCTCGACATGGGCAGATGCCTGTCCGGGATGGGACTTCACCTGCGCGACGGCCTGCTCGACGTCAGCCAGGGCAGCCTTGGTGGCCCGCCCGCTGCCGTCTGTCGGGGACGGGACGTCGACCGTCGGCGGCGGCAGCTGACGAGGCGGAGTCGGTGCCGGCGCTGGCGGGCTGTGGATCCCGGTGGTCGACGGCCCGGGCGAGAAGAACCATCACCGCGGCAGCACTCAGCACCGCTACCCCAGCGGCGACCACACGACGGCCGCGTCTGCTCCTCGCGGAGGGCTGGACGTCGGTCCGCATCGGGTGCGTCGTGGCCGCGCTATCAGGCTCGCGCGGCGCCTCGGCCCGATCGGCCAGGGAGGCGACAGCCTGTGCCTCGAGCGCACTCCGCAGTCTCCGGTGCTCCTCTTCGGCGATCCGGCCGGCGGCGAGGTCGTCGTCGAGGTCTCGAAGCTGGCGCAGCAGTGAGCGGGAGACGGCTGCGCTCGCCATCGGCTGGCCGGCGGCAACGCGCCGGGCGACCAGGAACGGACGCACGAGGCCCGCTGCGACCAAGGCGCAGAGCACTCCGATCAGTACGGCGTAGATCATGGTTCCTCCCGGCTCAGCTGCGCCAGCGCATCCTCGAGTCGCCGCCGGTCCTCGTCGTCGAGCGGCAACGGCTCACCGTCCGGGCCCGCTGGCATGGGTGAACGCAGCCCTCGACGAAGCACTGCCGCACCGAGCAGGACGGCGCCGGCGAGGAGCGCGAGCGGTGCAGCGTTGACCGCCCGTCCCCAGCCATGGTCCGGAGGAGACATCAGCACCGAGGTCCCGTACGCCGAGACGAACTCCTGGCGGATCTGCTCCGGCCCGGCGCCGTCGGCCAGCCGTTCGCGGATCTGGGCGCGCATCTGCCGGGCGAGGGGCGCCGGAGAGTCGGCGGCAGACAGGTCCTTGCACACCGGACAGTGAAGTGCTGCAGCGATGTCGTGTGCCTGTTCGTCCCTGGTCGGGCGAGCCGACCTGTCGGCGAGCGCAACGGCAGCCAGGGCGACCAGAGCGGCCAGGAGCGCGACGACGACCAACGCGTCCCCTGGGGTCCACCCGCGCCTGGTCATCGGTCCCCCTTGGACATGACGTCGTTGATCCGTCGGGACAGCTGCGGGTAGGTGACCGGACCGACGAAGCGGTCCACGAGCCGCCCCTTGGGGTCGACCACGTACGTCTCCGGCACGCCCCGGATCCCGTAGGCGAGGGCCGCCGAGGAGTCGCTGTCACTGACCACCGGGTAGGAGCCTCCCGAGGTCGCGGCGTACTGCCGGGCGTCCCCGGCCGCGTCCTGGAAGTTCACGCCGACGACGACCACTCCGGCGTCACGGTACCGCTGCCAGGTCCGGTTCAGTGCCGCCTGTTCGGCGCGGCACTCGGCGCACCACGAAGCCCAGAAGTTGACCACGACGACGTGCCCCCGCAGCTGGGCGAGTCGCACGGTGCGCTGCGTACGGCGGTCGAGGCCGGGCAGGACGAAGGTCGGCGCCGGACGTCGCACGAACTGTCCGGTCGCCAGGCCGCCCCGGTGACCGAGCCCGAAGGCGAGCACGGTCGTGACCAGCACCACGACGACAGCGACGCCACCGACAGCCCACACCTGCGTGCGGCGGATGGCCATCAGGACGCTCCGAGCCCGGCCGGCACCCGCTCGCGCCGTGGCTGTGTCTGGCCATGGGGCATCCGGTCGACGCGACGACGGGACCAGCCCGCGGACAGGCCACCGATCACCATGAGCACCGCTCCGAGCCACACCCAGTTGACCCCCGGGTTGTGGTAGAGCCGGAAGGTCGCGGACTCCCCGTTGCGCTGCAGGCCGATCACCGAGGCGTACAGGTCCCACACCGGCCCGCGGTCGATCGAGGGTGAGCCGATGGGCTCCGACGCGGCGGGATACAGGTTCAGGCGAGGTGTCAGGCTTCCGGTCGGACCGTCTGAACCGTCGGTGACCGAGAGCCGGGTCGTGAGCACCGTCCGTTGGGGTTCCCGTGTGGTCGTGAGTCCGTCGTAGCGCAGCTCGTGGCCACCGAACGCGACGCTCTGGCCTTCGGCCAGGGTCACCTCGGACTGCTCGCCCAAGCCGGACGACGCGATGATCCCGGCGGCAAGGACCCCCAGCCCCACGTGCACCAGCAGGCCGCCGTAGCGCCGCCCGCCGCGTCGAAGCGCACCGCGCTGGTGACGACGCCTCGAGCGCACTACGCCGGTGAGCAGCTCCTGCCCGTTGGTGACGATGACGAGGGCGGCCAGCCCGAACCCCGCCGCCGCCTCGATGTGTCGGGCTCCGGCGAATGCTGCGGCGACTGTCACCGAGCCAGCCACGATGACCGGCAGCCGGAGGTGGGCCAGACGACGGCTACGACGGGTCGCCCGCCACGGAAGCTGGGGTGCGGTGCCGACCAGCAGGAGCAGGAGGAGCAGCACCGGGGCGAGCGCGTTCTCGAAGTACGGCCTGCCGACGCTGATCCGTTCTCCGCTCACGGCCTCGACGATCAGCGGGGCCGTCGTACCGAGCAGGATGATCGCGGTCGCGGAGAGCAGCAGCACGTTGTTGCCCACGATGGCCGCCTCCCGGGTGAGCAGGGAGTCGAGACGGGCCGGCGACCGGAGTGAGGGGATCCGCCACGCGACCAGACCGAAGCCGCCGAGCAGGACGACCACCAGGAAGCCGAGGTAGGCGGGTCCCACCCCTGACTCGGTGAACGCATGGATCGATGTGAGCACGTTCCCGCGGGTCAGGAAGGTCCCGAAGGTCATGAGTGCGAAGGCCGCGATGACGAGCACGAGGTTCCACAGCGATGCCATTCCCCGGCGTTGCTGGAGCATCACGCTGTGCAGGAACGCCGTCGAGACGAGCCACGGAAGGAGCGCGACGTTCTCGACCGGGTCCCAGGCCCAGTACCCGCCCCAGCCCAGCACCGAGTAGGACCAGAGGGCGCCCAGCGCCAGTCCGATGGTCAGGAAGCACCACACGGCGAGTGTCCATCGGCGGATCTGCGCCACCCACTGCTCGGATCCGGGACCCGCCAGCAGCGCCGCGATCCCGAAGGCGAAGGGGACCGTGAACCCGATGAACCCCAGGTACAGGAACGGCGGGTGCACCGCCATCAGCGGATGGTTCTGCAACAGCGGGGACGGACCCCGGCCGTCTGCCGGAGCGGCGGCGAGCGTTGCGAACGGCCTCGCCGGACCGTTGATCAGCAGCAGGTAGAACAGCTGCACGCCGAACAGGACGCCCAGCGCGTAGGGGAAGGTCGAGGGATGGCCCTTCCGGAAGCGCCACGCCACCGCGCCGATGAACCCGGCGAGGATGAGGTTCCACAACAACAGCGATCCGTCATCGGCCGCCCACAAGGACAGCACCTTGAAGAACGTCGGCGTGCCCCGAGAGGAGTTCTCGGCGACGTACCGGATCCCGAAGTCGTCGCTCAGCAGAGCCACGAGCATCGCCGCGTTGACGACCACGACGACACCGAGCACCGCGAAGGAGGTTCGCCGCGCGCTCTCCACGAACGCCGGCCGACGGGTGCGGCCGCCGAGAAACGCGGCGACCATCCCATAGCCGGACAGCGCGAGCGCGATGACCAGTCCTACCTGCCCCAGGTGTGCCATCCTCAGCCACCCTCCGGCCTGTGCCCGGGCTCGGGGGCACGGTAGTCGCCGTCGTGCTTCACCAGGAGCGTGTCGGAGTGGAACCGTCCGTCCCTGCCGAGCGCGCCCTCGAGCACGACGCCCTGCCCGGCACGAAACATCTCCGGCACCGGTCCCGTGCTGAGCACCCGCATCGTGTTTACGCCGTCACTGACCACGAACCGAAGCGCGCTCGGCTCTCGATGCAGGCTGCCCCGTACGACGTACCCACCCAGTCGGACGCGTTGGTCGACGTCGGCCTTGTGCCCGACGCTGATGTCGGTGGGGGTCAGGTAGTAGACGAAGCTTCCGGTGAGCCCCCGCACCGCCACCCACCCGAGGGCGCCGACCACGATGGTCAGGCAGACCACGAGCCGCCACCGGGCCGACCACCGGGCCGGCCGTCCGGTGGTGCCGGCGGTGGGTGGTGGCGCCGGGGGCGCTCCACTGCGGGTCGTCGGTTCGGCCGTGACGGTCATCGTCCGTTCCCTCCGCCGCGCATCGGGCGACCGGACAACGTGGCGATCAGGTGGCGAGCGCGGCGGCCCCTGCGGGCCAACCGCCAGCGGTACCACGCCAGTGCTGCGGCCGTGACCCCGTAGCCCGCGACCAGGTAGCCGATGTCATGCATGACGCTCACCTCCCACCGGCTGCGGGCTGGCGGGGGCCGGGCGCGGTGCCCTCGCCCGGGGTGACGGGCGGGACATCACCGTCGAGGCGGCGTGGTCCTCCAGGCGGCCCACCCGAAGCCGGACGGCCATCAGGTAGCCGTAGGCCACGGAGAAGGCCACTGTGCCGAGCAGGAGGGCGGCGAGCATGCTCGGGTCCATTGTCGGCGTACCGGGGCGGATGACGGTGGCTTCCTGGTGCAGCGAGCGCCACCAGACCACGGACATGTGCACGATCGGCACGTCGACGAACCCGACGACTCCCACGACTGCGGACCAGTGAGCCCGACGGCTGGGGCTGTCCGCCACGTTGCGCAGCGACAGATAGCCGACGTAGATGAGTAGCAGCACGACTGTCGTCGTCAACCGTGGGTCCCAGGTCCACCAGGTGCCCCACACCGGCCGTCCCCACAAGGAGCCGAGGATCAGCGTGAGCACGCAGAACAGCACACCGATCTCCGCGGACGCGACGGCGACGCGGTCCCAACGGATCCGACCGGTCCTCAGGTAGGCGACGCTGGCGAGGAACACGACGCCGAAGGACAGGAACGCCAGCCACGCGGCGGGGACGTGCACGTACATCAAGCGCTGCACGTCCCCCTGCTCCGCGTCGGCCGGGACGACCGCCAGCGCGAACACCGCGGTGGCGGCCAGCCCGAGCAGCGTCAGCCATCCGAGCACCCGCTGGGCACGGCGTGTGCCCACCGTGACCAGCAGGCGATCGAGGACCTTCATGGCTTCTCCTTGGGTGACTCAGCGACAGCTACAGGGACTTCAGGTACTGGACGAGGTCCTTCTGCTGAGCGGGCGTCAGCCCCAGGTCGAACGTGCTGTTGTAGTGCCGCACCACCGCGTCCAGGTCCGGGAACCGACCGTCGTGGTAGAAGCCGCCCTTCTGGTGGCTCCAGAGACCACGCAACGGACTCGTCCGATACATGTGGGTCGGCGACCGGTCCGCCTGGAAGTTGTCGATGCCGATCTCCTCGCCGCTGTGCATGTTGAAACCGGGCTCGGAGAAGGTGGGCGCCACGTGGCACGTGGAGCAGGTGGCCTGTCCCATGAAGAGGTTCTTGCCGCGCTTTGCCGATGCCGCATCGAACGAGCCCTTGGGGGCGCGGGGCGCGGCGAGGGCGAGCTGGTAGGCCTCCAGGGCGGGGAGCTTGGGAGAGATCAGGTCGACGGGAGCCTTGGTGTGACCGAACCTGTTCTCGGCCGCGATCGGGAACTGCTTGGCGTCATCGAGTCGCGGGTCGTAGAAGGTGCCCTGGCCGTGCATCTCCAGGTTGGCCACGAACGCGTTCCAGTAGGTCACCGAGCCCCAGCCGGTCGACGTGTGCTGGTTGACCCCGAGGAGTCCGAACGCAGGCGGGATCAGCGTTGCGGCCGTCGTACCGTCGGGACGGAACGCCTTGCCGTCCAGGAAGAGCTCGGCGTCGAACTTGCCGGGTCCCCACGCGGCCAGCACGGCCTTCACCGTCGCCACATCGGTGTGGAGGAGGTTGGCGACCGGCTGGAGGTTGGGCGCGAGCGAGACGATCGCACCCACGTTGAGATCGCGGTTCGCCCAGCCGTCCAGGCGCTTGCCGATGCCGGGTGCGAAGGAGTCGTCGACGGTCGAGTGGCACAGCGCGCACTCGATGCCGACGGAGCGGAGGCTTCCGTCGGAGGCGAAGAAGCCTTTCACCCCGACGACCGAGTTGAGCTTCAGCAGCGCAAGGGTGACGGCGGGGTCGTCGAGGTTCACCTGGCCCTGCGCGAGTGCGTCGCGGACGCTCGAGGGGAGGGCCGCGACGTCTACCTTGAGGCCGACGGCGAGAGCCGTCTTCGGGCTCACGCCCGGTCCGACACCGCCGTTGGCAGCCCCGGCGATCGCCTGGTTCAGCTGCAGCGTGTCGCCCCAGAACTTCTCGTCACCGAAGGTGTCGAACCGGAACGTCGAACGTCCCTGCCGCACCAGGACCTTGGCGGCGTTGTCCACGCTCTCGTCGGAGGGTGCACTGGTCGTCGTCGCGATGGTGGAGGTGGCGGCCGTGGCCTGGAAGGCGACAGCGACCACGCCCCCGAGCGCCAGCACGCCCAGCGACGCGAGCAGCCGAGTACGCGGACGGCGAAGGGACCCGGGACGTCGAGCGGGTTCTCCGTGGGACCTCTGCTCCACGGGTGTTGGCTTCGCCATGATTGAACCTCCTCTAACAGTCATATCTTTATGTTTTAGAAAGAATCTTCCTGCCCGCACGCCATGTCAAGCGGGACTGGACATCAGTCCTCGAGCAGATGGCCGTAGACCAGGTATCCGGTCGCGAGGAAGGCGGCGTCGAAGGCCGCCAGGACTCCGAGCCAGCCGGCGACACCTTCGGCACTGCCCTGCGCAAGGCTCGACGTGGCCCTGATCGCCCCGATGACCACCGGGCTCACCAGCGGCAGGACCAGGATCGGCAGTGCGGCCTGTCGCGCGCCGATGACGGTGAGCAGACCGAACAGGCTGCCGAGGGAGCTCAGCCCGATCGCCCCGAGAACCAGCGTGAGGGCGAGCAGGAACGGGGCGCGACTCAGGGGAAGCCCGAACAGCACTGCGACCATCAGTGCGGTGGCGGTGACCAGCACCAGTACCTGGGTGGCGGCTGCGATCGTCTTGCCGAGGTACACCGCGCCCTTGTGCACGGGAGCCAGCAGCAGCCCCTCGAGAGCGCCGGCCTCGGCCTCGCTCTGGTACGAGCGATGGAAGAGATCCACCGCGGAGAACAACCCGGCCAGCCAGAGCAGGCCGGGTGCCGTGGCCTGCAGCAGCGTGCGGTTGGGTCCCAGGGCGAACCCGAACGCGAGCAACATGGTGGCCGCGAACGGAAGCACGGCGCCGAGGGCCTGCCGACTGCGGATCTCGATCCGGAGGTCCTTCTCGGCGACGGCCCACGCGACCCGGAGCGTCGTCGCACGGAGTGTCAGCGCGCGCGGCGCAAGGGCTCGCATGGTGACGTCCTGCAGCGTCATCGAGAGGTCATCTCCGCGCACTCCAGGCGCCCGGACTCGAGCTGCACTCGGCGGTGCATCGTGCCCTCGGTCGGCGGCTCGTGACTTGCCAGCAACACGGTCCGACCGCGGCGCTCAGCGTCGGCGAGAAGGTCCGCGACGATGCCGCGCGCGTCCATGTCCAGGCCCGCGTACGGCTCGTCCAACAGGATCAGGTCAGGGTCGCGCATCAGGCAGCGACCGAGCGCCAGACGTTGTCGCATCCCCTGGGAGAAGCTCGACGCTCGTACGCCGGCGACCTCGTCGAGGCCGACCCGAGCGAGCGCCGGGAGGGCACGGCCTGCATCGATGCCGTGCATGCGACACACGAACCGCATGTTCTCCAGCGCGGTGAGCTGGCCGTAGAACCGGGGCTGGTGGCCGAGAAGCTCGACCCGCGCGCGGATCTCCTCGCGCTCGCGCAGCAGATCGAAACCAAGGACGGCGCCCTCGCCGAACGTCGGTGACAACGCTGTGGCAACCAGGCGCAGCAGGGTCGACTTTCCCGATCCGTTGCCACCGCAGACCCAGACGATCTCACCGGGTCGTACGGTCAGCCGCACTTGACGGACGGCTGGTAGCCCGTCGAAGACCCGCGTGACCCCGCGGAGCTCCACCACGTTCTCCGTCACGGCAGCCCCCTTCTTCTAACAACCATAATTATGGTTGTTAGAAGCACGCTAGGACCGCTGCCCTGCCTCCGTCAACACTGGGCGGCCATGGGCTTCCCTTCGGGATTTCTAACGACCATACTCTTGCTTCTTAGAAGGGCGGGGCCGTGCCTGCAACCGACTACGCACTTGCGTTCAGTGCCGGGGTGATCTCCTTCGCCTCACCCTGCGTCATGCCCCTTGTCCCGGTGTACCTCTCCGTGACCACGGGACTCGCAGTGAGCGAGCTGTCCGGTGACCGGAGGAACCTGGTTTCCACGGTGACCCGCGGTGCGGGGCTCTTCATTCTCGGCTTCTCGGCGGTCTTCATCAGCCTCGGGCTCTCCGCCACCGGGGTCGGGGCCTTGCTGCTGGGACACCGGGTGCCGATCACGCGGCTGGCCGGAGTGGTCGTCATTGCCATGGCCGTGTTCATGCTCGCGGGTCCCCGCCTCGGTGGACTCCGCCTCTCCCGCGAGTGGCGCTTCCACCCCCGCCGGGTGCCGCGGCATCCGATCGCGGTACCGATCGTGACCGGGGCGGCGTTCGCCTTCGGCTGGACGCCCTGCATCGGCCCGGTTCTGGGGTCGATCCTGGCGATCGCCGCTGGGTACGGCGGCGTCCTCCACGGGGGGGCACTGCTGGCGACCTACTCGGCGGGACTGGCCGTGCCGTTGCTCGCCACCGGCCTGGCATTTCACCGTGCCGTCGTCCCGATGGGATGGGCTCGACGGCACTCCGTCGCGCTCTCGTCATTCATGGCGGTGGTCCTGCTCGGCTATGGCCTGCTGCTCGTATTCGACCGCCTGTCGTGGCTCACCCTCACGCTTCAGGCGCACCTGGCCGCTTAACCTCCCTCGCCGACAAGCGAGGCTAGAGCCGCCTGGCCTTGACGCAGCACAGCCCCGGCTCGGGATCGAGGACCGCCTCGAGCGCGTCACATCCCAGCTCGTCGAGCAGACCACCGATCAGCGCGAGGTTCATGCCGCAGACCAGCCCCTGGTGGTCGCGAGCGAGGCGGTCGAAGGGGCAGTTCACCAGACACAATCCGTCGGGCGAGGCGCGTGGCTCGTAGCCGTGCCGCTCGAGCAGATGCGCGACGCGGTCGATCTCCTCGCCCGGAGGAACCTCGTCGGCGGCCATCGACCGACCTCGCTCCTCGGCGACCACGGCAACGGACTCCCCCACCGACCGGTCCTCGTGGACCGAGCGGTCGATTGCCTCAGCCAGGATGTCTCCGGCCAGGTCGTAGCTGCGAGCGGGCAGGGACACACTGACCTCGCGCTCCGAGCGCCGGTACAGCTTCGCGGTCCGCCCCGCCCCCGGCCCGGTGCGCCCCGTGAGCCGTCGGAACTCGACGTCGAGCAGCCCCTGGTCGACCAGCCGGTCGAGGTGGAACCTCGCCGTGTGCGGCGACATGTCACAGGCTGAAGCGGCCTCTTCCCTGCTGACCGACTCCGGTTGGGCCGCCACGAACAGGTACAGGGTGCGACGCGCGGGTTCCGCGAGGGCGCCGACGCCGGCCACGTTCGAGGCAAAGTCATCGCTCACCCTGGTCACTGCCTCCGGGCTCGCGGGGAGGAAGCAACCAGATCGGCAACTGGCGTGGGCACCTCGTCACGCTATCTCAGGCAGCCAGTGTCCGTGCGGCCTGGAGATCCGCGGGCAGCTCGGCAATTCGGCATCGCAGCGGCAGCCGTCCGGCTAGCCTTGAGCAATGGGTATCCGCGCGGCTGGCTACCCGCACAGGCTGGTCGCCGCGTGGCGGAGCGGGACCCCGCAGAGCCAGAGGCACGTCGCCCTGATCATGGTCTTGATCATCGCCGCCTCGTTCGTCATCTCGATCACCGCTCCAGAGGGGATGCCGCTCGCCGCGTACTTCGTCTGGTTGTTGATCGCCATGATGCTGCTCCAGTTCCGGCCGCTGGTCCTGGTGGGCGCCGCGGACGCCGCCGCCGGGGCACTCGCCCTGGCGATCACCGGGCCGATCACCGGGTCGCGCGCGATCGAGATGGCGGCGTTCGTGATCGCGGTGCTGCTCGTGCTGCTGGTGGCCAGCCGGCAGCGAAGCGGGTTGCCGGCGGTGCTGAGCGAGGCGTTTCTCGTGGACCTGCGGGACAGACTGCAGGCGCAGGGCAAGATCCCGCCGCTGCCCGAGGGCTGGGACTCGCAGAGCGCGATGATCGCCGCCCACGGTGGCACGTACGCCGGGGACTTCCTGGTGGCCGACCTGAACGAGGACCGGAAGCGGCTCGAGGTGATCCTCGTCGACGTCTGCGGAAAGGGAACGGGTGCAGGGCCGGCTGCGCTCCAGTTTGCGGGAGCCCTGGGTGGGCTGATCGGCGCACTGCCGCCACGGGAGCTGTTCCGTGCGGCCAACGGCTTCCTGATCCGGCAACGAGACGACGAGGCGATCGCGACCGCAGTGCACCTGCTGGTCGACCTCCAGGAGGGCGGCTACCAGATCACCAGCGGCGGCCACCCGCCGGCGTTGCGCTGGGACCTGCCTTCGCGTGAGTGGGTCATCGACAACGCACGCGGAACCGCCCTGGGCGTGCTCCGCGCGCCAGAATTGCACGTCAGCAGGGGCCAGCTGCTCCCGGGCGAGGCGCTCATGTTCTACACAGACGGCGTCGTGGAGGCGCGCGGCAGCGACATCGACGCCGGCATCGCGTGGTTGCAGCGTGCGGCACGCGATGCCGTCGGTAACGGCTTCGGCGGCGCGGCCCGCCGGATCATCGGGCAGGTCGAAAGCGGCGACGACGACCGGGCAGTCCTCATTCTCAGCCGGACGGTGGTGGGGTCGCCGGTGGTCGACCAGTCCTCGGTGTCCTGATCCTGGGGGTCGGAACCCCGGAGTGCGTCGCGAGCCCTACGCGGACGGAGTGGTCGAGGCCAGAAGGCGTCGCGCGCGCCGACCAAGGTCGCTCAGGTCCACCCGACCCTCGTCGGCGGCGGCTGCCAGACGCGCAGCCAGGTCCAGCGCCTCGTCGAGCTCCGGCCCAACGATGGCGGCCTCCTGGCCCATGTCGCGAAGAATCGTGACCTCGGTTCGCGAGGCGATCAACGGGTCGGCGACTCCATCGATCCAGACCCGAGTGCGGCGGCCGTCGCCGCGTTCGTCACCGGTGATTCGCTCGAGCGCGAAGATGCGGTCCGCACGCGCAAACTTGCCGAAGCCCAAAGCCACCATGCGGGAGTCCGACGCCACGCGATCATCTTGGCATCACCCACCGACTTCAGGGCCCTGGCACCGATGCCGAGTCCGAGCTGCGGTGCTGGCAGGCGGCACTGCGGGGCGAACGACACCATCCCCATGGCCATAGGTCCTGACTTGCCCTGGATCATCGGATTCCACCCGGTTGTGGGATCTAGCGTCTCTCATGCGTACTTTCGCGGGAGGTGTGATGCACAGGCTGGGCTTTCCGGCGCGAGTGGTCGTCGGTGTGGTGTGGGTGGTCGCGGGTTGCCTCAAGCTGCCCGACCCGACAGAGAACGTTCGCGCCGTGCGTGCCTACCGTCTGCTGCCGGAAGCGGTGGTGCCGACGATCGGGCACCTGCTGCCGATCATCGAGATCGTGGTGGGCGTGTGCCTGTTGCTGGGCTTGCTGACACGCCTCATGGCGGCGGCCTCGGCGGTTCTTCTGGTCGCCTTCATCGTCGGCATCTCGTGGGCGTGGGCTCGTGGGCTCGAGATCGAATGCGGCTGTTTCGGGGGTGGCGGCCCCGCCGCCGGAGCCTCGGACAAGTACCCGTGGGAGATCGCCCGGGACACCGGGCTGTTGCTGCTTTCGGTGCTCACCGTCTGGTGTTCCAGCACCCGGTTCGCGCTGGACAACCGTGTGTATTCCCGGGCCGTGCCAGAGGCTGCCCGGTGACGAGGACGAAAGGCTAGGAGAGATGGCGGCAACCAAGAGCAGTCCCACCGAGCGGCCCCGCGCGAGTGAACGGGCAGCCGAGATTCGGCGTCAACACCAGCGTAAGGAGGCACGCCGACGCAACCTGTGGGTGACCCTCGGCGTGCTGGCGGTTCTCGGCATCACGGTCGCTGTGAGCTTCCTCGTGCAGGCCTCACGCGACACCACGGGGCAGGTGGCCACTCCACCGGCTGGCGCCGTCGCCACTTACGGGGTGCCACTCGGCGCGGTCGCCGCGCCGGTCACGGTGACGATCTACGAAGACTTCATGTGTCCCGTCTGCGGCGATCTGGAGGCTGCGACTCGCCACTGGCTCCCGCAGTACGCCGCACAGGGCAAGGTAAGGGTGATCTACCGCCCAGTCGCATTTCTCAACCGGATGTCCAGCGGGACCGAGTACTCGACTCGCGCCGCCAACGCTTACGCCTTGGTGCTGGACGAGGCGGGCCCAGAGGCCGCAGCGACATTCCACGATCTGCTCTTCGACCACCAGCCGAAGGAGAACACCTCCGGACTGTCCAACGCGCGTCTCGTGGACCTGGCGGTCCAGGCCGGCGCAGCCGAGTCAGTCGTTCGGGCCGGAACCGAGCACCAGATCTACAAGCAGTGGGTCGTGAACGGCACTGATGACGCCTCGAGAGACGGAGGTGTCACTGGCACGCCGACCGTTGCGGTGGATGGAAACAGGCTGCCGACGGTGCGGCCATTCGAGCTCGACCAGCTTCTGCACATGGCCGTCGACAGCGCCCTCGACGGCTCGGCGCAGGGTCACTAGGCACGGCTGGACGCAGTGCGGAAGCCTCAGATCCGCACTTCACGGCGTGGACCGGGCAACATGGGTGCATGGACGGGCAAGACCAGAGCGCCAGCCACGAGCTGACCGGCACGCAGCCACTGCCCTGGCCTTCAGCTGCATCCGACGTCCTCCTGGCCGACGGCACGATCGCCGTCATCCGCTCGCTCGTCCCCAGCGACCGCGAGGGGGTGCTGGCCCTGCACGAGGGCGTCTCGGAGGACACACTCCGGCTTCGCTTCTTCACGCCGAGCCCGGCCGCCGGACGGGCATACGTCGCGCGACTGTTCGACAAGTCCAACAACGCGTCGGTCGCGTTGGTTGCCGTGCTTCGCGGGCGCATCGCAGCACTGGCGACCGCCGAGCTGCTGTCGCATGAACGCGCGGAGGTCGCCTTCCTGGTGTCCGATGAGGACCGAGGCCGGGGGCTCGGCAGCCTTCTCCTGGAACACCTCGCGGCACTGTGCCGCGAGCACGGGGTCACCCGATTCGAGGCCGAGGTGCTCGCGGACAACTACGGGATGCTGGGCGTCTTCCAGGCTGCGGGCTTCGCTGTGACGCGCAGAAGCCAGTACGGAGAGGTGTCGGTCGAGCTGCGCACCGAGGTGTCCTCCGCCGCCCTGGACGCCGCGGACCGCCGCGAGTGGCGCTCCGAGGCGCACTCGTTGCGCCCGCTTCTGTACCCGGAGAGCGTCGCGGTGGTGGGCGCCGGGCTGGGCACCGGTGTGCTCGAGGCAATCCGAACCGGGGGCTTCTCGGGCCGACTCTATGTCGTGCAACCGGAGTCCGACTCCGTGGCCGGTCTGCCGGCCTACCGCAGCCTGGCCGCGATCGGGGAACCCATCGACCTCGTGGTGGTCGTGGTGCCTGTCGGTCAGGTCATCTCGGTCATGGCCGACGCCACCGCGGCGGGCGTACGTGCAGCGATCATCGTGTCGTCCGGCCTCACCGGCCCTGACGGGCTGGGTGTGGCCGCTCAACAGGACCTGCTGCGGACGGCCCGGGCCCACAGCGTGCGCGTGGTCGGTCCCGACTCGCAGGGGGTGCTGTCGCAGGGGCCGGAGATGCGCCTCAACGCCACCTTCGCTCGGGCCCTGCCTGGGCCGGGCGGGCTGGCGATCGCCTCGCAGTCGGGCGGGGTCGGGCTGACCTTGCTCGACCTGGCCCGCGACCTGGGCGTCGGCGTCCACTCGTTCGTCTCGCTCGGTACCAAGCTCGACGTCTCCAGCAACGACCTGTTGGCCGCGTGGATGGACGACGACCAGGTCGCTGCCGCGGCACTCCACCTGGAGTCCTTCGGCAACGCGCTCAAGTTCGCCCGGACCGCCCGCCGCTTCGCCGAGCGCAAGCCCCTGTTGGGAGTCCTCGGTGGTCGTTCGACTGGCTCGGCGATCGGCGTCGACGCCCTCTTCGCCCAGGCGGGCGTGATCCCGTGCAGGAGCGCCACCGAAGTGGCCGAGACCGCGGCACTGCTGCTCGGGCAGCCGATGCCGGCCGGCTACCGGGTCGGAGTGGTCACGAACGCGGGCGGGATGGGCACGTTGGCGGCGGATCTTGCCGACGCCGAAGGGCTATCGGTGCCGAAGCTGTCAGACGAGGGAAGTGCGGCCGTGCAGCGGGCCGTGCCGGGTGCAGTCCGCACCGACAACCCGGTCGACCTCGGGGCCGACCTGTCCCCCGCCGCACTCGAGGCCGGCGTGCGGGCGTTGCTCTCCTTGACCGAGCTCGATGCGCTCGTGGTCGTCCTCGTCCCCACCAGCCTGGCCGACCCCAGCGGGCTCTTCGACGCGCTGTCCCGGACCCGGGCGCAGTCGGACCGGCCGGTCCTGCTCGTGGCCTCCAACGCGGCCGAGCATGGACGCCCCGAGGGTGTGACGGTCTACCGGACCGCGGAGGCAGCGGTCGGGGCGCTGGCGCGCACGATGAGGTACGCCGCATGGCGACGGGTCCCGGCCGAGGATCCACCTGCGGCGGTGGGCGTACGGGCCGCCTTCGCCCGCGCGTGGGCCATCGAGCGTCTCGCCGCGCGCGGCGGGATGGCCGAGTGGCTTCCGGCATCGGCGAGCGCCGAGCTGTTGGGGTCATACGGCGTCGAACACGTCGGTGTCGAGGCGCGGGATGCCGACGAGGCCTGCCGGGCCGCGGCGGCGATCGGCTTTCCGGTCGTGGTGAAGGTGGCCGACCCGACAGTTGTGCACAAGACCGACCGTGGGCTGGTGCGTGCCGGACTGCTGACGCCGGCGGACGTGGTGGCCGCCGTCGACGCCTTCCGCGCCGAGCTGGGCAGCGACTCGGTCGACGTCCGCGTGCAGCCGGTGCTCGCCGGCGTCGAGGTGGCCTGCGGGGTGGTCCGCGACTCGGTGTTCGGGCCCCTGGTCCGGATCGCCGCGGGTGGCGTCGCGACCGAGGTCTTGAAGGACGAGGTCTACCTGGTGCCCCCGGTGACCAGCGCCGACGTGGGAAGGGCCATGCGTGGGCTGCGTCTGTGGCCCTTGCTCGAGGGCTACCGGGGCAGCGAGGGGGTCGACGTGGAGGCGTTGGAGTCGATCCTGGTGGGCGTGGGCCAACTCGTGGTCGACGTACCCGAGGTGTCCGACCTCGACCTCAACCCGCTGCTCGTCGCCCCAGACGGTGTGCATTGTGTCGACGTGAAGGTGCGGCTGCAGGCTCGCGACGCGCTCGACGCCGGCATCCCACGGCGCCTTCGCTCCCCTTGGTAGTCAATCCCGGCCTCGGATCACCGCGAGGGCCTGCCTCGCGATCTCCCACTCCTCGTTGGTCGGCACTACGAGGACCTGCACGCGGCTGACGTCGGTGGAGATCGCCCTCGGGCCGCTGGAGCGGTTCGGCATTGCGTGCCTGGTCGATCTCGATCCCGAGCAGCTCGAGGCCGGCCAGACTGGCCGCCCGGAGCTCGGGGGTGTACTGGCCGACTCCGGCAGTGAAGACGACCGCGTCGACGGAACCGAGCACGGCAAAGTAGGCCCCGACGTACTTGCGAACGCGGTAGGCGTAGACGTCGAACGCAAGTCGGGCAGCCTCGTCGCCCTGCGTGCGCAGCGCCAGGACCTCGCGAATGTCGCTGTGGCCGGTGAGTCCCTTCAGGCCCGACTCGCGGTTGAGGGCGTTGTCCACGGCGTCGATCGACCAGCCGAGCTCGCGCGCACAGGTGTGCGTGGATGGCAGGGTCGAGGTCGCCGGACCGGGTTCCCATGACCAGCCCCTCGAGCGGGGTGAAGCCCATCGAGGTGTCGACAGACTGACCGCCGCGGATGGCCGCGGCCGAGGCGCCGTTGCCCAGGTGGAGGACGATCAGGTTGGTCTCGTCGACAGGTCTGCCGAGCAGGCGCGCGGCCTCCCGGCTGACGAAGGCGTATGAAGTCCCGTGGAAGCCATAGCGGCGGATCCGGTGCTCCTCGCGCCACGTCCGCGGCACCGCGTAGGTGTACGCGACCGGAGGCATGGTCTGGTGGAAGGCGGTGTCGAAGACCGCCGCCTGGGGTACGTCGGGGAACAGCCTGCGGGCGACGCGCAACCCCTCGAGGTTGGCCGCGTTGTGCAGCGGTGCGAGGGGCACCAGCTTTCTCACCTCCTCGATCAGCGCGTCGTCGACGAGGGCCGGATCGGCGAAACGGGAGCCGCCGTGGACGACGCGATGACCCACCGCAACCACCTCGGAGTCCTGCAGCGAAGGCCCGTGGGTGGCGAACGCAGCCAGCGCAGCGGCCAGCGCTTCCGCGATGGTCGCGAACACGCCGCTCGGACGTGTGCCTGCCGTCGCCGGTCGAGTGCTGCAGCCGTCCGCGCGCCTCGCCGATCCGCTCCACCGACCCGGTCGCGGGCGCCGCCCCGGTCTCGGCATCGATCGAGGCTGTACTTCAGCGACGACGACCCCGCGTTGAGCACCAGCACGTGGGAGCTCACGAGCGCCCCCGGGCCTGGATCGCCGTGATCGCGATGGTGTTGACGATGTCACGCACGGTGGCGCCACGCGACAGGTCGTTGACCGGCTTTCGCAGTCCCTGGAGGATCGGGCCGACCGCGAGCGCGCCTGCCGAGCGCTGCACGGCCTTGTAGGTGTTGTTGCCCGTGTTCAGGTCGGGGAACACGAACACGGTCGCGTGTCCGGCCACCTTTGAATCGGGGAGCTTCGTGCGCGCCACTGTTGCGTCGATCGCGGCGTCGTACTGGATCGGACCCTCGATCGGGAGATCCGGCGCCCGCTCGCGCACCATGGCCGTGGCCTCGACGACCTTCTGCACGTCACTCCCGGAGCCGGAGCTTCCGGTCGAGTAGGACAGCATCGCCACGCGCGGGTCGACGCCGAACGCCGACGCCGTCCGGGCCGAGGCGATCGCGATGTCGGCGAGCTGGGAGGCGGTCGGGTCGGGATTGACGGCGCAGTCGCCGTACACCAGTACCTGGTGGCGCAGGCACATGAAGAACACCGAGGACACCACCGAGACGTCGGGAACGGTCCGCACGAACTCGAGCGCCGGCCGGATCGTGTGGGCGGTGGTGTGGGCCGCGCCCGAGACCATGCCGTCGGCCAACCCGAGCTCGACCATCATCGTCCCGAAGTACGACACGTCCAGCATGAGGTCTCGCGCGCGCTCGAGGTCGACTCCCTTGTGGTGGCGCCGGGCGTGGTACTCGGCGCCGAACCGCTCACGCAGCTCACCGTCGAACGGGCTGACCAGGCGAGCCCCTGCGAGGTCGACGCCCAGCATCGCCGCCCTCGCCTGGACGGCGCGGGGGTCACCCAGGATGGTGAGGTCCGCGATCCTTCGGCGCAGCACGATGTCCGCGGCCTGGAGGATCCGGTCATCGTCACCCTCGGGCAGCACGATGTGGCGCCGTTCGGCCACGGCGAGGTCCAGCAGCTGGTGCTCGAACATGAGCGGCGTGACCGTGTCGCTGCGCGCGATCTCGAGCCGGTCGAGCAGGGCGTCACCGTCGACGTACTCGTCGAACAGCGCGAGCGCCGTCGCGACCTTGCGTGGCGAGTCCTTGTGCAGGCGTCCGCGAAGGGCGGAGAGCGCGGTGGCGGTGTCCTTGGTGCCGAAGTCGGTCTCGATGATCGGCATCGTGGTGTGCATGCCCTCGATCAGGCTGCCGACCTGGGGAGCCAGCGGGATGCCGCCGTTGAGGACGATCCCGGACATCTGCGGGAAGTTCGCGGACACATGGGCGGTGAGGACGCCGAGGACCACCTCCGGGCGGTCGCCCGCGGCAACGACCACGGCGCCGTCGAACAGCCGGTCCAGCACGTTGGGCAGCGTCATCGCGGCGATGACGAGGCCGGTGGCCTCCCGCGCCAGCAGCCGCTCCTCGCCGCTGACCAGCCTGCCCTCGCAGGCCAGCATCATGTCGCCCACCGACGGGGCGATCAGCAGGGGTTCGTCGGGCAGCGCGAACGCTGGTGCGTCGAGCCCGACGAGCGCGGCGAGCACGTCGTCGCGGGTGGCCGGGTCCGCGCGGTTGGCCACGACCGCGCACAAGGAGCCGAGGTTGGCCTTCAGCTCCGCCACGGCCACCTCGGCCGTGGTCTGAAGCTCCTCCGGGGTCTTGCCGTGCGCGTTGAGGACAAGCACCGCCGGGGTCCCCAGGTTGGCCGCGACACGGGCGTTGAAGGAGAACTCCGTCGGCGCCCCGACGTCGGTGTAGTCACTGCCCACCACGACCACGGCGTCTGCCTTCTCGGCCACGAGGTGGTAGCGCTCCACGATCCTGCCGAGCGCGGCGTCAGGGTCTCGATGCAGCTCGGAGTAGGTCACACCGGCGCACTCGTCGTAGGACAGGGCAACCGCATCGTGAGCGACCAACAGGTCGAGGACGTAGTCGATGGAGTTCTGCTCGCGTACGACGGGGCGAAAGACCGCAACCCGCTCGACCCGCTTGGACAGCTCCTCGAGAATCCCGAGAGCCACAGTGGACTTGCCGGTGAAGCCTTCGACTGCTGCGACGTACACGCTGCTGGCCACGGCCCGAGACTAGCGGGCCGGCACCGGACAGGATCGCCCACGGGACACCTCGCGCAGACAGGGCGTCATCGCCACCGTCGCCGAACCGACAAGGCCTGCCTCGACCTCGGAGGCACCCCAGTGCCGCTCACGCGTCAAGCATTGGCCGGGTCTTCCCAGGTCGACAGGTGCTTGATCAAGCCCAGCAGGTTGGTCCCAGTAGCGGTCAGCGGGCGGCGGGCGTCGTACTCGGAGAGCCCGTCGACCTTGGCGAGCATCGCCTCACGTACCTCCCTGAGGTAGTCGTGCAGCAAGGCCTTCGCGATGTCATCGATCACGCGGCGACCCTGCCACTCACTCCTGGTCGGATCAAAGATGACCAGTCTCGTAGCCTGCCTGCGTGGCCACCTTCATCTTCACCGTCGTCGGCGATGACCGACCAGGACTTGTCTCAGAGCTCGCGGTCCCGATCAAGGCCCACGGCGCGAGCTGGGAGCACGGTCAGATGTCGCGACTGGCGGGCAAGTTCGCCGGCATCGTGTTGGTGGCGGTCGCGGACAGGAGGTTCGACGCGCTGGCCGCGGACCTCAAGACGCTCAGCGCCCAGGGTCTGCAGATCACCCTCGAGCGCACGGACGAGCCCGTGGAGCGCGAGTCGCAGCGGCTCCACCTCGAGCTGCTCGGAGACGACCATCCGGGCATCGTGGCAGAGATCTCGGCCTTGCTCGCCAGCCACCAGGTCAGCATCGAAGAGCTCAGCACCAACGTACGTGAGGCACCGATGGCCGGGGGAATGCTCTTCGAGGCCCGCGCCGTGCTCAACGCCCCGTCGACCACGAGCGCCGACTCGCTTCGGTCGATGCTCGAGGGGCTGGGTCACGAGCTGATGGTCGAGATCCGACTGTCGGACGACTGAAGCGCGACCGACGGATCTCAGACGACGCTGAAGCCCGGGGGCAGGCTGCGCCGGCCCGTCATCGCCAGCAGCAGGTCCGGGCCGAGACCGCGCTGAGCCGCGGCAACCGCCGCCAGCGCGGAGGCCTCCTCGACCGCTCGTGGAGGCAGGTCGACTGGGATCCCGGTCGCGGCCGCGATGTCGAGCCCGTGGACGCACAGCTCGAACGTGCGCGTCGGCAGGTACGCCGCGACCCGCATGCCACCCACAATCGTGTGCACGACAAGGTCGGGGTCGGTGCCTTCGGCCACCCGGACGGCCTCGTCCACAAGGGCGTGGAACCGGGAGGCGGGATCGTCACCGAGGTCGCGGCCGGCTTGACGGCCACGCTCGGTGACCGCGTCCGCGTCGATGGTGCCCCCCGAGATGGCGGCGAGGTACGCCGACGCCGAGAGCACGACCTCCTCGGCGACCGGACGAGCGAGGTAGTCGATGACCGTCACCAGCGAGCGGCTGGTGTGACCGACGAGGTCGCGCACGGTCCACTCGCCGAGCCCCGGACCGTCCCATGCATTGGCGGGGATCTGAGCGATGGCGTCGCTCGCCGAACGGGCCGCGGCTGCGAAGGTGGGCACGATGATGCTCATGCGGGTCACATCCTGGTCTGACGGGTGGTCCACCGGCCGCGGGACCCCGCAGCGAGGAATGCGGTTCCGAAGCACAGCTCGCTCCAGGAGAGATCGGCCAGTTCTTCTGTCATGGCCGCACGAATCGCCTCCCATGGACAGCGCATCATCCACTCATCGATAGAGGCGAAAGGCCGCAGCATTGCGGCCCCGAGCTGCGTCAGCCACCCAGGCGTGTTGTCGGGAACCTTGAGGTCCAGCACGACCCAGCGTCCGCCTGCGGAGAGGGCCGCGGCGCCGTGGGCGATGACCTCTGCACACTCGGGCACCTGCGACAAGGCGTACGTGCACAGGATCGCGTCGACCTCGGACGGGAAGTCGAAGTGGGCCGCGTCGGCTTGCACGAGGCTGATGTTGCTCCAGCCCTCAGTCTCCATCCGGTCCTGGGCCCGGGCGAGCATCGCATCGGTCAGATCGACCCCGACGATCCGGCCGTCGGGACCGATCACCTCCTCAATCAGCGGGAAGTTCAGACCTGTGCCGCATGCGATGTCGATCATGAAGTCACCCGCGCGAAGGCCGAGCGCCTGTACGGCCCCGAGGCGTTGTGCCCGTTGGGGGTAACCGGGCACGGGGTAGAGGCGGGACGTGACGTCGTAGTGCTTCGCCTTCTTGCGGTATGTGTTGATCAGATGCTCTCGCCGACGGTCGATCTGGCTCACGGTGTGCTCCTCGATCTCGGTAGCATCGCGACACGACGCAACGCCACTAGGACCCCGCGGCTCCCCGCGCAGCATGCTCGACCTCAGCCTTGATGGCAGCCATCTCGCGATCGCTTACGCGCTGAATTCGGCCTTTGAGAGCGCGGCCGGGGACCGCGCGCATGATGCCCGCAAGGTCGACCTCGATCCACATCTTGGCGTCGGTGTGCCCATCGTCCACCGGCTCGAGTTCCATTCCCCAGCGCGCCGCGGAAGTACCCATCGGCCCTGCGAACGCCACGCAGCGGGGCGCCTCGACGGCGGTCACCTCCTGGCTGCGGCCGCGAGTCAACCAGAGGATCCCCTTCGCCCGCTGCTCCACCCGCGAGCCGGGCTCAAGCGGAGCTCCTCCGCGAACCCAGCATTCGAGAACCGTTGGCGCCCACTCCGGCCAGCGTCCGACGTCACAGACATACGCCCACACCTCACCGACGCCGCTGGCGATTCTCTTTCGGCTCTCGGTCCTGATTGTCATCGGCGGACTCTTCTTGTGTTCGCATTCCGGATGCGCAAGGTCGCGGTTGGGATCAGTTCGCTTCTGGATACTCCAGGATGGCCGGGCCAGGGTCCTGCGCAGGAGTCGGCTCCCGGCTGCGCGGTGCGGCTGGCGTCCCGGTCGCGACCGCCTCGAAGTAGCGAAGCATCTCGACCGGGAAGGGCAGCACGAGCGTCGAGTTCTTCTCGGCCGCCACCTCCACCATTGTCTGGAGAAGTCGCAGCTGGAGCGCCGCTGGAGTGTCGGCCATCGCGGCCGCTGCCTCGGAGAGTCGTTGCGATGCCTGGAACTCACCATCAGCGGTGATGATCCTGGATCGACGCTCGCGCTCAGCCTCAGCCTGGCGCGACATGGACCGCTTCATGGACTCCGGCAGCTCCACGTCCTTGATCTCGACGCGGTCGATCTCGATTCCCCAGGCAGCGGCCGGACTGTCGAGCATCACCTCAAGGCCCTCATTGAGATGTTCCCGGTTGGAGAGCAGATCGTCGAGCTCACTCTTCCCGATGATCGAGCGCAGCGACGTCTGCGCAACCTGGGCGATCGCAAACCCGTAGTCCTGCACCTCGACGACAGCCCGCAGAGGGTTGATCACCCTGAAGTAGACGACGGCGTCGACACGGACAGTCACGTTGTCGCGGGTGATGCCGTCCTGCGCGGGAACAGGCATGGTCACCACCTGGACGTTGACGCGCGTCATCCTGTCAACGGCAGGAACCAGCAGGGCCACACCCGGAGGTCTCAGCCGAGGCTGGGCGCGGCCCAGCCGAAACACGACGCCTCGCTCGACCTGCTTGACCACGCGCACGGTAGCGAGCCACCCCGCGATCGCCACGGCAAGCACTACCGCCAGCACGATCCACAAGCCGTCCACGGCGACCTCCGTCCAGCAGAGAGCCTCGCCTTCGAGAGTACGCCGGGCGAAAAGCCCTCGAGTCGGAGCCGTTGGAGACCGACCAGCGTGTCTGTCGTTCGACCGTGCTGTCGATTTCGGCCGGTGCCGTTCGTGGACATGGTGAGAGCAGTTACCACAGGCCGCGATCGCGACGGTCGCCCGGATTCCCAAGGAGATGACTGAGATGTTCACGATCGAGGAAGACAGCGGCACCTACACCGGCTCCCGCCGACGTCACAACGGGTACTACGCCGGGGACTTCACCCGCAACCCGATCTGCACGGTCAGCGAACTCTCGGCGCTGGCCAAGCTCCGACCCCCGACCTTCGCTTCACATCCGGGACTAGGGTCGTAGCGTTGCGAGCGGACGAGTCACCACGTGTTCGAGAAAGCCGTCCACGAGCCGGTGGGCCCGGGCCCGTGCGTCCGGCTCCAGCTCGGCGGTACGATCCACGAGCTGCACGAGGTCGAGCCCGGCGGCGAGCGCTTTGGCGTCACCGCCGTTGCCCAGCCAGCCAGCGAGCTGGCCACTCGTGAGCTCGGGATGGAACTGCACCGCCAGGTTGCGCCGGACCACGAACGCCTGCGATGCAGCGTCGTTGCGAGCCACCTCACGCGCCTCCGGCGGGAGCAGCCAGCGGTCGTAGTGCCACTGGAACCACGGACCGGCGGGCACCAGTGACTCGTCGTCGCTGTGCACGTCGTACCAGCCGACCTCCGGCGAGGTGGAGCCCACGACCGACCCTCCCAGAGCCGACGCCAGGAGCTGTCCACCAAAGCAGATGCCCATGACCGGCACACCCGCCTCATCGGCCCGTTTCAGCTGCTCGATCTCGGGGCGTACCCAGCTGCCGATCAGCGCGTCGTCATAGGTGGACCACGGTGCGCCCATGGGCACGACGGCGTCGTAGCGGGTGAAATCGGGAAACTCTGTCAGCACACCGGGCCTGTGGAAGGAGACCTCGGGAACGACGTTGTGCATCGTCAGGTCGTAACCGCGGTCCACGAACCGCTCCGCGATCGGCCCGAGCGGCGACGCGTGGTCGTGCTGGATCACCAGGAGTTGCATGGCCCGAGCCTTCCAAGTCGTCCGGTCTGAGCCGAAACATTCATCGTCGCGTTCGCCCGCTCACAGGTGGTAGCTGTACTCACGGAACTCCCAGTCGGTCACCCAGTGCGAGAAGCGTTCGATCTCGTTGCGCTTGTACGTCACGAAGGCGTTGACGAACTCGGGCCCGAGCAGCTCCGTCAGGTCGGTGTCGGCCTCGAACGCATCGATCGCGGTGGCCAGGTCCGTCGGCAGCATCTCGGCCTTGCTGGTGTCGTACCCGTAGCCCTCGAGCTTGGCCGGAGCTTCCATCTTGTCGCGGATACCGAGGTAGGCCGCGCCCAGGAAGGCCGCCACCGCCAGGTAGGGGTTCGCCGAGGCGTCCCCAAGACGCAGCTCCATCCGCGATGCCCGACCGCGCTCCGGTGGGATCCGGATCATCGCGCTGCGGTTGTCGAGACCCCAGTCGATCAGCCAGGGAGCCAGCGTGTCCGGCCCGAAGCGCTTGTAGGAGTTGACGGTCGGGTTGAGCAGAGCCGTGAGCGCAGGCGCGTGCGCGAGTACGCCGGCCACGGCGTGACGTGCGATGTCGGAGAGTCCGTCCTCGCCGTCGGCATCGTCGAACAGCGCCTCGCCCTCGTCGGACCACGTGGAGAAGTGGATGTGGAAGCCCGACCCACCCTCGTCGTTGAACGGCTTGGCCATGAACGTGGCCAGCTTGCCGTCGATGCGGGCCAGCTCCTGGAGGGCGGTCTTGAAGCGGAATGCACGGTCGGCAGCGTCCAGCGCCTCCGAGTGCCACAGGTTGATCTCGAACTGACCGGAGGAGAACTCGTGGTTCGCGGCGACCACGTCGAGCCCGTACTCGGAGAGCTGGCGCAGCGACTTGATCAGCGTGTTTTCGGGGTCGCCCTTGTAGCCGGCGGTGTAGACGTTGCCCGTGCCCTCGCCGTACCGCTTCCAGCCGGTCGGCGACGTCTCGCAGGCTTCAAGGACGTAGAACTCCAGCTCGGGTCCGACGATCGGGTTCATGCCCAGCTCGGCGAATCGTCCGAGCACGCGGCGCAGGACGTTGCGCGGGCTCTCCTGGGACGGGGAGCCGTCCGGGTTGTAGACATCGGCGATCATGTGCGCCACACCGGGTTCCCACGGCACGTGCTGCATGGTGCTCACGTCGGGTACTGCGACGACGTCCGGCAGCCCGGCGGACATGCCGCCCTCGATGTCCACGACGTCGCCCATCGGGGATGTGCCGTAGACAGACCTGCAGAAGGCCACGCCGTCGCCGACGGTGCGTGCGAAGCGGTTGGTCAGGATGTCCCGTCCCCGCTCGGCCCCGATCAGGTCGCTGTAACCCAGCCGCACGACATCGATGTCGCTGCTCGTCAGATCGGCCTGAGCGGCCTCCATCGCGGTGGGATCGACGTGGACCATATGTTCTCCTTGTCCTCGGCACCGCGCCGTGCCTGCTGGCGACGATCAACCCGGTGCCCTTGATGCTCAAACTAGTGTGAGATAAGATCGTACGGATACAAACGATCATGTCAAGCGGTTCGGCCCCAAACAATTTCTGCGACCATGCCCGCACCCCACTCGCAAAGGCTGCATCCGACGATGACTGACGAACACACCCTCATCGAGACCGAGCGTGCGATGCAGAGCCACCTGGCTTCGCTCGAGCTCGACTTCGACGCCGCGCACGCCGTCTCCAGCATCTACCGCGCCGCCAACGCTGTCCGGACTCACGTCACCAACGAGGTGCTGCGTCCGTCCGGGATCACGTGGACCGGTTTCGTGGTGCTCTGGGGCGTCTGGATCTGGGACGGAATGGAGACCCGGGACGCTGCCGAGTCCGCAGCGATCTCCAAGGCAACGCTGACCGGAGTGGTCAAGACCCTGGAGGCCCGCGGCTGGATCGAGAAGCACGGACGTGAGGACGACCGTCGGTTGGTTGAGCTTCACCTGACACCGTCCGGCAGGGCGTTGATGGAGGACCTGTATCCCAAGTTCAATCTCATCGAGACCCACGTGGTCAGCAGCCTCTCCCGCAAGCGCCAGAAGGACATGACCACCAGCCTGCGGGCGATCGTGCGCGCCATCGAGTCCTCTGGGGGCTCGTCAGAGCCGTTGTGAGACACGCCCTGCTCGACCGATCGCCTCGACGAAGGCCTTGAACACACCAGCCTGCTGCGGATCGGTGTCGGCCGTGTCCTCCGGGTGCCACTGCACCCCGAGGTACCACCCCTCGTGGTCGTCCAGCGCGACCGCCTCGATCGTCCCGTCCTCCGCGTAGGCCGAGGCCCGGAGGCTCTCGCCGAGCTCACCGAGACCCTGGTGGTGGTAGCAGGAGATGGTCATCCGGTCGTCCGGCACGACGGCCCGTAGAGGTGAGTCCTCGAGGACCTTGATCTCGTGGACGAGGTGGCGGTGGTCGGCGCCGAGCGCTTCGGTGAGGTCCTGCACAAGGTCCCCACCACGGGCGACGTTGACCACCTGTGTCCCCCGGCAGATCGCGAGCAACGGGATGCAGTCCTCGATCGCCACCCTGGCCAGGGACAGGTCGAAGGCGTCCTGGGCCTCGTCCACGTCGTACTGCGTCTCGTGCGACGCCTGACCGGCCCAGTGCGCGGCGAGGTCTCCCCCGCCGGGCAGCAGAATGCCATCGGCCATCCAGATCCGGTCGCGCACCAGCTGGTCGAGGTCGTCGTCCTCGATGCCGTCCGGGACCTCCGGGTGCAGCACCAGCGGTTCCCCGCCAGCGCTGTGCACCGCCTGGATCAGCTTGGCCGCGCTGACCTCGGCGCGGTAGCGCAGTGCCGAGGCGCTCGCGGAGAACCGGGCCGGGATGACCACGAGGGGTCTGGCTCCGGCAGGTCGTCGCGTCATCTCCCAGCCTCAGTGGGTCTTGCTGAGGTCGGGCTTGCGGATCCCGCGGAACTCCCAGTCGCCGCCCTTCGCGGTGGAGAGGACCTCCTCGCTCTCCGTGGGCTGGGCGCCCACGTCGCTGCGAATGGGGGTCGGTCCTTCGACGATGTGGTTGCGCAGGGTGCCGAGGCCCTCGACCTCGACCTCGACGACGTCGCCGGGGTAGACGGTCCGCGAGATGGCCGGCGTTCCGGACAGCAGGACGTCGCCGGGCTGCAGCGTGATCGTGCGCGCGATGTCGGCGACCAGGTAGTGCATGTCCCACTTCATCTCGCTGGTGTTGCCGTCCTGGCGCACCTCCCCGTTGACGATCGTGCGGATCGCCTTGTCGTGGAAGTCCCAGCCCTCGACCAGCCCCGGCCCGAGTGGGCAGAGGGTGTCGGCACCCTTGACCCGGAGCATGGAACCGGAGTCGGTGTCGCGGAAGTCGTGCAGACCGTAGTCGTTGCCGATGGTGTAGCCGCGGATGTAGTCGCCGGCCTCCTCGGGCGAGATGTTGCGTGCGGTCCTCCCGATGACGATCGCGATCTCGCCCTCGTAGTTGAGCCACTTGCAGCCGGCCGGCCGGACCACGGCGCCCTCGTGCGCGTTCAGCGCCGAGACAGGCTTGTGGAAGTACGTCGGGGCCGGGGGCAGCGAGGTCATCATCTCCTCCACGCGGGAGATGTAGTTGAGGTGCACGCACACGATCTTCGACGGCGTCACCGGGGCCAGGTGGCTGGCATCGGCGATCGCGACCTCGCGACCGTCGTGGGCCACGAGGGTGTCGCCGCGCCGGACGACGTCGACGACGTTGCCGTCGAGCAGGATGCGTCGGGTCTCTACCAGGGTCATGGTTCTCCTTCGGTGGGACCGCGGGCGTTCACCCACGGTCTGGTCGTTGGGTCAGCCTGCCGCGGGCAGGTCGGGGCCGGCGTTCTGGCGCAGGAAGTCGGGGTCCGTCGCGCGTACGCCGGGGGCGGGGGAACCCTTCCTCGGGACGGTCGAACCACAGGTGCACCTGGGCGGTGCCGATCGAGTTCTCGTACTCGCCGTACTGCCTGCTCGTGGCGGTGCAGTCGCCTTCACCGAGGGCGCCGATCATCATCAGGTAGTGGCCGAACCGGGCCTCGGGCCGGAAGCGGTAGAACTCCGGCATCGTGTCCAGGACCTGGGCGTGGTCGCCGTTGCGGAACCACTCGAGGCGTTCGTGGTCCGCCTCGATCGCCTCCTTGGTGAAGATGTGCTCACGTCCCGCAGCCTCGTGGTCGCGCAGCTGTCGCAGAGGCCAGAACGTGTGCGACATCGCGCCGGAGGCGATCAGCAACACCTTCCGGTCCGACTCCGCGATGGCGTCTCCGAGGGCGCGACCCAGCCGGAGGTTGTCCTCCATGTCGGCTGTCTGGCAGACCCCGATGCTGATCCAGCGCTTGTCGGGAAGCCCCTGGCCAAGGAACTCCCACACGTTGGTCGTGGCGTAGAAGATCGGCAGGTGGTCGTCGTCGATCGCGGTGATCCAGGTGCTGTGGTCGGCACCCTTGCCGGCGATGAGCTGTGCAAGCTCGGGGTCCCCGGGGAAGTCGTAGGGACGCTGGCTCATGCCGCGCGGGAGCTCCTCGGAGGTGAACAGCCCCGCCCGCCGCTCCTGGGCGGTCACGACGAACTCAACGGTCGTGGCCCAGTGGGAGTCCAGCACCACGACGGTGTCGTAGTCGAGGGTGTCGAAGACCTCGGCGCGCAGCTGCTGCAGCCCGGACACCAGGGTGCTGTCCTCGCCACCGTTCAGCTCTCGCCTGGTCGCCTCGGGCAGCACGATCGTGGGCACGTGGGCGATCAGCCCGGCCCCTACTACTTCACCCATCAGGCATCCGTCCTTTCGTTCGTTCCGGCCGTCCAGCCGCTCGGGCTGAACACGCTGTTCTTGATGTCGCAGTAGAAGTCGAAGGAGTAGTCGCCGCCTTCGCGCCCGATGCCCGACTTCCCGTTGCCGCCGAACGGTGCTCCGAGGTCCCTGACGAAGAAGCAGTTGACCCACACCGTGCCGGCGTTCAGGGCCATGCTTACCCGCTCGGCACGCTCGGGGTCACCGGTCACCAGCGTGGCGGCGAGCCCGAACCGGGTGTTGTTGGCCATCTCCACGGCCTCGTCCTCGGTAGCGAAGGTCTGGACGGTCAGCACCGGGCCGAAGACCTCCTCGGTGAGGATCTCGCTGCCGGGCTCGGCGCCGGTCAGGATCGTGGGCCGGAAGAACAGACCGCCGAGCTCGGTGTTCGGGCCACCGCCGAGCACCGGCTTGGCGCCGTCGGCGATCGCCCGGTCTACGAACCCGGAGACGCGCTCGAAGTGCGTGCGGCTCACCAGCGCGCTCACGTCGGTTGACTCCTCGCGCGGGTCACCCTGGACCAGCCCTGACGCACGTTCCACCACGCGCCCGAGGAAGTCGTCAGCGATGCTCTCGTGCACGAGCAGCCGGAATGCGCCCAGGCAGACCTGACCGGCGTTGTCGAACTGCTCGACCGCGAGATCCACGGCGAGGTCGAGGTCGGAGTCCTCGAAGACGACCAACGGCGACTTTCCACCGAGCTCGAAGGAGAGCGGCACGATGTTGGGCGCGGCTGCGGCGGCGATCACCCCGGCGGTCGGGACGGAGCCGGTGAAGGAGAGCCGGTTGATGCCCGGGTGCCGGGTCAGCGGCGCACCGGTCTCGGCTCCCGTGCCTTGTACGACGTTGAAGACTCCCGGCGGCAGGCCGGCCTCGTGCGTGATCTCGGCAAGCAGCGAGGCGGTCAGTGGGGCCCACTCCGGGGGCTTGACCACCACGGTGTTCCCCGCAGCGAGAGCGGGTCCGATCCGCCAGGTCGCGAGCATCAGGGGGGCGTTCCACGGCGTGATGATCGCGACGACCCCGGCGGGGTCGAAGGTGATCCGCTCACGGTGCCCCCGGATCTCACGGTCCTCGTGCTGCAGCTGCTCCGCCCAGTCGGCGAAGTAGCGGAAGTTCATCCCGACGCGGGGCATCACCCCACGACGGTGCGAGCGAAGCAGCGACCCGTTGTCGCGGGTCTCGACCCGAGAGAGCTCCTCGGCCCGGGCGTCGATGCCGTCGGCGACCCGGCGCAGGATGGCGGTCCGCTCGGCGACCGGGAGCGCTGCCCACGCCGGGAAGGCGGCGCGGGCGGCCGCGACAGCCTGGTCAACC
Source organism: uncultured Actinomycetota bacterium (assembly GCA_963745795.1). Taxonomy (GTDB): domain Bacteria; phylum Actinomycetota; class Actinomycetes; order Propionibacteriales; family Nocardioidaceae; genus Marmoricola. The sequence continues at coordinate 487,846 of CAVUYR010000003.1, read as the reverse complement.
TCGTCGGCCCCGCCGGCCGAGATCTCACCCAGGGTGGTCTCGTCGATCGGTGAGACGTCGGTGAAGGTCGTCGCCGACGCCACGCGCTGGCCGTTGATCCAGTGCCGGGTGTCGACCTCGACGCCCTCGACCTCGATGGCGCTCATGCTTGCACCGCCTGCCAGCCCTCGGTGACGGAACGCCGCGCGAGTGAACCCCCGCCGTCCCACTTGACGCCCACCTGGCGGTAGTAGCCGCCGATGATCTCGTCGACCTCGAGCCGTGCGAGCTCCTCGGTCGGGGACTCGAACAGCCGCAGCTCGACGTCGCCCTTCCACGCCGGGCCACCCTCGAACTCGGCAGAGCCGGAGGAGATCAGCTCTGCGTACGCGTCCGGGGCGCCGCGCTCGATGCCGGGGTAGATCCGGTGGTGTGCCATCGGGTGCGAGTTGACGAAGCCGTTGGAGTCCGACTCCTCGCGCAACGTGAGCACGGCCTCGGCCAGCCGGCGGTCACCCGATGCCAGCGTCGCGCCGAAGGTGCCGCCCTCGGCGATCTGCGGTGCCGCGGCGTGGAACGGGTGCGGTCGGGTCTGCCACATCGTGCCGAGCTTCTTCGGGTAGCCCTGGTGCATCCCGCGGGCGATGGCGAAGTCCTTGTCGACCCAGATGTAGACGCAGCGGGAGAAGGTCCTGCCCTCGAAGCTGCACCGGACCACGACGAAGGTCTCCTTGTACTGCGACCGAACCGGGTCCAGGAGCTCTTCGCGGCTGCTCGAGCACGACTGCCAGTCGGCCCAGATCAGTGCGACGGCACCCGGGTCCTCGGGCGCCAGCTCCAGCGGCGCGGGGAGCAGTTCTGCTACCCGTGCCGGGTCGGTGCGGTACTCCACGGTGAGCAGGTCACCGGAGTAGAACCACGGCGGGTCCGGGATCAGCGACGACCCACCCAGTGCGGTGCGCGGGTAGAAGAAGCCCTTCACGTCGGTCATTTCGTTGCTCCAAAGCATTCGTCGTTGATGTGCGGATTGGCGTCCAGTGGTGTGCTCACGCGAATCGCTCGTCCGAGACCATGCGCGCGACGATCTTGCGCACCTGCAGCGCAGCGACGTCGGAGGCGACGCTCACGTCGGCGCGCGGACCCTCGGTGGAGAGCACGCCCTGCATCGTCTCGAGGATGTCGCGCACCTGGCTGTAGTACTGGGTGAACAGCGGGACCAGATCAGCGGAGGTCTGCTCCCCATGTGCGAAGTTCCGGCTCACCCGCCAGACGTGTCGGGCGCTGGTCGCGTCGACCGGCGTCACCGCGTGGGTGAATCGGAAGGTGGCCACCGAGGCCCCGTCTGCCTCGGGGCGGACCTCCCAACTGTCGACCCACAGGCCCGGCGAGGCGAAGCGACCCTCTTCGTGCTGGGTGAACACGGCGCCCGGGTCGGCCCCGAGGAGCGTGGCATGCCACGCTGCCAGGGGTGCGGTCGGGTAGTCGCGCTGGAACGAGACGGTGGTCTCGGTGACCTCCACCTCGAGCAGCGGGACCGGACCGGCGGTCAGCACCGGTGGTGCGAAGTCGGGATCGAGGACGGCGACATGCGTGATGTCGGCGAAGTTCTCGTGCAGCAGCAGGAAGTTCGCCTCGGTGGTCCACTCGCCGCCCAGGGTCGACCATGCGCTGTCGACGAGCCATGGGGCGTTCGGCGGCTTGTGCAGGTCGGCCCGCCCGGCCTCGGCGAACCAGACCCAGATCAGCCCGTCCTGCTCACGAACCGGGAATGCGCGCACCCGGGCGTCGTACGGCACCTCGGGCTGGGTGGGCACCCGGACGCACGATCCGTCGGCGGCGTACGCGAATCCCGTGTACGACGAGATGATCAGGTCGTCCTCGACGCGTCCCAGGCTCAACGGGTAGGGCCGGTGCACGTCGCGGTCCTCCAGCACGACGACCGAGCCGTCGGAGATGCGGTAGAGCACCAATGAGGTGTCCAGCGCACGTCGCCCGAGCGGAGCCGAGGTGACCTCGTCGCTCGTCGCGGCCACGTACCAGCTCTGGGTCGGGTACGCCGGGGGCGCCGGTACGGCGCTCACAGGTCCAGCACCAGACGTGCGGACTTGCAGCGGGAGACGCAGATCATCATCACTTCGTTCGAGTCACGCTCCTCCTCGTCGAGGATCGAGTCCCGGTGGTCGACCTCGCCATCGACGACCTCGGTCTCGCAGGTGCCGCAGATCCCCTCGAGACAGGAGCCGAGGACACTGACGCCGGCCTCACGGACGACATCGAACACGGTCCGGTCCGGCGGCACCTCCACGGTCTTTCCGGTCCGCTGCAGGACCAGCTCGAACGAGCTTTCCGCGTCGGGTGTCTCGGACTTGCGGGCTGAGAACCGCTCCAGGTGCAAGCTGCCTGTGGGCCAGGCCGCACAGGCCTTCTCCACCGCGGCCAGGAGCGGCTCGGGGCCGCAGGTGTAGACGAGGGTGTCGGCCCGCGGCTCCCCGAGGATCGCGCCGAGGTCGAGTCGGCCGAGCTCGTCCTCCGGCACGAGGTGCACGCGGTCGTCGTACTGCGCGAGCTCGTCGAGGAACGCCATCGACTCCCGCGTGCGACCGCCGTAGTGGAGCTCCCAGTCGGCGCCGGCCGCCTCCACCTCGTAGATCATCGCCAGCAGCGGCGTGATGCCGATGCCGCCGGCGACGAAGAGGTAGCGCTTCGCGGCCACGACCGGGAAGTGGTTGCGGGGACCCCGCACGCGCACCGTCGAACCCTCCGCCAGACCGTGCACGGCCTTCGAACCACCGCGGCTGTCGGGCGCCTTGAGCACCGCGACCCGCCAGGCGTCGGTGTCGCTGGTGCGTCCACACAGGGAGTACTGACGGGTGAGGTCATCAGCGAGGAGCAGGTCGATGTGGGCACCGGGCGTCCAGTCCGGCAACGTGTCGCCATCGGGCCGGGCCAGGGTCATCGCCACCACGTCCTGAGCGATGTGCTCGGCTTCGCGTACGACGAGGTCGACCTCGAACTCCCGGACAACGGTCTGCGTCACCGTCATATGAACCTCCGCTTCCTTGATCGTTCGGATCCAAACGATATGTGTTCCGTGGACTCGACGCAACCCCTGCAACGACGAAATTCGGGACGATTGACGGGAAAGGGCCCGGCTCCACTGGAGCCAGGCCCTTCGTTGTGCATGGTGGGTTGAGACCGGTTCAGTGCGGCTTCACGACCACGGGGAACTTCTTGATCCCGTTGACGAAGTTGGACCGGACCCGGGTCACGTCGCCACCGAGCTCGATGCTCGACAGTCGTGGCAGCAGCTCCTCGAACATCAGCCTGATCTCCATCCGGGCAAGACCGTTGCCCAGGCAGAGGTGCGGACTGCCCTTGCCGAAGGTGAGGTGGTCGACGTTGTTGCGACTGACGTCGATGGCGTAGGGGTCGGCGAACTCAGACTCGTCGCGGTTGCCCGAGGCGAACCACATCACGACCTTGTCGCCCTCGCGGATCGTCTGCCCGTGCATCTCCACGTCGCGCGTCGCCGTGCGCCGGAAGTGGTAGACCGGCGAGGCCCAGCGGAGCAGCTCCTCCAGACCGGGCGCGATCAGACTCGGGTCCTCCTGAAGCTTCCTCAGCTGCTCGCGCTGGTTCAGCAGCCCGAGCATCGAGTTGCTGATCGCGTGCCGCGTCGTCTCGTTGCCGGCGATGACGAGGAGCAGGAAGTAGTTGTCGAAGTCGCCGTCGCTGAGCGGGATGCCGTCTGTCGGCATCTTGTTGGCGAGCTGGCTGACCAGGTCGATGCCGTCGCCGCCCTTGCGCCGGTCACGCAGCGCACGACCGTAGTCGAAGACGTCCTGCGTCGTCGGCGAGCGGAAGGGCAGGTGCTTGTACTTCTCGCTTTCCGGCGAGTCGAGCGGGTGCTCGGTGTAGTCGGGGTCAGTGTTGCCGACCATCTCGTTGCCCCAAGCGATCAGCTGCCCAGTGTCCTCGAGGGGTACGTCGAGCAGGCGGGCGAGCACCTGGATCGGGAAGTCGGCGCTGATCTTCTCCACGAAGTCGAACTCGTTCTCCCGCAGCGCCTCGTCGACCGTCTTCTTGGTCAGCTCACGCAGGAAGCCTTCGTAGTTCTTCATCAGGTTCCGGGGACTGAACTCCCGCGCGATCAGCTGACGCAGCGCCATGTGACGCTCGCCGTCGGTCTCGAGGATCGAGCGCCGGATGTTCATGAGGTCGTCGTCGACCTCCTCGAGGTTGACGAACTGCTCCGAGGTGAAGGTCTCGGTCTCCTTGTCCACCGTCCAGATGTCCTGGTAACGGGTCACCGACCAGAAACCGCTGTTGGGCTCGGGCTCCGGGTTCCAGTGGAGGGGCGCCTCCTGCCGGAGGGTGTCGAACTGCCCCCAGGCCTGGTTGTCGCGGAAGCGGTCGAGGTCGGAGAGGTCGACCTCACTCAGCGGAACGGGCTCGTGCTCGGTCATCTGGTCCTCCTGGGACTGGTAGCGCTGAAGTCGTTAGGACACGAACGATAATCGGAGGTCGAAGGACTGGCAACCCCTGCGACGCCCCTCATGACGTCATTTCCTCGACTCGCCGAACGACGTCGCGACAGAAGTCGGGGAGCTCGCCGACGTCGTCGATGAACTGCGAGGGTTTGACGCAGAAGGTCGTGAACCCCGCTTCGAGCTGCTCACGGATCGGTTCCATCGCTTCGCCGATGTCAGCGGTCGAGTCGTCGTCGGGGAAGACCGCCCGAGTGCCCCCGACGAACTCGAGGTCAGCGACGTCGCGGCCCGCTGTTGCCATCGCGGCGGCCAGCTTCTGCACGTCGTCCTCCGACGGGACTCCCAGCGGATGGAAGCCGTGGCCGTGGCGCACCAGCCGGCGCAGCAGCGGGGGGCTCATCCCCTGTCCCCCGAACCACAACCGTGGTCCGTCGGGTCGGTGGGCACCCGGCGACAGGGTGATGTCCTCGAACGCGAAGTGCTCCCCCGAATAGGAGAAGGGCCCTCCCTGCCAGGCGAGTCGCAGGATCTCCAGCTGCTCGTCGAGGATCTTGCCCCGCTTGGTGAACGGCACGTCGAGGGCGGCGTACTCGTCCTTGCTCCAGCTCACTGTCGGTTGTACGACGAGCCGCCCCTCGCTGATCAGGTCGAGGGTGCCGAGCTCACGCGCGAGCAGCAACGGATGCCTGAGTGGCGCGATGATCGCGCCGGCGACCAGCCGCAGCCGGCTGGTGACCGATGCCATCGCCGAGAGCAGCAGCAGCGAGTTGGGCCAGGGCATCTCGGGATCCTGGTTGCCCGGGAGCGCATAGTCCCGCGGGTTGCCCATCACGCCGTTGGCGCTGGCGTCGGGGCCGAGGACCACGTGCTCGCTGATCATCACCGAGTCGAAGCCGCTGTCCTCCGCGATCTGGGCCCACCGCACCAGCTCGGGCAGGTCGCGGCCGGATGCGAGGGTCCAGTTCTCGCTGAGGATCATCAGCATCCGTGGGGACGGAGCCATGCTCGCGGCCTACCCCACCAGGTCGGCGATGGCGGAGACGTTCTCGCCCCGGCGGCGAACGGTGCCGACGACGGCGCCGAGGATGAACACCGCGAACGGCAGGAACACCAGCGTGTAGCCAAGGAGGTTCAGACCCCAGGACTGTGTGGTCGGATCGACGCCCTTGGCGACAGTGCCGGCCAACAGGCCGAAGCGCGACATCAGCAGGAATTCGCCGAGGAGGAGACCGAGAGCCGCCAGGATCGGGGCGACCAGCGTCTTCCAGATGTTCTTCTCCTCCGGGTGTCGCTGGAAGAAGGCCACGACCGCGAAGCAGACCAGGACCTCCACCAGCACGATGGCCACGACGGCGAGACCGCTGAACCAGAAGAACAGGTTGAGCACGGGGTCCTTGCCGGTCACCGCGAACAGCACGATCACCAGGCCGGTGATCACCGAGGTCACGATGGAGCCGAGCAGCGGGGCGCCGGCCTTGTTCACGTGGTCCAGGCGCGACGGCAGCACACCCGCACGGCCCATGGAGAAGAAGTAGCGGGCCGCAGAGTTCTGGAAGGCGAGCATCCCGGCGAACAGGCTGCTCAGGACCAGCCAGCTCATCACGTTCGCCAGCCAGGCGCCGACGTAGTCCGTGGCGACCGAGAAGATGACCGCCGCCGAGTCGGCCAGGGGGATGCCGTCGACCGACGAACGCACAACGGTCTCGTGGACCGCGTCGCTAGCACCCAGGGCGGTGATGACAGCGAACGTGGTGGCCGCGAAGAGGACGGTGATGATCGTGACAGCTGCGTACGTCGCGACGGGCACCGTGCGCTTGGGGTCCTTGGACTCCTCGCCATAGATCGCGGTCGCCTCGAAGCCGATGAACGACGCGAAGGCGAAGGCCAGGGCGATGCCGGCGGAACCGGTGAGGCCGCCGACGAGGATGTTCTTCGGGGCGAACGAGGCAGCGAAGTCGAACCCGTCGGGACCACCCTGGACGAACACGGCGATCGAGACCAGCGCCAGAGACGCGAGCTCCAGCAGCATCAGCACGCCAAGCACCTTCGCACCCACGTCGACACTGAACGCCGACAGGAGGAGAACGGCACCCCACGCGAGCAGGCTCCACACCCACCAGGACAGGTCGATGCCGAGCTTGGCATCCATCTGGCTGCTCATCACCGCTCCGAAGAAGCCGTAGATCGCGAGCTGGATGGCGAGATAGGCGATCAGTGAGACGTACGCGCTTCCGACGCCCGGCCCGATTCCGAGGCCGCGACCGACGTAGGCGAAGAAGGCACCAGTGTTCGTGACCCGCTGGCTCATCGCCGCATAGCCCACACTGAAGAGAAGGAGCACGATCCCGACTGCGAGGTAGGCGCCGGGAACGGCTGCACCGTTTCCGAGGACGATCGCGACCGGAAGTGCGCCGGTCATGCCGACCAACGGACTGGCGGCGGCGATGACATAGAAGACGATGCCGACGACGCCCAGACGTCCTCCGCGCAGGGAGGTGCTCTCGGTCTCGGGTGGTGCGGGGGACAGGGTCACGGTGGGCTCCACGGAGATTGTACGGGTCCGAACGAGTTGCAACTTTGGCAGGCGGGGTGAAGGGTGTCAATATTCATCCGCCAACTGGCCTAGGCCTGAGCCGCCGCAGCCTCCGAAGAAGTCGAGGTCTTGACCATGCCGAGCGTCCACGGAGCGATGAGCACTGATCGGCCCGAGCGCTACGCCAGGCAACTGGTCAAGCACTGGTCCGCTCGCGGCCCGGTGACCGACCAGGACGGGACGATTGTCCAGCGATGGACCGACGGCCGCGTGATCACGCTCCGTCCCCGTGACGGCTCCCTCGACGTGGAGGTCAGTGTTCCCGACGGAGAGGACGTCGAGCAGCTTCTCGCACGTGGTGGCAGAGCACCTGGAGCGCTTCGGAAGGCGTGACGAGCTCAAGGTGGAGTGGGAATCCAGGAGTGACTGAGGGCGAGACGCGTCGTGTTGACCAGGCCTCGACCCGGTGAGCGTCCGGCTCAGTCGGCCACGTAGAACATCCGCTTGTTCACGAACTCGTCCATGCCAAGAGGGCCGAGCTCGCGTCCGAACCCGCTGCGCTTGACACCGCCGAACGGCACCTCGGCGCCCTCCCCTGCCGGGGTGTTGACGTTGGACATGCCCACTTCGAGTCGAGAGGCGATCTTCGTGGCGCGCTCGGTATCGGTGCTGAAGACCGCTCCACCGAGCCCGTAGTCGCTGTTGTTGGCGAGTGCGAGTGCCTCGTCGTCGCTGGAGACGGAGTAGACCACCGCGACCGGTCCGAACAGCTCCTCACGATAGGCGCGCATGTCCTCGGTGATCCCGGTGAGCACCGCAGGCGAGTAGTACGCCGCTGGACCCTCGCCGAGCACGCCACCAGCATGCAGCGTGGCGCCCTTGCTCACGGCGTCCTCGACCTGCTCGGCCAGGTTCTCGGCCGCGGACCGAGACGACAGGGGGGCGAACGTGCCCTCCGACGCTTCGGCCGGATTCCCCGGCCGCAGGTCCTTCGCAAGCTCGGTGAGTCGGGCGACGAAGCCGTCGTAGACGTCGTTCATCACGATCAACCTCTTGTTGGAGTTGCACGCCTGACCGGTGTTGCTGATCCGCGTCTCCCAGGCGAGGTCCGCAGCGGCGGCGACGTCATCGGTGTCCAGGACGATGTAGGGATCAGAGCCGCCGAGCTCGAGCACGCACTTCTTGAGGTTCTTCCCGGCGATCGAGGCGACCACCGCACCTGCCCGCTCCGAGCCGGTCAGCGAGACACCCGCGATGCGCGGGTCGCCGATGATCTGCTCGATCTGGGCGTGGGTGGCGAACACGTTGACGTACGCGCCCTCAGGCAGCCCGGCGTCGGCCATGATCTGCTCGACCGCAAGCGCGCACTTGGGCACCGACTCCGCGTGCTTGAGCACGATCGTGTTCCCGAGCATGAGGTTGGGAGCCGCGAACCGGGCGATCTGGTAGAAGGGGTAGTTCCACGGCATGATCCCGAGCAGCGGCCCGATCGGGAGCCGCTGGACCATCGCCTTGCCTCCGGAGAAGGTCTTGATCGGCTGGTCAGCCGCGAGCTCGGGCCCCTCGGTCGCGAAGTAGTCGAAGATCTCGCCGCAGAACTTCGCCTCGCCACGGGCCTCACCCAGAGGTTTGCCCATCTCCTCGGTCGCGATCGCGGCCAGCTCTCCCCGTCGCTCCACGAACAGCTCGCCGATCCTCTTGACCGTCTTGGCGCGCTCCGAGATCGGCACCTCCCGCCATGTGCTGTAGGCAGTCTGGACAGCAGCGAGCGCCGCCTCGATCTCCCCATCCGTCGCGTAGTCGAACGTCTCGACGACCTCGCCGGTAGCCGGGTTGACCACTCGGTAGGCCGGTCCAGATGTGCTGATGTCGCTCATGGAGTTCTCCTTGGTTCGCTGGGGCAGCTTTCCTCGCATGCCGAACCTAACCCCGGACCCGCGCACGGGGCCAACGACAAGGGCTATACGGCGGTCGGGTGCATTTGCGAACACGCCGTGGCGAGTTGTTGGTGGAGCTGGCGGGAATCGAACCCGCGTCCTAAAGCGCCGTACCAGGTCTTCTCCGGGTGCAGTTCGTGATCACGTGTTCTCAACCCCGGCACTCCCACGAACAGGTCGCCGACGGGCTCAGTCAGGAAAAAGTCCCGATCAACCCTCCTGACAGGAGTCGATCAGCAAGCCTCCTAGATGAGGCCAGGGTCCGGGACGGAGGCAGATGCCCGGTCTGACCCTTCGGTCACTGCTCAGGCAGCGAGAGCGAAGTCAGTGCGCTTAGAGTTGGCACTTGTGGTTTCCAGCGAACGTTTACGAGATGACGCTGGCTTCTCGACCCGCTTCTCCTGGGACTAGCGTCCCCAGTCGAAACCAATCAGCCCCTCTTGAGTTGTGATTCCACTGTACAGACGAACGCCGACAGGGGCGCCGTCGATTCCCTCGCGAGCCCGGTTCAGCGTCGTACCCACGCTTCCAGCAGGGGTACCCCGGGGCCGCTGAGCTCGCCGAGCCGGGCGTCGCGTCCGGCGAGCGTCAGGCCCAGGGCACGCACGGGACCGTCGACCTCCGGTCCGGAGCCGTGGGTCCACTCGGAGTCGGCTGCCGCCAGACGTACGGCGGGGAGCCTGCCGTGCACGAACCCGCGGCGCGCCGCCGCGCTGGTGAGGAACCCGAGCACGACCTCCCAGCGCTCGACCGGACGGCGGAAGTCGATCCCGAGCGGCACCAGGATGTCCTGCCCGTGCACCAGCACCTCGGTGAGCGGCGCCACTGGCGGCATCGTCGGCGGCCGGAACCGGTTGCCCGCCTGCGCCCGGAGACCGGCGACCACCTGGGCGGTCGTCATCTGCTCCATCGCGCGTGCCACGCCCAGCTCGCTGGCGTCGTGGAGGCTGCCGCGGGCGCGCACCAGGTCGGGCAGGAACCCGCGCACGCCGCGCACAAGTGGCAGCAGGAGGTGCGTCGCGACGGCGCGTGCGGTCCAGGCGCCGCACAGGCTCGGCGTCTCCCACTGCTGCGGGGTCAGCCCGGCCAGCACCTCGGCGAGCACGAGCCGCTCCTCGGCGACCGCAGGCCAGGTGTCCATGCCTCAGTCTGTCAGCGCGGTGGTGGCGCCGAAGAGGGCCTCGCCGTTGCGCCAGCACACGGCGCGCAGCCAGTCGTCGTCGAGACGGGGCTCCCGGTCGCGCAGCCGATGCAGCGCGTCGAGCGCGTGCCGGTAGGAGTAGGGGATGGTCGGGAAGTCGCTGCCGAACAGGACCTTGCCGTCGAGGTCCGCGAGCCGCGGCAGCAGCGGGTCGGGGTACGGCGCGGCGGAGTCGAAGAAGTCGGTGAACATCATCGTGGTGTCGAGGTACGTCCGCTCGTACCGCTCCGCGAGGTCGAGGAACTCGGCGTACTCCGGGGCACCCATGTGCGCGACCACGGCGGTCAGCATCGGGTGCCGCTCGAGCACCCGGCGCAGCGGGTCGGGCCCGGTGAACGCGTTGCCGACCGGCCCGGAACCGGCATGGATGACGACCGGCGTGCCGGCCTCGGCGATCGTGCCCCAGACGTCGTCGAGCAGCGGGTCGTCGAGGTGGAACTCCCCCACCTGCACGTGCACCTTGAACACCTCGACCCCGGCCCCGACCAGGTCCGCGACGTACGACGCCGCCTCCGGCTCCGGGTAGAAGGTCGCCGACCACAGGCACTCCGGCACCCGCTCGGTGAAGCCGCGCGCCCAGTCGTTCAGGTAGCCCGCGATCCCCGGCCGGTGCGCGTAGGGCAGCGAGCTGAACCGGCGTACGCCGAGGCTCCGCAGCGTGGCGACCCGCTCCTGCTCGGAGCCCCGGTAGCGGATCGGCCACTCCCGGCCGATCTTCGGGCCGGCCACGTCGAACTGCGCCCACACCCGGGTCTCGATGTTCGGCGGCAGGAAGTGCGTGTGCACGTCGTACAGCGCCGGGCAGGCCGAGACCCCGCCAGAAGTCGATGACCTCCGCGGCGTCGGCAGGCTCGAGCACCAGCGGGCTACTCCATGCCCTTGGCGCGGCGACCGAGCGCCTGCTGCTTCTCGCGGTTGGCCTGCCGCTCGGCGAGCGCGTGGCGCTTGTCGTAGGTCTTCTTGCCCGTGCGCGAGCGCGATCTCGACCTTGGCCCGGCCGTCCTTGAAGTACATCGACAGCGGCACCAGCGTGAACCCGCGCTCGTTGACCTTGCTCTCGATCTTGTCGATCTCGTGCCGGTTGAGCAGCAGCTTGCGCACGCGCCGAGGCGCGTGGTTGGTCCAGGTGCCCTCGGTGTACTCCGGGATGTGCACGCCGTGCAGGAACGCCTCGCCGTTGGTGATCTCGCCGAACCCGTCGACCGAGCGTCGCGCGACCGGCCCGCAGCGACTTCACCTCGGTGCCGACGAGCACCAGGCCCGCCTCGAAGATGTCGTCGATGTGGTAGTCGTACCGGGCCTTGCGGTTCTGCGCGATCAGCTTGCGCCCGACTTCCTTGGCCATGGGGTCAGTCTCTCAGCCGGGGACAACGGCGATCTACCACGGTCCCGTGGTAACCATCCCCTTCCCTAGCCGAAATCTCAGTAGGGAAGGGGCCATCTACCACGGGACCGTGGTAAATGGCGGCGACCTCAGAACCAGCCCATCGGGTTCCGCGGCTGCCCGTCGACCATGACCGTGAAGTGCAGGTGGCACGCCGTGGACCAGCCGGTGGTGCCGGCGTACGCGACCGTCTCGCCGCGCCTCACGACCTGGCCGGTGTGGGCGCGGTAGGCGCTGATGTGGTTGTAGATCACCGCGACGCCGTGGCCATGCACGCGACCGAGGTCGAGGATCAGCCGGTTGCCCCAGGCGGACTGGAAGTACTCCGAGATCACGCGACCGTTTCCGGAGGCGCGCAGCGGCGTGCCGCAGGGGGCGTGGAAGTCGGTGCCGTCGTGGAGACCCCAGTACCCGTAGATCGGGTGAATGCGCCAGCCGAACGCCGAGGTGACGTAGCCGGGCACCGGGCGCATCAGCGGCCCGTGGTTGCCCTCGTTGACGCTGTGTTGCGCGCGGCGGGCCAGCATCCGTGAGATCCGCCGCGCCTCGCTCTTGGTCTTCCGCAGGGTGCGCTCGTCGGCGTGCTTGGCCCGCAATGCGGCGTCCTGGGCGGTACGACGGGCGTGCACCAGTGCGCTCACGGCGTCCTCCGCCTCGGCCGCCTTCGTCTCCAGCTGCCGGCGGAGCGCGAGATTCTCGGCGGCGGTCTGGCGCTTCTGCTCGACCTGCACCTTCGCGTCCTCGACCTTGCCCTCCTTGACCGTGAGCAGGGTGCGCGCGGTCTTGAGCTGGTCGAGGGCGGTGGTCTCGCGGTCGACCAGGTTGCCGACCGTCTTCAGCTGCGTGGTGAGGTCGGCCGGGTTCTGCGCCTTGAGCATCGCCCACAGCCCGATCAGCTGCGGGTCGGCCTGCTGCATGCTCTCGGAGGCCATCTCGGCGAGCAGCCGCCGCTGGACCTTGACCTTCTCGCGGCCCGCGCGCAGGTCGTCGCGGGCCTGGCTCAGCGCCACCTCGGCCTGCACCAGCTCGCGCTGCATCTGCTCGTCCAGCGCCTGGGCGGCGGCCAGCTTGCCCCTGGTGACGGCCAGCGTCGCTCGGGCCTGGTGCAGCTGGGCCCGGGCGGTCTGCAGTGCGCTGTGGGCCCTGGACGCGGCCTGCGAGGAGTCCTCCAGGTCGGCCCTGGCGGCCTTCACCCGTTGCTCGACCTTGTGCTTCTTGTGCTTGAGGTCGTCGGCGTGGGCGATAGGCATGGCGGCCGGAGCCGAGGCCACGGCGAACGCGATCGCGGCCGCGAGGACGCGCTGCCGCGTGGTGGCGGGGAAGTTGCGAACCACGAGGAAATGCCTTCGTTCAGGGGAAGTTGAACGAGGCGACCGTAACCCGGCGGGGTCAGACTTTGAGGTATTTGCGGGTCAGTACGAGTGTCGGGACCATCGTCAGCACCACGCCCAGCAAGGCAATCCAGCCGACGGCCTGCACGGCGTCCCACCAGTCGATCCAGTCCACGATCGTGGAGTTGGGCCGCAGCTTCTCGTAGATCACGACGTACATGAAGGCGAACAGGGTGATCGCGGACAGCGTGATCCCGATCATGGTGGCAACCAGGGTCTCCAGCACGAACGGCAGCTGGATGTAGAGGCTGCCCGGCGCCCACCAGGCGCATGATCCCGATCTCGCGCCGGCGCGCGAACGCCGCCAGCCGGATCGTGTTCGCCGACCTCCAGGACGGCCGCCAGGAGGAGCACGGCGGCGATCCCGATCGCCCCCTTCTGCATCCAGCCCAGCCAGAAGTAGATCGGTTCGAGCAGGGTGTGCAGGTCCTGCACCGTGTTGACCCCGTCGAGTCCCCCGACGGCAGACTTCACCCCGTCGAACTTCTGGGGGTCGTTCAGCGTCACTCGGAAGGACTCGTTCATGTCCTTGACCTGGACCGAGGAGAAGATCTCGCGGTCGGTCGCGTTCTGCGACTGGTAGACCTTCTTCAGCGCGTCGTACGCCTGCTGCTTGCCGCGGTACTCGTAGCCCTTCACCTGCGGGCTGGTCCTGAGCACCTGCTCGATCGCCTGCTTCTGCGGAGCGGTGACGTCACCGCCCGCACAGTGCGGCGTGCGCGAGTTGGCGTTGCACAGGAACACGGTGATCTGCAGCTTGCTGCCCCAGTAGTCCTCCGCCCGCTGCGCCTGGGCGTTGAGCAGCAGCCCGACGCCGACCAGGGTCAGCGAGACGAAGATCGTCACGACCAGCGCGACGGTCATGGACACGTTGCGGCGCAGGCCGGTGGCGGTCTCCGAGAAGACGTACCTCAGCTGCATGGGTTGGAGCGCTCCCTTGTCAGGTGGCTGTCAGGTTGCTGGTCTGGTGGTCAGTGCTGGTAGCCGTAGACGCCGCGGGCCTGGTCGCGGACGACGTGTCCGTCGACCAGCTCGATGACGCGCTTGCGCATCTGGTCGACGATGCCGGCGTCGTGGGTGGCCATGACGACCGTGGTGCCGGTGCGGTTGATCCGGTCGAGCAGCTTCATGATGCCGACGGACGTGTTCGGGTCGAGGTTGCCGGTCGGCTCGTCGGCGATCAGGATCATCGGCCGGTTGACGAACGCCCGGGCGATCGCGACCCGCTGCTGCTCGCCGCCGGACAGCTCGTCGGGCATCCGCTGCTCCTTGCCGTCGAGGCCGACCAGCTCGAGCGTCTCGGGCACGACCTTGTTGATCTGCGCGCGCGGCTTGCCGATCACCTGCAGCGCGAAGGCGACGTTCTCGGAGACGGTCTTGTTCGGCAGCAGCCGGAAGTCCTGGAAGACCGTGCCGATCTGGCGGCGCAGCGCCGGCACCTTCCAGCTGGCCAGCCGGTTGATCTCCTTGCCGGCGACGTAGACCCGCCCGCTGGTGGGCCGCGTCCTCGCGCAGGACCAGCCGCAGGAAGGTCGACTTGCCGGAGCCGGAGGCGCCGACGAGGAAGACGAACTCGCCCTTCTCGATGTCGACGTTGACGTCCCTCGAGCGCCGGCCGTTCTGCTGCGTGGCGTACGTCGAGGTGACGTTCTCGAATCGGATCACAGTCTCTTGGGCCGGCGCTCGGGGGCAGGGATGAGGCGGTCTTGCGGGTCATGCCCGTCAGGGCACGTCCGGCCGATGGTCGAGTCTAGGTGACCTGCCAAGAGAGGCGCCGCAGGGCGTCTCCCTCGGGGTTTCGCCTATCTTGTGCCCATGCCCACGGTCGCCCCACGTCCGCGCACCCGCCTGCCCCGGGGCGTCGCCCCGGCCGTGCTGGCGCTGGTCGCCATGCTGGCGCTCACCGGATGCGGCACGAGCGAGAACCCGAAGTCCACGCCGACGCCAGCGCCGACTCCGATCGCCGCAGCTCAACACCCCAGCGATGACGCTGGCCCGGGTCGACTTCTGCGCGCTGCTGCCCGACCCGGCCGTGCGCAAGGCGCTCGCCGGCGGACTCGGCGACCAGGTCGTCGTGGCGCAACGGCGAACGTGCGCCTGATCGACACCGACACCGCGCGACGTCGCGCACGAGTACGGCTGCGCCTGGACCCGCGAAGAGTACGCCGCCGAGCGCCTGGATCTACGCCCGCCCGATCACCTCGCGAGTGTCGCCAAGGCGGTCGCTCGACAAGACCTCGCACCGGCAGGGCTGCACGGCGAAGGCCGGGCCCGACTTCGGCAGCCCGCACGGGCAGCAGAGCCTGCCGTCTTCCCGACGGCACCAGCGGGTCCGGCTGGCCGGGTCTGTTCAAGGACACCTACCTCACCTGCCAGGTGCAGGCCCCGCCGAAGGACGGACGACCAGACGCTCGCCGAGCGCGCCGACGCAACTGGTGCGTGCAGGTCGCCAACGCGACCAATATCGCCCGGTAACCCGGTGGAGCCTCGCGGTGGCCGAGCCGCTGCGGTGGTCGAGCCTGTCGAGACTACGCGGTCTGCTCGGCGCCCCGGCGCCAGCGGATGCCGGCCTCCAGGAAGCCGTCGATGTCGCCGTCGAACACCGACTGCGGGTTGCCGGACTCGTACTCGGTGCGCAGGTCCTTGACCATCTGGTACGGGTTCAGCACGTAGTTGCGCATCTGGTCGCCCCACGAGGCCTGTACGTCGCCGCGCAGCTCGTCGAGATGTGCCTTCTCCTCGGCCTTCTTCAGCGCGAGCAGCTTGGCCTTGAGGATCACCATCGCCGAGGCCTTGTTCTGCAGCTGCGACTTCTCGTTCTGGCAGGACACGACCATGCCGGTCGGGAGGTGGGTCAGCCGGACCGCGGAGTCGGTGGTGTTGACCGACTGGCCGCCCGGGCCGGACGAGCGGTAGACGTCGATCCGGATGTCCTCGTCGGGGATGTCGATCTCGTCGGTCTGCTCGAGCACCGGCACCACCTCGACCGCCGCGAACGAGGTCTGCCGGCGGCCCTGGTTGTCGAACGGGCTGATCCGCACCAGCCGGTGGGTGCCGGCCTCGACGCAGAGCGTGCCGTAGGCGTACGGCGCGTGGATCGCGAAGGTCGCCGACTTCAGACCGGCCTCCTCGGCGTAGGAGGTGTCGAAGACCTCGACCGGGTACTTGTTGCGCTCGGCCCAGCGCGTGTACATCCGCATCAGCATCTCGGCGAAGTCCGCGGCGTCGACGCCACCGGCGCCCGAGCGGATGCGTGACGATCGCCTCGCGGGCGTCGTACTCCCCGGAGAGCAGGGTGCGCACCTCGAGCGTCTCCACCGACTTGTGCAGCCGGCGCCAGCTCGCGCTCGGCGTCGGCGAGCGCGTCGGCGTCGCTCTCCTCGCGCGCCATCTCGACCATCAGCTCGAGGTCGTCGATGCGGCCCTGCAGCGAGGTGAAGCGGTCGACCTCGCCCTGGAGCGCGGAGAGCCGGCCGGTCACCCGGGTGGCGTTGGACTGGTCGTCCCACAGGTCGGGGGCCGCCACCTGCTCGGCCAGGTCGGCGATCTCGCTCTCCATCGCCGGGAGGTCGAGCACCTTGCCGATCGTGCTCATCGTCGCCTGGAGCTGCTTGATCTCGGAGTCGAAGTCGGGGCCTGCCACAACGGTCAAGCCTACCGGTGCGTGCCGAGTGCCTACGCCGCCACGAAACGGATCTTGATCACCCGGTCGGTGTCGCCGCCGTTGGCGGTGGTGATCCAGAGCGAGTCGTCCGGGGCCCGCATCACGGTGCGGATCCGGCCGAAGGTGTTGTGGAAGAAGCGCACCCTCGAGCGGAGCCCTGCCCCACGGATGTCGACCCGCCACAGCGACTGCCCGCGCAGGGCCCCGATGTAGGCGTAGCCCCCGCGGATCGCCATGCCGCTCGGCGAGCAGTCGGCGGGATGCCACTTCACCAGCGGGTCGACGAAGCCACCGGGACCGTCCGGCCCCTCCACGGTCGCCCAGCCGTAGTTGCGGCCGGGAGCGATCTGGTTGAGCTCGTCCCAGAGGTTCTGCCCGAGCTCGCACGCCCACATCCGGCCGTCGGCGGCCTGGTCGATGCCCTGGGGGTTGCGGTGGCCCCAGGAGTAGATCCGGTCGTCGCCCTCCGTGCCGATGAACGGGTTGGTCGGCCACGGGTTGCCGTCGCGGTCGATCCGGAGGACCTTCCCGCCGAGCGACGCCTTGTTCTGGGCCAGCGGCTTGTTGCCCGACTCGCCGCAGGTGACGAAGAGGCTGCCGTTGGCCGCGAAGAAGAGACGGCCGCCGTTGTGGATGCTGCCGTGCGGGATGCCAGTGAGGATCACGTTGGGGCTGCCCAGCACGCCGCCCTCGTAGGTGAACCAGGCGACCCGGTTGTCGCTCGGGGTGCTGTAGTAGGCGTAGACGCGGCGGTCGGTGGCGAACTGCGGCGACACCGCAAGACCGAGCGCACCGTCCTCGCTGCCGCTACGGGTCGAGGGCAGGGTGGCCACCTCGCTGAACCCACCGGACCTCCCGATCCGGATCAGACGGCCGTCGTTGCGCATGCAGCACAGGGCGCTGCCGTCGGGCAGGAAGTCGAGGCCCCACGGGATGTTGAGTCCGGCCGCGAGCGTCCGGCCGAACCGTGGGACCGCGGAGGCCGGGGCGGCGGCCGCGAGTCCGGCGGCCGCGGCGAGCGGAGTGGCTGCGGCCGTCTTGAGCAGGGTGCGCCGGTACATCTCCTCCACGGTCACACCCCTGCGGGCGGTTGGCAACGGCCTGCGTGGGCCCGAACGTGGGGGAAGCCCGAGAAAGGAGCCGAGCATGCCGCAGCGCGCATGGAGCAAGAAGCGGGAGCGCCAGTACGAGCACGTGAAGGAGGGCCTCGAGGAGCGCGGCCGCAGCGAGGACGCCGCGGAGGAGATCGCCGCCCGCACGGTGAACAAGGAGCGGGCTCGCGCCGGTGAGTCCGAGCAGGCGAGCCGGACGTCGACCGACGACCTCTCCTCCGGACGCCGTGGCGGCCTGCGCTCGCACGCCGGCTCCGGTGGACGCACCCGCGACCAGCTCTACGCCGAGGCGAAGAGCAAGGGCATCAAGGGCCGGTCGAAGATGAGCAAGGCCGAGCTGGAGAAGGCCGTCGGACGCTGACGGCTAGGCCCGCGGGGCGCGCTCGGAGACCAGCTCGACCAGGTCGGCGATCGAGTCCACGACACGGGTCGGCCGGTAGGGGAAGCGATCGACGTGCTCGGGCCGGGTCGACCCCGTGGTGACCAGGATGGTGCGGATGCCGGCCTCCAGCCCGGAGATGATGTCGGTGTCCATCCGGTCGCCGATCATCACCGTCGACTCCGAGTGCGCCTCCAGCCGGTTGAGCGCGCTGCGCATCATCAGCGGGTTGGGCTTGCCGATGAAGTAGGGCTTCTGGCCGGTCGCAGTGCTGATCAGCGCGGCCACCGAGCCGGTGGCCGGCAGCAGGCCGGCGGCGCTCGGACCGCTCACGTCGGGGTTGGTCGCGATGAACCGCGCGCCCCCCTCGATCAGCCGGATCGCCCGGGTGATCGCCTCGAACGAGTACGTGCGGGTCTCCCCCAGCACCACGTAGTCCGGTTTGCGGTCGGTCATCACGTAGCCGATGTCGTGCAGCGCCGTGGTCAGGCCGGCCTCGCCCACGACGTACGCCGAGCCGCCGGGGCGCTGGTCGAGCAGGAACTGCGCGGTCGCCAGCGCGGAGGTCCAGATCGCGTCCTCGGGCACGTCGATCCCGCTCATCAGCAGCCGGGCGCGGAGGTCGCGCGGGGTGAAGATCGAGTTGTTGGTGAGCACCAGGAACGGCAGCCCGCTGCCCTTGAGCGCCTCGATGAACTCCTTGGCACCCGGGATCGGGTCCTCCTCGTGGACCAGGACGCCGTCCATGTCGGTCAGCCAGGTCGCGATCGGGCGCGGTTCGCTCATGCTGCCCATTGTGTCGAGGGGCGGCGGACCTGACCCGTCCGGGTCTGCCTTCCCGCCACGGATCCCGGCTGTTCACCCGGGGCGGCACCGCGCTGGTCCTTCCTAGCCTCAGGCCACTTGACCAATGACTTGAGCAGGAGGCGGTGGCGAGATGAGCGTTCAGGTTCTCGAACTGGTGATGGGCCAACGGGCCGGAGCGGGCGCCGCGGTCGCGGTCGCGACGGCCTCCGCCATGGGGTTCGCCACCTCGAACGCGCTGCAGCACCGGGTCGCGGGCCGCGTGCCCGGATCGGTCAGCGGGGCCTTCGAGGTGCTCGGTCACCTGGTGACGCAGCGGTTGTGGCTGGTCGCGACCACCGTGTCGTGCGTCGCCCTGCTGCTGCACGCGACCGCGCTGAGGCTCGGCTCGCTGGCCTTGGTGCAGCCGATGATGCTTGCCGGCGTGGTGCTGGCGGTGCCGCTGCGCGCAGCCGTGGAGCACAAGGTCCCCTCCGCGCCCGAGCTCCGCGCGGTCGTCGTGACCGTTGTCGGACTGGCCGCTTTCGTCGTCTGCGTGAACCCGCGCCCCTCCGAGGCACCGGCCCACGTCGGAGCCGGAGCCACCTTCGTTGCGGCCGGCTTCGCGTGCGGAGTCTGGGCACTTCGCCGCGCCGCGCATTCGGGAGCGAACGCTCGCCAGCGCGCAGGCCTGCTGGGTGCCGGGGCCGGGGTCATGTTCGGCCTCACCGCCGGACTGCTCAAGGTCGTCACCAATGCGGTCGCCTCGGGACAGGTCGCGACCCTCGGCTTCCTTATCTCCTGCGGCTGCCTCGTCGGCGCCGGCCTCCTCGGTACGGCGATGAACCAGCGCGCCTACCAGATCGCGCCGCTGTCGTTCTCGATGCCGGTGGTCAACGTGGTCGACATCGTGGTCGCCATCCTGTTCGGCGTCCTCGTCTTCGGAGAGGCCCCGGCGCACAGCCCGGGCCGGCTGCTCCTCCAGGCTGGAGGCCTCGCACTCGCGGTGCTCGGGCTGCGGATGATCGCGTCCCTGAAGGAGCACGGAGCGGCCAGTGCCTGCCAGCTGTTCGAGGCCCGGCGATGAGCGCCCTCCTGTGGCCCGTGGTGGGCGCCCTGACCGGCCTTCACGCCGCGACCTGGGGCGCGTTCAAGGACTCCCGGTTCGAGGGCTTCCGCGCCTCGAGCTTCGTGCGCAGCGTCTGTCTCGGCCTGCTTGTGTCCGTTCCGGTGGGTCTGCTCACCGGTTCCGCCGCACGCGAGCAGGTGCTGGTCGTGATCGGGCTCTGCTACGCATCGGAAAGGCTGGTCACCGAGTGGTGGAAGACCTTTCTCCGCGAGGACCCGCAGGACGGCTACGCCATCCCGATGCGTCTGGCGGTCGGCGGACGCACGGTCGAGAACCGTGCTGCCCGGTACGGCGTGGGGCTGGCCATCGCGGGGGGCCTGGCGCTGGTGTGCGTCACCGGGCCAGGCCTGCAGGACCACCTGCCCGGGATGCCCACGGGACTGCTGGTCGTCGTCGGGGGCATCGGCGGTTGGCTCACGGCCGTCGGCGGCGCCTGGAAGGACGCGCCCATCGAAGGCTTCCAGCGCTGGAAGTTCCTGCGCAGCCCCGTCGTCGCGACCGCGTGGGCGGTCGTCCTCGTCCCGTTCACGCCGGACATCGTGCTCCTCGCCGTCGCCGCGGGAGGTGCCTCGGTGGCCACGATCGAGACCTACAAGACGTTCCTGGCCGGGGGGCCACCCGGCAAGTTCGCGGCCAAGCCCGTGCTCCACACGTGCGGCGGCGTACGACGGGCATGTCGCAGCCTGCACGCCGGGCTGTACGCGGTGCTCGCAGGCGTCCTCGCCGTCGACCTCCTGTCGAGCACGTCACCTGTGCCGGGACTGTCGCGGGCCACCGGCACGGCCTCTCTCCTCGCCGTCGCGATGCTGTCGACCGCACTCGGTTCGCTCGTCGTGGCAGGTGCGAGGTCCGCTAGCGTCGATGCTGAACGAGGCGACCGGTCGGATGACCGGTCCGAGGGACGGGTGAGCCATGCCGACATTCGTCGGACGGTCAGCTGAGCTGGGCCTGCTGCGGGCCCGGCACGGCGAGGCTGCCGCCGGCCGGCCACGGACCGTCGTGCTGGAGGGCACCGCCGGAGTGGGCAAGAGCGCCCTGGTGCAGGCCTTCTCCTCCTCCCTGGACCCGGCGAGCGTGCTCAGTGCGTCGGGCGACGAGGCCGAGACCTTCCTCCCGTTCGGCGCACTCATGCAGCTGCTCGGATCGCGATCGGCGACCTGGCCCGACCCGTTCGCGGCCGGACGGCACGTTCTCGAGATCCTCGACCAGCGGCATCGCGACCAGCCCACGGTCTTCGTCGTCGACGATGCGCACCTCGCGGACACCGCATCGCTCACCGCGCTCACGTTCGCGCTGCGCCGCCTGCAGGCCGACCGCGTGCTGGCCCTGGTCACGGTGCGGGACACCGAGATCGGGCGGATCCCGTCCGGTCTGCTGCGGCTCGCCGAGGCTCAGGACGGCAGGATCCCCCTGTCCGGGATGGGTGTGGACGAGATAAGGGCGCTGGCGACGTCGCGGGGCCATCCACGGCTCTCGCGACGCAACGCGGAACGGTTGCGCGAGCACACCGGTGGCAACGCCCTGTACCTGCGCGCCCTGATGGACGAGCTCTCGCCCAGCGCCCTCCGGGGCAGCGGGCCGCTCCCGGCGCCGCAGTCCTACGCGCTCCTCGTCCTGGGCACCCTCGGTGCGCTCTCCGACGAAGCGCGTCGCCTCGCCCGGGCCGCCGCGATCATGCCCGACGGCACGCCGCTGCTGGTGACTGCAGGAGTCGCGGATGTCGCCGAGGCCGAGGAGGCCGTCGAGGAGCTCATCCGCGCGAACCTGATCACCTGCCAGTACGCCGACGACGGCTTGCGGGTCGGCTTCGCACACGCCCTGGCGCGCGCGGCCGTGCACCAGGACCTGGGTCCGAGGGAACGCAAGGACCTCCACACCCGTGCCGCCCGGCTGACGACGGGCGAGGCCGCGCTCCTGCACCGGGCGGACGCCGCACACGGCCCGGACCCGAGCTTGTCCGCGGAACTCGCCGAGTGGGCGCGCGAGCTCGAGCGGGACGGGAACGCCCACCGTGCCGCGACCATGTTCCTCAAGGCACGGGCTCTCGGTCCGCCGGGGCCCGAAGGCGACGCCGACCTGATGGACGCCGCGAACCTCTTCCTGATCGCCGGTGACGTCACGTCGGCGAAGGAGGTGGCGGCGAGGCTCGAGGACCTGCCCGCGGGGGCGCGACGCTTCTATCTGCAGGCCAAGATCGCCTGGCTGGGTGGCCAGCCGGCGACGGCCGAGGAGCTCGCGACCCTGGCCTGGTCCCGGGCCGAGGAGCTCGACCGGAGCGGGCGCGGCACGCTGGCCGCGATCCTCGCGCAGCTGCACAACGTGCGCGGTGACGGACGCGCGGCGGCGGACTGGGCAGCCCGGGGTCTGGCCGAGGAGCTCCCCCCGGACCTGGTCGACTCGACCGCCGCGGCTCGGGCGATGGGGCTTGCCCTGATCGGGCGCAGCAGGGAGGCCCTGGCCGCGCTCGGGTCGCTCGTGGCCGACCCGACGAAGGTCGGCCGTGACGGACAGCATCGGCTGACCGCTCGCGGGGCGCTGCGGGCGGCCCTGGACGACCTGCCCGGCGCGCGCCGGGATCTCGAGGCTTTCGTGGGCGCGACGCGGGGGGAGGTCGCGCCCCAGCGACTGGTGGCGATGGGAGTGCTGGCCGAGGTCGACTTCCGCCTGGGTGACTGGGACGCCTCCGTCACGCTCGCCGAGCACGCGATCTCGCTCGCCGAGGACAGCGAGCAGCTTTGGGTGCTGGGATTCCTGCACACCGTCGCCATGGAGGTGTACGGCGGGCGAGGGGCATGGAAGCGCGCCGAGCAGCATCTCGACGATGCCCGCCGGATCGCCGGCGTGCTCGGTGACCCCGCCACGTTCGCCGCCTGCGAGAACGCCGGCGTGCTGCTCGCGTCGTACCGCAGCGAGCCCGGCGAGGTGGTGGAGCGAGCGCAGCTGCTGGTGCTGCTGGACGACGGCCCGACCGTCGAGCCGGGCTGGCTGACCTGGCCGGCGCCGTACCTGTCCGCCCTCATCCAGCTCGGCCGCCTGGATGAGGCCCACTCGGCGATCCGGACCTTCGAGGACACGGCCCGGGCGCGTGGATCACGGTCCCGGCTGGCGGCCCTGGCGCGGCTCCGCGGCGAGCTCGCCACCGCACGGCGCGACCATCCGGTGGCCCGGGAGGCCTTCGAGGAGGCGCTGCGCCTGGGCGATGGCGTCGCCGACGCCATCGAGCAGGGTCTCGCGCTCGCGTCGTACGGCCGCTTCCTGCGGCGCCGAGGGGAACGACGGGCCGCCCAGGAGCGGCTCCAGGCCGCCCGCGAGCGCTTCGTCTCCATGGGAGCGACGCCGTTCGTCGACCGCTGCGACGAGGAGCTGGCCGCCGCCGGGCTGACCCCCGAGCCCTCCGAGCGTTCCCCGATGGAAGGGCTGACGCCCCAGGAGCAGATCGTGGCCCGGCTGGCGTGCCGGGGCCTGACCAACAACGAGATGGCGCACCAGCTGGTGCTGAGCGTCAAGACCGTCGGCTACCACCTCACGAACGTCTACGCCAAGCTCGACGTGCACTCGCGCACCCAGCTGGTGGCCAAGATGTCCCGGGGGTGACCGTCCACGAGGCAGGATGACCGCATGCACCTCGGCTCCGTGGTCTCCCCCACCGACGACGAGCGGCGCGCGGTCCTGCCCGGCGACGGGCTGGTCGCCGCCGACGTGGTGATGGATCGGGCGTTCACGCTCGACGCGACACCAATGCAGGTGTGGCCGTGGCTGGTGCAGATCGGCAAGGACCGCGCCGGCTGGTACTTCCCGCGCTCGGTGGAGCGCTTCTTCCCCGCCGGCCGTCGTGCGGCACGCCGGATCCGGCCGGAGTACCAGGACCACGAGGTCGGCCAGGTGATCTCCGACTGGGGCGGCCGCGACGCGACCCTGACCGTGGCCGAGATCGACCCGGAGCGGGCGCTGGTCTACCGCTCGCAGCGTGGGCGGGTCTCGTTCTCGTGGGCGCTGGTGCTGAAGCCGGTCGGGGCACACACACGCGTGCACTCGCGGGTGCGCCTCGGGCCGGTCCGGCGCGAGTGGCTGGCCGAGCACGGCGGCGGCACCTTCGACCTGCTTACGATCTGGGGGCTGGCGACCGGGCTTCGGGAGCGGCTGCGGGAGCAGCGGTGACGGCGGCGTACGACGCGGGCTTCCTGGGCCCGGAGGTCGTCGTGCCGGAGCCGCAGGAGGCGATCGCCGACGACCTGGTCGTGGTCGACGGCAGCACCCGGGTCGACTACGCCCACTACTCGCTGGCGATGAGCCGGTCGCGGCGGCTGGCGCGCTGGGTGGCCTGGAACATCGACGGTCTCGCGCTCTTCCCGGGGGACTCGATCCCGCGCGACGACCAGGAGTTCAAGCTCGACCCGCGGTTGCGGCCGGAGGACCAGACCGGCGAGGCCGTGTACACCGGAAACGACCTCGATCGCGGCCACCTCGCCCGCCGGGCCGACCTGCTCTGGGGCACGCTGGCGGACGCTCAGCAGGCCAACTCCGACTCGTTCTACTTCACCAACATCACCCCGCAGATGAACGACTTCAACCAGTCCGCCCGGCACGGCCTCTGGGGCCTGCTGGAGAACGCGATCCTCGAGCAGACCGGTCTGGAGAAGCGCCGAGTCAGCGTGTTCGCCGGACCGATCCTCACCGACGACGACGTGCCCTACCGCGACACGCTGGTGCCGAAGGCGTTCTGGAAGGTGCTCGTCTACGTGCTCGACGCCGAGCTCCGCGCGAGCGCGTTCGTGCTGCAGCAGAAGGTGGACCCCGGCCCGACGATCGACCTGGGCGAGTTCGCGCCTTACCAGGTGGACCTGCTCGACCTCGAGGAGCGCACGCAGCTCACGCACCCAGCGCTCGAGGCGCTGCCCACGGCATCGCGCCGGATGCCCGGCGGCCGGCTTCTGGAGTCGCTCGACGACGTCGACTGGTGACCGATCCTGTAGAACGAGGGACCACCGAGGAGGCATCCGTGTCCGAGACCACGACCCGCTCCGCCGCGTCGTACGACGTGGCCGCCGTGCGGGCCCACTTCCCGTCGCTCCGTGACGGCACCGCCTACTTCGACGGACCAGGTGGCACCCAGACCCCCGACGTGGTCGCCAAGGCGGTGCATGACACCTTGCTCTCCCCGCTCGCGAACCGTGGGTCCGCGACGCCGGCCGAGCGCAACGCCGACGCCGCCGTCGTGGGCGCCCGGTCCGCCCTCGGTGACCTGCTCGGCGCCGACCCCGGTGGCATCGTCTTCGGGCGCAGCATGACCCAGCTGACCCTCGACCTGGCGCGCACCATGGCCAAGGACTGGGGTCCGGGCGACGAGGTCGTGGTGACCCGGCTCGACCACGACGCCAACGTGCGCACCTGGGTGCTGGCCGCCGAGGCCGTCGGCGCCACCGTCCGTTTCGCCGACTTCGATCCGGAGACCGGCGAGCTGGCGCCGAGCCAGATCGAGCGGGTGATCACCCCGGCCACCAGGCTGGTGGCGGTCACCGGGGCCTCCAACCTGATCGGCACCATGCCCGACCTGTCCGTCATCGGCGGGGTGGTGCACGCCGCGGGCGCCCTGTTCTTCGTCGACGCCGTGCACCTGGCTGCGCACGTCGCGATCGACATGGCGGCGTCGGGCGCGGACTTCGTCGTCTGCTCGCCGTACAAGTTCCTGGGGCCGCACTGCGGCGCCCTCGCGGGGCGGCCGGAGATCCTGGAGCGGCTCGACCCGGACAAGCTGCTCCCCTCGCCCGACGTAGTGCCGGAGAAGTTCGAGCTCGGGACGCTTCCCTACGAGCTGATGGCCGGAACCACTGCCGCCGTCGACTTCCTGGCAGACCTGGCGCCCGGCGCCGCCGCCGACGGTGGCTCGCGCCGCGCACGGATCCTGGCCTCGATGGCAGCACTCGAGCGGCACGAGGGCGGGCTGCTGGCCCGCCTCGAGGAGGAGCTCGCCACGCTTCCGGGCGTCACCGTGCACTCCCGCGCGGCACGTCGTACGCCGACACTGCTCGCCACGTTCGGAGGCAAGGACCTGCAGCAGATCCGGCACTTCCTGGCCGAGCGCGGCGTCAACGCACCCGCTGGCTCGTTCTACGCCTACGAGGCGTCCCGCCGCCTCGGCCTCGGCGCGGCCGGTGGCCTCCGCGTCGGGTTGGCGCCGTACTCCGACGACGATGACGTCGACCGGCTGCTGGCGGGGCTGGCTGCGTTCTTCAGCCAGTGACCAGTACCTCGGACGCCGCGTCACCGGACACGACCGGCGCCGGGCCGACCCCCGGCACGTGCAGCGGCAGGTCGAGCGGCGCTGCGAGGCGCACGACCACGACGTTGTCGCGGGTGGTGACCCTGACCCGCATGCCCGGGTACTTCGCCCGGGCGCCGGATCGGGCGAGGTAGTCCTGCACGTAGCGCTCGGCTGCGCGCGGGTCGATCCGGGCGCGCTCTCCGAGCCCGTGTGCGTACACCTGGTCCCCTTGCAGCCCGTCAGTCGCGGAGAGGGCCGCAGCGTCGGCGAGGGAGTTCATGCCCTGGCGGCGCAGGTACGCCGCGGACGCGTCGACGACCACCGCCACCAGCGTCGCCAGGATCAGCGCGAAGCCGATGATCAGCGGGGTCACGCTGCCGCGCTGGTCGCGGGTCACGGGCGGTCCTCGCGGAACGTGCCGTACGGCGCCTGGTGCACCGCCTGCACCGAGATCCGCGGGGTGTTGCCGCCGAGCGCGTCCGGCATCAGCGGCAGGTCGACGGACGAGTGCACCTCAGCGACCACGATCGATCCGGGCGAGAGGCAGTTGTCGGGGTGCGGGTCGCACCGGATCACGAGCCGCATCGGCGCACCCTCGATGCCCTGGTCGGCGAACGCCAGTCGCGCCGCCGCCCGCGCCCGCGCGTAGGCGCTGTTCTCGTCCGGCGACGTGATGAACGCACGCCCGGCCGACCGCGCCGCCGACGAGGTGGCGTACGACGTGCGCTGGGTGTCGAACACCGCCAGGACGACGTACAGCAAGGGGATCAGCAGCAGGATCGCCAACCAGACGAACTCGATGACGGCCGTCCCGGACTCATCGCGTGACTGGGTCTTTCGGGGTCCCCGCGGGATCGCGAGCTTGCGAGCGATGTTGTGGGGTATCTTCACGGCGACTGTTCCTTCACCGCGTGGCCGTCGACGTCGATGCTCACGCCCGGGCCCCAGAGCCCGAGCGCCGGCACGACGGCGTGCACGTGCACGACGACGCCCGGGACCCCGTCGACCATCGTGTCGCGGGCGCTCACGTCACGCGCGAACCGGTTCGCGACGGCACCACGGATCTGCTGACGGGTCAAGGCTGCGGCGTCACCGGGACCACGGTCGATCGTGGCGCCACGTCGCGCCCCCTCGTGCGCAGCGGACGCCAACGTGTTGTGCACGAACATCACCAGCGCGACCTGCATGATCCCGAGCACCAGCGGCACCAGGACCAGACTGACGAGGACGAAGTCGACGACCGCCGACCCGCGCTCGTCACGCACGCGCGACACGGCTCAGCCGGAGACCGAGCTCAGCGCCTCGCGCAGCATGGACCCCAGCTGGTCGCCGGCGATCGCCCACAGCGCCCCGACCAGACCGGCTGTCATCACCGTGATCAGCACCCATCCGGGCACGTCGCCGCGTTCGTTCCTGCGCTCGGCCGCGACCATCAGCAGGATCCACATCTTCGTCATCTCGCTCTCCGTTCCTCGGTTCGTCATGGGGTGACCAGCTGAAGTCCGACCAGGCCGGGCCAGAAGGCGAAGACCACGGTCACCGGTAGGACCAGGAAGACGACGGGCACCATCATCAGGACCTCCTTGCGCGCACCGGCCTCGATCAGCGCCCGACGGCCGGCCTCACGGACGTCGGCGGCCTGGGCGTGCAGCACGTCCGCGAGCGGGGTGCCCCGCTCGACCGCGATCGCGAGGCCTTCGGCGAACCGCGCGACGACAGGCAGACCGGTGCGTGCGGCCAGGCCGTCGAAGGCGCGTGCGACCGGGGTGCCGGTGCGCACGTCGGCCAGCACCCGGCGCAGGTCGGAGGACAGCTCGCCGTGGGTCCGTCGTACGACGCGGTCGAGTGCTCCGACCGGACTCTCCCCCGCCGCGACGGCGAGGGCCAGGAGCTCGGCCACGGTCGGGAACTCCTCAAGCACCCGGCGTTCGCGCTGCGTGACCTGACTGGTCAGCCGGTTCTCACGGAGCAGCACGCCGCTCGCGAACGCGGCCAGGCAGAAGAGCAGCAACGGGATCGCGCGGTCCGGCGCGCGCAACGACACCAGCAGGGACGGGACCGCGGCGGCCAGGAAGGCAACCAGTCCCCACACCACCTGCTGCACCCGGAAGTCGTGCACCGTCAGCTCGAGGTCGGCGCGCTCGAGCCGGCGCCGGATGGACGCCGAGCCACCGAGAATGCGTTCGACGCCCTCGGCGGCCGCACGCAGCGGGGGTCCGAAAACCCCGGCGACGGCGTTCGTCGGGACGCTCGCGGGTACGGGTCGACTCGAGCTGCGGCAGGTCGCGGAGGTACGGCAGTACCCGCACCTCGAACGGTGTACGGCGGGCCGCCACGATGCGGTCCAGCACCAGCAGCAGCCCGGTGCCGCAGCTCGCGCCGAGGAGGACGCCCCATGCCGTCGGCGTCATGAGAGGATCCGCCGTTCGACCGGGAGCCGTCCGATCCGCACCATCAGCCGGTAGGCGACCAGACAGAGCAGCGCGCCGCCGGCGAGCACGACGACACCGGCAGTGGACGCATAGCGGCCGATCACGTCGCGCTGGAAGCAGAGCAGGAGCAGCACGAGCCATGGAGCGGCGACTGCCAGCCTCGCCCCGTTGACGGTCCAGGTCTGGCGTGACTCCAGCTCGGAACGCGTGCGCGCGTCGTCCCGCAGGAAACCGGACAGGCTGCGCAGCAACCGGCCCAGGTCGCCTCCGCCGACCTCCCGCGCGACTCGCAGCCCCTCGACCACCCGGTCGCCAACGGGGTCGGCCAGACGCTCCTTGAGCCGGTCGAGGCTCTCACCGAAGCGACCGGTCACCTGGTAGTCGAGGGCGAAGCCCTCGAACGCCGGCCGCAGCGGTTCGGGCCCGCGGATCGCCAACGCGGACAGGGCTTCCGGCAACGACATGCCGGCGCGGACGGCCGACGAGAGGTTGTCGACCGCCTCCGGCCAGACCTCGGCGAACTCCCGCTGCCGACGCCGCACACGGCCGCGCGTGATCGCGACCGGCAGGTAGGCGCCCATCGCGCCGAACGCCAGCGCGACCGGCACGGTGCCCGACGCGACCTGGATCGCGAGCGCCGTGACGAGTCCGCAGACGAGGCAGAGCACCACGAACCCGACGACCGAGACACCGCCGATGCCGGCGCGTGCGAGCAGGTCGTCCAGTCGGCCCGGCCGCCTTGCGCGCTGGGTGCGCGGCACGGCGAACGCGGACCAGATCAACAGCAGACCGACACCGAGGCCGAGGCCGACGAGAACGCCCATCAGCCGGCCTCGCGCAGCAGGGCGTGGACGTCGATGCCCGCCCGCTCGAAGCTCTCGAGCCGGCTCGGCATGCCGGCCGCGCGCACCAGCCGGTCGCCGGTGCGGTGGAACAGCGGCTCGGTCTCGATGATGTCGTTCTCGACCCGGCCGGGGACGGCCACGACCTCGTTGACGCGTCGTACGCCCTTGGCGTCGATGCCGAGATGCACCACGAGATCGGTGGAGGCGGCGACGGTGGGGACGACGAACCGGGACGAGATGTTCTCGCCGGCCAGCAGCGGCAGCGTGCACAGCTTGACCAGCGCCTCGCGTGCGCTGTTCGCGTGGATCGTGGCCAGACCCGGCAGCCCGGCGTTGAGGGCCAGCAGCAGATCCAGGCACTCGGCCGACCGCACCTCCCCGACGATCATCCTGGTCGGCCGCATCCGGAGCGCCTCGCGCACGAGGTCGCGCAACGTGACCTCGCCCGTGCCCTCGAGGCCCCGCTGCCGGGTCTGCAGCGGCACCCAGTCGGGGTGCGCGAAGCGCAGCTCGAAGACCTCTTCGGCACTGATCACCCGGTCACCGCCGGGGATCGCGGCGGCGAGGCAGTTCAGGAAGGTGGTCTTCCCCGCCTGCGTGCCGCCGGCCACCACGATGTTCAGGCCCGCCAGCACGGCGGCTTCCAGGAACCGTGCTGCCTGTCCGGTGAGGCTGCCGAGCTCGACCAGATCGGCCAGGCGGGCCGCGCGGAGCACGAACTTGCGGATGTTCACGGCCGCGAACCCGCGTGAGATGCCCTCGAGGACGACGTGCAGCCGATGGCCCTCGGGCAACATCGCGTCGACGAACGGCTGGCTGAGGTCGATCCGGCGGCCGCTCGACTTGAGCATCCGCTCGACCAGCTCCTGCACCTGCGCGGTGGTGAGGATGGTGGTGGTCAGCTCGTGCCGGCCGGCGCGGGCGACGAACACCCGCGACGGTTCGTTGATCCAGATCTCTTCGACGTCGGGGTCGTCGAGGTACGCCTGCAGCGGCCCGAACCCGGCCACCCGCGCCACCAGCTCGCCGACCACGCCGTTCGCGTCGGCGACCGGCGCGACGACGCCGGTGAGGCTCCGCTCGTCGTGCGCGCGCACCACGTCCTCGGCGAGATGGCGCACCAGGGCGACGTCGCGCTGCGGGTCGACGCCCTCACGGCGTACGGCGTCGCGCACCTGCGCGTCGAGGTCATCGACCAGCGAACCGGCCGAATCTCCGCCGAATGCAGGGCGAGCGAGCTGTTGGCTCACACGGATCACTTCCCGAGATCGTTCGACCAACTCTTACTCGTCGGAGGCGCCTCGGGAAAGCGTCCGCGACCAATCTGTGGACAGTGGTACGCGAGTGATGACCTCGCGCGCGGACTCAACGGTGCCCGGTTGGCGTGGGCGAAGGACGCCGAGATCCTCACCGCACCCCAACATGCGCCTCCTCGCCACGGACCCGGGTCAGGACCGCTCACCGGTCGGCGGACTCGTCGTCGTCGCTGTCGGGCGCGACGTCATCGTTGCTCGCGGTCGTCGCCTCTTCGTCTGCCGTCGTGTCGCGAGGGGTGTCGGCCGAGTCGTCAGAGGTTGCGTTCGGTGAGGGGTCGCTGGCCGGGTCGTCGCTGGCCGGGTCGTCGCTGGGCGCGGTGTCGGGCTGCTCCGGGTCCGACTCTTCAACGCTCGGCGGGTCTTCGCGCCACTCCCGGCCGCCCGTCACCGAGGAGACGCCGATCTCGGTCGGGCCGGTGATGGGGTTCTGGGTCTCTGCAGTGGGATGTGTTTGCAGGTCATCGACGGGGTCGGGGTGGCGCGTCACGTGGTCGACGAAGCCCGTGATCTGCTGCTCCGACCGGCTGGCGGACTGCCCGGTTTCGGGCACGCGTTGGGTCAGTGGTGGCGCAGGCAACCCCAGGTCGCCAGGTAGGTGCGACACGTCATAGCCGGCCAGCCGGACCGCAGCGTAGATGGCTACCGCCAGTCCGAAAATCGCGGTCGATGCATGGGTGAACGAGCTTGAGCTGAGTCGCATCGGTAGTCGCCTCCTCGAGAGTCTTGTGATGCGTGATGGTCAGACGAAGTCGAATTTCTCGGTGTGGACGTGCTGTGGCGGGACACCGATCTTGCGCAACGACGTGATGACGCCGGTCACCATCGGAGGCGGCCCGCAGATGAAGTAGTCGAGCCGTTCGCGCTGCCGCGGCAGGTTGTCCGCGAGCACCTGCGCATCGAGGAAGCCGGTGCCGCCTGTCCAGCCTTCGTGCGGCGTGTCGAGCAGTTCCACCACCCGAAGCCGCAGCTGGTCGGCGAGCTCGGTGATCTCCTCTCGGAACAGCAGCTCTTCTAGTGCGCGTGCTGACACGAACAGCAGGTGGTCACGCTGGTCACCGCGCTGGGCGAGGCTTCGCAGGACGCTGATCATTGGTGTGATGCCCACGCCCCCGGCGATCAGGACGAGCCCATCGGATCGGTGGTGGTCGGGGCTGAACGCACCGTGCGGGCCGTCGACCCATACCTTGTCGCCGACGGAAACCTCGGCGATGCCACCGCTGAAGTCACCGAGCTGCTTGATCGTGAACTCGATCTCGCCGGAGCGGCGCGGCGCAGAGGCAATGGTGAACGGGTGCTCCTCGAAGCCCATCGGTGTCGACCCGATGCGGATCCAGGCGAACTGTCCGGGCCGGAAGCGGCGCATGCCCCGATGACCTGACGGCCGAAGAACCAGCGTCGAAACGGTTGGTGACTCACGACGCACGGCGTCAACGACGTACGGCCGTTGCCACGCGCTGAGCGGGCGCCACACCCATCGCCGCAAGGACGCGGCGACCACGACCGCGGCGAGCGCGAGGAACCACCAGCGGCACCGAGGGTGCATCACGAGATGCCGTAGCCACCAGACATGCAGGCCTGCGAGCACAACGGCCGTCATCGCGAGCGAGATGTGCACGACCCGCCACGACTCGTAACTCGGGATCAGCCGGCGACGCCACACCGATGTCATCACCAGCAACAGCATCGCCGCGCTCGCGACAACAGCTGCACGAGCGCGGGCTGGCGCGCTCGTCAGGTCCAGCAGCGCAAGGTTGCTCCAGTCGATCGCCAGCACCGTGACGATGTGCACGAACACGAAGGCCAGGGCGGCCAGCCCGACGAGCCGGTGCACCCCCAACACGACGTCGATCCCCAAGGAGCGTGACAACGCGCGGACGCGTTTCGGCAGCACGAACGCAATGGCCAGCAGCGACAGCGCCACCAGGCCCGTGGCCATCGAGAGTTCGTACGCCGGGCCACCGCTTCCGCGGTCGGCGCCCAGCGCAAGCCACAAGGGCACCAGGACAACGGCCAGATACGCAATTGCAAGGGAGACGCGAAGCACAGTTCGCACAAGCAGAACCCAGACTTTCGGCGACAGTGGACAACCCCCGCGACGACCCGGCTGACCCCACGGTCTACGCCTACGGGCTCGTCGAAGCGGGCAACGCTAGGTCAACGGCCGATACGGAGCAAATCCAGGTCCTCGACGATCAGTCCCTCCCACGCAGGTCTGCGTGGTCATGTGTACCGAACTGCAGGTTGTGCTCGGGGTCCGCTGGCCGGTACCGCGCCCCTCGCGGCGGCCATCGAGGCCACGGGTAGCAGGAACCAGTGTCCCAGCGTGCACACCACCTTCGCGTGTTCGACCGGGCCGTCGGTGCTCTCCAGCACAGTGCGCCACTTGACCAGCGCCGATGCACCGCACTCGGGGCAGTTGGTGGTGTCCCTCATCAGAAACCCTCCTTCGGGCCTTTCCGGGAAGGAGCACCACCTCCGGGCCTGTGATACACGGCGTCACCCGCCGAGGTCGAGCTGGCCCTTCAGCGACGCGGCACGAACCGGCGCAGCTTGCCGGTCCTTGGATCCCGAGCGAGGTTCGGCGTACGGCGGACCGTGATGTCAGGGTTGGCGAGTCCGGCTCGGGTCAGCGCGACACCGAGTTGACCCCGAAGCGACTCGACGTCGAGCGTGCCCTCGGCGACGGCGCTCACGTCGATCCCGTTCGTGGTCTGGCGAACCTGGTACTCCAGCACGTCGGGTGACCTGACCATCACGGACCGGATGACGAGTGGGTGGATGGTCACCGCGCCGTACCGGAAGTCGTCGTCGGAGCGACCCTGCACACGGGCGCGCAGGTGTCCCTGCCCGGCCGGCTGCTGCACGAAGGTGTCGGTCAGCTCGTAGCGGATGAGCGGTTGCAACCGGTTGCCCAGGTTCGTGACCAGCACGGCGGCGCACGGCGTTCCGGGCCGGACCGCGCGGTGCTCCTCGTCGACCAGCTCGATGATGCACCCGTCCTCGGCGAACGTGATCACGTCCGAGTCCGGGTCGCTCGCACCGACCAGCCCTTCCGAGGACCCGAAGCTGTCGATCAACGGTGCTCCGAACCCCTCCGAGATCGCCGCACGCAGTTCGGGTGTGCAGGTCTCGCTGGTGCTGGTGACGATCATCGGTGCGATGTGCAGGCGGCCTGCCTGCCGTTCTCTGGCAAGCCGCGCCAGGACGGACGGATAGCCGTAGAGCGCGGGTGCCTGCAGCGCGTTGAGACGATCGACGATCTCGGGCAGGGGTTGCGTGACAGGCACGCCCAGGAACCTGAACGGCAGTGCGATATCGCCTTCGCACAGCGGCGCCGCGCAACCGGTGGCGTGGACGGGCGAGCCGGCCGCGACCATCGCGATCGGCAGCCCACCGGGCGGCGGTCCGCCCATCGCCTCGAGACGCGCGACCACGCCGCGCAGCAGTGTGCCGAAGAACTGCACCGCAGCCGGTACGTCGAGCACGAACACCCCGCGCTGGCCAGAGCTGCCACCCGAGGTGAGGGCGAGGTAGGAATCGAGCAGGGTGGCTGGTTCGGGACCCGCCCCGGCCAGCGCGCGCTCCGCCTCACAGCGGGTGAGCCGGCGGTCGGTGAACACGTCGTCGAGCTCGGTCATCATCTCTGACTTGGTCATCACCGGCAGCTGCGACAGGTCTCGCGCGTCGACCGCGGCGGTATCGATGCCACGCAGCCGGCGCGCGTGGAACGGGGAGTGCTCGACCGCATGGGCAAGCAGGGCGCTCAGCCGGTGCTGCTGGTGCGCGGCGATCTGGGCACGGCTCCAGCCGATCCGCGCAACGTGTTCGGGAAAGCTTGCCAGCAGACTGGTCTGCAGGATGTCACGGAGTGCGCGGAACGAGTCTTGCTGAGTGGTTGTGGTGGGCATCGGGCCCTCCTGGGTTTGGTCTGTCTGCAACAGAGTCCTCATCGGACCCGACCACCACGAGTGCCCGGCCCAACAGGTCGACCAGGTGCTCGAGTCGGAGCTCCGACGTGCCCGAAGCCCTTTCGAGGACGCGGCCAGCATCGATGGCGATGATCAGCTCGGCGAACGCGCGGGGCGGGTACGCCGACGTGAGTCCGGCCCGGGCCAGGACGTCTGCGATCGCCTCGGTGAAATGCTCGAGGGTCTGGGCATGCAGCGCGGCGTACCGGGCATTCAGCGCTGGGTCACGCGCGGCGATGACCCGGAACTCGATCAGCAGCCGGGACCAGTCGCCACCGTCCTCGGAGAGGCGGGCGTTGGCCTGCAACAGAGCGTCCAACCCCGCCAGCCCTGCCAGGCCGGCACAGACGCGCCTGTTCTGCTCGGCCCGCTCGGCGATGCGTCGCTCGAGCAGCGCGAGGAACAGGTCCGGCTTGCCCGCGAACTGCGAGTAGACGACGCCCTTGGAGAAGCCGGCCTCCTCGGCGATGGCATCCAGGGTGGCGCCGGCGTACCCGCGCTCGAGGAACACCCGACGGGCGGCGGCCAGCACCAGCCCGCGGTTTCGCTCCCCCTGCTCAGCTCGGGTCAACCTGGTCGCCATGGGAGGAATCTAATACCGTCAGTATTTGGATGTCAATGGTTTTTGGATACCGACAACATTTCAATCTCACCCTTGCTCGGGTTCAGACCACCGTGTCGTGCGGGCGACCCGGGTCGTCCTCGACTGGCTGGGGGCGACCGGCACGAAGCGCCTCGAGCTGCGCGCAGATCGCGACGCCGTAGAAGAATGCGATGGCGCTCATCAGCGACCACAGCAGCAGCGCGACGATGCCGGCCAGCGGGCCGTAGGTGCTGCCGAAGGAGCCGCTCACGTGCACGTACGCCGCCAACGCAGCGGTCGCGCCCATGGTCAGCGTGACCGCCACCCCGGCACCGAGCGCCAGCCACGACAAGGCGGGCTGCCGGCGACGTGGCGCGTGGTCGAGCAGCACCGCGATGGCGAACACCAGCAGCACCAGCCCGACCGGCCAGCGCGCGACCTGGAACGCCGTACGGGTGCCGTCGGGCCAGTCGTAGGTCTCGGTCATCGCGTCGGCGAACGACCCGCCGGCCACCAGCAGGAGGAAGCCGAGCCCCAGCGGTATCGCGAGGATGGTCGTGAGCGCCGCGGCACGGCCGTACTTCGACACCGCCCGCCTGTCGCGGCGGATGCCGTAGATCCGGTTGGACCCGCGCTCGACCTGGCCCATCGCGGTGGTCATCGACACCAGGGACAGCAACAGACCGAGAGTCAGCGCGACCTCGCCGGCACGCTCGCTGCTCTTGGGGCCGGTGACCGCGCGGGCGAGGGCGTCACCGGTGCCGTGGCCGGGCGAGACCCGTTCGATCGTCCGCGCGACCACCTCGGCCGGGCGCTCCTGGTCGAGATCGGCGGACAGCCCGGTCAGGGCCAGCAGGAACGGGATCACCGCGAGGCTCCCCTGCAGCGCCAGAGCCCGGCTGCTGGTGAAACCGTCGCCGAACCGGAACCTCAGGAACGCCCCCTTCGCGATCACCCACGGCCCGTGGTGCCGCGCGAGGTGCCAGGCGTCCTCGGCGTCCAGCTCGTCGCCGTCCATCTCGACGGTCACGGGGACGAGGCGGGCGGTGGTCACCCGGTCATCCTGTCAGCGGGCTCAGCCCGGCGGCACGACCAGACGGGTGTCG
Source organism: uncultured Actinomycetota bacterium (assembly GCA_963745795.1). Lineage (GTDB taxonomy): Bacteria > Actinomycetota > Actinomycetes > Propionibacteriales > Nocardioidaceae > Marmoricola. Next base: position 451,352 of record CAVUYR010000003.1, on the reverse strand, counting down.
ACGCCGGTGCCGTACGACGGGTCACTGCCGCGGACGTGCACCGCGATCTCCGCGGTGGTCGCGCGGTAGAGCCGGAGGTCGGCATCGCCGCTGAGCTCCTCCGCCGCGAACGCGCGGGCGCCCTCGCCGACGCGCGCGAACGCCGTGGCGCACGCCGTCGCGAGCTCGATGGCCGGCACCTCCTCGGCCATCCCAGTCACATAGACCGCGGCGGTCTCCCCGGGCAGCCGGCTGGAGTCGAAGACGACCAGCTCGACCCGGGAGTCGCGGGCGATGTTCCGCGAGTGCTGGGCCTCGGGCGACGAGACCCAGAAGAACGTGTCCGCGCCCTCGGCCGTGAAGTAGACCGGCGACACGCGAGGCGAGCCGTCGGGCTGCACGGTGCCGAGCACGAGGTAGCGGTTGGCGTCGAGCACCGTACGGACCCGGTCCTGGAGATCGGTCACGACACGAGTATCCGACGTGACGCGTGCTGCGGCGAGCGCGTTCCCCGGTGGTCGAGCAGCGAGCCTGGTCCCCGGTGGTCGAAAGCGCAGCGACGGGGGAGGTATGGCGGTGCTCGCCGCCTGCTCCCGGGTGGCGCGTGGCGGTGGTTGAGGAGGGCGGCAAACCCGCCTTCGGATCGCGTATCTTCCCTATCGAAATGTCGACTGATTCCACTCTTGCCTCGAACACGTGTTCGACTAGAATGGAGCCATGACCACCACCGACACCAGTCCCGGACCTCGACACCGCAGCCGCGGTGCTCGCGTTCGCCCGGGACCGCCGTGCCGCCGCCGACGCCGCCGAGGTCGACCTGCTCCGCGCCGCGGTCACCTGGGCGGACCTGCACCCGGCGGAGTCGATCCACGACGCGGCGCTGCTGAGCCGGCACGGTGACCAGCCGCTGACGGTCGCCGGACCCGGTGCCCCGCTGGTCGCGGAGTTCTGTGTGGCCGAGTTCGCGGCCGCGGTCGGGCTGCCCACCGAGACCGGCAAGGCCTACCTCGGCGAGGCCCTCGAGCTGCGGCACCGGCTCCCGCGCACCTGGGCCCGGGTGCAGGCCGGGGACCTGCCGGCGTGGCGGGCCCGCCGGATCGCCCGCCACACCATCGCTCTCAGCCCAGCTGCGGCGGGGTTCGTGGACGACCAGGTCGCCCCGTTCGCGCACCGGATCCGGCCCACCGGGGTGGACCGGCTGGTCCAGGAGGCGATCATCCGGCACATGCCGGCCGAGGCCCGGCGCCGCCGGGAGGCCGCCGCGGATGCCCGGCACGCGCACGTGCACACCGATCAGGTGTCCTTCGAGGGCACCGTGTGGGTCGAGGCCGAGGTCGACCTGGCCGACGCCCTGGACCTCGACACCGCCCTCTCGGTCGGTGCCGCCCGGTTGGCCGACCTCGGCTCCACCGCCTCCGCTGGACGTGCGCCGCTCCGAAGCGCTCGGCCAGATGGCCCGGCACCAGCTCGCCCTGGACCTCGACACCGCGTCCAATCCGGCTCCGGGCCGCGAAGTCGTCCTACACGTGCACCTGACCGAACAGGCGATCGCGGCACCGGAGGAGAAGCTGCACCTGGCCCGGGTGGCGAACACCCGCTCGTTCGTGGACGCCGACCAGGTCCGCGCCTGGTGCGGCCGCCCCGGCGCCACGGTGACGGTGAAGCCGGTGGTCGACCTGAGCGAACACGTGCACGTCGAGCAGTACCAGGTCCCCGACCGGCTCGCCGCCCAAGCAGTAGAGCGGGACCTGACCTGTGTGTTCCCGTGGTGCACCCGCCCCGCGGAGGCGCTGCGACCTGGACCACGTGATCCCCTACTCCGAGGACGGACCGACGGCGAGTGACAACATCGGTCCGCTATGTCGCCGGCACCACCGGCTCAAGACCCACCACCCCGGTTGGGGCTACACCGTGCTCGAGCCCGGGTCCTACCTGTGGTCCTCACCGCACGGCTACCAGTTCCTGCGCGACCACCGCGGCACCACCGACGTCACCCGCGACCGGGCCACCCACCCGCCCGACCGATAGCCACCCCGCCCCGACACCTCACCCAGCCTGCGAGCACGAGAGTCGGTTGCCGCCGGACGGCACGCGGTGACCGCCGCCGGCGGGGAGCGTAAAAGGGTGGCGTGGCGGCGCCGGAACGCCCCACCACGGCGGCGGCCGCCGCCGACACGGCATCCCCCAGCGACCGCCGGCGGTGGGCACCGGGGGCCGTCCGGAGCCAGTCCTCGAGTCCACCGACGCCTGACCCCCCTCAGACCTCCAGCCGCCGAAGTCAGCGCACCAGGATCTGCCGGGACGCGTGCTCCGGGGGCTCGACCTGACGCTCCGCGATCCGGGCGGCGATGTCGTCCGGGAACGGCGTCGTCCGCCCCGCGGCGGTGTCCACATGGACGCCGAGGATCTCCTCGGTCGCGCGCAGCCGGCCCTCGGCGTACAGCTCGTGCCAGATCCAGAGCAGCTTGCCGGTCGCCCCGATCACCCACGACCGCGACTCGAGCTCGACGCCGGCCTCCACCTGGTCGAGGTAGCGCACGTGCGCCTCGACCGTGAACAACGAGGCGGCGTGCGACGCGCGGTACTCCGGGCCGAGCCCGACCGCGTCCATCACGGCGTCGGTGGCGTGACCGAGCACGAGCACGTAGTACGGCTCGGAGAGATGGCCGTTGTAGTCGATCCACTCGTCCAGCACCGGCTCGCGCCAGACGACCGGCTCTCCCGACGGACTCGTCATGCGCGGCCGAGTGCGCGCAGGACGGCGATCACGCCGGAGTCGCGCTCGGCGACCAGGTCGTCGATCGAGCGACCGGCCGCCTCGCGCTCGCAGCCCGCGACCACATCGTCGCGCAGCGCCGTCGTGAGCTCGGCGCGCCTGGAGCCGGGTCCAGGGCGACTTCAGCGACGGTCCGAAGTGGTCGAGCATGTGCGCCATCCCGCCCTGGCCGCCGGCCAGGTGGAAGGTCAGCATCGGCCCCTGCACCGGCCAGCGCAGGCCCGGCCCGTCGGTGATCGACTGGTCGATCTGCTCGACCGTCGCCTCCCCCGCGGCGACCATGTGCAGCGCCTCGCGCCACAGCGCCTCCTGCAGCCGGTTGGCGATGAAGCCGGGCACCTCGCGGTCCATGGTGATCACGGACTTCCCGGCCGCGGTGAAGAACTCCGACGCCCACGCGACGGCGGCCGGGTCGGTCTGCTCGCCACCGACCACCTCCACCAGCGGGATCAGGTACGGCGGGTTGAACGGATGGCCCACCACCGTGCGCTCCGGGTGGGCGCACTTCACCTGCATGTCGGTCATCGGGTAGCCCGACGTCGATGACGAGATCACCACGTGCTCGGGCGTCACATCGTCGATCTCGGCCAGCAGCCGGCGCTTCAGCTCGAGGTCCTCCGGCGCACTCTCCTGCACGAACTCGGTCTCCGCGACGGCCTTCCCGAGGTCCGGCTCGTAGCGGATCCGGTCACGCGACGCGCCGTCGCGCAGGCCGATCTCGGTCAGCGCCGGCCACGCCGCGTCGACCAGGTGGCCCAGCCGTTCCTCGGCTCCGGGAGCCGGGTCCCACGCGACCACGTCGTACCCCTTGGCCAGGAAGTAGGCCACCCAGCCACCGCCGATGACACCCGTGCCGGCACAGGTGACGGTGCGGACGGCCGCCGGGTCCGGGCGGCTCGTCGGCATCTCACGACCTCTGCTTCAGCTGGAGGATCTCGCGGCCCTCCGCCGGGGTCGCGACCTCGCAGCCCATCGACTCGATGATCGTCCTCGCCCGCTCGACGAGCTGGGCGTTGGTGGCCTTGACGCCCCGGGAGAGGTACAGGTTGTCCTCGAGCCCGACGCGGACGTGTCCGCCGAGCAGCACCGACTGCGCCACCCACGGCATCTGCATCCGGCCGAGAGCGAACGAGGCCCACACCGCGTTGTCGGGCAGCTGGTCGACCATCGTGGCCAGCAGCAGCGGGTCGGCCGGCGCGCCGTACGGGATGTCCATGCAGAGCTGGAACATCGGCGGCGAGTCGATCAGGCCCTCCTCCACGAGCTGGCGGGCGAACCACAGGTGGCCGGTGTCGAAGATCTCCATCTCCACCCGGACGCCGAGCTCCTGGATCTTCTTCGCGCCGTCGCGGAGCATGTCCGGGGTGCTGACGTAGACCAGGCTGCCCTCGCCGAAGTTGAGGCTGCCGCAGTCGAGCGTGCAGATCTCCGGGAGGATCGCCTCCACGTGCTTGAGCCGCTCGACGCCGCTGACCAGGTCCGTGCCCTCGACGAAGTCGGTCGGGTTCTGCGGGTCGAGCATCAGGTCGCCGCCCATGCCCGCGGTGGTGTTCACGATCACGTCGACGTCGGCCGCGCGGATCCGCTCCACGGCCTCGCGGTAGAACTCCACCTCGCGGGATCCCTTGCCCGTCTCGGGATCGCGCACATGGACGTGCACGATGGTCGCGCCCGCGCGCGCCGCGGCGATGCCGGACTCGGCGATCTGCTCCGGGGTGACCGGCACGTGCTCGCTGCGGCCGACGGTGTCGCCGGCACCCGTGAGGGCGCAGGTGATCATGACCTTGCGGTTCATCGTGTGCTTCACGGGTGTTGCCTCCTGCTCGGTGGTGCTGGGTTGCGCGGGTCCGAACGTCTACAAGCGGCTCGCGGCGAGGGCGACCGCAGGCATGCCGAGATAGCTGAGGTCGCGGTACTGCCGGTCCGCGAGGGCGTCGTCGTAGGGCCACTGCGAGGTCTTCACGACGACCACGTCGAGGTCGCGGTCGACGTACGCGAACTGGCCGCGGCTGCCATCGGCGGTCGCGCGCCGCCCGGTGGTGTCCAGCGGCCACCAGTGCCAGCCGAAGCCGGCGTGCGTGGTGATGCTGCTGGGCAGCCGTCCGGTCTCGGTGAACGGGTACGGCGCGCGCGTGCTCCGGTCGCACCCACTCCGGGTCCAGCACCTGCTCGTCGACGACTGTGCCGTCGATCTCGAGGAGCCCGATCCGGGCCCAGTCGCGGGCGGTCGCGGCGAGGCTGCCGCCGGCCATCGCGACGCCGGCGGCATCGGTGCCGACGAAGGCGTCCGAGGTGCAGCCGAGGGTGCTCCAGAGGGCACCCAGCGCCACGTCGTACGGCGCGCCGGTCGCCCGCTCCCGCACCCAGTCGAGGACCTGGGAGTCGGCCGTGCAGTACTCCCAGCGGGTGCCGGGCGCCGACCGCGGGCCGACCCGGGCCAGCAGCGCACGCGACTCGCCACCGCCGGGGCCGAAGCAGGCGACCAGCCGACTGGCCAGGCTGGACGGGTCGCGGTGGTCCTCCACCCAGTCGACGCCGCTGGTCATGGTGAGCACGTCGCGCACGGTGCACGGGTCGTAGCCGCTGCCGGCCAGCTCGGGCACGTGGTCGACCACGCGGTCGTCGAGGCCGAGCGCGCGTGCCCGCACGGCGACGCCCGACCAGGTGCGCGAGCGCGGACTTGGTCATCGAGGCGCCGAGGAAGCAGTCGTCGGGGCCGAGCCCGTCGGCGTACCACTCGTACACGACCGTGCCCGTGCCGCAGCACGACCAGGGAGGAGCCGTGGGTGAACGCGTTCCAGCCGGCGAGATCGAACATCTGCCCGGCACCGGCGATCGCGACCTCGAGTGGGCGCGACTCCCCCGGCAACGGCGTCGAGCCGCCGGCGAGGACGGTGCGGAACGACTGCGCCAGGGCGTCGTCGGCCGCGTGCTGTGGGTTGACGAAACGGAGTCCCGACAGCCGGGACGTGGGCTCGGTGCTCATCAGTCGATCCGCGGACTGTTGGCGAGCAGCCGCTTCGTGTACTCCTCCTTCGGCGAATCCATGACCTCGACGACGGAGCCGGCCTCGACGACGCGGCCGGCGTTGAGGATCTGGACGCGGGCGGCGATCGAGCGCACCAGCGCGAGGTTGTGGGTCACGAAGAGCATGCTGATCCCGCGCGCGCTGCCGGAGCGACTCCAGCAGCGACGACGATCGAGCCCTGCACCGAGACGTCGAGCGCCGAGGTGATCTCGTCGCAGACCAGCAGGTCGGGCTCGGCGGCCAGGGCCCGGGCGATCGCGACCCGCTGCCGCTCGCCACCGGAGAGCCGGCTGGCCTGGTACTTCAGCACGGCGGGGCCGAGCGCCACCTGGTCGAGCAGCTCGACCACCCGCTCGGTGGCGGCCTTGCCGCTCGCGAGGCCGAACAGCTCCATCGGCCGCTTGACGATCTGCTCGATCGTCAGCCGCGGGTTCAGCGAGAGGTACGGGTTCTGGAAGATGTACTGGATCCGCTTGCGGTCAGTCGGCGCTGCGCGTGCCGCGAGCCATGGCCCAGCTGCGTGCCCTCGAACGTCGATCTGGCCGGTCCAGTCCTTGTGCAGGCCGCCGACACAGCGGGAGATCGTGGTCTTGCCGGAGCCGGACTCGCCGACCAGCGCCACCACCTCGGCCTTGCCGACGTCGAAGGTGACGTCGAAGACGACCTGCTTGCGGCCGTAGAAGACGCCGAGGTCCGTCGAGGCTCGAGGATGATGTCGCGCGCCTTGTCGGGATCGGCGTCGGGCACGCGTGCCGACGCGAGATGTCCCACGTCGCCGATCTCGCCCGCCCGGATGCAGCGCACCTGGTGGTCGGGCGCGATCTCGCGGAGCTCGGGCACGTCCTCCTTGCAGGCGTCGATCACGAACTCGCAGCGGTCGTGGAACCGGCAGCCGTCCGGGCGCGCGCCCGGCGCCGGCGTGCGGCCCGGGATGCCGCTGAGCGCGCGGGCCTGGCTCAGGTGCGGGATCGAGTCGAGCAGCGCCCGCGTGTAGGGGTGCGTCGGCGTCGGCGAAGATCGTCTGCCGGGCGCCGAGCTCGGCGATCTGGCCGGCGTACATGACCGCGACCCGGTCGGCGATGTTGGCGATCACCGCGAGGTCGTGGGTGACGTAGAGCGCGGCGACGCCGTGGGTGCGGCACAGCTCGCCCATGGTCTCGCAGCACCATGCCCTGCGTGGTGACGTCGAGCCCGGTGGTCGGCTCGTCGAGCACCAGCACCTTGGGCTTCGGCAGGAACGCCATCGCCAGCGCGACGCGCTGCACCTGGCCACCGGAGAGCTGGTGGGAGTAGCGGCGCAGGAACTCGTCGTCGTTGGGCAGGCCGACCTCGGCCAGGCCGTCGCGCGCTCCCTGCGAGTCGCGACTCGGCCGTGCCGAGGCCGCGCAGCTCCATCAGCTCGACGATCTGCTTGCCGATCCGGATGCTCGGGTTGAGCGCCGAGGCCGGGTCCTGGGGCACGTAGGCGATCTCCTCGCCCCGGAGCTTGCGCACCTGCTGCCACGGCAGCGCGAGCACGTCGCTGTCCTCGAAGAGGACCTTGCCGCGCTCGAATGAGGGCACCGGCGCGCGTGTAGCCGAGCAGCGACGGTGCCGACGGTGGTCTTGCCGGAGCCGGACTCGCCGACCAGGCCGACGACCTCGCCGGGCTTGAGCACCAGGTCGATGTCGTCGACGACGTCGACGCCCGGCCGGGCGGTGAGGCCGATCCGCAGGTCCTGGACGATGATCCCGCCGGCGCCCGCCGTGCTGGTCGGCGTGGCGGGTCCTCGGTTGCGGCGGTCATCAGTCGGTCCCCACGGTCTGGCGAGCTGCGCGATGCCGTCGGCCATCAGGTTGGTGCCGATGGTGAACAGACCGATGATCAGCACGGGCGCCAGCACGGCCCAGGGCTGGGTCGAGAGCGCGAGCCGGTTCTCGTTGATCATCTGGCCCCAGTTGGCGGCGTTGGGGTCGGGAGAGAAGCCGAGGAAGCCCGAGCGCCGCGACCAGGCCGATCGAGTAGGTCAGCCGCAGGCCGGCCTCGGCGAGCAGGGGCGCGTTCATGTTCGGGCAGCACCTCGGCCATGATCACCCGCGAGCGCTTCTCGCCCAGCGCCTCGGCGGCGTAGACGAAGTCGCGGGACACGATGCCGAGCGCGACGCCACGGGCGACGCGCGCGACGCGTGGCGCGTGCGAGATGCCGACGAGCAGGATGATCATCCAGGCCTTCGGCTGGGTCGACCGCGGTGAGCACGACGAGCGCGAGCAGGATCTGCGGGAAAGCCAGCGCGACGTCGTTGAGGCGCATGATCACCTCGTCCCACCAGCCGCCGCGTGTACGCCGCGACGACGCCGATCGTGACGCCGACCACCATGCCGAGCAGGGTGCCGAGCACGGCGATCACCAGGACGATCTGGCCGCCGTACAGGAGCCGGGACCAGCACGTCCTGGCCGAGGTAGTCGGTGCCGAGGAACCCGTACTTGGCGAAGGGCGGGCCCACCACCTCGTTCTCGCCGTACGGAGCGAACAGGGGGCCGAACAGCGGCGATCAGCGATGACCAGCAGGGTGATCACGAACCCGGACATGAGCCGCCTCTGCCGGAGCGACCTTGCCGCAGGGTCGAGGGTGTCGGCGTCGTGGTGCGTGACTCATCCGGAGATCGCCGTCCTCGCGCGCGGAGTCAGCAGGATCGAGAGCAGGTCGGCGACCAGGTTCACGCACGACGTAGATCGCCGGCGATGATCATGCTCAGCGCCTGCACCATCGGCACGTCGTGGTTGCGTGACCGAGTCGACGAGCTGGAACGCCGATCCCCGGGTAGTTGAACAGCGTCTCGACGATCACCACGCCGCCGGCCAGCCAGGCCAGCTGGAGCGCGATCACCTGGATGCCCGGCACCACCGCGTTGAGCAGCGCGTGCTTGCGCATCACGACGGTCTCCGGGATGCCCTTGAGTCGGGCCAGCTCGACGTAGTCGCTGTCGAGCACCTCGAGCAGGGTGGCGCGCACGATCCGCGACACGTACGGCGAGACCGCCAGCACCAGCGTGAGCACGCGGCAGGACCATCGTCTTGGGCACGTCCCAGGGATGGCCGCCCGGCGGGGTGAGGGTCACCGCCGGGCAGCCAGTGGAACACCGTGGTCGAGAACAGCGCGACGAGCAGGATGCCGATCACGAACTCCGGCAGCCCGGCCAGGCCGAGCAGCACGGTCTGGATGATCGTGTCGCCGCCGCCGGCGCCGGTAGTTCGCGGAGATCATCGCGATGCCGAACGCGACCGGGATCATCACCAGCGCCGAGAGCAGCACCAGCACCAGCGTGTTGAGCACGGTGGCGACCGATCTGCTCGGAGACCGGCTGCTGGTTGGCGAGCGAGGTGCCCAGGTCTCCGTGGAACAGGCCGCCGAGCCAGTGCGAAGTAGCGCGCCGGCAGCGGCTCGTCCAGGTTCAGCTGCGCGGTCGAGCTGGGCGACCCGCGACCTGTTGGCAGTCGAAGTCCCTGCCCGAGGATCGCCCGGACCGGGTCGCCCAGCGCGGTCGTGGCGACGAAGACCACGACCGAGACCAGCCAGAGCGTGAGGACCGCGAGCCCGATCCTGCGGGCGAGCCACAGCGCCCAGGCGACGGCGCCGTGCTGTCCACGCGGCGGCGCAACGTCCGCCAGCGGTTCGGGGAGCGTTGCGACGTCGGTCATGGCTTACACCGAGACGGTCTTGAAGTTGTAGGAGCCGAGCGGCTGGTAGACGCTGGGCTTGAGGCCCTGCACGTTCTGGGCGAGGCCGTCGATCTGGTTGCGGAAGCCCCAGATGATGTAGCCGCCCTCGTTGTACTCGATCTCCTGCGCGTCGTGCAGCAGCGAGTTGCGCTTGGCCTCGTCGGTCTCCCTCTGGGCCGCGGCGATGAGGCCGGCGAACCTCTTGTTGTCGAAGTGGGTCTCGTTGTAGGTGCCGCCCTTGAGCGAGCCCACCGCGGCCTGCGGGAGGTAGAGCGGGTGTTCCAGAAGTCCTGGGCGAACGGGTAGGACAGGTAGTCGTCGCCGTAGAAGGGGTTCTTCTTGATCACCTTCACGTCCACGCCGGCCTTCTTCGCCTGCTGCACGAACAGCGAGGCCGTGGCCGGCGCGACCGAGCCGATGTCGTCACCGGTGAACAGCTCGACCTGCAGGCCCTCCTGGCCGGCCGACTTGAGCAGCGACTTGGCCTGCTCGATGTCCTGCTCGCGCTGCGGCAGGTCGTCTGGCGTAGGCCACGTCGAACGGCGCGTAGAGGTCGTTGCCGAGCCGGCCGTAGCCACTCAGGGCGTCTGGTCGATCATCTGCTGGCGGTCGGCGATCAGGCGCATCGCCTGGCGCACGCGGACGTCGGAGAACGGGCTTGAGGTCGACCCGCATCGTGAACGGCACCCAGGCGCCGGACTTGGACTCGAGGATCTGCGCCACCCTGGTTCTTGAGGGTGCTCGATCAGGTTGTAGGGCAGGTTGTCGATCGTCTGCACCTGCCCGGCCTGGAGCGCGTTGACCTGGGCGCTCGGGTCGGGGAAGTCCTGGATGTGCAGCTCGTCGACGAACGCCTTGTCGCCCCAGTAGTCGTCGTACTTGACGAAGACGCTGTCCTTGCCGGCGTGAACGACTTGTACTTGAACGCGGCGGTGCCGACCGGGTTCTTCGGGTCGTAGTCCGCTCGGGACGATGCCCAGCGTGTACTCGGCGAGGAGGTTGTCGAGCAGGGCGTAGGGCGTCTTGAGCTTGATCACCACGGTGCTCGTCGCCGGACTTCTTGGTGTTGGCGAAGTCGAGGATCGGCGACAGCGCGACACCTGCCGAGGTCGGCGCCTTCGGGTTGGCGACGCGCCGCAGCGTGAAGAGCACGTCGTCCGCCGTGACGGGCTTGCCGTTGTGGAAGGTGACGCCCTGGCGCAGCTTCACCGTCCAGGTCGAGCGCGTCGCTGGAGGACTCCACGGACTCGGCGAGCGCCGGGGCGATCCGGTAGTCGTTGTCCCAGATCAGCAGGGGCTCGTAGAGGTTGAAGACGCGCGCGATGTCGGGGTTGGTGACCGCGTTGTGCGCGTCGAGACTGTCCTTGCTGCTGCCGCCGGTGGCGCCGTGGGTGAGGATGCCGCCCGTCTTCTGCGGGCCGCTGTTGCCGCCGTCTCCGGAGCCGCCCCCGCAGCCGGCCAGCGAGCCCGCCCCCGCCACGCCGGCGGCCGCGACCCCGGAGTACCGGAGGACCTGTCGTCGGGAAAGTTCCTGATGCCCCCAGGTGGAGCCGGTCTCGTTCGCCATACGAACACCTCCGCGTAGGATGCGAACTTAAAACCTGCCCAAGGGCAGGTCAAGCATTCTCAGGAGGTGTCTCGTGGCGGATTTCGCTCGAGACGCGCTGGACGGCAACCATCCGCCACGTGCATCGCGGGTGCAGTCCGTCGACCGTGCCGTCCGCCTCCTGCATGCCGTCGCCGCTGCGTCGGGCAGCCAGGCGACCGTGACGTCCCTCGCCGCGGCGTGCGGGCTGAACCGCGCCACCGCCTGGCGGATCCTGATGACGCTCGAGGCCGCGGGCATGGTCAGGGCCGACCGCGGGACTGGGCAGTACGCGATCGGCCTCGCCCTCGTCGAGCTCGCCCGCTCAGCCGGGGTCGACGCCCTGGCCGCCTCCGCGCACGTTGTCCTCGAGCGACTGAGCCGGCAGACCGGGGAGACGGCCGCCCTCGCGGCCGTCCGCGGGGGCGGGCTGACGTACGTCGACGAGGTCGCCCCCAGCGCGATCGTCGCCGTGAGCGGATGGCGCGGCCGCGTCGTGCCCCTGCACGCCACCTCCACCGGGAAGGTGCTCCTCGCGTTCAGCGACCCCACCACGATCGCCCAGATGACCGGGCCCAGGCTGCGCCGCTGGACGCCGACCACCATCACCGACCACGACGACCTGCTCGATGACCTCGAGGAGACCCGGCGGCGGGGCTACGCCCTGTGCCGCGGCGAGTACGAGGAGTCGGCGCACGGCGTGTCCGCGCCCGTGCTCGACTCCGCCCGGCGCCCGGTGGCCGTGGTCAGCGTCTGGGGCCCGGCCGACCGGGTCACCCCAGCCAGGTTCGAGGCACTCGGCGCCCTGGTGCGCGAGGCCGCCCTGAGCCTCACCAACGCCTGACCGGGTCCTCTCCTCCCGAGCCTGCATCGAGCAAGCGAGCGCCAGCGAAGCGTGTCGAGATGCCTGCATCGAGCAAGCGAGCGCCAGCGAAGCGTGTCGAGATGTTTGGGATCTCCTCCAGCGGGCACCTTCGGGTATCCGCCGTATCTCGGGAGCGGCGGATTCCCCTGTGTACAGGCGATCCTGCGTCAGGGCCGGAACAGGTCCCCCTGCTCCTCGACCCGCTCGAGCACTTCCTCGAACCGCAGGTGGTCGAGCTCCAGGGCGTCGTCGGCGCCCGCCTCGATCTCGTCCCAGGTGCGAGGGGCGGCAACCGTCGGGCGGTCGCGTCCACGCAGCGAGTACGGCGAGATCGTGGTCTTGGCGCCGGTGTTCTGCGACCAGTCGAAGAAGACCTTGCCCGGGCGCCGGGCCTTGGTCATCTGCGACAGCATCAGCTTCGGGTGCTCCTTCTCGAGCTCCTCGGCGATCGCGTGCACCCAGTCGCGCACCTCGTCGGCGTTCTTGCGGCCGGGGAGGTCGGCGTACAGATGGAGGCCCTTGCTGCCGCTGGTCACGGGCAGGCAGTCCAGGCTCTCCTGCGCCAGCCGGTCACGCACCAGCAGCGCCACCTGCGCGCACTCCCCGAGTCCCGCGCCGTCGCCCGGGTCGAGATCGATCACCAGCCGGTCGGGGTTCTTCGGGCGGCCGTTCTTCCCGACCTTCCACTGGTGCACGTGGAGCTCGAGCGAGGCGAGGTTGACCAGGTAGGTCAGCGATGCCAGCCCGTCGATGACCGGGAAGTGGAGCTCGTCGCCCCCGTTCGCAGACCTGCGCGACGAGCCGCGCGAGCCGGTCGTCGGCACCTTCGCGATCCGCAGCCACGACGGGGCACCGGCCGGCGCGTTCTTCTCGAAGAACGACGGCTTCGCGGTGCCGTTGGGCCAGCGGATCCGGGTCACGGCGCGGTCGGCGACGTGCGGCAGGAGTACCGGCGCGACCTGGGCGTAGTAGTTGAGCACCTCGCCCTTGGTGGTGCCGGTCTGCGGGTAGAGCACCTTGTCCAGGTTGGACAGCTTCAGGGTGCGTCCGTCGACGTCGACGTGGACCTCGTCAGGCATGAACCCATCCTCACAGGTCGTCGGGGGTGAGGTCGGTACGGACGCCGCGGTACGACGGCTGCCGGAGCCGGCCGTCGGTGGTCACCCGGAGGTACTGCACGTCGACCACCACAACCGGCTCCACCCACACCGTGCCCTGCGCGTCGATCCGGGGGACGTCGAGGAACGGGTCGTCGACGCGCACCAGCGGGGCAAGCAGGTCGGCGAGCGCGCGTCCGGCCTTGCCTGCGATGCCGCTGCCCACGCGTCCGCGGTACTCGAGGCCGTGCGGCGCCGGCTGGCCGACCAGCACCGCACCGAGCCGGTGGAGGCTGTCCGTCTCGTGTCGGTAGCCGCCGACCACGAACGACCCGGTCGGGCGAATCGGGAACTTGAGCCAGTCGCGGCTCCGTGCCCCCCACTGGTAGCGGCCGGTCACCCGCTTGGACACGATGCCCTCGAGTCCCTGCGCCTCGGCGGCGGCCAGCAGCGACTGCCCGTCGTCGTACGTCGCGGGCACCTGCCACGACACGTCGTCGAGCCCGATCTCCTCCAGCACCGCCCGGCGCTGGCTCCACGGGAGCCGGTCGAGGTCGCGGCCGTCGTACCGCAGCACATCGAAGGCAAGCAGGGTCACCGGACGGGCCCGGGCCAGCCGCTTCGCCTTGCGCGCGTCGGTGATGTGGATCCGGTCGGCGAGGCCACCCAACGACGGGACACCGCCGTCGCCGAGAGCGACGACCTCGCCGTCGAGGAGCAGGTCGTCGGCGACCTCCGTGAGCTCGGCCAGCTCCGGGAAGGCGATGCTCAAGTCACGTCCGCTTCGCGACCAGACCCGGACGGCGCCGTCAGCGACCTCCACCAGGGCGCGGATGCCGTCCCACTTGATCTCGTGGACCCACTCGGTGCCAGTCGGGACGTGGTCACCCCGGGTCGCGAGCATCGGTCGTCGGTCAGGGTGCAGGGCACTTCCCGCCCGTCACGACCTTGTCCGAGGCATCGAGAGTCCTGGTCGAAGCGACCGAAGCGAGCGGGAGCGCGCCGCGCATCGCAGATCCGGACGCCGGTCGGCGCCCAGCTCGCACGCGCATGCCTGTTCCACCTCGCAAGGGTTCCCCGATCGAGCCGTCAAGCTGAGACACGCAGACTGCGTCCCCGCCCGAGCGGCGAGTTCGTCCGGTCATGGTAGGTCACCCACTTCCGGCACAGCACCCACCAGCGCCGGGTCGGTTTCGGCTGGCGTGGACGTACGCCGCCCGGCATGCTTGCTGCATGCGAGCCATCTGGAAAGGCGCAGTGTCGTTCGGGCTGGTCAGCGTGCCGGTCAAGCTCTACTCCGCCACCGAGAGCAAGGACATCTCGTTCCGTCAGGTGCATGCCCAGGACGGCGGACGGATCAAGTACCAGCGCGTCTGCTCGATCGACGGCGAGGAGGTGCCCTACTCCGACATCGCCAAGGGCTACGAGACCGAAGACGGCGAGATGGTGATCATCGACGACTCGGACATGGAGGACCTGCCTGTCTCCAGCAGCCGTGAGATCGCGGTCGAGAAGTTCGTGCCGAGCGAGCAGATCGACCCGATGCTGTTCGAGAAGTCCTACTACCTCGAGCCCGAGAAGACCGGCGCCAAGCCCTACGCGTTGCTCCGGCAGGCGCTGCTCGAGTCCGACCGGATGGCGCTGGTGACGGTGGCACTGCGCAACCGCACCTCGCTCGCGGTGCTGCGCGTGCGCGACGAGGTGATCGTGCTGCAGACGATGATGTGGCCCGACGAGATCCGGCAGCCCGACTTCGGCTCGGTGGATACCTCCGACGCAAAGCCGGCAGAGGTGAAGATGGCCAACATGCTGGTCGAGACGCTGGCCGGCGACTTCGAGCCCGACGAGTTCGAGGACGACTACCGCACGGCCATCGAGGAGATGGTCAAGGCGAAGATCGAGGGCGGCGAGGTCAAGCGCACCCCGCAGTCGACAAAGACATCGGGCGAGGTGGTCGACCTGCTCGCCGCCCTGCAGAAGAGCGTCAACGCGGCGAAGTCCGCCCGCGGAGAGGCCGACGAGGAGGACAAGCCGGCGAAGGAGAAGTCGTCGGCGAAGAAGACCACGAAGAAGTCGGCGTCAAAGAAGAAGCCGGCCAAGAAAGCCAGCTGACGCTGGTCAGGGCATCGGCGCGGACGCCACACCCGGGGCTGGTGGGGTGTGAGAGCACGCGAGCGACGCGACAGATCTACCCCGCGGGGTGTGACTCCGGCCACAGGATGACAGGTAGCCAAGAAGGGAGCTATCTCGAGGAGGCGTCATGTCAGGTGTCGAAACAGGCACGATCAGGACCGATGTACCGGCTCGGCTCGACCGCCTGCCCTGGGCCCGATGGCACTGGCTGGTGGTGATCGGGCTCGGCACCGTCTGGATCCTGGACGGGCTCGAGGTCACGATCGTGGGCTCGATGTCCGACGCCCTGAAGCCCGAGAGCACCGGCCTCGGCATGTCCAGCGCCGACATCGGACTGGCGGGCGCCATCTACGTTGCCGGGGCCTGCATCGGTGCGTTGTTCTTCGGACAGCTCACCGACCGCTTCGGCCGGAAGAAGCTGTTCCTGATCACGCTCGGCGTCTACACGGTGGCGACGGTCCTGACCGCCTTCTCGATGAACCCGACGTGGTACTTCGCCTGCCGGTTCCTGACCGGCGCCGGCATCGGTGGTGAGTACGCCGCCATCAACTCCGCGATCGACGAGCTGATCCCGGCCAAGTTCCGCGGTCGGGTGGACATCGCGATCAACGGCTCGTTCTGGGTGGGTGCCGCCGCTGGTGCGCTGCTCACGATCCCGCTGCTCGACCCCGCGCGGATCGACCCGGCGATCGGCTGGCGGCTCGCGTTCGGGCTGGGCGCGATCCTGGCGGTCGGCATCCTCTTCGTGCGGCGCCAGGTGCCCGAGAGCCCGCGCTGGCTGTTCATCCACGGCCGTGAGGACGAGAGCAACACGATCGTCCGCGACATCGAGGACACCGTCGAGGAGGAGACCGGGAAGACCCTGCCGAGCGTCTCGGAGACCCTTACGATCCGCCAGCGCAAGACGATCCCGCTGCCGCTGATCGCGAAGACCGTGTTCACGCTCTACCCGAAGCGCACCGTGCTGTGCTTCTCGCTCTTCGTGGGCCAGGCGTTCCTCTACAACGCGTTCTTCTTCACCTACGGCGACACGCTGTCGACGTTCATGGACGTCAAGCAGACCGGCTACTACATCGCCGTCTTCGCGGTCAGCAACTTCCTGGGCGCGATCCTGCTGAGTCGGCTGTTCGACTCGATCGGCCGGGTCAAGATGATCGCCGGCACCTACATCCTGTCCGGGGTGCTGCTCGCGATCGCGGGCACCATGCTGGGTGACCTCACGGCGGTCACGCTCACCCTCTTCGGCGCGGTGATCTTCTTCTTCGCCTCGGCCGGCGCGAGCGCGGCGTACCTGACGGCGAGCGAGGTGTTCCCGATGGAGACCCGGGCGCTGTGCATCGCGTTCTTCTACGCGATCGGCACGGCCGCGGGTGGCATCGCGGGACCGCTGCTGTTCGGCAAGCTGATCGACGCGGCCTCGGCGGACAAGGACATCACGCAGATCGCGATCGGGTACTTCATCGGCGCGGTGCTGATGATCGCCGGTGGCATCGTCGAGATCTTCCTCGGCGTGAAGGCCGAGGGTCAGACACTGGAGGACATCGCCAAGCCGCTGACCGCCGAGGACTCCGACACCGGCACCTCCGGTACCTCCGGCAATGTGCCGGCAAACGCCTGACGAAGGGAGCTTGCCATGCCGATGCCACCCCCGAAGCCGTCCACGGAAGGCCCCCGCGACCGCCAGGTGCAGGCCGAGGTCGGCCAGCTCGCCCGGGCGCTGCACACCGAGGGCTCGCAGTCGCCCGAGGCGCTGTCCCGCCTGGTCGGAGCGAGCTACTGGGAGCCCGGTCGCTACGAGCGCGCGCTGACGTTCGCGATCGCCGACGGCCACGTGGTCCGGACCACGGACGGCCGACTGGCCGCCACGTAGAGCGCGTTAGCCGGCGACGCCGCAGCGTCGGATCGCCAGCACCAGCAGGGCTCGCGTCACCGACACCACGTCGGCGATCTCGACGTGCTCCAGCGGTGCGTGGGCTTGGAGCGGGTCGCCCGGCCCGTAGTGGAGCGTCGGGATGCCGCCGATGCCGGAGTACAGCCGCAGGTCGCTGCCGTAGACCTCCGCGGCCAGGTGCGGGCGCAGAGCACCTGTGTCGACCGCGGCCTGTGTCACCTCGCCGACGAGGGGGTGCTCCGGGTCGAGCCGGCCGCTCCCGAACTGGCCGCCGGGCCAGGTCACGACCGGGCGGTGGTCGCGCAGCCAGTCGTCCTTGAGGCTGGCCTCGCCGACCGCGTCCTCGAACGCCGACCGGGCGGCCTGCAGCTCCTCGCCCAGCTGCACGCCGTACCGCCCCTCGGCGACCAGCCGGTCGGGCACGCTGCTGGACCAGTCGCCGGTGCTCACCATGCCGATGGACAGCGCGTAGGGCAGCCGCTGGTCGAGGAACAGAGGGTCGACCACGGCGTTGCGGTCGGCCTCCAGCTCGAGCAGCGCGGCGTGCAGCGGCAGGAAGGCCTCGAAGGCGCTCTGACCGCTCATCCGCATGGAGCCGTGCGCCGAGCGCCCGGGCACCTCGATCCGGAAGGTCAGGGCGCCAGCGTTGGCCACCACCAGCTTGCCGCCGGTGGGCTCGGTGATCACGGCAGCGTCGGCGCGGTGGCCGCGGCGCAGGGTCGCGAACGCACCGAGCCCGCCGTCCTCCTCGCCGATCACGCCATGCACGGCCAGCGGCCGTTCCAGGCGTACGCCGACGGCGCGGAGCGTCTCCACGACCGCCACGCTGGCGGCGAACCCGGCCTTCATGTCGCAGGCGCCACGTCCGTAGAGCTTGCCCTGGTACACCTCCGCGGAGAACGGGTCGCTGCCGCCCCAGGCCTCCGGGTCGCCCGGCGGTACGACGTCGAGGTGGCCCTGCAACACCAGGGCGGGCGTCTCGTCGCCCTCGGTCACCGCGGCCAGCCCGAACGCCTGGTCGCGCTCCACCTCCGCCCCCGGAAACCAGGGATCGGCGCTCAGCTCGTCGAGGTCGACCTCCCAGTGGTCCACCGCCATGCCGGCGTCGGCGAGCATGCCGGCGGCCACCTCGACCACCTCGACCTCGGCCGGCGTACCGGCCACCGAGGGCACTCGCACCAGCCCCGCCAGCCGTTCGACCAGCGCGTCCTCGTCGAGGTGATCGAGGACCCGCTGCTCGGTCGGGGTCAGTCCGGTGTCACTCATGGCGCGAGGTTAGCGGGCGGGCGGTTTACCACGGTCCCGTGGTAACCGGTAACTTCCCTAGCGGAATTTCGCTAGGGAAGGGGATGGATACCACGGGACCGTGGTATTTGGCCCAGTCCTCAACCCCCTGGATGTCAAGCACGCTTGACATCCAGCTAGAATGTCAAGTTTCCTTGACACATGAAGAACGTCGTGAAGGAGCTGCGGAGCAGCCAGGGCCTCTCGCAGGCGACCCTGGCGACCTCCGTGGGGGTCTCGCGGCAGACCATCAACTCCATCGAGTCGGGTCGCTACCTGCCCTCGCTGCCCCTGGCGATCGCGCTGGCCCGGTTCTTCGGGACAACCGTCGAGGAGGTCTTCGATGTCGACGCATGAGAGCACCGTCCGCAACCGCAAGTGGGTCACACCGGTTACGGCGCTGGTGATCGGGGTCGGCTACCTGGTTGCCGGAATCCTCGGCGACAACCTCGAGTTCGGCGTCTTCGGACTCGTCCTGATGGTGGTCGTGGGCGGCGCCGTCTGGCTCGTCGGCACGCGCAGCGAGACCGTGGCCGGGCTGCTCGACCGCCGCGACGAGCGGATCAACGCCATCGACGCCTCGGCGAGCCTGTTCGCCGGGCTGACCACGCTGGCCGTCGTACTGGGTGCCTTCATGGTCGAGATCGCGCGCGGCCAGGACGGCATGCCGTACGCCGCACTGGGCGCGGTCGCGGGCGTGGCGTACGTCGCCGCCCTGGTCTGGGGCCGGCTGCGGCGCTGAGCGATCAGCCGGTCCCGAGCAGCGAGCGCACGACGCGCAGACCAACCGAGAGCCGGGCCAGGTCGGCGGCCTCGTCGGTGCAGATCTCCTCCAGCGTCTCCACCGCCCGGCTGATCCGCACCTCGTCGCGTTCCTCCCACGTGGCCACCCGGGCCGCGGCGGTGTCGTCGGACGACGTGCTGGCCAGCGCCTGGGCGACGAGCTGGGCGTGGACCGCGTGGAGATCGTCGCGCAGCGCGGCGCGGGCCATCGTCTCCCACCGGTCGGTGCGCGGGAGCGCGAGGATCCGGGCAACCAGGGTCGGGAGCCCGAGCCGCTCTGCGAGCGCGAAGTGCACGCGCGCCACCTCGAGCGGGTCGACGCCGTCGCGCGACGCGGTCTCGACGATCCCGATGATCATGTACGCCGGCGGCATCACCGCCACGTTGGTGGCCAGGGTCTCCGGCACGCCCTGCTTGATCAGGGCGTCGCGCCGCTCCTCGAACGCCGCCTTCTCGCGTCCCGTCAGCATCTCGGGCAGCGCCTGGAGGACGCGCACCGTGACCACCTCGAAGTGGTCGACGGTCGCCTCGCTGTCCAGCGGTGGGCGGCGGTTGCTGACCAGCCACCGCGAGGCCCGCTCGACCAGCGTGCGCACCTCGATCCGCATCCGGGTCTGCACCGCGGCGTCGATCCGGTTGTCCCAGCTGTTGATCTCGCGGAGCAGGCCCTCGGTGCCGAAGATCTCGCGGGCGATGAAGTTCGCCCGGGTCAGCTCCACCTGGGAGGCGCCGGTCTCTCCCTCCAGCCGGTGCAGGTAGGTGATGCCGGCGCCGTTGACCAGGTCGTTGACGATCTGGGTGACGACGATCTCGCGGCGCAGCGGGTGGTCCTCCATCGCGCGTCGGTAGTCCTGGCGCATCGGGCGCGGGAAGTAGGAGTACAGGTCGCTCCGCAGGAACGGGTCGTCGGCGAGCTCGGTCGCCAGCAGCTCGTCGGCAAGCCCGATCTTCGCGTAGGCGAGCAGCACCGAGAGCTCGGGCGCGGTGAGGCCCTCGTCCCGCTCCTTACGGGCCACCACCTCGCGACGGCTCGGCAGCGCCTCGAGGTCGCGGTTGAGCCGACCGGTTCGCTCGAGGGAGCGCATCCAGTCCTCGTGCACGTGGAGCAGCGCTGGGGACTGCGCAATGGAGTTGGCGATGGCGAGGTTCTGCTCGTAGTTGTCGTTGAGCACGAGCTGGCCGACCTCGTCGGTCATCGAGGCGAGGAGCACGTTGCGGTCGTCGGCGGTGAGCTTGCCCGCGTCGACCACCCGGTCGAGCAGGATCTTGATGTTGACCTCGTGGTCGGAGGTGTCGACCCCGGCCGAGTTGTCGATGAAGTCGGTGTTGATCCGGCCACCCGCCGCCGCGAACTCGATCCGGCCGCGCTGGGTCAGCCCGAGGTTGCCGCCCTCACCCACGATCGCGCACCGGAGCTCGCCACCGTCCACGCGAATCGCGTCGTTGGCCTTGTCGCCGGCGTCGGAGTGCGACTCGGTCTCGGCCTTCACATAGGTGCCGATGCCGCCGTTCCAGAGCAGGTCGACGGGCGCCTTCAGCACCGCGCGCATCAGCTCCGGCGGCGAGACCGCCGGCACGTCGTCCTCGATTCCGAGTGCGGTGCGGATCTCGGGGGTGAGCGGGATCGACTTCTTCGTCCGCGAGAAGACGCCGCCACCGGGGGAGATCAGGCTGCGGTCGTAGTCCTGCCACGAGCTGCGCGGCAGCTCGAACAGCCGCTTGCGCTCGGCGTACGACGTGGCCGGGTCGGGCGTCGGGTCCAGGAAGATGTCGCGGTGGTCGAAGGCCGCGACCAGCCGGGTGTGCTCGGAGCAGAGCATGCCGTTGCCGAACACGTCGCCGGACATGTCACCGATGCCGACGGCCGTGAAGTCATCGGACTGGCAGTCGACGCCCATCTCGCGGAAATGCCGCTGCACGGACACCCAGGCGCCCTTGGCGGTGATCCCCATCGCCTTGTGGTCGTAGCCGACCGAGCCACCGGAGGCGAACGCGTCGCCCAACCAGAAGCCGTAGTCCATCGCCACCTCGTTGGCGATGTCGGAGAACGTCGCCGTCCCCTTGTCGGCCGCCACCACGAGGTAGGAGTCGTCGCCGTCGTGACGCACCACGTTGACCGGCGGCACGACGGCGCCGCGGACACGGTTGTCGGTGACGTCGAGCAGGGCGGAGATGAACGTGCGGTAGCAGCGGATGCCCTCCGCCAGCCACGCGTCACGGTCACCCGGGTCGGGCAGCTGCTTGCAGACGAACCCGCCCTTCGCGCCGACGGGCACGATCACGGTGTTCTTGACCATCTGCGCCTTGACCAGTCCCAGCACCTCGGTGCGGAAGTCGTCGCGACGGTCGGACCAGCGCAGGCCACCTCGGGCGACGGAGCCGAAGCGCAGGTGGACGCCCTCCACCCGCGGTGAGTAGACGAAGATCTCGAACTTCGGCCGCGGCTCCGGCAGGTCGGGGACGCGCGAGGGGTCGAGCTTGAGCGCGAGGTAGGAGTGCGGCCGCGGGTCTCCGGCGCCGTCGTCCTCGCGCTGGAAGTAGTTGGTGCGCAGCGTCGCCTTGATCAGGGTCAGGTACGCGCGGAGGATGCGGTCCTGGTCGAGCCCGGCCACCTGGTCCAGGGCACGGGCGATCCGGGACTCGAGGTCATCGCACTTCGCGTTCCGCGCCTCGGCGTCGGCCGGGATGTCGCCGTTGCGACCGGGGTCGAAGCGGGTCTCGAACAGCTTGACCAGGTAGCCGGTGATGTCGACGTTGGAGCGCAGGGTGTCCTCGATGTACTCCTGCGAGTACGGCGTGCCGCCCTGGCGCAGGTAGCGCGCGTAGGCCCGCAGCACCATCGCCTGCCGCCAGCTGAGGCCTGCTGCGAGCACGAGGGAGTTGAAGCCGTCACTCTCGTTGCGGTCCTCCCAGACCGACTGCACGGTCTCCTGGAAGGGCGTGATCGCGGACTTCGGCCAGGCCCGCGACCAGCGCAGGCCGAAGTCGTAGATGTGGGTCGGGTAGGGCATGCTCTCGAGCTCGTACGGCCGCTCGTCGACGACCTCGACGCCCATCGCCGAGAGGGTGGGCAGCACCTCGGACAGCGACAGCGGTCCGCCGGTGCGGAAGATCTTGAGCCGGGCGTCGCCGGTGCCCTTCTCCGGGCGCAGCGCGAGAGACAGGCCGCCTTCTCGCATCGAGGCCAGCCGGCAGAGGTCGACGGCCCCGGCGGCGGGGCTGTAGTCCTCCTTGTACGCCTCGGGGAACGCGTCGCCGTACAGCTTGACCAGGCGGGCGCCCTCGTCGGTGTCGGTCGCTTCGAGCACGGAGGCAGCCAGGTCGTCGTCCCAGGAGCGGGCCGCCTCCGACAGCTCGTGCTCGAGCTCGACGGTGTCGACGTCGTTGAGCTCGCCGTCCTCGGGGGGGCGCACCACGAAGTGAAGCCGTGCCGCGAACGACTCGCTCACGCGCGCCGTGAAGTCGACGCTCTCACCGCCGAGTCGCTCCTGGAGGATGTGCGAGATCTTCTCGCGGACCGTCGTGTTGTAGCGGTCGCGGGGGAGGTAGACGAGGCAGGACAGGAAGCGGCCGTAGCTGTCACGGCGCAGGAACAGCCGCAGCTGGCGGCGCTCGCGCGTGTGCATGACCGCGTCGGCGATCGGCACCAGGTCGTCGACGGGGGTCTGGAAGAACTCGTCGCGCGGGTAGGTCTCCAGGACGTCCATCAGCGCCTTGCCGGCGTGGCTGTGCGGCTCGTAGCCGGCCCGCTCGATCACCTTCTGGGCCTTCTCGCGCAACACCGGGATCCGGTTCACGGACTCGGCGTACGCCGCGGAGGAGAACAGGCCGAGGATGCGCCGCTCCCCCACCACGTCGCCCGCGGCGTCGAACTTCTTCACGCCGATGTAGTCGAGGTGCACGGGACGGTGCACGGTTGCCCGCGAGTTGGCCTTGGCCAGCACCAGGAGGTGCTTCTCCCGGGCGCGTGCCTTCGCCGGCGGGGGCAGCTTGCCGAACGACGGCGAGTGCATCTGGTCGGCGCGCAGGATGCCGAGCCCGGTGCCGGGCACGGCGCGCAGCAGCTCGTCGTCGCCGTCCTTGACCAGGTCGTACTCACGGAAGCCGAGGAACGTGA
Organism: uncultured Actinomycetota bacterium; assembly: GCA_963745795.1. Taxonomy (GTDB): domain Bacteria; phylum Actinomycetota; class Actinomycetes; order Propionibacteriales; family Nocardioidaceae; genus Marmoricola. The sequence continues at coordinate 428,112 of CAVUYR010000003.1, read as the reverse complement.
AGTGGTCGTACGTGAGCCAGGTCAGGAACTCGCGCCCCTGGGCGATCTCGTCGTACGGCAGCGGCGGCGGGTCGGTCTCGAGGTCGGCGACGATCGCCTCCACGGCGGCGTGCATCCGCCGCCAGTCCTCGACCGCTTCACGGACGTCCTGGAGCACCTTGAGCAGGGTCTGCCGGACATCCTCGGTCTCGTCCTCGGGCATGCGGTCGATCTCGACGTGCATCCACGACTCGCGGTCGACGTCGTGGGCGTCGGTGGCCGCCGCGTCGTCCAGCACCTCGCGCAGCTCGCCGTCGAGGCTCCGTCGTACGACGAACTGGGGGTGCATGACCTGGTGCACGATGTGGCCGGCGGCGTCGAGCGCCATGCTGACGGAGTCGACCAGGAACGGCATGTCGTCGGTGACCACCTCGACCACCGTGTGGCCACCGCAGGTCCAGCCGTCGTGGTCCTGGGTCGGCGTGAACAGCCGCACGTTGGCGGTGCCCTGCGGCCGGTTCCCGGCGAGGTCGAGATGGTGCAGCACGGTCGCCCCGAGGTCGCGCTGGTTGCGGTCGAGCAGGTCCTCCGCGGGAACGTGGCGGTAGTAGCCGCGGATCAGCGCCTCGAGGTCGACCCCCGGCATCGGCGGCAGCTCCTGGGCGTGCGCCAAGACCTCCTCGAGGATGGCTGACTTGCGTTCGTCGAAGTCCGCTGACACGTCTCCGAGGTTAGTCCTCCCTCACTGGCGGTCGCAGGCGCCCCTGGGCGAAGCCGTCTCGGTGACGAGACGGCGTCGGGGTGGGTATGTCGGTGGCTGAGGAGGCGCTGTTCGCCCGGCCCGCGGGTCGAGCAGGGAGCGCGAGCGAGCGCGTCGAGACGACTGCGCCGCGGTTGCCGGGGGTTGGTGGTGGTAGGCGCAGCTACGGGGGAGGGGTACGGCGCCGGGTGGCGGTCTGCTCCCGGGTGCGGGCATGGCGGTGTCGAGGCGCCGCGCCCAGCCCTCCGATGGTCGAGCAGCGGGCGCCACCGAGCGCGTCGAGACGACGGAGCCGCGGTGCAGGTGGTGGGTGGTGGAACGGCGCAGCTACCGGGAGAGGTACGGCGCGTGGTCGGGTTGCTCCCCGGGGTCGGGCAGGGCTGTGGTTGAGATGCATGCCACCGCACCAACGGACCGAACTGCCACGTACGGCGCCGAAAGTGGCCGTAGGCCCTCGATTGGTCCGTCGTAGGGGTGGCGCCGACCCTCCGGTGGTCGAGCTTGTCGAGACCGCGACAACGAGGGCACCAAGACTTTTCGAGATGCTGTCCACATCCCGGAACCGAGACCGGTTCTGGGCCCTGGATTGTCGGTGGTCGATGCCAGAATTCCCTGTATGACAACGGCATTCGACGACACCGGGCAGCACCCGGTCACCTCCACGATCGCCGCCGTCTCCCAACAGCTCCACGACGTCGCGGACCTCGGACTGTGGACCCTGCGCCCGGCCGAGACCGAGACCAACCTGACCGCGCTGGCCGCAGCTGCGGCACCAGATCACCGAGCTCGAGCTCCGCCACGCCCACCACGCCGACCGCCTCGACCTCGGCGCGGACCACGGTGCCACCGACACCGCCGCCTGGTGGGCCAACCCACCCTGCAGACCAAGCGGGACGCCAAACGGCGCCTCGAGCTCGCGAAGCGGCTCGACTGACGACCACGAGCCGGTCCGGGACGCGATGGCCGCCGGCCACGTCTCCGAAGAGCAAGCCGTCGTGATCGTCAAGGGTGTCGACGCGCTCCCGGTCGAGCACCGCCGCGACGCGGAAGCCCACCTGATCGGGTGCGCCGCCGTCCACGACCCGATCGCACTCCGCCGGCTCGCGCACCACGTCCTGGAGGTCGTCGCCCCCGAGATCGCCGAAGCCCACGAGCTCCAGGCCCTGCAACGCCAGGAAGCACTCGCCGAGGAAGCCTGCCGGTTCACCATCGCCGACGACGGGCACGGGCGGTGCCACGGCCGGTTCACCCTCCCCAGCCACGTCGGAGCGATGCTCAAGCAGGCGGTGCTCGCGATCAACTCACCCAAGCACCGCCACCACTCCGGCACCCCGAAGGGGCTCGGGCACGCGTTCAGCGAGTACGTCACCCGCTACCCGGTCGACCGGCTCCCCCAGGCCGGCGGCGTCGACGCCACCGTGGTGGTCACGATGACCCTGGAGAACCTGCTCGGGGACAGCGAGACCCCGGCGGTGTTGGACACCGGGGACCGGATCACCGCCGACCAGGCCCGCCAGCTCGCCTGCGAGGCCGGGATCATCCCGATGGTGCTCGGTGGGAAGTCCAAGATCCTCGACCTCGGCCGCAGCAAGCGGCTCTACGACCTGCACCAGCGGATCGCGATCAGGCACCGCGACAAACAGTGCACCACCCTCGGCTGCGACTGGCCCGCAGCGATGTGCCACGTCCACCACAACGTGCCCTGGAGCCGGGCGGCAACACCGACATCAACGACGGAAGGCTGCTCTGCCCGCGACACCACTCCTACGCCCACTCACCGAAGTACGAGATGAAGACGATCCCCAACGGACGCGTCGTCTTCAGCCGCAGTTAGCCGCCCGGAGCGTTCAATGATGCAGGTGAGCGCGGTGCCACGTGTCCCCGAGGTCGGTGCTGTACGAGCACGCGCCGCGGCTGTCTGGTTGGCCGCGTCACAGCTCCACAGGGTGTCCCCCTTCGCCGTGACCGGGCCGGCGAACGGAGGGCTACCCACTCGCTCGAAAGTTGACCACGTCTGGTCGACACTGCGTGCCAGCGCGGATGGGCGGTTCCGGCCAGGCAACGTGTAGCGAAGGACGAGGCCGCTGGAGCTCGTGGGGATCACGTCCTCACCCTTGATGTCGATGCGGGAGCCGGGAGGAAGCCCCATGGTTCTTGGATCAGGGAGCCGATGTTTGCTCCAGGTCGTGCCCCGGTCGGTGGAGACGATGAGGAAGCGACCGGCGATGAACCCAATTGTCCGGTCGGTATACATGAAGTAGTCCGCGCCACCTGCAGGGTGGGCTGTCCACGTCGGGGCGGGGGACGGACCAGATCCGGTCGCTCTCCCGATCGGCGAGCAGCGTCCGTGGACGGGTCGTGGTTCCGTAGTAGTAGCCGTTCGGACCGCCCGGGGCGTCGAGTCGCACGCCGTCCGGGGGAACTCCCGGCGTCACGCGGAGCTGGCCGATCCGGCCGCGTGAGTCGACGTACCAGTTGGCGGTGTCCCGTGCCGTCGTGCCATAGGGGAAGCAGGAGTAATCCGTGCCAAGCACAAAGCCGACGCTGGTGGCGGCGGCCCGCCAAGGCGCGACCTTGGACTGCCAGAGCTTCCCCTGGCCACCCGCGCCAACCCACCGGATCACGGCCCGCCACGGCGCCGGGCAGGGGGCGGTGTCGTCCCGGTATCCGCCGTACTCAGCGGTGACCGCAAGTGCGTCGACCCGGGCGTTGACGGTCGGCCCGATGTCCCTGATCGCGCCCTCCTGGACGTTCCCGCCCAGATGCATCTTGGTCCGCAGCGCCTCGGGCGCACCCTGACGCAGGCGAGGGCCGAACGCCTCCGGCGTGAACGAAACGCTCGGAATGGCGACGTGCTCTCCCGATGGTTTGGCCGGCTCGCCGCCCCGCTTCGTGCACGCGCTCCCGATTCCGGCCACCTGAGCAGGATCATCCACATCACGGAGGTCGAACGCATGCGCTCAGTGTGATCTCCTCCGGGCCCTATCCGGAAGCACGCGCCTCCCGGGACTGTCGGACCGGAGCCGTAGGCTCGGCCACGTGAATCGACGATGAGCAAGATGGACGCGCTCCGTGCCATGCGCGAGGCGCGCTACGCCGAACGAGCGACACGAGCTGCCACGCCCGCCGCGCCCCCACGTGCGGCGAGGACGGCCCCCGAGCCGGCCGTGGCCGACGACCTGCTCTGCGGCCACCGCAACATGGGCGGGCGCACCTGCACACGCGAGCAGGGTCACGCCGCGAAGAGTCACCGCTACTCCTGACCCCGGACGTCAGGGCGCAGCGAGCACGTACCTGGTCCCCACCACGCTCGGCGCGTAGCCGGCCGGCCCGAAGGCGTCCGCGAGGGCGGTCGCCGCGCGCCAGCCGGTGCAGTGACCGGGCGCCACGAACCGCGGCTGGACGAGGCCGGCGAGATCCTTCACGGTCTGGTCGATGCGGGGCTCGACGCTGGCGCCGGCGAGGTGGTAGCCACCCAGCAGCAGGTCGACGGGCGTGCCCGGGAGGAGCCGCAGTGCCTCGAGGCCGACGTTGACGATGCCCGCGTGCGAGCAGGCGGAGAAGACCGTGGTGCCCCGGCCTCGGACGCGGGCCGCGAGGAAGCGCTCGTCGTGGATCTCCGGGTCTGCGACGCCCCGGCCGCCACGCCACGTGTGGTGTTCTCGCAGCCCGGTCTCGTAGCTCGTCGTGCGCGGGATGTCGCCGCTCGCCAGGAAGAGGCCGCCGGTGACGGGGTGGGCGTCCGCGTGCCGGGCGATCTGGCCGCCTGCCGCCTCGATCGCCGCGAACGTGGGTTCCTCGGGCAGCATCGCGAACTTCCCGAGCGCGGTGAGCAACCCGCGCTGGTCGGGGCGGTCCGGATGTACGTCGACCAGGAGGGGCGGGAGACCGGCAGCCGTGCGCACCTCGGTGATGGCCGCGACGACGGTCGGGATCGCGCCGGTGTGGTCCCAGTGCCAGTGCGAGACGAAGAGCACGTCGATGCTCGCCAGGTCGACGGCCAGCCGCTCGGCGTTGGCGAGCCAGACGTCGCCGTACGGGCCCACGTCGAAAAGCGCCGTCGCGCTCCGGTCTCCGGCCCGCGCAGTGGCCAGGGCGGAGAAGCCGTGGCAGGCGACGCACAGGTGGTCGAGCGTGACCACCATGTCGTGGCCGTCGTAGTTGCCGATCGAGGCTCCGTCGAGCAGGAAGACCATTTCCGGCAGCTGGGGCGCGCCCGGGGCGATCGACGACAACGTGTCGGTGGCGTTGTCGACGACCACCGTCACGGTCAGCTCGTCGAGCTCGACCGTCTCGACACCGAGGGCAGACGTCATGGACCCATCGTCCTACAGCGCGGAGCGGAGGCTCCAGAGCAGCGGGTAGTACCGCAGGTCGAGCCGGGTGCGCAGGTAGTCGGCGCCGGTGGACCCGCCGGTGCCGGTCTTGCCGCCGATCATGCGCTCCACCATCACGACGTGCCGGGCGCGCCAGGCGGCGGCGAGCTCGTCGTGCTGCAGCAGCGCCTCGGCGAGCGCCCACACCTCGGCGTACGACGAGCGGTCGTGGGCGACCGTGCGCAACGACGCGGTGATCGCCTCGTCGGAGGAGGTGTCGAGTCCGGTCCGGTCGAGCACGGCCACGAACCCGTCCCACAGGGTCGGCTCCCCGAGCCGGCGGTGCAGCCGGGCGGCTGCTCGTCGTCGCTCAGGCCGCGGAACCGCTTCAGGTAGCGACGCGTCCTTGGCCCCGGAGAGGAACTCCAGCTCGCGGAACTGCACGGACTGGAAGCCGCTGGCCGGGCGCCAGCCGCTGCCGGAACTCCAGGAAGTCCTGCGGCGTCATCGTCTCCAGCACGTCGATCTGCTGCACCAGCACCCGCTCGATGACGTGCATCCGGGTCAGCAGGTGCTGGGCCCACCACAGCCGGTCGCTCCGGTCGTCGTCCGTGCCGAGCATCGCGTCGCGCGCCGACGCCGCCTCGTGCAGCAGCTGCTGGAACCACAGCTCGTAGACCTGGTGGATGGTGATGAAGAGCAGCTCGTCGTGCGCCGGCGGGTCGGACTCGAGGTGCTGGCTGTCGAGCAGCTGCGCCAGCCGCAGGTAGCTGCCGTAGGTCAGCCGGGCACCCTGCTCGCCGAACCTGACGTCATTGTCGTCGCGCTGCTGTTCCACGGGCGCCACCGTAGCGCCGTCATCTCCGCGCGGCGACGACGCGTTCCCGGACCACGTCGACCAGCGTGGCGATCAGCACGACCAGCGCGTAGACCCCGAACAGGCCGAGTCCCGAGACCGCGAGCATCACGGCAGGCACCAGGATCCCGCCGACGTACGTCGCGACCGGGTTGCGGCCGGCCGGTGAGCGCCAACACGAGCACTGTCGGCGAGCCGGACTGCCGAGGGCACGCGAGCCCGAGACCGGGCCCAGCCGTCGCCAGCTGCGCCATCGGGCAGCACTCCCGCGGCGCGGGTGCCTGACTCGTCCACGCGAGCACGGTATCGGCGGCCGATGCAGCATGATGTCCGGCATGAGATTCCGCGCCGTCGTGACGGCCTGGCTGAAGGGTGAGCGGTGAAGTCGATCAACTACGACCTGCGGTACGACGGGGCGACTGCCGAGCAGGTCTACGCGATGCTCGGCGAGCAGGACTTCCGCGAGCAGGTGTGCGACTTCCAGGGAGTGCTGCGCAAGACCGTGTCGGTCAACGGCGTCCGGGTCCGGCATGAACGTGTCGATCGACCAGGTGCAGGCGGCGCACGGCATCCCGTCGTTCGCCCGGAAGTTCGTCGGCGACGAGATCAACATCGTGCAGAAGGAGGCCTGGTCGTCCGCCGACCGCGGCCGCCGTGAACGTCGAGATCCCCGGCAAGCCCGGCGAGATACGCGGCACCGTGTCGATCACCGAGGACGGCACCGGCACCACGGAGAACGTGCGGATGGACGTCAAGGTCAGCATCCCGATGGTCGGCGGCAAGATCGAGGGCCTGATCGCGGAACTGCTCACCAAGGCCCTGCGCGCCGAGAACCACGTCGGCCGGCGTGGCTGGCCAACCGCGGCTGAGAGCTCTCACCGCCCCCGCTTCTCCTCCTCCGCCTCGCGGCGCCGGATCCTGATCACCACCGTCGCGAGCACCAGGAACGGACCGAACGCGAGCAGGTAGACCAGCACCTGCTCGCAGGGGTGCAGGCCACCGAGGTGCTCGGCCGACAGCACGGTCAGGCCAGGTCCGGCGCCATGTACGGGTAGCGGTAGTCCGTCGGCGGGTCGAACGTCTCCTTGATCGAGCGCGGCGACGTCCAGCGCAGCAGGTTCGCAGGCGCGCCGGCCTTGTCGTTGGTGCCGGAGGCCCGCGCGCCGCCGAACGGCTGCTGCCCGACGACGGCGCCGGTCGGCTTGTCGTTGACGTAGAAGTTGCCGGCCGCGAAGCGCAGCGCCTCGCGCGCCCAGGCGATCGCCCCGCGGTCCTGGGCGATGATCGCGCCGGTCAGCGCGTACGGCGCGAACGACTCCATCTGCGCGACGACCTTCTCGAAGTCGCGCGTCCTCGTAGACGTGCACGGCCAGGATCGGGCCGAAGTACTCGGTGGTGAACATCTCGTCGGTCGGGTCGGTCGACTCGCACGACCGTCGGCCGGACGAAGTAGCCGACCGAGTCGTCGACCTGCCCGCCGGCGACGATCGTCGAGGTGCTCGTTGCGCGCTTGGCCGCGCGCGATCGCCGCCTTGTGCTTGGCGAAGGCGCGGTCGTCGATCACGGCGCCCATGAAGTTCGAGAAGTCGGTGACGTCGCCCATGGTGATCGCCTCGACCTCGGCGACGAACTCGTCCTTCATCCGCTTCCACACCGAGCGGGCGACGTACGCGCGCGACGCGGCCGAGCACTTCTGGCCCTGGAACTCGAACGCGCCGCGGATCAGCGCGATCCGCAGCACGTCGGGGTCGGCGGACGGGTGGGCGACGACGAAGTCCTTGCCGCCGGTCTCGCCGACGATGCGCGGGTAGGAGCGGTACGACGCGATGTTCTCGCCGACCGTCGCGCCACAGGTGCTGGAACGTCGGCGTCGAGCCGGTGAAGTGGATGCCGGCCAGGTCGGGGTGGCTGAGCGCGACCTTCGAGACGTCGAGGCCGTCGCCGGGGAGCATGTTGATCACGCCCGGCGGCAGGCCGGCCTCCTCGAGCAGCTCCATCGTCAGCGACGCGGCGAGCTGCTGGGTCGGCGACGGCTTCCAGATCACCGTGTTGCCCATCAGCGCCGGCGCGGTCGGCAGGTTGCCGGCGATCGCGGTGAAGTTGAACGGCGTGATCGCGTAGACGAAGCCCTCGAGCGGGCGGTGGTCGGTGCGGTTCCAGATGCCGGGGCTGTTCGCGATCGGCTGCTCGGCGAGGATCTCGCGGGCGTAGTGGACGTTGAACCGCCAGAAGTCGATCAGCTCGCAGGCCGAGTCGATCTCGGCCTGGAACGCGGTCTTCGACTGGCCGAGCATGGTGGCCGCGTTGAGCCGCTGCCGCCACGGGCCGGCCAGCAGGTCGGCGGCCTTGAGCAGGATCGCCGCGCGCGTCGTCGAACGGCAGCGCGCGCCAGCCCGGGGCCGCGTCCAGCGGCGGCCTTGACGGCGGCCCGGGCGTCCGCCTGGGTGGAGTTCTTCAGGACGCCGAGCACGTGCTGGTGGTCGTGCGGCTGGACGACCTTGATCTCCGCGCCGCCGCCCGGATCGTCTTGCCGGCCGCCGATGTGGCGCGTGAGGTCGTACTGGCTGCCGCTCGAGCTTCTCGAGCTCCACCTCGAGGGCGGCGCGCTCGGGGCTGCCCGGGGCGTAGGTCAGGTTCGGCTCGTTGACGGGTGCCGGCGGCTGCGGTGATTGCGTCCATGCCCGCGATGTGTCACCCGTGCGCCCCCAAGTCACCGAGGAGGTCGGAGATCTCCTGGGTCGCGTACCAGCCCGGGTCGGGCAGCCCCGAGCGCCGTCGGGTCGACCTCCGCGGGATCGGCGTGCACGGCCTGCACGCGGCTCCAGTCGGACTCGCCGAGTCCGGGTCGTGCGACCTCGCCGACGACACCACCCGGCGGCCCGGTCCGGCGAGCAGCGCGGCGGACGCGTCGGCGGCCGCCAGCAGCGCGTCGTACTCCGACTCCTCGTCCTCGTCGGCGGCGACGAATCGCTCGTGCGCTCCGCCGGCACCGACCGCCGCGTCCAGGTCAGCGGCGCAGGCCGTCGAGCGTGGCGGGCACGTAGACCCGGATCATGGGTTCGTCGGGGTGTTCATGGGTGCGGGCGCTTCCGGCCGCGGGGCGCGCGCGGCCGCGTGTCGCTCGCGGAGTCGACGAGCTCGTCGAGCGCCTCGCGGATGCACTGGCCGAGCACGTCGACGTCGGGCAGCGCGTCGCGGTCGGCGTTGAGGCCGTAGTAGACGGACCCGTCGTACGACGTGACGCCGATCGCGAGCGAGAAGCCGGGCAGCAGCGGCGGCACCGGGTAGGTCTCCATCATCTCGGCGCCCGCCGCGTACATCGGGAACTGCGGACCCGGCACGTTGGTGATCACCAGGTTGACGTCGTGGTCGTTGGTCAGCGCGACCCGCGTGCCGAGCGCGTGGAACGTGGTCGGCGCGAAGCCGGCGACGCCCGCGATCCGGTCGGCGGCGACCGCCTTGCCGGTCTCGCTGTGGGCCTGGAGCGCGTAGGAGACCTGGTGCAGCCGCACCACCGGGCGGGTCTCGCCGATCGGCAGGTTGAGCAGGTGGCCGACCACGCTGGCTGCCGAGCGAGGTGGGCTCGACGCTCCTCGTCGATCACGCTCATCGGCACCAGCGCGCGGAGTCGGCGGCCGGCGTTGCACCGACTCGGCGCGGGTCATCAGCCAGGAGCGGATCGCGCCGGTGATCGTGGCCAGGATGACGTCGTTGACGGTGCCGCCGTGCACCCGCCGGACCTTGCGGTAGTCCTTGAGCGCGGTCCGGACGAAGACCACGCGGCGCTGCTCGGAGGGCTCGAGGTTGAACGGCGTACTCGGCGGTCGTGCGCCGGTTCGACAGCGCTGCGGCGACGGCACCGAGCCGGCCCGCGGTGTCGCCCGCCGTACGACGGAGCGACGCGGCCGTGCTGCGGGCGGTGTCGATCGCCACCGACGGCTCGGTCAGCGACCTCGGCGACCGCGCCGAGCACGAGTGCCGGCCGGGCTCTGCTCGCGGCTCGGTGCCCAGCCCTCGTGCACCAGCTGACGCGGGCCGGGGTCGACGTCGAGCAGGACCTGTCCGATGTCGACGGTGCGAGCTGCCGTCGACGAGGATCTGGTGGGACTTCGAGAGCAGGGCGATGCGGCCGCCCTCGAGCCCCTCGACGAAGTACATCTCCCACAGCGGCCGGGTGCGGTCCAGCCGCCGCGACATGATCCGGGCGACCAGCTCGCGCAGCTGGTCGATCGAGCCCGGGCGGGGCAGCGCCGAGCGACGCACGTGGTAGGCGAGGTCGAAGTCCGGCGTCGTCGACCCAGACCGGGTTGGCGAGCCGGCCGGGCACCTGCCGCACCCGCTGGCGGTAGCGCGGCACGAACGCGATCCGGTCGTCGATGTGGGCGACCAGGCGGTCGTAGTCGAAGCCCGAGCTGCCCGGGTCGAAGATCTCGACCGTCGCGTTGTGCATCGGCGTCCGCGCCGTCTCCCGGGCCAGGACCGCCAGGTCCTTGCCCCGCAAACGCTCCGTCATGTTTTGCCGGGGTCCCCGCGGAAGCGGGAGCGCAGTGAGCGCTTTCGTGGGGTGATCATGCCGTGCCTCTCAGCCTGGGGAAATCGGTCCGGTGCCGTTGCCGGCCATGAGATTCTGACAGACATGGACCGGACGGCAGGCGGCGCGCTGCGGTGGATGCGCGCCCTGCTGCTCGCCGCTGTGGCGATGGGTTCCGGCGTGATCGCCCACCTCACCGCCGACGGCCGGATGCCCGGACCGGCGGCGCTCGGGCTCCTGTTCCTGCTCTGCGTCGCCGGCGCGGCGGCCCTGCTGGGCCGGCCCGCGTCCACGCTGCGGGTAGTGGTGATGACCGTCGCCGGCCAGACCTTCGTGCACGGTTTCCTCACCGCACTGTCGGGTCACCGTGGCGACCCGCCGCTGCGCCGCGTGGTGGTGGCGCCGGCGCCCGTCCCGGCCACGGTGCCGACGGGGCCGGGCCGCAGCGGCTCGTACTTCGACCTCGTCTACGCGCCTACCCACCAGGGCACGGGCGCACAGCCGGTGCTGCCGGCTCCCGTCCAGCACCTGATGGCCGACCTGACCGGACCGCACGCTGTGATGGCGCTGGCTCACGTCGCCGCCGCGGTGATCGTCGGGCTCTGGCTGGCCGTGGGTGAGCGTGCGCTGTGGCACCTGGTCGTGCTCGCCGCCGACGGCGCCCGACGCGTCGTCCAGGCCGCCTGCTCGTCGTACGCCCGCGTGCGGTGGGGCGCCCGGGCGTTGCTCGCGCCGCTTCCCCTGCGCGACAACGGGCCACGTCCGCGGCTCCGTCAGGTGCTCGACCGCATCGTCGTCCGACGCGGCCCGCCGTTGCTCCCGGCTGCCTGACGTCCATCCGCCGCGGCATCGCGGCACCCGTACACCTTCCAAGGGAGCACCACCATGTCCTTCTCCACCCCTGCCGCCCGCACGGTCGCGGCCGGCATCCTCACCCTGGTCACGTCACTCGGCGTCACCGGCTGCGGCAGCGACACCAGCGACACGAGCGGCACCAGCAGCAAGGACCCGTCCACCGACGCGTCCGCGCAGAAGCTCGACGTCGTCATCAAGGGCAAATCGATCACGCCCACCAACAAGCGGATCGAGGTGAGCAAGGGCAAGCCGCTCACGATCACCATCAACTCCGACCGCTCCGGCGAGCTGCACGTGCACTCCTCCCCGGAGGAGGAGATCCCGTTCGACAAGGGCACGACGACCAAGAAGATCACCTTCTCGACCCCCGGCGTGGTCGAGGTCGAGGAGCACGTCAGCGACACCCTGATCGCCCAGCTCGAGGTGCGATGACGTGATCGTCGTCCCGATGCACGGGCTCGGCGGCGCTCGCGACCTGCCGATCCCGGCGTCGCTCGCGATCAGCGCTGCCGTGGCCGCGCTGGTGATCTCGTTCACCGTGCTGATCGTCGCCTGGCGGACCCCCAGGTACGACGCCCGCACGCAGGGGCGTCCGCTGCCGGACGGGTTCGCCCGCTTCGTCGACGGCCCGCCCCTGCGCTGGACCCTGCGAGTGCTCGGCCTGGCCGCGTTCTGCTACCTCGGCTGGGCGCTGGTCGCCGGTCCCGACGTGGTGACGAACCCGGTGTTCGGATCGTTCTACGTGCTGCTCTGGGTCGGCATCGTGCCGTTCTCGCTGCTGTTCGGCCCGATCTTCCGCGCGATCAGCCCGATGCGGACGGTCAACCTGCTGCTCGCCCGGGTCACCGGCGGCGACCCGGCGTCCGGCGTGACGACGTACCCGCCGTGGCTCGGCTACTGGCCGGCATCCCTGGGGCTGCTTCGCGTTCGTGTGGCAGGAGCTGGTCAACGAGAGCTCGACGTTCCTCGGGTCGCTGCGCCTCTGGCTGGCCGCTGTACGTCGGGGCGATGCTGATCGGCTCGGCGCTCTTCGGGGACACGTGGTTCGAGCGGGCCGACCCGTTCGAGGTGTACTCCACGCTGATCGGTCGGCTCTGCCCGATCGGCCGGCGGGGGGACGGCCGGCTGGTGCTGCGCAGCCCGCTCGCCAACCTCGACGGCGTCGAGGTCGCCCCGGGGCTGGTGGCGGTGCTGGCGGTGCTCTTCGGCAGCACCGCCTTCGACAGCTACAAGGACAAGCTCAGCTGGGTCGAGTTCGTCGGCCGTCAGTCGCTTCCGCCCCAGTCCGTGAACACCCTCGGGCTGCTCGGCGTTCTGCCTGGCCGTGGCGGTCACGTTCTCAGCCGCGGCGATGGCCACCGGCGTGCACAGCGACACCCCACGGAAGGCCATGCCCGGGCTGCTCGTGCACAGCCTGGTGCCGATCGTCGTGGGCTACATGACGGCGCACTACCTGTCCTACTTCGTCGAGCAGGGACAGGCGACCGTCATCCAGCTGAGCGACCCGATGGTGAACGGTGCCAACCTGCTCGGCACCGCGAACTGGAGCGTGAACTACTGGCTCTCCGGCCACCCGTCGTTCCTCGCCGACGCCAAGGTGCTGGCGATCGTGCTCGGCCACATCACCGGCGCGGTCGCGGCGCACGACCGCGCGCTGCGGCTGCTTCCTCGGCGAGCACCAGGTCACCGGACAGCTCGCGATGCTGGTGGTGATGGTGTTCTACACCTCGACCGGGCTCTACCTGCTCTTCGGCGCCTGAGAGCTAGCGGGTGCGGGCGCGGCGGCGACCACGCGTCGTCGCCGCGGCCGTCTCCGGCGCGAGCGCGTCGACGATCTCGGCGAGGGCGCGGCGCAGCGCCGAGTCGCCGATCTCCGGGAGCGCCTGCCCGGCGACCAGCGCGCGGTCGCAGGCGGCGCGGTCGTCGGGCAGGAAGTGCACGCCCGACCGGTCGGGCGAAGCCCTCGACCATGCCCCGGATGTCGCGCTCGGCCCAGCCCAGACTGTCGCGCATCCGGTTGACGACGACCCGCAGCTCACCCCGCGGGACGGGCCTCCCCCAGCTCGACCAGCCCGCGCGCCAGACGGGTCAGTCCGACCGGGTCGGCGGCGCCGACCACCAGCACCTCGTCGGCGGCCCGGAGCGCCTCGAGCGTCATCCGGTTGCGGCCCGCACCGGGCCTGCCGAAGTCGCTCTCGGTGTCCTCGAGGGCGAAGCCGGTGTCGACGACGACGTCGGCTCCCTCGGCGGCCCGCTCCAGGATCTCCGCAGCCACGCCGTCGCGCACCTCCGGCCAGCGATCGGCGCGGGGCAGCCCGGTCAGCACCTCGAGCCGCTCGCCGACCGTCCGCCTTGTGGCCGCGAACCGGCGCCGGTCGAGCTCGCCGGCGTTGGCCAACCGGGCCGCGGCGAGCAGGCCCGAGACCTCGTCGAGGACGCCGAGGTGCTGCGCGACCGAGCCGCCCCAGGGGTCGAGGTCAGCGAGCACCACCCGCCGCCGTCGCCTGGACAGCTCCGCGGCGACGGACACCGCGACCGTCGTGCGCCCGGGTGCACCGGCGGGTCCCCAGACGACGAAGACGCGACCCGCCTCGCTCTGCTCGCCCGGCTCGGGGAGGGGCAGGTCCGGGTCGGGCTCGGGATCGGGCACCAGGTCCTCGGTGGTGGCCCGTCGTACGGCGTCAGCGAGGTCGGCGACGGCCGCCTCCGCCGGCAGCACCTCGACCACGCCGATCCGGGCCAGCCCGCGCACGCCCTCGGCGCCGACCGCGAGGGTGCGGACGTCGTGCCGCAGCAGATGGGTGACCGCTGCCGCGTCGAGGCCGGGCAGCTCCGAGGAGACCACGGCGACGTCGGCCTGGCCGGACCCGGCCGACGCGAGCAGGTCGGCGAGGTCGACGCAGCGCTTGAGCACGACCAGGCCCGCGCCCGTCAGCGCCTGGAGCGCGCCGGACTCCCACGGGGCACCGGCGGCCGCTACCAGCACGGCCGTGCGGTCCCCGGTGGCCACGGCTCAGCCCTGCCGGGTGATCACGACGCGTCCGGCCGAGGTGCGTCCCAGCGCCGGACCCAGCTCGGCGGCCTGCTCGCGAGCCACGCCCACGATGACCTGCCGGGTGCCGGTCGGGGCCAGGCTGTCCTCGGGAGCGGGTGCCTTGACCACCACCACGTCGTCGAGGACGAGGTCGGCGTCGGCCAGCCGGTCGGCCGTGGTCGCGGTCTGGGGCGTCACCCAGACGTCGATCACCGACCCCTCGCGCACGGTCGCGGGCACCTCGTCGAGCTCCACCGACACCGGCACCTCGACCAGCGCCTGGTCGGCCCCTGCCAGCGCCTCGCGCGGGAGCAGCTCGCCGGACCCGACGGCCCGCTCGAGGACGGCGTCGTCCGGCAGCGGCGCGTCGGCGGAGAGGTAGTGGTCGGCGTCCTCTCGGCTGTCGAAGCGGATCTCCATGCGCTGCACCTCGTTGGCGTCGACCCGGGTGCCGGCGGGCAGGTCGTCGCGCACCGCCCAGACCCCGACCGAGTCGTCGGCCGCGGCCAGCACCTTGACGCCGAGCAGCACCGACGCCGCCACGATCACCACCCCGACCAGGATCCGCGGGTCGCGCCAGCCGGGCCGGTGGTGCCGGGTGGCCGGGGGTACGTCGGCGGTCATGCTCACCTCCTGTCCCTGCGCCCTCTTCCCTACCTACCCCCGATCCGGGTCCGAAACCCGGTCGTCCACAGGCTGCGCCGGGTCGGTTTCACCGATCGTGTTCACAACTGGCACAGTGATCGACATGTCCCCCAGCCCGAGATTCCTGTTGCTTTCGGACGTAGCGGAGATCCTCAACACCTCCAGCGCGCAGGTCTACGCACTGGTGCGCCGCGGTGAGCTGCGCGGGATCAAGATCGGTGGTCGCGGCCAGTGGCGCGTCGAGGACGCGGAGCTGGAGAAGTACATCGCGCGGATGTACGACGAGGCCAGCCAGTTCGTCGACCAGCACCCGTTCTCGGAGTCCGAGGCGGACGCCGAGCAGGAGAGCTAGCCGCTTCGCTCCTGGACCGCGGCGACCGCGGCCAGCGGCACCACGTCGTACCCGTCGGTCGGCGAGTCGCCGGCCAGCCGCAGCTCCGCGAAGTCCGCGCCGAGCCGCAGCAGCCGTCCCTCGAGCCGGCCGCCGTCGACCAGGTGGAGCAGGCAGTCGGCTCCGTCGTCGGCGAGCCGCCGCAGCACGGCCCGCAGCGGCAGCCGCCGGAGCGCGCCGAGCGCCTCGTCGGAGACGGCCCGCGCCGACGCGCCCCGAAGCACGGCGACCGCGGCGTGGCGCACGACCCAGGCCCGGCCGGTGGCCTCCTCGACCAGCAGCCAGTCGGCTCCGGTGCGGGTCACCGTGCCCGCGAGCGTGATCCCGCCGAGCAGCCGCAGCCGGATCGGCCGGCCGACGAGCGCGTGCAGCCGGGAGGCGATTCCGACGTGGGCGTACTCCGCGCGGGTGCGGTCGGCGACCTCGAGGTCGCGCTCCTGCAGGTGAAGGCCCTCGGCCTGCTGCTCGAGGTCGTCGATCAGCGCCAGCACGGATCGTTCCCACCGCACGGTCTCCTCCTCCCCATGGCCGGGCCCGGCGAAACGCCTGTGGATCGCCGGTTGACCTGATGTGCGAACGCGGGTTAGAACAGGCAAACATACGCAAACGCAAGGTTACGACATGGTCACTCTCGGGAACCGGCTCCGCAAGGCGGTCACCCTCCTGGCGCTGCTCGCGGCCGGTCTCGGCTGCTGGCGCGGCTGTGCCGGCGACCGGGCCGCGGCTATGGCCAGCCACGCAACGCTTGCAGACCTCCTGACCGGCGCCGCCGCCGTGGTGCTCCAGGCGGCGCTCGGCTGGCTGCTCGTGGTCACGCTCCTTCTGGCGCTCGAACCCCGAGCCGGACGCGAGCTCACCGGGCTGGCAGGCTGCCCGCGCGCCGTACGACGGGCACTGGTGACGCTCTGCGGCGTCGCGCTGTCCGGGGCGGCGCTGGTGTCACCGGCGCAGGCCCACGGCGACCACTCGGCGGCGCGGGAGAGCAGCCTCGACGGCCTGGCACTCCCCGACCGCACGTCCGGCCCGGAGCGGCTTCGGCCGGCAGCCGCGCTGCACACAGTCGTGGTGCGCCCCGGCGACACACTCTGGGCGATCTCGGCCGACCGCCTTCCGCAAGGGGTGGCGCTCGCGGCCGTCGACCGTGCCTGGCGCTCGCTCTACGCCGCCAACCGGGCCCTGATCGGCCCCGACCCCGACCTGATCCGCGCCGGCACCGAGCTCCGGCTGCCGCCCGTACTGCCGCCCGTATTGCCGTCCGTCACCGAGGAGGAGAACCGATGAACCCCCGCATCCCACGCACCCGCTCCGGCGTCGCCGGGGTGACCCGGCTGGCGCCGCACCCCCGGTCGCCGGTGGTGCCGGTGGCGGTCACGCAGGGCACGCTCGCCCTCGACCTGGACACCCACCCCGGGCTGCCGCCGGCCCCCGAGCTCCACGTGGTGAGCGGCAACCGCGGAGACGTCGAGGCGTGGGCCGCGCGGTTCGCGCAGGCCGTGGTCGAGGTGGTCGGCGGCGATCGCAGTCCCCACCAGCTGATCCGCTGCACGTCGCCGGCCGTCCATGCCGACCTGCTTCGGCGCACGGAGGCGCTCAACCGGGCGGGTGCTCCAGAGCTTCGGTCCCGCCGGCTGCGGGCCCAGGTGCGCAGCGTGCACGTGTTCCTGCCGTCCTCGGCCAGCGCCGAGGTCAGCGTGCACGTGCGTCACGGTCAGCGCTCGCGCGCGATCGCTGCCCGGATCGAGCAGTTCGACGGCCGCTGGATGTGCACGGCTCTCGAGTTCGGCTGACGTTGGTTTCGAGTCAGCCGCCGGCGCGTGTCGTCTCGCCGGTCGGACCACCAGGGGCGCCGTGGCAGCGCTTGTACTTCTTGCCCGAGCCGCAGGGGCAGAGCGCGTTGCGGCTGATCCCCGAGTAGGGGTCGTCGGCGTTGGTCACCGTCTGCCCACGCACCTCGGCCTCCCCGTCCTCGCTCGGAGCGGTGTAGGTGAGGTTGGTCGGGGTCTTCGGCGCGTCGAGCCCCTTGGCGGAGATGTGCGGCGCGTGCGGGGCCGAGGCGGCGAGGGCGGCCAGCGGGCTCTCCGACGCGGTCGCGGCGGCGCCGGCCGGGGTGAGCTCGAACTCCTCCGGCTCCTCCTCGGCCTCGACCTCGACCTCGATGTGGAACAGGAACCCGACTGTCTCCTCGCGGATCCCCTCCTTCATCGCGTGGAACATGTCGAAGCCCTCGCGCTGGTACTCCACCAGCGGGTCGCGCTGCGAGTAGGCGCGCAGCCCGATGCCCTCGCGCAGGTAGTCCATCTCGTAGAGGTGCTCGCGCCACTTGCGGTCGAGCACCGAGAGCAGCACCCGGCGCTCGAGCTCGCGCATCACCTCGGAGCCGAGCTCTTCCTCGCGGGCCGCGTACTGCGCCTGCGCGTCGGCCACCAGCCGCTCCCGCAGGTCGTCGCGCTCCATGCCGTCGCGGCCGCCGGCCTCCTCCTCGAGGTCATGGTGGCGGAGCGAGATCGGGTACATCGTGCGCAGCGCGGTCCAGAGCGCGTCGAGGTCCCACTCCTCGGGGAACCCCTCGGTCGCTGCGTTGACGTACGACGCCACGGCGTCGTCGATCATCAGCCGGATCTGGTCCTGCAGGTCGGCGCCCTCGAGCACCTCGCGACGCTCGCCGTAGATCACCTCGCGCTGCCGGCTCATCACGTCGTCGTACTTGAGGACGTTCTTGCGGCTCTCGAAGTTCTGCGACTCCACCTGCGACTGGGCCGAGGCGATCGACTTGGTGACGGACTTGTTCTCGATCGGGACGTCGTCGGGCACCTTGAGCGCGAGCAGCACGCGGTCGACCCAGTCGGACTTGAACAGCCGCATCAGCTCGTCCTCGAGCGACAGGTAGAACCGGGACTCACCCGGGTCGCCCTGACGGCCGGAGCGACCACGCAGCTGGTTGTCGATCCGACGCGACTCGTGACGCTCGGTGCCGACGACGTACAGCCCGCCGAGCTCGCGCACCTCGTCGTGCTCGGCCTTGACCTGGCCCTCGACCCGCTTCACCGTCTCCGGCCAGGCCGCCTCGTAGTCCTCGGCGTCGTCCATCGGGTCGAGGCCCTTCTCGCGGAGCTCCTGGTCGGCCAGGAACTCCACGGAGCCGCCGAGCATGATGTCGGTGCCGCGGCCGGCCATGTTGGTGGCGACCGTGATCGCGCCCTTGTGGCCGGCGAGCGCCACGACCTTCGCCTCGTCGGCGTGCTGCTTGGCGTTGAGCACCGTGTGCGGGATGCCGCGCTTGCGCATCAGCTGCGCGAGGTGCTCGGACTTCTCGACGGACACGGTGCCGACGAGGACCGGCTGGCCCTTGCGGTGCCGCTCCTCGATGTCGTCCACGACGGCGTTGTACTTCGCCTCCTCGGTGCGGTAGACGAGGTCGGCGGAGTCGACGCGGGCCATCGGCTTGTTGGTGCGGATCGGGACGACGCCGAGGCGGTAGATCTTGTCGAACTCGGAGGCCTCGGTCATCGCCGTGCCGGTCATGCCGGAGAGCTTGTCGTAGAGCCGGAAGTAGTTCTGCAGCGTGATCGTGGCGAGGGTCTGGTACTCCTCGCGGACGGTCACGCCCTCCTTGGCCTCGATCGCCTGGTGCAGGCCGTCGTTGTAGCGACGACCGGACAGCATCCGCCCGGTGTGCTCGTCGACGATGAGCACCTCGTCGTTCATGACGACGTACTCCTTGTCGTTGCGGAACAGCTCCTTGGCCTTGATCGAGTTGTTCAGGAACGAGATCAGCGGGGTGTTGACGGAGTCGTAGAGGTTGTCGATGCCGAGGTGGTCCTCGACCTTGGTGATGCCCGGCTCCAGGATCGAGATCGTGCGCTTCTTCTCGTCGGTCTCGTAGTCGACGTCCTTGACCAGCCGCGCGGAGATCTGCGCGAACTCGGCATACCACTTCACCTCGTCCTGCGTCGGGCCGGAGATGATCAGCGGCGTGCGGGCCTCGTCGATCAGGATCGAGTCCACCTCGTCGACGACCGCGAAGTTGTGGCCGCGTTGGACGCACTCCTCGAGGGCATTGGCCATGTTGTCGCGCAGGTAGTCGAAGCCGAACTCGTTGTTCGTGCCGTAGGTGACGTCGCACGCATAGGCCTCACGGCGCTCGCCCTTTGACATGTCGGGCTGGATCACACCCACCGTGAGCCCGAGGAAGTGGTGCACCCGGCCCATCCACTCAGCGTGGTACTGCGCGAGGTAGTCGTTGACGGTGACCACGTGCACGCCCTTGCCGGAGAGCGCGTTGAGGTACGCCGGGAGCGTGGAGACCAGGGTCTTGCCCTCACCGGTCCTCATCTCGGCGATGTTGCCGAGATGCAGGGCCGCGCCGCCCTCGATCTGGACGTCGAAGTGCCGCTGGCCGAGCACCCGCTTCGCCGCCTCGCGGACGGTCGCGAAGGCCTCGGGCATGATCTCGTCGAGCGTCTCGCCCTTCTCCAGGCGCGCCTTGAACTCGTCGGTCATCGCCCGGAGCTCGGCGTCGCTCATCTCGACGAACTCGTCCTCGACCGCGTTGACGGACCGCGAGATCGCCTCCAGCTGACGGAGGATCTTGCCCTCGCCCATCCGCAGGACCTTGTCGAACAGCGACACGTGGGACTCCCAAAAGTTGGTGCTTCGCAGAATGCGGGGCAAATCTTACTTGGGCCGGTCGAAAGAAGCCGTCCCCGCATCATCCAACGTCCCACGCCCGGTCGGACGTTCCCAATCCGAGGGAGGGACGGCGCGCCCGCGCGCGTGCCGCTACGCCTGCCGCAGCTCGACCCTGACCGGCTCGGCCAGGTCGCCCCGCGGGCACACCACGATCTCGTCCAGCTGCAGCCACGAGGCCAGGTCGCGCAGCTCCTCGGCCAGCTCGTGGGCGGTCTCCGGGGGTGCGTGCTCCTCGGCGTACGACGCCTGCACCAGCAGTCGGCCGGACTTGCGGTCGGCCTTGAGGTCGACCCGGCCGACGATCCGGTCGCCGAGCAGGAACGGCAGCACGTAGTAGCCGTACTCCCGCTTCGGCGCGGGCACGTAGATCTCGATCCGGTAGCGGAAGCCGAACAGCCGCTCGCGTGCGCTCGCGCTCCCAGACCACCGGGTCGAACGGGCTGAGCAGGGCGCGCGCCCGCACCCGTCGCGGAAGGGTCGCGTCGCGGTGCAGATAGGCCGGGTCGCTTCCAGCCCTCGATCGTGACCGGCAACAGCTCACCGTCGTCGACCAGTGATCGAATCGCCGGCTTCACCTCGGCGACCTCCATCCGGAAGTAGTCGCGCAGGCACTGCTCGGTGCCGACCCCGTGCGACAGCGCGGCGCGGCGGACCAGCTCGCGGTGGGCGTCGGCCGGCTCGGGCGTGGGCGTCGTCAGCACGTGCGGGGGCAGCACCCGCTCGGGCAGGTCGTAGACGCACTCGAACGCCGAGTTGCGGGACTCGATCGCGAGGTCTCCGACCAGGAAGAGGTAGTCGAGCGCCTTGCGTGCCTCCGACCAGTTCCAGCCCCAGTTCGTCTTGTCGCGCGGGGCGCCGTCGTCGAGCTGGCGGGCCGTCGACGCGCCACGCCGTCCGACCTCCTCGAGCAGCCGGGCGACGAGCTGCGGGTTGGAGCGCTGCCAGTCGCCCCAGCGCGGGTGGGTGCGGTAGCGGTCCATCCGGTGCTGCATCACGGGCCACAGGTCGACCGGCATGAACGCCTGCACGTGCGCCCAGAACTCGATCAACCGGCGCGGCTTGCGCTCCGACGCGCGACGCAGCAGCTCGACGTCGTAGGCGCCCATCCGGGAGAACAACGGCATGTAGTGCGCGCGCCGGAGCACGTTGACCGAGTCGACCTGGAGCACGCCGGTGCGCGAGAGGGTGCGCGACAGCGTGCGCATCGTCGGCGTGGTGTGCCGCGGGTCGCGGAACCCCTGGGCGACGAGCGCGATGCGACGAGCCTGCGCGGTGGTCAGCGATTCCACGGCCCCGACCCTAGGGGCAGGCGGGGACAGTCTCAGGGCCGACGTCTCGCAGGCGCGCCCAGACACGTTGGGTTGCGGGCGCGACGACCCGACGGCCGCCAGAGACGTTGGGCTGCGGCCAAGACCCCTCGGCCGCCGCTTCGGTATCGCCGAGTGGTCAGAAACGCACGGGAGCGGCCTTCGGCCGGCGCGGGCGTTTCTGGCCACTCGGCTCCTCTGCCCCTCGCTCGCTGCGCTCGCTCAGGGCAGGTCCAGCAGCTTCTCGCGGACGGCGTACATCACGGCCTCCATCCGGGAGTGGAGCTGCAGCTTCTCCAGGATGTTGCGGACGTGGTTCTTCACCGTGTTCTCGCTGATGAACAGCTGCTTGGCGACCTCGCGGTTGTTGAGGCCGGTCGCGACCAGGCGCAGCACCTCGAGCTCGCGGTCGGTGAGCCGCGGGGTCGGCACCTGTTCGCGGTCGGTGCGCGACATCTCCTTGAACTCGTCGAGCAGCTTGACCGCCATCGACGGGCTGATCAGCGACTGGCCTTCGGCGACCACGCGCACCGCCTGGGCGACCTCGTCGATCGAGGAGTCCTTGAGCAGGTAGCCGGAGGCGCCGTTCTTGACCGCCTCGTAGAGGTCGGCCTCCTCGTCGCTGACGGTCAGCATGATGATCCGCGCGGCCGGCACCAGCTGCTTGATCTCAATGCAGGCTTCGAGCCCGGTGCGCTTCGGCATCCGGACGTCGAGCAGCACGATGTCGGGCACCACGTTGGCGACCAGGGTGGCGGCGGAGATCCCGTCTCCGGCCTCGCCGACCACCTTGATGTCGGGTTCGACGCCGAGGAGCATGGTCAGGCCGCGCCGGAACAGCTCCTGGTCGTCGACAACGACGACCCGGATCGGTTCTGCACCCGGCGTCTTCCCCGGGAGGTCCTCGGCATCCGACACGCCACGATCATGGCAGATTCTCGGTCTCGGCGCGGTGCCGTCACCGGATGCCGAGCGAGATCACCCCGTAGTCGTAGCCGCGGCGCCGGTAGACGACCGAGGGCTTCTCGGTGTCCTTGTCCACGAACAGGTAGAAGTCGTGGCCCACGAGCTCCATCTCGTAGAGGGCCTGCTCCAGCGTGATCGGCGTGGCCTCGTGCTCCTTCTCGCGTACGACGAGGGGTCCGTCGCCGGTCACCGTGACCGGTCCGACGGTGCGCTCGATCGCGCCGTCGTCGACGTCGTCGTCTTCCTCGACCGGCACGTTGGCGAGCGCCTGCTGCACGGACTGGGGAGCGCGCTGACCGCGGTGCACCTTGCGCCGGTCGGCCGCGCGGCGCATCTGCGCGGTCATCTTGTCCAGCGCCAGGTCGAGCGCCGCCATCTTGTCCTCGGCCGCGGCCTCTGCGCGCACGACCGGTCCGCGTGACTTCGCGGTCAGCTCCACGCGTACGGCCTTGTCGGGTTTGGCCTGCTCCTTCTCGACCTGCACCTCGACCCGGATCAACCGATGGTCGTGCTTCTCCAGCCTCGCGAGCTTCTCCTCGACGTGCGCCCGAAAACGATCCGAGACCTCACAGTGACGTCCGCTGACCACGATGTCCACGCAACCAACCTCCTAGAAAAACGGCACGACCCGGAGCCTTGGGCGTCCGGGTCGTGGATGGAGTCTGGGTCCATGTACTGACGTTAGAGGGTCAGGGGTAATCGGGCTAGGGCAGGTCCCTCCGCGCCGACGGATGCCGGCGTCTCGTGGCGGCGACGCACGCGATGCCGAGCACGGGCACGCCGACGGCGGCCAGCGCGCGCTGCGCCTCCCGGGCGGTGGCCCCGGTGGTGAGCACGTCGTCGCACACGACGGCGGCGACCGGATCGCCGGTGCGAGCGAGAGCCCGCAGCGCGACGGCGCGGGCGGCCATCGAGCCGGCGAGGTTGCGCTGCCGGTCCGCGGCGTCCAGCCCGGCCTGGTCGGCGACGGCCCCCGTCTGGCGCAGCAGGCGGTTCGTGCAGACGTCATGGCCCTGGCGGCGGAGGACTCCCGCCGCGTGGCGGGTGACGCGCAGCATCGGGTCGTGCCCGCGTGCGGTCACCACCGCCGCGCGGGACGGCACCGGCACCAGGAGGGTACGCGCGCCGGGCGTGACGAGGTCGCGGGCCGCGACGGCCAAGCACCTCGCCGAGCGGCCGCACGAGGGCGAACGCCCGTCGCTCCTTGTGCGCCAGCACCATCGCCCGCAGCACGTCCGCGTAGTCGCCACCGGCCACGGCGGGCGCCAGCCCCGGCGGGCAGGGGTCCGGGCTGGTCCAGACGGCCCGGTCGGGAAGCAGCCCTCGGCAGTCCGGGCAGAGCAGTCGACCGGGCCGCCGGCAGTGCACGCAGGCGGATCCGGCGACCAGGTCCAGCCAGGCGTCCAGCACCCGTCCAGCGTGCTTCGCGGACGGGACGAGGACGAGCCGTGCGCCCCGGCCTGTGGAGCCAGCCCTGGCGTCAGCCGGCGTACGTCGGGGCGCGGAGGCCGGCGACCGTGCCCGACAGGACCCAGTGGCCCTGCGCGTCGAGCCGGACCACCCGTCCGCCGGCGACCTCGAGGTAGACCGGCAGGGTGCTGTCGGGCGAGCCCGCCACCGACGTCGCACGGCCGCGCCAGAGGTCGGCCTGTACCTGATCGGGGTCGCCGGGCGAGCCGTCCAGGGACACGAACGCGACCTGCGACACGTCCGGCGAGCGTCCCAGCACGGCGAGGTCGTTCGGCGAGCGCCAGGAGAGGTCCACGATCCGGCCCAGGTCGTCGGGCAGTCCGGAGATCCGGTGTGCGGGGGTCGACCGGATCAGGTCGCCGGCGTCGGTGCGCAACAGGTCGGCCGACATCAGCCGGTCGCCCGCGTCGGTCGCCACGACGGCCACGAACCGCGTGCCGTCACGGCTCACCACGAACGCGCGCACGTCGCGCCCGGTCACACCGGGCACGTCGACCGGTGAGACCTGGCCGCCGGAGCGGTGCAGGACACGCGCCCCGAGCGCCGTACGGTCGACCAGCCACAGCCCGTCGAACATGTCGTACGTCGGGCGCAGCACGTCGGTGCCCTCGTAGATCCGGCGCACGCTCTCGCGCTGGGCCCAGGCGAACACGGTGCCCCCGTCACCGCCCACCTCGGCGATCCTTGACTCCGTCGACGGAGACGGCGATCGACCGCAGCGCGAAGCCGGGTCGGCCGAACGGGCCCGGCGCCGGCACCGTGCTCCCCCGTCGGCGTGGCCACGATCCGCCCTTGGTCCACGCCGAACAGCCGGTCGGAGGCGTCGCGCACGGTCGGGGCGAACGCGTCGCCCTCCTGAACGCTGAAGTCGCGGCGGCCGTCGGGCAACGGCACCGGGGCGTCGCCGGAGGTGATCCGGATCCGGGTCAGCCCGGGCACCTGGCGCAGCGTCCACGCCAGCTGCGCGACCACGCGGCTCATCCTCTTGGGCGAGATCCGCAGCACCTCCTCGCTCAACGGCACCTCGGCCGTCCCGTCGGGCCCGACCGGCACGGACAGGTCGAGCTGGGTGCTCGGCGGGAAGGCGGTGCGCGTCACCTCGGCGAGCCCGGGGCCCGGCCCTGCCAGCAGCGCCCGCACCAGGGTGGACGCGTGCTGCTCGCCCCGCGGGAGATAGATCCGTTCGGGCACGAGGACCCGGTTGGTCTGGTCGAAGAAGTAGAGGTTGACCGGGGCGAACCGGCTGTCGAGGTACCACTCCGGCACCACGACGGCGTCCGGCGGGTTGGCGATCCGCCACTCCCCGCCGTCGCGCACCAGCCGCAGGTCGAGCCGGCCGTTGCCCGCGCCGACGCCGCCGAGCCAGCCTCCCCGGGAGTCGAGGTGCTGGGCGTCGCCGAGCGTCACGCGCACCCCGTCGGGCAACGGGTCGATCGCGCTGGACTGGTAGACCACGGTCGAGCGGTTCGGGTTCCACGCCGGCTGCGCCGTCGCGGTGAGGAAGCTGCGGGCGACGGAGGTGCTCAACGGCACGGCGGTCATCGCCAGCAGGAAACCCTTGACCACCTGGGTCGGCGAGTCGCCCTTGCCCGGACCGGGCGGCGCGAACTGGGCGATGTCGTTGGGCGAGACCCGCTCGGCGTCCGCCCCGCGGTGCACGACACCCGACGTGGGCAGCAGCGAGCACCCCGTCGCGAGCAGCAACACGGCGAGCATTGCCACCAGGACCCGCTTCATCGGGGGCCGACCTGGGCGTCGTCGGGCACCAGCGGCAGCGGGCTGTGCGGGATCGGGTCGCCGACGCGACGCGGCAGGGTCAGCCGGAACAGGGCGCCGTCACCGGGCCGCCCCCACGCCTGCAGCCGGCCGCCGTGCAGCCGCGCGTCCTCGAGCGAGATCGAGAGTCCGAGCCCGGTGCCGCCGGTGGTGCGGGCGCGCGCCGGGTCGGCCCGCCAGAACCGGTTGAACACCATCGCGGTCTCCCCCGGCTTGAGGCCGACCCCGTGGTCGCGCACGGTCAGCGCCGCGGCGTGCTCGTCGGCGGACACCCGCACCTCGACGTCGTTGCGACCGCTGGGTCCGACCGGCGCGTAGTCGATCGCGTTGGTGACCAGGTTGCGCACGATGCGCTCGACCCGTCGTACGTCGGCCTCGGCGATGCACGGCTGCGTCGGCGACCGACCCGCGACCGTCGAGCCCCGCGCTGGTGCGCCAGCGGCGCTGTCGCGCTCGACCACCCGGTGGGCCACGTCGACCAGGTCGACGTCCTCGAGGTCGAGCACCGCCGCGCCGGCGTCGAACCGGCTGATCTCCAGCAGGTCGGCGAGCAGGATCTCGAACCGGTCGAGCTCGCCCTGCAGCAGCTCGGCGGCCCGCGCGGTCACCGGGTCGAACTCGGTCGCGCGCGTCGTGCAGCACGTCGCCGGCCATCCGCACCGTGGTCAGCGGGGTGCGCAGCTCGTGGGAGACGTCGGACGACGAACCGGCGCTGCACCCGCGACAGCTCCTCGAGCTGCCGGATCTGGCGCTGCAGCGCGTCGGCCATCTGGTTGAACGACGTGCCGAGCCGGGCGATGTCGTCCTCGCCGCGACGTGCATCCGCTCCTCGAGCCGGCCCGACGCGATCCGCTCGGCGACCCGGCGGGCCAGCCGGACCGGGGTCACCACCTGTCGGGTGACCAGCCAGGCGATCAGGCCGGCCAGCAGCACAGGAGCAGGCACGCCGGCCGTGATCAGGGCGCTCTGCGAGCAGGACGAGGGTGTCGCTGCTCCTCGGTCATCGGGAAGACGTCAGGTAGAGCGCGTAGGTCGCCGCCGTCGGCGGGCAGCACGATCTGGCTGCCGACCACCACGCCCGGCACGTCGTCCGCGGCCTCGCCCGGCAGGTAGCGGATCCTGGTGTAGGTCCAGGCGGTGCCGGGCTGCGCCTCCACCTCGTGCGCAGCGAGCGCCGGGACGCTGCTCGACGTCGATGCCCGGGCTGGAGGTGGTGCCCGGAGCCGGTGTCGAGTCCGCGTGAGGTGCCGGCCGACCGGCCCGACCAGGACCACGACGAAGCCGCGGACCTTGCCGCGCTCGACGAGGTTCTCGGAGCAGCTGGCTGAGCTGGGTGCCGGCGTCGGAGTCGCGGCTGCCGGCCTGGCTTGAGCCGGCTGGTCGCCAGCGCGGTCTCGCTCTTGGCCTCGGCGAGCGACGCGTCGACCCGGCTGGTCGACGCAGACCGTCGGTGATCTGGCGCAGCAGCACCCAGCCGACGACACCGACCACGATCGCGGAGAGCAGCAGCACGGTGACGACCACGCGCGCCTGGATCGAGCGTCGCCAGACGGTCAGTCCCCGCCCGACCAGCGCGCGAACCGACTCACGCGGACGGGGCGGCAGCGGTGCCGGCCCGGCTCCGGTCGGGAGCGTGGGGGCGTGCCCGTTGAAGGCGTCCGACGCCCGGTCCCGCGACGTACGCGCGGCCCTCCCGGCTCCCGGTCGACCCTGGTCGAGGTCAGGCGTGGCGGGCGGCACCGCCCCCGCCGGCCTTGTAGCCGACGCCGCGCACGGTCAGCACGATCTCGGGGTTCTCCGGGTCGTGCTCGACCTTGGAGCGCAGCCGCTGGACGTGCACGTTGACCAGCCGGGTGTCGGCGGCGTGGCGGTAGCCCCAGACCTGCTCGAGCAGGACCTCGCGGGTGAACACCTGCCACGGCTTGCGGGCCAGGCAGACGAGCAGGTCGAACTCGAGCGGGGTCAGCGCGAGCGCCTCGTCGCCGCGGGTCACCGAGTGCCCGGCGACGTCGATGACGAGGTCGCCGATCGTCAGCGACTCCGGCGCTGCGTCCTCGGAGAGCCGGCGGACGCCGGGCCCGGATCCGGGCCACCAGCTCCTTCGGCTTGAACGGCTTCACGACGTAGTCGTCGGCGCCCGGACTCGAGGCCGACGACGACGTCGACCGTGTCGCTCTTCGCGGTCAGCATGACGATCGGGACGCCGGACTCGGCCCGGATCTCGCGGCACACGTCGATGCCGTCCTTGCCGGGCAGCATCAGGTCGAGCAGCACCAGGTCGGGCTGGTACTCCCGGAAGGCGGACATCGCCGTGTCGCCCGGTCGAGCAGACCCGGCGGCTCGAACCCCTCGTTGCGCAGCACGATCGACAGCATCTCGGCCAGCGACGCGTCGTCGTCGACCACGAGCACGCGTGTGCGCAGCGCTTCGGAGCTGGTCACGGCATCCTTCCCGTTGAGGTCATCCCCCCGAGTCTTTCCTCAGAGTGTGCCTCCAAGGGTGAACCCGCTTCGTCTCGAACGTGTCTCAGTAGCGGTAGTGGTCCGACTTGTACGGGCCCGCCACCGGCGACGCCGAGGTACGACGCCTGGTCGTCGGTGAGCTCGGTCAGCGAGACGCCGAGCGCGTCGAGGTGCAGCCGGGCGACCTCCTCGTCGAGGTGCTTGGGCAGCACGTAGACGCCGACCGGGTACTCCTCGGTCTTGGTGAAGATCTCGATCTGCGCGAGCACCTGGTTGGTGAACGAGTTCGACATCACGAACGACGGGTGGCCGGTCGCGTTGCCGAGGTTCATCAGCCGGCCCTCGGACAGCACGATGATCGTCGTTGCCGCCGCTCGGGGAAGGTCCACACGTCGACCTGCGGCTTGACGTTCTTGCGGATGCACGCCCGCGAAGCCCTCGAGGCCGGCCATGTCGATCTCGTTGTCGAAGTGGCCGATGTTGGCCGACGATCGCCTGGTGCTTCATGCCGCTGCATCTGCTCGACGGTGACGACGTCCTTGTTGCCGGTGGCCGTGATGATGATGTCGGCGACCGGCGAGCACCTCGTCGAGGGTGGAGACCTGGTAGCCGTCCATCGCCGCCTGCAGCGCGCAGATCGGGTCGATCTCGGTGACGATGACGCGGGCGCCCTGGCCACGCAGCGACTCCGCGCAGCCCTTGCCGACGTCGCCGTAGCCGCAGACGACGGCGACCTTGCCGCCGATGAGCACGTCGGTGGCGCGGTTGATGCCGTCGATCAGCGAGTGGCGGCAGCCGTACTTGTTGTCGAACTTGGACTTGGTGACCGAGTCGTTGACGTTGATCGCCGGGAAGAGCAGCGAGCCCTCGCGCATCATGCTCGTAGAGGCGGTGCACACCGGTGGTGGTCTCCTCGGTGACGCCCTTGATCGCGTTGGCGATCGGGGTCCAGTGGTTGGCGTCTCGGCGGCGAGCTGCTCGTTGAGGACCTGGAAGACGATCTTCTGCTCGGCGCTGTCGCGCCGTGGCCGGGTCGGGAGCCGTGCCCGCCTTCTCGTGCCTGGACGCCGAGGTGGACGAGCATGGTGGCGTCGCCGCCGTCGTCGAGGATCATGTTCGGCATCGTGTCGCCGGGCCAGGTCAGGATCTGCTCGGTGCACCACCAGTACTCCTCCAGGGTCTCGCCCTTCCAGGCGAAGACCGGCACGCCCTGCGGGTCGTCCGGGGTGCCGTCGGGACCGACGACGACCGCGGCGGCCGCGTGGTCCTGGGTGGAGAAGATGTTGCAGGAGGCCCAGCGGACCTCGGCGCCGAGCGCGACCAGGGTCTCGATCAGCACGGCGGTCTGGATCGTCATGTGCAGCGAGCCGGCGATCCGGGCGCCGGCCAGCGGCTTGTCGAGTCGCCGTAGCGCTCGCGCATCGCCATCAGGCCGGGCATCTCGTGCTCGGCGAGCGTGATCTCGGTGCGGCCGTAGTCGGCCAGGGAGAGGTCGGCGACCTTGAAGTCCATCAGAAGTGTCCTTGCGGAGTGAGAGGTTGTGTCGGGCAGCGCACAGCGAACAGGTTGGTTCCCTGCGGTGTGCGAGCGTCTGGCCACGATCTCGTGCGCGAGGCGCAGCCGCGATTCTAGAGGAGCCACGCTCAGGGCTCCAATCAGCGCGCGCCGGACTCCTCCGTGCGGAGGCGGGACTCCTCCGGCTGGATACCGGGCTCGACGTAGATCACCCGGGCGATCGGCTCCGCCTCGCGCACCGCGGCCTCGGCCGCGGTCGATGGCGTCCGCGACGTCGGCGCCGGTCGCGGTCGGCGGGCACGCCGATCTTCACGGCCACCAGCAGCTCCTCGGGGCCGAGGTGCATGGTGCGCATGTGGATGACGCCCTCGATGCCGTCGGCCTGCTCGAGCGCCTCGCGGATCCGGATCTGCGCCGGCCGGCGCACGCGGCCTCGCCGAGCAGCAGGCTCTTGGTCTCGATGCCGAGCACGACCGCCACCGAGACCAGGAGCAGCCCGATCAGGCCGGTGCCGGCGACGTCCCAGTAGAGCGTGCCGGTGAGCAGGGTCATCCCGACCCCGATCAGCGCGAACGCCAGACCGATCAGGGCGGCGAAGTCCTCCAGCAGGATCACCGGCAGCTCGGGCTGCTTGGCGCGCCGGATGAACTGCACGAACGTCGCGTCGCCCTTGATCTTGGAGGTCTCGCATGATCGCGGTGCGGAAGGAGAACCCCTCCATCACGATCGACGCCACGAGCACCACGAGCGGGCACCCACCACCAGCGCGAGTCGAGGAGCGAGTCCTCGGGGTGGCCGTGGGCCGCGTGGACCTCGTGGAACTTGTGGTACGCCTCGTAGAGCGCGAACAGGCCGCCGACGCTGAACAGCACGATCGCGACCAGGAACGAGTAGACGTAGCGCTCGCGGCCGTAGCCGAACGGGTGCTCCGGCGTCGCGTCCTTCTTCGCCTGGCGTGCCGCCGAGCAGCAGCAGCCCCTGGTTGCCGGAGTCGGCCACCGAGTGGATCGCCTCGGCCAGCATCGACGAGGCGCCGGTGAGCAGGAACGC
Source organism: uncultured Actinomycetota bacterium (assembly GCA_963745795.1). Lineage (GTDB taxonomy): Bacteria > Actinomycetota > Actinomycetes > Propionibacteriales > Nocardioidaceae > Marmoricola. The sequence goes on along the minus strand of CAVUYR010000003.1, from coordinate 397,510 downwards.
GACGAACTTCGTGACTGCGATGCCGATGTTGGCCAGCAGCGCGGCCACGACGGCCCGGGTCCCACCCTCAGCAGACATGTCGCGCAGGCTATCGGCCCGTGGCGGCGGCACCCGTCAGCCGAGGCCGACCTCCAGGTAGGTCGCCGCGAACTGGCCGGTGGCGAGCAGGGCCGCGTAGCGGGCCAGGTCGCCGTCGGCCTCGCTGGTGACGGTCTCGGAGCGGACGCCGCGGCGCTCGGCCGCGGCGAGCAGCCGGGACCGTGACTGGCGCGACCGTCGGCTCCTCCGAGGCGTCGTCGAGGATCACCAGGCTGGGACGCATCGTCCCCGGCGTCGTCGGTGTCGGCGAACGGGTCGGCGAAGACGTCGGGCGCCGGGGCCAGCTCGATCACCGGCAGCAGGTGGTCGACGTCGGCCGCGAGCGCCGCGCGGCCGGTCGTGCGCCGGATGGACTCGGCGACCCGGCGAGCCGCGCGCGCGGCGAGCACCGTGCCGCCCCAGAGCATCGGCTGGGTGTCGGCGATCGCGCTGGCGAGGTTCTTCGCCGGGTTGACCGCGATGTCGCGGTACGGCGAGCAGTTCACCGCCACCTCGTCGAGCGCGTCGGCGACCACGCCCGGCGTCGAGACCGGTGCGAGGTCGAGCAGGTCGAGGAGCGCGAGCACGACCACCGCCGTGGCGAGCTGGTCGCCGGTCGACCGTCGGCAGCACGATCGATGTCGCGGCCCGCGGCGTGCTCGGCGACCAGCGAGCGCGGCGGGCAGGCGACGACCAGCGGCAGCCGCGGCGGACCGCCTCGGCGACGGCGGACGCGGTGTCCTGGTCACTGCCCTCGCGGCGCGAGCACGACGACCAGGTCGAGGCTGCCGGCCCAGCCGGGCAGCTTCGGCCCGGGCCAGGCCACGAACGGCACCGGGCACCAGGGTTCGAGCACGGCGCGCAGCAGCCGGGAGTCCGGCCCCGCGGCGACCACCGCCCGCGGTCGGCTGCCGCGGATCGTCTCGGTGGCCCGTCGTACGCCGGCCTCGGACTCGCCGGCCTCGCGTCGTACCCGCGCACCCGCCTCCGCGAGGTAGCGCAGCGAGACGTCGACGCGGGCGAGCGCGGACTCGTCGTCGAGCAGGCTGTCGTCGAACACGTCGCCGCCCCTCAGTCCGGCTTGCGGGCCTCGTCGATCAGCAGGATCGGGATGTCGTCACGCACCGGGTAGGCGTAGCCGCAGCCGCCCGCGGTGCTGCACACCAGCTCACCGGCCGCCTCGTCGACGGACAGCGACTTGCGGCAGTTGGGGCAGACGACGATGTCGAGCAGCATCGGGTCCAGGTTCATGGCTCTCTCCTGATCACCGCGAGCACACGATCGCGGACGTCGGTCATGATCGTTGCATCCCGACCCTCGACGTTGAGCCGGAGGAGGGGTTCGGTGTTGGAGGCGCGCACGTTGAACCAGCCGCCCGGGAAGGTCACCGTCATCCCGTCGAGGAAGTCGATCTCGGTGGCGCAGGCGGACCATGCGCCCTCCAGCTCCGCCAGCACGGCCCCCTGGTCGTCGACCGTGGAGTTGATCTCGCCCGACGCGACGTACCGCGCATAGGGCGCGAGCACCTCGGACAGGGGCCGGTCGGTCTCGGCGAGCGTGGCGAGGGCGTGGAGCGCGGCGAGCATGCCGGAGTCGGCGCGCCAGAAGTCCCGGAAGTAGAAGTGGCCGGAGTGCTCGCCGCCGAAGATCGCGTCGGACTCCGCCATCGTCGCCTTGATGAAGGAGTGCCCGACGCGTGTCCGCACGGGAGTGCCGCCCTGCTCGATGACGATCTCGGGTACGGCGCGCGAGGTGATCAGGTTGTGGATCACCGCGGAGCCGGGGCTCTTCGCCAGCTCGCGGGTCGCGATCAGGGCCGTCAGCGTGGACGGGTCGACCAGCTCGCCGCGCTCGTCGACCAGGAAGCAGCGGTCGGCGTCGCCGTCGAACGCCAGGCCGATGTCGGCCCGCTCCTCGCGGACGCGGGCCTGGAGGTCGCGCAACGTGGCCGGGTCGATCGGGTTGGCCTCGTGGTTCGGGAAACGCTCCGTCGAGCTCGTAGTACATCTCGACGACGTCGAGGTCGACCTTGCCGAGCACGGCCGGCGCGGTCAGGCCCGCCATGCCGTTGCCGGCGTCGACGACGACCCTGAGCCGACGGCCGGTGACGGGGGCCAGCGTGAGGAGGTGGGCCGCGTAGGCGTCGAGCAGGTCCTGCTCGCTGGTAGTGCCGGGCGAGTCGGCCCTGGGCACGTCGTCGGCCTCGGCGCGGTCGCGGATGTCGGCGAGACCGGTGTCGAGGCCGATCGGGACCGCTTCGGCGCGGCACATCTTGATCCCGTTGTACTGCGCGGGGTTGTGGCTGGCGGTGAACATCACCCCGGGCAGCCCGAGGTGGCCGGACGCGAAGTAGAGCCCGTCGGTCGAGCACAGCCCGATCAGCACCACGTCGGCGCCGGCCCGGTTGGCCCCGCGCGCGAACGCCTGTGCCATCCCCGGCGACGACGGCCGCATGTCGTGCCCGACGACGACCCGTTCTCCCCCGGTCACCGCGACGAACGCCGCCCCGACGCGCTCGGCCAGCACCTCGTCGATCTGGTCCGGCACCGTGCCCCGCACGTCGTACGCCTTGAAGACGGCGCGCAGGTTCTCCCCGTCGGTGGTGGCCATGTCGGAAGCCTAGGGCGCCGTCTGCCGCCGCGAGCATGCTCGCGCCAGTCAAGCGAGCGCTGGGAACCGCACCTCGACTGCGAATCAGGACCACCACGTGAGACGTCCCGGCTACAGCGCGTGCGATCTCCACTGATGGGTAGCGGGGAGCATGGACATGAAGACGGCGCAAGTGGTGACCAAGGAGTTGGCGCGGGAGATGGACTGGGCCACGGTGAGGGAGGCAGCGAAGTTGGCCGGTCAAACGGCGGTGAAGTCCGCGTCGTGGTGGTTGTGCGGTCGCGGGTTGCACATCTGGGAGACGTGGGACTACGAGGACGGCACGGTGGTCGAGGAGTGCGCCTGCTGCGAGATGCAGCAGGCTGTCGCGACTCAAGCCGCCTGACGCCAGAAACCTGGCCCGCCGGGGGGCGCGGTGCTGCAAGACGTGAGGCCGCCGAGTTCGTAGGCGTCACCGAGCCGGCGATCTCGCGGCGTGCGGCGTGGGCCATGGCAGCCGTCGTGATCTTCGCCTTGGCATCACCTCCCCCACCCCAGCCTGCGAGCAGCGAGTGTCGGTGTGGGCGGGCCGGTGCGAGCGGGGTGCTGCCGGCAGGGAGCGTAAAAGGCGGCGTGGCGGCGCCGGAGCGTGCAACCACGGCAGACGCCGTCGCCGACACGGCAACTCAGCGACTGCCGGTGGCGTCCCGTTAGTGCCGGCTCGACGAGACCCACGAGCCAACGACGCCTGACCCCCTCACGCAGTCGGGTCCCGCAGCACCCGCAGGTGCCCGCGCCGGCCGGTCTCGCGCATGCCGTCCTCGGCCTCCGGGGCGGGAGCGGGGCGGGCGGCCTCGCGGACCAGGTCGGCCAGAGCGAGCAGGTCGTCGTTGGAGGGCCCGTGCGCGGCGAGGTCCTGGGCGAGCCGGAGCACCTCCCAGCCACGCGGGGCGCTCATGCGCTCGCTGTGCACCTCGCAGAGGTCGTAGGCGTGCGGCTCGGCGTACGTCGCGAGCGGGCCGAGGACAGCGGTCATGTCGGCGTAGACGTACGTCAGGGTCGTGACCGCGGGACGCCCGCAGGCGGCTCGGGAGCAGCGGCGGGCAGTGGTCACGGCGCGACGCTACCCCCAGCACGGGACAGCGCCGACTAGGCTCGCGGGCGTGAGTACGCCGACGCCCGACCCGGACCTCGGGCGCCACCGGAGCCGCACCGACCTGCGCGACCGGCGCGGGCGCGGACCGCGGGGGCCGGGCCTGCTGCCGAGCCCGCTGGCGCCCAGCGGCGTGCCCGCCAGCCGGACCCGGGGCGAGCGGTTCGACGCCCTCGCGGTCGCGGTGCTCGACGACATCGAGCAGCGCTGGGAGGACCGGATGCCGCCGGTGGACCTGGCCGTCGAGGAGATCCCGGTGATCACGGCGCACTGGCTCTCGCCACGGGTGCCGCTCGGCTCCCTGGTGCCGGCGACCGCGACGTCACGGGCGCGGATCGTGCTGTTCCGGCGACCGATCGAGCACCGTGCGGAAGGTCCGGCAGAGCTGGCCGCGGTGATCCTGGCGGTGATGGTCGACCAGGTGGCCGACCTGCTCGGGGTCCCCCCGGCCGAGGTGCACCCGGACTACCCCGCCGACGACTGAGCTAGCCGGCGGGTCGAACTGCGGGCACCCGCAGCGCCGCGAGCACGGGCGTCAGCGGCAGGGCCGACCGCAGATCGTCGCGGTTGACCAGCACCGAGCCGGACACCTTGCCATCGGCCGAGGTCACCACCACCGAGGACGCCCTCGGGTCCAGCCGCAAGGCGACCGTGCTCTGGTCGTGCACCGCGGTCGCCGCCTGGTCGCGCTCCTTGCCCTTGCTGCCGTACTGGGTGACCGTCACCGTCGTCCCCTCGCCGCCCGCGGTGAGCAGGAGCGTGCGCTGGCCACCGCCGGGGGGCAGCGCCGTGGCGGCGGGTCCGGTCCACGGCTCGGCAGGTACGGCGTGCACCAGGTCGGTGCGTCCGGGTGCCACGTAGCCGGCTGCAATCGGCTGGTCGGCGTCGACCAGCACGGCGGTGTTCGCGTTGGTCACGAAGTCACCCAGCGGGACCGCCACCACGGACGCCGGGGGCACCGTCGCCGGCTGCAGGCCCTTGGGCGTGAACGCGCCGTCCTTGGTGCTGAGCCGGATCTTCGCGACCGCCTCGCGGTTGCCCGGGTTGGCGAGCACGAGCGTGTCCTGGGCATTCGACGCGCCGGCGCTGCTCGGGCCGTTCCCGGATTTCAGCGCGCCGGGCTTGGGCAGACCGCTGAGGACGACGTGCCGGGTGGGCCCGCTCGCGTCCGGGATCCACTCGGCGATCGGCTTGGCGGCGGGATCGAGGACGTCGAGGACGTGGTCGTCGAGCGCCGCCTCCACCAGTCCACGCGAGGCTTGCACGTGGATCGAGAGGTTGCCCTGGGACGGCGCGACCTCCGACAGCTTCATCGAGCGGTTGCTGCCGCTCGGGACCGTGATGCCCCGCAACCCGGAGCCCTCGATGGCACCGTCCGGCCCGAGTACTGCCACGTCGACGATGGCCGGCCCCGAGCGCGGGTTGAACAGCTCGAGCCGGGAGAAGTGACCCGGGCTTGCGCCGGCGCCCACAAACCACCACGACGCGCGCGGTGAGGAGCAGGCGGTCATCCCGCCGCCGACGTTCTTCGCGCGGGTGGCGTACACGCCGCGCGTCGCTTCGCCCGTCGCGGTGACGGTCAACGGGTCACGTCCGGGTCCCTTGACGGTCGTGGTGCCGGCGTCCGGGATGTCGAGCGGAGTGCCGTCGGCGCTGACCGTCCCTTGGTCGACGCCGGGCAGCAGGCCGACGACGCTGGTCGAGTCGACGTCGCTCGCCGGGCAGACGACCTGGCGCTGGTCGGGCTCGGCGGTCAGCTCCGCCTCGTGGCGTACGACGGCGGGCGTGGTCGCCGCGCCGGCCACGGCCAGCCCGGCGCCGGTCGCGACGACCAGCAGCACCAGCAGGACGGCCGGGATCCGGCTCGGCCTCGCGGCGCCGGGGTCGTGGGGCGCCCGAGGGGATCCAGAGGTGGTCACGACCGCTCCCGCCGGGACGGGAGCGCGAGCACGATGCAGGCCACGATCGCGACGAGCTGGCCGGCGAGCAACCAGCCGTGGAACGGCTGCAGGTCCTGGTTCATGGAGCCGCCGGAGGCGCGGTCCTGCAGTCGCCAGGCCGCGTCGTGTCTCGGCGCGCTGGCGCGGGAGAACCCGGTCGCGGCGTCGAGGCTGGCGGCGACGCTGGCGCTCACCGGGGTCGGTGCGTAGACGTAGGAGACGCCGTAGTCCGCCAGCGCCTGCGCGTCGTCACCCTGCGGATCGCCGAGGACCCGGCCGACCACCCGGGTCAGCGCGTCGTCCGGTGGGGTCAGGGCGGCGATCGCGTCGTCGCCGGTGCGGAGCGGGCCGTCGCGGAGCACCTGGTACTCGATGCCGGCCTTGCGGCCGCCGCGCACCACGAGCACGCCGTTCGCCGGGTCGCTCGCGGACAGGTCGCTCATGTAGCTGGGCACGCTGCGCACCGCCGAACGGTCGAGCGGCCCCTGGGTGCCGCCGACGACCCACCAGGCGACGCCGCCGACCACGGCGACGGCCGCGCCGAGGAGCCCGAGCGCCGCGACCGGCTGCCGCCAGCTGAAGCCCGCCGTGGTGATCCGCTGCCACACGCCGTCGCCGGCGACCACGGCGGCGCTGATCAGCGCGCCGAACAGCACCACGACCAGGAACCCCGCCCAGACCCGGACCTGGCCGTCAACGCCGGGCAGGTCGACCCGTGCCCGCGCCACGAACGCGATCATTCCGGCGGCCAGGGCAGCCACCGCCCACGCGACCAGCACCCGGCGCCTGGTGTCCGTGCGGAACCCGGCCACCAGCCCGGCCACGAGCAGGCCGGCGCCGATCCATGCCGGGGCGTTGCCTGGTCCGCCGGCGCGGGCTGTCGCCAGGTCCAGCCAGGTCGGCAGGCTCGAGAGCACGCCCACCCGGCCGGCCTCGACCAGCCAGGCGTCGAGCGTCGGGGTGACGCCGAGCACCCACGGCATCAGCAGGAACGGCACGGCCACGACCACGACGAACGGCGCGGCCCACCAGCGCAGCTGCCGCCAGTGTCCGGGGTCGCGGCTGGCGCCGACCGCGACGGCACCGAGCGCGATCAGCAGTCCGAGCAGCCAGGCGACGGGCACGAATGCGGTCAGCACCGCGGCCCCAAGCGCCGTCCGCCAGACCGAGCGCCAGCGCCGGTCGTCGTCGATCGCCCAGAGCCCCAGCGCGCTGGTCGCGACCCAGGGCAGCACGATCGCACCGGCCACCGTGCCGAGGCGGCCCTGTGCCACCGCACCGGTCATCACCGGGAGCAGCCCGTAGGCCACCGCGCCCCACAGCGGGGCCACGCGGCCGGGCACCAGCCGGCGGAGGAAGCGGAGCGCGGAAAGCGCTGCCAGCGGCACGCTGAGCAGGAAGAGGACCGAGACCAGCCAGCCCGGGTGGCCGAGCAACAACGTGCCGCCGACCGCCAGCGGCAGGAGGTACGCCGGGGCCGGCGCGGCCGAGCCGGTGCCGAGCAGGTGGTTGGCCTCCACGTAGGAGCCCCACCAGTGCGACAGGTGTGCCGGAGCAGGCAGCAGGGCGCCCCCGTGCAGCGGGCCACCGGTCAGCAGGTCGCGGGCCGCGACCAGGGCCAGGAGGACGCTGCCGACCACGAGCCAGAACCGCGGGTTGCGCAGCAGCAGCCCGACCAGCCCACGCTCCTGGCTGGCGGCGGCGTCGTCGGCGTCGACCAGGTCGGCGCTTCGGACGCTGCGCCCGCCCACCGCCTCGCGGGCGACGTCGATCGCGGCCGTGCCGACGTCACCGACGTAGTCCAGGCCGTGCCGGTAGGGCAGCCACGGCGGGGCGAGCAGGTGCCGGACCTCCTTGGCGGTGCGGACGGTTGGTGACCCGGCGCTGCGCGCCGCGCGGCGATCAGCCGGCCCGGACGGCCGACGACGGAGCCGAGGGCGACGAGCTCGTCCCGGGCCTCGGTCGGGGCGCGCACCAGCAGGAACCCGAGCGCCCGCAGCAGGGTGCCGAGCGTGCAGCCGCAGGATCCGGAACGGCATGCCGCGGCCGGAGCCGTTCGACGAGCAGCGTGTAGATCGCCGCCTGCCGCTCCTGACGGTGGTGGTGCACCGCGAGCCGCGAGTCGCGCTGGCCCCGGTGCGCCGCCTCGGCGTGGAAGACCACGCGCCTCGGGGACCACCAGCGTCGAGTGACCGGCGCGGGCGGCGCGCCAGCCGAAGTCGATGTCGTTGCCGAAGACCGGCAGCTCCGGGTCGAAGCCGAGCTGGCTCGAGCACGTCGCGGCGCACCAGCATGCCGGCGGTGTTGACCGCGAGCACCACCCGGCGCTCGTCGTGCTGGCCCTGGTCGTACTCGCCGCGCTCCAGGCCGGTCTCGCGCCGGCCGGTGCCGGTGATCGTGACGCCGACCTCGAGCAGCCGGCGCAGCGATGGCCACTCGCGGAGCTTGGGCCCGAAGATCGCGGTCGTCGGGGTGCTCGCCCGCCGCAGTCGAGCAGCCGCTCGAGCGCGTCGGGGCCGGGCGTGGAGTCGTCGTGGAGCAGCCAGACCCAGTCCGGCTCGGGGCCGTCGGTGGCGGGGATCAGGTCGAGACCGGCGCGGACCGACCTCGCCGTACGAGGCGCTGTCCGCGACCCGGTGCACGTCCCAGGCGCCGGCCCGGCGCAGGATGCCGACGGACTCGTCGTCGGAGCCGGTGTCGACGCGCGACGAATCGGTCCGGCGGGCGCGTCTGCGCTCGACAGCCCGGCGAGCACGGCGGGCAGCCAGCGGGCGCCGTTGTGGCTGACGAGCAGCGCGGAGACGTGGCACGGGCGCAACCCTAGGGCCGGACGTGCGGCCTCCAAGACCGAGCAGATCGGCGTCGCCGTGACGCCGGTCTCGGCTCAGACGGCGCGCTTCTTCAGCTTGCGCCGCTCGCGCTCGGACAGACCGCCCCAGATGCCGAAGCGCTCGTCGTTGCTGCAGTGCGTACTCGAGGCACTCGCCACGGACGTCGCAGGTCAGGCAGACCCGCTTGGCCTCGCGGGTGGAGCCGCCCTTCTCCGGGAAGAACGCCTCCGGGTCGGTCTGCGCGCACAGGGCGCGCTCCTGCCACCCGTTCTCCTCGGCGTCGTCGTCGTCGAGCAGGTAGAGCTCTCGCACGGTTTCGCCCTTCGACCCAGGATGACCCCGATGTGGCCCCGATTTGTGCTCTGGATGATCGTTCCTCACACGACGCCCGCCGTTGCGACGGAGAAACACACTAGTGTGATTACATGCCTGTCGCTACCGTTAAGTCAAGCCCGGGTCTGCTATGCTGTGCCCCTATACGTGTGTCCAGCCGCGTCGCATCGTCCGAGGAGGCGCTCATGCCCGCTCGCGCCGCCGCCCGGGTCACCGTGCTCTCCGGCGGCGTCGGCGGCGCGCGCTTCCTCCAGGGCGCTGCTGCGCCTGGTCGAGCGCACGGGCGACCCGAGGTCACCGTGGTCGCCAACACCGGCGACGACATCTGGCTGCACGGGCTCAAGGTCTGCCCCGACCTCGACACCGTGATGTACACCCTCGGCGACGGCATCGACACCGAGCGCGGCTGGGGCCGCACCGACGAGACCTGGCACGCCAAGGACGAGCTGGCGGCGTACGGCGTGGAGCCGACCTGGTTCGGGCTCGGCGACCGCGACCTCGCCACCCACCTGGTGCGCACCCAGATGCTCGACGCCGGCTACCCGCTCTCGCGCGGTGACCGAGGCGCTGTGCCGGCGCTGGCCACTCCCGTCTTCGGGAGCGCCTGCGGCTGCTGCCGATGACCGACGACCGCATCGAGACGCACGTCGTGATCGACGACCCGGCACCGGCGGCCGCCGGGCGGTGCACTTCCAGGAGTACTGGATCCGCCTGCACGCCGACGTTCCCGCCTCCGAGGTGGTCGTCGATCGGGCTCGACACCAGCAGTCCAGCCCCCGGCGTCGTCGAGGCGATCACCGACGCCGACCTGGTGATCGTGCCGCCGTCCAACCCGGTCGTGTCGGTCGGCCCGATCCTCGGGGTGCCCGGGATCCGCGAGCGTCCTGCGCGCGACCTCGGCACCCGGTGGTCGGCCTCTCCGGCATCGTCGGCGGCGACCACGTCCGCGGCATGGCCCGCCAGCTGCTCGGCATCCATCGGCGTCGAGGTCAGCGCGGCCGGGGTGGCCGAGCACTACGGCGCCCGCTCCGCGTCGCGGGGTGCTCGACGGCTGGCTGGTCGACACCGTCGACGCCGACCTGGTCGAGCGGGTCGAGGCGGCGGGCATCGCCTGCCGCGTCCGTGCCGCTGATGATGACCGACCACGACGCCACCGCCGACATGGCCGCCGCGGCGGTCGGCCTGGTCCGCCGGATGACGCCGGTGGCCGCGACTCGACGGTGCTCGCGCCCGACGGGATCGGCGAGGTCGCCGCGGGCACCGACCTGGTCGCCCTGCTCGTCGACGCGCTTCCCGACCTCGCCGACGGCGACGTCGTCGTGGTCACCAGCAAGGTCGTCGAGCAAGGCCGAGGGCCGGGTACGACGCCGGGCGACGCGCGAGGACGCTGCTCGCCGGGCGAGACCGTCCGGGTGGTCGCCCGCCGCGGCCCGACCACGCATCGTCGAGAACCACCTCGGCCTGGTGATGGCCGCGGCCGGCGATCGACGCCTCCAACGTCGCGGCCGGCACGGTGGTGCTGCTGCCCCTCGACCCCGACGCCAGCGCGCGGGCGCTGCGGACCGGCGCTGCTCGCGACCACCGGGCACAACGTCGCCGTCGCTCGTCACCGACACCGCCGGCCGGGCCTGGCGGCACGGGCCAGACCGACCTCGCGATCGGCGCGGCCGGCATCGAGGTCGCTCGACGACTACGCCGGCCGCGTCGACGGCTACGGCAACGCGCTCGCGGTCACCGCCCCGGCGCGTCGCCGACGAGCTCGCCGGCGCCGCCGACCTGGTCAAGGGCAAGCTCGGCGGGCGGCCGGTGGCCGTGGTGCGCGGCCTCGGCGGCCTGGTGCTCCCGCGCCGGCGACGCACGGGCCCGGCGCGCGCGAGCCTGGTCCGGCCGGCTCGCCGAGGACATGTTCGGCTCGGCGCCCGCGAGGCCGTGGTCGCCGCGCTCGCCGGGGAGCCGCCGACGGCGTTCGGCGCGCCGGCCCCGACGGCGGACCTGCGTCGCCGCCCGTCGGCGGCGGGTCGAGGCGTCACGCGCGACGGCCGAGCGTGCGACTCGGGTCGACCGACGTCGCCGTGCGAGGCGCGCGCCCGGCAGGCTCACGGCCGGCGGTCGCCGGCACGCCCGCACGGTTCCGTGTCCGACTCCGTAGACTTCCCGCCGTACTCCAGCCACACCTTGCCGTAGGACGCCCGACCTCGTGGCCAAGAAGTCGAAGAACGAGGAGCGCAAGGCGAAGATCGAGCAGCTGCGCCGCGAGCAGCAGCGCAAGGAGCGGCGTCGCAGCATGGCGATCCTCGGCGCCTGTGGCGTCGTCGTGGTCGCCCTGCTCGGCGCCGCGCTGATCCCGTACATCAAGCGACTTGCGCGAGGACGACAAGCTCAAGAGCACCGCGCTGACCAAGCTCGGCGTCTCCGAGGCGTCCGCGGGCTGCTCGCCGATCAAGACAGGAGACCGCTGAGGGAAGCGGGCAGCACATCACGCCGCCGACCCCGATCAATTACGACGACCGCTCCCCCGGCATTCGGCAAGCACTGGGGCAACTTCCTCACCGGTTCCGAGATCCGTCACGTTCTACACCGTCGCCGGACCGTCCCGAGATCGAGCGGCTCGTGCACAGCCTCGAGCACGGGCACACGATCATCTGGTACGACGACACGATCAACAAGGGCAGCAGCGACTACAAGGCGCTCAGATCAGATCGCCACCAAGCTGGGCACCGACTCCTACGTGATGGTCGCGCCGTGGACGAAGAAGGACGGCGCATCGTTCCCGTCCGGCAAGCACATCGCGTTCACGCACTGGACCGGTCCCCAGACAGCAGCAGGGCATCTGGGAGTACTGCAGCAAGGCCAGTGGGCCGGTCGTCGCAGACGTTCACCAACGACGTACCCGAAGGAGAACTCGCCGGAGCCCGGCGCCGCGTAGGTCGGTCAGACCTCGCCCCGACCGCGCTCGCGGAGCAGGTCGACCAGAGCCTTCACGTCCTGGGCACGCTCCGCTGACGGTGACCAGGAGCGCGTCGCCGGTGTCGACGACGACGACGTCCTCGAGCCCGAGCACAGCGACCACGCGGTCGCCGGAGGCTACGACGAGCCCGGTGCTGTCCTGCACCACCACCGACGCCGGATCGCCCAGCACCTGCATGCCGTCGGTCGCGGCCGGCAGCAGGTCGGCGAGCGAGCGGAAGTCGCCGATGTCGTCCCAGCCGAAGCTCCCGGGCACCGTGGCCACCCGACCGGCCGCTGCGGCCGGCTCGGCGACCGCGTGGTCGATCGCGATCTTCTCCAGCGTCGGGCCACCGCTGCTCGATCGACGTCGGGTCGGTCGCGATCGCGCGCAGCCCCGCGGCGAGCTGCGGGACGGTGCTCGGCGAGCAGGTCCAGCAGCACGGTGGCCCGGGCCACGAACATGCCGGCGTTCCAGCGGTAGTCACCTGACGCGACGTAGGCCCGCGCACGCTCCGCGTCGGGCTTCTCCACGAACTCGAGGACCGTCCGCGCCGACGGGAAGCCGGTCAGCGCGTCGCCCGCGCGGACGTAGCCGAAGCCGGTCTCCGGACCCGTCGGCTCGATCCCGATCGTGACCAGCAGCCCGGTGTCGGCGACCTCGGCGGCCTCCCGCACCACCGCCCGGAAGGCGTCCTCGTCCCGCGATCACGTGGTCGGCGGCGAACGACCCGATGATCCCGGTCGGGTCGTCGCGCTCGATCATGGCGGCGGCCAGCCCGATCGCGGCCATCGAGTCGCGTGGCGCCGGCTCGGCGATCACCTGGGCGGCGTGACAGGTCGGGCAGCTGGCGGCGTACGGCGGCCTGGTGCGCGGCACCGGTGACCACGAGGATCCGCTCGCCGACCAGCGGCAGCAGCCGGTCGACCGTGGCCTGCAGCAGCGTGCGCCCGCCGCCGGTGAGGTCGTGCAGGAACTTCGGCGACGCCGCCCGCGACAGCGGCCAGAGCCGGGTGCCGGCACCGCCCGCCGGGACGACTGCCCACAACCGCTCGACCGCATCCGCCATGGCGGGATCCTAGGGTGAGCGCGTGCTGACGACCTTCGAGCAGGTGCTGGTGTCCCGGCTGCGCAACGACCCGGGCCGGCCACTCGTGACGTTCTACGACGACGTCACGGGCGAGCGCACCGAGCTGTCCGTGACGACGTACGCCAACTGGGTGGCGAAGACCGCGGGCGTGCTGACCGACGACCTCGGACTGGACACCGGCGACCGGGTGGCGCTCGACCTGCCGTGCCACTGGCTCGGCCCGGTGTTCCTGGGCGGTGCCTGGCTGGCCGGGCTCGAGGTGGTCACCGACGGCGACGCGGAGGTGGTGGTGCACGGGCCCGAAGGGTCCGAGCGCGCCGCGGACCAGCGGCTGGGCTGCGCGCTGCTGCCGTTCGCGGTCGCAGCGCGCGAGCCGTGGGCCGACGGGGTGCTGGACTACGGCACGCTCTGGCCCGGGCAGCCCGACGCGTTCCTCGGGCTTCCGGGTGGTGCACACGACGCCGCCCTCGACGGTGCCGACCAGGCGGCGCTGATCGCCCGCGCCGCGTCGTACGACGGCGGCGGCCATCGTGTGCTCACCGACCTGAACCCGGTGGTCGGCGCCGGCACCGACCTGTTCGCCGGCACCTTGGTGCAGGGCGGGTCGGTGGTGTGGACGGCCCGCCCCGACCCGGAGCTCTGGACCGGGCGGGCCGGTCCCGAACAGGCCACCCGCGAGGTGCGCGCGACCTAACCGCCCAGGTCGTACTTCGCGAACCCGGCCGCGACGAAGCGCCGCGCTCCGAGCCCGGTGCCGGACCTGGTGCCCGGGACCAGCCACAGGTAGCCCGTCGAGCTCTCGCGCGCCAGCAGGTCGGGCACCCGGTCGCCGTCGACGTCGCCGGCGCCGACCACCCAGTCGTAGCTGGTGTCGGCGGTCTTCGCCAGCGCGGCGGCCGCGTCGGCTCCCGCGTACGGCGCGTAGCTGCCGTCGGTGGAGACCAGCAGCGAGTCCGGCGCCCTCGTCGCGTTCCAGAGGCCGGCGCCGATCTGGTTGAACGCCCGGAGCCTGGTCGGCGCCCGGAACCGGGACTTCAGGCCGGTCCTCCCGTTGCCCGGGAAGATGGTCATCATCCCGCCGGGCTCCTTGCCGACCAGGTCGGGATGGCCGTCGGCGGTCACGTCGCCGACCGGCGCGATCCGGCGGAACTTCGCGAAGCCGGTGCCCAGCAGGACCTGGGTCCTGAAGCCGCCGGTGCCGTTGCCGCGCCAGAGGAAGATGCCGTCGCCTCGGCCCCCCCGGGTCGCGAGGTCGGCGTGGCCGTCCCCGTTCCAGTCACCGACGTTCATCAGCCTGGCCGTCAGCGGGCGCGTCAGGTTGCTGGTGACCGGTGCGGACACGTTCGTCCGGCCGTTCCCGGTGATGATCGCGAGCTTGTCGTCGAGCACCCCGATCGCGTCGGCCCTCGGGTTGCCGATCAGCTGGCCGCCGGAGACGGCATGCCAGCCGCGGAGGGACCGGAACGGTCCGAGCGCGTGGGAGACCGAGCCGGTGCCGGTGCCCGGCAGCACCTCGATCGTGCCGGTGTCGCCGCGCCGCAGCACGAGGTCCGGCCGCCTGTCGGCGTTGTAGTCGCCGCCGCCGAGAACCGCGTCGACCCCGGTCATCGACACCGGCAGCACCCGCGGCGTGCCCAGCGACGTGCGCCGGCCCGGGAAGAGCCGCAGCGTGCCCTCGCCCGAGTTCGCGACCAGGTCCGGGCGCCCGTCCTGGTCGAAGTCACCGACGCCGTAGGGACGGTGGTAGCTCCAGGTCGCCGCGATCACGACCGGCCTGCGGAACGTGGCCCTGCCCGTGCCCGGGAGCAGCACCAGCCGCTTCCTGGCGTCGCGCGCCACCAGGTCGGCGTGGCCGTCCTTGTCGAAGTCGCCGACCGCCGTCAGCCAGGTGTAGCCGGCGTACGCCGCGGACCTGCCGATCGGGAGCCGGAAGCGGCCCGAGCCGTTGCCCGGCAGGACCATCGCCTGGTGCGTCCGGCGGTTGCGGACGAACAGGTCGCCCTTGCCGTCGCCGTTCAGGTCGCCCGGTGCCACGATCGCGTCGTACGACGTCCAGGCGCCGGCCGTGAGCACCTTCGTGGTGAAACCGAACTGGCCTTGCGTCGGCACCAGGAGGATCTTGCCGGTCGCCTTGTCCCGGACGAACAGGTCCGGCCACTTCGAGCCCAGCACGTCCGAGCGGGCGGGCAGCGCACTCGCGTGCTGCGGCGTGATCCGCGGACCGACCGGCGGCACGACGGGCGGCGTCGGCTTCGGGGTCGGCTTCGGGGTCGGCTTCGGGGTCGGCTTCGGGGTGGGCGTCGGCGTGGAGGCGGTGCCCTTCTGGATGTTCGCCGCCATCTGCCGGATCTTCGGGAGCTGTGCGTAGAGGTACTTGCCCGGGCAGGCGGTCTGGCCGACGTCGCGGTGGCCGTTGATCGCCTGCAGGTAGCGGTTCTTCACCCACAGCTTGCTGGCGTCGGCCTTGATGTCGTACTTGGAGAGCTTCCAGGCGAACAGCTCCGCGTAGGCGTCGAGCACGGCCTGCGGAGGCTGCACCTCCTCGAAGTTGCCGATCGCCGACATCGCGAAGCCGACCTCGTTGTAGCCGAGCGTGTGCGCACCGACGACTGCCTTGTCGACGCCGCCCCAGCGGCCCTCCCAGATCCGGCCGAAGCGGTCGACGAGGAAGTTGTAGCCGATGTCGCGCCAGCCGCGCGCCTCCACGTGGTACGCGTAGATGCTGCGCAGCAGCTTCGGCACGTCGTCCCTGGAGTAGTCGTTCGCGTTGACAGTGTGGTGCACGAAACCGGTCTTGATGGTGCCGTAGCTGGGAGCGCTCTGTTCGCGCAGCTTCTCGTTGGCGCCCCACTGCGCGCGGGAGAAGATCTGCGGCTTGGGTGAGACGGCCATCGCTGAGAGCGCGACGTCGCCCGAGGCCGGCTCGGCCGAGCCCGTGGGCTGGGCGCTGGGCTGGGCTGTCGGCTGGGCTGTCGGCTGGGTGGTTGGCTGGTCGAGGGTCGCCGTGTCGATCGCGGGCGCCTCGTGCTTCAGTCGGCCTTCACCCGGGTCGATCACCGCGAGCTTGATGCCGCGCGGCGCGCGGCCGGTGTCGGTCCAGGCACGCACCTGGACTGACTGCACGTGGCCGACGACGCTCGGCTCGGTGCCGGCGCGCTCGCGGCGACCCTCCGCCTCGGAGGCGTCGGGGCCGTGGTCGTCGTGGTACTCCAGGGCGGTCCAGGTCGACCAGCGGCCGTCCTTGCGGGAGCGTACGTCGACCTGGAGCTGGGCCTCGGACAGCCGGTCGGCCTCGTTCCAGGTGACGCCCACGGTGGCCAGTCCGGTGGCCTTCTCGACCGGGGACACCACGGCGAGCCGCAGGCCGTCGCGCGTCGGTCGCTCCTTCTTCGCCGGGCTGCGGTCGGCGCCGTGGAACGCCACCTGGCGCACCTTCGGAGTCACCGGCGCCGTGTTGACGTAGGCGTCACCGATGGTGACCGCGGGCTCCATCGACCCGGCGTCCGGAGTCGGCGCCACGATGTCCAGGTTCACCACACCGGCGGCTGCGACCGCGGTCGCGAGCACGCACGCGGTGACCAGCAGCTGCTGGCAGAAAGTGACATACCTGGTCTTGCTGAAATGCATGCGACAGCGCTCCAAGTGTGGGGGAAAGAATCACACGAGCCACAAGTGTCACACCATTAACAGGGCAACTGACAAGCCGTTTCGACCAATTACAAGCGTGTAATTAGCGAATCACAATGCTGTCATTCAATGCATTTTCGAAAGCAGCGGAAGGCTTTTTGAATAGCCGTCCTCAGACCTCGGAGCCGAGCTCCTCGTCCGCGTGCTCCTCGTCATCCGACGCGTCGTCGTAGTGCAAGAACCGGATCGCGCCGTCCACACTGCCGTCGGGCGTGGTCTTGGAGTCATACATCAGGCGCCCCGACTCAAGGACCAGCACCCGGTCGCACATCGAGCGCACCGACGCCGTGGCGTGGCTGACGTAGAAGATCGTCGTGCCGTCGGCCCGGATCTCCTGCATCTTCTTCAGGCACTTGCGCTTGAACGGCCGGTCGCCGACCGCGAGCACCTCGTCGGCCAGGAAGATGTCGGCGTCGACGTGGACGGCGATGGAGAACCCGAGCCGTGAGTACATCCCGGAGGAGTAGTGCGACACGGGGGTGTCGAGGAAGCGCCCGATGTTGGCGAACTCGACGATCTCGTCGAACTTGCGCTTGGTCTCGGCCTCTCCCATGCCGAGGATCGCGGCGTTGAGGAAGAGGTTCTCCCGACCCGTCAGCTGCGGGTGGAAGCCGGCACCGGTGGCGATCAGGCCGGCGACCCGGCCGCGGGTGAGCACGGTCCCCACCTCAGGCCGCATGACTCCGTTGATCAGCTTGAGCAGGGTGCTCTTGCCGGACCCGTTGAGCCCCATCAGGCCGACCGACTCGCCCTGCTCGACGGTGAAGCTGACGTCGGAGAGCGCCTGGAAGGTCTCGCTCAGCGGCAGTCGGCGCACCGTGGCGACGGCCATCTGCTTGAGCGTTCGGTGGTACTGCAGCGTGAACGTCTTGCAGACGTCCTCGACCACGATCGAGGTGGTCGCCGAAGGGGTCACAGGGGTGCTCATGCGGGGTCCCCGGCGAAATGCGAGCGAAGCGAGTGTTTCGTTGGGGTGCTCATGCGGGGTCCCCGGCGAAATGCGAGCGAAGCGAGTGTTTCGTTGGGGTGCTCATAGGCGCTCCGGGAGCTTGTTCTCGAGACGGGTGAACATCCGCTGCGCGAAGACCAGGAGCACCACGCAGGCAGCGAGCGTGATCACGCCCCGCACCAGCATGTTGGGCGGGAAGACGGCGGCCCTGCTGTCGCCCTGGCCGTTGGCGACGTTGACGCCCTGCCAGAAGAAGCGCTGCAGCAGGATCACGGCATCGGCGACCGGATTGGCCATGTAGAGCTGGTACAAGACGGGGTGCGTGTCGGCGTAGCCGGCGACCCGGGAGAACGGGTACATCATCGGCACCATGAAGTGCATGAACTGGGTGATCGTCCCGACGATGTTCTGGAAGTCGCGGTAGTACACGTTGATCGCGCTGAACAGGAGCGCCAGCGCCACCGAGAAGGTGACCACGATCAGCATCCCCAGCACACCGGAGGCGATGCCGGTGAGGTCCGTCGTCCACCCGGCGAGGAGGCAGAAGAAGACCAGGAGCACGAGCTGCGGGAAGGTGTGGATCAACGCCACGATCGCCTGCGAGACCGGGAAGATCTCGCGCGGCAGCGCCATCTTCTTCACCAGGGCGCGGTTCATCCAGATCGACCGGGTGCCCCCGCCGAAGGTCTCGGAGAAGTAGTGCACGAACACGATCCCGCAGAACAGGTGGATCGCGAAGTTCGGGACGTTCTTGTGGAAGTCCAGCAGCACGCCGAAGACGAAGTAGTAGACGGTGAACCGGATCGCAGGCTGGATGTAGGACCACATCAGGCCGAGCAGGGAGGCGGAGTACATCCGCGCCAGCTGCCGGCGGACGATCAGTCGCAGGAGGTAGCCCTCCCTGAGCACCCCGATCAGACCCCCGTTGGGTGCCGGCGAGACCAGCTTGGCCTCGACCACCCGGGCCTTCACCGGGCCGTCCATGGCCTCGACGGTGGGCATCGAGTCGGCCTTGCGCTTGGCCTGCTGCCGGGCTCGTTGGGCCGCGCGCTTGCGGTCCCCGCGGCTCAGGATCCGTTCCTTCTGCAGGGGGTGCTGCTGATCCTGGTCGTTGCTCATTCGGACCCCTCGACGGAGGCGGCGAACGTCTTCTCCCACTCCTCGGGCGAGGTGATCGAGCCGAGCGCCTCGCGGTAGCGGGCGGCGAGCTCCGGCCACTCGCGGTGGAGTCGCCGGTGGATCTCGACGTCACGTCTGAGCAGGTCACGGAAGTGGTCGGGGTCGCGCTGGTAGAGCGCCGCGGACGTGCCGTCGGGCATCGAGACCACGGCGGAGTCGTAGCTGGCCAACCGGTACCACTTGGCGTCCATCGCGGCGATCTCCGTCTCTGGGTGCTCCCGGGAGAGCGGGCGAACCTTGCTCAGCTGCCGGATCGGGGCCAGCGCGGCCGCGACCAGCAGCGACGCCCTGCGGGGGACCTCGGTGTCGTCGTCCTTCCCTCGCCGCGGCGGCTTGCTGCGCCGGGTGGACGGAAAGGCCTCGCGCTCCGCCTCGAGCACCGCGTCGGGCCACTGCTTGCGGAAGGCGTTGATCTCCGGCAGGACCGTCGGCAGCGTCTCGTGGAGTCGCTCCGGACCCGCGAAGACGTCCTCGATCGCCTTGTGCCGGAGCTCGACGGTGGAGTACTGCATCGAGACCAGGTGCTTGACCGAGTGCGCGAAGCTCTCCTGGACCAACGACCCGCCCCGGGGGTACGGCGAGTGCAGCAGCGCTGCGATCAGCCGGTTGCGGTGGTGGAAGTAGGCCTGCCAGTCGAGCGCGTCGTTCTTGTCGGTCCACGGGATGTGCCACACCGCGGCACCGGGGAGCGTCACCGTCGGGTATCCCGCCTCGCCGGCGCGCAGGCCGAACTCGCTGTCGTCCCACTTGATGAACAGCGGGAGCGACAGGCCGATCTCGCGCAGCGTCTGCATCGGGACCAGGCACATGAACCAGCCGTTGAAGTCCACGTCGATCCGGCGGTGCAGCCAGCGCGCCGAGCGCAGGTTGCGGGCGGAGAAGTCCCAGCCGTTCATCACCGTCGACGGGCTGCGCCACCAGAACTTGTAGCGCTGCACGATCTCGCCGAACGAGTGCAGTTCCGACCGGTCGTAGATGCTGAACATGTGGCCGCCGACGATCGTCGGCCGCTTGGCGAGGTCGGCGAACGTGACCGCGCGGATGATGCTCTCGGGCTCGCAGACGACGTCGTCGTCCATCATCATCACGTACGTCGCCGTGCCCTTGCGGACGGCTTCGTACTGGCCGCGGGCGTAGCCGCCGGAACCGCCGATGTTGCCCTGCTCGATCACGCGCAGCTTGTCGCCGAGCGCCGCCTGGGCACCCGGGAACTGCGCGGAGTCGACCACCTTCTGGCTGCCCTGCTCCATCACGAGTACCTCGTCGAGCAGGCTCTGCACGCCGGGGTCGTTGCCCATCTGGGCGAGGAGCTTTCCGCAGAAGTCCGGGCGGTTCATGGTCGTGATCGCGATCGTGAGGCTGCCCGGGTCGAGCCGGTCGCCGGGCACCTCGGCGTCCCAGACCGCCTCCACCTCGACCGGCTCCTCGCCGGCCACCACGTCGTACCAGTACCAGCCGCCGTCGACGAACGGCTTCAGGGACAGGTCGAAGGTGAACTCGCCCTTCGCGTCGGAACCCGTGCCTGCCGTGTCGACGCGCTGCGAGCGGCCGTTGGCCATCGAGCGGTAGACGGTGACGGCGGCCCCGGCACCGGTGAGGGCGACGGTCAGGCGGACGTCGGTGACGACCGTCCAGCGCCGCCAGTAGCCGGCCGGGAACGCGTTGAAGTAGGTGCCGAAGGAGAGCTCCTCGCTCCGCTCCAGGCGGAGCGTGTGCCGGCCGGTGATCTGGTCGGGGTGCACCGTGTGGCCGGTCGACGTTGACTGCCGGAGCTGCGCGGCGTTGAGGTCCTTGGCGCCCCGGTTGCCACCGATCGCGTACTTGTCGGCGTCGAGCACCCCGGGGTCGGGGTCGACGTACAGCGCCAGCACGTCGGTGTCCTTGTCGCCGGGCAGCACCTGGCGCTGCAGGATGCGACGACCTGTGGTCGTGGTCGAGCCTGTCGAGACCTGCGTCATTCGTCGACCCCTCCGGACTTCAGCTCTGCGCCCTCGGCGAAGTGCGGCCGGAGCTTGTTCTCGAACATCGACAGTGCCGACCCGATGGCCATGTGCATGTCGAGGTACTTGTAGGTGCCGAGCCGGCCGCCGAACAGCACCATCGGCTCCGCCTTCGCCTTCTCGCGGTAGCGCAGCAGCTTGTCCCGGTCCTCGGCGGTGTTGATCGGGTAGTAGGGCTCGTCGCCCTCCTCCGCGAATCGAGAGTACTCGTGCACGATCACGGTCTTGCCCGAGATGTAGGTGCGCTCGGGGTGGAAGTGCTTGAACTCGTGGATCCGGGTCCAGGGCACGTCCTGGTCGTTGTAGTTCATCACCGCGCAACCCTGGAAGTCGTCGACCCGCTTGACCTCCGCCTCGAGGTCGACGGTGCGCCAGGACAACCGGCCCTCGGAGTTGCCGAAGTACTCGTCGACCGGCCCGGTGTAGACGATCGGGATCTTCCCCTTGTAGTCGTCGGCCACGATCTGCTGCGGGTCGAACCAGTCGGTCTCGAGTCGCACCTCGATGTTGGGATGGTCGGCCATCTTGCGCAGCCACGCCGTGTAGCCGTCGACCGGCAGGCCCTCGTAGGTGTCGTTGAACCACCGGTTGTCGAAGTTGTAGCGCACCGGGAGCCGCGTGATGATGTCCGCGCTCAGCCGGGTCGGGTCGGTCTGCCACTGCTTGGCGGTGTAGCCCTTGATGAACGCCTCGTAGAGCGGGCGCCCGACCAGGCTGATCGCCTTCTCCTCGAGGTTCGACGCCTCGGCGGTGTCGATCTCGCTCGCCTGCTCGGCGATCAGGGTGCGCGCCTCGTCGGGGGTGTGCATCTTCCCGAAGAACTGGTTGATCAGCCCGAGGTTCATCGGCAGCGAGTAGACCTGCCCGTCGTACTGGCCGAACACCCGGTGCTGGTAGTTCGTGAACGAGGTGAACCGGTTGACGTAGTCCCACACCTTCTGGTTCGAGGTGTGGAAGAGGTGCGCGCCGTAGACGTGCATCTCGATCCCGGTCTCCGGGTCGGCCTCGCTGTAGGCGTTGCCACCGATGTGGTGCCGCCGCTCGACCACCAGGACCTTCAGGTCGAGCTCGCTGGCACAGCGTTCGGCGATCGTCAGTCCGAACAGGCCGGAGCCGACGACGACGAGATCGGGGTTCAACACACACTCCTGGGTTGGGGCTTGGGGCCACCAAGGGCCCCGGCGAGTCTATCTACCGGCGGAGGCCCGACGGCTCCGCCACGGCGGGAACGTGGCGCATCCCACGTGCGGAGCGGATCGCGCGGGCCACGTTGGCCGCCTCGGCCCGCCCGCCGCGCACCGGCGACAGCAGCAGGACGGCGAGCACGATCAGGTACGGCTTCAGCCTCACCAGCAGGTTCTCGCCGTAGCGGAAGTGCACGACGAAGAGGTTGCGGTACATGTAGAACCCCTTCCAGCCGGAGAGGTCGTGCTGCTGGTCGAAGTCGAGCTGGCGAACCAGCACGGCGTCGCGCACGGCCCAGATCCGGTAGCCGGCGCGCCTCGCGCGGACCGCGAAGTCGACGTCGTCGTAGAAGATGAAGTACGTCGGGTCAGGGAGCCCGATCCGCTCCACCACCTCACGCCGGACCATGAACCCCTCGAATGCGACGTTCTGGAGCTCCACCTTCTCCGGCATCGCGTCCCGACTGCCGTAGGTGGTCTCGACCATCGCGGTCTTCGGCTTGATCGCCAGCGGGCTGGAGAGGTCGAACACGGTGGCCGCCTTCTCCACCAGCCGGCCGTGCAGGTCCTCGCGCACGGCCATCAGGCACGCCTCGTCCTGGGCCAGCAGCACGTCGAGGCAGTCCGGCGCCGGCACGACGTCGTCGTCCATCAGCCAGATCCGGTCGTAGCCGCGGTCGGCGGCCTCCCGCACACCACGGTGGAAGCCGCCGGCGCCGCCAAGGTTGCGGTCCTCGTGGATCGCGAGCAGCCCCGCGTTGCCGGCCTCCTCGAGCACCTGTCGTGTGTGGTCGGCGCTGGCGTTGTCGATCACGATCACGGCGTCGGGCTGCCGGGTGAGGGCGGCCAGCCCGGCGAGCATCCGGCGCAGCAGGTCGGCCCGGTTGTAAGTGACCACGACGACGGCGACGGTCTCCCTGCCGGTGGTCGAGCCTGTCGGGACCTCAGGCAAGGAGGTACCTCCCGTGACCGGTGAAGTCGCCCCGCCAGCCGGCGACCATCGCGCCCAGGCTCATCCTGAGCCGGCCCGGGTTCGGGCGGGTGAACGTGTAGAACCACAGCGTCTTCACGAGGAACGCGAGCACGCCGTGCGCGCCGACGTACTCCTTGAGGTTCGCGACGTTGTTGCGGCACATGCAGTAGTGCTTGAGGTCGGACGGCGAGTGGTTGTACGTCGTGCGGCCGAACATGAGCGGCGTGCCCAGGTCGTCCGTAGCCGGGTGCCTGAAGCGCGCGGCGAAGACGGTGGCGATCCGGGCGCCGGCCCGGCGGGCGCGCCAGAGGTACTCCACGTCGTCGCCCCAGATGAAGAACTCCTCACGGACCAGGCCGATCCGTTCGACCAGGTCGCGGGTCAGCAGCACGCCGTTGAACGGGATCACCACGTCGGCGACCAGACCGTCGACGGCCGCCGCCTCGACGTCCGCCATCTGGTGCACGACGCGCGAGCGTCCGGGCAGCCGGATCGGGAAGCAGAGACGCGACTCGTCCTGCTCGGCGACGACGGACGGGCCGACGAAGTCGTGGTCGGTCATGTGCGGCAGCAGGAGCTCCAGGCAGTCGGACGCGGGGGCTCCATCGTCGTCCATCATCCAGACCAGGTCGGCGCCACGCTCGAGCGCCGCCGCGAGTCCGGCGTGGAATCCGCCGGCTCCCCCGGTGTTGTGGCCGAGCTCGACCACGGTCACCGGCACCGGCGACTCCAGCGCGCGCAGCACCTCGACGGTGTCGTCGGTGGAGGCGTTGTCGACGACCAGGATCTCGTCGGGGAGCACGGTCCCCCGCCCGGTCTCCGTGACCAGCCGGGTCACCAGGTCGCGCCGGTTGAAGGTGACCGCCACCGCGACGATCCTCAGCGTCGTACGGCGGGCATCGGGCACGCGGTGACCCTACCGGCCGGAGTTCGGGCCGCTCGGGCGACCGTCAGCAGGCGTCGCCGAGGTCGTTGGCCTGGTTGGCGGCGTAGCCGTCGTGGATGTTGCCGAAGGAGCCACCCGTCGTCCCCGGCTTCCGGGCCGCCTTGGCCGCGCGCTTGGCGTGCGGCTTCGTGGACGGCGAGATCGCGCCGTCGACGATCTTCTTGGTCTTGGCGATGTCGGGCCGGTAGGTGTCGATCATCGGCGGCACGAACGACACGGTCCTCACGGCTTGGCCCCGCGCCTGGAGCGCGAGCTGCATGAACCGGTCGAGCTCGGAGGCCGGGATGTCGGTCTTGACCATCGCGGAGCTGGCCTTGGCGATGTCGCCGAACTTGAGCACGACCTGCTTCGGGCTGAGCTGGTGCAGCATCGCGTTCATCACGCACTTCTGCCGCGCCATGCGGGAGTAGTCGTCGGCCGCCATCCGCGAGCGCGCGAACCACAGCGTGTCCTCGCCGTTCAGCTTGCGTGTGCCGGGCTTGATGTAGGACTTGCCGTCGAAGTCGCCGATCGCGCCCTTGGGGATCGGGTCGCGCACGGTCAGGGTGACCCCGCCGACGGCGTCGACGAGGTTGCGGAAGCCCCGGAGGTTGACCATCACGTAGTAGTTCACCTTGAGCCCGGTCACGCCCTCGACCGCCTCCTTGGTGGCCTCGACGCCCGGGTTGGCGTAGCCCTTGAACAGCGCGCGGTGGTCGTTGGCCCAGGTCACCAGCGAGTTGATCTCGCAGCCGTCGCAGGTGTAGCCGTCGGGGAACTGCTCGTCCATCACCGAGCCCTTGGCGAACGGGAAGTTCTGCAGGTTCCGCGGCAGGCCGAACAGCACCGTCTTGCCGGTGTCGGCGTCGATGCTGGCCACGGTGATGCTGTCCGGTCGCAGCCCCCAGCGGGTCTTGCCGGAGTCACCTCCCAGGAGCAGCACGTTGTAGCGGCCGTCGTGGGCGTTGGTCACGACCCCCGAGGTGAACATCGCGGCGATGAAGTCGCGTTGCACCGTCACCACGTGCGCGGCGAAGAGCAGGGAGCCGGCGACGGAGAAGCAGAGCACGCCGTTGATCCCGACCATCGCGAGCCGTTGCTTCTGCCGCAGTGCCAGTGGCTCGCCGAGGCGCCAGGCGTCGACGAAGAGGTAGGCCCAGCCGACCGCCAGCACCATCAGTCCGAACCGGATGATCCCGAGCAGGAACGTGTTGCTGAGCAGCCAGAAGACGAAGCTGTTCCAGACCAGGCCGACCAGTGCCAGCAGCACGACGGTCGCGGCCAGCGAGAACAGCACGCGCATCGCGATCCGGCCCGTGCGCTTGTTGCCCACGGCGATCTGGGCGGAGCCGGGGAGGACGAGGGTCATCAGCATCAGCGTGACCGCGCGCCGGAAGCGGATCCGGCTCAGCTGGGCACCACGCGGGCGACCAGTGCCGGTCCCTTCGTGCGACCCGGGGGGAGGTTCGGGCAGCATCGTGACCTCTCTGGTGAACTCGTCCGGCAAGTATCACCAGTCACAGGCGTCACACACGGTTCCGACGCGCCGACGGGTCTAGCCCTCGCGGGCGGCGAGGATCTCGGCCTTCTGGGCGAGCCGGTGGGCCCGCCGGATCTCCGCCTCTCGCATCCGGCGGACCTCTTCGTCGGTCTGGGCGTCGAGTGGCGGGACCTCTCGAGGCCGGCCCTCGTGGTCGACGGCCACGAAGACCAGGTACGCCGACGCGACGTGCACCGGCTCGTGGCCGGCCTGGTTCCACGGCTCGGACTCGACCCGGACGCCGACCTCCATCGAGGTCCGCCCCGCCCAGTTGACCTGCGCGACCGTGCGGACGATGTCGCCCACGTGCACGGCCGCGAGGAACGCCATCTCGTCCATCGCGGCGGTGACCGCCGGGCCGTTGCTGTGCCGGCCGGCGACCGCGCCTGCGGTGGAGTCGACGAGGCGCATCACCTCCCCGCCGTGCACGTTGCCGAGCAGGTTGACGTGGGTCGGGCCGGCGAGCAGCGACAGGGTGACCCGGCTGTGCGCGGGGGTCAGCGGCTCGAGCATGCCCGCACGGTAGCGTCTGTGCCCGGACCGGTGAGGATGCCCGTCGCGAGCGTTGTCCAGCGCGTGCGATGGCAAGGCGGAGGAGGGAAGCTGTGGCAGCGCCACTGCGACCGACGACAACGCAGCCAGCGTGCGTGATGGGCAGCGCGCAGCAGGGCGATTCTCACCGGTCGGGGCACTGAGGTATGCCAGATGGCCCGCGGGGAAGTGACGACGAGCCTGAGTACGACTGGCTCTACGGTGCCCGTGGGCAGGGCGGTGCCGGGGCTCCTCCGCCGCCGCAGTCGGACGACCCGGAGCCGACCCGGATGCTGCCGGTGGTCCCGCGCCCGGAGGCCTCGGGCGACGGCCCGGGCGGCCCGCGTCGTACGTCGACCACCACCGCCGCCCCGCCGCCGCGCCCCCCGCGCGCGCCGGAGAAGAAGAAGCGGTCGCCGTGGCGGATCGTGCGGATCGTGCTTCTGGTCTGGCTCGTGTTCCTGATCGCGGTGCCGGTGTGGGCGTGGACCAAGATCGAGAAGGTGGAGGCGTTCCCGAGCGGTGACCGGCCGGACAAGCAACCCGGCTCGACGTACCTGCTGGTGGGCTCCGACAGCCGCGAGAACCTCTCCAAGGAGCAGCGCAAGCGGCTCGGCACAGGCGACGCGGCGGGGCGCCGGACGGACACGATCATGCTGCTGCACGCCGGCCGGGGGCCCAACCTGCTGCTGTCGATCCCCCGCGACTCGCTGGTGCCGATCCCGGGCCACGGCACCACCAAGATCAACGCCGCGTTCGCGTTCGGCGGTCCGAAGCTGCTGGTGAAGACGATCGAGCAGAACACCGGCGTCCGGGTCGACCACTACGTCGAGATCGGCTTCGGCGGCTTCGTGAACTCCGTCGACGCCGTGGGCGGCATCCGGGTGTGCACGAAGAGCAGGCTGGTCGACCCGCTGGCCAACCTGCGGATGTCGAAGGGGTGCCACCACGTCGACGGGATCACCGCCCTCGCCTACTCGCGCACCCGGCACACGCAGGCCAACGGTGACATCGACCGCGCGAAGAACCAGCGCAAGGTGGTCAGCCAGGTCGGCGACAAGGTGAAGTCGCCGTGGACGGTGATCAACCCGGTGCGCTACTTCCGGGTCGCCGACGCCGGTGCCGGGTCGCTGCGGATCAGCAAGGGCACCGGCCCGTTGGCGCTGGCCCAGTTCGCGTGGGCGATGACCCGGGTCGACGGCTCGAAGGGCCTCACCTGCTCGATGCCGATCGCCGACCTCGCGGTGCACTGGGACCGCGAGCGCGCCCTCGCCCTCCTCAAGCTGGTGAAGGAGGACCGCACCGAGGACATCGGCAAGGACCTCTGCACACCGACCGGTCTCCCCCGACAATGACCCGGCAATGACCCGGCGCTGACCGCGACCTGGCCAGGAGGGCAATCGGGGTACAGGAATTGTCGGTGGTCACGTGCAGGCTTGGGACATGGAGTCGTTCACGCCTTACGTTGCCCGGGAACACATCGCCGACCTGCGCCGCCAGGCGCACCGACCGGTGCCGAAGGCCCCGAAGGGAGCCCTGCGCCGCACCCGCGGCAGCCATCCCGGGTGACCTTCAGTGCCGCTGATCGCTGATCCTCTTCGCCTTTCCGAGTGACCGCTCCAAGGCGTGCGGGGCCAGCACCTCGACCCCGATGGTGACTCCGATCCGGTGCTTGACCCGGTCGGCCAGCGCGCGTCCGAGCGCCTCGCGATCGGCCGCCGCGTCGTACGCCTCGACCTGGACGGTGAGCACGTCGAGGTTGCCGGGGCGCGACAGAACGCACAGGTAGTGCGGCGTCAGTCCCTCGATGGTCAGGATCTGCTCCTCGACCTGGCTCGGGAACACGTTGACTCCGCGCACGATCATCATGTCGTCGGTGCGGCCGGTGACTTTCTGCATCCGCCGGAATGCCGGGTACGCCGTGCCCGGGAGCAGCCGCGTGAGGTCGCGGGTGCGGTAGCGCACGACCGGCATCGCCTGCTTGGTCAGCGAGGTGAAGACCAGCTCGCCCTCCTCGCCGTCCGGCAGCACCTCGTGGGTGACCGGGTCGATGATCTCCGGCAGGAAGTGGTCCTCCCAGATGTGCAGGCCGTCCTGGGTCTCGCCGGCCTCCTGGGAGACGCCCGGCCCCATCACCTCCGACAGGCCGTAGATGTCGACCGCCGTGATCCCGCTCCGCTCCTCGACCGCACGCCGCATCTCCTCGGTCCACGGCTCGGCACCGAAGATGCCGATCTCGAGGCTGCTGCTGCGCGGGTCGATGCCCTGGCGCTCCATCTCGTCGAGGATCGCGAGGAAGTACGACGGGGTGACCATGATCACCCGAGGCCCGAAGTCCCCGATCAGCTGCACCTGGCGCGCGGTCATGCCGCCGCTGATCGGCACCACCGTGCAGCCGAGCCGCTCGGCGCCGTAGTGCGCACCGAGCCCGCCGGTGAACAGCCCGTAGCCGTAGGCCACGTGCAGGAGGTCACCGGGCCGTCCGCCCGCGGCCCGGATCGAGCGCGCCATCACCTCGGCCCACGTGTCGATGTCGTCGCGCGTGTAGCCGACCACCGTCGGCCGGCCGGTCGTGCCGCTGGACGCGTGGATCCGCGCGACCTGCTCGCGCGGGACCGCGAACATCCCGAACGGGTAGTTCTCCCGCAGGTCGGCCTTGGTCGTGAACGGGAACCGCGCGAGGTCCGCCAACGACGTGAGGTCGTCGGCTCCCACGCCGGCCGCCGCGAAGGCGGTTCGGTAGTGCGGGACCTGCTCGGCGCGTCGCAGCGTCTCCCGCAGCCGCTCGAGCTGGAGCGCCTCGAGGTCGGCGCGGGACAGGTCCGGGATCTCTCCACTCACGGCCTCAGGCTAGGGCCCGCGCGGGCCTGGCAGAAGGCATCGCAGCGGAGGGAGTCGCGGGCCCGAGCCCGTGACTCCCTCCGCACCCCCCTGAGCCCCCCAGCTTCAGCCGACCACGCGGTAGCGGCTCAACATGCCCGCGGCGATGTGGTCGTTGACGTGGCAGTGGAAGAGCCACGTGCCCGGGTCGTCGGGCACCATGTCGGAGACCATCATCATTCCGGGAAGGAGCTGGATCATGTCCGAGCGCATCCCGTTGGTGGTCACCGTGTTCCCGTGCCAGTGCGGTGTGTGGAGGTCGACCTCGGTGCCGAGCGTGTAGGTGTACCAGCGCACGCGCTGGCCGACCTTCATCACGGGCACCGGCCCGTTGCCGTACACGAAGCCGTTGACCGAGTGCATCAGGTTGCTCTCCTCGAACCCCTCCTCGTCGTCGGGCGCCACCTCGTGCGGCGCCTGGGCGAGGTGCTGCAGGTTGTCGTCGAGGTAGAGGCTGGCGTTCTCGTTCTCGACGGTGAAGTAGGAGAAGACCTCACGGTCCACGTCGAGGGGCGTCGCGGTGTCCGGGTCTGCCTTGCCCTTGGCCGTGATCACCATCGGACCGACCAGGCCGGAGTTGGTGTCGGCGATCTCGTCGGTGTGCGAGTGGTACATCCACATCACGGAGGACCCGTCCATGGGCCCCGGGCCCGCCCGCTCGGGCACCTTCCAGTTGTAGGTGTAGGTGTCGCCCGGCTGCACCGCGTCGTCGGCCTTGTCCTGGCCGTTCGTGCCGTCGGCGTACGGCGCACCCTCGGCGTTCTTGGCGTAGAACACGCCGTGCGGGTGGACCGAGGCAGGGAACCGCGTGTTGTTGCGGAACACCACCTTGACCGTGTCCCCGACCACCGCCCGGATCACCGGCCCCATCATGCCCAGGGTGTCGTCGCACGGCTTCACGCCCGCTGGGCAGGAGGTCGGCACTGGCACGCGGCGCGTGAACGTGGCGTCGGTGTAGGCCCGGTAGAGCGACTTGCGGTAGACGTGCCCGATCCGGGTCGGGCCGTTCTCGACGAACACCTTCTCCTCGTCGTTCCAGGGCCGCCCGGCGATGTCGTTCCGGTCGTCGGGTGCGTAGTTCCACTGCACCTCGTCGGCGGCGATGTAGTAGGTACGCACCCGTGGACTGGCAATCACCGTCGCATTTGTCGCGATGCCCATCTTCATGTGTGCGTGGGACGTCGTCTGGACGATCCCGCATCCGGAGAGCAGCAGCCCGAGAACGGCCGCCCCCAACAGACTCTTCCGCATTGTCTTTCCCCTCCGGGCCGGCGCGGTTCGCCGCCCTCGGGCACGAGACTCGGGCCGCGGAGTTGGAGGAACCTTTGCTGCGTGACCACCCGGTCAGCCGGCCGTCATCCGGCTGTCATGGTCGGGTTTCGGATGACGGTCGCCCCGTCCTGACGTCACGATGACGTCATGGTGCTTGACATTGACGTCATCATGATGTCACAGTGGCGTCATGGAGCTCACGCCGTACGTCGACCGCCTCCGCAGCGACCTGTCCGACGCCGCCGCCGCAGGTGGCGCCGAGGCCCAGGCCGCCGCCGAGCGCCTCGCGCTGGCCCTCGACCCCGCCACGCGGATGGTGCTGCTCGAGGCGCTGGCCCAGGCCGCGGCCGAGATCTCCGGGTCGCTCGAGCACGACGCGGTCGACGTCCGGATGGCCGGGCGTGACCCCGAGTTCGTGGTCACGCGACTGGCGTCCGAGGTGCCGGCGGCACCGCCGCCTCCGCCGGCTCCGCCCGCCCCGCCCGAGCCGCCGGAGGACGACAGCCAGTCGCGGATCACGCTCCGGCTCCCGGAGTCGATCAAGGCCCGGGCCGAGGATGCGGCCAACCAGATCGGGCAGTCGCTCAACGCGTGGCTCGTCGACGCCGTACGCGACGTCCTCGACGCCACCGCCTCCGGCACCCGGCTCGACGTCCACGTGGGCGGCAGCCGGATCAGCGTCACCGGCGAGCCCGGCAAGCGCAAGCAGGTCCGCGGCTGGGTCACCTGACCCACCGCCGCACCCGACACCTCACCGAACCTCGCACCAGAACAGGAGTTCCGTCATGCACACCTTCGAGACACCGGGCCCCACCACGATCGTGGTCCGCACCGGAGCCGGCCACGTCACGGTCGCGGCCGGCGACACCGACACCACCACCGTCGAGCTGACCGCCCTGAACGGCGCCGGCGAGGAGGCGATCGCGCAGGCCACCGTCGAGCAGTCCCGGCACACCGTGGTCGTGCACCTTCCCAAGCACCGCTCCGGCCTGCTCCGGCAGGGACCGTCCGTCGGGATCGACATCATCTGCCCGCACGGGGTTTCCCTCGACCTCAAGTCCGACTCCGCCGACCTGCGAGCCACGGGCCAGTTCCAGGAGGCGTCGTGCGCGACCGGCTCCGGCGACATCGACGTCGAGACGGTCACCGGTGCGGCGAGGCTCAGGACCGGCTCCGGCACCATCACCGCAGGCGAGGTCGGCCAGGCGCTGTCCGTCAGCAGCGGTTCCGGCGACATCAACGTCGAGGCCAGCCGCGGCTCGGGCACGGTCAAGGTCGGCTCCGGCGACATCAGCATCGGCGAGCTCGACGGCCAGACGGTGACCAAGACCGGCTCCGGCGACGTCGAGGTCGGCCGGCTCGGCGGGTCCCTGGTCACCAAGACCGGCTCCGGCAGCCTCACCGTCCGCCGCGCGAGCACCGGCTCGGTCAACGCCGCCGGTGCCAGCGGCGACATCACCATCGGCGTCGAGCAGGGCACCGCCGCCTGGCTCGACGTGTCCACCGTCAGCGGCCGCGTGAGCCAGGAGCTCGGCGAGTCCGCCGGCCCGAGCGACGACCAGAACCGGATCGAGATCACCGCCCACACCGTGAGCGGCAACCTCCGCATCCACCGCGCCTGAACCGACCGAGGGAGAACGAGATGAGAAAGCGAATGAGCAGCACCGCCACCGGCGAGCGGGTGCCGACCCGCATGACCCCGCCGTTCGACCCCGCCAACGTGCGCCACCGAGTGCGCGCGATGGTCGACCCGAGTGGCTGCAGCCGGATCGGGCTCTAGCAGGGGGCTGGGGCCGGGGGTTTCACCACGGTATGCAGCGCAACCGGCGCTTCCCACGACGAGCACATCGTGGGGAGCGCCGGTTCGTCATGGGCAGTACGCCACCGGGTCCGATTTGCCGTGGTTATCCCGGCATACCGTGGTGAAGCCGCGCTCCCCACGGCCCAGCTACAACGCCCGCCCCAGCAGCGCCCGGAGCTCGGTGAAGTGCCGCTCGGCGGACGGCTCGTCGTACATCGGGGTGTCGGCCATCGTGTAGCCGTGGACCGCGCCGGGGTAGACCTGGTTGCTGGAGACCAGGCCAGCGGCGGCCAGGGCGTCGCCGAGCGCGGCCACCGCCTCGGCCGGCATCGAGCGGTCCTGGTCGGCGTGGCCGAAGACGAACTCCGCCCGGGCGTTGCCCAGGCCCCGGTGCGGGCTGTCCGGGTCGTCCGTGACCAGCCCGCCGCCGTGGAATCCGCCGACCGCCGCGACCTCGTCGGGGTGCCCGGTGCCGGCGCGCACCGCCAGCCGGGCGCCCATGCAGTAGCCGACGGCGGCGACCGGGCCGTCGGCGACACCGTCGATCCCGCGCAGCGCCGTGAGGTACGCCGCGATGTCCGGCACCGCCCGGTCGGGGGTGAGCCTTCCCACGCGGGGCATCGCCTGCTCGAAGAACGCCTCGCGCTCGCCCGGCTGCGTCAGGTCCGCGTGCGGGCCGACGTCGTCGACCGTGCCCTCGCGGTGGAAGACGTTGGGCGCGAGCACGACGTAGCCCCAGCTCGCGATCCGATCGCACATGGAGGCGATCTGCGGCCGGACCCCGATCGCATCCATGAAGAACAGCACCCCCGGCCCCTCACCTGCGGGCGGGTGGGCGACGTACGCCTCCGCCGGGCCGTCCGGGACCGGGATCTCGATCAGGCTCAGGTTCATGGAGAAGCAGGCTAGTTCAGCGCCGGACCCGAGGGGCGCAGGGCCTTGGTCCCAGCGGGGTGTGGCTTTCGGCGGTGCCGCGGCCGGCGATCCCGGCGCACTCTTGAGCATGGAAGTGAACACCAGCACCCCGCGGGAAGCATCGTCGTCTACGTTGACGGCTCGGACGCTGACCGAGAAGTTCCCGGACGTGCACGCGAAGCGACGCCTGACCAGGCTGCCCGTCTCCGAGGGCGTCCTCGACCAGGCCGTCGACATGGACCTCGCGGTGATGCCGACCGCGGGCTGACGGCCGAGGGGACCGTCAGCCCCGGGCGGCGTGCGGCAGCCCGTCGTACGACGCCTCGGCGGCACCGAGGGGGTCGGCCGGGAGCTCGTCGCACCTGCTCGCGGCACCACGAGCTGACCTCGCGGTGCCGTCGAGGACGTCGGCGCGGAACGCTGCCCACGGCACCCACGCGACGGCCTCGACCTCGTCCGGGTCGGCGTCGCCGGAGTCGCTGGTCCGGGCCGACGAAGACCGGGCACATCTCGTTCTCGACCGTCGCCGTTGTCCATCACCGCGCGGTAGCGGAACGCGCGGCAGCAGCAGCCGCAGGTCCGTCGAGCTCCAGCCCGAGCTCCTGGCCGCACCCGGCGGCGTACGGCGTCGCGCGATCGGCTCGCCGGGCGCCGGGTGGCCGCAGCAGCTGTTGGTCCAGACGCCGCGGGAAGGTCGGCTTGTGCAGCGCCCGCCGGGTGACGAGCAGCCGGCCCGTCGTCGTCGAAGACGTAGCAGGAGAACGCCAGGTGC
Source organism: uncultured Actinomycetota bacterium (assembly GCA_963745795.1). GTDB lineage: Bacteria > Actinomycetota > Actinomycetes > Propionibacteriales > Nocardioidaceae > Marmoricola. The sequence goes on along the minus strand of CAVUYR010000003.1, from coordinate 363,941 downwards.
AGCGGGGTGTCGCGTGGTGCACCGTCGCCTTGTCGGCGGTGCCGATCGGCGCGGCCGTCCTCGTCGAGGAGCACGACGGACTCGACTCGGCCGTGTCACGGGCGGCTCATGCGGGCCTCGCCAGCTGGTTGACGGCGGCCGCGAACACCCACGGCAGCCGCGGCGGCCGGCGGCACGATCCGGCGGCGCAGCACGGCGGGCGCCGGGTCGCCGCGCAGCAGCGCGTGGGTGAGCAGCTCGTGCCGCCGCCCGAGCCGGCGCCATGCCGCCTCGTAGCCGCTCGGGCGTCGCCGCGCGCGACGGCGTCGACCGCGGCCCGCGCCTGGGCCGAGGCCGAGCGCGATGCCCTCGCCGGTGAGCGCGTCGACGTAGCCGGCGGCGTCGCCGACGAGCAGCACCCGGCCGGCGACCCGGCGGCGGGAGCGCTGCCGCAGCGGCCCGGCGCCGCGCACCCGGGAGCGCGGCCGCGCGCTCGAGCCGCTCGCGCGAGCGCGCGGGAAGCTCGGCGAGCAGCTCGTCGAAGCGAGCGCCGCCGCTCGGTGAGCACCGCGACGCCGACCAGGTCGTCGGCGACCGGCGTCACGTAGGCCTCCGACCGGTCGCGCCCAGTGCACCTCGACGAACGGCGTCCACGGCGCGATCGCGACGTGGCGGCGCAGCCCGAACCGGCGCCGGCCCGCGGGCCGGCCGGTCGAGGCCGAGCAGCCGGCGCACCGGCGAGTGCAGCCCGTCGGCGGCGACGAGGTAGCGGGCGGGCTCGCCGTCGACGAGCACGTGGTCGCCGCGCTCCTCGACCGCGCCGCACCGCGCGCTCGCTCGATCGGCGACGCCGGCCGTCGGCCACGGCGTCGGCCAGCGCCGCGTGCAGCGTCGTACGGCGGACGCCGCGGCCGGGCCCGTGCGCGGAACGGCGCGTCGGCGCGTGCGGCCGCCGTCGAGGTAGCGGATGCCGGCGCAGTCGGCTGCCCGGCCGGGTCGACGCCGAGGGCGGCCAGGTCGGCGACGGCGCCGGGCATCAGCCCCTCGCCGCAGGCCTTGTCGATCGGCACCGGCGCGCGGCTCGCGGACCACGACGTCGAGCCCGGCGCGGGCGGCGTACAGCGCGGTGGCCAGCCCGACGGGACCGCCGCCGGCGACGACCAGGTCACGCACGCGACGGTCCGACTCGTCGGACGCGCGGCAGCGTGCGCCAGGGCGGCGTTCTCGCACCCGGATCCGCACGGTCAGCAGCACGGCGTTGAGCGACCGTGAAGACGAGCGCGGTGATCCAGGCGGCGTGCACCAGCGGCAGCGCGAAGCCCTCGACGACGACCGCGACGTAGTTGGGGTGCGGAGAACAGCGGTAGGGCCCGGACGTGCACCGGCGCCAGCCCGGGCACGACGATCACCCGGGTGTTCCACCGCCGGCCGAGGGTGGCGATGCACCACCAGCGCAGCGCCTGCGACGCGAGCACCAGCGACGCAGCATCGACCAGGCCGAGCAGCGGGCGGAACGTCGGGGCGGCGTACCCACGCCTCGACCAGCGCGCCGACCAGCAGCCCGGTGTGCAGCACCACCATGAACGGGTAGTGCCCGCAGCCCGGTCTCGACGCCCGCCGCGCTCGAGGCTCCAGGCGGCGTTGCGCTTGGAGACGACGAGCTCGGCGAGCCGCTCGAGCGCCGACCAGGGCGACCAGGACGGTGAAGGCGACCAGGCTGGTCATCGGACCCGTCCTCGGTCGCGCGGAGCAGCACCAGCTCGGAGCAGAAGCCGGGGCCCATCGCCATCAGCACGCCGTAGGTACCCGGGCCGCGGGCGGCCGGTCGCGCAGGGTGTCCTCGAGGACGTGCAGCACCGAGGCCGACGACAGGTTGCCGATCCGGGCCAGCGACTCCCAGGTGAGCCGCGACCGCGTCGCGCGGCAGCCCGAGCGCCTCCTGCGATGGCCTCGATCACCTTGGGGCCGCCGGGGTGGCAGACCCACCAGCCGATGTCGGCGCGGGTCAGGCCGTGGTCGGCGAGGAAGCTCGTCGACGTCGTCGCCGCAGGTAGCGCTCGACCAGCGTCGGGCACCTCGGCGTCGAGCACGATCCGCAGCCCGGTCGCGGTCGACGTCGAAGCCCATGGTGCGCTCGGAGTCGGGGTAGAGCCGGCTGCGGGTGGCGAGCACCTCGACCGGGCCGGCCGTCGCCGGTCGCCGCGCCGGCGGCGACCACCGCGGCGGCGCCGTCGCCGAACAGCCCGCTGGCGACCAGGTTGGGCACCGAGACGTCGTCGCGCTGCACGGTCAGCGAGCACAGCTCGACGGCGACCAGCACCGCGACGTCGTCCGGGTGGCCGACCAGGTAGTCGTGCAGCCGGGCGATCCCGGCCGCGCCGGCGACGCAGCCGAGCCCGACCAGCGGCATCCGCTTGACGTCGGGCCGCAGCCCGATCGGCGGCGGCGATCCGCGCGTCGAGCGACGGGACGGCGAGCCCGGTCACGGTCGCCGAGATCGATCAGGTCGACGTCGCTGCGGCGTCAGGCCCGGCGGCCTTGAGCGCGTCGACCAGCGCCCGGGACGCCGAGCTCGACGGCGTGCTCGATGAACAGGTCGTTGGCGTGCGCCGAAGTCCGTCGAGCTCGGCGTACTCCTCGAGCGGCAGCACCAGGTGCCGCTGCTCGACCCCGGCGTTGGCGTGGAAGCGGCGCAGCAGCCGCTCGTCGAGCCCGCCGCCGTCGGCGATCACGTCGGCGAACGCGTCGGTGATCTCCGGCCTGCGGGTAGCGGTGCGTCGGGCAGCGCGCCGCGGACCGTCAGGATCCGCATCGTCAGCTCCTCGTCTCGGTCGTCGGTGGGTGCGGTGTGCAGACGGGCAGGCCGGGCGCGGGCCAGCCCGACGGCCAGCCGGGCGTGATCCGGCCGTCGCCGAGCCCGATCTCGACCAGGTCGTCGAAGACTCGCTGGTCGCGGGCGCGCGGCCCGGATGCCGGCGTCGACGACGGCCGGCGACTCGGGCAGCCGCGACGCGGTCCAGGTGTGCTTCAGGTGCCGGCCGAGCAGGCGGCGCACGGCGCGCCGGTGCACGGCGCCCGGCGACCGCGGGCGGCCCGCGCGACCAGCGCGCCGGCGGCGGCGCGGCCGGCGGCGATGCCGGTGGCGACCGCGTAGTAGATGCCCTCGCCGGTCATCGGGTTGACCAGGCCGGCCGCGTCGCCGACGAGCAGCACCGGTCCGTCGGGCTGGTCGCCAGCGCCAGCCGCGAGAGCGGCAGGTGGTGGCCGCGCCAGTCGCTCGCCGCCGTCGACGGCGCCGGGGAGCAGCTCGCTCGAGCTGGTCGAGCAGCAGCGCCCGGGACGGCGGCGTCGTCCGCCGCGCGCGCCGGGAGCAGCTCGCCGTACCCGACGTTGGAGAGCCCGTCGCCGCGGTCGAAGGCCCAGGCGTACGCCGGCTGGCGGCGGTCGCCGTAGCGGATCACCTGGCGTGCCGCGCCGCCCGGCCGGGGTCGGGCGCGTAGCCGCGGATCGCGAGCGCGCGCCGGCCCGGCCGCCGGCGTGCGACCCAGCGACGCGGACCACCGAGTGGGCGCCGTCGGCACCGACCACGACCCGGGCGCGTGACGCGGTCGTCGAGCACGACCCCGTCGCCGTGCGCGGCGCAGCGGAGCGCACCCGGTGGCGGCGCAGCACGGCACCCGCGGCGACCGCGCGCTCGACCAGGCGGGCGTCGAAGACCTCGCGCGGGATGACGTACACCGGCCGGCGCCATCGTGCCGCGCGACGCGACTGCTCGCCGCGGGCGCAGCTCGAGCGTGTCGCAGCGGGGTCCAGCCGTCGCACGACGTCGGTGCACGCCGACCGCGGCGAGCGCGTCGAAGCACGTGCGGGGCGATGCCGTCGCCGCAGGACTTGTCGCGCGGGAAGTCGGACGCGGTCGAGCAGCAGCACCCGCAGCGACGGGTCGGCGTCGCAGCGCGCCGAGCGCGGCGGCGGCGCCGGCCGGGCCGGCGCCGACGACGACGAGGTCCCAGGCGGCTCGTGGCGGCGGTCACCGCGCCCCACCAGCAGCACCACGTCCACCAGGGCGATCCCGATCGCGGCGAGGAACGGCGCCCGGCCGTGCCCGACGCAGCGCGACGACGGCGAGCGCCAGCGACCACGACGAGCGGCGACCGCGCCGCCGGCGCACGGTCGACCGTCGCGCGCCGACCACGATCACCACCGAGGCCGGCCACGAGCACCGCGGCGGCGACCACCGGCGATCCAGCGGGCGCCGAGCCGGTGCGGCAGTCCGCGGACGCCCGGTGGCGGCGTCGTCGTCGAGGTCGGGCAGCACGTTGAGCGAAGTGCGCGCCGACGCCGAGCAGCGCGCCGGCGACCGGGCAGCCACACCGGCGGCAGGCCGGCTCGGCCGGTCGGCGAGCGACGACGAACGACCGGCAGGCCGCCGAACGCCACGGCGTACGGGCAGCCAGGACCAGGCGGTCGCCTTGAGCCCGAGGTTGTAGGCCCAGCCGGCGGCGACGCAGACCAGGTGGACGGCGCCGGCGGCCAGCCCGCAGGCCAGGACAGCGGGACGCGTCAGGCGACCACGGCGAGCGACGCAGGCGCGTGCGACGCCCAGCACCGGGAGGGCGCCCGTCGACGAGCGGCTTGTCGGTGCGCCCGACGCGCGCGGTCGCGGCCCGAGGTCGATGAGGTCGTTGCTCCAGCCGATCGACAGCTGGCCGGTCAGCACGGCCGCGACCACCAGCACGGTCCGCTCCGGCGGGAGGTCGACCGCGGCGGCCAGCAGTCCGGCCAGCACCGTGACCGCGAGCGCCGGCCCGGGTGGGCGGCGCGGATCAGCAGCACGGGGATCGGGTCCCGTCCGTCGCTGCCGGCGGCTGCCGTCACGACGGATTCGTCCATGCGCCACGGTACCCATCGGCGCCTGACGTCGTCCCTCCCCCATCGGCTGGGATCAGCGCACCCGCTCGTTGCCGGGGTCGTACGGCGGGCGCAGCGTCACCCGCACCGGGTACCGGTCCCCGCCCACGTCGACCTCGTAGTCCCCGGACCGCGACCCAGTCCGGCGTCACCGGCCCGACGTCGGTGCCCCAGACGTAGGCCAGCCCGACGCAGGCGCCGAGCGTCTCGCCCCACGCGGCCGAGGTGACCTGGCCCGACGGCACCCCGTCGCGCAGCAGCAGCTCGCCGCCCCACAGCATCGGCTCGGCGTCGCCGACGACGAACGACACCAGCCGGCGTCGCGGCCCCTCGGCCCTGGCCTTCTCCAGCGCCTCTCGCCCGAGGAACGGCAGGTCGGTGCGGAGCTTGCAGGCGAACAGCAGACCGGCCTCGCACCGGCGAGTGGTCGGGCGTGAGCTCGCGGCCGAACGCCCGGTAGCCCTTCTCCAGCCGCAGCGACTCGATCGCGTAGTAGCCGCCGCGGCGCACGTCGAGATCGGCGCCGGCCGCGAGCAGGTCCTCGTAGACCCCGACGGCGAGCTCGACCGGCACGTAGAGCTCCCAGCCGAGCTCGCCGACGTAGGTGATCCGGGTGGCGCGCACGCTCGCCGGCCCGAGGTCGAGCAGGCGGCTGGTCGCCGAACGCGAACGCCTCCGGGCCCAGGTCGGCGTCGGTGAGCCGCGTCAGCAGGTCGCGGGAGCGCGGGCCCATCACCCCGAACACCGCGAGCATGGTGGTCACGTCGGTCACGCTCACGTCCTGCAGGCAGGTGCCGGCGCAGGTGGTCCTGGTCGCGCACCGTGGTCGCGGCGCTGCTGACCAGCAGGAACTCCTGCTCGCCGGTCCGGGTCACGGTGAGGTCGGACTCGTAGGTGCCGCGCGCGTTGAGCAGCGCGGTGTACACGGCGCGGCCGACCGGCACGTCGACGTCGGCGGTGCACACCCACTGCAGCCCGGCGAGCGCACCCGGCCCCGCGACGACGTACTTGGAGAACGACGTCTGGTCGAACACGGTCACCCCGGTGCGCGTGCTGGCCTGCTCCGCGGCCGACCACGGCAGCCAGTTCTGCTTGCCCCAGGCGTACTCGATCGCGGGGTCCTCCCCCGCGGGCGCGAAGTAGTTGGGGCGCTCCCACCCCATCCGGCTGCCGAAGCCCGCGTTGTCGGCCTGGTGCAGGTGGTGCACGGGCGAGCGGCGGAACGGGCGCGCCGGTCGTGAGCTCGCGGTTGGGCCACGGCACCGCGTAGTGCAGCCCGAGCACCTCGCCGACCCGGTCGCGCAGCCACGGCACGTTGCCCTGGAACGGCGCGAACCGGCGGATGTCCACCGCCGTCAGGTCGGTGCTCGGCTCACCCTCGACGATCCACTCCGCGAGCGCCCGGCCCGCGCCTCCGGCGGAGGCGATGCCCACCGAGTTGAAGCCCGCGCCGACGAAGAAGCCACGCACCTCGGGCGCCTCTCCGAGCAGGAACTGGTTGTCGGGGGTGAAGCTCTCGGGACCGTTGTAGAACTTGCGGATCCCGGTCTCGTGCAGCGCCGGGATCCGGAGCAGGGCGCTGTCCATCAGCACCGAGAAGTGCTCCCAGTCCTCCTCGAGCAGCTGGAACTCGAACGGGTACGGCACCTCGTGCGGCGAGACCCACGGCTTGGCCTCCGGCTCGAAGCCGCCGACGACCAGGCCGCCGACCTCCTCCTTGAAGTAGGTGTAGCCGTCCGGGTCGCGCAGCACCGGCAGGTCGGGGTGGACGCCGGCGAACGGCTCGGTGACGACGTAGAAGTGCTCGGCCGAGTGCAGCGGCACGGTGACGCCGGCGAGGTCGCCGACCTGCCGCGCCCACTGTCCGGCGCAGTTGACCACCACCTCGGCCTCGACCAGCCCACCGTCGTGCCGACACGCCCGTGGCGCGACCACGCTCGACCCGGACGCCGGTGACCCGGACCTGCTCGACGATCCGGGCGCCGCGCATCCGGGCGCCCTTGGCCAGCGCCTGGGTGAGGTCGGTCGGGTTGGCCTTGCCGTCGCCGGGCAGCCAGATCGCGCCGACCAGGTCGTCGACCGCCATCACCGGGTAGCGCTCGAGCGCCTGCTCCGGCGTGAGCAGCTCGCACTCGAGGTCGTACGCCGCCGCGGTCGCCGCCGTCCGCCGCAGCTGGGTCATCCGCTCCGGTGTCCGGGCCACGGTGACCCCGCCGCACCGCTTGTAGCCGGCCGAGAGCCCGGTCTCCTCCTCGAGCCGTGCGTAGAGCTCGGTGGAGTACTGCACGAGCCGGGTGCCGCTCTCGGACGCGCGGAGCTGTCCGACCAGGCCGGCCGCGTGCCAGGTGGTGCCGGAGGAGAGACGGCCCTGCTCGAGCAGGAGCACGTCGGTGCGGCCCAGCCGGGTCAGGTGGTAGGCGACGCTGGTGCCGATCACGCCACCGCCGACGACCACGATCTGGGCCCGGTCGGGCACCGCCGAGGTCACGGGTTGCCGGCCGCGTCGTCGAGCAGGTCCTCGAAGTCGGGCGCGCGCATCGCGGCCACCGCGCCGTCGTACCGCTCCGTCGCCCATTCCCAGAAGTCGAACTCGAGCGGGCTCGCGGCGTGCTGGATGCAGCCCCAGAGGGTCCAGCCGTACTGCGGCGACCACCGCCTGGAGCCGCACCCGGGCCAGCCGCGCCCGCGTCACCTCGCCGAAGTAGCCGGCGACCAGCGCCTCGGTGCAGTCCAGGTCGAGGTGGCACTCCTGCACGGTGTTGCCGAGCTCGAAGCAGGCGTCGTTGTTGCCGGCGTACTCGTAGTCGATCAGCCAGATCTTGGCGCCGTCGTCGATGAAGTTCGCGGCCAGCAGGTCGTTGTTGCACGGCACGGTGCCCTGGTCGTTGACGGCCAGCGCGCGCCGGATCCGGTCGAAGGCGTCCGCATGGTCGAGGTAGTCATCCGGCATCCGGTGGCCGTGATCGCGGCAGGTGGCGAGGTAGCCCTGCTGGAGCCGGAACATGTCGAAGTCGCCGTCGAACCGCTCGCCCTCGTGCAGCATCCGGATCGCCGCGGCCGCCCGGCGTACGACGTCGGGGCGAGTGAACGCCTCGTTGTCGAGCGTCGTGCCCTCGAGCCAGCCGATCACCAGCACCCCGAGGTCCGGCCGGTAGTCGAGCACCGGCGCGCCGACACCGGCGCGCTCGGCCCGCTCGGTGTTGACGTGCTCGGCGTCGCGGTCGATCCCGAGCGGGTTGTGCTCGCGGTCGCTGCAGCGGGCGACGTAGACCCCGTCCGGCGTGGTCACCTTGACGTTGCGGTTGGTCAGGCCGCCCGTGAGGTCCTCGATCCCGGTGCGGGTCGCGAGCCGGGGGATCTGGTCGAAGAGGTTTCCGAGATCGTCGTGCGTCAAGGCGAAGAGGGACACCGCCGCAGCATAGGAGCAGCGGGCCCTCCCGCGTCACATCACGTGCTTCGCTCTCACGCGGCCAGCCCGGCGTGCATCTCCCACACCAGGATCTCGGCCGGCTCGGTCGCGGTGACCTGCTGGCCGCCGGTCGCGGTGAACCGGACGGCGTCGCCCTCGGTCAGGGCGCCGGCACCCTCGAGCGTCACCGCACCCGCGGGCCACGAACAGGTGCAGGTACGGCGCCTCCGGCAGCTCGACCCTCTGGCCGGGCTGCAGCCGCGCGGCGTAGAGCGCGGCGTACTTGTTGTGGATCCGGATCGCGGCCTCGCCGTCGTGGCGGTCCATGCCGGAGGCGACGGGCACCAGTCCGCCGCTCAGCAGCTCGTCGTCGATCTCGAGCTGCTCGTAGCCCGGCGTGATGCCGCGCTCGTCGGGGACCACCCACATCTGCACGAAGTGCACGGGGTCCTGGTGCTCGGCGTGCTCCTGCGCAAGGCGCCAGGCGTCGTTCTTCTCCGAGTGCAGGATGCCGGTGCCGGCGCTCATCCGCTGCGCGAGGCCCGGGTAGATCAGGCCGTTGTGCCCGGTGGAGTCCTGGTGCACGAGCGACCCCTGCAGCACCCAGGTGACGATCTCCATGTCGCGGTGCGGGTGCGTCTCGAAGCCGGTGCCGGGTGCCACGACGTCGTCGTTGTTGACCAGCAGCAGACCGTGGTGGGTGTTGGCCGGGTCGTAGTGCTGGCCGAACGAGAACGAGTGCTTCGAGTCCAGCCAGTCGATCTTCGTGGCGTCACGCGTGGCGGCCCGTCGTACGTCGGTCTCGGGGGTCAGCTCGATGGTGCTCATCGTCTCGCTCCTCGCGGGTGTCGGGATGGACGACTGCTCAACTTAGGTGACGCTTCAACTATTCCGCCGACGCGGTCCTCGGCAGGATCGACCGCTGACCACAGGCCAGCTCAGTTGCCCGCGAAGAATCCGCGGCCGCCGTCGTTCCCGATGCGGGCCTTCCCGGCTCGCTCGGAGGCATAGTCGTTACCAAGACCGGTGCCCCTGGGGTGGCGTCTGCGCCACAACAAACGAGCTGTCAGTGCGAGAACGATGACTCCAACGACGATCCAGAACGCCACGGTTGCCTCCAACGTCAACGAGGCAATCATCCACCCACGGGACCCAGCCGCGTCCCCGCGCGACTACTTTTCTGCCGGCGGGCCCTCCTCGAGGGCGGCTGTGAGCAGCGCCACGAGCGCCTCGGTCTGGATGTCGGCGGACGACGAGACCTCCTCGTCGGAGCCGTCGAGGGCGCGAGCGGCGAGGCCGGCCTTGCCGTCGATCAGCTCCGCGATCCGGGTGTCGAGGGTCTGCGCGGCGATGATCCGCCACGCAGTCACCGGCTGCTCCTGGCCGATCCGGTGGATGCGGTCGATCGCCTGCGTCTGCTCGGCATCAGTCCACGAGAGCTCGGCGAGCACCATGTTGGAGGCAACTTGCAGGTTCAGGCCGACGCCGGCGGCGGTCAGCGAGCAGACCACGACGGCCACGTCGGGGTCGTGGACGAAGGCGTCGATCGCCTTCTCCCGCGCCTTCGGCGTCTGGTTGCCGCGGATCGAGGAGTAGCGCAGCCCGCGCTTCTCGAACGTCTCCTCGGCCTGGTCCATCACGTCGATGTGCTTGGCGAAGAAGACCACCTTGCCGACGCTGCGCGCCAGCTGCGCGGCGTAGTCGGCGGCGAGCCCGGCCTTGGCCTGGCCGATCCGGCGCATCATGCCGAAGACGTTCTCCTCGGACTTCGTGGTCGTCGTGTCCTCCCGCTCCCACGTCGCCACCCGGCGGACCAGGTCGTGGTCGATGCCGTCGACGACGACGCCGGCGGTGCGGGTCTCGAGGGCGCTGCGGTAACGGGCCACCAGCCGGCGGGCGAGCTCCTGCTCGGCCTGCCGGATCGAGCGGCCGGCCTCGTCGTCGAGCTCGACCGGCAGGTCGGCGATCCGACGGGCGGGGATGTCGGCGGCCACGTCCACCTTGCGACGGCGGACGATGCCCTGCTCGATCACGACCCGCCGGGCACTGGAGTAGAAGCCGCGGTCGACCGGGGTCAGTCCGGTCTCCTCCAGCGCCTCCATCAGCTCGGCGCGCGGCTTCTTGTCGTCGATCCAGCCGAGGAACTGCCAGATCGCGCGGAAGTCCTCGATGTCGTTGATCAGGGGCGTGCCCGTGAGCGCCATCATCAGCGGCCGGCCCATCCGGGTGCGGACCCGGTCTGCGAGCTGGCGCACGTGCTGGGAACGCTGTGAGCCCCGGTTCTTGATGAAGTGCGCCTCGTCGACCACCATCCCGCGGAAGCCGTGGTCGCCGAGCCAGCCGACGTGCCGGTCGAGCACCTCGTAGTTGACCACCACGATGTCGGCGAAGCCGTCGACCTCGTGGCCGTCTCCGTGGATAACGGTGACCGTGCGGTTCGGGGTCCAGAGCCCGACCTCGCGCGCCCAGTTGGTCTTCACCACGTTGGGGACGACGACCAGCAGCGGGTAGGCGTTGGCCGCCTGCGCGGCGAGCAGGGCCTGGGCGGTCTTGCCCAGCCCGGGCTCGTCGGCGAGCAGGAACGTGCGGTGCCCCGCGGCGGCTGCGGCCACCAGCTGCGCCTGGTGCCGCATCAGCACCCGGCCACCGGATGCCTGCAGCGAGGCTGGCTCGGGCAGCGTCATGCACGAGGGCGCCCCGTCGGTGGCGTCCTCGAAGGCCCGGAACAGCGGTCCGAGCAGCTCCCACGTGGCCAGCAGGCGGGGCTGCACCGGACGCTTCGGCGCGTTGGAGAAGTCGGGGGTGAGGAACGGGTTGGCGAGCTGGCGCGCGACCACGGACTGCGGGACGACGCGGCGCTCGTTGGCTGCGGGAGCATCGGACTGGTCGGCGGCCGGCTGCGCCTCGACCGGCGCCTCGAGCCCTGCGGCAGCCATCATGTCGTGCTTGAGGTCACGGGCACTGTCGGAGACGATCGCGTCCTCGGCCAGCAGCTGGAGCAGTGAGGTGTCGCGGGCCGCGGTCTTGGCCAGGATCGTGCCGATCCCGTCGAGCCGCTTGAGCTGCTCCGCGCGGTAGGCCTCGGTGTGGGACTGGTCGGCCCGCACCCGGGCCCGCTCCTCGCGGGCCAGCTGCGCGACGACCTGGAACTTGGTCCGGCCGGAGGGCTTGACGGGACCGCGCTGGACGCTCGCCTCCACCTCGCGCACCGCACGAGCGAGCACCGGGATGATGCCCTCGTTGTCGGTCTTGCGGGCGCGCGCACGCGCCTGCGGGGTGGCTGCACGGGTTGCCGTGCGCGTGCCACCGGTGCTGCGGCGACGGACTCGTCGAGCCAAAGGGGCTCCTCCTCAGGACTGATCGGCGCGACCTCCGCACCGCCAGGGCGACCTCACACCCGACCCGGGGGACACGGTGCGACGCCGTGTGGAGTGCTGCAGGTGCCCACTCCACGAAGCGACCGCGACGTTGACCGAGGCGGACGACGCGGCTCCGACCACCCTGCAGACTGCATGCCGTCACTCGAACGAGCGGCGGTGCGGGGGTCGGTGCTGGTTCCACGATACCGCCTCGCGGCCCCGCGGACGAACCGAACCGCCGGCTCGGCGTCATCGGCACTCGCATGGATGCCCCAGCAGCAGAGCCCTCAGGCGGCGCGGGCCTGGGTGATCCTGTCCCACAGAGACCCGGCGTTGAGGGTCTGGATGTGGTTCATCATGTAGCCCTGCCCGACGTCGACCGGGTAACGGTCCGCGAAGTTGATCCGTTCGACCGTCTCCTCACGGGTCCAGCCCTTGGCCACGGCATCGGTGACCGCGGCGACCCAGTCCAGCAGGTTGGTCCGCTGCCGGGCGAGGTAGCCAATGGTGACGACTTCGCCGTGGCCGGGGATGACCCGGTCGACGTCGAGCCTGGCGATCCGGTCCAGGGCAGCAAGCCACTCCGTCACGTTGGAACCCATCAGCCAGGTCTGGCATTCGGAGAAGATGGTGTCGCCGGTGAAGACGATCTTGCCTCGGTTGGGATCAGCGAAGTACTCAGCTGCGGGTGTCCACGATGACCACGCCGTCGCCGGTCAGCACCATGCTGGGGTTGCACCCCCGGAGCGTGGTGTCGGTCCAGAGGTTGCTCGTGACCCGAGCGGCGCGCACCACGGTATGCAGCCGGACCCGCGCCTCCCACGATCAGCAGCTCACGGGGAGCGCGGGTTCGTCGTGGGAAGCGGCGAGCCCCAACGCCCGGCACGGACGAGGGCCGCGCCAGCAGCCACGCGCGACACCCGGCCTTGGGTAGCGTGGGACCATGTTCGCTGCTCTGGGGAGGCTCGTGGTCCGCGCCCGCTGGTGGGTCATCGCCGCGTGGATCGTGGCCGCCGTGGGCATCGCCATGACTGCCCCCGCGCTGCAGTCCACCCAGGACCAGTCGGAGTTCCTCCCCGGGCACTACGAGTCCGTCAAGGCCCTGACCGTGCAGCAAGAGGCCTTCCCCGAGCGCGGTGAGATCGGCGCGATCGTGGTCTTCGACCGGGAGGATGGCGGCAAGCTGACCAAGGACGACCAGGCCAAGGTGTCCTCCATCGCCGAGCAGCTCAACACCAAGAGCTACGACAACCTGGGCGCGGCGGCCGCTGCCCCGGCTTCGGACAACGGCTTGGTGCAGGCGATCTTCGTGCAGGTCAAGCCGGGCAAGAACGCCTTCGACCCGGCTGCCATCGAGGACGCGCGGACCCTGCGCGCTGACCTCGCGCCGATGGTCGAGGGGACCGACCTCCGCTCGGGCGTGACCGGCCCGGCGGCCCAGTCGCTGGACTCCGAGGAGTCGTCCCAGCAGGCGCTGGTCGTGGTCAGCATCGTGACCCTGTTGCTCATCGTGGTCCTGCTCGCGCTGATCTTCCGTAGCGTCATCGCCTGCGCCCTGCCGATCGTGACCGTCGCCCTGGTCGGGACGAGCGCCAACGGGCTGATCGCGGTGGCGAACGAGGCGTTCGACCTCAAGGCCGACAGCTCGATCTCGGTGATCTTGTTCATCGTGCTGTTCGGCATCGGGACCGACTACATCCTGTTCTTCCTGTTCCGTTACCGCGAGGCCCTGCGGCTGGGCTTCGACGGTCGAGGCGCGGTGTCCCACGCGGTCGAGCGGGCCGGTGAGGCGATCGCCTCGGCCGGCGGGGCGGTCATCATCGCCTTCATGGCGATGGTGCTGTCGTCGCTGAGCATCTTCCGCTCGATCGGGCCGGCGCTGGCGATCGCGGTCGCGATGGCCGTGCTCGCGGCGTTGACGCTGGTCCCCGCGGTCGTGGCAGTGCTGGGTCCCCGGGTCATCTCCTGGCCGTCGAGGAAGTGGATGGTCGAACCCGAGGCCACCCGGTTCCGCGGCATCGGGCGGTCGGTTGCCGCGCACCCGGTCCGCTACGCGGTCGCTTCGGCGGGGTCGCTCGCCGTCCTGTCCCTGTTCGCACTCGGGTTCAACCCGACCTTCAACTTCTCCGACAGCAGCACCGAGAACACGGAGTCGGGCCAGGCGCTGATCACCTTCCAGAAGGGCCAGCCCAGTGGTGCCGCCGACCCCACGACAGTTCTGCTGCGCTCGACAGACGGCCAGCCGCTCGACGACACCGAGCTCACCACGTACGCCACCAAGCTGGGCACCGCGCCCGGGGTCGCGTCGGCGGCGCTGGCCGCCCACACCGACGACGTCGCGGTCTTCACCGTCGTCCTCTCCGACGATCCCGCGTCCGACGCGGCGCTGGCCAACGTCGAGGGCCCCGTGCGTGACACCGCGCATTCGGCCGCACCGGACGGGACCGAGTCGTTCGTCGGCGGCACCACGTCGATCTTCGTCGACCTCGACGACGCGATGGCGCGTGACTACTCGGTCGTGTTCCCGGTCGCGGCAGTGCTGATCATGATCATCCTGGCGTTGCTGCTGCGCAGCCTCGTCGCGCCGTTCTACCTCATGCTCTCGGTGGGCCTCGGCTTCACCGCCAGCCTGGGCGCGACCGTGCTGCTCTTCCAGGGCCTGCTGGATCAGCAGGGGCTGATCTTCATCCTGCCGATCTACATCTACCTCTTCGTGGTGGCGCTGGGCACCGACTACAACATCTTGATGGTGGCGCGCCTGCGGGAGGAGGCACGCGGAGGGCTCGAGCCGCGGCCCGCGGCCGCCAAGGCGATTGAGCATGCCGGCCCGACGGTCGCGGCCGCCGGCTTGATCCTCGCCGGCACCTTCGCCTCCCTGATGCTGGCCGAGGGGACGTTCTTCAAGTCCTTGGGCTTCGCGTTCTCCTTCGGCATCGCCATGGCCGCGTTCGTGATGGCGCTCTTCCTGACCCCGGCGCTGACCGCACTCATCGGGCACGCCGCGTGGTGGCCCGGCCACGGGGACCGGACCACCACCGAGCAAGTCGAGGAACCCGCCGGGGAGCGTGTCCTGGAGGGCTGACCCGAAGGGGACCACCCCGAGGAGCCGACTACCTCACGCCCGCGTCGCCCATCGGGTGAAGGAGCTCACGCTGTCGGAGGAACCGTCGACGCGTACGTCGGCGGCGTCGCGTCTGCCGAATGCGTGCAGGAGGAGATCGAGACGTGAGCCGGCCAAGGTGACGGCGCTCGGCCCGCCATGCACAGCCATGACCGCTCCACCGTCAGGTGCGAGCTCGACCCCGACGGGTGCCTTCCGGTAGGCCCGTTTGAGGATCGGCCTCGCGCGACGCCAGATGTCGTCGAGCTCGGCCGCGGGCAGGTCACGAGGCGGAACCGGACCGGATCCGCGGCGGAGGTCTTCGTGGTGGACGGCGTACTCGACGAGGTTCAGGGCCTCGTCGAACCGACCCATCAGCGAGCGCGGGGAAGGTCCTGCCTCGAACCTGGCGACGAGCAGGGCATACCCGTCAGGGGTTCTCGCGTCGTCGACCAGCCGCCGCATGAACCGCTCCTGGCCGGGCGTCTTGGTGGTCACCTGGTCCCAGACGTTGTGCAGGACCGAATGCTCGCGCTGAACCAGGTGCGCACACAGGTGTCGCGCCGACCAGCCCGCACAAAGCGTCGGCGCATCGGGATCGGCGGCGCGGAAGGCGACAGCGAAAGCGTGGCGCTCCGCTTCCACCCAGGTCATGCGGCGCCGCATCTCGTGGTCTGTTGACGGGGCGGATTGCTGCATCCAACAGTTTGACCCTCTCACGGGATTGCGTTCTCGGAGCTGATGCTCGAGCGAACTCGGCGGCAGGGCGCTCACATGATCTGGGACTCGACCTGCTCGGCGGCCTGCTCGGCGGTCGGTTCGGGCACCGAGGCGGAGTCGCGCAGCGGCACCTGCTTGATGAACCAGGACACCACGAAGCCGGCCACTGTCACGACCGCGGCGAACAGGAAGATGGAGTGGGTGCCGTCGGTGATGGCCTGCTTGACCACCTCCTGCGCCGCGGGCGGCAGGGTCTGCAGCACCGCCGGGGTGAGGCCGCCGGTGCTCTCGGTGGAGGCTCCGGACACGCCCGCCTCGGTCAGGGTGGAGGTGACCTGGCTGGCGTAGATCGCGCCGAGGATGGCCACGCCGAGAGAGCCGCCGAGGTTGCGCACGAACGTCGACGCGCCGGTGGCCGCGCCGAGGTCGCGGATGGTCACGCTGTTCTGCGCGATCAGCGAGGTGGTCTGCATCAGGCAGCCCATGCCGGCGCCGAGGACCACCATGTAGAGGCTGGTCTCCCAGGTCGGGGTGTCCACCCCCATCGTGGAGAACAGCCACAGGCCGACCGCGAGCAGGACCGTGCCGACGATCGGGAACGTCCGGTAGTGGCCGGTGCGGCTGATGACCTGCCCGCCGCCGAGGGAGAACGCCATCGCCGCGATCATCATCGGCATCAGCAGCAGGCCGCTGTTGGTGGCCGAGGCGCCCTGCACGAACTGCTGGTACTGCGGCAGGAAGGTGATGCCGCCGAACATCGCGAACCCGGCGACGAACCCGAGCGAGGTGGCCAGCGAGAAGTTCGCGTTCCCGAACAGCCGCAGCGGGATGATCGGCTCCGCGACGCGCCGCTCGATCAGCAGGAAGGCGACGAGGCCGACCGCGGCCACCGCGAACAGGGTCAGGATCTGCCACGAGCCCCACGGGTACTGGTGGCCGCCCCAGGTGATGGCCAGCACCAGGGAGCAGATCCAGACGCTGAGCACGCCGGCACCCCACCAGTCGATGAGCACCTTGCCCTGGTGCGGCGCGCTCGTGGGAGAGGTGCAGCGTCGACCAGACCACGAACAGCGAGACGATGCCGAGCGGCAGGTTGACGTAGAAGACCCACCGCCACGACGCGTTGTCGGTGATCAACCCGCCGATGAGCGGCCCGGCGATCAGGGCGGCCGGCATCACCGCCATCATCACGCCCATGTACTTGCCGCGTTCGCGCGGCGAGACGAGCATCCCGATCACCGACATGATGCCCACGATCAGGCCGCCGGCGCCGAGGCCCTGCACGCCGCGGAACAGCACCAGCTGGGTCATGTTCTGGCTCGCGCCGCACAGCGCCGAACCGATCAGGAACAGCACGATCGAGGCCATGAACGTGTGCTTGTGGCCGAAGATGTCGCCGAGCTTGCCCCAGATCGGCGTGGCCACCGTGGAGGCCAGGATGTAGGCGGTGACCACCCAGGACAGGTGGTTGAGCCCGCCGAGCTCGCCCACGATGGTCGGCAGCGCCGGCGCGACGATCATGTTGTCCAGCTGGGCCAGCAGCATCGCGAGGACCAGTCCGCTCATCGCGGTGATGATCTGACGCGGCGTGAGCTGACCGGTGCCGGGCTCGGCCCTGCTCTCAGCCATCGGAGGGACCCTTCGCGAGAAGTGACTCGTTGATCGGTGCAACCATTGCAGACTACCTGTAGGGCACTCTCTCGGCATCCTCGCCGGAGGCCGCGGTGAAGGTGCGACTGCTGGCCACGATCGAGGCCGAGGGGATCACGCAGATCTTCGGGCTGCCGATGATGTACCGCGCGATGCTCGACCACCCCGACATCGCCAAGCGTCACCTGTCCAGTCTGCGCCGGGCGCTCTACGCGATGGCCCCGATGCCCGAGGCTCAGCTCAGGCAGTGCCTCGAGGTCTTCGGCTGCGAGTTCTACCTGCTGTTCGGGCAGACCGAGATGAGCCCGACCGCCACGCTCTTCCGTCCTGAGCACCAGCTCACGCACAACGGCGCCGCCGGCACCCCGGTGGCCAACGTGCAGGTCGCGATCATGGGACCGGACGGGTGCGCTGCTCCCGACCGGTGACGAGGGCGAGATCGTCTACCGGGGTCCGCACACGATGACGGAGTACCTGAAGAACCCAGAGGCGACCGAGGCCGCCTTCGCGCACAGCTGGTTCCACTCCGGTGACGTCGGTGCGTTCGACGACGACGGGCTGCTGTGGTTCCGCGACCGCACCAAGGACGTGATCAAGACCGGCGGCGAGAACGTCGCCTCGATCGAGGTGGAGAAGGCGATCTACGCCGCCGACCGGACGTCGCCGAGGTGGCTGTCGTCGGCCTCCCGCACGAGCGCTGGAGCGAGGCGATCACCGCGGTCGTCGTACCGCGGGCGCGACCATCGACCCGGACGAGCTGATCGGCAAGGTCAAGGGCTCATCGACCCGTACAAGGCGCCGAAGTCCGTGATCGTGCTGTCGGCGCTCCCGCGCACCTCGGCCGGCAAGATCCAGAAGAATGTGGTGCGCGACGAGCATCGCGAGCACTACCGGGAGCAGGCATGACCACCGCCGCTACCGGACGCGTCCGGGACCGGACCGCAAGGAGAAGATCCTCGGGCGGCGCGACCTGCTGCCGGCAAGGGCTACCACGCGGTGTCGATGGCCGACATCGGCACCGAGGCCGGCATCACCGGCTCGGCATCTACCGACACTTCGACAGCAAGGCCGCGATCCTGGTCGCCCTGTTCGAGCGGGTGACCGACGACCTGCTCAGCGACCAGCAGCGGATCATCGACCGCGAGCCCGACCTCGCCCGTGCCCTGGACCAGCTGATCGCGGGACAGGTGGAGTTCGTGGTCGGTGACCGGGCGATCGTGCGGGTCTACCACAACGAGATCAACCACCTGCCCGACGAGGACCAGAGTCGGCTCCGCCGCAAGCAGCGGCTGTACCTCGAGGAGTGGGTCCACGTCGTGCGCGAGCTGCGTCCCGATCTCGACGACGCCTATGCACGCACGCTGGTCCACGCTGCGATCGGCGCCATCCAGTCGACCCTCTTCCACAACGTCGGACTGCCCGAGGACCGGCTGCGGATCGTTCTCAGCCAGTCCGCGAGCGACGTACTCCGACCCCGCCCGGGGTGAACACACCCCACGTCCCAACCTGGGTGTGGAACGTGTACTGCCCTGACCACAGATGACGGCACTCAGGGGTGCCCGCGATGATCCTGCTCACGATCGCGTACGCCGTCCGACGTCGGCGACGCAGGAGTCCGGCACCGGCCTGAAAGGTCACCCATGGACGGCAGAGTGCATCCCGCACCTCGGTTGCCGAGGATGGGCACCCAGCCGCGCCTGCTTGCCCTGGCGATCGGCACCTGGGCCTTCCACGTGGCGACCGAGACGGTGCTGCTGGGTGGCCATGCCACTGCTCAGGAGCGACTGGTGCCGATCGGGGTCGTGTCCGTCCTCGCGGTCCTTGCCCTCATCGCGTTCGGCCGGCCGGGGTTGGTCTTGCGGGTAGCGATCACCGTCGTGATCGGTGTCGCGGCCGCCGCGAACGGCGCGGTGCACGTGTACGACCTCATGGTCCATCGCGCCGGAACGGGTCTCGCAGGTCGTGGCCCGACCTTCGCGGCGGTCGTCCGGGACGTGGGCGGCGTGGCCACCCTCGTTGCCGGCATCTGCCTGCTGGGCCTGGCGGTCGTCCTGCTGTGGAGGATGCGGGTCGCGCGACGGTCGCGACCGCGATCCTTGTGGCGTCGGTGCGCTCGTGCTGTCGCGGTCGTTGCGGTCACGCTCGCGTTGTTGCTCCTTGTCCTGTTTCCCATCGGGCTCGGCACGGTGCAGACCCACCGGCTTCAGCACACCTCAACCGGACCCGTCCCGGCCGGCTACGAGGAGGTGGAGTTCGGGGCTGACGACGGGGTCGAGCTGTCCGGCTGGTACCACCCCTCCAGGAACGGGGCCGCCGTCCTCCTCGTGCCCAGTGCGAGTGGCACCCGCGACTCGGTCCGGGCCCACGCCCAGCTCCTCGTCAAGCACGGCTACGGCGTGCTTGCGTACGACGCCCGCGGCTCCGGGGCAAGCGCGGGCGTTCGGAATGCCTACGGCTGGGGCTGGCAGGCCGATGTCACGGGTGGGATCCGCTTCCTCTCCACCCGACGCGACGTCCAGCCCGGCCAGATTGGCGCGATCGGCCTGTCCACCGGCGCAGACGTCCTCATCGAAGCTGCATCCGCACCTGCGCATGGTCGGGACAGGTTGGCGGCCATAGTGACCGACGGAGCAACCGCGCGCTCAGCCGGCGATCTTGCCCCCCTCGAACCCACGCTGACCGACACCCTGAGCGACATGCCCTTGCGGGTCACCTTCGGAGTGATCTCTCTCCTGTCCGGCACCCGCCCCGGCCCACCGCTTCGTCAGCTGGCGGCCCAGAGCCGCCTCCACGGCCCGCCGATGCTGCTCGTCGCCAGCGGCAGCATCCCCCAGGAGATACCCCTCAATCGACGCTACGCGTCAGCAGCACAGGCTCAGCTCTGGACACTGCCAAGGATCGCGCACACACGTGGCATCTACGACGCCCACGACTACGCGGACCGAGTGGTGGGCTTCCTGGACCACGCTCTTCACGAGCGTCACGTTGAGCGCAGAAGCAACCCATGAGCTCTCATCAGGACCACCGTGTCATGGGTTGTTCCCTTCGGTGCTGAGCAGGACGACGACCGCGCCGGGCCCCAGACCCAGGTCGGTGCGTCGGTCGGGGTCGGCCAGAGCTGTGCGAACCCCGGCGAGGGTCGCGGCGCCGCAGGGGCCGGAGGAGACGCCGAGCGCGGCCAGGTCGTCGACGGCTCGCACGGCGTCGTGATCGCCGATTGCAACAGCCGCGTCGCAGCCAGAGCGCAGCACCGGCCAGGCCGAGCTCGAAGACGGTGCCGCAGTTGAGTCCGGCCATCACGGTCGCGGCCGTGGCCACGGTCACCCGCCGACCGGCCGACAGGCTCTCCAGGACGCAGGCAGCGGTATCCGGCTCGACCGAGAGGACTCGCGGACGCGGGCCGACTGGGCGGCGGTAGTGACGGACCACGGCCTCGGCGAGCGACCCGACGCCGACCGGCACGGCCACGAGGTCGACCGACGCCCCAAGGGCCTCGAGCTGTTCGTCGATCTCGCGCATCAGGGTCTGGTAACCCTCGATGATCCACGCGGGGACCTGGGTGTAACCCTCCCACGCGGTGTCCTGCACGAGGGCCCGATCGGGCTGGTCCTCGGCGTACGCCGCGGCCCGACGCACCGCATCGTCGTAGTCGCCCTCGACACGGACCACGCTCGCGCCCTCGGACGCGATCCGCTCAGCCGTCACGGACAGCATGACGTGGGGCACGAACACCGTCGCCCCGACCTCGAAGTGGGCCGCCATCCGCGCGACTGCGCGGCCATGGTTGCCGTCGGTGGCAGTCACCAGGTGTGCCCCGGCGTCCCGATCCAGCACCTGCTTGCACGCCCACGACGCGCCGAGCACCTTGAATGCCGGCAGCCCGAGACGCGAGGACTCGTCCTTGACCATCACCCGGCCAACCCCGAGCTCAGTCGCGAGGTCGGGCAGGTCGAGCAACGGCGTCGGCGCGTACCCCGGTAGCGACCGGTGAAACTGCAACGCCTCGGCGGACACCTCAGGGGCGACCCACGTCGGCGCGGTCGGGGAGCAGAACCACGTAGCCATGCCCCTATCGTCGGTCAGGCGCGAACCCCCACCCCTGATTTGTGCAGTGGACCAGTTCGTCCGCCGAGCCCGAGACTTGGCGCGTGACCCCTGCCGTCTCCGCCGCCCTCGAGGCCAGAACCCGTGCCTGGCGCCATCACCTCCACCAGCACCCTGAGACGGCGTTCGACGAGCGCACAACCAGCGCCTTCGTGGCATCGGTCTTGCGCGAGCTCGGCTTCGACGTTGTCACCGACGTCGGCGGCACCGGAGTTGTCGGGTCACTCTCCCGAGGTGCCTCCGGCCGCGCCATCGGGCTCCGCTCCGAGCTGGACGCACTCCCCCTCGAGGAGCGGACCGGCCGCGACTACGCCTCACGCAACCCCGGCACCATGCACGCCTGCGGCCACGACGGGCACATGGCCATGGTCCTCGGGGCGGCCGCCGCCCTCGCGGAGCACGAGGGGTTCGACGGCACGGTGCGGATGATCTTCCAACCGGCCGAGGAACCCGGCCGCGGCGCCCAGGCGATGATCGACGACGGGCTGCTGGAACGTTTTCCTCTCGACAGCATCTACGGCCTGCACAACCATCCCGGCTCGCCGGCCGGTCACCTGCTGACGCGCACCGGACCGATCATGGCCAGCGAGGACAACTTCTCCATCCACGTCATCGGCCGTGGCGGACACGCCTCTGCGCCGCAGCTGGTCATCGACCCCCTGGTCATCGGCGCGGAGATCGTCGTTGCCCTGCAGTACGTCGTGGCACGCAGCGTCGACCCCGTGCGGACAGCCGTGCTCTCCTGCACCGACCTTCGCACCGACGGCGCCCGCAACGCGATCCCGAGCAACGTGTACATCACCGGTGACACCCGCAGCTTCGAGCCCGCAGTCCAGGACCTGCTCGAGAGCCGCATCCGCGAGATCAGCGAAGGAGTCGGACGCGCCCATGGCGCCACCGTCGAAGTGACCTACACCCACGAGTTCGCGACCACCGTCAACAACGCCGACTGCGTCGCCATCGCGGCAGCCGCGGCGGGCACGGCCCTCGGCCCAGAACGCGTGAACGCGGACGCGGATCCGGTCATGGCCAGCGAGGACTTCGGTGTCCTGGCCCGACACGTCCCCGCCTGCTTCTCGTTCCTCGGCAACGGTGCGGAGCCCGGCCGAGGCGGCACACCCCTGCACAGTCACGACTACGAGTTCAACGACGAGATCCTGGCTGCCGGCGTCGCCTACTACCTCCAGGTCGTACACGACAGCCTCGCGCCACGGGTGCTCAGCTGAATCTTCGCGTCAGAGCTGTGACTGGATGCCGTTGAGGAGCTGGCGGGCCACTACGATCCGCTGCACCTGGTTGGTGCCCTCGTAGATCTGGGTGATCTTGGCGTCCCGCATCATCCGCTCGACCGGGTAGTCGCGGGTGTAGCCGTAGCCGCCGAGCACCTGCACCGCGTTGGTGGTGACCTCCATCGCGACGTCGGAGGCGAAGCACTTAGCGGCGGCGCCGAAGAACGTCAGGTCCTTGTCGTTGCGCTCCGACCGCCCGGCGGCGGCGTACGTGAGCTGGCGGGCCGCCTCGACCTTCATGCCCATGTCGGCGAGCAGGAACTGCAGGCCCTGGAAGTCGGCGACCGGCGTGCCGAACTGCTTGCGCTCCTTGGCGTAGCCGAGCGCGTAGTCGAGCGCGCCCTGGGCGACGCCCACCGCCTGGGCGGCGATGGTCACCCGGGTGTGGTCGAGGACCCGCATCGCGAGCCCGAAGCCGCCACCCTCGGTGCCGATCAGCCGGTCGCCCGGGATCCGCACCTTGTCGAGGTAGACCTCGCGCGTGGGGCTGCCCTTGATCCCGAGCTTCTTCTCGGGCGCCCCGAACGAGACCCCCTCGTCGTCCTTCTCCACGACGAACGCGCTGATCCCCCTCTTGCCCGCGTCGGGGTCGGTCACCACGAACACGGTGTAGTAGTCGGAGACTCCGGCGTTGGTGATCCAGCGCTTCACGCCGTCCAGCACCCAGTCATCGGCTCGTCCCGAGCCTGTCGAAGGGTCGCGCACCGCCCGGGTCGTCATCGCGGCCGCGTCCGATCCGGCCTCGGGCTCGGAGAGGCAGTAGGAGAACATCCCCTCCCCCGCGGCGACCCGGGAGAGGTACTTCTTCTTCAGTTCCTCGGAACCCTCGAGGATCAGCGGCATCGTGCCGAGCTTGTTCACGCTGGGGATCAGGCTGGAGGACATGCAGGCGCGGGCCACCTCCTCGATCACGATGCAGGTGGCCAGCGCGTCGGCGCCGGCGCCGCCGTACTCCTCGGCGATGTGGGGCGCCGCGAAGTCGGACGCGGCGAGCGCGTCGTACGACGCCTGCGGGAACTCGCCCTTCGCGTCCACCTCGGCGGCCGCCGGGGCGACCTTGGCGTCGCAGACGGCCCGGACGGCCTCACGGATCGCCAGGTGCTCCTCGGAGAGCGCGAACATGGGCATACCTTCGGTCATGTCCCGATCCTACGTCGGGCTACTGGTCGGTAACCCACGGGTGCGGCTTCACTTCCAGGGCGGTTTCGAAACGTCCTCCCCGGGCAACGTAACCCGGCAACCCGACTGCGCACCCGCGCACCAGATGGAGGAACCAATGAGCGACGACCAGCAGGGCCTGTCCGCCGAGGAGCTCGGCAGGCAAGGGGCCACCGCGCTTCCCGACAAGGAGGTCGTCTCGATCCTCGACCTCAACGCCGACGTCAACCTGGCCGTCGACGCGGCCGCCCCGATCGACCTCGCGGTCGCCGCGAACGCCAACGTCGCAGCGCCGATCGACGCCGCCGTCGGCTCCAACATCCTCTCCGTGGACTCCACCGCCCAGGCGCTCAGCGACCAGGGCGTGATCATCAACCAGGGCCTGGATGCGGACGCCAACGCCCACGCCCTCCAGGACAGCGCCCTCGACCAGGGCAACGACACGGTCGGCACCGGCACGGCCTCCACGGACCCGGCCGCCACTCCGGCTGCCACTCCGGCCGGCGCCGCGGACACCGGCCTCGACCCGGTGGTCGGTGGAGCGGGTGACGCCGTCGGCGGCGCCACGGCCGGCACGGTGGGCGACACGGCGGGCGGCCTCGGTGACGTGAGCGCCGGCGACGTCGGCAACACCGCCAACGGCGCACTCGACGGCGACCTGCTCAACGTGGACGTCAACGTCGACGCGGACGCCGACGTCGCGGCCCCGATCAACGGCGCGGTCGCCGCGAACGCCAACGTCGCGGCCCCGATCGACGCCGCCGTGGGCGCCAATGTCGGCTCCGTCGGCAGCGACGCGGTAGCCGTGTCGCAGCAGGACGCCGTGATCAACCAGGACATCACTGGCGAGGCCAACGCGACCTCCGACCAGGCATCCGGCATCGAGCAGTAAGGGCGGCCCGCCCCGATGTCGGTCCTCGAAGGCCCGTCCACGGAACGCGACGACGCACCCGCGTCGTCGCGTTCCGGCGTACCCGCACGCGCGGACGGCGTCGAGCTGATCGGGGAGATGGTCGGCTCCGGCTACCGGGAGCCCCCGTCGCTGGCCCGTCGCGGGGACGGCCAGACCTTCCAGCTGACGACACTGCTCTACCTGGTGCTGTCCGCGATCGACGGCCGGCGGTCGTACGACGAGGTGGCCGAGCAGGTGACGGCGGGCTTCGGCACGACCGTCACGCGTGACAACGTGCGCACGCTCGTCGACGACCAGCTGCGCCCGCTGGGCCTGCTGACCAAGCCCGACGGCAGCCAACCGGAGGTCAAGAAGTCCAACCCGCTGCTGGCGCTGCGTTTCAAGTACGCCGTCAGCGACCCCGACCGCACCCGCCGGATCACGTCGCCGTTCGCCCGCCTGTTCAACCCCGTGCTGATGGCGGTGGTGCTGCTGGCGTTCCTGGTCGTGTGCTGGTGGGTCCTGCTGGAGCGGGGTCTCGCGGCCGCGGCACACGAGGCGTTCGACAGGCCCGGGCTGCTGCTGCTGGTGATCGCGGTGACCGTGTTCTCGGCGGGATTCCACGAGTTCGGCCACGCGGCCGCCGCGCGCCGGGGCGGGGCCGTCGCCGGGTGTCATGGGCGCCGGCATCTACCTGGTCTGGCCGGCGTTCTACACCGACGTGACCGACTCCTACCGGCTCGGTCGCGCGGGCCGGGTCCGCACCGACCTCGGCGGGCTCTACTTCAACGCGATCGTCGCGGTCGCCGTCACCGGCGTCTGGTGGGCCACCCAGTACGACGCGCTCCTGCTGGTCGTGGCCACGCAGATCCTGCAGATGGTGCGGCAGCTCACGCCGGTGGTCCGCTTCGACGGCTACCACGTGCTCGCCGACGTCACCGGCGTCCCCGACCTGTTCCACCGGATCAAGCCGACCCTGCTCGGGATGCTGCCCTGGCGCTGGCGCGACCCGGAGGCGACCGTGCTCAAGCCATGGGCGCGGGCCGTGGTCTCGCTGTGGGTGGTCGTCGTCGTCCCGATGCTGGCGTTCTCGTTGTTCACGATGGTGGCCACGCTCCCCCGGATCGTCGGCAGCGCTGCGGCCAGCGCCGACGCGCAGTCGTCCCTCCTCGGTCATGCCTGGGGCGACGGCGACTTCCTCGAGGTGGCCGCCCGCGGCATCGCCATCGTGGCGGTGGTCTTTCCGGTGCTCGCGATCGGTGTGATCCTCTTCCGGCTCGGCCGCTCGGCGATCGTGAAGACCCTGCACCGCACGAAGGGCAAGCCGGTCCAGCGCGGCCTTTCCGGCCTGCTTGCCGCCGCCCTGGTCGCCGGGCTGGCCTTCCTGTGGTGGCCGCACGCGGGCACGTACCGCCCGATCCAGGCCTGGGAGGGCGGCACCCTGGCCCAGGCGGTGCCGGCACTGCGCCCCGCGCCGTCGGACCGTCTCGTCGCCGGGCAGCGCGGCACGATCACCACCGGGTGGAGCGACAAGGACGCCCGTCCGACCGCCGACAAGCCGGTGCTGGCCCTGGTGCTGGTGCCCAAGGACGGCTCGGGCAAGGACGCCAAGTCCTGGGTGTTCCCGTTCAACAAGCCGCTGGCTCCCGGCAAGGGCGACAACCAGGCATTGGCGGTCAACACCACCGACAACACGATCCGGTACGACGTGGCGTTCGCACTGGTCTGGGTCGACGACGACTCCCCCGCCCTGAACACCAACGAGTCGTACGCCTTCGCCAGCTGCGACAACTGCGCCGCCGTCTCGGTCGGGTTCCAGATCGTGCTGGTCACCGGCGACAACCATGTCGCGGCACCGGCGAACATCTCGGCCGCTGTCAACTACGACTGCGTCAACTGCCTGAGCTACGCGCTCGCCACCCAGCTCTTCCTGACCCTGGACGGTCCCTTGAGCGACGATGGCATGCAGAAGATCGCCGACCTCTGGCAGCAGATCGCCCAGTACGGCGCGCACATCGCCGAGGTGCCGCTCTCGGAGATCCAGGGACAGCTCTCGGACTTCGAGGAGCAGATCATCGCGGTGATCGAGGCGGAGCAGGGGCCGCTCGACCCGAACGCCGATGCCAACGCCTCCCCGAGCGCGACCCCGTCCGACGGGACGAGTCCCAGCGCGGGCAGCACCGACGCCGCCGACCCGAGTGCGTCCCCGTCCGACGGAACCGATCCCGGCTCGGACACCGACCCCACCGCCAGTGCCTCGGCGACGGACTCCGCGACGGACTCGGCCACGGACTCGGCCACGGCTGCGAGCGACCCGTCCGCGACGGCAGCGAGCACGCCGTAGGGGCGCGGCTACCGTGGGCTCCATGACCTCCACCCCACAAAAACGCTCGCTGCGCTCGCGCTTCCGCGGGGACCCCGGATGAGCTGGCAGGACCCGGACGACGTGGCGTTCATGCTCGACGACTGCGAGACGTGGGCGGTCGTCGGCCTCTCCGGTGACCCGTCCCGCACTGCGTACCGGATCGCGGCGCTGTTGCAGCGACGAGGCAAGCGGATCGTGCCGGTGCACCCGGACGCGCCGACGGTGCTCGGCGAGCAGGGCTACGCGACGCTGGACGACGTACCGTTCCCGATCGACGTGGTCGACGTCTTCCGGCGCTCCGACGCCGCCGGGGAGTTCGCCGACCAGGCGGTCAAGGTGGGCGCGAAGGCAGTGTGGTTCCAGCTCGGCGTGATTGATGAGGATGCGATCCGGCGCACGCGCCGGGCAGGAGTCCGGATGGTCATGGACACCTGCCCGGCGATCGAGTGGAGTGCCCGCTGATGGACCTCGTGGTCCGAGCGGGTCCGGGCGTGCCCGGCGGGCTGGTGATCCCCGAGTCCGAGCTGGAGGAACGGTTCTCGAAGTCCTCGGGTCCGGGCGGGCAGTCGGTCAACACCACCGACAGCCGGGTCGAGCTGTCCTTCGACCCGAGCTCGTCGCGGGTGCTCGACGACCGGCAACGCGCACGACTGGGCGTCGTACCGCTCACCGCCACCGCCTCGGAGCACCGTTCCCAGCACCGCAACCGCGTCGCGGCGCGCGAGCGCCTCGGCGACCTCGTGCGCGACGGCCTCGCCCCGCCTCCCCTGCCGCGGGTGCCGACGAAGCCCTCGCGCGGATCGCAGCGACGCCGGCTGGACGCGAAGACCCGACGTGGCCGCACCAAGGCGCTGCGCGGGCGGGTGCGGGACTAGAAGCCGAGCTTGTGCGCGGACTCGCCGCGCACGGCCTTGCCCTTGGCCTGGGCGGTGGCGCGGAGCTCGGCCTGGAAGTCGAGCATCCGCTGCTGCAGGTCGGCGTCGGTCGCGGCGAGGATGCGCACCGCGAGCAGGCCGGCGTTGCGGGCGTTGCCCACGGCCACGGTCGCGACCGGTACGCCGGCCGGCATCTGGACGATGGACAGCAACGAGTCCATGCCGTCGAGGTACTTGAGCGCCACCGGCACCCCGATCACGGGCAGCGGGGTGACCGACGCGAGCATCCCCGGCAGGTGGGCGGCCCCGCCCGCCCCGGCGATGATCACGGAGAGCCCCCGCGAGGAGGCATCGCGGCCGTAGGCCAGCATCTCGTCGGGCATCCGGTGGGCGGACACCACGTCGGCCTCGTAAGCGACGTCGAACTCCTCGAGCGCCTCGCCCGCCGCCTTCATCACCGGCCAGTCGGAGTCAGAGCCCATCACGATGCCGACCCGGGGTGCGTCCGGCTGCTTCCTGCTCATCGCTACTCGCTTTCGTCGCCGAGGTCGCCGCGGAACCATGCTGCGGCGTGCCGTGCCCGATCGAGGCAGTCCTCGAGGTCGTCGCCGTACGCGTTCACGTGACCCACCTTGCGCCCCGGACGCAGGCCCTTGCCGTAGAGGTGAACGCGCAGCCGCGGGTCACGGGCCAGGGCGTGCGGGTAGCCGTCGTACAGCCGGCCGGTCTCGGCGTCGCCGCCGAGGATGTTGACCATCACCGTCCACGGCGCGCGGGCGTCCGGGGCGCCGAGCGGCAGGTCGAGCACCGCCCGCAGGTGGTTCTCGAACTGGCTGGTGACCGCGCCGTCCTGGGTCCAGTGCCCCGTGTTGTGCGGCCGCATCGCGAGCTCGTTGACCAGGATCCGGGCGTCGGTGGTCTCGAAGAGCTCCACCGCCAGCACGCCGGTCACGTCGAGCTCCGCGGCGACGCGCATCGCGATCCGCTGCGCCTGGACCGCGAGGCCGGGGTCGAGGCCCGGCGCCGGGGCCACCACCTCGGCGCAGATCCCGTCGCGCTGCACCGACTCGACCACGGGCCAGGCGGAGACCTGGCCGGACGGCGAACGCGCGACGAGCGCCGAGAGCTCGCGCCGGAAGTCGACCAGCTCCTCGGCAAGCACCTGGACGCCGGCCGACTCCGCGGCGGCGAAGGCGTCGGCGCACTGCTCGGCCGCGTCGACGCGCCACACACCCTTGCCGTCGTACCCGCCACGTGTGGTCTTGAGGACGCAGGGGTAGCCGAACGCGGTCACCTCGGCAGGCGAGGTGACCACCGCGTTGCGGGGACACGGAACACCGAGCGCGGCCAGGCGGGCGCGCATGACGGCCTTGTCCTGGGCGTGCACCAGCGCCTCGGGACCGGGACGCACCGCGAGCTCGGCCTCCAGAGCGTGGAGATGGTCGGTCGGCACGTGCTCGTGGTCGAAGGTCACCACCGCGCAGCCCTTGGTCACCGCGCGCAGCGTCTCCAGGTCGCGGTAGTCGCCGACCGTGTGGTCGGGGATCACCTGGGCGGCGCTCACGCCCTCGGCCTCGGCGAGGAGCCGGAGCGGGATGCCGAGCGCCGCGGCCGGCTCGGCGAGCATCCGGGCCAGCTGCCCGCCCCCGATCACCGCGATCGTGGGGGCGAGGGCGTCGTTCACGGCACGACCCTATCCACCGGGCTGAGGGTCGGGCTTAGGGTCCAGTCATGACGGCTGCGCCCGCTCGCACCACCTACGTCCTGATCGACGGCGAGAACATCGACGCGACGCTGGGGCAGGTGTTCGGCCGCCGCCCCGCACCGCAGGAGCGGCCGCGCTGGGACCGGCTGCTGGAGTTCGCCGAGACCAGGTGGGGCCAGCCGGCGGTCGGGCTGTTCTTCCTCGCCGTGAACGGCGAGCTCCCGATGGGCTTCGTGCAGGCGCTGATGGCGATGGGCTTCCGGCCCGTGCCGCTGGCCGGCGCCGACCAGAAGGTCGTGGACATCGCGATCCAGCGCACCCTGGTCGAGCTCGGCAACCGCGAGGCCGACGTGATGCTGGCCAGCAACGACGGCGACTTCCTGCCCCAGCTCGAGCCGCTGGTCGGCGGGCGTCGCACCGGCCTGGTCGCGTTCCGGGAGTTCAAGAACACCGGGTTCCTGGCCCTGATCCAGCGGGGGCTGGAGTTCTTCGACCTGGAGTACGACGTGGCCGCGTTCAACGAGCGGCTGCCCCGGATCCGGGTGATCCCGATCGACGAGTTCGACCCCGCCGACTTCCTCTGAGCCGCGCCGTGCCGGTCACCGTCGACGATGTCCGCCGGGTCGCGCTCGGGCTCCCGCGCGCCTACGAGGCGCTGGTGCGCGACCAGGTGAAGTTCCGGGTCGGCCGGATCGTGTTCCTGGCCCTGTCCCGCGACGAGACGGAGATGGGCGTCGGGTTCCCGCGCGAGCTCCGCGCGGCCACGGTCGAGGCCGAGCCGGACAAGTTCTCGCTGCCGAGCCGGGGCGACATGCGCTACCAGTGGATCCACGTGCGGCTCGACGCGCTCGACCTGGCCGAGATGACCGAGCTGGTCACCGACGCGTGGGCGATGTGTGTGCCGCAGAAGGTGCGTCGGGAGTGGTTCGGGGAGGAGTGAGGTGGGGACGTGCGGGCCGGGCAAATTCCCAAGGTATCTAGGCATTTGTCGGACATCGGGCACGCAAACGGACACACACTTCCCAATCTCTTCTGACTTCCCAATGGAACCTGGCGCTTCCAGCGGCGTACACACCGCGGGATGCGCCAGCAAACCTAGATACCTTGGGAATTCCACCAAGCCCTACACCCGCTTCACCGCCACCGGCTCCAGCTCGCCGAACCCCCGCACCGGCCGGGCGGGCAGCTCGCGGGTGACGAACTCGCCGGGCGGGAGCAGGTCGGCGGTACGACGGTCGGTGATCACGCGGTTGCGGCGGGCGACGGCGGTCATCCGGGCGGCGAGGTTCACGGCGCGGCCGAAGACGTCGCCGAGGCGGAGCACGACCGGCCCGGTCGCGAGCCCGACGCGTACGTCGGGCAGCAGCTCGTCGTGGCCGATCTCGAGGACGATCTCGGCGGCCACGTCGTACGCCTGCTCGGGGCGCTCGCAGACGAACAGCACCGAGTCGCCGAGCGTCTTGATCACCCGGCCGCCGCGCCGGGCGACGGCGTCGACGGCGCGGCTCTCGAACTGCTCGACCACCTCGCCGATCTCGTCCTGGCTGTGCGCGTTGCTGTACGCCGAGAAGCCGACCAGGTCCGCGAAACCGATCGTCAGCTCGGCGGTGTGCAGGTCCTCGTCATTCGCGCCCATCGCCTCGACCCGCGACACGGCCGCGGCGAGGTGCCGGCGCCAGGCGTAGATCAGCAGCTTCTCGAACGTCGGGCCGACCTGGTCGGCGATCCGCAGCGCGCTGCCGATCCGGCTGCCGGTGGCCTCGTCGCCCGCCTCGAGCTGTTCGACCCGGCGGACCAGCGTGGCCACCTCCCAGTCGGCGAGCCGCGCGATCGTCTGCCCGACGGCGCGGGTCATCCGCACCACGGTCTCCTCGTCGAGCGCGCCACTCTCGATGGTCCCGGCGACCAGGCTCAGCGCCTCGACGTCGGCGGCGCTGAAGGCGGCCTGGGAGCCGGCGTCGGCGAAGCCGAGGGCACGCCAGAACCGGCGGGTCTGGTCGGCCGTGAACCCCGAGGCACGCGCCACGTCGTCGCTGGTCAGGTCCGGAGCCGCACCGAGGATGACGTCCTCGAGCCGCTCTCGCGGGTCGTCCGGCTCAGGTGCCGTCATCGCTCCGCGTGTTGTGCAGGTTGTAGAGGAGATCGCTGATCTTCAGCTGCAGCTGCTCCACGCGCGGGACGTCGGGCAGCTCGACGCGGCCCACCTCGCTGGCGTCGGAGATCACGAGTGTCCCGCAGCCGAGCAACCGGTCGATCAGGTCGCGTTCGTAGGAGACGTCGCTGATCCGGTTGAGCGGGATGTCGTGGCCGGTGCGGGTGAAGACGCCGTGACGGGTGATCAGCCGTCGCGTGGTCACGGTGTACGTCGAGGCCAGCCAGTTCAGGAACGGCCACACGACGAACACGAGGATCACCAGTACGCCGAGGCCCCATCCGCCCATGACCACGACGCCGTCGGTCAGGTTGGACACCCAGGCGGCGAGGCCCAGGGACACCAGGAGGAGCACCCCCGGCAGGAGCAGCGCCTTTGCGTGCGTGCGCGTGCTGAAGACCACGCTCTCCCCCTCGTTGAGGAGCTTGTTGGAGATCGCCACCGGCACATCATGTCATTTCAGGACAACGAGCCGGGCGGGTTCGGCACCCGGACGTGGACCACGTCCCCGGCGCTCAGTGCACGGGTCCCGCCGCCTGACACACGGACCACCAGCCGGCCCTGATCGTCGATGTCCTCGGCCCGCCCCTCGACCGCCCCGCCGCCGGGCAGCTCGACCCGGACGTCGCGCCCGAGGGTCCCGCACGCCGCCCGGTACGACGCCCGCAGCCCGGTCGGGTCACCCCCGGACGACCGCCACCCGGCGAGCTCGCCGGCGATCCCGGCCAGCACCGCCTGGAGCAGGTCGGCGCGGTCGAGCGTCGCTCCCTCGAGCGCCAGCGACGTGGCGTGCGGGACCGGCAGCTCGGTCTGGTGCACGTTGACGCCGACGCCCACGACCGCGACCGGGCCGGCCGGTCCGGCCACCCGCTCGACCAGGATGCCGGCCAGCTTGCGGTCGCCCACCAGCACGTCGTTGGGCCACTTCAGCGACGTGATCAGGGCCGTCGCCCGCCGTACCGCATCGGCGACGGCGACCCCCGCCAGCAGCGGCAGCCACGGCCACTTCGCGTCGGGGAGCTCGGGGTCGATCACGGCCGAGAACGTCAGCGCGACGCCCGCGGGCGTGTCCCAGCCCCGGTCGAGCCGGCCACGACCGGCGGTCTGGTGGTCGGTGACCACGACCCGTCCCGGCACCGGCGTCGCCGCCGCGGCGGCGTTGGTGGAGCCGGTCGCGTCGAGGTACACGACGTCCCAGGCGGGCAAGGAGACCGAGGAGAGCGCACGAGAGTCCACCACACTAGTGTGGCGCGCGTGAGCGCACACCCAGGCGAAGGCACGGACGTCCCCTCGGACATCGACATCCACACCACGGCCGGCAAGCTCGCCGACCTCGACCGGCGCATCGACGAGGCGGTCCACGCCGGCTCGGCGAAGGCGGTCGAGAAGCAGCACGCGAAGGGCAAGAAGACCGCCCGCGAGCGCATCGAGCTGCTCCTCGACGAGGGCTCGTTCGTCGAGATCGACGAGTTCGCCCGGCACCGCTCCACCGCCTTCGGCCTGGAGAAGAACCGGCCCTACGGCGACGGCGTGGTCACCGGCTACGGCACGGTCGACGGCCGCCAGGTCTGCGTCTTCAGCCAGGACTTCACGATCTTCGGTGGCTCCCTCGGCGAGGTCTACGGCGAGAAGATCATCAAGGTCATGGACCTCGCGATGAAGACCGGCTGCCCGATCATCGGCATCAACGAGGGCGGCGGCGCGCGGATCCAGGAGGGCGTGGTCAGCCTCGGGCTCTACGGCGAGATCTTCCGCCGCAACGTGCACGCCTCCGGCGTCATCCCGCAGATCTCGCTGATCATGGGCGCCTGCGCGGGCGGGCACGTCTACTCCCCCGCCCTCACCGACTTCATCGTCATGGTCGACGAGACCTCGCACATGTTCATCACCGGTCCCGACGTGATCAAGACGGTCACCGGCGAGGACGTCACCATGGAGGAGCTCGGCGGCGCCCGCACCCACAACACGAAGTCCGGCAACGCGCACTACCTGGGCACCGACGAGGACGACGCGATCGAGTACGTCAAGTCGCTGCTGTCCTACCTGCCGCAGAACAACCTCGACGAGCCGCCCGTCGTACGACGAGCCGGCGGGCCTCGAGGTCACCGACGACGACCGGTCGCTCGACACGTTCATCCCCGACGGCGCCAACCAGCCCTACGACATGCACGATGCGATCACGGCGATCCTCGACGACGAGGAGTTCCTCGAGGTGCAGCCGCTGTTCGCGCCGAACATCGTGATCGGCTTCGGCCGGGTCGAGGGCCGCTCGGTCGGCGTCGTCGCCAACCAGCCGATGCAGTTCGCCGGCACCCTCGACATCGACGCCTCCGAGAAGGCGGCCCGGTTCGTGCGCACCTGCGACGCGTTCAACATCCCGGTGCTGACCTTCGTCGACGTGCCCGGCTTCCTGCCCGGCACCGACCAGGAGTGGAACGGCATCATCCGCCGCGGCGCGAAGCTGATCTACGCCTACGCCGAGGCCACCGTCCCGCTGGTCACGGTCATCACCCGCAAGGCCTACGGCGGCGCCTACGACGTCATGGGCTCCAAGCACCTCGGCGCCGACATCAACCTCGCCTGGCCGACCGCGCAGATCGCGGTCATGGGCGCCCAGGGCGCGGTCAACATCCTGTACCGCAAGGAGATCGCGCGCGGCCGACGACCCGGAGGAGATGCGCGCCCAGTTCGTGCAGGAGTACGAGGACACGCTCGCCAACCCCTACATCGCGGCCGAGCGCGGCTACGTCGACGCCGTGATCGACCCGCCCGAGACCCGGGTCGAGGTGATCAAGGCGCTGCGCGCTGCTGCGCACCAAGCGCGAGACGCTGCCGCCCAAGAAGCACGGGAACATCCCGCTGTGACGACCAAGGACCCGGCCGTCGAGTCGGTCGACGAACCGGTGGTCGAGCCTGGCGAGACCCCACTGCTGCGCATCCTGACTCCCGACGCCACCGACGAGGAGGTGGCGGCGCTGGTCGCGGTCGTCTCCGCGATGGCGGCCACCGGGGCCGAGGAGCCCACCGCGCGACCGACGCCGGCGTGGTCGGCGCCCGCGCGGAGGGTCCGTACGACGCTCCGGCACGGCCCCGGCGCGTGGCGCGCGAGCGGGCTTCCGTGACCGGAGCGCTCCCCCGGCTGGTCCTGGCCTCTGCGTCGCCCGCCCGGCTGGAGACCCTGCGGCGTGCCGGGCTGCGCCCCGACGTCGTGGTCTCGGGCGTCGACGAGGACGGCGTCGAGGAGACCGAGGCCGCGCCGTACGCGCTCAAGCTCGCGCAGCTCAAGGCGGTGGCGGTGGCGGCGCACCAGCCACGATCCCTGGTGATCGGCTGCGACTCCGTGCTCGAGCTCGACGGCCGGATCCTGGGCAAGCCCAGGACGGCTGGCGAGGCGACCCGGCGCTGGCAGGACATGCGCGGACGCGCCGGGGCATTGCACACCGGCCACTGCGTGATCGACACCCACCGGGAGGTCTGGATCGCCCGCTCGGCCGCGACCCGGGTGCGCTTCGCGCAGGTCTCCGACGATGAGATCGAGGCCTACGTGCGCACTGGCGAGCCGCTCGAGGTGGCCGGGGCGTTCACGATCGATGGGCTCGGCGGCGCCTTCGTCAGCGGCATCACCGGCGACCCGCACAACGTGGTCGGAATCAGCGTGCCGTTGCTGCGGCTGATGTTCGACGAGCTGGGCTTCCGCTGGACCGACTTCTGGACCAGCGACGACGGCTGACTGCCGCTCAGGTCGGGTTGGCCTCCGGCCAGCCCCCGTTGACCCCACGTCCGCGCATCAGCAGCACCGCCTCGGTCCGACTGCTGGCACCGAGCTCGCCCAGGATCGTGTGGACGTCGCGCTCGACGGTGCGCTCGGACGTGCCGAGGATCCGGGCGATGACCTGGTCCTTCTCGCCCACCGCGAGCAAGCCGCAGACCTCGAGCTGACGCTCGGACAGGGGCGGCTCGGTGCCGGCGGGAAGGATCGGCTCGGAGAGCTCGCGGGTGGCGTGCCAGTGCTCGACCACGGCGCCGACCACCTCGGGCCGCGAGGTGCTCCACGAAGAGCGTTCGCCTTCCGCCGTGTCGGGACCCTCGACCAGCAGGCCGGTCCCGTCGACGATCATCGCCCGGAGGAACACCGGACCGACCCGGGTCCGGGGATAGATCGAGGGCAACAAGGGATGGGTGCGCAGCGTGGACGGGCGTGTGATCAGCAGCGTCTGTACCCCCCGGTCGCGGGCCCGTCGCGCCAGCGCGACGCCCGGCTCCTCCGGGTCGTAGAAGTAGCGCGGTTGGAGCACCCAGACCTCCTCCCGGGCCAGCGGTGCCATCCGCCGCAGCTCGGTCACGAGCTGCTGGAGCCCGACCAGCCGTCGCAGGTCGTCGCCGGAGCGATCCAGTGCTTCGCGTGCGAGCAAGGTCCGGATCGCGTCGGCCTGGGCGCGCAACCGGCTCGCCTCGACAGGCTCGTCGAGGCCCGAGTGTCTTCCCCCGTCGACCACGTGGGGATCCTGTCAAGAGGTGTGCCCGGCGGCAAGCGCCGGTGACGGCGCGCCTGCGCGCGTCCCCCGTTCACCCGCCCTGTCGCGCCGTCCCGACGGCAAGAGGA
Source organism: uncultured Actinomycetota bacterium (assembly GCA_963745795.1). Classification (GTDB taxonomy): domain Bacteria; phylum Actinomycetota; class Actinomycetes; order Propionibacteriales; family Nocardioidaceae; genus Marmoricola. Next base: position 327,670 of record CAVUYR010000003.1, on the reverse strand, counting down.
TCCTCGACAACGACCGGAGTGTCTCCCCTCTGTTGCGAATTGTCGGAAACCCGCCAGTGCGCCGGGTCAGAGCCCGACGTCCACCGCCCGCACCTCGAACGCCTCGCACAGCGTTCGCAGGGCGGCCGCGTCGTCGGCCGCGGCCGCCGCCCGGGCCGCCACGGTCATCCGGTGGACGAGGTCCTGCCGGCCACGGGCCTTGAGCTGTGTCCGCACCGCGCGGATCAGCGGACCCACCCGGCGCGCGCTCTCGTCCTCGAGATAGCCACGGGTCGCGGCCAGGACCAGCTCCTCGGCGTGGCCCACTGCCTGGCACACCACCGGGTCGGAGCTCGCGTCGTCGTTCAGCCCGGACAGGTCGACGAGACCGACCCGGTCGAGCAGGCCGGCCGCGGGGTCGACGTTGCGCGGAACCGCGAGGTCGACCACTGTCAGCCGCCGCGTGCGCGCCTGCATCGCTTCCTGCACGTGCGTGTAGGTGACCACAGGGCGGCTGGCGGAGGTGGCGCAGATCAGGAGGTCGGCACGCTGGATCCCCCCCACCAAGGAATCCAGCGCGCAGACATTGTTCGGTCCCGCGAGCCGGGCCGCGTAGCCCTCATCGCGGGCGGCGACCCGGAACGGGAGCCCGAGCTCGTTCAGCCGTTCGGTCGCCGAGGACGCCATCTGTCCCGAGCCGACGATGAGGACCTCGGGCACGGCCTCGTGCAGCACCCCGGGCGAGGCATCGTGCACCGCGGCCACGCCGATGTCGACCGCGCGCCGCGCCAGGGAGCGTCCCTGCCGTCCCAGGCTGGTGCGCGAGCGGACGTCGTCGCCGCACCGGAGCGCCAGCGGGAAGACCCGCTCGAGCAGCGGGCCGGCCGTGCCGGCCGCGCGTGCCGCGCGGTACGCCGTCCGGACCTGCCGCTGGATGTCCACCTCGCCCACGAGGCGGGACTCCAGCCCGGCGGTGACCCGCAGGAGGTGCTCGACGACGGACGCGCCCACCCGCTGCTGCGCCACGGCGTGGACGGTCGCCGGCGAGACGCCCGCGTGCCCGGCCAGCACCTCGACCAGACGGGCGGGGGCCACGCGGGAGCGGGCATAGATCTCGCTGCGGCTGCAGGTGGAGAGAACGACGGCTTCCGTCGCGCCGAGCGCGGAGAGCTCAGCGAGGAGCCCCGGGACTGCGTCAGCAGGCACAGTCAGTCGCTCGAGCAGGTCCAAGGGAGCCTCGCCGTGCGAGACCCCCACCTGCACCAGCTGTTCCACCGAGATCGACATCAGCGCCCCACCCCACATTCCGCTCAGCGGATCGTCGCGCGCGGGACTTAGGGAAAGGTTGGAGCCTCGCGATAGGTCACTCGACGGGCAGGCCCAGGCCCCGGGCGATCAGCATCCGCTGCACCTCGGAGGTGCCCTCGCCGATCTCGAGGACCTTGGCGTCGCGGTAGAAGCGGGCGACCGGGTACTCCTCCATGAAGCCGTAGCCGCCGAAGACCTGGGTCGCGATCCGCGTCGCGGTGACCGCGGACTCGGTCGTGTACAGCTTGGCCACGGCAGCGGCCTGTTTGAACGCCTTCGTAGACGCCGCACCCGAGCCACCGGCCTCCATCGAGTCCTTCATGGCGGCGGCGCGGTAGGTGAGCAGCCGGGCTGCGTGCAGCATCGTCTCGAGGTCGGCGATCTGGAAGGCGACGCCCTGCTTGCGGCCGATCGGCACGCCGAACGTGGTGCGCTCGCCGGCGTACTGGAGGCTCAGGTCGAGGCAGGCCTGGATGCAGCCAACGGCCAGCGCGGAGATCGCCACGCGACCGTCGTCGAGGGTGGCCAGGAACTGGGCGTAGCCGCGGCCCCGATCACCGAGCAGGTGGTCCTCGGGCACGTGTGCGTCGTCGAAGCTCAGCGGGTGGGTGTCGGAGGCGTGCCAGCCGAGCTTGTCGTAGGCCTTCTCGGCGGTGAACCCGGGCGTGCCCGACGGCACCATGATCGTGCTGATCTCGGCCTTGTCCTTGCCGGTGGTCGAGCTCGTCGACGTCCCGGTGCGAGCGGTCACTGTCACCACCGAGGTGATGTCGGAGCCCGAGTTCGTGATGAACTGCTTCGCCCCGTTGACCACCCACTCGCCGTCGACCAGGTCGGCCTTGGTCTTCGTCGCGCCCGCGTCGGAGCCCGCGCCGGGCTCGGTCAGGCCGAAGCCGGCGAGCTTGGTGCCGGCGATCAGGTCGGGGAGCCAGGTCTGCTTCTGCTCGTCGGTGCCGTAGGTGAGGATCGGGTTGATCCCGAGCCCGACCGCCGCCTCGAGCGTGATCCCCATCGACTGGTCCACGCGGCCGATCTCCTCGATCGCGAGACACAGGCTCGTGAAGCCACCGTCCTCGCCCGACAACCCGGCGCCGCCGTACTCCTCGGGAGTGGTGAGCCCGAACAGGCCGAGCTCACCCATCTTGTGCACGACGTCGGTCGGGAAGTGGTGCTCGCGGTCCCACTGTGCGGCGTGCGGCGCGATCTCCTTCTGCGCGAAGTCCCGGACAGTACGTCGGAACTGCTCGTGCTCGGGCGAAAGTTCGAAGCTCATGGCCGCATCGTAGACCCGCGAGGTTAACGATCGCTAACCGACCGATCCGAGCGGTGGCCCGAGATGCCCCCTGTGTAGGTTCGGAGAGCGTGCCGGGACCGGCGCGCATCCCGGCAACGAGGAGGCACCATGCCCACACGCACCGCACGCACAGCCTGGAATGGCGGGCTGCAGGACGGTTCCGGACAGGTCGAGCTCTCCAGCTCGGGCGTCGGCACGTTCGAGGTCTCGTTCCCCAAGCGCGCGGCCGAGGACGCGGACGGGACCACCAGCCCCGAGGAGCTGATCGCGGCGGCCCACTCGTCGTGCTTCGCGATGCAGCTCTCCAATGTGGTCGCCCTGGCCGGCGGCACGCCACAGTCGCTGGACGTGACCGCCGCCGTGTCACTCGGAAAGGACCCTGAGGGCGGGTTCAAGATCACGGGGATCACGCTCACCGTCGAGGGCGAGGTCGACGGGATCGACGCTGCGGCCTTCCAGAAGGCCGCCGAAGAGGCCAAGGCCGGGTGTCCGGTCAGCAAGGCCCTGACCGGCGTCGAGATCAGCCTGGAGGCCAGCCTGGCCGGCTGAACGGGGACGATACTGTGGCGCGGTGCCGGAGACCACACCGCTGAAGAAGGTCCTGATCGCCAACCGCGGGGAGATCGCCGTCCGGGTGATCCGCGCCTGTCGGGACGCCGGTATCGGCAGTGTCGCCGTCTACGCCGAGCCGGACCGCGATGCGCTCTTCGTGCGGCTCGCCGACGAGGCGCACTCGCTCGACGGATCGACACCGGGCGACTCCTACCTCGACATCGGCAAGATCGTCGCGGTCGCGGAGAAGTCCGGCGCCGACTCGGTGCATCCCGGCTACGGCTTCCTCGCCGAGAACCGCGACTTCGCGCAGGCGGTGATCGACGCCGGACTGGTGTGGATCGGCCCGCCCCCGGAGGCGATCGAGAACCTCGGGGACAAGGTGCAGGGCGCGCCACATCGCGGAGAAGGTCGGCGCTCCCCTCGTGGCGGGCACGAAGGACCCGGTCGACGGTGCCGACGAGGTGGTCGCGTTCGCCGAGGAGCACGGCCTGCCGATCGCGATCAAGGCCGCGTTCGGCGGAGGCGGCCGCGGGCTGAAGGTGGCCCGGGAGATGGGGGAGGTCACCGAGCTGTTCGAGTCCGCGGTCCGCGAGGCGGTCTCGGCGTTCGGCCGCGGCGAGTGCTTCGTCGAGAAGTACCTCGACAAGCCGCGCCACGTGGAGACCCAGTGCCTCGCCGACCAGCACGGCAACGTGGTCGTGGTCTCGACCCGCGACTGCTCGCTCCAGCGCCGGCACCAGAAGCTGGTCGAGGAGGCCCCCGCCCCGTTCCTCTCGGCGGAGCAGATGACCACGCTCTACGAGTCCAGCAAGGCGATCCTGAGTGAGGCGGGCTACGTGGGCGCCGGCACCTGCGAGTTCCTGGTCGGCCAGGACGGCACGATCTCCTTCCTCGAGGTCAACACCAGGCTGCAGGTCGAGCACCCGGTCTCCGAGGAGGTCACCGGGCTCGACCTGGTCCGCGAGATGTTCCGGATCGCGGCCGGCGAGGAGCTCGGGTACGACGACCCCGAGGTGCGCGGGCACTCGATCGAGTACCGGATCAACGCCGAGGACGGCGGCGCGAACTTCATGCCCGCGCCCGGCACCCTGACTGCGCTGGTCGCCACCGAGCGGTCCGGGCGTCCGTGTCGACGGCGGCTACGAGGTCGGGCGAGACCATCCCCGGCTCGTTCGACTCGCTGATCGCCAAGCTGATCGTCACCGGGCGCGACCGCACCCAGGCGCTCGAGCGGTCCCGCCGGGCGCTCGCCGAGTTCGTGGTCGACGGCATGCCGACCGTGATCCCCTTCCACGCCGCGGTGGTCGACGACCCCGCGTTCGTCGGCCCTTCGACAGGCTCAGGAGGGTCTGACGGCGACTCGTTCGGCGTCTACACGCAGTGGATCGAGACCGACTTCGACAACCAGATCGCGCCGTACTCCGGCGCCGCCGCCGAGGGCGAGGAGCCCGCTGAGCGGCAGAAGGTCACCGTCGAGGTCGGCGGGCGCCGGCTCGAGGTGGTGCTCCCGGCCGGACTCGGCGGACTGGCCGCCGGCGGAGCGGGTGGCCGGAAGCCGAAGCGCAGCGCGGGCAAGAAGTCCGGCGCCGCCGCCTCCGGCGACGCGGTCACCTCCCCCATGCAGGGCACCATCGTCAAGGTCGCGGTGGAGGAGGGTGCGGAGGTCGCCGAGGGCGACGTGATCGTGGTGCTCGAGGCGATGAAGATGGAGCAACCGCTCAAGGCGCACAAGGCCGGCACCGTCTCCGGCCTGCAGGCCGAGGTCGGTGCCACGGTCACCAACGGCGCCGTGATCTGCGAGATCAAGGACGCCTGAGCCGCGGCTGCGGTGGGTTGAGGGCTGCGCCCGCCGAGGAGCCCCCTCCCGAAGGCGCACCACCCAGCCCACCCCAGCGCCTCCGGGAGGGGGCTCCTCAACGCGCTCACCCGTTGGTCCCGCGCCGCGACCGCACGTCGTCGACCCTCGCCTGGCGGACGCTGGGGTGGGTGGGTGGTGCGTCCGCCGGGCGAGGGTCGACGACGGGCGGGGGTGGCCCCGACCCGTCACGACCTCAGCCGACGTGCATCTTCCAGATGCTGCGGCCGTGCGTGGCGGCGTACAGCGTCTGGTTCGACGGGTCGAGCGTCAGCCCGTAGACCGCCACCTGCGGCAGGCCGGGTGTCGCCACCCAGTTGGCCGAGCCCGCGGCCCGGGTGACCACGCCGAAGTCCGTCGAGGCGTACAGCGAGCCGGTCGAGGGCACCTGGACCACGTCGGTGATCGGCTGGTCGCCGAGGTTGCCGCTCAGGTCCTTGACGGTGCCGGTGCGGGTCGCCGGGTTGACGGTCACCTCGAACACGTGGCCGCCGGGCGAGTACGCCGAGTAGCCGGAGTAGGAGATGAAGGCGTGGTTCGGGTGGTTCGGGTCGACCGAGATGCCGGAGATGAACCGGGTCGGCGTACCCAGCTTCAGGTCGTACCGGTCGTACTTGACCGTGGCCGGGTTGGCGGCGTTGGCGTTGGTCGAGACGTAGATCCGCCCCAGCCGCGTGCCGGCCCACAGGGTGCCGCTGTTGCTCGCCGCCCGCTCCACCGCGACCACGTAGTTGTTCGGGTCGCCGCCGGACAGGTCGCCGGCGCCGTTGCCGCCCATCTTGCGCCAGTCACCGCACGGCGCCTCGAAGTCACCGCTGATCTCGTTGCAGTGCTGGTCGAGGTAGGCCCGGTCGCCACCGTTGTCCGTGGTCCGCCAGATGTGCTGCAGACCGTCGAACACCGTGCCCGCGACCTTCGGGTCGGCCGTGAACGGCGTGTAGAACGACGCCGCCTCGCCCGAGTTGAGCAGCGGGTCGGAGATCCAGTCCCAGCTCGGCGGGCTGCCGTTGTCGAAGCTGACGTCGTGCTGCGGCGCGAAGTAGGAGTGGTAGCGAATCTTGCTGGTGCGGACGTTGAAGCCGGACTGCCCGCCGTCACCACCGATCGTCTCGACGAACCCGTCGGGATCGTCGCTCTCCCAGGTGCCGTTGTCCTGCGTGCCGCCCTGGATGATCCCGGCGTCGCCCGGCGTCACGCTCGCCGACTGGAACTGCAGCGTCTGCAGGCCCTTGTTCAGGCTCTGGTTCAGGCTCGGGATCGCGGACAGGTACTGCTCGCAGTCGACCCGCTCCGGTCCGATGAGCCCGCGCGCACCACAGTCGCTGCTGCGGTCGACGTACGGGCCTTCCTGGCGCCAGATGCCGCCGTCGGAGGCGCTGAAGAACACCTGCTTGCCCTGCCCGGTCCGCACGAACACCAACGCGTGCTGGTCCGGGTGCAGGCCGTTGGCGTGGACCTTCCCGTCGTTCGTCATGTCCGTGACGTGCACACCCGCGTCGGCCGAGCGCACGATCGAGCGGCCGTTGGAGCTGCCCGGACCGCCGAACGCCTGGAGCTCGTCGTAGTTCATCGAGCCGGAGAGGAACACCTCGTTGGGCCGTCCCGGCGGCGAGGCCACGTTCATGTCGTAGGAGCACTGGTCCTGGCAGAAGTTGAACGAGCCGTAGCCCGCGGTGCCGGGCGTCGGGTCGGACAGCAGCTTGAAGGCCGGCTGGGCGGCCGTGGCGTTGTCGGTGCGCAGGAGCGCCGACCTGGCGTTGTCGAAGAACGTCGCGTCACCGAGGTAGATCCGGGTCCTGCCGCCCGGCAGCGACGCGGTGTCGAACTCGATCCGGCTGTCGAGGCCGGTGGCCGGGTCACCCGGGGTCTTGATCGTGTAGATCTGCTTGAAGTTTCCAGCAGTACCCTCGCGGAACAGGCCGTAGTCGAACATCGCGACGTAGGCGGTGCCGCCGTGGGTCGGGTCGAACTTGATCTTCGAGATGCCACCGCGGAAGAAGTCCGCCCCGTTCGGTGAGCTCGGGTCGACCTCGTCGGAGTCCTGGCTCAACGTGAGCTGCCACGTCCTGGCCGCCGTCGCGGGTCTCGTACAGGCCCACCTTGGCCGCACCGGGCGGCGTGAAGCGTCCGCCGTTGACCGACGACGAGCCGTGCCGCGCGACCGCGGTGCCGACCAGGATGTGCCGGGCGTTGTTGGGGTCGACCGCCACCGCGGCGACGGACCGGTCCAGCGTGAAGTCCTTGCCGTTGGCGAAGGTCTGCACCTTCCTGAAGCTCCTGGCCCCGTCGGTGGACTTGTAGAGGCCGAGGCCCGCCTCGGAGTCCGAGGATCCGTTGGGCTCACCGGTGCCGACGTAGAACCCGCCGTCGTTCGGCGCCCGGTAGAGGGTGCCGATCGCGGTCGACGGGATGCCGGAGCCGATGTGGGTCCAGGTCGGGTGCGCCGCCAGCGCGTTGCTGGTCTTCCAGAGACCACCGCCGGCGGTGCCGGCGTACAGGACGCAGCCACTCGTCCGGCAGGTGCGTCCGGGCACCAGCGAGGTGGTGCGACCGGAGACGAACGCCGGGGTGCCCGTGTAGGTGGCCTCCTCGACCTGGATGCCGCCGTCGGGGCCGGCCGAGGTCCAGGTCGGGACGGCCGCGGCGCGCGCGGCGCCCGCGGCCTTGCGCTGCACCGCACGACCCTCGGCGGTCGCCGAACGGCTCCGGGCCTTGCCGAAGGCGCGTGCCGCGCCCTTCTGCTGGGCGGAGGAGATCGTCTTGCGGGGCAGGGCGCGCTGGTCGTAGGACTCCTGCGAGGGCCCGTTCTTGATCTCGCCGCTGGCCTCGCCACCGCTCTGCGCCAGCTTCTCGGAGACGAAGGCGAGGGGAAGCCGGTGGTCACCGAGTGCTGGATGCTTCTCCAGCGCCTCCCGCATCTCGTGCGAGCCGGATCGCTCTCGTTCGCGTTCGGCTTCGCTCTTGCCGTCCGACCTGGTCATGGCGTATGTGCCGGCGCTGACCGCCACGACGGCGACGACGGCGATGCTGGAAATGATGACGCGTCCACGTTTACCCAGAGGCAAGGGAGACTCCTTGGTGCTGCCACGTCGTCGGCCGAGCCCGGTCGACTGGCATGGAACCTGTGACCCACGGATGTGGGCCGTTGTTCAACGTAGACCCGAGTCAACTATCTGGAAAGACCCCACAGGGATGAAGCTGTCGCGACGTCACGCGCCGGTTCCTCCTGCTGGACGCCGGGCGCCCCTGGTGGCCGGTGGCACTAGCGTTTGCCGCATGTTCGCGAAGGTACTGGTGGCCAACCGAGGCGAGATCGCCGTGCGCGCGTTCCGTGCCGCCACGGAGCTGGGCGCCACGACCGTCGCCGTCTTCCCCTACGAGGACCGCGGCTCGGAGCATCGGCTCAAGGCCGACGAGGCCTACGAGATCGGCGAGCGCGGGCACCCGGTGCGGGCCTACCTCGACCCCGACCTGATCGTGCGTACGGCGGTGCGGGTCGGCGCCGACGCGGTCTACCCCGGGTACGGCTTCCTCTCGGAGAACCCTCAGCTGGCGGAGGCCTGCGCGGCCGCCGGGATCACGTTCATCGGGCCCACCGCCGAGGTGCTGGAGCTGACCGGCAACAAGGCGCGTGCGATCGCCGCGGCCAAGGCCGCCGGTGTCCCGACCCTGCGCTCGGTGGAGCCGAACGACGACGTCGACGCGCTGGTCGAGGCCACGACGGAGCTCCGCTACCCGCTGTTCGTGAAGGCCGTCGCCGGCGGTGGCGGCCGCGGCATGCGCCGGGTGGACGACCCTTCCGACCTCCGCGAGGCGATCGAGATCTGCATGCGCGAGGCCGAGGGCGCCTTCGGCGACCCGACCGTGTTCGTCGAGGAGGCGGTCACGGAGCCGCGGCACATCGAGGTGCAGATCCTCGCCGACGCCGAGAGCAACGTGATCCACCTCTTCGAGCGTGACTGCTCGGTCCAGCGGCGGCACCAGAAGGTGGTCGAGATCGCGCCGGCGCCGAACCTGCCGGCCGAGCTGCGCGACCGGATGTGCGCCGACGCCGTGAGGTTCGCGCGCGAGATCGGCTACCGCAACGCGGGCACCGTCGAGTTCCTGCTCGACCCGGAGGGCCACTACGTCTTCATCGAGATGAACCCGCGGATCCAGGTCGAGCACACGGTCACCGAGGAGGTCACCGACGTCGACCTCGTGCAGTCCCAGATGCGGATCGCGTCAGGCGAGACGCTCGCGGACCTCGGGCTCGCCCAGGACACGGTCACGCTGCGCGGCGCCGCGCTCCAGTGCCGGATCACGACCGAGGACCCCGCCAACGGCTTCCGCCCCGACACCGGCAAGATCACGACGTACCGCTCCCCCGGCGGCGCCGGCGTCCGCCTCGACGGAGGTACGACGTACACCGGGGCCGAGATCTCCGCCCACTTCGACTCGATGCTGGCCAAGCTCACCTGCCGCGGCTGCGACGTTCGAGAACGCGGTGCAGCGAGCCCGGCGGGCGCTCGCCGAGTTCCGGATCCGCGGCGTCTCCACGAACATCGCGTTCCTGGAGGCGCTGCTCGAGCGAGCCGGACTTCGTCGCCGGACGGCTGACCACCAGCTTCATCGATCGGCACCCGCAGCTGCTCGGCGCGCGCGCCAGCGCCGACCGCGGCACCAAGCTGCTCAGCTGGCTGGCCCAGGTCACCGTCAACCAGCCGCACGGCGCCGCGCCGGTGTCACTCGACCCGGCGACCAAGCTGCCCGCGCTCGACGCCACGGTGCCCGCGCCCGACGGCACCCGGCAGCAGCTGCATCGCGCTCGGGCCGGAGGCGTTCGCACGGGCGCTGCGCGAGCAGGCGGCGGTGGCGGTCACGGACACGACGTTCCGCGACGCGCACCAGTCACTGCTGGCCACCCGGGTGCGCACCCGTGACCTGATCACGGTGTCGGGCCACGTCGCCCGGCTCACACCGCAGCTGTGGAGCCTCGAGGCCTGGGGCGGTGCGACGTTCGACGTGGCGCTGCGGTTCCTGAGCGAGGACCCGTGGGAGCGGCTGACCCGGCTGCGCCAGGCGGTCCCCAACATCTGCCTGCAGATGCTGCTGCGCGGTCGCAACACCGTCGGCTACACGCCGTACCCCACGGCGGTGACGAACGCGTTCGTGCAGGAGGCGGCCGAGAGCGGCATCGACGTGTTCCGGATCTTCGACGCGCTCAACGACGTCGAGCAGATGCGGCCCGCGATCGACGCCGTGCGCGCGACCGGGACGTCGGTGGCCGAGGTGGCGCTCTGCTACACCGGCGACCTCTCCAGCCCGGACGAGACGCTCTACACGCTCGACTACTACCTCGAGCTCGCCGACCGGATCGTCGACGCCGGCGCCCACGTGCTGGCGATCAAGGACATGGCCGGGCTGCTGCGCGCCCCGGCGGCGCGCACGCTCGTGAGCGCGCTGCGCGAGCGCTTCGACCTGCCGGTGCACCTGCACACCCACGACACCCCGGGCGGCCAGCTCGCCACCCTGCTGGCCGCGATCGACGTCGGCGTCGACGCGGTCGACGCGTGCACCGCGGCGATGGCCGGTACGACGAGCCAGCCCGCGCTGTCGGCCCTGGTCGCGACCACCGACCACTCCGAGCGCGAGACCGGTCTCGACCTCGACGCGGTCTGCTCGCTGGAGCCGTACTGGGAGGCCACGCGCCGGGTCTACGCGCCGTTCGAGAGCGGACTGCCGTCGCCGACGGGGCGCGTGTACACGCACGAGATCCCGGGCGGGCAGCTGTCCAACCTGCGCCAGCAGGCGATCGCGCTCGGTCTGGGCGAGAAGTTCGAGCAGATCGAGGACATGTACGCCGCCGCCAACGACATCCTCGGCAACGTGGTCAAGGTGACCCCGTCGCTCGAAGGTGGTCGGCGACCTCGCGCTGCACCTGGTGGCGGTCGGGGCCGACCCCGCGGAGTTCGAGGACAGCCCGGCGAAGTTCGACATCCCCGACTCGGTGGTCGGCTTCCTCAACGGCGAGCTCGGCGACCCGCCCGGCGGCTGGCCGGAGCCGTTCCGCACCAAGGCGCTCGAGGGCCGCACCTGGAAGCAGCCCGTGGGCGAGGTCACCGACGAGCAGGCGGAGGGACTCGAACGGCAGCGCCGGTCGACGCTCAACCAGCTGCTGTTCCCCGGTCCCACGAAGGAGTTCCACGAGTCGCGGGAGCGGTACGGCGACATCTCCGTGCTCCCGACCACGCCGTACCTCTACGGGCTGCGCGCCGAGGAGGAGCTCGAGGTCGAGATCGCCGAGGGCAAGACGCTGCTGCTCGGGCTGCAGTCGATCAGCGAGCCCGACGAGCGCGGCTTCCGCACCGTGATGTGCACGATCAACGGCCAGCTCCGCCCGGTCAACGTGCGCGACACGTCGGTCGCGTCCGAGGTGGCCGCGCAGGAGAAGGCCGACACCTCGAAGCCGGGGCAGGTGGCCGCGCCGTTCGACGGCGTGGTGACGCTGCAGGTCGGCGCCGGCGACGACGTCGCGAAGGGTGCGACCGTCGCCACCATCGAGGCGATGAAGATGGAGGCCTCGATCACCGCACCGGTGGCCGGAACCGTGGAGCGGCTGGCGTTCGAGGGCACGCAGCAGGTCGAGGGTGGCGACCTGGTGCTTGTGCTCAGTGGCTCCTGAGCCTCACCTGAACGTGAAGTACGTCGACCGCAGGCCGTAGATCGAGCGGAGGTCGCTGCCGGTGACCACCTTCGACGCGCTGCCGCCGACCAGGGTCACGTTCCAGACCCGCCCGTTCCACTCGCCACCGCCCTCGCGGCTGGTGACCTTGATCCTCTTCAGGTCGCCGAGCCCCGGGTAGCGCCTCTCGATCGTCGTCTCGCTGACCTTGACCCTCCAGCTGTGGACGGGGTTGCCGGTCCAGGCGTCGTACGGGTCGCCCTTGCTCGGCAGGTAGGGGACGCCGCCGGCCGACGTGCGGCCACCGCTGCTGGCGGAGAACTGCGTGAACGCCGGCCGGCCGCCGTACGTGAGGATCTGGCCGCGGGTCGCGTCGACGGCGGTGTTGGCCGCGGGATGCTCCCCGCCGAAACCCTTGTAGACCTGGCACGAGGACGTGTCGCAGATCTGGTAGTAGCGGTTGGGGTTCTGCGCCCGCGACCACCAGGCGTAGGTGCGGGCGGCGACGGCCTGGGCCCGCACCGCCTCGGGGCTCCACGACGCCGGCATCTCGGCCGGGACGACGCCCTTGACGTAGTGCTCGAGCGTCACGGAGTTGACCGTGACCCGCTTCGAGGAGCCGGCGAACGGCGAGATCGCGGACAGCCGGTCACGGTAGACGCGGTTGCCGGACGCCATCACGAGGGTGAGCCGGCCCGATGGTGCACGGAACGCGCCGTCGCCCTTGAGCGTGGCCAGCCCGCCCGGCTGGTAGCGGTGCCAGGTGTCGCGCTTGTAGTCCACGACGGTCCTGGTGCCGGACACCGACAGCCGCCACCGCTTGGCGCCGAGGTCGCCGGGCAGCGGGTAATCCTTCTGGGTCGCCCGGTCACGAAGGACCAGCCCGGGCTGGGCCAGGATCACGAGGTCGCTGGAGGTGTGGCCGGTGATCCACACGCGGAGCCAGCCGGAGGTCTTCGCCGGCGTCGTTCCCGGATAGTAGAACGCCAGGATCTGCCGGTGCGTGAGTCCCTTGTGCGCGGCGCCGTTCGCGCCGTACTGCGACATCCCGTGTCCGTGGCCGAAGCCGTGCCCGACAATGGTGAACGAACCGGTGGCAGGCACCGTGAAGGACTCGCTCACGCTCACCGCCCCGGTCGGCGACGACAGCAGCGGTACGACGAGCGCGGCCGCGATCAGGGCGGCCGAGGCACGGGCGGCGGCACGGATGGGCGTCATGGTGATCCCCGATGCGGACGGCGGCGTGTGGTCTGTGTGACTGGTGTGACTGGTGTGACCAGCAAAGATAGCCCAGGAAATGGGCCGGGTGTCCATTTCGAGAAAGCGTGAAAGAATCACGTTCCTGTGATTACAGGAATGTCATTTCGCGCCGTCAGTCCGGTCGGTGGTGGAGCCGCCGGGCGGCCTCGGCGACGGACCCGCTCATCGACGGGTAGACCGTGAACGCGTGCGCGAGCGGTCGGCGGTGAGCGACTCCGCGACCGCGATCGAGACCGGGTGGATCAGCTCGGAGGCACGCGGGGCGACCACGACTCCCCCGACCACGATGCCGGTGCCGGGGCGGCAGAACAGCTTCACGAAGCCGTCGTGGACGCCCTGCATCTTCGCCCGCGGGTTGCCGGCCAGCGGGAGCGTGATCGACTCGACCGCGACCTCGCCGGCGTCCACGGCCCGCTGCGAGCATGCCGACCGTGGCGATCTCCGGCGCGGTGAAGACGTTCGAGGCGACCTGGCCGAGGTCGAGCGGTGCCACGGCATCGCCCAGGAAGTGCCACATCGCGATCCGGCCCTGCATCGCCGCGACCGACGCGAGCATCAGGACGCCGGTGCAGTCGCCGGCGGCGTACACGCCCCGTGCCGAGGTGCGCGAGACCCGGTCGACCTTGACGAAGCCGCCGTCGTCGAGCGTGACCCCGGCCTCCTCGAGGCCGAGGTCGGCGGTGTTCGGCACCGAGCCGAGCGCCAGCAGGCAGTGCGACCCCTCGACGGTGCGGCCGTCGGTCAGGCTCACCGTGACGCGTGTCGCCGTCGCGGGTCACGGACTGCATCCGGGACCTGCTGCAGCACCGTCATGCCGCGTCGGTCGAGCACGTCCTCGAGCACCTGCGGCGGCGTCGGCGTCCTCGCCGGGCAGCACCCGGTCGCGGGAGGAGACCAGCGTGACGTCGACGCCGAGCGCGTTGTAGGCGCTGGCGAACTCGGCGCCGGTGACACCGGAGCCGACCACGATCAGCCGGCTCGGCACCTCGTCGAGGTCGTAGACCTGCTCCCAGGTCAGGATCCGCTCGCCGTCCGGCTCGGCGCTGTCGAGCGATTCGCGGCGCGGCGCCGGTCGCGACCAGCACCGCGTCGGCCTCGAGCGTCCGCTCCTCACCGTCGGCCGGCTCGACCACGACGCGACTCCGGGCCGTCGAGCCGGCCCCGGCCCACCAGCACCTGCACGCCCTCGCGATCGAGGTGCCGGCCGATGTCGGCGGACTGGTCGGCGGCGAGCTGCTTGCACGCGCCGGTTGACGAGCGGTAGGTCGACCACCACGCGGGTCGCCTCGTCGCCGTCGGCGTCCTGGAAGCGTCACGCCCAGCTCGGCGAGCGTCGGCGAGGTCGGCCATCAGCTCGGCGGTGGCGATCAGCGTCTTGCTCGGCACGCAGTCGGTGAGCACGGCGGAGCCGCCGAGGCCGTCGGTGTCGACCACGGTCACGTCCGCGCCGAGCTGGGCTCGCGACCAGCGCCGCCTCGTAGCCGCCGGGTCCGCCACCGATGATCACCACTCGCTTCACGGCGCTCATCCTCCACGCCACAGGACGTCGGGGCCAAACCGCACGTCGTACTGCGGACACGGGGTCCTCCCGCACTAACCTGACGCGCGTGACGCTGTACGCCGCCTACGGGACGAACCTCGACCCGGCACGGATGGGCGAGCGGTGCCCGCACTCGCCGCTGCAGCGGCGCCGGCTGGCTGGTCGGCTGGCGGCTCACGTTCGGCGGCGAGGACCTCGGCTGGGACGGCGCGCTGGCCACCGTCGTCGAGGACCCGTTCGAGCAGGTCTTCGTCGGCCGTCTACGACGTGACCGACGAGGACGCGGCCCAGCTCGACCAGTGGGAGTCGGCCGACACCGGGCTGCTACCGCAAGATCCGGGTGCGGGTCGCGCACGCTCGACCGGCGAGCTGGTCGCCTGGATCTACGTGCTCGACGCCTACGAGGGCGGGCTGCCGTCGGCGAGCTACCTCGGCATCTCGCCGACGCCGCGGAGGCCGCCGGCGCCCCGGCCGACTACGTGTCCTGGACCTGCGCAGCCGCGAGCCCTGCCGCTCGATCGGTCTCTGACCAGCCGTCGGGCCGCTCGGCTGCGCGCCACCACACCGAGGCCGGGCGCCGTTCAGTGCCCCGGGTGAGCACCTCCCCGACCCGCGCACCGCCGCCGCCGAGGCCGCCGCGGTGCTGCGCGAGAAGACCGGCGTCGAGACGCACGACGTCGCCCTGGTGATGGGCTCCGGCTGGCTGCCGGCCGTCGACGCGCTGGGCGAGGCGACCGCCGAGCTGCAGCACGACGGACCTGCCCGGCTTCGCGCCGCCGGCGGTGGCCGGGCACGCCGGCAAGATCCGGTCGGTGCGCGCCGGTGACCGGAACCTGCTGGTGTTCCTGGGCCGCACCCACTTCTACGAGGGCCTCGGCGTGCGAGCCGTCGTGCACGGCGTGCGCACCGCGGCGGCGGCCGGCTGCCGCGTCGTCGTGCTGACCAACGGCTGCGGCGGCCTGCGACGAGACCTGGCAGCCCGGCACGCCGGTGCTGATCAGCGACCACATCAACCTCACCGCCACCTCACCGATCGAGGGCGCCAACTTCGTCGACCTCACCGACCTCTACAGCCCGCGGCTGCGCGCGCTGTGCCGCGAGGTCGACGCCGGCCCTCGACGAGGGCGTCTACGTGCAGTTCGCCGGGGCCGCACTACGAGACCCCGGCCGAGATCGGCATGGTCCGCGCGATCGGCGGCGACCTGGTCGGCATGTCGACCACGCTCGAGGCGATCGCCGCCCGCGAGGCCGGCCTGGAGGTGCTCGGCATCTCGCTGGTCACCAACCTCGCCGCCGGCATCACCGGCGAGCCGCTCAACCACGAGGAGGTGCTCGCGGCCGGCCGGGCCGCGGCCGGCCGGATGGGCGAGCTCCTCGGCGCGATCGTGCCGCAGATCTAGGGTCAGCCCAGCGACCAGTGGCCGCTCGGCTGCCACCGGCTGCCGTCGAAGGCGATCAGGTGCATCCGGTCGACGCGGGCCGCGAACGGCAGCCCCGGCTCGACCTCGCGCTCCGCGAGGTCGAGTACCTCGTCGTCACCCTCGGCGACGGTCAGGTGCGGCACCGGTTCGGCGATCGTCCCCGCGTAGGGCGGGTGCTCCGGCCAGCGCGCGGCGACGCGGGCGGTCAGGTCGCGGAAGTGCTGGTCCGGCTCGGGCTCCAGCCAGGCTACGCGCGGCCAGCGCCGGCAGCGCACGAACGTCACGTCGGCGGCCGGCACGGACGCCGCGATGCCCGCCAGGTCGGCGCGCACGCCGTCGTCGAGGGCGTCGTGCGGCAGGAACGGGAAGAGCACGGTCACGTGCGCGGGCACGCCGTACGACGCCGCCTCGTCGTACGCCGCGCGCAGCCGCGCCACCACCGGTTCCGCCGACGGGACCGCGACCAGCAGCGCCGTCTGACCGGCCACGAACCTGCTCATGCCTCGTCCCGGCTGACCCACTTCGAGAGTGCGGGCGGCTCCCACGTGGCGAACCGGTCGAGCAGCCGGGCCGGGTCGTCGTCGACGAGCAGCAGGTCGGCGTGCTCGCGCCGGACGAAGCCCTCGGCCACGGCATGGTCGAGGAACCCCACCAGGCCGCTCCAGTACCCCGCGACGTCGAGCAGACCGATCGGCTTGGAGTGGATGCCGAGCTGGAGCCAGGTGAACGTCTCGAACAGCTCCTCCAGCGTGCCCGTGCCGCCCGGGAGGCAGACGAACCCGTCGGAGAGGTCCATCATCATCAGCTTGCGCTCGTGCATCGACCCGACGACGTGGAGCTCTGTCAGCGACTGGTGCGCGACCTCCTTCTCCTGCAGGGTCCGCGGGATGACGCCGACGACATCGCCACCGGCCGCCAACACGGCGTCCGCGACCACGCCCATGGTGCCGACGTGCGCGCCGCCGTACACGAGGCCGAGGCCGCGCTCGGCGAGCACCGCAGCCAGCCGCTCGGCCGCAGCCGTGTAGTCGGGCTTGCTGCCGGGGCTGGAGCCGAGGTACACGCAGATCCGTCGCATTCGGGAACACTAGTAAGTTGCCGGGGTGAGCGATCAGAGCGACCTGCTGGAGCTGGCCCGGGCGTGGGCCGACGAGGATCCCGACCAGCAGACGCGGACCCAGCTCGACGCCCTCGTGGAGGCGGCGGGGTCCGGCGACGAGACGGCCCTGGCCGACCTTGCCGACCGGTTCGCGGGCACCCTCGAGTTCGGGACGGCGGGGCTGCGCGGAGCGCTGGGAGCCGGCCCGAACCGGATGAACCGCTTGGTCGTGATCCGCGCCGCGGCCGGGCTCGCGGCGTACCTGCGCGACCACGGCGCGACCGACGGCGACTGCGTCGTCATCGGGTACGACGCCCGCCACAACTCCGACGTATTCGCGCGCGACACCGCTGAGGTGATGACCGGGGCCGGGCTGTCCGCGCTGGTGCTCCCCCGCCCGCTGCCCACGCCCCTGCTGGCGTTCGCGATCCGCGACCTCGGTGCCGTGGCCGGCGTGATGGTGACCGCCAGCCACAACCCGCCGCAGGACAACGGCTACAAGGTCTACCTCGGCGACGGCAGCCAGATCGTGCCGCCGGCGGACGCCGGGATCGCGGACCGGATCGCGGCGGTCGGCCCGATCGCCGACGTGCCGCGCGGCAGCGGTGGCGAGGTGCTCGGCGACGACGTCCTCGACCGCTACCTCGACGTGGTCGCCGGCCTGGTCGGCGACGGACCGCGCGACCTCACCATGGTCTACACGCCGCTCCACGGTGTCGGCGGGTCGACGGTATCGACAGTGCTCGTGCGGGCCGGCTTCGCGGCGCCGCACGTGGCCGTCGCCCAGGCCGAGCCCGACGCCGACTTCCCGACGGTCGCCTTCCCGAACCCCGAGGAGCCGGGCGCCATGGACCTGGCGATGGCGCTCGCGGAGGAGGTCGGGGCCGACGTCGTGGTGGCCAACGACCCGGACGCCGACCGGTGCGCGGTCGCGGTGCCGGGTCCGCACGGCTGGCAGATGCTGCGCGGCGACGAGGTCGGCGTGCTCCTGGCCGACCACCTGCTCCGGCAGGGACGCACCGGTGTGTACGCCGCGTCCATCGTCTCGTCGTCGCTGCTCGGCAAGATGGCCGAGGCGGCAGGGCAGCCGCACCTGGAGACTCTGACCGGGTTCAAGTGGATCGGCCGCGTCGACGGCCTCGCGTTCGGCTACGAGGAGGCGCTCGGCTACTGCGTCGACCCGGGCCACGTACGCGACAAGGACGGGATCTCGGCGCTCCTGCTGGTCTGCGAGCTCGCGGCCACGCTCAAGGCGGAGGGTCGTACGCTGCGCGACAGCCTCGACCGGCTCGCGCGCCAGCACGGGCTGCACGCGACCGACCAGCTGAGCGTGCGGATGAGCGATCTCGCGCAGATCCCGGCCACCATGGAGCGGCTGCGCACATCACCACCCACGACGCTCGGCGGGTTCGGCGTCGAGGGCATCGACGACCTGTCGCAGGGGTCGCCGGACCTGCCGCCCACCGACGGTCTGCGCTATCGGCTGGCCGAGCACGCCTGGGTGATCGTGCGCCCGTCGGGCACCGAGCCGAAGATCAAGTGCTACCTGGAGGTCGTGGTCCCGGTCGAGGCCGACGACCCGGAGGGCGTCGACGCGGCCCGCATCTCCGCGGTCGGCCGACTGGACGCGATCCGGGCCGACGTACAGGCGGCCGCGGGTCTCTAGTCTCCTAGCGGACGAACAACGAGACCAGCAGCGCGGCCGCGAGCACCGCGGCCGGCGCGATCAGCCACCACGCCCAGTTGCGGCGTACGGCGAGCGCCGGGTCGGTCGACTCGCGTGCGGCGTCCTTGGCCAGGGTGCCGACATACTCCTCGAGCATGTCCGGCACACGCTCCGTCGTCGAAGGGGTGTTCGGTGCGAGCCGCCCGAGACCGAGGCTGAAGGGTGAGGCTGTTCCGGCGATCTCCCCGCGCGGCCGCACCATCTCGCGGGTCTTGCGGCCGACGGCGACACCGATGTAGCGCTTCTCGCCCACGTGCACGTGGGTGGCCGAGCGCACAGACACCCGGCTGACCAGCGCCAACGGGATCGCGGTGGTCTCGAACGGGTTGACCAGCTGGAGCACGCCCGAGGTCACACGGACCCGGGGCCGCAGCATGAACGCGTAGCTCAGGACCCCGAACAGCGCGAAGGCGAACGCGAGACTCACGCCCGCCGCCGTGTGCACGCTGCCGAGCGCCCAGACCATGCCGCCGCCGGCGACCAGCAGGCCGGCGACACCTGTCATCGCGCCGCTGGTGGCGGGGAAGTCGAAGTCGCCGGCTCGGGGCGGTGTCGCGGGTCGGCCGAGCATCTCGTCACCCTACTCAGCCGGCCATGACGACCACGGCCAGCAGGACCGCGAGCGCCAGGGTCGGGAGGATCAGCGGCCAGATCAGGGTGCGCTCGACCCTGAGGTCGTGCCCGTCGTCGTGCGCCCGTGCGTCGCGGGCAAGCCGCTCGACCCACTCCTCGAGGACGTCGGGCACCTGCAGCGCGACCGGTGGTGGGGAGCTCCCGTCGGGCCGCCGGTAGCCGGTGAAGCTCTCGCTGCCCCGACCCACCGTCCAGGTGCCGTTGCGGGACCGGGTGAGGTCGCGCGGGTCGCGGCCGACGGCGACGCCGACGTACTTCTTGCGCCGATCGCCCACGAAGACGTACGTCGCCGAACGCACCAGCACGCTGCGCACCAGCGGCAACGGGATCTCGATCACGTGGAACGGGTTGACCAGGCGTACGGCGCCGCCGCGGACCTGGATCCGGGGCCGCAGCATGAACGCGTAGATGAGCACGCCGGCCAGGACCAGCCCGACCGTGAACCGCACCGCGAGCGGTGTGAAGCCGTGCCATGCGATGACCGTGATCGTGCCGGCCACGAAGACCAGACCGAACCACCCCGACCAGACCCCGCTGGTGGGTGGGAAGTCGAACTCGCGACCCATGGGCTGCTCCATCGGTCGCGCGGTGACCCGGCGCATCTGGTCACCCTACGTTTCGCGCGCGGCGGTGTACCTCCCTAGACTCACAATCGTGACCATCCTGAACTCTCCGACTGCAGCTGGGGCGAGTTCGGCAGCGTCGGTCCTCGCAGATGCGACCTCGTCCGACGCCTCGCTCCGCCGCTTCCTCCACGGACTCCCGGGTGTCGACCAGGTCGGCGCCGAGGGGCGTGCGGCCGGCCTCGGCACCCGGTCGATCAAGACCACCGCCAAGGCCTACGCGATCGACCTCGCCATCCGGATGGTCGACCTCACCACGCTCGAGGGCAACGACACGCCGGGCAAGGTGCGCGCCCTGTGCAGCAAGGCCGTCCACCCCGATCCGGCCGACCCGAGCTGTCCGAGCGCGGCCGCCGTGTGCGTCTACCCCGACATGGTCCCGTTCGCGGTCGAAGCGCTCGGCACCAGCCCTTCGACAGGCTCAGGACAGGCGGCCGTGCACATCGCAGCGGTCGCCACCGCGTTCCCCAGCGGCCGCGCCGCGATGGACGTCAAGCTGGCCGACACCAGGCACGCCGTCGACGCCGGCGCCCACGAGATCGACATGGTGATCGACCGGGGCGCGTTCCTGTCCGGCCGCTACCTCGAGGTCTACGACGAGATCGTGCAGGTCAAGGAGGCCTGTGCCAGGCCCGACGGACAGAGTGCCCACCTCAAGGTGATCTTCGAGACCGGCGAGCTCCAGACCTACGACAACGTACGACGGGCGTCGTGGCTGGCGATGCTGGCCGGCGCGGACTTCATCAAGACCTCGACCGGCAAGATCCAGCCGGCCGCCACGCTCCCGGTGACGCTGGTGATGCTCGAGGCGGTCCGTGACTACCGCGAGCTCACCGGCACCATGATCGGCGTCAAGCCGGCCGGTGGCATCCGCACCAGCAAGGACGCGATCAAGTACCTCGTGATGGTCAACGAGGTGGCGGGCCCCGACTGGCTCGACCCCGACTGGTTCCGGTTCGGCGCCTCCACGTTGCTCAACGACCTCCTGATGCAGCGCACCAAGATGCAGACCGGGCGCTACTCCGGTCCCGACTACTTCACGCTGGACTGATTCCATGGTTTCGACAAGCTCAACCACCGGTGGCCCGTTCACCTACGCACCGGCTCCCGAGTCCCGCTCGGTCGTCGACATCAAGTCGTCGTACGGACTGTTCGTCAACGGCGAGTTCACCGAGGGCCACGGCAAGGCGTTCAAGACGATCAGCCCGGCCACCGAGGAGGTGCTCGCTGAGGTCGCCGAGGCGGACGACGCCGACGTCGACGCAGCCGTGAAGGCCGCGCGTCGTGCGTACGCCAGGGTCTGGTCGAAGATGTCCGGCGCCGAGCGCTCGAAGTACCTCTTCCGGATCGCGCGGATCATCCAGGAGCGCAGCCGCGAGCTCGCCGTCCTGGAGTCGATCGACAACGGCAAGCCGATCAAGGAGTCGCGCGACGTCGACATCCCGACGGCCGCCGCGCACTTCTTCTACTACGCCGGCTGGGCCGACAAGCTCGAGCACGCGGGCTACGGGGTCGACCCGCAGCCGCTGGGTGTCGCCGCCCAGGTGATCCCGTGGAACTTCCCGTTCCTGATGCTTGCGTGGAAGATCGCCCCCGCGCTGGCCTGCGGCAACACCGTCGTCCTCAAGCCGGCAGAGACCACGCCGCTGACCGCCTTGCTGTTCGCCGAGATCTGCCAGCAGGCCGACCTGCCCCCGGGTGTCGTCAACATCATCACCGGCGCCGGTGACACCGGCCGCGCGCTGGTCGGCCACCCCGACGTCGACAAGGTCGCGTTCACCGGCTCGACGGACGTGGGCCGGGCGATCGCGAAGTCCGTCGCGGGCAGCCGCAAGAAGGTGACCCTCGAGCTCGGCGGCAAGGCCGCGAACATCGTCTTCGACGACGCGCCGGTCGACCAGGCCGTCGAGGGCATCGTCAACGGCATCTTCTTCAACCAGGGTCACGTCTGCTGCGCCGGCTCCCGGCTGCTTGTGCAGGAGTCGGTGGCCGACGAGGTGGTCGAGCGGCTGAAGCGCCGGATGGCCACGCTGCGCGTCGGCGACCCGCTGGACAAGAACACCGACGTCGGTGCGATCAACTCCGCCGAGCAGCTCGCCAAGATCCGGGAGCTGTCGGAGATCGGCGAGGCCGAGGGTGCCGGGCGCTGGTCGCCGCCCTGCGAGCTGCCCGACCACGGGTTCTGGTTCGCGCCGACGATCTTCACCGGCGTCAGCCAGGCGCACCGGATCGCACGCGAGGAGATCTTCGGCCCGGTGCTGTCCATCCTGACCTTCCGCACGCCCAAGGAGGCGGTCGAGAAGGCCAACAACACGCCGTACGGCCTCTCCGCCGGCATCTGGACCGACAAGGGCTCCCGGATCCTGTGGATGGCCGACCAGCTGCGCGCCGGCGTGGTCTGGGCGAACACGTTCAACCGCTTCGACCCCGCGTCGCCGTTCGGCGGCTACAAGGAGTCGGGCTACGGCCGCGAGGGCGGCCGCCACGGACTGGAGGCATATCTTGCCGTCTGACACGCGACTCGACGTCCGCAAGACGTACAAGCTCTACATCGGCGGGGCGTTCCCCCGCTCCGAGTCCGGCCGCTCCTACGTCGTCAGCGACGCCAAGGGAAAGTTCCTGGCGAATGCCTCCCAGGCCTCGCGCAAGGACGCCCGCGACGCGGTCAAGGCCGCGCGCTCCGCGTTCGGTGGCTGGTCGGCGCGCACGGCGTACAACCGCGGGCAGGTCGTCTACCGGATCGCCGAGGTGCTCGAGGGCCGGCGTGCCCAGTTCGAGGACGAGCTCCGCGTGGCCGAGGGCGTCTCCGCGGCGAAGGCACGGCAGTTCGTCGACGCCGCGATTGACCGGCTGGTCTGGTACGCCGGTTGGTCGGACAAGATCGCGCAGGTCACCGGCGGCGCCAACCCGGTCGCCGGCCCGTACTTCAACCACTCGGCGCCGGAGCCGACCGGTGTCGTCGCCGTGGTCGCACCGAAGGGGCCGCTGCTCGGGCTCGTCTCCGTGGTCGCGCCGCTGATCACCACCGGCAACACCTGCGTGGTGATCGCCAGCGAGGAGCACCCGCTCACCGCGATCACGCTCGCCGAGGTGATGGCCACCGCCGACGTGCCGGGCGGTGTGGTCAACATCCTCACCGGCCAGCGCGCCGAGATCGCGCCCTGGCTCGCCTCGCACATGGACGTCAACGGCCTCGACCTGACCGGCATCGACGACCCCGTGCTCGCGAAGGACCTCGAGGCTGCGGCCGCCGAGAACCTGAAGCGCGTGCGCCGCCCCGGGGACGAGGACCTCCTGGCACCGCCACGGCTCGACCGGATGACGCAGTTCCTGGAGACCAAGACGGTCTGGCACCCGATCGGGATCTGACAGCCCGGTGGGGTTCGCCGTGTGAACGGCTCCCGATCTCAGTCGCGCATGCCCTTGAGCCTGCGACCGACCGCCTGCTGCACCTCGCGCGTCGCCTGCCGCTCGGCCAGGGCGTGCCGCTTGTCCCAGGTCTTCTTGCCCCGGGCCAGTGCGATCTCGACCTTGGCGCGACCGTCCTTGAAGTACAGCGACAGCGGGACGATGGTGAGCCCGCGCTCGTTGACCCGCCGCTCGATCTTGTCGATCTCCGCCCGGTGCAGGAGCAGCTTCCGCTTGCGGCGCGCCGCATGGTTGGTCCAGGTCGCCTGCTCGTAGTGCGGGATGTGCACGTTGTGCAGCCACATCTCCCCGCCGTCCACCTCGGCGAACCCGTCGACCAGCGAGGCCCGCCCCGCGCGCAACGCCTTCACCTCGCTCCCCACGAGCACGATCCCCGCCTCCCAGGTGGCCTCGAGGTGGTAGTCGTGGCGCGCCTTGCGGTTGCGCGCGACGACTTTCTCGGGCTCCGCCATGGGCACATGGTTCCAGAGGGGACGGTTGGCTGCGGGGGAGCCGCGTGCTGCTGAAGTGCGTCGGCCGACGACGACCTACCTTCGGCTGAAGACGACGCGTCCGTTGGGGATGGTCTTCATCTCATACTTCGGCGAGTGGGCGTAGGAGTGGTGCCGCGGGCACAGGAGCCTGCCGTCGGCGATGTCGGTCTTGCCGCCACGACTCCAGGGGGTGTTGTGGTGGACGTGGCACATCGCTGCGGGCCATTCGCAGCCATTGGTAGTGCAGTGCTTATCGCGGTGGCCGATCGCGATCCGTTGTGCCGTGGTGTGGAAGCGTTTGCTGCGGCCCTGGTCGAGGATCTCGGACTTCCCGCCGAGGACGATCGGGATGATCGCGGCCTCGCAGGCGAGCTTCCTTGCCTGGTCGGCGGTGATCGGATCGCCGGTGTCGAGGGTGGCTGGTGCCTGGCTGTCGCCGAGCAGGTTGTCGAGGGTCATCGTGACCACCACGGTGGCGTCCACCCCGCCGGCTTGGGGGAGCCGGTCGATCGGGTAGCGGGTGACGTACTCGCAGAACGCGTGCCCGAGCCCCTTGGGGGTGCCGGAGTGGTGCCGGTGCCGGGGTGAGTTGATCGCGAGCACCGCCTGCTTCAACATGGCACCGACCGGGGACGGCAGGGTGAACCGGCCGTGGCACAGGCCGTGGCCGTCGTCGGCGATGGTGAAGCGGCAGGCCTCCTCGGCCAGGGCTTCCTGGCGTTGCAGGGCCTTGAGCTCGTGTTCTTCGGCGATGTCGGGGGCGACGACTTCGAGGACCCGGTGTGCGAGCCGGCGCAGCGCGACCGGGTCGTGCTCGGCAGCGCATCCGATCAGGTATGTCTCGGCGTCGCGGCGGTGTTCGACCGGCAGCGCCTCGACACCCTTCACGATCACCACCGCCTGCTCCTCGGACACGCTGCCGGCGCCCATCGCGTCCCGGACCGGCTCGTGGTCGTGGTCCAGGGCGTGCGCGAGCCCCAGGCGACGCTTCGCGTCCCGTCTGGTCTGCCGGGTGGCGTTGGCCCAGTAGCTGCTCGTGTCGGAGGCACCGGCCGCGGAGCCGAGGTCGAGCCGGTCGGCGTGACGGGCGTGGCGCAGCTCGAGCTCGGTGATCTGGTGCCGCAGCTGCGCCAGCGCGGTCAGGTTGGTCTCGGTCTCGGCGGCCGGGAGGGTCCACAGCCCGAGGTCCGCGATGTCGTGCAGCAGCTGGGAGACGGCGGCGATCGTGGACGTCACCGGGTGTTGTCCGGTGTCGTCGAATGCCGTTGTCATACAGGGAATTCTGGCATCCGGGACCGACACTCCCGGTCCGGGAATGCGGGCATTTCCGGCACCGGTGGAGAAGTATTTCGAAGTTTCCGGAGCGGCGATGTCGGTGGTTTCGACAAGCTCAACCAGCGGGGGCGGATCAGGTGAGGCCAACCACAGCCCTGCGCCACCCCGGGAGTTGGACCGCAGCCCCGCGCCGTACCTATCCCCGTCGTCGGGTATTTTCACCACCTGACAACCCGAGCCGAGCCGTGGTCCCTACCGCCGTGTCCCCGAAAACCTGGTGCGCGCCACCCACCCCAACCCTCACGCTGGACCACCGTGACCGAATCGTCACCGGACGATGAGTCCGGGCGGGAATGTCGGTCCATCCTTACAGACTTGAACCCACGGACGAAGGAGGAGGAGATGACCGAGCAGCTGCAGGCGCCGCGTCGGGTACCGCGCGCGCTGACGCCGTTCCGGCACGCCGCCTACCGACGGCTCGCCCTCGCGCTCGTCCTCAGCAGCTTCGCCTCCGGCGTATGGATCGTCGCACTGGTCTGGGAGGTCATCCGCATCGGCGGCGGCCCCGGGCAGCTGTCCGTGGTCACCACCGCCAACGCCGTTGGTGTGCTGCTGCCCGCCCTCCTGGGCGGCGTGGTCGCCGACCGGGTCCCGCAGAAGCTGATCCTGCTCGGCGTCGCCACCGTGGAGCTCACCGGCATGACGCTGGTCGCCGTGCTCTCGCTCACCGACACCACCCAGGTCTGGCACCTGGCCGCGGTCTCGTTCGCCACCGGTGTCGGCATGGCCTTCTACTACCCGGCGTACTCCGCGTGGCTACCGGCGCTCGTGCCCGAGTCCGACCTGCTCGCGGTCAACGGCTTCGAGGGCATGGTCCGGCCGGCCATCGGCCAGGCGATCGGCCCCGGCGTGGCCGGATTCGTGGTCGGCATCCTCTCGGCCGGCGCCGCCGTGTCGGTCGCCGCGACCGCGTCGCTGCTCGCGCTGCTGGCGCTCGCGACCGTGCCGATGACGCCCGTACGACGCGACCTGGCCGCGCTCGCGGTCGGACATCCGGTCGCGTCGGCCGTCCGCGATATGCGCGAGGGCTTCGGCTACATGGTGCGCACGCCGTGGCTGTTGTCGTCGTTGCTCTTCGTGTCGCTGATGCTGCTGCTGATCATGGGCCCGTTCGAGGTGCTGATCCCGTTCCTGATCAAGGGCAGGCTCGCGGGTGGGCCCGGCGACCACGCGATCGTGATGGCAGCGTTCGGCATCGGTGGTGCACTCGGCTCGCTCGGCATGGCCTCGGTCAAGATGCCGCGGCGCTACCTCACCTTGATGAACCTCATGTGGGGTGTCGGGTGCCTGCCGCTGGTTGCGATCGGGTTCGCCCCGTCGGTCGCGGTGGTCGTGGTCGCGGCGTTCGTGCTCGGTGCCATGTTCTCGGCGCCGATGGTGATCTGGGGGACGCTCCTCCAGACCCGGGTGCCCGCACACATGCTGGGCCGGGTCGCGTCGCTCGACTTCTTCGTATCGGTCAGCCTGATGCCGATCTCGATGGCGTTGGCCGGTCCCGTCTCGGAGGCGATCGGGATCCGCACCACGTTCCTGGTCGCCGGCATCGTCCCGGGCGTGCTGGCCGGGCTGGCGATCTGGCTGTTCCGGCTGCCGCAGGACGAGATCATGCACCCGCTGGCGAGCAGCGGTGCCGAGGCGCCTGAGCTCGAGCCTGAGCTCGCGGGCTGCGTGACCTGACCCGACCGGGGCTGGGATGATGGCCCGGTGCGGGCACAGGTGATCGTGGTGGCCGGCCCCTCGGGGTCGGGCAAGAGCCGCCTCGCCGCACGGCTCGGGCTCCCGGTGGTCCGGCTCGACGACTTCTACCGCTCGG
Source organism: uncultured Actinomycetota bacterium (assembly GCA_963745795.1). GTDB lineage: Bacteria > Actinomycetota > Actinomycetes > Propionibacteriales > Nocardioidaceae > Marmoricola. Next base: position 300,663 of record CAVUYR010000003.1, on the reverse strand, counting down.
CCGGTGATCCGGCGCTGCCGCTGCAGCCGGGCGGCCTCGTCGACTGGGACGACCCGCGCTCCTGGCTCCACGACGAGGCCGTGGCCGCGGTCGAGGAGCTGTGCCGCACCGGGCGGTGCGACGTACCGGAGTACGACATCGCGCGCGACGGCCGGGTCGGCCACCGGGTCCTCGACCTCGGCGGTGCCGAGCTGTTCGTGGCCGAGGGGATCTTCGCCCAGGAGGTGGTCGCCGAGTGCCGCGGACGCGGTCTGGTGGCCGAGGCGATCTGCGTCACGCAGCACCCGATGGTCACGTTCTGGCGCCGGCTCGTCCGTGACCTGCGCGAGCACCGCAAGCCGCCGTTGGTCCTGGTCCGACGTGGCCTGCGCCTGGCCCGCCAGCAACGGGCGGTCGTCGCGCACGCCGTCGCGCTCGGCTGCACGCCGATGTCCCCCGACGCCGCCCGCGAGCGGGTCCGCGGGCTGGTGGCGCGAGCCTCCCGGTGAGGTTCCCCGCGCTGTTCTGGCGAGTCCAGCGCCGGGTCGTCGACCGCGCCCGCGGCGTCGTCGCCCGGTGGCAGGACATCCCCCGCCCCTCGGTTGAGCAGCCAGGTCCGCTGGTGCTCGCCGGCGCCACCTTCCCGATCGACGTGGTCGCCGACCATCCGCTCGTCCAGCCGGACGCGACGTCCTGCGGCTCGGCCACCCTGGTGATGCTTCGCATGCTCCGCTCCCCCGCGTACGCCGCCGAGGTGCTGGGTGCACCCGACCGCGACGCCGCGTTCGGCCGCGCCGCGCTGGCGGTACGGCGCCGTACCAACGCGCTGCGCGACGCCCGCGGACGGCTGCAGCTGCCGTGGCCGGCGTCGCTCGGCACCCGGCCGGCCGCGATGATCCGGCTGCTGGAGTCACCCGCGGGGTTCGGCAACCCGCGGCTGAGCTACCACAACGTCGTGATCGACCCGGTCGACCCCGACCCGGTCTACGACGCGATCGTCGCGTCGGTGCGGGCGGGCGAGCCGGTGCCGCTGTACATCGGCGACCACCGCTGGATGCAGCACATCGTGCTCGTGGTCCGCGCGGACGACGACCGGATCGGCGTCTACGACCCGGCGATCGGCCACGGCGCCGGGTTCACGCGGGACGAGTTCCGACGCGGCGAGCTCCGCGTGGCCGGCTGGCGGCGGGCCTGGCTCGCGATCCTCGGCTCGGTCAGCTGAGCGGCGCGAACAGGTCGACGCCGTTGCCGTCCGGGTCGTGCACCATGGCGTAGCGCATGCCCCAGAACGCGTCCCACGGCTCCAGATGACCCTCCGCGCCGGCGGCGACCAGGGCGGCGTACGCCTCGTCGACCTCGGCGGGCGATCCGGCCTGGAACGCCAACGACATCCGTGGCCCCCCGCTCGCCTCGGTCCACGAGGAGTCGAACGAGCGGACCGTCTCCCGGGTGTCGAAGGCCAGCCGGACACCGCCCAGGTCGACCTCGACGTGCGGCTCGCCGTCGGCCTCGGCGGGGATCTCGAGACCGAGCCGGCGGTAGAAGGCGAGGCTGGCGGGCATGTCGGCGACGACGACGCCGATGACGGCAGGAGTCAGGTTCATGCCTCGACGTTAAGAGTGGCGCTCAGCCGGCGTCTTGGACGGATCGGACACGTTCGTTCCGGAGGCCGGTGGGGGTGACCCCGGCCAGCGCGCGCACGTCGCGGGCGAGGTGAGCCTGGTCCGCGTAGCCGGCCCGATGCGCGACCTCCGACCACGGGCGCCCGGCGTCGGCCTGCCGCAGCGCCCGGGCGAGGCGCAGCACCCGGGCGAGATGCTGCGGTCCGTAGCCGAACACCGGCAGGGTCCGACGGTGCAGCTGGCGGGCGCTGTAGCCGGTCGCCCCGGCGACGTCGGCCACCGACAGCCCACGGTCGAGCAGCGTCCGGACGGACGCACCGAACCGGTCCGGCACCCCGGACCGCGCCCACGCCGCCAGCGCCCGACGGGGAGCGGCGGCCACCCGCTCGGTCAGCTCGCGAGCTCGTCGATCGCCCCAGACCTCGTCGAGCGGCAGCGTCCGGTCGTGGAGCTCGTCTGCGGGGACACCGAGCAGGCCCGGACCACGACCGGCGTGCAGCCGCACCCCGTGCATGGGTACCGGTCGGTCGTTGGTGTGCACGCGTGCCGTCGTGTCCGGTCCGGCGACCAGCAACCGCTCGCCGTCGAAGAGGAGATCAAGGCAGCCGTCGGGCAGGATCCGCTGCTCGCCCGGGACACCGGTGTGGTGCCAGACCTCGATGCCGGGCGCGACCGTGCGCTCGTCGTACGCCACATCTCGACCGTACGACGCGGCGCCGACAGTCCGAGCGTTACGGTGCTCCGAGCGCGGCGTACCCCGGCTTGATCACGCTCGTCGATCATCGCCAGCCGCTCGTCGAACGGGAGGAACGCGCGACTTCATCGCGTTGATCGTGAACCAGCGCAGGTCGTCCAGGCCGTAGCCGAACGCCTCGCCCAGCGCGGTCATCTCGCGGGTCATCGAGGTGCCGCTCATCAGCCGGTTGTCGGTGTTGACGGTGACCCGGAACCGCAGCCGGGTGCAGCAGCCCGATCGGGTGCTCGGCGATCGACGCGGCGGCGCCGGTCTGCACGTTGGAGGACGGGCACATCTCCAGCGGGATCCGCTGGTCGCGCACGTACGCCGCCAGCCGGCCGAGCTCGACCGACCCGTCGTCGGCGACCGTGATGTCGTCGATGATCCGCACGCCGTGACCGAGCCGGTCGGCGCCGCACCACTGGATCGCCTCCCAGATCGACGGCAGCCCGAACGCCTCGCCGGCGTGGATCGTGAAGTGCGCGTTCTCGCGCTGGAGGTACTCGAACGCGTCGAGGTGCCGGGTGGGCGGGTAGCCGGCCTCCGCGCCGGCGATGTCGAACCCGACGACGCCGCGGTCGCGCCAGGCGACGCGAGCTCGGCGATCTCGCGCGAGCGGGCCTGGTGGCGCATCGCGGTCAGCAGCTGCCGGACCACGATCCGGCCGCCGGCCGCCGCCTGGCCCTCGTCGAAGCCCTCCTGCACGGCGGCGACGACCTCGTCGAGCGTGAGGCCACCGGCGAGGTGCTGCTCCGGCGCGTAGCGCACCTCGGCGTAGACGACCCCGTCGGCGGCCAGGTCCTCGACGCACTCGCGGGCGACCCGGGTGAGCTGCGTCGGCGCGTCTGCATCACCGCGACGGTGTGGTCGAAGGTCTCCAGGTAGCGCTCGAGCGACCCGGAGTCCGCGGACTCGGTGAACCAGCTGCCGAGCGACGTCGGCGTCGGCGCGCCGGCAGCTCGTGCCCGATCTCGCGCGGCGAGGTCGACGATCGTGGCCGGCCGCAGCCCGCCGTCGAGGTGGTCGTGCAGCAGCACCTTCGGCGCCCTGCCGGACCAGGTCGGGATCGAGCGGGATAGGTTCGGCGATGTCGTCAGGCACAGCGCCATCCTGCCAACCGAGGAGTCACATGCGCACATTCAGCACCGTGGAGGAGATCGAGTCGGCCGTCGGCGAGGAGATCGGCACCACGGAGTGGGTCGAGATCACGCAGGACCGCGTCGACCAGTTCGCGGACGCGACCGACGACCACCAGTGGATCCACGTGGACCGGGAGCGGGCCGCCGAGGGGCCGTTCGGCGGCACGATCGCGCACGGCTACCTGACCCTGTCGCTGATCCCGTTCTTCGGCAGCCAGCTCTTCGCGCTCGCCAACCCGGGCGCCAAGCTGAACTACGGCGTGAACAAGGTGCGGTTCCCCAACCCGGTCAAGGTCGGAGCCAAGATCAGGGCCACCGCCAAGGTCAACGGGGTCATCGAGATGTCCGCCGGTCACCAGCTCACGATGGGCTTCACGATCGAGATCGAGGGCGAGGACAAGCCGGCCTGCGTCGCCGAGACGGTCGTGCTGCTGCTCGCCTGACTCGTTGAGATGGGCCTCCGGCCCCATCGAGATGCGCATTCAGCTCCCAGGTCGTGGGACCGCGAGGCACATCTCAGCGGTGCGGGAGGCACATCTCAACGAGCATTTCGGCCGACGCGGTCGATCACCAGCGGCTGCGCCTGGTACGACGAGCGGTCGGGCGCGATGTCGTACCCGTCCTCGAGCGCCGCCAGCGCCCGCTCGAAGCGGTCCGGCTCGTCGGTGTGCAGGGTGAGCAGCGGCTGGCCCGCGCGCACCGTCGTCGCCGGGCTTGGCGTGCAGCACGACGCCGGCGCCGGCCTGCACCGGGTCCTCCTTGCGGGCGCGGCCGGCGCCGAGCCGCCAGGCGGCGACGCCGACCGCGCAGCGCGTCGAGCCGGGTCAGCACGCCGGTCGCGGGCGCGGTGACGACGTGCGGTCTCGCGCGCGCACCGGCAGCGTCGCGTCGCGGGTCGCCGCCCTGCGCGCGGATCATCGCGCGCCAGGCGTCCATCGCCGAGCCGTCGGCGCAGCGCCTCGGCCGGGTCGACGTCGTCGCGCCCGGCGCCGGCGAGCATCTCGCGGGCCAGCGCCAGGGTCAGCTCGACGACGTCGGCCGGGCCGCCGCCGGCCAGCACCTCGACCGACTCGCGCACCTCGAGCGCGTTGCCGGCGGTCAGCCCGAGCGGCGTCGACATGTCGGTGAGCAGCGCGACCGTGTGCACGCCGGCGTCCGTGCCGAGCGCGACCATCGTCTCGGCCAGCTCGCGCGCGCGGTCGGCGTCCTTCATGAACGCGCCGGAGCCGACCTTGACGTCGAGCACCAGCGCGCCGGTGCCCTCGGCGATCTTCTTGCTCATGATCGAGCTGACGCGATCAGCGGGATCGCCTCGACCGTGCCGGTGACGTCGCGCAGCGCGTAGAGCTTGCGGTCGGCCGGGGCGAGCCCGTCGCCGGCCGCGCAGATCACCGCGCCGACGTCGTCGCAGCTGGCGCGAGCATCTCGTCGTTGGACAGCGCGGCGCGCCAGCCGGGGATCGACTCGAGCTTGTCGAGGGTGCCGCCGGTGTGGCCGAGGCCGCGGCCGGACAGCTGCGGCACCGCGACGCCGCAGGCGGCGACCAGCGGGGCCAGCGGCAGCGTGATCTTGTCGCCGACGCCGCCGGTCGAGTGCTTGTCGGCGGTCGGCCGCGACAGCGCCGAGAAGTCCATCCGCTCGCCGGACGCGATCATCGCGCGCGGTCCAGCGGGCGATCTCGCGCGCGGTCCATGCCGTTGAGCAGGATCGCCATCGCCAGCGCCGACATCTGCTCGTCGGCGACGTCGCCGCGCGTGTAGGCGTCGATCACCCAGTCGATCTGGCTCGTCGGATCAGCGCGCCCGTCCCGCTTGGCGATGATCACGTCGACGGCGTCGTCGCTGCTCACGGCATCGCGCCTCGCCGAGGTCCTCCGGGCCGAACGCGTCGGGCAGCACCTCGGTCATCGGGCCAGCGGCCCGAGCCGCGTCGACAGCAGCAGGTCGGGGCCGCCGTGCTCCCACAGCAGCTGCCGGCAGCGGCCGCACGGCATCAGCACGTCGCCCTGTCGCGTCGACGCAGGCGAAGCGCGACGAGCCGGCCGCCGCCGGTCGCGTGCAGCGTCGGAGACCAGGCCGCACTCGGCGCACAGCGTCAGCGCCGTACGACGCGTTCTCGACGTTGCAGCCGACGACCGATCCGGCCGTCGTCGACGAGCGCGGCGGCACCCGACCGGGAACTGGGAGTACGGCGCGTAGGCGTGCTGCATCGCCTCGACGCGGCCGCGCGCAGCGCGTCCCAGTCGATCGGCGAGCTCGGTCGGTCAGCCCTTGACGTACGGCTCGCCGTCGGCGGCCGGCGCCTGGACCCGGCCGACCAGCCCGGCCACCGCGAAGATCGTGGCGAGGTAGGGCAGCATCGCCAGGAAGTTCGACGGGATCGTGACCGGCGTGCCGATGATGCGAGAGCACCGTCTGCAGCGCGGTCGGCGAAGCCGAACAGCAGCGCCGCGGCGACGGCGCCGCGCGGGCTCCAGCGGCCGAAGATCACGGCGGCCAGCGCGATGAAGCCCTTGCCGGAGGTGATGTTCTTGCTGAACGCGCCGACCGAGCCGATCGTGAGGAACGCGCCGCCGAGGCCGGCGATCGACGCCCGCCGAGGATCACGTTGCGGTAGCGCGTGCCGCAGCACCTTGATGCCGACGGTGTCGGCGGCCTTGCGGGTGCTCGCCGACGGCGCGCGTGCGCAGGCCCCAGCGGGTGCGGAACAGCGCGACGTCGATCACCGATGATGAGCACGTAGGTCAGGTAGACGATGATGTTGGCGTCGAAGAGCAGCGGGCCGATGACCGGGATGTCGCCGAGCACCGGGATCTTGATCGGCGCCGAGAACGTCCGGGGCTGTTGAAGGTCGTCGGCGTTCGGCTGCATCAGCGGCGTCGTAGAAGAAGCCGGTCAGGCCGAGGGCGAACACGTTGAGCACGACGCCGAGGACGACCTGGTTGACCAGGTACTTGATCGCGAAGACCGCGAGCAGCGCGCCGATCAGCGCGCCGGCGAGCAGCGCCGCGACGAGGCCGACGCCCAGCGTTGTCGGCGATCGACGCCGACCAGCGCGCCGGCGAAGGCGCCGACCAGCATCTGGCCCTCGATCGCGACGTTGATGACGCCGGAGCGCTCGCAGAGCACGCCGGCCAGCGCGCCGAGGATCAGCGGGACCGACAACACGATCGAGTGTTCTGAAGCAGCCGGACCAGGTCGACCGGCTGTGCGCCCGTCGCCGCGTGTCGCGCCCAGCACAGGAACGCGACCACGAACGACAGCGAACGCGGCGGCGAGCACCCAGCGCATCCGCCGAGCGGCCGGAAGCCGCGGACGAGCTGCCAGACGCCGAGCAGCGCACGATGAGCAGCGCCGAGCACGATCGCCGACGACCGCGGCCGGGCAACGAGATCGTCGGGCATGGTGAAGCGCGTCGCCGGCCGCGGTCAGCGTGAACGTCGGCGTGCGCCCGGTCGCGCCGAGCCGAGCCCGAGGAGCGCAGACGCACAGCAGGCCGACGACGATCAGCACGAGCCGGTGACCAGTGCGACGGCGCTGCGGCGTCGGCGCGCTCGACGACCGGTGGCGTCGACGACCGGCGCTCGCGGCGTCCGCGTCACGGTCGGTGCTCATCCGTTCCACCCCTTCGCCAGCTGCGGGCCGCCGCCGCCGCCGGCGGTCGTGCAGCCGGAAGATCGAGCTGCACCAGCGCCGGGGCGGCGATGAACAGCACGATCAGCGCCTGGAGCACCGTGCACCAGGTCGACCGGCGTGCGCGGTGCGCGACTGCATCTGCGAGCGCCGCCGGCCTTGAGGCGCGCCGAACAGCAGACCGGCGAGCACGGTGCCCCCGGGTTCGCGCGGCCGAGCAGGGCGACCGTGATCGCGTCGAAGCCGATGCCGGCGTCGATGTCGCTGGGTGATCGCGCGTGTTGGTGCCCAGGATCTGGCTGCACGCCGGCCAGGCCGGCCAGCGCGCCGGCGAGCAGCATCGACGATGATGTAGCTGCGCTCGACGCTCATGCCGGCCGTGCGCGGCGGCGAACGGGTTGGCGCCGACGGCGCGCAGCTGGAAGCCGAGTCGTGCTGCGGGTGAGCAGCCACCAGACAGCCGGCCGCCGCGAGCAGCGCGACGATCAGGCCGGCGTGCACGCGCAGGTCGTGCAGCCGAAGCAGGTGCGGCAGCCGTGCGCTGGGGTCGACGGCGTTGGAGATCGCCTGGTCGGACCGGCGGCGCCTGGAAGCCCTTGACGCCGAGCAGATAGGCCGAGCAGGTAGAGCGCGACGTAGTTGAGCATGATCGTCGTGATGACCTCGTGCGCCCCGGTGCGCGCCTTGAGCCAGCCGGCGATGCCGCCCCAGAGCGCGCCGCCGAGCGATGCCGGCGATCAGCGCGACGATCAGGTGGATGCCGGCCGGCAGGTGCCAGGCGAAGCCGACGTACCCGGCGCAGATCGCGCCGATGATGATCTGGCCCTGGCCGCCGATGTTGAACAGCCCGGCGCGGAAGGCCAGCCCGACCGACAGGCCGCCGAGGATCAGCGGCGTCGCGTTGACCAGCGTCTCGGAGATCGGCGTACAGATAGCCGGTGCAGCGTGCCGCTCGCAGCCAGCGTCGGGTTGAAGATCGCGCCCTCGAACAGCGCCATGTAGGCCTCGCCAGATCGCGTCCCAGCCGGCGGTGAACGTGTCGCAGCGGGTAGGAGAAGAAGTAGGCATCGCGGCCGTCGTCGGGTGTCCGGTCGGCGATGACGATCAGGACCGCGCCGACGACCAGCGCGAGCACGAACGCCAGCAGCGGTGACCACGACGGATCGCCTCGCGAAGGCTCGTGCCGGCGAGTCGCCCGGCTGCGGCGCCCGCGGCTGCGGGCTCGGGTGCCGGCGGACTCGCTGGCGTGGCGCTCACGTCCGACTCGGTGTTGCTCACGACGCCTCCTCGTGCTCGCGGCACGTCGAGCCGGCCATCAGCAGGCCGATCTCGCTCGCGCGTCGGTGCCCGCCGGCGACCTCGCCGATGATCTTGCCGCGGTACATCACGCGCGATCCGGTCGGCGAGGCCGAGCACCTCGTCGAGCTCGGTCGAGACCAGCACGACGGCGGTGCCCGTGTCGCGCTCGGTCGACGATGCGCTGGTGCACGAACTCCATCGAGCCGACGTCGAGACCGCGGGTCGGCTGCGCGACGATCGAGCAGCCGTCGAGCGGCCGGGACAGCTCGCGGGCGAGCACGACCTTCTGCTGGTTGCCGCCGGACAGCGTGCGACGCGGGTGCGTCGATCGACTGGCGTGCGGACGTCGAACTCCTCGACCCGCGTCGGCGGCGTTCTGCTGCGATCGCGTCCAGGTCGAGGGCGCAGCCCGTGGCGAACGGCGCGCGGTCGTACAGGTCGAGGACGAGGTTCTCGGCGACGGTGAAGCTGCCGACCAGGCCGTCGTGCAGCCGGTCCTCGGGGACGTAGCCGACGCCGAGCGTCGAGGACTGTCGTCGATCGCTGAGCCTGCGTGACGTCGTGGCCGTCGAGCGTGATCGCTGCCCGCTCGACCGGCGGCTCAGCCCGACCAGCGCCTCGGTCAGCTCGGTCTGGCCGTTGCCCTGGACGCCGGCGAGGGCGAAGATCTCGCCCGCCGCGCACGGAGAAGCTGACGTCGTCGACGAGCACGCTGCCCCGCGTCGTCGACGATCCGGACGCCGCTCGACGTCGAGACACGACGTCGCCGGGCGTCGGCCGGCTCCTTGTCGATCGTCGAGCCTGCACCGGGCGGCCGACCATCATCGAGGCCAGCTCGGCTCGGCCGACGAGTCGGGCTGCGCCTCGCCGACGACCTTGCCGCGGCGGATGACGGTGATCCGGTCGGCGACGGCGCGTACCTCGCGCAGCTTGTGGGTGATGAAGACGATCGAGGTGCCCGGCCGCCGAGCGTGCCGCATGACCTCGCATCAGGTCGTCGGTCTCCTGCGGGGTGAGCACCGCGGTCGGCTCGTCGAGGATCAGCACCTTGGCGTCGCGGATCAGCGCCTTGACGATCTCGACCCGCTGCTGGACGCCGACCGGCAGGTCCTGCGACGAGGGCGTCGGGCCGGCACCTGCAGGCCGTAGCGCTCGGAGACCTCCTGCGACCTCGCCGCTGGGCCGTCGCCGGTCCAGGAAGCCGAGCCGGCGTGGTGTCGCTCGTGGCCGAGCATCGACGTTCTCGGCGACGGTGAAGACCGGGATCAGCATGAAGTGCTGGTGCACCATGCCGATGCCGGCGGCCGATCGCGTCGCCCGGCCCGGCGAACGTGCACCGGCTGGTCGTCGACCAGGATCTCGCCCTCGTCGGGCTGGTAGCAGCCCGTAGAGCACGTTCATCAGCGTGCTCTTGCCGGCGCCGTTCTCGCCGAGCAGCGCGTGGATCTCGCCGGGCTCGACGGTGAGGTCGATCGAGTCGTTGGCGACGAGCGAGCCGAACCGCTTGGTGATGCCCCGGAGCTCGAGCTTCACGCGGTGGCCTCCTCCTGTTTGCGGTCACCCTACGGCAGCGCAACGGGAGAGCACCGGTGCCGGTGCTCCCCGCTGGAGGCTGCGATCCGCCCTGCCTCAGTGCTCGACCCCATGCGGGGCCAGGGTCACTTCGGCTGGCTCGGCGAGGTGATCTTGATCGTGCCGGTGATGATGTCCGCCTTGACCTTGGCCAGCTCGGCCTTCAGTGCTCGCCGGGACCTTGGACGTCGAAGTCGTGGAACGGCGCCAGGCCGGTGCCGTCGTTGGCCAGCGTGCCGATGTAGCTGCCGGTCGGGAAGGTGCCCTGCGCGGCCGCCCGGACGTACGTCGTTGACCGGACTGGTCAGGCCCTTGGTCACGCTGGTCAGGAAGTACGTGCAGTACTGCGGCGCGCTGACTGGCAGCCGTCGGTGTCGACCCAGATCACGTTGACCTTGCCGCTGGAGGCCTGCGCGGCCGCGCCGCGCCGAGGCCGGTGCCACCGGCGACCGGGAAGATGATGTCCGCGCCCTGCTGGATGAACGTCTGGCTGATCTGCTTGCCCTTGTTCTGGTCGGTGAAGGAGTTGGCGAACGTGCCGGCCTTCTGCTTCTTCTCGTCCCAGCCGAGGACCTGGACGTTCTTGCTGCTTCTGCTTGTTGTAGTACTGCACGCCCTCCCAGAAGCCGTCCATGTAGATCGTGACCGGCGGGATGTTCAGGCCGCCGAAGGTCGCGACCTTGCCGGTCTTGGTCATGCCGGCGGCGAGGTAGCCGCCGAGGAAGCCGCCCTGCGCGGTGTTGTACTGCAGGCCGTACACGTTCGGGCGCCTGACGAGCCGGCGTCGATCTCGGCGTACTGCTGGTCGGGGTTGGCCTTCGCGACCTTGGCCACCGCGGTCGCCCATCAGGCCGCCGACGGCGATGATGGTGTCGCAGCCCTTGTTGGTCTCGGCGGTCAGGTTGGGCGTCGTAGTCGTTCTGGGAGTTCGACGGCGACGTAGGAGATCTTGATGTTCGGGTTGGCCTTGTTGGCCGCCTGCATGCCCGCCCAAGACGACTGGTTGAACGAGTGGTCGTCGACGCCGCCGGTGTCGAGGACCATGCACGCGTTGAGCTTCTTGCCTCCGCTGGTGCTGGCCTTCGTGTCGGCTGGCTTGCCACAGCCGACCGCAAGCAGGGCAAGTGCCCCCACTACGGCGACGATCTTGGTTGCGTGACGCAAGGGATTGCCCTCCTGTTGAGCTGGTACGCCGTCGAACGCGGCACACATGACGGCACACCCTAAACCCGGGTGCGTCCGCTCATGTAGCCGGGCCCACCGGGCTCCATCAGTTGTTATCGGTCGGTGACCAAACGCGTGTCGATCGTGGCCAGCGCGGCGCGCGCGAGCAGCCGGGCGCCGATGCCGACGGCGCGCTCGTCGACGAGGAGGTCGCCCTGGTGGAGGTCGAAGGTGGGGCCGCCCGGGGTGCGGGTGCCGAGCCGGACCATCGCCCCGGGGACCCGCTCGAGGTACCAGGCGAAGTCCTCGCCGCCGAGGCTCTGCTGGGTCGAGACCACCGACCCGGGGCCGAGCACCTCGTGCGCGACCCGGGCGAGCAGGGCTGTGGCGCGGGGCTCGTTGACGACCGGGGGCACGCCACGGACGTAGTTGATCTCCGCATCCACGCCGTACGGCGCGAGGATCTGGTCGACGATCTCGCGGATCACGGCCTCGGCGTCGGCCCAGGCGACGGCGTCGAGCATGCGGACGGTGCCGCCGGCGCGCCCGGTCGCGGGGATCACGTTCTTGGCGTTGCCCGCCTGCACGACCCCCCAGACCACGCTGGCGCCCGCGCGGGGGTCGAGCCGGCGGGACAGCGCCGCCGGCAGCTCGGTGACCAGCTTGCCGAGCGCGAACGTGAGGTCCTGGGTCAGGTGCGGCCGCGACGTGTGCCCGCCGGTGCCGCTCAGCTGGACGTCGATCGCGTCGGCGGCGCCGGTGATCGGCCCCTCGCGGAGGCCGACGGTGCCGACGTCGACGGTCGGGTCGCAGTGCAGCATGTAGATCGCGTCGGCGTCCTCGAGCACGCCGTCCTCGATCGCGAGCAGCGCACCGCCGGGCATGACCTCCTCGGCCGGCTGGAACACCAGCCGTACCCGTGCCGGCAGCCGCTCGCCGAGGTCGGCCAGGGCCAGGCCGGCGCCGAGCAGCGCCGACGTGTGCACGTCGTGCCCGCAGGCGTGCGCGACGCCGGCGACGGTGCTGCGCCACGGGTCCTTGGTCCGGTCGTCGACCGGCAGCGCGTCGAGGTCGGCCCGGAGGACGACGACGGGCCCGGTCTCGGGCCCGATCTCCGCGACCAGGCCGGTGCGCTGGAGCGGTCGGGTCACGATGCCGGCGTCGGCGAGCCGCTTGGCGACGACGCCGGTGGTGCGTTCCTCGGCCCACGACAGCTCGGGGTGGGCGTGCAGGTCGCGGCGGACGTCGATCATCTCGGCCTCGAGCCGCGTGAGCGCGTCGTCGAGTGCCGGACTGAGTGCCCCGTCGGGTGAACCTGCCACGAGGGACAACCCTACTGCGGTGCTGCGGGGAGTGTGGGTGGTCTCGGGGACTTGGTCGGGCCCGCGGTCACCTCGCAAATGCGGGGTTGTCGGGGTGGGCACCGACCCGGCGGACCCCGGCAACCACGCAAATGCAGGGATCCTGGCGTCCCGGCAACCCGCCGCCCCCGCGCTCACCCCTCGTCGTACGCCGCGAGGATCCGGTCGGCGGCAAGCGTCGCCGGGAGGTCGCCGGTGAGGACGGCGGCCCGGATCTCCTCGCGGACCTCCTTGACCCCGGCCGACCTGCGCAGCCGCTGCTGGAGCTCGTCGCGGACCAGCGTCCAGGTGAACTCGAGCTGCTGGTCGGCGCGCTTCGCCGCCAGACCCTCCTCCCCCAGCGACTCCCGGTGCTCGAGCACACGAGCCCAGACGTCGTCGACGCCGGTGTCCTCCAGGCCGGAGCAGGTGAGCACCGGCGGGACCCAGCCCTTCGAGCCGCGGTGCACCAGCCGCAGCGCGCCGGCCAGCTCCTTGGCCGCCGACCGCGCCTCGTCGGCGCGGTCGCCGTCGGCCTTGTTCACCGCGATCACGTCCGCGATCTCGAGGATGCCCTTCTTGATCCCCTGCAGCTGGTCGCCGGTGCGGGCCAGGGTCAGGAACAGGAACGTGTCGACCATCCCGGCCACGGTCACCTCGGACTGGCCGACGCCGACGGTCTCGACCAGCACCACGTCGTAGCCGGCAGCCTCGAGCACGATCATGGCCTGGGTCGTCGCCCGAGCCACGCCCCCGAGGGTGCCGGCCGCGGGCGAGGGCCGGATGTAGGCGTGCGGGTCGGCGGCCAGCCGCGCCATCCGGGTCTTGTCGCCGAGCACGGAGCCGCCGGTGCGGACCGACGACGGGTCGACCGCCAGCACACCGACCGTCGAGCCGGAGCCGGTCAGCTGCCGGCCCAGCGTCTCGATGAACGTCGACTTGCCGACACCGGGCACCCCGGAGATGCCGACGCGCACGGTCGGGCTGTCCACCGGCGCGGCGAGCTCGGCGAGCAGCTCACGCGCGGCCTCCCGGTGGTCGGCGCGGCCGCTCTCGACCAGGGTGATCGCGCGGGAGACGTCGGCGCGGCGCCCGGTCCGCACGCCCTCGACGAGCGCAGGGACGTCCGGCCCCCTGGTCGAGCCTGTCGAGACCAGCTCAACCCCCGGTGTGGTGACCCAGCGACGACGACAGCTTGCCGAGCAGGTCGACTGCGGCGTCGGCGATCACCGTGCCGGGCGGGAACACCGCGGCCGCGCCCATCTCCTTCAGCGTCGGTACGTCGTCCGGCGGGATCACGCCGCCGACCACGATCATGATGTCGTCGCGACCGAGGTCGGCCAGCGCGTGCTTCAGCGCCGGCACCAGCGCCAGGTGGCCGGCGGCCAGCGAGTTCACGCCGACGATGTGCACGTCGGCGTCGACCGCCTGCTGCGCCACCTCCTCCGGCGTGGAGAACAGCGGACCGACGTCGACGTCGAAGCCGATGTCGGCGAACGCGGTGACGATCACCTTCTGGCCGCGGTCGTGCCCGTCCTGGCCCATCTTCGCGACCAGGATCCGGGGCCGACGGCCCTCGTCCTCCTCGAACTTCTCGGTCGCGGTCAGCACCGTGCGCATCGAGTCGCTGTCGCCGGAGGCCTCCTGGTACACACCGGAGATCGTACGGATCACGGCCTGGTGTCGCCCCCAGACCTTCTCCAGTGCGTCGGAGATCTCGCCGACCGTCGCCTTGGCGCGGGCCGCGTCGACGGCCAGCGCGAGCAGATTCCCTCCGCGAGTCGGCAGGTCGCCTCGGTGAGGCGCCGCGCTCGGCGGACGCCGTCAGCGCGTCGAGGGTACGGCGGACCTCGGCGTCGTCCCGCTCCGCGCGGAGCTGCTCGAGCTTGGCGAGCTGCTGCTTGTAGACGGAGGCGTTGTCGACCCTGAGCACGTCGAGCTTGTCCTCGGTCTCCATCCGGTAGGTGTTCACGCCGACCAGCTTCTGCGTGCCCGAGTCGATCCGGGCCTGGGTGCGGGCCGCCGCCTCCTCGATCCGCATCTTGGGGATGCCCTGCTCGATCGCCTTCGCCATCCCGCCGGCCGCCTCGACCTCCTGGATGTGCGCCCAGGCCCGCTCGGCGAGGTCGTGGGTGAGCCGCTCGACGTACCAGGAGCCGGCCCACGGGTCGATCGTGTCCGTCGTACCGGACTCCTGCGCAAGCAGCAGCTGGGTGTTGCGGGCGATCCGTGCGGAGAAGTCGGTCGGCAGCGCGATCGCCTCGTCCAGTGCGTTGGTGTGCAGCGACTGGGTGTGGCCCTGCGTCGCGGCCATCGCCTCGATGCAGGTGCGCTGCACGTTGTTGTACACGTCCTGCGCGGTCAGCGACCAGCCGCTGGTCTGGCAGTGCGTGCGCAGCGAGAGCGACTTCGCGTTCTGCGGGTCGAACTGGCCGACCAGCCGCGCCCACAGCGCGCGGGCCGCGCGCATCTTCGCGACCTCCATGAAGAAGTTCATCCCGATGGCCCAGAAGAAGCTCAGCCGCGGCGCGAACCGGTCGATGTCGAGGCCCGCGTCGAGCCCCGCGCGGAGGTACTCGACGCCGTCGGCCAGCGTGTACGCCAGCTCGAGGTCGGCCGTCGCCCCGGCCTCCTGCATGTGGTAGCCGGAGATCGAGATCGAGTTGAACCGCGGCATCTTCTCGGCGGTGTAGCGGAAGATGTCGGAGATGATCCGCATGCTCGGCTGCGGCGGGTAGATGTAGGTGTTGCGGACCATGAACTCCTTGAGGATGTCGTTCTGGATGGTCCCCGTGAGCTGCTCCGGCGTCACCCCCTGCTCCTCGGCCGCGACGATGTAGAGCGCCAGCACCGGGAGCACGGCGCCGTTCATCGTCATCGACACCGACATCTCGTCGAGCGGGATGCCGTCGAAGAGCTGGCGCATGTCGTAGATCGAGTCGATCGCGACCCCGGCCATGCCGACGTCGCCGGTCACCCGCGGGTGGTCGGAGTCGTAGCCGCGGTGCGTGGCCAGGTCGAACGCGACGATCAGCCCCTTCTGGCCGGCGGCGAGGTTGCGCCGGTAGAACGCGTTGGACTCCTCGGCGGTGGAGAAGCCGGCGTACTGCCGGATCGTCCACGGCTGGGTCGTGTACATCGTCGGGTACGGACCACGCAGGAACGGCGTCAGCCCCGGGTAGGTGTCGAGCGCGTCGAGTCCCTCGAGGTCGCCGGCGGTGTAGAGCGGCTTGATCTCGATGCCCTCGGGCGACGGCCAGGTCTCCGGCCGGTCATCCGGCCACGCCATCGACCAGCGGGACGAGTCGACCAGAGGCAGGCCGGCGAAGCTCTCGGGAACACTCATGCGAGCTTCTCCCTGGTCCGGTGCAGGAAGTCGAGCGCGTCCACGCCCATCGCACAGCTGTCGTCGACGGTCTCGGTGATCGAGCCTGTCGAGATCCCGGCGACGATCACCCACTGTCGCGCCCGCCTCGCGGAGTGCCGTGACCAGCTCGGCACCCCAGGCGTCGTACGCCTTGTCCGGGCCGGCCAGGCAGACCACCCGCTGTCCGGCGTACGCCGCCAGGACGTCCTCCACGCCATCGGTCTTCCCGGCCGGGACCACGTCGACGCCACCTGCCGCGAACAGGTTGCCGGCGAAGGTGGCGCGCGCGGTGTGCGCCGCGACCGTGCCCATCGTGGCCAGGAACACCCGGTCGGCGACCGGCTCGTCGCGGAGCCGCTCGAAGGCGTGTCCGTAGGGATGTACGACGAGCGACCCGTCGGCGTAGGGCCGCCGCTCGGGAAGCGTCTCGTGGAGGTGGGGGAACTCGGTGAGCCCGGTCAGTGGCCGCGTCCGCTTCGCGATCTGCGCGTGCCGTCGTGCGGCGACCCGCTCGATTCGGCCGGTGAGGGACCTGTCCTTGAGCGCCGCGAGGACACCCCCGGACTCCTCGATCGCGCCGAGCTCCGCCCAGCCCGCCCGGGCCAGGTCGTCGGTCAGCTTCTCGACGCCGAACGCGCCGCCCGCCGGGTCGGTCACCTTGGCGACGTGGGACTCGGAGACCAGCAGCGAGGAGGTGTTGCGGGCGATCCGACGGCTGAACGCGTCCGGCAGCCCGAGCGGCGCGTCGAACGGCAGCACGGTCACCGCGTCCGCGCCACCGACGCCGGCCGCGAACGACGCGACGCAGGTGCGCAGCATGTTCACCCAGGGGTCGTACTTGCTCATCATCGGCCGCGATGTCACCGCGTGCTGGCGCTGCCCCCGCACCTCGCCGTCCACGTCGCACAGCTCCAGCACCCGTGCCCAGAGCCGGCGCGCGGCGCGGAGCTTGGCGATCGTCGGGAACTGCTCGTCGGTCGCGGCATAGCGGAACTCCAGCAGCTGCGCGGCCTCGGTCGCGTCGACCCCGCCGGCCTCCAGGATCCGGAGGTACCCGATGCCGACGGCGAGCGAGTAGCCGAGCTCCTGCGCGTCGGAGGCACCGAGGTCGTGCACGGCCGTGCCGTCGACCACGATCGCCAGGGTGCCTGCCTCGCGTGCAAGCTCGGCGACCCGGGTCACGACCTGCTCCACGTCCTCGGGGACCCGGCCACGGCGGACGGCCGCGCCGATCGGGTCCGCGCCGAGGTTGGTGCCCTCGGCCGGGGTGACCCCCCGTTCCGCGATCACGGCGACGAACGCCTCTGCGGCGGGAACGGCGTCGCCGTCGGTCTCGAGCACGACCGGAGCCAGGTCCAGGAGCACCCCGTCGAGTGCAGTCGCGAGGTCCTCGTGGGGCAGGCCGGTCGGGCCGACCTGCAGCCAGAGCGACGTGGCGCCGTTCTCGAGGTCGGTGACCGCCGCCTTCGCGGTGGCGCCCGGGTCAGGGTCCGCGAACGCCGCGCGCACGTCCCAGCCGTCCTCCGGGCGGGACAGCGTGCGCCCGCGGGTGTACGGCGCGACGCCGGGCACACCTGCGTCCGGCAGTCCTGCGACCAGGGCAGCCGTGCCGAGCGGCGGCACCCCGATCCCGTCCAGCGTGGGCCGGGTCAACAGGTCCCAGACCGCCGAGTCCGGGTCGTCGGCACCGAGCCGGCCGGCCTTGCGCAGCACGGCCGCCGCGGCCTTCTCCCAGTCCCCGACCTCGTGGGCCTGGCCGTCCGCGAGGGCCAGATGTCCCTCTGCAGGCGCCTTCTCGTCCATGGGCTCACCCTAGGGACGCCCACCGGAACGAACCAGCGGGTGTGAACAATCCGACGTCCCGAACGACATCCGGGCGTCATGCCGGGTTCACCCCGCAGACGCCTCGGCGGGTCAGCATCGAGGCGTGCGAGCGGCCGTCGTGACCGGACACTTCCCACCATCCCAGGAGCCCGTCGCCATCACGGTCACGCACCTGGTCGACGAGCTGGTGCGGCGCGGTCACCGGCCGCTCGTTCTCACCACGGGCGTCGGCCCGGCCACGTACCGCGGCGTCCGGGTGGTGCGGGTGCGCGAGGGCGACGCCGCTGCGGTCACGCGGGAGCTGGCCGGCTACCGGCCGGACATCGTGCATGTGCCCGACCCGCGCCTGCTCGGCATGGTTGCGCTCGCCGCCGCGCACCGGCTCGGTGTCCCGGCTGTGGTGACGCACCACTCCGTGGCTCCGGGCCACGTGGCGGACTGGCTGGGCAGGCGCGGTGTCCGCACCCTCGCCTGGCGATCCGGTGTTGACACCGACCTGTACCGGCCGGAGATGCGCAGTCCCGCACTGGCCGAGAAGTGGTCGAAGCACGGGCGGCTGCTGGTCGCGGGCCACGTCGGCGCGGTGGACCGGCCGCGGGTCCGGCGACGGCTGGTGGAGGTCGGCCGGCTGCCGGGCGTGCGGCTCGTCGCCGTGCGCGCCGCCGCCGGCGCGGACGGCCTGCGCGAGAAGGTCCCGGGCGCGAAGGTGCTCGGCGACATCAGCGGCATCGACCTCGCGCACGCCGTCGCGTCGTACGACGTGCTCGTGCAGCCACGCCGGAAGGAGCTCGACTGCCACGGCGTACGACGTGCGCTCGCCAGCGGCGTGCCTGTCGTCGGCTTCGCGGCGGGAGGCGTCCCCGACCTCGTCACCCACGGCGTCAACGGCCTCCTCGTCGACCCGCGGCAGCCGCACGGGATGCGCGACGCGGTTGCCGCCCTGGTCCGCGACCCCGGCCTGGTCACCCGACTGGCCGGACCCGCCCGCGCGAGCGTCTCCGGTCGCACCTGGGCCGACGCGGTCGACGAGCTGCTCGCGCACTGGGCCGGCGTGCTCCCACCAATGGCCAGTTCGGGCTGAGCCGGCGTACAAAGACCGCCGACCCGTCGCAGATGGCGCCCCAGAGACCGCCGACCCGTCGCAGATGGCGCCGGGTCAGTGGCGCTCGCTCAACCATCGGCGCCGGGTCAGCGCTGCTCACGCAACCATCTGCGACGGCTCGGCGCGTGCGGTCAGCCCAGCGGAAGCGGCTTCCCGGTCTCCAACAGCGTCTTGAGCGAGCTGAGGATCAGCGAGGAGCCGCCCGAGACCTGCTCCTCGGTCGGGGTGCCGACCGGGATCCCGGAGTGCTCGATCGTGACCCGGGACAGCGCCTCACCCATCGGCTCGATCCGGAACTCGTAGCGGGACGAGGGGTCGTCGGCGATGTCCGGCGACCACACGGCCTTGAAGGTGTGGATCAGCTTCTCGTTCGGCACGACCTCGACCACCTCGCCGGTGAGCTGGACGTCGCCGTCGGCGTCGACGTAGTCGATCGGCGAGACGGGCTCCCAGGTGGAGCGGACGCGCTCACACGCCGAGCGCCACGAACGACGCCGCCGTGGCCTCGGCCAGCCCGTCCCCCTCCGCCCGCCTCCGTGCCTCGAGCAGGGCAGCGGGCAGGCCGGTGCCCGACGCCAGCGCCCGGTGCACGTCGAGCATGAACGGCACCGTCGCCTCGTCGTTCACCTCGGCGACGCTGGCCAGCACGCCCGCCGTACCTAGCGACAGCAGCGCCGACGTCAGCCCGAGCAGCTCGTCGGCACCGACCGGCACACTCACCCCGGAGTCGCAGGCAGACAGCACGAGCCGGTGCGGGGCCTGGTCGAGGAGCTCCAGGTCGTGCACCGTGAGTGGCCCGTCGTCGAGCACCAGCGAGGAGAACATCGGGCTGTCCGGCCGGAAGACTCCGTGCGCTGCGACGTGCGCGAGGGCAGCGCCGTCGAGCGCGGCGAGGCTGGCCTCGACCGTGGCCGCACCGTCGCGCAGCAACGTCGCGCCCGGGATCGTCCGGGCCAGCACGTCCACCTCGGCACCGCCGGTGCCCAGCCCGGGTCCGGCAATGAGCACCGTGCGCCCGTCGAGGGCGGGGGCCCGCGACCGCGCGCGCTGCCACATAACGGCAGACGGCACCACGCTCACCGAGCGCTCCGCCAGTGCCGGCATCAGCCCCCACGGCACCGCGTGCAGCCGGCTCGGCGGCGCGACGATGACCGGTCCGTCGCCCGGCGGCGTCGCCCCCAGCAGCGCCGCCTGCAGCAACGCCGCCTGCAGCCCTTCCGCCATACCCGCCTTGCCGGTGGGCCTCCCTCGGGCGGTCTGGCGCAGCACGAACAACGACCGCCGCACCGCCGCCACCGCCTCTTCGGCGGGACCGACGACTGCCTGCCTGACGCGACCGGCGTGCACGGTCAGCGCGTGCAGCACGCCGTCGATCTCGACCAGCTCGACCAGCGTGGAATCCCCCACCTCGTCGACCAGGCGGCGCACGTCCAGCTGCGTCGAGGTGCTGGTGCCGGTGCCGGCCAGCAGATGCCGCTCGTGCCGGACCGCGCGTTCCCAGGCCCGACGCTCACGCTCGGCGGTGGCCGGGTCGTCCTCGAGGCGTGCCTCGTCGAGCCGGAAGGCATGTGAGCGGAGCGCACCGAGCCGTCCGGCCCGGGCGCCGTCCTTGGGCGGACGGACCGGGGGCACGGCCAGGGTCGTGGCGCGCCATCGCTCACTCCACCTGAGCAGTCGTCGCGGCCCTCCCGAGCGGATCGCCTGACGTACGACGAGCGACGCCAGGTCCTGCCCGTGTCCCGTGGCCAGTGCCCGCAGCTCGGAGCTGCCCAGGGTTGCCCGGTGCTCGTCCAGCGCATCGAGCCCGCGAGCGCAGGCGGAGAAGACGCCACGGGAGTCGCCTGAGGTCTCGCGGGCGAGCGCCTGGCCGAGCCACCCCGTAGCGCGCACCAGCGCCGAGGTTCGCCGCCGGTACCGGGCCGCCGCGACGAAGAGGTCGAGCGCACGGTCGGGCGCTCGGTCGGCCCGGCCGGTCCCGGTGAGCCGGCCGGCCAGCACCAGCGCGAGTGGTGCCTCGTCTGCTCGGAGCTCGACGAGCCGGTCGGCCAGCTCCCCCGCCAGCCGGGACAGCTCGGCACCCCTGTCACCCCGCAGCAGCCGCGCCTGGAGCGCGACCAGGTCTGCCCGCGCCTCCCACCAGTCGCGGCCCTGCTGACGGAACAGCCGCCGAGCATGGCGCGCCTGGGACAGGGCCGCACCATGGTCGCCGTCGGCGAGTGACGCGGTGGCGCCGACGTACATCAGCTCGGCACGTCGCACAGGGGTCGCCGTGCCTCGCCCAGCTCCTCGGCGACGATGCTCACCGCCTCCGGGGTCAGGCCGGCCGCCAGCAGGGCCCGGCAGCGGTCGAAGGCCAGCTCGGGTTCGTTGACACCAAGGGTGGTGTACCGCCGGTCGGCCTCGTCGAAGATCCCTAGCGCTCCCGGGATGTCTCCCTGGCAGTAGGTGACGATGCCGCGGTTGTGCAACGCGTACGTCGCCTCGAGTTCCTGACCGGCCGACCTGAACAAGGTCTCGGCGCTCCGCGCATCCCGCCCCGCCCGGGCGAGGGAGCCGCGGGCGACGTGGATCTCCGAGCGGTTGCTCAGGGCTCGCGCCTCCCACAACCGGTCCCCCCCGAGCCGGAACGCAGCCACCGCGCGCCGAAGGTCCTCCAGCGCGGCTTCGTGGCGCCCCAACCCGGCGAGGACGTGCGCCCGCCGGAGGCGCACCCGGGCCAGTGCGTCGCCATGGGACGCAACAGCGGCCGCGTCGAGCTGCCCCAGCCCTGCCTGGGTGCGGCCCGCCTTCACCAGCGCGGCCCCGAGGGTCGCCCTGACGTCCGCCACGCGGGTCGCGGCGCCGGTCGCCTCGGCTGCCCGCACGGCCTGGCGCAGCTCGGCGATTGCCGCGCTGGTCTCTCCGGCGTCGCGGAGCACGATTCCCGCAGCCTGCAACGCAAAGGAGAGTGTCCACGGATCCGCACCCCGGACGACGTGCGATCGGGCCAGGGCCAAGGCGACCCGGGGCCGGGAGAGCGCAAGCGCGGGCAGCTCCTCCGGGGGTACCGAGAGGTCCGGCCCGTCGAGCTCCGTGACGTCCATCCGGCCCCTTATCCACGGCTCCGATTGTGGCTACGCTAACGACATCTCGGGCGAACAGGTCGAAACTGGGGGGAGTTCACCTTGGCCAGCACGCATGGAAAGCCGAGCGACCGGGACGACGACGGACGTCGCGAGCGAATCAGGGGCCAGGTCAAGATCATCGTCGACGCCCTCGACGACGTAGCGGTGGCGCCGGGTGCCACCGAGGACGTGGCCGACTTCGCCCACCTGTACCGCCGTCAGCACATCCTTGTCCGCGACGGTGACCTGTCGCGAGTGACCCGGGAGTTCGACGAGCCGCGTGACGACGACCCGGTGATCACCTGGCGGATCTCCGACGGGCTCGTCAACGGCATCACCCGCCTCGAGCTCGGCGCTGGTGACGACGTGCTCGTGGTGCTCGACCGGCTTGACCGCGTGCTCGGCGTGGGCGTCGCCTCGCCCGACCAGGTGGTCTGGGTGACCCCGTCGGGCTGTTGCCCGGCGACGGAACCGGAGGAGCCGGCTGGAGACGTCGTCGTCCCGGCGCCCAACCTCCGGGCCGACGACGGGAAGGGGGTGTTCGTCTCGGTCGTCGACACCGGCTGGCACACGCCGTCGGCGACCGACCCGCTCACCCCGTTCCTCGCCGGCGTCACCGGCGACGAAGAGGCGATCGACCCCGACCACATTCACCCGTATGCCGGGCACGGCACCTTCATCGCCGGCGTGGTCCGGTGCCAGGCACGGCAGGCTGAGGTCCGGGTGGAGGGCTTCCTCTCAAACGGCGGGGCGATCTACGAGTCCGAGATCATCAAGCAGCTCTGCGATGCGCTGGCGCTCGGACCCGACATCATCAGCCTGTCCGCGGGCACGGTCACGCGGGGCAACCGACCGTCACTCGCGTTCGAGGTCTTCCACGACAACTTTCTGAGCCAGCTGAAGGGCACCGTACTGGTGGCCGCCGCAGGCAACGACTCCACCCGGCAGCCGTTCTGGCCGGCCGCGTTCCCGTGGACAGTCTCCGTGGGAGCGGTCGATGCGACCGGCACCCGGGCAAGCTTCTCCAACTTCGGCAGCTGGGTGGACGTCTACGCACTCGGCGTCGACCTGGTCAACGCCTTCCCGCACGGGACCTACACCTGCACCGAGCCCCCGAACGTCGGTCAGGTCCGTCATTTCCATGGACTCGCGAGTTGGAGCGGTACCTCGTTCGCAACGCCGGTCGTCGCCGGCAAGATCGCCGCCCGGATGAGCCGCACCGGCCTCAGCGCCCGGCAGGCCGCCGACGAGCTGCTCGCCGAGGCACGGGCGAACGCGATCGTCGGGGTCGGCGCGATCCTCTGAGCAACCTGGGTCAGATCGTGACCCAGGCGGTGCCCTGGGTGCGTCCACCGACCTCGACCACGAACCGCACCGGTCCGGAGGCCTCGAGCGGCCGCATGAAGAGACCGGACTCGTCGCTGAGCACCTCCCAGCGGTCACCGGCAGGCGTCACCACGGAGACCCGGCACACCTGGCCGGGGATCACCTGCCCGGTCAGGTGACCGCGGTCGAGCTCGACCTCCAGGGTCACCTCACGTCCGCGGAACCCGAGGACCCGCGCGGTGTCCACGCCGCGGACCAGCAGGCCGGCGCTCTCGGAGTCATGGTCGAGCTCGAGCAGCTCCTCGTCGATCGTGCGCCACGCGAAGGCGGCCCGGGCAGCGGCTCGCGCCCGGTCGGTCACCGCGCGGCTGTCGGCCACGGCGTCTCCCAGGTCGCGGAGCAGGGTCTCGTCGTCGTCATGCGGCATGTCCCTCACCTCCCCTGTGCTTCGGTGGTCGTGACGAAGGAGCGCATCGCCGCGCTGTTGCGCAGCTGGGCCAGCGCACGGACCCGGGTCGGACCGATGCTGCCGATCGGGATCCCGAGCCGGGTGCTGATCTCACGGTAGGGCAACGGAGGGTCCTCCAGCAGCAGGAGCAGAAGCGCGCGACGATCAGCGGGGAGCTCGGCCAGGCCGTCGCGCAGCGCCTGGCGGCGCTCGTCGGCGAGGAGCACCTCGTCGAGCGCGGGCTGGCTCGAGCCGCTCTCGAGCTGGGGGGAACCGGCTTGCGGGTCGACGGGCACCAGCCGGCTCTGCTTCTGGTGCACTCGGATGCACTCGCGGCGCGCGGTGGTGGCGATCCAGCCGGGCAGCGCGAGCGGCTCGCGGATCTCGTCGAGGTGCTCGACCAGTCGCAGCCACACCGTCTGGTTGACGTCCTCGGCCTCCGCGCCGTAGAGCCCCGTGCGTGCGATCGTGCCGCAGACCAGGGGCAAGTAGCGCTCCACCAGGGAGTCCCAGGCGCTCTGGTCGCCGTCGCGGGCGCGGTCGACGAGGGAGGACACGCTGTCCACCTGCTCCATCAAGCCCCCTCGACGCCTGCCTTCGAGGCTCAAGTGGACACCCGGCGCGGGGGACCCTGCAAACATGACCAGGGGCTGGATGGCTGGGTCGACCATGGTCATCACGTCCGCGCCCTGACCACCGCAGATGGCGTGCCGGGCCGGCCCTCCCCCTCGGCCGACCCGGCGGCCCCCATGTGGGGCATCCGGGCGGTGGCGGCCCCCACCGCCCGGACGAGCTCGAGCACGCGCTCGCCCCGCCAGGCTCGGTATGCCGGTCCTGAGCCGCACGACGGTCCGTGCCCCGTTGCCCCGTTGCGTCCCATGACTGCGTCCCTTGCCCTGCCCCGGTGGTCCCGGGTGTCATGAGTCAGACCCGCGGATCGGCGTCCTGATACAGGTCCGGCGGAATTTCGTTCTGGTGCCCTCGCGCCCTCAGGCTCCGAGGTCCTCGCGACCGTCGTTGTCCTTGCTGCGGATCCCGATCTTGTTGCCCAGCCACACCAGCGGGTCGAACTTCTTGTCGACCACGCGCTCCTTCATAGGGATGATCGCGTTGTCGGTGATGTGGATGCCCTCCGGGCACACCTCGGTGCAGCACTTGGTGATGTTGCACATCCCGATGCCGGCCGCGCCCTGGGCCAGCTCGCGCCGGTCGTGCGTGTCGAGTGGGTGCATGTCGAGCTCGGCGTAGCGCAGGAAGAACCGAGGACCGGCGAAGGCCGGCTTGTTCTCCTCGTGGTCACGTACGACGTGGCAGGTGTTCTGGCAGAGGAAGCACTCGATGCACTTGCGGAACTCCTGCCCACGCTCGACGTCGACCTGCGCCATTCGACGCTTTCCGTCGGAGTCGGGCGGGCCGGGCTTGAACGACGGGAGCTCGGCGGCCTTCTCGTAGTTGTACGAGACGTCGGTGACCAGGTCGCGGATCACCGGGAACGCCCGCATCGGGGTGACCGTGATCGTCTCGGACTCGTCGAAGTCCGAGAGCCGGGTCATGCACAGCAAGCGCGGCCGGCCGTTGATCTCCGCGGAGCACGAGCCGCACTTGCCGGCCTTGCAGTTCCAGCGCACCGCAAGGTCGCCGGCCTGCGTGGCCTGCACGCGGTGGATCGCGTCGAGCACCACCTCGCCGGTCTCCACGCTCACCGTGTAGTCGCCCAGCTGGCCACCGTCGGCGTCGCCGCGCCACAGCCGCATCTTGAGGTCGTAGCTCACTTGAAGAACTCCTTCAGCTCGTCGGGCATCACCGGCAGCGGCTTCTCCGCCAGGTCGACGCCTGTGCCATCGGCGTCGAGGGAGACCACGAGGTTCTTGGTGCCCCACACCTCGTCCGGCCCGGGGAAGTCGTCGCGGGTGTGACCCCCGCGTGACTCCGTGCGGGCAAGCGCCGCCTTCGCGATGCTCTCCGAGACCAGCAGCATGTTGCGCAGGTCGAGCGCCAGGTGCCAGCCGGGGTTGTAGGCCCGGCCGCCCTGCACCAGCAGGTGCTGGGCGCGCTCCTTGAACTTCTCGATCTCGCCCAGCGACCGCTCGAGCTCCACGGCGGTGCGGATGATGCCGACCAGCTCGTTCATCGACTCCTGGAGCTCGGCCTGGATCGTGTACGGGTTCTCGGCGTGGCCCGCGTCGGCACCACCTTCGCCCTCGAACGGCGCGAGCGCCCGCTGCCGGGCCGCGTCGAGGTCGGTGTCGGCGACCGACGGCTTCGCGCCGCCCAGGCCCGCCGCGTACGACGCCGCCGCCTCTCCGGCCCGCCGACCGAACACCAGCAGGTCGGAGAGCGAGTTGCCGCCGAGCCGGTTGGATCCGTGCATGCCGCCGGAGCACTCGCCGACCGAGTAGAGCCCGGTGACCGCGCTCACGCCGGTGTCGGGCTCGACCTCGACGCCGCCCATCACGTAGTGGCAGGTGGGACCGATCTCCATCGGCTCCTTCGTGATGTCGACGTCGGCGAGCTCCTTGAACTGGTGGTACATCGAGGGCAGCCGGCGCCTGATGAACTCCTCGGACCGGCGCGAGGCGATGTCGAGGTAGACGCCGCCGTGCTCGCTCCCGCGACCGGCCTTGATCTCCGAGTTGATCGCCCGCGCGACCTCGTCACGCGGCAGCAGCTCGGGTGGCCGGCGGTTGTTCTTCTTGTCCTCGTACCAAGCGTCGGCCTCCTCGACGCTGTCGGCCGTCTCCGCCTTGAAGAACTCGGGTATGTAGTCGAACATGAACCGCTCGCCCTCGGAGTTCCTGAGGATGCCGCCGTCGCCGCGCACGGACTCGGTGACCAGCAGCCCCTTCACCGACGGCGGCCACACCATGCCGGTCGGGTGGAACTGCACGAACTCCATGTTGATCAGCTGGGCGCCGGCTCGCAGCGCGAGCGCATGGCCGTCGCCGGTGTACTCCCAGGAGTTGCTGGTGACCTTGAACGACTTGCCGATCCCGCCGGTGGCGAGCACCACGCTCGGCGCCCTGAACAGCACGAGCTTGCCGGTCTCGCGCCAGTAGCCGAAGGCGCCGGAGACCGCCCCGGTTCCTGATCCCGTCGAAGGGTCCTTCAGCAGGTCGGTGACGGTGCACTCCATGAACACGTCGATCCTGAGCTCGACCGCGCGCTGCTGGAGGGTGCGGATCATCTCCAGGCCGGTGCGGTCGCCGACGTGCGCGAGCCGCGCGTAGCGGTGGCCGCCGAAGTCACGCTGGGAGATCAGCCCGTCCTCGGTGCGGTCGAACAGGGCGCCCCAGGTCTCGAGCTCGAGCACCCGGTCGGGGGCCTCCTGGGCGTGCAGCTGGGCCATCCGCCAGTTGTTGAGCATCTTGCCGCCGCGCATGGTGTCGCGGAAGTGGACCTCCCAGTTGTCCTCCGGCCACCGGTTGCCCATCGCCGCGGCGATGCCGCCCTCGGCCATCACCGTGTGCGCCTTGCCGAGCAGCGACTTGCACACGATCGCCACCTTCGCGCCGGCGTCGTGGGCGGCGATCGCCGCGCGGAGTCCGGCGCCGCCGGCGCCGATCACGACCACGTCGTAGTCGTGGGTCTCCCAGTCGCCGTTCGAAAGCTCAGTCATGTGGAAGCCCTTTCCGGGGGTGGTTCAAAAGAACCTCAGATCCGTGATCGTGCCGGTCGCGAGCAGGTAGACGTAGAAGTCAGCGATCGCCACCGAGAACAGGGACAGCCACGCGTAGCGGGCGTGGCTCTCGTTCTGCTTCGAGACCCAGGTCCACATCCGGTAGCGCACCGGGTGCTTGCTGAAGTGCCGCAGCCGGCCGCCGACGATGTGGCGACACGAGTGGCAGGACAGCGTGTACAACCAGATCAGCACCACGTTGGCGAGCAGCACCAGCGTGCCCAGGCCCATGTGGCCCCAGTCGCCGTCCTCGTCACGGAAGGCGAGCACCACGTCGTAGCTGAGGATCAGTGCGACGGCCAGGGCGGCGTACCAGAAGTAGCGGTGGACGTTGTTGAGGATCAGCGGCAGCCGGGTCTCCCCGCCGTACCTGGTGTGCGGCTCAGCGACGGCGCACGCGGGAGGCGACAGCCAGAACGCCCGGTAGTAGGCCTTGCGGTAGTAGTAGCAGGTCAGCCGGAAGCCGAGCGGGAAGATCAGGATGATCAGCGCCGACGACAGCGGCCACCACGCGAACGGCTGCCCGAAGTCGGAGGAGCCTTCCACGCAGTCGCCGAGGCACGGCGAGTAGAACGGCGAGAGGTACGGCGCCGCGTAGTAGTCGGCACCGCTGAAGGCCCGCCAGGTCGCGTAGATGATGAACGCGGTGAACACCACGAACGTGGTGAGCGGGTAGACCCACCAGCGGTCCTCGCGAAGCGTCTTCGCCTCGATCCGGGCCCGCGTCGGCCCACTCACTCCGGTTGCCATCGATGTCCTTCCGTGCCGCGATCACGTCGCCGTCCGCCCGAGTCAAGCGTCCCGACGCCGGATGCGGAAGGGGGCGCGCCCATCAGGGGCACCCCGGTCGCGACGTGGCACGCCTCCCCTCGCGGGGTCTGAGGGCCTATCCTCGCCTGAGTCATCGCGGCACTGATCGGGAGGGCCGAACTCGCACCGGAAGGCACGTGTGGAACGCCCATGAGCAAGCCGACCATCCTCACCGTCGACGACGACCCGGTGGTCTCCGCGGCGATCGCCCGCGACCTGCGCGAGCGGTACGGCGCCGACTACCGCGTCGTCCGCGCCACGTCCGGGCGCCGAGGCGCTCGCCGCTGCTGACCGAGCTCGCCCTGCGCGACCAGCCGGTCGCCCTGATCGCCGCCGACCAGCGGATGCCGGGGATGACCGGCATCGAGATGCTCGAGCAGGCGCGCGCGCACGCGCCGGGCGCCAAGTTCCTGCTGCTCACCGCGTACGCCGACACCGACGTCGCGATCAAGGCGATCAACGACATCGGCCTCGACTACTACCTGCTCAAGCCCTGGGACCCGCCCGAGGAGCGGCTCTACCCGGTCGTCGACGACCTGCTCGACGACTGGCGGCACGGCCAACCCCGAGCACACCTCCGACGTGCGCGTGGTCGGCCACCGGTGGTCGGACCGCAGCCACGAGATCAAGACGTTCCTGGCCCGCAACCACGTGCCCTACCGCTGGTACGACGTCGAGCGCGACGACGAGGCCCGCCGGCTGCGTCGAGCTCGCCGGCGCCGACGCCCGACGACCTGCCGCTGGTGCTGGTGCCCGACGGCGAGACGCTGCGCTCGCCCGTCCACGCTGGACCTCGCCGACGCGCTCGGGCTGCGCACCCGGGCCGAGCAGCCGCTCTACGACGTCTGCATCGTCGGCGGCGGGCCGGCCGGTCTGGCGGCCGCCGTCTACGCCGCGTCCGAGGGGCTGAGCACCGTGATCGTCGAGCGCGAGGCGCCCGGCGGGCAGGCCGGCCAGAGCGCCGCGATCGAGAACTACCTCGGCTTCCCGCGGGGCTGACCGGCTGCCGACCTCACCCAGCGGGCGGTCGCCCAGGTCTCGCGGTTCGGCGCCGAGATGGTGCTCGCCCGCGACGTCGTCGGCTTCGAGCCGCGCGGACCGGTGCACGGGCGGTGCTGCTCGACGGCGCCGGCGAGATCGAGGCCCGGGCGGTGATCGTCGCGACCGGCGTGTCCTACCGGCGGCTCGAGGCCGACGGCCTGGACGAGCTCACCGGGCCGCGGCGTCTACTACGGCGCCAACGCCGGCGAGGCGGCCCAGTGCGAGGGCGACGAGGTCTACGTCGTCGGCGCGGCCAACTCGGCCGGTCAGGCCGCGCTCAACCTCGCGCGGTTCGCCAAGCGGGTCGTGCTCGTGGTCCGCGGCGGCGACCTCGGGTGACTCGATGTCGCAGCTACCTGGTCGAGCGGATCGAGGCCGCGCCGAACGATCGAGGTGCGGCTGCCGCACCGAGGTGGTCGCGGCCCGCGGCGACGGGCACCTCGAGGCGCTGACGCTGGCCGACCGGGACTCCGGCGCCACCGAGGAGGTGCCGACCAGCTGGCTGTTCGTCTTCATCGGCGCCTCGCCGCGCACCGACTGGCTCGGCGCCGACGTGGTGCGCGACGACCACGGGTTCGTGCGTCACCGGACCGGAGCTGGCTGCGCCGGACTCGGGCGCGTGGCCGCTGCCGCGCGCCGCCGTACGCGCTGGAGACGAGCGTGCCCGGCGTGTTCGCCGCCGGCGACGTGCGGCTCGACTCGATGAAGCGGGTCGCCTCGGCCGTCGGCGAGGGCGCGATGTCGGTCTACCTCGTGCACCGCTACCTGGCGACCGTCTGATGCGCGTCGACGACCTCCGGCCGCTGGCGCTGCTTCGACGGGCTGGACGACGACCAGCTCGGCGAGCTCGTGTCGCGACGGCGAGGAGGTGCCGATCGAGCCGGGCGCCGACCTCTTCCGCGAGGGCGAGCACGCCGACTTCTGGTGGGTGCTGGTCGACGGCGCGCTCGACCTGGTCCGGCACGTCGGTGCGCGAGGACACCGTGGTCGGCCGGATGGACGCGCCGGGCCGGTGGGCCGGCGGCTTCCGGGCGTGGGACGAGCACGGGCGTCTACCTCGCCACCGGCCGCGGCGCCGCACCCGGGCGGATGCTGCGGGTGCCGCGCCGAGGCGCTGCGTGACCGGCTGCAGCGAGTGGTTCCCGTTCGGCGGTCCACCTGATCGAGGGCCTCTACGCGCACCGCGCGCAGCATCGAGTCGACGGCCCGGCAGCGGGAGTCGCTGGTCACGCTCGGCACGCTCGCCGCCGGCCTCGCCCACGAGATCAACAACCCGGCCGCCGCGGCGACCCGGGCGGTCGACGCCCTCGACGCCGTCTGCGCGTCGCTGCTGGCCTCGCTGCGGCAGCTGGCCGACGGCGAGCATCACGGCCGACCAGTTCGCGCGCGCTCGACGAGCTGCGGCAGCGAGATCGCGCCCGCGGCCGTCGAAGCCAGACCCGATCCGGCTCGCCGACCGACGAGGAGGAGCTCTCCGACCTGGCTGGACGCGCACGGGCGTCGAGCGACGCCTGGACGATCGCGCCGCCGCTCGCGGCCGCCGGGGTCGACGTCGCCTGGTGCGAGCGCGTCGGCCGAGCGTGCTGGTCGGTCCGACGCTCGGAGCCCGGGCTCGACTGGGTGGCGAGCACCCTGTCGACGCGCGAGCGCTGCTCGACGGAGGTGAAGGAGTCGACCCGCCGGATCTCCGAGCTGGTCGCGGCCGTGCGGTCCTACTCCCAGATGGACCGGGCCTCGATGCAGCCGCTCGACGTGACCGAAGGCCTCGAGAGCACGCTGGTGATGCTCGGGCACAAGCTGCGCGGCGGGGTCACGGTGGTCCGGGAGTACGGCGCCGACGCTGCCCCGGATCGAGGCGCTACGCCGGCGAGCTCAACCAGGTCTGGACGAACCTCATCGACAACGCCGTCGACGCGATGGACGGCGACGGCACCCTGCGCGTGGTCACGCGCCGAGAGCCGGACGCGGTGGTGGTCGAGATCGGCGACACGGGTGCCGGGATGCCGCCCGGAGGTGGTGGCTCGGGCGTTCGAGGCGTTCTTCACGACCAAGGACGTCGGCAAGGGCACCGGCCTCGGCCTCGACATCGCGCGGCGGATCGTCGTCGAGCGCCATCGCGGCGAGATCGAGATCGACTCCGCGCCGGGCCGGACGGTGATGCGGGTCCGGCTGCCCTGCTGAGGCCGGACACCCGGGGATATCTCACACCTCCGTTAGGGGTGGCCCGCCGAGCGGTACCGTTCCCCTCGTGGCAACGAAGGATCCCCCGGCTACGACAGCCCACCCCGCCGTCCAGCGAAGCCTCGTGGGACAGGGCAGGTCGACACGCACCACGATCGCGCTCAAGCTGCTGATGGCGGCCAGCGGCGTGTTCTTCATCGGGTTCGTGCTGACGCACATGTACGGCAACCTCAAGGCCTTCGGTGGCCAGGACGCCTACGACGAGTACGCCCAGCACCTGCGCACGTTGGGCACGCCGACCCTCCCGTACGCCGGCCTGCTCTGGATGATGCGCGTGGGTCTGATCGTGAGCCTGGTCGTGCACGTGACGGCCGCGGTGACGCTGTGGCGTCGGGCGCGCAAGGCCCGGCCCGTGAAGTACGTGATGAAGAAGCGCACCGGCGCCACGTTCGCCAGCCTGATGATGCGTTGGGGCGGCGTCGCGATTCTGCTGTTCGTCATCTGGCACCTGCTCAACTTCTCGATCGGCCGGGTCAACGTGACCGGTGGCCCGACCGACGACCCGTACAACCTGCTCGTCGACTCCTTCCAGACCTGGTGGCTGACCCTCATCTACCTGGTGGCGATGGCGATGCTCGGCGCCCACCTCCACCACGGGATCTTCAGCGCCACCCAGACGCTGGGGCTCACGGGCAACGTCCGCACGCGCACCCTGTCCAAGCGCGTCGCGTTCACCCTCGCGGTGATCATCGCCGGCGGCTTCTCGCTGGTGCCGCTCGGCGTCCTCTTCGGCGTCATCTCTTAGCAGGAGGCTCCCTTGACCGACGTGAACACCGACCCCGACCCGATCGACGACGCCGCCGGCTACTACGAGCCCGGCGACCCGATCCGCGACACCAAGGCACCCGGCGGCCCGATCGAGCTGCGCTGGGAGACCCGCGAGTTCGAGGCCCGGATCGCCAACCCGGCCAACCGGCGCCGGCTCTCGATCATCGTGGTCGGCACCGGGCTGGCCGGTGCGTCCGCGGCGGCGACCCTGGGCGAGGCCGGCTACGTCGTGAAGTCGTTCTGCTACCAGGACTCCCCGCGTCGTGCGCACTCGATCGCCGCCCAGGGCGGGATCAACGCAGCCAAGAACTACAAGGGCGACGGCGATTCCGTCTACCGGCTCTTCTACGACACGATCAAGGGCGGCGACTACCGGTCGCGCGAGTCGAACGTCTACCGGTTGGCCGAGGTCAGCCGCAACATCATCGACCAGTGCGTGGCGCAGGGCGTCCCGTTCGCCCGCGAGTACGGCGGGCTCCTCGACAACCGGTCCTTCGGCGGCGTACAGGTGTCCCGCACCTTCTACGCCCGCGGCCAGACCGGCCAGCAGCTCCTGCTCGGGGCGTACCAGGCGCTCGAGCGGCAGGTCGCCGCCGGCACCGTGAAGACCTACACCCGCCACGAGATGCTCGAGCTGGTCGTGGTCGACGGGCGGGCCCGCGGGATCATCGTGCGCGACCTGGTCACCGGGGAGATCGAGACCTACTTCGCCGACGTCGTCGTCCTCGCCTCCGGCGGCTACGGCAACGTCTACTACCTGTCCACCAACGCGATGGGCTGCAACGTCACGGCCTCGTGGCGGGCGCACCGCAAGGGCGCGTTGATGGCCAACCCCTGCTACACGCAGATCCATCCGACCTGCATCCCGGTGGCCGGGGCGCACCAGTCGAAGCTCACGCTGATGAGCGAGTCGCTGCGCAACGACGGCCGGATCTGGGTGCCCAAGGACGCGAGGCACGCCGAGACCGACCCACGGGAGATCGCCGAGGACGACCGCGACTACTACCTCGAGCGGATCTACCCGGCGTTCGGCAACCTGGTCCCTCGCGACATCGCCTCCCGCCAGGCCAAGAACATGTGCGACGAGGGGCGTGGTGTCGGCCCGGAGGTCGACGGCGTACGACGAGGGGTGTACCTCGACTTCACCGACGCCATCGAGCGGCTCGGGCGCAACGCGATCGAGGAGAAGTACGGCAACCTCTTCGACATGTACGCCCAGATCACGGGCGAGGACCCCTACGAGGTGCCGATGCGGATCTACCCCGCCGTGCACTACGTGATGGGCGGTCTCTGGGTCGACTACGACCTGCAGTCGACGATCCCCGGGCTCTTCGTGACGGGTGAGGCGAACTTCTCCGACCACGGCGCCAACCGGCTCGGCGCCTCGGCGCTGATGCAGGGCCTGGCCGACGGCTACTTCGTGCTGTCGAACACGATCCGCGACTACCTCGCCGACGGCCCCTTCGACAAGATCCCGGAGGACCACCCCGCGGTGGTCGAGGCGCAGGAGTCCGTGGCGTCGAGGGTCGAGCACTTCCTGACCGTCAACGGCACCCGCAGCGTCGACTCGTACCACCGCGAGCTCGGCAACATCATGTGGGAGTACTGCGGCATGGAGCGCACCGCCGAGGGCCTGCGCAAGGCGGTCGACCTGATCCGCAGCCTGCGCGATGACTTCCACCGCAACGTCAAGGTGCTGGGCTCCGCCGACACCCTCAACCAGTCGCTGGAGAAGGCCGGCCGGGTGGCCGACTTCTTCGAGCTCGGCGAGCTGATGTGCATCGACGCCCTGCACCGCCGCGAGTCCTGCGGCGGCCACTTCCGCGCCGAGTCGCAGACCGAGGACGGCGAGGCCCTGCGCGATGACGAGAACTTCTCCTACGTCGCCGCCTGGGAGTGGGCCGGCCGCGACGGCAAACCCGTCCTGCGCAAGGAGAACCTGACCTACGAGTTCGTCGAGATGAAGCAGCGGAGCTACAAGTGAACAATCCCCGCCCCGTTCTTCCCCTCGGCCAGGAAGGCGCCCGCTGATGAAGCTGACCCTCAAGATCTGGCGCCAGCCGGATCCCGTGACGGCCGGGGCGATGCACACCTACGTGGTGGACGACATCTCCCCCGACATGTCCTTCCTGGAGATGCTCGACGTCCTCAACGAGGAGCTGAACGAGAAGGGCGAGGAGCCGATCGCGTTCGACTCCGACTGTCGCGAGGGCATCTGCGGCATGTGCGGGCTGATGATCAACGGCGACGCCCACGGCCCGCAGGTGACCACGACCTGTCAGCTCCACATGCGGTCGTTCAGCGACGGCGAGACGATCACCATCGAGCCCTGGCGGGCCGTGGCGTTCCCGGTGATCAAGGACCTGTGCGTCGACCGGCGAGCGTTCGACCGGATCATCCAGCAGGGCGGCTACATCTCGGTCAACACCGGCGCCGCCCCCGACGCGCACGCGATGCCGGTGCCCAAGGAGCACGCCGACCGGGCTTTCGACACCGCCACCTGCATCGGCTGCGGCGCCTGCGTCGCGGCGTGTCCCAACGGCTCCGCCTCGCTGTTCGTCGGCGCCAAGATCACCCACCTCGGTGAGCTCCCCCAGGGCCAGGCCGAGCGCGACACCCGGGTGGTGAACATGGTCGCCCAGCACGACCACGAGGGCTTCGGTGGCTGCACCAACATCGGCCAGTGCACCGCCGCCTGCCCCAAGGAGATCCCGCTCGACGTGATCTCCCAGCTGAACCGGGACCTGCGGGTGGCGATGCTTCACGGGCACTGAGCGGGCCGGCCGGGGACAGTCCGGGCCGGCCGGTTACCACGGTCCCGTGGTAACCGGTAACTTCCCTCAGCAAATACGCGTAGGGAAGAGGCAGGACGCATAGGGAAGTCGCGCGCCCACGACGTACGGCGCCGCTACCGCGAGACGCCCGGCACCTGCGGCCATACGGACCGGGCCGGTTACCACGGTCCCGTGGTAACCGGTAACTTCCCTCAGCAAATACCAATAGGGAAGACGCAGGACGCATAGGGAAGTCGCGCGCCCACGACGTACGGCGCCGCTACCGCGAGTCGCCCGGCATCGCAGCCAACGCCGGCCGGCTACTCCACCAGCCGGAACGCCCGCTGCGGCACCCAGCCGGCGCCGTCGTCGAACACGTAGAGCAGGAACTCACGCACCTCGAACTCACACTCGAACCCGGCCAGCTCGTCGAAGGCGCGGTCCAGGATCTCCCTGGGGCGGTGGTGGGCGATCGTGACGTGCGGGTGGTACGGGAACTCCAGGTTGACCTCGAGCGGTCCGCTGCACACGGACTTGGCGACCAGCTCGCACTCGGAGATGCCCTCGACCAGGTTGACGAACACGACCGGCGAGACCGGGCGGAAGGTGCCCGTGCCACGCAGGTGGATCGAGAACCGCTCCAACGAGCCCGCGGCTGCGTCGAGGTGGGCGACCACGTCGTCGAGGTGCCGATCGGCGAGATCGGTCGGCGGCAGCAGCGTGATGTGCGTCGGGATCAGGTGTGCCTCGTCGTCGCCGAGCGAGACCCGGTAACCCTGCAGCTCCGGACCGCACGGGTCCGGCACCGCGATCGAGACGCCGATGAGGGGCACGAGGGAACACTACGGGGCGTCGCTGGGGCGTGGAGAACCCCTGCGCCCTACGTTGCCGGCGCGCTTTGTACAGTTCACGACCGTGAGGATTCCGCGATGAACGACTCGTTCCGTGCCGCCGTCGAGCGGAGCGCCGAGATCGACGCCCGGATCGCGACGCACCCGGAGGAGTTCCGGATGATGACCGGCGACCGCCCCACCGGGACGCTCCACATCGGGCACTACTTCGGCTCGATCGCCAACCGGCTCCGCCTCCAGGAGTACGGCGCGGAGACGTGGGTGCTGGTCGCCGACTACCAGGTGATCACCGACCGCGAGGTCGGTAGCGACATCGCCGGGAGCGTTCGCAACCTGCTCACCGACTACCTGGCGGCCGGGATCGACCCGTCGCGGAGCACGATCTTCACGCACTCCGCCGTCCCCGCCCTCAACCAGCTCCTGTTGCCGTTCCTCAGCCTGGTCTCGGTGGCCGAGCTGCAGCGCAACCCCACCGTCAAGGACGAGGCCGCGAGCGCCGGCATCAAGTCGATCAACGGCCTGATGCTGACCTACCCGGTGCACCAGGCCGCGGACATCCTCTTCTGCAAGGGCAACCTGGTGCCGGTGGGCAAGGACCAGCTTCCACACATCGAGCAGACCCGCGTGGTGGCGAGGCGCTTCAACGAGCGGTACGGCGCAACCTTCCCCGAGCCGGACGCGCTGCTCTCGGAGTCCACCAACGTCCTCGGCCTCGACGGCACCAAGATGAGCAAGTCGCGCGGCAACGCGATCGAGCTCCGGATGACCGCCGACGAGACCGCGAAGGCGATCAAGAAGGCGAAGACGGACAGCGACCGGCAGATCACCTACGACCCGGTCGGACGGCCAGAGGTGTCCAATCTGCTCACTGTCGTCGCCACCTGTGAGGGCACGACGCCGGAGCAGGTCGCCGAGGAGATCGGCGACGGCGGCGGTGGCGGGTTGAAGGCTCGGGTGACCGAGGCGGTCAACACCTACTTCGCCCCGCTGCGCGAGCGGCGCCGCGAGATCGAGGGAGACCCGGCGTACGTCGAGAGCGTGCTGCGGCAGGGCAACGAGCGGGCCAACGAGGTGGCGGAGGCCACCCTCGACGAGGTGCGCACCCGGATGGGGATGGTCTACGCCTGAGCTACCCCGCGAGCGCGCGCTCGGCGGCGGTCGTCCGGACGTGCATCCGGGCGGACACCAGCAGGATCCCGACGCCCAGCGCCGACAGGACGGCGCCCACGAGCGCCGGCGCCGTGTAGCCGAACCCGGCCGCGATCACCACGCCACCCAGCCAGGCGCCGAGCGCGTTGGCGAGGTTGAGCGAGGCGTGGTTCATGGCCGCGCCGACGGTCTGGGCGTCACCCGCGACCTCCATCAGCCGCAGCTGCAGGTTGACCACGAGCACCGACGAGGCCACCGAGATCACGAACAGGTTCAGGATCGAGGGCCAGCCCAGGGGTGCGGTGACGAAGAACAGCAGGAGCAGCAGGCCGACAGCGACGGAGGAGATCAGGAGCGACCGGAACACCGACCAGTCGGCGAGGTGACCGCCCAGGAACGTGCCCGCGGTCATGCCCAGCCCGAATGCCAGCAGGAACCACGGCACCGCCGACGACGCGAGCCCGCCCACGTCGGTGATCGTCGGTGCGATGTAGGAGTACACCGCGAACATGCCACCGAAGCCGACCGCCCCCACCAGCAGGGTGAGCCAGACCTGGGGGCGGAGGAAGGCACTCAGCTCGCGACGCCCCGTCGCCTCCGGGTCGCCCGGGCAGGCCGGCACGAAGAACAGGATCAGCAGCATGGTGACGGCGACGATGCCGGTCACGCTCCAGTACGCCGAGCGCCAGCCCACGTGCTGTCCGAGGTACGTCGCCGCCGGGACACCGACGATGTTCGCGACCGCCAGCCCGAGCATCACCATGCTGACCGCGCGGCCCCGGCGTGCGGGGGTGGCCATCGACGCGGCCACCAGCGAGGCCACCCCGAAGTAGGCGCCGTGCGGCAGCCCGGCGAAGAACCGGGCCGCGGTCAGCAGTCCGAACGAGCCGGCGACCGCGCTCATCGCGTTGCCGACGCCGAGCCATGCCACCAGCACCAGCAGCAGGCCGCGACGCGGGAACCTTGCCCCGAAGTAGGCCAGCACCGGGGCACCGACGACAACGCCGACGGCGTACGCCGAGATCACGTGGCCCGCCGTCGGGATCGAGACGCCGAGGCCCTGAGCGATCTCGGGCAGCAGCCCCATGGTGACGAACTCGGTGGTCCCGATCGCGAACCCGCCCATGGCCAGGGCCAGGACCGCCAGCACGAAGTGCCGCGCCCGCACCGCGGGCGCAGTCGGCCGCTCGAGGGCCACGGAGGTCATGTCGGGCCAACATGCCAACGTCCGCGCTATTCCCGTTTGCCTGTCCCCGCCGGTGTTGCGAGGGTCACCCCATGCGCTTCCCGCACGACGTGCCGACCCTGACCGACGGGGTGGTCACGCTGCGCGCCCACGGCGAGGACGACGTACGGGGCGTCCTCGAGCAGGGCACCGACCCGGTGAGCCAGGCCTGGACCACGGTGCCGGTCCCCTACACCCCCGACGACGCGAAGCGGTTCGTCCGCGAGGTGATGCCCGGCGGCTGGCTGACCGACCAGGAGTGGGGCTTCGCCGTGGTGTACGACGGGCGCTACGCCGCGACCGTCTCACTCCGCAACGAAGGCGCACGACGCGCCGAGATCGCCTACGGGTCCCATCCCCGGGTCCGCGGCACCGGCGGCATGGAACGTGCACTCCGGCTGCTGCTGAACTGGGGCTTCGGCGACGACGGCCCCGGGCTGGACACCGTCGTGTGGTGGGCCAACCGCGGCAACTGGCCCTCACGACGGCTCGCCTGGCGGCTGGGCTTCGCGACCGACGTAACGCTCCGCTCGTGGCTCCCCCAGCGCGGCGCACTGCTCGATGCCTGGGGCGGCACCCTGCTGCGCACCGACGAACGTCGGCCGCGGCACGCTTGGCCGGACGCGCCGACGATCGAGTCACCGCGGCTGCCGCTCCGGCTCCGGCGGACCCGCGACGACGACGCCGCGCGCATGACCGAGGCCTGTGCCGACGGGCTGACGGCGCACTGGCTCGGTGACATCCCGCAGCCCTACCGGCACGCGGACGCCGAGGGGTTCCTGGTCGCCTCGGCCGAGCAGCGTGCGCTCGGCCAGGCGGTGCACCTGGTCGTGGCGGACCGCACGGACGACCGGCTGCTCGGTCTGGTCGGCCTCACCGGGATCGACCCCGTGCTCCGCTCCGCCGAGCTGGGCTACTGGGTGCATCCCGACGCCCGGGGCCACGGCGTCGCCACCGAGGCCACGCGGCTGGCGCTGCGACACGCGCTTCTGCCCGACGACGAGGGCGGGCTCGGGCTGGTCCGCGTCACCGCCCGCGCCGCGGTCGGCAACGAGGCCTCCCTCGCCGTGCTGCGCCGCGTCGGGATGCGACACGTCGGCACGTTGCGCCTGGCCTCCCCTACCCGTGCCGGGCTCGCCGACGCGGAGCTCTACGAGACGGTTGATCCGTCCATGGTCTAGGGGGTCAAGGTCGCGAGCGCGTCGTTGAACGTGGACGAGGGTCGCATCACGCCAGACGCCTTGGCGTCGTCGGGGCGGTAGTAGCCGCCGATGTCGGCAGGTGAGCCCTGCACCGCGAGCAGCTCGTCGTTGATCGTGGCCTCGTTGTCGGCGAGCGTCCCGGCCAGGTCGGAGAACGCCTTGGCCAGGTCGGCGTCGTCGTCCTGCCCGGCCAGCTCCTGCGCCCAGTACAGCGCCAGGTAGAAGTGGCTGCCGCGGTTGTCGAGGCCGCCCACGCGCCGGGCCGGGGACCTGTTCTCGTTGAGGAACGTCGCCGTCGCCCGGTCGAGCGTCCGGCCGAGCACACGGGCGCGTTCGTTGCCGGTCACGTCGGCGAAGTGCTCCAGGCTGACGGCGAGTGCCAGGAACTCACCGAGGCTGTCCCACCGGAGGTAGTTCTCCTTCACCAGCTGCTGCACGTGCTTGGGCGCCGAGCCGCCGGCGCCGGTCTCGAACAGGCCGCCGCCGTTGATCAGCGGGACCACGGAGAGCATCTTGGCGCTGGTGCCGAGCTCGAGGATGGGGAAGAGGTCGGTCAGGTAGTCGCGGAGCACGTTGCCCGTGACCGAGATCGTGTCCTCGCCCTTGCGGATCCGCTCCAGCGAGAACGCGATCGCGTCGACCGGGGCCAGGATCTGGATGTCCAGACCCTCGGTGTCGTGGTCGGCGAGGTAGGTGCGGACCTTGGCGATCAGGTGCGCGTCGTGCGCGCGGCCCTCGTCGAGCCAGAACACTGCCGGCGAGCCGGACGCACGGGCGCGGGTGACGGCCAGCTTGACCCAGTCCTGGATCGGCACGTCCTTGGTCTGGCACATCCGCCAGATGTCGCCCTGCGCGACCGGCGTCTCCAGCACCGCCGTACCGGACTCGTCGACGACCCGCACCGTGCCGGTCGCCGGGATCTCGAACGTCTTGTCGTGCGACCCGTACTCCTCGGCCGCCTGCGCCATCAGGCCGACGTTGGAAACCGAGCCCATCGTCGCCGGGTCGTAGGCGCCGTGGGCGCGGCAGTCGTCGAGCACCACCTGGTAGATGCCGGCGTACGACGAGTCCGGGATCACCGCGAGGGTGTCGGCCTCCTCGCCGTCGGGGCCCCACATGTGGCCGGAGGTGCGGATCATCGCCGGCATCGACGCGTCGACGATGACGTCGCTCGGCACGTGGAGGTTGGTGATCCCCTTGTCGGAGTCGACCATCGCGAGCGCCGGGCCGTCGGCGATGCCCTGGTCGAACGCCGCCTTGATCTCGGCCGCCTGCGGCAGCGACTCGATGCCCTTGAGGATGCCCGCGAGCCCGTCGTTGGGGCTCAGCCCGGCCTCCGCCAGCACGTCGCCGTACTGCGCGAACACGTCGGGGAAGAACGCCCGGACGACGTGGCCGAAGATGATCGGGTCGGAGACCTTCATCATGGTCGCCTTGAGGTGCACCGAGAACAGCACGTCGTCGTCCTTGGCCCGCTGCACCTGGGCGGTCAGGAACTCGCGGAG
Organism: uncultured Actinomycetota bacterium; assembly: GCA_963745795.1. Lineage (GTDB taxonomy): Bacteria > Actinomycetota > Actinomycetes > Propionibacteriales > Nocardioidaceae > Marmoricola. Next base: position 259,767 of record CAVUYR010000003.1, on the reverse strand, counting down.
CGCGGCCACGTGCATCGCGGTCGCGTCGACGACCTCGCCCTCGAGCACCGGCACCGACTCACGGAGCACCGTGGTGGTGCCGTCGTCGCCGACGAGCTCGATCCGGAGCGAACCCTCCTTCGCGACGACGGTCGACACCTCGCTGGAGCGGAAGTCGTCGGCCTCCATGTGCGCGACGTTGGTGCGGGAGTCGGGGCTCCAGGCGCCCATCGAGTGCGGGTGGTTGCGGGCGTACTGCTTCACCGACGCGGGCGCGCGGCGGTCGGAGTTGCCCTCGCGCAGCACCGGGTTGACCGCGCTGCCCTTGACCTTGTCGTAGCGGGCGCGGGCGTCCTTCTCCTCGTCGGTCTGCGGGTTGTCCGGGTAGTCCGGCAGGTCGAAGCCCTGCTCCTGGAGCTCGGCGATCACGGCCTTGAGCTGGGACACCGACGCGGAGATGTTCGGGCAGCTTGATGATGTTGGCCTCGGGCCGCTTGGCCAGCGCGCCGAGCTCGGCCAGCGCGTCGTCGATCCGCTGCTCCTCGGGCAGCCGGTCGCCGAACTGGGCGATGATCCGCCCGGCCAGCGAGATGTCACGCGTCTCGACGGCGACACCCGCCACTCCGGCGTACGCCTGGATGATCGGGAGGAACGAGTACGTCGCCAGCAGCGGCGCCTCGTCGGTGTGCGTGTAGATGATCGCGTTGTCGGTCACGTCCGAAACGTTAGCGTGTCGCGGTCAGGGCCTGCGGATGCCGACCAGCCGCACCTGCTCGTGACCGCCCGCCACGGTCTCCTCGGCCACGACGCCGACGCCCCGGGCGTAGTACTTGTGCTCGACCAGCTTCGGCTCCAGCGGCGTGGTGTCCTCGGTCTGGAGCACCCCGGTGTAGGTACCGGTAGGGCCGGTGACCTTCTTGGTGAGCGAGAGCACCTTGCCGTGGTCCTCGGCCACGCCCTGGAGGTACTCCTGGGAGTAGGAGTCGTCGACGTCCGGGTGCGCGAGCATCGCGACCCCGGCGCGGGCGTGGTCCTTGCCCGCCTCCCACGATCCCTCGGTGTCGGGCGTGCCGCTGTCGTACGCGGTGGTGGCCTCGCCGAAGTACCAGACGTTGCCGTCGCGGTCCTGGGCGTACCAGTCGTAGGTGTTCTCGGCCAGCTTCCCCGTGTCGTCGCGGACCACGTCGTGCACGACCACCGTGGTCACGCCCTGGACCACCCTGGTCTTGTGCGTCACCGTGACCACGTCCTTCTGCGGGCCATCGTCGCCCTCGCTGGTGGAGGTCCACACCGTGCCCGGCGCGAGCGGGAACCAGGGGTTGTCGACGGTGTCCACGAAGTCGCCCGGGTCCGGGCTCGCGGTCGGCACGGTGACGCCGTCGACGGTCGCGGTGGGCACCTTCGGCGCGTCCGAGGAGCCCGAGGAGGAGCCCGGGGACCCGGAGGTGCCGGTCGAGCCGCAGCCGGCCAGCGTGAGCAGGAGCAGGCCCGACGCGACGAGTGCCGGGGTGGTGCGGATGGTGGTCATGACGCCCACGCTGGCAGCGTCGTACTGAAGCCGTGCTGAAGGTGGACCACTTCAGCCCGCCTTCAGCGCGCGCGTGCCACCGTGGACCATGCGGATCCTCGTGGTCGACGACGACGCGGCGCTGCTGCGTGCGCTGCGGCGTGGCCTGGAGGCCGAGGGGTTCGCGGTCGACACCGCCGGCGACGGCACCGAGGGCGAGTGGCTGGCGCGGGAGAACCCGTACGACGTGGTCGTGCTCGACGTGATGCTCCCCGGCCGCGACGGGTACGACGTGTGCGCGCGGCTCCGGGACGCGGGGATAGACGCACCGGTGCTGATGCTGACCGCCAAGAACGCGGTCTCCGACGAGGCGCACGCGCTGGACACCGGGGCCGACGACTTCCTGCCCAAGCCGTTCAGCTACCTGGTCCTGATGGCGCGGCTGCGCGCGCTGGTGCGCCGGGGCGGGGCGCGGACGCCCGCGCTGTTGACGGCGGGAGACCTGACGCTCGACCCCGCGGCCCACCGGGTGCGGCGGGGCACCCAGAGCGTCGAGGTGACGCCGCGGCAGCTGTCGCTGCTCGAGTTCCTGATGCGGCGGTCAGGCGACGTGCTGTCGAAGCGCGAGATCCTCGACCACGTGTGGGACTTCGCCTACGAGGGCGACCCCAACATCGTGGAGGTCTACGTGCGGCAGCTCCGGCTGCGGATCGACGAGCCGTTCGGCCGCCACGCGCTGCAGACGGTGCGGGGCGCCGGCTACCGGCTCGACCCGGAGGGCGGATGAAACGCCTGTCGGTCCGGCTACGGGCAACGGTGGCCGCCACCCTGCTGGCGGCGCTCGCGCTGACGGCCGCCGGCGTCGCGCTGGTGGCGATCCTGGGCTGGAGCCTCACGCGCTCCGACGACGACCTCGCCCGGTCGCGGCTCGCCGACATCGCCGGCCTGGCCGCCGCCGGGGACCTGCCGAGGGTGCTGCGGGCGATCGGCGACGACTCGGTGGCCCAGGTGGTCGGGGACGACGGCAGCGTGCTGGCGCGGTCGCCGAACATCCTGCGCGCACCCCGGATCGCCGGGTTCCGGCCCGGCGCGACGCCCGTCGTCCGCACCGTGCGCGGGCCCGACGACCAGGAGACCGAGGACTACCGGCTCTGGGGGCAGCGCGCGGCAACGCCACACGGGCCGGTGACCGTCTACGTCGGGTCCAGCCTCGAGTCGGCGCACGAGGTGACCGGTCGCCTGACCCGGCTGCTGCTGCTCGGGCTGCCGCTGGTGCTAGCGCTGCTCGCCGCCACGATCTGGCTGGTCGTCGGGCGGACGCTGCGTCCCGTCGAGCGGATCCGGGCCGAAGTCGCCGAGATCTCCGAGCGCGACCTGGACCGACGGGTGCCCCTGCCCGGCACCGGCGACGAGGTGCAGCGGCTGGCCGAGACCATGAACCAGATGCTCGACCGGCTCGAGAGCGCCGCGCTCCACCAGCGCGACTTCGTGGCCAACGCCTCGCACGACCTGCAGAGCCCGCTGACCGTGATCCGCACCGAGCTCGACGTCGCCGCCGCGCACCCCGACGCCACGGACTGGTCGCAGTCCCTGCAGACGCTGCGGGTCGAGGCCGACCGGATGGAACGGCTGGTGCGCGACCTGCTCTTCCTGGCCCGGGCCGACGCGACAGCGCCCGCGGCGCCGGGGCTGGTCGACCTGGACGACGTGGTGCTCGAGGAGGTGGCACGGGTCCGAGCCACGACGAGGCTCGAGATCGACACCAGCGCCGTGTCCGCGGCGCCGGTGCGTGGTTCCCGCGACGACCTGGCCCGGCTTGTCCGCAACCTGCTGGCCAACGCGTGCGCCCACGCCACGTCGAGGGTCGTCGTGACCACCGGCCAGGTCGGCGACGCCGAGGTGCTGGTCGTCGAGGACGACGGGCCGGGAGTTGCCGCCGAGCACCGGGCGCGGGTCTTCGACCGGTTCTACCGGGCCGACCCGGTGCGGCCGCGGGACGGCACTGGCACCGGCCTGGGGCTGGCGATCGTGCGCTCGGTGACCGAGGAGCACGGCGGCACGGTGGAGCTGGACGAGGCCGGAGCCGGTGCGCGCTTCGTCGTACGCCTGCCGGTTGGGTGAGCGCGACCCGCACTGACCGATCCCCGCCCGCGCTGCTAGCGTCGGAAACGACCCCACCCGCTAGGAGCCCCTCGTGCCCAACTCCCCCGTCAAGGTCGCTGTCACCGGCGCCGCCGGCCAGATCGGCTACAGCCTGCTGTTCCGTCTCGCGAGCGGTGACCTGCTCGGCAAGGACACCCCGATCGAGCTGCGCCTGCTCGAGATCGAGCCCGCCCTGAAGACGCTCGAGGGCGTCGTGATGGAGCTCGACGACTGCGCGTTCCCGACGCTGGCCGGGGTCGAGACCGGCGCCGACGCGAACACCATCTTCGACGGCGTCAACCTCGCCCTGCTGGTCGGCGCCCGGCCGCGCGGCCCGGGCATGGAGCGCGGCGACCTGCTGGAGGCCAACGGCGCGATCTTCACTGCGCAGGGCAAGGCGCTCAACGCCGTGGCCGCGTCCGACGTACGCATCGGTCGTCACCGGCAACCCCGCCAACACCAACGCCCTGATCGCGATGTCCAACGCGCCCGACATCCCGCGGGAGCGGTTCTCGGCGCTCACCCGGCTCGACCACAACCGCGCGATCTCGCAGCTCGCAACGAAGACCGGCGCCCCGGTCACCGACATCACGCACATGACGATCTGGGGCAACCACTCCGCGACCCAGTACCCCGACCTGTTCCACGCCGAGGTCGCTGGCAAGAACGCGGCCGAGACCGTCGGTGACCAGGCCTGGATCGAGAAGGACTTCATCCCGACCGTCGCCAAGCGCGGCGCCGCGATCATCGAGGCCCGCGGGTCCTCGTCCGCCGCGTCGGCCGCCTCCGCCACGATCGACGCCGCCCGCGACTGGCTGCACGGCTCGGCGGAGGGTGACTGGGTGTCGATGGCGGTCGTGTCCGACGGCTCCTACGGCGTGCCCGAGGGCATCATCTCCTCGTTCCCGGTCACTACCGCGGCCGGCGAATGGTCGATCGTGCAGGGCCTCGACATCGACGACTTCAGCCGCGGCCGGATCGACGCCAGCGTCGCCGAGCTCCAGGAGGAGCGCGACGCGGTCAAGGGGCTCGGGTTGATCTGAGCGCTGGGCGTGGTGGTGGCCCGGGCTGCGGGTTCACCACGGTATGCAGACGAACATGCGCATCCCACGATGAGCAGTTCGTGGGGAGCGCGTGTTCATCGTGGTAAGTGGTCGTCAGGTCATGCGGCGCGTCGCAGCATCGCCCGCAACCGGTCCGCGGTGCTCCTCGGCCGGCCCAGGTCGGCCCAGACCAGCCGCTCCATCCCGAAGCCCGTCGTACGCCGCAGCGCGTCCTCGCGCAGCTTCTCCGCCCACAGGACCTCTTCGGGTGTCTGCCCCGGTCGCAGGAGCCGGCCGTACTTGACGCGTCCGTCGAACTCACCGAGCAGCCGGTGCCTTCGCCACGCGAAGTCGGTGGTGCCCACGAGCGTCCCGGCCGCGTCACGCACCTCGAACTGGAGCTCTGGAGCGGGAATGCCCTCGACGAAGAACAACCAGCGCGACCGTGACTCGCCGGGGGACTGGGCGCGACCGTCCGCCATCCGTACCGCCACCTGGAGGTGCTGCGTGCCCGGCCAGTGCTGGACGACGTCGTAGGCGGACCCAAGGTCGTTCACTGAACCGAGGCGACGGAACAGCAGGGAGTCCAGGGAGACCAGCGCCCCCTCGGTCGACCCGAGGATGCCGGTCTCGAGCGCGGCGCGCGCCGGAGTGGTGACCAGGCGGTCGTCGAGCCTCATGACATCGTCGTCGCGGAGGCACTGCGCCTCGTGGTGGACGACGTCGGGCTCGGTGCGACCTGCGCCCCCGTCAAGCCGGGTCACGTGCACCCGATCGAGATCGACGCCCCAGACCGCGATCCCGTGCAGGAGCGCAGCGGTCACGTGGCTGAAGCACACCCGGTCGCCGTACGACCGGTGGACCGCGGCGGCCCGGATCAGGTGCCGCGCCTCGGCATCGGCGCTCGCCCACACGTCGTACGGCACGTATGCGCCTCGGCGGACGCGGTGCCACAGCCTGCCGCGTACGGCGCGGGCGATGCTGCGCTCGTCGTACCCGAGCGCCAGGGCCTCCCGGGTGAGGAAGACCCCGTGCTGTTCGGCGATGACGGCGAGCGGATCCATCCGGTGAGGATGGGCGACGTTCGCGGTTCGGGCAACAGGATGCACCAGCGCCTGTGGACGACGCTCTGCGCTTCCCACGACGAAGCCGCGCTTCCCACGACGGGCTCATCGTGGGGAGCGCCGGTTCGGCTGCATACCGTGGTGAACCCTCACCACGGAAACCCGGTCGCCCCCACCCGACCCGCGCTCTACGGTGCACGGATGGACACGATGCTCACGGTCGGCAACGACCGGCTCTGGGTGGACGACGACGGCGGAGACGGCCCGGCGGTGCTGCTCGTGCATCCCGGTATCCACGACTCCACAGTCTGGGACCCGGTGCTGCCGCTGCTCGAGGACCATCGGCTGGTGCGGTACGACGCCCGCGACTTCGGCCGGTCGTCGCCGTCCAGCGAGGACTTCGTGCCGCTGGCCGACCTGCTCGCGGTGCTCGATCACGTCGGGCTGGAGCGTGCCCATCTGGTCGGCAACAGCATGGGCGGGCAGACCACACTTGCCGCGACCGTGGAGCATCCCGACCGAGTGCTGTCGCTGACCCTGCTCGCCCCGGGGATCAAGGGCTACGACTTTCCCGACGACGACCCGGAGCTCGAGCAGGAGTGGGAGGAGGTGGCCTCGTCGGGAGACCAGGCCCGGATGGTCGAGCTCTACGGGCGGGTCTGGTGCGCGTCGGGCGTCGACGACGCGATCCGCGCCCAGCTGGTGGCGATGGTGGCAGCCGAGGAGCGGCACGACGGGTTCGAGCTGGACAACCCGGAGCAGTGGTCGCGCGCCGGTGACATCGCGGTGCCGACCGCTGTCGTGATCGGCGACCTCGACCTGCCGTCGATGGTCACGGGTTCGCTCGACCTCGCCGCCCGCATTCCGGGGGCAGAGCTGGTGCGACTGGCCGGGGTCGACCACCTGCCGAGCCTGCGCGAGCCGCAGGTCGTCGCCGACGTCGTACGGCGGACGGTCGCACGGGCCGGCTGATCAGCCCTTCTCGGAGTCGCCCTCGATGACGACCTTGCGGAAGTTCTCGTCGAGCCGGACGTCGACGGTGGTGCCGTCGGTGCGAGTGACTTCGACCTCCCAGGTGGCGCCGTTCTCGGAGTCGCGCTCCACGGAGTTCGCGGTGCCGCCATGGGTGAGTCGCAGCGCGGCGGCGGTGGCCCGGTCGGCATCGGGCCCGGCGACGGTGTCGTCCCCGTCGTCGTTGACGGCCGCGACGCTGGCGACCGCGCCCGCCGCCGCGACCGCGACGAGTGCGCCGGTCAGGATCCTCTTCGAGTGCTTCATACCCCCACCTTCGCGGACATGGGCTGAAGCGAACCTGAAGGTCACTGGCCCGGCTGGTTCGGGATCGTCGCGGCCAGGAAGATCAGCACGAAGCCGGTCGCGGTCAGCACCAGCACGTCGAACCAGCGTCGACGCACCCGGAGCATGCCGGCGTCGTACTCCCCGAGCGCGGCGCGCGCCAGCGCCGCGAGCAGCAGGGCGGCACCGACCATGGTGACCCCACGACGCCAGGACGAGACGGCGACGATGAGCAACCCGGACAACGTCGCCGCGACGACGACGAAGTAGAGCACCCCGCCGAGCGTCTTCGGCCGGTGGAGCGGGGGCAGCGGTCGGCTCACGCGGACAACGGAATCGGGCTGTTCCGCTCGGCGATCTCGACGATGTTGGACAGCAGCATCGCTCGGGTCATCGGACCGACGCCCCCGGGGTTGGGCGACACCCACCCGGCCACGTCGGCGACCGATGCGGCGACGTCGCCCGCGATCTTGCCGTCGACGCGGGACACGCCCACGTCGAGCACGGCAGCGCCGGGCTTGACCATCGCGCCGGTGATGATGTCGGGCACGCCCGCAGCGGCCACCACGATGTCGGCGTCGCGCACGTGGGCAGCGAGGTCACGGGTGCGGGTGTGGCAGAGGGTCACGGTCGCGTTCTCCGTACGACGCGTGAGCAGGAGTCCGAGCGGCCGGCCCACCGTGATCCCACGACCGACCACCACGACTTCCGCACCCTCGATCGGGACGCCGTGGCGACGGAGCAGCTCGATGATGCCGACCGGCGTGCACGGGAGCGGTCCCGCCTCGCCGAGCACGAGCTTGCCGAGGTTGTACGGGTGGAGCCCGTCGACGTCCTTGCTGGGGTCGACCCGGGACAGCAGCGCGAACTCGTCGAGCCCTGTCGGCTGCTGGACGATGAAGCCGGAGCAGGCCGGGTCGGCGTTGAGCTCGTCGATGACCGCCTCCACCTCGGCCTGGCTGGCCGACGCCGGCAGGTCCCGCCGGATCGAGGTGATCCCGATCGCGGCGCAGTCCTTGTGCTTGGCGCCGACGTACCAGTGCGAGCCCGGATCGTCTCCGACCAGCACCGTGCCCAGTCCCGGGGTGACACCGTGCTCCCGGAGCGCGGCCACGCGTTCGGTCAGCTCGGCCTTGATCGTGCGGAGGGTGGCGGTGCCATCGAGGATCTGTGCGGTCACGGCGTCATCCTAGGGACGGGCACCGCGGTCCTGGCGAGGTGCCACTCCGCCGCCGCGGGGCGGGTTCCAGACCGCTCAGCCCAAACTCAGTGGAAGAAGTGGCGGGTGCCGGTGAGATACATCGTGACGCCGGCGGTGGTGGCGGCCTCGATCACCTCGTTGTCGCGCACGGAGCCGCCGGGCTGGACGATCGCGCGGACGCCGGCGTCGACCAGGATCTGCGGGCCGTCGGGGAACGGGAAGAACGCGTCGGAGGCGGCGAACGAGCCCTTCGCGCGGTCGCCGGCGCGGGTGACGGCGAGCTTGCAGGAGTCCACCCGGTTGACCTGGCCCATGCCGACGCCCACGGAGGCGCCGTCGCGGGCGAGCAGGATCGCGTTGGACTTCACCGAACGGCAGGCGCGCCACGCGAACGCCAGGTCGGCCAGCTCGGCGTCGGAGAGCGCGTCGCCGCTGGCGAGGGTCCAGGACGCCGGGTCGTCGCCCTCGGCGTCGACCACGTCGCGCCCCTGCAGCAGCAGCCCGCCGGAGATCGGCCGGAGGTCGCTGCCGCCGCGTCGCAGCGGCGCGCAGACGAGCAGCCGGATGTTCTTCTTCGCCTGGAGCACCTCCACCGCACCCTCGTCGTACGACGGCGCGACCAGCACCTCGGTGAAGATCTCGGCGACCTGGGTCGCCATCTCCACCGACACCGGCACGTTGGTCGCGATCACGCCACCGAACGCCGACGTCGGGTCGCACTCGTGGGCCTTGCGGTGTGCCTCGGCCACGTCGGCCCCGACCGCGATCCCGCACGGGTTGGCGTGCTTGATGATCGCGACGGCCGGCTCGTCGAAGTCGTACGCCGCCCGCCGGGCCGCGTCGCCGTCGACGTAGTTGTTGTAGGACATCTCCTTGCCGTGCAGCTGCGTCGCCTGCGCCAGCCCGGGCTCCGGCTGGAAGCCGCTGGTGTAGAGCGCGGCGCCCTGGTGCGGGTTCTCGCCGTAGCGGAGCACCGCCTTCCTGTCCCAGGTCGCGCCCATCCACGCCGGGTAGCCGGACCCTTCGGAGGTGTCGGTGAGCACGTTGCCCATCCACGACGCCACGTGCACGTCGTACGTCGCGGTGTGCACGAACGCCTCGGCCGCGAGCCGCTGTCGCTCGGCAAGGGTGAACCCGCCGGCGCCGAGCGCCGCCAGCACGTCGGCGTAGCGGCCCGGTGAGGTGACGATCGCGACCGACGGGTGGTTCTTCGCGGCCGCTCGCACCATCGAGGGGCCGCCGATGTCGATCTGCTCCACGCACTCGTCGGGGCCGGCGCCGCTCATCACGGTCTCGGTGAACGGGTACAGGTTCGACACCACCAGGTCGAACGGCTCGATCCCGAGGTCGGCCAGCTGCTGCACGTGGGACTCGCGCCGGCGGTCGGCGAGGATGCCGGCGTGCACCTTGGGGTGCAGCGTCTTCACCCGGCCGTCGAGGCACTCGGGGAAGCCGGTCAGGTCCTCGACCCTGGTCACCGGCAGCCCGAGCTTCTCGATCAGCGCGGCGGAGCCGCCGGTGGAGACCAGCGCCACGCCGGCCTCGTGGAGGCCGCGCACGAGGTCCTCGAGCCCGGTCTTGTCGTAGACGGAGACGAGTGCCCGTCTGATCGCGATCTGGTCGTGGCTCATTGTCCGATCCGGACCTTCCTGTGCTCGATGGTGAAGCCTTCGCGCGCGAGCCTGCCGACGCTCTCGACGAGCATCACCCGCTCGGCGGCCTTGATCCGTTCGTGGAGGGACTCGACGGTGTCGTCGTCCTCGACGGGCACCACGGTCTGGGCGACGATCGGCCCGGTGTCGACACCGGCGTCGACGACGAACAGCGTCGCACCGCTCACCTTCACGCCGTGCTCGAGCGCCTCCGCCGCTCCGTGCATGCCGGGGAACGACGGCAGCAGCGCCGGGTGGGTGTTGAGGTAGCGCCCGCCGTACGAGTCCAGGAAGGCGGCGCCGGCCAGCTTCATGAAGCCGGCGGAGACCACCAGGTCGGGGTGGTACGACGCGCACGACTTGGTGACCGCCGCGTCCCAGGCCTCGCGGCTGTCGAAGTCCTTGACCCGGTGCACGAACGTCGGGATGCCCGCCCGCTCGGCTCGTGCCAGCCCCTCGATGCCGTCTCGGTCGGCGCCAACGGCCACCACGCTGGCGCCGTACGAGGGCAGCGCGGACGCGTCGAGCAGCGCCTGCAGGTTCGTCCCCGAGCCGGAGACGAGCACCACGAGCCGCGCCGGAGCGGTGGGAGGCGGGGACACGCGGAGAGACTAGGGCATGTCGCTCGGGCCTGGGCCGTCGCGAGCGTCGTCCAGCGCGTGCGAGGCAAGGCGCCGGAGGGAAGGCGTGGCAGCGCCACGTCGACCGAACGGCAACGCAGCCAGCGTGCGTGCAGGGCGACGCGCAGCAGGCCAGGGCACGAGTGACGTGCCCTAGTCGCTGTCGATTCGGACCTCGACGGTGTCCTCCTGGTCGTCCGGAGCCTCACCGACGTCGTGGGCCCTCGGCAGCGGGCGCGGTGCGGAGGTCCGGGCCGGTGAGAGCTCCACGGTCGCCTCGGTGTCGTCGTCGTCCGCGACCGGACCACGGCGCTGGAGGTAGGTCGTCACGAGCGCGCCGAGGAGCCCGCCGATGCCCATCGACAGCATGGATGCGACGAGCACCTCGCCGGTCGACGCGCCGAGGTCGGCCAACCGTCCGTCGCCGAGCGCTCCGCCGGCGAACGAGGTGAGGATGCCGGTCAGCACCCCTGCGATGACGCCGGACCCGAGCCCGCGGAGGGCGGCGAAGTCCCAGGCGCGCACCGGGTGCCGGCGCTGGACCAGCGCGACGGACACTGCGGCGACGAGCACCGGCAGCGCCATGAGTCCGGTGGTGAACCACGGTGTCGCGCCGTCGTCCGGCAGTGCCGCGAGCAGCGGGAAGGCGGGCACCGGTCCGAGCTGGACCACGCTCGGGGACACCACTGTGCCGGTGCCGACCGCGAAGCCGGGCCCGAGCACGTAGGCACCCCCCAGCAGCACGGCGTTGGGTGCTACGAGGGCGGTGAGCAGCACTATCATCAGCGCGTCACCGGCGTGCAGTCCCAGTCGCGAGACCACTGTGGCGGCCGAACCCGCGTCGAGCGCGAAGGCGACCACGACCACGAGCGCCGAGCAGGCCAGGAAGCCGACCACGGTCGCGAGCGCCCCGCGCACGACGGGCCACGCCCACGGCGGCAGCAGTGCACGTACGACGGGCCAGCGGCCGGCACCGGTCACCAGCCCGCAGCCGCCGACGCCGCCGGCGAGCACGATTGCGCCGAGCAGCGTGAGCACCAGCGAACCGGCCACCTCGGGGGTGGCCGCGACGACGCAGGTGACGATCGCGACCACGACGTAGGCGCTGGTCATCAGCGCGGTGCCGACCAGGAGCTCGCGGTCGTCGGCGGGGGGCGAGGTGGCGCCGGCCCAGCGGCCGGCCCGGAAGGCGACCCACGCGAGCAGGGCGGTCAGCCCGAGCGGGACCACGGTGTAGGTCACCCCGCCGTACGTCAGGTGCGAGCCGTGGCCGAGCAGCCAGGCGTCGGCGCCGACCCGGAGGGCGTCGCGGGTGTCACCGTGCGCGCCGCCGTCGGCCAGGAACCAGCCGGTCACCGCCACCGCGAGGCAGACCACGAGTCCGGAGCCGGCCGCGACCAGCCCGGCCAGCGCCGCGGACACGGTCAGCGGACGCCCGGCGGGTGCCTCGTTCCGGGCCGAGCCGGGCGGGGTGCGGGTGAGCAAGTCGGTCATCTCGGGGTCCCCGCGCAGGCGTGAGCGAAGCGAGCGGCTTCGTGGGGTGCGTTCATCGCCGCCATCCTCGCCCCCGAACCGGAGGATTTGCCGCTCCCACGCCTGACGAGAGCCTCGTCACCATCGCCGCTGCGCATGTGAAATCGCAGCCCTTCCACCACGTAACCTCGTCTGGCCATGAATACCCCACCAAACCGCTCGCTGCGCTCGCGCTTCGTCGGGGGCCCCGAAAAAGCATGACTGCCACCTCCGACTTCGACGCGCTCTACGCCGCCACCTGGCGACCGCTGCTGCTGCAGACGTTCGCCCTCTGCGGCGACCTCGGGACCGCGCGTGAGGCCGTGGCGCACGCGTTCGTCGATGCCTGGCACCACTGGAGCGGCGCCTCGCGCCGCGACCTGGAGGCGGAGATCCGGGCCACCGCGTTCGCCCGGGCCCAGTGGCGCAGCCGGGCCCACGCGTTCCAGCGGGCTCCGCGGGTGTCGAAGCCCCAACGGTTGGCCCTGCGCCGCTTGCACGAGGTACCGGTCCGGGCCCGCAAGGTGGTCATCCTGGCCTGCTTCACGGATCTCCCGATGGGCGCGATCGGCCAGCAGATCGGCGAGACCGAGGCACGTGCGGAGAAGCTGCTCGAGGCCGGGCTGGCCCAGCTCCGCACGGCCCTGAGCCTCCCCGACGACCAGGTCATGGTCCGGCTCCGGGAGCTGGAGACGACCGCCCGCGCGGCGGCGCAGCCAGTGCCCGAGGACCTGCGGGCCTCAGGAGACCGCCGCCGCCGCCTGTTCCTCGCGGTGGGCTGTGTCGCGGCGGTCGCGCTTGCGCTCGTCGCCGGGGCACTCGTCCGCGTGCAGTCGACGACGCAGGACACCGTCGCCGCCCAGCTGGGCACGGCGGTGCAGCGCTCGATGCTGCTCGACACCCACGGGCTCCAGCCGCTGGGCCGCCCGTCGCGGTGGACGGCCGAGAGGACCTCGGACAACACCCAGGGCAGCGGGATCAACTCCTTCTGCCAGGGATCCCGGTTCGCCGACCCGCAGGGGCTGCGCACCTACGTCCGCTCCTACCGGCTCGCCGGCAGCCCGACCCGCAGGGCCACTCAGACGATCGAGCTGTCGCGCACCGTCGGGCAGGCCCGCACCGGCTACGCGACGGCGGTCAAGTGGTTCGGTGGCTGTCGGCAGGCACGGGTGCAGCTGCTCTCGTCGTACGGCGTGCAACGGCTGGGTGACGAGGGCACGATCCTCGAGTTCCGCGCCACCGGCAAGAGACTCCGCAACTACGCCGTGGCCATCGCCCGCACCGGTCAGATCACGACCTGGACGGCGATAACCACGATGGGTGCGCGCAACCCCGACACCAAGCAGCTGCTCGCCTCGATCACCGGAGCCGTCAAGCGGGTGTGTGCGAGCCGGGCCGCCGGGTCGTGCCCGCAGTCGCCGGTGATCACCCAGAACGCACCGCCGCCGACCGGCGAGCAGGCGGGGATGCTCGCGGCCGCCGACCTGCCGCCGATCGGCACCATCACCAAGCCGTGGATGGGCACCAGGGCCGGTCCGGCCGGCAAGAACCCCGCCGCCACGACCTGCGACCGGGCGGACTTCGTGGCCGCCGGGTCGCGCCGCTCGCTGAGTCGCACCTTCCTGATCCCGGGTGCGCAGACGCCCGACCGGTTCGGGCTCAGCGAGACCTGGGGACGCTTCACGAGCACCAGGCAGGCCAAGGCGTTCGCGCGGCAGGTCCGCAATCGGATGGACGCCTGCGAGGACAAGGACCTCGGCGCGAAGATCACCAACCGGAGCGGAAGGGTCGGCCCGCGCGGCTCGGTCTGGACGATGTGGCGACTCGAGAGCGAGATCAACGACAACCAGAAGATCGCCTACTGGATGGGCATCGTCCGATCCGGACCGCACGTGGCCCAGGTCGGCTTCGTGCCCGGCGACCGGTTCGACGTGAGCCCGGGGACGTTCCGCGCCCTGGTGATCAGGGCCCGCGACCGTCTGTTCGAGCTGCCGCTGCAGGAGCAGCGGCCGCGCTCGGCGTCGCCACCCGGCTCATCGAGAATCCACGCGGTACGTTTCGCGCCATGACCACCACCACCGCCGAGGAGCTCGACGAGCGGAGCCCGCTCCACGGACGCAGGGAGCGCTTCGTCGTGCCCGACGGCGTGATCTACCTCAACGGCAACTCGCTGGGCGCACTGCCGCGCGGCGTGCCCGGGCGGCTCCAGGAGGTGATCACCCGCGAGTGGGGCGGCGGGCTGATCCGGTCCTGGAACGAGGCAGACTGGATCGGGCTGCATCGCCGCGTCGGCGACCGGATCGCACCCCTCATCGGTGCCGCGGCCGGCGACGTCCACGTCGGCGACTCCACCAGCGTCAGCCTGTTCAAGACCATGGTGGTCGCCCTGCGTCTGCGGCCCGACCGTCGCGTGATCGTGGTGGAGCCGTCGACGTTCCCCACCGACGGCTACGTCGCCCAGGGGGTCGCGCGGCTGACCGGGGCCGAGCTCCGCTGGTGCGACCCCGCCGACCCGCTGGCCGCGGTCGACGACGACGTCGCGCTCCTCTCACTCACGCATGTCGACTTCCGCACCGGTGCGATGTACGACCTGCCCGGCATCACCGCCGCGGCGCACGAACGCGGCGCCCTCGTGCAGTGGGACCTCTGCCACTCGGCGGGCGCCGTACCCGTGGACCTGACCGGGGCCGACGCCGATCTCGCCGTCGGCTGCACTTACAAGTACCTCAACGGTGGGCCCGGCTCCCCCGCCTTCACCTGGATCGCGCCGCGGCTTCAGGCCGACGTCGACCAGCCGATCACGGGCTGGATGGGGCACGCCCGCCCTTTCGCGATGGAGCGCGACTACGTGCCGCTGCCCGGCGTCGCCCGGATGGCCTCCGGCACGCACCCGGTGCTGGCGCTCTCGGCACTCGACGCCGCGCTCGAGGCGTACGACGGCGTGAGCATGGCCGACCTTCGCGCCACGTCGCTTTCGCTCACCGACCTGTTCGTCTCGCTGGTGTCGAGCCGCATCGGCGACGCCCTGCCGGTCGTGACACCACTCGACCACGCCCGCCGGGGCAGCCAGGTCTCGCTGCGCCATCCGGAGGCCTACGGGGTCGTGCAGGCGCTGATCGCGCGGGGCGTGATCGGCGACTTCCGGGAGCCCGACATCGCGCGGTTCGGGTTCGCGCCGCTCTACGTCACGCATGCCGACGTGCGCGACGCGGTCGAGCACCTCGCCGCCGTGCTGGACGAGGACGAGCACCTCGACCCGTCGTACGCGGAGCGCAACGCGGTCACCTGAGCCTCGCGAGAACTTTTCCGGGCCTTGGTGCATCACACCGGGCATGAACCTTCGCCCGTACCTCATCGCAACGACGATGCTGAGCATCACCATGACGGTGGCCGGCCTGCCCGCCACCGCCCACGCCGCGCCCGGATGCGGCGGCATGAACGACTTCGACGGCGACCGCAACAAGGACGTCGTCGTCGGCAGCCCGAACGCCACCGTCGGCGGGGTGTCGCAGGCCGGCCGGGTGCAGGTCCGGCTCAGCGGCGGCGGCGTGGTCAACCTGACCGCGCCCGGTGTCCCCCACGCCGGCGACCACTTCGGCGCCGCGGTCGGCGACGTCGACCTGTCCTCGGGGAGCGACGCGCTCAACTCGTGCTCGTCGCTGGTGGTCGGCGCACCAGGGCAGGACGTGAACGGGGAGGTCGACGCCGGTGCCGTCTACGTCTTCCCGACCCTGGCCTCGGCTCCGACGCGCCTCGACCAGGACTTCAACGAGGAGGCACCCGGTGTCCAGGCGCGCGCACACTTCGGCGCCCTGATCACCGAGCAGAGCACCGGCGACGCCGAGGTCGAGCTGCACCGCGCACCGGTGCTGTACGCCTCGGCCCCCGACTACGACCTCGGCGCCATCACCGACGCCGGCGTCGTCCAGCGGATCACGCTCACGATGGCGGAGTCGGGCCGGCCGTCCGTGGCCGCGGTCGACACCATCACCCAGGACGCGGGCTTCCGCTCGTCGGCGGAGAAGGGTGACCGCTTCGGGGCCGCGATGAGTGCGACCCCGTTCCCCGACGAGCTGCTGGTCGGCGCGCCCGGCGAGTCGCTCGGCGGTGCGACCCGTGCCGGGGCGATCACCTTCTGGACCCCCGGGAGGGTGCAGTACCTCCACCAGGACAGCGCCGGCATCCCCGGAGTCGCCGAGACCGGCGACGCCTTCGGTGCCACCATCTTTCTCGGCTCCGAGGTGGACATGGCCGCCCAGCGGATCGGCGAGGACCAGGTGATGCGGCTGTTCGTCGGCGCCCCGTTCGAGGACGTCAACGGCCTGGCCGACGCCGGCGCGCTCACCCAGCTCGTGCTCGACCCGCCGCTGGGTCAGGGCACGCGCAGCTCGGTGGTTGTCTCCGGCGCCCGGTCCTGGACCCAGGACTCCGCCGGTGTCGCCGGTGGGGCCGAGGCCGGGGACCTGTTCGGGGTGTCGGTGGGGTCGCTGGACCTCCAGCCCTCCGACGAGAACGGTGGGAACGTACCTGACCCCGGTGCCCCGCTGTTCGTGGCAGGCGCACCCGGCGAGGACATCGAGGGCGTCGTCGACGCCGGGGCCGTGCTATCGCTCGGCGAAGACCGGTGGTACGACGAGGCGACCCCGGGCGTGCCCGGGACTCGCGGGCGGGGCGACCGGTTCGGCGCCAGACTCGGTGCCGCCCGGGACTTCGAGATCGACGCCCCCGGCCCCGGCACCTGGTCGCGCGGACTCCTGGTCGGCGTCCCCGGCAACGCGACCGGCGACGGCGCCGTCGTCGTCGGCCTGCCCAACAAGCTGGTCACCGCGGGGACCCTGCTCACACCGTCCGCCCCGGACGGCGCCTTCGGAGCGGCCCTGGGCTCGACCCGCTGAGGTGGATAGTCCCGACCGTTTCGCACCTTCCCGGGTGCCCGGGAGGTGCGAAACGGTCGGGACTATCCGTGGCAACCGAGAGGGTTTCGTGACGCCCAGGGCTTCGCGAGCTCAGCCCTGGGCCGTCAGGATGTCCCGCATCAGCTGGGCGGTCTCCGAGGGGGTCTTGCCGACCTTGACGCCGGCGGCCTCGAGGGCTTCCTTCTTGGCCTGGGCGGTGCCCGAGGAGCCGGACACGATGGCGCCGGCGTGGCCCATGGTCTTGCCCTCGGGCGCGGTGAAGCCGGCGACGTAGCCGACGACCGGCTTGGTCACGTGGTCCTTGATGTACGCCGCCGCGCGCTCCTCGGCGTCGCCGCCGATCTCGCCGATCATCACGATCGCCTTCGTGTCCGGGTCGGACTCGAACGCCTCGAGCGCGTCGATGTGAGTGGTACCGATGATCGGGTCGCCACCGATCCCGATCGCGGTGGTGAAGCCGTAGTCCTTGAGCTCGAACATCATCTGGTAGGTCAGGGTGCCGGACTTGGAGACCAACCCGATCGGGCCCTTGCCCGCGATGGTGTGCGGCGTGATGCCGGCGAGCGCCTCGTCCGGGGTGATGATGCCGGGACAGTTCGGGCCGATCATGCGGGTGGACTTGCCCTCGAGGTAGGCGAACACCTCGGCGCTGTCCTGCACCGGCACACCCTCGGTGATCACCACGAGCAGGCCGATGCCCGCGTCGATGGCCTCGACGCACGCGTCCTTGGTGAAGGCCGGCGGCACGAAGACGACCGAGACGTCGGCACCCGTCTCGACCATCGCCTCCTTGACGCTCCCGAACACCGGGAGGTCCTTGCCACCGAGCTCGACCGACGTACCGGCCTTGCGTGCGTTCACACCACCGACGATGTTGGAGCCCGCCCCGACCATGAGAGTGGTGTGCTTGGAGCCCATGCCACCGGTCATGCCCTGGACGATGATCCTGGAGTCCTTGTTGAGGTAGATCGACATGCTCTTCTCTCCGTATCAGGCGTTCGCCAGCTCGGCGGCCTTGTCGGCCGCGCCGTCCATGGTGTCCACCAGCGTCACGAGGGGGTGGTTCGCCTCGTCGAGGATCCGGCGACCCTCCTCGACGTTGTTGCCGTCGAGGCGTACGACGAGCGGCTTGGTCGCCTCGTCGCCGAGGATGTCCAGCGCACCGACGATGCCGTTGGCGACCTCGTCGCAGGCGGTGATGCCACCGAAGACGTTGACGAACACCGACTTGACCTGCGCGTCGTGCAGGATCACGTCGAGCCCGTTCGCCATCACCTCGGCGTTGGCGCCACCACCGATGTCGAGGAAGTTGGCAGGAGTGACCCCGCCGTGCTTCTCGCCGGCGTACGCCACGACGTCGAGCGTCGACATCACCAGCCCCGCACCGTTGCCGATGATCCCGACGGAGCCGTCGAGCTTGACGTAGTTGAGGCCCTTCGCCTTGGCCTTCGCCTCCAGCGGGTCGGCGGCGGCCTTGTCCTCGAACTGCGCGTGGTCCTGGTGGCGGAAGTCGGCGTTCTCGTCGAGGGAGACCTTGCCGTCGAGCGCCTCGAGCCTGTCGCCGGCCAGTCGCGCGAGCGGGTTGACCTCGACCAGCGTGGCGTCCTCCTCGACGAAGACCTTCCAGAGCGCCTGCACCAGCGAGACCGCCTGGTCCCTCAGCACGTCGGGGAACGCGGCCTCGTCGACGATCGCGCGGGCCTTGGCCTCGTCGACACCGGTGTCGGCGCCGATCGGGATCTTCTTCACGGCGTCGGGGTTGGTCTTGGCGACCTCCTCGATCTCCACGCCGCCCTCGACGCTGGCGATGCACAGGTACGAGCGGTTGGCGCGGTCGAGCAGGAAGGAGAAGTAGTACTCCTCCTCGATCTGCTCCGCGGGTACGACGAGCACCCGGTTGACCGTGAGTCCCTTGATCTCCATGCCGAGGATCGCGGACGCGTGCTGCTCCGCCTCCTCCGGCGTCTTGGCGAGCTTGACACCGCCGGCCTTGCCGCGGCCGCCCGCCTTGACCTGCGCCTTGACGACGACCGTGCCGCCGATCTCCTCGGCCGCGGCACGCGCGTCGGCCGCGCTCTCCACGGTCCTGCCGAGGGTCACCGGTACGTCGTGCTTGGCGAAGAGCTCCTTCGCCTGGTACTCCATCAGGTCCACGGTTCACCCGTTCTTCTCGGCCCGGCCGAGCGCCGGTGCGTGCGGGAGGTCTGCCTCGACCGACCCTAGTGCCGGGGCGCGGTGCAGGACCACTGGGGTGAGGCGACGCCTAGGGTCCTCCCATGCTCGCTGCCATCGGCTGGGGTTCCCTCGCGGCGTCCTCGCTCGTGCTGGGCGCGATCCTCGGGGTCGCCCGCTCCTGGAGCGACGGCATGGTCGGCGCGGTGCTCGGCTTCGGTGCCGGTGCGCTGATCTCGAGCGTGGCGTTCGAGCTGGCCGAGGAGGGGCTCGCGACGTCGGGCCCGACCGAGGTCGCCATCGGGCTGGCGGTCGGCGCAGCGGCGTACTTCCTGGCCAACCGGCTGGTGGCCCGGATCGGCGGCCGTAGCTCACGCTCCACGGCGGGCGTCCCGATGGCCCTCGGCGCGCTGCTGGACGGCATCCCCGAGCAGGCCGTGCTCGGGATCGGCCTCGCGGCCGGTGGCGGCGTCGGTGTCGCGCTGCTGGTGGCGATCTTCGTCTCCAACCTGCCCGAGTCGATCGGCTCCGCGACCGCGATGCGCGCCGCCGGCGAGGCCCGACGCCCGATCTTGCTGCTGTGGCTGGCGGTCAGCGTGGCGTGCGCCCTCGCCACGGTGGTCGGCTACGCCGTCGCCGACGTGGTCGGGCCGTCGGTGCGCTCGGGCGTGGACGGCTTCGCCGCCGGAGCGCTGCTGGTGATGCTCGTCGACTCGATGGTGCCCGAGGCGCGGGAGAAGGCGGGCGACTGGGCGGGACTGGCGACCGTGCTCGGGTTCGCGGTCGCGGCCGCCCTGTCCAAGCTCGCCTGAGTCCTGAGGACACGCCACCCGCTCGGCGATCGTGACCAGCAAGTCCGAGGCCAACCGTTGGTCGAGCAGCGAGCGCCAGCGAGCGGGTGTCGAGACCTGGCGGGTCTCGACAGGCTCGACCGCCGGGTCTCGACCGCCGAGTCCCGACAGGCTCGACCACCGTAGGTACTACGCGGCGCCCTGCTTCTCGAACTCCGACACCCAGCCGGTGATCTCGGAGGTGGTCGCCCCCGGGGTGAAGATCTTGGCGACGCCGAGCTTCTCGAGCGGGGCGATGTCCTCCTCCGGCACGATCCCGCCGCCGAAGACGCCGATGTCCGAGGCGTCGCGCTCCGCGAGCAGCTCGACCAGCTTCTTGAAGAGCGTCATGTGCGCACCGGAGAGCACGGACAGCCCGACCAGGTCGGCGTCCTCCTGGATCGCGGTCTCGACGATCTGCTCGGGGGTCTGGTGGAGACCCGTGTAGATCACCTCGTGACCGGCGTCGCGCAGCGCGCGGGCAACGACCTTGGCCCCCCGGTCGTGCCCGTCCAGCCCGGGCTTCGCCACCACGATCCTCAGCATGGTCGCAGGGTATCCCGACGCCCTTTCGGTGGTGACCTCGCGCACGGCAGAACACCGATAATCGGGCGCTTTGCATCAGTTTGCATGCGTTTCTGACATGTAGGGGAGCCACGGGATGTCACGTCGATTTCACTCCCTGTAACCCCTCCGCTACCGTTTCGCCCGGCATGCGTATCGGCAACCGAGGGATATCTGAGTATGGGAAACCACCAGGCAGACAGGCGCAACACGCGACCTGTCACCTCGGGAACCCGAGTCCGGGGCGGACGCCGTAGGGCGACCCGGTCCCCGACACCAGCTGACCGGGCTGCCGATGATTCCGACAGTGGCCGGCGCCCTCGCGATCGCAGTGGCGGCCGGCGGTGCCGTCACGGCCGGTGCCGGACAGGCCTCGGCGCAGGAGGCCTCAGGCAGCACCACGCACGGCCTCAAGGCCCCCACGTCGACCGAGTTCGACACGATCGGCATCGACCGCAGCCTCGACGACCGGCAGCGCGCGATCTCCCGGGACAGCGAGCGAGACGCCCAGCGCGACGCGGCCGACCAGGAGCTCCAGAGCGCCGTCGAGTCGCAGGCCCGGCAGCGCAACGCCGCACTCTCCTCGCTGGCGAAGTCCGCCGAGAGGCAGGCCAGCAAGATCGCCAAGAACCTGTGGGTGCTGCCGACCACCGGCTACCACCTGACGGCCCGCTTCGGCATGTCCGGCGGCCTCTGGTCGAGCAACCACACCGGCCTCGACTTCGCGGCCCCCACCGGCACCCCGATCGTGGCCGTGGCCAACGGCACCATCACCGAGACCGGCTACGACGGCTCCTACGGCAACAAGACCGTCGAGAAGCTCACGGACGGCACCGAGATCTGGTACTGCCACCAGTCGGCGATCTCCGTCCGAGCCGGCGACCGGATCCGCGGTGGCCACCGGATCGGCAACATCGGCGCGACGGGCAACGTCACCGGCCCCCACCTCCACCTCGAGGTCCGCCCGGGTGGTGGGGATCCGGTGGATCCCTACAGCGCGCTGGTTTATCACGGGCTAAAGCCCTGAGACCTCGCGCAGCGAGCGATCAGTGGAGCCCCGCAGAGCGCTGAGGTCAGCAGGGCGTTGACCACCGCGGGTTTGTCTGAACCGCAACCGCAGGTCTCAGCTCACAGCTTCTCCACCGGCGCATACCTCAGCAACAACCGCTTGACTCCCTCGCTCCCGAAGTCGATCGACGCCACCGCGTTGTCGGTGCCCGGTCCCTCGACCGCCACCACGGTGCCCAGCCCGAAGCTGTCGTGCTGCACCCGGTCGCCCGGGTCGAGGTTGGGGATCGGCCGGCTCGCCTTCGCCTTGCTCTTCGCGTCGGCCTTGGCCGCCGCCGCGCCGAACCGGCGCTGCACCGCGCCCGGTAGCCGCTCGCCGAAGCCGTACGACGGGCGGCCCCACGACGTCTGTTCCGCCTGGGTGCGCCGCCACTCCACCAGGTCGACCGGCAGCTCGTCGACGAACCGGGACGCCGGGTTGTGCGAGGGAGCGCCCCAGGCCGAGCGGACCACGGCCCGCGAGACGTAGAGCCGCTCGCGGGCCCGGGTCAGACCGACGTACGCGAGCCGCCGCTCCTCCTCCAGCTCGGGCTTGTCGCCCAGTGAGCGCTGGTGCGGGAAGACACCGTCCTCGAGGCCGGTCAGGAACACCACCGGGAACTCCAGGCCCTTCGCGGTGTGCAGGGTCATCAGCGTCACCACGCCCGGAGCATCCTCCCCCGGCTGGTCGGGGATCTGGTCGGAGTCGGCGACCAGCGCGACCCGCTCCAGGAAGTCGGAGAGCCCCGGCACCGGAGCGGCGCCGCCCACGTCGGCGGGGTCGGCCGACGGACCCACCACCGGGTCGTCGGAGAACTCCCGGGCGACCGCCACCAGCTCGGCGAGGTTCTCCAGCCGGGTCTCGTCCTGCGGGTCCTCGGAGGCCTCGAGCTCGACCAGGTAGCCGCTGCGCGCGAGAGCCTGCTCGAGGATCACGTCGACGCGCTCGTCGGCGACCACCATCTGCTGGAGCTGTTCGATCATGTCGACGAAGCCCTGGATGTTGGTGCGCGACCGGGTGGCCAGGTCGGGGACCTCGTCGGATCGCCGCAGCGCCTCCCAGAACGTGATCCGGTCACGGCTCGACAGCGACTCCACGCACGCCTCGGCGCGCTCGCCGATGCCGCGCTTGGGGGTGTTGAGGATGCGCCGCAGCGACACCTCGTCGTCGGGGTTGGCCAGCACCCGCAGGTAGGCCAGCGCGTCTCGCACCTCGCGCCGCTCGTAGAACCGCACCCCGCCGACCACGCGGTAGGGCATGCCGACCCGGATGAAGACCTCCTCGAACACCCGGGACTGCGCGTTGGTGCGGTAGAAGATCGCGACATCGCCGGCGCGCGCCTTGCCCTCGTCGGTCAGCCGGTCGATCTCCTCGGCGACGAACCTGGCCTCGTCGTGCTCGTCGTCGCCGACGTAGCCGACGATCCGGTCGCCGTCACCGGCGTCGGACCAGAGGTTCTTCGGCTTGCGGCCCTCGTTGCGGCTGATCACCGCGTTGGCGGCGTTGAGGATGGTCTGGGTCGAGCGGTAGTTCTGCTCCAGCAGGATCGTGGACGCGTTGGGGAAGTCGATCTCGAAGTCCATGATGTTGCGGATGTTGGCGCCACGGAACGCGTAGATGGACTGGTCGGCGTCGCCGACCACCATCAGCTCGGCCGGTTCGACGCCGGTCGAGCTGGTCGAGACTCCGTCGCCGGTCGGCGCCTCCTCCATCGGGTCGGCGCACAGCTCGTGGATGAGGGCGTACTGCGCGTGGTTGGTGTCCTGGTACTCGTCGACGAGCACGTGTCGGAACCGCCGGCGCCAGCTCTCCCGCACCTCCGGGAACGCCCGGAACAGGTGCACGGTCAACATCAGCAGGTCGTCGAAGTCGAGCGCGTTGGCCCCCCGCAGCCGACGCTGGTACTCGGCGTACGCGGCGGCGTACGTCTCCTCCTGGTGGTTGCGGGTGTCCTTGGCGGCGTCCTCGTGGTCGAGGAGCTCGTTCTTGGCGTTGGAGATCCAGTTCAGGATCGCCCGCGGCTGGTAGCGCTTCACGTCGAGGTCGAGGTCGCGGCAGACCATCGTCATCAGCCGCTTGGAGTCGGCCGCGTCGTAGATCGTGAAGCTCGACTTGTAGCCGAACTTGTCGATCTCCTTGCGCAGGATGCGCACACATGCGGAGTGGAACGTGCTGACCCACATGATCTTCGCGCGGTTGCCGACCAGGTCGCCCACCCGCTCGCGCATCTCGGCCGCCGCCTTGTTGGTGAAGGTGATCGCGAGGACCGAGCCGGGATGCGCGTCGCGCTCGGAGATCAGCCAGGCGATCCGGCGCGTGAGCACGCGGGTCTTGCCCGACCCGGCGCCGGCGATCACCAGCAGGGGCGCCCCCTCGTGGACGACGGCGGCGCGCTGCGGCTCGTTGAGACCCTCGAGCAGCTCGTCCTTCGTCGGGCGCCGGCGACGACGGGGCGCCCCCTCTGCGGACTCGTCGGCGGCGGCGGGGGGCTCGGCCGGGAGGCCAGGGATCGGGAACTGGGCAGTCATCTCGGGGCAACCCTACGTGCGGGCGTGGACAGGTCGGCGCCGCACACGTTGTCGTAAAACGGACTTGCCACACCAGCCCCACGGCACCAGGTTCCGGGTGCAACCCCTGCGGCCACCACGCCCAGGCGATCGTGCTCGGCCACGAGATGGGTCACGCGCTCGAGCGGCGCGACGAGCGCTGGCCGCCGGTGAGCGCACCTTGGTCTGCGGTCAGATCAGACCGGCCTCGCGCGGCCGGGCCACGACGTCACCCCGGCCGGCGTCCCGGGTCGGCGTCCCGGGTCGGCGTCCATGCGCCTATCGTGCCGCGCATGGCCCGGTTCACGAAGGCGGAGCTCCAGGACTTCCGGGGCACTGAGCTCCCGGACCTGGTCGGTCCCGGCCTGAGGCTGCTGTTCGTCGGGATCAACCCCGGGCTGTGGACTGCGGCGGTGCAGACCCACTTCGCCCATCCGGCGAACCGCTTCTACCCGGCGCTGGCGCTGGCGGGGATCCTCGAGCGCCCGGTCAGCCCGTCGGACGGGATGACCGACGCCGACCGCGAGGCGTTCGTGGCCCGCGGCCTCGGGATCACCAACCTGGCCAGCCGGGCCACCGCGCGTGCCGACGAGCTGAGCGCGGCCGAGCTGCGCGCCGGTGGCGAACGGCTGGTCGCGCTGGTCGAGGAGCACCGGCCCCGGGTGGTGGCGGTGCTCGGGATCACCGCCTACCGGAGCGCGTTCGGCGCGCGCGGCGCCGTACCGGGGCGACAGCCGGGCTCTCTCGGCGGCGCCGAGCTGTGGGTGGTGCCGAACCCGTCCGGCCTCAACGCGCACGAGACGATCGCCAGCCTGGCCGAGGCGTACGGCGCCGCCGCGCGGGCCGCCGGCATCCTGCCCTGACCCCGCCGTGCAGGCCTGTGACCCGGCTCTCGTGGCCGACATCACGCCGTAACCGGGGCACAACCTTGGTGTCACCTGGGTTCGGCACAGTGAGAATATGAACGATCCAATTCTGAGGAGGAACGCCATGACGACCATGCGCCGACTGATGACCGCCATCGACAGCCACACGCTGTGGGCGTTCAACACGCAGTCCCCGCTGGGCCACCGCGGCTACCGCCACTGACCCCCAGCAGACCAACATGACGACGGCCGCCCGGAGACCCCGGGCGGCCGTCGTGCTGCAACTTCTGGTGACGCTCGTCGCTACTGCACGACGCCGAGCGCGTTGACGATGCCGTCGCCGTAGAACCCGTTGACGTCCAACGAGCCCTTGCACTCCGCCGTCCACGTCGCGTCGCGACCCTCACGGATGTAGGACTGCGTGCCGCCCGCCGGGCAGGCGTGGTTGGTGGCCGAGTCCATCACCAGGTCGCGTACGGCGTTCGGGCTCATCCCGAAGCCGCCCGCGCCCTGCCTGCCGTGCGCGCTGATCGCCAGTGCGGCGACGCCCACGGCGTGCGGGGTGGCCATCGACGTGCCCTGGAAGAAGGCGAAGTAACCGCACTTCGTGGTGCCCTTCGCCGGGGTGGCCTGGCACTCCTTCTTGACTCCGTCCGCGATGCCGAGCGGGGTCAGGTTGCCGTCCGCGTCGACCTCACCGGTCTCCTGGACGGTCACCAGCGGCACCGTGGAGAGGACCTCGTTCTCCGGCGTCCGGAACGACGGCGTACCGAAGCCGTCGCGGAACCAGCCGCCCGGCGCCGAGACCTCGACCTCGCCCGACTGCGGCTCGGTCGACCAGTTGGAGTAGTCGGCCTTGGTGGTCGACGGGCCGAGCGCGGTGACGCCCAGCACGTGCGGGCCTTCGGTCGGCAGGTCGTAGCACGAGTCGTTGTTGATCGTGCGCGGGTGGATCGGCTCGCCGAAGTCCGGGCTGGTGAGGTCGGTGCCCGGGTTGGCCATGTCGGTGTGGCCGTTGCCGGCCGCGGCGAACATGGTGACGCCCTTGCTGTGCGCGTAGTCCAGGGCGCGGGTCATCGAGGCGATGATCACGTCCTGGTCGTTGGCCTGGGCCGGGGTGTCCTCCGGAGCGCCGCCGACGCAGTTGTAGAGCCACGGGTCGACGTAGAACGACATGTTCACCACGTCGAGGCCGGCATCACCTGAGTAGGTGAGCGCGTCGAGCGTGGGTCCGGCGAAGAAGAACCCGCTGTCCTGGCCCGCGCGCACCTCCACGATGTCCACGCTGGGCGCGACACCGCTGACGCCGAAGCCGTTCAGCGACGCGGCGATGGTGCCGGCGACGTGCGTGCCGTGACCCCCGTCGTCCTCGCCGATCGGGTCGACACAGCTTGCGTGCTCGCACGGCCCGTCGAATGACGGAATGTCCGTGACGAAGTTGCGGGAGAGCTTGTAGTCGAAGTTCGGGTGGATGTCCGGGTGGTCCGCCTGGACTCCGGTGTCCATCACGCCGACCCGCACCTTCTTGCTGCCGGTGGTGATCTGGTGGGCCTGGTCGGCCTTGACCATCCGCATGCCCCAGAGGTTGGAGTCGAGCGGGTCGCCACCACGGGTGCCCTTGGTGGCTGTGGTCGCGCCGCCCTTGCCCTTGGCGGCCTTGAGGTGCTCCTGCTCGATCGCCTGCGGCTTGCGCACCGGCGCCGAGCCGATCGTCCGGTCGGCGGCGACGCCCTGCACGCCGGCGACCTTGCCGTGGGTGCGGAACGCGCTGTCGCGGCTGGTCACCCGCACCAGCCCGATCGCCTCGTTGACCGAGGTCACCTTCGCGCCGGTCGCCTTGAGGTCGGACACCACCCCTGAGACGGAGGTGCCCTTCTTGACCAGCACGAGATAGCCGGTTGCCGTGCCGGTCTGTCCGGCGCTGGTGCTCGTGGCACCTGCCGATCCTGCCGACGTCGCTCCGGCGGGTCCCGCCAGTGCGGCCGCCACGAGTGCGGTTGCACCCAGGGCAGCGAGTGTTGACTTTCGCATAAGGAATCCTTCCGAGTTTTGATCCCGAACGTCCGAACCTAGGCGATGGTCGCGGTCCTCAACAGGGGGCACGCCGGGAAAACTGTCCTGTGGACAACTGCCTGGATGTCGGTGGTCCGGGTCAGAGTTGGGGACATGGACGAGATCCGCGTGCGCACCCAGGACGACCTCTGCCGGCTGTGGCAGTCATACCTCGGCGAGCGTCGCCCCGACCTGCGCTCCCTGTTGCTGGCCTACCTCGACGTCGACGACCGCCCGACCCCCGTCCTGGCGGTCGACGACCTGCCCGAGCAGCCCGAGCCGGTGACGCTGGGCAACCTGATGGAGATCTGCGAGGGGATCGTGTCCGACAACCACGGTGGCCGGGTCGCGCTGCTGCTGGTGCGGCCAGGCACGCCGCAACAACGTCCCGGTGACCGCGCCTGGGCGGCGGCGATCCTGGCCTCCGCGCGTCGGTTCGGGGTGCCGTGCGCGCCCGTGCACCTGGCTACCGACGCCGGCGTGCGGGTGGTCGCGGCCGACGACCTGTTGCCCGAGACCGGTTAGCGTCCTGAGTCAGAAGCGCCAGCGCTTCTCGATCCGGCGACGCTCCTGCTTCTCCATCCGGCGCTGCTGCTCGGCGAGGATCTCGCCGCGGTTGATGATCACGCTCATCAGGCGGACGCCGGTGCCGAGCATCACGAAGATCGGCCACGGGAAACGCAGCTCGTACCCATCGGCGTCGAGCGTCGTCGCCCAGATCACCCAGCAGATCATGCTCGGAATCAGGAAGCTGCTCAATGCGCGCTGCCGGATCCGCAGGTAGGCCTGCTCGGCGCGCCGCTGGATCATGGCCGGGGTCGCGGCCACCAGCCCGGCGGCGCCGGAGTCCGGCGCCAGGTCCCTGAGGTACCGGAGCAGCTCACCGAGGGTCTTGGTCGACTGCACGGCGGCGGCGCGCTCGTCGTACTCCTCGCGGTCGAGCCGGCCGTCGGCGTACGCCGCGGACAGCGCGTCGAGCGCGACGTTTCGGTCGAGGTCCGAGGCGCGCAGCGGCGCGTTCGGCACCGCCCGTGGGTCGTGGCTGAACCGCTCCCAGGCCACGGGTCGCTCGTCGCTCATGCGTCGAGTCTAGGAACCTCACGCCAACGGACCTAGCCCGCTTGTCACGGGTCCCGGGACGGTCAGCCTGCGAAGACCTCGAGCAGGGCGGTCGTGAACGCCGGCAGGTCGCCGGGCTTGCGGCTGGTGACCAGGTTGCCGTCGGTGACGACCTCCTCGTCCACCCACGTGGCGCCGGCGTTCTCGAGGTCCGTGCGCAGGCTCGGCCACGACGTCATCCTCCGGCCGCGCACCACGCCGGCCTCGATCAGGGTCCAGGGTGCGTGGCAGATCGCGGCCACCGGCTTGCCCGCGTCGAAGAAGCCCCTCACGAACTTCACCGCGTCGTCGTGGGCCCGCAGGGCGTCGGGGTTGGCCACGCCGCCCGGGAGGACCAGCCCGTCGTACTCCGCCGCGCTGCTGGCGCCGAACGTCGCGTCGACGTCGAAGGTGTCGGCCTTGTCGAGGTGGTCGAACGCCTGGACCGTGCCGGGCTCGATCGAGATCAACCGGGGCCGTCCGGCCGCTTCCTCGACCGCCAGCCAGGGCTCGGTCAGCTCGATCTCCTCGATGCCCTCACTGGCGACGGCGAAGGCGATCGTCTTTCCTTGAAGCAGGCTGCTCATGGTCTCGGTTTCCCTTCGTCCCCCTCCTGCCTATCAGGGGCCAGCGGGCGTCTCCACCACCTTGCGGGGTGGATCAGGACGCCGCAAGCGTGCGGTGTTCCAGGGCCAGCAGGGTCAGCTTCGCTTCCGGACCGCCGCGGTAGGCACCGGCCGTGCCGTCGGAGCGCACCACCCGGTGGCAGGGCACGACGACCGGCACCGGGTTGGTGGCGCAGGCGGTGCCGACGGCGCGTACGGCGCGCGGGCTGCCGGCGGCTGCGGCGACGACCGTGTAGCTCTCGGTCGCGCCGTAGCCGATCTCGCGCAGGTGGTGGAGCACCTCCAGCCGGAAGCCGTGTGCCAGCCGGAGGTCGAGCGGCAGGTCGAAACCGGTGCGGCTGCCGGCGAAGTACTCGTCCAGCTCGCGGGCCGCAAGGTCCAGCCGCTGCGGGGCGCGCAGGATCCGGGGGCTGACCTGCCGGGCCAGCATCTCGAGCACGGCGTCGTGGCCCTCGCCCGCGAACGCGACGCGCACCAGTCCGCGGTCGGTCGCGGCGAGCAGCAGGCTGCCGACCGGGCTGTCGACGGTGCGGTAGCCGACGTCGAGCAGGTGCTCCTCCTCGGCACGCACGGCCAGCCGGTCGTGCAGCCGGGCCATCGTCTCGTCGGTGGTGGACAGGGGGTCGAAGATCGTGTTCATCGGGTGTTCTCCAGTCGCTCGCGCAGGTTCTTGATGCCGTCGGCGCTCGCCCGCCGGGCGGCCGCGTCGGTGCCGCCGAGCACCTCGGCGACCTCACGATGGCTGAGCCCGCCCAGGTGGTGGTAGGCGACGGCCAGCCGTTGCTTCTCGGGCAGCTCCTTCAGGGCGGCGTAGAGCGGCTCGTGATCGGTCGGGTCGGCGTCCGGTCGTCCGCGGTCGGGCACCTCGTCGGTCGGGACCGCACGCCGCTGCTGCGCCCGTCGTACGTCGATCGCCTTGCGGTGCGCGATCGTGACCAGCCAGGCCTCGACGTTGGCACCCTCGCCGAGGTCGGGGTAGGCGCGCATCGCGGCCAGGAACGTCTCCGCCCAGGCGTCGTCGGCGTCGGCCGGCCCGAGAACGGCGCGGCACACCCGGAGCACGGTGGGGCCGTGCCGGATGACGACCTGGTCGAAGGGCAGCACGTGGAGTAGACGCTCCGGGGTGGCGGGTTGTGAGGTCAGAGGTCGCCCTCTTCGGTGCGGATCCGGCGGATCACCGCATGCAGGTCGAGGCCGCGGTCACTGCGCCACTCACGCAGCCGCTCCTGGTCACGGGCGCGCTGCTCGCCGGACGCGCCGTGCCGGTCGTGGTGCCAGGCCAGCGCGTCCTCGGCGTAGGCGATGTAGGCGATCGGCCGGGCGTCGCGGATCGCGTCCAGTGCCTCGAACGGGTCCCAGCCGAGCGCCAGCAGGATCGCGAACGCCGCGGACGGCCCGCGGTTGACGCCCATGTGGCAGTGCACGAGCAGCACAGCGTCGGGATCGGCGAGCGCGTCGACGGCCCACCACGTGAGCGCCTCGAACCAGGCGGCCGGAACCCGCTGTCCGGCGTCATCGATGCCGTCGTGCCGGTAGCGCACGTCGGGCGCCAGCTCGGCGACCAGGTCGGTGTCGTCCCACTCCAGGCGTACGTCGAGGACGTGGGTGAGGCCGCGGTCGACCAGCTCGCGCACCTGCTTCGCGGCATGGTCGCGGTCGAAGGTGTCGAAGTCGCCGCCGACGAGCAGCTGGTCGGTGACGACGTGCGCGTTGGCGAAGACGGGGTGGTCCGCGGGCTCTCGGCTCATGGCGTCATCTTTGCCAGCCGGGACGCGAGCAACCCCGCCCGGTCGGCGTTGCCGGGGAGGGTGACGTAGCGCTCGCCGTACAGGGCGAGCAGGTCGTCGTCGAGCCGGCGGACGGCGCCTGCGGGGTACTTGTAGGCCATGCGCGCCGTGATCGCGTCGCTGTCGACGTCGCGGAGTGCTGCAGCCAGCTGGTCGGGCGAGGTGATCCCGAGCTCGTGCAGGAGTCCGGACATCCAGACGTAGTGGTCGGTCTTCGACCAGCCGGCGTCGGCGTAGCGGCCGACGAGGTACGTCGCGAGGTCGCGGGCGCCGATCCGCAGGTCGGTCTCCGGGGCGGAGGTCGCGCTGACCGTCATCTCGGCCTGGAGCCGGTCGCGGATCGTCGAGAACTCCCGGTCGGCGAGCTCGAGCAGCCCGGCGGCGAGGGTCAGCCGGCGGTCGAGGTCGGGAGCGTGCGCGTCGGGGATCGTGCCCTTGTAGCGGATGTCGTGCTCGAACTCCGCCCAGGCGTGCTGGAGCACGGTGCGGATCTGCACCTCGAACTGCTGCCCACGCAGGGGTTCGAGGGCGGACTCGCTGACCTCCTCGGGGTCGAGCATCAGGTCGAGGTGACGGCTCGCATAGCCGAAGCGGCCCTTGCTCGCCGTCTCCTGACCCTTGTCGCGGTCGGCCAGCACGTGGAACTGGCTGCCGAGCACATCGACCGCCGCGACCACGTCGCTCTGGAGGTAGGTGACGATGCGGACGCCGACCTGGTCGGCCATCTCCGCCAGCGGGTCGGTGTAGCGGGGCTGGTCACCCACCCGGTCGACCGCCTTGCCGGCGAACGACGCGACGGACTTGGCCCGGCCGCTGATGCTCAGGTAGTTGATGCCCGCGTCGTCGAGGATGCCGGTGACCAGCTCGACCGCGGTGTCGCTCGCGCGGTGCAGTGCCGGCAGCCGGGCGGCGTACGCGGTGAGCGCCCGGTCGTGCGCCAGCTCTGCCCGAGTCGGCCGCGGCGCCGCGGTCAGTCCCTCGGGCAGGCTCGGCGTGACGATGTAGCCGTTCGCCAGATCGCCGTACGTCGTGACCTGCTTCGGCTCGCGCTCGGCGTACAACGCCACGTAGGCGCAGACCACGGCGTCCACCTGGTCCTCGACCTTGCGCAGGTCGCTCTTGCGGCCCGCCTCGCGCACCTGGTTGACCAGCTCCGCCCAGGCGGGGCTGCCGTGGAGGCGCAGCGGCGTGTCGGCGTCGCGCAGGCCCTCGAGCAGCGCCATCAGCCGCAGGAGCTCCGACCTGAGGTCGTCGAGGGTGCGCCCGCGCTTGTCCTTGTACTTCAGCGTGCGGCCGAGCTGGAACAGCGCGACGATCGCGGCGTGCGGATAGACCTCGATCGCACGCCTGCCGCCCTCGGAGCTCGGGTCGAGGTCGAGGCCGAGGCGCTCGGCGAGCCGGCCGCCGCGCGGTCCGTCGCGGAACTCGGACTTGCCGGTGTTCGTCGGGTGCGCACCTGCCTCGAAGGCCCGGAAGTCCTTGTTGAGCTCGGCCTCGGCAGGCCGGTTGCCGGTTGCGTTGGTGACCACCAGCGGGGCATCGATCGCGACCAGGCACTCCCCCGCGACGTACGGCGCGAGGGCGGCGGCGATCGCGTCGTCGGACGACTCGCTCGAGACGTGGAGCAGCCGCCCGTCGTCGTCGAGCACCGCGAGCCCGGTGGGCCGTCGCACGCCCCAGGCCAGGTCGACTCCCACGAAGTGCATGGTCCGACTCTTGCAGAAGCCGCTGCCCCCGAGGTCGTCAGTCGAGGAGTCGTGGGCATGTTGTGCCCAGCAGCATCCCCTAGGTGCGGCTGAAGACGACGCGTCCGTTGGGGATGGTCTTCATCTCGTACTTCGGGTGAGTGCGCGTAGGAGTGGTGCCGCGGGCACAGGAGCCGCCGTCGGCGATGTCGGTCTTGCCGCCTCGGCTCCAGGGGGTGTTGTGGTGGACGTGGCACATCGCTGCGGGCCAGTCGCAGCCGTGGGTGGTGCAGTGCTGGTCGCGGTGCCTGATCGCGATCCGCTGGTGCAGGTCGTAGAGCCGTTTGCTGCGTCCGAGGTCGAGGATCTTGGACTTCCCACCGAGCACCATCGGGATGATCCCGGCCTCGCAGGCGAGCTGGCGGGCCTGGTCGGCGGTGATCCGGTCCCCGGTGTCCAACAGAGCAGGCGCCTGGCTGTCCCCGAGCAGGTTCTCCAGGGTCATCGTGACCACGATCGTGGCGTCGACGCCGCCGGCCTGGGGGAGCCGGTCGACCGGGTAGCGGGTGACGTACTCGCTGAACGCGTGCCCGAGCCCCTTCGGGGTGCCGGAGTGGTGGCGGTGCTTGGGTGAGTTGATCGCGAGCACCGCCTGCTTGAGCATGGCGCCGACGTGGCTGGGCAGGGTGAACCGGCCGTGGCACAGCCCGTGCCCGTCGTCGGCGATGGTGAACCGGCACGCTTCCTCGGCGAGGGCTTCCTGGCGTTGCAGGGCCTGGAGCTCGTGTGCTTCGGCGATCTCGGGGGCGACCACTTCCAGGACGTGGTGGGCGAGCCGGCGGAGCGCGACCGGGTCGTGGACGGCGGCGCACCCGATCAGGTGCGCCTCCGCGTCGGCGCGGTGCTCGACCGGGAGCGCGTCGACACCCTTGACGATCACGACGGCCTGCTCCTCGGAGACCTGGCCGGCGGCCATCGCGTCCCGGACCGGCTCGTGGTCGCCGTCCAGGGCGTGCGCGAGCTCGAGGCGCCGCTTGGCGTCCCGCTTGGTCTGGCGGGTCTGGTTGGCCCACCAGCTGCCGGTGTCGCTGGCACCGGCCTCGGCACCGAGGTTGAGGCGGTCGGCGTGCTGGGCGTGGCGGAGCTCGAGCTCGGTGATCTGGTGCCGCAGCTGGCGCCAGCGCGGTCAGGTTGGTCTCGGTCTCGGCCGGGCGCAGGGTCCACAGTCCGAGGTCCGCGACGTCGTGCAGCTGTTGGGAGACGGCGGCGATCGTGGAGGTGACCGGGTGCTGCCCGGTATCGTCGAATGCCGTTGTCATACAGAGAATTCTGGCATCGACCACCGACAGTTCGGGGCCTAGAACCGGTCTCGGTTCCGGGATGTGGACAACTTCTTCGGACTGTTTCTGGAGCGCTCGTTGTCGTGGTCTCGACAAGCTCGACCACCGCAGGGCTGCGCGGCACCTTGGTCTCGACAAGCTCGACCACGCGCCGTACCCCTCCCGTAGCTGCGCCCTTCAACCATCCCCATATCGCGCGCTCTTGCCTGTCGTCACGAGAGAGCAATAGCGTGACCGCCATGGGCCTGCTCCCGTCGGCGCACGTCGACACCTTCTGCCGCGACCACCTGCCGCCGGCTGACCAGTGGCCCGAGCTGCTCTTCACGCTCCCGGAGCTCGCCTACCCTGACCGGCTGAACTGCGCGACAGCACTCCTCGACGACGTGATCGCCCGGCACGGGGGCGACCGGCCGTGCCTGATCGGCCAGGACGGCGCGACCTGGACGTACGCCGACCTGCTGGCCCGCGCCGATGCCGTGGCCCACGTGCTGGTCGACGACCTCGGTCTCGTGCCAGGCAACCGCGTGCTGCTGCGCGGCCCGAACAACCCGTGGCTGGCCGCCTGCTGGTTCGGCGTGCTCAAGGCCGGTGGCGTGGTGGTCGCGACGATGCCGCTGCTGCGCGCAGGCGAGCTGGCGACGATCCACGAGATCGCGTCGCTCGACGCGGCACTGGTCGACCATCGCTTCCTCGATGCGGCAGCCGGGCTGGGGCTGCCGACGATCGCGTACGGCGGAGAGGCACCCGACGACCTCACCCAACGAGTCACGTCGAAGCCCACCACCTTCGACGACGTGTCGACCTCGTGCGACGACGTGGCCCTGCTTGCGTTCACGTCCGGTACGACGGGCCGGCCGAAGGCCACGATGCACCAGCACCGCGACGTGATCGCGGTGTGCGACACGTTCTCGCGCCACGTGCTGCGCCCGACACCGGACGACGTGTTCACCGGCACGCCGCCGTTCGCCTTCACGTTCGGGCTCGGCGCGGTGCTGCTCTTCCCGCTGCACGCCGGCGCCTCGACGCTTCTGGTCGAGAGGGCGACGCCGGCCGAGCTGGCGAGCCTGATCACCGAGCACGGGGTGACGATCTGCTCCACCGCACCCACGGCGTACAAGGCGATGCTCGCCGCCGGCGCCTCGCTCCCGACCCTGCGCCAGGCCGTGTCCGCCGGCGAGCACCTTCCGGCGGCGACATGGCAGGCGTTCCTGCGACGCGACCGGGATCGCGATCATCGACGGGATCGGGTCCACCGAGATGCTGCACATCTTCATCGGCTCGAGCGGCGAGGAGATCCGGCCGGGATCGACGGGTCGCGCGGTGCCCGGCTACATCGCGTGCGTACTCGACGAGGCCGGCAACGAGGTGCCCGACGGCGAGCGGGGACGACTGGCGGTGAAGGGCCCGACCGGGTGCCGCTACCTCGCGGACGACCGGCAGCGCAGCTACGTGCAGCAGGGCTGGAACATCACCGGCGACACCTTCACCCGCGACGACGACGGCTACTTCTGGTACCAGGCCCGCAGCGACGACATGATCATCAGCTCCGGCTACAACATCGCCGCGCCCGAGGTCGAGGAGGCGCTCCTCGGCCACCCCGGCGTCAACGAGTGTGCGGTGATCGGTGTCGCCGACGAGGCGCGTGGCATGCGCGTGAAGGCGTACGTCGTGCTCGCCGACGGGCCCGTGCCCCCTTCTGCACAAGAGCTCCAGGAGTTCGTGAAGGCGTCGATCGCGCCGTACAAGTACCCGCGCGAGATCGAGTTCGTTGCCGAGCTGCCCCGCACCGCGACCGGCAAGCTGCAGCGGTTCCGGCTGCGCGATGCGTGAGCTCGCTCCGCGTCGGCTGATCCTGTCGCTCTACGGCCTCTACGCGCGCCCCGAGGGCAACTGGCTCTCGGTGGCCGCGCTGGTCGCGCTGATGGAGGACCTCGGTGTCGACTCGGCCGCCGTCCGGTCGTCGGTCTCGCGGCTCAAGAAGCGTGGCGTGCTCGACCCGGTGCGGCGCGACGGCAGTGCGGGATACGCCCTCTCCGAGGACGCACTGGCCGTGCTTCGCGCCGGCGACGAGCGGATCTGGTCGCGACCCCGCGCAACCGCGGCGGACGGCTGGCTGGTGGTGGTGTTCTCCGTGCCGGAGGCCGAACGCGAGAAGCGGCACGTGCTCCGCACGCTGCTCACCCGGCTCGGTTTCGGCACCGCGGCCCCCGGCGTCTGGGTCGCGCCCGGCACGTCGTACGACGAGACGCTGGCGGCGCTCGAGCGGCAGGGCCTGGCGGCGTACACGGAGTTCTTCCGCGGCGACTACCTCGGTGTCGGCGACGTCGGCGCCCGGATGGCCGAGTGGTGGGACCTGGACGCACTCGTGGCGCTCTACGACGAGTTCGACGACAACCATCGGCCCTTGCTGGGCTTGCGAAACCCGTCGCCGCGCGAGGCGTTCACGGCCTACGTGCCGATGCTCACGGACTGGCGACAGCTCCCATATCTCGACCCCGGCCTGCCGCTCGAGCCGCTGCCGGACGACTGGGCCGGCGTCACCTCGGGCGAGCTGTTCACGGCCCTCGACGAGCGGCTGCGCGAGCGGGCGGCCGAACACGCCGGCCCTGTCGTGCACGGCTGAGGTTCACCACAAGCCGGGCTCGTCGGCCCAGGACGTCGTCGCCGGCGCCGTCGGCGACTCCGCGGTCTGCGCGTGGCTGGCGGCCACGGCCAGCGCGTCGACGAGGTCGTTCATCGGATCGCCGGAGTGTCCCTTGACCCAGCGGAACGAGACGTCGCCGCGCGCCAGCACCAGTTCCACGAGCGGTTCCCAGAGGTCCCGGTTGGCGACCGGTCGCTTCTGGGAGTTGAGCCAGCCACGGGCGTGCCAGCCCTTCCACCAGCGGTTGCGGAAGCAGTTCACGACGTACGTCGAGTCGCTGACCACCACCAGGGGTCCGTCCAGCGCGCGCACCGCCTCGAGCGCGGCCCGGACCTCCATCCGCTGGTTGGTCGTCGCCGGGTCGGGGCCGGCGGCCTGGGGTCCGTGCGGCACCGCCCAGGCCCAGCCGCCCGGACCGGGGTTCCCCCGGCACGCACCGTCCGTGTACACCTCGCGCATCGGGCCAGCCTAGGCGCGACCGGCGGACGTGGGCGGTTTGGTGGGGGTGGGCGGGGCGTCGAATTCCCAAGGGATCGAGGTTTTCTGGCGCATC
Source organism: uncultured Actinomycetota bacterium (assembly GCA_963745795.1). Classification (GTDB taxonomy): domain Bacteria; phylum Actinomycetota; class Actinomycetes; order Propionibacteriales; family Nocardioidaceae; genus Marmoricola. The sequence continues at coordinate 223,024 of CAVUYR010000003.1, read as the reverse complement.
CAGGGGCATGTACGCCGCTGGAAGCGCCAGTTCTCATTGGGAAGTCAAAAGAGATTGGGAGGTGGGATGTCCGCTTGCGCACACGATGCCCGACAAATTCCTCGATACCTTGGGAATTCGCGCGACCTGAAGTCCCGCGCACCCGGCATCTCCGCCTCCCAGACCCGGACCCGCGTCGTCAGTCCGCAGCCTCCGACACCCGGGCCAGCACCAGCTTGCGGACGTCGTCGGCGTCGGCGAGCTCAGTGCTTCGCCGGGCGAGGCTGGCGCAGCGCCCGACGTCGAGCTCCCGGACCGCCGCCTTGACCCGCGGTACGGCGGGCGGCGAGACGCTCAGCTCGCGGACGCCCAGCCCGGCGAGCACCGGGATGGCGAGCTCGTCCGACGCGGCCTCGCCGCAGACCGCGACCTCGACCCGGCCCGCGCCGCCCGGCAGACGTGGTCGATCAGCCGGAGCACGCCCGGGTCGAGCGGCGTCGGACAGCGCTGCGACGGCACCGTTTCCGCGCTCGGCGGCCAGCGTGTACTGGGTCAGGTCGTTGGTGCCGATGCTGACGAAGTCGACGTGCGGCAGGAACGCCTCGATCTTGAGCGCGGCCGCCGGCACCTCGACCATGGTGCCGACCCGCAGCCCGGCGGGCAGGCCCGCCGGTCCGGCCGCCTCGGCGAGGACCTGGCGCGCCTCGATCAGCTCGCCGGGTGTCGACACCATCGGGAACATGATGCTGGTCGGGAAGCGCCGCGCGGTCTGGCAGATCGCCACCAGCTGGTCGCGCAGCAGGTCGCGGTGCTCGAGGCTGAGCCGGATGCCGCGCTGGCCGAGGAACGGGTTCGCCTCCGCCGGCATCGGCAGGTAGCGACAGCGGCTTGTCGCCGCCGACGTCGAGGGTGCGCAGCGTGATCCGCCGTCCGGCCATGCGCCTCGGCGATCGCGTCGTACTCCGCCTGCTGCTCCTCGACGTCGGGAGCCGAGCTCCGGTCGAGGAAGAGGAACTCGGTGCGCACCAGCCCGGCGCCGTCGGCTCCCGCCGCGAGCGCGGCCCGGGCGTCGGCGACCGAGCCGAGGTTGGCGGCCACGAGGAACGGCGTCCCGTCGCGGGACGCGGCGGGCTGCTCCGCCAGGGCGAGCTGCCGAGCGCGCTGCTCGGCCATGCTCGCGCGGCGCGTCGTCGGTACTCCTCGAGCAGCTCCGGCGACGGATCGACGTGCAGCTCGCCGGTGCCGCCGTCGAGGAGCAGACCGGGTGCCGTCGGGGATGCTCAGGACGTCGCGGCCGGCCGCGACGACCACCGGGATGTCGCGGGCCCGGGCCAGGATCGCGGCGTGCGAGGTCGGGCTCCCGTCGGCGAGCACGACGCCGGTGACGAGGTCCGAGGTCCAGGCCGGCCGTCTCGGCGGGCGTCAGGTCGCGCGCGACCAGGACGCCCGTGGCCGTCATCTGCCGCGCGGTCTGCGCCGGTCAGGGCGCGCAGCACCTGGTCGCCGACCGCGCGCACGTCCGCGGCGCGCTCGCGCAGGTAGGGGTCGGGCAGCTCGGCCCACTCGCGTTCGACCTCGGCCAGGCAGGCCGCCCAGGCGGCGACGGCCCCGGCGCCGTCGCCGATGCGGGCCTTGACGTCGGCGAGCATCTCGGCGTCGGCGAGCAGCGACAGGTGCGCGTCGAAGATGCTGGCCTCCTCGGCGCCCACCTCGCGCGCCGTGAGGACCCGGACGTGCTCGATCTCGCGACGCACGGTGGCGACCGCCTCGACGATGCGGCGCCACTCCGCGGCCGGCTCGCCCGCCGGCTGCTGGTCGACGGCGACCGGCACGGCGGTCAGCCGGCGGGCCGGCCCGATCGCGATGCCCGGTGAAGCGGGCAGCGGTCCGCCTCGCGACCCTGCCGTGACCGACCGCGGCGTACCGGCAACCGCCCGGGCCACCTCGCGCGCAGGCTCCTCGACGCTCTCGTCGAACCGGCGCCTGGCGAGCGTCAGGAGGTGCTCGACCGCCTCCTGGGCCTGCGGAGCCCGAGGCGCGCACCTCGACCTCGTGGCCGTGCAGGGCGCCAGCGTCGCGACCCGGCTCAGGCTTGCCGCCGGGCACCGGGCCGGCGCCCGTGGTGAGGTTGCGCAGCTGCGACCGTCGCGTCCAGGGCGCGCACCTCGCTGACCAGCCGGGCGGCCGGCCGGGCGTGCAGACCGTGCGGGTTGTCGACGGTGAAGACGCCGACCACCTCCTCCGCTGCGGTCTCGACGGGCGACGAGAACCGTCGCCCTCGGTCGGCGCCGAGAGGTGCGCCGCCTTGCCCATCAGCGCGTCGCGCGCCTCGGCCGCGACCTCCGCCCGGCTGGCTCCGCCGGCCGCCGCGACCGCGGCGACGACCAGTCCCTCGACGATGGGCGCCGGCGAGAGCGTCACCCGGTCGCGCGCCGACGGGTCGCGGAGCAGGTCGAGCGCCAGCTCGGCGCTGAGCACGGCACTGCCGAGGTCCATCAGCACGACGACGCCGGCCGGGCCGTCGGCGCGCTCGATCGCCTCCTTGATGCTGACCGCGTCGGTGCCGAACGTCGTCTCGTCGAGACCGGCGGCCACCTCGATCCGCACGGCGCGGCCGTGCAGCATCTCGGCCGCCAGCGCGACGGCGGCGCGGGCGAGCGCTCGGCTGTGGGAGACGACGACCAGGCCGACGTTCTGCCCGGCGTCGACGTCTGCGTCGTCCGTCATGGTCGCTGCACTCCCCTCATTCGTCGTTCTCGATGTCGTGTCGGCCCGAGGACGGGCCTACGACGACGCCGCGTGGCCGCCTCGAGGAGCAGGGCCACCGTCGTGGCGCCCGGGTCCTGGTGGCCGACGCTGCGCTCGCCGAGATAGCTGGCCCGGCCCTTGCGCGCCAGCATCGGGGTGGTCGCGTCGCGGCCCGCCGCGGCGGCGTCCCGGGCGGCTTCGAGTGCGGTGGACAGCGGCTCGTCATCGGCCGAGCGCCGCGTCCAGCGCGTCGACGGCCGGGCGCCAGCGCGTCGTACATCGTCTTGTCGCCGGGCTCGGCCTTGCCGCGGTCGACGACGCCGCCGAGCCCGGCGCGCAGTGCGGCCGCGAGGTCGGTCGCCGAGACCGTCTCGGCGTCGCCGAGCGAGCCGCCCATCCGCAGGAAGAACGTGCCGAACAGCGGCCCGCTGGCGCCGCCGACCGTCGAGACCAGCGTCATCCCGACCTTGGTGAAGAGTGCACCGGCCGTGGCCGGCGGGCTCTCGTCGAGCGCGGCCACGGCGGCCTTCATGCCCCGATCCATGTTCGACCCGTGGTCGGCGTCGCCGATCGCCGCGTCGAGCTCGGTCAGGTGGTCGCGGTTCTCGGCGACCAGCGCGGCGAAGGTGCGCACCCACTCGTCGAGGACCGCCGTGGTCACGCTCTCGTCCATCGCTCAGATGCCCCATCTCAGTGCCGCGGTGTTGACAGGAGCGTCCCAGAGCGAGAGCAGCTCGTCATCGACCTTGAGCAGCGTGACCGACGCGCCGGCCATGTCGAGCGAGGTGATGTAGGAGCCGACCAGCGAGCGCGCGACCTGCACGCCGTGACCGGCGAGGATCTTGTTGACCTCGTTGTACATGACGTAGAGCTCGATCAGCGGGGTGCCGCCGAGCCCGTTGACGAACGCGATCACCGGGTCGCCCGGCGTGAACGGCAGGTCGGCGAGGATCGGCTCGACCAGCATGGCGGCGATCTCGCTCGCCGGCGCCAGCGGCAGCCGCTCGCGGCCGGGCTCGCCGTGGATGCCGACGCCGAGCTCCATCTCGTCCTCGCCGAGCTCGAACGTCGGCTTGCCGGCCGCCGGCACCGTGCAGGAGGTCAGCGCCACGCCCATGCTGCGGCCGTTGGCGTTGACGGTGCGCGCGACCTCGGCGACCTGGTCGAGGTCGCGACCCTGCTCGGCCGCCGCGCCGGCGATCTTCTCGAGCAGCACGGTGACGCCGACCCCGCGGCGACCCGCCGTCCAGGTGCTGTCCTGGACGGCGACGTCGTCGTCGGTGACCACCGAGACGACGCGCGCGCCGGTCTCGGCGGCGGCCAGCTCGGCGGCCATCTCGAAGTTCATCACGTCGCCGGTGTAGTTCTTCACGACGTGCAGCACGCCGGCGCCGCCGTCGACCAGCTTGGTGGCGGCGAGCATCTGGTCGGGCACCGGCGAGGTGAACACCTCGCCGGCACAGGCGGCGTCGAGCATGCCCAGGCCCGACGAACCCGCCGTGCAGCGGCTCGTGGCCCGAGCCGCCGCCGGAGATGATGCCGACCTTGCCCTGCTTCGGGGCGTCGCCGCGGTAGATGATCTTGTTGCTGGTGGTCGACCTGCAGCTCGGGGTGGGCCGCCTCGATGCCGAGCAGTGCCTCGACCACGACGTCGTTCGGGTCGTTGATCAGCTTCTTCATGAGAGTCCCTTCCGGATCCGGTTGGTGCGGGACGGGTCAGGCGTTGCTGGCCGGCGGTGGTCGGCTCGACGTCAGGGTCACCGAGGTCGACGCCGGCGCCGGCCGTCTGGCGGTCGGCGGGAGTCCGGGTGAGCAGGCCGTAGAGCAGGGCGGCGACGACGCCGGCGAGGAGCTCGGCAGCCAGGTAGACCGGCAGCTGCTCCCACTTCACGTCGCCGCCGGCGATCTGCTGGACGAGCATCGGGCCGAGGGTGCGCGCCGGGTTGATCGAGGCGCCGGTGGCGGGTGCGACCGGGATGATCGCCGCGAAGACGACCAGGCCGATCGCGACGCCGGCGAAGCCGGCCGCGGCCTTGCGGTGGATGACGCCGAAGATGGTGAAGACCAGGATGAAGGTGCCCACGAACTCCGCGGTGAACGCCTGCGCGCTACTGATGTCGTCGTACGACGCGACGCCCAGGCCGACGTCGCTGGCCTTCATGCCCGAGGACGCCGATGATGGCGGTGGCGCCGACGATGGCGCCGACCACCTGGGCGCCGATGTACGCCGGCACCTGGGACCACGGGAACTTGCCGGACACCGCCAGCCCGAGGGTGACGGCCGGGTTGATGTGGTTGCCGCCGATGTGCCCGAGTGCGTAGACGGTGGCGACCACGATGGTGCCGAAGGCCAGGGAGATCATCCCGAGGTCGGCCATCGTGAACGGCGCCTTGCCGTTGACGATCAGGGTCGCGGGCACCGACCCCACGCCGATGAACACCAGGAAGGCCGTCCCGATGGCCTCAGCGCCGAGCCGCTGGAACAGATTGGTCTCGTCAAGCATGCCGTGCCCCTTCGTCTGTCGGTCCCGGGATTCCGAATCTCATTCGATATTGTCGAATGTGATGGGGACGATACGCCTGTGATTCACTACTGCGCAAGAGTTTTCGTGAAATCGGTCACAGAGAAGGGCCACCCGTGATCCAGTCGATCGACCGCGCCATCCGGGTGCTGACCGCGCTCCAGGGCGCCCGGCGGATGAGCCTGTCCGAGCTGGCGGCGCGGCTGGAGCTGGCGCCGTCGACCACGCACGGCATCGTCCGCAGCCTGGTCGAGCACGGCATGGTCGTGCAGGAGCGCGGCTCGAGCCGCTACCAGCTCGGGCCGGCCGTGCTCCGGCTCGGCAACGTCTACCTCGACACCCTCGAGCTCCGGTCGAGAGCGATCCCGTGGGCCGAGGACCTCGCCCGTCGTACCGGCTTGGCCGTGCGCACCGGCGTGCTGCTGATCGACGACGTCGTGATCATCCACCACGAGCCCCGCCCCGACGGGAGCCGGCAGATGCCGGAGGTCGGCATCGTCATCCCGGTGCACGCCAGCGCCCTCGGCAAGGCGATGCTGGCCTTCCTGCCCGAGGACGAGAAGCGGGTCCTCGACCTCGACGAGCTGCGCAGCATGACCGGCGAGACGATCACCTCTCCGGACGAGCTCCGCGAACAGCTCGACGAGGTCCGCTCCAGCGGGATCGCACGCGAGCAGGACGAGGCCGTGATCGGCGAGAGCTCACTGGCGAGCCCGGTCTTCGACCTGTACGGCGAGGCCGTCGGAGCCATCGGCGTCGTGATCCCCTCCGGCGGCGACCTCGATCGTCACGAAGCGAGTGACCTGGTGCGCGAGACGGCGCGAGCCGTCTCTCGCGAGCTCGGGGCGCCGTCGTGGCCCCCACGCATCGGCGGCTGACCTACGGCAGCACCGCGAAACCCTGCACCTCCACCAGCGCCTCCGCGTCCCAGAGTCGGCTGACGCCGATCCCTGCCATCGCCGGGTAGTCGGCACCGACCAGCCGCTTCCAGACCTCACCGATCTCGCGCGCCCGGGATCGGTAGTCGTCCATGTCGACGATGTAGACCGTCATCGAGGCCAGGTCGCGGGGCTCGCCGCCTGCCTCGCGGAGCGCGGTCAGCAGGTTCGCGAGCGCCTGCTCGAACTGCGGCACGAGCCCGCCGTCCACGATCCGGCCCTCGACGTCCATGCCGGTCTGGCCGGCGAGGAAGACCGTGGTGCCGGTGGCGACGGTTGCGTGGGAGAAGCCGGACGGCCTGGCGAGGCTCGCGGGGTTCAAGCGTTTCATGACTGGACTGCTCCGCCGTCGACGTTGAGTCCCTGCCCGTTGATCGCGCCGTTGTCGACGCAGAGCATCACCACCGATGCACACTCCTCGGGTGTCACCAGCCGACCGATCGGCTGCTGGCGCTCGAGGATGCTGCGCGCCTCGTCCTCCGACCTGCCGGTGCGTCCGGCGATCGCCGCGACCGAACCGTCGGTCATCGGAGTGTCGACGTAGCCGGGGCAGACCGCATTGATGGTGACTCCCCTGCGCGCGACCTCCATCGCGCCGGAGCGGACCAGGCCGATCACGCCGTGCTTGCTGGCGGAGTACGCCGCGATCCGTGTGGCGCCGTGCTTGCCCGCGATGGAGGCGACCACCACGATCCGGCCCCAGCCTGCCTCTGTCATGCCCGGCAGGGCGCGCCGGATGGTGCGGAACGGCGCGGTCAGGTTGAGGTCGAGCATCCGCTGCCACTCCTCGTCGGAGGTCTCCACGAGCGGAGAGCTGGCCCCGGCGCCGGCGTTGACGACGAGGATCTCGACCGGTCCCCAGGCGTCCTCGACCTGCGCGAATGCGGCGTCGAGCGCTGCCGCGTCGGTGACGTCCGTCGGGACGACGAGCGTCTCGCCGGGCAGGTCCTTCGCCAGCGCGTCGAGGTCGTCCCGCGACCGCGCCAGCAGGGCGACCCGGTGCCCGGCGTCGGAGAGCGCCCGGGCGCAGGCGGCTCCGATCCCCTTGCCGGCACCGGTGACCAGGGCGACCCGGCTCATCGCCTCGTCCATTCCGGCGCCCGCACCCCGGCGGTCGAGCCTGTCGAGACCCTCATCGCCCCGTCCATTCCGGCACCCGCACCCCGGCGGTCGAGCCTGTCGAGACCCTCATCGCCCCGTCCATTCCGGCGGCCGCTTCTCATTGAAGGCGGTGTGGAACTCGGCATGGTCGTGCGTGGTCATCAGCAGCGCCTGGGTCATCGCGTCCAGCTCCATCGCCGAGCCGATCGGCATGTCCAGCTCGCGGGTGATCAGCGACTTCGTCTGCGCGAACGCCAGCGTCGGCCCGTCGGCGAGGCGTCGGGCGAGGGCGTCGACCGCGTCGTCGAGGTCGTCCTCGTCGACCAGCTGGCTCACGAGTCCGTAGCGGTCGGCGGTCTGCGCGTCGATCGTGTCGCCGAGCATGAGCAGCTCGGTGGCGCGGCCGGCACCGACCATGCGCGGGAGCAGGTACGCCGCGCCCATGTCGCCGCCGGAGAGCCCGACCTTGGTGAAGAGGAACGCGAACTTCGCGCGCGTCGTACAGACGCGGAAGTCGGAGGCCAGCGCGATCACGGAGCCAGCGCCCGCCGCGATCCCCTGGATCCCCGCGACGATCGGCACCGGGCACTCGCGCATCGCACGGATCACCTCGCCGGTCATGCGGGTGAAGCCGATCAGGTCCTTCGGGTCCATCTTGATCAGCTCGCCGATGATCTCGTTGACATCTCCGCCGCCGCAGAACCCCCTGCCCTCGCCGCGGATCACCAACACCTTCGCCTCTTCGCGGTGTGGCAGCTCGTGGAGCAGGTCGCGCAGGTCGGCGTAGCTCTCGAAGGTGAGCGGGTTCATCTTCTCGGGCCGATTGAGAGTCACCGTAGCGACGCCGTCGGCGACCTCGAACCGGAAGTGCTGCCAGTCCTCGGTGAGCGGGACGCTGCCGCGGTAGCGGGTCACTCGTCGACCTCCTGCCGTGCGCGGACCAGTCCGCGACCGATGATCGTGCGCTGCACCTCGGAGGCGCCCTCGTAGATCCGCGGCGCCCGGACCTCACGATAGAGCCGCTCCAGCAGGTGGCCGCGCTGAAGTCCGCGCGCGCCGTGGAGCTGCACAGCCTGGTCGACGACCCACTGAGCGGACTCGGTCGCGAACAGCTTCGCCATCGCGGCACTGGAGGTGATCTCCGCGCGTGACCTACCACTGTCGTACGACGCCGCTGCCGCGCGCACCAGGAGCCGTGACGCCTGCACCCGGGTTGCCATCTCGGCCAACAGATGTTCGACAGACTGCTGGTGGACCAACACGTCGCCGTAGACCTTCCGCGTGGTCGCCCAGTCGAGCGCGGCGTCGAGCGCGGCCTGCGCCATGCCGACTGCGAAGGCGCCAACGCTGGGCCGGAAGCGGTCGAGCGTGCCCATCGCGACGGCGAAGCCGCCATTGACGTCGCCGAGAACGTCCTCGCGTTCGACCCGCACCCCGTCGAACGTGAGCCGACCGATCGCGTGGGGGGCGACCATGTCCAACGCCTCGCCGCTGAGACCCGGGCTGTCGCCGGCCACCGCGAACCCGGTCACGCCCCTCGCCCGCGCATCGGGCGTGGTGCGCGCGAAGACCGAGTAGACGTCGGCCTCGGGGGCGTTCGAGATCCAGAGCTTCTCGCCAGTGATCCGCCAGCCGTCACCGTCCGGTTCCGCCTGCAGGGCAAGGGCTGCTGCGTCCGAGCCCGCGTCGGCCTCGCTCAGCGCGAAGCCGGCGACCACGTCACCGGCGCCGACACCCGGCAGCCAGCGCTGCTTCGTTGCGGCGTTGCCGTGGAGCACGATCGGCGAGCTGCCGAGCCCCTGCAGGGCGAGCGCGGTCTCGGCCTCCGTGCTGACCGTCGCCAGCGTCTCGCGGAGCAGGCACAGCTGCGTGGCGGTGCCGTCGATGACGTCCTGGAGCAGTCCGTGGTCGCCGATTGCCTTCACCAGCGGCCGGTTGACCGCGCCGTGCACCGGCGCGACCGGGGCGAGGTGCCGGACGGCGACGTCGCGCACGCGGGCGACGTACTCGTCCTCGGCACTCACCTCGCGACCGTATTGCGCCTTGACAACGCTCGTCAAGAACGCAATATGCTTCCCGTGGTCGAGCTTGTCGAGACCAGGGAGCAGCATGCGCATCGCGGTGATCGGTGGCGGCCCGGGCGGCCTGTACTTCAGCGCGCTCGCCCAACAGCTGGCAGGGCAGCTCGGCGACGGGCAGCACGAGATCACCGTGTGGGAGCGCAACGCGGCCGACGACACGTTCGGCTTCGGCGTCGTTTTCAGCGACGAGACACTCGGCGGCATCGAGCACGCGGACCCCGCGGTCTACGCGGCGATGGAGCGCGAGTTCGCGGTCTGGGACGACATCGACGTTCACTTCAAGGGCGAGGTGGTGACCAGCGGTGGGCACGGCTTCGCCGCCATGTCCCGGCGTCGGCTGCTGGAGATCCTGCAGGCCCGGTGCGCGGCGCTCGACGTCACTGTGCACTTCTGCACCGAGGCTCCCGGCGTCGAGGAGCTCGCTGCGTCGTACGACCTGGTGATCGCGGCCGACGGCCTCAACTCGGCGGTGCGCGCGCGGTACGCCGACACATTCGGGCCCTCGCTCGACGTGCGCGACTGCCGCTACATGTGGCTCGGCACCGACAAGGTGTTCGAGGCGTTCAAGTTCTACGTCGTGCAGACGCCGTACGGCGTCATGCAGATCCATGGCTACCCGTTCGACGCGACCGGCAGCACCTTCATCGTGGAGATGACGTCGGCGGTCTGGGAGGCCGCCGGGTTCGGCGAGTACGCCGACCGTGCCTGGGCTCCCGGGGAGTCCGACCAGAAGTCGATCGACAAGATCCGCGCGCTGTTCGCCGATGTGCTCGATGGGCACGACGTGATGGCGAACAACTCACGTTGGATCAGCTTCACCACCATCCGCAACGAGCACTGGGTGCACGACAACGTGGTGCTGCTCGGCGACGCCGCGCATACCGCGCACTTCTCGATCGGCTCCGGCACCAAGCTCGCGATGGAGGACGCGCTGACCCTGGCCGCGTGCCTGCACGAGGAGGACTCGGTGGCGGCTGCGCTGGCGGCGTACGAGGAGGAACGCAAGGCCGTCGTGCTCTCCACGCAGCGTGCGGCGCAGGCCAGCCTCGAGTGGTTCGAGAACCTCGCGCAGTACGTCGACCAGGAGCCGATCCAGTTCGGCTTCAACATCATGACCCGGAGCCGGCGGGTCACCTACGACAACCTGCGCGTGCGCGACCCGGAGTTCGTGGCACGGTGCGAGGAGTGGTTCGCAGGTTCGGTGGTCGAGCCCTCTCCGGTGGTCGAGCCTGTCGAGACCCCGCCCATGTTTCAGCCACTCCGCCTCGGCGGTCTGACACTGCCCAACCGGATCGTCGTCTCGCCGATGGACATGTACGTCGCGGAGGACGGCCTGGTCGGCGACTTCCACCTCGTGCACCTGGGAGGCAAGGCGCTCGGCGGCGCCGGACTGGTGATGACCGAGATGGTCTGCGTGTCCCCCACCGGCCGGATCACCCTGGGCTGTGCGGGCATCTGGGACGAGCAGCAGCAGGCCGCCTGGACGCGGATCGTGGACTTCGTGCACGCCTCGTCATCGGCGAAGATCGGCCTCCAGCTCGGCCACTCGGGGGCCAAGGGCTCCACGAAGCTGATGTGGGAGGGCATCGACGAACCGCTCCCCGACGGCAACTGGGACGTCGTGGCCGCGTCGCCGGTGTCGTACAACCCGACCGTCAACCAGGTGCCGCACGAGCTGACGGTCGACGAGCTCGACGAGATCCGCCACCAGTTCGTCGACTGTGCTCGCCGGGGCGCGGAGGCCGGCTTCGACGTGCTGGAGCTGCACTGCGCGCATGGCTACCTGCTGTCCGGCTTCCTCTCACCGGTGACGAACAGGCGCACGGACGCGTACGGCGGCGACATCGAGGGTCGGCTGCGCTGGCCGCTCGAGGTGTTCGGCGCCATGCGCGCGGTGTGGCCGGCGGAGCGGCCGATGACGGTGCGGATCTCCGCCACCGACTGGGTCGACGACGGACAGACGCTGGACGACACGGTGCGGGTGGCGCAGGCGTTCGCGGACAAGGGCGCTGCGGCGATCGACGTGTCGACCGGGCAGGTCACCTCCGCAGAACGTCCGGCGTTCGGTCGCTCCTACCAGACGCCCTACGCCGACGCGATCCGCAACCGCACCGACGTCCCCACGATCGCGGTCGGCGTGATCTCGTCGTACGACGACGTGAACTCGATCCTGATGGCCGGCCGTGCCGATCTGTGCGCGCTCGGCCGGGTGCACCTCTACGACCCCTCGTGGACTCTGCACGCCGCCCTCGACCAGGACTACGACGGCCCGGCCGTCGCCTGGCCGCTGCCATGGCAGGCCGGGAAGCGCAAGCCGCAGACCGGCCGCTCGGACGGACCGAAGCCGCGGCTCCAGCTGATCCGCGAGGGCACGACCGGCACCCGGCACCGCCGCTGGCGGCCCAGCGCGTGAGCTGTCGGGGTCAGCAGGCCAAGGGTTGTCCACAGATCGCCCAGGCGGCCTGTCAGCTCCGGTCGGATCGACCTAGGGTGGCGGCATGACGATGGGTCCGGTGGAGATCGAGCGCAAGGTGCGCCAGCACGACAACGACATCACGGAGATCTCCCAGATGCTCGCCGACATCCAGGGCGTCCAGGGCAGGCACACGATGCGGCTCGGGGAGCTGGGCGCCGCCCTCGGCATCGTGGACTCCAAGGTCGACGCGCCTGGACTCCAAAGTCGACGCGCTCGACACCAAGGTGGACGGGCTCGAGCAGAAGGTCGATGCTCTGGACACCCGGGTCGACGGGCTTGAGCAGAAGGTGGACGGACTCACGCTTCAAGGTCGACGGACTCGAGCAGGTCGACGGTCGGCGAGATCGGCCACGAAGATGGACGGTCTCGACACCAAGATGGGCACCGTCGTGGAGCTGCTGCAGTCAGGGCCACGGGGCTAAGGCAGCCGCGCCTGACCCTGCGCCTCGACCAGGCCTACGACTACGACTGCCTGCCGCTGATCCGCGAGGGCACGACCGGCGCCCGGCCCCGCCATTCGGCGAACGCAGAGCCTGACTACGCCGGCGCCTCAGCCGGTCACACGGTCAACGTCGGACCGTCCGCGGTCGCGAGCCGTCCCCGACCTCGGGCCGGCCCGTGCCGCGAGCCTTGCTCGGGCATCCTGCGAAGCGAGCGACCGACCGGGCCAGCCGGCGCCGCCCGGGCGCGCCTCCCGTTGACAACGCGTTAGTGGTGACTAACATATGGGAGTGCTGGACCCCCTGACTGCCGCTGCCGAGCCCAACCGGCGACGCATCCTGCAGCTGCTGGGATCGGAGCCCCGCACGGTGACCGACATCGCGGCGGAGTTCACGGTGACCAGGTCGGCGATCTCGCAGCACCTGCTGGTGCTCGCGGAGGCCGGGCTGGTGGAGGCCACGAAGGTGGGAAGGCAACGGATCTACCGGGTCCTGCCGTCCGGACTGCAGCGGTTGCAGGCCGAGATCGACAGGTTCTGGACCAACGAGCTCGACGTGCTCGCCACGGACGCGCAGAGGAAGAGGAGCACCGAATGACCTGCACCAGGACCACCACCCTCCCCGTGTCGCCGGAGGAGGCGTTCGCACTGATCACCGAGCCGGAACGGCTCCGACGGTGGCAGACCGTGTCCGCCGTCGTCGACCTGCGCGCCGGCGGTGACTTCCGCTGGACGGTCTCGCCCGGCCACGTCGCGGCCGGCAGCTTCCGCGAGGTCGAGCCGGGACGTCGCGTCGTCTTCGGCTGGGGCTGGGAGGGCAGCGCCGAGCTGCCGCCGAACGCCTCGACGGTCACGGTCACCATCGAGCCGGCTCCGGAGGGGTCCACGGTGACGCTGGTCCACGAGGGCCTGGGCGAGAAGCAGGAGCGGATGCACGGCGAGGGCTGGGACCACTACCTCGCCCGCCTGGGGCGGCTGGCCACGACCGGTGACGCAGGTCCGGACGAGTGGGCCGCCACTCCCGACCCGATGACGGCGGTCGAGCGCCGCCGAGGCGGTGCTCGCCGCGGTGCAGCCCGTGCTGCGCAACCTGACCACCGAGGACCGCACCAAGCCGACGCCGTGCGCCGACTTCGACTGCCACGCCGTGGCGGTGCACCTGATGGGGTCCCTGGTCGGGCTCGGCGCGATGGCGGGCGTCACCGTGGTGGACGCCGAGGGCACGTCGCTGGAGAACCGGATCTCGCTCATGACCGCGCAGGCGATCGACGGCTGGCGCACGGTCGACCCTGACGGCACGGTGACCGGACCCCGTGGCAACGAGATGCCCGCGTCGTACGCCCAGGGGCTGCTGCCGTTCGAGCTGCTCATGCATGGGTGGGACATCGCCCAGGCGGCCGGCCTGCCGCTCAACGTCTCCGACGAGGTGGTCGCCTACCTGCGCAGGATCACCGAGCCGCTGATGCCGTCGGCCCGCGAGCGCGGCTCGTTCGGGCCCGAGGTCTCCCCCGCCGACGACGCCAGCCCGCTCGACCGGCTCGCGGCGTACGCCGGCCGCACGCCGCTGGCCGCCTGACCTCTCGGACCACCCACCGCTCAAGGAGAACCAGATGACCAAGTTCATGTTCGTGTACCACGCACCGATGAGCCCCGCCGACGCCACACCGCCCGACCCGGAGCAGATGCAGGAGGTCATGGGGCAGTGGATGGCCTGGGCGGGCAAGGTCGGCGACGGGATGGTCGACTTCGGCACCCCGCTCGACAACGGCGTCCGCATTGCCGCCGACGGCAGCACGTCGCCGAGCACACGCGAGGTGTCCGGCTACTCGATCATCGAGGTGGCCGACCTGGACGCCGCGCTGGGGCTGGCCAAGGACCACCCGCACCTGAACATGCCGGGCGGCTGCGAGATCGAGGTGCACGAGGTGTTGCCGGTCCCGGGCATGTGACCCGGCGAGCACACGGCACCCCCGGTGGCCGTGTGTCATGCCGCTGGACGCCAGCCGCAGGCGTCGGCCAGCCCCGCACATCGCTCGCCGAAGGGCGGACAACAGGCGGCGGCCAGGGCCAGCCACGCTTGGCGCCGGGAAGCCTGGGTGCACTCGTCCCGGATCACCGCCACGGACTCCGGTGCGAGGAGCACGCCGAAGAGAAGCGGTGCCATGAAGCCGGCCGCGCCCGGTGCCTCCGTCACCTCGTCGAGGACGAGGTCACACAGGACAACGGCGGGATCGCCCTCCCCGGCCACACCCGACGGCGGTCCGCCAGGCAGGTCGCACACGAGCGACGTCGGCAGGCACAACGAGAAGCCAGCCTCGAGACGGCCCGCCGCCCGCGCCTCGGCGAGGACGTTGAGCCACGTCGTCCGCCCCAGGCTCGCGGCACGGGCCACCTGAAGTGCGGTCGAGTCGTCGACTGTGAGCGGGCGGGACTCGAACATCAGTCCCGGCTCGGCCCCGGTCGACACCAGGCGACCGATCACACAGGTGTTGACGTCACGACCCCAAGCGGCGCCCACGTTGAGCAGCCGGACGGGTCGCGACGTGAGAAGGTCGACCGCGACCAGCTGGTCGTCCTGCACATCAACCAGCCGATAGCCACACATGGAGGCAAGCGGCCACCCATCGGCACCGTTGGCACGCGCGGTCAGAGCCGCGCTGGCACGCTCGGTCAGGAAAGCGTCCAAGCCGCCCAGATCGTAGGTGGTGAGCTGCGCGCACACCCAGTCCGCGGCGATCACCTGGTCGACGAAGTCACACGGCTCCCAACCGAGAGGGCGGTTCGGGTCGACGTCGGCGTACAGCGCGTCCGTCGTCATCTGCAGCGCCTCGCGCGGCCGCGCGTCATCGGACAGCAGGAGCCATCGGTAGGCCTGCTTGGCGATCCAGCGCGCATGAACCCAAGCGGGAGCGTCACCTGCGAGCAACGCCACCTCCCTGAGCATGTGCTCGCGCAGGCTTCCTGGAGCGTGAGGCCCAGCAAGGTGCAGCTGCAGGGCACGATCGACGTCACCCTGCGCCTCGGCCGCTGCACCCGCCTCCACGGTGCGCCAGGCGTCCTCGTCGTACCGGGCGAGCAGGTCGTCTCGTTGTGCTCGTGGCGGCAGCAGCACCGGCATTGTGCGGCGCCGTGCCTCACGCGCTCGTCGTCGACGCTCGGCGCGACGGTCGTGCTCGGATCGGTTCAGCGACCTGCGACTTCGGGAGTTCGGCATGGACCAACGCTCCGTCAGCAACCGCGCAACCTCCAGAGCGAGTTCGTGCCCTGTGGAAAACTCCGCTCGGGCAACGCTAGGCGACCGGCGCCAGGATCCAGCGGCCGCCGAGCAGCAGCGCGGCGAGGTCGACCAGCAGGAAGAAGCCGACCCAGACGATGCCCGGCAGCCGCGTGAGCCGGGCCAGCATGTCGGCGTCGGAGGTGCGGGCCTTGCCGCGGCGGCGTTGGCGCTGGAGCTCCAGCACGGTCTTCGGTGCGGCGAGCAGCAGGAACCAGGTGCCGGCGTACGCCACCAGCGACTGCATGGTCCCGCTCGTCCACCAGGACACGGCGAAGGCCAGCGCGCCCGCGACCAGCACGGCCCACAGGCCATAGAAGTTGCGGATCTGAAGCAGCAGGAGCGCGAGCAACAGCACGGTCACCCAGAGCACGCCGAGCGCGTGGCCGCGGTGCAGGAGGTACGCCGCGGCGAGCCCGACCAGCGCCGGACCGACGTACCCGGCGGCGTACATGACGACCACGCCGGGCCCGGTCGCACGTCCCCTGGACACGGTCAGGCCGGAGCCGTCGGCGTGCAGCCGGATGCCCCCGAGGCGGCGGCCGCTCAGCATCGCCGCGACCCCATGGGCGCCTTCGTGGGCGATCGTCACCACGTGCCGGGTGACGCGCCAGGTGGCCGGAAACAGGATCACCGCGGCCGCCAGCAGGGCCGAGAGCCAGATCGCCCCGGTCTCCGGCGCCGGCTGGCTGCCCACGACGTCGGACCACACCTGCTGCAGTCCGTCGCCCACCCTGCCACCGTAGAGGGGCGCCAATAGAGGCCGTGTTCCCCGACGCACGGCAACGGACGAACGCACCCGCGCGGTGGATCTTTCCCGCAGTGGGGGACGCGGGCTAGCGTCGGGCCGACTCTCGCCGCAGGTGCACCAGCAGGGCGACGACCCACACAATGACCATGGCGGCCATGATGCCGAGCTCGACGACGCCGAGCCCAGCACTTCCGAGGTAACCGAAGATCAGGAAGATCACGAACAGCACCGGGATCGCGACCAACAATGCCTTCATCGTCATCCTGACTTTGTGACGGTGGCAAAACCGTTGCCACCGGACTTCGCAAGCCAGGTGCCATTGTAGAGCGACCGGATCGAGCCCCACGGACGGTCGTAGCAGGTGTGCATGGCAAGGCACGGACCGTGAACCTCGCCCTTGCTCCGGTGGTAATAGGCAGAATGCCTGTTCAGGCCCGGCAGCGGGAACGGATCGTAGCCGTTGTCGGGGTTGTAGAAGTGGTGCACGTACTCACCCGGCATGAGCGTGTGATCCACCACGTGCACGGAGTCGACCCGGGTGAACTTGCGGTGATCCGTGGGGTGCGTGACCCGCCGGGTGGTCCTGTTCCAGCACGAGCGCGTGGACACCCGATAGCGCCACATGATGAAACCGAGCAGCGACCACCCGGTCGACCTGATCGCAATCGTGTGACAGCCGGTCCGGCGGTGTTCGGCGAGCGGGACCGTGGCGGTCGTGAAGCCCGGGGCCAGCTCGCCACTGGAGTAGGAGGAGAGCAACCTGGTGCCGGATGCGTCGTACTCCTCCACGGTCACGTCCACCGTCACCCGACCAGGTGCATCGGCAGTGCCGAGACCCGAGGGGCGAGTCGGCTCGACGGCCGACGCAGGACCGACCGCGAGGCCGGCGGCCGCGGCGGCGAGCGTCAGTGCGAGCGCGACCCGGATGGATCGGTGCGTGTCGGCGATGCCGCGGACCCTGGCTTTCATCATGATCACCTCGTTTGACGATTTGTGCGGTCCCGGACGACCGCACATTCCGAGGAAATCATCACGCAAAAGGTACGTAAAGAGGCCCGCGATGTCTATTTGAAAAAGTCACATTCAATGCACCGGCTCGATCACTTTGAACACGGACTTTCATCATTCCTTGTCATGGATGTTCTTCCTCCTCTCACCCGTTCCATAGAACTCTTCGATCATTTCTGGGAGCCCGACGAACCGACGACTGCGCCCAGCCGCCGGCCGCGCGTGCCGGGCGCCGCTCGCACCACGTCATCGCAGACAAGTGCTGAGAACTCCTGGTGCGTGACGACGAGCTGCTGCTTGAGCGCGCCCTGGCCGATCTCGATCACGACCAGCGCGGTGACGTGCCGCAGTCCGTCGAGTTCTCCGGGGAGCACGTCGAGCCGCTTTGCCTCGGAGATAACCGGATGGCGGCGCACGACGCACTTCTCGAACGCCGACTCGTCCGCCTCGACACCCGAGACGTCGGACACCAGCTTGACCACTCGCCCCATGGATTGGCGCCTCCTGTCGGTGCGGGCCCACGGCGCCGGCCCCGGTGACCGGCTGCGCGACACCACAGTCGCGCGCCCATGTGCACGATCGCCAGAGCGCTCGAGGGCCTTGTGGACGAGGGCGACGGGCGCCGAACATGTGCGCGCGGGGTGCACCATCGGTCGCCCGACCGGGCCCGGCGGTTGACGCGTGGCCACAACGCGGCAAGGTGGACCCGTGGACGACGACTCTTTCTGGAGCGATGAGGACGATGACGAGCTCCTCGCCGCGTGGGCCGAGGTGGACCGCCGTGCGGCGGACCTGCTCCGCAGGGCGTGCGCCGACGTGCTCGAGGAAGCGCCCCCGCAGCCAGATCTTGCCGAGGAGGCTGGATCGTTGCGACGCGAGATCGAGGCTTCGGCCTGGAGCGTGCGGTACTTCGACGTCGCGTGCGGTTGGGCGGGTACACCTCCCGATGACGACGCGGAGACGTGGCTGCCGGCCCTTGCCTCGACGATCTCGCCACCCGAGGACCCCGGCATCTCGGCCGAGGAACAGGCCGCCGTCTTCTCCTTGCAGCACGCCGACTGGGTCGGCGTCGTCGTCGGACTGGTGCGGCGTGGCGTCGGTGCCGAGTTCGCGGCCGAGACGTGGTCGGAGGACATCGCCGCAATGCCGGAGGTCGACGACGAGACCGAGGACCCGGACGACGACGTCGACTCCTTCGTCATACCGGTCGAGGTGCTGGCGCCGCTGTGGCAGACGCTCGGCGTCCTCGACGAGGAGCGTTGCCTGACGCCCCTGGGCCGCTGGGGCCTGCCACGCGCACTCCTGTCGGCCTGGGGAGCGGCAGCCCCCGCATCGCCGGACCTCTTGGACGAGGAGCAGGCAGCCGTCGCTCTCGACATCCTGTCCAGCGGTCCGATCTCAGTCGACGACATGCGCGCAGCGCTCGCCAGACGCGAGGTGTTCGCCGACATCGACAAGATCAACCGGTCCCTGCTCTGGCGTACGGAGGTGTATGCGCTCGAGGACGGCCGGCTGGTGCCGTTCCTGGTCCTGCTCGAGGGCGCCGTGCTCACGCACCGGGTCAGGGCCGAGGAGATCGAGTCGGGCGTTCTCGATCCGGTGCAGGATCTGGCGCCGTTCGACTACCTGGCCATGGACGACGTACCCCTGCGAGGGGGCGGACATGTCCAGAGCATGCATGCCGGTCAACGTGGTGCCGATGGCCTGGCCGGGCTGCACGGACCATCAGGGTGGCTCGACGGCTTGGTGTCGGGCGACACCATCGGTCTCCGGTACGTGGACGGCGAGCTGGCGTGGGAGCCGGCCCCGACACACGACGACCCCGAGGCACGCGCCTTCCTGCAGGCGACCGCCTGGCGATGCGCACGGCAGGCAGCTGCCGAGCACCGCGACTACCCGGGCGTCGGGATCACGGAGGTCGTCCTCCTGGCGCTGATCGAGCGCCCCGGGCTGTTCGACCGGCCGCTGCCGCCGCTCTCGGACCTGCTCGAGGAGGCGGGGCTGGAGCTCGACGGTTCCGACGTGGGCGTGCCAGGTACGTCGTGGCACGGCGAACCTGACTGGCTCACCGACGCTCAGCGCGTGGCCTACCGCGCCTGGCGAGACGCCCTTGCTGCTCATCGGAACGGGGAGCTGCCCGGGGCCGCCGAACTGGTGGCGCTGTCCGAGGGACTCGAGGGAGTGGTCGGTGACCTCGCGGCGTACGAACTTGCCGCTGAGCCTGACCGCGAGCCGCTGGTGGTGGCAATGCAGGAGGCGGTCACCGGGAAGGCGCAAGCCGTGCCGCTCTACCTGCGGGCCCGGGTCGCGGAGGTTCGCGGTGACGTGCTGGCGATGAGCAGCCTGCTCGAGGCGTGCCTCGCGGCTGACCCGGATGCGCCCGACGCAGCCGCCGAACTGGCGGAGCTGCGGGCCGTGGCCGGCAACGCCGCCGAGGCGCAACGGCTGTTCACGCTCGGCGGGCTGGAGCGGGACGCGATCGAGGTCAGGGCGCTCCGGCCGTTCCTCTCCCCTCCCGCGGGTGACACCGGGAGGAACCAGCCCTGTCCGTGCGGGTCGGGCCGGAAGTACAAGCTGTGCCACGGGCGCACGGCGCTGCACCCGATGCCCGACCGGGCGGCCTGGTTGTTGGTCAAGGTGGTCGGCTACCTGCAGCGCGGACACAACCGGGAGCGGCTGCTGCACTGGGCCGGGCTGATGTCAGGCGAGGACCGATCCAGCCGGGAGACGGTGACCCTCGCCATGCATGACGCGACGACGTGGGACTTCGCGCTCTTCGACGGCGGCATCCTCGAAGACTTCGTGGCCCTCTACCGCCCGCTGCTGCCGCCCGACGAGGCACAGCTCGCCGAGAGCTGGCTGGCCACCGATCGGCGCCTGCTCGAAGTCACCGAGGTGACCCCGATGCGCGGGCTGACGTGTCGCGACCTGGTAACCGGCGAGAGCCTGGAGCTGCGGGACCGAACGCGGAGTCGTTCGGCGCAGTCCAAGGACCTCCTGCTCGGACGTCCGCTCGACTACGGCGAGGGTCTTCTGCAGTTCTGGAACGACCCGGTCGACATCCCGCGGTGGCTGCGCCCTCGGCTCCTGGGCCTGCTGCGTTCGGGAGCCGGGCCCGAGGTGATCGCGGCCTTTTTCGCTCCCGCCAGCCGCACACCGGTCCTCCAGACGACCGAGGGCGAGGAGCTGGTGATGTGCACGGCGCGGTACGAGGTCCCCGACCTGGACGCGGCATGGCTTGCACTGAGCCCGAAGCTCGACGGCGACGGCGAGGTCCTGCACCATGTCGTCGACGTGCCCGGCAGCCAGACACTGGTGCGGGGTACCGTACGCCGCGCCGACGATCGGATCGTCGTGGAGACGATGGCACTCGAGCGGCTGCGCGAGCTGCAGGCGCTGGTGCTCGAGATCGTCCCTGATGCCCGACTCGTCGACGAGTCGACGCGTTCCGCGGCGGACGCGTTCGCCGGCACCGGTCCGGACATGCCGCCGCAAGACGCGGCTCCCGAGCTTGCGGCCGAAGACATCGCCGCTCTTGTCCGGCAGCACGAGGACCGCTGGCTCAGCGAACGCATCCCGGCCCTCGGTGGCCTCACACCACGTGAGGCGGCCGCCAACCCCGCGGCACGGGAGGAGCTGGTCGCACTGCTGGACGACTTCGAGTGGCAGGACCGGCAAACTCCCAACGCCTTCTCGATGGACGTCCACCGGATCCGAGCCGAGCTGGGTCTTAGCTGATCCGGACACCCCGTGCCGTTTGTCGTACGTGACCGGCCTATGACCCTTCGAGGTAGCGGTCCCGCGACTCGAGGATCCGTGCGCGAGGCTCCGCGACGAGCAGGTCCGAGCACCGAGATCCATCTGTCCGTACTGGAGGTTACGCAGCATCGAGCGGCCACCGACAGCTCGGTCCAGGCGATCGAGCATGTACTCGGGGCCCTGGCCAAGAACGGCGGTACGACCGCGAAGATGCGACTCTCTTCCTGGACCGGCGCGAATCCGACACAGGTCGATGAAGTGCTGGCAAGCTGCGCCAGGTGGAACTCGGACTGTACGAATCGCTCGTTAGCCAGGAGCTGGAGAGCGGCCTCGCCGCCCTCATCGACCTGGATGTGGTCACTCGCGGCGTCGACGATGTGGATCAGCCACTCGTCCTGTCGAGGTACGTCCAGTCGCTGGTCGAGACCGCGCTGAACGCTACAAGAGATCCACAGCAGCGCCTCCTGGTCGTCAACAGCTTGATCGCCAACCTCGCGAACGCTGACGCACGGGTTTCCGGGCCGACGAGGCAACTCCTGAGTGTGACGCGGCCGGCCGCGCCAGGGCGTGCAGCGCAGGGTGCCAAACGGCCAAGCACTCCCCTCTCGGACGCAGCTCTGTTGACCAACACGAAGGGCGAGCCGAGCCTCGGCGCAGAACTCAGAGCAGAGCTTGAATCGGCGGATGAAGTCGACCTTCTATGCGCCTTCGTGAAGTGGTACGGCCTTCGGCTGTTGGAGCCTGAACTGCGCATGGTCCGTCAGCGCGTAACACCGCTTCGCGTCATCACCACCACCTACATGGGCGCCACCGAGCGTCAAGCACTCGATCGCCTCGTTCGTGAGTTCGGCGCCGACGTGAAGATTCAGTACGACAACCAACGCACCAGGCTCCACGCCAAGGCATGGATGTTCCGCCGTCGTACCGGCTTCGATACCGCCTATGTCGGTTCATCCAACCTCTCGCGAGCGGCACTGCTCGACGGGGTCGAGTGGAACGTGCGCTTGTCCGAGGTGGCGACCGCGTCGCTCTTGGAGAAGTTCAAGGGGACCTTCGACACCTACTGGAACGACATCAGTTTCGAGTCCTACGACCCGGACCGAGACCGTGATCGTCTCGACGATGCGCTTGCCGAGGCAGCAGGACGCACGACGCACGACCGCGTCACCATCTCACTGTCGGGTCTCCAGGTGCGCCCCTTCCCGTACCAGCAGGAGATGCTCGAGGCCATCGACGCGGAGCGCACGGTCCACGACCGCCATCGAAATCTCGTTGTTGCTGCCACCGGCACAGGCAAGACGGTCCTGGCGGCGTTGGACTATCGGGGTCTGTGTGAAGCCGATTCACGCACCCGACCCACGCTTCTTTTCGTGGCGCACCGCAAGGAGATCCTGGAGCAGTCCCTCCGTACGTATCAGGAAGTGCTGGCGGACGCCTGGATTCGGGGAGCTCTACGTAGGAGGCGCCCGTCCGGAACGCTGGCAGCACGTCTTCGCCAGCGTGCAGTCGTTGCACTCCTACGGCATTGGGAACATCGATCCCGACCGCGTTCGACGTCATTGTGATCGACGAGTTCCACCACGCGGAAGCACCGACCTATCGTGCGATCCTCGACCACCTGGAACCGCAAGAACTACTTGGTCTCACGGCGACCCCCGAGCGCGCAGACGGCGTGGACGTGCGCGGTTTCTTTGATGGTCGGACCGCCGTCGAGCTGCGGCTGTGGGATGCACTCGGCGCAGACCTCCTGTGCCCGTTCCACTACTTTGCGGTGGCCGACGGGACCGACCTTCGGGGCATTGCGTGGAGCCGAGGACGCTACGACGACGCGGAGCTGTCGAACGTCTACACAGGGAACACCCGGCGCGCAGAAATCGTGATCTCGGAACTCCAGGACAAGGTTCTCGATCTGGCTTCGATGCGTGCCCTCGGGTTCTGCGTCAGTGTCGCGCACGCCGAGTTCATGGCCCAAGCCTTCACCGAGCGCGGGTATCTCGGCCCGCGCACTCAGTGGCAACTCCAGTCAGGCTGAACGCGAGCAGGTTCTACAGGACCTCAGAACACGGCGGGTCAACGTAGTCTTCTCGGTCGACCTGTTCAACGAAGGTCTCGACGTGCCCGAGGTCGACACGGTGCTGTTCCTTAGGCCGACCGAGAGCGCCACCGTCTTTCTGCAGCAACTTGGGACGCGGGCTTGCGACGAACCGCCGACAAGCCCGTGCTGACCGTCCTGGACTTCGTTGGCTATCACCGCAAGGAGTTCCGCTTCGACCTCAAGCTCCGAGCGCTCACGGGTCAGACTCGTCGCGGACTTGAACGCGACATAGAACGAGGATTCCCGTTCCTCCCGTCCGGGTGCCAGATCGTGATGGACAAGAAGGCGCAGGCGCTTGTTCTTGAGAACATTCGGGCTCAGATCGCAAACCGTTGGCAACAGATCGTTGCCGAGCTCCGGTCCTACGGCGATCAGGATCTCGGCACGTTCCTGGACGAGTCCGGCATCGAGCTTTCCGACATCCTGCGCCGGGGCAGTCATTCGTGGACTCGCCTACGCCGCGATGCTGGCCTCGAGACGCGGGATGGCTCCGCATTGGAGGCGAAGCTCCTGAAGCGAATCAGAGCATTTGCACACATCGACGATGCGCACCGTGCCATCGGTTACTCGAGCCTGCTCTCGGACGAGGCACTCTCCTACGACGAGCTCACATCCGCTGAGCAACGGCTTGCCCGGATGCTGTTCTTTTCGGTCTGGCCCGATGGTGGTGGTCACGATTCGTTCAGCGCGGGGATAGCGGCACTTCGTCGCGAGCGCGCGACGCGCGATGAACTTCGAGCAGTGGTCGACTTGTCCTTCGACGCGGCGCGTCACCAGTCAATCGAGTTGGCCCCTCCGCTCAGCGACGTCCCACTTCGCGTGCATGCCCGGTACCAGCGCGAGGAGATTCTCAGTGCACTCGACTACGCCACGCTGGAACGCAAGCCGACGAGTGTCATGCAAGGGGTTGCTTACTCGCAGGCCCGCAACGCTGACATCTTCTTCATCACACTCAAGAAGTCTGAGGCAGACTTTTCCCCGACGACGATGTACCGCGACTATCCAATCAGCCCCACGCTGTTCCACTGGGAGTCTCAGTCCACAACTGCCGTCACCTCCCCCACGGGGCAGCGTTATCTCAACGGCACGAGCAGCGTGCTCTTGTTCGTGCGAGAGCAGGAGAAGGACGAATTTGGCACCTCGCCTTACCTCTTTCTCGGCCCCGCCACCTACGTCACTCACACCGGCGGAAAGCCCATTGCGATCACCTGGCAGCTCGCACACGCGATGCCGACCGACTTCTTCACCGCCGCAACTGTGGCAGCAGGCTGACGAGTCGATCGCGTTCGTCGCCCGCAGAACCAGCAAACGGGGCCCGGCGATGCCGAGCCCCGTAGCGTCAAGCGTTCCGCGATCAGCTGCAGCCCGACGTGCTCCCGCAGCCTTCGCACACGTAGCAGCTGCCCGCGGGCCGCATCTTGGTCCCGCAGGTCATGCAGAGCGGGGAGTCGACGGCGGTGCCGGTGATCTTCTCGAAGAGCTCGGCGGAGGTGTGGGCCTCCTTAGGTGCGGGCTTGGCGGCGGCGATGGTCTCGACAGGCTCGACCACCGGAGGTGACTCGACCACCGGGTAGGTCTCGACAGGCTCGATCATCGCAGTGGGCTCGGAGAGGTCGCCGATCAGCTGGTCGGCGCTGCCGGTGTCCTCGACCGGCGGCTCGTAGGAGCCGGTCTCGAGGTGGCGCTGGCGCTCCTCGGCGGAGTAGATGCCGAGGGCGGAGCGGTCCTCGAAGGACAGGTAGTCCAGGGCCAGGCGGCGCCAGACGTAGTCCATGAGGGACTGTGCCATGCGGATGTCGGGGTCGTCGGTGAGGCCGGCGGGCTCGAAGCGCAGGTTGGTGAACTTCGAGACGTAGGTCTCCAGCGGCACGCCGTACTGCATGCCGATCGACACCGCGATCGAGAAGGCGTCCATAACGCCGGCCAGGGTCGAGCCCTGCTTGCCGAGCTTGAGGAACACCTCGCCGAGCGAGCCGTCGTCGTGGGCGCCGGAGGTCATGTAGCCCTCGGCACCGCCCACCGTGAACGACGTGGTGCGCGCGGTGCGGCTCTTGGGGAGACGCTTGCGGGTCGGCCGGTAGACGATGCGGGTCTCGACAGGCTCGACCACCGAGAGGCCAGGCTCGACCACCGAGGGGCCAGGCTCGACCGCCGAGGAGGCGGTCGCTGCGATCCCTTGGCGGCGACCGCCTTGTCGGCGCCCTTCGCCTTGGCGTCGGCCAGGGGCTGGCCGACCTTGCAGTTGTCGCGGTAGACGGCCGTCGCCTTGAGGCCGAGCTTCCAGGACTGCAGGTAGATGTCCTCGATCTCCGCGACCGTGGCGGTCTCGGGCAGGTTCACC
This sequence comes from uncultured Actinomycetota bacterium, assembly GCA_963745795.1. GTDB lineage: Bacteria > Actinomycetota > Actinomycetes > Propionibacteriales > Nocardioidaceae > Marmoricola. The sequence goes on along the minus strand of CAVUYR010000003.1, from coordinate 197,512 downwards.
GTCTTGGAGATCGCGCCGGACAGGAACGGCTGGGTCGCCGCCATCATCCGCACGTGGCCCATCGGCTTGAGCGCCCGGGCGCCCATCGCGGTGTCGAAGACCTCGTAGTGCTCCTGCTTCAGGCCGGGTGCGTCGATCACGTGACCGTGCTCGGCGATGAACTCGACGATCGCCTCGATCTGCTCGGCCTGGTAGCCCATCTTCTGCAGCGCCCGCGGGATCGTCTGGTTGACGATCTGCATCGAGCCGCCGCCGACCAGCTTCTTGAACTTGACCAGCGAGAAGTCCGGCTCGATGCCGGTCGTGTCGCAGTCCATCATGAAGCCGATCGTGCCGGTCGGCGCGAGCACCGAGGCCTGCGCGTTGCGGTAGCCGTGCTTCTCACCCAGCTTGACGACCTCGTCCCACACCTTCGTGGCGAGCTTGTGGACGTCGGCGTCGTGGACGCCCATCGTGCGGACCACGTCGTTGGCGGCCTGGTGCTTGCGCATCACGCGCTTGTGGGCGTCGGCGTTGCGGGCGTAGCCGGCGTACGGGCCGACCACGGAGGCCAGCTCCGCACTCCTCTTGTACGACGTGCCGGTCATCAGCGACGTGATCGCGGCCGCCATCGTGCGACCGCCCTCGGAGTCGTAGCCGAGGCCCATCGCCATCAGCAGCGCGCCCAGGTTGGCGTAGCCGATGCCGAGCTGGCGGTAGTCGCGGGTGGTGTCGCCGATCGCCTCGGTCGGGAAGTCCGCGAAGCAGATGGAGATGTCCATCGCGGTGATGATCACCTCGACGGCCTTGGCGAACAGGGCGCCGTCGAAGGTGTCGTCGTCCTTGAGGAACTTCATCAGGTTCAGCGACGCGAGGTTGCACGAGGAGTTGTCGAGCGACATGTACTCCGAGCACGGGTTGGACGCGGTGATCCGGCCGGTCTCGGGGTTGGTGTGCCAGTCGTTGATCGTGTCGTCGTACTGCAGGCCCGGGTCGGCGCAGGCCCACGCGGCCTCGCTGATCTTGCGTGAACAGCTCACGGGCGTCGACGGTCTCGATCACCTCGCCGGTGCCGCGGGCACGCAGCCCGAACTCGGTGCCGTCCTCGACCGCACGCATGAACTCGTCGCTGACGCGGACCGAGTTGTTGGCGTTCTGGTACTGCACGCGAGGTGATGTCGGCGCCGCCGAGGTCCATGTCGAAGCCGGCGTCGCGCAGGGCGCGGATCTTGTCCTCCTCCTTCGCCTTGGTCTCGACGAACTCGACGATGTCGGGGTGGTCGACGTCGAGCACGACCATCTTGGCCGCGCGACGCGTGGCGCCACCGGACTTGATGGTGCCCGCGGAGGCGTCGGCACCGCGCATGAAGGAGACCGGGCCGGAGGCGGTGCCGCCGGAGGAGAGCAGCTCCTTGGAGGAGCGGATGCGGGAGAGGTTCAGGCCGGCGCCGGAGCCGCCCTTGAAGATGAAGCCCTCCTCCTTGTACCAGTTCAGGATCGAGTCCATCGAGTCGTCGACGGAGAGGATGAAGCAGGCGCTGACCTGCTGCGGCGACTGGGTGCCGACGTTGAACCAGACCGGGGAGTTGAAGGAGAAGTACTGGTGCACGAGCAGCCAGGTCAGCTCGTGCTCGAAGAGCTCGGCCTGCGCCTCGTCGGCGAAGTAGCCGTGGTCCTCGCCGCCCTTGCGGTAGGTCTTCACGACCCGGTCGATGAGCTGCTTGAGGCTCCACTCACGGACGTCGGTGCCGACGGCGCCGCGGAAGTACTTCGTGGTCACGATGGTCGAGGCGTTGAGCGACCAGGAGTCGGGGAACTCGACACCGCGCTGCTCGAAGACGGTGTCGCCGGTCTTCCAGTTGGTCTGGACGACGTCGCGACGCTCCCAGGTCAGCTCGTCGTACGGGTGCACGCCCTCGGTCGAGAAGACCCGCTCGATCTTCACGCCCTTGCGTCGCCGCTCCCCTTCGGGTGCGTGCGCTCCCGCTCACCGTCTCGGTCATGCTCTCTCCCTTGTCCCCGTCGCTCGTGCGCTTCGACTTGCGGATGTTGGTGGCCCGGCGCGCAGCTTCCCCACTACGCACCGGGCTGATCGTGGTCAGCCCGTCGTGATCGGATCGGGCCGAGTGGGGGTCTCGAGACGGCGCCGGCGCGCCTCCTCGACCTCCGAGAGCTGGCGCTCGGCGCGCAGCTCGCTGATCGCCTGTCTCGAAGTCCTCCGCGGACTCGAAGGCGCGGTAGACGCTGGCGAAGCGCAGCCAGGCGACCTCGTCGAGCGCGCGCAGCGGGCCGAGGATGGCCAGGCCGACCTCGTTGGCCGGGACCTCCGCCCAGCCGTCGCCGCGCAGCGCGTCCTCGACGGCCTGGCCCAGGCAGGCCAGGTCGTCCTCGGAGACCGGGCGGCCCTTGCAGGCCTTGCGGACCCCGGAGATCGCCTTCTCGCGGGTGAACGGCTCGGTCGACGCCGCTGCGCTTGAGCACCATCAGCTGCATCTGCTCGACGGTGCTGAACCGCTTCTCGCAGGACGGGGCAGACCCGGCGCCGGCGGATCGCGCCACCGTCGTCGGCGACCCGGCTGTCGAGGACCCGGGTGTCGGTGGCTCGGCAGAACGGGCAGTGCATCGCAGGTCTCCTCTCGGCCGGTCGTCGTCTCCTAGTGCAACACCCGGCACCGACAGTTCCGTCCCGTCTCCCGGCCGCTGTTACCGGGGCCGGGACTGTGGACGAAACTGTGGAGAACCACGGGACATCCAGTGCTGGCCTGTGGGTAAGCCACCCGATCCTGTGGGACTAGATGTGGAAAACCACAACGGTGTAACTACTAGATGTAGTGGTTACCGTACGCCGCTGCTCAGGGCCGTGCAACACCTGCCGGGAAGTTTTCGCGGCCGGGTCGCGGGGACCGGCATAACCGCAGGTCAGGGCACCCGAGACGGAGCAGACACCCGCGTGTCGGGTGCTTCCGGAGGGCCGTGGCGACCCGCGCGCGGGCGTGCCCCACAATGTGCGGGTGAGCGCGAACCGGGGTCGGAGCAACCCCCTCCGGAGAGCGCTGCTCTCGGCCGGGGTGACCGGCACCGTGATCGCCTGGGGCCTGCTGGTCCTTGCCGCGATCGACTTCGGCGGCAAGGCCCGCGACGGGGAGCCCGGCAACTGGTGGTTCCTGGCGCTGGCAACCATCGGCGCGATGGCGTGCATGTTCCTCGCGATCCTGCTCGCGAGCCGGTTGCAGGCCGAGATCCGCGGGCAAGGCCCACCGACTCGCCCGCGGACCGCGCCCAGGGGTGGCAAGCACGGCGGCAAGCGCGCCGCTCGCTGACGCGCCCGCCATCGCGGGGCGCGGCGTCGTACCGAGGTCTAGGTTCGGCCCATGACCTCCACCAGCGCGCGGCTGCGGGCGGCGTACGTCGCCCTCGCCGCGACCGACGCCGTCCTCGCCGGCACCGCCGGGGCCTGGGCCCGCCGCGCCCGGTTCGTCACCAAGCCGCTGCTGATGCCGACCCTGGCCGGCTCGTTGCTGACCTCGAGCCGGGCGGCGCGCTCGCCGCTGCGCAACGGGACCCTGGTCGCCGAGGCGTTCGGCTGGGGCGGCGACCTGGCGCTGCTGCGGCACGGCACCCGAGCGTTCGCGACCGGCGCCGGATCGTTCGGGATCGGGCACGTCGCCTACACCGCTGGCTTCGTACGACGCCGGGACGCCGCGACGCGACTCGTGACCCGGCCGGCGACCCGGGCGCTCGGCGGGATCTGGCTGCTCTCGGCGCCACCGATGTCGCTCGGCGCCGCCCGGACCGCTCCGGTGCTCGGGCCCGCGGTGGCGGCGTACTCGGCACTTCTCACCACGATGACCGCCACCGCCCTCCACGCCGACCTGCCCCCGCAGGCGCGTCGCCTGACCGCGGCCGGCGCGGTGCTGTTCCTGGTCTCGGACACGCTGCTCGGCGCCCGGGAGTTCCTGGTCGCGGACTCGCCGCAGCGGCTGGAGACGGTGGTGATGGCGACGTACACCGCGGCCCAGCTGCTGCTGGCCGAGGGCGCCGCGCGCGCATAGCACCCGTGGTCGAGACCGGTCTCGACAAGCTCGACCACCGGGAAGGCTCGACCACCGGGAAGGGTCGACTACCGGTGGTCGACATGGTCGAGACCACGTGAAGCAGGGGCGCGACCGAGCTCGTCGGTCACGCCCCTGCTGAGTCCTCGGTTGAGGACCCTTCCCATGCCGGCGACCTGGGTCGAGGAAGGCCGCCGGATGTCTGCTGTCGGACTACCGCGGCGTCACTGTGGCACGGCGAGCGAGTCGCCGACCTGGAGCGAGGAGCCGGACAACGAGTTGAGCTGCTGGATGCGGTTGACCATGTCGCGCACGTGGCCGGGGCGGGCGAGCTCGCCGGCGATGCCGTAGAGCGTGTCGCCGGGCTGCACCTGGACCACCCGGACCGGCTCCGGCGTGCCGGCCTCGCGGCCGGCGGCGGCCAAGCCGCCGGCGAGCACCATCGCGACCAGCGCCGCGAGCAGGAAGGCCAGCACCAGCAGCAGCCGGCCGCGGCGGGTGAGCCGCAGCTGCGAGCGGGTGATCGGGCGGAACGCGGGTGTGATGCTCAGCGTGCTCATCGGTGACCTCCTGGGAAAGCGCGACCCGTGTGGTCGCGATTGCGGTCGATGTCTCTCGAACGGATGTCTACCGGCCGCCACCGACAACGCCGATGGCCTCCGGATCGATCAGGCGTTCGATCGAACACATGTCCGAGGTTAGAGCAGGTGTTCGAACGAATTCAAGTGGTCAGCCGAACAAATGTTCGAACGATCTCGCGCCGTGACACCGACACGCTTGTTCGAACAGATGTTTGAATCGGCCGTCCTCCTGCTCTAACGTGGTGGTCACCCGCGACGGCCCGTCCGGGGGCCCGGCACCGGGCAGCACCGGTAGGAGATCAGCCATGGCGAAGAGCACGAAGGTCACCGAGCTTCCCGACCCGCCGCCCGACAGCACCGGGCTCACCGCGCGCCAGCAGCGCATCCTGTCCTTCCTGCGCGAGTCGATCGAGAAGCGCGGCTACCCGCCGAGCATCCGCGAGATCGGCGAGCACGTCGGGCTGGCCTCGTCCTCGTCGGTCGCCTACCAGCTGCGCGAGCTCGAGGCGAAGGGGTTCATCAAGCGTGACCCCAACCGGCCCCGGGCGCTCGAGGTGTTCCTGCCCGAGCTGATGGCCGCCCGCCGGGCGATCTGCGGCACCACCGACGACTCGTCGTACGACGCGACCGGGCTGGGCGACGCGGTGCCGGCGGCGACGTACGTCCCGATGGTCGGCCGGATCGCGGCCGGTGGCCCGATCCTCGCCGAGGAGCGGATCGAGGAGGTCTTCCCGCTGCCGAAGACGCTGGTCGGCGAGGGCACCCTGTTCATGCTCGAGGTGGCCGGCGACTCGATGGTCGACGCGGCGATCTGCAGACGGCGACTACGTCGTGGTGCGCCAGGAGCAGACCGCCGACAACGGCGACATCGTGGCCGCGCTGCTCGACGGCGAGGCGACGGTGAAGACGTTCCAGCGCAAGGACGGCCACGTCTGGCTGATGCCGCACAACGAGGCCTACGACCCGATCGACGGCGACAACGCGACCATCCTCGGCATCGTCACGGCGGTCCTGCGCAAGATGTGAGCCACGAAGGGGCGAAGCGGTTGAGGAGCGGTCCAGGCACCGGCGCGGAGCGTCGGGACCTGGCCGACGCGTCTCGAAACCGCCGCCGGGTGCGGTAGACACGCACCGTGACGGTTCTGGTGATCGGCGGCGCGAACCTCGACGTCATGGCCCGCAGCAGTGGTCCGCTGCGGGCTGCACACGAGCAACCCGGGCACCGATCCATCGCACGCCGGCGGCGTCGGCCGCAACGTCGCCGAGAACCTCGCCCGGCTCGGCACCCGGACCCAGCTGCTGCTCGCGGTCGGCGACGACCCGGCCGGGCGACGAGGTGCTGGCGCGCACGCCGGTCGCCGGCGTGCACGTCGATCCGGGTGCCGTGGCGCGCGCCCGACCGGCACCTACACGGCCGTGCTCGACGACGACGGCGAGCCTGGTCGTCGCGGTCGCCGACATGGCGGCCACCGACGATCGCGCCGGAGCACGTCGACGGCGCCCGGGACCTGATCGCCGACGCCGACTGGCTCGTCCTCGACGGCAACCTGTCGGCCGCGACGCTGGCCTACGCGCTCGACTGGCCGACGCGGCGGGCGTCCCGGTGCGTGCTCGACCCGGTGAGCGTCGCCGAAGGCGGCCCTGATCGCGCCGCTACCTCGACGGCCGTGCGCGTGCACGCGCTCACCCCGACCGACCGACGAGCTCGCCGCGCTGACCGGCCGCCGACCCGACGCGCGCCACGTCGCGGCCGCCGCGACGCTGCACGACGCGCGGCGTCGAGGTGGTCTGGGTGCGGCTCGGCGTGCGCGGGCAGCTCGCTGTTCCGCGCCGGACGTGGCCCCGGTTCGGGTGGCCCTACCGGCCGTGGACGTCGGTCGACGTCACCGGCGCCGGCGACGCGATGCTCGCGGCGTTCTGTCCACGCCCTGCTGCCGGCGGAGCCGACCTGGCGCGCGGCGGCGTACGGGCACGCCGCGGCTGCGCTCTACCGTCGCCAGTCCGCCACACCGTCCGACCCGACCTCACCGACCGCCCTGATCGGACGCCGCCCTGGAGGCTCTCGCGTGAACCCGCTGCTCCGGCTCACCGACGAGGTCGCGACGCCCTCGCCGACGGCACGCCCGGTCGTCGCGCTGGAGAGCACGATCATCAGCCACGGCATGCCCTACCCGCAGAACGTCGCGATGGCGACGCGAGGTCGAGGGCATCATCCGCGAGCACGGCGCGGTGCCGGCGACGATCGCGGTGCTCGACGGCGTGCCGCGGATCGGGCTCGACGACCGACGACCTCGAGCTGCTCGGCCAGCCGACGCCGACGTGCGCCAAGGTCAGCGTCCGCGACCTGCCGTACGTCGTCGCCCGCGGCGAGCACGGCGCGACCACCGTCGCCGCGACGATGCGGCTGGCCGCGCTGGCCGGCATCCGGGTCTTCGTCACCGGCGGCCTCGGCGGCGTGCACCGCGGCGCCGCAGCAGACCTTCGACGTCAGCGCCGACCTCACCGAGCTCGTCGACGACCGCCGGTCGCCGTCGTGTGCGCCGGCGTGAAGAGCATCCTCGACATCGGCCTGACCCTGGAGACGCTGGAGACCCTCGGGCGTGCCGGTGCTGGGCTACGGCAGCGACGAGTTCCCGTCGTTCTACTCGCGCTCGCAGCGGGCTACGCCGCGCCGATGCGCGTCGACGCCGCCGACGAGATCGCCGCGCGTGATGCGCGCCAAGTGGGACGCTCGGGCATCGCGCGGCGGCCTCGTCGTCGCCAACCCGATCCCGGAGGCCGACGAGATCCCGCGCGACGAGATCGACGCGATCATCGACCAGGCGCTGGCCGACATGGACGCGCTCGGCATCCCGGCAAGGACGCGACGCCGTACCTGCTCGGCCGGATCGTCGAGATCACCGGCGGCGCCAGCCTGACCGCCAACATCGCGCTGGTGCGCAACAACGCCCGGCTCGGTGCCGCGATCGCGATCGCGTTCGCGGGCTGACTGGTCAGGGCCGGCGCCGGCTGCACCCGCGCCGTCAGCGCGCCGACTCCGCAAGCCGACCAAGTGCGGTGCGAACCACCTTCGGGTCGTCGGTGGACCACATCGGCGGGAGGCTGGCGCGCAGGAACGAGCCGTAGCGGGCGGTGACCAGGCGCGGGTCGAGCACGGCGACGACACCGCGGTCGGTGGTGGTGCGGATCAGCCGGCCGGAGCCCTGCGCGAGCAGCAGCGCTGCGTGGGTCGCGGCGACCTGCATGAAGCCGTTGCCGCCGGCCTTGTCGGCCGCGCGCTGCCGGGCCGACATCAGCGGGTCGTCGGGGCGCGGGAACGGGATCCGGTCGATGATCACCAGCTGACACGTCTCACCGGGCACGTCGAGGCCCTGCCACAGCGAGAGCGTGCCGAACAGGCAGGTGTGCGGGTCGTCCACGAACTGCCGCGCCAGCTCGGGCAGCTGCGCGTCGCCCTGGGCCAGCGTGGTCAGGTGCGGCAGCCGCTCCCGCACCGCCTCGGCCGCGGTCTCGGCGGCCCGGCGGGAGGAGAACAGGCCGAGCGTGCGCCCATCGGCGGCGTCGACCAGGTCCGCGATCTCCTGGAGCGTGGCCTCGACGAGTCCGTCGCGGCCCGGCGGCGGGAGGTGGCGGGCGACGTACAGGATCGCCTGCTTGCCGTAGTCGAACGGCGAGCCAACGTCGAGGCCGCGCCAGGGCAGGACACCGTCGGAGCGCTCCGCGACGTCAGACGACGACAGGACGCGCTCGGACGGCCGCAGCCCCACCGACGTCGCCACCGCGTCGAAGTCACCGCCGAGCTTGAGCGTCGCACTGGTCATGACCACCGTCTTGTCGGTGAGCAGCTTGTCGCGCATCGTGCCGAACACCTGCAGCGGCGCCACGCACAGCTGGTTGCCACCGCGCTGCCGGTCGCGCTCGGCCACCCAGAGCACGTCGGCGTCGGCGTTGGCGGCCATCCGTTCGGAGGTCTTGAACAGCTCCTGCGCCCAGCCCTTGGCCTGCGTCGAGACCGCGTCGTCGCCAAGGTCCTTGGGGAACGCCGAGACCAGCGCACGCGCCGCGTCGCGCACCAGCACGAGGGCGTCGGCGAGCTCCTGCGGTACGGCGTCGATCCGGCCCGGCGGCGTCGCGTCGATCGCGTCGCGCAGCGCGTCACCCGCGTCGGCCAGGTCGTCGGCCTCGGACCCGTCCACGTGGCGCTGATGCCCGCCGCGCGGTCCGGTCCACCTCGGAGCACGGACAGCTCGTCGGTCGCGGCCTGCGTGACCCGGGCGACCAGCTCGTGGGCCTCGTCGATCACGACCGTGTCGTACTCCGGGATCATCGGCACGCCCTCGACCGCGTCGATCGCCAGCAGCGAGTGGTTCGTGACCACCACCTGCGAGCGCATCGCCCGCTCCCGGGCACGCTCCGCGAAGCACTCGGCGCCGTACGGGCACTTCGCGGCCCCCAGGCACTCCCGGTGCGACACCGAGACCTGCCGCCAGATCCGGTCGGTGTGCCGGGGCGCGTGGTCGCGCTCGCCGGTGCCGCCGTCCTGCGCCTCCTCCTCGACCCACTCGCGCATCGCCAGCACCTCGGCGCCCAGCGACCCCTCGGGCAGCTCGACCAGCGCGCCCTGGTCGTCGGGCACGCCCTCGCGGATCCGGTGCAGGCAGGCGTAGTTGGAGCGCCCCTTCAGCACGGCGTACGACGGGGTCTCGTGGAGCACGTCCTTCACGGCCTCGACCAGCGCCGGGATGTCGCGCTCGACGAGCTGGTGCTGCAGCGCGAGCGTCGCTGTGGCGACCACGACCCGGTCGTCGTTGAGCATCGCCGGCACCAGGTAGCCGAGCGACTTGCCCGTGCCGGTGCCGGCCTGCACCAGCAGGTGCTCGCCGGACTCCATCGCCGCCGCGACCGCCTCGGCCATCTCGACCTGACCGGGCCGCTCCTGCCCGCCGAGCGCCGCGACCGCGGCCGCCAGCACCTCGCGCACGCGCGAGTCTGTGGCGGCTGGCGCGGTGGCTGCATCGGGCACCCGAGCACCCTATGTGTCGAACTGCACCCCCGTCGTGAGCAGGTCGCCGAGCTGTGCACCGGGCTCCATCTCCACAGGGTCCTGACCCCGACGGAACAGCCGCGCGGTGCGGTCGCCACCGACCTCGCCCTCGTCGCCGGACACCCGCAGCCACGACCCCTCTCGCAGCCCGACCACCGGCACATCGTTGCACTCGAGGAACTCCAGGATGCGCTCCTCGCGGGTCTCCCCCATGTGCGGGCTCGACGGGTCCGGGTCCTGGTAGTGCGGGTTGATCTGGAACGGCACCAGGCCCATCGCAGCCAGCGACCGCGGCTCGACGATCGGCATGTCGTTGGTGGTCCGGATGGTCGGGCAGGCCGCGTTGCTGCCCGCGCTCGACCCGACGTACGGCATGCCCTCGTGCACGTGGCCGGCGATCGCCCGGTCCATACCGCTCTCCTGCAGCGCGTGCGCCAGCCGGAAAGAGTTCCCGCCGCCGACGAACACCGCATCACTCTCCGCCAGCACCTGCGTCGGGTCGGTGCCCTCGTGCACCCCGTGCACCGTCCAGCCCATCGGCTCCATCGCGGCCCGGAACGTCGCGGTGTAGTCGTCGTGCTCGCCCAGGGCGTAGGGCACGAACGCGACCCGCGCTCGGTCGGGCAGCCAGTCCCGCAGGATGTCGTGGACGTGCACCAGCACCCCGTCGCCCGGCCTTCGGCGCGAGTTGGACAGGAGCATCAGGTCCCGGGTCACCACTACTGGGGAGGCTGCGGCGCGGAGCCGGTGGTCGCGGGTGGGTCGTCCGGCGGGTCCGACGGGGGGAGGCCGGACGGCGCACCTGACTCCACCTGTGGCGGCGTCGCGGCCGGGGGTACGGCGGGCGCCGGGGTGTACGTCGTCCCGATCTCCGGCGGGGTGCCGGTGCCGAAGTCGACCCGCGGCGCGGCATCCTGCCCCTCGGGCGCCTCGTAGAACTCCCTCCTGGAGACGCCGGCCATGCCGACCAGGAACATCCACGGGATCGTCGAGACCATCGTGTTCAGCTTGGTCACGGCGTCGTTGTAGTACTGGCGAGCGAACGAGATCTGGTTCTCGGTGTCACCGAGCTGCCGCTGCAGGTCGAGGAACTGCGGGCTCGCCTTGAGGTCCGGGTAGGCCTCGGCGACCGCCATCACGTTGACCAGGGCCTGGCTGAGCTGCTGGTCGGCGGCCGCCTTCTCCCCGACGTCGTTGCCCTTCGCGGCCGCGCTGGCACGGGTCCGCGCCTCGGTCACCGCCTCGAACACGCCCCGCTCGTGCGCCGCGTAGCCCTTCACCGTGTTCACCAGGTTGGGGATCAGGTCGGCTCGCCGGGTGAGCTGGACGTCCACCCCGCCGATCGCCTCCTGGGCCGCGATGTCGGTGGTGCGAAGCTTGTTGAAGCCGGAGATCACGAAGACCACCAGCCCGATCACCACGACCGCGATCACGATCAGTGCAATCCACATGGGTTGGTTCCTTTCCTCACCCGGATCGACCCGGGACGTTTGTGTCACCACGAGCCGCCGCCGCCCCCGCCGCCGCCCCCGCCGCCGGAGAACCCTCCGCCGCCTCCGCCCGAGGACGAGGTCTGCGTGGCCTGGTACGACGAGATGGCCGAGTGCATGGTGGTGTTGAAGTCGTTCGCGAAGTCGGCCATGGAGCCGGCCCCGCCGTACATGCCCGGGTAGCCACCGATGTAGTAGCCCGGCACCGGCGGCTCCTCCTGCGCCTCGACCCGGTACTTCTCGGCCCACTCCCGCGCGCAGCCGAACGCGACCGCCCACGGGATGTAGGCGGTGTAGAGCTCCTTGCGGCCGCTGAAGTCGAAGCGTGCCTCGCTCGACGGCGTCGACAGCACCCGCCGGAACCCACCGAGCCGCGACCAGGCCTCACGGCCCTTGGGGGTACGGATCGTGGAGGCGCCCGGCGCCAGCACCGGCAGCGCGAACACGGCGAACAGCCCGAACGGCAGCCCGATCAGCGACATCGACAGCGGGTTCCAGAAGAAGTTCGCCGCGGCGACCAGCAGACCGCCGATCACGCCCACCGAGCCGAGCACGGGCATCGCCTTGAACTCCAGCAGCCCGTTGTGGCGGGCCCATGCCTTGACGTCGGAGTCGAACGACTTGCGCGCGACCTGCATCTGCTTGCCGACCTCGACCGCGTCGCGGTCGGCGTCGAACCGCTGGCCCGGCCGCACCCCGAGCTGGTCGGCGGACGAGGCGGTCACGTCGTCGACCGGCCGGCCGTCGCCGTTCTCCCCCTGGAGCGACCAGCCGGAGGGGGTGCGCTCGATCGTCGCCAGCCCCCGGTCACCCATCTGCAGCAGCGTGGCGGCGTACATCTCGTCATTGATGCGCTCGGTGAGCAGGTAGGCGCCCTGGGCCGGGCCCATTCCGTCCGGCGGCGCGTACATGAGCGGGTACGGCGGGATCGGCTCCCGCACGCTCCGGCCGAGCAGGAACCCGGCGACGGCGGCCAGCAGCGCCAGCACGGCGAACACGATCGCGGCCGGCAGCGAGCGACCGAAGACCGGGTCGAACCTGAACGTCCACGGCAGCGTGTGCTGGCCCGGCGACGGCACGTCGACCTGCGTCTGGATGGTGACCGGCGTGTTCGGGTCCAAGGGTCCGGTCTTCACGGTCACCGTGCGGCCGTCGACGGTGGCGTTGCACCCGCCGGTGCTGTTGACGCCGACCGCGCACTTCGTCTCCCCCGGAGTGCCGGGGAGGGTGACGGTCAGCGTGCTCCGGGCGATCGGCATCCGCCAACCGCTGGGGATCAGGTTCCAGTAGAACTGCGAGTCGGAGCCACTGTCGGTGAGCACGCCGTCGACGCGGTAGGTGATGTCGTAGACGTGGGTGCCGCTGATCGTCGTGTCGGCCTCGCCGATGCGGGCGACCACGAACCGGCCCTCGCCCTGGTGCAGGATCGCGACCCCGTCGGATCCGCCGTCGCGGGTCACCACGATGTTCTTCGGCACGTAGCGCACGTGCGGCGAGTTCGCGTCGGCGATGTCGAAGAACCGGAAGATCCCGTGCCGCCCCAGCGGGAGGTCGACGGTCAGCGTCTCGTGGGCGCGCATCGTGCCGTCGGCGTCGACGTCGAAGGTGGCCCGGTAGTCGGTGATCCGCGCGAACTCGGGGGTCTCGTCGGTGGTGCGAGAAGAAGTTGAAGGCCGGCCAGAACATGGCCAGCACCACGACGAGCGCGCCCAGGAACGACGCCCCCAATCGTTGCATGTCCGGAGCCTACTTCTTGCACACCCTCGTTCGAGGACTATGCGGTGGTCAGGCCCTCGTCGGCGTACGGCGCCAGCTCGCCGGCGAGGTCCTCGTTCACGCGAGCGTGGAGCAGGGTGCCTTCGCCGGTGTGCTCGAGCGACAGCACCTCTCCGTGCTCGTGGGCACGGTTGAGCAGGTCGCCCCGCGCGTAGGGCACCAGCGCGGTGACCTCGACACCCGGCCGCGGCAGGTCGGCCTCGACGGCGGCCAGCACGTCGGCGATGCCCTCGCCGGTGTGCGCGGAGACCGCGACGCTGTGCGGCTCGCGGGCCTTCAGCCGCGCGACCACCATCGGGTCGGCGGCGTCGACCTTGTTGATCACGATCAGCTCGGGCACCTGGGACGCGCCGATCTCGGCCAGCACCTCGCGAACGGCGGAGATCTGCCCCTCCGGGTCGGGGTGGGACCCGTCGACCACGTGCAGCACGAGGTCGGCGTCGGCCACCTCCTCGAGCGTCGAGCGGAACGCCTCGACCAGCTGGTGAGGCAGGTGGCGTACGAACCCGACGGTGTCGCTCATCGTGTAGATGCGCCCGTCGGAGGTCGTCGTACGGCGGGTGGTCGGGTCGAGCGTCGCGAACAGGGAGTCCTCGACCAGCACCCCGGCGTCGGTCAGCCGGTTGAGCAGCGAGCTCTTGCCTGCGTTGGTGTAGCCAGCGATCGCGACACTGGGGATCGCGTTGCGGCGGCGCTCGGCGCGCTTGGTGTCGCGCGTGCCCTTCATGCCCTTGAGCTCGCGTCGCAGCTTGGCGATCTTGGTGTTGATCCGGCGACGGTCGGTCTCGATCTTGGTCTCACCGGGACCACGGCCACCGATGCCCTCGCCACCGGCCGCGCGTCCGCCGGCCTGGCGGGACAGGTTGCCGCCCCAGCCGCGCAGCCGCTGCTTCATGTAGTTGAGCTGGGCCAGCTCGGTCTGCGCCTGGCCCTCCTTGCTCTTCGCATGCTGGGCGAAGATGTCGAGGATCAGCGCGGTGCGGTCGATCGCCTTGACCTTGAGCTTGTCCTCGAGGTTGCGCAGCTGGCTCGGGGCGAGCTCGCCGTCGAGGATCACGGTGTCGGCGCCGGTCGCCCGGACGATCTCGGCGAGGCCCTCGACCTTGCCACGGCCGATGTACGTCGCCGGGTCCGGCGACTGCCGGCGCTGGTACAGCGCGTCGAGCACCTCCGAGCCGGCGGTCTCGGCGAGCAGCGCGAGCTCGGCCATCGAGTTCTCGGCGTCACCCACGCTGCCCTCGGTCCAGACCCCGACCAGGATCACCCGCTCCAGCCGGAGCTGGCGGTACTCGACCTCGCTGATGTCCTCGAGCTCGGTTCGCAGCCCGTCGGCGCGGCGCAGCGCGTGCCGCTCGGCGAGGTCCATCTCGCCGGTCGTCTCATCCGGGTGGTCGAGCTTGTCGAGACCGTCGAGCTTGTCGAGAGCGTCGGGATCATCGGCGTACCCCGACACGAACCCGTCGTCCCAGGTCTCGGTGGTAGCCAGCTCGTCATCGAGCGTGAAGTCGTCAGGTGCGTTCGTCATCTGGTCACAGGGTAGGTCGCTACCCGCGATCAGGCGAACGGAATCACGCGACGCGCACCTGCTGCCGTACCACGGCGTCGAAGAAGTAGCCGCCGTCGTTGTACGGAGTCACTAGCGGCTGGGTGCGTCCGGTGACGTCGGTGGCTCGCGCCATCAGCGTGTGCAGGCCCGTCGTACCTCCCGGCCAGCGGAACCGCCAGCGGGTCCACGCCTGGCCCGGCTCGGTGAGCCGCGCGGGCAGCCAGGTGCCGCCGCCGTCGGTGCTGACGTCGACGTTCGCGATCCGACCGGCGCCGCTCCAGGAGCGGCCGTGGAGGAGCCTGCCCGGGTCTGCCGGCAGGTCGGCGACGGCCGGGAGCTCCCATCCGGTGCGCACCGGGAGCACGGTGAGCGGCGGGCTGTCGGCCGGGTACGACGGGCCGGTCATCCGGTACCACTTCGTGTTCCACGGTGAGGTGAGCGGACGCCGGGCCACCTCGAGCGAGCCGAGCCACTTGATGCTGGCGATCCCGACCCAGCCCGGCAGCACCAGGCGCAGCGGAAACCCGTGGTCGGGCAACAGCGTCTTGCCGTTCATCTCCCACGCCAGCAGGGCGTCGCCGAGCGCCTTGGCGACCGGGAACGGCCGGCGTACGGCGCCGTAGTCCACGCCCGCGGACACGTAGTGCGGGTCGAGCCCGGTCGCCATCACGTCGACCGCCTCCGGCGCGAGCCCGATCCGGGCGAACAGATCGGCCAGCCGCACCCCGGTCCAGGTGACGGCTCCGACCGCGCCCATCGTCCACTGGGTGCCCGCCGCCGGCTGGTGCTGCTGGGTGTCGAAGTAGCTGCGCCCGTTGCCGGTGCACTCGTGCACGGCGGTGATCGTGGTCCGCGGCAGCGAGCGGAGTTCCGCGAGCGAGAGATTGACCGCGCCGGCCTCGGTGCGGGACTCGCGGAGACCGTCACCGAAGACCGCCAGCCGGTAGCTGCGGGCGTCGATCCGCGGGGTCGAGGTGTGGTCGCGGACGAAGAGCCGCGAGGGGTCAGTCAGGTACTTGCCGGGTGCGACCGAGTCCCAGCGCATCTCGGCGTTGGTGCCGAAGTCCACGAAACATCGAGCCGGAAGCGGCTTGAGGATCGGACCGCTGGTCGTCGCGCGGGCCGCGGGTGTGCCGGCGAACGCGGTGCCGGCGGCGGTGCCGGCAGCCGCCCTGAGCGTGGTCCGGCGGGAGACGGGGAGGGTCATGCTCGCCACCATACATAAGTGAGTTACTAGACTTAGGACGACTTGCCGAGAGCCCGCCGGCGCGCCGTACGGTGGGGGCATGTCCGACACCGAGAGCGACCCGCAGACCGATCCCGAGGCCGAGGGCGGCGGCAACGCGCGCGAGACCGAGGTCCAGGAGAGCGACCCCAACGCCGACAGCGCACAGGGGCTGTCCGGCGGCATGGGGATCAGCAGCGAGCGCGTCGGCGACCTGCGCGGCACCGGCGGCGAGCAGGGCACGTACGGCGCCATGGACACCGACCTGCCGGCTCCCGAGGGCGACCTTCCGCCCGAGCAGTCCGCCAACCCGGCCACCGGCGAGCCGCACCCCGACCAGCCGCCGCTGAAGGACCACGGCGACCGGATCGGCGGTTAGGGCGGGCGCTGGTCCTGCGGCGGCCGGGGTCCCCGCATTTGCGGGTTTACCGGGGTCTTGCGCGCGGCGCCAACCCCGACAACCGCGCAAATGCCGCGTTGCCGGCTACCCGCGCGGCTCGTTCGCGTACTCCCCCGGCGTCAGCCCGGTGACCGCGCGGAAGTCGCGGGTGAGGTGGGCCTGATCGGCGTAGCCGAGCCGGGCCGCGACCGTGGCCAGGTCGGGTGTCTCGCCGGCGGCGAGCAGACCGGCCGCCTCGTGCAGCCGCCGGCGCTGGATCAGCCACTTCGGCGACAGCCCGATCCGACGTGCCGTGAGCCGCTGGAGCGACCGCTCCGAGAGCGCGAACTTCTCGCAGACCTGGCTCACCCGCTCGACCGTCGACTTGTTCTCGATGTACTCCACGACCGCGTTGACCAGGAGTCCCTCCTCGTCGGCCGGCGGCAGCAGGACCAGCGCCTCCTCCAGCGCCCGGACCGCGGCCTGCTGTCGCGCCGGATCGGCGGGGGTGTCACCGACAGCGGCCCGCACCCGCCCGGCCAGGGCCGGCCCGTCGACGGCGGCGAGGTCGTCGAGCGGCACCGCACCGTCGGTCACCGCCGACACCGGGCCGTCGAGGAGCAGCGCACCGGCCGCGGGCTGCAGCATCGCGCCGAGGGCCCAGCCCGACCCGGTCAGCTCGCGTGTGGTCAAGCCGTGCGCTGGCCCCACCAGCAGGGCGTACGACGGGGCGACGACGAGCTGGCAGACCGGGTACTGCAGCACCCGCTGGACCGTCGTACTGCCCTCCGGCAGCGACCACACCGGCATCCAGTAGCGACGGACCAGGTCGGCCAGCCCGGGCGCCGGCGCGAACCGGTGCACGGGCGGGCTGTAGCCGTCGCGGTCGCCGAGGTGGGCGCGCTCGGCCGCGTCGATCCGTCGGTGAGGGTGCACGTGTCGGATTCTTTCAAGAATCCGCCGACCCGGATGAGGCAAGGTCGGGGGCATGACCCCGCTGACCCGGAGCTACCTGACCCAGGCCGACCTGTTCACCGCAGTCGTGGACGCCGCCACCGACTGGAGCGCACCCAGCCCGTGTGAGGAGTGGACGGCGACCGACGTGGTCGAGCACGTCGTGAGCACCCAGCGTGGCTACTTCGACCAGCGCGGGGCGGACCTCGGCGACCTGCAGGGTGATGACCCGTCGATCCGCTGGCACACGCACCTGGGCCAGGTGCGTGACGTGGTCGCGGACGACAGCTTCGCGAGCACGGAGTTCGACGGGTACTTCGGCCGGACCACGGTCGACGAGCTGCTCGCGAACTTCTACGGCTTCGACATGACTGTCCACCGCTGGGACCTCGGACAGGCGGTCGGCGCCCCGGTCACCTTCACCGACGACGAGCTCGACCGGATCGAGCAGGCCATCGACGGCCTCGGCGAGATGCTGTACTCCAGCGGCGCGTGCAAGCCGCCGCTGGAGGTGCCGGACGACGCCCCGCGCCAGGAGCGGGTGCTCGGACGCCTCGGGCGGAGCTGAGCAGGAGCCGCCCGGGTCAGCCGACCTGCACCGGGTGCCGGACCACCGCGTCGAACAGGTAGCCCTCGTCGTTCCAGGCCGCGACCAGCGGCTGGGTGCGCCCGGCGACGTCGGTGGCGCGCGCCATCAGGACGTGGTCGCCGGGGGTGGCTCCGGGCCAGCGGAAGCGCCAGGTGGTCCAGGCGGCGCCGGAAGAGTCGAGCCGAACGGTCGCCCAGGTCGCCCCGCCGTCGACGCTCACTTCGACCCTCGCGACGGCGCCGGCGCCGCTCCAGGAGCGCCCGTGCAGCACGGCACCGGCGTCCGTGGGCAGGGACGCCGGCTCCGGCAGCTCCCAGACGCTGCGCACCGGGTTGAGCGTGAGCGGCGGCGCGTCGTCGGGGAAGTCGCCGCCGGTCATCCGGTACCACTTCGTGTTCCACGGCGACTCGAGCGGGCGGGTGGCGACCTCGATCGAGCCGAGCCACTTGATGCTGGCGACCCCGACCCAGCCGGGCACGACCAGGCGCAGCGGGAACCCGTGGTCGGGCAGCAGCGGCTCCCCGTTCATCCCCCATACCAGCAGCGTGTCGTCGAGAGCCTTCGCGATCGGCAGCGGCCGGCGTACCGGACCGTTGTCGACGCCGTCGTCGTCCACGTAGCTCGGGTCGAGCCCGGTCGCCATCACGTCGACCGCGTCGTCGCGAAGGCCGAGCCGCTCGAGCACCTCGGCGAGGCGGACGCCCTCCCAGGTCACCTGGCCGATGCTGCCCAGGTGCCACGGGGTGCCCGGCGCCTCGCGACCCTGCTGGGTGGCGAAGTAGCTGCGCCCGTTGCCGGTGCACTCGTGGGCGCAGGTCGTGCGCGTCACCGGCAACGCGCGCAGGTCGTCCAGGGTGATCACGGCCGCGCGGCGCAGCCCGTCGCCGTGGACCAGCAGCGTGTACGTCGCCGCGTCGAGCAGCGGGGTCTCGGTGTGGTTGCGCACGAACAGCCGCGAGGCCGGCGTGTCGCCGGGGCCGTGCGGGACGTCCCAGCGCATCTCGGCGTTGGTGCCGTGGTCGACGAAGTGCTGCGGCGGCAGCGGTTTGCGGATCGGCCCCGGACCGGCTGCCTCCGCCTCGCGGGGTGCGAGAGTGGTGGCGGAGTCCATGGCAGCAGCATACCCAACTAGATTGATCGACTTTGCATTCGGGGTGCGGCAGGGGACGCGTGTCGTGGCCGGAACCATGGACGCCCTGGGCGTTGAGCACCGCACCGGGCACGCCGGACCACACGATGTACCGCGACGAGGACGCCGACCTGTGCGCGCGATTTGAGGGGTGCCGGACCGGGGGCGGATTACCACGGTCCCGTGGTAAACGTCCTCCTCCCTAGCGAAATTTGGCTGATATAGGTCGGGTAGTCCTTCACGGACACCTCCGGAGGTGCTTGGAAGGGACCGACAGGTTCTCTTCATCTGAAGGTTGGGCGTTGACGCGCCGTGGCCTTCTGGCGCCCCCGGAGGTGGGTCCCATGGTTGTTCAGGCTGTCCCGGTCACGTCATCAACGGTCGTCGTCGCGGTCGATGTGGGCAAGACCGAGTTCGCGTTCTCGGTCACCGATAGCGCCCGGAGGTTGCTTCGCAAGCCACGTGTCGGGTGTCCGATGACAGGGCCGTCGTTGGCGCGGGTGGTGGCCGAGATCGGCCGGGTGCTCCCGGTCGATGCGGTGGTCAAGGTCGGCATCGAGGCGGCCGGGCACTACCACCGGCCGTTGCTGAACGCGGGGTGGCCGGTGGGCTGGGAGGTGCTCGAGCTCAACCCCGGCCATGTCACCGAGCAGCGGCGGGTGCTGGGCAAGCGCACGATCAAGACCGACGTGATCGACCTGGAGGCCATGACCGAACTGCTGCTCGCTGGTCGCGGGCAGCCGGTCCGGGACCGGTCGCTGGTGCTGGGTGAGCTCACCGCGTGGTCGGCGCATCGGACCAGTCGGGTCGTGTCGCGGACCGCGACGAAGAACCAGCTGCTCGGGCAGCTCGATCGGACCTTTCCCGGGCCTGACCCTGGCGCTGCCGGACGTGCTGGCCACCAAGGTCGGTCGGTTGGTCGCGGCTGAGTTCGCCGACCCGGCCCGGCTCGCTGCGTTTGGGTAGCAACCGGTTCATCCGCTTCGGCGACCACCCGCGGTCTGCAGATCCGCAAGCCGATGGCCGAGCGGCTGGTCCAGGCCGCCCGAGATGCACTGCCCACCGCGGACGCCGCGGTCGCACGTGCGGTCCTGGCCGCCGACCTCGTCCTGCTGGCCGACCTGGACGCGCAGGTCGGCCAGGCCACCGACCAGCTGGCGCGGCTGGTGCCGTTGAGCCCGTTCGCGCCGCTGCTGACGCGTCCCGGGCTGGGCGTCAGGTCCGGGCCGGGAACTACGGCGGCGCCCTCGGTGACCCGGCCCGGTTCGACAACCACCGGCAGGTCTACCGCACTGCCGGGTCTCAACCCGATCCAGTACGAGTCGCCGGCAAACGCCGCGACAGCGTGATCAGCCGTGAGGGCAGCGTCGAGCTCCGCCGCGCCCTGATCGACCTCGGCATCGGGCTGTGGCTCAACGATCCCGCCGCCAAGGTCTACGGCGCCCAGCTGCGCGCCCGCGGCAAGAAGGGCCTGGTCATCGCCTGCGCGATGGCAAACCGAGCCAACCGCATCGCCTTCGCCCTGGTCCGCGACCAGGCCGACTACGACCCGAGCAGGTGGATCCGGGAGGACTGACCCCGACCCTTCACAACTCCGGTCGACAGTGTCAGGCTCGAAGGCACGAAGGACCCGGACCAGACGCCGTATCGGCTATGGCAGGCGCCGCAAGACGTTATGCCGCATCTAGCTTGGCGCCCGGGTCCTTCGCCATCACCGCAGCCCGAACGAAGCCAGACGACCCGCCCCGAGCGAGGTCGCATACGTCAGCGTGGGCGCCCCGGCACCCCGACACCCGACCTGCCGACCAACAAGACCTCGACCAGCTCCGAACCTCGGAGCCGATCACCCACGCCCTCCCACGGACTTGACGGCTCCTACAGCCAGCTAGGGAAGGGGCTGGATACCACGGTCCCGTGGTAACCAGCCCGGCCCCAGAGCCCAGCCACCCCCCTACCGCCCCGGCCGTACGACGAGCGCGGACCCGCCGCCCCGTCGTACCGGCTCGGAGACGGCAACCACCTGGCCGCCGTGGCGGAACTCGATCCCGGTCGCGGCACCGATCTCCGAGGCGCTGCTGCCGGGCGGACCGGGTGTGACGAACGAGTGACCCAAAGGCGTTAGCCCTGCGCCGTAGGCGTCGATGAACGCCTGCTCGGCCGTCACGTCAGGGGTGTTTCGCTGCGAGGCGCGCGGTGCGGCCACCGCCTGCGGAAGGGTCATCCCCCGGTCGATCCGGTTGAACAGGATCTGCAGCACCGTGGTGATGATCGTGGAGCCGCCGGGCGAGCCGAGCGCGAGGAACGGCTTGCCTCGAGTCGAGCACGATCGTCGGCGAGATCGACGAGCGCGGGCGCTTGCCGCCCTCGATCCGGTTCGGGTCCGCCGGGTCGAAGACGGCCGTGAAGTCGGTCAGCTCGTTGTTGAGCAGGAAGCCGCGCCCGGGCACCACGATGCCGGACCCGCCGGTCTGCTCGATGGTGAGCGTGTACTCCGCGACGTTGCCCCACTTGTCGCTGGCGGTGAGGTTCGTGGTCGACACGTTCTCGGTGTCGGGCTTCTGGTTCGGCGCTGCCGCGGTGCCGTCGTCGCATACGCCGTCGTAGCTGGTGACATCACCCGGAGCGACCTGAGGGTGCTGCGCGTTGTTCAGCGCGTGGTCGGGGTCGATCTCGCAGGCGCGCTCCTTCGCGAAGGTGTCGGAGAGAAGGTCCGAGACCGGGACGTCGACGAACGCCGGGTCGCCCACGTAGGCGTTGCGGTCGGCGAACGACAGCGCGCTGGCCTCCAGGTACCGGTGCAGCGCGTCGGCGTCGGACATGCCGGCCAGGTCGAACTGTTCGAGGATGTTCAGCGCCTCGCCGACCGTCGTACCTCCGCTGGAGGAGGGCGGCATCCCGTATACGTCGAGGCCGCGGTAGCCGACGTGCGTGGGCTCGCGCCCGATCGCGCGGTACGCCGCGAGGTCGGACCTCTCCAGGAAGCCGGGCGGCACCGGCAGGACGGTGTCGGGACGCTTCGGCGGGTCCTGCACGGTCTGCACGATCTCGTCGGCGAGCGGACCGGAGTAGAAGCCGGCGACGCCCTTCTTCGCCAGCATCTTGTACGTCGCCGCAAGATCGGGGTTGCGGAAGACCGAGCCGACCTGCGGGGCGTCGCCGCCGGGCAGGAACAGGTCTCGCGGTCGAGTCGAACGCGCGGAACCGCGCCTTGTTGTCCTCCGTCTGCTGCCGGAACGTGCTGTCGACGACGAAGCCGCGCTCGGCCAGCCGGGTGGCCGGCTGCAGCGCTTTCTTGAAGCTCAGGGTGCCGAAGCGGCGCAGCGCCTGGTCCCACGTGGCGGGCGTGCCGGGGGTGCCCACCGACACGCCGCTGGTGACCAGCTCCGGCGAGAAGCGGTAGGGCTGGGGAGGGCTGGACTCGGGGTCGATGAACGCGTCGTGCGGCATCGAGGCGGGCGCGGTCTCGCGGCCGTCGATCGTGCTGACCTTGCCGGACTTCGCGTCGTAGTAGACGAGGAAGCCGCCGCCCCCGATGCCGGAGCTGTACGGCTCGGTGACGCCGAGCGCGGCCGCCATCGCGATGATCGCGTCCGCCGCGTTGCCGCCGCTGCGGAGCACGTCGCGCCCGATCCTGCTGGCCTCCGGGTCGACGGAGCTGACCGCTCCCCCGCTGCCGACGCTGGTCGGGGTCTTGGTCGTGTAGAACGTCCCCCGGCCCGGGTCTCCCTGCGCGTGCGCGGGAGCGAGCGCGAGCCCACCGAGACAGGTGGCGAGGGCGGCAGCGGCCGCCACGGACGAGCGGTGGGTACGACGAAGCATGGTAGGCCTCCCGAGAACGGATCCGACCACTCGAGCCTGCCCCGAAGCGGTCGGCCGCGCAAGGGTCAGCGGCTCAGCTGCACTCGAGCCCGTCCTTGGGCGGCTTCGCCTCGACCAGGTAGCGGGTCACGGCGTCGTCGACGCACGCCTTGCCCTGCGCGTAGACCGTGTGCCCGTCGCCGTCGTTCGTCAGCAGCACGCCCTTCGGCAGCCGATCGGCCACCTTGACGCCGGACGCGTACGGCGTGGCCGGGTCGCGGGTGGTGCTGATCACCACGATCGGCGGCGACCCCGGTGCGGTCAGCTTCGGCAGCGGCTGCGGCGGCGTCGGCCACAGCGCGCAGCGCACGTAGTCGTTGACCAGGCCCTCGCCGACCAGCGGGTCCTTCGCGCCGGTCGCCTTGGCGTTCGCGAACACCTTCGCAGGCGACGTCGGCCAGGCGCTGTCGAGGCAGCTGACCGCGAAGTAGATGTCGAATCCGTTGCCGTAGCTGCCGTCGGGCTTGCGGCTCAGGTAGCTGTCGGCCATCAGGACCAGCCGGCTGGCGTCGCCCTTGAGGCCCTCGTCGATGGCCTGCGACAGCACCGGCCACGAGTCCTTGCTGTACAGCGCGACCCCGATCGCGAGCTGGACCACGCCCGGGGTCGCCGGCCGGTCGGCCTGGGGCGCGGGGATCGGCTCCGCCTCCGCTGCGGCCACCAGCTTCTCCAGCTGGGCCCGCGGGTCGGCGCCGAGCACGCAGGAGCTGTCGGCCTTGCAGTCCGCCAGATAGGCCTGCAGTGCCTGGTAGAACCCGTCAGCCTGCTCGTCGGCGCCCTGCAGGCCGGTCAGCTCGGTGTTGACCACACCGTCGAGCACCATGGTCCGGATCCGGGTCGGGAACAGCTTGGCGTACATCTGGCCGATCGAGGTGCCGTAGGAGTAGCCGAGGTAGTTGAGCTTCTTCTCCCCCAGCGCCTCGCGGATCCGGTCCATGTCGCGGGCGACGTTGAGCGTGCCGAGGTGCGGCAGCAGCGCCTTCTCCTTGCGGGCGCACTCGGCGACGTACGCCTTGCTGACCTTCAGGTACGCCGCCTTCTCGGCCGGTGTGGCCGGCGTCGGGTCGGCGTCGTACATCTCCTGCAGGTGGGAGTGGCAGTCCAGCGGCGAGCTCTTGCCCACGCCGCGGGGGTCGAAGCCCACGACGTCCATCCGCTGCTGGATCTCGGTGGGGAACTGCTTGTTCTCCGCGAGGTCGATGCCGGAACCGCCGGGCCCGCCCGGGTTGACCAGCAGCGAGCCGACCCGCTGGCCGGGGTTGTCCGCGGGACGGCGGACCAGCGCCAGGGTGAGCTGCTCGCCGTCGGGCTTGTCGTAGTCGAGCGGCACGTCGAGGCTGGCGCACTGGAAGGAGCCGTCGCAGGACTTCCAGTCCAGCGTGCCCGACGAGCTTGCCGACGCGCTGGTGCTCGGTGCGCTCTGCGCCTCCTTCGTCTCGTCGCCGCCGGCGCTGCACCCCGTCGTCAGCACGGCCAGGACCAGGAGTCCGGCGATCCCCCGTGCGGCGGTCACTTGGGGGGCATTCGGATGCCGCCGTCGACGCGCACGGTCTCGCCGTTCATGTACGAGTTGCGGATGCATTCGAGCACCATGCTGGCCAGCTCGTCGGGGACGCCGAGCCGCTTGGGGAACAGCACGCTCTCGCCGAGCTTGGACTTGAACGCCTCGGCCTGCTCGCCATCGCCGTAGATCGGGGTGTCGATCAGGCCCGGAGCCACCGTGTTCACCCGGATCCCGAGCGCCGCAAGGTCACGCGCGACCGGGAGGGTCATCCCGACCACGCCGCCCTTGGAGGCGGAGTACGCCGCCTGCCCGATCTGGCCGTCGAACGCGGCCACCGAGGCCAGGTTGACGATCACGCCACGCTCGCCGGACGGCGTCGGCTCGTGCCGGCCGATCGCGGTGCCGGCCAGGCGGATGCAGTCGAAGGTGCCGATCAGGTTGATCCCGATCACCTTGGTGAACGCCTCGAGGTCGGCCGCGGACGCGAACGTGCCGTCCTTGCCGACCGTGCGCTGCGCCCAGCCGATGCCCGCGGAGTTGACCAGGATCCGCAGTGGCCCGAGCTCCTCGGCCTTCTCGACCGCGGCCTTGATCTGCTCGGTGTTCGTCACGTCGACCGCGACGAACGCCCCGCCGATCTCCTGGGCCAGGGCCTCGCCACGCTCGGCGTTGAGATCGGCCACGACGACGTGCGCTCCCGAGGCCGCGAGCTGACGGGCGACGGCGGCTCCGATGCCGGACGCCGCCCCGGTGACGACTGCGCTGGCTCCACTGATCTCCATGGTTTCGGAGCATATGGGTCTCGACAAGCTCGACCCCCGGGTGCTGCGGGTCTCGACAAGCTCGACCACCGGGTGTTGTGGGTCCCGACAAGCTCGAGCACCGGGAGGTGTCAGAGGTCGACGAGACCCTCCGCGACCAGCACCGCCGGGCCGGTCATCACCATCCGGTCGTCGTGGGTCCAGGTCACCTGCAACGACCCGCCCGGCACGTCGACGGTGTACGGCACACCCCGCTCGGCCCGGTCGCGCGTCGCGGCGACGACCATGGCGGCGCACGCCCCGGTGCCGCACGACCGGGTCTCGCCGGAGCCCCGCTCGAAGACACGCATCGACACGTGCTGGGGGCCGAGCCACACCACGAACTCGACGTTGACGCCCTCGGGGTAGGCCGCCGCGTCGTACGACGGGGGCTCGGTGAGCGGGCCGGCGTCCTCGAGGTCCTCCACGATCGCAACGGCGTGCGGGTTGCCGAGGTCGACGTGGACGGCGGACCAGGCGCGGTCTCCGACGCGGACCTCGGTCTCCTCCAGCACCTTCGGGGTGCCCATGTCGACGCTGATCCCCTCGGCGCCGAAGGTCAGCGTCTTGATCCCGTCACGGGTGGCGATCGGCAGCTCGTTGCGCGGGTCGACGTCGGCGTGGGTGGCGAGGTAGAGCCCCAGCACCCGGATGCCGTTGCCGCACATCTCGCTCAGCGACCCGTCGGCGTTGCGGTAGTCCATGAACCAGATCGCGTCGCCGCGGGCGGCCACCGCCGCCGGGTCGTCCGTCGCGTCGGTGCGCACCACCCGGATCACGCCGTCGCCGCCGATCCCGGTGCGCCGGCTGCACAGCGTCGTCACCTGCTCGGGGGTCAGGTCGAGCCGGCCGTTGGCGTCGGGCAGCAGCACGAAGTCGTTCTCGGTGCCGTGACCCTTGACGAAGGAGATCTCCACGGCCCCATCGTAGGGACGGCGTGGCGCGACCGAGGGTTCCCGGGAGGTGAATCGACCCCGGATTCCGCCTCAGAGTCACGAAAATATAGTCCAAAGAGGCTATGCCGCCACGAGCCGAACTGTGGAATGTTCGGGGCCAGAAACATTCTGCCTGGAGGGGGCCGGTAGGCGGTGCCACGGATCGGGGGATCCGGGGGGGTCGGAAGCCCGCGGCACCGCCTACCGGATAGGCCTCCGCCAGGCCGCAACGGCATCGGTGCCGGTCGGCACCCAGCGCACTCGGGGGTCCTTGCGGAACCACGCGTCCTGCCGACGCGCGAACCGTCGGGTCCCGACCACGGTGCGGCGCCGCGACTCCTCCTCGTCGACCTCGCCGGCGAGGAACGCCAGCACCTGTTGGTAGCCCAGTGCCCGGCTCGCGGTCCGGCTCTCCCGGAGGCCCAGCGTCTCGAGGCGTCGTACCTCCTCGACCAGTCCGTCGGCCCACATCCGGTCGACCCGGCGGGTGATCCGCTCGTCGAGGACGGTCCGGTCGATGTCCACACCGAGCTGCACCGCCTCCGGATAGACGTACGACGGGGGCGGCATCCGCGCGGCGAACGGACCTCCGGTCAGCTCGACCACCTCCAGCGCGCGCACGATCCGGCGTCCGTTCGCCTGCTCGATGTGGCCGGCGGCATCGGGGTCGAGCCCCCGCAGCCGGTCGTGCAGGGCGGCCGGCCCCAGCTCGGCCAGGTCGTCCTCGAGCCGGCGCCGGACCACGGGATCCGTGCCGGGGAAGTCGAGCCGGTCGAGCACGGCCCGCGTGTAGAGCGCGGAGCCGCCGACCAGCACCGGCACCACGCCGCGGGCACGGCAGTCCTCGACCACCGCGCGCGCCTGCGCCTGGAACTCGGCGACGCTGGCTTCCTCGCGCACGTCGAGCACGTCGACCAGGTGGTGCCTGATGCCGCGCCGCTCGGACACCGGCAGCTTCGCGGTGCCGATGTCCATGCCGCGGTACAGCTGCATCGAGTCGGTGTTGACCACCTCTCCGCCGAGGTGGTCGGCCAGGTCGAGCGCGAGCTCGCTCTTGCCGGCCGCCGTGGCACCCACGACGGCGACGACGGGGAGCTCGGGCATGGCGTCAGTGTTCCAGCCCCGGTGGCCGCACCTTGCCGGGCTTGGCGGTGGATGCCACGGTTGCGGCATGGGATTCCTGGACGATGCGAAGAAGCAGCTGGCCAAGGTCGTCGACGACCACGGTGACAAGATCCGCGACGGCATCGACAAGGCCGGCGACGTGGTCGACGAGAAGACCCAGGGGAAGTACACCGACAAGATCGCCCGGGGCAAGAGCGCGGCAACCGGTGTGCTGGACAAGCTCGACGGCAAGAACCACCCCGGCGCACCGACCGACCCGACCGGTCCGACAGGCTGACCCGGTGAGTGACACCCGCGAGCCCCACATCGACCCGCCGCCGCCCGAGGGCCCCGGCGGCCCCGACTCCGTCCCCGACTGGGAGGCGGCCGAGCCCGACCCGGCCGTGCCCGACCAGCCGCTTTCGGCGCAGGTCGAGGGCGTGCCCGACGAGCTGGAGCAGCCCGAGGACCTCGACGAGGCCGACGGCGCGGGCTCGCGCGACGCCAAGGACCCGGCCGACGAGGGCCACGAGTCGCTGACCGAGCCGGCCGACGACGCCGAGGAGAAGCAGCCCGAGGAGCCCGCCTAGCTCGCGGGAACGCCCACCGTCGGCAGGCCGAGCGAGACAGCCGTCCGGATCGTGGGAGTGGTCGTGGCGGTCGCCGTCCGCGCCTGCCACGCGTCGCCGGCGCGGGTACGGCGCACCGACCGGACCGGGCCGTCGGCGACCAGGTGGTGCGGGGCGGCGTACGTCACCTCGACCTCGACCATGTCGCCGGGACGCACGTCGGTGGCGCGTGAAGTGCACCAGCCGGTTGTCCCGGGCGCGGCCGGACAGCCGGTGGGTCTGGCCGTCCTTGCGGCCCTCGCCCTCGGCCACCATCAGCTCGAGGGTGCTGCCCGACGAGCGCCTTGTTCTCGTCCCAGGCGATCTGGTCGGCGAGCGCCACGAGCCGTTCGTAGCGCTCCTGCACGACCGCCTTCGGTACCTGGTCGTCGAGCGTCCGCGGCCGGCGTACCGGGCGCGCTTGGAGTACTGGAACGTGAACGCGCCGGCGAACCGCGCCCGCTCGACCACCTTCAGCGTCTCGAGGAAGTCCTCCTCGGTCTCGCCCGGGAAGCCGACGATGATGTCGGTCGTGATCGCGGCGTCCGGGATCGCGGCCCGCACCCGGTCGATGATCCCGAGGAACCTCTCCTGCCGGTAGGACCGCCGCATCGTCCTTGAGCACCTTGTCCGAGCCGGACTGCAGCGGCATGTGCAGCTGCGGCATCACGTTCGGCGTCTCGGCCATCGCCGCGATCACGTCGTCGGTGAACGCCGCCGGGTGCGGTGAGGTGAACCGAACGCGCTCCAGTCCCGTCGATCTCGCCGCAGGCCCGCAGCAGCTTGCCGAACGCGAGCCGGTCGCCGAACTCGACCCCGTAGGTGTTCACGTTCTGCCCGAGCAGGGTCACCTCGGCGACCCCTTCCGCCACCAGCGCCTCGATCTCGGCCAGCATCTCGCCGGGCCGGCGGTCCTTCTCCTTGCCGCGCAGCGCGGGCACGATGCAGAACGTGCACGTGTTGTTGCAGCCGACCGAGATCGACACCCACGCGGCGTACGCCGACTCGCGCTTGGTGGGCAGCGTCGAGGGGAACACCTCGAGCGACTCGAGGATCTCGACCTGCGCCTCCTCCTGCACCCGCGCGCGCTCCAGCAGCACCGGCAGCGAACCGATGTTGTGGGTGCCGAAGACGACGTCGACCCACGGCGCCTTCCTCGGTGATCTCGCCGCGGTCCTTCTGCGCCAGGCAGCCCCCGACCGCGATCTGCATCCCCGGATGCCTGGCCTTCACCGGCGCGAGGTGCCCGAGGTTGCCGTAGAGCTTGTTGTCCGCGTTCTCCCGCACCGCGCAGGTGTTGAACACCACCACGTCGGCCTGGTCGCCCTCGGGCGCGGCGACGTACCCCGCGTCCTCCAGCAGCCCGGTGAGCCGCTCGGAGTCGTGGACGTTCATCTGGCACCCGTAGGTGCGGACCTCGTATGTGCGTGTCATCCCGAGACGAGAGTACGGCGGGACCCTCCGGGACCGTGCGCCCCGGCGGACATCCAGGTCCCGGGGGTCGGCCAGCGGCTGTCAGCCGTACCCGGGTCGGTCAAGTGCTCGAAGCCGTCCGGCAGGGAGGGGCTACTCGGCGGCACGCCGCATCGTCTCGGCCTCGCTGGCCACGCTCTTGGCCACGGACGGGTCGAGGAGCGGCTCGTCGGGCAGCGGCGCCTCGGTCTCGACGTCGGAGGCCTCGGCCACCTGGGCGATGCCTTCGGCAGCGGTGAGCGGCTCGCCGTGCTCGGCATCTTCCGCGTCCTCATGCCAGGCGTCGACGCGCTCGTCATCGGCCACGCGGGCACCCCGGGCCGATGCCGTGGCCTCATGTGCGAACGCCTCACCCGGCAGGGCAGGCTCTTCCACCTGAACGTGCTCGGCCACCTCGGCGGCGTGCCGCTCGCCCGGCTCGGCCGCGACCCGCTCCGGCTCCGTCCTGGCCTGCGGGGAGTCCACTCGCTGCTCCGGCATCGCGACCGGGTCGAAGGTCTCGCCCCGGTCGGCACTGGCACCGCACACCAGGCTGAGGCCGGCAGCCACCGTGCCCCTCGCCAGTCCCACGGCGTTGAGAGCGCTGCGGGCGGGGTGGCGGACGGCGTAGGTGGTGCCGCGGGTGAGGGTGCGGACGATGCTGGGCGTAGTCACGATGCTCCTTGCGTCGACGGGAGTGGAGGTGTCGCTTTCCGATGATGCCGCACGCTCGGTGACCCAGAGCCGGATGACCCCCTCGATCACGACGGTCCCGTCGGCACGGGTCCCTCGCACCCGGACCGGCAGGTCGGGGTCATCCCCGTTCCACTGGGAAGGGTCGGTCTCGGCCACGCAGGTGACGTCACTGTCGGCCTTGGCCGGGTAGGCGACCTCCATCCCCTTCGGGATCCACCGCTTGTGCGGCGGGATCGTGGCCTCCGCCAGGGCACCCATCGCCGCTTCGAGCCCGTTGCACAGCGCGATCGCGTGCACCGTGCCGATGTGGTTGTGCACGGCTCGCCGCTTCGTGACCACCAGCTCGACGTGGTTCGGCTCGAGCACGGTGAAGCGCGGCCGGATCGTCGCGAAGTACGGCGCCTTGCGGGCGAACGCGAAGGAGAAGATCCGGTCGCCGAGCGGCAGCCGGGTCACCTCGCGGTAGAGGGGCAGGATCGAAGGCATGCCCTCAAGTTACCAGTGGGTAACGGGCCTCAGGTCAGGTGCTCGGGGTCGACCAGGTCGGCGTCGAGCTCCTCACGCACCACCCGGAACACGACCGTGGGCGGGTAGCCCTTGCGCGCGAGCAGGCCGGTCAGCCGCCGGACCGCCACCTGCTGGTCGAGGTCGCGCACGGTGCGGAGCCTGCGCCGGACCAGGGTGCGGGCCGCCTCCACCTCGTCGTCGGGGTCGATCTCGTCGAGCGCCTCACGCGCGACCTCGTCGTCGATGCCCTTGCGCCGCAGCTCCTCGGCGAGAGCCCGCCGGGCCAGCCCCCGGCCGGACTGCCGCTGCTCGACCCAGCCGCGCGCGAACGCGGCGTCGTCGACCAGCCCCACCTCCTCGAACCGGTCGAGCAGCCGGAGCGCGATCTCGTCGGGCACGTCGCGCTGGGCGAGCTTGGCGGCCAGCTCGGACCGGCTGCGGGCGCGGCCCGTGAGCTGGTCGAGCAGGATGTTGCGCGCCACCGCCTCCGCGTCATCTCGACGCGCTTCGCCGGCGCTCGCTGCTCGATCCGAGGCAGCCGGTGGCTGCTGGTTCCTCACGATGTTCCTGGTCTCGACAGGCTCGACCGCCGGAAGGTCAGAAGTCGATGCCGTCGGGGTCGACCGGGCCGTCGGCGACGAAGCCGTCGGCGGGCGCGGCCACGGAGGGCCCGATCCCGAGCTTCTCCAGGATCTTCTTCTCGATCTCGTTGGCGAGGTCGGGGTTGTCGCGCAGGAAGGTGCGGGCGTTCTCCTTGCCCTGGCCGAGCTGGTCGCCCTCGTAGGTGTACCAGGCACCGGCCTTGCGGACGAGGCCCGCCTCGACGCCGACGTCGATCAGGCCGCCCTCGCGGGAGATGCCGTGGCCGTACATGATGTCGAACTCCGCCTGCTTGAACGGCGGGGCGACCTTGTTCTTGACGACCTTGATCCGGGTGCGGTTGCCGACCGGCTCGGTGCCGTCCTTGAGGGTCTCGATCCGGCGGACGTCGAGCCGCACCGAGGCGTAGAACTTCAGCGCCTTGCCGCCGGTGGTGGTCTCCGGCGAGCCGAACATCACGCCGATCTTCTCGCGCAGCTGGTTGATGAAGATCGCGGTGGTGCCGGCGTTGTTGAGCGCGCCGGTCATCTTGCGCAGCGCCTGGCTCATCAGCCGGGCCTGGAGGCCGACGTGGCTGTCGCCCATCTCGCCCTCGATCTCGGCGCGGGGCACCAGCGCGGCGACCGAGTCGATCACGATCAGGTCGAGCGCGCCGGAACGGATCAGCATGTCGGCGATCTCCAGCGCCTGCTCACCCGTGTCGGGCTGGGAGACGAGCAGCGCGTCGGTGTCGACGCCGAGCCGCTGGGCGTACTCCGGGTCGAGCGCGTGCTCGGCGTCGATGAACGCCACGATGCCGCCGGCGCGCTGGGCGTTGGCCACCGCGTGCAGGGCGACCGTGGTCTTGCCGGAGGACTCCGGGCCGTAGATCTCGACCACCCGGCCGCGCGGCAGGCCGCCGAGGCCGAGGGCGATGTCGAGCGCGATCGAACCGGTCGGGATCACCTCGAGCGGGGCACGCACCTCGTCGCCGAGCCGCATGACCGAGCCCTTGCCGAACTGCTTCTCGATGTTGGCGAGCGCCGCGTCGAGCGCCTTGTCCTTGTTCCCCGCCGCAACACCCATGTCTGTCCATCCGTCCGATCGGTGACCGCGCTCCGCGGTCGGTTGCCTGGCTTGTAGGACAGACGCTAGGCGGGGCCTCCGACAGTCCCGGCCTGCTGCTCCGGACCTGTGGACGACCGACCCGTTCCGGCGCCTGTGGAGCACAAATGTATCCCGAACACCTGTTCGACCAAGGCCTTCGAAACGGCGTGTCGCAGGAAACGCCGGTCACCACGCCGGGCCCGTCGTACGACGACGCCCGCACCGGAGTCCGGTGCGGGCGTCGTGCGCCGGTGCGAAACGACTACTGCGTGATCCGGGTCAGCGGACCCGGGGTGTACGGCGAGTGCGCCGACAGGTAGTCGGCGAACGCGTCGATGTCGAGCCCGCCGTAGTACACGTCGGTGCCCTTCGTGAACGACGGGAACCCGTCGCCGCCGCCCTGCAGGAAGTTGTTCGTCACGATCCGGTAGGTCGCCGCCTTGTCGATCGGCGTCCCGTTCAGCATCACCGAGCCGTCCTCGGCGCCCACGCCGGGCACGAGCTTGTAGGTGAAGCCCTGCGAGATCTGGAGGATCTTGCGCGACGCTCCGTTCGTGCCGGTCACCTGCTGCGCCAGGATGTCGTAGATGTCCTGACCGGTCAGGTCCATCGACACCAGGAAGTTGTTGAACGGCTGGACCGAGAACGCCTCCTCGTAGGTGACGTCGCCCGGAACCTCGTCCGGGTACTTCGTCTGCGCGAAGGTGAGGTCGGTCCGGATGCCGCCGGGGTTCATGAACGCGATCACCGGAGTCTTGCCGTTGGTGACCGTGCTGTCGTCGGCGAGCTGGGCGTCGGCGATCAGGTCACCGAGCTGGCTCTCGCCGTTGGTGCTGCCGAGTGGCGGGTCCTTCTTCACGTCGGTCGTGATCTGGCCGATCTCCTTGCTGGCGATCGGCTTCACGAGCTCGACGTAGTGCGCGATCAGCGAGGTCTGCTCGGCGTCCTTCTGGTCGCGGGTCACCGGCATGTTCGCGCCCTCGACCGAGCTGCGCACGATGTCACGCTTCGCCCGGTCGTAGGTGAGCTCGGTGTCCGTGTACAGACGGCCGAACGACGAGGCAGAGGTCACGAGCCGGTCGTTGCCCTTGGGGTCCTTGACGTCGCACACGTACGGCTGGTGCGTGTGGCCGGAGACGACCATGTCGATCTCGGGGTCGAGGTGCGACGCGATGTCGAGGACGGGGGAGGCGACCGGGTCGAGCGACCCGCCCTCGGCGCAGGTGTAGTCGTACTCCGGGTTGCCGAGCACGGTGTCACCCTCGGGGTTCGTCAGCGGCTGCTGCCTGGGCAGGCCGCCCTGGTGGAGCAGGACGACGATCGCCTTGACGCCCTTGCGCTTGAGCACCGGCACCAGCTTGTTGGCCGTCTTGACCTCGTCGGTGAACGTGAGGCCCTGGACACCGGCCGCGGTCACGATGTCGGGCGTGCCCTTGAGGGTCATCCCGATGAAGCCGATCCTGGCGCCGTTGACGTTCTTGATCGCGTAGGGCGGCAGGATCGTCTTGCTCGTCCCGGTGTGCACGACGTTGGCAGCGAGGTAGTCGAAGTTCGCGCCGCTGAACGAGCCGTCGGGGCAGGAGTTCTGGTTGTTGGCGCCGTCGCCGTCGGCGATGCAGCCGCCGTCGGCCATGCGCTGGAGCTCGGTGTAGCCCTCGTCGAACTCGTGGTTGCCCACCGAGCTGACGTCGAGCCCGAGCTTGTTCATCGACTCGATGGTCGGCTCGTCGTGGAACGCGGCCGAGAGCAGTGGGGTGGCGCCGATGAGGTCGCCCGCGGCGACGGTCAGCGTGCTGTCGTGGCCCGCGCGCGCTCGCTCGAGGTGCGAGGCGAGGTACTCCACGCCCCCGACGTCCTGCGTGGTGTCGACCGGCTTGCCGTCCGCGGCGAACGTGTGGCCGGTGACGATGCGCCCGGAGGAGCCGGCCGGCGGCTCGAGGTTCCCGTGGAAGTCGTTGAACGACAGGATCTGGATCTGCTGCATCCTGGGCGGCTTGGGCTTGTGGCCCTGCACCGCTTCGGAGGGAGCTCCCAGAGTGGCGGCCGTGACCAGGGCGGTGACCCCCACGGCCAGGACGCCCAGCGGGCGCCGCAGTGAACGGACGGACATGTCTCTCCTCGTCGCCAAGCCCCGAGTGTCAGGGCGATCGCGCGAAGGCTAACCCGACGATCGGCGTCCTGGGAATCCGCCCGAGGTCACATCGCGGTGAACTCTGGGCGAGCCGTCAGCGATCGCGCTCGGGGAGCTCGAGCCGCGCCCACACGGCACGCCACACCACCTTGGGCGACTCCCCCGCGGCGAGCGCCTCGGCGACAGTGCGGCCGCCCAGCTCGGCGAGCACCTGCTGGTCGGCCCAGGCATGCGAGTACGACGGGCCGAGCGCGGCGTCCATGCGTGACCAGAACTCGGTGTGCCTCATGCACCCGTCCCCGACGCCCCGCCGTGGGCTACGTCCAGCCCCACGTCGTGGGCGTGGTGGACCATGTCGTGCGCGTGGTAGCGCGAGATCGACTCGACCGTGAACTCGTTGCCGTCGCTGCGCCGGCCTCGTCGCGCCCACTGGTCGCCGGTGACGGCGGCGTACCTGCCGGCGACCGCCCCCGCCGCCTCGACCAGCTCGAGGAAAACGGTGGCGGGATCCTGGTGGTAGTAGCCCTCGGCGACCGCGGTCGCGTCCTGGTCCCAGTTCGGGAACTCGGGGTCGACCTCGTGGAGCATCAGCGCGACCCGCTCGTCGAAGAGCCGGTGCACGTCACGCACGTGGCAGGCGTACTCCAGCGGCGACCACACGTCGGCGGCCGGGCGTTCGGTGACCCCCGGCCGGGACAGCAGGTCGCCCCAGCCGAGCGCGTGGTCGAGCAGCAGCTGCGGGAGCTCCGCGATGTCGAGCCGCTGCGCGTCGAACCCGCAGTCCGGGCACTCCCTGTGCAGCGCCCAGGTCCAGTCCTTGGTGTCGGGCTCGATCGGCGCGATCTCGCTGGGGTCAGTTCTCACGCGACCAGTCTGCCCGACCTGCGAGACTCCGCGCGTGGAGAGGATCGACGTCCGCGACGCCGCCTCGGCCGACCTCGCGGCCGTCGGCGCGATCTACGAGCACGAGGCGATGCACGGGATCGCGACGTTCGACGCGGCGGGCCGGGCACCGGAGTTCTGGGCCGACAAGCTGGCCGGTCCGCTGCTGGTGGCCGAGGTGGCGGGCAGCGTGGGCGGCTTCGCGTACGCCTCGACGTACCGGCCGCGGCCGGCGTACGACCGCACCCGTGAGGTGTCGGTGTACCTCGCCGAGGACGCGCGAGGGCGCGGAGTCGGGCGGGCCCTGTACGCGTCGCTGCTCGAGCGGCTGCGCGCCGACGGTGTGCACACCGCCCTTGCCGTGATCGCTCTGCCCAACGAGGCGAGCGTGCGGCTGCACGAGTCGTTCGGCTTCGTGCACCGCGGCACGATCCGCGAGGTGGGCTGGAAGTTCGGCCGCTGGATCGACACCGGCTTCTGGCAGCTGGAGCTCTAGCTTGCCGCGAGGTGGTGGAGCAGGTTGTCGCCGAACCGCTTGCCCATGCCAGCGAGCACCGTGCGCATCGCGGCGAGGACGGCCGGCCTGGCGTAGCGGGAGAGCGGCAGGTCGGCCTTGACCCCGATCTTGATCTCGAGGTGGGTGCCGCCGCCCGGCGCCTCGTCGAGCGCGTACCAGCCCTCCACGCCGACCCGCTCGCGACGGCCCCCTGGGTCGTGCGTCCACTCGATGCGGGTCGGCTCGGTGAACTTCATCAGCTCGGTGAACGACGGCGTCAGGCTGGTGGTGAGGATCGGCACCTTCGTGAGCTCCCAGCGCCAGTGGTCGCCGTCGACGTCGATGTGCCGGAGGAACGGCGTCAGCTTCGGCAGCAGGTCGGGGTCGGTCAGCGCCGCCCAGACCTCCTTGCGGTCTGCAGGCACGACGGCCTCGGAGTGGTTGTTCGCCTCGAACCATGCCATCGCACCATCCAAGCAGGCGGGGTGGCCTTTGTTGGGGTGGGCCTTGTCGGGGCGCGCAGGCGCGGAAGCTCGCAAATGCGGAGTTGTCGGGGTCGACGACGCGGTGCAGACCCCGGCAAGTCTGCATTTGCGGACAACGCGGGTGTGCGAAGCAACCGTCTCGAAGCTCCTTAGGGTGAGGAGGTGACCGAACCTCCTCCCGACGAGCTGGTGGAGATCGCCCACCACGTCTTCGACCTCGCCCGTGCCGGTGACGACGTGCGGCTCGCGGCGTACGTCGACGCCGGCGTGCCGGCGGACCTCACCGACGCCTCCGGCAACACGCTGCTGATGCTCGCGGCGTACCACGGCCACGCCGACGCGGTCCGGGCCCTCGTCGCCCGCGGCGCCGACGTCGACCGGCTCAACGACCGCGGCCAGAGCCCGCTGGCGGGCGCGGTGTTCAAGGGCGAGGACGCGGTGGTCGGCGTGCTGGTCGAGTCCGGCGCCGACCCCGACGTCGGCACGCCGAATGCCCACGCGACCGCCGCGATGTTCGGGCGCGAGGACCTGCTGGGCGGGTGAGCGGCGCGGGCGGCTCGAGCTCTCAGGTCAGCAGCAGCGTCTCGAGCCGCCTGCTCACGACGCTCAGGCCGATCCAGCCCATCACCACCAGGTACACGACCGACACCAGCGACGCCGAGGTCACGTGACCCGTGGTGAGCTCCCGGCACAGCACGACGCCTCGGTAGAGCGGGGTCGCCTCGACCAACCACCGCACCCACTCCGGGTAGGCGGTGATCGGGAAGAACGTCGCGGAGAACAGGAACATCGGCATCGTCGCGAGCGTGATGAACTCGAAGTCCTGCCACGACCGCATGAAGCTGGTCAGCGCCATCCCGACCGCGGCCACCGCGAAGCCGATCAGCAGCGCCGCGGGCAGCGCGAGCACCGCCAGCCACGAGTGCGTCAGACCCATCGCGACCATCACGACGAGGAACCCGGCGGAGTACAGGCCGCTGCGCAGCAGGCACCAGGAGAGCTCGCCGACCGCGATGTTCGTCGTGGTCATCGGGGTGGCCAGCATCTGGTCGAACAGCTTCTGGAACTTCAGCTTGAAGAACATGTTGAACGTCGAGTCCAGGATCGCGCCGTTCATCGCCGACGCGGCCAGCATCCCCGGCGCGACGAACTCGGCGTACGGGATCGCGTGGCCGTTGACGTCGAACGACTCGATCAGCTTCCCGACGCCGACACCGATCGAGAACAGGTAGAAGACCGGTTCGAGGAAGCCGGTGAGGAACACACCCCATGCGCTCTTGTAGGACAGGTAGTTGCGCAGCAGCAGCGACCTGGGTCGCACCGGCGAGCGTGAGGGTCATCAGACGACCAGCCGTCGGGTCAGGCGCCGTACGGCGAGCACGTGGCCGACGCACCACCATCACCAGCAGGTAGACCAGGTGCACCAGGGCGGGCCCGGCGTCCAGCGTGCCGAGCGTGAGCATCCGGGTCAGGTCGACGCCCTGGTACAGCGGCGTCAGCCGGGCGATCGCCTCCAGCACCGGCGTCAGGTTGCTGATCGGGAAGAACGCGCCGGAGAACAGGAACTGCGGGATCACGCCGAGCCGGAACACCAGCGCGAACGACGGACTCGTCGGGTGCACCGGCCGCGAACGCGTAGACCGGCAGCCCGATCGCCAGCCCCACGAGCACCGCCACCAGCCACGCGCCCACCGCGCCGAGCAGCGAGTGGTAGACCTCGAACGGCGCGAGCACCGCGGCGAACACCGCCGAGGTCATCGCCAGCCGGAAGACGATGAACCCGAGGTGCGCGTTGACCAGGTCGACCGGCCGCAACGGGGTGGCCTGCATGCCGAAGTAGACCTTCTGCCACTTCACCATGCTCATCACCGGGTACGTCGTCTCGCCGACCGCCGTCTGCATGCTCTGGGCGGCGAGCAGGCCGGGCGCGATGAACGCGAGGTACGTCGGCGCCCCCTCGAGCTTGGCCGGGTCACCGGCGATGTAGCCGCCGAGCAGCACCCCCATCGCCAGCACGTAGAGCAGCGGGTTGACGAAGGACGAGACGACCGTGCCCTTCCAGGTGCGCCTGTAGACGGTCGCCCAGTAGTCCAGCTGGCGGACAGCGAGCTCGAACGACGAGGACATGGATCAGTCCACCAAGGTGCGGCCGGTGAGGCGGAGGAAGACGTCCTCCAGCGACGAGCGGCGCACCAGGGTCGCGGACGGCGTCAGCCCGCGCTCGTGCACCTTCGGCGATCGCCGCCTCGCCGTCGTGGCTGTAGAGCAGCAGCCGGTCGGGCAGCACCTCGACCCGCTCGGCCAGGTCGGCCACCTGGTCGGCGTAGAGGCCGTGCTCGCTGACGCCGAAGCGGAGCTCGGCCACCTCGCGGGTGGAGTGCTCACGGATCAGCTGCGACGGCGACGCCCTCGGCCACGATCAGGCCCTTGTCCATCACGACCAGCCGGTCGCAGAGCTGCTCGGCCTCGTCCATGTAGTGCGTCGTGATCACCAGGGTCACGCCCTGCTGCTTGAGCCGGAACAGCCGGTCCCACAGCAGGTGGCGGGCCTGTGGGTCGAGGCCGGTGGTCGGCTCGTCGAGCAGCAGCAGGTCGGGGTTGTTGATCAGCGACCGGGCGATCGTGAGCCGCCGCTTCATGCCGCCGGACAGGTCGTCGACCTTCGCCTTGGCCCGCTCGGCGAGCTGCACGAACTCGAGCAGCTCGTGCGCGCGACTGCGCACCTCGGCTCGCGGGATGCCGAAGTAACGCCCGTAGACGTAGAGGTTCTCGAAGACGCTCAGCTCCGTGTCGAGGCGTGTCCTCCTGCGGGCAGACGCCGAGCCGGGCCCGGATCTCCGAGCCGTGCCCGGCCGGGTCGAGACCGAGGATCCGCAGGTCTCCGCCGGAGACCGGCGACACCGCGGCGATCATGCGCATCGTCGAGGACTTGCCGGCGCCGTTGGGCCCGAGGAACCCGAACGCCTCGCCCCGTCGTACGTCGACGTCGATGCCCTTGACCGCCTCGAAGGACCCGAACGACTTGCGGAGCCCCCGGGCACGCACCATCAGGTCGTCGTGTCCGGTCGCGTCCACGAGGGACGACGCTATCCACTGGCGCCGACATGGGACACCCGGTTTGTCGGCGCCCTGAGCAAGGATGGGCGGGTGGACGACGCGACCGACGACCTCCCCGGGTTCAGCGAGCCCGACCCGGGTCTGGTTCGAGGCCGCGTTCGCGCGGCCGACCGCCGGCCCAGATCGGCGCCTGGCAGGCGATCGCGGCCGGCCGCACGCGCTCGTGGTCGCGCCGACCGGCTCCGGCAAGACGCTCGGCGGCGTTCCTGTGGTCGATCGACCGGCTCGACCGCGAGCCAGCGGCCCGCCGACAAGCGAAGCGCTGCCGGGTGCTCTACGTCTCGCCGCTGAAGGCGCTCGCGGTCGACGTCGAGCGCAACCTGCGCGCCCCGCTGGCCGGCATCCGGCACACCGCCGACCGGCTCGGGTGCCGCGATCGCCGACGTCACGGTCGGCGTGCGGTCGGGCGACACCACCGCGGCCGAGCGGCGCAGGCTCGGCGACCAGCCCGCCCGACATCCTGATCACGACGCCCGAGTCGCTGTTCCTGATGCTCACCTCGCAGGCCCGCGAGTCGCTGCGCGGCGTCGAGACCGTGATCGTCGACGAGGTGCACGCCGTCGCCGGCACCAAGCGCGGCGCCCACCTCGCGCTCTCCCTCGAGCGGCTCGACGAGCTGCTCGAGCGGCCCGCGCAGCGGATCGGCCTGTCGGCGACGGTGCGCCCGGTCGAGGAGGTGGCCCGGTTCCTCGGCGGCGCCGCGCCCGTCGAGGTCGTGGCGCCGCCGTCGGAGAAGAAGTGGGACCTGAAGGTCGTCGTGCCGGTCGAGGACATGACCGAGCTCGGCGTCGTCGAGGAGCGAGCTGTCCGCGGGGTCCGCCGCGGCCAGTGCCCGGCACGCCTCGATCTGGCCGCACGTCGAGGAGCGCGTCGTCGACCTGATCGAGCAGCACCGGTCGACGATCGTCTTCGCCAACTCCCGCCGGCTGGCCGAGCGGCTCACCGCCCGGCTCAACGAGATCGCCACCGACCGGGCATTGCCGGTCGGCTGAGGCAGGGCGCCCTGGCGCCGCGGCTCGAAGCCTCCGGCGGAGATCATGGCCCAGTCCGGCCAGTCCGACGGGCGCCGAGCCCCGTGATCGCGCGCGCCCACCACGGCTCGGTCTCCAAGGAGCAGCGGGCGGTGATCGAGGACGACCTCAAGCGCGGCCGGCTGCCCGTGCGTGGTCGCGACCAGCAGCCTCGAGCTCGGCATCGACATGGGTGCCGTCGACCTGGTCGATCCAGATCGAGTCGCCGCCGTCGGTGGCCAGCGCGCTGCAGCGGGTCGGCCGTGCCGGTCACCAGGTCGGCGAGATCTCGCGCGGGGTGCTGTTCCCCAAGCACCGCGGCGACCTGGTGCAGACCGCGGTCGCGGTCGAGCGGATGCGCAGCGGCGGCATCGAGGCGCTGCGCGTGCCGGCCAACCCGCTCGACGTACTGGCCCAGCAGGTCGTGGCCGCGACCGCGATCGACACCTGGGACGTCGACGACGCTGTTCGCCGTCGTACGCCGGAGTCGCGCCGTTCGCCGGCGCTGCCCGCGGTCGGCGTACGACGCGACGCTCGACCTGCTCGCCGGCCGCTACCCGAGCGACGAGTTCGCCGAGCTGCGCCCGCGCATCGTCTGGGACCGCGTCGCCGGCGACGCTCACCGGCCGACCCGGGGCGCAGCGGCTCGCGGTCACCAGCGGCGGCACCATCCCCGACCGCGGCCTGTTCGGGGTCTTCCTCGTCGGGCGAGCGGGCCGTCGCGGGTCGGCGAGCTCGACGAGGAGATGGTCTACGAGTCGCGCGTCGGCGACGTGTTCGCCCTCGGCGCGACGAGCTGGCGGATCGAGGACATCACCCACGACCGGGTGCTGGTCTCCCCCGCGCCCGGCCAGCCGGGGCGGCTGCCGTTCTGGAAGGGCGACACGCTCGGCCGTCCCGCCGAGCTCGGCGCGGCCGATCGGTGCCTTCACCCGCGAGATCGCCGCGATGTCCAGGCCCGACGCAGCTCGCCCGTGCGACGGGCGCCGGCCTCGACGAGTGGGCGGCCGACAACCTGGTCGCCTTCGTCGAGGAGCAGCGCGAGGCGACCAACGCGGTGCCGACCGACCGCCCGCTCGTGGTCGAGCGCTTCCGCGACGAGCTCGGCGACTGGCGGATCGTGGTGCACTCGCCCTACGGCGCACCGGTGCACGCGCCCTGGGCGCTGGCGATCAACGCCCGGCTGCGCGAGCGCTACGGCATCGACGCGCAGGCGATGGCCGCCGACGACGGCATCGTGCTGCGCATCCCCGAGACCGACCAGGACCCGCCCGGCGCCGACGCTGATCGTGTTCGAGCCCGACGAGATCGAGCAGATCGTCACCACCGAGGTCGGCGGCTCGGCGCTGTTCGCCTCCCGCTTCCGCGAGTGCGCGGCGCGGGCGCTGCTGCTGCCGCGCCGCGACCCCGGCCGGCGCTCGCCGCTCTGGCAGCAGCGCCAGCGCAGCGCCCAGCTGCTCGAGGTCGCCTCGCAAGTACCCGTCCTTCCCGATCATCCTCGAGGCGGTGCGCGAGGTGCCTGCAGGACGTCTACGACGTGCCCGCGCTGATCGCGCTCCTGCAGCGGATCGCAGCGCGCGCGAGGTGCAGCTCGTCGACGTCGCCACGCAGTCGCCGTCGCCGTTCGCCCGGTCGCTGCTGTTCGGCTACGTCGCGGCGTTCATGTACGAGGGCGACTCCCCGCTCGCCGAGCGCCGGGCCGCCGCGCTCTCCCTCGACCAGGGGCTGCTCGCCGAGCTGCTCGGCCGGGCCGAGCTGCGCGAGCTGCTCGACCCCGAGGTGCTGGCCGAGGTCGAGCCCGAGCTGCAGCGGCTGGCCGACGACCGGCAGGGCACGCGACGCCGAGGGGCTGGTCGACCTGCTCCGGCTGCTCGGTCCGCTGTCGACCGACGAGGTCCGCGGCGCGGTGCGCGGCACCCGACCAGGTCGGTCGACTGGCTGTCGACTGCTCGCCGCAGGCGCGACGCGTCGTCGAGGTCCGGCTCGCCGGCGAGGAGCGCTGGGCGGTCGTCGAGGACGTCGCCCGGCTGCGCGACGGGCTCGGCGTGCCGGTGCCGCCGGGCACGCCCGGACGCGTTCACCGAGCCGGTCGACGACCCGCTGGGCGACCTGGTCGCCCGGTTCGCCCGCACCCACGGCCCGTTCGCCACCGCCGACGTGGCCGCTCGGCTCGGGCTCGGGGTGGCGGTCGCCCAGCAGACCCTGGTCCGGCTCGCGGCGTCCGGGCCGGGTGCTGGAGGGCGAGTTCCGGCCCGCCGGCGCCGGGCGCCGAGTGGTGCGACGCCGAGGTGCTGCGCCGGCTCCGACGCCGGTCGCTGGCCGGCTGCGCCACGAGGTCGAGCCGGTCGAGCCGGCCACGCTCGGCCGCTTCCTGCCCGCCTGGCAGCACGTGGCCCCTCGACAGGCTCGACCAGCCGAGGGCTGCGGGGCGTCGACGGCGTGGTCACCGTGGTCGAGCAGCTCGCCGGCTGCGCCGTACCCGCCTCGCGCGCTGGAGTCGCTGGTGCTCGCCGTCCCGGGTGGTCGACTACGCACCCGTCGATGCTCGACGAGCTCACCGCCACCGGCGAGGTGCTCTGGGCCGGCCACGGCGCGCTGCCCGGCACCGACGGCTGGGTGTCGCTGCACCTCGCCGACGCCGCTCCGCTGACGCTGCCCGACCCGCAGGAGCTCGACCTCGTCGCCGGTGCACGACTCGATCGCTCGACGCCCTCGCGGGCGGCGGCGCCTACTTCTTCCGCCAGCTCTCCGACGCCGTCGGGCTCCACCGACGACCGCGCGATGGCCGCCGCGCTCTGGGACCTGGTCTGGTCCGGGCGCGTCGGCAACGACACGCTCGCCCCGCTGCGGGCGCTGGTCGGCACCGGCCGTGGCCGCACCGCCCACCGGTCGCGACGGCCGCCCGCCGCGCGCGCGCACCAGCCGCCGGCCCGGCCGACCGGCGATGCCGACCCGCACCGGCCCGCCGGACGACCGCCGGGCGCTGGTTCCTGCTGCCCGACCGTCGAGACCGACCCGACCCGCACGGGCGCACGCGGTCGGCC
Organism: uncultured Actinomycetota bacterium; assembly: GCA_963745795.1. Classification (GTDB taxonomy): domain Bacteria; phylum Actinomycetota; class Actinomycetes; order Propionibacteriales; family Nocardioidaceae; genus Marmoricola. Next base: position 154,453 of record CAVUYR010000003.1, on the reverse strand, counting down.
GAGGGCCTGCTCGAGCGCCACGGCGTCGTCACCCGCGGCGCCGTCGTGAGCGAGCGGGTGCCGGGCGGCTTCGCCGGCGTCTACAAGGTGCTGTCCGCGTTCGAGGAGACCGGCCGCTGCCGGCGCGGCTACTTCGTCGGCCGGTCTCGGCGCCGCCCAGTTCGGCGGCGCCGGCGCGGTCGACCGGCTGCGGGCGCTCACCCGGGACGACGCGCGACCGCGGCGAGAAGCTCGACGTGGTCGACACTGGCCGCGACCGACCCGGCCAACCCCTACGGCGCCGCGCTGCCCGTGGCCCGACGCCGGCGAGGGACGGACCACCGGCCGGGCCGCAAGGCCGGCGCCCTCGTGGTGCTGGTCGACGGCGCTGCTCGTGGTCTACGTCGAGCGCGGCGGACGCACCCTGCTCACGTTCGACACCGACGACCGAGACCGACTCCGATGACCTGCTGACGCTGGCGTTCGACGCCCTCGCCGGCGCCGTACGACGCGGAGCGCTGGGCCGGCTCACGGTCGAGACGCGCCGACGGCGAGGCGCTCCTCGGCAGCGGCGACCGGAGCACCGCGCTGCGCCGGGCGCTCGAGGCCGCCGGGTTCGTGGCCACCCCACGAGGGCTGAGGCTGCGTGCCTGAGGGCGACACCGTCTGGCGCGCGGCACGCACCTTGCACAAGGCGCTGGCCGGCGCCCGGGTCACCGACCGACTTCCGGGTGCCGCAGCTGGCCACCACCGAGCTGGTCGGCACCGTCACCGAGAGCGCGTCGCGGGGCAAGCACCTGCTCACCCGGTTCGACACCGGCGACACCCTCCACACGCACCTGAAGATGGAGGGCTCCTGGCACCTGTACCGACCGGGCGAGCGGCTGGCGTCGTCCGGCACACGAGGCGCGGGTCGTGCTCACCGGGGAGGAGTGGACCGCGGTCGGGTTCGCCCTCGGCGTGGTCGAGCTGGTGCGCACCGACGCCGAGGAGACCGTGGTCGGCCACCTCGGTCCCGACCTGCTCGGTCCTGACTGGGACCCAGGCGAAGCCGTGCGCCGGCTCGCCTCCGACCCCGCCCGCGCGCTCGCCGACGCGCTGCTCGACCAGCGCAACCTGGCCGGCATCGGCAACCTCTACAGGAGCGAGCTCTGCTTCCTGTCCGGCCTCCACCCGCGCACCCCCGTCGCTGCCGTCAACGACCTCGACCGGATCGTCGACCGTGCCCACCGCATGCTGTTCGTCAACCGCGACCGCGTCGAGCAGGCGACCACCGGTGACCTCCGCCGCGGCCGGCAGCACTGGGTCTACCGGCGCGACCGGCAGCCATGCCGCCGCTGCGGCACCAGGATCCTCGTCGAGCAGCAGGGACCCGAGGGCCAGGCGCGGGCCACCTATTGGTGTCCCACCTGCCAGCCCTCACAATGACCCCGTGAACCTGCAGGAGCTCGGGGCCCCCGCGGCGCTCTGGCGGCGCTGGGTGCTCCTCGCGGCCGGACGCGCGGCGCTGGGCGACCGCACCTGCGAGATCCGGCGGCAGGACTCGTGCGCCCACCTCGGCGAGGGCGCCGCGTGGTTGCGGATGCGTCGCCTCGCCGGCAACCGCGCGGTTGTGTGGGGACACCACCCCGACGTGAAGCCCGATGTGTCGTTCCGCGACGAGCTGCTCGACACCGCTCCCGACTGGTCATACGACGTGGACAGTGCGCATGCGGTCCGCGACGTCGGGTTCCTCGGCTGGTACGCCCACAGCAGCTGGTCGTCGGTCCCGTCCACCCTGCCCGCCGAGATCGGGGCCATGCTCGCGCCGATCGCCAGCGATGCGGTGCTCGCCGACTGGTGGCGCACCACCTGGCCCGACGCCACCGGCGACCACCTGGCCGCGGTGCTGAAGCGGCCGGACGGTCCCGCCCTTGCTGCGGTGGTCGGCGCCGCGGCGGCGACCCGTGCAGGCAGGCAGGTCGCGCTCGGAAGGCACTGGGCCGGGCGCCCGCTCTCGGCCACCGCGACCGCCCACCTGCGTCAGCAGATCCACCTCCAGATGCGCAGCTCACGCGAGCTCGGCGACCGCGGCCACGCGGCCCGGCCGGCACTTCTCCGGCAGTGGGCGCACGTGAACATCACCGGCGCACCGTTCCGACACGCCGTCTGCGCGGTCGGCGTCGAGCAGGGCGGTGCGTTCGTCCCGTCCGCGACCAACAGCGGCCTCGGGGCCGCCGAGCAGCGTTCCCTCGAAAACGTGCTGATGGAGCTCCGGATGTCCGAGACAGACGAGAAGTCCGGCGCCTGGCTGTTCGCCCGGATCACCAGCGACGGTCGCTCCGCCGAGGTCGAGCGCGCCTACGACACCTGGCCGGCGTGGTACGTCGCCCCGACCACCGGGCCGACCATGTCCGCGCTGCACGCCGAGATGGACCAGCGCGCCCCGAGCTGGCGCCCCGCCTGGGCGGGGCTGCTGCCCTCGGAACGCTTCTGAGCGCTCCTAGAGCAACCGGCGCTCGTTGGCCCAGCGGGTCAGCTCGTGCCGCGAGGAGAGCTGGAGCTTCCGCAGCACCGACGACATGTGGGTCTCGACGGTCTTGATCGAGATGAAGAGCTCGGAGGCGACCTCCTTGTAGGCGTAGCCGCGCGCGATCAGCCGCATCACCTCGCGCTCACGCTCGGTGAGCCGGTCGAGGTCCTCGTCGACCTGCGCCACCTGGATCGAGCCGGCGAAGGCGTCCAGAACGAACCCGGCCAACCGCGGCGAGAACACCGCGTCCCCCGCGGCCACACGCGCGATCGCGTCGACCAGCTCCGGCCCGGTGATCGTCTTCGTGACGTAGCCGCGGGCACCGGCACGGATGGTGCCGATCACGTCCTCGGCCGCGTCGCTGACGCTGACCGCGAGGAACCGGGTGTCCGGCGCCTTCATGGCGGTACGACGCATCACCTCGGCGCCGCCCCCGCCCGGCAGGTGCACGTCGAGCAGCACCACGTCGGGTCGGTGGGTGATCACCGCGGCGACCGCGGTGTCGACGTCCTCGGCCTCGGCGACGACGTCGACGGCCGTGCCGAGCTCGGAGCGGACCCCCGAACGGAACATCGCGTGGTCGTCGACGATCACGACCCTCTGCAGCGGCGTCATCGGCTCGTCCCTTCGTCGTTCGGCAGGTGCAGCCGCACCTCGGTGCCCTCGCCGGCGGTGCTGCGCACGGTGGCCTCGCCACCGTGCCGGTCCATCCGGCCCAGGATGCTGTCGCGCACGCCATGCCGGTCGTCGGCGATCTGCGCGACCTCGAACCCGGCACCGCGGTCGCGCACGAACACCTCGGTGCCGCGTTCGGTGACCTCGGCGTACACGTCGATCTGCGTGGCTCCGCTGTGCTTGGCGGCGTTGACCATCGCCTCGCGGGCGGCGAGCACCAGCGGCCGCACGGACTCCGGCAGGTCGCGGTCGCCGACGCACACCAGCTCGACCGGCACCCCGAGCTGGTCCTCCACCTCGGCTGCCGCGACGCGCAGCGCAGCCGCGAACGTGGTGCCGTCGGTGCTGTCGGAGGTGTACAACCACTGCCGCAGGTCGCGTTCCTGGGCCCTGGCGAGCCGGGCCACCGCGGTCGGGTCGTCGGCCGTCTTCTGGATCAGCGCCAGCGTCTGCAGCACCGAGTCGTGGAGGTGCGCCGCCACGTCGGCCCGCTCCTGCGAGCGGATCCGCTCGGCCCGCTCCTCGGTCAGGTCCGACGACAGCCGGAACAGCCAGGGGCCGATCATCAGGCCCACCCCGAGCACCGCGAGCAGCGCCGCGATCACGGCGTCGCGGGCCACGCCGATGTTGCCCCCGCGCACCGCGAACAGCACGATCGCCCCGACCAGGAACGCGACACCCGCGATGATCCGCGCGTACGACGCCCAGCCGCCGAGCCCGATCACTGCACGGATCGGGTCGATCCGGCCGGTCGTGTCGCGCCAGCGCTCGCGCTGCGCCTCGTCGGCCTGCCGCCAGAGCACCCCGATCCCGACCGCGGCGAGCAGCAGCGGCCACAGGAACACGGCGCCGCCGGTGAGCCCCGCGACGAGGGCGATCACCCCGATCGCGATCGCGGCCAGGGCGACCAGAGGCCCGGCGTCGGCCAGGGCCATCGCCCGCCGGCCCTGCCGCTTGCCCTGGCGGGTCGCGGCCGAGAGTCCGGGTGCCGAGTCGTCGAAGTGCCGCTCGGCCGGCAGCAGCAGCCAGAGGGCGGCGTACGTCACGATCCCGAACCCCCCGATCGCGGTCGCGATCAGGAATGCTGCCCGCATCCACAGCACCGGGACACCGAGGTGCCGGGCCAGCCCGGACGCGACACCTCCGACGAGGGCGTCGTCCAGGCTGCGGAAGGCGCGACGGGGCGAATCGGGGGCCCCGGCGTACGGGGGCGCGGAGGCGGGCAGGGGCTGGTTCATGTCGACCTCAATCGTCACACAGTGGCGGCCCGCGCCCCATGAGGTTGACCCCTGACCGGACCCTGACCCGGATCGCCCGGGGTACGGTCGAAATCAGGGTGCTTCCCGATGGTGGTCAGGTGCCCGGCCGCCAAGGATGGAGCCATGAACGAGACCCAGGACTCACCCGGCGGCACCACCGCCGTCCCACCTTCTCCACCCGAAGGCGTGGGACCCCGCGTCAGCCACGACGAGATGCGCGACCTGCGTCGGCTCCGTCGCAGCGCGACCGACCGCAAGATCGCCGGTGTCGCCGGCGGACTCGGGCGGCACCTCGACGTGGACCCCACCGTGCTGCGGGTGCTGTTCGTCGTCGCCGCGTTCTTCGGCGGCGCGGGGCTCCTCCTGTACGGCGCGCTCTGGCTGCTCGTCCCCGAGGACGGTCGCGACAGCGCGGCCATCACCACGCGTGACGACACCCGGCGGGTGCTGCTGATCGTGATCGGCGTGGTCGCGGTCCTGGTCCTCCTCGGCAACGCCTGGGGCAACTGGTGGTTCGGTCCCGGCTGGCCGATCGGGCTGGCCGCGGTCGCCGCCGTCTTGTACCTGGTCGGTCGTGATCGCAACCGCACCGCGTCGCCGCCGCCGTACGTCACCTACTCGCAGGCCGGCTACCCCCCGGCCACCTCCGCCGCGAGCTCCGGCGGCACGGTCACCACGCCCGCTCCGCAGAGCGGCGCCGGCGCCGAGCCGCCGATCGGTGCAATGCCGCCGGCGCCTCCCCGCCCGACCTGGAGCCCGCCGCCCTACGTGGCACCGCCGCCGCGCCCGCGGCGCCAGGGCCTGGTGCTGTTCTGGCCGACCCTCGCCCTCGTTGCGATCGCGCTCGGCCTCCTGGGCCTCTACGAGAGCGCGGGCAACTCCGTCGTCGACGCGGCGTACCCGGCGCTGGCCCTGACCGTGACCGGCGTGATGCTGGTCGTCGGTGCCTTCGTCGGCCGCCCCGGCGGGCTGATCCTGATCGGGATCGTGTCCGCGATCGCGATGGGCATCGGCAGCGCGACCGGCGGCTTCGAGGACGCGCAGCGGCTGAACTACTCGCCGGCCGCGTCCAGCGACGTGCGGCCCGTCTACGTGTTCAAGAACGCCGAGCTGTCGCTCGACCTTTCCCGGATCTCCGACCCCGAGGCGCTGGACGGCGACACCATTCGCGTCAAGGGCGGAGCCGGCCGGATCGAGGTGGTCCTGCCCCGCACCGTGATCGTCGACGTGGACGCGGACATCCGGGTCGTCGGCGGCTACAGCATCGGCAACAGCAACGGAGGCGGCTTCCAGCAGTCCCCGTCCGTCACCTTCGGCGGGTCCCCCGGTGACCCGATCGTGCACCTGGACCTCGACCTGCGGGTCGGCGAGATCGATGTGAGGCAGCGATGAGCACCAACCGACAGACCGTGCCCAACGACACCAGGGTCAAGGTGGGTCACCTCGTGACCGGCCTGGTCTTCCTGGGCCTGGCCGGGAGCTGGGCGCTCCACCAGGCCGGCGTGATCGGCGACGTCGGGGTCGGCTGGCTGATGCCCGCCATCCTGGTCGTCGCCGGCGTGATCGGTTTGCTGGTCATGTTCGCCGGCTCGCTCCGACGCAACCGGCCCCCCAACGAGAAGCACCAGACCACCGACGACACGCTCGTCATCCACGAGGAGGAAGAACGATGAGCAATCCCGAGTCCTACCAGCAGCCGGCAGCCGGGCCGAAGCGGCTCACCCGCAGCCGCGACGACCGGATGATCTCCGGCGTCTGCGGAGGCCTGGCCCGCTACCTCAACGTCGACGCCACGCTGATCCGGGTGCTGATGGTGGTGGCCCTGCTGGTCGGGTTCTTCACCCCCGGCCTCGCCTACCTGATCGCCTGGGCGCTGATCCCCGAGGAGGAGTGAGCAACACGGGAGCCGAGCGGACCAGGCCCGGCTGAGGCGTTGGTGGTGCCCGGCTAGGTTGTGCGGGTGACGGAGCGACGCCGGGGGATGCCGCTGGAGATCCTGGTGTTCGTCGTCGGCGCGTCCAGCCTCGGCGCCGAGATCGCGGCTGCGCGCCTGCTCGCCCCGTGGTTCGGAGCGTCCACCATCGTCTGGGCGAACACGATCGCGATCGTGCTGGTGGCACTCTCCATCGGCTACGCGATCGGCGGCCGGCTGGCCGACCGCGACCCCACCATCTCCGGTCTGTCGCGCGTGGTGCTGGCCGCGGCGGTGCTGATCGCGATCGTGCCGTTCGTCTCCGGCCCGTTCCTGCGGGCGTCGGTGAGCGCCTTCGACAACCTGAGCATCGGCACCTTCGTGGGCTCGCTGATCGGGGTCAGCGTGCTGATCGCCGTGCCGCTGCTGCTGCTCGGCATGGTCTCGCCGTACGCCGTTCGCCTGAAGGTGGAACGGGTCTCCGACGCCGGCCGCGTCACCGGGCGCCTGTACGCGCTCTCGACCTTCGGGTCGCTGGTCGGCACGTTCGCGGCCGCACTGCTGCTGATCCCGTTCGCCGGCACTCGTCGTACGTTCCTGGTGTTCGCGGTGCTGCTCGCGCTCGCGGCCCTGCCCGGGCTGGCGCGGTTCCGGGTGCCCGCGCTCGTGGTGCCGGCCGTGGTGATCGCACTGATCGCGCTGCCCGACGGCACCCTCAAGGCCGGACCGCAGGGCGAGAAGGTGATCTGGGAGAAGGAGACCGAGTACCAGTACGCCCGGGTGCTCGAGGACACCAGCGGCCGGCGCATCCTCGAGCTCAACGAGGGGCAGGCGATCCACTCCATCTACCGGCCCGGTGAGTACCTCACCAACGGCTACTGGGACGCCCAGCTCGCGCTGCTCTGGGCGGGTCGCCAGCAGCTGCGGTCGGTGGCGATCCTCGGCAACGCGGCCGGCACGACGGCGCGCGCGGTGGGCCACTACTCCCCCACGACCCGGATTGACGCGGTCGAGATCGACCCGGAGGTGACCGACGTCGGCCGCGAGCTGTTCGACATGAAGGCGCCCCGGCTGCACACGTACGACGCGGACGCGCGGCCGTGGCTGCGCACGCACCCGCGCCGGCAGGACGCGATCGTGATCGACGCGTACCGGCAGCCGTACATCCCGTTCTACCTGACCACGGTCGAGTTCTTCCGGATGGTGCGCGACCGCCTCGCGCCCGGCGGCGTGGCGGTGGTCAACGTCGGCCACCCCGAAGGCTCGACGAAGCTGCACAAGGCCCTCGCCGCGACGATGCGCGCGGCGTTCGGCAGCGACCGGGTGTTCCGCGACGACAGCGAGCCCACCAACACGATGCTGCTGGCGACGACCACCGACGCCGACCCGACCTCGTCCCTGCACGCGGCCGCGGTCACGGTGCCGAGCGAGCTCGGGACGACGCTCGACGAGGCCGCCGCCCGGCTGCGCCCGGCGCTGCGCGGTGGTCCCGTCTACACCGACGACCGGGCCCCGGTCGAGTGGCTGGTCGACCTGTCGCTGGCGGACGTGGCGACCGGGAAGGGTGACTGAGGGACCCGGCCGTCAGTCCGCCCGCCGCGCAAGCGACCGCCCGATCACCTGGTTGGCCGCGCGCTGGAAGCCGGACACGACCGCCTCCATCGTGAGCTGGCGCAGCCGGGCCATGGTCTGCTCGAACCGGGCCTTCTCCGCCTCGCTGCGTGGCTGTTTGCGGTACGGCGCCAGCACCCGGGTGCGCAGGATCGTCGGTCAGCTCGTCGGCGAGCGCGTCCATGTGTCGGCGTGATCGCGGCGTCTGCCTCCACCAGCGACTCGATCGGCAGGTCGAGCTCGAGCAGCTTGATCGACGACCTCGAAGCCCGGCAGCAGCACGAACTGGTCGCCGTCGCGCCGGACCGCCGAGGTCGCCTCGAGCCGGGCCAGCAGTCGTCGTCGTCGACCGGGCGGCGGGCGCGCACCTCGAGCTGCCGGCGGCTCACGACCTCCTGCGGCGTCGCCCGCCACGAGGTCAGCATCACCCGCTGGATCGCGAGGTCCTCGACCGAGGCGTCGAGCGGCAGCCGGGCCAGGTACTTCTCGATCGCGGACAGCGTGAAGCCGTGGTCCTGCAGCGCGCGGATCAGCTCGAGCCGCGCCCGGTGCTGCGTCGAGTAGTAGGCCATCCGGCCGCGCCGCTCCGGCGGCGGCAGCAGGCCGAGACCGGCGTAGTACCGCGTCGTCCGCACCGTCATGCCGGTGACGGCCGCGAGCTCGTCGACGGTGAGCAGCTGCTGCTCGCCGTCGAGCTCGTCCGCCCGCGCGGTCATCACGGCCCGCCTTTCAGGTCCGGTACCTGACTCCGTTGACGTTGACAGTATTACTGTCACAGTATGAGGGCAACAGCAGATCCGGCGACGTACAGGAGCACCCGTGGCGCGTGACATCTTCGACGACGAGCACGAGGCGTTCCGGTCGGCGGTGGGCACCTTCCTGGACAAGGAGGTCGTGCCGTTCCACGACCAGTGGGAGAAGGACGGCGTCGTCGACCGCGAGGTCTGGCGCAAGGCCGGCGGCCAGGGCCTGCTCGGTCTCCAGCTCCCCGAGGAGTACGGCGGCGGCGGGATCGACGACTTCCGCTACAACGTCGTGATCGGCGAGGAGATGACCGGCCGCGGCGTGTACGGCGCCGCGTTCCCGCTCTTCAACGACATGATCGTCCCCTACCTCGTGGCCAGCGCGAACGACGAGCAGAAGCAGCGCTGGTTCCCCCGGCTGGCGTCCGGCGAGCTGATCGCGGCGATCGCGATGTCCGAGCCGGGCGCCGGGTCGCGACCTGCAGGGCATCCGCACCACGGCGGTCGACAAGGGCGACCACTACGTGCTCAACGGCGCAGAAGACGTTCATCTGCAACGGCATCCTGGCCGACCTCGTGATCGTGGTCGCCAGCACCGACCCCGAGGCCGGCCACAAGGGCATCAGCCTGCTCGTCGTCGAGCGCGGCATGGACGGGCTTCGAGCGCGGCCGCAACCTCGACAAGATCGGCCAGCACGCGCAGGACACCGCCGAGCTGTTCTTCGACAACGTCGAGGTCCCCAAGGAGAACCTGCTCGGCGAGGAGGGCGCCGGCTTCCGCTACCTGATGACGAACCTGTCGCAGGAGCGGCTCTCGATCGCGGTCATCGGCGGCGTCCGCCTGCGAGCGCGTGCTCGAGGAGTGCCTGTCCTACGTCAAGCAGCGCACCGCGTTCGGCAGGCCGATCGGGAAGTTCCAGCACACCCGGTTCGCGCATCGCCGAGATGGCCACCGAGACCCACATCGCGCGGGTCTTCATCGACGACTGCATCAGGCGGCACGTGACCGGCGACCTCGACGCGAGCACCGCCTCGATGGCGAAGTGGTGGACCACCGAGCTCCAGAAGCAGCATCGTCGACCAGGGCGTCCAGCTGCTTCGGCGGCTACGGCTACATGATGGAGTACCCGATCGCGAAGGCCTTCGTGGACAGCCGGGTCCAGACGATCTACGGCGGCACCACCGAGATCCAGAAGGAGATCATCGGCCGGTCGCTCGGACTGTGAGAGGGGACCCCATGACCGACGTTCTCGTTGCCCGCAAGGAGATCGAGGCCGAGGTCGAGGGACGCACCCTCGTCGACGCCCTCGCCGACACGGCCGAACAGTTCGCCGACACCCCGGCGTACTCCGACAAGATCGACGTCGACGGCCCGCGGCTGGCGCACGCTCACCTGGGCGCAGATGCGCGAGACCGCGCTCGACGTCGCCGCCGGCCTGGTCGCGCTCGGCGTCCAGCCCGGCGACACGGTCGCGATCATGGCGACCAACCGCATCGAGCACCTCCTCGCCGACATCGCGGGCGTGCACGCGGGCGCGACCCCGATGTCGGTCTACAACACACTCTCGCCCGAGCAGGTCGCGTTCGTCGCCGGTCACGCGCGAGCCGTCGGTCGTGTTCCTCGAGGACGCCGACCACCTGGCGCGCTGGGCGACGCGCGATCGAGGAGTCGGCGACCCTGCGTGCGGTCGTGGTGCTCGACGCCGACGCGGTGCCCGCGGGCCCGTCGTACCTCTCCTGGGAGCAGTTTCTCCAGCAGGGCAAGGCGTTCCGGGCCGCGCACGCCGACGAGTGCGAGGAGCGGTGGCGCCAGGTCACGCCCGACAGCCCGGCCACGATCCTGTACACGTCGGGCACCACGGGTGACCCGAAGGGCGTCGTGCTCACGCACCGCAACGTGATGTACGGCGCCGGCGCCGGGCTGCACACGTCCGGCAACGAGGGCGAGAGCATCGGCATCTCCTACCTGCCCTACGCGCACATCGCCGAGCGGATGCTCGGGCTCTACATCCCGCAGGTGATCGGCGCCCAGGTGCACCTGGTCGGCGACCCGACGCTGCTGCGTCGGGGCGCTCGGCGAGGTGCACCCGACGGCGCTTCTTCGGCGTACCGCGCGTGTGGGAGAAGATCCAGACCGGAATCGGCGGGCTGCTGGCGCGGGAGACCGACGAGGCCAGGAAGAAGGCGACGGCGGACGCGATGGCGGCCGGGCTGGCCTACGTCGAGTCGCTGCAGATCGGCCACGAGACCACGCCCGAGATCGCAGGCGGCGTACGACGCGGCCGACGCCGCGGTGCTCGCGCCGATCCGGGCGATGCTCGGCCTCGACCGGGTCACCTGGGCCGGCAGCGCGTCGGCGCCGATGCCGCTGGAGATCGCGCGCTTCATCGCCGGGCTCGGCCTCCCGATCTACGACGTCTACGGCATGACCGAGACCTGCGGCTCGGTCACGGCCTGCGGGCCGGGCAGTTCCGGCTCGGCACCGTCGGGCCGCGCCCAACCCGGGCATCGAGGTGGCGCTCGCCGACGACGGCGAGATCCTGATCCGCGGCCCGATCAACACCGGCGGCTACCACAAGCGGCCCGACGACACCCGGCAGCTGCTCGACGACGAGGACGTGGGTGCACACCGGCGACATCGGCACCATCGACGACGACGGCTTCGTCTCGGTGATCGACCGCAAGAAGGAGCTGATCATCACCTCCTCGGGCAAGAACATCGCCCCGTCGAACATCGAGAACCACCTCAAGGAGAGCCCGCTCGTCGGGCACGCGCTGGCGTTCGGCGACAACCGGCCCGTACGTCGTCGCGATCCTGACCCTCGACCCCGAGATCGCGTCGATCGTGGCGGCACAGCACGGGATCACCGACACCGACCTGGCCTCGCTGGCGCAGGCACCCGAGATCCGGGCCGCCGTGCAGCAGGCCGTCGACGCCGCCAACGCCCGCCTGTCCCGCCCGGAACAGGTCAAGCGCTGGACGCTGCTGCCGACGGAGTGGACCGCCGAGTCCGCCGAGCTCACCCCGACGCTCAAGCTGAAGCGCCGGGTGGTGCACGGGATGTACGCCGACGAGATCGACGCGTTGTACTCGTAGCTGGGTCGTGCGGGGGCCGGGCGCTGGGGTTTCACCACGGTATGCAGGGATAACAGCGGCATATCGGGCGGGCCGCCGCGCTTCCCACGACGGACCTGCGCTTCCCACGAGATGCTCATCGTGGGAAGCGCAGGTCCGTCTGCATACCGTGGTGAAACCCCCACCCACGATCCCCAGCCCCCCGTTGTTCGCCTGGGGTGAACAAGCCCCACCCCCGGAACAAGCACCCCCACTCCAGAGTTGAGTGGTCATCTGTCAAGTCTTGAGAACGAGGGTGACCCGATGACCCAGCTGCCCCTGCTGTTCCTGCCCGATGTCGTGATCCTGCCCGGCATGGTCGTCCCGATCGAGCTCGACGAGGCGGCCCAGGCCGCGGTCGACGCCGCGCGGGCGACCGAGAGCCACGAGCTCCTCGTGGCGCCGCGCCTCGACGACCGCTACGCGTCGTACGGCGTCGTCGCCACGATCGAGAAGGTCGGCCGGTTCAGCCGCGGCGGCCCGGCCGCGGTGCTCCGAGCCGGCCTCCGCGCCGAGATCGGCAGCGGCGTCACCGGCCCCGGTGCCGCGCTGTGGGTCGAGGCGACCCCGGTCGAGCCGTCGGAGCCGACCGAGCACGCCCGGGAGCTCGCGAGCGAGTACCAGAAGCTCGTCGTCGCGGTGCTCCAGCGGCGCGAGGCCTGGCAGATCATCGACCAGTTCGGGTCGTTGACCGACCCCGAGCAGATCGCCGACACCGCCGGCTGGGCGCCGTACCTCAACAACGAGCGCAAGCGCGACCTGCTGGAGACGCCCGACGTCGAGCGGCGCCTCGAGCTGCTGACCGAGTGGACCCGCGAGCACCTCGCCGAGGTCGAGATCAACGACAAGATCGGCACCGACGTCCGCGAGGGCATGGAGAAGTCGCAGCGGGAGTTCCTGCTGCGCCAGCAGCTCAACGCGATCCGCAAGGAGCTCGGCGAGGGCGAGCCCGACGGGGCGGACGACTACCGGGCGCGGGTCGAGGCGGCCGAGGTGCCGGACGAGGTCCGGGCGGCGCTCCTGCGCGAGGTCGACAAGCTCGAGCGCTCCAGCGACCAGAGCCCCGAGGTGGCGTGGATCCGCACCTGGCTCGACACCGTGCTCGAGCTGCCCGTGGAGCACCACGACCGTCGACTCCACCGACGTCGACGCGGCACGCGCCGTGCTCGACGCCGACCACCACGGGCTGGACGACGTGAAGGACCGGATCGTCGAGTACCTCGCCGTCCGCGCCCGACGGGCCTCGCGTGGCCTCGACGTCGTCGGCGGACGCGGCAGCGGTGCCGTGATCCTGCTCGCGGGCCCTCCCGGCGTCGGCAAGACGTCGCTCGGCGAGTCCGTCGCGCGCACGCTCGGCCGGAAGTTCGTGCGCGTCGCCCTCGGCGGCGTGCGGGACGAGGCGGAGATCCGCGGCCACCGGCGCACGTACGTCGGTGCGCTGCCGGGCCGCATCGTCCGCGCGATCAAGGAGGCCGGCTCGATGAACCCGGTCGTGCTGCTGGACGAGGTCGACAAGGTCGGCTCGGACTACCGGGGCGACCCGGCGGCGGCGCTGCTCGAGGTGCTCGACCCGGCGCAGAACCACACGTTCCGCGACCACTACCTCGAGCTCGACCTGGACCTGTCCGACGTCCTGTTCATCGCCACCGCCAACGTGGTGGAGACCATCCCGCCGGCACTGCTCGACCGGATGGAGCTGGTGACGCTCGACGGCTACACCGAGGACGACAAGGTCGCCATCGCCCGCGACTTCCTGGTGCCCAGGCAGCTCGAGCGGGCGGCGCTGGACGCCGAGGAGGTGACCGTGACCGACGAGGCGCTGCGTGAGATCGCCGCGAACCACACCCGCGAGGCCGGCGTACGCCAGCTCGAGCGGATCATCGCGAAGGCGTTCCGCAAGGCGGCGACGAAGCTCGCCGCCGGTACGCCGGCCCCGATCACGGTCGACCTGCCGGTGCTCCGTGACCTGATCGGCCGGCCCCGGTTCACGCCGGACGCCCACGAGCGCACGTCCGCACCGGGCGTCGCGACCGGGCTCGCGGTCACCGGCCTCGGTGGTGACGTCCTCTACATCGAGGCGTCGTCGCTGCCGGAGGGTACGGCCGGCGCTCAGCCTCACCGGCCAGCTCGGCGACGTGATGAAGGAGTCGGCGCAGATCGCGCTGTCGTTCGTCCGCTCGCACGCGGCCGAGCTCGGTGTCGACCCCGCCACGCTCGACAAGCCGGTGCACGTGCACGTGCCCGCTGGCGCCGTACCCAAGGACGGGCCGTCGGCCGGAGTCACCATGACCACCGCGCTGGTGTCGCTCGCGACCGGGCGACCGGTGCGCGGCGAGGTCGGCATGACCGGCGAGGTCTCCCTCACCGGGCGCGTGCTGCCGATCGGCGGCGTGAAGCAGAAGCTGCTCGCGGCCCAGCGGGCCGGGCTGACCGAGGTCTTCCTCCCGCAGCGCAACGAGCCCGACCTGGACGACGTGCCCGCCGACGTGCTCGAGGCGCTCACGGTGCACCTGGTCTCCGACGTACGCGAGGTCGTCGCGAAGGCGCTCGAGGTGGCACCGGCCGCGACGGTCGCAGCCTGACGCGGTCGAGTGCTGGAGTGGTTGCCCGGGCGACCACTCCAGCACTCGACCCGACTACGCGCCCTCGGCCACCTGGTAGATCTCGTCCGCGACGAGCCCGTGGGCCTCGCGGTGGACCTCGGCCGCGGCCTCCGCGCTGGGTGCGTCGACGAGGCAGAAGATCTTGCCCTGCGGCTCGTCGACCCAGTACTGCAGGTAGCTCACGTCGCGGGTGCCCTGCACCTCGCAGGTCGGCCTGATGGGCCTGGGCGACGTCATCGACGGCGATCGAGCCGTCCATGGTGTGGATGTCCATGAAGAGAGGCATTGCTGGTTCCTTTTCTCGGCCCGAGACTGGTGATGGGTTGTGACACCATCGAGTCTCATGGAGCTCAGGTCTGCGGACCATGACCGCACGACCGGCGCACCTGACCGCACGACCACGGCCCTCCCCACCCGCTCCGAGGCCCTCGCCCGGGCCGTCGCCCGGCTGCGACTGCAGGGTGCGCTCTTCCTCCGTGCCGAGTACCGGGAGCCCTGGGCCTACGACTCGCTGACCGGGCCGGCGACGGCGGCGATCCTGCACCCGGGCAGCGACCGGGTGATCCTCTTCCACGTGGTCGCCTCGGGTCGGTGCTGGGTCGCGGTGGGCGAGGGTCCCCGGCACTGGGCGAGCGCCGGCGACGTGATCGTGCTGCCGTACGGCGACCAGCACCGGATGGGCGGCGTCAGCGAGGCCGAGCCGGTGTCGATCACCACGTTCCTCGACAACCCGCCGTGGACCCAGATGCCGGTGCTGCGCCACGGCGGCGCCGACGGCAACCTGACCGACGTCGTGTGCGGCTACCTGCAGAGCCACGACTCGTTGTTCGACCCGGACCTGCGGGTCTTCCCGCCGGTGTTCGTGGTCCGCCCGCCCGACGGCACCGCCGCCGACTGGGTGCGCGCCAACATCGCGTTCGCGCTGCAGCAGACCAGCGCAGCCCCGCCGGCACCCGACCCGGGCGCCACCCGCCTGCCGGAGCTGCTGCTGGTTGAGGTGCTGCGGCTGCACCTCGCGACGGCACCGGTCCTCGACCAGGGCTGGGCGGCCGCCCTCGGCGACCCCGTCGTCCGCCCGGCGCTCGCGCTGCTGCACCGGTCACCGGCCCACAAGTGGACGGTCCCCGAGCTGGCGGCCGCGACCGCGGTCTCGCGCTCGCAGCTCGACAGCCGCTTCCGGGAGGTGCTGGGGCGCTCGCCGATCCGCTACCTCACCGAGTGGCGGATGCACCTTGCGCAGGACCTGCTCGCGAGCACCGACCTCGCAGTGGCGGCGGTGGCCCGGCGGGTCGGCTACGACGCCGAGGAAGCGTTCAGCCGGGCCTTCAAGCGGGCCTGCGGCTCCGCACCCGGCGCCTGGCGACGGGCGCAGTCCCCGCGCTGAGGCTCACCGGGCGACGGGCAGCCGGCGACGCGTCGAGTCGCGGGCGGCGACGACGGTCTCCGGGAAGTCGGTGATCACGGCGTCCACACCGGCGTCGTACAGCTGCTCCGCGGCCCGCTGCGCCAGCCCGTGCGCATGGGCGGCGTCACCCACCCGCAGGTCCGTGGGCAGGTGCTGGTTCTCCGCGCGGTGCGTCCACACCAGGACGTCGAGCCCGCGGCGGTGGGCCCGCGCGACGAGGTCGGTGCCGATCACCGCGTCGCGCCGCACCCCGATGCCGGAGGCGTACGACGCCGCGACGGCGACCTCGCGGCCGGTGGGCGGATCGGCGTGGAGCTGCACGAGGTCGCGCCGGCCCCGCAGCGCGAGGCGGCGCAGGACGACGGGGTCGAAGCTCATCCAGGTCAGGTGCGGACGCTGGTACGGCGCCACGAGGTCGGGCAGCGACAGCCCGACCGACTCCAGGAACGCCGGGTGCTTGAGCTCCGCGTGCACCCGCAGCGGCACCCCCCGCCGGGCCGACTCGCCGTCGACGAGGTCGAGCGCGTCCTGCAGGGTGGGCACCGGCCAGCGCCCGTCGTACGTCGCGCTGGCCGCACGCTTGCGGGGCCACCGCTCGCGGCACCGCAGCGTCCGCAGCTCGGCGAGTGTGAGGTCGTGCACGAACCACCCGCTGAGCACCGTCTCCCCGACCTCGACGCTGCGCCGGAGGTGGGCGAGCTCCGGGCGCGTCGCGACGTCGGTGGTGCGCGACAGCTCGAGGTCGTGCAGGCAGACCAGCTCGCCGTCGCGCGTGGCGTGGAGGTCGAGCTCGACCGAGTCGGCGCCGAGCCGGAAGGCGAGCCGGTACGCGCCGGCTGTGTGTTCGGGTCGGTGCCCGGAGGCCCCGCGGTGCGCGATCACGAGCGGTTCGGTCACGCATCCAGCGTGCACGCGGCTGGTGACACCACGGTGACGGGGAGACCAACCCGGCGTGCAGAATCGGCGACATGAGCCTTCCGACGATCGGCAGCATGGAGTCCCACCCCGCCCGCGAGCGGCCCGACCTCCTCGGTCCATCGGTGGCGGCGGCACTGGTGTCCTGGGAGCACGGCGACCGGGTGGCCGTGGTCGAGATCGACCCCGAGCTCGCGGACACGGCCACCCTCAACGCGACGTACGACCTGCCACCGGAGGCCAGCGCAAACTGCGTGGTGGTGATGGGCAGGCGCGGCGGAGAGGAGCGGGTCGCGGCGTGCGTGGTCCGCGCGGACACCCGCGCGGATGTGAACACGACCGTCCGACGGCTGCTCGACGTGCGGAAGGCGTCGTTCCACGCCCACGACCGCGCGGTCGAGGAGACCGGCATGGAGTACGGCGGGATCACTCCGATCGGGCTGCCGGAGGACTGGCGGCTGCTGGTCGACGCCCGCTGCGTCGACATCGACGTGGCCCTGATCGGCAGCGGCGTACGGCGGTCGAAGCTGCTGCTCCCCGGAGCCGACCTGGGCCGGATCCCCGGCGCCGAGGTGGTCGAGGGGCTCGCGCGGTAGCCACGTGTCTGGACCAGCGATGAGTTATGTCGGTGGCCATCGTCAGAATGGACAAGCTCCTCCGGGACATCTCCGGGAAAAACCCGAGGCGCCGACCGCCCTCTTCTGATGGAGTTTTCCCATGCATCGTCAGATCGCCGGCAAGCTGACCGGCCCCGTCATCAAGTGGTTCGTGCTCGCCGTGTGGCTGGTCCTCGGGATCGGCTCGAGCGTGCTCGGCTCCAAGCTCATCGACGTGCAGGACAACCAGGCCTCCTCCTGGCTGCCCGGCAACGCCGAGTCCACCAAGGCGCTCGCCAAGCTCGAGGCATTCCAGAGCCAGAACGCCATACCGACCACGGTCGTCTATGAGAACACCGACGGCCTCAGCGCCGACGACCTCGCCGCGGCCAAGGCCGACGCGCAGGAGTTCGCCGACATCGATGGCGTCACCGGCAAGGTGATCGGCCCGATCCCGTCGCAGGACGGCCAGGCCGCGCAGACGCTGGTCACGTTCAACTTCGGCAAGGACGGGTGGAACAAGATGCCCGACGCCGCCGACGAGCTGCGCAAGATCGCCGATCAGTCGGGCGTGACCGTCCACATCGCGGGCCAGGGCGGACAGGCCGCCGACTCGGCCGAGGCGTTCGGTGGGATCGACGGCATCCTGCTGGTCTCCACCCTGCTCGTGGTGATCCTGATCCTGCTCGTGACCTACCGCAGTCCGGTCCTGTGGATCCTGCCGATCTTCTCCGCCGTGATCGGGCTGTTCACCGCGCAGGCCGTGGTCTACCTCCTCGCGAAGTACGCCGACCTCACCGTCAACGGGCAGAGTCAGGGGATCCTGACGGTGCTCGTGATCGGCGCCGGCACCGACTACGCGCTGCTGCTCGTCGCGCGCTACCGGGAAGAGCTCCGCCGCCACGAGGACCGGCACGAGGCGATGGCGTTCGCGCTGCACCGCGCCAGCCCGGCGATCTTCGCCAGTGGCATGACGGTGGTCCTGGGCATGCTCTGCCTGCTGATCGCCGAGATGAACTCGACGGCCGGCCTCGGTCCGGTCCTCGCCGTCGGCATCCTCGCGGCGCTTGCGGTGATGACGACGCTGCTGCCCGCGCTGCTGGTGATCTGCGGACGCTGGGTGTTCTGGCCGAAGCGTCCCGGGTTCGGCTCCCCCGAGCCCACGGCGACCGGCTTCTGGGCCCGTGTCGGCACCCGGGTGTCGCGGCGTCCGCGCTCGGTCTGGGTGGGCACGGCCGCGGCGCTTGCGGTCGCCTGCCTGGGCGTTCTCACGCTCGACGCCAACGGACTCTCGAGCGAGGACTCCTACACCAAGGAGTTCGACTCGATCGTCGGCCAGAAGGTGCTCACCGCGCACGGGCTGTCCGACCAGTCCGCCCCGCTGATGATCGTCGCCAACAGCGACAAGGCCGCCGACGTGGCCCAGGCCCTGTCCGGGGTCCCGGACCTCGGCGAGCCCACCCAGCCCGCGATCAAGGACGGCGTCGCGTTCATCGCGGCACCGCTCGACAGCGACGCCTCCTCGCCGGCCTCGTTCACGGCGGTGAAGCAGGCGCGGACCGCGGTGCACGCCGTCCCCGGCTCCGACGCGCTGGTGGGTGGCGCGACGGCGTTCCTGCTCGACGTGGAGAAGGCGTCCAGTCGCGACAACCTGGTGATCATCCCGATCGTGCTGCTGGTCGTGCTGCTGGTCCTGATGGTCCTGCTGCGAGCGGTGACGGCACCACTGATCCTGGTCGCTACCGTCGTGCTTTCCTTCGGGGCGGCCCTGGGCATCAGCTCGCTGCTGTTCCACTACGTGTTCGGGTTCGCGGGGGCCGACGCGTCGTTCCCGTTGTTCGTGTTCGTGTTCCTGGTCGCGCTGGGCATCGACTACAACATCTTCTTGATGACCCGCGTGCGGGAGGAGACTCCAAAGCACGGCACGCGCAAGGCGTCCCTGATCGCGCTGTCCGCGACCGGTGGCGTGATCACGTCCGCCGGCCTGGTCCTGGCCGCCACGTTCGCGGTGCTCGGATCGCTGCCGCTGGTGTTCCTCACCGAGCTCGGGGTCGCGGTGGCGCTGGGTGTGCTGCTCGACACGATCATCGTGCGCTCGATCCTGGTCACGGCGATCAACCTCGATGTCGGTCCGAAGATCTGGTGGCCGAGCCACATCGACAGCGGCACCCCCACCGAGCCGACGAAGGACGTCGAGCTGGAGCCGGCGCACTGACCGGCTGACGAGCCGCGGCCACCGAAACTCGGTGGCTGCGCACCCGCCCCGATCCCTACCGTGGGCGGGTGCGCACGCTCCCTCTCGACGACCCGGGCACCGCCGACCACCGGTCGGCGGTGCGGTTCCTGTGGTGGATGGCGAGGGGCCAGGTGAGCACCCTGCTGGGCGGGATGACGTTCGGCATCATCTGGATGTGCTCGTCGGCGGTGATGCCGGCCGTGATCGGCAAGGCGATCGACCAGGGCATCGCCGCACGTGACACCACCCGGCTGGTCGAGTGGTCCGCCGTGCTGCTCGGCATCGGCCTGGTCGGTGCGGTGTCCGGCATCATCCGGCACCGGTTCGCGGTCACGAACTGGCTGACCGCGGCGTACCGCACCGTCCAGCTGGTCGCCCGCCACGCCACCCACCTCGGCGCGACGCTGTCGAAGCAAGGTGGCCACCGGCGAGGTGGTCGCGATCGGCACCAACGACCTCGCGCACATGGGCAACCTGATGGACGTGAGCGCGCGGGCGGCGGGCGCGATCGTCTCGTTCGTCGTCGTCGCGGTGATCCTGCTGCAGACCTCGACCACGCTCGGGCTGGTCGTCCTGATCGGCGTTCCCCTGCTCCTGCTCGCGATCGGGCCGATCCTGCGGCCGCTGCAGCGGCGCAACATGCAGCAGCGCGAGATGATGGGACACCTGTCCAACCTCGCCTCCGACATCGTCGGCGGTCTGCGGGTGCTGCGCGGGATCGGCGGCGAGCGGGTCTTCCACGAGCGCTACGCCGCGGAGTCCCAGCGGGTCCGCCGGGCCGGCGTCGGGGTGGCCCGGCTCCAGTCCGTGCTCGACGCGCTGCAGGTGCTGCTGCCCGGCATCTTCGTGGTGATCGTGGTCTGGATCGGCGCCCGGTTCGCGGTGCAGGGCCTGATCTCGCCCGGTGAGCTGGTCGCGTTCTACGGCTACGCGGCGTTCCTGATGATGCCGCTGCGCACCGCGACCGAGTTCGCCAACAAGGCGATCCGCGCGGTCGTGTCGGCGCGGCGCGTGATCCGCGTGCTGGCGCTGGAGCCGGAGATCGAGGACCCCGCGACCGAGGTGACCCCGCCCGGTCCTGATGCCGTCCTGCACGACGTCGCGACCGGCGTCCGGATCCGCCCCGGGCTCACCACCGCGATCGTGACCGAGCCGCCCGAGCAGGCGGCCGAGATCGCCGACCGGCTTGGCCGGTTCGCCGACGGCGACGTGCGGTGGGGACGACGTCGCCCTCGCGGACCTGCCGCGGCTCCTGGTCCGCGAGCGGATCGTGGTCTCCGACACCGGCGGCGATGATGTTCTCCGGCCGGCTGCGCGACGCAGGTCGACATCCGCGGTCGTGGTGCCGACCGGGTCGCCGAGGCGATGCACACCGCGTCGGCCGACGACGTGCTCGACGCGCTGCCGGACGGGCTCGAGACCGAGGTGGCGGAGAAGGGCCGCTCGTTCTCGGGCGGTCAGCGGCAGCGGCTGGTCCTCGCGCGCGCGCTGGCTCGCCGACCCCGAGGTGCTGGTGCTGGTCGAGCCGACCTCGGCCGTCGACGCGCACACCGAGGCCCGGATCGCCGAGCGGCTGCGCGGGCGCGCGTGCGGGCCGCACCACCGTGGTCACCACCTCGAGCCCGCTGATGCTCGACCGGGTCGACGATCGTGCTGCTTCGTGCTCGACGGGCGGCTGGTCGCCGAGGGCACGCACGAGGACCTGCTGAACGAGTCGGCGGCGTACCGCGCCGTCGTCACCCGCGAGGTCGACTCCGAGGCCGCCGGAGCCCGAGATGAGCACCCGCGAATGAGCACGATCCTCCCGGTCGCCGACGGCACAGCAGGTGCCGGCGCTACGTGCGCAGCCTGTTCCGCCGGCACCCGCGGGCGTTGGCCATCGATGCTGACCCTGCACGCTGCTGGCCGCGGTCGCCGGGCTGGCCGGCCCCGCGGCTGCTCGGCGGCCTGGTCGCAGGCGGTCGACACGGGCACCACGACCGGCCACGTGGACAAGGTGATCGCTGGTGCTGGTCGGTGTTCCTGCTGGCTGCAGACGCTGCTGACCCGGCTGGGCACGGTTCCTCTCGTTCGCGCTCGGCGAGCAGGTGCTGGCCGAGCTGCGCGAGGACTTCGTCGAGCAGCTCGCTCGCCCTGCCGATCGGCACGGTCGAGAGCGCCGGCACCGGCGACCTGCTGACCCGGACCTCGCGCGACGTCGAGCAGCTCGGCTGGTCGGTGCGCTGGGCGCTGCCCGAGTGGATGATCGCGCTGATCACCACGGTGCGTGCACGCTCGTCGGCGCGGTCCTGGTCGGCGGGTGGGTGCTCGCTGCCGCTGCGTCGCTCGGCGTGCCGCTGCTGGTGGTCGGCACTGCGCTGGTACCTGCGCGCGCGCCAAGGACGGCTACCTGCGGGAGAGCGCGTCGTACGCCGATCATCAACGCCACGCTCACCGAGACCGTCGAGGGCGCCCGGACGGTCGAGGCGCTCGGGCTCGGTCAGGAGCGCGTCGCCCGGATCGACGCGCGACATCGCGGAGCTCCTATCGCGGCCGAGCGCTACACGCTGGCCTGCGCACCGGTGTGGTTCCCGACCGTCGAGATCGGCTACCTGATCCCGACCGTGGCGACGCTGCTGTTCGGCGGCTGGCTGCTACCTGCGCGGGCAGGTCTCGCTCGGCGACGTGACCGCGGCGACGCTCTACGTCCAGACGCTGGTCGACCCGGTCGACCGGGTGATCTCCATCGCTGGACGAGCTCCAGGTCGGCGGCGCCTCGCTGGCGCGGCTGCTCGGGCGTCGCCGACGTGCCCGACGACCGGACGCCGACCGGCGCGCAGCCGCTGCGACGAGCAGATCGAGGCCGCAGGACGTGCGGTTCGCGTACGTCGACGGTCGCGACGTGCTGCACGGCGTCGACCTCGACGTCGGGCCCGGTGAGCGGATCGCGATGGTCGGGCCGTCCGGTGCCGGCAAGTCGACGCTGGGCCGGCTGCTCGCCGGGCATCCACCCGCCGCGGACCGGCTCGGTGACGGTCGGCGGGGTCGGCCTGACCGAGCTGCCGCTCGACGACCTGCGCGGCCACGTCGCGCTGGTCACCCAGGAGCACCACGTCTTCGTCGGGCACGCTGCGCGACAACCTGGCGCTGGCGCCGACGCCGCAGGCGACCGACGAGCGACCTGCTCGCGGCGCTCGACGTCGGTCGACGCCCGCGACTGGGTGCTGGCGCTGCCCGACGGTCTGGACACCGTGGTCGGCTCCGGCGGCCGCGCGCTCACGCCGGCGCAGGCCCAGCAGGTGGCGCTGGCCCGGCTGGTGCTCGCCGACCCGCACACGCTGGTGCTCGACGAGGCGACGTCGCTGATCGACCCGCGCGCCGCCCGGCACCTCGAGCGCTCGCTGGCCGCGGTCCTGCAGGGCCGCACCGTGATCGCGATCGCGCACCGGCTGTTCACCGCCCACGACGCCGACCGGGTCGCCGTGGTCGAGGACGGCCGGATCACCGAGATCGGCTCCCACGACGAGCTGGTCGCGGCCGGCGGGTCCTACGCGGATCTGTGGGCGTCGTGGCATCGGTAGGTGTCGGGCGAGAGAATTCCCAAGGTATCTAGGTTCCTGGCGCTTCCAGGGGCATGCACGCCACTGGAACCGCCAGTTCTCCTTGGGAAGTCAGAAGAGATTGGGAAGTGTGATGTCCGTTTGCGCCCCCGATGCCCGAAAAATCCCTAGATACCTTGGGAATTGCGCCCTCCGAAGAGCGCTCACTCATGCACCCCCGAGATCGCCACCCCCGACCGCGTCTTGTACGCCTTGTTGATCGAGATCAGCACGGCCGTCAGCGGCTCGAGCTGGCGCGCCATCCGAAGCCGGCCGGCCTTCACGCCCGGGCGCCCGGTGACGGTCGAGGCGAGGTCGACGACCAGGTCGACCGCGTCGGCGTCGTCGCCGCAGACCAGCACGTCCTCGTGGGACAGGTACTCCTCGTCGCCCCACAGGGTCACCGCCGAGACGTGGTGGAACGCGCCGGTCACGCGCGCGCTGGGCACCAGCGCCGCGGCCGTCTCGGCAGCGGACCGGTCGACGTCGAGGCCGTACGGGCCCTCCTTGTCGAAGCCGAGCGGGTTCACGCAGCTGACCACGACCTTGCCGGCCAGACCGTCCGCGAGCGCGGCCACCAGGTCGTCGTGCCCGTCGTACGGCACCGCGAGGACGACGACGTCCGCACCCGCGAGCGTGTCCTCGTTGGCGGCGCCGGTCACCGAGCCGGTGACCCGGCGTCCGGCGATCTCCGCGGCCGCGCTCGGCGGCCCGCTCGGCGGAGCGCGAGCCGATCACGACGTCGTGCCCGTGCTTCGCGAACCGGTAGGCCAGGCCCTTGCCCTGCGGTCCGGTGCCGCCGACGACGGCGATCGTGTGACGTCGTTCTCCCACGGGGGTCTCCTTCGGGTCGGGCCTGTCCGGCGCGACCGTGACAGTGTTACTGTCAGCGATGCACTGGCCTGCACCGCCCTCGACGGCTCGAAGGACTCCATGAACCGCCCCACGAAACCGCTCGCTCGCTCACGCTTCCGCGGGGGCCCCGATGAAGCTCTCCCAGATGCTGATGTACTCCGGCAACCCGCGCGAGGCCGCCGACCAGGTCGGCGGCGCTGGAGAAGGCGGGGCTGGACACCGTCTGGGTGGCCGAGGCGTACGGCTTCGACTCCCCCACGCTGATGGGCTACCTGGCCGCGAAGACCGAGACCGTCGAGATCGGCGCCGCGATCCTCAACGTCTACTCGCGCACGCCCGGCGCGCTCGCGCAGACCGCGGCCGGCCTCGACAACGTCTCCGGCGGCCGCGCGATCCTCGGCCTCGGCGCCTCCGGCCCGCAGGTGATCGAGGGCTGGCACGGCCTGCCCTACGACAAGCCGCTGACCCGCACCCGCGAGGTCATCGACATCGTCCGGATGGCGCTGCGCCGCGAGACGCCTCGAGTACGACGGCAAGATCGTTCACGCTGCCGCTGCCCGCCGACCAGGGCACTCGGCCTCGGCAAGCCGCTGAAGATGCTGACCAAGCCCGAGCGCCCGTCGATCCCGATCTACGTCGCCGCGCTCGGCGCGAAGAACGTCGAGAGCACCGCGCGAGTCGCCGACGGCTGGCTGCCGTTCCTGTTCGTGCCCGAGCAGGCCGACGAGGTCTGGGGCGACGCGCTGCGCGGCCGGGCACCGCGAAGCGCAGCAGCGACCTCGGCCCGCTCGAGATCTCCGCCGGCGGCATGGTCGCGGTCGGCGAGGACGTGAAGGGGCTGCTCGACTTCGCCCGGCCGATGGTCGCGCTCTACGTCGGCGGCATGGGCGCCAAGGGCAAGAACTTCTACAACGACCTCGCCTGCCAGTACGGCTTCGAGGAGGAGGCCACCAAGATCCAGGACCTCTACCTCGGCGGCAACAAGCGCGACGCCGAGGCGGAGGTGCCGCATGGAGCTGCTCGAGCTCGGCAACCTGGTCGGCCCGGAGTCCTACGTCAAGGAGCGGATCGCCGCCTTCCGCGAGGCCGGCGTGACCAACCTGCAGGTCGATCCCGGTCGCCGACGACGCCCCCGCCCTGGTCAGCAAGGTCAAGGAGTGGGTGTCCTGACCCCCGCGGTGGTCGAGCCTGTCGAGACCCGCATAGCCTGATCCCGATGGACATCACCCCCCAGCAGGTACGGCGGGCGCTCGCGCGGGCCGACCGCGGAGCCAGCCTCGACCTCGACGAGGCCACCGCCCTGCTGGCGGCACGCGGCGACGACCTGACCCGGCTGTCCACGATCGCCGCCCGGGTGCGCGACGCCGGGCCTGGCCGCGCCGGCCGACCGGGCGTCGTCACCTACTCCCGCAAGGTCTTCATCCCGCTCACCCGGCTGTGCCGCGACCGCTGCCACTACTGCACGTTCGTCACCACGCCCGGCCAGCTCGGCGCGCGCGACGGGCACGCGCGTTCCTCTCCCCCGACGAGGTGCTCGACATCGCCCGCCAGGGCGCCGCGCTCGGCTGCAACGAGGCGCTGTTCACCCTCGGCGACCGGCCCGAGGACCGCTGGCCGGCGGCCGCGGACTGGCTCGACGCGCACGGCTACGACTCGACGCTGGCCTACGTCCGCGCGATGGCGATCCGGGTGCTCGAGGAGACCGGGCTGCTGCCGCACCTCAACCCCGGCGTCATGTCCTGGGAGGAGCTGGAGCGGCTCAAGCCGGTCGCGCCGTCGATGGGGATGATGCTCGAGACGACGTCGACCCGGCTGTTCACCGAGAAGGGCCAGGCCGCACTTCGGCTCCCCGGACAAGGACCCGGCGGTCCGGCTGCGCGTCCTCGAGGACGCCGGCCGGCTCGCGGTCCCGTTCACCACCGGCATCCTGGTCGGGATCGGCGAGACGCTGACCGAGCGGGTCGAGTCGCTCTTCGCGATCCGGCGCGTGGCCCGGCAGTACGGCCACGTCCAGGAGGTCATCGTCCAGAACTTCCGGGCCAAGCCCGACACCGCGATGCGACACCAGCGACGACCTCGGCCTCGACGAGTACCTCGCCACGATCGCGGTCGCGCGGCTCGTGCTCGGACCGCGGGTGCGGATCCAGGCGCCGCCGAACCTGGTCGACCTCGCCGAGTCTGGCTGCGCGGCGCTGCTCGGCGCCGGCGTCGACGACTGGGGCGGCGTCTCCCCGCTGACCCCCGACCACGTCAACCCCGAGCGGCCGTGGCCGCCGCTCGACGAGCTCGCGCGACGTCACCGCGCGACGCCGGGTTCGCGCTGGCCGGCGAGGCTCACCGTGCACCCGGAGTACGTCCGCGCCGGCGAGCCGTGGATCGACCCGCGGGTCTCCGGCACGTCGCCGCGCTCGCCACCGACGACGGCCTCGCGCGCCCCGGCGTACGCCCGGAGGGCCTGCCCTGGCAGGAGCCGGACGGCGGTTTCGCGACCGTCGGCGACGGCGCCGGGCGCACCGACCTGCACGCCTCGATCGACACCGAGGGCCGCACCACCGACCGCCGCGCCGACTTCGACGCGGTCTACGGCGACTGGGCTGAGCTCGCGGAGCGGGTAGTCCCGGCCAAATGGGCGGCTGCCGACACCCGAGCACGACCCGTATGGTCGGGACTATCCGACTTCGCCGCCGCCCTGCGCGCCGCCGAGAACGACCCGGGCAACCTGAGCGACGAGCACGCGCTGACCCTGATGACGGCGGAGGGGGAGCTGCTGAGCCGCGGTGGCGGAGCTGGCCGACGACGCTGCGGCGCGACACGGTCGGCGACGAGGTCACCTACGTCGTCAACCGGAACATCAACTTCACCAACGTCTGCTACGTCGGCTGCCGGTTCTGCGCGTTCGCCCAGCGGCGCACCGACGCCGACGCCTACACGCTCTCGCTCGACCAGGTCGCCGACCGGGCCGCAGGAGGCGTGGGACCTCGGCGCGACCGAGGTCTGCATGCAGGGCGGCATCGACCCGGACCTGCCCGGCACGGCGTACTTCGACCTCGCGCGCGCGGTGAAGAAGCGCGTGCCCGACATGCACGTGCACGCGTTCAGCCCGATGGAGATCGTCAACGGCGTCCAGCCGCACCGGCCTCTCCATCGAGGACTTCCTGATCAAGGCACGCGAGTCCGGGCTCGACTCGATCCCCGGCACCGCCGCGGAGATCCTCGACGACGACGTCCGCTGGGTGCTGACCAAGGGCAAGCTGCCGACCGCGACCTGGATCGACGTCGTCACCACCGCGCACCGGGTCGGCATGCCGAGCAGCTCGACGATGATGTACGGCCACGTCGACAACCCGCGGCACTGGGTGCAGCACCTGCGCGTGCTCCGCCGGATCCAGGACGAGACCGGCGGCTTCACCGAGTTCGTGCCGCTGCCGTTCGTGCACCACAGCGCGCCGATCTACCTCGCCGGCGTGGCCCGGCCCGGACCCGACCCTGCGCGACAACCTCGCGGTGCACGCGATGGCGCGGATCCTGCTGCACGGCCGCATCGACAACATCCAGACCTCGTGGGTCAAGCTCGGCGTCGAGGGCACCCGGGCGATGCTCGCGGGCGGGCGCCAACGACCTCGGCGGCACGCTGATGGAGGAGACGATCTCCCGGATGGCCGGCTCCGAGCACGGGTCGGCGAAGACCGTCGAGGAGCTGGTCGCGATCGCCGCCGGCGTCGGCCGCCCGGTCGCGCAGCGCACCACCACCTACGGCTCGGCAGCCGGTGCCGCCGGGAGCAGCGCCGCAGCGATCGTGTCCGCCACGAAGCCTGAGTAGCGGTCCAGCGACCAGCCCCGCCGGAGGACGAGCAGCTCGAACATCTCCGGGGAGGACACCGCGAACAGCACGTCCGACGCCCCGGCCAGGTCGACACCGGGACGCAGGTGTCCCGCGTCGGCGAGGTGACGAGCGTTGTCGGTCATCCGGTCGAGGCGCGCGCGTTCCATCTCGTCGTACAGCTGTCGCATGGCGGGGTCGCCGACCGCGGCGTCACGGACCAGCAGCAGCACCGGGACCACGCGCGGTGCCACCTCGGTGGCGAGCCGGGCCCAACCGAGGACCAGCGCCCGCGGATCCCCCTGCTCCCGGAGTGCGTCCGAGCGCAGCTCCGCCGGCACCGGCCCGGCCCCTTCGAGGGCCTTCTGCCAGAGCGCCCGGACCAGGCCGGACTTGCCGCCAAAGGTCTTGTAGACCGTCTCCGCCGACACCCCCGCTGCCTCCGCGAGCGCTGCCACGGTCGTGGTCGCGTAGCCGTGCGTCGCGAACAGCGTCCCTGCCGCCAGGAGCACGCGCTCGCGTCGCGCCCGGGCCGCGGCGCGTCGGCCTGAGGCGTCGTACCGCCGAGGCTTGACCGGGACATCCATGAGGCGCACACTCCTTTCAAGACAGTTAACTGTATCGAAAGAGGTGGCCCGATGGCGACAATCGCGGCGGACGGAGCGGACCTGGTCGCGCGGCTCCTCGATGCCACCAACGCCCACGACCTGGAGCGCCTCGTGGACTGCTTCACCGAGACCTACGTGAACCACACGCCGGCACATCCGGCGCGTGGCTTCACCGGGCGTGACCAGGTACGGCGCAACTGGACCCAGATCTTCGCGACGGTGCCCGACCTGGCCGCCCGCGTGCTGGCGACGGCACCCTCCCGCGACGGGATCTGGACCGAATGGGAGATGTCGGGCCGACGCCGTGACGGGACCGACCATGTGATGCGCGGCGTGATCATCTTCGAGCTCGACACGCAGCAGCGCCGGGCCAGGGCAGCCCGCTTCTACCTCGAGCCCGTCGACCACGACCAGCTGGACGCCGACACGGCGGTCCGGGAGATCCTGGCCGGGCCATGATCCTGGTCGCCGGCGGAACGGGCCGTCTCGGTTCCAGCGTCGCCAACCGCCTGAGCCGGCGCGGCCTGCAGGTCCGGGCGCTGGGCCGCGGAACCGTCGCACCCGATGCGCTCGATCCCGACGTCGAGGTGGTGGTCGGCGACGTACGGGACCCGACCTCCATCCGCGACGCGGTCTCCGGGGCGGCGACGGTGGTCTCGGCGGTCCAGGGGTTCGTCGGCCGGGGTGGGGTGACGCCGCAGAACGTCGACCGCGACGGCAACGCCCACCTCGTCGATGCGGCCCAGCGCGAAGGCTGCGACGTGGTGCTGGTGTCGGTGTTGCGTGCCGGGCCCGACGGCCCGATGGAGCTGACCCGGATGAAGTACGCCGCCGAGCAGCGACTCCAGGCCAGCACCTGCCCCTGGACCGTCGTACGTCCGGAGGCATTCGCGCAGACCTGGATCGAGATCCTGCGGCAGACCGCCGGCCGGTCGCGCCGACCCCTGGTGTTCGGCGATGGGGTGAACCCGATCGCCTGGGTGGACGTCGAGGACGTGGCCGCCCTGGTGGAGCGTGCCGTCGTCGACACCACGCTCCGGGGACGTGTCCTCGAGATCGCCGGGGCGGAGCGGCTGGGTCTGGATGCCCTCGCCCGGGCCGTGATGGCGCACGAGGGCTGGTCCGGCGCGCCCCGTCACGTGCCGCGAAGTGCCCTGCACCTGGCCTCCTGGACGCTGGGGCGCGCCCGGCCCGGCTTCCGCCGCCAGGTCCGCACTGCACTGGCGATGGACACGATGGACCCGGTCGACGTGACCACGACCCGAGACGCCTTCCCCGACCTGCCGTGCACGGCGGTGTCGACAGTCGTGGGCCGGACCTCAGCCGGCGCCCGCGGATAGACCCTCCTTCAGGACGTTGCGGCTTCAACGAAATCGGGGTAAGCAGGAATTCACCTACTCGGAGGTGCACCATGGCCACGTCGACGTCCCACCCGGCCGGCAGCAGCTGGCTTCCCTCGTTCCTGCGGCGCGAAGCCACGGTGGCACCACCGGGGTTCAACCGCTGGCTGATCCCGCCGGCCGCGCTCGCCGTACACCTCTGCATCGGTCAGGTCTACGCGACCAGCGTCTACAAGAACGCGCTGGTCGCGCACTTCGACGCCAGCCTCACCGCGATCGGCCTGATCTTCTCGATCGCGATCGTGATGCTGGGCCTGTCCGCCGCCGTGGCCGGCACCTGGGTCGACCGCAACGGACCAAGGGCGGCGATGGTCGCGGCGGCCCTGTTCTGGTCGACCGGCTTCCTGGTGGCCGCGTTCGGGATCAGCAGCGACCAGCTCTGGCTGGTCTACCTCGGGTACGGCGTGATCGGCGGCATCGGGCTCGGCATCGGCTACATCAGTCCCGTCTCGACCCTGATCAAGTGGTTCCCCGACCGCCCGGGCCTGGCCACCGGCCTCGCGATCATGGGCTTCGGCGGCGGCGCCCTGATCGCCGGCCCGCTCAGCGCCCGCCTGCTGGCCCTCTACGACAGCGGGTACGACGCCAGCGACCCGGCGTCGATCGCCAGCGGCAGTGCGGTCGCCTCGCTGTTCGTCACGCTCGCTTTCGTCTACCTCGCATACATGCTGTTCGGCGCGTTCACGGTGCGCGTGCCGGCCGACGACTGGCAGCCGGACGGCTGGGACCCGTCGCAGGTCGCGGACAAGAAGCTGGTCACCACGGCCAGCGTCTCCGCCGGCAACGCGATCCGGACCCCGCAGTTCTGGCTGCTGTGGGTCGTCCTTTTCTGCAACGTGACCGCGGGTATCGGCATCCTCGAGCAGGCCGCGCCGATGAGCCAGGACTTCTTCCGCGTGGGCGACACGTCCACGGTGAGCGCCGCCGCGGCCGCGGGTTTCGTCGGCCTGCTCTCGCTCGCCAACATGGGCGGCCGCTTCATCTGGTCCTCGACCTCCGACGTGATCGGGCGCAAGCCGATCTACATGCTCTACCTCGGGGGCGGCATGGTGCTC
Organism: uncultured Actinomycetota bacterium; assembly: GCA_963745795.1. Lineage (GTDB taxonomy): Bacteria > Actinomycetota > Actinomycetes > Propionibacteriales > Nocardioidaceae > Marmoricola. The sequence goes on along the minus strand of CAVUYR010000003.1, from coordinate 123,576 downwards.
TACGTCCTGCTGGCCCTGTTCGGGCACACCTCGACCGCGCTGTTCGTGCTGCTGGCCGCGGTGATCCTGTCGTTCTACGGGGGCGGGTTCGCCACGGTCCCGGCGTACCTCAAGGACCTGTTCGGCACGTTCGAGGTCGGCGCCATCCACGGCCGGCTGCTCACGGCCTGGTCGGCCGCGGGCGTCGCCGGACCGCTGATCGTGAACAAGTTCCTCGACGCCGAGGGTGAGCCCGGCAAGCTCACCGCCGCCGACTACAGGCTCGCGCTGTTGACGATGGTGGTGCTGCTCGGCATCGGGTTCGTGTCCAACCTGCTGATCAAGCCCGTCGCCGAGCGGTTCCACGAGCCCGACGACGCGTCGCTGCGCAAGGAAGGTGTTTCGGCATGACTGCACGCCTCGTCGTCGCCTGGCTGCTGGTGCTGGTGCCGCTGCTCTACGGACTGATCGAGACCGTCCGCAAAGCAGCGACACTCTTCACCGGCTGATATAGGTCGGGTAGTCCTTCACGGACACCTCCGGAGGTGCTTGGAAGGGACCGACAGGTTCTCTTCATCTGAAGGTCTGGCGTTGCTGCGCCGTGGCCTTCTGGCGCCCCCGGAGGTGGGTCCCGTGGTTGTTCAAGCTGCCCCAGTCACATCCTCGACGGTCGTTGTCGCGGTCGATGTTGGCAAGACCGAGTTCGCGTTCTCGGTCACCGATAGCACCCGGAGGCTGCTTCTCAAGCCGCGGACCGGCTGCCCGATGACCGGGCCGCGTTGTCGCGGGTGGTGACCGACATCGACCGAGTGCTCCCGGTCGATGCGGTGGTCAAGATCGGTATCGAAGCAGCCGGGCACTACCACCGGCCGTTGCTGAACGCGGGGTGGCCGATCGGCTGGGAGGGGATCGCGTTCGCCCTGGTCCGCGACCAGACCAGCTACGACCCGAGCCGCTGGACACCTCAGGAGGACTGACCAGACCCTTCACAACTCCGGCCAGCCGGTGACCGGCTGGAGCCGACGAAGGGCCGGACCAGACGCCGCTTCCGCTATGGCGGACACCCCAAGGTGTCACGCCGCACCTAGCTTGGCGCCCGGCCCTTCGCCCCTTTCCGCAGCCCGAACGACGCCAGATGACCCGACCCGAAACGGCGAGGCTCGCATACGTCAGCGTGGGCGGACAGACCTACCGCCAGCTAGGTCAGCAGGTGCTCGTCGAGCCAGTCGTTGGCGAACCTGCCCGAGGGGTCGAAGTGCTCGCGCAGGGCGAGGAACTCGGGGAGTCGGGCGAACCGGCGTCCGGTGTCCGGTCCGTAGCAGAACACCTTCCCCCAGTGCGGTCGAGGATCGAAGGGTTCGAGCGCGGACTCCACGGCCGCGAGAGCCCGTTCGACCCGCGCCTGGTCACGCACCCAGGTGAAGTGGAAGGACGCCGTGTCGCGTCCGTACTGGGGACTGAGCCAGAGGGTGTCCGCGGCCACCGTCCGGATCTCCCCCACCAGGAGGACCGGACGCACCTGCGCAGAGACGCCGAGCAACGCCAGCGCGGCCTCGCGGACGTGCACGCGCGGCACGTGGTACTCGGACTGGATCTCCTCGCCGTTGCTCGGTCGGAAGCCCATCCGGAAGTGCGGCAGCCGGTCCTCCCACGGACCGGGCGACCCGAGCTGCGGCGTGCAGTTCACCGGGTCGAGACCGGGAAGGGGGTGCCGCTGACCATCGGCGGGGACGGCCCCGGCCAGAGTGGCCGGCCACGACTCCCCGACCCCGATCCGCCGCTTGACCCACACGCTGCCCGCGCGCTCGGCCCACCCGGTGAAGACGCTCACGCTGTAGCCCGTCGAGGTGATCTCGTCGAAGCCGTCGAGCAGCGCCTCCCACTCGAGACCCTCGTAGACCAGCTGTCCGATCTCGAAGGCAGGCTCCACGTCCAGCGTGAGACGGGTGACCACCCCGAGGGCCCCCAGGCTCACCACGCAGCCGTCGAACTCCGGCATCCCACGCCACACGGTCACGACGTCCCCCGAGGCGGTGATCAGCTCCACGGCGACGACCGCGGTGGCGAGATTCCCGTTGCCGTCCCCCGAGCCGTGCGTCGCGGTGGCGACCGCACCCGCGATCGAGATGTGCGGGAGCGAGGCCAGGTTGTGCAACGCCACCCCGTGCGGCCGCAGATGCCCGGCCAGCTCGCCGTAGGTGAGCCCGGCACCGCACGCCACGGTCATGGCCGACCGGTCGACCACGACCTCCGTCGGGAGACTGCCGACGGAGACAGCGCGCTCCCCGTCGGCGAGCGCGTTGAAGGAGTGCCGCGTGCCGATGACCCGTAACCGACGGTGCGACGCGACGACGGTCCGCAGCTCGTCGAGGGAGCCCGGCGCGAGCGGCTCGCCGAACGCGTACTCGTGGTTGCCCGCCCAGTTGAGCTGTCGGGAGCCCGTGATCGGAGCGCTGGTCATGGGCCTCACCCTCGGTGTGTTGTCGAATCGTTACTGGACGTGACGACGGTCACTCTATATGTTGTTGCGGACAACAATAGGCTTCCGACCGCCTCCGGGTGCGGGCCGGGTGCACGAGAAGAAATGCAAATGGAGGCGATGCGCGTGAAGCGGACGCACAGCTTGGTGCTGGCAGGACTCTTGGCTTCGACGATGGCGATCAGTGCCTGTGGAAGCAACGACAACAACGGCGACTCGGGTAGCAGCGACAGTAAGGGCAAGATCGGTGTGATCCTGCCTGACACGAAGTCCTCGGTCCGGTGGGAGAGCGCGGACCGTCCGGCGCTGGAGGCGGCGTTCAAGAAGGCTGGCGTCGACTACGACATCCAGAACGCTGAAGGCGACGCCGACAAGATGGCGACGATCGCGGACAGCATGATCACCGACGGCGTGACCGTTCTGGCGATCGTGAACCTGGACTCCGACTCGGGCGCGGCCATCGAGCAGAAGGCGGCCAAGCAGGGCGTCAAGACGATCGACTACGACCGGCTCACCCTGGGTGGCGACGCCGACGTCTACATCTCCTACGACAACAGCAAGGTCGGCGCCCTGCAGGGCACGGGCCTGGAGAAGTGCCTCGGCAAGAAGCCTGCGAACGTCATCTACCTGAACGGTTCGCCGACGGACAACAACGCCACCCTCTTCTCACAGGGCGCGCACAGCGTTCTCGACAAGGTGGCTTCCTACAAGAAGGTCGGCGAGCAGGCCGTCCCCGACTGGGACAACGACAAGGCCGTCACAATCTTCGAGCAGCTGTACACGAAGGTGGACGGCAAGGTCGACGGCGTCTACGCCGCCAACGATGGTCTCGCCGGTGGCGTGATCTCCATCCTGAAGAAGAACGGCCAGGCCGGCAAGGTCCCCGTCACCGGTCAGGACGCCACGGTCGAGGGTCTGCAGAACATCCTCGCCGGCACGCAGTGCATGACGATCCAGAAGTCGGCAACGGGCCAGGCCGGTGCTCTCGCCGACGCCGCCATCGCGATGGTCAAGGGCGACAAGCCCAACACGACCGGCACGGTCCACGACGACACGGGCAACCGTGATGTCCCGGCGATCCTGCTCGACCCGGTGGCGATCGACAAGTCGAACGTCAAGGCGGTCATCGACTCAGGTGACATGAAGGCCTCCGACCTGTGCACGGGCAAGTTCGCCCAGCTGTGCACTGACGCTGGCATCAGCTGATCGACAGGTGGTGGCCCCCGGATCATCCCGGGGGCCACCACTCCGGCCACGGCCGAGCACCCCACCAGCACCCTGCCCCCTGGAGGCCGCGATGAGCGACCAGACCCCCCTTCTCTCCCTGCGAGGGATAAACAAGACCTTCGGCGTGGTCCACGTGCTGCACGACGTCGACCTCTCCCTCTACTCCGGCCAGGTCACCGCTCTCGTGGGTGACAACGGCGCCGGGAAGTCGACGCTGGTCAAGTGCCTCGCCGGTATCCACCCCGCCGACAACGGCGAGTACCTCTTCGACGGCCGCCCCGTCTCGGTGCACAGCCCCAAGGACGCCGCCGCACTCGGCATCGAGGTCGTTTACCAGGACCTCGCACTGTGCGAGAACCTCGACATCGTCGAGAACATGTTCCTCGGGCGCGAGCAGACCAGGAACGGTCTGCTGCTCGACGAGACCACGATGGAGACCAGGGCACGCGAGGCGCTGACCTCACTCTCGGTCCGCACCGTGAAGTCGGTGCGCCAGAGTGTCGCGAGCCTCTCCGGTGGCCAGCGCCAGACCGTCGCGATCGCCAAGTCGGTGCTGTGGAACTCCAAGGTCGTGCTCCTCGACGAGCCGACCGCAGCCCTCGGTGTGGCCCAGACCCGACAGGTGCTGGACCTGGTCCGGCGTCTCGCCGACTCCGGTGTCGGGGTGCTGCTGATCTCGCACAACCTCACCGACGTGTTCGAGGTCGCCGACCGGATCACCGCGCTCTACCTCGGCCGGGTCGCTGCGGACGTCGCCACCAAGGACGTCACCTCACGTCAGGTCGTCGAGCTGATCACCACCGGCCACTCATCCGAGATCGAGGGCGCCCCGGCGCCGTCGACGGTCTGACTGCGAAGGATCGCCATGACCGACACCACCACCACCGAGCCGGAGTCCACCGAGGCCGAGGACGTCGGCTTCGCCTCTGACCTCACCCAGTCCACGACGCTAGGTGAGTCCGTCCGGGCGTACTTCACACGGGTGCGAGGCGGCGACATGGGCGCCCTGCCTTCCGTGCTCGGGCTGGTCGTCCTGTTCGTCGTCTTCGGCATCGCAAACGACCGCTTCCTGTCCGACCTGAACATGGCCAACCTGATCTCCCAGTCCGGATCGATCATCATCCTGGCGATGGGACTGGTGCCCGTGCTGCTCCTCGGCGACATCGACCTGTCCGCCGGGGTCGCGGGCGGCGTGGCGGCGTGCGTGATGGGCCTGGAGCTGGTCAATCAGGAGCAGCCCTGGTACCTCGCGGTGCTCGCCGGCCTGGCCACGGGCGCCCTGATCGGCCTGATCATCGGCGTGCTCGTCGCCAAGCTCGGCATCCCGTCCTTCGTGGTGACGCTGGCATTCTTCCTCGGACTCCAGGGCGTCACCCTGAAGCTGATCGGCGACGGCGGCTCGGTGCGGATCGACGACCCGGTCATCAGCGGCATCGCCAACGACAACCTCACCCCCTTCTGGGGCTGGATCCTCACCATCGCGGTCATCGCGGGCTACGCGACCATCACGCTGTGGGGCCACCACCGCAAGGTCGCCCAGAACCTCCAGCATCAGCCGCTGGCGGTCGTGGTGGCCCAGAACATCGCGCTCGCCGTGATCCTGCTCGCCGTCACCTACCTGCTCAACCAGAACCGCAGCGTCAACCCGAACTTCCCGATCGAGGGCATCCCCTACGTCCTGCCGGTGGTCGCGGTGCTGCTGATCCTGTGGACCTTCATCCTCGGGCGCACGACCTTCGGCCGGCACGTCTACGCGGTCGGCGGCAACTCCGAGGCGGCACGCCGTGCCGGCATCGGGGTGGACCGGATCCGGATCCTGGTGTTCATCTGCTGCTCCACCATGGCCGCGGTCAGTGGCATCGTCGCTGCGTCCTACGGCGGCAAGGTGTCGACCTCGTCCGGCGGCGGCAACGTGCTGCTCTACGCGGTCGGCGCAGCGGTCATCGGCGGCACCAGCCTGTTCGGCGGCAAGGGCAAGGCCCGGGACGCCGTCATCGGCGGCCTGGTGATCGCGACGATCGCCAACGGTCTCGGCCTGCTCAACCAGGCCTCGTACATCAACTTCCTCGTCACCGGTGGCGTGCTGCTGCTCGCGGCCAGCGTGGACGCCATCTCGCGGCGAAGGCGGTCCGCGACGGGCACGAGTTGAGCAAGAATCCGGACGGCCGTCCGGGAAGCGGGACCAACCAGGAGGGTGTACGGCGGCACAACCTCGGCACCCTCCTGCGGCACGTGCACCGGGTGCGGCAGATCTCTCGTGCCGAGCTGACCTCCCTGATGGCGCTGAACCGCAGCACCATCGCTGGTCTGGTCGCCGAACTGGAGTCGCTCGGTGCCACGGAGCAGGCAGACCCGTCGCCGGTGCGCCACGGTGCGGGTCGACCGTCGACCGAGGTCCGGATCACGACGACCGGTCCCTACGTGATGGCTGTCGACGTCGCCGTGGGACGGCTGATGGTCGCCCGGGTCGGGCTCGGCGGTGTGGTCCAGGGCCGGGCGACGGCACCGCTTCCCGGCAAGCCCGACCCGGAGCAGGTTGCGCGCACGGTGGTCCGGCTAGTCTCCGAGCTGGTCGCCGGAGCCCCGCGGGGCGCACCGCTGGTCGCCATGGGAATCAGCCTTCCGGGCGTGATCAGGCGCACGGACGGCGTGGTCCGCTCCGCTCCCAACCTGGGTTGGCACGACGTCCCGTTCGGCGACATGATCACCGGCCGGCTGGGACCCGAGCTCCCGGTGTCACTGGGAAACGACGGAAACCTCGGTGCGCTCGCCGAGCACCTGCGGGGCGCGGGAGTCGGAGTGGACAACCTCGTCTACCTCTCCGGCCTGGTCGGGGTCGGAGCGGGCTTGATCATGGGCGGCGTGCCCCTGGAGGGGGCGGGTGGGTACGCCGGCGAGATCGGGCACATGCTCTACCGCGCCGACGGTCGGGTGTGTCACTGCGGCAGCCAGGGGTGCTGGGAGACCGAGGTCGGTGCCGAGGCGATCGCGAAGGCGATCGGCTGTCCCCCCGACGCGGTGACGTCCCTCTCGGAGTTCCTCGACGAGCTCGACGGCCCCACTCCCGAGCTCCGCGAGATCGGCCGGCACGTGGGCCTGGGACTCGCCAGCGCTGTCAACCTGCTGAACCCGCAGGTCATCCTGATGGGCGGCTACGTACGGTCGCTCTACGCGCTGGTCCATGCCGACGTCCTCGAGGCCCTGCGCTCGCGTGCGATGCAGGCGTCCGGAGAGTCGGTGACCCTCGAGGTTCCGGGGCTTGGCGAGGACTCCGTGCTGCTCGGTGCCGCCGAGATGGCCTTCGCACCCCTCTTCGAGGACCCGGTCACCGCGCTCTCCGGTTCCCGGATCGCACTGCCGGCCGACCTGGCGCACCCGGCGTCGTAGGCGGCCGGGCCGGGATCAGGGCACCGGGGCGAGGTCGACCTGTCCGCTAAGGACCGACTGCAACGACCGCTCGGCGGCGCCCATCGCGGCGGCGTGGATACCGAGCGTGCTCAGCCGCACGCTCGGGGGAAGGCGCGCCTGGGCGGCAAGCCGCTCGTTCAGGACGGCCCGGGGCCGGAGCCAGCACGTGCTCCCCCAGCGGGACGAAGTAGCCGCCGAGCACGATCACCTGGGGATCCAGCACGTTGGCCAGGGTCACCAGGCCCAGGCCGACGTCGCGGCCCAACCGGTTCAGGGCGGAGCGCACAGCGGGCTCGGTCTGGGCCCGCTCTGCCACCGCCTCGGCGGTCGTGGTGGGCCCGCCGAGCTCGCGCACCAGGTCGGCGGCGGCCGAGGCCGACCGTGTGTCGTTCCAGAGCAGCGCGTCCCGGACGACAGCTCCCCGGGCGTCGAGCGCCACCATGCCGTGCTGCTGGCCGCCGATCGCGACGGCCGCCGCCCGCTCGGTCAGGCCGGCGGTGGCGCGGGTGAACGCGTCGAGCCACACCCGCGGATCCACCTCGGTGCGATCCGGGTGAGGGGCGCCGGCGCCCTCGACGATCGTCCCGTCGTCGGCGTCGACGAGCAGCGCCTTCGTCGACTGCGTGGAGGAGTCGACACCCAGCACCAGGACCATGGACCCTTTTTAGTACGAGACATGAACTAAAGTCAACGAACCAGCGTGCTCAGATCGTGACCGGGAGCGCGCTCGACGCCGTACACGATGCTCTGGGCGCGGTACGCGAGGTCCCCTGCAGGTACGGCGAGCCGCAGGTCGGGGAAGCGGCGCGCCAGCATCGGGAACGCCATCCGCAGCTCCATCCGTGCCAGCTCGGCACCGACGCAGCGGTGGAATCCGTAGCCGAACGCGAGGTGCGACCCGCTCGCACGCCGCAGGTCGATCTCGTCGCCGGGGGTGGCGCGCGGGTCGCGGTTGACCGCCGGCAGGTGAACCATGACCACCGAGCCCTTGCTGATCGGGATGCCGGAGACGACCACGTCGTCCTTGGCGAAGCGTGCAAACGCCACCTGCACCACCGACAGAATGCGGAGCAGCTCCTCGACGATCGCGTCGACGTCACCCGTCTCGTTGTCCGGGTCGGCGACCAGCCGGTCCCACAGGTCGCGGTTCTCCAGCAGCACCGCGGTGCCGAGCGCGAGCATCGAGGCACTGGTCTCGAGGCCACCGGTGAACACGCCGTCGGCCAGGCCACCGAGGTCGAAGTCGTTGATCTCCTCGCCGTGCTCCCGGATGATCTGGCCGATCAGGCCGGGTCCCGGCTCGTGTCGCTGCCGGGCGGCCTCGGCGAGCAGGAAGTCGCGCGAGCCGCCGATCGCGCCGACGGTGCCGGTGCCGCCCTTCGAGACGTCGAAGCGCGCCGTCGCCAGCGAGCTGAACGTCTCGCGCTTCTCGTCCGGCATGCCGAGCAGGTCGCAGATCACCAGGAACGGCACCGGGAACGCGTAGGTCGGCACCAGGTCGACCGTGCCGTCGCCCGCGGCCGCGGCGCGTTCCACCTCGTCGAGCTGGTGCTCGATGATCGCCTTGATCCCGGGTCCGAGTCGGCGGAGCCGGCGCATCGTGAACTCAGGGGTCAGGAGCTTGCGCAGCCGTGTGTGCTCCGGCGGGTCGGTGAAACCGAGCCCGCCGAAGTCGCCGTCGGTGGTCGAGCCACGCCGGCCCATGTAGGGGCGGATGTCGGTCGAGTACGACGTCGTGTCGCCCAGCACCTCGCGTGCCTCGGCGTCGCCGGTCACCAGCCAGATGTCGAGGCCGAGGAACGAGGTCAGCTTGTGCACCGGGGCCTCGTCGCGCATCCGTCCCAGGCGGGCGGTCGGCGCCATCACGTCCCGGTTGAGCGGCCACGAGAGGGTGTCGGGCACCTTGTCCAGCCGGGACAGGTCGATGCCGTCCGAGCGCGCGATCAAGGTGCGACGTACCGCACCCTTGATTGATGACACGACACCCATGTGCTGTCCTCCGACCCCGCTGTGACCTGCGGAATCCTACCTGTGGGGGCTGGTCCGGGCCTCGCGTGGGGCCTGACCGCGACCCGTCCGACGCTCTAGGTTGGTGACCATGAACACGCTCGCGCTCGCCGGAGACCGCGCAAGATGAGCGCCACGGCATCGTCGTACTCGATCACCATGCGGCTCTACACCGACCCCGATCCCGGGGTGATCGGCACTGTCGCCACGACGATCGCGAAGGCCGGCGGGATCGTGACCGCCATGGACATGGCCGAGTCGCGCCACGATCGGCTGGTCGTCGACGTCACCTGCTCCGCACAGGACTCCGAGCACAGCCAGGCCGTCGTCGCCAAGGTCGAGTCGATCGAGGGCGTGACCGTGCACAAGGTCTCCGACCGTACGTTCCTGCTGCACATCGGGGGCAAGATCGAGGTGACGTCCAAGGTTCCGCTCCGCACCCGCGACGACCTCTCGATGGCCTACACGCCGGGTGTGGGCCGGGTCTCGATGGCGCTGGCCAACAACCCCGACGACGTGCGCAAGCTGACCATCAAGGGCAACACCGTGGCGGTCGTGACCGACGGCTCGGCGGTGCTCGGCCTCGGCAACATCGGCCCGGGTGCGGCCCTGCCCGTGATGGAGGGCAAGGCCGCGCTGTTCAAGCGCTTCGCCGGCATCGACGCCTGGCCGATCTGCCTGGCCAGCCAGGACACCGACGAGATCGTGCGCGCCGTGGAGATGATCGCGCCCGGCTTCGGCGGGATCAACCTCGAGGACATCGCGGCCCCACGCTGCTTCGAGGTCGAGGCGCGGCTGCGCGAGTCGCTCGACATCCCGGTCTTCCACGACGACCAGCACGGCACCGCGATCGTGGTGCTGGCCGCCCTCACCAACGCCCTGCGCTGCGTCAAGAAGTCGCTGCCCGAGGTGCGGATCGTGGTCGCCGGCGCGGGTGCGGCCGGCAGCGCGATCGTGACCCTGCTACTCGCCGCGGGTGCCGGCGAGGTCACCGTCTGGGACCGCGAGGGCCTGCTGTCCCGCGACGACGACCAGCTGCTCCGAGGCGAAGACGCGGCTGGCCGCGGTCACCAACTCCGAGCTGCGCCGCGGCGAGCTCCACGACGGGCTCAAGGGCGCCGACGTGTTCATCGGGGTCTCCGCGCCCAACGTGCTAGAGCCCGAGTGGCTGGCCGACATGGCGGCCGACCCGGTCGTCTTCGCGCTGGCCAATCCCGACCCGGAGATCGACCCGGTGGCGGCGGCGCCGTACGCCGCGGTGGTGGCCAGCGGCCGCTCGGACTACCCCAACCAGATCAACAACGTGCTCGCCTTCCCCGGCGTCTTCCGCGGGCTCCTCGACGCCCGTGCATCGGAGATCACGGTCGACATGTTGCTGCGGGCCGCGGACGCGATCGCCCGCACCGTCAAGGACGAGGAGCTCAACGCCTCGTTCATCATCCCGTCGGTGTTCAACATGGAGGTCCCGAAGGCGGTCGCCAAGGCGATCAGCCACAAGGGCGAGGAGTGACTCAGCTCCTCCGGCGCGCACGCGAGCCGGGAAGCACCCGCTCGACGCGCGCATGAGCCAGTGCAGCACGGGCGGCGTTCATGCCGGCGGCACCGTGGACCCCACCGCCAGGGTGCGCGGACGACGAGCCCAGGTAGAGACCGGTGATGCCCGTCTCCGCGCGCCCGGCGCCGGGGACCGGACGGAAGACCAGCTGCTGGTGCAGCTGCGCCGTGCCGCCGTTGATCGAGCCGCCGACCAGGCTGGCGTTGCGCGCCTCGAGGTCGTGCGGGCCGAGGACGCGGCGGCTCAGGACACGTGAGCCGAAGCCGGGCGCGAGGACCTCGATCCGTTGCTGCATGCGGTCGGCGAACCGTTCCTTCTCGCTGGCGTCCCAGGTGCCGCGGATGCCGCTCTCCCCCGCGTCGTCGGTCACGTGCTGGGGCACGTGCGTGTAGGCCCACATCGACTCGGTGCCCGCGGGTGACCGCGTCGGATCGGTGGTCGTCATCTGGCCGGCGAGCAGGAACGGCCGCGCCGGCACCAGCCCCGCCGCCACCTGCGCCAGCGCCTCGGTCGCGTCCGCGACGCTGTCGGCGACGTGCACCGTGCCGGGTTGGTACGGCGGGGTCCCCGCCCACGGCACCACGCCGTCGAGCGCCCAGTCGACCTTGACCGTGGCCGGGTCCAGCTGGAAGCGCTTCATGCCCTTCCGGGTCGACGACGGGAGGTCCGCTGGCGCGAGCAGCCGACCGTAGAGCACGGGAGCGGTCACCGCCGCCACCACGGCCCGCCGCACGTCGAACCGGGTCCCGTCGCGCAGCCCGACCGCGCAGGCACGGCCGTCGCGCACCACGATCTCGGACACCTCGGCGTCGCACTGGATCTCGCCCCCGCGAGCTCGCAGCCGGCCGGCCAGCGCCTCGGTGAGCCGGCCGGCGCCTCCCTCGGGCACGGGGAAGCCGACCGTCTGCCCGAGCATGCTCATCAGGATCGCCATCAGCCCGGAACCGGGAGCGTCGAGCGGGATGTCGGTGTGCCCGGCGTTGCCGGCCAGCAGCAGCCGGGGTGCGTCCCCGCCGAAGTAGCCGGTGCCCAGGTCGGCCGCCGGGGTCAGCAGCTTGCGCACCAGAGACAGACCACCGGCCCGCCGCAGCCGCGCGAGGATCCGCAGGCCGGGCCGCACCGGCGGGAAGGGGGTCAGCAGCGCGTCGACCAGCGCCTCGCCCGACGACGTCCCACTCGGCACACAGCTCGAGCCACGCGTCGCCGTCGCCGCGGTGCCGGTCGTCGGCCAGCGCGGCCGTCACGCCGGGGTCACGGTGGAGCAGCGCCCACGACCCGTCGCGCAGCGGGTGGCCCAGCACCGCCGGTGCGTGCCGCCAGACCAGGCCGTGCTCCTCGAGCGCGAACGAACGGATCGTCCGAGAGGCCGCCGCCAGCGGGTAGAAGGCGCTGAAGGTGTCATGCACGAAGCCGGGGTGCACCTCGGTGTCGCTCCGCACGGCGCCGCCCACGTCCGGCTGCGCCTCGAGCACCAGCACCGACCAGCCCGCGTCGACGAGCCGGTTGGCTGCCACCAGGCCGTTGGGTCCTGCGCCGACGACGACGGCGTCGTACGTGCTCACGATCAGGCTGGGTCCGCGCGACGTTCGGCGAGGAACGCCAGCCGGCGCAGGCTCTCGACGTTGCGCCAGTGCAGGCCGAGGTCGCGGGCGGGCTTCGGCACCAGAAGTCCCGGACCGGACTCCGCGTCCTCCTCGATCTCGACCAGCGTGTCCGCGCCGGACCCGCTCAGCTGGATGGTGACCTGCGCGTCGCCGGCCGGCCAGGCCCGGGCACGCAGCCGGAGCACCGACTGCGGGGTGCACTCCAGCACCGACGTCGTGTCGTCGATGAGCAACGGCCACGACCCGACGGAGTGGTGAAGCCTGGAGCCCACTGCGGGCCAGGTCTCGTCGACGTCGCGCATCCGCGTGGCGCCGACCACCCAGAGGGGGTAGAGCCACCCGTCGGCGAGCACGTCCCAGACCCGTTCGGGCGTGGCGCCGATCCGGCGTTCGTTGGTGGCCATGCTTCCTGTCTACCCCTGGCGCAGAGCACAGCGATGCCCCTGTGGGGGTGGAACCCCTCCGGGCACCCCCGTAGGGACGTAGGCGGTGTGGGCCGGATGCGCGAGTCTGCATGAACCCCCCTCCGCTGCGAAAGGCCACCCATGTCGACCGACGCGATCGTGCTGCTCAAGAACGACCACAAGGAGATCCGCAAGCTGTTCACCCAGTTCGAGAAGGCCGGTGAGAACGCCCATGCAGCCAAGGGCAAGCTGGTCGACCGGATGATCGAGCTGCTCACCCAGCACACGTACATCGAGAACGAGGTCATGTACCCGCGCGTGCGTGCGCTGCTTCCCGAGGTCGAGGACGACGTCCTGGAGTCCTACGAGGAGCACCACGTCGCCGACGTGCTGGTGGTGGAGCTCGCCGCGATGAAGCCGGACGCCGAGCGGTTCACCGCGAAGACCACGGTGCTGATCGAGAACGTCCGGCACCACATCGAGGAGGAGGAGAAGGAGTGGTTCCCCAAGGTGCGTGAGGGCCTCGGGCGCACCGTGCTTCAGGACATCGGCGCCGAGATGATCAAGGCACGCAAGAAGGCCCCGAAGCGGCCCTCCCAGCCCAGTGCCCTCAAGAAGACGCTCGACGCCGTCATCTCCTAGGGCGCGACCGCACACACGATCAGGCGTACGGCGGGCGGGAGCGGCATGCTGGTGCCGTGATCGGACGCGCGCACCACGTCGTACTGGACTGTCCCGACCCGTCGGCCCTGGCCGCGTTCTATGCGGAGCTGCTGGGACTGCGCGTGACCTACCGCAGCGACGACTGGGTGGTCGTCGCGCAGCGCCCGGACACGTCGGGGTTCGCGTTCCAGCTCGCGCCCGACCACCAGGCCCCCCAGTGGGGTGACCCGGAGCGGCCGCAGCAGGTGCACCTGGACGTGATGGTCGACGACGTCGCGGCCGCGGAGCCGAAGGTCGAGGCGCTCGGTGCCCGGCAGTTGGCGTCGGAGCACGGCTCGGTCTGGGCCGACCCTGCCGGTCACCCGTTCTGCCTGATCCCGCGTCCGGGCTGGGCGCCGGTGATCGGCGGCTGAGTCCCGCCGCGGCGCGGGCTCAGTGCCCGTGGTCCTCGGTGTCCGGTTCGCGCTGGGTGACCTGGTCGTCCTCGGTCGCGTTGCCGGCGGGCATCGCGTCGAGCGCCGCCTCGCGCTCGCGCTCGTGGTCCTCGGTGGCACCCCGGGTCTCGGGTGCGTCGGACGGACCGTCGTCGCGGGCGGTCATCGGGCGGACCGCTTCACGCGTCGGCGGAGCTGGATGATGCGCAGCGAGCCCGCGATCGCGGCGACCACGAGCCCGGTCACCACGGAGGCGAGGATCGCGACCGCCAGCGGCGTCTGGCCCTCCCAGCCGAGGAAGGCCACCTGCACCCTCTGGGTGTTCTGTGCGACGAAGATGACGAGCAGCACGAGCAGGATCGCGACGACTGCCAGGCCGATCCACGCGCCGCTGGTGCGCGACCCGCGCAACGGGTCCTCGGGTGTGGGCGGCTCGGGCTCACGACCGACCGCCGGGTCCTCGCGCGTCGGCGTCGCGTCGGTGGGGTCGGCGTTCGCGGGCGGCGGGGCCGCGGTCGCGTCCGGGGCCGGTCGCTCCGGCGGGGTGGTCGTCATTCAGGCCTCCGAGAGTTGGGGAAGGGGCTGACGCCCGTCCGTGAGCAGGCTACGGGAGAGCCCGTCCTGCGGCACCCCACAGGATGCTCACAGACAGGTCGCACGTTGGACCCAGCGGGCGCCCGGAGAGTACTCATCACCAACGACTTCGGGAGCGGACCGTGAACCACAAGCCGATCAGCGGAACGATCGTGCGGGCAAGCCCCGACGCGCTCGGGCTCCGCGCCCGGGTCGATGCCAATGTCCGGCTGGCGGCCCTTTCCACGCTGTGGCTGTCGCTCCTGCTGGTGACGTACTGGTGGGTGACCGACCGCGGCGTCCAGGACCTGGCCGGTTGGGCCACGGGGCTGACCTCGGTCGGCCGGCTCAGCGGACTGGTGGCCTCGGTGCTGCTGCTGGCCCAGGTCGTCCTGATGGCCCGGGTGCCGACCCTGGAGCGCGCCTTCGGCCAGGACCGCCTGGCCAGGCTGCACCGGCTGGTCGGCTTCACGTCGTTCACGCTGATGGTGTTCCACGTCGTCACCATCACCTGGGGGTACGCCGCCGGACGGCTCGTTGCGACGCCCGCGATGCTCTGGCAGCTGACCGTCGACTACCCCGGCATGTTGCTGGCCGCGGCCGGCACCCTGTGCCTGTTCCTGGTCGTGTTCACCAGCATCAAGGCGGCCCGGCGCCGGCTGCGCTACGAGTCCTGGCACCTGCTGCACCTCTACGCCTACCTCGGCGTGGGCCTGGCGCTGCCGCATCAGCTGTGGACCGGTCAGCAGTTCGTCGGGTCCACCGCGAGGACCGTGTTCTGGTGGTCGGCCTGGGCACTGGCCGCGGCCGCCGTCCTGGTCTGGCGGGTCGGCCAGCCGCTCCTGCTCAACCTGCGGCACCGGGTCCGGGTGAGCTCGGTGGTCGACGAGGGCACGGGCATCTGGTCGGTCTACCTCACTGGCCACCGGATGGAGGAGCTCCGGGTCGAGGCCGGCCAGTTCTTCACCTGGCGCTTCCTGTCCGGTCCGGGATGGACCCGCGCGAACCCGTACTCGCTCTCCGCGGCACCGGACGGGCACAGCCTGCGGATCACGATCCAGGGAGTCGGCGACGGGAGCGTCGCGACCCGCGCACTCCGGCCCGGCACCCGCGCGATCGTGGAAGGTCCCTACGGCCGGCTCAGCACCCGCCCCCGAACCCGCCGCAAGGTCGCGCTGATCGGCGCCGGGGTCGGCATCACGCCCCTGCGCGCGCTGGCCGAGGGCCTCTCGTACGCACCCGGGGAGGCGATCCTGGTCGAGCGCTTCGGGCGCCAGCCGCTCTTCGCCCGTGAGCTCGACCAGCTCTCCCGCGAGCGCGGGCTGCAGGTGCTGCGCCTCCCCGGCCGCCGACGGCACCCGGACTCCTGGCTGGGTGACGGGCTGGGCGACGGCATGGCTCGGGTCGACGACCTCGGTGCCCTGCGGCACTGGGTCCCGGACGTGGCCGAGCGCGACGTGTACGTGTGCGGCCCGGAACCGTGGACCGCGCTGGTCCGACGAACCCTCGACGCCGCCGGACTCCCCCCTGCCCAGATCCATCTCGAGACGTTTGCGTGGTGACCCGATGAGACGCATCGCCCTGTTCGTGCTGAGCACCCTGTCCACCCTGGTGCTGCTGTTCGGCTACAGCACCTCCACCTCGGGTCCGCTCTCCACCAGCGCGCCGACCTCCATCCAGTCCGGCCCGATCACCAGCAGCTCCGGGTCCTCGTCCGGGTCCTCGTCCGGGTCCTCGTCCGGTCCTCGTCCGGGTCGTCCGGCTCCTCCGGCAGCACCGAGGTCACCGGCTCGGTGGCCGACACCCAGTGGGGTCCGGTGCAGGTCCAGCTGACCGTGTCCAACGGCAAAGTCAGCAAGGTCAGCGTCCTCCAGTACCCCAGTGGCAACGGCAGGGACCAGGAGATCAACGACTACGCGTTGCCGATCCTGACCCAGGAGACCGTGGACGCACAGAGCGCGCAGATCGACATGGTCAGCGGCGCGACAGTCACCAGCAACGGCTACCTCGAGTCCCTCCAGAGCGCGCTCGACCAGGCGAACCTGTGAGCCGGACGCTGGCGCCTGCCGGCGCAGCCCCGATCCACCGGCGGGTGGAGCAGATCATGGGAATGCCGATCAGCCTCGCCCTGCGCGGGCGCCACGCGAACGACGAACACGGTGAAGCGGCCTGGCACGCAGCGCTGGAGGTCCTGCACGCGGCGGACCGGACGTTCAGCACGTACCGGAACGACTCGGCGATCTCTCGGCTGGCCCGTCACGAGCTCTCGCCGGAGGAGTGCCCCGATGAGGTGCGGGAGGTCCTCGCGCTCGGCGAGCTCGCCCGTGAGCAGTCCGGCGGCGCCTTCGACGTACGACGTGCCGACCCGGACGGCGGGACCGTCCTCGACCCGAGTGGCGTGGTGAAGGGCTGGGCCGTGGATCGCGCAGCCCGCGCCTTCGACGTACTGCCCGACACCGACGTCTGCCTCTCGGCCGGCGGTGACCTGGTCTGCCGCACCGGCATGGCGGGCAGCCCAGGCTGGCGGATCGGGGTCGAGCACCCGCACGATCCGGGACGGGTCGTCGCCGTCGTGCCCGTCCGGACCGGAGCGGTGGCGACATCGGGACTGGCGCACCGCGGAGCCCACATCGTCGACGCCCGGTCCGGGCGGACACCGGCCGACGTCGCCTCGGTCACGGTGGTCGGGCCAGACCTGGTGTGGGCCGACATCGACGCCACCGCCGCCTTCGCCCTCGGCGCTGACGCCCTCGACTGGCTGCGTGGGCGCCGGCGCCAGAGCGGGCTGGTGGTATGGGCGGACGGCAGCACGGCGCTGTTCGGCGCCGGGAGCTGAGGGTCACTCACTCCCCTCGATGATCCCGTACCTCTTTGAAGCCAAAGGTTTGAGTCCGCACCAGAGCGGTATCAATCATTGGAAGCTTTCGAACGGTCCGGAGTCGGCCCGTAGGCGCGCAGTCCGTGGTCCCGTCGCCACCGCTGCCTGACATCGCAGGGAGGGGATTCAGCACCATGACAATTGAACTCGCTTCGACCCGAGCGGTCCCGAGGACCCGAATCGTCCGGCCCCGCTCCGGATCTGGCCGCACGAGCCGCAGCCGAAGCCTGACGGTCACCGTGCTCTCGGACTGCCAGCTGGTGCGAGACGGGGTCACCCGCATGCTCGAGACGTCGCCTGCCTCGTTCGAGGTCCATGTGCCCGGCGCCGACAACGGCGAAGTCGGGCCCGTCGACGTGCTGCTCGTCGACCCGGACTCCGACGGGACGGAGCCGCCGAGCATGTCCGAGCTGTCGCTGGCGTACGGAGCCCGACACGTGGTCGTGCACAGCTGGGACTCGACACCGCGGGCGGTGGAGGCGAGTATCCGCCGTGGTGCCAGCGGTCACCTCGACAAGCGCCTCGACGCGGCGACGCTCGCCAAGGCGCTGCGCCGCGTGGCCGAAGGCGAGCAGGTCGTGGCGGTCTGTGACCAGCAGCAGGTCGACGACCCCGACGTCGCGACGCTGGCCCAGCTCCATCACCTGTCGGTGCGGGAGGCGGAGATCCTGCGCCTGATCTCCCAAGGCCTCAGCAACCAGGCGATCGCCGAGACGGCGTACCTCAGCATCAACACCGTGAAGTCCTACATCCGGTCGGCCTATCGGCGGATGGGCGTCGAGAGCCGCAGCCAGGCGATCCTGTGGGCGATCGACCGTGGTTTCGGCGACGCCCCGGATCCGCACCCGGCGACGAGACGGCCGATCACCGACTGACCGCAAGGGCCGCGAAGAGCCTCACTCCCACTCGATCGTGCCGGGGGGCTTGGACGTGATGTCGACGGTGACCCGGTTGACCTCGCTGACCTCGTTGGTGATCCGGGTGGAGATCGTCTCCAGCACGTCGTAGGGCAGCCGCGCCCAGTCGGCGGTCATCGCGTCCTCGCTGGTGACCGGGCGGAGCACGACCGGGTGGCCGTAGGTGCGGCTGTCGCCCTGCACGCCCACCGAGCGGACCTCGGCGAGGAGTACGACGGGGAACTGCCAGATGTCGCGATCCAGACCGGCGCGGGTGAGTTCCTCACGGGCGATCGCGTCGGCCTCGCGCAGGATCTCGAGGCGTTCGCGGGTGACCTCGCCGATGATCCGGATGCCGAGGCCGGGCCCCGGGAACGGGTGCCGCCAGACGATCTCGGCCGGCAGTCCCAGCTGTTCGCCGACCAGGCGCACCTCGTCCTTGAACAGGGTGCGCAGTGGCTCGACCAGCTCGAACTCGAGGTCGTCGGGCAGCCCGCCGACGTTGTGGTGGGACTTGATGTTGGACGTGCCCGCTCCCCCGCCGGACTCGACGACGTCGGGGTAGAGCGTGCCCTGCACCAGGAACGCGACCTTCACGCCGGAGGCGGCGGCGCCATCGCCGATCTTCTTGGCGAGGACGTCGGCCTCGGCAGCCTCGAAGACCCGGATGAACTCGCGCCCGATCACCTTCCGCTTCTCCTCGGGGTCGCGCACCCCGGCCAGCGCGTCGAGGAAGCGCTTCTCCGCATCGACCACGTGCAGGTCGACGCCGGTGGCGGCCACGAAGTCGCGCTCCACCTGCTCGGCCTCGCCCTTGCGCAGCAGGCCGTGGTCGACGAACACGCAGGTGAGCCGGTCACCGATCGCCCGCTGCACGACGGCCGCCGCGACCGCGGAGTCGACGCCACCGGAAAGGCCGCAGATGGCCCGCCCGTCGAGGCCGATCTGGGTGCGGATGCGCTCGATCTGCTCCTCGACGATGTTGACCATGGTCCAGGTCGGGCGGCAGCCGGCGATGTCGTGCAGGAAGTGCTCGAGCACCGCCTGGCCGTGCTCGGTGTGCATCACCTCGGGGTGCCACTGCACCCCGGCCAGCTTGCGGTCGACGTCCTCGAACGCGGCCACGGTCGCGCGCGGTGAGCGGGCGTTGACGGTGAAGCCCGCGGGGGCCGAGACCACCTCGTCGCCGTGGGACATCCAGGAGACCAGCGAGCCGGGAAGGCCGTCGAGCAGCGTGCCCGGGGCCAGCACCTCGACCCGGGTGCGGCCGTACTCACGCTGCCCGGTGTGGGCCACGCTGCCGCCGAGCGCCTGCGCCATCGCCATGAAGCCGTAGCAGATGCCGAACACCGGCACCCGGCCGTCGACCAGGGCCGGGTCGAGCTGCGGGGCGCCAGGCTCGTAGACCGACGACGGCCCGCCGGAGAGGACGATCGCCTTCGGCTGCCTGGCGAGCATCTCCTCCACCGGCATCGTGTGCGGGACGATCTCCGAGTACACCTTCGCCTCACGGACGCGGCGGGCGATGAGCTGGGCGTACTGGGCGCCGAAGTCGACGACGAGAACCGTGTCGTGAGCGGTCACGAGGTGCCTTCCTGGCCGGCGTCCGGTGAAGCAGCGAGTCTAGCCACGGCCGGTTCCGCAACTTCTTCCCCGGATTCGCGCGCCCGGCACGTAACCACCCCGGGCCTCGGTCGTTGGGTATTGCGAGGCGTCGCCTACCCAGCGATCAACCCGGGCGATCCTCGACACCGTCTGCGGTGCCTGGCACGTCCAGGGGCCTGGCCACCCTCCCTCCCCGGTCCGGCCTCCGGTCGACGCCTCGTGCCGCGGACGGTGTCGTTCCGGGTGGTACGTCGCTCAGCTGACGCCGACGATCGGGAGCCGCAGCGCCCCGGGTGCGTGGTCGGGGACCGCCGGCTGCGCGGGTACGACGGGCGGCACCCGCTGGTAGCCCTCGCCCAGCGTCGGACGCGGGTCGGCCTCCCCCTTGTTGGGCCAGTACGCCATCGCCCGCTCCGCCTGGGCGGTGATCGTGAGTGACGGATTGACGCCCAGGTTCGCGGAGATCGCGGACCCGTCGACGACGTGGAGTCCGGGGTGGCCGTGGAGCCTCTGGTACGGGTCGATCACGCCGGTCTCGGGTGTCTCGCCGATCGTGCAGCCACCGATGAAGTGAGCCGTCAGCGGCCGGTTGAACGGCTCGCCGATCGAGCCGCCCGCCTTGCCGCCGATGATCTCGGCCATCTTGCGCACGACGCGGTTGGCGACCGGGATCCAGGTCGGGTTCGGGATGCCGTGGCCCTGGCGTGAGCTGAGGTAGCGGCGCCCCGTCAAGGGGCTCGTCGTCGTGAAGGTGGTGATCGAGTTGTCGATGGTCTGCATCACGAGCGCGATCACGGTGCGCTCGGACCAGTGCCTCACGTCGTACAGGTCCACGACGCTGCGACGCTCCTTCCACATCTCACGCAGCCAGGTGCGCCAGCGGGGCTCGGGCAGGTCGCCGTCGGTGAGCACGGTCTGCAGGAACGACATCGCGTTGCTGCCCTTGCCGTAGCGCACCGGCTCGATGTGCGTGTGCTCGTCGGGGTGGAAGCTCGAGGTGATCGCGACGCCCGTGCTGTAGTCGACGCTGCGGTCCGGCGCGATCGCGCCGAGGATCGACTCGGAGTTGGTGCGCGAGAGGTGGCCGAGCCGGTCGGAGATGCGGGGCAGGTCGCCCTCGTCGCGCATCCGGTGCAGCAGTCGCTGGGTGCCGAGCGCCGACGCGGAGAGCACCACCTGTTCCGCGGTGAAGGTGCGGGTGAGCGACCGCGCGCCGCGGGCCTTGGTGTACTTCGCGGTCACCTCGTAGCCACCGTCGTCGCCGGGACGGACGCGCGTGACCGTGGTCATTGCGTGGACCACCGCACCGCGCGACTCAGCGAGGTACAGGTAGTTCTTGGTCAGCGTGTTCTTGGAGTTGTGGCGGCAACCCGTCATGCACTCGCCGCAGTTCCGGCACGGACGGCGCGCCGGGCCGGCACCCCCGAAGTACGGGTCCGCGACCTCCTCGCGGTCGGTCTCACGGGGGCCGCCGAAGAACACCCCGACCGGGGTCGGGTGCCACGTGTCACCGACCCCCATGTCGTCGGCGACCTGCTGCATCACCTTGTCGGCCGCGGTCACGACCGGGTTGTCGACGACGCCGAGCATCCGCTTCGCCTGGTCGTAGTACGGCGCCAGCTCCTCGCGCCAGTCGGTGATGTCACGCCACTGTGGGTCGTCGTAGAACGGCGCGAGCGGCTCGTAGAGCGTGTTCGCGTAGACCAGCGAGCCGCCACCGACACCCGCACCGGAGAGGATCAAGCAGTCCTTGAGGGCGTCGATCCGCTGGATGCCGTAGCAGCCGATCTCGGGACGGAAGAGGTAGTTCTGGAGGTCCCACGAGGTGTCGGGAAAGTCGCCGTCCTCGAACCGGCGGCCGGCCTCGAGCACCGCCACCCGGTAGCCCTTCTCCGTGAGCCGGAGAGCGCTGACCGATCCGCCGAAGCCCGAGCCGACGACCACGACGTCGTAGTCGAACGTCCTGGGACGTCCGGTGGTCGAGCCTGGCCCCGTCGGCCGGCCCCCGGTGGTCGAGCCTGTCGAGACCGTCACGGGCGACCGGTCTTCTTCAGGAACCGGAGGTTGGCGGTCATCACCTTCGCGTACGTCTCGTCGGACATGCCCAGCATCGGCGCCAGCCGGATCACCTTCTGCACCGCAACCGACTGCGACTCGGTGAACCGCCGCACGCCCTCCCTGCCCTGGCGCCGGCCGAGGCCGGACTGCCGGAACCCGCCCATCGGCGAGTCGACGCTGCCGAAGCTGGCACCGAAACCCTCGTTGACGTTGACGCTGCCGCACAGGATCTGCCGGGCGACCGCGCGAGCACGCTTCGTGTCGCGTGCCCAGATGCTGGCGTTGAGGCCGTACTGCCCCTCGTTGGCGCGGCTGATCGCGTCGGCCTCGTCGTGGAAGCGGTACACGGACACCACCGGGCCGAAGGTCTCCTTGCCGAAGCAGGTCATGTCGGGGGTGACGCCCTCGAGGATCGTGGGCTCGTAGAAGAACGGGCCGAGGTCGGGCCGGTGGCGCCCCCCGGTGAGCACGGTGGCGCCCTTGGCCACCGCGTCGGCGACGTGGGCGGTCACGGCGTCGAGCTGCTGCCGCGAGGTGAGCGAGCCCATGTCGCTGCCCCAGGCCAGGCTGGTGCCGAGGCTCATCGCCTGGGTGCGCGCGACGAAGCGTTCGACGAAGCGGTCGTAGACCTGGTCGGCGACGTACATCCGCTCCATGGAGACGCAGAGCTGGCCGGCGTTGGAGAAGCAGGCACGGACCGCACCCTCCGCGGCGCGCTCGAGGTCGGCGTCGCGGAGCACGAGGACCGGATTCTTGCCGCCGAGCTCGAGCGAGCAGCCGACGAGCCGCTCGGCGCAGCCCTGCGCGATCAGCCGGCCGGTGGCGGTGGACCCGGTGAAGCAGACGTAGTCGGCGCGGGCCACCACGGCAGGCCCGATCTCGGAACCCGGTCCGGTGACCACCTGCCAGAGGTCTCGCGGGATGCCGGCCTCCTCCAGCAGCTGGGCGGCGATCAACGCGGACAGCATGGTCTGGGCGTCGGGCTTGGTCACCACGGCGTTGCCTGCGAGGAGCGCCGCGATGCCGTCGATCAGGGCCAGGTTGAAGGGGTAGTTCCAGGGCGCGATGATCCCGACGACGCCCTTGGGCACGTGGTTGACCTCGACCCGCGTGAGCGCCGGGATCACTCCGATCCGGCGGGTGGTGTCGAGGTGCTCGTGGGCGGTGCGGCCGTAGTAGCGCGCGGTCAGCGCGACGTGCAGCGGCTCGTCGAACGCGTGCTTGCGGGCCTTTCCGGTCTCCCAACAGATCAGGTCGATGATCTCGTCCTGGCGGTCGAGGACGAGGTCGTGGAGCCGCAGCAGCCGCGCCGCACGGTCATCGAGGCTGGTCTGCGCCCAGGCACGCTGCGCCCGGCGCGCCCGCGCGAACGCCTTCTCGACGTCGGCCTCGCTGCTCTGCGGCACCTGCGCGAGGGGCTGGCCGGTGATCGGGGTGTACGTCGGCTCGCTGCGCCCGGTCGTCGACACGATCCGGTCGGTGAGCGCCTTCACGGCGGACGGCTCGAGCGCGTAGGACGCCGCCGGGTCGTGCTCCGGGTCGGCGGGTCCGGTGACGGAGGGCTGGCGAGGGTCGAGGCTCATACCATGAATGTAAGTGACCGGCGGATCGCGCTCTACCCCACGGTAACAAGTGAGAGCCGGGGGTTGGCCCGCAGAACTTGACACGGTGGAGCCCGCCCCCGCCCGGGCCCCCGCCTGCGCCCGCGGAGAGCAGGCGGTAGGGCGGGTCGGGGTGTGGGCTCCTGGGGTGTTCGGCTCCGGCGGCGGAATTCCCAAGGTATCTAGGGCATTTGTCGGACATCGGGCACGCAAACGGACACAACACTTCCCAATCTCTTCTGACTTCCCAATGAAACCTGGCGCTTCCAGCGGCGTACACACCACGGGATGCGCCAGCAAACCTCGATACCTTGGGAATTCTGGGGCGCGTGACTACTCGTCGTCCGGCTCCGGCGGCGTCTCCTTGCCCGCGCTCTCGTCGCGCGCGGCCCACTCGAGCAGGGGCGCGATGTCGAAGACGGCGTCGTCGATGCCGGCGTGCAGGTCGCCGATCTCCGCGTAGCGGGCCGGCATCGTCGCGATCGTGAAGTCGTCGGGCTCGGCAGTCGTCGACCTCGTCCCACCGCGATCGGGGCGGAGACGGTGCCGATCGGGTTGCCGCGCACCGAGTACGCCGCGGCGATGGTGTGGTCACGGGCGTTCTGGTTGTAGTCGACGAACAGGTGCGCGGGGTCGCGGTCCTTGCGCCACCAGGTCGTGGTCACGTCGTCGGGCGCGCGGCGCTCGACCTCGCGGGCGAACGCCAGCGCGGCCCGTCGTACGTCCTGGAAGCCGTGGTCGGGCGCGATCCGCACGTAGATGTGCATGCCCGCCCCGCCGCTGGTCTTCGGCCAGCCCGTGGCGCCGAGGTCGTCGAGCACCTCGTGGGCGACGTGGGCGACCCGCTGCACGCGCTCCCAGGGGCAGTCGGCGTCCGGGGTCGAGGTCGATCCGCCACTCGTCGGGCTTCTCGGTGTCGGCACGCCGGCTGTTCCACGGGTGGAACTCGACGGTCGACATCTGCACCGCCCACACGACCTGCGCGATCTCGGTGACGCAGAGCTCGTCGGCGGTGCGGTTCCAGCGCGGGAAGTGCACCCGCACCGTCTCCATCCACGGCGGCGCACCCGACGGCAGCCGCTTCTGGTGCACCTTGTCGCCGCTCACGCCCTTGGGGAAGCGGTGCAGCATGCACGGGCGTTCGCGCAGCGCGTTGACGATCCCGTCGCGGACGGAGAGGTAGTACTCGACCAGGTCGAGCTTGGTCTCGCCCCGGGCCGGAAAGTACTCGCGGTCCGGGTTGGAGATGCGCACGACCTTGTCGTCGACCTCGAGCTCGATCGCGGGGGACGCCATGGGCGAAGCCTAGGGTGAACAGGTGGAGAGGGAGCGCGTCGAAGTCACGTCACGGGCGGAGTGGCGGGCGTGGCTCGAGGAGAACCATGCGACGAGCCCCGGCATCTGGCTCGTGACCTGGAAGAAGGCCACGCCGGACAAGCACACGTCGTACGAGGAGACCGTGCTCGAGGCGCTCTGCTTCGGCTGGGTCGACAGCCAGGCCAAGGGCGTCGACGAGCTGCGGACCTCGATGACGATGACGCCGCGCCGGCCCAACAGCCGGTGGACCCAGCGCAACCGGGAGCGGGTCGAGGAGCTCGAGGCGGCCGGCCTGATGACGCCGGCCGGCCGCGCGGAGGTCGACGCGGCCCATGCGAGCGGCGCGTGGGACGAGCTGCGCGACGTCGAGGCGCTCGTCGAGCCCGAGGACCTGCGCGCGTCCCTCGACGCCGACCCGGCCGCGCGCGCCCGGTGGCAGGCGCTGACCGCGTCGGCGAAGTTCCAGCACCTGCTGCGGCTGCACGACACCAAGCGTCCGGAGACCCGGGCCCGGCGGATCGCGGAGATCTAGAGAGGTACGCCGAGCGCGGTCAGCCGCTCGCGCAGCACGTCGATGCCCTGCTCGTGGTCCCAGAGCACGGCGGCGACGCCGATCTCGGCGGCAGCGTCGACGTTGACCGGCGCGTCGTCGACGAACACCAGCTCCCGCGGCGCGACACCGAGGTCGTCGGCGATGTGCAGGAAGTACGCCGCCTCCGGCTTGGCCGCGCCGACCTCGCACGAGTAGTAGGTGCCGTCCAGCAGCTCGTCGTACCCGAGCAGGCGACGCATGTACGACGCCCGCAGGTTGTCCTGGTTCGTGGCCAGGTAGCACGGGACCCCGGCCGCGCGCACCGCCGTGACCAGCTCGCGCGTCTGCGGCAGCGGTTCGATCCGGCCCCAGAAGTCCAGGATCGCGGCACGCCGGTCGGAGAGCCCCTGTTCCACGATCACCTCCTCGACGTGCGCCGCCATGTCGAGATCGCCAGCGAGTGCGGCGTCGAGGTCGGCCCAGACTGCGGCGGCGAAGGTGTCGACGTCTTTGCCCACGACGTCCGCGAAGACGCCCGGCCAGGACGGCACGCCGTGCTGGAGCACGCCGTCGGCGTCCCAGAGCGCCGCCCGGGGAGCCACGTCAGTCCGTGCCGTGCTCGCGCAGGAACGCGAGGATCGGCTCGGAGAGCTCCGGTCGGCAGACCACGAGGTCGGGCAGCAGCACGTCGTCCTGGTTGTAGACCAGCGGTGAGCCGTCGACCCGGCTCGTGAACAGCCCGGCCGCGCGGGCGACCGCCACAGGAGCGGCGGAGTCCCACTCGTACTGGCCGCCCGCGTGCACGTAGGCGTCGCTCACGTCGCGCACCACCGAGATCACCTTCGCGCCCGCGGAACCCATCGGCACCAGCTCGCCACCGAGGTGCTCGACCAGGGCCTGCACGAACGCCGGCGGGCGGGTGCGTGAGGCGACGATGCGGGGCCGGTCCGACGTCCGGGGAGGTACGACGGGCGGGGCGCCGGTGTGGAACGTCGTACCGAGACCGGGCTGGGCCACGGCACCGGCGACCAGCTCGCCGTCCTCCCAGAGCGCGACGTGGATCGCCCAGTCGTCGCGCGGCGGCTCGGAGAACTCGCGGGTGCCGTCGACCGGGTCGATGATCCACACGCGGCGCGCGGTGAGCCGCGCCTTGTCGTCCTTGCCCTCCTCCGAGAGCACGGCGTCGTCCGGGCGGTGCCGGGCCATCAGCTCCATCAGCAGGTCGTGCGAGGCGAGGTCGCCGGCATCCTTGAGCTCCTTGCCGGTCAGCCCTGCCTGGCGCACCTGCACCAGCAGGTCACCGGCCGTCGAGGCGGCCCAGGCAGCGAACGTGTGGTCGTCGGCGCCCTCGGGCGGCGTACCCGGATCGAAGTCGGTCACCCGCCGAAGCCTATGCGTTCCCCCACCCCCACCGCTGACCCGGCGCAGATGGTCACGCGAGCACATCGACCCGGCGCAGATGGTCACGCCGAGCACATCGACCCGTCGCAGATGGTCACCATCTGCGACGGGTCACCGCCAATTTCACCGCCATCTGCGACGGCTCGGCGCGAAGGAGTCAGGAGTTGAACTGGCCCTGGGTGCGCTCGAGGCCGACCGCGAGCAGGGACTCGACGGCGTCGGCGGCACGGTCGACCTGGAACACCAGCTCCTTGCGCTCGGCGGCGGAGTAGTTCGACAGCACGAAGTCCGCGGGGTCCTGGCGTCCCGGGGGGCGCCCGACGCCCGCACGCACCCGGTAGAAGTCGCCGGTGCCGAGGGAGGACCGCAGCGACCTCAGCCCGTTGTGGCCGTTGTCGCCGCCGCCGAGCTTGATCCGGAGCGTGCCGAAGGGGATGTCGAGCTCGTCGTGGACCGCGACGATCCGGTCGATCGGCACCTTGTAGAAGCTCGCCAGCGCCTTCACTGCGCCGCCCGACTCGTTCATGTAGCAACGTGGGCGCGCCAGTACGACGCGCGGACCGGGCTGGCCGGGCGGCGTTAGCCGGCCCTCGACCACCTCGGCCCGGCCGGCCTTGTGGGCTCGGAAGGGAGACCCCATCCGACGGGCCAGCTCGTCGGTGACCAGGTAGCCGACGTTGTGCCGGGTGCCGGCGTAGTCGGGCCCCGGGTTGCCCAGGCCCACGACGAGCCAGACCCCGGACGACGGGTCGGTCGCCTCGGAGTCTGCCATCGCTCGCTTCAGGGGGTTGCCCAAGAGGTGACGCAGGGTCACTCCTTGTCGGAGGAGCCCTCGTCGGAGGACTCGCCCTCGCTGTCGCCCTCGCCTTCGGCGGCGGCCGCCTCGGCCTCGGCGAGCTCCTCGTCGGACTCGTCGCGCTCGATGCCGACCTCGGCCTCGGCCTCCTCCAGCTCGGCCTCGACCTCCTCCTCAGTCGGCGCGTGCGTCACGTTGACGACCATCATGTCGTCGTCGCTGAGCAGCAGCGAGCCGGTCGGGAGCACCAGGTCGGAGGCGTGGTACTGCGTCCCGACGTCGGCGCCCTCGATCGACAGCTCGATGAACTCGGGGATGTTGGTCGCCTCGGCCTCGAGGGAGACGGTCGTGTTCTCGGTGACGACGAGGGCGTCGGGCGACGCCTCGCCGACCAGGTGGATCGAGACGTCGACGGTGACCTTCTCGCCCTTGCGCACCTCGACGAAGTCGATGTGCTCGAGGAAGCCCTTGATCGGGTCGGACTGGATCTGCTTGGTGAGCGCCAGGTGCTCCTTGCCGTCGATCTCGAGGTAGAGCAGCGCGTTGGAGCCGCCGTGCTTGATCGCCAGCATCGTCTCGTGGCCGGGCAGGCTCACGTGGATCGGGTCGTTGCCGTGGCCGTAGATGACGGCGGGCACCTTGTCGGAGCGGCGGATGCGGCGGGCCGCGCCCTTGCCGAACTCGGTGCGGGACTCGGCCTTGATCTTGATCTCGTCGGACATGCGGTGGATCTCCTCGTCATGCGTTGCGTGCGGTCGTGCAAGAGAGTGGTTGCCCGCGACCGAGACGCGAAAATGCACCGGGCGCGAACGGCACGGTGCATCACGAAGATACCGACCGCGTCGATCACGGAGCGTCCCATCGCTGGGCGCTCCCTCGCCGAGGCAACCCATGAATCCTAGCCGGGACAGGCGGTCCGCGCTAATCCGGCTACGGTCGCCACGTGACCAACCGATCCCTCACGCGCGACGAGGCCGTACGACGGGCAGCACTTCTGGACGTGACGTCGTACGACGTCGGGCTCGCGATCTCGGACGCCGCCACGTTCACCTCGCGCAGCGTCGTGCGCTTCGCCTGCTCAGAGCCCGGCTCCTCGACCTTCGTGGAGCTCGCGGACGCCCACACCTGGAAAGCGACCCTCAACGGCGCGGGCGTGCCCGACGACCACCGCGAGGGCAACCGGATCCGGCTGGACGGGCTGCTCGCGGACAACGAGCTGGTGGTCGAGGCGACCCTCCCCTGCGTCACCAGCGGCGACGGGATGCACCGGTACGTCGACCCGGCCGACGGCGCGACGTACCTCACGGCTTTCTGCGGAAGCGACCTCGCGCATCGGGTCTTCGCGTGCTTCGACCAGCCCGACCTCAAGGCGACGGTGACCCTCTCCGTCTCTGCCCCCGAGGACTGGACGGTGCTCGGCAACGGCCGGCCAACCACGACCGTAGACGGCGTCCGGCACTTCGCGACCACGCCGCCGATTCCGACGTACCTGTTCGTCGTCTCCGCGGGCCCGTGGCACTCGGTGGCCTGGGAGCACGCCGGGCTGCCGTTCGCCTGGCACGCGCGGCGCTCGCTGGCCGACGCCCTGGAGCGGGACGCGGCGCACCTCCGTCGAGGTCACGGAGGCCTGCTTCGACCACTACACGGACCTGTTCGACGAGCCCTACCCGTTCGACTCCTACGACCAGGTCTTCGCGCCCGGACTCAACTGGGGCGCCCTGGAGACGCCCGGCTGCGTCACCTTCCGCGACGAGCTGCTCGCGCCCGACGGCGGGTCACACACCGACAACCAGCTGCGCGCGATGGTGATCGCACACGAGATGGCGCACATGTGGTTCGGCGACCTGGTGACGCTGCGCTGGTGGGAGGACATCTGGCTCAACGAGTCGTTCGCGGACTACATGGGCTTCGAGGTGGCCCAGACGGCCGTCGGCTTCGAGGCGACCTGGGCGTGGTTCACGCTGAGTCGTGAGCACACCGGCTACGCGGCCGACGAGCGGCGTTCGACCCATCCGGTGGCCCAGCCGCCGGAGTCGGTCGTCGACACCGACACCGGCTTCGCGAACACCGACATGATCACCTACTCCAAGGGCAACGCCGTCCTCCGCCAGCTGGTCACCTGGCTGGGACGGGACGCGTTCGACACCGGGGTCAACCGCTATCTCAACGCGCACCGGTTCGGCAACGCCGACCTCACGGACTTCCTCGCGGCGCTCGACGACGCCAGCGACCGCGACGTCCGGGGCTGGGCCGACGCCTGGCTCCGGACGACCGGTTTCGACACGCTCGTCGTACGACGTGAGGACGGCGAGTCGGTGCTCCACCGCGACGGCTCGCGACCGCACCGCACCCAGGTCACGGCGTACGACGAGCGCGACGGTCGGCTCGTCACGGCCGGGCAGGAGCAGGTCGACGTCCGGGACGGCCCCGTGCGCCTGGCGGCCCGCGCCGGCCAGGTCGTACTGCCGAACTCCTCCGACGAGACGTTCGCCCGGGTGCGCCCGGACCCGGAGTCGTGGTCCGCACTGCTCTCGGGCGTCGGCACGATCGCGGACCCGCAGGCACGGGCCGTTGTCTGGACGACGGGCTTCGACCTCGTCGGGCACGCGGCGCTCGCGCCTTCGTCACTGGTGGCCGCCGCGCTCGAGCAGCTCCCCGGCGAACCCCTGCCGTCGATCTGGGAACCGGTCGTCGAGCGGCTGCTCGAGGTGACGCTCCCGCGGCACGTCGACCCCGCCGACCTTCCCACGACCCGCGAAGCCCTGGCCCGGCTGGCCGACCGCACCACGAACCCGGCGCTGGCGCTCCCGGCACGTCGGCTGATGGTGTCGTGCACGCGTGATGACGGTCGGCTGTCCGCGATGCTGGAGGACGACCCGGACCCGGATCTGGCCTGGCGGATCCTGGTCCGGCTGGCCGAGCTCGGGGCGATCGACGCCGACCGGATCGAGCGCTTCGAGGCCCGACGGCCGTCCGCGCAGGCGCAGACCGGCGCCGCCCGGGCCCTCGCCGCCGTGCCCACGACCGAGGCGAAGGCGCGTGCGTGGGAGGTGTTCTCTGCCGACGAGGTGGACAACCGGGTCTTCCACGCGGTCAGCCTCGGGCTCTGGACACCGGAGCAGGCCGCGCTCTCGGCGCCGTACGTCGAGCGCTACCTGACTGAGGCCCCGGTCTGGGCCGCACGCCGGGGACAGGGGTTCAGCCGCACCATCGGCGGTGTCTTCCCGCTGCACGCCGTGGCCGAGGCGACGCGGGAGCGGTTGCGCACCGCCCTCGACGGTGAGGTCCCGACGGTGCTGCGCCGGGCCTGGAACGACCGGCTCGACGACCTCGAGCTGGACCTGCTGGTCAGGCGTGCCCGTCGAACATCGAGGTGACCGAGCCGTCCTCGAAGACCTCCTTGATCGCGCGCGAGATCAGCGGCGCGATGGAGAGGCAGGTGAGCTTGTCGAAGCGCTGCTCGTCGTTGAGTCGGAAGCGTGTCGGTGACGATGATCTCGATCGCCGGGCTGTTCTTGAGCCGGTCGACGGCGGGCTCGGACAGGATCGGGTGGGTCGCGGCGACGACGACGCCTGCGGCGCCGTCGGCCATCAGCGCCTCGGCCGCCTTCACGATCGTGCCACCGGTGTCGATCATGTCGTCGACGAGCACGCAGATCCGGCCGTTGACCTTGCCGACCACGCGGTTGGCGACGGTCTCGTTGGGACGGTCCTCGCGACGGGTCTTGTGGATGAACGCCAGCGGTGCGCCCCCGAGCCGGGCGGACCAGCGCTCGGCGACCTTGATCCGGCCGGCATCCGGCGAGACCACGGCCAGCGGCTGGTCGCCGTACTTCTCCCGGACGTAGTCGAGCAGGATCGGCAGCGCCATCAGGTGGTCGACCGGGCCGTCGAAGAAGCCCTGGATCTGGTCGGCGTGCAGGTCGACCACGATCAGCCGGTCGGCGCCGGCGGTCTTGAACAGGTCGGCCATCAGCCGCGCGGAGATCGGCTCGCGGCCGCGGTGCTTCTTGTCCTGCCGGGCGTAGCCGTAGAACGGCGCGACCACGGTGATCCGCTTCGCCGACGCGCGCTTGAGCGCATCGACCATGATCAGGTGCTCCATGATCCACTCGTTGATCGGCGCCGTGTGGCTCTGGATCACGAACGCGTCGCAGCCGCGCACGGACTCCTCGTAGCGGACGTAGATCTCGGAGTTCGCGAACTCGTACGCCGACGTCGGCACCAGCCCGGTGCCCAGCTGGTGGGCCACCTCCTCGGCGAGCTCGCGGTGGGCCCGTCCGCTGAAGACCATGAGGTTCTTCTCGGTCGTCTTCTTCATGCCGCTCACGACGTGGTGCTCCTCCGGAGGCGAGGGGGCTTCTTCAGGATTGTGTCCCACGCTGTCCAGTGTCCTCGACCCCGGGTCCGGAATCGAGCGCGGCGCGGGCCGCGTCGGCGCTCGGGGTGCCCTCACGCCTGCGGAACACCCAGCCATCGATGTGGCGCTGCTGACCGCTGGACACGGCGAGGGCGCCCGGCGGTACGTCGCGGCGGATCACGCTCCCGGCGCCCGTGGTCGCACCGTCACCAATGGTCACGGGTGCGACGAAGCTGTTGTGCACACCGGTCTTCACGTGCCGGCCGACCGTCGAGCGGTTCTTGGTGACGCCGTCGTAGTTCGCGAAGATCGCGCCGGCCCCGATGTTCGTGCCTTCCCCGATCTCGGCGTCGCCGACGTACGACAGGTGCGGGACCTTGGCGCCGGCGCCGATCTCGCTGTTCTTCACCTCGACGAAGGCGCCGATCTTGCCCTTCGCGCCGAGCCGGGCGCCCGGGCGCAGGTAGGAGAACGGACCGACGTCGGCGCCCGCCCCGATGACCGCGAGCTCGCCATGGGTGCGGACCACCTTCGCGCCCTGGCCGATCTCGACGTCCTTGAGCGTGCAGTCGGGGCCGACCACAGCATCCTCGCCGACGACCGTGGCGCCGAGGAGCTGTACGCCGGGCAGGATCGTGACGTCGGGCGCGAGCACCACGTCGACGTCGATCCACGTGGTCGCCGGGTCGATGACCGTGACCCCATCGGCCATCCACTGGGCCAGGATCCGCCGGTTCTTCTCGTGCGCGAGCTCGGCCATCTCGGAGCGGTCGTTGACGCCCTCGGTCTGGAGCACGTCGTCGATCGGGAAGGCGCCGACCTTCTGCCCGCCCTCGCGCGCCAGCTTCACCGTGTCGGTGAGGTAGTACTCGCGTTTCGCGTTGTCGTTGGACAACCGCGGCAGCACGTCCTCGAGGAACGCCGCGTCGAAGGCGAGGATGCCGCTGTTGATCTCGCGGACCGCCGTCTGCTCCTCGGTCGCGTCCTTCTGCTCCACGATCGCCGCTACGGAGCCATCGGGGTCACGGATCACCCGGCCGTAGCCGAACGGGTCGCGCACCTGCCCGGTGAGGATGCTCACGGCCCGGCCGGAGCCGGTGTGGTCCTCGGCGAAGGCCCGCAGGCTGGCCCCCTCCAGCAGCGGGGTGTCGCCGGTGGTGACGATGACGGTGCCGGACTGGCCCGGACCGAGCGCCTCCATCGCGACGCGGACCGCGTGCCCGGTGCCGTCCTGGCTCTCCTGCACCGCGAGCACCACTCCCGGGACGAGCGCCTCGATGTGGGGCCCGACCTGCTCCCGCTGGTGCCCGACGACCGCCACCACGCGGGTCGGCTCCACGGCAGCGACGGCGGTGAGGACGTGGCCGATCATGCTGCGCCCGGCGATCGGGTGCAGGACCTTCATGGTCTTCGACTTCATCCGGGTGCCGCCCCCGGCAGCGAGGACGATCACGGTCAGGTCGGGCATGCGGCTCCTGGGGTCGGCGGTGGGTGTCAGCTCCCCGGGTAGGAGTCGAACCTACGTCGCTGGATCCCGGTTCAAAGCACTCGGGCCGCTGACCGCAGCGGGGATTTGAAGAGGTTATCTCCCGCTCCTGCAACCACTCCGTTCCGACGTAGACCCACATGACAGGCATGGTCCCGCACCATGGGCAACGGCCGCGTCCGGTTTCCATCACCCACCTGTCCGCGGACAGCGAGTCGGGGCGCTTGTCAGAACGGTTGGCGCCGTCAGGCGTCCCTGCGCGCAAAGACGACGGCTCCCGGGACATCCTCGTCCGGCCCGATGACCAGTTCGGCCTCGATCGTGAACCCCGCGTCGCGAAGCCAACCCATGATCGTGCTCGGCCGACGACGGTGACTGTCAACGTTGATTGGACGACCCGTGTAGCCCTCGGACGTGTGTCGTGTCTCGTCACCGACGTGAAAGCCGACCAGCAACAGACCCTGTGGTCGCAACACTCGACGGAACTGCTCGAACACGCCGGGGACGGCCTCGTCGGGCACGTGGATCACCGACCAGAACGCGACGATGCCGACGACCGAGTCGTCCGCCAGGTCGAGGTCAGTCATCGTCCCAACCTCGAAGCGTAGGTCTGGATAGTCGCGCCGCGCGATGGCGATCATCTCGGACGAAAGATCGATACCGAACACGTCGACTCCGGCGTCGTGGAGGTAACCGGTGACGTACCCCGGCCCGCAGCCCACATCGGCGACCGGCCCGCCCCCGGCGCTCGTGCACCAACTCCGCGAACAACGTCAGGCTCGCGCGGAGGTAGGGCATCTCGTCGAGCAGTCCACGTACCTTCTCGGCGTATCCGGTGGCGTCGATGTCGTACGACGAGCGGGTGTCGGACAGCCAGGCGTCAGTCATGGGCGACGACGGTAGTCCGATCTGGCGAGGCCTTGCCCGAACGATCATCGCTCCGATCTCTCGTTCCCGGACGCACGCTCAACGGCACATCCGATTTCCTGTGTTCGGCAGAACGTTCCCCGGAGCAACGGCGTCGTTAGTAGTCGCGTGCTCGCAGGCCCACGATCCGTCCGTTTCGCAGGCCAACGACGGGACCCCATGCGCCGACTGCTTCGGAGAGTTCGTCGACCGCCCATAGCGGCAGCCCATCGACCAGCCGAGTGGCGACGGGCACGATCTCGGTGCCTTCTGGCTCCTCGGCAGCCTCGGGCTCAGTCAGGTGTGCGGCCCACTCCTCGGCATCGATCCGATAGATGATCTCTTCGGTGCCGCTGACCACTCGGATCTCGTCGCTCTCGACAAGCACGCGACCCTGCGTTCTCAAGTGGCCGAGCAGTGCGTGCCATGCCTCGTCGCGCGACCACACGCGGCGGACGTACGCCTCACCAGGACTCCAGTCGGCGTCGATCTGGAGTGCATAGCGGCGAGCCGCCGCGAGCTGCGCTTCCGCCCACCACTCGCGAGCACGCTCGATCGGAACGCCACTCCCCGGTCCAAGGTCGAGCCAGCCGTGGAGGCGGCGTTTGTGGGATCCGTGGTTGCCGGGAAGGACTTCAGGATCGACGAACGACCAGCTCAGTCTGACGCGGTCGTCGACGGTCTGCACGTCCTCGAGTCGCAGGCTTCGCGGGGTGCCTGGGACGTCGACGATCTCGCACACCTGACGCAATGCGGTGATGTATTCCTTCACGAGCCGTAACCCGGTCGCAGCACGTGCCCGCTGTCACGTCGGCTGCTCGCTTGTTTGGACACGCGATGAAGCCTCGCACGTCGACCTCCGGACACACGGGCGAGTGCCCCCCGGTCGTCTCTCGACATCCGGAGGAGGTTGGTTCTACGGTCGTTGGCAGTCCGAGCGAGGGATGTGGGGAGCAGATGCGCAGTCTGCTGAGCCGGTTCAGTGATTGGGTCGTGGTTCATCCGGTCTTGTGGGGCGTGGGCTCGGGAGTCGTGCTGGTGCTACTCGGCTTTGCGCTCAATCTGGCACCGATCGTGGTCATTGCTGCCGGAGCCGCCATCGGCGTGCTGAACATCGTTCATGCGAGGAGACGGGGCTACTGCCCACTTCCCGCAGAGCCGGGTTCTCCCCCGGGACGAGCGGAGGCCGAGTAGCCGTTCCGGGTCAGGTGTGCGGATGGGGTCGGAACGGCGCACCATGGCCAGGCACGATCAGCGACGGCTTCAACTCGAGGAGCCTGGCCCGGGACCGCTCGAGCGCCGCCTGATCCTCGGCCAGCGGATCCTGGGTCGGGCCTTGCTCCGACCACCACAGGTGGGTGCAGGCGATGAGTCCGTCCGAGGTCTCCACCAATGTGGTGATGTCTTCGGCTGTGTGCCCGGGTGTCGCCATCAGCCTCACTGAGCCGGACAGCTGGAACCCGTCAGCCTCTCTGTCGGTCCAGACGTCCGCCTCATAGATCGCCCAGACGTCGTGGAACCGTGCTCCCTCGAACAGAGCAGCGTTCAAGGTGTGGTCAGGATGGTGGTGACTGAACACCACGTCGCCGACCTCAGCAGGATCAACACCCAGACTCGCCAACGGCTCGAGGATCTTGCTGCGGTGGGACACCATCCCAGGATCCACGATGACGGCCTGCCCCTCGTCCTGGATCAGCACCACCGTGCTGGCCACCCGATCGTGGGCATACCCGGCACACAGAACGTGCAGATCCGCGGTCATGCATCAACCTTGCCACGCAATCTGACCCGTGAGTGGATGCCAGCCAAAGGCACTGAACTCGCGCTTTCGCGTTCACTGTCTGCGGCAGCCAGCGTTGGCTAGCGCAACGACCGCAGGCGGTGCGCGACATCAGCGGGATCGGGCCAGTGCAGAGACGCCATCATCGGGATCGCCACGAGGCCCGGGACCTGTGTCGGCACCCGGTGTTAGCAAGATGGTCGCTGAGGCCTCCCGTCGGATCGGCGCACAGGGCGCTGACCTGCTGGAACGTGCTCCCCGGGTAGGAGTCGAACCTACGTCGCTAGTCCTGATTCAAAGTCAGGCGGGCCCTGCCGGCAGACCAACCGGGGATTGATTGCGCACAGGCTACTTGCGACTCCCGGTTGAAGCCGACGGCACCGTAACTTACGCTACCGTAGGTAAGCACGTACCCAGCTCCGAGGACTCCATGACCACCACCTTGCCGGACCAGGCCACCCCCGAACGCGCCACGCTCGGCGGTGATCAGCAGTCCCGCAGGGAGCAGGTCGCCCTGGCCGTCTTCATCGCGATCCCGTTCCTGGCGTTGTTCGCCGCGATCCCGGTCGCCTGGGGCGGCTGGCTGGGCTGGACCGACGTCGTGCATCATGGTCGTCATGTACTGGCTCACCGGGCACGGCATCACCGTCGGCTTCCACCGGCTCTTCACGCACAAGTCGTTCAAGCCCAACCGCGTGCGTCAAGATCGCTGCTCGCGATCGCCGGCTCGATGGCGATCCAGGGGCCGGTGGTGCGCTGGGTCGCCGACCACCGCAAGCACCACAAGTTCTCCGACCGCGACGGCGACCCGCACCGCCCGTGGAAGTACGGCACCAGCGCTCGCGCGCGCTGACCAAGGGCTTCGTGCACGCCCACATGATGCTGGCTCTTCGACGCCGAGCAGACCCCGCAGCGCAAGTACGCGCCCGACCTGCTGAAGGACCGCGACATCGTCCGGATCTCGCGGCAGTTCCCGTTGCTGGGTGGCGGTCTCGCTGCTCGCGCCGGCCGTCGCTCGGTGGCCTGATCACCTGGTCGTGGCAGGGCGCGGTCACCGCGTTCTTCTGGGGCTCGCTGGTGCGGGTCGTCGCTGCTGCACCACGTCACCTGGTCGATCAACTCGATCTGCCACACGCTCGGCGACCGGCCGTTCGTCTCCCGCGACAAGTCCGCGCAACGTCTGGTGGCTCGCGATCCCGTCGATGGGCGAGTCGTGGCACAACCTGCACCACGCCGACCCGACCTGCGCGCGGCACGGCGTGCTGCGCGGCCAGGTCGACACGTCGGCCCGGGTGATCTGGCTGTTCGAGAAGGCTGGGCTGGGTGCAGCGACGTCCGCTGGCCGGTCGCGGAGCGGCTCGAGGCCAAGCTGCGTCGCGAACCGGCCGCGTGGCCTGAGCGCCGGCGTGACGGCCGACCCAGCGCTGAGCCGACGACCGCGTGACGCAAGCGCGGCCGCGCGCGGCCGGATGACCGGCCGCCGAGCGCCGCGAGCAGCTGATCGCGATCGCCCGAGGCGCTGTTCGCCGAGCGCGGCTTCGACGGCGCCTCCGTCGAGGAGATCGCCGCGCGCGCCGAGGTGTCCAAGCCGGTCGTCTACGAGCACTTCGGCGGCAAGGAGGGCCTGTACGCCGTCGTCGTCGACCGCGAGGTGCGGCAGCTGCTCGGCATGATGCGCGACGCGCTGACCGCGGCGTCGCCGCGCGATGCTGCTCGAGCAGGCGGCGTTCGCGCTGCTCGACTACGTCGAGGCATCCTCCGACGGCTTCCGGATCCTGGTGCGCGACTGCCCGCTCGGCTCGGCGCACCGGCTCGTTCGTCTCGATCATCAGCGACATCGCCACCCGGGTCGAGCACATCCTGGTCGACCGAGTTCAGCGGCGCGCGGCTTCGACGCCGAGGTGCGCGCCGATGTACGCGCAGATGCTGGTCGGCATGGTCGGCACGACCGGCCAGTGGTGGCTGGACGCGCGCAAGCCGGACAAGGACGTCGTCGCCGCGCACCTGGTGAACCTGGCGTGGAACGGGCTGGCGAACCTCGAGCAGGACCCGGAGCTGCGGGGGCGCTAGGGGGTTGGTGGGCGGCCAGCGCGCGCGGGCCGGCGAGAATTCCCAAGGTATCGAGGGACTTGTCGGGCATCGGGCACGCAAACGGACATCACACTTCCCAATCTCTTCTGACTTCCCAATGAGAACTGGCGCTTCCAGCGGCGTACACACCACGGGATGCGCCAGGAAACCTAGATACCTTGGGAATTCTCCCCCCAAAAACGCCCCCACCACCAGCCCTCACCTCACCGCTGCGCCACCACGAACACCCGCCGGAACGGCAGCACGACACCACGCCCGTCGTCCGGGTACGCCGCCCGCAGGAGTCGCTTGAACTCGTCCTCGAAACGAGGCCGCAGGCTCTCGTCCAGCGCCTGCAGGGTCGGCCGGGCGCCGGTGCCGCTGACCCAGGTGAACACCGGGTCCTCGCCGCGCAGCACGTGCAGGTAGGTCGTCTCCCAGGCGTCGACGGAGGTCGCGAGCGGCTGGAGCGCGCGGAGGTACGTCGCGGCGTCGTGGGCGTCGGGCGTGGCCACACCCGCGGTCTGCGCGTCGTACGGCGGCGTCGCGGCGAGGTCGCGGCGGATCGTGTGGCTCGGCTCGTCGAAGTTGCCCGGCACCTGGAACGCGAACCAGCCACCCGGGCGCACGGCGCTCCACCAGCGACGGCAGCAGGGCGAGGTGGTCCGGCACCCACTGGAGCGTGGCGTTGGACACCAGCACGTCGACCGGGGTCGACGGACGCCAGTCGTGCAGGTCGGCGACGTCGTACGTCACCCCGTCGTCGCGACCCCGCGCGGTGGCGATCATCTCGGGGGACGAGTCGAGGCCGATCACGTGCGCCGTACGGCCAGCGCTGCTTCAGCAGTCCGGTGAGGTTGCCCGGCCCGCAGCCGAGGTCGACGACGGCCCGGGGGGCGTCGGCAGCGATCCTGCCGAGCAGCTCCACGAACGGGCGCCCGCGCTCGTCGGCGAACCTCAGGTAGCGCTCCGGGTCCCAGGTGTGGGTCAAGCCGCGCTCTCGGCGGCGGCGTCGTGGATCGCCTGCGCCAGGGTGAGGTCGCGGTCGGTGAGCGCACCGACGTCGTGCGAGCTCGTCGTCACCTTCACCACGCCCGGGTAGCCCAGCGAGACGTCGGGATGGTGGTTCTGGCTGTCGGCGATGGCCGCGATCCGGGCTACCAGGGTGCCGCCGGCGGTGAAGCTGCCGCACTCGTACGACGCCTCGGCGGTGTCGCCGGAGACCTGCCACTCGGTCAGACCGAGCTTGGTGAAGTCCTCTGCAGTGGTCATGGACCGAGCGTAGGACCGCCCTATCTTGACGTCAAGATTCTTGAGCGCACTAGCATGGCCCCCATGCGTGACGAGGTCGACCACCTGGTCGAGGCGTGGCACCGCGAGCGGGCCGACCTCGACCTGGCCCCGGTCGAGGTGTTCAGCCGGATCAGCCGGCTGGCCCGGCTGCTCGACCGCGCCCGGCGGCAGGCCTTCACGGCGCACCGGATCGAGCCGTGGGAGTTCGACGTGCTGGCGGCGTTGCGCCGGGCGGGCGCGCCGTACCAGCTCTCCCCCGGGCGCCTGCTGCACGAGACCCTGGTCACCAGCGGCACCATGACCAACCGGGTCGACCGGCTCGCGGGGCGCGGCCTGGTCGACCGGCTGCCCGACCCGGGCGACCGGCGTGGGGTGCTGGTGCGGCTGACCGCCGCAGGGCAAGAGCACCGTCGACGCGGCGTTCGAGGAGCTGCTCGCCCACGAGCGCGACCTGCTCGCCGCGCTGCGCCGCCGGCGACCGCGCGACGCTGGCCACCGCTGCTCAACGACGCCTGATGAGCACCGCTCGGCTGACCAGCCTCACTCCAGCAGCGCCGCGGCCTCCAGCCACTCCTGCTCGAGCACGTCGCGCTCGGCGGCCAGGCCCGAGAGCTGCGCGGAGACCGAGGTCAGCACCTCGTGGTCGGCCGCGTCGTCGAGGATCTGCTGGTTCAGCTCCGCCTCGCGTGCGGCGAGCCGGGCGAGCTGCTTGCTCGACGCGCGCCACGGTCTTGCGTGCCGCGCGCTCCTCCGCGCCGCCGGCCTTCGCCTTTGTGGGACCGGTCGGCGAGTTTTCCGCGTACGTCTCCGACCGGTCGACGGGCTGGTGGGGTCGCCGCTGCGACCGCTCGGCGGCGATGCGCGAGGTACTGGTCGACGCCGCCGGGAGCATGGAGACCTGGCCGTCGCCGAGCAGGGCCCAGGTGGAGTCGGTGACGCGCTCGAGGAAGTAGCGGTCGTGCGAGACCACGACCAGGGTGCCGGGCCAGCCGTCGAGGAAGTCCTCGAGCACGTTGAGGGTCTCGATGTCGAGGTCGTTGGTGGGCTCGTCGAGGAGCAGCACGTTGGGCTCGGCCAGCAGCAGCCGCAGCAGCTGGAAGCGGCGGCGCTCACCACCGGACAGGTCGCCGAGCCGCGCGGTCAGCCGGTCGCCGGTGAAGCCGAACCGCTCCAGCATCGCCGTCGCCGTCATGTCGGACCCGTCGGACGAGCCGCGTCACCCGGCGGATGTCCTCGACCGTGGCCAGCACCCGCGCCTCGGGGTCGACGCACGTCGATCGCCTGGGTGAGGTGCTGCCAGCGCGACCGTCCGGCCGCGCTTGACCCGGCCGCTGCTGCGGCGAGAGCGTCGTCCGCGAGCAGCGACAGCACCGAGGTCTTGCCCGCGCCGTTGACGCCGACGAGCCCGACCCGGTCGCCCGGGCCGAGCCGCCAGGTGGCGTCGCTCAGCAGCGTGCGCTCGCCGCGCACCAGGTCGACGTCGCTCCAGGTCGAGCACGTCCTTGCCGAGCCGCTGGGTGGCGAACTGCTGCAGCTCGAGCCGGTCGCGCGGCGGCGGGCACGTCGTCGATCAGCGCGTTGGCGGCGTCGATCCGGAACTTCGGCTTCGAGGTCCGCGCCGGCGGCCCGCGCCGCAGCCAGGCCAGCTCCTTGCGCACCAGGTTCTGCCGCCGCTGCTCGCTCGACGCCGCCTGCCGCTGCGCGCTCCGCCTTGGCCAGCACGAACGCCGCGTAGCCGCCGTCGTACACGTCGACGACCCCGCGCCGTTCGCCGCCGGGTGCACCTCCCACGTGGTCGTCGCACACCGCGTCGAGGAACCAGCGGTCGTGGGTGACCACGACCAGGGCGGTACGACGGGCCGACAGGTGCTGCGGCGAGCCAGGCCACGGCCTCGACGTCGAGGTGGTTGGTCGGCTCGTCGAGGATCATCAGGTCGTGCGGCTCCGAGCAGCAGCCGGGCCAGCGAGCAGCGCCGGCGCTCCCCACCGGAGAGCCCGTGCGACGACGCGGTCCAGCGAGACGCCGGCCAGCAGCTCCTCCACCACCTCACGCGTCGTCGACGTCGGCGGCCCACTCGTGGTCGGCGCTTGCCGCCGAGCACCACCTCGCGGACCGTGTGGCTGTCGTCCAGCTCGTCGCGCTGGTCGAGATACCCGACCTGCAGACCGCGCGTGCGCGCGATCCGGCCGGTGTCCGGCTCCTCGCGCCCGGCGATCAGGTTCAGCAGCGTGGTCTTGCCGTCGCCGTTGCGGCCGACGACGCCGATCCGGTCGGTGTCACCGACGCCGAGGCTGACGTCGTCGAGCAGGATGCGCACGCCGTAGGACTTGGAGACGCGCTCGAGGGAGACCAGGTTGGCCATCAGACGTAGCTCCACCACGTGGGCGCCGGCGACCGGCCCGGTGGCCACCGCGGATGTCGCGGTAGCCCCGGTCCAGCAGGCGCTCCGCACGTCGAGCGCGTGCTCCTGGGTCTCGACCAGGCACGAGGAACGTCGGCCCGGAGCCGCGACAGCAACCGGTAGGCGCGGCGCCTCGAACAGGTCGAGGTCGGCTGCTCCAGGTCGGGTCGCAGGCTGAGAGCGGCCGGCTGCAGGTCGTTCGTCGAGGTTGCGGCCGAGCAGCACGGAGTCGCGGGACCGGAGGATGCGCCGCCATGTCGTGCACCCGGAGATGGTCGGTGTGAGCGAAGGTCGCGGCGTAGAGCCGGTCGAACTCCCCGTAGACCTCGGGGGTGGACAGGCCGGTCGCGTCGGGAACGACGACCCACCACCAGGTGCCGCGGGTCGTCGACCGGCTCGACGACCTCCCCGCGACCGGTGCCGATGGCGGTGCCGCCGACCAGCGCGAACGGCACGTCGCTGCCGAGCTCGGCGGCGAGCTCGCAGGAGCTCCTCGTCGGAGGTGTTCAGGTCCCACAGCCGGTCGCAGCGCCACCAGCGCGGCGGCGGCGTCGGCGCTGCCGCCGGCCAGCCCGCCGGCCACCGGGATCCCCTTGTCGATGAGGATCGCGCGCCGCACGTCGCACGCCGTGGTGGCGCGCTCAGCAGTCGGCCGGCCCGCACCGCGATGTTGGACTCGTCCAGCGGGGCACCCGGCAGTCCAGGTCGCCGGCGCGGCTCGACGGACACCGACCAGGCGTCGGCCTCGCGCACGGTGACCTCGTCGTAGAGGCCGATCGCCTGGTAGACGGTGGCCAGCGGGTGGTAGCCGTCGTCGCGGCGGAGGTCCGACGCCGAGCCGCAGGTTGATCTTGGCGGCGCGGCCACGGCGACGCGGTGACGCGTCATCGTGACAGATCTCCTCGGCGATGCGGGCGAACTGCTCGGACGTCGAGCGACTCGCCGCGTGCCATCGGGTCGACCCCGGCGCGCGCGAAGCGCGGCCTCGGCCGCCTCGGCGGACCCGGCGAGCGCACGCAGCGCTGGGCCGCAGCGTCTTGCGGCGCTGGGCGAACGCCGCGTCGACGACGGCGAAGACCTGCTCGCGGCTGACGTGGGTCGACGGCGGCTCGCGGCGCGTCCACGCGACCAGCCCCGAGTCGACGTTGGGCGCCGGCCAGAAGACGGAGCGGCTCACCGAGCCGGCCCGTCGTACGTCGGCGAACCAGGCGGCCTTGACCGACGGCACGCCGTAGATCCGCGAGCCGGGCGGCGCCGCCAGCCGGTCGGCGACCTCGGCCTGCACCATCACCAGACCGTGCTCGCAGCGACGGGCAGCAGCGCCAGCAGGTGCAGCAGCACCGGCACGGAGACGTTGTAGGGCAGGTTCGCGACCAGCGCGGTCGGCGGCGGGCCGGGCAGCGCCGTCGACCCGCAGCGCGTCGGCCTCGCACCACCTCGAAGCGGTCCGCCTGGCCCGGTGCGTACGCCGCGACCGTCGCGGGCAGCGCCGCCGGCGAGCGCGGGGTCGACCTCGACCGCGACGACCCGACGCGCGACCGCCGAGCAGGGCCAGGGTCAGCGAGCCGAGCCCCGGGCCGACCTCGAGCACCACGTCGTCGGCCGTCGACGCCGGCGTCGCGCACGATCCGGCGCACGGTGTTGGCGTCGATCACGAAGTTCTGGCCGCGCTGCTTGGTGGGCCGGAGGCCGAGCGCGGCCGCGAGCGGACGCACCTCCGCCGGCCCGAGGAACCTCGGTCCGGCGGAGGAATCGTCAGGTTCGCTCGACCACACGGGCGAGCGTAGTCCGACCGGCTCGACCTACGGTGGTCAGGCTCGACCTGACGGTCGTCAGGCGCGAGCGCCGCACACGGGCCAGGCGCCGTAGCCACCCTCGGCGGCGCGGACCCGCTCGGCGACGGCGATCTGCGCCTCGCGGCTGTTCTGGTCCGGCCGGCCGGAGCCGCCGTACGCCTGCCAGGTGCCGAGGTTGAACTGCAGGCCGCCGTAGTAGCCGTTGCCGGTGTTGGCGCCCAGTTGCCGCCGGACTCGCACGCGGCGATCCGGTCCCAGGCGGTGCTGCCGCTGGCGAAGTTCGGCGCCGCTCGCGGCGACCGGCTGGGCTGGGCTGCGGCTTGGTGCCGACGTGCACGATCGCGCGAGACCGGCTCGCGCAGCACCTTCGCCTTGAGCACCCTCTTCGTTGAAGACCTTGCCGTTGTGGGTCACCACGCGGTAGGTCACGTCGCGGACCCCGGATCGGCCCTCACGCACGGTCCTGGTCTCGCCCTTGTACATCGAGTCGTCCGCGCGCGTGACCGTGGCGAAGCCGACGCGTCTCGTGGCCGACGTGCACCTTCTGCTTGGTGACCTTGGTGAACACGACCTTGTCGCCGTCCTTGCACGACGGAGTCGAGCGCCGGCGTGACCTTGTCGTTGCTGTCGTGGCCGACGTCGAGCTTGCCGAGCACCTCGCGCACGGTGATCGCGGTGACGTTGCGCTTCTGCGGCTTCGCGCCGGCGATCTTCAGCGTGAGCGTCTTCGGCGTGACGATCCGCAGGGCCATGCCCTCGCGGTCGATGTCGCGCCGAGCGGCTGGCCGAGTAGTCGGCGCCGAAGAACCGCAGGCCGAGCTGGTCGAGCGCGCCGCGGACGGTGGTGGCGGTGATCCAGTAGGTGGTCTTGCTCGCCGTCGACGTTCACGGTCGAGCGGCCGGCCGTAGCGCACCGCGATCC
Source organism: uncultured Actinomycetota bacterium (assembly GCA_963745795.1). GTDB lineage: Bacteria > Actinomycetota > Actinomycetes > Propionibacteriales > Nocardioidaceae > Marmoricola. The sequence continues at coordinate 79,144 of CAVUYR010000003.1, read as the reverse complement.
GCGAGCCGTCGCCGATCGTCGGAGTCCAGCGACGGGGCGACCACGTCGTGGCTGTCGATGTCGATGTGCTGGCTGGCGAGCAGGTCGCGCGACCGTGCCGCCGAGGGTGTGCACCTCCCGCGTCTTGCCGTCGACGGACAGGGTCACGGTCTTGCTCACCGCGGCGTAGCCGACGGTGGTACCTGCGACGGCCAGCACCACGAGGGCGACGAGTGCGGTCAGCACGGACCTCTTCTTGCTCATGCGCGCGAGGGCGATACGCACGGGTTCTCCCGACGTCGATATATCTCCGGGCCACGGGCGCCGATGTCGGCCGGCCCAGCACTCCCCCGGAGTGGAGCCAGCATCAAGCTGGTGACATCGGTCGGTGGTTCGGTACAAGTCCCGTTCCCGGCCAACAAGGCATTGACAACTAACCGGAGACCATGAGAACCGCAAACGCGCATCTGTACGAATTGCCGCCTGTTTGAGGCGTGTCACCTGCGGATTCCGCCGGACCGCCGTGTCGGATGTCACGTCATGTCTCTGTCCATGACGGGCCGATCCGGCTGACCGGTCAGCCCCAGGTCCCACCGAACGCGCGGTCGGTGTTGGCGTCGACCGCCGGCAGAGCTCCTCGAGGTCGTCACCGCGGGTCTCGGCCATCGACCGCATCGTCAGCGGCACGAGGTACGACGCGTTGGGCCGGCCGCGGTACGGCATCGGCGTCAGGTACGGCGCGTCGGTCTCGACCAGGACCCGGTCCTGCGGGACGACCCGCAGCGCGTCGCGCAGCGGCTCGGCGTTCTTGAACGTCACCGTGCCGGCGAACGACAGGTAGCGCGCCGCGGTCGAGGCAGGCTCGCGCGAACTCGGCGTCGCCGGAGAAGCAGTGCATCACCCAGCGGTCCGGGACGCCCTCCTCGTCGACGATCCGCAGCACGTCGTCGTGCGCGTCGCGGTCGTGGATCACCAGGGTCTTGTCGAGCTGCCTTCGCCAGCTCGATGTGCCAGCGGAACGACCGCTGCTGCGCGGCGCGGCCGTCTTCGCCCGGTGCGGAAGTAGTCGAGCCCGGTCTCGCCGACGGCGCGCACGCGCGGGTCGCTCGCGCGAGCGTCGCGATCTCGGCGAGCGCCGCGCTCCAGCGTCGCCCTCCCCGGCGAGACGCGGCGCCTCGTTGGGGTGCAGCGCGACCCCGGCGACCACCGCGTCGTGCGCGTGTCGCGGCCTGCGACCGCCCAGCGGGCGCCGGGCAGGTCGCACCCGATCTGCACGATCCGGGTGACGCCGACCGCGGCGGCCCGGCGCAGCGCCTCGTCGGTCTTCAGCCAGGCTCCGTCGGGCCCGTCGGCGATGTCGAGGTGGCAGTGGTTGTCGACGACCGGGTGCGGCAGCGGCTCGGGCGCAGGCGGTCGCTCGCGGTCGCGGCCGCGCCCGTCGTCGGTGCCGTGCCGGCTGCGGGTCGGCTTGTCGGTCATTCGGGGTCCCCGCGGAAACAGGAGCGAAGCGAGTGTTCTTGTGGGCTGATCTTCATGGCTTGTGCACGGCGTCGTAGACCTCGCGCTTGGGGACGCCGGCCAGGCGGGCGACGTCGACGATCGCCTCCTTGCGGGATGTCCCGCTCGCCTCGACGCTCGGCCACGAGCCGCGGCCAGGCTGGCGGGCGTCGGTCGTCGACCGGCGCCGGTACGGCGCCCGCGACGACGAGCGTGACCTCGCCGCGGACCCCGTCGGCGGCCCAGGCGGCGAGCTCGGCCAGCCCGCCCCGGCGTACCTCCTCGTGGGTCTTGGTCAGCTCCCGGCAGACCGCCGCGCGGCGGTCGTCGCCCCACGCCTCGGCCATCGCCGCCAGCGTCGCCGCGGTGCGGTGCGGCGCCTCGAAGAACACCATCGTGCGCTGCTCGGCGGCAAGCGCCGGCCAGCCGCCGGGCGCGCTCGCCGGCCTTGCGGGGCAGGAAGCCCTCGAAGCAGAACCGGTCGACCGGCAGCCCGGAGACCGCCAGCGCGGTGAGCACCGCGCGACGGGCCCGGGCACCGCGGTCACCGCGGACGCCGGCGCTCGACCGCGGCCGCGACCAGCCGGTAGCCGGGGTCGGAGACCGACGGCATCCCGGCGTCGGTGACCAGCAGCACCCGCTGGCCGGCGCGCGAGCGCCTCGACCAGCTGCGGGCGTGCGCGCCGCCTCGTTGCCCTCGAAGTAGGAGACCACCCGGCCGCCGATCGTGACCCCGAGCTCGGCGGTCAGCCGCCGGAGCCGGCGGGTGTCCTCGGCCGCGACCACGTCGGCGCCGGCCAGCTCGGCGGCCAGCCGCGGCGGGGCGTCGCCGACCTGGCCGATCGGCGTCGCCGCGAGCACCAGCACGCCGCGCCTCGGCCGCCGGCACGCTGCCACGTCCGACGATCATCGCGCAGCCGCGTACTCCTTGTCCCGCGTCGCACGGTAGCACGCGTGACGACCGTCGCGAGCAGCGCCCCGCGCGCACCCTGGGTCTCTCGCGCACCGCCGACGGCCGGGCCGTCCCCAGCCGCGCCGTCGCAGCGTCGCCGCGATCCGCGGCTCCGACGACGCCGATTCGCGGCTGGGTCGCGACGGCCGCGGTCACGCTGCTCGCGCTGTTCCTGCGGCTGTGGCACCTCGGCACGCCCGCGGCGTTCCTCTTCGACGAGACCTACTACGCCAAGGACGCCTGGTCGCTGCTGCACCACGGCTACGTCACCGGCTACGTCGACGACGCCAACGACAAGATCCTGGCCGGCCAGACCTGGCCCAGCCTGTGGACCGAGGACGCCGAGCATGGTGGTGCACCCCGAGGTCGGCAAGTGGCTGATCGGCGCTCGGCGAGGCGCTGTTCGGGATGGACCCGTTCGGCTGGCGGGTCGCCTCGGCCGTCGTCGGCTCGCTGATGGTGCTGGTGATGGTGCGGCTCGCGCGCCGGATGACCGGCTCGACGCTGCTCGGCGTCGTCGCCGGCCTGCTGCTGTGCTTCGACGGGCTGCAGTTCGTGCTGTCCCGGCTGGCGCTGCTCGACATCTTCCTGGCGTTCTTCCTGCTCTGCGCCGTCTCCTGCCTGGTCGCCGACCGCGACTGGGGCCGCGCACGGCTGGCCCGGCTCGCTGCCCGGACGGCGGTCGGCGCCGACTCGCTGGGGCCCGGTGCGCGGGCTGCTGCTGCGGCCCTGGCGGCTGCTCGGCGGGCGTGTGGTTCGGGCTCGGCCTCGGCACGCAAGTGGAGCGCCGTCTTCCTGCTCGCCGCGTTCGGGCTGCTGGTGTGGGCCTGGGACGCCGGGCGCGCGGCGGCGCGCTCGGCGTGCGCGGCTCGGTGCTGAAGGCCGCCGTGGTCGACGCGCTCCCGGCGTTCGGCTACCTGGTGCTGGTCGCCGGCTCGTGGTCTACGTCGCCACCTGGACCGGCTGGCTGCTGCACGCCGACGTCTACGAGAAGTCGCTGTCGAACACGCAGTACGGGCCCTACTGGGGGAACTACCTCAAGAAGCCGGCGCACGGGTTCTTCCCGAGCTGCGGTCAGGGCGCTGCGCTCGCTGTGGCACTACCACCACGACGTCTACACCTTCCACACCGGCAAGGACCTCGACCGGCGTCCACGCACGTCTACCAGTCCAACCCCGGCGGCTGGCTGATCCTCAACCGCCCGGTCGGCGTCGACGCGCAGCTCGGCATCAAGCCCGGCGAGCAGGGCTGCAACGCACCCGCGGACAGCACCTGCCTGCGCCAGGTGCTGCTGCTCGGCACCCCGGCGGTCTGGTGGGGCGGCATGCTCGCGCTCGCTCTACGCGATCGTGCGCCTGGGTCGGTCGTCGCGACTGGCGGTACGGCGTGGTCGTGGTCGGCGTGCTCGTCGACCTGGCTGCCGTGGCTCCGGTACGACGACCGGCCGATCTTCTCCTACTACGCGATCGTGATCGTGCCGTTCCTGGTGCTCGCGACTGACCCTGCTGCTCGGCGCGGATCCTGGGTCCTGCCGGCGCGTCGTACCGGCGGCAGACGCTGGGGGCGATCGTCGCCGGCGCCTTCCTGGTCGCTGGTGCTTGCCCTGTTCGCCTGGTTCTGGCCGATCTGGACCGACCAGCTGATCACGCACGCCGCACTGGCTGGACCGGATCTGGTTCCATCGCTGGATCTAGGAGGGTGCCGAAGAGCCGTCGGACGGCTCACCCACGGGGAGCGAAAAATGTGCAGACAGAACGTTCAGGTTTGTGCGTCTGCATGTTTGTGCAACGCCGCCCGCCGGGAACCTTTTCTCCTTATGGTTTCACTCGACGGGCTGGGGGGCCTAGATCGATGCGCGTGACACCGAGTGTCACGCGCATCGATGGTTTCGGGCCCGTCCGCCGTTCGGCCGGCCCGGCGCCCTGGTGATCTGTGGTCCAATCCGGGTCCCCGTGCGTACGATCCGAGGATGACGACCCGGGGGCGCGGGTGACGTCGCGGTGATGCCGAGCGGCTTCTTCCCCGCGACGGAGCCCGAGGCGGCCGTCTTCCCCATTCTCGAGCGCCTGTGGCCGTCGGTGCGCGACGAGGTCGAGCGCCAGCAACGGACCGACGCCACCGTCCATGCCGAGCTCCGGGCCGCTCGCGCGGCCGACGGCGCGGTCGAGCTGAGACGGTTCTACTGGTCGACCCAGCAGGCGGACGCGCGGTCGCCCTGGGGCTTCTCCGCACGGACCCTCTACCGCGACGCCGACGCGGCCGCTCCTCGGCTCTTCGAGTTCCCGTCCGAGCCGGCGCTGACCTGGCTCGGCGACGACCCCGGACCGCTTCGTCACCGGGGCGACCCACAGCGGGTCGACGTCCTGCGCTACATCCCGCTACGGAGGCTGACCTTCCGTGTGCACGACGGCGCGGAGCTTCCGCGCCGTGTCATCGCCAAGGTCAAGCGGGCCAGTGGCCTGAACCGTGCGGCAACCGCGTTTCTGGCCGTCCACCTGGCCGCGAGCAAACGACGCTCGGAGGCGCCGACCGTGCCTCAGCTCCTGCGGCTGGACCCACCACGCCATGTTCTCTACCTCGAGGAGCTGCCAGGTGTTCCTCTCAACGTCGCCATCGGCAGCCTGGACCTGACCGCCACGCTGGAGCGTCTCGGAGCGCTCCATCGTGCCCTGCAGGAGCTCGAGGTGGGCGGAATCACCGCGCGCCGGACCATCGACGACTGGCTGCAGGCCGCCCGCGTGGCCGCCACCCAGATCGGCCTGTTCGTCCCGTCGGCCGCCGGGCGGGCCGAGGAGGTCTACGCGGAGCTCGTGCGCACGGCCCCCGCGGACGGGCGCCTGCTGTTCTGCCAGGGTGACTTCCTGCCGGGACAGATCCTGTGCCACCCGACTGGCTGGTCGGTCATCGACTTCGACGACAGCCGGTACGCCGACCCGCTCTCCGACGTCGCGGCCATGTACGCCGCCCTGCCGCGTGAGCTGGGTCTGCCGCCCGAGCAGGCCGAGCGGGCGCGGCGTACCTATCTGCAGGCGTACGCATCGCGCGCCGGCGAGCGGTTCGACGAGGACCGCTGGCGCTGGTTCCTCGTGCTGTTCCAGCTCGCAGAGCTCGGGAAGCGGCTGATGAAGGGCCGGGTCGCCCCCGGGGAGACGCAGGCGGTGCTCGAGCGGCTCTCGCGACGGGACGACGTCGGCCTCTCGTGACTCCGCTCAGCGTCCGAGCAGCCTCGCGACGTCGCCATGCCGGCGCAGTTCCGCCTCGAGGCCCTGCTGCCACCCGGGCGTGTGCCTGCGGAGGTGCCGGTAGCAGCGGTTGACGAACTCGGCGTCCGCGCAGATGGCGAGCAGCGCGGCGTCGACTCCGGTTCCGGTGGCAGCGTTGTAGGACGACAGCAGCTGGTCCGCGACGTCCTCCGCGACGCCTTCGGGAAGGGCACGCAGGGCCAGGTCGACGAGGAACTCCGCGAGGTCGACCTCGGGGGGGCCGTGGGTCATCGTGTCGAGGTCGACGAGGACGGGACCGTCCGCAGAGGCGACGAGCTGGTCGAGGTGGAAGTCCCCGTGGAGCGTGCACACACGCTCTCGGGCGACGTCGCCGCGCCCCCTCGTCGCCGCCGACATCAGGTCGGACACGACCGGCTCGACCGCGGGGTGGGCATGGGTGAGCTTTCCCGACTTCTTGCGCATCTCGGCGAGCAGGCCGTCGACCGTCGTCGACGGCGCCGGCCCGATCACGGCCCCGTGAAGAGCCGCCAGCAGTGCGCCGGTGGTGTCGGATGCGCCCGCAAGCTCACTCGGGGGAACCGCCTCCGTCAGCGTCGGGCCCGGCACGCCGCGCGTCCACAACACCCGGCGGAGCGGGTCCGCGGCAAGCGGCTCGGCGACACGAAGCGGCTCCCCCGGTCCCGTCATGGACCACAGGGCGCGGTGCCGTGCTTCGATGGCCTCGACCGAGCCGTCACCGAGAAGCTTGGCGTACGCGGTCGGTCCACCGACCTGGGCATCCTCGACGCGAAGGGTCGCGCTCGCCTCCGGTTGGTAGCGGACCACGGTGACGTCCAGCCCAGACCGCACCCCGAGAGCCGCGCCGACCGCCGCAGGGACGACGCGGGGTGCGAGGGGCGAGGCGAGCAGGTCCGGCAGCGCGAGAAGCTGCGGGTCGTCGGGGAACCGCCACACGACCAGGTCGTGCTCGGCCAGGTGGTCGCTGCTCCCCGACGGTCGGGCCGCACGATCCTGCCGCCATGCGGCCTCGCTGGTCGCGCGATCCGGGAACCCCTTCAGATAGAGCTGCACCGACGAGCCCCCGTGCAGCGCGACGACGTACGTCGCCCAGCCCCGGCAACGCGATGACTCCGGGCGATGCGGGTTCGTGAGCCGTACGTCGACCAGCTGCGTGCTCGCGACCTCGCCGACCAGCCCCAGCGTCTCGGCGTGGCGGGCAAGGACGTCGCGCACCCAGGCGGCGTCGGCCAGGTCAGGAAGCCACATGCCGCTTCCTCCCGTCGCCACCTCGCACCAGGTGCCTCATTGTGCAGGACACCGGTGGTACTACGACCGAAGTGCACTGGCTGCCACCGGGATGCGCTGGGACACTTGAGGCCAAGGTTTCCAGGAAGGCGGGGGCATGGACACGAGGGATGTGTGCGTTCTCGGGCTCGGCTATGCCGGGCTGCCCGTGGCGTGTGCTGCCGCCGAAGCAGGACACCGGGTCATCGGGTTCGACCCCGACACCGACCGCATCGAGGCGCTGCGCCAGGGGCGCAGCCCGGTCGAGGACGTCGAGGACCGGATGCTCGAGAAGGTGCTGGCGAGCGGTCAGATCTCCTTCACCGACGACGCCCGGGACATCCAGGGCAGCGACACGTTCGTCATCTGTGTCCCCACACCGCTGAGGGACAAGACCCCTGACCTGACCATGGTCGACTCGGCGGTCGACGTCGTGGCCGGAGCTCTCCGACCGGGTGGCATGGTGATCCTCGAGTCGACGACCTACCCGGGCACGACGGAAGAGCGCGTCGCTCCGCGGCTGGCCGCGGCCACCGGCCTGACGGCACCGGACGACTACCACCTCGTCTTCTCGCCGGAGCGCGTCGACCCGGGCAACGCCGTCTACTCCCTGGTCAACACGCCCCGGGTGATCGGCGGGCTGGGAACCGCGGCCGGGGATGCGGCCGAGGCGTTCTACGCGACCTTCGTCGAGCATGTGCACCGAGTGTCTGGACCGCGCGAGGCGGAGATGGCGAAGCTGCTCGAGAACACTTACCGGCACGTCAACATCGCACTGGTGAACGAGATGGCCATCTTCTGCGAGGAGCTGGACATCGACCTGTGGGAGTCGATCGGCGCCGCGTCGACCAAGCCATTCGGGTTCGCTCCGTTCTCACCGGGGCCCGGGGTCGGAGGACACTGCATTCCGGTGGACCCGTCCTACCTCTCCTGGCGTGTTCGCCGGCTCGGGTACCCCTTCCGGTTCGTCGAGCTCGCGGCGGAGATCAACGACCGGATGCCGTCGTACGTCGCGTCGCGGGTCGCCGCACTGCTCAACGACGAGCGCAAGTCGGTCGCGGGCTCACGCATCCTGATCCTGGGCGTCGCGTACAAGCGAGATGTCGGGGACATGCGGGAGTCGAGCGCCCCGATCCTGATCCGCCGGCTGGAGAGCCGCGGAGCCGACGTGCGCTGGCACGACCCCCACGTCCCGGCCCAGGTCCTCGCCGAGACGTCGGCCGTGGCGGTCGAGGGAGAGCTGAGCGCCGACGAGCTGGGCGCCGCCGATCTGGTGGTCGTGCACACCGACCACTCGGCGTACGACCCGGCGATGATCGTCCAGCACAGCAAGAAGGTCTTCGACACCCGCAACTTGACCGCGCACCACCCCGCGCCGCACGTCGTCCGACTCTGACCGCAGGTGACAGGCCGGACCGGGTCAGGCGTCCGGAAGCGCCAGCCGGTCGATGTGTGCGACCGAGGCCGCCGGATGCGCGGCGAGCAGGCCGAGCAGAGTCCCGACGTCGGCGCGGTCCTGGTCGGCCATGACCTCGTGGTGCAGCATCACCCCGACCGGCCCGGGCTCCCGGGCAGTGTCGGCCAGCAGCTCGCCTCTCCCGGTGCGGTCCACGGGCACCTTCCTCCGCTTGGCGAACCAGTCCACCGCCACCGGAATCTCCTGCAGCCCGGGGACCCCCGCCACGCCGGCCGAGACGTCCCTGGAGAGGATGGCGACGCCGAGGTCGCGAAGCACCTCGGCCGTCCAGGGAGCGCACCTGTTCCACGGTGGAGTGAAGACGGGAGCGAGGCTTCCCAGCTGTGAGCGGAGCAGGTCGCGGCCGGCGGCAATGTCGTCGGCCTGCTCTGCCGCGGAGCGGCTGACGCCGAACTCACACTTGCGCCCCTCCGGCTCGTGGTTGACGTGCGCATACCCGTGCTGGTGCACGACGACGTCGTTCCGACCCGCTGAGCGTCGGGCGGTGAGCAGCTCCACCGTCCGGGGGGTGATGGCCGCGGGGATCGCGGCGACGTCCAGCGGGGTGCCGTGCGGCTCGAACACGTCGAGCAACCGTTCCAGGGCGTCGTCGTCCCAGCCGGCGTCGTCGTCGCGGAAGAAGAAGCACACCTGCTCGTCGCTGGCATCGAGCACGGAGCGCAGCGGGTCGAGCCAGCCGCTCACGAGACCGCCTCGGCCTTCGCCCGGAGCAGCGACCTCAACAGCTCCGGGGTCCGGGTGCGTCCGTCGAGGTCGAGAGGCACGGCCAACGGCGACCAGCCCAGGGCGTCGCCTACGGCGTCCGCGAACGTGTCCGCCGACAGCAGGTCCGGGTCGATGACGCGCACGGCACCGAGCCGCTCGAGCCGTCTCGCCCGTTCGGCCTGCTCGTCCTCGCGGCCCTCGCCGTACGGCACGACGACTGCCGGGGTCGCGCAGCCGAGGATGTCCATCGTCGTGTTGTAGCCGACCTGGCTCACCGACACGGCCGAAGCTGCCATCTCGGCGGCCAGGTCCGGCAGGTAGCGCACGACGTCCAAACCCGGCGTCACCGCCGCCCTGCGGGTCAGCTCCTCGACGACAGGGTCGGGAAGGAACGGACCGGTCACGATCACCGTGCGCAGCCCGAGGTCGAGCAGGCGCGGGTGCGCCTCGACCGCTGTGCGGAACAACGGCGCTCCCACCAGGCCGCCGCCGGCCGACACCAGGACCCGGGGCTCTCGCACGCGGTCCGCGTCGCGGGTCCCGGGTGCCCCGGACGAAACCGGTGTAGTGCACGGGCGTGCGGAGCGGGTCGGTGGGATGGAACGTCTCCTCGAGGGTCGCGAAACGGGCGTCCGCATGGACCAGCAAGGCGTCGAAGTACTCGTTCGCCAGGCGTCCGGCCCGGTCGTCGTGCCCCTGTTGGTCGCGCCGACTGCCGACCAGGATGTCGCGGAGGCTGCAGGCGACGAACGTGGCCGGGCCGGCGGCACGCGCGGCCTCGAGCAGCGGCATCAGCTCCGACGTGAACTTCTTGCGGCCGAACGGGAACAGCTCGATGAGGAGCACGTCGGGGGACGTCTCCCGGTAGGCCTGCAGGATCATCGACCGGCGGAGCGGCACCGCCTCCTCGACCGTGAACCGCTCGTCACGGCTGACCAGCGCGTAGTCCGCGTCCAGCCCCAGCGCAGGCAGGTGCACGATCTCGATGGACCCGGGCTCCGGGAGCTCGCTGGGCCACGGGCCACCGTTCAGGAGCGTCACGTCGAAGTCTGCGGCCAGGCCGTCGGCCAGGTTCATCGAGCGCACCAGGTGCCCGAGCCCCACCGAGTGCTGGCAGTAGAACAGCAGACGCGGTCGCCTCATGGTCGTCCGTCCGCACGGTCCTCGGTCCATCGGAGCGCCGTCGCGAGCACCTGCTCCAGGACCGCCAGCGTGCGTACGTCGACCCGGTGGACGGCGCGCGCCGCCCGCTCGACGAGGAGTGCTGCGGCGGCGTACCAGAGCAGGTCTCGGTCCCCCGGAGCCTGCCCGTAGGACGCGAGGAACGCATCGGCCGCGGCCGCCGCGGTCTCGTCCGTGATCTCGTCCCCGGGGCGCGGGCACCACAGGCGCGCCAGCATGCCGCCGATCTCCGCCGCGGCCGGTCCGGCCCCGGCCTGGTCGAGGTCGACGAGGCTGATCCCGGCGTCGTGGACCAGCACGTTCTTGGGGTGGAGGTCGCCGTGCAGCAGGACCGGCTCGCCCCGCATCGGCGGCGAGAGGAGCAACCCGTCCACCAGGCTCTGGACGAGAGGAGCCAGGTCCGGTCGCGCCAGCTGGAGCACCTCGGCCGCGGCGCCGAGCCGGCCGGGATCCAGCCGCGTGAAGGGAGCGAACCCATCGGTGGGCTGTCGATGCAGCACCTCGAGCCCTGCGCCGAGGGCAGCCATCGCCTCGGGCAGGCGCTCCCGCGGCAGCTGGTGGAGGGGCAGACCGGGGGCGGGAGTGAACAACGCCATGTGCCGGTCCGCCAGATAGGCGACCGCATCGGGCAGACGCAGCGGTCCCGCGTCGGTGATCCCTCGTCGCGCGGCACGCAGAACGGCGACGCTCCGCCGGCCCTCGTCACCGACCTGGACCTTCGCGTACCCGACGACGCCGCCGGACGCGTCCTCGCACCGCACGGTCGCCGCCTTCTCCGGGGTGTACGCCAGGAGCTCGCTGCGCGACCACGGTTCGGCAAGCATCGCCCGCGTGGCGGGCGACGGGGACGTCAGCTCGGCGAGACCACGCAGCTTGCGGTCCTCCGGGAAGACCCAGAACACGGTGTCGAGCGAGTCGTCGAACAGCACCGAGGCGGACGACGCGCCGCGGCGGATCGCGTCGTCGCGGCCCTGGACGAACTTGGCCGACGCCCTGCTCGCCGTGAACATGCGTGCGCTGACAAGCCTCGCGCCGGCCCCGTCCTCGATGCGGTAGGTCGTCCGGAGGCTCTCGCCTCGGCGGTACGTCGCGCGGACCCGGGTGCAGCTCCCGAGCGCAGGGCCTCCCTCGCCCCACAGCTCCCGGAGCCGGGCGCCGACCAGCGTGCCGTCGAGCAGGTCATCGCGCCGCGGAAGGGCCGGATCGGGCGCGAGCAGGGCGGTCAGCTGGGGAACGGGCGTCACGACGGCTCTCCTGGAGCGCGCGTCGCGCTGACGTTGCCGCGTCGAGCGAGCTGCGCCTCGAGGCGGGGAGCACGCCAGCTGATGTGGTCCGCCGTACCGTCCGCGAGATCCACCACCACCGCCCCCGACGCCGGGTCCGCGGCGCGCAGCCTCGGTGCGCGGCCGTCGAGCCGGGGCGCCAGCAGGGTCACGACGTCGACGTCCGTCTCGTGGGTCAGCGACGCCACCACGACCGGCGCCGCCTTCTTGACGCCGTACTCGGTGGAGACCCACCCTCGTTCCGCGGTCACCAGCGTGGGACCGGCCATGTCGAGGACCACGGTCGGAGTGGTGGCGCGTGCCTGTCCCGCGCTCGGCCATGCGAGGTCGGGTGTCGGGTCGTCGGCAAGGTGCCAGCGGATCGCGTAGTCGTGCGGTTGGTCGGAGCGCACCGTGTCGAAGATCAGCCAGTACTCGCCGGCCACGAAGAGCACGGTCCGCTGGTGCACGGCGTCGTACGCCGGACTGGTGACCTCTCCGCGCACAAGGTCCACGCCGTCGACGGACTGCCGGTCGAGCAGGCGGCTGCTCATCAACGCACCCTTGGGCTTGCCTCGCCGGTAGGACTGCTGGTCGAGGTCGTCGACGCTCAGGGTGTTGTGCGCGGCGGTGCCCTTGAACCAGTGGCGCCAGTTGGGGCTCCCCTCGGCGTAGGTGTAACGGCCGGGGTCGACGACGAGGGGATGGCCGTGACCGTATGCCTCGACAGCGAGGGCGTCGTAGTGACCGTGCCCCCCGTCGCCGAGCGGGCCGCAGCCGAAGACCAGGAAGCGCTCGTCGCGCATCGACTCCTGCGCTCCCCACCCGCTGCGCTGCACGTAGTAGCCGCCGACCGGGAAGTCGGCGCAACGCTCGGACGGCGGCGTGCCCTCACGCCCCCGGGTCGCCACGTAGCGCAGGTCCGCGGCGTCGAGGGAGTCGGCCGCGAGCCCTAGCAGGTCCAGGTAGCTGTCGGAGTCACTGTCGGACAGGGCGGGGACGTAACCGTCGGGTCGGTGCAGGTGCATGCCGAACCGCAGGGCCGCACGGAGCCGCTCGTCGTACGCGGGCGGGACGTGGCCGCCGAAGCGGGTGATGTTGACCCGCGCAGCCACGAACGAGCGCAGGGCGATCAGGTGGTAGTGGCTGGACCGCTCGCGGTGCACTCCGTCGCTCCACACGTCGGTGAGCAGGTTGTCCTGGAGGTCGGCCCAGGCTCGTGATGCACGGACGCCCCCCGGGTCGAGGACCGGGAGTCCCAACGACACGACCAGGAGGGCGAACAGCTCGAGGGTGCGGTGGTTGCGCTCGGACGTGAGGTTGGTCGCGACGTGCTCGATCTGCACAGCCAGGCTCGTCAGCAGCCGGTCCTCCAGGTGGGGGTCCAGCCCGGTGAACCCCGGCACCCGGTCGAACCCCTGCCAGGCGTACAGCCAGTTCTGCACCCGGCGGGCGGTGACCTCGGGCGGGTCGCTGTCGGGCTCGCGCTGGTCGATCCAGCTGGCGACCAGGTCCTGCCAGGCATCCAGGTAGGACCGGTCACCGGTGACCGAGAACGCGTGGGCGAGATCGAGACCGAAGTAGAACTTGCTCCACTCGATGTGCCACTCCTCGTCGTCGGCGAGACCGCCGTGGCGCCAGTCCGGCGGCTGTCCGAGGTCGAGGGTCACGCCTGCGTAGCGGAACCGGCCGGACACCGCGTCCTGGGCCACCTGCAGGTCCCGATGCTGCGCCTCGATGGGGCAGAACACCTGTCGCGGCCTGACCCCCTGGCTGGCCGGTGGCCCCGCGGAGCCGTCACGCAGGGAGGGCAAGCCGCTCATCGCGCGCTGGCCCCACCGGTCAGCAGCGACGCCATCTGGGTGGCGGTCGTCGCCGCGTCGAACCGCTCCTCGACCGTGAGCCGCCCTTGCTCCGCGAGCTGGTGCGCCAGCCCCGGGTCCTTGACCAGCCGGTGCAGCGCATCGGCGAGATCGACGGGGCGGTCGGGCTCGACGATCAGCCCGTTCTCGCCATCACGCACCAGCTCGGTGATGCCGGAGACACCGGTGGTGACCACGGGGACGCTGCAGGCCATGGCCTCCATCAGCACGTTCGGGATCCCGTCGCGGTCGCCGTCCTCGAGCACCCGGCAGGGCAGCGCGAACACGCTGGCTCGGCGGTACTCCTCGAAGAGTGCGTCCTGGGTCAGCGGGCCCAGGAGCGTGACCCGGTCCTCAAGCCCACCGGCAGCCACGTGGTCACGGACCTCCTGCTCGCTCTCGCCGCTCTCGCCGGCGATCACGGCCTCGAAGTCGAGGCCGCGATCCCGGAGCAGCGCGCACGCGTCCACGAGCGTGTCGAGGCCCTTCTTCCGGACCAGCCGTCCCACCGCCAGCAGCCGCACTCGCCCGGGTGTGTCGCGTGGGGCACCCGTTGCCAGCAGAGGTTCGAAGTCGGCGTTGAGGCCGTGGTAGAGCACGTGCACGGGTGTGCGCGAGCCGAGCGACGACAGGTGGCGGCGGTTGGCCTCGGTGCAGGTCACGACGAACGAGGCGGCGTCCATCTTGCGCCGCAGCAGGCCGGCAGGGTTGAGCTCCTCGGTGTAGATGTCCTTGGCGTGGCCGGTGAACGAGAACGGCAGGCCGGTGATCGTCGAGGCCAGCCAGGTGACCGTCGTCGTGCCGTGCGCGAAGTGGGCGTGGAGCCGGGCCACGTCCCCGGCCCGGTCGAGCCGGTCTGCCAGGTCCACGGCACGAAGGAGCTCGAGGACGTAGAGCTTGCGGGGAGTCGCCCAGAACCTCCGCCGGGCACGGACTGCCTGGGCGAGTGCCTGTCCGGCCGCTCGGGCCAGACCCACGGGGTGGCGCCGACCGGTGCGGACGATCGCGGGGAGGAACAGTCCCCGGTTCCGAGCGAGCCAACGGGGCAGCTTCGCCCGGGTCAGCGACGTCGGCTGGAGCAGGTACTCGGGCCGCGTCCGCACCCGGCGTACGACGTCGTGGTGGACGTCTTCGTCGGCCGCCTTGATGACGTAGAGGCGAAGCGGGACGCCGAGACGCTCCACGCGGTAGATCTCGCTGGTGATGAACACCTCGGAGAGCCGTGGGTAGCCCTTGAGGACATAGGCGACGCGGCCCGTCCCGATTGTTGACTCAGGCATCGACGCCCTCGGACTGTCGGATGTGCAGGGCGTCCAGGTGCTCGATGAATCGACGGGTGCAGGTGGCGAGGTCGAAGTGCGCCTCGACGTGCCGGCGGCCGGCGGCCGCCAGAGCCGCGCGCGGCGCCGGTGCCCTCAAGCTGTCCAGGGCTTCGGCGAGCGCCTGGCTGTCGCCAGGAGGAACGACAAGTCCGCTCCCGGCCGCCCGGATGGTGGGACCCAGGGCGGAGACGTCGGAGACGACCAGCGGACGGCCGCTGGCCATCGCCTCGAGGGCGACGTTGGGCAGCCCGTCGCGGTCGCCCTTGCTGTCCACGACCGAGGGCACGGCCACGACATCGGCCCAGGCGTAGTCCTCGGGCAGGTGCTGGTGCGACCGGGGGCCCACGATCTGCACGCACTCCGTCACGTCGTGGTGCTGGATGCTCCTCTCGAGCGCCGTCTGCTCGACACCGGCGCCGACGATCCTCACCGTGACCGGGCGGCGCAGTCGGGCCGCCGCGGCGACCAGCGTCTGGAAGCCCTTCTTCTCCACGAGCCGCCCCACCGCCAGCACCCGGAGCCGGTCGTCACCCTCGGTGCGAGCACGTGGGACGAACCTGCTGAGGTCGACACCGTGAGCCAGACGCCGCACCCGGGCACCGGGTACGTCGACGTGCTGCGCGACGTCTGCGTTGCACGCGACGACGCCGACCGCCGCCGCGGCGCGACGGGCCAGCTCGGGCGCAGGCACCTTGCGAGCGTCCAGCGCGTGCACACTGAAGCTGAACCCCACTCCGAGAGCGGAAGCGGCGTGGGCTGCGACCTCCGCGGGCTGGTGGGCGAAGTAGCCGTGCACGCCGTCGACCCCCAGGTCCCCCAGGTCGGTCACGAGTGCCGCCGCCTGCTCGGCCGCATCACCGACGGGCAGTATCCGCAAGAAGGGGAGCAGCTCGTCGACTCCGGGCTGCGGCGCTGCGCCGTCACCGGCCTTGGTCGCGTAGAGGCGTGCGAGCATCCCTGCCCGGGCCAGGGCGACGAGCTCGCCGACAGCGAACGTCTCGGAGGTCCGGGGGAACCCGCTCATCACGACCGCGAGCCGGGTCGTCATGCGGAGACCTCGCGAAGCGGTTCCCGCGAGCGCACCCAGGCGAGCTGGGCTGCCAACCCCTCGCTGAGGGACACGGTCGGTGTCCAGCCGAGGTCGCGGCGGGCCAGCGCGACGTCCGCCGAGGTGCGGCGCACGTCTCCGCGCTGGGGCGGGCGACTGTCGAGCCGGAGCCGGGCGTGGGCGAGCGACTCGACGGTCGCGATGACCTGCGCCATCGTCGCCTCCTCGCCACCGCCGATGTTGTAGATGGGCGCCGTGGCGGCGGCGTCCGCGCATCTCACCGTCGCGTCGACGGCGTCGGCCACATACGTGAAGTCACGCGACTGCGACCCGTCGCCGTAGAGCTGGAACGTGCCGCCGAAGGCGAGGGCATCGCAGATCCGACGCATCGCCATGTCCGGACGCTGCCGGGGACCGTAGACGGTGAAGTACCGGAGTCCGGTGATGGCCAGGTCCGGGCTGCGGTAGACCCTCGCGAGGTCCTCGCAGGCCCGCTTCGTGACGCCGTAGGGCGATCGCGGAAGGGTGGCGGTCGAGGCCTCGCGGCACGGGTGCGCCTCCGCGTCGCCGTAGACGGACGAGGACGAGGCCCACACGACCCGCGCAGTGCCGGCGGCGCCAGCCGCCTCGAACACGCGTTGGGTGGCGACGAGGTTGTTGTCGGCATAGTGCTGGAAGCTCCGGCCGAAGCTGTCGCGAACGCCGGCCTGGGCGGCCAGGTGGAACACCACGTCCGCTCCCGTCAGGGCCGTCTGCCAGCCGTCGCCCAGCAGGTCGCGCTCCAGCAGGTCGAAGGCGGGTGCGCGGGAGAGGGCCTCGAGGTTCGACAGCTTGTCGTCTCGTGGGTAGTAGTCGGTGAAGCAGTCGACGCCGGTCACGCGCCAGCCGTCACCCACGAGTCGTTCGCACAGGTGCGAGCCGATGAAGCCGGCCGCGCCGGTCACCACCGCTCGTCGTGCAGGTTCAGTCGTCACGTCCGCTCCACAGGGCGTTCGTCGGGGATGCGCGCATCGAGAACCGCCGACGGATCGGTGTGCTCGAAGCCCAGTGGCTGCTGAGTTCGCGTGAGCCTGCGGAACGCCGAGTCCCTGGACAGCAGCCGCTCCGGTGTGTCGTACTCGACGATCCGCCCTGCGGCCATCACCGCAACGTGGTCGGCGCTCCGCGCCAGCGAGGTCGAGTGGGTGATCAGGATCGTCGTGCGGCCCTCGATCAGTCGCTGCAGCCCCGCCATCACCTGCGCCTCGCTCTCGGCGTCCAGACCAGTCGTCGGCTCGTCCAGCACGAGCACGGGCGGGTTGCGCAGCAGGACGCGCGCGATCCCGATCCGCTGTCGCTGGCCGCCGGAGAGGCCCACGCCCCCCGGGCCGAGCAGGGTGTCGAACCCGTCGGGCAGGGACTGGATGAACGTGAGCGCGCCTGCTGCCCGGGCGACGTGCCGGATCATCTCCATGTCGGCGTCGGTCCCGTAGGCGATGTTGTCCCGGACGGTGCCGCTGAAGAGGATCGTGTCCTGGAGCAGGACACCGACCTGGTTGCGCACCCAGCGCAGCGGCCACGACCGGGCGTCGCGGCCGTCGATCCAGACGGAGCCGTGCGAGGGGTCGTAGAAGCGCGCCACGAGGGCTCCGACCGTCGACTTGCCGGCGCCGGACTCACCGACGAGTGCAAGCCTGGAGCCCTTGGGCACGTGCAGGGAGACTCCGTTCAACGCCGGTCGGTTCTCCACGTACCGGAAGTGCACGTCGTCGAGCCGGACCGTGCCCACCGCCGGGTGGTCAGGCTTCGAGCCGTCGGTGCCGTCGACCAGAACCATGTCCGACGACAGGATCTCGGCGATGCGCTCCAGCCGGGCCAGGGACCGCGCGGCGCGGCTGGCCTGCTTCGCGATGTCCTTGAGTGGTTTGTAGATCTTGTTGGTGTAGGACACGACGACGACCAGGTCGCCGGGGCTGATGCGGCCGTCGGCGACAGACATCACGCCGAGGACGAGAACGAGCGCCGTCGCGACCGCACCGAGCACGTCGACGAGGGCACCGAAGCGAGCCTCGACGCGGGAGCTCTCCACGCCCACCTGGAGCCGCTCGGCGCTGGTCCGCTGCACGCGATCGTGCTCGAAGCGCTCGGTGCCGAAGGCCTTGATGACCTGCATGGCCGACAGCGCCTCGGTTGCCAGCGACGCGATCTCGCCCTCCTTGGCCCGCTGACTGCGAGCCATCAGCCGGATCCGCCTCTGGTAGTGCATGGTCGTCCACAGCAGCAGCGGTGTGACCAGGAAGGCGACGAACGCCAGCAGTGGGTCCAGCCAGAAGGTCACCGCGAACATGCCGACGAGCACGAGCGAGGCAGAAGCCAAAGTTCCGAGGGTCTGGGTGAACAGGTCACCCACGGCATTGACGTCGCCGGTCACCCGGTTGACGAGGTCGCCCGTGGGACGGTTCGCGTGGAACATCAGGGACAGCCGTTGCAGGTGCTCGTAGACGGCTGTTCGCAGGTCGTGGACGATCTGCTCACCCGACCTGCTCAACCAGAACTCCGCGAAGTAGTCGGCCAGCGCGCTGACGACCGCGATGCAGAGCACCAGGGCCGCGAGCCCGAAGAGCATCCTGAAGTCGTCGCGGTCGAGGTGGAAGCTCGTGCCTCGGCCCGTGACCAGCTCGTCGATCGCGAACTTCAACGGCCATGGTGCTGCCAGCTGAGCGAGCGTGAGGGCGACCGTCGACGCGGCAGCACCGACCAGCGCACCCCAGTGCCGGCGTGCGTGGTCCATGAGGAGTCGCATCGCCGGGTTGCGCGGAGGTGCCGGAGTGGCTGCGCCGCTCATCGTGCCGCCCGCGCCGTGCCGAGGTCGTGCAGCAGGCGAGCTGCCGCCTCTGCCCCGCCGAGATCGATGCCGGCGGCGGCGAGCTGGCCGTCCGCCAGGTGACGGGGCCCCTGTCGCAGGAGCGTGGCGACCTCGGCCGGGTCCGCCCCGGCGTGGACCACGTCGGCCAGCCCCAATGCCTGGAGCCGCGTCGCCCGGATCGCCTGCTCGGTCCGCGGGTGGCGGCGGGGCACCAGGATCGGGCGATGGCCGGCCGCGAGCGCCTCCAGGGTCGAGTTGTATCCCGCCATGCACACGATCGCGGCGGCCCTGGGGAACCACGCGTTGCACGAGTTCGACGCGCTCACGACGCGGGCTCGCCCCGGGACCAGCTCGTCCAGCCGGCGGAGGGCGTCGGGTCCGGCGTAGGGACCGGGGGCGAAGAGCCCGGACATCTCGGGGCGGAGAGCGAGCAGCTGGCCGCCCAGCTCGAACACCGCTGCTCCGTCGCCTCCACCCCCCGCCGTGACGACCAGCAGGTGGGGGTCCACCTCGCTGGGTCCGACCCGCTCCACGACCCAACCGCAGTAGCGCACCGGGAGTGTGAGGCCGTACTCCGCCGCGTGGTCGACGAAGTGGCGGGCGCCGTAGACCAGGATGTCGTCGTACACGTCTTCGACGCCGGCCCAGCCGAGCCCTCGCATCTCCTCGCGGACGACCGACGGCTCGTCGAGGACGTCGCGCAGGCCGAGCACTGCCGCGGCTCCGCATCGGCGCGCCAGGTCGAGCCCCGCACGCAGCTCACCGGCTGTCCCGTAGGGGTGCCGGTCGACGACCACGACGTCGGGGCGTTCCTGCTCGACCAGCCCTCGGAAGATCCGCTCGCGCTCCCGGACCGCGTCCTCGAAGGACAGCGTCTCGTGGCGATAGGACCCGTCTGCGGCCTTCAGCAGGGGCGGCACCCGGTGGACGCGCATGCGCTCCGACTCCTCCAACCAGCGCGGTCGCGCCGTGAGTCCGGTGACCAGGCTCACCTCGGCCGTGGGATCGGCCTTCAGAACTGCTCGCGCGATGAGGCTGTTGCGGCGGACGTGGCCGAGGCCGTACCCGTCGTGGGAGTAGAAGAGATATCGGCCGACCACAGTGCCCCCCTTTCGCGGAGAAGCGGAGAAGAGGACCGGCGCCGAGCAGTCTCGTTCCCGCCCCGGTCCTTTTGAGCGAGATGCCCGGATCCCATCGTCGCCCCAGGTGCCCTCTCCCGGCCAGTGGACAAAAGTCGTAGGACTCGGCGCAGCCGCTCAGAACCACGATGGACGCGACATGTCACACTGCGTCCCATGAGCGGGGAGACTCCCGCGGCCGATCCGGGAGCGCCGTACCGCCACCGCCTGTCCTTGCTGGCGGACGGACGGATCGTCGAGGATCTCCTCGACTCGTGGGCGGCGGATCATTCGCCCCACCCGTCCGGGAGCTGGCGCCGCATCTACGGCAAGCTCCAGCCGCAGCGCTCACCGTGGGCGCTGCTCGTCTTCCGTGCCGACTCCGGGGACACCGTGGGGGTCCGACTGCTCGAGCCGGACGACGACACGGCCATCACTGCCCGAGGCGGCCCCGTGCCCCTCGGCGACCTCGGCGTCGCCGAGATCATGCCCTGCACGCAGGATCCCGCGCTGCCGGGGCTGGGCTCGGTGCTCGAGGCACTGGAGGGTCCGAGGGTCGTGCGCTATCACCCTGGCAGCCGCTGCACCGTGCACGGCGGACTCGGACCCGCGGGCCGCTACGTGAAGGTGTTCGCAAGGGAGACCGACGACCAGCGGGAGGCACGTGAGCGTTGGACGGCCTCGACCTCCGGAGCTCTCACGTTCGCCGTGGCCGAACCGCAGGGTTGGGACCAGCGGTCGCGTTCGAGCTGGTACGGCGTCGTGCCGGGCGACCCGCTGGAGCCACGCCTGTTCGGCCCCCGGAGCCTCAGTCTCGCTCGACAGGTCGGGGTCTCGCTCGGCGAGCTCGCCGTGGCCCCGCTCTCCCCCACCCACACCGACGACGCCGCTCACCAGCTGAGGCGGACCGAGCGAGCCCTGGCCCGGGGCGCCGCGGCGGCCCCTTCCCTGACGAGCGGGCTGAAGCGAGGGTTGGCGGTGCTCACCCGGCTCCACGACCGCCTGGGACCTCGCCCCCTGGTTCCGGTCCATGGGGCGGCACATCCCGGACAGTGGCTCGTGGACGAGACCGGACGGCTCGGGCTCGTCGACTTCGACCGTTTCGCGTGGGGTGATCCCGAGTTCGACCTGGCGAGCTTCCTCGTCGAACGGGAGGCACTTGCGAAGGGGCGGCCCGGCGAGGAGTTCCAAGCCGCAGTAGTGGTCGGTTTCCGTGAGGTCGCGGGCAGGATCGATGAGGAGCGGCTGGCCCTGTACCTCGCGCACCGGCGGCTGGCCAGGGTGGCCCGCCTCGGAGCCGGGCTGCGACCCGACGGCGAGGAGCGGGCCGCTCGAGCGCTCGAGAAGGTCGAGGCCCTGCTGCGGACGCTGGTCAGCCACTCGTGACATCGGATGACCCTGGTCGGCGCGCGGCACACCCCGGGGTCGGGCGGTCCCCGAGCGAGGACCAGAGCTGCGCGAGGTTCTGCCCGGGGACCTGAGGCGGTCAGTCAGTGACTCTGGCAGCCCGAGATGTCGAGCCGTTGACGAGGTCCGTCTCTGGTCCGAGTAAGCCACATGTGCCGGGCCGACGCACCATCCCTGCGGCGGTTCGCTGGAAAGCTCCCTACGCCGCGGGCGTAGCTCGGCTGAAGCCGACGACCTGCCAGACACGGCCGCGGTGCGTGTACTCGGCGTGCATGCCGTGCGTCTCGGGGACCGCGACCATGGCTGCCGGCGGGTGGGTGAACGTCCGGAAGGACCTGCCCAGCAACCGGAACGTGGTGTTCTGAGCCGTCGTGAGCGAGCGGCTCAGCAGGTTCCGGGGCGGGTGGCTGAAAACCAGCAGGTGTCGGGCGTGGTCGGCGGCAGCGGTGAGGAGTCGCTCGTAGTCCGGGTAGCAGCACACCACCCGGTGCAGGATGACGATGTCGGCGGGTTCGACGGCCTCCGGGGTCGCGGCGATGTCGACGAGACGGCGGCTGACCCGGTCGCTCAGGCCGGCAGCCTCCGCGATCTGCTTCGCGTCGGTGTCGTAGACGTCGACGAGCTCGAGGTTCGTCGCGTGCTGGGCTCCCCGGCGCAGCAGCTCGAGCTGGATGACGCCGATGCCACCGCCGACCTCGAGGACGGTCGCGCCGTCGATGCCGCGGCTGGTGAGGAAGTCGACGATGCGGGCCGCGGTCTTGTCGAGACCGCGTTTGCGGTACCGGGACCTCAGGTGCCGGGAGAACCGGGGACCGAACATGTCGTTGCACCCACGGGGATCGCAGCAGCCGCTCATGACAGGAGTATCGCGGGCTCGGGCTTCCGGGTCTCACCCAGGACGGATGATCCGCGACCCGCTCGAGGGACTACGTTGGCGGCAATCGTCGCCTCCCCCAACGGCCAGGAGGCCACCTGCCCCGGGAGGGACTCATGTCCGACCAGCCCAACATCCTGATCATCTGGGGTGACGACATCGGGATCAGCAACCTGAGCTGCTACACAGATGGCCTGATGGGCTATCGCACGCCGAACATCGACCGGATCGCCGCCGAGGGCGTGAGATTCACCGACTACTACGGGGAACAGAGCTGCACGGCCGGCCGAGCGGCGTTCATCACGGGCCAGAACCCCTACCGCACGGGGCTCACCAAGGTGGGAATGCCGGGTGCTGACATCGGACTCCGAGCCGAGGATCCGACCATTGCCACCGCGTTGAAGGCGCGGGGCTACACGACCGGGCAGTTCGGCAAGAACCACTTCGGTGACCGGGACGCGTTCCTGCCCACTGCGCACGGGTTCGACGAGTTCTTCGGAAACCTCTACCACCTCAACGCCGAGGAGGAGCCCGAGCTCGACGACTACCCGAGCGAGGAGGAGTTTCCTGACTTCCGCAAGAACTTCGGCCCCCGCGGCGTGATCCATGCGTGGGCGAACGCGGACGGCACCCAGCGCATCGAGGACACCGGGCCGTTGACCAAGGAGCGGATGAAGACGATCGACGAGGAGGTGGTGCCCGAGGCACTCCGGTTCATGCGCGACGCCCGGGCAGCCGACACCCCGTTCTTCGTGTGGCTCAACACCACGCACATGCACTTCCGCACCCACGCCAAGGACGGCACCCGCGGCAAGGCCGGCCGCTGGCAGTCGGAGTACCACGACGTCATGGTCGACCACGACGAGCTGGTCGGCGACGTGCTGGCATTCCTCGACGCCGAAGGTCTCGCCGACGACACGATCGTCATGTACTCCACGGACAACGGGCCGCACATGAACAGCTGGCCCGACGCAGGGATGACGCCGTTCCGGAACGAGAAGAACTCCAACTGGGAGGGTGCCTACCGGGTGCCGGCGATGGTCCGTTGGCCCGGTCACATCCCCGCGGGCACGATCCTGAATGGCATCGTGTCCCACAACGACTGGTTCGTGACGTTGCTCGCCGCTGCGGGTGACACCGAGGTCGCCGACCGGCTCAAGGCGGGGACCGACCTGGCCGGTACGACGTACAGAGTGCACCTGGACGGCCACAACCAGCTCGACTACATCACCGGTAGCGCCGACGCCAGTCCGCGCCAACACTTCTTCTACGTGTCCGACGACGGTGACCTGACGGCGCTGCGCTACGACAACTGGAAGTTCGTCTTCCTGGAGCAGCGCGCCCGCGGCACGCTCAACGTCTGGGCGGAGCCGTACACCGTGCTACGGGTGCCGAAGATCTTCAACCTGCGGACCGACCCGTACGAGCGGGCGGACATCACCTCGAACACGTACTACGACTGGCTGCTCGACCATGCGTGGGCCGTCATCCCGGCCCAGGCCTTCGTGGCGCGCATGATGAAGACAATCGAGGAGTTCCCGCCGAGGCAGGAACCGGCGGACTTCAGCATCGGCAAGATGATGGCGAAGCTCAAGACCGGCATCCCGAGCTCCTGAAAAGGGTGGTCACCTCCGCACGCACACACGCGCCGCAGGTCAGCCTGTCCGGCGGCGGCTTCGCGATGGGCTCCGACTCGCACTATCCCGAGGAGTCACCGGTGCACCGCGTTCGGGTCAGCGCGTTCTCGATCGACGCGCATCCGGTGACCAACGAGCAGTTCATGGCGTTCGTGCGCGACACCGGCTACACCACCGTCGCCGAACGTCCGGTGGACCCTGCCGACTACCCCGGGGCCGCGCCCGAGAACCTCCAGCCCGGGTCGATGGTCTTCACCCCCACCGAGGGCCCCGTCGACCTTCGTCACCTGAGCCAGTGGTGGACGTGGACGACGGGCGCGTGTTGGAACGCGCCGGAGGGGCCGGGCAGCTCGGTCAAGCGGCGCCCCGACCACCCGGTGGTGCACGTGGCGCACGAGGACGCCCAGACGTACGCCGCCTGGGCGGACGCCGTGCTGCCGACCGAAGCCGAGTGGGAGTACGCCGCCCGCGGCGGCCTCGAGGGCACCGCCTTCACCTGGGGCGACGAGGCCCGGCCTGGCGGACGGATCATGGCCAACACCTGGGACGGGCCCGACTTCCCCTGGCGGAGCACCCGGGAGAGCGGCTGGATTCGCACCTCGCCGGTGGGCAGCTTCCCGGCGAACGGGTACGGGCTGTTCGACATGGCCGGGAACGTGTGGGAGTGGACCGACGACTGGTGGACCAGCCGGCACCCGGACGACGCCGGAAGCCCTGCTGTGCCCCGGAGAACCCCCGCGGTGGTGACCTCGAGTCGAGCTTGGACCGCGCCCAGCCGCAGTTCCGGATCGGTCGCAAGGTCGTCAAGGGCGGCTCGCACCTGTGCGCCGACACCTACTGCCTGCGCTACCGCCCCGCTGCCCGCCGGCCGCAGATGGTGGACACCGGGATGAGCCACGTCGGTTTCCGGTGCGTACGCCGCACCGACACCACGGAGCACGGAGGGGCCTGAGATGTCCGAGGAGACACACCTGCTCCCGTCCTGGCGGCCGGGACCCGTCCGTGACGCCGTGACCGGCTTCCTCGACGCGGCGGCGGAGGTCGCGCCGCGGGACCGTGTGGCCTGCTTCGACAACGACGGCACCTTGTGGTGCGAACGCCCCGACTACGTCCAGCTCGACTTCTTCCTCGACGTCCTACGAGCCCGGTCTGCCACGGATCCGTCCGTGGCCGCGACTCCTGAGTTCGCCGCCCTGCTCTCCGGCGACAAGGCTGCCGTGGGCGAGCTCGGCCTGACCCGGATCGCCATGGCCCTGGTCGGGCTCTTCGAGGGCATGACGCCCGAGGCGTTCACGGAACGGGTGCGAGACTTCCTCGACCGCGCCGTCCACCCGACGCTCGGCGTGCCCGTCCGGGCGACGACGTACCGCCCGATGCTCGAGCTCATCCGGGCTCTCCGCCGCCGCGACTTCACCGTCTGCATCGTCACCGGCGGGGGCACCGAGTTCGTGCGTGCCATCAGTCTGGACCTCTACGACGTGCCGCCCGAGGCGGTGGTGGGCACGATGGTGAGCTACGCGTACTCCGCCGCTCCCGTCGGCCCGGACGGGATCCCCCGGCCCCTCCTCCGCCGGACCACGGGGCTGACGGGCGAGGCCAACGAGGGCGCTGCCAAGGTCTCCAACATCCAGGCACAGCTGGGCCGCCGCCCGATCCTCGCCGCGGGGAACTCGGGAGGCGACCGGCAGATGCTGGAGTGGGCGGCCGCAGGGGACGGGCCAAGCCTGGCCATGCTCGTCGACCACGACGACGAGCACCGCGAGTTCAGCTACGTCAGCTCGGCCGAGACCTTCGCCGAGCGGGATCCGATCACCGAGGTCGGTGGCCGCCAGGGCTGGACCGTGGTGAGCATGGCGAACGACTGGACGACCGTCTTCGGCGACGACGGCCTTGGCTCGAACAAGCCGAGGTCGGTGGGATGAACCTCCTCGTACCTGTCCTCGTTGTCGTCGCGGTGCCCGCACTGGCCATCACGGCGATGCTGCTCGTGCGCCGCAACGCACCCGACGGCAGCTACTTCCACGACGGCGATCGCGCGGCTGGAGTGTTCGGCGTGCTGGCCACCGGGTTCTCGGTGCTGCTCGGGTTCGTGGTGTTCCTGGCGTTCACCAGCTACGACGCCGCGAGGTCGGGCGCGGAGACCGGAGGCGCTGATCGTGGCGCAGCAGGTCGAGACGGCCCAGCTCTTCCCGGCGCCGGCTGACCGGACAGCTCACCGGCGAGCTGGTCTGCTACGCCCGGTCGGTGGCCGGCGTGCAGTGGGACCGGATGGAGGCCGGCACTCTCGGCGAGGAGCTCAACCCGTGGGCGGCGCGAGCTGTTCCGGACGCTGCAGACCGTCGAGCCGCAGACGCCCACCGAGCAGTCGGCCTACGACACGTGGCTCGACCAGACGGCCGGACCGCGAAGCGGCCCGCAATGACCGCATCCACGGAGCGGTCGGCGTGATCCCGACGCCGCTGTGGTTGGTGCTGTTCTTCATCGCCGGCACTCATCTTCGTGTTCATGCTGTTCTTCGCCGACAGCGGCGAGCGAGCGGTCGTGCAGGCGCTCCTGATGGGCACCGTGATCGCGGTCATCATGTCGATGCTGCTGCTGCTGACCTTGCTCGACAACCCGTTCCACGAGGGCGTCGGCGGCCTACGCCCCGTGGCCATGGAGCGTGCGCTGCAGGTGATCGACAGGGAGCTCCAGATCAGTGGGGCGGATGCATCTCCCCCCTGCGATGCCCGTGGGAACGCGACGTAGGCGGCCCAGGTGGACTGGTTGAGCGCTCGACGCGATCATCAGCGACCTGGGAACAGGCTTCTTCCACCGCTGATCGTGCCCACACAACCGCCCTGACGCTGGCAAGCGGCGGTGTCAGTACCCGGTGCCGCATCTTGGTCTGCTCGCGCTCGACCGGGTGTGCTCCGCCCTTCTGGTCGAGGGTCGCGCACGCGTCCGCGATGTCGCGCGTCAGCCGTTCGACCTGTTCGCGGCTCATGGTCTCCTTGACCAGCGCCCGCATGATCTTCACCTTCTCGGCGTTCGGGGGGAGCGTGTACGCCGGCACCATCCAGCCGCGCTCGGCCGACAGCTGCCAGGCGATGTCGGACTCGTCGTACGTCGCGTGCTCGCCCGAGAGCCGGAACGCCACCAGCGGAAGCTGCTCCAGGTCGGCGCCGATCACCTCGAACCGGCCGCTGTCGCGCAGGTTGGCCGCCAGCGCCTGGGCGTTCTGCTGCATCTGCTTCATCACGTAGGTGTAGCCGTCGCGTCCGAGCCGGACGAAGTTGTAGTACTGCGCCAGCACCATCGAGGCGCCCGTCGAGAAGTTCAGCGTGAACGTCGCGTCGGTCTTGCCGAGGTAGTTCTCGTAGAAGACCAGGTCCTTGGCGAGGTCGGACTCCTCGCGGAAGATCAGCCAGCCGATCCCCGGGTAGACGAGCCCGTACTTGTGGCCCGACACGTTGATCGAGCGCACCTGCTCGAGCCGGAAGTCCCACTTGGAGTCGGGGTAGAGGAACGGCCACACGAACCCGCCGCTGGCGCCGTCCACGTGGAGCGGGATGTCGAGGTCACGCTCCTTCCTGACGTCGAGCAGCAGCGTGTTGATCCCGACGATGTCGTCCATGTGCCCGGTGAAGGTCGTGCCGAGGACGGCGGCGACGCCGATCGTGTTCTCGTCGAGGTGCGGCTCCACGTCGTCGGGGCCGATCGTGTACTTGTTCTCCGCCAGGGGGACGATCCGTGGTTCGACGTCGAAGTAGCGGCAGAACTTCTCCCACACCACGTGGACGTCGCCGCCGAACACGAGGTTGGGCCGGTCCGTCGAGAGGTTCGCTGCCTCCCGGCGCTCCTTCCACTTCCACTTCAGGGACAGGGCGCCGAGCATGATCGCCTCGGACGAGCCCTGGGTGCGGCAGCCCGTCGTCTCGCCGGGCGCGTTGAACAGGTCGGCCAGCATCCGGACGCAGCGCTGCTCGATCTCGGCCGAGATCGGGTACTCGGCATGGTCGATGAAGTTGCGGTGCAGGTTCTCGGCGATGATCCGCTGCGCCTCCGGCTCCATCCAGGTCGTGACGAAGGTGGCCAGGTTGCGCTGCGGGTCACCCTCGAGGTTGAGGTCCTCGCCGACCAGCCGCATCGCATCGGTCGGGCGCATCCCGCTCTCGGGGAACGCGGTCGACGGGGCCGCTTCGGTCAGGAACCGGTTGCCGAAGAGCGCTCTCGGCCGCTGACTTCGCTCAGTGTCGTCATGGCGTGTTCGGTACCACCGTTCTTGTAGGAGTTGGCTTGTCGAAGACCTGGATGAGCCCGCCGACCGCGAAACAGGCCGCGCCGGCGAAGGTCCCCCAGTTGACGAGGCCGATGTCGACCGCACTGGAGGTCGCCGGGCGCGTGAAGGCGGCGAGTCCCGCGAGGAAGAACAGGACGAACCGAGCTGGTTGACCGCCACCACCCACCAGCCGAGCTCGATGGACGCGCACCCCGATGTGGCCGTCGCCCACATCGAGCATGGCGAGGTGCCCCGGACGCGAGGAAGCAGACGCAGCCGAGGATGTCGGGAAGCCAGATCCATCCGTTGGACTGGCGCGGCGTGAGCCCTGACGGCGAAGGCCGCCACCAGGCTGACCGCGAACAGCAGCGTCCCGACGAACAGTACGACCGCGCTCAGCCAGTCCGCGGCTGATCGGGCTGGAAGCTCCACCAGCGCATCCGCCCGGCCTTGGTCGCGCCGGGCGCTGTCCTGGCTCAGGTTGACGACGAGCAGGATCGACGTGTAACCGCCGAGGCTGAAGAAGAATCCACCGACCAGGTAGGTGACGTTGACCAGTTCCAGGCTTCCGACGCCGAACTGGGCGAAGGCCGCGCCCAGCGCGAAAAGGGAACCGCCGATGGTGAAAGCCACGGCGGCGACGAGATTGATATGGCTCAGCCGCTTGGCTGCACGCACCCGCAACCGCGTCTGTGCGGTCTCAGCCACCTTTCGCTCCTTCCGGGGTCCTCGGCCTACCCTTCCCCTGCCAGGCGCGGTCGGCATCCTCCACAATAGGTGAGACGCCGCTGCCGGCGACAGCGTCGACGATGCCCAACCACGGGGCTACAGCGAAGGGGGCGGCTCCGGCGGCAGCGCCACTTCGAGCTGGGCCGCGATCTCGTCCAGGTCGCCGGCCAGCGTCTGTTCCGTGCTCGTCGTGACCACCGTCGCCATCCGCGCGCGCGCGGCCCGGACGGCGTCGCGCAGGACGAGCGCCCTGCCACTGGATACATCGTCGGGAGCCGATGCTCCAAGGGCAGTGAGGCGATCCTCGGCCTCGGCGACACGGGCCTCTCCGGCCACCCGCCATGCACCCGCTGCGGCCTCGGGTGACCCGGCCCCGCGCACCTGTGGGATCAGCGCACGTGCAAACCACTCCACCTCGGCCTGGCTCGCGGAGAGTTCCGCGAGCCACGCGTTGCGGCGTCGCGCCCGCATTATCAACGGGATGCTCACGGCGCCGGCCAGGAGGAGGAGCCCGAGAAGCCACCAGACCCAGCTCGGAACGCCCGAGGACTCCTCGGGCGTCCCCTCCGACTCCTCGGAGGCCTCCGCGGTGGCGCTGGGAGTCGGACTCGTCGACTCGCTGGGCGACTCGCTCGGCGGCTCGCTCGGGGTCTCACTCGGCGACTCGGACGGCGACTCGGTCTCTTGGTCCGTGCTCCGCGTGGCGGTGGGCGACGCCGGGGCCGACGGGGAGCTTGATGGGCTCGCCGGAGCGGACGTCTCCGCTGGCGCCGATGTGGTCGGCGTGCGCGTCTCCCGGTCGCCCACCGACCGCGTCGGGCTCGGCACGCTTGGCGATCTGGTGGCTGACGCGGTCACCGAGGCCGTGACGCTCGGCGTAGGTCGCTCGCCGCCGCCCTCGCCGCCGCAGGCCGCCAGCAGGAAGAACACGCAAGCCGCCGCGCCGACCCGCACGCCATGAGCACTCATCACGCCTCGACCACGCTCCGGGTCTGTGCTCATCTCGGACCTCTCGACTGCCCCGTGCGAGCAGTGTGGCCTGCTCGGATGTGGGGCACCAACGCTAGGACGCGCCCATCCTGTTGAGAATCACCCGCCGCGGATGATCGTCGACAAAGGGGTGCGGCCGTGCGCATCGCCTCCTCCGTCGCCGCGCTGGTGCACGTGACGCGGGCCGCCATGAGCGACGTCATCTACGGGGGCTGAGCTCTCCGGCGACATCGCGCTGCATCGTCTCCGCGATCGTTGCGGCGTCGAGGCCCTGACCGAGCAGCACCGCGAGCTTGGTCAGGGCAGCCTCTGACGTCATGTCGAAGCCAGGTACGGCGCCGGCGCGCAACAACGCCATCCCCGTGGCGTAGGCACCCGGTTGCACCGAACCCCTGACGCACTGAGTGACGACGACGACCACGATGCCTTCGGCCGTGGCGGCCTCGATGGCTGCCAGGAACTCGCGGTCCTCCGAGGGGCCATTGCCCGCGCCATAGGCCTCGATGACGAGGCCACGCAATGGCGGTTGGCAGAGATTCGCGAGGATGGACGCGGAGAATCCGGGGAACAGGCGCATCGCCGCGACGCGGCCGAGTTCTCCGATGACCAGCCCCGGGAACCCCTCGGGGGGACGGACGAGGGCGTGGTTCACGACGATGTCGATGCCGATCCTGGCGAGTGGCGGGAACCGAGGTGAGTCGAACGCATCGAGGCCCGAGGCATCCACCTTCGTGGCCCGGTTGCCTCTGAGGAGGACCTCCCCGAAGAGCAACGTGACTTCTTGCACCTGTGACTCCGCCGCGACCTGGAGAGCCCCGATGAGGTTCTGTCGGCCGTCACTGCGTGTGCGGGTGATGGGAATCTGCGAACCGGTCACGACAACCGGCTTGCCGAACGACGGCAGCAGGAACGAGAGCGCCGAGGACGTGTAGGCCATCGTGTCGGTCCCGTGCAGGACGACGAAGCCGTCGTGGTCCGCGCGGTGCTCGTAGAGGATCCGCGCAATGTCGCACCACTCGTCGGGCGTCGCGTTGGCGGAGTCGATCGGCGGGTCGAGCTCGAGGAAGGCGATCGGCGGCAGCTCCCCTCTCGAGCTCTCGACGATCCAGTCGAGGTACGGCGCCAGCGCACCCGCCTCCGGAGCACGCCCATCGGGGCTCTCGACCATGCCGATGGTCCCGCCCGTGTGCAGCACGAGAACGCTTCCGCTCATGGCCCGGCTCCCTCCATCGCGGCTGAACCGCCAGACGCCAACCGCAACGGGTTCCCGCCGCGACTACTGCCCGCTGGCTTCCTTCGCGTCACGCTCGAGTGCCTCGGCGTCGGCCTTGAGCTGCTTCTTCTGCATCTTCTCCGAGCGGCGCATGGCCTCCTCGATCCTCGCCTCCATGTCCGTCACGCCAACGACGATCAGGCCAGCCTGCCCCTCGTCGAGGGACTCGCCGAGCTCCTTGAGGTCGCTGCGGCTCATCCCGGCGGCTGCATGCCCGGCGACCGCACCCAGCACGGCGCCGCCTGCGGAGGCCGCGGCGAGAAGTCCGCCACCGACGGCGGCGAAGGGGAAGAGGGCAACCACGAGGCCGGTGGCCAGCCCTGCGCCACCACCCAGCACGCCCCCGACGCGCGTGGGGGTCTCGTGCTTCCGGGTGATCTTCACCTTGCCGTCGTCACGGTGGTGGATGACCGCGGCGTCGTAGCCGTCCATCAGCTGCTCTTCGGCGTGGAGCTCCTTGACCAGGTCGTAGTCCGCCTCAGCGGACTCCACGTCGGGGTAGACGCCGACCAGGACCGTGAACGTGTCGAATGCCATGTGTGCCTCCCAGACCGCGAGCGGACGCCCGCAACCGCACACGCTAGCCGTAACCGGGGTGGGCGGGTCAGGGCCCCCTGTCGTTGCGCTCGGTGTCGGGGCGGTGTTGGCTGGAGCCGCCATCCGGCTGCGGGTGGCGCGCTCCAAGGCCGCTGATGTCCCACCCGTTTGAGCAGAGGAGAGAGAGTGACCACCTTCACGGTCTGGAAATTCGAGGAACCCGACGGCGCCGCGCAC
The DNA here is from genome assembly GCA_963745795.1 of uncultured Actinomycetota bacterium. Taxonomy (GTDB): domain Bacteria; phylum Actinomycetota; class Actinomycetes; order Propionibacteriales; family Nocardioidaceae; genus Marmoricola. Next base: position 47,442 of record CAVUYR010000003.1, on the reverse strand, counting down.
GCCGAGTCCTTGTTGAAGACCGCCGAGGCCGACGGTCTCGTCACCATCGTCGACCACGCCGTCATGAGCTGGCCGCACGGCGCCTTGACGCCGGAGACCCACCATCACCACGACGACCCCAAGCGCGGTGCCGCCTGGGGCGCGCTCTGGGGCATCCTGGGCGGCGCGTTGTTCGCGGTCCCGATCGCGGGGGCGGTCGTGGGTGCCGGTGTGGGCGCCCTCGCGAAGGCCACCTCCGGCGTCGGCATCACCAAGGACGACCTGGAGCGGATCCGCACTCAGGTGGTGCCTGGGACGTCGGCTCTGTTCATCGTCACCGAGGACGCCAACCTCGACCGCCTCGGGGAACGCGTTGACCGGCGAGAGGCCACCCTCATCTCCACCAACCTGACCGAGGCCGAGCGCAGCACCCTGATGGAAACCTTCGGAGGTGTCTGAGCCGTCGAGCCGGCCCGACCTGCTCGGCCTCCAGCGAGGAGGGGAGGGGGCGATCACCGGCACCGTCGTGTGTGCGGCAACGATCGCCTACAGCGCCGGCCAGGTCGAGACCGTCGGCCGCCTGTGCGCGACCATTCTCGGCGCGGTCGCCGTGTACTGGGTCGCGCACTTGCATGCTGTGACGATCGGCAGCGCTCTTACGCACCGACATCACCCGCTGGCCGCCGTTCGGCACGGACTGGTGGAGACGTTGCCCATCGCCGGGGCGTCCGTGGTGCCACTCGCGGTCCTCCTCGTCACCAGCCTCCTGGGAGCCGACCTGGGTGCCGCGGCATGGGCGGCGCTCATCGCGGCGATCCTTCTGCTCGCGACGTACAGCTACATCGCTGGTGCACGCGGCGGGCTGGACATGTCGGAGCGCCTGTGGTGCGCCGCCGCGGGCGCCGGTGTCGGACTCCTGGTCGTAGCGCTCAAGGTGGCCCTGCACTGAGCCCTGCCAGAGGGGGCGCCGATCAGCCTCGTCGCTCGGTCCTTGGGCCGATGTACAGTGCGCACAGCCTGCCGTCTCGCGAAGGACTCGCCATGCAAGAGCCGACTTCCGGGAAGCCGGAGTTCCGCCCGCTAGCCGAACTCGAGTTCGAACCCACGGCGTGTCCGGTCTGCGGAGCGAGCGAGGTTCGAAAGCCGCTGGAGAAGGAGTTCCAGGGACTCACCCTGCACTTCGCCACCTGCGTCAGTTGTTCGACGCTCTACCAGAACCCGCGGATGACCGTGGACTCGTTGCGCACGATGTACGACTCTGAGGAGTTCTTCGAGGGCGGCGAGCAGAACGTCAACTACTACTCCTTCCTCAGTGGCGAAACCTACCTGCGGCGCACGGCCAAGGGCCGGATCGAACGGTTTCGGCCCGAGGTCCGCGGGACCAGGCTGCTGGAGGTGGCCTCGGCGGCCGGGTTCTTCCTGGCCGAAGCCAAGGCAGCGGGTTTCGACGCCGCGGGCGTCGAGTTCTCCAACCCGATGGCTGCCTACGCCCGTGACCGGTGGCAGGTCCCGGTGACGGCCGGCTCGATCGAGGAGGTCGACCTGAGCCCAGAGACCTATGACGTGATCGCGTCGTGGGGCGTGATGACGATCCTGCGAGATCCCCAGGCCGTCATGGCGAAGTTCCATGCTGCGCTGAAGCCGGGCGGTGTCTGGGCGTTCAACACCTACTCGCGCAACAGTCTGTGGGGGCGCCTGTTCGGCCGCCACTGGTACATCTTGGTGGCCAACACCAGTCAGATCCACGACGACGCGACGCTCCGTCGACTGATCGACGTGGCCGGCTTCGACCTGGTCGCCCGCCGACGCGACCGTCCGTACGCCAGCGTCGAACGGTTGCTGTTCGTGCTGCTTTCTCACGCCCCGCACGGCGTCCGGGACGCGTTCTTCAAGCGGATCCACTTCCTGAACCGGTGGGTGGTCCCCATACAGGCACCTGACGCGTTCGAGTACGTGTGCGTCAAGCGCTGAATCCCGGCGTTCTCGCCGCACATCGTCAGGGGTAAACGCGGACCCCTCGACGGAGTCACTATGGCGTGATCGGCTCTTGGTGCTTGTCGAGAACCTTGTCGATGGCATGTGCGAGGCAGTCGACCTCGTCGTCGGTGAGGGCGTCGAACATGAGCCGCCGTACCGCGCGCACATGGCCGGGCGCGGCCTGCTCGATCGCGGCCCGCCCTGCTGACGTGATCTCCACGAAGGCTCCGCGGCCATCCTCGACGCACTCCGTGCGCTGCACGAGTCCACGGCCCTCCATCCGCTTGACGTGGTGGGAGACCCGGCTCCGCTCCCAGTGCAACAGTCCCGCGAGATCGGTGACCCGCACCCGGCCCTCGGGGTTGTCCGTGAGGTGGACCAGAACCTCGAAGTCGGGCATCGACAGACCGGCATCCTCCTGCAGCTCGCGTTGCAGGGTTGCGGACAGCGTCGCGTTGAGCCTCAGCCAGGCGCGCCACACCTGCTCCTGCTGTGCGCTCAACCACGGGCTGTCCGGACTCATGGGAACATCATAGCCGGGAATAGTTGACACGTCACGTAAGTTGCGGCAATCCATGTACGTGACACGTCACCAAAGGTGACGTGAACCCGAACCCTCCAGGAGCGCACCATGACCACCACCACCTCCCCCGTCACCCTGGACGACCTCTCCGGCACCTACACCCTCGACGCCGGCGCACACCCGGATCGGATTCGTCGCCCGGCACGCGATGGTGACCAAGGTCCGCGGCGCGTTCAACGAGTTCGAGGGCAGCGCCGTCGTCGACGGCACCGACCTCACCAAGTCCACCGCGCAGCTGACCATCCAGGCGGCCAGCATCGACACCCGCAACGAGCAGCGCGACGATCACCTGCGCAGCAACGACTTCCTCGGCATCGAGGAGTACCCGCAGATCACCTTCGTCTCCACCGGTGTGACCCAGACCGGCGCGACCAGCCTGGAGCTGACCGGCGACCTGACCATCAAGGGCGTCACCAACTCGGTCACCGTCCCGTTCGAGTTCGAGGGCGCGGCAACCGACCCGTTCGGCAACCTGCGCGTCGGGTTCGAGGGCTCCGTGGTCGATCAACCGCAAGGACTACGGCGTCAGCTGGAACGCCGCCCTGGAGACCGGCGGCGTCCTGGTCAGCGAGAAGGTGACCCTGGAGTTCGAGGTCTCCGCCATCAAGACTGCCTGAGCGACACTCGTCGCACGCACTCACCTATGTGCGTCGTGGGTCGAGGTTAGCCTCGGTCCGTGTCAGTTTCCTTGAAGTACGCCGTTGTGGAGCGGGAGCGCCGATACCTCGTTGCGCGCCTGCCCGAGGGCGTGTCGACGACGACGGAGATCGTCGATCGGTACGTGACGGGAACACGTCTTCGGCTTCGTGAAGTTCGGGCGACTGACGGGACTGTGATCCGCAAGCTCGGACACAAGATCCGCCTCACCGAGGGGCCTGCGGAAATCGCGTGCACGAACCTCTACCTGGACGGCGAGGAGTGGGACGTCCTTGTCTCGTTGCCTGCCAAGTTGCTTCGCAAGAGACGGCACCTGATTGCGCGGGGCGGGCTTGTTGTTGCGGTCGACGAGCACGAGGACGGCTCATTGGTGGCGGAGATCGATGATGGTGAGCACCCCTCAGTGTTCGTTCCTGATTGGCTCGATGTCGTGCGTGACGTGAGTCAAGACGAAGCCTGGACCGGGGCGCGGCTCGCACGGTGAGGACGCGCGCTCGTCGGCGTGACCGGACGGACGCGGCAATCCCGACTGGCCGCAGCGCGCGTTATCTGCGGCATAGCCGGCGCTGACTGCCGACTCACCATCCGAGCTCGCGCAGCCGGGCGTCGCCGATCCCGAAGTGATGGCCCACCTCGTGGATGACCGTCCGCCGAACCTGCTCGACGACCTCGGTCTCGCTGTTGCACATCGCGCAGATGGCACGCCGGTAGATCGTGATCCGGTCGGGCAGCGCGCCGGCGTAGAACGTCGAGCGACGGGTCAATGGCACTCCCTGGTAGAGCCCCAACAGACCCGCCGGGCCGCCGTCGAGTTGCACAGTGACGGCCACGTTGCTCATGAGCTCGCCAAGCTCTCGGGGTATACCGTCGAGCGCCTCGCTCACCATCGACTCGAATCGCTCGGGATCAACCTCGACCATGCAGCAAGTGTCCAACTCGAGGACCTCAACTAGTGTGGGCGCGATCGGCTTCGACGACGCAGGAGCGATGGAGCATGGAGCGTTTGTGGACGTTCGACCGGCTGGCCGTGACGATGCGCCGTGTCGACTTCCTCGACCCCGCGCTGGCGGGCCAGCCTGACGCACGGGAGCGCGGCGTACGCGTTGAGATCAGGCCTGCGCAGTCGCAGGCCCGGGGGTCGGTCTACGCCTCTGACGTCGTCGCGCTGGACCAGGCGCTGTGCCGGTGCGACTTCCTCGAGTCGGGACCCGGCAAGGCCGACCGGATGCACTGGCACCCCGAGATGGCCCACGGCGAGCCAGGGGACCGCACGTTCGAGGCCGGCATGCCAGCCGACCCAAGAGGCTGGTTGACCTCCTTCCTGCGCAGCGGGCTGCCTGACTGCTTGAGCCGGAGCGGCCACGACCTCACGTCGTACGTCGACGACCTCACCGAGATCGGTGATACCGCCGACGAGATCGGGCGAGCGCTCGATGAGGGGCTCGCCTGGTCGCGGGAGCCTTGGCCGGCCGTCGAGCACGACGAGCGCGGGATGGCGGTGGCGACGTAGCTCCCGCTGCCTTGCCGAAGAGGAGCCGTGGTTCGCAGTGGCGATTCCCCGCACCAACATGAAGGGAAACGAGCAAGCATGGCGACGTTCATGACCATCGGTCATGGCGACCGCGCCGCGTACATGGCACTTGCGCAAGCTGTCCGCGATGCGTGATCCTCGACCCCGGAAGGGTGAGGGAGCGGGAAGCGAGATCTCGCCGCCGACTGTCACCCCGGTTCTCGTGGCCGAGTTGCTCGCCGAGGGCGAGCGGATGCCGGTCTACGTGCACGTCATCGACCATCCCGACGCGCGCGTGCTTGTCGACACGGGCATGACGCAGCTGCACCCGGCGGTGGCCGACATGGATCCACGCCTGATTCCACTGAGCGCGCAGGCCGACTTCGACCTGGCCAGCATCGACCTCGTCATCAACACGCACCTGCATTTCGACCACTGCGGCGGCAACCACCTCTTCACCGGCAGGCCGATCTACGTCCAGCGCCGGGAGCTCGAGGACGCGCGCAGCGAGGACGACTACACGATCCGGGAGTGGGTCGAGGCGCCCGGCGTGCAGTACGTACCGGTCGACGGCGCGGTCGAGTTGCTGCCGGGGCTCCGTCTCGTCCCAGCGCCAGGCCACACGCGAGGCTCGCAGGTGGTCGTCGTCGAGACGGCGCGGGCGTTCGGTCGTCATCGGGGGCGACATGGCGGTCTTCTTCGCCGAGCTCGACGAGCCGCGCACCGAAGGCCAGCGGCTGGTCCGCGCGCTCGACCCTGAGGAGGTCTGGCTCTCGCACGAGCACGAGCCGTGGCGGCCGCAGGTGGACCAGCAGGCCTGATTCGAGGGAGACATTCCTCCCGGTCCCGGGCTTCTCGCGCGGGCGACTTAGTTGGTGATCGTGATGTTGCCGGCGGTGACGACGCCGGTGTGGTCGGGGGTCTGGACGGTGAGTATGGCTTTCCAGGCGCCGGGGAGGGGGAAGCGGTAGTCGGCGGTCCAGGCGCCGTTGGAGGGTTTGAGGGGGACTGGGATCGGGGCGAGGTCGCGGTCGGGGTTGCTGACCTTGAGGTCCACGCCCCCGGATTTCAGCGGTTGGCCGTTGCTGTCGGTGAGGAAGACCTGGAGTTGGGTGGGGTTGGTGCTGGGTTGGAGGACTTGCAGGGTTGCGGTGCCTTGCTCGCCCAGGCTCATGCGGACCACGGTGGGTGCTGGTCTGTCGGCCGATCGCGATTGTGTCGCTGCTGCTGGGTCGTTGGTGGGTACGACGAGCTGGGACGGCGGGGCGGTCATCCCCAGCACCGCGGTGACCGCGAGCACGCTCGCGGTCAGGCCGGCCTCGAACCGCACCGAGGTCAGCGGCACCCGGCCCTCGCGCAGCCGGTGGCGCGAGACGGCCGCGGCAGCCAGGGCGCTCGCAACGAGCCCCAGCTTGAGGAGCAGGAACAGGCCGTAGCGGGTCAGCAACAAGTCGAGCGGGTCCTTGATCTGCTCCAGCGAGTTCAGCGTCCCGGTGGCCACCAGGACGACTACCGAGCCCATCGCGAGCGCGGAGAAGCGGCGCAGCGCGAGCGGGGGGACGTCACGACCGAGCACCGCCAGGGCGACCAGGCCGCCGACCCAGATCCCGGCGGTGAGCGCGTGCAGGGCGTCGATGCCCAGGTCCAGCGGCCGACCCGAGGCGGCACCGTGCCCGGCTCCGGCGATCGCGACCGCGAGACCCACGATCCCGGCCGGGGTCAGCCAGCGCCGGTATCCGGTGGTGATCGCGGGCAGTCGCCACGCCAGTGCCGCCAGTCCCCCGTAGAGCGCGAGCCGGGCCGCCATCGCGGTCCCGAACGGGGTGGCCAGGGTCTCCCTGAGCAGGGCCGGGTCGAGCAGCCGGGAGATCGCGGCGCCGGCGATGTAGGGCCCCTGGAGCAGCAGCCCGATCACGCCCGCGAGGGCGCCACCGATCAGGCCGACCCGGACCAGCCGCTGCAGCACCGGGTGGGTTCTGCTCTCGGGTGAACACCACAGCACGAAGGTGACCACGCCGGCGAACAGCGCGAACCCCAGGTATCCGGCCAGCCGCGCCGCGACCACGGTCCGCGGCGCCGTGGGCGAGTTGCCGGCAACGGCGAGTGCGGGGGTGCCGATCCCGAACGAGAATGCGCCGGCGACCGGGTGACCGTCGGAGGACACCACCCGCCAGCTCACCACGTAGGACCCCTGCGACAGGTCCGTCGGCATGCGCCAGGTGACCGTGTGCCCGGCCACGGCCGGTTCGGGCGTGCGCACGCTCGCCCCGGTGTCGTCGACCAGCCGGATCCCGCCCGGGATCAGGTTGACCGCCTCGGTGAACCTCATCTCGACCCTCGTCGGCGCCTGGGCGAGCTGGGCACCGTTGCTCGGGGTGCTCGCCACCAGCTCGGCGTGCGCGGACGCGGGCGAAGCGAGCAACAAGCCGAAGACGGCCGCCAGCAGCCCGGCAAGGATCCCGCGGCGCACTGACTTGCTCATGGATGCCATGAACCTGCTCCTGGCTGAACGGTGAGTAGGGGCTAATCGGTGAGTAGGGGAGGACGTCCCCCGGGGGGCGGGCCGGCGTGATGGCCCCGCCCCCGGGGGGAGTGAGCCTCAGACCTCGACGCGCTCTCGGTCCGGGGCCGGCTCGGACGCGACGACTGCGGAGGGTCGCCCACGACGCCAGGCCATGACGGCCGCGAACAGGGAGAGCAGCAACGCGGCCCCCGACAGAACGATCGGCAGCGTCATGGACGTGTCATTGCTGGTGCTCGAGGTTGACGTGGCCGCTGGCGACTGCTCGCCCTGGCCGGCCTCGGAGGTCGTGCCGCCGGTGGTGGCGCCGGCCGTGCCGTGTGCGGGTTCCGTGGCGGCTGCGGGGGTGATCTCGAGTGACGGTGCCGGGTGCTCCGGCTCGACCGACGGGTCGGCCGAGACCTCGTTCCAGTTCACCTTCTCGCCATCGGAGTAGGTCTGCAGGGCGTTGAACACCAGCGTGCCGGACTCCGGCAGCTGTCCCAAGCTGAGGTCGAAGTCCTGGAACTGGCCGGGCTTGATGCCGCCGCCGGTGGCGGTCCAGGTGACCCGGGAGACCACGGTGTTCAGCTGCTCGCCCTCCATCTCGATCGGCTTGTCGAGCTTGCGGGTGACGGTGCTGACCTTCCACCCCGGCATGGCAGTGGTCTGCACCGAGCCGATCGGGTGGTCCTTGGGAAGGATCACCCGCAGCTGGGTGGTGCTGGCGTCGTCGCGCTCGTTCGGGACCCGGAACGCCACGACGGAGAACCCGCCGCCCTCGGCCTCGCCCTGAACGCTGACATGGGCCTGGGCCACGCCGGGAAGCGCCGTAGCCAGGACCAGTGCTGCAGTGGCGCCGAGCCCGACGCGGGCTGCGCTACGACGCAGCGAGGTGCTGTTCTTGAACATGATGAAGTCTCGATTCGTGTGAGAAGAAGAAGATGTAGTCGTGTGAGAAGAGATGACGGATCGTGGTCGAGGCCGCGCTGAACCGACCCCGGGCACGATCAGCACCCAGGTCCGGGGAGGAAGTCAGGCGACGCTGACCCGCGGCGGTCCACGCCGGGACAGGCAGTGAACCGTGCAGGCGGGTGACCCGGTGACGCGTTCGCGTGCCCAGCCGGGTGTCAGGCAGCCGCGGGCCCAGCCGACGCGTACAGCGGCGAGGGCGGTCGCTGCGTTCAGCAGAATGACGAGCGCCTCGGCCACGGGTCGTGCGGCGAGCCGTAGCAGCGTCCACGCAGCCCGCTCACCCGCGGCGAGCCACAGGCCCAGGAACAGACCCGCCACCAGATGAGCCAGCAGCATGCCGAGATGGACGTTTCCCACCCAGGCCAGGGACGCAACGCCCGAGGCAGCGGAACCGTGGACCATCCCAGCGGGCATCGACGAGAAGCCCGCAGAGCCCTCCGGCATCACCACCCCGGCTCCGGAACGACCCGTCGGGTTCGTCGCCAGCAGCCACAGGCAGACATGCAGGATGGCCTGGCCGCCGACGACCAGCAGGGCCACGCGCAACGGCGAGGCGGGCGAGCCGAGAACGGGCGCCAGCACGAAGGTGGCGCCGACGAACAGGACCGCCAGGAGTAGAGGTGCAGGCACGGCACCGTCGGCCGCGGCGTGACCCGCCACGCCGGTGGTCACCAGCACGGATGCGAGCGTCAGCGCGCGCATCCAGCGCAGCACACTCCCCATCGCCCGTCCCCCTGAACGTGGTGCAGAAACCCCTCGGGTGGGATTATGCATGCGCGGGCCTTGCTAGAACCTTGAATTCGAAGATCTGGGCCAACCCAGGGCGCTGCTGTTCGACCTCCGGTCGCGCTGGGCGTCTCACATCCGGCCAGCACACAACCTCGGGACGTCGGCCAATCGCACCGCATTGGAGCGTCGCAAAGAGCCCGGGGCACGCCGGGGGCCCACGTGAGGGTGGCGACGCAGAGACACAGGAATGAACGAACCCCGTCGCTCCGGCGTTTCCGCGGGTGGGACGGGGTCTTGGTGAAGTGGAGCTGAGGGGAGTCGAACCCCTGACCTTCTCCCAGGGACAAGCCGTGGGCGCTCGAGCTCCCTCGGCAGATCTCGGGCTAACTCGCCTAATCCTCAACCTGCAACGGATCCTGTCACCTGATGCAACGATCAGTACCTGTTCAGCCCGGACGACCTCGACCCTGGGTGCCGGACCGGGTGTCGAAGTCTCGATGTCGGTAGCAGTTGCCGCGGTTGACCCGACCTGGGCTGGTCGCCCCGGTACTCCGCGCCGCACACGGCATCGGCCTCAGCCGACAGCAGGGTGTTGATGAACGTGGTCAGCAGCGCGCGCAACAGATCAGGCGACGCCTGGGCCAGCTGCTCCTCGAGCAGACCAGCAGGGTCGACACTGGCCGTCGCCTACTCAGGAAGCGACACGCTCACCGGGATCCTTGAACCACTTTGATGGACGCCACTCAAAGGTGACGGAGTCGTGGGTAGGTTGGGGCGCGCAGACGAGGTTGTCCCATCAACAAGAAAGGTTCAGACGTGGCTGCAATTCAGAAGCTCAGCATCGGCACAATCACCGGAGAGTTGGCCCAAGAGCTCGTCACAGCAGGCGCCAACAAGGCCACCGAGCTGGGTAAGCCTGTGGTGATCTCTGTTGTCGATGCTGCCGGACACCTGAAGGCATTCCTACGGATGGACGGAGCGCCGCTGCTGTCCGTGGGCATCGCTCAGGACAAGGCCTACACCGCCGCCTCATTTGGCATCTCAACCGACACCTGGCACGAGTTCATCAAGGATGACCCACCGTTGGCGCTCGGTATCCCGCACACCCCTCGGCTGGTCACCTTCGGAGGTGGATATCCGATCCTGGTCGACGGCGAGGTCGTGGGCGGCCTCGGAGTCAGTGGCGGCCACTACTCCGATGACATGGCCGTTGCGACGGGTGCGCTTGCGGACTGCGGACTTCAAGAGCAGCTGACCGCCGGCGTGACGCCGGGCCCGTGCTCGGACTCCCAGGCCAGGACTGGCATGCACAGGCAATTCCCTGGCTCCGAGGGATTGACACCCTAGTCGGCGAGCTTGCTGACCCATCTTGGTCGGCACCGGACTGACGGTCGCCACGTCGCGCCGGCGGCCCTGTTCTCGACATGGCTCACCTCGCTGGTCGGCGTGGCGACCTACACCCTCATCTCCCTTAACGCCACCGGCCCGGTCTCACCGGACTGGTCGCTGGGGATCGCCACCGGGCTTGGCGGACTGGCCGGAGGCTGGCTCGGCGCATCCCTGCAACCTCGCATCCCCGAGCGCATCCTCCGCACCGCCCTGGGGATCCTGGCACTGGCGCTCGCCGCGATGTACCTGGTTCAGCTGCGCGGCTGACCCTCATCCGCGCCGCCGCCGTCGCGGTCCCGCTGCACGGGCTCGAGGCTGAGGAGCTGTCGACCAGGCGCCACCTCGACCTCATCGATCGAGCAGCACCCGTCCTGGGAGCCGCCGTCGGAACAGCCACATCCAGTCGCGGTGCCGTGACCGGTGTGGCCTGCGATGGGGGCGCAGCAGCCTTCACCGCGCCAGGCCTCGCGGCCCTCCTTGACCGCAACGCCGGCGATGACCAGGCCGGCGATGGGGTCTGCCCACGACCACCCCAGGGTCGCGTTGAGCACCAGCCCGACCAGCAGCACAGCGGAGAGGTAGGTGCACAGAAGCGTCTGGGTGGAGTCCGCGACCACGGCGTTCGAGCCCAGCGCCTTCCCGGTGCGGCGTTGGGCCCAGGAGAGGAACGGCATGATGACCAGCGACGTCGCAGCGAGCGCGATGCCGACAGTCGACGAGTCCGGCTCGGTGTCGCCGATCAGGGCCCGGAGTGACTCGAAGGTGACGTAGGCGGCGAGGGCGAAGAACGAGAACGCCATCAGCCGCAGTGCCTGCCGTTCCCGGGTCTCGGGCATCCGGTGGCGGAACTCCCACAAGATGATGAGGCCGCTGGAGACCTCGACCACCGAGTCCAGCCCGAACCCGACCAGGGCCACGGACCCGGCAACCAGTCCGGCGCTGATCGCGATGACGGCCTCGAGGACGTTGTAGGACACCGAGACCCCGGCCAGCAGCTGTGCGCGCCTGCCCAGCTGGGCGCGTCGCTCCTCATCGAGGGGTGCGGTCCCTGTTGTGGTGGCGCGCTCGTAGTGCACGATGCTCACCGCTTCGCCTGCACGCCGAAGTTCGGGCACAGCACGACGGCGTCCCCGGTCAGGGCGAGCATCTGTTCGGCGGCAGCCAGCAGAACCATCGTGGCCTCGGGGTGCGTCAAGGAGTACATCGAGGACCGGCCGACGGTACGCACCTGCGCGATACCGCAGTCACGGAGACAGGCGCAGTGGGCACTCACGGTGGCCTGAGGCAGCCCGAGGTGCTTGGTCAGGTCGACCACCCGGTGCTCACCGAGCGCGAGGTGCTGCACGATGGCCAGACGAGAGGGTTTGCTCAGCGAGTCGAACAGGCAGGCAGCGGCGGTGAGTGCGGCCTCCTCGGTGACTCGCGAGGTCTCGGCAGCGGCCTGCTTCATCGGCATGTCTGATGATAGCCGGGTATTCGATGAAGAGCGACGAGGCCTCGGGCGCATTGGCCGCGTCGGGGTCGGCAAAGGCAGGCCTGTACCTGGGCTGCAAGGCTCAGCCGGTAGAAGCGTCGGCGAGCCTGCAGTGCCCGTCGTCGCAGGCGGCCAAAGCGTCCCGGATGACCATTCGGGTGCGCTGCAGCTCTGCCAGCTGCGCCTCGACCCGGGTCTCCACCTGCTCGAGCCGCCACCGTTCCGAGGCACACGTCGCACCTCCGACGTCGTGAGCGGCCAACGCATCGACGACCTCCTCGACGGTCAGGCCGAGCTGCTGGAGCTGGCGCGCGAGCCGAACCCGGTCCACGTCGCGCCGCTCGAAGGTCCCGGTCCCGTGTTGACTCTGGACCGCGGTCCAGAGTCTACGGTCGCCGGCATGACCAAACTGCTGTCCATCCAGTCCTCGCCCGAAGCCCCCGTCGCCTGCGACATGACCGCCGCCGAGGACACCGTCGCCGCGCGAATTGCGGAGTACCGACACCTGTTCGATTACGCGCTCGTACACCGGGAGTCCACCGGGTCCACGACCACGTTTGCGGTTCGCCGACCCTCCCGGTGTGCGTGACTGGGTCATCGACCTGGTCCGACGCGAGGCCGCCTGCTGTCCATTCCTCTCCTATGACGTCGACTTGGTCAACGAGCACATCGTGTGGAGGACCAGCGGTGGTCTCGGGGCCTCCAACGCGGCTCTCTTGGACGAGTTCTTCGACCAACCGGACCCGACCGGGTCCTCGACCCTCATCGCTCGAGAGCTCAGTGACCGCGGCGGAATCCCGGTCATCGTGCCGGCAGACGAGCGATAGCGTGCGGGATGCGGCCGCTTCGCCTTCCTGAGTCAGTCAGTCCTGCAGGCGACGCCGTTCGAGGAGCACCGTGTCGCGCCAGACACCGTCCAGCTTCGCGATTCGGCTGTGCACGGCAAGGGTCTGGTAACCGGCCTGGTGGTGCAGCGCGATGCTGGCCCGATTCTCGGGAAAGATCGCGGTCTGCAGCGTCCACAGCCCTCCGGCCTCGGTCGCGGCGTCGGCCTCGGTGACCTGGCGGTGCATCAGCGCCTTCCCGACTCCGCGGCCCCGGTCGGTGGCCGCGACGTACACCGAGGTCTCGCCGACACCGGAGTAGCACGCGCGGCTCGAGGTGGGGCTGATGCCGGTCCAGCCGACGACCCGCCCATCGTGCTCTGCAACCCATCGGTGTCCTGGAAGCCACTTCGCTCGCAAGGGTCTCGATGCTGGGGACCTGGGTCTCGAAGGTGGCGTTGCGGGTCGCGATGCCTTCGGCGTAGATGTCGCGCACGACCGGGAGATCCTCGTCGGTCATCGCGCGGGTGGTCACGTCGGCAGGGAGGTCGGTCGGACAGCAGGGCCGGTCTGACTCCTGGGCGGGCAGGGTGCCCATGACGACGTCGGCGGCGTGCGGGAGGCCTGTGCAGCACGCCGCGTTGACCGAGACCATGCTCGAGGTCCCGACCTTGTCGACGACCACGAACCCGTCCCTGCGGAGCCGGTCGACGTGGTGGGAGCAGGTGGACTGCTTGACGCCGAGAGCTGTGGCCAGGTCTCCGATCCGCATTGCGCCGGCAGCGGAAGTCGCCACGGTGTGCAGGAGACGGACCCGGGTCGGGTCGGCCAGCGTCGCGAACCACTTCGCATACAGCTCGAACGGGTCGTCCTGGTCGAGAAGCGGCAGTGCGGTGCGGTTCGCGGCGACTGGGCCTTGGACGTCTGCGGTCATGCCCGCAAGACTACATCGGAATAGGTTGTTGCTTTCCCCAGTTTGCGTCGATAGAGTCAAGCATCGACAGACTTCGATCAATCAGACCGTGTAGGAGAGCCGTGAACGAGCCCCAGCAGAACACCGAGCAGCACCCGGTCGCCGTCATCGGTGCCGGCCCGATCGGACTCGCGGCCGCCGCCAACTTGGCCGAGCGTGGCATCGCCTTCGTCGTCCTCGAGGCCGGCCAGGTCGCTGGTGCCACCGTGAGCGAGTGGGCGCACGTCCGCCTGTTCTCGTCATGGGCCGAGCTCGTCGACCCTGCCGCGCGACGGCTGCTGGAGCAAGTGGGCGACTGGACCGCCCCGGACGAGGCCGCCTACCCCACCGGCGGCGAGTGGTGCGAGGCGTACCTGCAGCCACTGGCCGACCTGCTCGACGGCGGCGCAGGCAGGGTCCGATACGGCGCCCGGGTCACCGGGGTCGCCCGGCAGGGCAGGGATGCGATCGTCGACTCCGGCCGCGAGAGCGACCCGTTCACCGTTCACGTCTCGACGGCCGCCGGGGAGGAACGACTGGTCGCCCGCGCGGTCATCGACGCCTCCGGCACCTGGACCAAACCGAACCCGCTGGGTGCCGATGGCTACCCCGCGACCGGCGAACGAGCCCACGCCGGACAGATCGTCTACGGCATCCCCGACTTCCGGGACCCGGTCGTGCGGGCCAGGTACGCCGGCAAGCACGTCGCGGTCGCCGGCAAGGGCGCTTCGGCCCAGGGCGTGCTGATCGGTCTGGCCAAGCTGGCCGAGGAGAGCTCGGCCACGCGGGTGACCTGGCTGCTGCGCCGGCCCTCCGTCGGCGACGCGTTCGGCGGCGGTGACAACGACCAGCTCGAGCAACGCGGGGCACTGGGGCAGCAAGCCAAGGCTGCGGCGGCTAGTGGGCATGTCACGAACGTGACCGCGTTCCGCACCGAGTCGGTGGTACCCCAACCCGACGGCCGCCTCACGCTGAGCTCGGTCAACGGCCGGCGGGTCGACGATGTCGACGAGGTCATCGTGGTCACCGGGTTCCGCCCCGACCTCTCGTTCCTGTCCGAAGTACGGCTCGACCTGGACCCGGCGCTGTCCGCAGCGCACATCCTCGCCGAGCAGATCCACCCGGACCACCACTCGTGCGGCGACGTCGAGCCGCATGGCTTCCGGGAGCTCACCCAGCCCGAGCAGGACCTCTACCTGGTCGGGATGAAGTCCTACGGCCGCGCGCCGTCCTTCCTCGCGATGACCGGCTTCGAGCAGGTGCGGTCGGTGGTCGCCGCCCTCGACGGTGACCTCGAGGCTGCGGACCGCGTCGACCTGGTGCTGCCGGAGACGGGCGTCTGCAACGGGGCCGGTGCCTTCGACGACCCGGACGCCGTCGCGGCCGGAGGCGGTTGCTGCGCCCCCGCGGCTGCCGAGCCGCAACTGATCACACTTGGTCGTCCCTCGGGCGCGTGACGCAGCCAACGTCGACCGCCTCGCAGCCCGACGCCCTGACCGGCGCCGGGCTGCGGCGCGTGGTCTCGGTCCTCTCGATCACCCAGATCACCAGCTGGGGCGTCCTGTACTACGCCTTCGCCGCTCTGTCGTCGTCCATCACCGCCGACACCGGCTGGACCAGCGTCGCTGTCACCGGAGCGTTCTCGCTCAGTCAGTTCGTCGCCGCCGGCGCCGGAATCTGGGTCGGCCGCCACATCGACGCCTACGGACCCCGCCGCGTGATGACCGCCGGGTCCCTGGTCGCCATCCCCGCCGTTCTGACCATCGCGAGCGCCCCGAACCTGGGTGTCTTCTATGTCGGCTGGGTGCTGGCCGGCATCGCGATGGCCGGCGTGCTGTACCCGCCGGCGTTCGCCGCGCTCACCCACTGGGCCGGCGAACGGCGGGTGGGAGCACTGACCACGCTGACCCTGGTCGCCGGACTGGCCAGCACCGCGTTCGCACCGTTGTCGTCCGTGCTCGACGACTGGCTCGGGTGGCGCGGCGCGTACCTCACCCTGCTCGTCGTACTGGTCATCATCACGGTCCCGTTGCACTGGTGGGGGCTACGCAAACCGTGGCGCTCGGCCGCCGGGCATGAGGCGCGCCTGGAAGCTTCGGCCAGCGTGGCAGCCGAGGTCCGCAAGGTGGCCCGAAGCAGGTCGTTCATCCTGCTGGCCGCGGCGATGGCGCTGACGTCGCTTTCGATCTTCGCGGTGGTCATCAACCTGGTCCCGATGCTCGAGGAACAGGGCATGAGCCGGAACCTGGCCGCGGTCGCACTCGGCCTCGGCGGCGTCGGACAAGTGACCGGCCGCCTCGGCTACGCATGGTTCGCGGCCAGAACCTCCGTGTCGGCCCGCACGGTGGTGGTCATCCTTGCCGTCGCGCTCGCGACCGCGGCGCTCGCGCTCGCCCCGGACTTGACACTTCTACTGATCGGGCTGGGGATGCTGGTCGGCCTGGCTCGCGGGATCTACACCCTCATCCAGGCCACCGCCATCACCGACCGGTGGGGACCCAAGGCCTACGGCACCCTCAACGGACTGCTGACCGCACCGAGCCTGGTCGCATCCGCCTCAGCACCTTTCGTCGGCGCCGCCCTGGCACAGCTGCTCGGAAGCTACTCCTCGGCCTTCCTCGTCCTCGCCGGCCTCGCCGTCGTGGCCGCCGCGCTCGCTGCCAGCGCCTCACAAGCAGCGGCTACGAAGAGCACCGAGTCCCGCTGACTGGCTGAGCCGGTACCTTCGAATCGACGCACCGGAGGTGAGGGTGACCCAGCTACCAGTGGACCGGCAGGCAGTTCACGACGAGCTCGAAACGGCCCGCGCCACCTTCCACGCCTTGGTCGACCACGCGTCCCGTGAGGATCTCGCTCGACGCTCTGCCGGCACTCGCTGGACCAACCGGCAGCTGTTGTTCCACATGCTGTTCGGCTACCTCATCGTGCGGACGCTGCTGGGACTCGTTCGGATGTTCGGGCGACTCCCGAACGGGTTCAGCCGGACCTGGTCCCGGGTGCTGAACTCGGCGACGAGACCGTTCCACGTCGTCAATTACCTGGGGTCTGTCGGAGGGGCGCTCGTGCTCCGCGGGCCTCGACTGACCGCGAAGCTCGACAGGGTGGTCGACTCCCTGCACCGCAAGCTCGACCTGGAGACCGACGACGCACTCCGGCGCGGGATGGCATTCCCGACCGGCTGGGATCCCTACTTCCGCGACCACATGAGCCTGTTCGAGGTGTATCACTACGCCACTCAGCACTTCGACCACCACCGGGCACAATTGACCTTGGACACGGGGACATCGGCGGATCGGGCGGGATTGGATCGTCTGAACGACCGGGGGCACACAGGGGGTGCACGGGGAACCCCCCGGACGGAGTCACAGGAATGAAAGAACCCCGCCGTTCCTGCGTTTCCGCAGGTGGGACGGGGTCTCCAAAAAGTGGAGCTGAGGGGATTCGAACCCCTGACCTTCTCATTGCGAAGGTTCCTCGAGCCGATGCCAGGCGTGCGCCGAGCGCGTCACCGATGCCTCCGTTCCATCGGAGCTCAGAGTGGGGGCACACATGGGGCACACGGCATCCGTCCCGCACCATGCCGGACAGGGCGCCTGACCTCGGCGTTTGTGTTGCGAGGCATCCCAGGCGTTCTGCTCCGAAGCGATGGTTCCGGAGGCTGCGGGCCGCATTTTCGGCCACAAGCCGGGTCGGGACGTGGTGCCCGGTGATGACCCTGCACAAGCTCCATGCCGGCGACGGCTACACCTACCTGACCCGGCAGGTCGCCGCCGGCGACGAGCGCCGCTCCCCCGGCCAGCAGCTGACCGACTACTACCTCGCCTCGGGCAACCCACCCGGTCGCTGGATGGGAGCCGGCGCCGCGGACCTCGGCATCGCCGGGACCGTCCGCGAGGACCAGATGCGGTCCCTGTTCGGACGCGGCCTGCACCCCGACGCGGAGCAGATCGTGGCCCTGGAGCAGGCCGCGGGCACGCCCACCGGAACCGCAGCTCCAGGCCGTGAAGCTGGGCCGGGCGTTCCCGCGGTACCAGCCCCTCCCACCGCGTGCGGAGCGGGTCGCGGCGCGGCTGGCGGCGTTCGAGGCCGAGCACGGGCATGCGCCGTCGCCGATGGTGCGGTCGAAGATCGAGGCGCAGGAGGCCCGCCGGGAGCGCCGCGCCGGTCGCCGGGTACGACCTGGTCTTCACCCCGGTCAAGTCCGCGTCCCTGCTCTGGGCGCTCGGGTCGGCCGCGACCCGGCAGGCCGTGGAGGACGCCCACCACGAGGCCGTCGCCAACACGCTGGCGTGGTTGGAGGCCGAGACCGCGCTGGCCCGGGTCGGCGACCGGGGCGAGCAGCAGATCGAGACCCGCGGCTTCCTGGCCACCGGGTTCGACCACCGCGACTCCCGCGCCGGCGACCCCGACCTGCACACCCACCTGGCGATCTCGAACAAGGTCCGCGCCCGCGACGACCACCCCGACGGCCGACCCCGGTGGCTGTCCCTGGACGCCCGCGCCCTGCACGCCGCCGCGGTCGCCGCCTCCGAGCGGTACAACACCCGCTTCGAGGACGCCCTCGCCCGTCGCCTCGGCGTGAGGTTCGTCGAACGGCCCGACACCTGCCGCTCGGACAAGCGACCCGTCCGCGAGATCGCCGGCATCCCCGAAGCAGCTGATCCGGCACTTCTCGAAACGCCGGGCGGCGATCGAGGGCCGCTACGACGAGCTCCTCACCGACTACCGACACAGGCACGGTCACTCCCCCACCACCGCGGCGCAGCTCCGGCTGGCCCAGCAGGCCACCCTGGAGACCCGCGGCGCCAAGGCACTCGGGCCCGAGCTTCGCCGACAAGCTCGACGCATGGCGAGGCGAAGCCGCCACCGTCATCGGCGAACGCGCCACTGCCGAGCTCGGCGCTGAGGTCCTCCGCCAGCCCGTACCGCCCGTGCCGGTGCGCACGCTCGACCAGGTCGCGGCCGATGTCGTCGAGGTGGTGTCCGCTGAGAAGTCGACCTTCACTCGCTGGAACGTGATCGCCGAGACCGAACGCCAGCTGCGCGGCCACCGGTTCGTCTCGCCCGACCGACCGCGAGGCCGCCACCCGGGCCGTCATCGACGCGGCCCTGTCGCCGAGCCGCTCGGTGCAGCTGACCAGGACCGGGCTCGAGGCCTCCGCGACCGAGGGATCGCAGCCGAGGGACCCGACCAGGCGGTGCGGCGTTCGAACGGGGAGGACGTCCTGGTCTCGCACGGTGCCGCCCGGTACACCACCCAGGACCTCCTCGACGCCGAACAACGGCTCCTCGATCACGCCCAGCAGCCCACCCGGCACGGCCTCACGGCGAGTCAGGTCGACGACTTCCTGGCCGGCTTCGAGGAACGCAACGACGTCGTCCTCGACCCCGGCCAACGCCGCCTGGTACACGCCTTCGCCACCGATGCGACGTCGACTGGTCGTCGGGATCGGGCCCGCGGGCGCCGGCAAGACCACCGCCATGAAGGCCCTGACCCAGCTCTGGCGCACCACCGGCCGCCGGGTGATCCCGCTCGCCCCGTCCGCCGCCGCAGCCGACGTCCTCCGCGACGAGCTCGGCTGCCGGACCGAGAACCTGCACAAGTTCCGCCACACCCACGCCACCGCACGCCTGGCGATGGACAGGCAACCAGCCGACGAGTGGTTCCAGCTCCAGCCCGGCGACCTGGTCCTCGTCGACGAGGCCGGCATGGCCGGCACCCGGAACCTCGACTGGCTCACCTCGTATGCCCGCGAACGCGGCGCCGTGGTCCGGCTTCTCGGCGACCCAGCCCAGCTGTCCTCGGTCGAAGCCGGTGGCGCCCTCGCCCTCCTCGCCGGCGACACCGACGCCGTCGAACTCACCGCAGCTGCACCGCTTCGATGACCCGGCCGAAGCAGACGCCACGCTGGCGATCCGCGACGGCCGCCCCGAGGGCCTCGACGTTCTACGAAACCCACGACCGGATCCGCTCCGGGGCGCGCCACGAGCTCCTCGACCAAGCCCTCGCCGCCTGGGCAGAACGACCTGTCCGATGGACGCGACACGCTGCTGATCGCCGCCCGCACCGCCGACGTTGTCGCCCTCAACACCAAAGCCCGAGCGGCCCGGGTCCGCACCGGAGCAGTAGAAGACCACGGCATCGAGCTCGCAGACGGAACCATCGCCGGCGTCGGCGACCGGGTCGTCACCCGACGCAACGACCGACGACTCACCACTCCCGACGCGCGTCACTTCGTCAAGAACGGCGACACCTGGACCGTCCTCCGACGCCACCGCGACGGCGACCTCACCCTGCGTGCGCGACGACCAGCGCCGAGATCCGCGTCCCCCACGACTACGTCGCCCAGCACCTCGAGCTCGGCTACGCCACCACCGCCGCACGCGCCCAAGGCCGCACCGTCGACACCGCCCACGCCCTGATCGACCGCGGGTACACCCGCGAAACCCTCTACGTCGCGCTGACCCGAGCCCGATGCTCCACCACGCTGTTCGTCCCGACAGTCGAAGCGATCGGCCTCGACGCCGAGCACCCACCCTCACCGGCCGCGGAGGCGACCGACATCCTCGTCTCCCTCACCAGCAGCAAGCAGCACAGCAGGCCGCCACCCAAGTCGCGCGGGGGTCAGATCTGTCTTCGGTGCAACGCCAATACTCCGAGCCGCGAACCCGCTCAACTTCTCCCACGGAGCGGATCCGATGCGCGCAGTCGGCATAGCAGTCACGCACAGGGGCCCACTCGCCAGAATGGGTGCACATTCGGGGCAACCACCAAATGCGACCGTACGACACCTCGACAGCGTTTGACAGGAGACAGAAACGGCCCGGCGTCGCTCGCCGGGGCGGTCGCTCCGAGTCAGCCAACGCCCCCGACGCGAGCGGGGGAACAGGCATCGGGGGCCGGGCGGCCCTCCTGGCGGCGAGACCGGCAGGAAGTCCAGCAATTCACGGTATTCCCACTGAGGCGCGCGCGGCAGTGGTCGATGGTCTTACGACCCAGCACAGAACCGCCTGAGCAGAGATAGCGCGAGGGAAGCGCTCAGCCGGCAAGCGACAACAAGGCAGGACAACCGCTACGTATCTGACCGATGACAGCCGGGTCATGAAGTTGTGAACATCTTTGCGCCATGTAGGGAGGCACCATGCGCTTGAAGGTCGGATCCGTCGACCGCAGTCTCCGTCGCGCCGGCAGTGTGATGATCGAGGCCTGGAGCGGTGCATCGGCGGCCGCGAAACTACTTCGAAGTCAGGGACGCCTACGACTTGTAGCAGGTCGGAGCGGGGACGTGCGTCGCGGCGACCTCCCGCAGCCTCCAGTGATGCTGGTCCATGGGCTTGGCGCTGACAGGTCCTGCTTCAGTGTCATGGAAGAGTACCTTCACGACGCCGGGTACACGGTTTACAGCGTGAGCTACTCCTGCTTGGGCTCCGATATCTATGCGTGCGCCAGCAATCTAGAACGAGAAGCGGCCTGGCTTCTCGAGGAGACCGAATCCGAGAGCCTGTATGTCGTGGCGCATAGTCTCGGTGGCGTCGTCCTCCGCTGGGCCTCGATGCACACCCGAATGCGCGACTGGCTGACAGTCGGTATCACGCTGGGGAGCCCGCACCTCGGTACCCCGACGGCGCATCTCGCCCCAGTAGGCCTCCCCGGCTTCGGGAGGATCGTCAGTCAGCTGCGGCCAGGCGTCCACCTCACGAGCGATTTCGACGACCAACAGGGTGCGCGATGGGTGGCCATTGCCGGGGCGAGGGACTTGGTCGTGCCCCCCAAGTACGCATGCCTACCCCGGGCGAGAAACGTACGCAACGTGCTGGTGCCTTGGTGCGGTCACCTGACCCTGACGCAAAACAGGCAATGCCTCGACATCATCCTGGAGGAACTAGAGGCGGCCGGCGAGATGGCGCCGACGATGTACGCAACTGACGAACCCACAACAAGCGCGATCTCACATCCTCGATCTCAATGTGCATGACTGCCCACGTCTCGGCCGGAGCGTTGTCCGGCCTCCCTAGTGGAGGTGGGCGTACTTGTGGAGGAGCGAGAACAGTCGGGGCGAGCGGCGGCCCGTTCAGCGCAATGACCGGCACCTAGACGCAAGAAGAGCGAGAAGGCGCGCATCTCCTTGACTCCGATGACACGTCGCTCGGTGCACCATGACGGGGCCTCCGGACTCTTCAATGGCAGCCGTCAGCAGCTCAGGTGCCCGTACTTGGTAGCGCGGCCCCGCAGCGGGAAGCCGGACCACGTCCTCAAGGGCGAGCGAGCCGTAACGGCTATGCCTTCGTTTGCAGGGCGTCGGGACGTGCGCCAGGCATCTGACTAGTCGACTTGGTCAAGTTCGGCGATCTCGAGCAACGCCGCCTCACGGTGGCCGACGAGGTCTACGTGTCCCCGCGCAGGGACATCGCTCGGCCCGCAGGTGTTTTCACACCTGCCCTGGAGCTCGCGGTGACCCGTGGGAGCTCCGATCGGTGCGCGGGTTCGACCCATCGAACCGCCCCGCTACATTGCTGCCGGATTCATGTCTCTGGTGTCGCTACGAGCGGTCGAAATCGGCAGGTGTCCCTAGATGGAGATCCATCCAGTGACCGCGCCCGCTGCCTCACCATTCGGCCACTTCAGCCGGATTGGTCCTTGCGTGGGTCGCCGGAGGCGGAAGAAGCCAGCATCGTCTGCGGTGGCCTCGTCCACCCGGCCATCAGCACACTGCAAGATGACCAGCTCAGATCTGGCAGGCACGACATAACCCATGAGCACGTCTTGCCCCACCTCGATCTCGATGGTGAGATCCTCGCCGTCGAAGACCAACATGCGGGGGCTGTCTGGCGCTGGACCGCGCACACCCACAGCGTCGGTTAGCAACGAGTCGAACGAGAGGGTCAACAACTCGAGCTCTGCGTCCACTCCGCGCCAGTCGAAGGTGTCCTTCGCGGCCTGCATCACGTGCTCCGGGACAGTCCGTTCACGGGCGACGGCCTCAGTCAATCCTTCCATCAACGCGTCGTCGTCGTACCACATGCCTGGGTCCATGGTGCTCATCTCCTCATCTCCTCAACGCCGCGTCGCTAACTGGAAGAAAACTTCTCAACGCTGCGGTACGGCGCAAGGCTTCGAGGCAACGCGCACGAGTTGGTCCGATACTTCCCATGGGTATGCCAAGCATCCGGCTGATCTCGTCGTACGACAACGGAGGATCTTCCAGGAGCAGAACCAACAGGTCCCGTTGCCGGGGACGCAGTTCACGAAGACCCTCTCGAAGCGCGTGGTGCCGCTCATCGTGCAGCAGTTCGTCATCTAGACTGCCAGCGTCGGACGCCGCCTCGAGCATCTGTCCGGTCTGCGGGTCGACTTCGACCGTGCGCTGGCGGGACTTCAACACGCGCAACGCCTCCCGGCTGGTTGTGGTGACGATCCAGCCTGGAAGCGCAAGCGGCTCACGGATTTCGTCGAGATGCTCGACCAACTTCAGCCACACTCCCTGACTGACGTCGGCGGCGTCCTCGGCCCGCAAGCGGTACCTGGACGCAACGCCCATCACCAATGGCGCGTATCGCTCCACAAGCCAGTTCCATGCCTCTCGCTCGCCCGAAATGGCAGCCTGCACCTTCTCGGTGAGCGTTTCCGGGTCAGTCATCTCAAGCACATCCGCTTCGCCATGTCTGCGCTCCCCTTCGGGTGAGGCGAGATGTCGGGTTCTGCGTCAAGCTACAGATCACTCAACAGGCGTTCAGATACCTCGTGGACGAGAAGACTTCCGTCACAATCACGTCTGCCGCCAAACCCGAGCGGGCAAGCAGACAGACCGGCAGGGCGAGCTGTGCGGAGCAGCGCGTGCGGTCCCGACGATCACAGGGGAAGGGCAGCCGCCGCATTCATCTGTCTCGGCGACCTCGGTGGTAGGTAACCATCAGAGGCACCGTGGCCAGGTCTGACACGGCGGCCACGGGGGCCACGAGGGTCGCGGTGCCACCTCCCAGCATCGCGGCCCCGAATCCGAGGATCTCCTCACCTGCGACAGTCTGCGACTGGCCGGTGTCACAGGCGGACAGCACGACGTGGTGCGGTGCGCGGGCAAGTCGATCGAGCTCGTAAACCGTAAGCGGACCATCCGCGAGCTTGAGCGAGGAGAACAACGGGTTGTCAGACCGGACCTGGCCATGCGCCGCGAGGTGGAGCATCGCTGCACTGTCCATGTGCGCCGTGAGACAGGACGAGATCGCGTCGTCCCCCATGAGGAGCACTGAGTCGGCATACATCTTCGCGATGCTGGCGGCCTCGGTCAGGGCGCCAGGGAGTCCCGGTCCAGCGACGACGACGACTTCAGCGCCCTGTTCCGGTCCGGGCCTGCTAGCCGCACGGTTCCAAAGCGCGGCCGACGGGCTCACGGTCACGGGGCACCCCAAGCACCAGGGTAGGACCGACCACGGGATCGACTGGAGCGCGCCAGTCGGTACGAGAACCAGTGGTCGGTCCCGGAGCTGGGCAGCCAGCGGGCGCAGGAGCAGATCGTCGAACGTCGTCGCTGCACCTTGCAGCATTGCGGAAGCGGCGTCGACCCTGCGGTCCTGGCCCTCGACATCGCCAGCCGCCGCAGGACGAACGGGACCCGCGCCGACACCTCGCGGAGGCGGCCGATCTCGCCGAGGGCGTGGAGACGAACTCGTCCGGACGCCACGCTGACAGCATGAATACTGCCCTCGAGCTCGATGAACTCTCGACCAGTGCGGAGTCCCCGACGCGCGCAACCAACTCGTCCGTCGACTCTCGCGTCCGCACGGTTCTCCCCCTCGAGGTTTCGGCTCCGGTCGCGGATCCGGCGCTCCAGCGCGACCTCACGACGGACCAACCGCCCGTCGTCGGCGCCATCCCGCCAGACCTCGTCCAGCTCGGTCATCGTCGACGGAGGTCGGCCAGTTCGCGAGCCAGCTCTCGGTCCGCTGGTGGTTCCGCTTGCCTCCGGAACAACTCACTTGCTCTTCCGCGCTCGGCCCACAGCAGCGCACGCCTGGCGTCGCCATCCTCGATTTGCATGCGCAGTCCAAACCTCGCGAGTGCGCCACGATGTGCACTGACGTGAGCGCGCGGCTCCACCGCCCCCAAGGTCGCCTGATGATCCTCGACAATGCGGAGACCGGCTCGGAGCGCAAGGAGCGCCGCCGGACGCCGACCGTCCGCCTTGCGCAGCGTCGGCTGGTCATGG
Organism: uncultured Actinomycetota bacterium; assembly: GCA_963745795.1. Lineage (GTDB taxonomy): Bacteria > Actinomycetota > Actinomycetes > Propionibacteriales > Nocardioidaceae > Marmoricola. The sequence goes on along the minus strand of CAVUYR010000003.1, from coordinate 22,689 downwards.
GGCGCGCTCGCGCGTCGGCAGGGCCCACCATCCGCGCCTTGCTCGCGACGGACAGGTGATGGCGTGCTGCGGCGCGATATCCACGGTCCAGTGCCACGCGACCCGCGAGTACCCGGGCTTCGAGGGCCGGAACCCCCAGCCCGTTGTTCCGGGAAGGGTTTCTTCCCGCCAGGCCTGGGACCAGATCCTGGAAGAGGCCAGAAGGGCGAGCCATCGCTGCCCCTGGTCCGGCTCATGTGGCCCGTGCCCACGGAGCCAGAGAAACCTGAGTCCAGGCCAACCTGATCGCCACGGTCGCTGGGCCCGTCAGTTGTCGTCGTAGTCGTGGGTTGCGTAGTACTCGTAGCTCATCGTCCCGCTCCCTTCTCTTCGGTCGTCACCAGGAAGGACCGATGGCGGCGCCCTGAGATACCCGGAAGGGTCATCTTCTCGTCGCATCGGCCGGGACAGCAGCGCGGTGACATCGGGCGATAGGACGAGAGGGCGTCCGCGCAGTGCCCCGGATCGAAGCGGATCCGCGGGCTCGGGGTAGGCGGTTTCGAAGTATCACCCAGCGCCGTGTGCCGCTCTTCATCACTGACACATCGGTGAAGGGGAGTGCTGGTCTGTCGATCGTTCCCGCAACCACTACCTAGGTGGGGACCTACACACGCCTTCAAAACGCACGGTCAGGAAAACAGGGCCTGCCGGTGCGCTGTGGTCGAGAGTTCGACACCAGTGCGCATCTGGCTCGCAATTTTCTGCACCACAGAACGCTCATGTTCGAGGAGGGAACAAAATGAAGTCGGCGGCCCTGAACACGCTCACAGACCTCCCAACACGGTCTCCTGGCCTTGCACCAGTGCACGGGGCGCCGGGCGCACTCAACGGCTGCCGCCCGTCGCGGATGCGGGGAGTCTCGGAGACAGAAACCGAGACCATGTCGCTACGTGTGCGCCAGCTGCGGCACGAAGCTGATGGAGTCGTCTCCGTGCTCCTCGTCGACCCCGCTGGCGGCGCCCTGCCCGCGTGGACGCCCGGAGCTCATCTCGAGCTCCAACTGCCGTCAGGCAGGATTCGCCACTACTCCCTCGGCGGGGATCCCGACGACCGCAGCAGCTACCTGGTGGCTGTCCTCCGTGAGGTGGACGGACGCGGTGGATCGATCGAGATACATGATTCGCTCCGCGTCGGCTCGTACGTCGAGGTTCGCGGCCCCCGGAACAATTTCGCGCTCACCGACGCACAGGACTACATCCTGATCGCTGGCGGGATCGGGATCACGCCGATCTTCTCCATGGCGCGACAGCTGAAGAGTCGGCGGCCATGGCGCCTCTACTACGGGGGACGCAGTCGGCAGTCCATGGCCTTTGTAGGCGAGGTCGAGCAACTCTCCGGCGACGGAACGGTCGAGATCAGTCCATCAGACGAGTTGGGGCCGCTCGATCTCGACCGCATCTTCCGGCATGTCACCGAGGAGTCCGCAATCTACTGCTGCGGCCCGGAACGGCTGCTCAGCGCGATCCAGGAGAGGTGCAGCCAACTCGGCATGACCGACCGGCTGCACCTGGAACGGTTCTCGGCATCTTCTGCCGCCCGGGCCACGGACGTCGAGTCCGCTCCCGTTGATGACGGGTTCGACGTCGAGCTCGCGCGCACCGGCACCACCGTCCGAGTCGAACCGCAGGTCACGACGCTCGACGCCCTACGCACGGTGCTACCGAACCTGCCCTCTGACTGCGAGACAGGCATCTGCGGCACCTGCGAGGTCCGGGTACTGGGCGGAGCGCCCGAGCACCACGACTCAATCCTGAGCGACTCCGAGCGTGAGGCTGGAAACAGCATGCTCATCTGCGTTTCTCGCTCGCGTACCCCCAAGCTTCTGCTCGACCTCTAGTCCCTTCTGGGCAAGGATCGCCGACCGGGCCTTCCCCGCCACCGCAGCCGAGTCCGGCGGCTTCACGCCTAGCTGGTCAGCACGGCGTTGTCCTCGCGGTCGGCACAGAGGGCACCGAGCAAGTGATCGGCCGGCCGCCCAAGAACAGGCAGGCAGCCGACACTCCTCTCGCAGACACCCACGAGGCAGTGTGAAGCACGTCACGGGGACCCGTCCCACCTGTCGAGGTGGATGTTCCACAGCGGGCCCGAGACCGAGGCGGCTGAACTCGTCGTCGACGTCGATGCCGACGACAGCGCCCCGCGCCACCCGCCGTGACCCGCGCACCGGCGTGCTGGCTCATCCCCCTAAGGCGTCAGCTCGCGCTTGTGTGTCCGTCAGCGGCGCAGCTCCTGCCGACACTCCGCACGGACGTGGCAGTGGACGCTAGACGCGGACGTCCTCACCGATATCGGCCTGGGGTGTGACAGCCGCGGCCGGCGCCTCATGAAGCCCCCAACGGGCGTGGAATCGGCGCAGCGGGCCGGGCGCCCACCAGTTCGCCTCTCCGGCCAGCCGCATGACGGCCGGCACGAGCAACCCGCGCACGAGCGTGGCGTCCACGAGGACTGCGAGCGCCAACCCGAACCCAAGCATCTTGAGAGCGGTGAGGTCCGAGGTGGCCAGTGCTGCGAGGACGATCACGACCACGGCCGCGGCCGACGTCACGAGCCTGCCGGTGCGCTCAAGACCCATGGCCACGGCGGATTGAGTGTCGCCGGTGCGGTCGTGCTCCTCGGTGATGCGGGACAAGAGGAAGACCTCGTAGTCCATCGACAAGCCGAACGCGATGCAGAACATGAGGATCGGCGTGGTGAGCTCGAGTGTGTCGTTGACCTGGAAGTCCCCTACCAGCCACTGCAGATGGCCCTTCTGGAACCCCCACACGAGCGCGCCGTAAGTGGCGGTAAGTGTGAGCACGTTGAGTACGACCGCCTTGAGCGGGATGAGCACACTGCCCGTGAAGAGGAACAGCACCGCCAGGGTGGCCAGCGCCACGACCAGGAACGCCCACGGAAGCGAGGTCGCGACGGTGTGCTTCGCGTCCACGAGGTTTGCCGCGGTCCCGCCGATCAGCATGCCCTGACCCGGGCCCTGCTCGAAGCCGGCCGGCTCGCGCAGCGCACGGACGGTCTTGGCCAGTGTCTCCCCCTGGGCCGAGTAGGCCTGCACTGACGTGACCACGGCGAACCAGGTCGAATGGCGGTCACGCCCGGCGAACCGGGCTGAGGCGGCATCGGGTGCCCGGACCCGCTCGCCTGCGACGTACGCGCCGGTGAGCGTGTCCACGCGTGCGACGCCGGTGACCTCGGAGAGGCGGGTCGCGTAGTCGTCGATGTCGTCGCCCGCCTGGCGCAGTGATCCGACCTGCGGCGCGACGGCGAACACCGTATCCGAGGCGAGATAGGGGAAGTTCTCGCGGACGTCCACCGCGACCTGGTGGCTCACGCTGTCCCGAGGCAGCAGCCGGTCGTCCGGCAGCGCGAAGTGGGCGCCGAGGAACGGGACGCCCAGAACGACCAGGAACGAGACCACGGCCAGAATGACTGGCCAGGGGCGCCGCATGACGAAGTGCGCGAGCTGGTGCCAGAAGCCCGCACCCGTGCGGACGCGGCCCGGCCGCCGCGGCGACGTGTCCCGGACACCGGCCGCGGGAACACGCTGGCCGTGGAAGCCGAGCACCCGACGGGCAGCGCGATGACGGCCTTGACGACGCCGCAGCCTCGGGAGTGGCCAGGCGTCGATGCGATGGCCGAGGACAGCCAGCAGCGCGGGCACCAGGATGACGGCCGCAGCAGCCGCCAGCGCAACGACGGCCACTCCCGCGTAGGCAAAGGAGCGCAGATAGTAGAGCGGGAAGACGAGTAGGGAGGACAGCGAGATGGCTACGGTGAGGGCCGAGAACAAGACGGTGCGGCCCGCGGTTGCGACGGTGGCGACCACCGCGTCGTGCGGCGCCCGCCCGGCGTCGAGCTCTTCACGAAACCTGGTCACGACGAACAGGCCGTAGTCGACCGCCAGCCCGAACCCGAGCGCGGTCGTGATGTTGAGTGCGAAGACCGAGACATCGGTGACCATGGTCAGGCCGTGCAGCACGGCGAGGGTACCGACGGCGGCGAAGAGGCCTACGGTCAAGGGCAGGGACGCCGCCACCGCACTGCCGAACACCAGGAGAAGGACGAGAGCGACAAACGGGAACGAGACTAGCTCGCTGCGCCTCAGGTCGGACTCGACCAGCTCGACCGTCTCCCGCTCGGCGGCGAGCTGGCCGCCAGCCTGCACATGAAGTCCGGCCTCCCGGGCGCCCGGGTCGTTCTCGGCGGCGGCAACGAGTGCGGAGACCCGGTCGGTCACTTGATCGTCGTCCCCGGTGACGCGGAGGGTGATGGTGGCTTGTCTGCCGTCCGCGGACCGCATCGTCGCGGACTTGCCGAGCGTCCAGTACGACGCGACCCCGTCGACGCCCGGCCGTGCGGCCAACCTCCGTGTGAGCTCCCGGCCCGCCCTTTCGGCGACCGGCGTGTCCACGCCACCGTCCTCCGACGCCGTGACGAGGAGCACGACGTTGGGCGGCCCCGCTTCGAACCGCTCGTCGACCATGGCGGACGCCCGGGTTGACTCGTCGGAGGGGGCGAACCATCCCTGCGTCTGCAACTCGTTGATCACTCCCGCGCCGCCGAGCGCAGCGAGGAGTAGGACCACGGGCACAACGGTGAGGACCGCGCGCCGGTGCCGCACAACCGCGTGGCCGAGCCGGACTAGTGCCCCCGATCGTGCCGAACCAGCCGTGGTGCGGCGGCCGGTGGGGGGCATGTCAGCGCTGCCCGGGACGGACGGGTCAAGGCCGCCGCAAGCGACGGACTGCTTGGCGCCCTCGTCGGGCGCGGGGGCCGGGGCGAGCGAACGCTCGGGAAGACTGCGGGCGGCAGCAATGGCTGAGACCATGTACGCGGGGCGGCGGCTCATGGGGGCCTCAGCATTCTGGACGGCAGGATCGGCGTCCGGTCGCGTCGAGGAACACTCGCTCAACATCGGCCGGGTTCTCCGCGGTGTAGGCCGTCCCGCCGGTGATCGCGCTGATGGCGACGAGTGCGCCCTGGTCGGAGTCGGGGCCGTAGGCGATGCCGATGACCAGGACCGGCCGCGCAGGGTCAGCCTCCGCCTTGAGCGTGGTGAGCAGCCGACCCAGGCCGATCCCCGCCGGGTCATCGTTCTCCCCGTCGGTCAACACCACCACGGAGTTGACCCGGCCGGGCTGCCAGCCGGCACGCACGGTCCGCACGGCAGCGAGCACCGTGTCGTATAGGCCCGTGGACCCACCGCGCACCGGGGCCACGCCGGCGATGGATCGGGCGAGCATCTCCCGCCCGCTGTGCCCCCCCGGACGGGCGCCCAGGGGACCGATCGGAACCAGCTCCCGATAGTCCGTGGTCGGGGTGAGGTCCGTCGAGAACGTCCAGAGGCCTATCTCGGCTCTGTCGTCGTACAGGGCGAGGCCGTTGCCGGCGGCCTTCTTGACCAGGTCGATGCGCCGGGCGCCGCCAGCTGACGGGACGGGTTCGGCCATGGAGCCCGAGACGTCGATCACGGCGAGCAAGCGGGTGCCGAGGTTGACCGCTGCAAGGGCATTGACGGCGTGCTCGACCGCGTCGGCCGATGGGACCTCGGCGACCACAGGCCGGGCGCCTCGGAGCAGCGGTATCTCCTTCAGCTGGCGGCCAGCGGTCCCGCTCGCGTCCCGGAAGCCGGCGTCGCGCAGGATCTCCTGCCCGGCGGGAGCGCGGAGGGCGTCGAGCAGCCGACCGGCGCTCTCCGCTGACCCGGCCCGGTCGCCCAGCGCGAGATACGGGTAGTCCAGCACCGTGCCGCGCGAAGTCGGGTACACGGCCACGACCCCCGGTTGAGGGGCGGACGATGCGAGCGCCGTCCAGAGGGACTGCTCGGACTGTGGCACGACTGATCCGTTCGTCGCGGACTCGGCCTCGACGGCGCCGGACATCGCTGGCGCCGAGACAACGCTTGTCAGGGTGGTCGGGCCGCTGTTGCGCAGTGCCGAAGCCAGCACTGTCGGTGCGTCCGGGCGACCGGCCACTGCCCGCTGAACGGCGATGAGAGAGCCGGTCGCCGAGGCAGACCCACTCGGCTCGGGGATGCGCAGTGGTACGGGCAGCCCGTGCAGCGAGGCGCCGAGGACGGATCCGAACGCCACCGGCGCGGCTGGCCAACCCAGCGAGCGCGCAAGGGACTGAGGAACGCTCAGCACGACGGGCGATAGGGCGATCGAGGGTCCTGCCGACCTCGCGTACGGCACAACGGTGCGCTGAAGCCACAGCGACGAGTCCGGTACCCAGATGTCGGGGATCGTGGGAGACGAGGACTTCCGACGGCTCGTGGCATCAGCCTTCGCCGCTACGGCCTTTGTCGCGGAGGTGATCGCCACCGAGGTGAGCGCGGGGTCTTCGGCGCGCACGCTCACGGTCAGGCAGCCATCAGCAGCCGACGCGGAGCCGCCAGTGACCGCGGTACGAGCTACCTCGGAGATCACCGGGGCGATGTCGGGGGACGCCACGACGTCGAGGGTGCGGTGGCCCCCCGGGCACGTCGACGCGTCGTTATGGAGCGTCGCGAGCGCAACCGCGCTGATGGTCGCCGTGGCGGTCGCTGCGGCCAGCGTGCCGATCGTTGCGTTGCGTACGCGAGACCGCCGGGACGGCGCCCGCTGGGCATTGCGTTCAGGAGACGCGGGAGGGATGGCGCCGGAGGTGCTCATGCAGCACGCTCCCGGCAAGGCAGCGCGCGGAGACGGCGACCGGCGCGCGCGCAGGTCATCGCTACAGCAGTCGGCCGATGCTTGGGGCAGAAAGTGGTCACGCTGCATAGGAGTGCGAGGTGACCACCGCTGATACCGCCTCGGGCGAACTTGTTCCCGAGAGCACCGGCCTCTCGCCGCCCTTGTGACCGTGTTGACGGCGCGCCCAGGTCGCGAGGCATAGGGGCAGGAGGCGACAGCTGTCACCGTAGGCTCGGCCACCCACCGCCCGTCGTGGTGCCTCACCAGCACTAGCGACGGAACTTGAACTCGCTGATGCGCGGCCAGGACGGAGCGCTCGCGTCCTGGTCTCACGTGCCGGCGGCTGAACGGCAGCGAGCTGTTCGATGACGCGGGGTGGCCGGATACCTCGCCCGGGGCGGCTTGTGGGTGACGCCCGTCCGCCGCGAGTCGCGCGTATCACTGGCTGCTGCCCGGTGCTCCCCCTAGTGCAGACGAATCCCGATCCCGGATCCGCGTGGCCAGCTCTCTGGCGGCGTCCCACCGGGCGATCACGGTTCGTCCCTAGCCAAGGAGAACCTCATGACCACAACGTCTCGTCGAACGACTGCTCCGATGCCGAGATCCGGCCCCGAGCGCCGAACCGTCCTGGTGACCGGCGCTACCGGTGTCGTCGGGCAGGCCCTGGTCCCGCGGCTCCTCGACCACGGCGCAGCAGACGTCATCTGCCTCACCCACCGCGCAGTCATGGGCGCACGCTCCGCGAAGCCACGCGCCGGCAACCTCAGCACCGTCCAGGGCGACGTGGCACGACTGGACCTCGGCCTCGGCGCGCGGGAGTACCGCGACTTGGCCGCCCGCATCGACGCGGTCGTGCACGCCGCGGCACTAACAGACTTCGCCGGCCCCGACGAGACACTGCAACGCGTCAACGTCGACGGCACCGAGCACGCGCTCGCCATCGCCCACGCGGCGGGGGCGCATTTCGTGCACGTCAGCACCGCGTACCTGGATGCACGCGGCGAAGGTCAGCGCGGACACATCGCCGCGCGATACGCCGGCTCCAAACGCGCGGCGGAAGCCCTCGTCAAGGCCAGCGGCGTGGGGCACAGCATCGTGCGCCCCTCGATCGTCATCGGCGACTCACGCACCGGCGCCATGTCCTCCGCCCAGGGGCTGCACCGCGCGGCCGGTGCCGTCTTGTCAGGCATCGCCCCGATCCTCCCGTTCGGCGCGTCCTGGCCCTTCGACTTCATCCCCCAAGACGTCGTCGCCGACACCATCGCGGGCATCGTGGAGCACGAGCGCATCGGCGAGGAGCTCTGGGTCACCGCGGGACGACAAGCACTGAGCCTCGCTCAGGCCGTGGACGTCCTCGTCGCGACCGGACGCCAGCTGGGCATCAAGGTCGACACACCGCGCTTCGTCTCACCCGAACAGTTCGACCGGATCATCGCCCCGGTGTTCCTACCAGAGCTGCCTGCGACCATGCGCAACACCATCACCCGACTGCTCGACTTCTTCGCCGTGTACCTCGACAGGGACGAGCCAATGCCCTCCTCGCTCCCCGCGCTCGAAGAACAAGGGATCACGGTCCTGCCCGACCTGGCCGAGAGCCTCAGGCGCAGCCTCGTCCACTGGTACACCGCCCGCGAGCAGACCCGCACGACACGGGCAGTGGCATGAGCAGCAACGAGGCCGTCGCGCCACCCGCCAACAAGACAGCCGACCGCGCCACGGTCCTCACCCAGTCGGCGAGGCGGCGGCGAGTCGTTCGGCTCACGGCGGTCCAACTGGCGGTCGTTGGGGCCGGGGTGCTGCTCGTCCGTCTCGCCCTTGATCTGGGAGCGCGCAACGTCGGCGCAGTCGACGGCGGGACCGCCTCGGCGGGCGCCGCAGGCCACGGTGACCTGTTGGCCAAGGTGCTGCTCGCCGCGTTGGTCGTCGTCGCGGTGGCCCGAGTCACGGGTGCGCTGGCCCTGCGCATCGGACAGCCGCGTGTCGTCGGTGAGATCGTCGGCGGCTTCCTGCTGGGGCCGACCGTACTCGGCGCTCTGGCGCCGGGCGTGTCCGCCTGGCTGGTCCCCGCGGATGCGCTGCCGGCGCTCGATGCCTTCGCGCAGCTCGGGCTGGTGCTGTTCATGTTCCTCGTCGGGCTCGAGCTGGACACGTCCCTCCTACGGCGGCAGGGTCACCAAGCCGCTGTGTTGTCGAACGTGGGCATGGTGGTGCCGTTCACCTTCGGTGTCGGGGTCGCGCTCGCTCTCCACCCCACCTTCGGCGATGGAGTGGCATTCGCGCCCTTCGCCCTGTTCCTCGGGGCATCCATGTCCATCACGGCATTCCCGGTCCTGGCGAGGATCCTGGCCGAGCGCGGGCTCGCCCGGCGCCCGCTGGGCGCCCTGGCTCTCACGTGCGCTGCGGTTGACGACGTGACTGCGTGGTTCCTGCTGGCGGCCGTCATCGCCCTGGTGCGAGCTACCTCGCCAGCGGACGCGGCCATGACTGGCGCACTGGCCGTCGGCTTCGCGCTCGTGATGATTGTCGCGGTGCGTCCACTCCTGCGACGCGTGGTGTCTCGATTGATGCCAGACGAACGCGTCACTCCGAGCGCGATAGCTCTGGTGGTCGTCGGCCTGCTCGCCTCCGCATGGACCACCGAGACGATCGGCATCCACGCCATCTTCGGTGCCTTCATGTTCGGTGCGGTGTTGCCGTTGCAAATGCCCGTCGTCGATGCCCTCCACAGCCGGATCGGGACGCTCACGTCCGTCCTGCTCCTTCCGGCCTTCTTCGCGGCGACGGGACTGCACACCGACCTCTGGGCAGTGGCGGGCGATCCGCGAGCAGCCTGGGGGGCATTCGCTCTCATCATGCTCGCAGCAGTCGGCGGGAAGTTCGGCGCGATCAGCGTCACCGCACGAAGTCTGGGCATGACGTGGAGAGACTCCACAGCGCTGGGCGTGCTCATGAACACACGCGGGCTCACGGAGCTCGTCATTCTCGGGATCGGCCTGCAGCTCGGCGCGATCCCCCACGACCTCTACGGACTGCTCGTCGTCATGGCCCTCGTGACCACCGCGGCCACGACGCCGCTCCTGGCCCTGATCCTGCCCAGCACCCGCAACTCCCGACGCCCTCTCGTGGTATCAGATGCCGCTGCGAGCGCTCGTTCCCTATGACGGCCGATCACGCCGTTCCACGACCATCCGAAGTTCCAGGAGGATTCCATGCCATCCCAGTCCGCATCCACCCCGGTCCCTGCACCCAGGACCCTCGCCGCGCGGTACGACGTCGTGGTGCTCGGCGGCGGCCTCGCCGGGCTCACCCTGGCGTTGCAGTTGCGCAAGGCCCGACCGACTTCCAGCATCCTCGTGCTGGAACGCCGGTCCTTCCCGATGCCGGAGGCCGCGCACAAGGTCGGCGAGTCCACGGTGGAGATCTCCGCCGAGTACTTCACCAACATTCTCGGCCTCAAGGAGCACATCCTGACCGACCAGCTGCCGAAGAACGGGTTGCGGTTCTTCTGGACGCCCGAACCGAAGGCCTCGATGGACACCGGCCTCGAGCTGGGTTTCGGGGTAATCTCGCCGGCGGATTCGTACCAGCTCGACCGCGGGATCTTCGAGAACTACCTGGCAGAGCAGGCAGTTGAGCTCGGCATCACCTTGGTCGACGGGGCGCGGGTCACGACGGTCACCCTCGGCCAGGGAGCCGCGGACCACGAGGTCACGGTCGGGCTGGGCGGGGGCGGAACCGACCTGACCACGGTACGAACCCGGTGGGTGCTGGACGCCTCGGGCCGGCGGGCGATCCTGCGTCATCAGCTCGACCTGACCCGCGAAGTCGCGCACGACCCCAACGCAGCGTGGTTCCGGGTCGATGCCGTGGTCGACGTCGAGACCTTCAGCGACGCCCCGGGGTGGCACGAGCGGATGGCGAATGGCGAGCCCCGTTACCTCTCGACCAACCACATCATGGGCCGCGGCTACTGGGTGTGGCTGATCCCGCTGGCGTCCGGTTCCACGAGCATCGGGATCGTGACCGACCCCTCGCACTTCTCCCTCGATCAGTTCCCGACCTTCGACAAGTCCATGGACTGGCTCGACGTGCACGAGCCGCTGGTCGCGAAAGCCGTCCGAGACGCACTCGCCGGTGGTGCCGCACTGCAGGACTACAAGGTGCTCAAGCACTTCTCGCACGGCAGCAAGCAGGTGTTCTCGGCGAATCGCTGGGCGTGCACGGGTGACGCCGGCATGTTCCTGGACCCGTTCTACTCCCCGGGCAGCGACTTCATCGCAATCAGCAACACCTACATCACCGAGCTCGTCCGCCGGCAGCTCGACGGCCACGGCATCCGGATCGCCACCAAGCTGTTCGAGATGGTCTACCAGACGCTGTTCAGCACCGGCCTGAGCATCTACCAGGGCCAGTACCCGTTGTTCGGGAACGCGAAGGTGATGCCGGTCAAGGTCCTCTGGGACATCTGCTACTACTGGTCACTCGCTGGGCCGCTCTACTTCGCCGGCAAGTTGACCTCGATCCCGACGCTGGTCGCCGCTCGCCGCACCCTGGACAGGGCCGTCGCGCTGAACGAGGCGATGCAGGTCTTCTTCCGCTCGTGGGACGAGGTGGATCGGGGCCAGGTCCGCAGCGGTTTCATCGACCCCAGCAAGGTGGAGACGGCCTGGGAGCTGATCTCCCATCTCACCGAACAGCCCCCCAGCGGGGTGGCCAAGCTGCTGCGCGGGAACCTGGGGCTGTTGCACGAGATGGCCGCCGAGATCGTCGGTGTCGCTCGCACGGACCACCCCGAGCTCGCCCGGCCGAAACCGGTACGTGCCTGGGACGGCAAGGTGATCCACCTCGGCCACGTCTACCAGGCCGTGGGTGCCGGACGCATGAACCCAGACGAGAAGGACCCATCCGCAGAGACAGCCGGACAGGTCGCCGCCTGAGCACCTCTCCCCACCCGGTCGACGTCTCCTCGATGTCGACCGGACGGGATCGTTACCGGACGGGACATGACGGCGGTCCGGCGTGGAAACCCTTGGCCACCGCCGTGTCCGTCCCGGGCCCTGGTTCCCGGGCCGTCGGCCTCCCGAAGGAAGCCCGCCCTGACCGGGTACTCCTCCCGCACCCGCCATCAGAACCAGCACCACTTCCTCGCCGCCTGGACGCCATCATGATCCATACGAGGGTGGCCACCGCTCGTGGCGACCTTCGAGTTCGGCGTCCAGGCCAAACCAGCGCTGGGGATCACCGACCGGGCTGGAGAATCGTTGTGTGTCCGCACGCTCCAACGGGCCCGCTCGGTGCTGACAACCTGGTCGACGCCAACGCCGAGGTGGCCGCGGCCAACCAGGTCCGCGACCCTGATCACGTATCCAGGAACGCCTCGTCGAATCATCCGCGTCTACTACGACACGGTCACCGCACGCATCGACCGGCGCGCCCGTGCACCCGCTCCGCCAAGCCTACCTACCCAACACCACGTGCCGTGGGGAGCAACCGCACACTGCGCTACGAGATCAGCGAACCGAACATGCTGCGTGAACATCCGTGCCAGGGCTCGCGAATGAGGAAGACCACCGTGGCCTTGGGGGTATCAAGCACCATGTCCGGGCCTCCTTCCTACTGACAGTTCCGTGCAACTAGGGGAATTCGAGGTTTCCAGCCATGACTGCACAGCATTTCGACGTCTTGATCATCGGTGCCGGCCTGTCCGGGATCGGCACCGCATGCCAGCTGACGGCCCAGTTCCCCCACAAGACCGTCGCGGTGCTGGAGCGGCGCGCGCGGCTGGGCGGCACCTGGGACTTGTTTCGCTACCCGGGAATCCGCTGCGACTTCGACATGCTCACGTTCGGGTACAAGTTCCGTCCGTGGCGCGAGCTGAAGGTCCTGGCCGATGGCCCGGCGATCCGCCAGTACATCGCCGACACCGCCGCGGCGCACGGCATCGACCAGAAGATCCAGTATGGGTTGAAGATCCTCGGCGCGGACTGGTCCAGCGCCGAGAGGCGCTGGACCGTCACCGCCGTGCACGAGGTAAGCGGCGAGGTCCGCGACTACACGTGCGGCTACCTGATCAGCTGCACCGGCTACTACAGCTACGACGCCGGCTACCTCCCGACCTTCCCGGGCGTGGAGCGGTTCACGGGGCGCAACGTGCACCCCCAGCATTGGCCAGAAGACCTGGACTACCGCGGCAAGAAGGTGGTCGTGATCGGCAGCGGCTCAACGGCGGTCACGCTGGTGCCGGCGATAGCCGGCGATGCCGGGCACGTCACGATGCTGCAACGCTCGCCGTCGTACGTGTTGTCGATACCCGAATTCGACAAGCTCTCCGAGGTGCTGGGTCGCTTCCTGCCGCAGAAGTGGGTCTACGCGTTGGGGCGCAAGCGCAATATCGTGATCCAGCGTCAGCTGTACAAGGCGTGCCGTCGCTGGCCGAAGCTGATGCGCCGGTTCCTGCTGTGGCAGGTACGCCGCCAGGTCGGGCCCGGGTTCGACATGAGCCACTTCACACCGAAGTACATGCCGTGGGACGAGCGGCTGTGCGCGGTGCCCGACGGCGATCTGTTCAAGGTGCTCGCGTCGGGTGAGGCGTCAGTGGTCACCGATCAGATCGAAACATTCACGCAGACAGGAATCTCGCTGAAGTCGGGGCGGGAACTCGAGGCGGACATCGTCGTCACAGCGACCGGTCTGAACGTGCAGATGCTCGGTGGGATGCACCTCTCGGTCGACGGTGAGGCACGTGAGGTGAACGAACGGATGACCTACAAGGCTGTGCTGGTGCAAGACATCCCCAATATGGCGTGCGTTTTCGGTTACGCCAACGCACCGTGGACGCTGAAGTCCGACATCGCCGGCGCCTACCTGTGCCGGCTGTTCAAGCACATGGACGACAACGGCTACACGGTGGCGACGCCGCGTGACCTCGAGGGCTGCGCGACGGACGACATCGTGTTCGGGCAGCTGGAGTCCGGTTACGTGCAGCGCGCCAAGGACTACATGCCCCGACAGGGATCGAAGCTGCCGTGGAAGGTGCTGATGGACTACGAGAAGGACTCCAAGATGCTGCTCGACGATCCTGTCGACGACGGCGTGCTGTGCTTCGAGGCGACAAGGATCGCGGTGGCGGCGTGAGGATCCGCGGAGTCGTCCGGGGTGGGCTCACGTTGGCCAATGCTGTGCTCGCACCGTTCTCGATGAGAACGGCTCGGAGCGATCAGCGTCACCGCACGACGTCTGGGTATGACGTGGAGCTCACGGAGCTTGTCACCCTCGCGATCGGCCTGCAGCTCGGCGCGATGCTCCACGACCTCTACCGACTGCTCGTGGCATCAGATGCCGCTGCGAGCGCTCGTTCCCTATGACGGCCGATCACGCCGTTCCACGACCATCCGAAGTTCCAGGAGGATTCCATGCCATCCCAGTCCGCATCCACCCCGGTCCCCGCACCCAGGACCCTCGCCGCGCGGTACGACGTCGTGGTGCTCGGCGGCGGCCTCGCCGGGCTCACCCTGGCGTTGCAGTTGCGCAAGGCCCGACCGACTTCCAGCATCCTCGTGCTGGAACGCCGGTCCTTCCCGATGCCGGAGGCCGCGCACAAGGTCGGCGAGTCCACGGTGGAGATCTCCGCCGAGTACTTCACCAACATTCTCGGCCTCAAGGAGCACATCCTGACCGACCAGCTGCCGAAGAACGGGTTGCGGTTCTTCTGGACGCCCGAACCGAAGGCCTCGATGGACACCGGCCTCGAGTGGGGCTGGTCCACAGCCCCGACAGCGGATTCGTACCAGCTCGACCGCGGGATCTTCGAGAACTACCTGGCAGAGCAGGCAGTTGAGCTCGGCATCACCTTGGTCGACGGGGCGCGGGTCACGACGGTCACCCTCGGCCAGGGAGCCGCGGACCACGAGGTCACGGTCGGGCTGGGCGGGGGCGGAACCGACCTGACCACGGTACGAACCCGGTGGGTGCTGGACGCCTCGGGCCGGCGGGCGATCCTGCGTCATCAGCTCGACCTGACCCGCGAAGTCGCGCACGACCCCAACGCAGCGTGGTTCCGGGTCGATGCCGTGGTCGACGTCGAGACCTTCAGCGACGCCCCGGGGTGGCACGAGCGGATGGCGAATGGCGAGCCCCGTTACCTCTCGACCAACCACATCATGGGCCGCGGCTACTGGGTGTGGCTGATCCCGCTGGCGTCCGGTTCCACGAGCATCGGGATCGTGACCGACCCCTCGCACTTCTCCCTCGATCAGTTCCCGACCTTCGACAAGTCCATGGACTGGCTCGACGTGCACGAGCCGCTGGTCGCGAAAGCCGTCCGAGACGCACTCGCCGGTGGTGCCGCACTGCAGGACTACAAGGTGCTCAAGCACTTCTCGCACGGCAGCAAGCAGGTGTTCTCGGCGAATCGCTGGGCGTGCACGGGTGACGCCGGCATGTTCCTGGACCCGTTCTACTCCCCGGGCAGCGACTTCATCGCAATCAGCAACACCTACATCACCGAGCTCGTCCGCCGGCAGCTCGACGGCCACGGCATCCGGATCGCCACCAAGCTGTTCGAGATGGTCTACCAGACGCTGTTCAGCACCGGCCTGAGCATCTACCAGGGCCAGTACCCGTTGTTCGGGAACGCGAAGGTGATGCCGGTCAAGGTCCTCTGGGACATCTGCTACTACTGGTCACTCGCTGGGCCGCTCTACTTCGCCGGCAAGTTGACCTCGATCCCGACGCTGGTCGCCGCTCGCCGCACCCTGGACAGGGCCGTCGCGCTGAACGAGGCGATGCAGGTCTTCTTCCGCTCGTGGGACGAGGTGGATCGGGGCCAGGTCCGCAGCGGTTTCATCGACCCCAGCAAGGTGGAGACGGCCTGGGAGCTGATCTCCCATCTCACCGAACAGCCCCCCAGCGGGGTGGCCAAGCTGCTGCGCGGGAACCTGGGGCTGTTGCACGAGATGGCCGCCGAGATCGTCGGTGTCGCTCGCACGGACCACCCCGAGCTCACCCGGCCGAAACCGGTACGTGCCTGGGACGGCAAGGTGATCCACCTCGGCCACGTCTACCAGGCCGTGGGTGCCGGACGCATGAACCCAGACGAGAAGGACCCATCCGCAGAGACAGCCGGACAGGTCGCCGCCTGAGCACCTCTCCCCACCCGGTCGACGGTGCGTGCTCGCAGCTTCAGCACGGTTGCGACGGTGCAGAAGGAGAGGGCTGTGGCCTGTACGTGGTGCAGCCTGTAGAACACGGGCGTAGCAGGCAGCGTGGCTGTGTTTCGTGTGGCACTCGTCGAAGCAGAAGCGCGGATGCTCGATCGCCTTGGCAGCCAAGGGCGTAGTGGGAGTCTAGTTCCGCTTGCCGGTCAGCCTCTCGTCTCCGGGACCCGAACAGAGGTCTTGCACCGTCAGGCTCGTGAGCGCGCCGACCGGTCGCGGCGGCGCTCATAGACGCTTTGACGGTGCTGAGCCGCAGCGCGATGGTCGCCGGGCCATAGCCTCGAGCCGCCATCCAGGCCAGCCAGCGTTCAGACCAGGTACCGCCGGTCGACGCGGTCAAGGCTGACGCCGACGCGTTCGAGGCGCTTGTGATTGGCCAGGAAGTCAAAGAAGCACTCCAGGCTGATCCGGTGGGCGTGGATGGTATTCGGCGAGTTGGTATCAGCGGCTGCTGCCCGGTGCTCCCCCTAGTGCAGACGAATCCCGATCCCGGATCCGCGTGGCCAGCTCTCTGGCGGCGTCCCACCGGGCGATCACGGTTCGTCCCTAGCCAAGGAGAACCTCATGACCACAACGTCTCGTCGAACGACTGCTCCGATGCCGAGATCCGGCCCCGAGCGCCGAACCGTCCTGGTGACCGGCGCTACCGGTGTCGTCGGGCAGGCCCTGGTCCCGCGGCTCCTCGACCACGGCGCAGCAGACGTCATCTGCCTCACCCACCGCGCAGTCATGGGCGCACGCTCCGCGAAGCCACGCGCCGGCAACCTCAGCACCGTCCAGGGCGACGTGGCACGACTGGACCTCGGCCTCGGCGCGCGGGAGTACCGCGACTTGGCCGCCCGCATCGACGCGGTCGTGCACGCCGCGGCACTAACAGACTTCGCCGGCCCCGACGAGACACTGCAACGCGTCAACGTCGACGGCACCGAGCACGCGCTCGCCATCGCCCACGCGGCGGGGGCGCATTTCGTGCACGTCAGCACCGCGTACCTGGATGCACGCGGCGAAGGTCAGCGCGGACACATCGCCGCGCGATACGCCGGCTCCAAACGCGCGGCGGAAGCCCTCGTCAAGGCCAGCGGCGTGGGGCACAGCATCGTGCGCCCCTCGATCGTCATCGGCGACTCACGCACCGGCGCCATGTCCTCCGCCCAGGGGCTGCACCGCGCGGCCGGTGCCGTCTTGTCAGGCATCGCCCCGATCCTCCCGTTCGGCGCGTCCTGGCCCTTCGACTTCATCCCCCAAGACGTCGTCGCCGACACCATCGCGGGCATCGTGGAGCACGAGCGCATCGGCGAGGAGCTCTGGGTCACCGCGGGACGACAAGCACTGAGCCTCGCACAGGCCGTGGACGTCCTCGTCGCGACCGGACGCCAGCTGGGCATCAAGGTCGACACACCGCGCTTCGTCTCACCCGAACAGTTCGACCGGATCATCGCCCCGGTGTTCCTACCAGAGCTGCCTGCGACCATGCGCAACACCATCACCCGACTGCTCGACTTCTTCGCCGTGTACCTCGACAGGGACGAGCCAATGCCGTCCTCGCTCCCCGCGCTCGAAGAACAAGGGATCACGGTCCTGCCCGACCTGGCCGAGAGCCTCAGGCGCAGCCTCGTCCACTGGTACACCGCCCGCGAGCAGACCCGCACGACACGGGCAGTGGCATGAGCAGCAACGAGGCCGTCGCGCCACCCGCCAACAAGACAGCCGACCGCGCCACGGTCCTCACCCGGTACCGGGCGCACGTCAGCACGTCGCTCGCCACCATCGCCGAGATCCTCGGTGCGCCCCTCGAAGTCCGTTCCTCGGGCACGCGCGTGTACGACGAACACGACACCCCATACCTGAACTGCGGGGGGTACGGCGTGTTCCTTCTCGGGCACCGCCACCCGGCCGTCGTCGATGCGGTGCGGCGCCAGCTAGACACGCACGCGCTCGCGACGAGGCTCTTCCTCACCCCGCAGCTCGCGGAGGCGGCCGAGACCCTCGCCTCGATCACACCGCCGGGCCTCGACCATGTCGTGCTGACCAACTCCGGCGCGGAGGCCACGGAGCTCGGGCTCAAGCTGGCCCGGCTCGCCGGACGCACACGAGTCATCGCGACGACGGGCGGCTTCCACGGCAAGACCCTCGGCGCGCTCTCGGTCACCGGGCGCGAGGCATACCGGGCACCATTCCGACCGCTGTTGCCAGGAGTCGAGTTCGTCCCGTTCGGCGACGCCGAGGTGCTCGCCACGGCGCTCGCACGCGGCGGCTCCGGCACCGCCGTGATCCTCGAGCCGGTCCAGGGCGAGGGCGGCGTCGTCATTCCGCCCGTGGGCTACCTGTTCGAGGTTCGCAGGTTGTGCACGGCCGCGGGGGCACTCCTGGTGCTCGACGAGATACAGACCGGCCTTGGGCGCCTCGGCACGTGGTGGGGCGCCGACGCCGAAGGCGTTCGCCCCGACGTCCTGCTCTCGGGCAAAGTGCTGTCCGGCGGAGTCATCCCGGTCGGGGCCGTGATCGCCACCTCCGAGGTCTTCGCCCCCCTCGATGCCGATCCGCTGCTGCACTCCTCCACGTACGGCGGGAACCCGCTGGCGGCAGCCGCGGTGACGGCCACGATCCGGACCATCCGTGACGAGGGCCTGGTGCGGAGATCAGCCGAGCTCGGGGATCGCATCAAGGCCGCCGCGAGCGAAATCCTCGGTGAGCACTGTCCCTGGTTGGTGCGCGAGGTCCGCGGCCGCGGGCTGCTCGTCGGCCTCGACTTCACCGAGGCGTCCGTCGCTACGGAGTTCCTCATGGCCATGCTCGAGCAGCGCGTGGTGACCTCCCACTCGCTCAATACGCACTCCGTCGTCCGCTTGACACCACCCGCAACCCTCGACGAGGACGACCTCGCCTGGCTCTCGACCGCCATGCGAGAGTCCGCAGTCGACCTCGCTCGCCGCCATCCACGACCTGCAAGCAGCCGTCACGCGGCATGACGCGCGGCAAAACACCACACGCCGACGTTCCTGTCCCCTGTCCCTACATCCACCGGAGCACATCATGCGAATCGTTTCCCTGACCGTCATAATCGCCCACCGAAGCGACGGCGAGGCGTTCGCCTCCATCGCCGACTTCGCCTCCTACCCGAAGCACAGCGCAGCCGTTCGAAGCGTCGTCGTCACGGAAGCCGGGCCGTCGACGCAGCACTCGACGTGGGAGGTCGCCTTCCGTAACGGCCTTCTGCGCTGGACCGAGGAGGACACGCTGTCGCGAGCCACCGGGACGATCAGTTTCAAGCAGATCGAGGGAGACGTCGACCAGTTCGAGGGCAGTTGGGAGGTCCGGCCGACGGCGGACGGCGGGGCGCGTGTGCGGTTCGGCGCACGCATCGACATGGGCATCCCGACGCTCGCCGACGTCCTGGAGCCGATCGCGTCTCGCACACTCCTCGACAACACCTTGGCGATCATCCAGGGGATGTTCGGTCACGCTGTCCAACTGGTGGACCAGTCGGACCACCCTGCTGTGCCGGAGGCAGTCAAGACCCAATCGGCCGCGGGGGAATGGGGAGAGGAGCTGACGGGATGACCACGATGGAACACACGCATGCACATGTGCGCGCAATGGGCGGCGACCAAAGGCGACAGCCACCCAGCTCGGCGCGCCGTACCTACATGTTCGTCCGGCTCAGCGTGGTCGCGATGATTGCCATCCTCGCCGCATCGCTGATCCGCGAATACCACGTCGCCGGCGACTGCCTCCAAGGCTCCATAAGCGCCTACTACTACACGTCCGTGCAATCGATATTCGTCGGCTCGCTTGTCGCTCTGGGCCTGGCCATGATCGTTCTGTGGGGCAAGACCCCACTCGAGGACAGCTATCTGAACCTGGCCGGAATGCTCGCGCCCGTCGTCGCGTTCGTGCCCACCGCCAAGACAAACAAGTGCGGCCTGGACACCGCAACCGGTGCCGCGGTCACCACGAACCGGCAGCAAACCCGAGTCATCGAAGCCAGCCAGGACGCGATCGTCAACAACATGCTGGCGTACTTCATCGTCGCCGGCGCCGTCCTCCTCATCCTGATCGCCGTCGGCGCAGTCGCACACGTCCGAAACAGGTCGGCGGCGACGAGCGGCGTCCCGCGCGGTGAGGAGACATGCGCGTCCATCACCGAGCACCCGCGCGCTTACTGGGGCCCGATCGCTGCAGCCTCGGCACTCTGGGTGGCAGGCGTTTGGAAGTTCGCGAACGACCGCGAGTGGTTCTTCGACAACGCCCACGGTTGGTCGGCCACGGTCATGTTCATCTTCATCGTCTGCGTCGTCGTCACCGTCGCGCAGCAGAAGCACCACGGCATCAAGGAGGCCAAGGAGCCAAGGAGCCTCAGGTGGGCGTGGACGTACTGGGCCATCGCCGTGCTCATGGTCGTCGGCGCAGTCGCGATCTTCGTCGAGACCAGAAACGGCTCGGACGGGTTCGCCACCCATCGGGTGTTCTGGCTGGAGGCGTGGATGATCTCTTGGCTCGGCCTCTTCTGGGTCCTCCAAACCATCGACCGTTGGAACGAGGGGGCTCCTGCGCGGACCACGCAAGACAGGCGGCTGGTCGCTGCTGGGGCACCGGCGCCCGGTCGCGACCCGTGAGGTGGTGTGCGACGTCTTGTGATTCATCGTTGTCTGGTCACGCGCTGATGGCGCCGAAGTTCGCGTGCTCCTCTCGGTCGGTCTCGGTGGTGATCAGGACCAGTCGGGGCCTTGGCGAGGAGCTCGAGGCCGACGTAGCGGCGGCCGTCGGTCCATTCGTCGTCCATCTCGGGACCGGAGCCCAACGAATCGGTCTAGACCGCCTCACATCCGGGGGCACACATGGGGCACACGTTCCGACCAGGACCAAGCACGATGTCCGATGAGCTCAGGTGGCGGATGACCGTTTCCGCTGGTCATCCCTGAAGGAGCGGGGCCGGTCAAGAGTGATCGGCCGGCCACTTTCCTTGTCCTCGACCGGCGTGTGCACGTGCCGAGGAGGCGGCGGGGTCAGGGCTCGGGCGGAGCCCGACCGCGGAGCGGCCGGAGGGCCTTGACGACGTCGCCGTTCGGTGCACCATGTTCGCGATGTTCGGGGACGAGCTTGGTGAGGTCTCCCTTGAGCTTGCAGCGGTTTGGGTGGACATGGCTCGCATCAGCGCCGGTGTGTCCGGTGGGAGCAGGCAGTTGGGCTGCTCGGTCATCCCTTCGCCGTGGCCCGCGGACAGGTCGTCGCGGGTGGGCATGATGGGGTGCGCCAGTCCGGTCGGTGGTGTCAATCAGAATGCTCGACCTCGCCGCGGACGGGGGTCATGACCTGCACGACTCGCGACCGACCAGAGAACCAGTGCCGAGATGGGTTTCATGCCACCTGCCGGGGCGTGTGCAGGGCGCGGACGTGGTGGTCGCGCAGCGCGTAGAAGACGTACTCGACCTGTTGTCGGGCGGCCGCGACCGCGCCGATGTTGCGGCCCCGGCGCTCAGCGACTTGGTCGCGTAGGGCGCCGATTCGGGTGTGGGGGCCCACACGCTTGACCGACTCGACCGCCGCCCAGCGGACCAGCCGAGATCCCTGCTTGGTGATCCGGCCGCGGTGCACGTGGGTGTCGGACTCGTGGTGCTTGGGGGTCAGCCCGGCCCAGCAGGCCAGCTGCGGCGCCCTGTCGAACCGGGTGACGTCGCCGATCTCGGCGACGAACACCGCCCCCAGGATCGGGCCGATGCCCGGGGATCTGCTGCACCGCGACGTAGCCGGGATCGGCACGGAGGCGACCCTGGACCGCATGGGCAAATACCTCGATCTCGAAGTCCAGATCGTCTATCAGCCGCCGCAGCGACGCGATCCGGGCGGCATAGGGTGCCGCCAGCTGCAGCCGATCCAACAGCTCGGTTCCCGCCACCCCGAACAGGTCGCTCATCGGCACCTGGATCCCGCACTTGGCCAGCACCGCGTGGATCTCAGCCTTGCAGTGCGAGCGCAGCGCGACCAGCTTGGCCCGGTGCCGGACCAGCTCGCGCAGCTCCCGAGTCGCCGGCGGCGCGATCCACGCCTCCGGGCAGCCGACCCATCCGCAGCAGGTCGGCCAGATCGGCCGCGTCCCGGACGTCGTTCTTCACCCGCCGGTACTCAAACGCCTTCACGCCCAACGGATGCGCCAGATGCACCCTGGCCCCGGCTTCCTGCAGCGCGTCGACCGCCCAGTACCAGCCGTAGGTGGCCTCGAGCACCACCTCCGGATCCTCCCCGGCCCGGGCGATCACCCGATCCAGGCTCTCGACGTCGTTGACGATCCGTGACCGACTCCAACACTTCCCCGGACTCGGTCGTTCGACGATCACACTGCGCCGGCGGTGCAGATCGATACCCACGAACTGTTGCCCTGCGTACTCTGACATAGGGGCCTCCTTCGTCGTCGACGTGAGACACCCCCAGCATCCGCCGGGGACGCACGAGGAGCGGAGGCCCCGCTCCTTCATCGCATCAGACGCGGTGCGCCGTGGTGGAGCTGAGGGGATTCTCGAACCCCTGACCTTCTCATTGCGAAGGTTCCTCGAGCCGATGCCAGGCGTGCGCCGAGCGCGTCACCGATGCCTCCGTTCCATCGAAGCTCAGAGTGGGGGCACACATGGGGCACACGGCATCCGTCCCGCACCATGCCGGACAGGGCGCCGATCTCGGCGTTTGTGTTGCGAGGCATCCCAGGCGTTCTGCTCCGGAGCGATGGTTCCGGAGGCTGCGGGCCGCATATTCGGCCACAAGCCGAGTCGGAC
>CAVUYR010000002.1:0-166562 GCA_963745795.1 uncultured Actinomycetota bacterium | reverse complement strand
TCCACGAGTACGGCGACCTGGTGTCCACCTTCGTCGGCTGGGACACCCTGATTCTCTCCTCCCTCGTCAGCGGGTCGGCGGGCGTCATGGCCGGCACCGCCAACGTCATCCCGGCCGAGCTCGTTGCGATCTACGACCGGGTGAAGGAGGGCGACGTTGGCGCCGCCCGAGCGGCATGGGCCAAGGTCTACCCCTTCCTCGAGGCCGCCCTGTCCACGTCGTACATCGCCGCCGTCAAGACCGCCATGGAGGCGATCGGGCACTCGGCCGGACCGGTTCGCGACCCGCTGCTGCCGCTCGGTCCTGCCGACGCCGCACGCATCGAGCAGCTGGTCGCCGCACTCCGGCCTCAGCCAGCGACGGTCTGACGTCGACATCAGGGTCGCATCACGACCGGCGGTGCGTGGCGGCGACGACCGCAGCGACGGTGGCCTCGTCGAGGCCAACGACGCGACCAAACTCCTCGCCCGCCCAACCATCACTCCGAGTTCCTGCTGACTTGGGTGCCTCACGTCGGTCACTCGGCCCTTGCTTTGCGGTACGGCGCCGGTCACGACCAGGGAGGCGATGGGTGGTGGGCGCGCCGGGGACGAGGAGGTGTGGTGATTCTCTCTGAGGCTCTCAGGTCGGTCCCGAGTCGGTGGCAAGCAGGTGCAGCCGACCAATGCTAGCGTCGGGTCGAGCGCCGGCCGCGACGGCGCGGACCCTGCCGCACTCGGGTGCGCGGCCGTGCCATTCTTGACATTTGGCGGCTGGCCCACCGACCCGTTCCAACGCACGCACCGACGCGAGGAGACCCGGTTTGATTTTCATCGCCGCAAAGTTCCGCATCAAGCCCGAGCACTCTGAGGCGTGGCCTGAGATCTCCCGGTCGTTCACCGAGGCCACGCGCGCCGAGCCCGGCTGCCTATGGTTCGATTGGTCCCGCAGCCTCGACGACCGGAACGAGTACGTGCTCGTGGAGGCCTTTGCCGACGAGGACGCGGGCGGTGCTCACGTCCGGTCCGAGCACTTCGCGAAGGCGCAGCAGGAACTGCCGTCCTACCTGGCCGAGACGCCGCGGATCGTCAACGCGAACGTGCCAGGCACCGACTGGTCCGAGCTGGGCGAGTTCGCGGTCTCCACCTGAGAGCGACGAGCCGGACGCGGCCTGACTGGTCACCTGGCGGGTGCGGTCAGGCCCGTCGCACCTCGGAGCAGCTCCCAGACGGTCTCAGGACCAGCCGCGACATATTGGTTCGCCGACCCTGTGCTCACCGATTTCAGTCCACGCGCAGAACGAGCTCGGGCTTGCGCCGCAACGTGTTCGACACGTAGCAGACTCGCTCGGCCTCAGGGACGAGTCCCTCGAGCACCTCACGAGGGGTGCGGGAGGTGAGTGAGACGGAGATGCGCTCGAACTCGAGCCCGTCGTACGTGCCGTTGACGGTGACGTCGAGACCTAGTAGCTCGACGCCCTGTCTCCTGGCGACGAACGCCATCGACAGGACGATGCACGAGGCGACCGAGGCCAACAGGAGGTCTGTCGGTTGCGGGCCGCTGCCGGTGCCACCGTGCGTCTCCGGTTCGTCCACCACGATCTCGAACCCGTCGACCTCGGTCACGGCTCGCATCCCTCCGGTCCAACGTGTGTGCACGGTGCGGTCGGTCACGACGGGCTCCTCATTCCTCGAAGTCGTGGGACGCGAGAGACCGGAGCGCGGCACGGAAACACTCGATGGGAGCGGTGGCCACCCCGGCACCGATCTGGCCGACGCCGGAGCTGGCGTGCAGGATCCCCGTGGTGACCTGGGGTGCGGTGTCCAGCTCGACGACCCTTCGTACGTCGACGCCTACGGGCGTGCCCCGGTCGTTCCAGGTCGGGAGCTTGAACCGCGTGCTCTCGGCGACACAGATCGAGGCCATGCGTTCGGTCATCCTCACCGCGTCCGCCATGCCGCCCGACAAGAAGCCGGCGACGGCCGGTGAGCCTGCGGCGGCCGCGCCACCGAGTCCCACAAGCTCGAGGATCGCGCTGTCCCCGATGTCGCGCGCGCTGGTCTCAGGGCCGTGATCCGGGTAGTACATCGCTTCCGCGACGGGTGGGGCTTCGCCGACGAACACCTCCGTCGGACCGGCCAGCCTGATTCCGTACGACGTGCCGTTGCGGCACATCATCGTGACGATGCTCGAGCCCTCCACCTGCTCGGCCCACAGCGCGCTCGTCTTCGCAGCCGCCATCGCGAGGTTCAGGAAGAACAGGTGGTTGCCGGACAGGTACTCCGCGAACTCATGCCGTCCCTCGTCCGGGAGCGCCGCGATCTGAGGGAGCAGGTTGCGGATCATCAGGCTGGTCGTGCCCTGAGTGCGCATGTGGACGTCGTCACCGATCCGGACCCCCTGGGCGGCCAGGGCGAAGACATCGATCGGGCCGGTCGAGTCCAGGATGGCTCTGAGCATCGGTCCGGCAACGTCACGCAGGAACTCCAGCCTGGCGATGGCCGTCGGCGTGTCGCGTCCGAACCACGCGGTCTCCCCAGGTCCCTGGTTGATCGGAGCGAAGGCTCGGGTGCCGCCGTCACGGTTGTCGACTGCGAAGACCGGCGCCGACAGTCCGATCGCACTGGCCATCGGCATGACCGTGTCGTATCGGTAGCTCGGCTGTAGATTCACACTGCCGTCAGCCAGGATCCGGTCCGCTTGCTCAAGGGACTCGGCCCACCCTTCGGCAACGGTGGCGGCCCGCATCGAACGTCGGAGCGGGTCACAGACCTCCTCCCACGCGATCTCGGGTCCGCTGTGCAACAACGTCCTACCAGACAGATCCGGGATGAGGGCCCCGGCCGAGGCGACATCCACCAACATGGGCACGCTCTGGTCCAGGCGCCGTACCACCTCGGCGTTGGCCCGGTCGATGCCGGACGCCCGCGGTCCGTCGAGCAGCTCCAGAGCATCCACCAGGTCCAACTGCCCGCCCGCGGGGATCCGCCAGTCCACCTGTTGCGCGGGTGCGGCCTGATCGCGGACCGCATCGGCGAAGAGTGACAGGCCCAGGTTGACGACGGATACCTCGTCCGGCAGCACGATGGCGCGCGTGGGCTCAGTCATCTCGGTCCTCCATGTCGGCGGTCCGTCTGGCCTGATCGAGCAGTCGCTCCTCGGCCTCAACGAGCCGCTGGCGACGCCGCTCGACAGCGCCGCCGCGGTCCTCGATGTTCTGTCGGCACGCGTCGATCATCGACGCCACGGCGGTCGAGGCCGCGCCGCCGGTCGCGGTGCGGCTCTCGATGATGGCCCGAGGATCGAGCGCCGCGCTCAGGTCCATCGAGGTCAGGCCCAACGTATGCCCGGTCTCGGCCAGCGCGGCCTCGTCGAGCATGGCACCGGTGATGAGCCGACCGGGTACCCCTTGCTGGCTGGCCTCGCGCACGGTTCGGCCGACCACGTCGTATGCGCTCCGGTAGTCAACGCCGCAGTATTGGACGATGAACTCGCTCAGATCGGTCGCCTGTGTGTAGCCGTCATCGAGGCCCCGGGCCATCTGGTCGACGTTCACCTCCAGGGTGCGCATGACTCCGGTCATCAGCCGGGTAACCCGGATCGCGAGGTCCAGCGCGCGGGGCACCTCGCCGTAGGCGAAGATCAGGTTGTCACTGCGCGCGGACGGGCTCTTGGCCACGGCGAGGAAGCCGGTCAGGCGCCCGATCAGCACACCGGATGCGCCGCGCACGATGGACAAGGAATAGGGGTTGCGCTTCTGCGGCATCAGAATGCTCGACCGGGTATAGGCATCCGCGAGGTCGACGAAGTCGAACTCGCTGCTGGACCAGATCTCGAGGTCTTCGGCGAGCTTGCTCTGTGTGGACAGTAGGCTGGCCGCACTGGCCAGCACGTGGATGAGCCCGTCGATCTGCCACATGGCATCACGCGTGTGCTCGATGACCTCGTCGAAACCCAATGCTGCTGCGACAAATGTCCGGTCGTCGAGCAGTCGAGTTCCGTTGACGCAGCCGGCGCCGGCGGGACTGCGGTTGATGTCGTCGAACTCGTCCAGGAGTCGATGGGCATCTCGTAGGGCGGGGTAGACGAACGACAACACGTAGTGGCCGAACGTCGACGGCTGTGCCTGTTGCAGGTAGGTCTGGTCCGGCATCACGGTGTCGACGTGCCTGGCTGCGAGCGACGTCGTGTCGCGAGCAAACCTCAGCACCTCGTCCACGAGTTCAAGGAGCTGTTCTCGGACGTGAATCCGCAAGGCGATCCGGGCCGCCTCCCGCCTTGGCCGGCCGGCATGGAGCCACCCGGCTGTCTTGCCGAGTCGCTGGACGAAGAAGCGCTCACGGGAGTTGTACGGCTCACCGAACTCAGGGCTGTACGGAAAGTCCTCGACCGCCATCCGCTGCACCTCGAGCAGCAGCCGCAGCAGGTCACGGGCCGCTGGCGCGGGGACGATGTCGCGTCGCAGCAGGTCCAGCACGTGTGCGATGTCGGCGAGGTTCAGGCCCCCGTGGAGAAACGGTGCGTCGGCATTCTCCAGGGCGAACCCGCTGTCGATCAGTTCTTGGGCCGGGCCGGTCTGCGGTGGACCGCTGCGTCGCATCGGTGACGTCATGACGAGCCTCGGATCAGGGCCGTGAGTGCTGCGGCCACTCCCCCGGTGTGCCAGAACACAGCCGGTGGCTCCGCGTCCGCGGCCATCAGTGTCCTGAACAAGGTCATGGCCTTCGCTCCGTAGTAGTCATCGAGCAACAACCCCTCATGTTCCAGCGCCAGCCGTTGGCTGACCCGATCCTCAGCCGAGACGACGCCGAACCCTGCGCCGCGACAGTCCCGGACGTCGACGTCGTCAGCGGACGGTTCATCGAGGCCAATGGCGGCTGCACACTCGCGCGAGAGCCGAAGGACCTGAGCGGCCATGCCTTGAGCCGCCCGGCTCACGCTGGCGCCGACAAGGTGCCAAGGCAGTCCATACCCGACCTGTCCGGCGACCAGCCCGGCCAGGGTCCCCCCGGAACCGGTCGCCACCACGATCGTCCGGGGAATGATGTCGGCCAGCCTGGCCTGTTCGGCCAGCTCCCGCGCTGCATGGGCGTATCCGATTCCTCCGGTTGCTGTCGCCCCGCCCCGCGGCACCGCGTACGGCCGCCGTCCTTCTGCACGAAGGACCTTCGCGTGCTCCATGACGCCGTCATCGAGCAGGTCCCGCGTCTCGACGGCGTTGAAGAGCACACGGGCACCTGCGGCACGTGCCAGCTCGACATTCGTTGACGGAGCCGAGGGCGGTTCGCCGGGGAACAGGAGGTCACAGTCCATCGACACCGTGCGTGCGGCCATCGCCGCAGCCGCGCAGAAGTTCGACGCAGGGCTGCCGGCCGCAACGAAGACATCGGCCCTCTCGGCGACTGCTGCGCCGATCAGGAACTCCAGGGCACGCGCCTTGTTGCCGGCGACGCCGAAGCCAGTGAGATCGTCACGTTTGAGGAAGATCGGCCCAGCATCGAGCGCACGCTCCAGACGCGGCGCGCGCACCAGCGGGGTCGGGAGGAGTGCGAGCTCGACCCGAGGAAGACTCATGTCCATGCGTCCGTCTCCAACGACCGCGCGTGCCGGGCCCGGGCGACGACGTCATCGACCATCCTGCCGGTGTCGCCCACCTGCCAGGTTGTCCACGCCTCGCGGTCCTGCTCCGTGGCGACACCATCGGCAACCAGCGCGTCGAGCACATCGTGGACGTCCCGAGATCCCGGTGCGAGTACATCGTGCATGAGCCGCTGCGCAGCGTGCTTGCCCAGCCTCCTGGTCAGCCCAGCCAGGATCTGCTCGGATGCCAGCTGGTCGCCGTGGCTGTTCAGGTTGGCCCGCATCGTCTCGGCGTTGACGACCAGGCCGGACAGCAAGCGCCGGCCCAGTCCGAGAGCTACGCCGGTCAGCAGGCAGACCTCGGGCAGTGCGACCCATTCGGCCTTCCAGCCGCGTCCGTCGCGTTCGTGCCCAACCACCATGCCTTCGGTGAGCACCTGAGAGTTGGCTCGGGCCAACCGTGCCAACGTGTCCAGGTGCTCGCTTCCCTCGGGATTGCGCTTGTGGGGCATCGTGATGCTGCCGACCGTGTCGGCCGTGGTCGGCTCGCGCAGCTCGCCGATCTCCGGCCGTTGCAGCTCGTAGACCTCGTTGCCGATCCGGGCCAAGGTGCCGCAGACCATGGCCAGCAGCGCGCCGAACTCCGCGATCCGATCGCGCGAGGTGAGCCACGAGATGGACGGGTCGGACAGTTCCAGCTCAGCGACAGAACTGCGCGCGCAGCTCCGCACCGCGCGGCGCGAAGAACCCGAGGGTGCCCACCGCTCCACCGAGCTGGCCGACCAGCCATCGCGAACGTCCCTCCGAGAGACGCTGAAGGTGGCGTCGAACCTCGTCGGCCCATGAGGCAACCTTGAAGCCGAAGGTGATCGGCGAGCCAGGTTGACCGTGAGTTCGTCCAGCCATGAGCGTGTCTCGATGCTCGACGGCCATCGCGAGCAGCGTGTCCTCGATTGCGCGCAGGTCTCTCCACACCACGGCCCCGACTTCGCGCATGACGAGGGCGAACCACGTGTCGGTGATGTCCTGGACCGTGGCACCGACGTACACGTGTTCCCGGGCCTCATCGGGAAGCACCTGCTGGAGCGCGCTGATCAGCCCCAGCATCGAGTGCGAGGTCCGCCGGGTCTCCTCGGCCACGACGTGGAGGTCGAGATTCT
Organism: uncultured Actinomycetota bacterium; assembly: GCA_963745795.1. Classification (GTDB taxonomy): domain Bacteria; phylum Actinomycetota; class Actinomycetes; order Propionibacteriales; family Nocardioidaceae; genus Marmoricola. Next base: position 159,843 of record CAVUYR010000002.1, on the reverse strand, counting down.
GTGCGCGGGCATTGGTGGCGATCTGCGCCGCCGCCTCGTCAGAGATGATGCCCAGGCGCGCCTGGGCGGCGGCGAGCGCGGTGAGGATGTCGAGCCAGCTTTGCAGTCGCGCCCGCTCCTCGAAAACCTGGGCCAGCTCCGCCGTGCCCCACAGGTGGGCGTACTGCTCGGAGTCGCTCAGGCGGGTGCCCACGCCGGCTCCCACTCTGCGGCAAGGGTCACCAGTGCCTCGGAAATCTGGGTCAGCGAGGCTCCCCACGGCACGACGACTCGACCGTCGTCGACCTCGATGTGGGTCTCGAGCAGGCAGCACTTGGTGAGGATTGCGCCCGTGCCGCCGATCCTCTTTCGTGGGCAGATGTCGACTCGCTCGGCACGCTCGCCATAGAACCACTCGTGGATCTGTTGGGACCGTTCACAACCGATCAGCGTCCACGGACGGCGGTCGGGATGTTCGTCGAGGTAGTCGGTGGTCGCGCCCTCGATCGATACTCCACCGCCCCGGCACGGCAGGAGATAGCTCGGTGACGTCCGCGACCGCGCCAGCTGGTCGAGCTCGACGATGTCAGGAACCAGCTCGATCGGCGGCAGGTGCTCGGCAAGGTCCAGCACGCGCCGGATCTGGTCGAGGAGTTTCGGTGGGTACGGCGGCACGACCTCCCGAACCGTGACCCGAAGCGGGGCGGGGTCGATGATGAAGCTCACGTGGCCGTACCTCCCCTGCACCACCACGCCGCGTTTGTCGGGTGCGTGGAGCTTCGCCGCCTGTGCCAGCGCGGTGGGTATGGCGGTGTCCACCTCCGATTCCTCGAGGTAGGCGCACTCGGCTGCCCCGGCCAGGAGTTCAAGCGCCGTGATCGGCGAGAACAGAGGATCCCCGGACGCCTTCTGAACCGCGACGATGGCCGTGTCGAGGCCATTGCGGACGACGATGAATCGGGTTCGGCGATAGGCCCCCAGCCCGATGAAGTGCCGGCGCAGGGAAGTCTCGTCGAGTGCGCAGTCGACCGAGGTAACGGCCACTCCGCGATAGGCGCCCGGCACGAGGTTGCGTCGCGTGGTCTGCGTCGGCTCGGTCACGCCATCTGCCAGTGTCGCGTGAGGTCGCAGGTGTCGGCGCGAAGCCCCAGACGCAACGTTTCGAGCGCCAGCACCTCCTCAACCGCGATGTTGGCCAAGTTGACGTCGGGACCGAACTCGCGGATCAGCCAAGCCTGTTGGTCCTTGCGGGGCGCCTCGAAGAGGACCCGGTCCACGCCACCGCCACGGACTGCTGCGGCCACGGCGTCGGTACGGATCGAGCCGTCCTCCCGGTAGATCCCGACCGTCCCGCTCTCCCTGCCCTCGGTGACGACCCAACGGGCACCGGCGGCGAGATCGCCGGCCACTTCATCCGTCCACTGCTCGGCGGTGAGAACCTGTTCGGGATCCTTGCTGCCGACCTCGGAAAGCACGACGAATGTCTCTGCGGCCCGGCGAAGCAGGTCGCGCTTTTCAGCCAGGGTCATGGCCGCTACGCCGCGGGAAACCTCGACGCTGTCGAAACCCGCCTCGGCAGCCCAGTCCAGGCAGTCCTCCGCCCTGCCCTGGGCCCAGGAGATCTCCAGCAGCGTTCCACCAAGACAGGAGCGCACCCCGTACGCCTTCAACAGCGCCAGCTTCTCGGGCAACCCCGCATCGATATAGGCAGTGCCCCAGCCAAACTTCCACACATCCATATGTGGGGCCGCCGTGGCCAACGCCGAACGAGCCGCCTGGACGGTCAGGCCTTTGTCGAGCACGTGGGTCAGCCCCACCGTCCTTGGCTTGGCACCGCGCTCAGGCAGGGTGAGAAACGACGGAGGGCCCACATTCGCTATATTACATGTATCGTCCACTTTCCGACAGACAGCACGGCGGGGCCGACCTGCCCGGCGAACCGTGAGGGGCGGCCATGAGTACCGGGGCGAATGACCTGGCCGACCTCACCCGGCTGGCCGAGTTTCTGCGGTCCCACCCGGCGATGCGCGCGAAGAGCGAGATCGCGCTCGTGAGCGAGGTCCTGGGCGGCGGCAGCTGGGTCCACGGCCCGGGTGACGACGGAGCAGTCGTGGCCGACGGTCCGGGTCTCCTGCCGACCGGCCGGAGCTACGACCGGGTCATCGCGTGCGGCGAGGCCCTCCTTCCGGCCTTCGTGGCCCAGGACCCATACGGGGCGGGGGTCGCCGCGGTCCTGACCAATGTCAACGACCTTGCGGCGATGGGCGCCGTTCCGCTGGCGATCGTCGACACGATCGTCGGTGACACCGAGCTCGCCCGGGAGACCTTGCGCGGCATGAAGGACGCCTGCGAGTGGTACGACGTCGCCTTGGTCGGCGGGCACCTGACCGTGTACGACGGTCCCCCCGCAGTCTCCGCCTTCGGAGTCGGCCGCGCAGACGCCGTGCTGTCCACCACGAACGTCTCGCCCGGTCAGTCCCTGATCGTGGCGGCCTGCACGACGGGGGTCATGCGTACCGACTTCCCGTTCTTCCGATCGTTCCGGGAGCGGGGCGAGGAGTTGGCCGGCGACGTGCGCGTCCTCGCCACCCTGGCGTCCTCGGGCGACTGTGTCGCGGCCAAAGACGTCAGCATGGCTGGGTTCGTTGGTTCGCTGGCGATGCTGCTCGAGTGGAGCGGCCTCGGCGTGACCGTTGACCTGGAGCGGCTCCCGTGCCCGTCCACGGTCCCACTGCCGGACTGGCTGACCTGCTTCCCGGCGTATGCATTCATGCTCTGCTCGCCACCCGGACGCGAGGAAGCGTGTCTCTCGGCGTTCCACGCGCGCGGCCTCGACGCGGCCGTGGTGGGTCGCGTCGACGATTCCGGGCTGCTCGCGCTGCGTCGCGGCGGCCAGGTAGCCACCGTTCTCGACCTTGCCGTCAGCCGCGTGACGGGCCTTGCGCGGTGACGCCGTCTCCGAGCTCGCGGACGGTCGCGAGCCCCTCGGCCCGGCTCGGCAGGTCGATACTCATCGGCTGGTGCGGAAGTCCGGCATAGATCTCCGGCTCTCCGACCGTGGTCCAGCCCAGTCGCCGGAAGAACGTGACATTGGCGGGCTGGATGTGGGCGGTCATGGTGCGCCCGCCGAGCGTGGCCGCCGTCGCCACGGCGTATCGGACCAACGGTGCACCCACCCCGTGGCTGCGGTAGGCCGACAGGACGGCGAGTCGGTCACCCTGCCACCGGTCCTCGTCGGGGTCGAGCAGGAACATCCGGACCGTGCCCACGGCGACCCCGTCGCTGTAGCCCAGCGCGGCGATCGTGGCCACTTCGCCGTCGCGGGAGTCCAGGTCGGACTCGGCGAACACCGCCTGCTCCTCGACGAAGACCTGGTGGCGAAGGGCAAGATGGTCTGCGCGCTCGCTGGCGGAGCCGATCCGTCGGCACACGATCCTGGTGCTTCCCGGGCTCGCCGGCAGTCGTACGCCGGTCGCGGCGGTCGGTCCCGTGAGCCTCAGCTCAGACGGCATGCGAGGTCTGGACCGGCCGCGGCCCGATCTGCAGAAGGGCCTGGACACCCTGCAGGCCCGAACATGCCTGGCACCGGGCACATCCGGCCTTGGCCACGTCGGCCGCCATACCCCGCTCGCTCATGTAGGCCGCCACCTTGCGGTAGATGCCCTCGGTGTACTCACGCGACGGCGGTACGACGTCCTCCATCAGGCTCCCAGCGACGGGGCGGATCGGGACGACGAAAGGGAACACGCCGAGGTCGACGGCCCGGCGACAGCCCTCCACGGTGAGCTCCGGGTCCTCCCCCATCCCCAGGATCACATAGGTGGAGACCTGGCCCTCACCGAAGCGCGCGACAGCACGCTCCCAGGCCCGGAAGTACTCGTCTATGCCGGTGCGAGCCTTGGCCGGAGCCACGCGGGCGAGGACCGCAGGGTCGAACGACTCGACGTGGATGCCGACGGAGTCGATCCCCAGGTCCGCCACTTCGTCGATCACGTCGAGGTTTCGCGGCGGCTCGAACTGCACCTCGACCGGCAGACCCGTGGCTTCCCGGACGGCCTGTCCGCAGCGTGCGACGTATCGTGCGCCACGATCGACCCCGTTGGAGCTCCCGGTGGTGAGGGTGGCGTCCACTGCCCCGTCGAGCTCCTTGGCGGCCATCGCCACCTCGGCGAGCTGCTCCGGGGTCTTCTTGACAATCGTTCGGCCGGACTCCAGTGACACCCCGATGCCGCAGAACCTGCACTGGTCATGGTTGCCCCAGTAGGAGCAGGTCTGCACGACTGTGCTCGCGAAGGAGTCCAGGTGCATCAGGCCGATCTTCCAGTAAGGCACACCGTCGGCCGTGCTGAGGTCGTAGAAGCGTGGGCGCTGCTGGGTCGACGCGCCGGCAAGCCTCCGGCTGCCCTCGAAGACGGCGTATCCGTCATCCTCTGCCCGGAGTACGTACGGCGAGGCGGCGGCGGCGGTGTTGTCGGTAGGCACCGTGATCGAGTAGCCGCCGACCCAGAGCATCCCGGAGTCCGAGGGGCCGGCACCGCCAGTGCGTCGTTCGAGCGGTACCTCCACTTTGAGGCCGCGAGCCTGCAGGTCCACGATCAGCACGGCCAACGCCTCGGCTGCCGCGGCCGGGTTTGTGGCCTGGCCGGCGGGCGACCCGAGCGACGCCGCCGTGGTGGACCCACGACCCATGTCCATCTCCATGCTCCCGGGGAATTTACTTCACGATACGAATCGTAATCTTTAGTAAAGCAGCCGGGACTCCGATGTCAAGCGCCCCCGAGCGTTCCCGATCCGGTGGCTCCGAACTCGCGGCAGCGCAGTGCGGAGGCTGCGTCCACGACTGCATCCACGGGGAACCCACGGGCATCGACGCTCGCCTCGGCGGCGATCCCCGACACCAGGTCGATCAGCTCCGAGCGTCTCTCCAGCACCGATGTGACGTCCGTGCTGCTGCGCCGCAGCTCATCGGCGACCAGCCCGACGAGTGTGGTCGCGCGTTCGTATCCCGCGGGGTCGGTGAGCGCCATCGGGTAGAGGCAAGCCTCGGCGGTGGTGAACCTCGCCATCGCCTCGACGGGGATCTCGTCAACGGGACGGTCCATCACTCACCTCGACTGCAGGTCACCTTGGAACGCGACAGTGCCGTTCACTATCGTCTATGGTTGCCCAGTATACTGAACGGCTCCCCCGGAGGTCTGCACGTTCGGCGCCCGGACGGCCCATTGTCCAAGGAGGTGAGGGTGATGGCTAGGACTGCGGTGGTGGCGATGGGCGGCAATGCCCTTATCGGCCAGGGTGAACGGGGCACCTACGACGAGCAGCGCGCCAACGCAGCGGCAATGGCGGTCTCGATCGGCGCGTTGCTGGACGCTGGTTGGCGCGTAGTCGTCGTGCACGGCAACGGGCCTCAGGTCGGCAATCTCGCGATCCAGCAGGAGATGGGGCACGACGAGGTTCCGGAGATGCCGTTGTTCAGCCTGGTGGCCATGACCGAGGGTCAGTTGGGCTCGCTGATTGCTATTGCTCTGTACGGCGTGTGCGGCCGTCGTCACCCGATCTCTGCGCTGCTCAGCCACGTGATCGTGGATCTGGACGATCCCGCGTTCAGCCGGCCCACGAAACCGGTCGGTCCCTTCTTCTCCGAGGAGGCGGCCATCGAGCTGGCGAAGGCCCGGGGTTGGGACATCACCGAGGACTCCGGCCGCGGCTTCCGGCGGGTGGTCGCTTCCCCGCTGCCGAAGGGCTTCGTCGAGATCGACGCGATCGGCTGTCTGCTCGAGTCGGGCCACGTCGTGGTGACCGGTGGCGGTGGCGGAATCCCGGTCGGTCGTCGCGGGTGACGTCTGGGACGGCGTGGACGCGGTCATCGACAAGGACTATGCGTCCGCGGAGCTCGCTCATCAACTCGAGGCCGAAGCACTCGTCCTGGTCACAGGGGTGGACACCGTCCAGCTCGACTTCGGCAAGCAGACCCAGCGCCGGTTGACGTGGGTCGACTCCGCCGAGGCCGATAGACATCTCACGGCGGGCCAGTTCCCAGCCGGGAGCATGGGACCCAAGGTGAGCGCGGCCATCGGGTTCGTCGAGCGCGGCGGCGGTCGGGTTGCGGTGATCACGACTCCGGAGCTGGTCCTCGACACCCTGGCCAACGCCGACCCGACGAACGATTCCGTCGGCACGCGCATCGTCCATGTCGACAGCCGACAGGGAGTCCTCACGTGACTGTGGCCATCAAGCTTTTCCCGGATACCTACGTCGACTCGGTGGTCCAACTGCGTGGGATGCGGGCGATGCGAGAGGTCGACGGCAGCGCCTGGGCGAGCGCGGGCATGGCCACTCCGACGAACGTGAAGACCCTGCGAGCCGAAGGCGTCGATCCGGCGGAGGTGGCGAATGCGGGTTCCAACGACTTCTTCCTCGTGGTGAGGGCCAGGACGGACTCGGTCGCCGCCGAAGCCCTGGCCGCCGGTGAGTCGGCCGTCGCGTCCGCGGGGCCTCCCGATGGCACAGCGGCTGATGAAACCCGCACACCGCGCTCGCTGCGCGGTGCGGTGCTCGCCCAGCCGGGCACGAACGTCGCGGTGATCTCCCTGCCAGGCGACTACGCCGCTCTGGCTGCCCACCAGGCGCTATCTGCTGACCTGCACGTCCTCCTCTTCAGTGACAACGTGCCGGTCGACAAGGAGGTGGTGCTCAAGGACCGCGCGCTCTCGCGCGGCCTGCTGTTGATGGGGCCGGGTGCCGGGACCGCGATGCTCGGGGGTGTCGGCCTTGGGTTCGCGAACGCGGTCAGGCCCGGGCCTGTCGGCATCGTCGCGGCTGCGGGCACCGGTGCACAGGAGGCAATGTCTCTGCTGGACCGGTGGGGTGTGGGCATCAGCCAGGTGATCGGCGTCGGTGGACGCGACTTGTCGGCAGAGGTCGGTGGGCGGATGGCCCGCGCGGCCGTCTCCGCGCTTCGCGAGGACCCCGCGACGGAGGTGATCCTCTTTGTCTCCAAGCCACCAGCGCCCGAGGTGGCAGCAAGCGTGCTCGCGACCGCCGGCGAGAAGCCGCTGGTCGCGGCCCTGATCGGGCTGGACCCGCAGTTCCCCGCCCCTGCCGGGGTAGTCCTGGCCGGCACCCTGGAGTCCGGCGTGACCGCAACCCTGGATGTTCTCGGGATCGCGGCGCCCGACACGACCGCGACCATCGGTCCGACGCTGGCCGAGGCGCATTCGAGGCTGGCGCCCGGTCGCCGGCTGATCCGCGGGCTGTTCTCAGGCGGGACGCTGTGCTACGAGGCCCTGGCAATCTTGGGCCGCACGGTCGGTGAGGTTCACTCCAACACACCGATCAACCCGGCGTGGGGCATGCCGGCACCCGACGGGTCCCATCAGTGTCTGGACCTCGGTGAGGAGGAGTACACCCGCGGCCGCCCGCATCCGATGATCGACCCCGAGGCCCGGATCGAGCTTCTTCTCGAGCACGCCGCAGACCCGCGGGTGGGCGTGATCATCCTCGATGTCGTGCTCGGGCATGGCTCCGATCCCGACCCCGCGAAGACTCTCGCGCCGGCGTGCCGGGCCGCGATGGGCGACGACGGGCCCCAGGTCGTCGCCTACGTCCTGGGCACGAACCAGGATCCGCAGGGCTTCGCGAGTCAGCGTGAGCAGCTGGTGCAGGCTGGTTGCATGGTCACCGAGAGCGCGGCACGGGCCACCCTGGCCGCCGCCGCGATCGCGACCGGCGACTCGAGCCTGGCGAGGCTGTCGCTGTGAGTGACTCGTCTGCGCGCGACGACGTACCTCGGGTGGCCCTGGTCACGTACTCGACCAAGCCTCGAGGCGGCGTCGTCCACACGCTGTCCCTCGCCGACGCGCTGGTGGACCGGAACCTGCCCGTACGCATCGTGGCGCTGGGTGATCCCGACCAGGATTTCTTCCGGCCGGTGCGCGCGCCGTACTCCACGGTGCCGACGTCGCCGCCAGCGGACACCCTGGAGCAGCGGGTGTTCGACTCGATCGACGACCTCGAGGCCGGACTGTCGAAGATCGCCGACGAGGTGGACATCCTTCACACCCAGGACTGCATCTCGGCCCGGGCTGCCGCGCGGGTCCGGGACGCGGGCGCCGAGGTGCGGGTGGTGCGGACCGTGCATCACGTCGACGACTTCACCACTCAGGCCCTCATCGACTGTCAGCGCAAAGCCATCGAGGAGCCGGACCAGCTGGTGGTGGTGAGCCAGGACTGGCACCAACGGTTGAGGGCGGACTACGGCGTGGACGCGAGGGTCATCCACAACGGCGTCGACGCGGACCGTTTCGCTCCGATCGGTACCGGGCGCCGCGCTGCACTGAGGGACCGTGCCGGCGTGGCCGATCGCTTCGTCTTCTTGTCCGTGGGCGGGATCGAGCCGCGCAAGGGAAGCAGCTTTCTCGTGCAGGCGATGGCCCGTCTCAAGGCCCAGCCCGACCTACGACCGGTCCTGGTGGTGGTTGGCGGGCACTCGTTCCAGGACTACCGCGACTACCGCGACGCAGTGCTCGCGACGCTGCCGGGTCTGGGGCTCGAACTGGGTCGAGACATCCTGATGGCCGGCTCGCTCAGCGATGCCGATCTGCACGAGTGGTACCGGAGCGCGGACGCCTTGGTGTTCCCGTCTCTCAAGGAAGGCTGGGGCCTTGCGGTCCTGGAGGCCATGGCGGCCGACCTTCCGGTGGTGTCCAGCGACATCACCGTTCTGCGCGAGTACCTCACGGCCGACCGGACCGCCGTGATGACCCGGGCCGGGGATCCGGAGTCGCTGGCGACGGGCATGCGCAGAGTGGCCACCGACCGCGAGTTGCGCGAGACCCTGGTCCACGGTGGTCGTGAGCTGATCCGGGACTTCAGCTGGGAACGCACCGCAAAACAGCACGCGCGCCTGTACGCCGAGATGTCGCGCTGACGGACTCCCTGGCCGCCACCGTTACGGTGGCGGCCGAGGAGTGAGAGATCACACGGTCCAGGTCTGCATGATCAGCGCGTTACTGCGGCGGGCCGTCAGCACCGCGTCGAGTACGTCGAGCGGATTGATCGGCCTCACGCCCTCCATCATGTCGATCTCGCGCATGCCGTAGAGAGCAGCAGCGGAGAACCGGCACGCGTAGACGTGACCGCCCTCGTCCATGAACGTCTGCAGCTGCTTGTTGTAGCCCAGCGCGCCGGGGAACGCCTCGTCGCCGACCTTGGGGTAGCCTCGCGCGGCCGAAGCCATCAACGAGCCCGGACCGTAGAGCACCAGGTGCGTGTCGAAGCCCTTACGGTTGATCCGGGTCGCGGTCAGCATGTTCACCAACCCCACCGATCCCTCGAAGGGCACCGTGTGCATCAGGATGTATGCGCTCTCCCCGGGCTCGGCCTGGATGTCCTCGAAGACCTTGTCCTCGTAGTCGACGATCGCGTCGCCCTTGTTGACGCGCTGACCCACGATCTGTGCCATTGGCAGACTCCTCCTCTAGTTGGGTTGATGTGCTCGGAGTTGAGAGGGCACGGCTGAGCCGTGCGGCTGCGGCGGCGACGCCCACTGCCGACGGTGGCTCCCGGGCATCGCCAGCATGACCTTGTGTCGCAGGGACCACGGGAGTGACCGGTAGACCGGGGCGAAGACCCGGAGCCAGAGGAGCTCGCTGAGGCCACGCGGGGGGTTCGGACGACGAGCGCCGTGTCGACGGGCGATCTGGTCCTGTGCCGCGATCAGCAGGTAGTGCTCGGCGTTGCTCCGAAGCCAACGGAAGAACCACATGGTCAGCTCGTCCTCGATGCGTCGATACCACTCTGGGCGGCCACGACGATCGGCTCGTTGAGCGCCCCGATTGCCGGCGAGTAGACGTTCTCCATGCTGGCCAGGTCGTACATGGTCAGGCCGAACTTGATCGCCACCGCCAGGAAGTCGGCGCGTTCCTTGATCCCTTCCCCACCCACCATCTGGGCCCCGAGGAGCCGAAGACTCCCCGGCTCCGCCAGCAGCTTGACCTTGACCGGCTTCACGCCCGGGTAGTAGCGAGCCCGGGAGATGCCTTGGGCACTTCCCACGACGTACGGGATGCCCAGCGCAGTTGCGGTGGTCTCACCGAGGGACGCACCCCCGATGATCCACTTGCCCGCGGCCGTCCCCCAGGGGACGTAGACGGCACTGTAGGCGCGCGAGCCACCGGCGGCGTTGATGCCTGCCGTCTTGCCTTGGGCGTAGGCGTGGCTGCCCGTGAGTCCCTGGAGCGGTACGCCGGTGAGCCCGTTGGGGACCTCGACGCAGTCGCCGGCGGCATAGACCGACGGGGCGGACGTCGCCATCCGCTCGTCCACGACGAACCCGCCAGTGGAGCCGGTCTTGAGGCCGGCCGCGACGCCCAGGGCGTTGTTGGGCTCCTTGTGGGTGCAGACCACCACGAGGTCTGCCGTGATCTCGCCGTCGGAGGTCTCAACCGCTTGGACCTGCCCCTCGCCACGGAAGGCCTTCAGTGTGGTGTTGAAGTGGGTCGTGACCCCGAGCTCCTGCCACGACTCCTCGACCGGCGCCATGATGTCGGGGTCGGCGATCTCCGACATCGGCCATGGGCTGGGGTCCACCAGGTGGGTCTCGATACCGCGGTGCGCGAGGGCTGTCACCATCTCCACCCCCAGCGGCGAGGCCTCGACCACGACCGCCGACCTGACGGTGTCCAGGACCTTGTCCCACTCGATGGCCTCGCGGATGTTCTTGACGTAGTAGAGACCACCGAGGTCACCACCGGGGACACCGGGATCCGCGTAGTTGAACCCGGTGGCGAGCACCAACGTGTCCCACGAGACCGTGCCCTCCCCGGCAACCTCGACCACTTTCCGGCCCACGTCGACCGCGGTGACGTCGGCGTTGTAGTGGACATCTATCCCGGCGTCGACGTAGGCCTGCTTGGAGGCGAGGAACAGCCGCTCGAAGTTGTCGATCTCCTTGCCGTGCACGTAGGGGATCCCACACGGGCTGTACGCGACGTCATCGAACCCGGTGTAGACCGTCACCTCGCACCCAGCGTCGACAGCTTTGATCCCACCCGCCGCGCCCATCCCGGCCGCTCCGCCACCGACGACTACGATCTTGCGCGCCACAACGGTCCTCCGTCTGCAGGTGGACGCGCCGGAGAAATCGCCCACCATCGTTGACTTTCGTTTACTATATTGCATGCCGCCACGACGTCAAGGGACGACGGACATGACCAAGACCAAAAGCACCTCTGCAACCTCCGTACGCAAGGAAGAGCACGTCGAGGAGATCGTCAGCTCCATCGGCCCCAAGGTGAAGGCGCTTCGTCAGGAGCAGCGGCTGTCACTGCAGCAGCTCGCAGTGAAGGCCGAGGTGTCGGCCGCCGCGATCCACAAGATCGAGCGCAACGACATGGTGCCCACGATCACCACGTTGCTGAAGGTCGCCTCGGCCCTTGATCGACCGGTGACGTACTTCGTCGAGCCGGCCGGTGATCAACCTGAGCCGGTGGCGTTCACCCCGGCCTCGGACCGTCCCGCCCTTTTCACCCCACATGCGGGTTTGACTCTCGCCGGCATCTCGGGGCCTTACGCCCCATTCCGCAGCGCGGCGGCGATCGCCACGGTGGAGGCCGGTGCGAACAGCGGCGACAAGCCACTTGTCCATGCTGGGGAGGAACTGGTCTTCACCCTTGAGGGCACGATGATCTTCGACATCGCTGGCCAGCGGTACGACGTTGGGGTCGGCGACGCACTCCACTTCATGGGCGACCAACCGCACCATTGGGCCAACCCGGGCTCGTCCGACGCGCGCGCTTTGTGGATCGCGCTGCGCGACTCGTGACCGTGGCCGCACGAACGCCCGTCTCTACTATCCGACATGAATCTGCAATATAGTCACGGCATGGCCTCCAACTCCGTCAACGACGCTCACCGTCACATCGGCATACTTCCGGCCTTCCCGTTCTATGGCGGTCCCCCGGTCAACCCCGACAGCTCGGCCCGGGGCAGTGTCAAGGAGTTCCTCGCCGATCTGGACGCCGAGGGCACCGAACGAGCCCTGGTCATACCCAACTACGGAGTCCCTGACGCCTCCGTTTCGTTCTCCTTCAACGAGCTCGTCCTGGAGGCGGCCGCCGCCGACGACCGCGTCAGCTGCGGACTGTGGGTGTCACCCAGGCCTCAGGACGCCGAGCTCAACGCGGGTGCTCTTGCCCATGCGGGCGAAAAGGGTGTGAAAGTCCTCAAGACCAGCTTCCTGCTGGGAGGGAACGTTGACGCCCCGGAGTGCGCTCCGCAGCTGGACCAGATCTTCGACACCGCACGCACCCACGGACTCGTCGTACACGTGCACACGTCCTCCGGCGGGGCTTCCGACATCGACCAGATCGGCTCCCTCGTCGAGCGTTACGGGGACGACGTCAAGATCCACCTGGTCCACCTCGGCGGCGGGGTGAGCGCCCACATCAAGCTGATCGGAAGCCGGTTCTTCGACTGGATCGAGGCAGGTAAGCAGGTCTACACCGATACCAGCTGGGCGGTTGGTTTCGCACCTCGTTGGTTGGCCCAGGAGATCGAGCGACGTGGGATCGGGCAGGATCGGCTGCTCTTCGCCAGCGACGAGCCATGGGGTGACTACGTCGGCGAACTTGCTCGTCTCAGTGCGGCGGCCGGCGATGGTGAGCTCGGCCGGATGGTCCTTCGCGACAACTTCACGACCCTCTACGGCTGACCAGGCCCAGGGACAGCGAGCCGTGGCCGGTCTAGAGGCCCAGTTCGGTCAGGTTGGGGTGATCCGAGGGTCGGGGTCCTGATCTGTCCCAGTGGAAGAGCCGGTCGGTACTGTCGATCGCGATGTCGTTGATACTCGCGTGCCGTTGCCGCATCAGGCCATGCTCGTCGAACTCCCAGTTCTCGTTGCCGTGCGATCGGAACCACTGGCCGTCGACGTTGTGCGACTCGTACACGAACCGGACCGCGATCCGGTTGTCGCCGTACGTCCAGACCTCCTTGATCAGCCGGTACTCCAGCTCGCGGGCCCACTTCTGATGTAGGAACGCCACGATGTCCTCCCGACCGTGCAGAAACGTGTCCCGGTTCCGCCAACGACTGTCGTGCGTGTAGGCGAGGGAAACCCGCTCGGGGTTGCAGGTGTTCCAGGCGTCTTCGGCTGCGCGCGCCTTCTGTGCGGCGGTCTCTGCGGTGTACGGCGGAAAGGGCGGACGTTCGTTCATCGGGCACCTCATGCGATCGGTTCCTGGCGAACGCTACAACCGAGGCCTGTTGAGGACTCGACGACAGGGCGTACCGTTTCCCGGCTGCTCCCCCAGGTTCGTACCCAAAGGAAACTGACTTCAGATCAAGTCCGAGCCGCAGCTGAGCCCGGCCCCTTGCAGGAGGCGAAGGCCTGCCAAGCGGACGTGGACGCGCGTCCTATCGGCCCAGGTAGACGCGGAGGTGCCCGGGTCACGGGCAGGGGTCCTTGACCGGTTTGTCCGGTGGGCGTTGACTCAGAGGGAGTCGAACGAGGGAGCGGCCGATGGAGGCCACCGATCACGACGTCGTCGGCAGGACGAGCCCCGCTCGATCGACCGCGACAGACGCGTTCCGGTTCTCCCGGAGATGGCCGCGGTTCGGGCTGTGTGTCGCCGTCTTGAGCTTCCTCTCCGTTGCCTGCTCGAACGGTGCGCCGGAGTCATCGCCAAGTGGCTCGGCGACCACCGCGCGCAGCTCACCGTCACCGAGCGAGTCGAGCGGTACGGCCGAAGCACCCTTGGAGTATCGGGGACGGGGATACTCACTGACGCTGCCGAAGGGGTGGTCGGCCACCGAATCCTCGCAGCGGGACTGGACGGCCGGAGAGCGTCCGGACAAGTACGTCGGCGGGTTCACCACGTTCACCCCGCCCGACTCGGCCGGCTTCCTCGCGGTCGGATCACGCCCCGTGGCCGGGCGTACGACTCCGGCCCAGTGGCAACGCCAGATGCAAGCCGCCGATGAGCTTGACTACCCCGAGTGCGAACACGTCGAGCAGGCCACCGCGACGACTCTCGACGACTCCCAAGCCGCCCGACGGTGGTACACCTGCGAGAGCGTCGGCGCCGCGGCCGACCTGCTCATGGCGGTGCACCAGAACCGGGGGTGGGTCGTGGTGTGTGCCGTGCCGCTGCCCGACAAGTCCTCCACACATCAGACATGCGAGCGCCGCCTCAGCGGTTTCCGATTCACCCCTTAGCGCGACGAGAGCGCGCGTCGAGGGGTTGCCTCGGGAGACGATGCCGCACAACGCGGTGGGCGCTCTCGGCCGAGGCTCTCCGGCGCGGGCTCGTCGATGAAGCTCTTCCCCCTCGCCGCCGGCTCAGAGCCGGTGTTCCAGCAGGTGCTGGACACGTTCTTCGCCGGCGAGCGCGACCCGCGGACAGTGCACATCCTGGACGCATGAGCCCGGCGGCGGTGGACCAGCATCCAGTGCTTCGCGCCGCTGTCATCGACTTTCGCCTTGCAGCCGACCGACTTGAGGCGGTTCCGACGAGGACCGGACCGACCAGACGCTCGATGGCGCAGCACCGTCATACCGCCTGTGGGTCTCGGAGGCAGCCTCATCTGCGCAACGGATCCTTCCCTGGCGTGCGGCGGCGACGGGCCCGACGGACAGGTCGACCTGAGGTGACCATCCTTGACTGGTCGGAAGGTTCGCGTGACGGCGAGCGCGTAGCAGACCTCGGGCAGCAGGAACGCCGGGCGAGGACAGAAGCGTGGAGAGAGCACAGCGCCGCTCATGGAAGAGCGCGGCACTCGAGGGCGAGGCATTTCTCGACGTACGCATCCCACAGGGGCTCGTCGACGGTGGTGTCGATGTCGAGGCGTGGGGACGGTTGCTTGCGGGACATGAGCAGGGTGGCCACGAGCTCTTCGGCGGAGGCGGGACTCTGCGGGCGTTTCCAGACCCGCGCCGAGGCATCGGGGGCGGCGGCCCACGCGTAGGCATCGGCGATTCCGCGGTCGACCGCGAGGACAGGCTCGTCCAGCGCGCAAATCCGCGTCTGCGCGGACTCGCGCAAGCGGGGTGCGGCGACGTCGTCTGTCGACGCGTCGCCGAGGATGATCAGCGGGCGGCCCAGGTACAGGCAGAACAGGGCCTCGGACGCCGTACCGCGACTGCTCGCTCCGAGGGCGACCGCCACGTCGCACAGGCACGCCTCCACGAAATTGCGGCGATGCCCCCAGCCGGGCCGGACGACGACCGAGGATTCGCCGTGCCAGACCGGCCGTCCGGCGTCTTCGGTGTTGGCGACTCCCATCCAGGTGGGCGGCGAGTCCTCGCTCCCGGCCCGGTTCGCCGCGTCTATGGCCGCGTCCTTCACGGTGTCGGGATCGGATCCGTCACCGCCGGTGAGCAGCACGGCACCACGGGCGTTGACGGCGGCTCCGATGAGCCGCGCCGCGAAGAGCTCGTCGTCGGACGGGTCGTTCGCGCCGAACACGGCGAAGAGGGGGAGCGCAGGGTCGATGTGCATCTGTCGCCTCCGGGGTGGTGATCAAGAAACATGATGCGTCGATCGAGAGTTCGCGGGTATGGCTCGACCGAGAATCCACTCAACATCCACCGAGTCACTTCAGTAGCCCATAGCGCCGCGGCGACCGACCTTGTCCGTCTCCAAGAGTCGCCCGAACCGTTGCCGGATCTTCCGAGCTCCGGTGCACCGCGGCGGGTCCTCGGCCAGAGTGATGTGCCCGCAGCACCGACACGAGGCCGACGGCCTCGGCGCGGTGATCTGGGCGCTCGGCGCCCAGGCAGAGCGGCTGGATCGTGCACATGGGTTACCTCTGTTTCGCGGAGTGCGGGGATTGGTCCCGGTTGACAGCCGGGCTTCCCGGCCGGCCCGGGTGAGGGGTGCGGCCGGGAAGTCGGGTGCGGGGATCGGCTGATCGAGCGGGCGGCGGTCGTGGATGAGGGCGCTCGCGCCGTACGCCGGACTCAGAGGACCTGGAGCTGCACCAGTCCGCGTTGCAGGCCGGAGCTGTTGACGGTGTCGGTGCCGGCCAGTGTTTCGATCCGCAGGGTGTCTTGCGCGTCGAGGTTGATCGGGGTCACCGTCGGGGTGAGCCCGGCCACGGTGATGTTCGCGCCCGTGCCGCTGACGGTGATGTGGTCGATTGCTGCGGTGCCGCGCACGGTGAGCTGGTCGGCGCTGTTGTTCGGCCCGGTGTTGTCCAGGGGGTCGGTGAAGTCTGGGGTGAAGTTGACGACGTCGGTGCTGGACAGGTCGTTCACCGCGACCTGGTCGCCGCCGTCGTCAGGCCACCGAAGCCGACCCACGACACGTCTTGGATGTTGTCCGCGTCGATCCGGCCCGCACTGTGATCGACGATGAGGTGACCGGCGTTCGCCGAGAGGCTGAGGGTCTCGCTGGAGAACGCGCCGTCGACCTCCATGGTGTTCAGCCCGGTGCCTCCGTCGACGATGTCGCTTCGGGTCCCCCCCGACGAGGAAGCCGTTGAGCACGCTCTTGAACCGGTCGTTCCCGTCGCCGAGCGAGATGGTCTCCTGTCCGGTGCCCGCGTCACCTCCTTCGACGAAGTCGTCGCCCGCGCCGCCCTGAATCGTGACCGGACCGGGCGCAGCCGCCAAGAAGTCGTCATTGCCGAGGCTCCCGATCAGCGTGACCGGGACGTCGCCGGCGCCGAGGTCGCCGATGTTGCCGTTGATGCCGACGAAGTCGTTTCCGGCGCCACCGTTCTCCGTGATCGGGAGGTCGCCGACGCCGGAGCCGTCCACCGACATGCCGTCATCACCTCCACCGCCAAGCACCCTGAGCCGCTGGACTTGGGTTCGATTGAACTGCGCATCGACGGTGCCGTCGAAGCCGAAGTCAACCACGAGGCGATTGGCGGCGAGGGTGACGTGGATGACGTCGCGGGCCGCGGTTCCCTGGACGGTCACGGTGCCGCTCGACAGGGTCGCCGTCGGACCTGTCGCTGCGCCCGCCGGGGCTGCGGCCACCAAGCCGCCGGCCGTGGTGGCCATCACGGCAACGATCCCGGCCAGTCGTCGAAGGTGCGAACTGGTGTGCATGGTGCTTCTCCTCTGTGAGTGTTGGTGTTGCTACTACGCGAGCACTGCCCAACTGGTTCGCGCCGCAGGCAACCCGCCCCTTGAGCGGCGACCGACTCGGAGCGGGACCGCGAAGGCCCCGCGGGCCGAGGAGGAGCGTGCATGGAGCCAAGCGATCACGGACCAAGCCGATGACTGAGCGCGCGGAGCGGAAGTGCGAGAGGTCTGGTCTGGTCGCAAACGACCGAGGAGCCCTCAGGCCTCCTTCGCTTGACCGGTGAGCACGACTCGGCCCGATGACGCCTGGTTGCCGTCGGCGACCTCCTTGGTGACGGTCAACGTTGGGAACGTGCTCGGGCGTACGCCGGACCAGAGCGTGACGTCGGTGCCCTCGTTGAACGTGCCGATCGGAACGAGAGAGCCCGCGTCGCTCTTCAGCCACGCCTCGTAGAAGTTTCCGTTGGTGCGTCGCGGGAGTCCGGTTGCGTGCAGTTCGATCTTCCATCCGCTGCCGGTCTTGGTCAGCGTGACGTTCGCGGCTGCATCGGGCGCGAGCCGGGTCCCCGTCAGGGACGCAGCGAACTGGGCTGGTTCGTCGCGCGTCGCCTGCAAGCCGACGGTGAGGCCCACCGCCACCACGACCGCGGCCGCGACGGCCACGAGAGAATGCCGGATCCGTCGCATACGCCGGCCGGCGGCGGCCTCCTCGGCGATCGCGGCGACCACGCGCTCCTGGAGGTCGAGCGGGGGCTCGGCCCACATCGCCGGGTCCGCGAGTACGCCGTGCACCCGCTCGATCTCGGCGCGCTCCGCCGGCGTCAGGTCATCGTCGGGCATCGGAGCCTCTTTCGCGCGGATGGGCGGGTGCTGACTCTGCCCGTTCGGCACGCAGGTCGGACAGGATCCCCGCCAGCCGGCGATGCGCCCGGAATGTCCGCGACTTGACCGTACCGAGCGGGATCTCGAGCTTGTCCGCGATCTCCGCGTGGCTGAGCTCGTCGAAGTGCTGCATCCGGATCAGGTCGCGTTCGGTGGTTGGCAGCTTGTCCAGCGCCCGGCGCACTTCGGCCACGTCGTGGATCTGCTCGGCCGATGGCGGCAGCGTGACCAGCGACGCGCTGTGGGAGGTGTCGATGTTGTCGAGGTTGCGGTGCCGGCGCTCACGCCGGTGCACATCGATGGCGACCCGCCGCGCGATCGTGGTGAGCCAGGCCCCGAGCGCCCGGCTCGGGTCGTAGCTGCCCGCCGCACGCCACGCCTGCACGAATGTCTGCTGGGTGGCGTCCTCCGCGAGGCCGGTATCGCCGAGCACCCCGTACGCGATCGCGAACACCATGCGGCCATAGGTCTGGTAGACGACTCGGACCGAGTCCGCGTCACCTGAAGCGAACCATGACGCCAGCTCGACGTCGTCCAGGGCCACGGTCGTCACGCTAGCCCAACGTTCACCGGCGGCCTCCAAGGTGTGCAGGTGGGCGGGGGGCGCGGCGGCGGCGGCCGCGTTGCGTCTCATGTCCTGCTTACGCAGCCAGGCTCGGCTCGGTTCGCCCGGATCCCGGGACCGGATCGAACGTGGCCCGGGGTGCGGTGGGGACACCGGAGGACAAACGGCGGATGTCCGGCTGTCTCCCTCCCTCCACGACCGAGGGCAACGTGGCGCAGGGCGCACTAGAAGAGTTGGTTGAGCAGTGTCCGGGTGTGCTTGGCCCGGGAGTACGAAACTTCAGCGTGCTGTTTGAGGAAAGTCTCGACGCGGCCGGTGGTGATTTTGCCGAGCGTGTAGCACTCGAATCGGGTCGGAGATGGATGCGGAGGTCGTCGCGGTAGTTCTCCTTCGTTCCCTCGGAGATCTCGCGACCTTCGAGGTCGCTCGGCCAGAGCTCGGCAAGATCTCCGAAAGGACTGTGCAGGCGGAGGACCCGGCCTGTCCGTAGCCGGGACGTTCACCGAGGTGGGCAAGGCCCACCGAGCTGGTCGAGACCGCCCGCGGGCGGTCTCAGGTCCAGGGACGCGTGAAAAGGGTCCAATAAGTGTCCAGTGGCCATGCCCTGCTCCTCTTCCGAGGCTCGGACATGGCCGCTGACCTGTGCGTTTTGTGGAGCTGAGGGGACTCGAACCCCTGACCCCCTGAACCGGTCCATGGTGCTCGCGACCCTGGCGATTTCTCGCCCATTCTCGGCTCACGCCCATCTGACCTGGGACGACGCACTGGGTCTAGCTGCGTTGTGCCATGGATGTTACCTCCTGAACTCCGGCGATCTCGGCCGGTCTCGTCGCAGATCGCGATGCAATCCGGGGAGTTCCCGGTGAGCACCGAGCTTCAGCCGCTTTCGCACATGGCAGCTTTCGCGGAGTGGGCTACGCCTCAGGTCCACTGTCGAAGTGCCTCGCCTTTGGACCGTATGGGCGGGCCGAATCGGAGCCTCTGCGCAGTTCAGAACCGCCGCCCGGGGAGTTCTCGCACCGACAGCGCGAACAGGGACGTCCAATCAGACCAAGATTGCCGCAGTCGGCAGCTGCGTCAGTTGAGTCCAGGGACGTGGTGTACGACGGGCCCGGTGTGAGCGTGTGGCGTCCTGACATAGGGACGGCCACCGCGTGATCCTTCAGAAGACCTGCGAAAGCACGACTGAAGGAGATCACGACGATGACCGGCGACCCCAACTCTATTGACATGCCTACGTTCCTGGACTCAACTAGCGCGTGCGCTGCCTGGGTCGAGCGGCCCGACGTCGCGGGAGGGCAGCCGAGCAGGAGGGCGGGGGAATGCCGGGCCTGCGGGTGTCGTTCTCGCTTTCATGGCGCAGCACTGGGTCGCCGCACGGCCGGGGGGCCTGGAGGTCTTCGACTTCGTGTCGTACGACGTGCCGCCGCCGGCGTCCGGTGAGGTCACCGTCGAGGTGCGCGCGGCGGGGGTGAACCCGGCCGATGCCTCGCACGTCGCCGAGGGCAGGCGAGGGCCGTTCCCTCGAGGCGTCGGGTACGAGATCGCCGGCGTGCTCACGGCGATCGGTCCCGACACCGAGATCGCCTCGGGCGGCGGCGCCGTCGGTGATGAGGTGCTCGCCTTCCGGGTGCTCGGCGGCTGGGCCAGCGACATGAACGTCCCGGCGCGCGACGTGTTCGCCAAGCCGGGCGCTCTCACCTTCGAGCAGGCCGCCAACCTCCTGCTGGCCGCCACGACCGCCTCGGAGATGTTGCACGTGACCGCGGTCGAGCCCGGCGAGACGGTCCTGGTGCACGGCGCCTCGGGCGCCGTCGGGGTCAGCCTGCTGCAACAGGCGGCGCTGCTCGGGGTACGCGTGGTCGGCACCTGCAGCCGGCGCCGCTTCGACGAGGTACGCCGGTTCGGCGGCGAGCCGGTGGCGTACGGCGCCGGACTGGAGGGACGGGTCCGTGAGGCCGCACCCGAGGGCATCGCCGCGGCGCTCGACTGCGTCGGCACCGACGAGGCCGTCGACGTGTCGCTGGCAATGGTGCCCGAGCGTGCCCGCATCGTCACGATCGCCGCGAAGCAGCGTGGCGCCGACCTGGGGATCCGGGTGATCGGCGGCGACCTGCCCGAAAGCGCGGCCTACCGCGACGGGGTCCGCGCAGACCTCGTGCGGCTGGCCGCCGAGGGAAGTCTCGAGGTCCCGATGGCCCGCACCTACCCGCTCGAGCGAGCGCTGGACGCGGCGAAGCTCCTCCGCGGCCGGCACCCCGGCGGCAAGGTGGCACTCCTCCCCGCGCACTCCAACACCCCGGGCTCCGCGGCTACGTGAACGTTGCGGGACGCGTGATTCCAGCCGCCTTCGACTCCTAGGCCCGATCTTGACGGCTCTCCCGGTGCTCCCCCATGGCTGTACCGATGGGGTGGCTTTGACCCCGTCTGGTGGAGACCTCGTTAGAGACGATCTTCACCATGGGAAGACAACGTCGGGATTTCTCCTGCTGAGTTGAGAATCAGTTAAGGGCGTGCAGGAGGGCGACTGCCAGCGCGCGGTAGCCGAGGTCTGTGGGGTGGATGTTGGCGAACCCTGTGCACTCCCAGGTGCGCGAGCACAGGAACGCCTCCTCGGCCGGTGACCCGGCAGCGTGGTTCATCACGGCTAAGGCGTCGGCCACGGTGGCGTGGAGCGTAAGACCAAGGCCGGGTTCGGCAACATCCGCAAACTCCCCTCGGGACGGTTCCAGCGGTTGGGGCGGATGCTGTCGGGCAACTACAAGATTCACACCTCCCGCCCAGACGCCAACGGGCCCCGCGGCTACACCTTCGCCAGCTTGTCGACGGCGTTTTCGCCGCTTCGGTCTCACGGTCAATGGGATGCCGGTTGAGCCGGTGCCTGCAACGGATCCCGGGATCTTGGAGCAGGAGGTCGAGGAGCCGGTTACTCAGACCCTCCCGAACAAACCGGCAGAAGCGGCTGAACCGGCTGAACCGGCACTTGGGCTGGGCGGCACCGAGGGCCGCTGCGCTCACGGGTACGCCCCCGAGCAGACCTTCCACCAATGCCGAGAGGACTCCCCGTGATCGACTCGTCCCCACCCAATCCCACGCGCACCGACCGCGGCGCGTGCCGTTACTGCGAGGCATCAGCCGGCAGTTGTGAGAGCAACCGCTGGTTGCGCGGCAGGTTCTGCTGCGGCGTATGTACGGGCGTCGGCAACCACGACGACCCGCGCCCGGACGAGGCCGCGTGATGCCGAGACGCACATACCCCCGACCCCGCCCACGGCGGCAGCAACCCCCGCCACCCGAGCCGCCCCCGCCACGCCCGGAAGACCTCGCCATGCAGCTCGTCGCCTCCGGCCGGTGCACCCCCGCGATTCTCGGATCGCCCACCCGTACGCCCACACCAACAACCGCAAGGAGACGCACCATGACCCAGACCACCGTCGATGAGCTGACCGCCGTCCGCCGCCAGCTTGAGAACTTCAGAGTCATGTCCTCCACCCACCACGACCGACGCCTGCCGCTGCTGCTGGCCAGCGCACCCGAACAATTGCGTCAGGCGTTCGAGGACTACGCCGAGGCCCGCCGCAACGCGCAGGATGCCGACGAAGCGGCCGCCCTCGCCGACGCCGCCATCGACACGGCGCGAGACGAGGAGATCAAAGAGATCAAGAGGCGGGTCCGCGCCGGCGAACCGCTCGACGGCATGCCCGACGTGGTCCGCGAGGCCGAGTTGGCGTTCCGGCGGCTAGCCCAGGCTTTCACCGTCCAGGCCGGCGCACTCAAGATGGCGACCGGGCGGCTCGTCGAGACCGCCGTCGAGTACCGCGACACCCACCTCCAGACCTACACGCAACCGCTGGCCGAGGCGGGCCGCGCCGTCGACAAAGCCCGCGCCAACCTTCGCGACGCCGAGCACCACCGCGACCTCATCGGCGGGCAAGCGACGTGGTGGAGCCGCCTGGCGCCGACGAACCTGCCGACGGTCGGAGGGGCCAGCGACGCCGAGGTCGCCGAGGCCATCGCAGCCACACAGGGTGGTGGGTGGCCTCGGTGCGGGGTGGCGGCAGACACCCCGATGTCCGCCCCGTCACACGACACACCGCCCCGGCGCGCGATGCCGGGCGGGTTCGGTCCTACCACTCGGGGCAGTAGTAAGACCATCGGGCAATGCCGGCGCGTACCTCAGAGGGCCTACCGTAGAAGTCACCTGGGAACCAGCCCGACTCCCCCGGATACCTCCTCCAAGCGGAGACATCGGGGGAGTCGGCTGACCTCAGACCGAGACCGCCCCGGACGCGATGCCGGGGCGGTTCAGTTTCAGCTCGCGTGGTCAAGGGTGACGCGGTAGCCCATGGCTTCGAGTTGGTCGATGGCCCGTTTCTTGGCGCGCTCGGGGTGCAGGGTGGTGAAGTAGTCGGCTCCTGGGTCCTCGTAGAGGGTGCCGGTGGTGCCCATGTGCCAGATCGCGGTGAGCATGGAGTGCTGGATTGCGACGTTGGCCTTCTGGGGTCCGCGGCGTGAGGCGATGCGTCGGTAGCGGGCGCCGTAGTAGGTGCGCGGGTTCTGGGCGCAGGACATCGCCGCGGCGCCGAGCGCGCCCTGCAGGTAGGGGTTCCCGGGCCGGGTCTTGCTCGACTTCACCTTGCCGGCTGACTCGTTGTTCCCCGGCGTGGTCCCGGCCCAGGAAGCAAGGTGCTTGGCGGTCGGGAACCGGGTCATGTCGGCCCCGGTCTCGGCGATCACCACGTCGGCGGTCAGGGTGCTGATCCCTGGGATGGTGCAGATCAGCTGCGGAACCCCTGAAAGGGCTCGATCATCCCCTCGATCCGGTCGGTGAGGGCCTCGATCGCGGTGGTGTGGCGGTCGATCAGGTCCAGAGTGCACCCGGGCCAGGAACGCGTGATGTTCGTTGAACCGCCCGGTCAACGCCTCGGTCAGTTCCGGGATCTTCGAGCGCAGTCGGCGCTTGGCCAGGTCGGCCAGAACCACCGGGTCATGGTTGCCCGCGATCAGCGCCTCGAGCATCGCGCGTCCCGAGACACCGAGGATGTCCGAGGCCACCGCGGACAGCTTGATCCCGGCGTCCTCGAGCAGCTTCTCCAGCCGCTGGACCTCCCGGCCCCGTTCCCGGGTGATCGCGGTGCGGGCCCGGGTCAGGTCCCGCAACTGCCGGATCGGCTCGGGCGGCACGAACGATCCGCGGACCAGCCCATGGGCGCCGAGCTGGGCCAGCCAGGTCGCATCGGAGACATCGGTCTTGCGGCCTGGGCAGGTTCTTCACGTGCCGGGCGTTGACCAGCATCACCTCGAACCCGGCGTCCTCGAGCAGGTAGTAGAACGGCTTCCAGTAGTCACCGGTGGCCTCCATCACCGCACAGGTGACCCGTTGCTCGACCAGATGATCGCGCAGCGCCAGGACCTGGTTGGTCATCGACCCCCAGGTCGTGACCGTCTCCACGGTCGTGCGCCGCCCTGCGCCCGCAACCCGGACACAGACCTTGGCGTCCTTCTTCGAGATGTCCAGCCCGGCACAGCGGGCGTGCACGACTTCCATGACTGCTGCTCTCCTTCCCACGCGGACAAGATGTCCGTCGCGGGGAGGGCAGGGAGATTCGAAAGTCTGACGCACGGGCTCAACGGCACCAATCCACGGTTCCCGTGGAAGCCCTCCACCACCATGCTGACCTACAGGCTCACGGCACCACAGAGGATTCGGGGTCGACCGCGACGAACCCAACCAGTCTGACCCAGCCACGAGCCCGGTGACCACAGCAGAACGCGACGCCCCGGATCTTCGCGCACCATGGCGCGCCGGAGGCGCCGCGTTGCTGACCTGCGGGTTTGCTGGTGGGCGATACTGGGTTTGAACCAGTGACCTCTTCCGTTCATCGCGGCGGAAGGCGCAGGTCAGGTGCCCGCTCAACCGGGCACGCCCCCACCTTGGTAGTGGCGACGCGCCGCGCGCTGGAGCTGGAGGAGGCAGGGTGGGTGGGGCAGTTGCAGATTGATCCGCTCCTGGACCCGGTCGGCGACGACGAGGCACTGGTCGTGACCGGTCGTCGGGGCGGTCTCCCGGGGACGCGGGCATCCCGGCAGCGGGCGTCCGAGCCGGTGATAGTCGTCGATCCGGTCTGCCGTGAGGTGGCAGGTGATCGAGTGCGAGGGCTGCCCATGCGACGCGAGGGTCTCGGGTGCGGTGCCGCAGCTGGTGAGGAGCAGGCCGACTGCGAGGGTGGCGGTCGTGATGGCTAGGCGTGGCTGGGAGTTCATGACGGTTCCTTTCGGTGGAGATGGATGGGTGGGGCTGCTCAGCTGGCGGTGACGGTGTCGCGGGCGTTGGTACGGCGGGCACGGACCTTGTGTCCGAGCAGGACCAGGCCGATCCCGATCGCGACGATCACGCCGTTGAGGACGAGGTAGGAGAAGAACTGCGTCGTCTTCTCGGGCGACCACGATCGGCCGCGAGGACCGAAGGCGTGCGTGTCACCGTCGACCCACTGCATCAGCAGGAAGGCGGTCTGGAAGGTGAACAGGTAGCCGTCCAAGATCACGTAGGCGAGGACGGCGGTGCCACGCGAGCGGATGAGGTAGCCGAGCGGGAAGCCGATCAGGATGGTGAGGATGATGTTCATCGGAGCCTCCGACGGTGAGCGGTTGTGGCTCTTGACGTTCGTCCCTCGAGGGCGTCGACACATCGGTGCCGCCGCTGGAGCGAGCTCCGCTGCCGGAGTAGGTGCTGGCACCGATGCCGGAGGCGGTCTGCGCGTGCGAGCATGCGGGAGTGAAGGCCGCCCGTGCTGGTGCGCTGACGCTGGGTGCCACCGTCGCCTGGCTACTCCCGGTCGGGCTCGTTGGCTATGCCGGCTCTCGAGCGGCCCCCGGGCAGCGGGCGGGACTGATCGGAGCGATGGTCCCGGAACTGCTCACTCCCGCGGTCTGTGTGGTCGCCGCGTGGTTGATCGTGCGGCGCGTTGCCACGAGTCCGACCGGCCCTGCCCTCGCGTGGACCGGTGGCGCTGTCTCGTTCGTGCTCGCGCTCGACGTGCTCGCCTGGTCCGACAGCGCTGCGTCGGACCTTCCCGGGGCTCGTGCTGTCGCTACGGTGGACAGCGGGCTGTGGCCGCTGGACCTGGTGGGGCTCCTCGCGCTCCTGCTCGTCTTCCCGGACGGCCGGCTCCGCGGGCGCACCTGGCGGGTCGTCCCGTGGGCCTACGCGGCGGCGACCGTGATCATGGTGGTCGCCTTGTGGGGTGCCCGCAAGGCCGACGGACGCCTGACTGGAGCGCCTCACGGGGGGTTGCGCCTCGTGCTGCTGATCGCTGGCCAGGTCGTGGTGGCCGCGTGCTTGGTCGCGGCGGTCGTCTCACTCGGGGTGCGCTACCGGTCGGGGGACGACGTGCTGCGGCTCCGGGTCCGCTGGCTGATGCTGGCGGGAGTGGCGATCGTGGCGCTGCTGCTCGCGGGCTGGGTCCTGTCGATCGGCTTCGGGGTCGCCCTCGACATCGCCTACGCACCGGTGTTGGTTTCGATCGTCGTGCTCGTCCCGATCGCGGTGGCGATCGCTATCGTCCGGCACGACCTGTTCGACATCGACCGGCTGCTGAGCCATTCGACCGCATGGGTGGTCACGCTGGTCCTGTCGGCAGCGGTTTTCGGGGTGGTCGTGCTCGGGGTCAGCGAAGTGGTGTCGCGGTCGTCGGGGCTCGACCTGACGGCCGCGGCGTTCGTCACCGCGTTGGTGCTGCTCCCGTTGCACCGGTTCGTGAGCGGGGGCGTTGCCCGGGTGGTGGACCGCGAGCGCTTCGTGGCGGTGGCCGGCGTGGAGCGGTTCGCGGCCGATGTACGCGCCGGTCGCAGGGACCCCGAAGAGATCGAGGCCGTGCTCCGGGACTCCCACGGCGATCCGGGCCTGCGGCTCCTCCTGGCCGAGGGCGGCTCCTGGGTCGACCTCTCAGGTGTCCCTTGCGACATCGCTGGCGGACTCACGCTTGAGTTCGGTGGCGACGCGATCGCCCGGATCGTCACCACGAACGAGGCGGCGCGAGCCCGACGCCGATTGGTGGCGCTGTCGCGTGCTGCCGCCGTCCCGATCGAGGTGTGCCGGCTGCGGCTCGGCCTGCGCTCCAGCCGGGCACGGCTGGTCGAGGCCACGGTCGCCGAGCGTCGGCGGCTGGAGCGCGACCTCCACGACGGAGCACAGCAACGCCTGATCGCCACCGGCATGCGGCTGCGAGGGCTGCAGCGCAACCTCGACCCCGAGCGTTCGGCCGAGGTCGACCGGGCGATCGCCGAGCTCGAAGGAACGGTCGCCGAGCTGCGGCAGCTCGCCCACGGCGTGCGACCCAGCCGCCTCGACGACGGCCTGATGCCGGCGCTCGAGGAGGTGCGCGCGGCCACCCCGATCGCCATGGACCTCGACGTCTCGCCGCTGCCAGAGCTCGACGAGGTGCAGGTGCTGAGCGCCTACCTGGTCGTCTCGGAGGCCGTCGCCAACACGCTCAAGCACGCGCGGGCCACCCGCGTCGACGTACGGCTGGCGGACACGTCGGGACGGCTGTCTGTCGAGGTCAGCGACGACGGCATCGGCGGGGTCCCGGATACCGGGGCCCTCACCGCGCTCCGTGACCGCGTCGAGTCCGTGGGCGGGACCGTCACCATCACCTCACCGCCCGGCGCAGGTACGACAATCACGGCAGTGCTCTGATGCGCCTCGTCGTCGCCGAGGACTCGGTGCTCTTCCGGGAGGGCCTCGTGCGGCTGCTGGCCGACGCCGGTCACGAGGTGGCGGCGGCCGTCGGTGACGCGGACGCGATGGAGGCCGCCGTAAGCGACCTTGCGCCGGACGTGGTGATCGCCGACATCCGGATGCCCCCGCTGATGGAGTCCGACGGATCACGGGCGGCCATGAGGATCCGCGCGCGCGACCCGGACGTCGGCATCCTGCTGCTGTCACAGCACATCGAACTCCGGGAATGCCTCGACCTAGTCGGCACACCCGGGTTCGGCTACCTGCTCAAGGACCGGGTCCTGCACCTCGCGGAGTTCGACGCCGCGCTAAGTCGCGTGGCCGGTGGTGGGAGCGCGATCGACCCCGAGATCGTCCGCGCGCTGGTCGGCGCCCGCCGGTCCACCTCACTGGACGCCCTCACGCCGCGGGAGGTCGAGGTCCTCAGCCTAGTGGCCCAGGGACACTCCAACGCCTCCCTCGCGGCCACCCTCTTCCTGTCCGAGCGGACCGTGATGGCACACATGCGCTCGGTGTTCACCAAACTCGGCCTGGTCGACGACGGGTCCACCCACCGCCGCGTCCTCGCGGTCGTGACCTTCCTCGACGCCCGACACACCAGCTCGTCCTGAGGCACACGGTATCTGCGGCTACTTAGCGACTCGCGCTTCTGTCCGGTCCGGCCTTCGGGGCAGGGATGCTCAATCACTGAATCAACGCTGTCTGTTCCGCTGCACCCACGCGGATCGCGGCTATGTCAGTGCCTTGCGTGCGCAAAGGGGGCGAGCGCGGATACTCGAAGAGTGCTGTCGGCTAGAGATCCAGCCGTCGCCTGGTTACTCGATGAAGGTGACCCCGCCGTGCGTGCCTTGGTCAGTCGAGAGCTCCTCCGACGCCCGACTCCAGCCGAGGCGGCGATGGCCAGTCCTCTCGTCCGAGCTCTGCTCACGGATCCGGCCAGGACCCACCCATATGCAAAATGGACCGGCGCGCACTGGCGGCTTGTGTCGCTCGCCGAGCTCGGAGTGCCTACGGGACAACCCGTCAGCCCATCGGCTCCATCGCGGCCCGCAAGGTCGCGGTGAGCGCGATGGTGGCTGCCGGCTATGCACCGCTCGGTCGGCAGCGGGTCTGGGTGCGTGAGCAGGTCTAGCTGCGGGCGTTCGTCGGGCTCTGCGAGGCCTGATAATCACGAATCACTGGGCCGTCGGGCTCCCAGGCGAACAGAGGTGACGTGGGGAAACGGACGGAGCAACTCGCGCTGGTTGCAGACGCCACTACGTCAGTTCCCACGCCGAAACGATACGTGCGCGAATTGCCCTGGCGGTTCAAGAGGCGGCCGCTGTGGAAGCGCGTACGACGAGCTCGGTGGCCAGCTCGACGTGGTTGGAGTCGATCTTCTCGCCGGCGACCAGGCGCAGGACCGTGCGCAGTGCGACCGCACCCATCTCCTGCAGCGGCTGGCGCACCGTGGTCAGCGGCGGCGAGGCGATGCGGGCGATCTCGGTGTCGTCGAAGCCGACGATGCTGAGGTCGTCGGGCACCGAGATGCCGACCGAGCGGGCCGCCTCGATGGCGCCGCGGGCGAGCTCGTCGCTCGCCGCGAAGATCGCGGTCGGTCGTTGCGCGAGCGACAGCAGCCGGGGTGCCCCGTGGAGGCCGTCCTCGTAGTGGAAGTCCTCGGTGCTGTGCACGTACTCCTCGGGCAGTTCGACCCCGGCCGCCTCGAGCGCGGAGCGGAAGCCGGCCAGGCGCGCCTGGCTGCACTCCGCCGACGCGCGGCCGCCCAGGTAGGCGATGCGCCGGTGCCCGAGCTCGACGAGGTGCCGGGCCGCGGCCTGGCCGCCCCGGAAGTTGGTCGACCCGACGCTGACGATGTCGCGGCGAGGGGACGTTCATCGGGTCGATCACGACCAGCGGCAGCCGCACGCGGGCGCAGCGCCGCGATCTCGTCGTGCCCGAGCTCGTCGGTCACCGCGATCACGGCGCGGCGACCGTTGACGGCGAGGTTGCGGGCCCAGGTGGCGGCCTCGAGCTTCGCCGAGGGTCGCTGGTCGACCGACTTCACGCCGACCGTCACCGCGACACCGAGCTCCGCGGCGGCGACCGCGACGCCCTGGACGATCTCGGCGGAGTAGGCACCGATCTTGCCGCGGAAGGTCAGCTCGATGGTCGGGTGCCGCTCGATCGGTCTTCAGCCGGCCGCCGTAGTCGTGGGCGCGGAGCATCTCCTGCACCCGGGCGCGGGTCGCCGGGGCGACGTCGCGGCGGCCGTTGAGCACCTTCGAGACCGTGGCGACGGAGACACCCGCGGACGCGGCCACCGTGGCCAGCGTGGTGCGGGGTTCTGTCGTCGACATCTCGGGTCCTCCTGCTGGCGGGTGCCTAGTGTGTCGGCGCGGTGCTCGACCCGCACGGGCGTGTCCAGCCGGCGGTCGTGGCCGACGATGCGGGTGGCACCCGTGAGCTGGACGGGGACCCGAGCCTGTTCGTCCGCGGCGGAGGTGCCGACGAGGAGCTGCACCTCGCCCGCCTCGACGATCCGGTCCAGCCCCGGGTCAGTGTAGGCGGTGCGGTCGGCGTGGACGTCGAAGACGACGCTCGGCCGAGCACCCCGGCTCGAGGTGGACCCGCGCGAAGCCGATCAGCTGCCGCACGGGCCGGGCGACCCGCGCCACCGGGTCGTGCAGGTAGACCTGGACGACCTCGTCACCGGCCCGGTCGCCGGTGTTCGTCACCACGCACGCTGAGCTCCACCGCCTCGTCGGTGCCGATCTCCTCGGCGCTGGCGCGCACCTCGTCCAGCTCGAAGGAGGTGTACGACGCGCCGTACCCGAAGGGGTAGAGCGGGCGTGGAGTCGACCGAGGTGATGCCGGCACTCTCGATGCCGCCCAACGGCGGCTGGAGGTAGGTGCTGGGCTGGCCGCCCGCGCGGCGCGGGACCTGCACCGGCAGCTTGCCTCCGGGGCACAGCCGTCCGGAGAGCACGCCGGCGATCGCGGACCCGCCCTCCTCGCCGGGGAAGAACGACTGCACCAGGCCCGCGACGCGGCCGTCGAGCTGTCCCAGCGCGTAGGGGCGACCCGAGACGACGACCAGCACCACCGGCGTCCCGGTCGCGAGCAGCTCCTCGACCAGGTCGGCCTGGACGCCCGGCAGCCGCAGGTCCTCGGCGTCGCAGCCCTCGCCCGAGGAACCGTGGCCGAACAGCCCGGCGAGGTCGCCGACGAAGGCCACGCAGAGATCGGCGTCGCGCGCGGCCGCCACCGCCGCCGGGAAGCCGCTGCGGTCCTCGCCCATCACGGCGCACCCGGTCTCGTGGACCACCTCGACCTCGCCCAGCTCGGCCCGCAGGGCGTCCAGGGCCGTCGGGACCTCGATGCCCAGACCCGCCCGCGGGTGGCGCGGCAGCACGTGGGTGGGGAACGCGTAGCAGCCCATGAACGTCAGCGGGTCGTCGGCGCAGGGCCCGACCACGGCCACCTTCTGCGGCAGCGGGCGCTGCTCGCTCCTGATCGGCAGCGCGGTGCCGGCGTCGAGCAGGACGACCGAGCGCTCGGCGACCTCGCGGGCCAGCTCCCGGTTGGCCGGCGAGTCGAGGTCGACCTCGGCGGCGTGCGCGACCGACGCCTCGGGCGTCCACCCGGCGTCGAGCAGGCCGAGCTGTGCCTTGGCGAGGAGCGCCCGGCGGGCGGCCCGGTCGACGAGCGCCTCGTCGAGGGCGCCCGAGCGGACCAGCTCGACCAGCCCGTCGCCGTACCCGAGCGTGTCGGGCAGCTCGACGTCGATGCCTGCCTCGAGGGCCAGCGCACCGGCCTCGGCGTGGTCCGGC
Source organism: uncultured Actinomycetota bacterium (assembly GCA_963745795.1). Taxonomy (GTDB): domain Bacteria; phylum Actinomycetota; class Actinomycetes; order Propionibacteriales; family Nocardioidaceae; genus Marmoricola. The sequence continues at coordinate 128,833 of CAVUYR010000002.1, read as the reverse complement.
GGCGACCCGGTGCATGGAGGCCAGGAACGGGACCGCCCAGTAGTCGGAGACCACCGTGCCCTCGAAGCCCCACTCCTCGCGCAGCACCTCGGTGAGCAGCCAGGGGTTGGCGCCGGCCGGGACGCCGTCGACGTCGGAGTAGGAGTTCATCACCGAGCCGACGCCGCCGAGCGCGACGGCCGTCTCGAACGAGGGCAGGATGACGTCGCGCAGCTCGCGCGGGCCCATCGACACCGGCCCGTGGTTGCGTGCGGCACGCGACGCGGAGTAGCCGGCGAAGTGCTTCAGGGTCGCGATCACGCCGGCCGACTGGAGGCCCTGCACGTAGGCGGTGCCCAGCGATGGCCACGAGGTAGGGGTCCTCGCCGATGGTCTCCTCGACGCGTCCCCATCGGTAGTCGCGCACGACGTCGAGCACGGGGGAGAGTCCCTGGTGCACGCCCGAGCGCGGCCATGTCGCGGCCGATCGCCGCGGCCATCCGGCGCACCAGCTCGGGGTCCCAGGTCGCGCCCCACGCGATGGCGGCGGGATAGACCGTGGCGCCGTACGCCGTGAAGCCGGTCAGGCACTCCTCGTGCACGAGGGCGGGGATGCCGAACCGGGAGGCCTCGATGACGATGCGTTGCTGGTGGACCAGCTCGTCGGCGCCCTCGGCTCACGGTGACCGGCTCGCTGCCGTAGACCCGGGTGAGGTGCCCGAGGCCGTGCCGGCTCGCCTCGGCCAGCGGCACCGTGCCCGACGCGGCGAACACGTCCTGCATCGGCGCCACCTGCAGGTCGCTGCCCTCGACGCCGGGCTCGCCGGCCAGGTTGTTGCCCACCCAGCGGCTGCCCAGCTGGCCGACCTTCTCCTCCAGCGTCATCGCCGCGAGGAGCAGCTCGACCCGCTCGGCCAGGGGGCGGGTCTCGTCCTGCCACGGCACTCGGTCGGACTCGGGTGTCGGGCTGCTGGGTCACGGGTCCTCCTGACGGTCGGGCGGCGCCGCGACAGATGCTCGAAACAAGTTTCGGACCAGCCCGTGAGCAGCGGAGGCGACGCAGGGGCACAGTACCGCCACTCCGGCCGCTTGGGAACGCCTCGGCACGGTCAGATGATCCGCGCTCAGATCACGGAATGAAAACGTTTGCATGTGATGCTTGACACTCTCCGGGCGCGGGCCTAGCCTCCCTTCAACTTGACCTTGCCCGGACCGAAACTTATTTCGATCCGGAGCTCTCGCCGAGTGGTCGCCCGCCGATGTGGCGACGAGTCGCACACGACGAGCCGTGGTGGTCGCGGCCGTCGACGTGGAGGTGAAACATGGAACCGATGAACACGTCCCGCCGCAATTTCCTGCGACTCGTCGGGCTCGGCGTCCCGGTGAGCGTGGCCCTCGCGGCCTGCGGCGGCTCACCCAGCCAGACCGGCGCCGGAGGCGGCTCCGGCAGGCGGCAAGGGCGTCGCGTCGTACTGGACGCTCTCGGGCAAGCCGCAGGAGGACATCCGCAAGGACACGATCGCGCGCTTCAACAAGGCCAACCCGAAGTCCACGATCGACGATCACGCTCTTCGCCAACGACGCCTACAAGCAGAAGGTGAAGACCGCGATCGGCGCCGGCAAGGGCCCGACGCTGATCTGGGGCTGGGGCGGCGGTGGCCTGAAGAGCTACGTCGACGCCGACCAGGTCGATCGACCTGACCAGCTGGTTCGACGAGAACCCGGACCTCAAGGACAAGCGCTTCCCGTCCACGTTCGGGGCGGCCACGGTCGACGGCAAGCTGTACGCCGTGCCGATCGAGACCGTCACGCCGATCGTCCTGTACTGGAACAAGAAGATCTTCGACCAGGTCGGTGCCGAGCCCCCGCAGTCGTGGGGCGACATCATGGACCTCGTCCCGAAGTTCAACGCCAAGGGGATCGCCCCGTTCTCGCTGGCCGGGCAGTCGCTGTGGACCAACATGATGTGGCTGGAGTTCCTCTTCGACCGCATCGGTGGCCCCGACGTCTTCCAGGCACGTCTTCGACGGCGAGAAGAACGCCTGGAGCAACCCGGCGGCGCTGCAGGCGCTCGGCGAGGTGCAGAAGCTGGTCAAGGCCAACGGCTTCCAGAAGGGCTTCCAGTCCACGGTCGCCGACCAGAACGCCGACCAGGCGCTGCTGTTCACCGGCAAGGCCGCGATGATGGTGCACGGTGCGTGGACCTACGGGTCGATGAAGGCCGACGGCGGTGACTTCGTCACCGGTGGCAACCTGGGCTACATGAACTTCCCGCCGGTCGACGGCGGCAAGGGCGACCCCACGGACACCGTGGGCAACCCCGGCCAGTACGTCTCCATCTCGTCCAAGGCCAGCAAGGAGGCGCAGGACGCGGCGAAGAAGCTGCTCACGACGACGATGCTCGACGACACCGAGGTCAAGAAGTGGGTCGACAGCGGCAACATCCCGGTGGTGAAGAGCGCGGGTGACCTGATCTCCGGCGTCTCCGACGAGAACGACAAGGCGTGGCTGCAGTTCGTCTACGACACCTCGAGCAAGGCCTCGGTCTTCGCCCAGTCGTGGGACCAGGCGCTGCCGCCCGCGCAGGCCACCGCCGCTGCTGGACAACATCGGCAAGCTCTTCCAGCTGAGCATCAGCCCCGCAGCAGTTCGCCGACAACATGAACAAGACCATCGGCACATGACCACCGACGCTGCCCCGCTCGCGCCCCCGCGTTCGAATCCGCGGGGCGCGCGGGCGGGGCAGCACGGGCCGGTGGCGTGGATGGCGCTGCCGGCCCTGGCCGTCTTCCTGGGCTTCGCGGTCCTCCCGCTCATCGGCGTCCTGGCGCTGAGCTTCACCCGGTGGGACGGGCTCGGAGCCGATCCACCCGCACGGCATCGGCAACTGGCGCTCGGTGCTCAGCGACCCCGACCTGCTGCACTCGCTGTGGGTGACCTTCGAGGTGATGCTCTACTCCTGGCTGGTGCAGACCCCGATCAGCCCTCCTGCTCGGCGTCTTCATGGCCGGCCAGCACCGCTACCGCGCCGTGCTCGCGGTCTTCTACTTCATCCCGCTGCTGCTGAGCGCGGCCGCGATCGCGGTCACCTTCAAGGCGCTGCTGGACCCGAACTTCGGCCTCGGGCCCGGACTCCACTCCGAGCTGCTGACGCAGAACTGGCTGGGCGAACCGGCGCTCGCCATGGGCGTGATCATCTTCATCGTGTCCTGGCAGTTCATCCCGTTCCACTCGCTGATCTACCAGGGCGCCGTACGCCAGATCCCGCAGTCGCTGTACGAGGCCGCCGCCCTCGACGGGGCCGGCCGGATGCGCACGTTCTTCAGCATCACCCTGCCCCAGCTGAAGTACACGATCATCACCTCCTCGACGCTGATGGTCGTGGGGTCGCTGACCTTCTTCGACCTGATCTTCGTGCTGACCGCGGGTGGGCCGGGTGACTCCACGAGGGTCCTCGCCCTGGACATGTACCGGCGCGGCTTCGGCGCCAACCAGATGGGTCCGGCCAGCGTGATCGCGGTGATCCTCGTCCTCGTCGGCCTGGCGATCGCCCTCGGACTGCGCAGGCTCGGCGGCGACGCCGACGAGAGCCAGCTGGAGGGGATCTGAGATGACCACCCTTCTCGGTGCCACCGTCGACGAGCCGACCGAGGCAGGCCCGCACCGGCCTCGCGGCCGGCCGGCCGCGGCTGGGCGGGCCGCAACTGGCTGGCCGGCCTGGCCGGGTGGTTCTGGCTGGCCGTGGTCCTGATCCCGCTCTACTGGATCGTGATCACCAGCTTCAAGGCGCAGAGCGACTACTACCAGCAGAACGCCTTCGCGCCGCCGTCCAACCCGACGCTGGACAACTACCGCCTGGTGCTCCAGAACGACTTCCTGCACTACTTCGTCAACAGCGTCGTCGTGGCGGTCGGCACCACGGTGCCGACGGTCCTGCTGGCCCTGATGGCGGCGTACGCCATCGTGCGCGGAGCGCACAGCAAGCTGGCTCAAGCGGATCCAGGGCCTGTTCCTGATGGGCCTGGCCATCCCGCTGCAGGCGGCGATCATCCCGATCTACCTGGTGATCATCAAGCTGGGCCTCTACGACAGCCTGGCCGCCATCGCGATCCCGTCGATCGCCTTCGCCATCCCGCTGGCCGTGCTGGTGCTGACCAACTTCCTGCGCGACGTCCCCCGCGACCTGTTCGAGTCGATGCGGCTCGACGGGGCGAACGAGTGGACCATGCTCTGGCGACTCGCCTTCCCGCTGACCAGGCCCGCGCATGGTGACGGTGGCCGTCTACACCGGCGTCACCGTGTGGAACGGCTTCCTGCTGCCGCTGGTCCTGACCCAGAGCCCCGAGCAGGCGCACGATGCCGCTGGCGGTGTGGAGCTTCCAGGGCCAGTTCCAGGTCAACGTCCCGGCCGTGCTGGCCTCCGTCGTGCTCAGCACCGTCCCGATCCTGGTGCTCTACACGATCGGCCGCCGCCAGCTGGTCAGCGGACTGAGCGAGGGCTTCAGCAAGTAGCCTCGGTCAGCTGGGTTCAGCCGACCGCGCGGTCGTCCCCCGGACGATCAGCTGGGTGGGCACGATCGTCTCGACGGGTCGGAGGTCGGGTGTCGGAGTGCAGGGCGTCGAGGAGCATCCGGGCGCCGAGGCGGCCGAGCTCGGGGCGGGCTGGGCGATGGTGCTGAGGTCGAAGTACTCCGACAGTTCGTGGTTGTCGATTCCGATCACCGAGATGTCGTCAGGGACGCGCAGGCCGGCCTCGCGTACGGCGTGCGAGGCGCCGATCGCCATCTCGTCGGAGCCGGCGAAGATCGCAGTGGGCCGGGGGCCGGTGGCGAGCAGGCGACGGCAGGCGGTCAGGCCACCGAGCGCGGTGAAGTCGCCGGTGACCTCCCAACCGGGCTCGATCCGCAGGCCCGCCTCCTCCATCGCCACCCGGTAGCCGAGCAGCCGGTCGCCGGGCGTCGAGAAGTCCAGGCCGGCGTGCTCGGGGTCGGGTACGCCGCCGAGGTGGGCGATGCGGGTGTGCCCGAGCCCGACCAGATGGCGTACGGCGGTCTGGGCGGTCTCGACGTCGTCGATGCGCACGCTCGACCAACCGGGCACCGCTCCGCCGACCACGACGCGTGGGCGAGCCGGTCCGGCTCGAGCGACGCCACCTCCTCGGGCGTCGGGCGCAGCGCCAGCACCATCACCGCGTCGACCCGCTTGCTGAGCAGGTAGGAGTGGAACAGGCGCTGCCGCGCGGCGGGCTCGCCGGTGACGGTGTAGAGCAGGAGGTCGTAGCCCTCCTGCCGCAGCAGTTCCTCGGCGCCGTGCACGACCGAGCCGAAGAACCACCGGGTCACGTTGGGCACGACGACGCCGATCGCGTGGGTCTGCCCGCTCGCCAGGCTGGCGGCGTGCGGCGAGGCGACGTACCCCATCCGGTTGGCGACCTCGAGCACGCGATCCCGGGTCTCGGGGGAGACCCGCGGGCAGCCCGCGCAGCGCACGCGAGACGGTCGCCGTGGAGACGCCGACCTCGCGGGCGACGTCCTTGATCCCGGTCATGGGCAACAACTTTCTCAGGCGAGGGTGACGGCGCACCCTACCGCGCTGATTCCGACTCAGCGTCCCCCGCCGACGGACCAGGTCCGCGAACCAGTGGTAGGACCGCTTCGGCGTACGACGCAGGTCGTCGCGGTCGACGCTGACCAGCCCGAACGTCTTGGTGTAGCCGTGCGACCACTCGAAGTTGTCCATCAGCGTCCACACCAGCCAGCCGCGTACGTCGGCCCCGGCGTCCCGGGCCGCGTCGATGGCCGCCAGGTGCGACTCGAGGTAGTCGATCCGGTCGGCGTCGTCGACGGTGCCGTCGGGCAGCAGCGTCGTGTCGGCGTACGCCGCGCCGTTCTCGGTGACGACCAGCGGCAGCCCGGTGCGGTGATGGGTGTCGACGAGCAGCCGCTCGAGGCTGTCGGCGTCGACCTCCCAGTCGATGTCAGTGCGCGGGTGGCGAGGCGCGAACCGGAAGTCCTCGACACCGGGAAAGGCGGCGATGTCGGCGTCGCCTCCGGTGTCGTCGGTCACGCAACTCGTCCGTGGCCTTCGCCACCCGCGCGGGGGTGTAGTAGTTGACGCCCAGCCAGTCGGCCGAGCCGCGGACGAGGTCGAGGTCACCGGGACGGACCAGGTCGGGGTCCTCGAGAACGGGAGCGACGCGCAGGGTCCCGGCGTCGTACTTCCCGTCGACCAGCGGACCGAGCCAGATCCGGTTGCGGATGGCGTCGACGCCGTCCGCCGCGTCGGTGGCCGCCTCGGTCTCGGGGAGCACCGGGGTCAGGTTGAGCACGATGCCGACGCTGTCTGCCCCGGCCTCGTGCATCCGAGCGGCTGCCAGGCCGTGGCCCAGCAGGAGATGGTGGGCGGCGCGGTGCGCCTCGCCAGCGACCTGCTTGCCGGGGGCGTGCCGCCCCGAGCCGTAGCCGAGGTACGCCGAGCACCACGGCTCGTTGAGCGTCGCCCAGAGCCGCACCCGGTCGCCGAGCCGGTCGTGGACGGCCATCGAGTAGTCGGCGAACCGCTCGGCCGTGTCGCGCACCAGCCAGCCGCCGCGGTCCTCGAGCGACTGCGGGAGGTCCCAGTGATAGAGCGTCGCCATCGGCGTGACGCTCGCGCTCGAGCAGCCCGTCGACCAGTCGCTCGTAGTAGTCGAGCCCGAGCTTGTTCACCTCGGTGCCACCGTCGGGCACGATCCGCGGCCAGGACAGGGAGAAGCGGTACCAGCGCACGCCGAGGCCGGCGACGAGCTCGATGTCGGGCCCGGGATCGGGGTACGACGCGCACGCCACGGACCCGTCGGACCCGTCGTCGATCGCCCCGGGGCACCTGGGTGAAGGTGTCCCAGATCGACGGCCCCTTGCCGTCGGCCTGCGGGGCGCCTTCGATCTGGTAGGACGCAGTCGCAACCCCGAACTCGAGGCGGGACCCGTCTGGAAGCGCGTTGCTCATACCTGATCTCACTTTGACTGCTTGAATCCGAGGTGCAACGAATGTAAGCGTTTACGCAACGAAGAGTAGCAGGTCACGATCGGGCAGCGAAGATCTCTTCTGACACACGCGACTGACGCGGACGTCATTCGCCGAGCAGGCGGCCCACGTCCCGAGCCGTATTCCGGTAATGCTGCAGGACCTCCGGCGTGGGCTCGCCGGTGAAGACACGGGTGTCGAGCTCCCAGCGAGGCGGGTGGTCGTTTCCGGTGAGAGCCCAGGCGGCTTGACGCGCGGCGCCGCGGGCGACGTACTCGTCAGGCTCGGGCACCTCGACGGGCACACCGAGAATCATCGGCGCGAGCCCTCGTACGGCCTGGGAGCGGGCGCCGCCGCCGAGCAGAGTCACCCTGTTGATCGACACCCCCTGCCGGCGGACGGCTTCCATGGCATCGGCCAGCAGGCAGAGCAGCCCCTCCACGGCCGCGCGGGCGAGATTCTCACGGGTCAGCGAGGCGAGGGTCATGCCGAACAGGCTCCCGGTGGCGTGCGGGAGGTTCGGGGTGCGCTCTCCCTCGAGATACGGGACGTGGACGAGCCCTTTCGCCCCGGGTGCGGCTGCGAGAGCGAGGGCGCTGAGCTCCTCGTGGCCCACGCCGAGCACGGCCGCAGTCGCGTCGAGAACGCGGGAAGCGTTCAACGTACAGGCGAGGGGGAGGTAGGCGCCGGTGGCGTCCGCGAAGCCGGCGACCAGGCCGCTGGCATCCGTCGTCGGCGTGGTCGAGACTGCGGCGACCACGCCGGAGGTGCCGATGGAGATCGAGGTCTGGCCGACCTCCAGACCGATGCCCAGCGCGCCCGCGGCGTTGTCGCCGCATCCGGCGCCGAGGACGAGGTGCCCCCACCCCCGAGACTCGTCTCCGTGCCCGGCCTGTTGTCGGGGCCCGAGTACCGTGGGCAGGCGGATGTCGACCGCCTCCGACTCGTTGCGCCGGAGGGCGAGCGCCAACAGGTCACGGCGGTACTGGTTGTTGGCGGGATCGAAGTAGCCCGTCCCCGACGCATCCGAGCGATCGGTGGTCAACGACCTCAGGTCGTCAGAGCCACGGATGCGCCAGGTCAACCAGTCGTGGGGGAGGGCCACTGCGGCGATGCGGCGCGCGTTTTCGGGTTCGTGATCGGCAAGCCACCTCAGCTTCGCCACGGTCAGGGCAGCGACCGGCACTGAGCCAACCTCTCGAGCCCAGGCCCGGGTGCCGGTCCCTTCGTCGCCGTCGCCGAGGTCCCGCACCAGGTCGCTGGCCGAGGACGCGGAGCGCACGTCGTTCCAGAGCAGCGCGGGACGGATCACCTCCCCGCGCTCGTCGAGTGCGATCAGCCCGTGCTGCTGGCCTGCCACGGAGACCGCCTCGACATCGTCGAGTCCACCGGCCCGGCCGACTGCCGACTCCAGTGCCTCCCACCACTCCTGCGGATCGACCTCCGTTCCGGGTGGGTGAGGTGCGGATCCTTCCCGCACCTGTCGCCCGGTAGCGGCGTCCAGGACGACGACTTTGCAGGACTGGGTGGAGGAGTCGATTCCGGCGACGAGCGTCATGGGCGGCTGGTCAGCTGATCAGGTGGGCGAGGGCGAGCTGTTGGAGCCTCACGAACCCGTAGTTGCGCTGCGCAGCGACCTCGGGGTCGAAGTCCTCGGGCGAGGCGAGAAGATCCGCGACGGTCTCGTTCTCCTCCAGTGTCGGTGTGGCCAGACCCAGGACGCCGGAGGTCGCCAGCGCTTCCTGGACCTCGGAGTCGGCGCGAAAGGCGCGTGCCTTCTCTGCCAGCAGCAGGTAAGTCTCCATACAGGCGCGCGCGGAGTCCCAGACGCCGTCCATGTACTCCGTCCGAGAGGGCTTGTAGTCGAAGTGCCGAGGTCCCTCGTAGCGTGGGGCATCGGGGTTTCCGGGAAATCCGTTCTCGAGCAGGTCGACGGTGAAGAACGCCGAGATCAGGTCGCCGTGTCCAAACACAAGGTCCTGGTCGTACTTCAGGCCGCGCTGGCCGTTGAGATCGATGTGGAAGAGCTTGTCGCACCACAGCGCCTGGCCCAGGGTGTGGGTGTAGTTGAGGTTGGCCATTTGCTCGTGCCCGGTCTCGGGGTTGAGTCCGACGATGTCGCCGTGCTCGAGCTCCGCGATCAGCGCCAGGGCATGGCCTGCGGTGGGCAGGAAGATGTCGCCGCGTGGTTCGTTGGGCTTGGGCTCCAGCGCGATGCGCAGGTCGTAGCCCTGGTCCTTGATGTAGCCGGCGACCGCGTCCAGCCCCTCCTTGTAGCGCTCGAACGCCGAATAGACGTCCTTGGAGCCGTCGTACTCGCTACCTTCGCGCCCTCCCCACATCACGAATGTGGAGGCGCCGGCAGCGTGGGCCAGGTCGACAGCGCGGAGAATCTTGCGGAGCCCGAAGCGACGCACGCCGCGGTCGTTGGAGGTCAGGCCGCCGTCCTTGAAGACCGGGTGGGTGAAGGTGTTGGTGGTGACCATCTCGATCACCAGGCCGGCCGCGTCGGTCACCGACTTCAGCCTGTCCACCGCCTTGTCCTTCGTGGCCTCGTCTGCGTCGAAGGGATAGACGTCGTTGTCGTGGAACGTGATGCCCCACGCCCCCAGCTCAGCAAGCTTCTCGGCGTACTCCCAAGGCTCGAGCAGCGGCCGGGTCGCCACTCCGAACGGGTCCACTCCTGGCCAGCCCACGGTCCACAGACCAAAGGAGAACTTGTCCTCAGTCACCGGGTGACGCGTCATGATCTCGACCTCCGCATTTTGTTGTGTCGTAAAACATATTCGCGATTCGCGATAGGTTCAAGGGGTGAACAGCCGCGAACCCGCCGTGGGACTGGTCGAGTCCGCCATCCCGCTGGGGACGACCGCGGGCGTACGTGAAACCAATCTGTCGCTGGTGCTGCGGACCGCTCTGGCCGCCGAGAAGGATGCGCCGCTATCGCGTGCCGGGGTCGCCGCCGTGACGTCGCTGACCAGGTCGACGGTTTCCCGGTTGGCCGACGAGCTCGTGGCTGGACAGTTGCTGAGTGAGCACGAGCCTCCGGACCAGGCCGGCCCCGGACGTCCCGGGCGACCGCTCGTGGCAGGTCACGGGATCGCGGCATTGGGCATCCAGGCAAATGCGGGCTATCTGGCCGTTCGTGTCCTTGATGTGTCGGGTCAGGTGGTGGCCTCGGACAGGGTGGACGGAAGCCAGGCCGGTCGCAATCCCGGGACTGTCCTCGGCGAGCTGGGGAGCATCTGTCGAGACGTGCTCGCAGCTGTGCCCGCCGGGGTCCGCGTGGTCGGGGCCGGGCTGGCGCTTCCCGGGATTGTGACCCGCAGTTCGGGGCAGCTCTTGCTTGCGCCCAACCTCGGCTGGCAGGAGGTGGACGTTGCGCCCTTGCTCGCGCTCCCGGAAGAGCTTGGGGCAGGACTGCACATCGCCAACGAGGCCAGCCTGGCCGCAGTCGCGACTGCGCGTGAGCGCCCCGGTCGCGCTCGGCGTTATGGCGACTTCGTCTATCTCTCCGGCGAGGTCGGCATCGGTGGGGCCGTCATGCTCGACGGCAAGGCCATGACTGGGGACCACGGATGGTTCGGCGAGGTGGGACACATCTGCGTCGACCCGCACGGTCCGGACTGTCCCTGCGGATCCACCGGGTGCCTGGAGCGATACGCCGGAATGGAGGCGATCCTGAATGCCGCCGATCTTCCTCTTGACACAGACGTCGCCGTGCTGTCCGACCTGGCCCTGTCAGGAGGAGCGGCCGCGCAAGCTGCGCTGGAGCAGGCTGGATGGGCGCTCGGTGTGGCACTGGCCAGTGCCATCAACCTCCTCGACGTCCATGCTCTGGTCCTCGGCGGCCACCTGGGTCAGCTGTGCGAAGTGCTGCGCCCCACGCTTCAGAGGACGTTGGACGCGCGCGTGATCAGCGCCCGATGGGTGCGACCGTCGGTGCACGCGGCACCCGAGGACCCGGCCCCTGGCGCGACCGGAGCCGCCCTTACAAAGCTGGAAGAGGTGCTCGATCGGCCATCTCGATGGATCGCCACTGCGTGAGAGGCTAGTTACCTGAGCGCGACTTGACGTAGGACTCGATGACGTCGTCCTAGCGGAGGTGGGCAGCGGCAGCCCCATCTCGCTGGCCAGCAGCCCATAGCGAGTGTCGCGCTGCTGCGGTCACAGGTCGGGGCGAGAAACGGGCGCGGCTAGGCTGCCTCTGGACTTTGTTCGTGGAGCAACGTGCGGTCGGGCGCCGATGGTCGCAGCGGCAGTGCCATCCACCAGGCTTGCGACCAGCTGCTGTACACCGCCGGTCTGGTTTGTGCCTTGGTCGTCCTGCCCATCAAGAAGGCGAGTAGCCCGTGACGCTCGACATCGACCACCTGCTGACCGAGCTGACTCTGGAGGAGAAGGCGTCTCTGACCAGCGGCTCGTCCTTCTGGTACACCGCTCCGGTGGAGCGCCTGGGGATTCCCAAGATCATGGTCTCCGACGGGCCACACGGTCTCCGAGCCCAGCCCGGCGAAGGCGACCACCTCGGCCTGGGCGGCTCGCTCCCAGCGACCTGCTTCCCCACCGCCTCGGCGGTGGCGTCGACCTGGAACCCGGACCTGTTGCGGCGGATCGGTCAGGCACTGGCTCAGGAGGCCCGGGCCTGCAACCTCTCGGTGATTCTGGGACCCGGCGTCAACATGAAACGCTCGCCTCTGTGTGGGCGCAACTTCGAATACTTCTCCGAGGACCCATTCCTGGCCGGTGAGCTGGCTGTCGGCATCGTCAACGGCATCCAGTCCCGCGAGGTCGGCACGTCGGTCAAGCACTATGCGGCCAACAACCAGGAGACCGACCGGCTCCGGGTGGACGCCCAGGTCGACGAGCGCACCCTCCGCGAGATCTACCTGCCCGCATTTGAACGGGTCGTCAGGACCGAGCAGCCGTGGACGGTGATGTGCTCATACAACAAGGTGAACGGCCAGTCCGCGTCGGAGAACATCTGGTTGCTCGACACGGTCCTGCGTGGCGAGTTCGGGTTCGAAGGTCTGGTCGTCTCGGACTGGGGCGCGGTCTACCACCGGGTACCAGCGCTCCTCGCCGGCACCGACCTGGAGATGCCCCCCGCGGTCGGACGCAGTACCGAGGCGGTCGTCGCTGCGGTCCAGTCTGGTGAGGTGCCGACCGAGGTCCTCGACGCCCGGGTCCGGGAGGTGCTGGAGCTGGTCGCCAAGGGCATGCCCGTGCTCGACCTCGACGAGTCATTCGACGCGGACGCCCACCACACCCTGGCGCGGGAGGCGGCAGCCGAGTCGGTAGTGCTGCTGAAGAACGACGGGGTGCTGCCGCTGCCCGCCGACGCGAAGATCGGGGTGGTCGGCGAGTTCGCCCGGAAACCCCGGTTCCAGGGCGCCGGCTCGTCGCAGGTCAACCCGACGCACGTGGACGCGCTACTCGACGAGCTCAGTGCGGTCTACGGCGAGGTCGCATTCGCGGCAGGCTACGGCCTCGGCGAGACCGGTGATGACGCGGCTCTGCTCGCTGACGCCGAACGAGTTGCCGCGTCGGCCCAGACGGTGGTGATGGTCATCGGATTGCCCGGGGCTGATGAGTCCGAGGGCTTCGACCGGACCCACATGAACCTGCCCGCCAACCAGCTGGCGGCGCTCGTGACGGTGGCGGCGGCCAACCCGAATGTCGTGGTGGTGCTGGTGAACGGCTCGACGGTGGTCCTCGGCGAAGTGACTCCGCACGCGAAGGCGCTGGTCGAGGCGTGGCTGGGCGGACAGGCCGCGGGCGGAGCGATCGCCGACGTGTTGACCGGCAGGGTGAACCCCTCCGGACGCCTGGCGGAGACCATCCCGCACCGGCTGGAGGACAACTCGTCCCACCTCAACTTCCCCGGGGACTCCCAGGTTGTCCGGTACGGGGAAGGGCTCTTTATCGGCTACCGCGGCTACGACCAGGCACATCGAGACGTCGCGTTCCCGTTCGGCTTCGGGTTGTCCTACACCACCTTCACCATGTCGGATCTTCAGGTGGCCACCCGGGGTTCGGTGTCCGATGGCACGCTCGCCGCGACCGTCACGGTAACCGTCACCAACACCGGCACCGTTCCCGGAGCCGAGGTGGTACAGGTCTACGTGGCTGACGTCGAGTCCAGCGTGGCGCGGCCAGTGCGTGAGCTGAAGGGGTTCGCCAAGGTCTTCCTCGAGTCGGATGCCTCGCAGTCCGTGTCGATCGAGCTGGACCAGCGAGCCTTCTCGTTCTGGTCGACAAAGCTGCGGCGCTGGGTGGTCGAGGCAGGGGACTTCGAGATTGGCGTCGGCCCGAGTTCACGGCACCTCCCGCTGTCCGAGACCGTCTCGATCGAGGCACCCCGCCTCGCCGAACCACTCAGCAGGGACTCGACGCTGCAGGAGTGGATGGCCGATCCGAGCGGACGTCGGCTCATCGAGCGCGAGGTGGCCGGTGGTCAGCCCGCCGCCGTCCTGGAGGACGAGCTGATCAACGTCATTGGCACCATGCCAATGAGCACCCTTGCCAACTTCGGCGGCATGAGCCTCGACCACGACGCCTTGGACAGGGTCGCCAATGCCTGGCGCCAAGAAGCTGAAACTCCCCAATCCAGATCCGAATCTCTCAAGCCATGAGCACCTAACAAGGTGTTGGTGGTCTTGCCGCGAGCCTTTCGCACCCGCCAGCCGTCCGCGCTGGACCACCCAAGGGATGAAGCGGCGCGACGCAGAACGCGCCGTGTGCACGGAGCCAGCGTCATGCTGGATGCTCCGATGCGACGTACATCCAATTTTGCGGAGAGACAGACGGCATGTCGAGGTCTGCTCGGTGGCGAGCTCGGCGATCGTGAAGACCGGCTCGAGGGCGTCCCGCGTGGTGTGTGTGGTGTCCATGACACCGAGGTGGGCGAGGCCCACCGAGCCTGGTCGAGACCGCCCAAGAGCGAGCGGTCTCAGATCCAGGGACGCACGAAAAGTGTCCAACAAATGTCCAGTGGCCATGTCCTGCTCCTCTTCCGAGGTTCGGACATGGCCGCTGACCTGTGCGTTTGGTGGAGCTGAGGGGACTCGAACCCCTGACCCCCTGCATGCCATGCAGGTGCGCTACCAACTGCGCCACAGCCCCATTGCCCAGTGGGCAACTCGGGAATCTTAGCCAACGGGTGTGTCGGACGCGAAATCGGCCGGGTGTGCTCCGGGAATCGCCGTCTCGTTGTACGACTCCAGGCGGAGCAGACCGGTGGTCCGGCTCTCAGCCAGGATCGCCCAGGCGCAGTTGTCCATGCCCCGCACGGTCGGCTCGAGCGCCTGAGGCCAGCCCAGGAGCCCGAACAACCCGGCCCGCGCGCACCAGCCGTGGAGCACGACGATGCCGGTCTCCCCCGGCGCGAGGGCGGCGAGGCACTCACGCAGGGCGGGCACCACACGCGCGGTCATCTTGGCTACGGACTCGTTGCCCGGGACCGCGGGTTCCTCGCGGCCGGCCAGCCAGGCGGCGTGCTCGGCCGGGAACTTCTCGGCGAACTCGTCCCGCGTGAGACCCGAGCGCGCGCCCTGATCCTTCTCCCGCAGCCGCTCGTCGTACACCACCTCGAGCCCGGTGGTCTCCGCGACGTACGCCGCGGTCTGCGCGGCCCGCCGGAGGTCGCTGGACCACAGGCGCACGGCGCCGAGCGCGGCGAGGTACGGCGCGGCGGCGGCCGCCTCCGCGTGACCGGTCTCGTCGAGCGGAACGTCGAGCTGGCCCTGGGCACGCTCCTCGAGGTTCCACGCCGTGCGCCCGTGCCGGAACAGCACCAGACGGCGGCTCACGTCACCGGGAGGTCGATCGTCGGGCAGTCGCGCCAGAGCCGTTCGAGCGCGTAGAACTGCCGCTCCTCCTCGTGCTGCACGTGGACGACGATGTCGGCGTAGTCGATCAGCACCCACCGCCCGTCGCGCTGGCCCTCGCGGCGGATCGGCTTGGCGCCGATGCCGCGCAGCTTGTCCTCGACCTCGTCGACGATCGACTTCACCTGGCGCTCGTTGCTGGCGGAGCAGAGCAGGAACGCGTCGGTGATCACGAGCTGCTCGGAGACGTCGAACGCGATGCAGGTTTGAGGCGAGCTTGTCCGAGGCCGCCTTGGCGGCGGTGGTGACCAGCTCGATGGCTCGTTCGGTGGCGGTCATGAAACGTCCTTGGGGGGATAGAGGTCGTGCTTGGCGATGTACTGCACGACGCCGTCGGGCACGAGGTACCAGACCGGCTCGCCGGCCGCGCGCGCGCTCGCGGCAGTCGCTGGAGGAGATCGCCAGCGCCGGTACCTCGATCAGCGTGACGCGCTCGGTGGGGATGCCCGCAAGCAGGCTCGGGTCCGTCTCGTAGCCCGGCCGGGTGCACGCCGACGAAGTGGGCCAGCTCGAAGAGCTCGCTCGGCGTCGCGCCAGGTGAAGATCTCGCCGAGGGCGTCGGCACCGGTGATGAAGAACAGCTCGGCGTCGGGGTAGCACGGCGGCGAGGTCGCGAAGCGTGTCGATCGTGTACGTCGGTCCGCCGCGGTCGATGTCGACCCGCGACACGGTGAACCGCGGGTTGGAGGCGGTGGCGACGACGGTCATCAGGTAGCGGTGCTCGGCCGGCGAGACCACCCGGTCGGCCTTCTGCCACGGCTCGCCGGTGGGCACGAACACCACCTCGTCGAGGTCGAACCAGGCCTGCACCTCGCTGGCCGCGACCAGGTGGCCGTGGTGGATCGGGTCGAAGGTACCGCCCATCACGCCGACCCGACGGCGTCCCGCGTGCGACGAGCGGGCAGCGGGCGCAGCCGTCAGCGGGGGCTCAGGAGTGCTCGCGACCGGCGCCCATCGACAGCAGGGCGAGGAGCGCCCCGAACAGGATCACCAAGGCCAGGCCACCGACGATGTACGGCGAGGCGCCGGCACCGGACTCCGCCGCGAGCGGCACGACAGTGAGGATCGACATGCCGTGATCCTATCGGGACGACGCCGTGCGGGGGCGAGCGGTCACTTGAACACCAGGTGCGCGCCGCCGAGGATCGCCCAGAAGAACAGGGTGCGCCCGGCGATCCCGGCAAGGAAGAACACGAAGACGTTCATCCGCAGCGTGCCGGCGATCATCGCCATCACGAAGAACGGCGGTACCCCGACCAGCGCGGACAGGAACGTGACGAGCCCGCTCACTCCCGGCCGATTCTGCACGAAGTCGCTCCAGCGCTGGAACTGCGCCTGCCGCTTCGGTGTCTCCAGGCGACGCTTCAGCCACCTGATGTCGAGGGACTCACGGCAGACGAAGTACCAGACCAGCTTGCCGATGTTCTGCCCGAGGGATCCGATGAAGGCGAGCTGGAGCGCGGTGGCGTCGGAGCGGGCGTACGCGAGGACGATGTACGTCTCCATGTTGAAGACCGGCACCACGGACGAGACCATCCCGAAGAACACGGTCAGGGCGAACAGCTTCACCTGGTGTGGCCGGCTCCCGTGACGACGTACTTCGTCGAGGTCATCTCCGGCAGCCCCATCGGCCCGCGCGCGTGCAGCTTCTGGGTGGAGATGCCGATCTCGGCGCCGAAGCCGAACTCGCCGCCGTCGGTGAAGCGCGTGGACGCGTTGACCAGCACTGCTGCCGAGTCGACGGCCGGCGACGAAGCGGCGGGCCGCGGCCTGCGAGCCGGTGACGATCGCCTCGGTGTGGCCGGTGGAGTAGCGACGGATGTGAGCGATCGCCGCGTCGAGGTCGGGTACGACGGCGGCGCGATGTCGAGCGAGAGGTACTCGGTCGCGTAGTCGTCGTCGGTGGCGGCACCACGCCGTCGTAGCGCCGCGAACGCGGCGTCGCCGTGCACCGTCACGCCGGCCTCCTGCAGGGCGGCGACGACCACGCGGCAGGAACGCGTCGGCGACGTCGGCGTGCACCAGCAGCGTCTCGGCCGCGTTGCACACCGATGTGCGCTGGGTCTTGGCGTTGAGCACGATCGCGAGTGCCATGTCGAGATCGGCGTCGGCGTCGACGTACACGTGGCAGTTGCCGACCCCGGTCTCGATCACCGGCACCGTCGACTCGTCGACCACCGACCGGATCAGGCCGGCGCCGCCGCGCGGGATGAGCACATCGACCAGGCCACGCGCACGCATCAGCGCCTTGGCCGCCTCGTGCCCCTCCCCGGGCACCAGCTGGACCACGTCGGCCGGGAGGCCGGACGCGACCGCAGCGGCGCGCAGGGTCTCGACCACGGCGGCGTTCGTACGACGGCGCGCTCGACGACCCGCGCAGCAGCACGGCGTTGCCGCTCTTCAGGCAGATGCCGGCGGCGTCGGCGGTGACGTTGGGCCGCGCCTCGTAGATGATGCCGACGACACCGAACGGCACGCGGACCTGGCGCAGCTCGAGGCCGTTGGCGAGCGTCGAGCCGCGCAGCACCTCGCCGACCGGGTCGGGCAGCCCCGCGACGTCGCGCAGGCCCGCGGCCATCGACTCGACCCGGTCGTGGTCGAGCCGGAGCCGGTCGACGAGGTGCTCGCCCGTGCCGGCCGTCTGCGGCCGCGGCCACGTCGTCGGCGTTGGCGGCGAGGACCGTCTCGGCTCTGCTCGACCAGGGCGTCGGCCATGGCGAGCAGGGCGGCGTCCTTCACCGCGCGGGTGGCGAGGGCGAGGTCGGTGGCGGCGACACGGGCGCGCCCGGCCACCTCGGCGACCCGTTCCTCGACGGTCCCCTCGTTGCTCACGGGATCAGGCTATCGAGCGACCTCACGCGGACAGGCCGTAGCCCAGGCTCAGAAGGAGAGCGGACGCAGGTTCTGCGAGCCGGTGAGCACCTCGTGGCCCTCGTCGCGGTTGCGGTGGATCGAGCGCTCGACCACCTCGAGCCCGACCACCTCCCAGCGGGGCAGCCCGGCGCTGTCGCGGTGCTCGCTCCACATGCGCAGGGCAAGCGAGGCGACGTCGACCATCGACTCCCCCTCGTCCCAGAACTTGATCTCCGCGCCGGAGCCGGTGAACCGCATGGACTCGAGGAACGGCCGCTCCTCGGAGAACCGGAGCAGTGCCGAGCGCATCAGCAACGGCTCGACGGGAGCTCCCGAGACCGTCACGGTCACGTGCCAGTGACGTCCGTCCTGGTTCACGCGCACCTCGCTTCTGGACAGTCACCACCCCAGCTGGGGTGGTGACACCCAGTGTGCGGCAGACCTGGGGCGGTGCGCCAACGAATCGCCAAATCGGGTGACGACTTTGCGCGTTCAGCGGCCGAGGACGACCAGGTCGTCGCGGTGCACGACCTCGCGCTCGTACGCCGCGCCGAGCTCGCGGGCGAGGTCACGGGTGGACCGGCCCAGGAGCGTCGGCAGCTCCGCCGCGTCGTAGTTCACGAGCCCCCGCGCGACCGGTCGTCCCGTCGGGAGCCAGCAGGTCGACCGGGTCGCCGGCGACGAACGTGCCGGAGACGCCGGTGATGCCGGCAGGCAGCAAAGACGCCCTCCGCTCCGTGAGCGCGCGGACCGCACCCTCGTCGAGATGGATCTCACCCTTCGCCTCGGTCGCGTGCGCCAGCCAGAGCTGCCGGGTGGGCCGGCGGCGCCCGGTCGCGTGGAAGAGGGTCCCGACCGAGCGCCCGGCGAGCGCGTCGGCGGCGTGGTCGGCGGAGGTGAGCACGACCGGGATGCCGGCGCCGGTCGCGATCCGGGCGGCCTCGAGCTTGGTCTGCATGCCACCGGTACCGACCCCGGAGGTGCCGGACCGGCCGACCACGACGCCGTCAAGCCGGCTGACGTCGGCGACGTCCTCGACCAGGGTGCTCCCGGCCCGTGACGGGGGCCCGTCGTACAGGCCGTCGACGTCGGAGAGCAGCACCAGCACGTCGGCGTGCACCAGGTGGGCCACGAGGGCGGCGAGCCGGTCGTTGTCGCCGAACCGGATCTCGGTGGTGGCGACCGTGTCGTTCTCGTTGACCACCGGCACCACCCCGAGCTCGAGCAGCCGGGCGAACGTCTGGAACGCGTTGCGGTAGTGGCTGCGCCGGGTCACGTCGTCGAGCGTGAGCAGCACCTGCCCGGTGACCACGCCGTGGCGGGCGAACTCCTCGGTGTAGCGGTGCACGAGCAGGCCCTGGCCGACCGACGCGGCCGCCTGTTGGGTCGCGAGCGCCTTCGGACGCTTGCGCAGCGCCAACGGCGAGAGACCGGCCGCGATCGCCCCCGACGAGACCAGCACCACCTCGGAGCCACGCGCCCGGACCGTCGCGAGCGTGTCGACCAGCGCGCGCACGCGCTCAGGGTCGATGCCACCGCCGGCGGTGGTCAGCGACGACGACCCCACCTTGACCACGACGCGCCCGGCGGCGCCCACCCCCGTGCGAGTGCTCATCGCTTTTCGGGGCCCCGGCGGCGGGGTGAGCCCTTCGGCGGGCTCAGGAGGGTCCGCAGCGGACGGCGTCGTGGGGTGTTCACGGGCTCAGACGTCGTTCTCGAACGAGGGTGCGGCCGCCTCGGGCTCCTCGTCGGCGAGGTCGGGGTGTCCCAACCGTCGCGCGACGTCGGCGCGGGTCTCCCCCTCGCGGCGGAACGGCATCGCATCGTCGATCTCGCGGCGGCGGACGGCTGCCGGACGGGTCTGGTTGAACCGCTGGTCCTCGCCACGGCGGCCGAGCATCTCGGCACCCGCGTCGAGGCCGGGCTTGAAGTCGAAGACCACCGCGTTCGCGACATCGCCGATCAGCACCGGGTCGCCCTCGACCGCACCGAGCGCGAGCAGCTTGGCCTCCACGCCCAGCCGGTTGAGCCGGTCGGCGAGGAAGCCGACCGCCTCGTCGTTGCTGAAGTCGGTCTGCCGGATCCAGCGTTCGGGCTTGGCACCGCGCACCCGCCAGGCCCGTTGTCCCGAGCCTGCCGACGGGTCGCCGATCTCGCGCACCGTGAACTCCTGGCCGGTGCCGCTGGTGCCGGCGGGACGCAGCACGATCCGCTCGGTGACCACGGCCGGCTCCGCGGCGCGCCGCTCGGCCACCAGCCGCGCCATCGCGAAGGAAAGCTCGCGCAAGCCCTCGTGGCTCGCCGCGCTGACCGGGTACACGTCCCAGCCACGGTCCCGCACGTCCTCGCTGACGATGTCCGCCATGTCGCGGCCGTCCGGGACGTCGATCTTGTTCAGCGCCACGATCCGCGGACGGTCGTCGAGCCCGCCGTACGACGCGAGCTCGCTCTCGATCACGTCGAGGTCGGACATCGGGTTGCGACCCGGCTCCATCGTGGCCAGGTCGACGACGTGCACGATCGCGGCGCAGCGCTCGACGTGGCGCAGGAAGTCGTGGCCGAGCCCGCGGCCCTCGCTGGCGCCCTCGATCAGGCCGGGGACGTCGGCGACTGTGAACGTGGTGTCCCCGGCGCGCACCACCCCGAGGTTCGGCACCAGCGTCGTGAACGGGTAGTCCGCGATCTTCGGCCGCGCCCGGCTCAGGGCGGCGATCAGGCTGGACTTCCCGGCGCTCGGGTAGCCGACCAGGCCGACGTCGGCGACCACCTTGAGCTCGAGCCCGATCATCCGCTCGTCGCCGGGCTCGCCGAGCAGCGCGAAGCCGGGCGCCTTGCGCTTGGAGGAGGCGAGCGCCGCGTTGCCGAGGCCACCTCGGCCGCCCTCGGCGATGACCATCTCGGTGCCGGCACCGACCAGGTCGGCGAGCACGGTGCCCTCGTCGTCGGTCACGACGGTGCCGTCGGGCACGGGCAGCACGAGGTCCTCGCCGTGGGTGCCGTTGCGGTGCCCACCGGCGCCGTGACCGCCTGACGTGGCCCGCCGCTTGCTGTTGTGGTGGTAGTCGATGAGCGTGGTGACGTCGGGGTCGACTCGCAGGATGATGCTGCCGCCCGGGCCGCCGTTGCCGCCGTCGGGGCCGCCGAGCGGCTTGAACTTCTCGCGGTGCACGGACGCGACGCCGTTGCCCCCGCGTCCCGCTGCGACGTGCAGGGAGACCCGGTCCACGAACGTGGGGACGGCCATCGCTTCCTCTCGACTGTGGGCCCGGAAGGCCCCTGGAACGACGAAGGGCGTCTCCGGCGATCCGGAAACGCCCTCGTCAGTGGCTGGGTGGGGTCCGGGTCACTCCCCGGCCGGGACGACGTTGACGACCCGGCGACCACGCTTGGTGCCGAACTCGACATTGCCGCCGACCAGCGCGAACAGGGTGTCGTCACTGCCGCGGCCCACGCCGGAGCCGGGGTGGAAGTGGGTGCCGCGCTGGCGCACGATGATCTCGCCGGCGTTGACCAGCTGGCCGCCGTAGCGCTTGACGCCGAGGCGCTGGGAGTTGGAGTCGCGACCGTTCTTGGTCGACGCCGCGCCCTTCTTGTGTGCCATGAGCTCAGTCCTTTGCTGCGGTTGCCCCGCCCCCGGTGGAGGAGTCGGGTCAGAGGGAGATGTCGGTGACCTTGACCTGGGTGTACTTCTGACGGTGACCCTGGCGCTTCTTGTAACCGGTCTTGTTCTTGTACTTCTGGATGACGATCTTCGGGCCCTTGGTGGCGCCGAGGACCTCGACGGTCACGCCGGCCTTGTCGAGCGCGGACAGGTCGCTGGTGACCTTCTCGCCGTCGACCACCATCACCACGGGGAGGGTCAGCGACTCGCCGGGGGCGGTCGCGACCTTGTCGATCTCGATGACGTCGCCAACAGCAACCTTCTGCTGCTTGCTGCCACTGCGCACGATCGCGTACACCGCGACTCACTCTCCTCGATGGTTCTTCGAATGTCCGGGTCCGCGCATCTCGCCGGGGGCGCGCACGTCACCACCGATGGTGGAGGGAGTGCGTCGACACGCAGAAGCGGCGTGCAGGCACGCCGAGGTTCCACTTTACGGGGCGGGCAACACCCCGGTCAAAACGGGAGCCGGTCAGCGCTTGCGGGAGCCCTTCCGCTTGATCGGGACGTGCAGGACGAAGCCGCCCTCGGCATCCTCCTCGTGTTGCCCGTCGCTGCCCGTTGTCATGCCCGTCGTGCTGCGCCGTCGTGCTGCGCCCGTCGGCGTCGGCGGCGTGCTCGTTGACCTGCGTCTGGGCCGGCTGCGGGACCTGGGTGCTGACGGGCGGGCCGGCTGCGCGACGCGCCGACCGGCGCCGGGTGGACGTGACCACCGTGGGCGCGGCCGGCTCGGCAGGCTGGACCGGCTCGGCGGCGGACCGGCTCGGCAGGCTTGGCGGGCTCGGCAGGCTGGACCGGCTCGGCCTCCTCGACGGGTGCCTTCGACGCCGGGGTGGCGTCGCTGGCCAGCGGCTGCTCCGGCTCCTCCAGCGTCTGCGCGGAGACCGGCTCCGGGGTGTCGGCGGACTCCTTGCCCAGGTCGGGCTCGGGCTGCCGGTCCTGCTCGACCGGCTCGGGTGTCTGGTCGGGCTCGCCGACCGGCTGCCTGTCGGCGTGCTCACGAGCCATCGCGGCGACGTCCCGGGGCGACGGTGCGGCCGTCGGCGGCCGTTGGTGCCACCGTTGCCGCCGCCGTTCGTGCCACCGCTGCGCGCCGCGGCTCGTGCGGCCACGGCGGCCGCCGCGCTTGGCTCGTCGTCGAGCTTCGTGCTCGGCTCGATCGGGTCGGTCGTGGACCATCAGGCCGCGGCCCTGGCAGTGCTCGCAGTCCTCGCTGAACGCCTCGAGCAGGCCGGTGCCGATCCGCTTGCGGGTCATCTGCACCAGGCCGAGCGAGGTCACCTCGGCGACCTGGTGGCGGGTGCGGTCGCGGCCGAGGCACTCGACCAGCCGGCGCAGCACGAGGTCGCGGTTGCTCTCCAGCACCATGTCGATGAAGTCGACGACGATGATGCCGCCGATGTCGCGCAGCCGGAGCTGGCGGACGATCTCCTCGGCGGCCTCGAGGTTGTTCTTGGTGACCGTCTCCTCGAGGTTGCCGCCGGAGCCGGTGAACTTGCCGGTGTTGACGTCGACGACGGTCATCGCCTCGGTGCGGTCGATGACCAGCGAGCCGCCGGAGGGCAGCCAGACCTTGCGGTCGAGGCCCTTGGCGATCTGCTCGTCGACGCGGTACGTCGCGAACACGTCGCGCCGTCGTCGCGCGTCGTAGCGCTCGAGCCGCTCCGCCAGGTCGGGGGCGACGTGCGCTGACGTAGCTCGTCGACCAGGTCCCAGGCGTCGTCGCCGGAGACGACGAGCTTGGCGAAGTCCTCGGTGAACAGGTCGCGGACCACCTTGAGCGTCAGGTCGGGCTCGCCGTACAGCAGCTGCGGGCGCCTTGCCGGCTTCGCGACCTTCGCCTCGATGTCGCCCCAGCGGGCGGTGAGCCGCTCGACGTCGCGGGTCAGCTCGTCCTCGGTGGCGCCCTCGGCGGCGGTGCGCACGATCACGCCGGCCGTGTCGGGGACGATCTCCTTGAGCAGCGTCTTGAGCCGGTTGCGCTCGGTGTCGGGCAGCTTGCGGGAGATGCCGCTGGTGGTGCCGTCGGGCACGTAGACCAGGAACCGGCCCGGCAGGCTGACCTGGCTGGTCAGCCGGGCGCCCTTGTGGCCGATCGGGTCCTTGGTGACCTGCACCAGGATCGGCTGGCCGGACTTGAGCACCGCTCGATCTTGCGCGGCTGGCCGTTCCGGCGCCGAGCGCGTCCCAGTTGACCTCGCCGGCGTACAGCACGGCGTTGCGGCCCTTGCCGATGTCGATGAACGCCGCCTCCATCGACGGCAGCACGTTCTGCACCCGGCCGAGGTAGACGTTGCCGATCAGCGAGGTCTGCGACTCGCGGGCGACGTAGTGCTCGACGAGCACCTTGTCCTCGAGCACGCGCGATCTGGGTGAGGTCGTCGCGCTGCCGGATCACCATCACCCGGTCGACGGACTCGCGGCGGGCCAGGAACTCGGCCTCGCTGACGATCGGCGCGCGGCGGCGGCCGGCCTCGCGGCCCTCGCGGCGGCGCTGCTTCTTGGCCTCGAGCCGGGTCGAGCCCTGCAGCGCGGTGATCTCGTCCTCGGGGCTGCGGGGCTTGCGGACCCGGGTGACGGTGTTCTGCGGGTCGTCGGATGAGTCGCGGTCCTCGCCGGAGCGGCGACGGCGGCGGCGGCGCCGGCTGGCGGAGCGAGGATCCGCCCTCCTCGGCGTCGTCCCCGTTCTTCTCGCCGTTGTCGCCCTTGTCGTCCCGGTCGCTGGCGCCGTCGTCGGCGCTGCGGTCGGTGCTGTCGTCGGAGGTGTCGTCGCTGCTCGCCTCCACCCTTGCGGCGGCGCCGGCCGCCGCGGCGGCGCGGCCGGCGGCGGGTGCCCGAGTCGTCGTCCTCCGCGGTCTCGCCGCCGTCCGAGCCGTCGCCGACGTCACCGGACTCGGCGGTCGGGGCGGGCTCGGCGGCCGGCGCCGACTCCGGGACTGCGCTCCGCTGCGGCTTGGTCGCTGCCGGGCGCCGGCCTCGGCGGCCTTCTTGCGGGTCGCGCTTCCGGGGGGTGGCCGCGGCTCGGGGCCTGGAAGAGCGGCACAGTGGCGGCCGCGCGGGACGCGCCCTCGGCCTCAGCCTCGGCCGGCTCGGCGACCGGCTCGGCGACCGGCTCGGCGACCGGCTCGGCGACCGGCTCGGCGACCGGCTCGGCGGCCGGCGGCCTTCTTCGCTGTGCGCTTAGCAGCGGCCCTCTTGGCGGTCTTCTTCGCGGCCGCCTTCTTCGCCGGCGGCGCGTCCTCGGCTTCGGCTTCCTGTGCGTGTCTCCGCCTGGTCTGCCACGGGCGCTGCCGTCTTCTTCGCGGCGGCCTTCCTGGTGGCCTTCTTGGCGGCGGTCTTCTTGGCGGGGGTCTTCTTCGCGGCCGCCTTCTTCGCCGCCGTCTTCCGCGTGGCCGCCTTCTTCGCGGGCGGGGCCGGCTCCGCGGCCTCGTCGCTCAGCGGGGGCGGCGCGTCGAGCGGGCCGGCCTCCTCCTGCTCAGTGCTCTGGTCGGGGGTCTGGCCGGGACGTTCGCTGTCGAGCATGGTGCTCTCCTCGGCACCGAGTCGGGGCCGGAGCCCGCGCCGCGGTGCGGTGTCGTCCGTCGTCCGCCGGGGCGTACGACGTGAAGCCTTCATGTGGCGGCGACACCCTCCGTGGTTGCCGAGGGGCGGTTCGTCGATCACCGACCGCGGTCAGCGGGCCGACGGGCTCCTGTCATGAACCCTGGGTATCGGCCGCGTCGCGGTCGGGTGCCAACGGATCACCCACCGTGCCGTCGCGAGGATCGAGCGGACCCTGTGCCAGACGCTGCTGGATTGGTGCAGCGTTCGAGCTCGAGACCGGCGATCTCGCGTAGTCCGGCGAGAATGTCGTCGGGTCTCACGGACGGCACGCCGTGCCGTAAAACCAGTTGCAGTATCGCACACGGAAGGTCCGGGACCGGATCATCGAGGCCTTCCTCGCCGGGTTCGGCGGCGAGTCGCAGCACCGCCGAGCGGGCGTCGAAGGTGCGCAGACCCTTCTTCGTCATCCGTTCGACGAGCACCTCATCGACCGCCAGGAACCGCTCGGCGGCGTCCGCGAGCTCGCCACGTCGACCCCAGTGAGCGTGATCCGCCAGTGGCTCGCCTCGAGCCGGTCGGCGAGCGACCCACCTGCGGACGGCACCACCTCGAGCAGGTCGAGCCCGTCGGGGCAGCGCCTCGTCGAGCTGGCGTGTGGACGGTGGCCGGGTCGACCACCTCGGCGAGGGCGATCTCGAGGTACTCGGCCTCGCTGGCGGAGCCGGTCGGGGCCGCGCCGGCGTAGGAGATCCGGGGGTGCGGGTTGAACCCCGACGAGTACGCCATCGGCACCCGGGCCCGGAATACCGCGCGCTCGAAGGCCCGACTGAAGTCGCGGTGGCTGGTGAACCGCAGCCGCCCGCGCTTGGCGTAGCGGATCCGCAGCCGCTGGACGGGCGGCGGCTGCTGCTCGGGTTGCTCACGCACGCCCGAAGGCTACGGCGGTCCCGAGCCGAGCAGCCACACGGCTCCGTACGCCGCCGCGACCACCGCCGCCACGGCCGCGATCCCCGCCTGCCACGCCAGCCGTCGTACGGCGAGCCAGCCGGCGATCGGGAGCAGCAGCGGGAACGCCGGCAGCAGATAGCGGGGCTTCGAGCCGAAGTAGCCGGAGGTGACGAACGCGAGGACCACGACCACCACCGAGTAGACGAGGAGCGGGAGCGGGAGGCGGTCGCGGTAGGCCCAGCCGACCAGTGCCACGAGCGCGATCACCCCGGCGACGATCGCCAGGCCCGGCCAGGGGGACGTCGCCGCCAGCATCTCGCCGAGCCGGTCGAGGAACGCTGCACCGAAGTCGATGCCGTTGTTCCAGCCCCTCGTGACCGCGAAGTAGCCGAACAGGTCGTGGGTGCGGGAGGCGACGAACAGCAGATAGCCGAGCAGGCCGAGCGGCGCCAGCAGGATCGCCTGTGCGCGGTTCCACGGGTGGCGCGGCGACCGGCGCAGGTCGAGCGCGGCCGCGACGACGACCGCGGCCACCAGCGCCGCCCCGATCGGCCGGGTCAGGCCGGCCATCAGGCACAGCCAGCCGGCGGGCAGCCACCGCTCCGTGAGCACGAAGTACAGCGACCATGCGGCGAGGGCCGTGAACAGGGACTCGGAGTAGGACATCCACTGCACGGCGCCGATCGGCAGCACCGCCCAGAGCAGCACCAGCAGCAGCCCGGCCCGCTCACCCTTGAGCAGCTCGCCCACCCGGTAGATGCCTACCGCCGCGACGACCGACGAGAGCACCGCGACCACCAGCCCGGCCGTGGCGAAGTCGCTGCCGGTCGCCACCCTGAAGACGCGCTCGGCTACCGGGAAGAGCGGGAAGAACGCGTAGTCGGAGAGCAGCCGCCCGTCGGGGTGCTGGACGACGGTGCCGTAGCCCCGGTCCGCGATGCCGGCGTACCAGCCCGCGTCCCAGCCGGTCAGCACGCGCAGCACGTCCCGGCCGGCGACCTGCGCGGCGAACACGAGCACGCCGAGCACGACCACGCGCACGGCGACGTACAGCCCGGCAGCCCGCACCCACGGGATCTCGCGGACCTCGCGGAGCTCCTGCAGCCGGCTCACGACGGGTGCGCCCGTACCAACGGGGACTGGTAGATCGACCGCACGACGTCACCGTCGAGCCACGCCGTGAGCCGGGCCGCCTCGGCCTCGAGCGGCGCCCGCGCCCCGCGCGGCAGCGTCGCCGCCGGGACCAGCACCACGGTCCCGTCGGGCTCCTGGGTCCAGCCGCCGACGATGCGGCCGTTCCACCACATCGTGGGCCCGCCGTTGCCGTTGCTGTCGAAGATCTTCGCGGCGTGCTCGCCCAGGTAGAAGTCGCGCTGCTTCCAGCCCATCGTGGTCGGGTCGAGCGCCGGCAGCAGCGCCGCCCAGTCCTCGGGCGCGGCCACCTCGTCCACGTCGTCGGGCAGCAGCCAGGCCGGGGTGCCGTCGGCGAGCTCCACCTCGACCGCCGAGACGTCGGTGAGCGCACGGCGGACCGCGCCCTTGGTCGCGCCTAGCCACCACACCACGTCGGCCTCGGTGCCCGGACCGAACGTGCGCAGCCAGCACTCCACGAGCGCTGCGTAGCCGGCCCGCTCGTCCAGCGCGGTGACCTCCTCCCCCAGCCACTCCGAGGCGAGGGTCCAGTACGGGCGCGTGGTCTTCCAGCCCCCGTCGTTGCGGCCACGGAGCACGACCCCGTCGGCGGCGAGCGTCGACAGCACGCGCGGGGCGACCGGGAACTCGCCGCCGTAGCTCTTGCCCGGCGAGATCTGGAGGCGTAGGTCGAGCAGCGGGATCCGTTCACGCAGCATCGTCGTGGTCGCGGGCGCCGTACCCAGCTCGGCCAGCACCGCGGCGCACACCTCCCGGAGCCAGGCGGGCCCGTCCGGAGCGAGCCCGGCGGCCTCGACCTCCTTGGCGAGCCGGGCGCCGAGCTGTGCGGCGACCCGGGCGGAGGCCGAGCCCCAGACCGCGGGCAGCAGGCCGCGAGGGAACGCGAAGACGGTGCGCCGCATCGCGAGCTGGCGGACAACGGTGCGCTCGTGGAACAGCGCCCGCTCGATGTCCTCCCGCGTCGCCCCCGAGCGCGCGTGCCCGGACAGGTAGACGTTGGCCGGTTCGGTCGCGTGCAGGCAGGTCATCGCCTCGACGGCCGCCTCCACCGTGGCCGCCCTCGCTGACGGCGCCAGCGCGTGCCGGACCGCCAGCCGCCCCCGGCGCTCGTCGTCGCTCACCCTGCGCACTGACTCATGGTGACCTACGGGGCAGCGGCGACGCGCTGAGCGGCGCCGGTCGGGCGGCTGACAGAATCGTCCGGTGTCCGCCGCATCCGCCTCCTCCCCGCCGGAGGAGGGCCGGTTCGCGCGGGTGCTGGTGGTCGTGGGGATCGTGGCCCTCGCCTTCAACCTGCGGCCGTCGGCGGTCAGCGTAGGCCCGGTCCTCGACGAGATCATCGACGGTCTCGGCATGTCGGCGGCCGAGGCCGGCGTGCTCACCTCGCTGCCGGTGCTCGCCTTCGCGGTCTTCGGCGCCCTGGCGCCGCGGCTGGCGCGGCTGGTCGGCGTCCATCGGCTGACCACGCTGGCGCTGGTCGGCGTCGTGGTCGGGCTGTACCTGCGCAGCCGGGCGGACGAGGTCTGGGCGTTCCTCGCGTTCTCGCTGCTCTCGCTCGCCGGCATGGCGACTGCCAACGTGCTGCTGCCGTCGCTTGTGAAGCTCCACTTCCCCGACCGGATCGGCCTGATGACGTCGATCTACTCGACCGCCCTCGCGATCGGGCTGACCTCGGCCTCCGTCTTCACCGTGCCGATCAGCGAGGCGTACGACGGGTGGCGCTCCGGCCTCGCGGCGTGGGCGCTCCTTGCGGCGGTCGCGGTCGTCCCCTGGCTCGGCCTGTTCCGGCACGACCGTCCGGCCGACCTCGAGACCAGCGAGGGCAGGATCGGCCTCGGCGAGGTGGCCCGCACCCGGCTCGGCTGGCTGATGGCGCTGTTCTTCGGGCTGCAGTCGCTGCAGGCGTACTCGATCTTCGGCTGGTTCGCGGAGGTCTACCGCGACGCCGGCTTCTCCGCGCACACCGCCGGGCTGCTGCTCGGGGTGATCACGGGCATCAGCATCCCGCTGTCGTTCGTGATTCCGAACCTGGCAGCGCGCATGGACAACCAGGCGCCGCTGATGTGGGCCCTGATGGCCTGCTACCCGATCGGTTACCTCGGGCTGATCCTCGCGCCGCGTGCGGGGCGCATGGGCGTGGGCACTCGTGGTCGGGGTCGGCACCTGCACGTTCCCGCTGATCCTGACGTTGATCGGGCTGCGGGCGCGCACCGCCGCCGGCACCGCTGCGCTCTCCGGGTTCACCCAGTCGACGGGCTACCTGATCTCGGCGGTCGGGCCGTTCGGCGTCGGGCTGCTGCACGGCCTCACCGGCGGCTGGACGGTGCCGCTGATCGCGCTGATCGCCGTCTCGGTGCCGCAGCTGATGCTCGGACTCGCCGTGTCGCGCCCGTCGTACCTGGAGGACGAGCTGCCCACCCTTGGCGACACGGCGCCGGCGGTCAGACCACGCTGAGCGGGAGCAGCCGCTGGCCGGTCGGGCCGATCTGGATGTCGGTGCCCATCTCGGGGCAGACACCGCAGTCGTAGCAGGGAGTCCAGCGGCAGTCCTCGACGTCGATCGAGTCGGCATCGAGGGCGTCCTCCCAGTCCTGCCACAACCAGTCCTTGTCGAGGCCGGAGTCGAGGTGGTCCCAGGGCAGCACCTCGTCGTACGAGCGCTCGCGGGTGGTGTACCAGTCCAGGTCGACGCCGCGCAGCGCCGTCTCGCAGGCCGCGATCCAGCGGTCGTAGGAGAAGTGCTCGCTCCAGCCGTCGAACCGGCCGCCGTCGCGCCAGACCTGCTCGATCACGGCGCCCACCCGGCGGTCGCCGCGGGAGAGCAGTCCTTCGATGATGCCGGGCTTGCCGTCGTGGTAGCGGAATCCGATGGCCCTGGCGAACTTCCGGTCCGAACGCACCTCCTCGCGGAGCTTGCGCAGCCGCTCGTCGGTGGTCGTCGGAGTCGAGCTGCGAGGCCCACTGGAACGGAGTGTGCGGCTTGGGCACGAACCCTCCGATCGAGACCGTGCAGCGGATGTCGTTGCGGCCCGAGACCTCGCGGCCCTTCGCGATCACCTTCTTCGCGAGGTCGGCGATCTGCAGGACGTCCTCGTCGGTCTCGGTGGGCAGGCCGCACATGAAGTAGAGCTTCACCTGCCGCCAGCCGTGGGAGTACGCCGCCGCGACCGTGCGGATCAGGTCCTCCTCGGTGACCATCTTGTTGATCACCTTGCGCATCCGCTCCGAGCCGCCCTCGGGGGCGAACGTCAGGCCGGAACGCCGGCCGTTGCGCGAGAACTCGTTGGCCAGGTCGATGTTGAACGCGTCGACCCGGGTGCTGGGCAGGCTGAGAGCGAGACGTTGGAGCCCTCGTAGCGGTCGGCCAGGTCCTTGGCGACCTCGCCGATCTCGCTGTGGTCGGCGCTGGAGAGCGAGAGCAGCCCGACCTCCTCGAAGCCGGTGGAGCGGATGCCGTTCTCGACCATCGCGCCGATCGTGGTGATCGAGCGTTCGCGGACCGGGCGGGTGATCATGCCGGCCTGGCAGAACCGGCAACCGCGCGTGCAGCCGCGGAAGATCTCGACGCTGAACCGCTCGTGCACCGTCTCCGCCAGCGGCACCAGCGGCTTGGCCGGGTAGGGCCAGGCGTCGAGGTCCATCAACGTGTGCTTGTGCACGCGGTGCGGGATGCCGGGCAGGTTGGGGGTGACGGACGCGATCGCGCCGTCGGCGGCGTACGTCACGTCGTAGAAGGCCGGCACGTAGACGCCGCCGCTGACCGCCAGCCGGCGCAGCAGCTCGGTGCGGCCGCCCGGTCGGCCCTCAGCCTTCCACTCGCGCACCACCTCCGTGATCGCGAGCACCACCTCCTCGCCGTCGCCGAGCACGGCGGCGTCGAGGAAGTCGGCGACCGGCTCCGGGTTGAACGCCGCGTGGCCGCCGGCGAGCACGATCGGGTCGTCCTCGGTGCGGTCGCGGGCGTGCATCGGGATGCCGGCCAGGTCGAGTGCGTTGAGCATGTTCGTGTAGCCGAGCTCGGTCGAGAACGAGAGCCCGAACACGTCGAACTCGCGCACCGGCCGGTGGGCGTCGACGGTGAACTGCGGGATGCCGTGCTCACGCATCAGCGCCTCGAGGTCGGGCCACACGGCGTACGTGCGCTCGGCGAGGACGTCGTCACGCTCGTTGAGCACCTCGTAGAGGATCTGGACGCCCTGGTTGGGCAGGCCCGACCTCGTAGGCGTCGGGGTACATCAGCGCCCAGCGGACGGTGGCCGCGTCGTCGCCCCACTCCTTCACGGTGGCGTTGAGCTCGCCGCCGACGTACTGGATCGGCTTCTGCACCAGCGGGAGCAACGGCTCCAGGCGCGGGAAGACGGACGAGACCGTGAGGGGGGGCATGGCGCCAAGGGTACGTTTCCGGGCGCGGGTGCGACCAATCGTGAGGGGGGCGGCGGCGATTCCCAAGGTATCTAGGCCTTCTGGCAGATCCACGGGTGTGTACGCCGCTGGAACCGCCAGGTCAGATTGGGAAGTGCGTCAACAAACGTCGATCCCTTGGGAATTCGACCGGACCTACCGCCCCACCAGCACCCGCGGCGCGACGGACCGTGTCGGGAGCGACCCACCGGAGCGCAGGTGGATGTTCTGGAGCAGCCCGATCGCCATCAGCGACGCGAACATCGACGATCCGCCGTACGACACCAGCGGGAGCGGGACGCCGGTGACCGGCATGATGCCGAGGCACATCCCGATGTTCTGGAACGCCTGGAAGCCGAACCAGCACGCGATCCCGGCCGCCGCGACCCGGCCGAACATGTCGTCGGCAGCCGAGCGCGATCGCGCAGCGCCCGCCAGAGCACGACGCCGAGCAGCGCGATCAGCAGTCCGGCACCGACCAGGCCGAGCTCCTCGCCGGCGACGGTGAAGATGAAGTCGGTGTGCTGCTCGGGCACGAAGCCCGGACTCGGGTCTGCGAGCCGTGGAACAGTCCCTGCCCGAACAGCCCGCCGTTGCCGATCGCGATCCGCGCCTGCGTGGTGTTGTAGCCGGCGCCGCGCGGGTCGAGCGCGGGGTTGGTGAACGCCATGAACCGGTCGACCTGGTAGGCCTTGAGCACGCCCATCGTGACCGCGGCCGTCGCCGCGACGACCCCGGCCGCGAAGAGCGCCAGCAGCCAGCGTCGCGGGGTGCCGGCGATCGCGAGCACGCCGAAGACGGTGGCCGCGAGCACCAGCATGGTGCCGAGGTCGGGCTGCAGCGAGGATCAGCGCGGCCGGCAGGCCGGCGATCGCCAGCATGCAGCAGCGACGTCGACGGTGCTCACACGGCGGCGTGCGCGAGCCCTCGGTGCCGCTCGGCCATCACCAGGGCCATGCCGATCACGACGGCGAGCTTGGCGAACTCGGCCGGCTGGATCGGACATCCCGCCGAGCATCAGCCACGACCGCGAGCCGTTGATCGTCGAGCCCATCACCAGCACGAGCAGCAGCCCGATCACCGAGGCGACGTACACCAGCGGCGCGAGGATGCGCACCCACCGGTGGTCGGTGGCGAGCACCATGACGAACAGCACGGACGCCGATCGCGATGTTCACCAGGTGGCGCTTGAGGTACGCCGTGTCGGTGGCCATGGGTGAGCGAGTCGTTGGTCGAGGTGGCCGACCACACCAGCAGCGTGCCGATCACGAGCACGCAGGCCGACCGCGACCATCGAGCGTCCAGTCGATGCCGGGCGTCCGCGAGCCGGCGCGCGGTTGGGCGGGACGCGAGGGTCATCGGTTCACCGTTCCCTGGTGCCGGCGGCAGGATCGAGCCGTCGCGGGCGAACACGGGCAGCCCGGCGGGCGGCGTGGTGCCCGGGATCACTGCCTTGCTTCGGGTTCACGTCCATGCCCTTGACGCCGTAGAGCGACTCCCAGATCTTGCGCACGCAGGGACCCGACGTGCCCGAGCCGGTGCCGGCCTGGGTGACCATCATCACCACCACGTAGTCCTTGTCGTACGTCGCGACCCACGAGGTGCTCTGCTTGCCGTAGACCTCGGCCGAGCCGGTCTTGCCGCGGATCCTGACCTTGTCCAGCGGGAAGTCGATGAACTTCCAGGCCGAGCGTGCCGACCTTCGGGGCGTGCCCTGCAGGGCGTCGTCGACGTAGTCGCAGCGCGGCCTTCTTCGACCTTCACGTGGCCCTGCACCTTCGGCGGGATCTTCTTGATCACCTCGCCGGTCGGCGAGACGACGGCCTTGGCCACCCGGGGCTCGTAGAGCGTGCCGCCGTTGGAGAGCGCGGCGTAGGCGCGGGCGAGCTGGAGCGGCGTGACCAGGGTGTCGCCCTGGCCGATCGACGAAGTTGACCGCGTCGCCCGCGCGGTACATGTTGCCCTCGAGCGCAGAACTCGTGCGCGAAGACCTGCAGGAAGTCCGTCGCCGAGCCCTTCTTGTCGATCTTGCAGTAGTAGCCCTTCATGGCCTTCCAGTACGACAGCTTCCAGTGCCGGTCGGCGATCCGGCCGCTCGACTCCCCCGGGATGTCGATGCCGGTCTGGCTGCCGATCCCGAAGCCCTTGGCCCCGGAGACCAGCGGGTCCTTGGCGTTCACGTTGCGCGGGTCGGTGCCGTACTTCTGCCAGAACTGTCATCCCGACCCGGTAGAAGAACGTGTCGCAGGAGATCTGCAGCG
Source organism: uncultured Actinomycetota bacterium (assembly GCA_963745795.1). GTDB lineage: Bacteria > Actinomycetota > Actinomycetes > Propionibacteriales > Nocardioidaceae > Marmoricola. The sequence goes on along the minus strand of CAVUYR010000002.1, from coordinate 95,141 downwards.
CCTGGGCGAACGTGATCGGCCCGTACGACGCGGACTCGTAGTTCTTGAACCAGCGGTTGCCGACCTGGACGCCCGCCGAGCAGTCCAGCAGCGTGCTCTCGGCGAAGCCGTTGCTGAGCGCCGTCGCCGTCATCAGCGGCTTCCACGTCGAGCCCGGAGCGAACTGGCCCTGTGTCGCCCGGAACAGCAGCGGGTTGTCCGCCTTGGCGGAGTAGAGCCGCTTGAGCTGCTTGGAGGTGATGCCACCGACCCACTGCTGCGGGTCGTAGGTCGGCTGGCTCGGCCATCGCGACGACGCGGCCGTTGTGGGCGTCCATCACGACGACGGCGCCGGAGTCGGCGACGTAGTTGCGGTGCGTGACCGGGTCGAAGGTCTTGCGGGCGGTCATCGATCGCCTGGTGCAGCGACTTCTCGGCCACGGCCTGCACCTTGGCGTCGATCGAGGTGACCAGGGTGTCGCCCGGGCTGGCGGCGACCTCGCTGTCGTCGCCGAGCACCCGCCCCATCGAGTCGACGGCGACCCGCTTGTAGCCGGGCATGCCCGCGGAGCCAGGGGTCGTAGTGCTTCTCCAGACCCGCCCGGCCCACGTCGGAGGCGCCGTTGACCGAGCGGTCGTCGTCCTTCTGCGCCGTCGTCAGCTCACCCTCGGTGATCGGGCTCAGGTAGCCGAGCACGTGGGCAGCGTTGATCCCGAAAGGCGCCGGGTAGGCGCGCACGCTCTGCGGCCTCGGCGAGCACCGCCGGGAAGTCCTCGGACTGCTCGAGGATCGTGACCGCGACCTTCTGCGAGACGTCCTCGGCGACCGGGCACCGGCTGGTAGGGCGAGCCGTTCCAGCAGGTGCCCTGCTTCGAGCCGGGCTCGCCGCAGATCAGGGAGCGGGCCCTGACCTTCCGGTACGGCTCCTTCACCGCCCGCGCGACGCGGTGCAGCAGCTGGTCGCGCTCCGCGCTCGCCGAGCTTGTGCGAACAGCGTGCGGTCGAGGCTGACCACCCAGCGGTGCGGTTGGCCACCAGCGGACGTCCCATGTCGTCGACGATCAGGCCACGGGCCGGCTGGACGACGAGCTCGCGGACCGACTGGTCGGCGGCCTGCGCCTGGTAGGCCTCGCCGCTGAGCACCTGGATGTACCAGAGCCGGGCGAACAGGGTCAGGAACAGCGAGAGCATCAGCACCTGGAGCACGAACAGCCGCCACCGGCTGCGCTGGCCGAGGTTCGGCCGGATCAGGACGGCTGCCATCAGAGGGTCGCCTGGCGGCGGACTGCAGCCGCCGGAACAGCGGAAGGAGTACGGGCAGCAGGAGCGCAGCGATGATCACGTCGTAGGAACACCCCGAGCAGGATCACCTGGCGCCATGTCGCCGACCGGCATCGCCCGGTCGTGCAGCACCAGGCCGCTGAGCGCGAAGATCGAGGTGCCGACGAAGGAGCCGGCGGCCACCGCCAGCACCGCTCCGACCGGCGACGCCGGCCTCGTGCCGCAGTCGGCCGGCAAGGTAGCCGACCACCACGAACGCGAGCGCCCACCGACCCGACGAGGTGGTCCGCCGGTGGCGCCAGGTCGACCAGCACGCCGGCCAGGAAGCCGACCCAGGCACCGAACTCCGGCCCGCGCACCAGCGCCGCCGCGATCACGACGCACCAGGGCGACGTCGGGGGCCACGCCGTCGACGGCGACCTGGCCGAGGACCGCGGTCTGGAGGACGACGGCGAAGACAACGAGCACGGTCAGGGCGAGGCCGCGAAGAAGCGTCATTCGGGGCCCCCTGAGAGGTTCTTCGGGGTCTCCGCCGAAGCGTGAGCGCAGCGAGCGGTTTGGCGGGGTGATAGGCGCGAGCGCAGCGCGCGGCCTGCTGGGGTGATCACTTGATCTCTCCGTCCGCGTGGATCAGCTTGCGGTCACCGTGCGTGCCGCGGGGCACCACGACGCCGACCAGGTCGAGGGCGCTGAAGTCGACGAACGGGTCGATCACCGCCTGCTTCGACAGCTGCTGGGGGGTTTGGTAGACCGACTCGATCCGGCCGATCGGGATGCCGGCGACGTACGGGCCGCCCGTGCCGGAGCCCCACGAGACCACGACGTCCTTGCGCGCGGGGGTGGCCGCGTCGTCGACCAGGTCGAGGTCCAGTCGTGCCTTGCCGCCAACGGCACCGCGGCCCTTGAGGAAGCCGATCTTCAGGGTGGAGCCGAGTCGGCCACCGACGACCGAGTCGCTGTCGACGATGAGCAGCACGGTCGCGGTGCTGCGGCTGGCCCGGACCACGCGGCCGACCAGTCCGTCGGCGTTGACCACCGTCGAGTCCGGCTTCACGCCCGCGTCGGTGCCGGCGTCGATGGTGACCGCGCGGGTGAAGGACTGCGCGGGACCGATCCCGACGACCCGCGACGGCACCAGCGCGTAGCCGGTGTCGCGGGCGGTGCGCACGAGGCCGTCGTACTCGGCGAGCCGGTTGCGGTCGGTCGAGGTGGTCGCGAGCTGGCTTCGGAGGTCGGAGTTCTGGGCCTCGAGCGTGGCCACGTCGTGGCGCAGGTCGCGGTTGCTGTCGAGGCTGTGGGCGATCTCCTTGAACGGGCGTACGGCGGTTGCCGCGCCGGCCTCGACCGGCCCGACCGCGGTGCCGACGGCGTCGCGGACCGGGTCGACGGGCGACCCGTTGCGGGCGTCGAGCGTGATCAGGGTGAGCGACGCCAGGACGAGGAGCACGAGTGCCCTCACCCCGGCTGTGCCGTGGTCTCGCTGTGGCATCGGCCGCACTACCTCCGGGGCTCCGAGACCAGGACCTGCTGGAGCGCCTCGAACTCCTCGACGCACTTGCCCGCGCCCATCGCGACCGAGGTCAGCGGGTCCTGGGCGACGTGGACCGGCATCCCGGTCTCGTGCCGGATCAGCTCGTCGAGCCCGCGGAGCAGGGCACCGCCACCGGTGAGCACGATGCCGCGGTCCATGATGTCGCCGGCCAGCTCGGGCGGGGTCTGGTCGAGGGTGCCGCGGACGGCGTCGACGATCGCGTTGACCGGCTCGTCCATCGCGTGCCGGATCTCGGTGCTGGAGACGTCCACGGTGCGGGGCAGGCCGGAGACCATGTCGCGGCCGCGGACCTCGGCCTGCGACCTCGTTCGGCACCGGGTAGGCCGAGCCGAGCGTCATCTTGATCTCCTCGGCGGTGTGCTCGCCGAGCATCAGGCTGTGCTCCTTCTTCATCCAGGCGATCACGGACTGGTCGAGCTCGTCGCCCGCCGTGCGCACGGACATGCTGGAGACGACGCCGCCGAGCGAGATCACGGCGACCTCGGTGGTGCCGCCACCGATGTCGACGACCATGTTCCCGGTCGCCTCGTGGATCGGGAGCCCGGCGCCGATCGCGGCGGCCATCGGCTCCTCGACGATGTAGACGCGGCGGGCCCCGGCGAGGTAGCCCGCCTCCTTCACGGCGCGGTGCTCGACGGTGGTGATCCCGCTCGGCACGCAGATCACCAGCCGCGGCTTGGCGAAGTAGCGGCGCCGGTGGACCTGCTGGATGAAGTAACGCAGCATCTGCTCGGTCGCGTCGAAGTCGGCGATCACGCCGTCCTTGAGCGGGCGGATCGCGCGGATGTTGTCCGGGGTGCGGCCGATCATCCGCTTGGCCTCGTGGCCGACGGCCAGGACCTCATTGGTGGTCGTGTTCATGGCGACGACCGACGGCTCGTCCAGGAGCACGCCGCGGCGCCGTACGTAGACGAGCGTGTTGGCGGTGCCGAGATCGACCGCCATGTCGCGGCCGATGACGCTGTTGGCCATGGGTGTAGCCCCGTTCGCGCTCGATGTTGCAGGGGAAGGGTGGGTCGCCGAGGCGCTAGCGACCCCTCAGGTTGAAGCCTAGGAGCGCGCGGCCGCCCAGCAGCGCAGGGACACGCGGTGTCGGTGGGACGAATGTGACGGGTGTGGTCGTGTGGGGGTGGGCGTCGTTTCCCCACACTTGTCCCGGAACTGCACCGAAACGGCCGGATCCCGTGCAGTTCCGGGACAAGTGTGGGGAAACCGCAGCGGAGGCCGACAACGACGCATTTGCGCAGTTGCCGGGGTCAGGACGCGCCGCCGGGCCCCGGGAACTCCGCAAATGCGAGATCCCCGGGCGCGCCGCGCAGGACATCACCCCAGGTCGGGGAACCAGATCGCGATCTCGCGGACGGCCGACTCCGGGGAGTCCGAGCCGTGCACGAGGTTCTCGCGGTTGGAGAGCGCCAGGTCGCCGCGGATCGTGCCCGGGGCGGCCTTGCGACCGTCGGTCGCGCCGTTGGTCGCGCGCACCACCTCGACCGCCTCGTCGCCCTCGAGCACCAGCGCCACCAGCGGTCCGCTGGTCACGAAGGCGCGCAGCGGCGGGTAGAAGGCCTTGTCCACGTGCTCGACGTAGTGGCGGTCGGCCTGGGCGGCGTCGATGGTCCGGTGCTCCATCGCCACGATGGAGAGGCCCTTGGCCTCGAACCGGCCGAGGACCTCGCCCACGAGGCCACGCCGGACGGCGTCGGGCTTGAGCAGGACGAGCGTGCGCTGGGTCATGGGCGGCAGCCTAGCGACGGCGCCGCCCGGACCCCTCGGAAGGTCTGGGACGGTCGGGTTGTTGTCCGGCGAAGACCCCGACCTCGAGGAGCGACCATGCGCGCAGTCCAGTTCGAGCAGTACGGCGACCCCGGCGTCCTGCAGGTCGGCGACGCACCCGACCCGCACGCCGGTCCCGGAGAGGTCCGGATCGCGGTCGAGGCGTCCGGGGTCAACCCGTTCGACTGGAAGGTCCGCTCGGGGATGCTGAAGGACGCGATCCCGCTCGACCTCCCCCACGTCCTCGGCCTCGAGGCGGCGGGCGTCGTCGACGAGGTGGGTGACGGCGTGGTCGGGGTTGCGGTCGGTGACCGGGTCTTCGGCAACGGCTCGGCGACGTACGCGGAGCTGGCGGTGCTGAAGGCGTTCGCGCCGATCCCGGGCGCGCTGACCATGGCTCAGGCGGCAGCGCTCCCGGTCTCGGTCGAGACCGCCGCCCGGCTGCTGGACCTGCTCGAGCTCCACCCCGGCGGGCTGCTCGTCGTGGACGGGGCGTCCGGCGGGGTCGGTACCGCTCTGGTCCAGCTCGCGGTCGCCCGGGGGCTCACCGTCGTCGGCACCGCGTCCGAGGCGAACCACGAGTACCTGCGGGAGCTGGGCGCGATCCCGACCACGTACGGCGCTGGGCTCGCCGACCGGGTGCACGCGTTGGTCGACCAGCCGGTGGCGGGTGCGCTCGACCTGGCCGGCAAGGGCGGCGTACCCGACCTGGTGGCGCTCACCGGCGACCCGGGCCGGGTGGCCACCATCGCCGACTACGGCGCCGGGGCGCAGGGCGTGACCGTGAGCACCGGCGCCAGCGCCTACTACGCGCTCGGCGAGGTCGCGCGGCTGGTCGAGGAGGGCAGGTTCCGGGTGATCGTCGACGAGGAGATCCCGTGGACGGAGGCCGCACGGGCGCACCAGCGCAGCGAGTCCGGCCACGCGCGAGGGAAGCTCGTGCTCGCCGTCGGCTAGACGCTAGGCCCCTCGGGGATTTAGGCGTCCCAGGCCGCGCGCTCGGTGTCGATCTTGCGGCCGAGGAGGTACGCCGTGCCCCACAGCAGCAGGAAGATCCCGCCCAGGAAGAACATGGTCGCGACCTGGAACCCCACCGCGATCGCGGCGACCTGGATCGCCCAGCCGAGCACGTAGGCCCAGCGCATCCGGAGCAGCCCGGCGACCACCAGGCAGGCGACGCACAGCCCGAGCCCGATCCAGAGCGCGGTGGCGGTGTCGACGCCGGCCACCGCGATCAGCACCGGGGTGCACAGGCCGAGCGCGATCGCCTCCAGGGACAGGATCGCGGCGCACAGCCGCCGGGTCATCGCGCCGGACACGGAGCGGACGGGCTCAGCCACCCGAGCGGCTCCGCAGCAGCGCCCGGGCCTCGCCGACCGTGACCACCGACCCGGTCACCAGCACCGCGCCCGAGCCGATCGCCTCCCCGAACACACCGCCGGCCTCGGCCAGTGCCGCCGCCTGGTCGATCGCGTCGGCCAGCACCGGCGCGACGGACACGCGGTCCTGTCCGAAGATCCCCAGCGCCACCTCGGCCAGGTCGGCGGCCGGCATCGAGCGGTCGGTGGAGTTCTGGGTGCAGACGACGTGGGCGAGCACCGGCTCGAAGGCTGCCGAGCAGGCCCTCGTGGTCCTTGTCGGCCATCACCCCGAGGACGCCGATCAGCGGGTCGAACGCGAACGAGTCCCCGATCGCCTCGACCACCGCCGTGCGCCCCGTGCGGGTTGTGGGCGGCGTCGAGCACGATCGTCGGGCTCCGGCGGATCACCTCGAGCCGGCCGGGCGAGGTCACCTCCGCGAACGCCTCACGCACCACCTCGGCGTCCAGCGCGTCGCCGCCACCGACGAACGCCTCGACCGCGGCCAGTGCGAGCGCGGCGTTCTGGGCCTGGTGCGCGCCGTAGAGCGGCAGGAAGACCTCGTCGTACGACGCGCGAAGTCCCTGCAGCGTCAGCAGCTGGCCGCCCACCGCCGGCACCCGGGTGGTCACCCCGAACTCGAGGCCCTCGCGCGCCAGCGTCGCGCCCACCTCGGCGCACCGCTCCCCCAGCACCAGGGCCACGTCCTCGTCCTGCACGGCGGTCACCACGGTCGCGCCGGGCTTGATGATCCCGGCCTTGTCACGGGCGATCTCCGCGGGCGTCGAGCCCAGGTACTTGGCGTGGTCGACGGCAATCGGCGTGATCACCGCGACCTTGCCGTCGGCGACGTTGGTGGAGTCCCAGGTGCCGCCGAGGCCGACCTCGACCACGGCCGCGTCGACCGGGGCGTCCGCGAACGTCGCGTACGCCATCGCCGTGACCGTCTCGAAGAACGACAGCGGATGGCTGTGCTGGGCATCGACCAGGTGCGTGTACGGCGCGATGTCGTTGAACGCCGCGACGAACTGGTCCTCGCTCAGGGGCTCGCCGTCCACCACGATCCGCTCCGTCATCGACTCCAGGTGCGGGCTGGTGAACCGTCCCGTGCGCAGCCCGAGCGCCCGGACCAGGCCCTCGATCATCCGCGCCGTCGAGGTCTTGCCGTTGGTGCCGGTCAGGTGCACCACCGGGTAGCCGTCCTGCGGGTCGCCGAGCAACGCGAGGAAGTCCCGGATCCGGTCCAGGGTGGGGTCGATCCGGGTCTCCGGCCAACGCGAGAGCAGCGCGTCCTCGACCTCGTCGTACGTCTGCGCTAGCCGGGGTGCAGAGGCGTCGGAGGTCGGTCTCGCCATTTCTGAGTCAGACATATCGCACTAACCGCACGATCAACGCGAGTTCCGGCGCCTCTCCGGGAGCGTCCCCGAGATCCTGGGACAACGACGACATGGAGCACACCCTACGGGGCAGGCGCCTGCAGAACCGGTTCGCGGGTCGGAGTCCCCGGACCGTAGGATTTCGGTCCATGACCGAGACCTTGCACGACCCGGCACCGGAGCAGTCGACGAGCGCAGTCGGCGCCGTCGCCGTACCGGACAAGCCGGCGCTGGAGGGCCTCGAGGCCAAGTGGTCGGCGCGCTGGAAGGCCGACGACACCTACGCGTTCGATCGCACCCGGCCGCGCGAGGAGATCTACTCGATCGACACCCCTCCGCCGACCGCCAGCGGGTCGCTGCACGTGGGCCACATCTTCAGCTACACCCACACCGACCTGGTCGCCCGCTTCCAGCGGATGCAGGGCAAGTCGGTGTTCTACCCGATGGGTTGGGACGACAACGGCCTGCCCACCGAGCGCCGGGTGCAGAACTTCTACGGCGTGCGCTGCGACCCCTCGTTGCCGTACGACCCCGACTTCACGCCGCCGGAGAAGCCGGACCCGAAGCGGCAGGTGTCGATCTCGCGACCCAACTTCGTCGAGCTCTGCGAGGCCCTCGTGGTCGAGGACGAGAAGACGTTCGAGACGCTGTGGCGCACGCTCGGCCTGTCCGTGGACTGGAAGCAGGACTACACGACGATCGGCCCGAAGGCCCAGCTCGCCAGCCAGCGCGCGTTCCTGCGCAACTTTGCGCGTGGCGAGGCCTACCTTCAGCAGGCGCCGACCCTGTGGGACGTCACGTTCCAGACCGCTGTGGCCCAGGCCGAGCTCGAGGCGCGGGAGTACGCCGGCGCCTACCACCGGATCTCCTATCCACCGCCCCGACGGCACCCCGGTCTGGGTGGAGACCACCCGCCCGGAGCTGGTCGCCTCGGCGGTTGCGCTGATCGCGCACCCCGACGACGAGCGCTACCAGGACCTGGTTCGGCACCACCGTCACCTCGCCCGTGTTCGGGGTCGAGATCCCGGTCGTGGCGCACCCCTCTGCCGAGATGGACAAGGGCGCCGGCATCGCCATGTGCTGCACGTTCGGCGACCTGACCGACGTGACCTGGTGGCGCGAGCTGCAGCTGCCGGTCCGCACCGTGATCGGTCGCGACGGCCGGATCCAGCGCGAGACCCCGGAGTGGATCGACGACAACGGCCGCGCGGCGTACGACGCGCTCGCCGGGAAGACTGTCTTCAGCGCACGCGAGGCGATGGTGCAGCTGCTTCGTGACTCCGGCGACCTCGACGGTGACCCGAAGCCGACGCAGCGGATGGCGAACTTCTACGAGCGCGGTGACAAGCCGCTGGAGATCGTCTCCACCCGGCAGTGGTACATCCGCAACGGCGGTCGTGACGCCGAGCTCCGGGCCGAGATGATCGCCCGCGGCAGCGAGGTGACGTGGGTGCCGCCGCACATGAAGCACCGCTACGACAACTGGGTCAACGGCCTCAACGGCGACTGGCTGATCTCGCGCCAGCGCTTCTTCGGGGTCGCCTTCCCGGTCTGGTACCCGCTCTCCGACGACGGCGAGCCCGACTACGACCACCCGCTGACCCCGACCGAGGACCAGCTCCCGCTCGACCCGTCCACGGTCGCCCCGGCGGGGTACGACGAGGAGCAGCGCGGCAGGCCTGGTGGCTTCGTCGGCGACCCGGACGTGATGGACACCTGGGCGACCTCGTCGCTCACTCCGCACATCGCCGGCGGCTGGGAGACCGACGACGACCTCTGGCAGCGCGTCTTCCCGATGGACCTGTGCACCCACGCCCACGAGATCATCCGCACCTGGCTGTTCTCCCGAGTGGTGCGCGCCCACTTCGAGAACCACGTCGCACCGTGGTCCACCGCGATGATCTCCGGGTTCATCGTCGACCCCGACCGCAAGAAGATGACCAAGTCCAAGGGCAACGCGATCGTCCCCGACGAGATCCTCGCGAAGTTCGGCGCCGACGCGGTGCGCTGGCGCGCGGCGATGACCCGCCCCGGGCTGGACTCGCCCGTTCGACGAGACCCAGATGAAGGTCGGCCGCCGGCTGGCGATGAAGGTGCTCAACGCCTCGAAGTTCGTGCTCGGGTCCGTGGGTGCCACCGCGACCACGACGTCGATGGTCAACCACCCGGTCGACGATGCGCTGCTGGCGCGGCTGGCCCAGGTCGCGCGCCGCGCCACCGACGCGTTCGCGGGCTACGACTACACGACGGCCCTCGAGGTGACCGAGACGTTCTTCTGGGAGTTCTGCGACGACTACCTCGAGCTGGTCAAGGAGCGGGCGTACGACGCGCGCGGCGAGGCGGCCCCGACTCAGCCAGGGCGACACTGGCGATTGCGCTGCACACCCAGCTCCGGCTGCTCGCGCCGTTCCTGCCCTACGTGACCGAGGAGGTCTGGTCGTGGTGGCAGGAGGGCTCGATCCACACGCAGGCGTGGCCGACCGCGGCCGACCTCGGCTCCGCCGCCTCGGTCGACGACGCCACGCTCGACGCGGTCGCGGCCGCACTCACCGCGATCCGGGGCGCCAAGTCCAACGCCAAGGTGTCGATGCGCGCCGAGCTCGCGAGGGTCACGATCACCGGGCCGAACGCCGCCTTGGCTGCGATCGAGGGTGCCCGAGAGGACCTGCGCAACGCCGGCAAGATCACCGGCGACCTGGTGCTGGTCGAGGCGGGCGACGGTGCGCCGCTCGAGGTCGACGTCGAGCTGGTCACCGCGGACTGACGTCGGTCAGCCGGCGCCACCAGGCGTGTCGCCACCGGCGGGCACCGGGTCGACCGGCAGTGTGGCCGGGTCGACCACCACGGTCGCCTCGGCAACGGCCTGGGCGTCTGCGATCATCTCGGCCCGCACGTCGGCAGCGGTCTGCACCTTGGTCGTGAGCACGTCCTTGGCCCGGGCGAGCGTGGTCGCCGCCTCGGCGGCATGCTCAGCCCGCGCCTTCGCGACCAGGGCACGGACCCGGTCCAGCTCCTGCTTTGCGACTCCGGTCGCCGTCTCGTAGGCAGCTGCGGCGCGGTCCCGCTCGGCGCCGATCCTCGCGGCGAACGCGCTGTCCGCCTTCGCCAGGTCGGCCAGGGCCTGCTTCCGGTACGCCCGGGCCGCCGCGACGTTCCCGGACCGCAGCTTCTGCTCGTACACGTACTGGATCTTGCGCACGGTCGCCTGGCGATCCTTGGCGTAGGCCTTTACCTCACGCAGCCGCTCGTCAGCCTCCTTGTGCGCCGTCGTACCGGCCTTGTCGAGGGCCTTGCGGTAGGCCGAAAGTGCGACCGACCACTGGTCTTGACTGGTCGCCTGGATCTCCGCTGCATCCGAGCGGAGCTGCTCCCGCACCTCGCCGAACTGCGTCTGGGCCTTCTCCACCCGCGAGGTGAACGTACGTGTCGCCTGCTCCCGGACCGGGGCGACGAACGCGGCGATCGCACCGAGGAGGTGCTGCACCACGTTCTCGACGTGGCTGACCTGGGCGGCTGCCGCATCGGCCCGGATCGCGGCCTCCTCGGCGTCGTCCACCTGCTTGCCGCAGGAGGCCTTGCCCTGGGCGCGGAAGCAGAGCTCGACGATGCGGGCCGTCTGCAGCGCCGCTGCTCTGGCCTGCGTGGCGTAGACCCGGGCCGCTTGCAGGTCGTTGCGGGCTGTCCGCAGCGCGGTCGGGCCCGCGGGCACCGGAGGCGGGCTACCGACGTGGGGAGGGCGCGGGAGGTGGACCCGAGACGGGTGTCTGGACGTGGGCGTGCGATGTGCGCGCGGGACGACGGTCGCGGTGTGGGAGCGGGTGGCGACAACCTGGACCACGTCCCCGACCGACCCAGTGGCCGGCGCCGTCGGCGGCGCCGGCTGCGGCACCGGCTGCGGCACCGGCGCGCCCGGCGGCTCCAGCTCGGGCGGCGCGGCCTGCTCCGGGACCTCCCCGACGGCGATGATCGCGGTGCCGAGGAACGGGGCGTCCAGGTAGCGGCCGTTGGCGCCCGACGCCTGGATGGTGTCCAGCAGGTGTGCGGGCGTGATCGGGATCAGGATGCCGAGGCCGATCCCGTTGCCGAGGAGGGAGCTGCGGACCGACTGGCCGACGATGGACGAGCAGACGAGCGCGACCAGAACGAACGCCACGAGGGGACGCTTGTGCTCGGCGCTCATGATGCGCTCCCAATCCGAGATGTGTGCTGGAGATGGCCCGACGAATCGGGTGAATACCACCGTATTTGGGACACCGGACGCTCGCTGGAGATCGCCCAAAGCGGTCACGCTGGTCTAGAGCACCTGGCTCGAATGTGCTCCCGCTCAGTGGGGCTTCTGGTGGTCCTTCTGGTCCTGCTTCTGGCCCTGCTCCGGGTGCTGCGGCTGGTGCTGCTTCGGGTGCTGCTTCTGGTGCTGCTTCTGGTGCCCCTTGTGGTGCCCGTTGTCGTGGGCCTTCTGGTGCCCCTTGTGGTGCCCGTTGTCGTGGGCCTTCTGGTGCCCCTTGTGGTGCCCGTTGTCGTGGGCCTTCTGGTGCCCCTTGTGGTGCCCGTTGTCGTGGGCCTTCTGGTGCCCCTTGTGGTGCCCGTTGTCGTGGGCCTTCTGGTGCCCCTTGTGGAGCCCGTTGTCGTGGGCCTTCTGGTGCCCCTTGTGGAGCCCGTTGTCGTGCCCCTCCTGGCGGTCGGTGTCATTCGCCGCCGTGTGCTGGCCCCGATCCAGCTCGTGCGAAGGCCCCTCGTTGTCTGTCCGCACCGGCGGGGCGACCACCGGCGGGGGGACCACCGTCTTGACGGGCTTCGTCCGGCCCGGCGAGAGCGCCGGCGTGCCACGAGCGGGCGCGACGGTCGCGGTGCGAGAGGTGGCGGTCGAGGCCGGTCGGGCCGGTGCGTTTTGCCGGCCCGCTGCCGGTGTCGACCCGCTGGCAGCGGACCGGGTCACGGTCCGCACCACGACTGCCGGGGACGAGATCGGCACGGCCGCGACAGCCGTGGTGACCGGGCTGCTCGGCGGCGCCGGGCGCTCGCGCCCGGCTCCGGCGGCGCCGGACGGGACACGGCCACGACGGCGCCACCGACGTACGGCACGTCGCCGCCACGGCCGTTGTCGCCGGACGCGTCGATCGTGAACAGCATGTCCGGCGCGATCGGGATCAGGACGCTGAGCGGCAGCCCGTCGTCGACGAGTCGCTGGAGCGTGGCGGTGCGCAGGGACTGGCCCACGACGAGGGCGCACGCGAGAGCCACGAGGACGAACGCCACGAGGGGGCGTCGGTGCTCTGCTCTCATATGGGTGCACTCCAGATCCGAGAGAGGGGTGGACGATCGGAGCGTAATCGGGAAGCAGGGAGGCGTGCAGCCGAACAGGTCTCCACGGCGGCCCCTGTCTAGTCCGCGATCGCCCGGAGTTGTCGTGGCCGGAGGCGCGCGCTAGCAGGCCCGTGACCTGCGCGAAGTTCCCTCAGGCCGACTTCTTCTTCTTCGTCTCATCGGGGCGCTCCACCAGCGTCGGCGTCACGTTGTCGGTGACCACGTCGTCGGTCACGACCACCTTGGCGACGTCCTCGCGGGACGGCACGTCGTACATCACGTTGAGCAGCGACCTCCTCGATGATCGCCCGCAGCCCGCGGGCACCGGTGCCGCGCAGCATCGCCTGGTCGGCGATCGCCTCGATCGCGTCGTCGGTGAACTCGAGCTCGACGCCGTCGAGCTCGAACAGCTTCTGGTACTGCTTGATCAGCGCGTTGCGCGGCTCGGTCAGGATCTGGACCAGCGCCTCGCGGTCGAGCTTGTCGACGCGTCGCGATCAGCGGGAGCCGGCCGATGAACTCGGGGATCAGGCCGAACTTGACGCAGATCCTCGGGCCGGACCTCGGCGAACATCTCGTCGGATGTCGCGCTCGGCGGAGTGTGCGGAGCTCGGCGCTGAAGCCGAGGGTCTTCTTGCCGACCCGCTGCTCGACGATGTGCTCGAGCCCGGCGAACGCGCCGCCGACGATGAACAGGACGTTCGTCGTGTCGATCTGGATGAACTCCTGGTGCGGGTGCTTGCGGCCGCCCTGCGGCGGCACCGAGGCGGTGGTGCCCTCGAGGATCTTCAGCAGCGCCTGCTGGACGCCCTCACCGGACACGTCGCGGGTGATCGACGGGTTCTCCGCCTTGCGGGCGACCTTGTCGATCTCGTCGATGTAGATGATCCCGGTCTCGGCCTTCTTGACGTCGTAGTCGGCGGCCTGGATCAGCTTGAGCAGGATGTTCTCGACGTCCTCGCCGACGTAGCCGGCCTCGGTCAGCGCCGTGGCGTCGGCGATCGCGAACGGGACGTTGAGCATCCGGGCCAGCGTCTGCGCGAGGTAGGTCTTGCCGCAGCCGGTCGGGCCGATCACCAGGATGTTGGACTTGGCGAGCTCGACCGCGTCGTCCTTGGAGTGGCGCCCGGTCGCGGTCGCGTTGACCACGCCCGCCTGCACCCGCTTGTAGTGGTTGTAGACCGCCACCGCGAGCGCCTTCTTCGCGGTCTCCTGGCCGATCACGTAGGAGTTGAGGAACTCGAAGATCTCGCGCGGCTTGGGCAGCTCGTCGAGGCCGACCTCGGCGGCCTCGGTGAGCTCCTCCTCGATGATCTCGTTGCAGAGGTCGATGCACTCGTCGCAGATGTAGACGCCGGGCCCGGCGATGAGCTTCTTGACCTGCTTCTGGCTCTTGCCGCAGAACGAGCACTTGAGCAGGTCGCCGCCGTCACCGATGCGTGCCACTGGCGACGTCTCCTCATCAGTCCGGGTCGGCGACCGAGACGTCTCGACAGCTCACGTGGTGCGAACAACCGGATCGAAGGTACCCTGTCCGCGCCCTCCGACGGGCGAGGACACGACAGGACCCGCCGACCCGGGCTGGTCAGGTCAGGCCGCGCCCGTCAGACGGGGACGGCCTTGCGCGACTCGAGGATCTGCGTCGATCAGGCCGTACTCGACCGCGGCCTCCGCGGTCAGGATCTTGTCGCGCTCGATGTCGCGGCTGACCTCCTCGAGGGTCTTGCCCGTGTGGTCGGCGATCATCTTCTCGAGCAGCTCGCGCATCCGGAGGATCTCGTTGGCCTGGATCTCGATGTCGGAGGACTGGCCGTAGGTGCCCTCGGTGTAGGGCTGGTGGATCAGGATCCGGCTGTTCGGCAGCGCCAGCCGCTTGCCCGGCGCACCGGCGGCGAGCAGCACCGCGGCCGCGGAGGCGGCCTGGCCCAGGCACACGGTCTGGACGTCGGGCTTGATGAACTGCATCGTGTCGTAGATCGCGGTCATCGCCGTGAACGAGCCACCGGGGGTGTTGATGTAGATCTGGATGTCGCGGTCGGGGTCCATCGACTCCAGGCAGAGCAGCTGGGCCATCACCGCGTTGGCGATGTCGTCGCTGATCGGGGTGCCGAGGAAGATGATCCGGTCCTCGAAGAGCTTGGCGTAGGGGTCGATCCGGCGGAAGCCGTACGACGTGCGCTCCTCCCACTGCGGGATGTAGTAGTTCATGTCCGTCCTCAGTCCTTGGCGGCGCGCGCGGGGCGGCCCTCGTCGGCGGCCTGCAGCGCGCTGGTGATCACGTGGTCGATGAAGCCGTAGTCCTTGGCCTCGTCGGCGGTGAACCAGCGGTCGCGGTCGGCGTCGGCCTCGACCTGCTCGAGCGCCTGGCCGGTGTGCTGGGCGATCAGCTCGAAGAGCACCTTCTTGATGTGCAGCGACTGCTGGGCCTGGATCTTGATGTCGGAGGCCGAGCCGCCCATGCCGCCGGACGGCTGGTGCATCATGATCCGCGCGTGCGGCAGGGCGTAGCGCTTGCCCTTGGCGCCCGGCGCAGAGCAGGAACTGCCCCATCGAGGCGGCGAGGCCCATGCCGACCGTGGCCACGTCGTTGGGGATGTAGTTCATGGTGTCGTAGATCGCCATGCCCGCGTCGACCGAGCCGCCGGGCGAGTTGATGTGCAGGAAGATGTCGCCGTCGGGGTCCTCCGCGGAGAGCAGCAGCATCTGCGCGCAGATCGCGTTGGCGTTCTGGTCGCGCACCTCCGAGCCGAGGAAGACGATCCGCTCGCGCAGCAGGCGCTGGTAGATGTGGTCGTCGAGGCCGTACGACGAGGCGCCGCCGTTCATCTGGTGGCCCACACCCGTCAGGTCAGTGGAAGAGTCAGTCACGCAGCCGACCCTAGACGGACCGACCCCCAAATCCATGGGCAACGACCCCGTGTTCGCCCAGAGCGGAGAGCGGTCAGCGCTCCATCCGCGCCTTCATCCGCTCCATGGTGGTGCGGATCCCGTCGGCGAGCTCGGCGTCGTGGCCGACCGTTCCCGGCCGTCGGTCAGCCAGCCGCGGATCGCGGCGTAGACGTCGTCGTGGTTGAGCAGGTCGAAGTGGTCGGCGCCCGGAACGTGCAGCACGTCGGCGCCGGGGAACATCTCCCGCCCACGGCGTGCCTTGCCGACCGCCGACGGGTAGCGGACCAGCAGGTCTCCGGCCACCTCGCCGACGGGGTGCCGGCGCGAGCGGGTCACGGTGCCGGCGACCAGGTGGTAGCGCGCATGCGGCAGGTTGCGTACGTCGTCCGGCAGCCCGGCGCGGAGGTCGAGGATGCCCACCGAGCGGTGGTCGAGGAACCGGCCGAACGGCGCCGACTCGGGCAGCAGGGACAGGCCGGACGACCCAGCGGTCAGCGCCCGCGCGATCGGGGCACCGAGGTGCGGGGTGCCGAGCGTGACCACGTCGGTGACCAGCAGGTTCCACGCCGGGTCGACGTCGGAGACGACGGCACAGGCGCTGCGCATGATCAGCCCGCCCATCGAGTGCCCGACGAGCGCGATCCGGCGGACCCCGACCGGCCAGGCGGCGACCAGGTCGTCCATCAGCGCGGCCATCGCGACGCCGTTCTCGCTGAGCGTGAGCCCGGAGTTCGCGCGCAGGTAGACCGGGCTCCAGCCCTGCTCGGCCAGCCGCTCGCCGTAGCTGCCCCCGGTCTCGTGCCGACGCCGGTCCCAGTAGCTCTCGGTCTCGCTGAGGCCGTGCAGGAACACGACGAGGTCGCCGGTCGCCTCCGGGAACGCCGCACGCAGGCTCTCGGTGTCGAGCGCCACGTCGCGGCCACCGCGTCGTACGGCCATCGTGATCGCGAGCTCCGGGTGAGCGTCGCGAATCCGGTCGCCGAACAGCCCGTTGAGGGCCGACACCACGAACCGGCCGCGCGGCGACTCCTCGAGCCGCTTGCCGATGCCGGCGCGGTCGGCGCGCTGAAGCCCGGTCGTGACTGCGCCCAGGCCGGCGCCGAGACCGCCGTACACGAGACCCGCGATGCCGCCGTGACGCGCGTGCTCCTCGGTGCGGTGGCCGGCGACCAGGTCGGACACGCCACGCACCCGCCGGCCCACGGCGCCGTGGACGTCGCGCACGGTGCCGAGGATCGCCGCCTGGGCAAGGTCGGTGCCCAGCGCCAGCGCGCCGAGCGTGCCCGCTCGCTCAGTGGACAGGTGTTCACTCGACATGCGTCGAGTGTAGGCAGGGCTCACGCCCCAGGGTCTGGAGGACACGCGCCAGACCGTGGGGAACGACCCGCCGGGATCACTCCGCGGAGGCGGGCTCCGGGGTCGCCTCGGGCTCCGGCTCTCCGATGCTGCCGTCGGGACGGAGGTTCTTGAGGTCGACCACGTTGCCGGACGCGTCGGTGACCGTGGCGGTCTCGACGATCTTGGCCAGCGCCTTGCCGCGCACGACCTCGGCCACCATCTCGGGGATGTGGTTGTGCTCGACCATGTGCTTCATGAACTCGTTCGGTTCCTGGCCGGACTGCTGCGCCCGGCGTGCCAGGTGCTCCTGGAGCTCCTCCTGCTCGACGCCGATCTCCTCGGCCTTGGCCACCTCGTCGAGGATGAACTGCGCGGCCATCGAGTCGCGGACCCGCTTCTCCATCTCGGCCTCGAACTCGTCGACCGTCTGCTTCTCGTTGTCGAGGTACTGCTCGAGTGTCATGCCGGCGAAGCCGAGCTGCTGCTCGATCTCCTCGCGGCGCCCACCGATCTCCTGCTGGATGACCTCGTCGGGCAGCGGCACCTCGGTGGCGTCGAGCAGCTTCTCCAGGACGGCGTCACGCGCGGCGGCGGCCTGCTCGAGGCGCTTGCCGCGCTCGAGCCGGGTGCGCACGTCGGCGGTGAGCTCGTCCATGGTGTCGAACTCGGACGCCGTCTGCGCGAAGTCCTCGTCGAGCTCGGGCAGCTCCTGCTCCTTGACGCCGGTCAAGGTGACCTTGACGTCGACGTCCTGGCCCTCGCTGTCACCCCCGAGCAGCTGCGAGGCGAACGTGTCCTCGTCGCCTGCGGACATCCCGGCCAGCACCTCGTCGATGCCGGGCAGCATGTCGCCCCTGCCGACCTGGTAGCTGTAGTCGCTCAGCTCGCCACCCTCGATCGGGTCGCCGTCCTTGGTGGAGGCGACCAGGTCGATGGTCACGAAGTCGCCGTCGGCGGCGGGCCGCTCGACGTCGTTGAGGGTCGCGAAGCGCTCGCGCAGGCTCTGGACCTGCTCCTCGACGTCGGCATCGGAGACGGTGAGGTCCTCGACGCTGGCCTCGATCCCGTCGTACGACGGCAGCGTGATCGGCGGCCGGACGGTGACCTCGGCGCTGAACTCGAGGGTCTCGTTGTCCTCGAGCCTGGTGATCGCGATCTCCGGCTGCGCGAGCGGCACCAGGTCGTTGTCCTGGAGCGCCTGCACGTAGAGCTTGGGCAGCGCGTCGTTGATCGCCTCGTCCAGCACGGCGCCACGGCCGACCTGGCGGTCGATCACGGGCGGCGGGACCTTGCCCTTGCGGAAGCCGGGGATGTTCACCTGCTTCGCGATCCGCCGATAGGCCGCGTCCAGGCTCGGCTGGAGCTCGGCGAACGGGACCTCGACGGTCAGCTTTGCGCGGGTCGGGTCGATGCTCTCGACGGCGCTCTTCACAGGGTCATCTCCTTGGTGCACGCATACATGACAGTGGCCGCGCCTCGACGCAGGAGCGTGGGCTGGCGGCCGATATCCCAGCCTACGGCACCGTGCACGACCGACGAAATGCGCCGGACGTACCTCCGGTCACGATGGCAACCGTGTCGGGGCGACAGGACTCGAACCTGCGGTCTCCTGCTCCCAAAGCAGGCGCGCTAGCCACTACGCTACGCCCCGTGCGGCGACCCCTGAGGGCCTCTGCGAGCGGATGACGGGAATCGAACCCGCGTAATCAGTTTGGAAGACTGAGGCTCTGCCACTGAGCTACATCCGCATGCCCCGCACGCGCTCCGGGGCGGACCCATGGTGTCACAGCGGCACCGCGACTCACGAACCAGACTCGGCGTCCGCCGGAGGCTGCCCGTTGCCGGGCCAGCGCCGGTGCACGAGCAGCAGCGCGCGGTCGTCGTCGCTGCGCTCGAGCTCGTCGACGAGCTGCACCTCGGCTCCTTCGAAGCCGTCCTGCAGCAGCCGCTGTCCGCGTCCGGCGAGCTTGTCGATGCCGCTCTGGATGTCGCGGCGCGGGTCCTCGACGAGGCCGTCGGTGTAGAGCATCAGTGCGTCGCCGGGCTGCGATGGTGCCGCGCACCACCTCGATCTCGAAGTTGCGCAGCACGCCGAGGATCGGGCCCTCGGAGTCGAGCACCGACCATTTGCCGGACCCGGCGTGCAACCAGACGGCCGGCGGGTGCCCGGCCTTGCGGAGCTCGAAGTCGCCGGTGGCCAGGTCGAGGTGCAGCTGGATCGCGGTCGCGAAGCCCTCGGCCCAGTTCTGGCGGAGCAGGTACTTGTTGGCGGCGGGCAGGAAGTTCTCGGTCGGGACGGCGGCCAGCAGGCCGCCGAACGCGCCTGACAGCAGCAGCGACCGGGTGCCGGCCTCGACCCCCTTGCCCGAGACGTCGACCACCACCACCGAGAGCACCCCGTCGGAGACGTCGGCGTCGGCCACGATGAAGTCGCCGGCGAACGAGCGTGCCGCCGGACGACCGCAGCACCGACTTGGCGTACCACTGGTCGGGGAGCGTGGCGATCCGCGCCTGCCGCATGATCCGGTCGCGCAGGTCGACCAGCATCGACTCACCCTTCGGGCCGGCGATGCCGAGCCGGGTCCTGCTGAACGACGACCAGGAGGATCAGGAAGCCGAGCACGAAGGTCACCACGACCATGATCACGTCCGGGGACTTTTCCGGCGGCTTGAACGCGATCATCACCGAGACGCACACGAGCGCCGCGACGACGAACCACGGCAGGGTGCGCGGCCCCAGCCACAGGCTGCCCAGGAACATCGGGATCAGCATCGTGCTGTAGGGCACGTACTTTGGCCACAAGCAACCGGCGATGGTCAGCAGGAGCATCGGCACACCGAGAGCCAGCAGCGCCGGCATGTCGGTATAGACCATCTTCCTCCGGATCCTGGTCCACCGCCGCTGGAGCGACATGGACCGGCGACCCTTGGTGTCGCTCGGACAAGACTCTGACCTCGGGCTTCTCGCGCGCAGGAACGGGGGACGGGCGGCGGCTCGAGCCGTCGTCACCCAAGACTAGACATCGGCACGCGCCCGCGAGCGGAAACGCGGCTGACAGCGCGGGCACCAGAACAGGTTGCGTCCCTTGAGCAGCGTGGTGCGCACCGTCGTGCCGCAGACCAGGCACGGCTGTCCGTTGCGCCGGTAGACGTAGACCTCGCCCCCGTGGTCGTCGTGGCGCGGCTGCCGGCCCATCGCCTCCGGCGTGTGCTCCGGGCGGCACGGTGTCGATCCGGCCGGTGCGCACGCCCTCGGCGAGCAGCCCGACCAGGTCGTCCCAGACCGCGTCCCACTGGCCGCGCCGCAGCGATCCGGCCCGGGCGCAGCGGGTCGAGCCGGTGCCGGAAGAGCACCTCGGCCCGGTAGACGTTGCCGACCCCCGCGAGCACCTTCTGGTCCATCAGCAGGTCGCCGAGCGCCCGGTCGCTGCGGTGGATCCGGTGCCACGCCCGCCCCGGGTCGGCGTCCGGCCGCAGCGGGTCGGGTCCGAGCGGCCCCGACGACCGCGTCGCGCTTCTCCCGGGAAACCAGGTCGCACTCGATCGCGCCGCGCAGGTCGGCGTACGACGTGAGGTTCTCCAGCCGGAGCCGGACCTGGCCCACCGGCACCGGCGCCGCACCCGGCATGACGTCGAACTTGCCGATCAGCCCGAGGTGCACGTGCACGAACCGGTCGCCGGCGAACTCCACGAACAGGTGCTTGCCCGCCGACTCCGCGCCCACCAGCAGCTGCCCGTCGAGCACCGCCGCGTCGGCCGCGAACCGCCCCTGCGGGCTGCTCACGCGCACCGGCCGTCCGCCGAACGCGACGTCCAGCTCGGCGGCGAGGCGGTGGAGGGTGTGCCCCTCAGGCATCGGGTCCGAGACCCGCCGCGGACTCCGGCAGCGGGGGCAGGTCGCCGGTCGCCTCGTAGTCGGCCAGCATCCCGATCCGTCGTACGTGACGCTCCTCGCCGGTGAACGCGGTGCCGAGGAAGACCTCGATGAACCGGGTCATCTCGTCGACCGTGTGCATCCGGCCGCCGACCGAGATCACGTTGGCGTCGTTGTGCTCGCGGGCCAGGCTCGCGGTCTCCTCGCTCCACGCCAGCGCCGCCCGCACGCCGGGCACCTTGTTGGCCGCGATCTGCTCGCCGTTGCCGGAACCGCCGATGACGACGCCCAGGCTCCCCTGGTCAGCGACGACCGCCGCCGCGGCCCGCAGGCAGAACACCGGGTAGTCGTCGAGCGCGTCGTACACGAACGGCCCGTGGTCGACCGGCTCGTGCCCGTGGTCACGTAGCCAGCCGAGCAGGTGCTCCTTGAGCTCGAGGCCGGCGTGGTCGGAACCGAGGTGAATCCGCATGGGCGTCAATGTAGTGGGAGGGGGATCGGGTCTTCGGCTCGGACGGCCGCCCGTGTCCGCCTCCCGGCCGGAGTCGACGCTGCTCGCCGAGGATGCCGTGTCGGCCACGACGCCCTGCCCCTTACGAATCCACGGCCGCCACGCCACCTTTTACGCTCGCACCGCCGACCCCGCCCGTGCGGCTCACACGCACCCCCGGCTCCTCGCCGCCGTCATTCGTGGGGCAAGGGCAATGTGGTCACCAAGACCATCCCCACCCAGATCCAGCGCAGGCGAGACCGGGTGGGGGCTGCGGAGGCGGAGGGCGCCTGCCGGCGGCGCGAGCGTAAAGGGTGGCGTGGCGGCCATGGCGACCGTTGGGCAGCAGGACGCCGTGGCCGACCGGCATCCCCAGCGAAGGCCGCCGGTAGGCGGCCGCCGACGCCGACGACCGGACTCTCGAGCCCCGAGCCGTTGACCCCTAACCCTCACCCGCGAGCCGGGCGAGCTCCTCGTCGACGATCCCCGGGTCGAGCTTCGTGAAGACCGGCGTCGGCTTGGCGATCGGGGTGCCGACGGTCAGCGGGTGCCGGCCCCAGGCGCGCGGGTTGCGGTAGTCGCCGGTGATGATCGGGTACGACGGGCCGCCGTCGAGGTCGTCGACCTCCTCGATCCGCGGCATCGGCGCGACGTCGCCACTGCCGCCGAGCACGCGGTCGATCGCGTTCGAGCTCTCGGGCAGGAACGGTGCGAGGAGGACGTTGCAGTCGGCCACGCACTGGGCGGTCACGTGCAGCACGGTGCCGAGCCGCTCGCGCTGGTCGTCGCCCTTGAGCTGCCACGGCGCCTGGTCGGAGACGTACTTGTTCACCTCCGAGACAGTGCGCATCGCCTCGCCGATGGCCGCCTTCTGACGGTGCCGGGCGACCAGGTCGCCCACGCTGACGAAGGCCTGCTCGACCTGATCGAGGAGCGCGGTGTCCTCGGCGGTGAGCTCACCGGCCCGGGGGATCTCGCCGAAGTTCTTCGCGAGCATGGTCGCGGTGCGGTTGACCAGGTTGCCCCAGCCCGCCACGAGCTCGTCGTTGGTGCGGCGGACGAACTCCGCCCAGGTGAAGTCGGCGTCCTGGTTCTCGGGGCCTGCCGAGCACAGGAAGTAGCGCAGCGCGTCGGCCTGGTAGCGCTCCAGCACGTCGCGGACGTAGATGACGACGCGCTTGGAGGAGGAGAACTTCTTGCCCTCCATGGTGAGGAACTCGCTGGAGACCACCTCGGTGGGCAGGTTCAGGTCGCCGTACTCCCCTGGCTCGCCGCCCTTGTCGCCCCGGCCGTCGTAGGCGAGCAGCTCGGCCGGCCAGATCTGGGAGTGGAAGGTGATGTTGTCCTTGCCCATGAAGTAGTAGGACAACGCCTCCGGGTCGTTCCACCACTGCCGCCACGCCTCGGGGTCGCCACCAGCCTCCGCACCGCGCCGCGCCCACTCGATCGACGCCGAGAGGTAGCCGATCACCGCGTCGAACCAGACGTAGAGCCGCTTGGTCGGGTTGTCCCGCCACCCCTCGAGCAGGGACGGCGATGCCCCAGTCGATGTCGCGGGTCATCGCGCGCGGGCGGATCTCCTTGAGGATGTTCTGGCTGAACCGGATCACGTTCGACCGCCACAGTCCGGTGGCCTCGCGCTGGTCGAGCCACTCCCCGAGCGCCTCGGCCAGTGCCGGCAGGTCGAGGAAGAAGTGCTGGGTCTCGACGAACTCCGGGGTCTCCCCGTTGATCTTCGAACGCGGGTTCTTCAGGTCCTGCGCGTCGAGCTGGTTGCCGCAGTTGTCGCACTGGTCGCCGCGCGCGCCGTCGTACCCGCAGATCGGGCAGATGCCCTCGATGTAGCGGTCGGGCAGGGTGCGCCCGGTGGACGGCGAGATCGCGCCGAACGTCGTCTGCTCGACGAAGTAGCCGTTGTCGTGGACGCCCCGGAACAGCTGCTGCACGACCGCGTGGTGGTTGCGGGTGGTGGTGCGCGTGTAGAGGTCGTAGGAGAGTCCGAGCGAGACGAAGTCCTCGACGATGAACCGGTGGTTGGTGTCGGCCAGCTCGCTGCGGCGACACCCCGGCCTCGTCTGCGGCGATCAGGATCGGGGTGCCGTGCTCGTCGGAGCCGGAGACCATGAGCACGTCGTGCCCCGCCATCCGCATGTACCGACTGAAGACGTCGGAGGGCACGCCGAAACCAGCCACGTGGCCGATGTGGCGCGGGCCGTTGGCGTACGGCCAGGCGACGGCGGACAGCACCTTGCTCATGCCGGAAGCCTAGTGAGCACCCGCGACCCGATCGCGCGCGGTGCCCACGGGCGCGGGTCAGCAGAGGTTGGACGAGCACCTGTTCCCTTTTGCCGGGAACCGTCGGTACGTTCGATCCTCGCGATCTCGCAGGAGCCCCGATGTTCCACACGGTCCGATCCGCACGCCTCAGCGTGCTGGTGCTGGGCCTGGCGCTGCTGGTCAGCATGTGGAGCCCGTTGCGCGCCGAGGCTGCCACCTTCAAGACCCCGACCGGTCTCAAGGTGGTCCCGGAGAAGACCACGAGCACGTCCGTCCACGTCGACTGGAACGCGGTGTCCGGAGCATCCGGCTACCGGGTGAGGTACGCGACCAACTCCTCGATGATCGGCGCCACCGGCGTGTCGTTCCGCTACAGCAGCGGCAACGTGCGCAACCTCCGGCCCAACACCCGGTACTGGTTCCGGGTCGCGGTCGCCTCCAACCTCGGCACCGGGCCGGCCCAGAGCGGCTACACGCCCGCGCCGTACCCGAGCGGCTGGACCAAGGCGGTCGACCGCCACCACCACCGCGGTCCCCGGGTCCTACGACCTCGACGTCGCGACGTTCAACATCAGCGTGATCCTCGGTGACTCCTCCACCGCGCACGAGCCCTGGTCGGCGCGCCGGGCCAAGGTGGCCAGGGAGCTCCTCGGACAGGAGCCCGCCGACCAGCCCGGCCCGTCGCCCGACGTGATCGCCCTCCAGGAGGCCGACACCAGCCGCAAGCTCGCCGACGGCGTGACCACGCAGTACACGGACCTCGTGAACGCGCTGAACACCTATGCCAGCGGCGCCGACCACTACTCCGCGATCGCCGGCACCGCGGCCGCGACGCACCTCGTCTACGACGACGCGACCGTGAGCCTGGTCCGCGGCGGGGCCCTCAAGTGGGACGCGCAGGAGTCGGTCGTCGACGGGGCCCGCTACATGTTCTGGGGCATCTTCGAGACCAGGGCCACCGGAGACCGGTTCTTCTTCGCCAGCAACCACCTCGAGACCGCCTCGGAGACGGTGCGCCGCGAGCAGTGGCAGCAGCTGGTCCGCGACGTGCCGACGATGGCCGGCGGGCTGCCGGTCGTCCTCGGCGGCGACTTCAACTCGCCGCGCAAGGCCACCAACCCGACCGCCGGCGTGATGCTCCCGCAGATGTACGACGCCGGGTTCGGCGACGTCCTCGGCCAGAACGGTCCGGAGATGGTCCATGTCGTCGGCAACCGCACCCGGAGAATCGTGCGCGGCAACATCTTCTCGCTGAACAGGTGGACGCGGAACATGAACCACTACGCGAGCACCGACGACATCGGGCAGAGCATCGACTACCTGTTCGCCACGAACCGCCTGGTCGTCAAGCGTTGGCAGATGGTCGTCGACGACGCCAAGGACTTCTCGCTGGACGGCACCATCCCCTCGGACCACAACCTGATCAAGGCCACGATCACGTTGCCCTAGACGGGTCGCTCAGCTGAAGTCGAGCTCCGCGGTGCGGCTGCGCTTGAGCTCGAAGAACAAGGGGTACGACGCGAGCAGGACGGCGCCGTCCCAGAGCTGGCCGGCCTCCTCGCCCGCGCGGCGCCTTGCTGATCACGGGGCCGAAGAACGCGGTGCCGTCGATCGAGATGGTCGGGGTGCCGACGTCGTCGCCGACCTGGTCCATGCCGGCGTGGTGGGACTTGGCGACCGCGTCGTCGTACGACGGGTCGTCCATCGCGTCGGCGAGGGACACCGGGAGCCCGGCCTCGGCCAGCG
The DNA here is from genome assembly GCA_963745795.1 of uncultured Actinomycetota bacterium. Classification (GTDB taxonomy): domain Bacteria; phylum Actinomycetota; class Actinomycetes; order Propionibacteriales; family Nocardioidaceae; genus Marmoricola. Next base: position 69,902 of record CAVUYR010000002.1, on the reverse strand, counting down.
AGTCCTCGACCATCGCCCGGTCGCGGTCGCGCTTCTCGAGGTGGATCCGGGTGCCCATCGCGGTGTAGAGCGGCAGAAGCACCTCGTTGCCGTGGTCCTGCTCCGCGGCGATCAGCACCCGCACCGGACCCCAGGCCGTCGCGAGGAACTCGCGGTACTCGTCGGAGACGTCCTTGTCCTGGTTGAGGTAGGCGAGGCTCATCACGTGCCACGTCCACCTGGACGTCGCGGACCTTCTCGACCTCGAGCATCCAACGGGAGGTGATCCAGGCGAACGGGCAGGCGGGTCGAACCAGAAGTCAGCTTTGCGTCATATGGGCGCAACCGCTCCCCGGCGCGTGACATTCCCGGCAGTCGTGAGCGATCCGCGACTGCACCCACGCGCGGCCGGCCATGGCCGGATGCAATGATCTCGGCATGCCTGGAACCAACCTCACGCGGGACGAGGCGCAGGCCCGAGCCGCGCTCCTCGACGTCGCGTCGTACGACATCGAGCTCGACCTCACGACCGGCGCCGACCACCTTCGCCTGCACCACCACGATCGAGTTCACCGCGCACCACAGCCCGGTGCCTCGACGTTCGCCGACCTGGTCGATGCGACCGTCCACGAGATCACCCTCAACGGTGCGCTCGCTCGACCCGGCGACGGCGTACGCCGACAGCCGGATCGCAGCTCGACGACCTGGCCGACGACGAACGACCCTCGTGGTCCGTGCCGACTGCACCTACAGCCACACCGGCGAGGGTCTGCACCGCTTCGTCGACCCGGTCGACGACCGGGTCTACCTCTACACGCAGTTCGAGGTCCCCGACGCGCGACGCGTGTTCACCACCTTCGAGCAGCCCGACCTCAAGGGCGTCGTTCACCTTCCACGTGACCGCGCCCGACGCACTGGAAGGTCGTCTCCAACGCGCCCACCCCCGAGCCGGAGCCGGCTCGGCGACGGCCGGCTTCGGTGTGGCACTTCGCGCCGACCAAGCGGATGTCGACGTACATCACCGCGGTCATCGCCGGCGAGTACCACGAGGTGCACGACGTCTACGAGGGCAAGCACGGCGACATCCCGCTCGGCCACTACTGCCGCCAGTCGCTGGTGGAGTACCTCGACCGCGACGAGCTCGTCAAGATCACCAAGCAGGGCTTCGAGTTCTTCGAGGAAGCCTTCGACTACCCCTACCCGTTCGGCAAGTACGACCAGCTCTACGTGCCGGAGTACAACATGGGCGCGATGGAGAACGCCGGCTGCGTGACGCTGCGCGACGAGTACCTCCCGCGCAGCCGCCAGCCGCGCTCGTTCTACGAGTTCCGCTGCAGCGTGATCCTGCACGAGATGGCGCACATGTGGTTCGGCGACCTGGTCACCATGAAGTGGTGGGACGACCTCTGGCTCAACGAGTCGTTCGCCGAGTGGGCCTGCTACCACGCCGAGGTCGAGGCGACCGAGTACACCGACGCGTGGACCGGCTTCGCCAACGCCCGCAAGCAGACCGGGCTACCGGCAGGACCAGATGCCCAGCACGCACCCGATCGCGGCGGACAACTACGACCTGCACGCGGTCGAGGTCAACTTCGACATGATCACCTACGCCAAGGGCGCCTCGGTGCTCAAGCAGCTGGTCGCCTGGGTCGGCCTGGACCCGTTCCTCGACGGGCCTGCAGCAGTACTTCAAGGACCACGCGTACGGCAACTCCGAGTTCGCCGACCTGCTGGCCGCGCTCGAGAAGTCCTCCGGCCGTGAGCTCGAGGGCTGGGCCCAGGAGTGGCTGCAGACCGCCGGCGTCAACACGCTCGCCCCCGAGTTCGAGCTGGACGACGACGGCACCTACACGCCGGCTCGCGGTCCGACAGACGGCGCCGCCCGACTGGCCGACGCTGCGCCGGCACCGGCTCGGCATCGGCCTGTACGACGAGGTCGACGGCCGGCTGGTCCGCCGTAGCTACCTCGAGATCGACGTCGACGGCGAGCTGACCGAGGTCGCCGACGCCGTCGGCGAGAAGCAGCCCGACCTGCTGCTGCTCAACGACGGCGACCTCGCCTACGCGAAGATCCGGCTCGACGAGCGCTCGCTCGAGACCGTCGTCGGCGGCCTCTCCAGGCTCGACGACTCGCTGGCGCGGGCGCTGTGCTGGGGCGCCGCGTGGGACATGACCCGCGACGCCGAGATGCGCGCCACCGACTTCGTCGCGCTGGTGCTCGGCAACATCGGCACCGAGACCGACGCCTGGGGCGTCAGCCGGATCCCGTCCTACGCCGTCCTCCGCGGTCAACGCCTTCTCGGCGCCCGCCAACCGGGCGTTCCTCAAGGCCACGTGGGAGCGCGGCCTGCGCGAGCTGCTGGAGGAGGCCGAGCCGGGCAGCGACCACCAGCTGACGTTCGCGCGCAGCTTCGCCGCCGCGGCGCACAGCGACGAGGCGCTGGCCGACCTCGAGGCGCTGCTCGACGGATCCCTCACCTTCGAGGGGCTGGCCGTCGACCAGGACCTGCGCTGGGCGCTGCTCACCGGGCTGGCCGCCGCCGGCCGGGTCGACGAGGCCCGGATCGCCGACGAGCTCGCCTCGCGACAACACGATCTCCGGCCAGGAGCACGCCGCCGGCGCCCGGGCGGCACGTCCGACGCGGCCGAGGCGAAGGCGGAGGCGTGGGAGGCCGCGGTGATCAGCGGCGACACCCCCAACGAGACACAGCGCTCGATCGCGCACGGCTTCATGCGGGCCGGCCAGGACGAGGTGCTGGCGCCGTACGTCGACCGCTACCTCGAGGCCGCCCACGACATGTGGGAGCGGCTGGGGCGGCAGCGCGGCTCGGTGGCTCTGGAGTACATCTTCCCGCGGCCGCTGGCCTCGCAGGAGCTGCTCGGCAAGGTCGAGCACTGGCTCGAGACGACGGACGCCGACGCCGTGTCCAAACGGTACGTCGCCGAAGGCCGCGCCGACGTCCAGCGCTACCTCGCCGGTCAGGCCAAGGACGCCGAGCCCGCCTGACCGGTCAGGGGTTGTCGGTGTGGAGGACCTGCGGGGAGCGGGCCGCGCCGGCGAGCTGCTGGAGCCCGCGGGTGATGCCGCCGACGAGGTCGCCGGAGGCGAAGTCGGTCTGCATCGCGGCGGCGGCGAGTGCCACGGCGCCGTCGTCGAGCACGCGGCGCACCTCGGCACCGGTGACCACCTCGAGGATCCGCGCGGCGGGGTCGACCATGAGGAGCACGCTGCGCGCGGGCGTCGACAGCGAGGCGTGGAGGCGCTCCGCGAACGGCCGCGTGGCGCCCTCGGCGGCGCCGACGTAGACCGAGAACTCGTAGCGGCAGGCCGTCTCCGCCTCACGAATCGCCTTGTCGATGGCGGCCCGCTGGCCCGCGGAGAAGCCGTCAGACGTCGCGGACATCAGAACCGGGCACCTGCCCCGCCCTGGTCACCGGCGGACTCGAGCTGCTTGGGGTCGACCTGGTCCGCGCCGGCGACGCCCTTGAGCGGTCCACCGAACCACTCGCCCTCGCTGCGCCAGGCCTGGCCGGGCTCGTAGGAGTCGCCCTTGACCAGATACGGCAGCGACGCGAGCAGGGAGATCACGAGGAACAGCCCGAGCGGGATCAGGAACAGCACCACCAGCGCCTGGAAGCCCGAGACGTCCGGGGAGCTCTCCCAGCTCGACGGTGCGTCGGCGGAAGCCGGGACGGCGAGCATGACGCCGGCCACGAAGGCTCCGGCGAGAACGGACCGCACGGCCGTCCGTGCGGCGGGTCGGTGAGTCATCACACAGGCAGGATAGCCAGTTGCGGCTTGGGGGTCGCGGTCGAGGTTCCGTAGCCTCCGACGCATGCGTTTCCTGGACCTTCCCCCCTTGCTCGACCTCCCTCACTTCACCCCACGCGAGATCGCCGAGTCCGGCGGCGACGTCCTGGCCTGGCTGAGCGGCGAACCGCTGCACATCATCGGGTTGATCGTGTTCGCGTTCGTGGTGCGCTGGCTCCTGCACCGGGTCGTCGACCGCGTCGTACGACGCGCGGAGACCGGCGTGCTGCCGGCCCGGGTGTGGCGCGGCGGCCACCCCACGGAGAAGGCGAGGAGCTCCAGCACGATCTCGGCTCGCCGGGCGCTGCGGGCCCGCACCATGGGCACGCTGCTCAAGAGCATCATCAGCGCGGTCGTTTTCACCGTGCTGGTGATCATGGTGCTGGCCGAGCTCGGCTACGACATCGCGCCGATCCTGGCCGGCGCCGGTGTCCTCGGCGTCGCGGTCGGCTTCGGCTCCCAGTCGCTGGTGAAGGACTTCCTGTCCGGCGTGTTCATGCTCGTCGAGGACCAGTACGGCGTCGGTGACGTGGTCGACCTCGGACCCGCCACCGGCACTGTCGAGGCGGTCTCGCTTCGGGTCACGCGGCTGCGCGACGTGGACGGCACCGTCTGGTACGTCCGCAACGGCGAGATCCTCCGGGTCGGCAACATGAGCCAGAACTGGGCACGCACCGTGCTCGACATCCCGGTGGACTACAGCGAGGACCTGGTGCACGTGCGTGAGGTGCTCAAGGACGTCGCCCACGGCCTCTGGATCGACGACGAGTACCAGAAGGTGATCATCGAGGAGCCCGAGGTCTGGGGCGTGCAGTCGCTCGACGCCGACTCGGTCGTGGTCCGGGTGACGCTCAAGACTGCGCCGATGGAGCAGTGGAACGTGGCGCGCGAGATGCGCGAGCGGGTGAAGGCGCGCTTCGACCTCGAGGAGATCGAGATCCCCCGTCACCAGCGGATCGTCTACGAGCACCAGGCCGCCACCGGCGCCTCCCCGTCCGACGCGGCACCGCCGGCCACCGACGGTTGAAGAACGCTCCCTCCGCTGAGTAGTCCTACTCAGACCGGTTGAGTCGCCGCACCGGTCACACGGACCCCGTCCGGGCCTCACCATCGACGCATGAGCAGACTGAGTGACCACACGGTGTGTCCCGACTGCCGGGGACAGGTCTCGCCGGATGCCGTGTGCACGGCGTGCGGACTGGCTCTCACGGGGCCGCTCGCCACCCGGCTGTGGCGGGCGATGCTGACCGCCGACGACCTCGTCGAGCAGCTCCGCACGCAGCCGGTCGCCAGCGCGGCGCCAGAGCCCATCCGGGTCCCGGCGCCCGTCGGGGGCACCCCGCCGCTTTACCCGTCGATGCCATCGTCGGCGGCTGCCTCGATCCCTGGGCAGCCGGCACCGCCCGCACGCTCCGGTCTGGGCGGGCGGGCGGTGCCGGTGATCCTGCTCGGGCTGGGAGGGCTCTTCGTCTTCGTCGCGGTGAGCCTGTTCCTCGCCGTGACCTGGGAGGTTCTCCCGCTCTCGGTCAAGGCGGCCCTGATGCTCGGTTTCACTGCGGCCGTCGGCGGCACCGCCGCTCACCTCTCGCGCAAGGGGCTGCGCGGCTCGGCGGAGGCGCTGTGGGCGCTGGTTGCCGCGCTGCTGATGCTCGACCTGCGTGCCGGCTACGCCTCGGGCCTGTTCGGCCTCGACCAGCTCTCCACCCGGTCGGTGTTCACGCTCGCGGGTGGGCTCCTGGTCGTGCTCGGCGCCGGCGTCGCCCTCTGGGCCCAGAGGACCCGGATCGGACGCTGCGTGGCGGCGGAGTGCACGATGGTCGCCGGAGTCCTCCTGGTGACCGCGGTGCAGGGTTGGAGCACGACCGGGGTCGGCGGGCTCCGCGAGGCGATCGCCGTCCCGGTGCTGGTCGGCCTCGGCCTGGTGCTGCGCGACCGGCTCCGCGACGCGTCGTACGCCGTCACCGGCATCGGCGTGCTGACCTGGGTGCTGCTCGCCGCGAACGGCGTGAGCCGCGGCCTCCAGGAGCAGACCCGGGCCGAGTTCTGGAACGGTTTCGACGGCTGGCCGCTGCTGGTGGCGGCCGGGTACGCCGCACTGGTCGCCTCCGTCCGCACGCTGACCCCGGAGGTCCGCGCCATCGCGGCCGGCTCGACCCTGGTCGGGTTGTCCCTCCTGGTGCTGCTGCCCGGGGAGTGGACGACCCGCGAGGTGCTGCTCCTGGCCGCGGTTGTCCTCGCGTTCGCCGCCCTGACCCGGTTCGCGCCGACGCCCTGGTCCACGGCCGCGTCAGTGCTCGGCGGGACGGTTGCCGCGGGCGCGGCAGTGGCCACGGTGCTGCTCCCGGCCGGACTGGCGCTGCACTTCGCCGACCAGCACGAACCCTGGTCGACCGCTCCCGCGACCCTGTTTCCGACCGTCGGCGACCCGTCGTCGTGGACGCTCGCCGCCCTGGTGCTGGCGTCCCTGACCCTCGTCGCCGCCATGGTGCGACGCGACGTCCAGCAGCAGCGCATGCTGCTGGCGGTGGGTCCGGTCGTGCTGGCCCTGGCCGCCGCGGCCGGCGTGGCCGGCGCCGGTCAGCCGTTGTGGGTGGTCGTGGCCGCGCTCGGCGCCGTCACCGTGGTCGGCGTCGCCGCCGCCCTGGTGCGGCGCGGTCACGGCCAGGTGGTCTGCCTGACGCTGGGCGCCGAGGCGCTGGCGCTGTCCCTGGTGGTCGCGAGCCGCTCGGACCTCGTCCTCGCCGTCCTCGCCAGCGTGCTCGCCGCACTCGCGGTGGCCGCCACGGCACTCCGCCGCGAGGCCGCACCGGCAGTGGTGCTCCTGGTCGCGCTGGCGGTGGACGGCTGGGCGCACGTCGCCGACGCCGACATCCTCACCCGGTCGGACCTGCAGACCGCCGTGGCCTGTCTCTTCCTGCTCGCGGCGTCGTACGTCATCCGCGTCGAGGTCGCCCGGGTCCTCACCGAGTCGGCGGCCGGGCTGGTGGCCGTGGCCGCCCTCGCCCTGGCCTCCGGACAACGCCGCCCACTTCGCCGCGACCCTCACCGTGGTCGGCACCGCGGTCGCGCTGCTCGCCGTGCTCCGCCACGACCGGGTCCACCTCGGCTGGGTGGGCAGCGCAGTGCTCACGGCCGGCACCCTGGTGCGGCTGGATCTGCCCACCAGCATCGGCGCCGAGGTCTACACCCTCCCCGCCGCCGCGCTCCTGATCGCCGCGGGCGTCCATCGGCTGCTCCGGGAGCCGAACACGGGCACCTGGACCGTGCTCGGATCGGGCCTGACCCTGGCCCTGGTCCCCAGCCTGCTGATCTCCCTGCCGGAGCCGACCTCTCTGCGTGCCCTCCTCGTCGGCACCGGCGCCGCGGTCGCGCTGGTGGTCGGGATGGAGCGTCGCTGGCAGGCGCCGTTCCTGACCGGCGCGGCGGTCCTCGGGGTGCTCGCCCTGCGCTTCCTGCTCCCGCTCGCCCAGGAGATCCTGGCCAACCCGCTCGGCGCCTGGATGCTGTTCGGCTCGGTCGGCGCGGCCTGCCTGGCGGCCGGCATCCTGTGGGAGCAGTCGCTGCGCAACCTGCGGCACGCCTCGCGGTACGTCGTGGCCCTGCGCTGAGGTCCCTCCGCCCGGTCCGGGCCGGTCGACCCCGGCCGGTCGACCCCGCCCGGCGCGTCGTCCGGCCCGGCCGGGAGAATGGCCGGGTGGACAGCTTCTACGACGAGATCGGCGGGGACACGATCGCGCGGATCGTCGCGAGGTTCTACGAGGGGGTCGCCACCGACGAGGTGCTGCGGCCGATCTACCCGGAGGAGGACCTCGGCCCGGCGCAGGAGCGGTTCACCCTGTTCCTGCAGCAGTACTGGGGTGGCCCCACGACGTACTCGGACCGGCGGGGCCATCCGCGGCTTCGGATGCGACACGCGCCGTTCAAGGTCACCCCGGTCGCGGCACAGCACTGGCTCGTCCACTTCCGCGCGGGCCTCGACTCGGTGCAGCTCACCCCTGAGCAGGACGCGAAGTTCTGGGAGTACGTGACCCACGCCGCGCAGTTCATGGTCAACACGTTCGAGTGAGCGGATCACCGCAGACATCAGCCCTCGGATTCTCGGGTCTCCAAGGGCTGATGACTGGCGGCGAGGGGCCTCCCCCGTAAAGCGGACCCCAGCTCCCCCGTTCGTCCGCAGCATCGTAGGAGCCTCGTGGGCTCCCCGTCAGCCGAATGCGTGGATGGTGCAGACCAGAGCAGCGCGGGGGCGTACCGTCGACGTGGGCCCCTCCGGCGCGCGACGCCGGGCGGTTCGGGCGGTCGCTGGCGCCGAACCGCCCCGCCCGCGTGAGTCGGGGGAAGCTCAGTTGGACGGGGACAGCCCGCGCGGCTTCCCGAGGTGTCGCCCCGCACCTCGACACTAGGCATTGAGGCTTGGGAACGGTGGCTGCTCTAGTCACCCCACAGGGCGAGCAGGGCCCAAAGAAGGTTCGGGTCCGGCGAAGAGAACCGCCCCGGACTATGCCTGCCGGGGCGATCCTGCTGTCTCAGGCGTCGTTGCGCAGCTTCGTGACGCGGCCGGCTTACACATTGGTCGGAAACAGGTATTCAAACCCGTAAGTCGGCGGGGGTCCTTCCAACCCGATCCGGCGACCCTAGACGCACGGCTCGCTCTGCCCAGCCGGACTCAGCGTGGCGTCAGACATAGCGATGGACCCAAGAAGGGGAACGACATGACCGACGCCTCCACCAGGGTCGACAAGCCCGTCGACCTCGGCAAATGGTTCATCGGAATCTCGGTCGTGGTAGCTCTGGTCTTCGGGTGGTTCTCCATGGGACAGCCGGGGATACCGCTCCATGACGGCGAATACAGCTGCTCGGCAGGACAATTCGCATTTCCAGGGCCCGGCGCCACGGTGCGGGGCGGCGAGGTCGTCGACGTCTTCAACCTCAACATGCGTACTGGCACCAAGTCATCCCTTCGTTGGAGCGACGTAGAGCGGATGGGCTCGAAGAAGTTCAGCCTCACGAGTGATGTCCCCAGTCCGAACGGCGGCGCTCTTGATCACCGCAGCACCTACGTGTGCACGTACGACTGAACCCTTGTCCACACCCCAGACCGAGACGTCTGTGCTGTCCTGTTCAGGGCCGCTGCAGGGTGCAACGATGTTGGTTAGGAACCGTCTCGGCCCTACCTCACAGTTCCGGGGCGGTTCCCTTGCGCCCTGGAACTTGACTGGGTAGCACGGAGAGGCGAACCGTGCTCTGGCTCGAACGCAGGTCGCCGGGTCCGCTACCAGGGGACGGCCGGTCGGATCGTCCGTTAGATGGATCTCCCCACGCTGTGTGGGTTCCCGATGTAGCACCCATGTAACAGAACACGTTCGAGGAGTGACCCTCGCTCAGGCGATCTCCCCGATCAGCCGCTCGCGCTGGCGCGGGTTCATCTCGGTGGCACGCTGGGTCTCCTTGTCGAAGGCCACTAGCACCGCCCGGCTGCGGGCGAGCACCTCGTCGCCGTCGCGGATCTCCCCGACCAGCACCGCGGACTTGCCGCCCACCTCGGCGACCCACTGGGTCACGTCGTACGGCTCCAGCCGGAACAGGATCGGCCGCCGGTAGTCCACGTCGGTGTGCGCCACGACCCAGTTCGACCAGGGCCCGTCGTCCTCACGCGGCAACGAGCGCAGGTACTGGATCCGTGCCTCCTGGAAGTACTCGAAGTACTTCACGTTGTTGACGTGGCCGTAGGCGTCGACGTCGGACCAGCGCACCCACGTCGGCAGCGTGTGCCGCGGCCCCCGCTCCGGCAGGGCAGGCACGCGCGGCGACTTGTCGAAGCCCGGCTCCAGCACCGCCTGCAGGGCGTCGCGCTCCACGGGGCTGATCCGCCGCGGCCGCTCCTCGGCGAACACGTACGGCGTGAGCAGGGTCGTCGCCCGCACGTAGACCCGACGCTCGCCGTCGTCGCCCTCGTCGTAGATCTCGTAGGCCATCGTGAACGTGGCCGCACGGAGCTCGCTGACCCAGCACTCGACCTTCACCGGCTCGAGCCGCCAGGGCAGCGGGGACTGGAACTGCACCTCGTGCCGCACCACGACCACACCGTCCGCGAGCTCCTCGCTGCCCCGTGCCGGGGCGTGGGCGGCGAGCATGTCGATGCGCGCCTCCTGGAGGTAGTCCACGTAGGTCACGTTGTTCACGTGACCGAGCATGTCCATGTCGGCCCAGCGCATCGGGCACTCGTAGACGTGACGCATCTCGTGATCGTGTCAGACGCGACGCCCCGCCCGCATCGGCGCGGTCGGCTGTCCTAGGCTGCGGACACCCGACGAACAAGGAGCACGCATGCCCGAGGCAGTCATCGTTTCCACGGCCCGCTCCCCCATCGGCCGCGCGAACAAGGGATCGCTTGACCCAGCTCCGTCCCGACGACCTCACGGCCACGATCATCCGGGCGGCGCTGGACAAGATCCCCGCCCTCGACCCGAAGGACATCGACGACCTGTACCTCGGCTGCGGGCTGCCGGGCGGCGAGTCCGGCAACAACATGGCGCGGGTCGTCGCCATCCTGCTGGGCTACGACCGGCTGCCCGGGGCCACGATCACCCGGTACTGCTCGTCGTCCGTGCAGACCTCGCGGATGGCGTTCCACGCGATCAAGGCCGGCGAGGGCGACGTGTTCATCTCCGCCGGCGTGGAGACCGTCTCGCGGTTCGCCAAGGGCACCTCCGACCACTGGCCAGACACGCACAACCCGCTCTTCGGCGACGCCACCATCCGCACCGAGGACGAGGCCGCGGGTGGCCGGGACTGGTACGACCCCCGCGAGGACGGCGCCCTCCCCGACGTCTACATCGCGATGGGGCAGACCGCCGAGAACGTCGCCCGGCTCCGCGGCCTCGACCGCAGGGAGCTCGACGAGTTCGGCGTCCGGAGCCAGAACCTCGCCGAGAAGGCGATCGCCGACGGGTTCTGGGCAGCGGGAGATCACGCCGGTCACCACGCCCGACGGCACCGTGGTCAGCGCCGACGACGGCCCGCGGGCCGGGGTGACGCTACGACGCGATCGCCGAGCTCAAGCCGGTCTTCCGCCCCGACGGCGTGGTGACGGCGGGCAACTGCTGCGCACTCAACGACGGCGCGGCCGCGGTCGTGATCATGTCCGACACCAAGGCCGCCGAGCTCGGTCTGACCCCGCTGGCCCGGATCGTGTCCACCGGCGTCACCGGGCTCTCTCCGGAGATCATGGGCCTGGGCCCGGTCGAGGCCTCGAAGCAGGCGCTCGCCCGCGCGAACATGAGCATCGGCGACATCGACCTGGTGGAGATCAACGAGGCGTTCGCCGCCCAGGTGGTGCCGTCGTACCAGGACCTCGGGATCGACCTCGACCGGCTCAACGTGAACGGCGGCGCGATCGCGGTCGGCCACCCCTTCGGCATGACCGGTGCCCGGCTGCAGAACACCATGCTCAACTCGCTGCAGTGGCACGACAAGACCACCGGCCTGATCACGATGTGCGTCGGCGGCGGCCAGGGCATGGCGATGATCGTGGAGCGCCTGAGCTGAGCCGAACTCGCCCAGCGGACGCACGAGGGCCCCGGACCAGCTGGTCCGGGGCCCTCGTTGCGATGTGTGGCTCAGGCCTGGTCGAGCACGGCCTCGATCGCGAGGTGGATCTGCACCTTGTCGCCCACGATGACCTTGCCGCCGTCGACGATGCCGTTGAAGTTCACCCCGAAGTCCTTGCGGTTGATCTCCGTGCTGGCCTCGAAGCCCGCGCGGGTGCCGCCCCACGGGTCGCCGCCGGTGCCGAGGAACTCGACGTCGAGCTCGATGGTCCGGGTCACGCCCTTGAGCGTGAGCTCACCGGTCGCGGTCTGACCGTCGAACGAGGTGGTCACGAACGTCATCGGGCCGTGGTTCTCCACGTCGAAGAAGTCGGCCGAGCGCAGGTGGCCGTCGCGGCCGGCGTCGCGGGTGTTCACCGAGTTGAGGTCGATGGAGGCGTTCGCACGCGTCTCCTCGAGCGTCTCACCGGTGGTCAGGGTGCCCTCGAACGTCTCGAACTGGCCTCGGACCTTGCTCACGAGGTGGCGGACGGTGAAGCCCACCTCGGAGTGGCTGGGGTCGATGGTCCAGGTGCCGGCGACCCAGTCGGTGCCGGTGGCGATGTCCGTGGTGCTGGTCATGGGGTTGCTCCTCAGTCTAGGTGGTTGAACTTTCAACTCACCTGTCCGAACCGAGGCCCCCCGGAGGATATTCCCGACTCCCCTAGACTTTTCGCCCATGACGGGGAGAACAGCTGACACGGTCGAGGCCGACACGGGGACGGCGGCCGGCACGCACTGGCTCGATGAGGGTCAGCAGCAGACCTGGCGCGCCTACATCATGGGGACCCAGCTCCTCCTCGACCGGCTCGACCGCGACCTCCGGGCGGAGTTCGGGATCTCGATGACCGAGTACGAGATCCTGGTCCGGCTCTCCGAGTCGCCCGGCCGACGGATGCGGATGGCGCTGCTGGCCGACGCCCTCTGCCACTCGCGCAGCCGGGTCACCCACACCGTCGCCCGGATGGAGAAGGCAGGCCTGCTGAACAGGTCGGCCGCCATGGACGACGGGCGCGGCGTCGAGGCCGTGATGACCGACGAGGGCTTCGCCCTGCTGGAGACGGCGGCGCACATCCACGTGGAGGGAGTCCGGCGCAACCTCGTCGACATCGCGGACCCGGCGGACTATGCGGCGCTCGGCCGGGTCATGAACCGGGTCAGCGACCGGCTGTTGGCCGGCATGCCGGCCGCCGCCGACATCCGCTGACCGCCTCGCCGGCTCAGTCGCGCGTCAGCCGGCGGTGCGTCACCCGGTGCGGGCGCGCCGCCTCGGCGCCGAGGCGCTCGACCTTGTTGTCCTCGTACGACGCGAAGTTGCCCTCGAACCAGAACCACTTCGCGGGGTCCTCCTCGTCGCCCTCCCAGGCCAGGATGTGCGTCGCCACGCGGTCGAGGAACCACCGGTCGTGGGACGTGACCACGGCGCAGCCCGGGAAGTCCAGCAGCGCGTCCTCGAGCGAGGACAGGGTCTCCACGTCGAGGTCGTTGGTGGGCTCGTCGAGCAGCAGCATGTTGCCGCCCATCTTCAGGGTCAGCGCGAGGTTGAGCCGGTTGCGCTCTCCACCGGAGAGCACCCCGGCCTTCTTCTGCTGGTCGGGGCCCTTGAAGCCGAACGACGCCACGTAGGCGCGGGAGTTCATCTCGAAGTTCGCGACCTTGATGAAGTCGAGCCCGTCGGAGACGACCTGCCAGACGTTCTTCTCCGGGTCGATCCCGCCGCGGCTCTGGTCGACGTAGGAGATCTTGACGGTCTGCCCGACCTTGAGCTCACCAGCGTCGGGCTGCTCCTCGCCCGTGATCATCCGGAACAGGGTGGTCTTGCCGACGCCGTTGGGGCCGATCACGCCGACGATCCCGGCGCGCGGGAGCTTGAAGTCGAGGTCGTGGATCAGCGGCCGGTCACCGAACCCCTTGTCGAGGTCGTCGGCCTCCAGCACGATGTCGCCGAGCCGTGGCCCGCCGGGAATGTTGATCTCGGAGGTGTCGATCTTGCGCATCCGGTCGGCCTCGGCCGCCATCTCCTCGTAGCGCGCGAGACGCGACTTGCTCTTGGCCTGCCGCGCCTTCGGGTTGGAGCGGACCCACTCCAGCTCCCTCTCGAGCATCCTGGCGCGCTTGGCGTCCTTCTGGCCCTCGATCTTGAGCCGGCCCTGCTTGGTCTCGAGGTAGGTCGAGTAGTTGCCCTCGTAGGGGTGCGCCTTGCCCCGGTCGAGCTCGAGGATCCACTGAGCAACGTTGTCGAGGAAGTACCGGTCGTGGGTGACCGCCAGGACGGCGCCCGGGTAGGCCGCGAGGTGGTTCTCCAGCCACTGCACGGACTCCGCGTCGAGGTGGTTGGTGGGCTCGTCGAGCAGCAGCAGGTCGGGCTGCTGGAGCAGCAGCTTGCAGAGCGCGACCCGGCGACGCTCGCCACCGGACAGCTTGTCGACCAGCACGTCGGGCGGCGGGCAACGCAGCGCATCCATGGCCTGGTCGAGCCGGCTGTCCAGGTCCCACGCGTTGGCGTGGTCGAGGTCGGTCTGCAGGTCACCCATCTCGCCGAGGAGCTTGTCGTAGTCCGCCTCGGGGTCGGCGAGCTCCTCGGAGATCGCGTTGAAGCGCGCGAGCTTGCCCATGATCTCGTGGACGGCCTCCTCGACGTTCTCGAGGACGGTTCGCCCTTCGCTCAGCGGTGGCTCCTGCTGGAGCATGCCGACCGTCGCGCCCGGGTCCAGGATCGCGTCGCCGTTGTTGGCCCGGTCGAGGCCGGCCATGATCTTGAGCAGCGACGACTTGCCGGTGCCGTTGGGCCCGACCACGCCGATCTTCGCTCCGTGCAGGAACGACAACGTCACGTTGTCGAGGACGACCTTGTCGCCATGGGCCTTGCGCACATTGCGCAGGGTGAACACGTAATCCGACATGCCTGCGAGCCTACGGGGAGAGGGCGCCCGCTCCCCAATCCGCCCGCGGTGGCGGTGCTCACGCCGCCGGCGCCTCGCGCGGCTGGCCCTCGGAGTCGAGCTGCGGCCCGTCGGGGTCGAAGCCGTGCACCAGCTGCTTCACCTCCTCGCTGTCCTCAGGGGCGTTGGTGCGCTCCTGCCGGCTGACCCGCAGGAACCGGCTGGTGCCCTTGCTCAGGTCGTGCCCCACGAAGCTCGCCTCGACCACGTGGGTCACCGACGGCGGCTGACCCTCGCGCTCCCAGACATCGACCCGCACCCTGCCGTGGACCACCACCGCATCGCCCTTGTGCACCGAGGCGGCGACGTTGTTGCCGAGCGTGCGCCAGGCGTGGACGGTGTACCAGGAGGTCTGCCCGTCGACCCACATGCCGTTGCGGAGGTAGCGCGGCGTGCACCCCACCCGGAACGTCGACACCCTGGTGCCCCCTGCCTCGCGCGTGTTGACCTCGCCACCGACCCAGCCCTGCAGGGTCACCCACGACTCGTTCATCTCCGACTCCTCTCGTCGTGCCGTACGACGAGCCAACCGCGCGCGGCCGACGTACGGGAGGAGTGGCCGCGCGGGCTGTGGACGACGACCGGGTAGCGGGGTGCTGTGGAGACGAGCCGGCTCAGGCTTCGAGAGGCGTTCGCTCAGACCAGCGCGCGCTGGAGCCCCTCGCGGGCCCGCCGGTAGGCCTCGAGCTCGGTGTCGATCGGCTGCAGGATCATCCGCTCCGTGACCTCGCCGATGGCGCTGCGCAGCCGCTTCTCCGCAGCCCGTGCCCGCGACCGGGCGCTCATCCCCACCAGCACCCGGCTCACGATGGCCAGCAGGACGCCGGCGGCCACGCCACCGAGCAGCAGCGCCGTCGGCGCCGTCAGCCCGCCGTAGGACGGCAGGTCGGGCGTGGAGACCTGCAGGTAGCCCATGAACGCGAGCACGCCCAGCCACACGGCACCGGCGAGCGCCACGACGATCAGCAGCCACTGGAGCACTCGCACCGCCTTGCACCACCCGGGCACCGACCCCATCACCATCGGGGTCTCCCCCACGGACCGGTCGACGGCGTCCGCGAAGTCCTCGCCCTGCGACACCGACGCCTTGCGGATCGCGGCCACCCACGGGCGGGACATGCCGTCGGACACCTCGTCGGCGACGTGGCGCACCGCGGTATCGACACGCGCCCGCTGCACCCGAGTCGCCTCGGGCACCGACGAGGTGGAGGTCGGGACCAGCTCCTTGCCGGCCGCACCGAGGTCGAGGTGCAGTCGCTTCAGCGGGTCTGGGCGCAGCTTCGAGAGCCAGGCGGTCGGCGGCCAGCCGGTGGCGCGGGCCGCGCGCATCCGGGACGAGCGCTGCACCGCGTCGACGACCACCGGCACCCCGGCGGCGTCAGCGACGGCGTCGTTGAGCTCGGACCGGGTGACGTTGCTCAGGTCGCGTGGCGTGGCCCTGCCGCAGGCCTCGTCGAGGCTCTCGGCCGCGTCGTGCACGTCGATCCGGAACCGGGACCGGCTCGCCTTCTTGTCGGCCACACGCTTGGTGATCAGCTTCTTGAGGTCGGCGATGCCGTCGCCGTCGCGCGCCGACGTCGCGATCACGGGCACGCCGTCGAGCCCGTCGAGGGCGAGCAGCCGCTTGACGTCCTCGACCATCCCCTGGCGGGCGTCCCGCGGCACCTCGTCGATGTGGTTGAGCACCACGATCATGACGTCCTTGTGCGAGGACATCGGCTTGAAGAAGTCCTCGTGCACCGCCTTGTCGGCGTACTTCTGCGGGTCCAGCACCCAGATCATCAGGTCCGCCAGCACGATCAGCCGCTGCACCTCGAGGTGGTGGCTTACCTCGGTCGAGTCGTGGTCGGGGAGATCGAGCAGGACCAGGCCCTGGAGGTCACGAGCGTCACGACCCGAGTCGAGCAGGGAGTCGCGCGTGGTCTGGTGCCGTTGCGGGATGCCCATCCACTCGAGGAGGTCCTCGGCACCACCCGGTCCGCCCCAGATGCAGGCGCTGGCCCACGACGTCGTCGGGCGTCGTACGCCGACCGCGGCCAGGTCGAGACCGGTCAGCGCGTTGAACGTCGAGGACTTGCCGGAGCCGGTGGCCCCGGCGATCGCGACCACCGTGTGCTCCGGGGAGAGCCGCAGCCGGGCGCCGGCCCGCTGGACGATCGTCGCCGCCGAGTCGACCACCTCGTCGTCCAGCCGCCCGCGGCACGCCTCGACCGCCTGGTCGAGCCCGTAGATCTGGTCGGCCAGGTCGGACTTGCGCCCCAGCAACCGCCGGGCACCCTCCAGCAGCGCGCTCACCCGTCACCCTCTGTGTTCTTGCCACGGTGATGTGCGGCGGCACGAGGGACCGCGCTCGCGTCACGTTCTGCCATCCGCTGCGCGAAGCGGAGGTCGTCGACCGCCCGCGCGACCTCCCGGATCTCCTCCGAGGACGTCGTGGAGATCTCCTGCTTGTCCAGCCGCTCGTCGAAGCGTCTGCGCTCGCCGTCCAGCAGCGCCTGCACACGCTGGTTCAGGTCCTGCCGGGCGGTGGTGGCCAGCCGGCGTACGGCCTGGTCGCCGAAGACCGCCTCCAGCAGCTTCTGCCCGACGACGGCGCTGCCGCCGGCGATGCCGACCTCGGCGCCGGTGATGCCGGCGGTGGAGGCGAACACCACCACCATCAGCGCCACGCCGAGCCCGTTGACGCCGTACGCCAGGAACCGGGCGGTGCTGCGCTTGTCGGCGCCTTCCTTGCGGACCAGGTCGAGCACGCCCTGCTGCCAGTCGCGCACGGCGCGGTCGGCTGCGGGCGCGGAAGTCACGCGAGGCGCGAGCCAGGTCCTGCCCGCCCTCCTCGAGCAGCTGACGACCGGCTTCCAGGGACTGCCAGGCGGCGGCGGAGCGCTCGGCGGCGTTCTCGGCGTTCTCGAGGATCAGGGTGTGCAGGCCGGACTCGACGGCGACCGTCACCCGGCCGGCCTGCTGCGGCTTGCCCTTGACCGCATTGCTGATCCGGTCGCGCAGCCAGCTCGACCTTGGTCTCCAGTCCGCGGAGCAGCTCGCCGGTGCCGACGAACTCCTGCCAACGGGCCAGCACCTCGCCGCGCAGCAGGGTGCCGTCGGCCGACGCCTCGTCGATCGTGCGGACCGCGTCGTCGTACGCCTGGTCGACGTCGCGCAGCAGCCGCGCCTGCATGTCGACCTGCTCCATCGCGGCGTCGGCGACCTGGTGGGACTTGGCGGCGAGCGAGCGGATCGCGCCCTCGAGGGTCTGCTTGACGACCCGGGAGCGCGCGTCGGCGTCGGCGGCGAGCGCGCCCAGCCACTCCTTGATCTCGGCCACTTCGGCTGCGGGGAGCAGCCCGTCGTCGTCGACGTCGCTCTCGCGCACGGCGAACAGCGGCGAGTCGCGCAGGCCCCGGACGGTCAGCATGCGGGCCAGGTGGCTGCTGACCTCGGCCACGGCGGCGGCGGCGGTGCGGTCGAGCACGATCGCGACCGCTGCGCTGCGGTCGGCTGCCTGCTTGAGGAAGTCCCAGGGCACCTGGTCGGCGTACCGCGCCGCCGAGGTCACGAACAGCCACAGGTCGGCCGCGGCCAGCAGCTGGGTCGGCCAGCACCCGGTTGCGCTCCTCGACGGAGTCGATGTCGGGCGCGTCGAGCACGGCCAGTCCGGGCGGCAGGGAGGTCGTGGCCACGAGCTGGAGGGCGTTGGGGTCGGTCGTCGCGCTCGTGGTGCGTTCGAGATCGGGAAGGATCCGGTCCTGGCCGAACCAGGCCGCGTCGGCCGGGTTGTGCACGAGCACCGGGGACCGCGTCGTCGGCCGGAGCACGCCGGGCGTGCTGACGCGGCTGCCGACGAGCGAGTTCACGAGCGTGGACTTGCCGGCGCCGGTCGATCCGCCGACCACCGTCAGCAGCGGGGCGTCGATCTGCACCAGCCGGGGCAGGACGTAGTCCTCGAGCTGGTCGATCATCTCGACGCGGGCGACACGGCGCTCGGCGACGCCGGGGAGCTCCAGCGGCAGCGTGGCCCGTTGCAGCGCGTCACGGAGGCGCACCAGCGTGGTCAGCATCCGCGCTGACGACGGACCGCCGGCACCACCCGTCGCCACGCCGCTCACTGTCCTCCTCCGGCCGGCATGGCAAACGTCGCGGCCCTTCCACCAGCGGTGGAGGGCCACACGACGCCCGGGCGGAGCTCCCTCATCGCGTCGACGAAGTACTGGCCGCGCTGCGCGAAGTCGCGCGGCGCCGTACCGCGCAGGAACCGGCTGTGCAGGAAGCCGAGCTCGATCGCCTGCTGCTGGTACGCCGCCATCGTCGACCGCGCCTCGCGACCGCCGACCGCCTCGGCGTTGAGGCGTGCCTCCCGGCGCGCGGGCAGTCGGACCAGCCAGGGGATCTCGGCCGGGTCGATGAACCCCCGCTTGGCGCAGTCGGTGAGCGCCTCGGTGAGCAGCATCGACTCCCGCCGCCGCGCCCAGATCGCGAACCCGACGATCAGGAAGAACCCGGGGACCATGACGAACACGTAGGTGAGCACGAAGCCCTCGCCGCCGCCCAGGAAGAGCGAGCCGTTCCAGGCCGCGTGGGCGCCGACCGCGAGCAGGTAGCCGACCAGCGGCGCGAAGAACCGCACCGCCGGCTTGCGGCTGCCGACCGCGATCCCGATCCCGATACCGGTGAACGCGGTGAACAAGGGGTGCGCGAACGGGCTGAACACGCCGCGGACCACGAAGAGCATGATCGCGCCCCCGAGACCGCCGGACCCGCCGTCGCCCCCGACGTCCGCCGCGGAGAGGTAGAGGATGTTCTCGGTGAAGGCGAACCCGATGCCGACCATGCCGGCGTACACGATCCCGTCGAGGATGCCGTCGAGCTCGTTGCGCCGGAACCAGAGCAGCAGCAGGATGAACAGCCCCTTGGCCGCCTCCTCCGTGAGCGGGGCGATGACGGCGCCGGAGAACGACCGGGGCGCCTCGAACGCGAACTCTCCGGCGATCTGGAGGCACCAGGGCCGAGCTGCTGGCGACGAACGCTCCCCAGCCCAGGCCGAGCAGCAGCAGCGAGCGCGGCTCGGGCTCGTAGCGGTCGAGCCAGACGAAGCACGCGATCAGCGGCGCCACCGGTCCCGCGGCCAGCACCACGCCCACCACGAGCGCACCAGGAGCGCTCGACATCAGCAGCACCAGCGCCATCAGGCACGCACCCACGAACATCACGACCGACACGACGATCGTGAAGGCGAGGCCGCTGCGGCGGGCGACCGGGGCTGCACGCATGGCAGAACCCTACGGGTCACGGACCTCGCCCCGATCCACGACGGGGTGCCGCTGGTCGTACAGTTCAAGGATGGACGACAGCACCCCGACCCCGTCATCGACCCAGTCCTCGACCCAGTCCTCGACGCAGTCATCGATGGGGGAATCGCACGACCCCGCCGTACCCCCGGCGTACGCCGAGTTCATGCGCACCGGCTGGGGAGACCGCGAGCTCGACCTGCCCCCGCACCCGATCACCCCGTGGGCCCGGGCACGCCGGGAGCGGCTCTCCGAGCAGTTCAGCGGCGAGCGGCTGGTGGTCCCGGTCGGTGGGTTCAAGGTGCGCTCCAACGACTGCGACTACCGGTTCCGAGCGGAGACGGCACACACCTGGCTGTCCGGCAACCAGACCTCCGACGCGGTGCTGGTGATGGAGGGTGGCGAGGCGACGCTGTACGCCCGCCCCCGCAGCTCCCGCGACACCGACGAGTTCTTCCGCGACCGCAGCTACGGCGAGCTCTGGGCCGGCCGCCGGCCCTCGCTCCACGAGATCTCCGACTCGCTCGGCATCCGCACCCGCCACCTCGACGAGCTCGGCGAGGCGCTGGGCCGGTCCGGCAAGACCCGCGTGCTGCGGGGCGTCGACTCCCGGGTCGACTCCGCCGTCACCGGTGACGAGGCCGCCGACCAGGAGTTCGCCAAGGTGCTGGCAGAGCTGCGGCTGGTCAAGGACGAGTGGGAGCTCAGCGAGCTCCAGTCCGCCTGCGACATCACGACGCTCGGCTTCGAGGACTGCGTGCGGGAGTGGGACGGCGTGCTCCAGCACGGGGAACGCTGGATCGAGGGCACGTTCTTCCGGCGGGCGCGCGCGATGGGCAACGACATCGGCTACGACTCGATCGTGGGCGGCGGCTCCCACGCGACGACGCTGCACTGGATCGAGAACACCGGCCCGGTCACCCCGGGCGAGCTGCTGCTGCTCGACATGGGTGCCGAGGCGTCGTCGCTGTACACCGCCGACGTCACCCGCACCCTGCCGGTCGACGGCCGGTTCACGACGCTCCAGCGAGACCTCTACAACCTCGTGCTCGAGGCCCAGACGAAGGGCATCGACGCCGTACGACCGGGTGAGCCGTTCCGCGGCGCCCACCACGCGGCGATGGACGTGCTCGCGCACGGCCTCGACGACCTCGGCCTGCTGCCGGTGTCCGTCGACGAGGCGCTCGCCGACGACAACAAGACCTACTCGCGCTGGACCCTCCACGGCGTCAGCCACATGCTCGGCATGGACGTGCACGACTGCGCCGGCGCCGACCAGGACATCTACCCCCGCGGCGACCTGGCCGAGGGCATGGTGCTGACCGTCGAGCCCGGCCTGTACTTCCAGGAGGACGACCTGCTCGTCCCCGAGGAGCTGCGCGGCATCGGGATCCGGATCGAGGACGACATCGTGGTCACCGCCGACGGCTGCCGGAACCTGTCCGAGGCCCTCCCGCGCGCCCCCGACGCGATCGAGGAGTGGATGGGCGCGCTTCGATCCTGAACGGCCGGTCGAGACCACCCGGACGCCGGCCACGTCCGGGAGCATCCTTGACCCGTGGCATCCCGCGCCCACGGAGCCCAGTTCGTACCGCTGGCGGCGTTCGCCGCCGGTGCGGCCCTCTCCCTGCTCCTCGGCGTCTACGGATCCGTGCACGAGCCCACGAACCGGGCGATCGCGACCTTCGGCTTCGGCTCGGTGATCGAGATGAAGGTCTACCTCGCCGCGGTAGTTGGTGTTCTGGCCCTGCTCCAGCTGCTCGGAGCCCTGTGGCTCTACGGCAAGCTGGCCCTGGCCGTTCCGTCGTGGCTGGGAACGGCCCACCGGGTGACCGGCGCACTGGCCCTGCTGCTCTCGCTTCCCGTGGCGTACCACTGCCTGTGGGCGTTCGGCTTCCAGAGCGGTAGTGGCACCTCGACCCGAGTGGTCGTGCACAGCGTGGTCGGCTGCATCGTGTACGGCGCCGTCGTGGTCAAGGTCGTCGCCGTCCGCAGCGGCACCGCACCCGGCTGGCTGCTCCCGGTCGCCGGCGGCCTCCTCTTCACCGCCCTGATGACGGTCGTGTGGACCTCCGTGGTGTGGTACGTCGGAGAGATCGGCTGGCCGTGACCGACCGTGCTTGCTGAGCGAGCTGCGCCGGGCGAAAGCAGCCCCGACTGCCCCGCGAGCGCTAGACCAGCGCCCCGGTCGCCCCTCAGGGAGCGAGGGCGTCGCAGAGCACCTGGTCGCCGAGCAGCTCCTCGCTGTGTTTACGGCCTCCGGCGAAGAAATCGTGTTCCTCCCGTCGCCCCGAGAGATCTCTCCCGACTGCAGGGAGGCGAGGTCAGGCGGGCGGCACCTACGCCGGAAGTCCCTCGGCGAAGCCGGTGATCAGCGCGTGGAACGATCTGCGCCAGAACCTCTCCGGGTCGCTTCCTGCCAGCGTGCCGCGTAGCTCTATCGCGGCGAGTCCCTCGCACAGCGCGTGGAACTGCGTGGCGGCCTCACGGGCACTGCGCCCGCCGAGCAGGTTTGCTTCCTCGAGCGGGACCACCTGCTCCACCAGCGCCGCAAACGCCTCTGCCGCCGCGGACTGGAACGCCGGCCAGACCGTCGGATCGGTGCGCTGGATGCCGATCGAGAACAGGGCGGGATGCTCGAGCGCGAAGCGACGGAACATCAGAGCCGCCTCGATCAGGTCTTGGCGCGGGTCAGGACTGCCTTCGAGCGCCAGGAGACCCGCACGAAGCAGCTCGAACGCCCGCGCCCCGAGTGCCGCGAGGAGGCGTTCCTTGGACCCGAAGAGGCTGTAGATGGCCCGCGTGGTCGTCCCGGCGTCCTGGGCGACGGCACGCAGGGAGAGCGTTGCCAGGCCGCCGGTCTGGATGGTGCGCTCGGCAACGGCAAGCAGGGCCGTCGCGGTCGCTTCGTCGTGCTCTCTGGGTCTGCCCATGATCTTGACAGAATAGCGCAACGTTGTTACGTTACGTTGATACGAAACCCCGGAGGGGACGTGATCGCATGACAACACCAACCGAGCGGCGGACACGGCTCGCTTTCGACGTGGAGGGCTCCGGTGCCCCGGTGGTCTTCCTCCACGGGCTCACCTTCGACCGACGCACCTGGCGCCCGATCCTCGACCGGCTGGACGGTGCGGTGCGGGCCGTGACCATCGACCTGCCGGCGCACGGAGAGAGCGCCGGCCCTCCGCAACCGCTCGAGGGCCTCGTCGAGCAGATCCATGAGGTCGTGACCTCGTTGGGGATCGAGCGCCCAGTCGTCGTGGGCCACTCGTTCGGGGCGGCCCTCGCTTGCTTCTACGCCTCGACCCACGCCTCCCTCGGTTTGGTGACCGTCGATGACGGGCCTGAGGTCGAACCGTTCGCCGAGTTCCTGCACCGCCTCGCCCCCGCGCTGCGCGGACCCCACTTCGCCCACGCCTGGGAGCCGATCGAGGCCAGCCTGGGTCTCGAGCGGATCCCCGAGCCGGTGCGCTCGGTGGTGCTCGAGAGCCACGTGGTCGACCAGGCCGTGGTGCTCGGCTACTGGGAGCACGCCCTGAGCACCGATCCGGCCACACTGCAGCAGTACGTCGACCAGCAGCTGTCGAGAATCGGTGCGCCGTGGCTGGCCGTGTTCGGTCGGCCCGTCACCGCGGGCGAGCGAGAACGGCTCGACCGCCTCTCCCACGTCCAGATCGAAGAGTGGGACGATGCCGGCCACTTCGTCCACCTGGTCGACCCAGATCGGTTCACCGATCACCTGCGCCGGTTCGTCGACAGTGCATGTCCGCTCCCTGCGTCGTGCGAAACTCGAGGAGATGCAGACACGCTCGGGTGACCTCGAGTTGACGACGGACGAGCTGCGGGCGATTGCCGGGTACGCCGTCGCGTGCGCCGAACCTGCGCTCGTCCTCTTCCAGAGAGCCCGTCCGGATGACCCTCGCCCGGCGGCGGCTCTGCAAGCCGGGCGAGTCTTCGCCGAGGGGGCGCCCCGTTCACGCCTGCAACGGACTGCCGCGGCCGACGCACACCGCGCAGCCGGGGACGCGACGACCGAAGCCGCCCGGCATGCAGCGAGCGCTGCGTCAGCTGCCGCCGCGGCGGCGTACCTCCATCCGCTGGCGAGGGCGACGCAGGTGCGCCACATCCTGGGGTCGGCCGCCCATGCCGCCCGGGCGGCCGAGCTCGCACGGGGCGACGACCCGGTGGTCGCGGAGTACGTCATCACCGCCGCCGCCAGGCGAGCCGTGCCGGTCGTCCTTGACGTGCTGACCCGCTATCCGCGAGCGCCGAAGGGGCGCACCCGGGTGGCGGTCCTCATGGAACGGCTCGACAGCCTGCTTCGGGATCCACCTCCGACGCCACGGGAGGTCGACGACCCCGGGCCGTTCTTTCACGGGACCAAAGCCGACCTGCGTCCGGGTGACCTGCTCACACCGGGCTGGCGCTCGAACTACGGTTCGGGGCGTCGGGCCAATCACATCTACCTGACGGCCACGCGCGAGGGCGCGCCACTGGCTGCCGAGCTCGCTCGCGGCGAGGGACCGGGACGGGTATTCCGGGTCGAGCCACTCGGCACGATCGAAGACGACCCGAACGTGACCGACAAGCGCTTCCCCGGAAACCCGACCCGGTCCTACCGAACGACCGAGCCATTGCGGGTCGTCGAGGAGCTCGTGGGCTGGAAGCGTCCCCCGCCGGAGATGATCCAGCAGATGCGCGCGCGCATGGCCGAGCTGGCTGAGCTCGGGATCGAAGCGATGGACGACTGACGCGGCGGCTCCACCAGGTCTGTGTCCAACGCCCAGGGGACGCGGGGCTCGGGCGGGGCAGCGTCAAGGTTTTCTTGACAGACGCCACCTCGTCAAGGCAGCCTTGACGGCATGTCAGCCACTTGCACCCTCCCACCTGCCCGCGCCACCACCCTCCCCCAGCACCCCGGCGAGCTCGACTCCGCCCGCACCTTCGCCGACCTCGGCGCCGAGCTCGCTCGAGCCGTCGACCCAGATGCGGTCACGGCAGCTGTCGAGTCCCTCATCACCGTCGCACTCCGTCTGGGAGCTCGGGAGTCGTGGGCCGCCTGGGACAGCTGGAGCAGCCGGAGTGAGACGCCGTCAGCCCCTACCGACGCCGCTCGCTCATTCACCATGTTCGGCATTCGCGAGGAGCAGCCGGGCCCTCGCTGGCAGGCGCTCTTCGCCGCCACCTGGCCCGGCTACCGTGCGTGGTACCTCCAGAACGGAGACGACGCGCGGCCCGACCTCGCCACTGCTCGAGCGCAGCTGACCAGGCACATGCCGGAGCTCGTTCCGACCTGGGAGGCCATGGTGGCCCTGACCGGAGACGACGACGTCGCGGCCCGCCTGCTGACGATGTGGGATGCGCCCGCATTCGCCCCCGGCTGCTCACAGGCAGCCCAGGTCGGCGGCGACCCGATCATGGTGCGCAACTACGACTACAACCCCGACCTGTTCGAGTGGGTCGTGTACTCCAGCGAGTTCACCGGCCGCAAGGTCATCGGCACCAGCGACTGCCTCTGGGGGCTTCTCGACGGGATGAACGACGACGGGCTGGTCATCTCACTTACGCATGGCGGGCGCCAAAGCTCCGCACCGGGGTTCGCGATACCCCTGGTCGTGCGCTACCTGCTGGAGGTCGCCGGCACGGTTGACGCGGCACGAGCCGCACTTGACAGACTCCCGGTCGCCGCGTCGTACAACCTCACCATGATGGACGCCACCGGTGCGGTGGTGACCGCCTTCGTGTCGCCAGGCAACGAGCCGGAGTACTCCGACCTGGCCGTCGCGACCAACCACCGCGGGCGAGTTCCGGAGCGCCCCGAGCATGCTCGTGCCCTCCGAAGTGTGGAGCGTCAAGACCACCTCCTGGAGCTGCTGGACGAGCCGACGGAGCCTGCGGCGCTCGAGGCCGCGTTCTTGCGGCCCCCGCTCTACAGCCAGAGGTACGCACAGGGTTTCGGGACCCTGTTCACGGCGGCGTACCGGCCACGTGGCCAGGAGCTCACCTACTCTTGGCCCGGAGCGAGCTTCACACGCACATTCGACTCACCCGACGACAAGATCACGGTGTCGCTCCAGGAGGGCTGAGTACACCGCACCGACAGACGCCCGCAGGAGGCGACATGGCAGTTCTTGGCGATGACCTCGACCAGCTCAGCTCGAACGATCTGGGGGTGCTCGCACGCGACGCCATGTCGATCCTCGCGCTGCGTGGTGACCAGGAGGCCTTTTCGCAGCTCCTCACCATGAGCGCCCATGCCGGCCAGTGCCTCGGTGAGGGAGCCCGCCGCCTGGCCTCCGCCGAGTCCTGGACCCAGGTCGCGGACCTGTCGGGAGTGTCGAAGCAGGCGGTGTGGTCGCGTTGGCGCGCGTGAGCCCAGCGTCGCGACGGCCACTGAGGTAGTCAGCCCGCTCGCGAGCTCACCGCGCTGTGCGGTCGTTGTGATGGGCCCGCAGGCACATCACAACCACGACACGGGGTTGGTCTGGTCAGGACGCCTGCACGGGCTCGACGACCACGTGCTCGATGTCGATGTCGTCGTAGCGCTTGCGGGCCTCGTCGACGACCCCGTGGTGCAGCCAGGTCGAGCGCTCCTCGGGGTGCGTGGAGATCACCACGTGGTCGGGCCTGAACTCGCGCACCGCCTCGTCGAGCGCGAGAAGCGGTCGATAGTCGCCGAGCTCGCCGCGCACGGTGAGACCCCGCGCCTGCAAGGTCGAGAGCGTCTGGTCGAGCCGCTCCTGGGCGGCCCGCGTGGTCGCCTCCCACACGAACGCCGCTCCCTCACGGTCGGCCTGCCCGGTATCGACCGGGTTGGCCGGTACGACGACGAGGTACTCCGCACGGTCGCTGCCCTCGATGCCCAGCAAGGTGTCGTGCAGCTGCTCGCCGACGAGGGTCTGGTTCGCGAGGACGAGGATGCGCTCCGCCGCACGACCGGAGGGTCCGGCCTTCTTCGCCTCGACCTCCTCGGCGCTCATGGAGCCACCACGCCAACGGGTCACGGCGTACAGCACCAGCACGACACCCCAGGACAGCACGCTCAGCACCAGCTGCGAGCGGGTCGCATCGGTGAAGAACATCTGCAGCAGCACACCGACGATGCCCAGCGCGGCGACGATGGTGAGATACGGGAAGAACCACATCTTCACCGTCAGCTTCTCCTCCGGGGTCTGCCGCCGCAGCACGAACTGCGAGACCGCGATCAGCAGGTAGACGAACAGGATGACCGCGCCGGAGGAGTTGAGCAGGAACAGGAAGACGGTGTCGGGCGAGACGTACGCCGCGATCACGCACAGGAAGCCGACCACTGTCGAGGAGAGGATCGCCCACACCGGCACCCCCCGGCCGTTGACCGTGATCAGCGCGCATCGGCGCCTCACGGCGACCGGCGAGCACGAACAGCATCCGCGACGCGGTGTAGAGCCCGGAGTTGAGGCAGGACAGCACCGCGGTGAGCACGACCGCGTTCATCATGTCGTCCGCGCCCGGGATACCCATCTCGGTGAACGCAGCGACGTACGGCGACGCGCCGAGCTCGGTGTCGTCCCACGGCAGGATGCAGACGAGCAGGAAGACCGACCCGACGTAGAAGGTCAGCACCCGGAAGATCACCGACTGGGTGGCCTTGGCGATCGCCTTCTTCGGGTCGTGCGACTCGGCTGCTGCGACGGTGGCGATCTCGGCGCCCACCATCGAGAAGACGACGACCACGATGCTGGAGAAGATCGCGCTCGGCCCGTTGGGGAGGAAGCCGCCGTGATCGGTCAGGTTGCTGAAGTCCAGGTTCTGGTTGGGCCACAGACCGAGCACGAACAGCGTGCCGAGGCACGAGGAAGGCGATGATCGCGACGACCTTGATCCCGGCGAACCAGTACTCGAACTCGCCGTACGACCTCACCGAGATCAGGTTGGTCGCGGTCATCAGGACCATCAGTCCGAGCGACAGCACCCAGAGCGGACCCGTCCACCAGTACTGGATGATCTTCGCGCCGGCGATCGCCTCGAAGCCGACGACGATCACCCAGAAGTACCAGTACAGCCAGCCGACCGAGAAGCCCGCCCAGCCGCCGAGCGCCCGGCGCGCGTAGTCGGCGAACGAACCGGTGGACGGGTTGGCCGTCGCCATCTCGCCGAGCATCCGCATCACCAGGATGATGAGGACGCCGGTGATCAGATAGCTGAGGAACGCCGCGGGCCCGGTCTCGTTGATGACGACGCCGGAGCCGACGAACAACCCCGCTCCGATGACGCCGCCGATCGCGATCATCGTGAGGTGGCGCTGCTTCAGTCCACGCTTGAGGTCGGTGGGCTCCAGGCCCGGCTCGGTGTCCACGGTGTCGGCCATCTCTGCACCTGCTTCCTCGAGAAGTCGCTTGCGTCCTACCCCGGACGAAAGGCCCCACCTGCCGAGCGGCGCCCGTCAGACTCCGTGCCTAAGGAAAGGAAGGGTATGACCTGATTTGTGATGCTAGTGGTTGTCAAGGCGTCCGGGAACCTGCTGTCGAGCTGGTGATGACGTCAGGGTCGACCGGAACCGGTGATCCGCACGGGGTTGTCAGTCGTGCGGCCTGAGGTGAAGCCACGGGCGAGACAGCTCGAAGGCACGGCCGGAGACCACCTTCGGCTCGATCTCGACGACGTTGTACTTCAGCGTCGGCACCCATGGCCGCAGCGGAACATTCTCTGCGCGGTGTGCTTCGTCCTCGGGAAGCACGCGCGCAGGTCCGCGCACGACCACGCTGCGGGCCCAGTCCTCCCCGTAGCGATCGATCTCGAACGCCACCTCGGACCCCATCGCGACCGCCAGGAGCTTGCTGCCCTCGGCCGTCAGGAACAGCAGGGAGCCACCGTCGACCGCGTAGTTGATGGGCGTGATGTGGACCTCGTCGACGAGTCGGAAGGCAAGTCTCCCGAACTCCTCGTCACGCAGCAGCTCCCAGCACTCCTCCGACGTCAACACGCTAACCGCCTCATCGGTCATGGCGGTGCCTCCTCGGTGTACATCGGGGCGATACCCCGGTTGCAGTCGACCGTATGCAGGGTTCGTCGGTGCGAACAAGGACCATTGGTCCTGCGTCTGCGGGTGCGTTCGGCTCACCATTCAAGTCATCGACGCCACCAGCTCGGGAGACGGCCCCACAGGTAGGGCAGCCGTTCGTCGGACGTTGCCCCGGACCCGCGGGTCGGACAGACTCGGGCGATGGCGGTGGCGAGGCCCGTGATCGAGACCATTCCCGGTCTGCTGGCCGCCGCCGTCGACAGGGACGCCGGCGCGACGTGGCTTCACACAGACGAAGGCACGCTGACCTTCGGCGGCGCTTACGCTCAGGTGGCCCGGCTCGGAGAGCGGCTCCGCGACACCGGGGTGGGCCGCGGGGACCTCGTGGTGGTCACGGCCCGCACCACGCCGGCGTACGTCCTGTGCTGGTTGGCGCTGGCCTCGCTGGGCGCCGTGACCGTTCCCACCGACCCGGCCAGCACCCTCGTCGAGCTCACCGGGCTCGTCCGCCAGGTGAACCCCCGGGTGATTGTCACCGACGCGGCTCTGCGGCCTCTTGTCGTCGAGGCGGGCGCACCGCTCCCGCTGGAGGTGCTCGACGTGGACGATCTGCTCGGCGACTGGACCAGCGAGACCTCCGTCGCCACGTCCTCGTTGGAGGGGGCCGTCGGCTCCAACGACCTCGCTGTCCTGATCCCCACCTCGGGCACGACGGGAAAGTCCAAGCTCGTCATGCAGACGCACCTCGCCTACGCGATGGCGGGGGTCGGCTTCCCGTACTGGATGGAGCTGACGGCCGAGGACCGGCTGATGACCTCCTTGCCGCTGTTCCACATCAACGCGCCGGCGTACTCCGTGCTCGGCTCGCTCGCGGTGGGGGCGGGCCTGGTTCTGCTGCCACGCTTCTCGGCCAGTGGGTTCCTGGACTCGGCCCGACGCCATGGCGCGACCGAGTTCAACGCGATCGGGGCGATGTTGGAGATCCTGATGCGACAGCCGGTCCGACCCGACGACGGCGAGACCGACCTGCGACTCTGCTACACCGGCCCCTCCCCGGCTCGAGAGTGGCAGGAGGAGTTCGAGCAGAGGTTCCGGCTGCGGGTCGTCTGTGGCTACGCCCTGTCGGAGTCGCCGTACGGGCTGATCTGGCGACACGGCGAGCGGCCTTTCGGCACTCTCGGCTCCCCACGCCAGCACCCCACGCTCGGCACGGTGAACGAGGCCCGCGTGGTCGACGACGGCGGGCGCGACGTCGCGACGGGAGGTGTCGGCGAACTGCTGTTGCGCAACCCGACCATCACCCCGGGCTACTGGCAGATGCCTGAAGAGACCGAGGCGACGGTGGTCGACGGCTGGCTGCACACGGGCGACCTCGTCACCGCGGACGAGGACGGCACCTACACGTTCGTCTCGCGCGTGAAGGAGGTGCTTCGGCGGCGCGGCCTGAACCTCTCGCCGACCGAGGTCGAGGAGGCGATCGCGGCGCATCCCGACGTCCTCGAGGTGGCCGTCGTTGCCGTGCCCTCGGAGCTGACCGAGGACGAGGTCAAGGCCTTCGTCGTATCGGTACCCGACCGCAGCCTCGACTTCGAGCAGCTTCGGGTCTGGACCGCCGCACGGCTCTCCGCGTTCAAGGTCCCCAGGTTCTGGCAGGCCCTGGACGCCCTCCCCCGCACCCCCACCTCTCGAGTGGCCAAGCACCGCCTCCCCGCGGGCCACCCGAGCGACGAGTACGACGCGCAGCCCGACGTTCGCCCACCAGGACCCACGGCGCGTGATGAGCGGCGTTAGATGCTGAAGAACAGGTTGAGGAACCGGTCGGCGAGGGCGATGTCGCCGCGCACGGTACCGCCGTTGGTCCGCCCGAACGCCCTCAGGACGAGACTGGCCGCGTCGAACTCGAGGTAGGCCGGCAGGCTCTCGATCTCACCGTTCTCGTAGGTGAGACCGTCGCCGCTGACCGAGACCCGATAGTCACCGGCGTTCCGGCCGCTGACCCGGACGCCGATCGTGAACGGCTCGGTCACGGTCTCGGCACGGACGGTCCCCTGCCAGATCGCGAACATGAACGGCACGAGCAGGTCGGCCGCCTCGCCTGACAGCGCGTGGCCGCGACCGCTGGTCTCCCGGATGTCCCACGAGTGGACGCCGTAGTCCATCAACTGACCGGCAGCGTAGAAGAACGCCGGCACCGGTCCCATGTACGCGTGGGTGACCATCAGGCCAGTCCAGTCGTCGGGACCGAGGGCCTCCAGCAGGCCCTGCATCTTCTCGAAGTCGACGCGCAGTCGTTCGATCAGCTCCGCTTGCGGCACGCCACGGAAGGCGGTCGCGCCCTCGTTCGCCAGCTGCGCCATCAGCGGAAGTCCGTGCGGCTCGGGCACCTGGCCCGTCCCTCGCGCCGCATCGAAGGCGCGGAAGTAGCCCTCGGTCGTGTCGATGATGTGGCCCACGATGTCTCGGGTCGACCAATCGGCACACGCGGTGGGCGACTCCCAGACCTCGGGTCGTTCAGCGAGGGCGAACATCCGCTCGGCCTCGTCGCGCACCACCCTCAGGATCGTCGGCTTGCCCTCGAAGGTCATGGCGTTCCACTCACTCATGCACAACACCTCTCTTGTGGCGGCTCATCGTGGCTGGATGTACGCCGCTACTCATCGAGCTGGTGGCCACCGAAGAACATCAGCGGATCGCTCAAGAGCTCGATCTGGATGCCGTCGGGGTCCTTGAAGTACATCGACTCCTCGATGCCGAGGTCGGGACCGGCGTACGTCACGCCTTCCGCCTCCAGCCGCTTCTGGGCCTGCTCCCACTGGTCGCGCGGCATCGAGATCGCGATGTGCTGAACCCCGCCGATGGCCTCGATGCCCGGCTCGAGACCGAGACCCGGGAAGTCGAAGAAACCCAGCAGGGTCTTGTTGCCCAGGTCGAAGAAGAAATGTGAAGAACCCTTGTAGTCCCGGTTCTCGACCAGCTCGACCAGCGGGAATCCGAGCACGTCCTGGTAGAACCGGATCGTCCTCTCGACGTCCGAGCAGATCAGGGCCGCATGATGGATCCCGCGCCCCGGCGAGACACGCTCCTCGGCGGGACGAAGGTACTGCTCACGAAGCTCGGCCCGCCGCGTCTCGAGCTCGCCCAACCGGGACTCGTCCAACAAGGTTTCCTACCCCGCTCTCTGCCACGCCCATGTGGTTGAGACCACAACCACCACTATTCACCCTCGGGCGGGCGCGGGGAAGGGTCGGTTCCCTGCGCCTCGTGCTCCGTGCGCTCGTAGGCAGGCCCCTGGGTTACGTCGCCTCCACAGCGACCATCGGTGTCGAGGCGGGCTCACGCGCGGTGTCAGCGACGGTGGGTGAGACGATGCCGATCATGACGGGCACCACTGGCACATCCGAAGTGAGCAGCCTCCCAGGCAGCGACACCGAAGCCCACATCGAGCTCAACGAGTCCTACGCCGCGCACAACTACCATCCGCTGCGCGTGGTGCTGTCGTCCGGCGAGGGCGCCTGGGTCAATGACGTCGAGGGGCGTCGCTACCTCGACTGCCTGTCCGGCTACAGCGCCCTGAACTTCGGCCACTCCCACCCCCGTCTGGTGGCCCGCGCACAAGAGCAGCTGGGCCGGCTGACGCTGACGTCGAGGGCGTACTACAACGACCAGCTTGGCCCGTTCGCCCGCGACCTCGCGCAGCTGACCGGCAAGGAGATGATCCTGCCGATGAACTCGGGCGCCGAGGCCGTCGAGACCGCGATCAAGGTCGCCCGGAAGTGGGGCTACCTGGTCAAGGGTGTCCCGGAGAACCAAGCGACGATCGTCGCGATGGAGGGCAACTTCCACGGACGGACCACGACCATCGTGTCCTTCTCGACCGACTCCGTCGCAACCGCCCACTACGCGCCGTACACCCCCGGCTTCCGGCTCGTGCCGTACGGCGACCTCGCCGCGCTCGACGCCGCCATCGACGAGTCCACGGTCGCCGTGCTGCTCGAACCCATCCAGGGCGAGGCGGGCGTGATCATCCCGCCGGAGGGCTACCTCCAGCAGGTGCGCACGCTCTGCAACTCCGAGGGCGTCCTGATGATCGCCGACGAGATCCAGTCCGGCCTCGCCCGGACCGGGCGGACCTTCGCCTGCGACCACGAGGAGGTCGTGCCCGACGTCTACGTCCTCGGCAAGGCGCTCGGAGGAGGCCTCTACCCGGTGTCGGCGATCGCCGCCGACGGCGACGTGCTCGCGGTGATCACGCCGGGCTCCCATGGCTCGACCTTTGGCGGCAACCCGCTGGCCGCGGCGATCGGCCGCGAGGTGATCGACATGCTCCGCACCGGTGAGTTCCAGAAGCGCGCCGAGACCCTCGGCGGCAAGCTGGCGGCCGGCCTCGGCGAGCTCGTCGGCCAAGGCGTCGATGCGGTGCGGGCCCGTGGGCTGTGGGCCGGCGTCGACATCAGCCCCGAGCTGAGCACCGGCCGGCACGTCTGCGAGCAGCTGCTCGACCGAGGCATCCTCGCCAAGGAGGCGCACGGGCAGACCCTCCGCCTCGCCCCGCCCCTGGTCGCCTCCGAGGAAGACATCGAGCTCTTGGTCAACACCTTCCACACCATCTGCTCTGGTTGAGATGGCCCGGTCCCCCCGTCGTGACCACTACGGCGAGGCCGCGGACAACACATCGGCGTACTCGCTGAACTCCTTGGTCGTCATCGTCTGGCCGAACTGGTAGTGAAACCGGGCGAGCGCGAAGGCGTGCGCGTCCTGGGCCACCGGTCGCTGGCGACGATGCCGAGGAAGACAGCGGCCTTCGGGAGGAGAACGGCACCAGAGGCCCGGTCCAGGTTGGCTGCATACTGGTTGCCGTGTTTGATGTTGGTGCGAGCCGAGACATCCCCGCGCCGCCCGCCGCGGTCTGGGAAGTGCTGTGCGACACGCAGCACTACGCGGAATGGGTCGTCGGCACGGACGCCGTGACGCGAACCGACGGGCCGGCGGCTCTCGGTGTCACCTACGACGAGATCAACCCGATCATCGGCCCGTGGAAGGCGACCACCCGGTGGGACATCACCGAGTTCGACGAGGGCCGTCGGATGGTGCACAGTTCCGCCGACCTGCCGCTGACCCGTGACTTCCGCGTCACCATGGAGATCACGGCAGCCGGAGCCGGCACCCGGGTCACGATCACCCTCCGTGCCGAGGAGTCACTCGGCCCGATCGGTTGGCTGTTCGGCAGGGGGATGGCACGAATGGTTGGCCGGGACAACCGGACATCGCTGGTGAACCTGGAGAACCGGCTGAGCCTCACTGCGACCTGACTGTCGGCGGTCGCAATCGGCAGGTCTGTTGACTGACCCGTGGCTCGGACCGCTGCCCCTGGTCAGCTGACGAGCGCGGTCAGGTAGTAGCAGTCGACCTCCGGCGTGCCCCCGTAGCCTTCCGGCAGGTACGGCGCCGGCCCCGTGATCTTCAGCGGCGTCCACACACCCTCGTTCTGTAGTCGGTCAACCACGGCCTGGCACCTGCGGGTGTCCCATAGGTCCTCGCGTTGCGTCGCGACAACGAGTCCTCCGCGGCCGGGCCACTCTCGCGAACTCGCGCCACACCGCCTCGACGTCCGGGAGGTAGGTCATCACCCCCACACAGACCAATGCGTCGACGCTGTCATCCTCGAAGGGGAGTGGCTGCTGGAGGTCTGCGTGCGCGACCGAGTCGTACGCTCCGCACTGCTGAGCAATCTCCAGAGACGCTTGCGAGATGTCGAGCCCGAGGATCTGTCCTGCGAATCCTCGTGCACGAAGCGCTCGGCCGACGAGTCCGGTGCCGCAGCCGACGTCGAGCGCCGAGCCCGCCTCGGGATGGCGGGAGACGACGGTCTCCGCCACCACCGCGGGAGCCTGGTAGGACCACGAGGCCAAGTCGTCGTCGTAGCCCTTCGCCCACTCGTCGTACCGGTCGGCGACCTCTCGAGCGTCGCTCGTGCCCTGGTGCAACCAATCGCCAATCGGGACAGCTTCGGGAGCCATCGCGCCAGCGTCTCACGCAACGGCATCGTTGTCCGGACCGCCTTCGACCCGGGTCGACTCGCACTACTGGCACTGGGGGGTTCCCGTGGTAGCACTCGGGATGTTCCGGCACGGTGAGCGGGTCGCGGCGTACTGCGTGGGAAATCGGGCGCCTTCCGCACCCCACCCGGCAACGAGGAGAAGACCGTGCGTCGAGTTGACGCAGTGCGGCTGTGGTTCGACGTCGCGGGCCCGGTCCTCGTCCGGCAGCGAGGGCGGGTTCGGGCGCGGTTGGCTACAGCGGGGCCATCGACTCGAGGATGTGGTCGAGCTCCTCGACCGGCCGGCCGGGCGGGAGGGTGAGGGCGGGCAGCTCGGCGCCGGCGGCGTACCAGCGGTCGAGCGCCGCCCGGCACCGGTCGGCGTCTCCCCAGAGCGTGAGCTCGTCCAGCAGCACGCCGGCGGACTCCGGTACCTCGAAGGTTCGCGGGGTCGGGTTGGCAGCGAGGACCTCGTCGACCGCGTCGCCGTGCCCGAGTCGGCGCAGGGTCTGGCGGTAGAGCGGGCCCATGCTGACCAGGTAGAACGACACCCACCACGAGGCCAGCCCGCGCGCCTTGGCAGGGTCGGCGGCGACCGCCGTCGGAATGCACGGGCCGATGCTCGGGAGCGGACGATCAGACGGTCCACGGTCATGCCCCTCCCGGAGGAGCCCGACGGCGGCGCCCAGGCCAGAGACCGGCAGCAGGAACGGGGTCCAGCCGTCGGCCAGCTCGCCGGCCAGCCGGGTGGCCCTCGGACCGAGCGCGGCGAGGTGGATCGGGATCTCCGCCGTCGGGGTCACCGCCAGCCTGAGCGGCCGGTTCGCACGCTCGGCCGAGGGCTCGAGGCGTTCGCCGTTCAGCAGCCGACGTACCTGCCGGGTCACCGCCGCCAGCCGGTCGACGGGTGCCGTGAACTCCACGTCGTGGAACCCCTCGGCCAGCGGCGGGCTGCCGGCCCCGAGACCAAGGACGAAGCGACCACCCGAGATCTCGTGGAGCGACGTGGCCAGCATCGCGACGCTGGCCGGGGTGCGGCCCCACACGTTGAGTACGCCGGTGCCCAGCGTGATCCGGCTGGTACGGGTCGCGACCTCGGCCAGCAGCACCGCGGCGTCGTGGCCCCACCCCTCGGCGAGGAAGAACGCGTCGTACCCCAGGTCCTCTGCCCGCTGCGCGACATGGAGCACGACCGCACGCCGGGTCTCCATCGGGGTCAGGCCGACAGCGAGTCGTTGCCGGGCCATGCCTGCACTCTGCGCCCAAGGCTGCGCCATGTACAGACACCCACCCCGATGGTCTAGGTGCCAACCAGGTTCGCCCCACTGGCTCCCTTCAGGTCCGGGCAGGCACCGAAAAGTGCGTACTGTCGGCGGAGGACGGCACGGCCTCTAATGGCGGTATGAGTCCGAACGTCACCACCGTCACCGGACGGGCCATGGCCGTCAACTCCCATCTGGTCGACTGCGGAACGGGGTTCGTCGTCGTCGACGCCCAGCTGTGCGTCAGCGACGCGCGAGCTGTCAGAGCCGCCGTGGAGGCCACGGGCAAGCCACTGCTGGCTGTGCTTCTCACCCATCCCCACCCCGACCACTATGCCGGCGCGGCCGTCCTGACGCAGGGGCTCGACGTGCCCTTTGTCGCTACCCACGCGGTGGCTGCGGTGGTTGCTCGTGATGATGCCGAGAAGGAGCGCGTCGTGGCCCCGATGGTGGGCACCGAGTGGCCCATCGAGCGACGGTTCCCGGACCGCGTCGTCGAGGGTGGCGCCGTGCTCACATTCGGTGACGTCACCTTCGTGGTCACCGACTGGGGTAGAGGTGAGTCGCACGCCGACTCGATCTGGGCAATCGGTCACGAGACGCTGTGCGTCGGCGACCTGGTCTACAACGGCGAGCACGCATACCTGGCCGACGCGCACGGCGAAACCTGGCTCCAGGGGTTGACCCGGCTTGAAGGACTTCTGTCCCCGACGAGCGTCCTCCACCTCGGACACGGGCGATCGGGCGGCGCCGAACTGGTTGCACCTCAACGTCGGTACGTCGAGACCTTCCTCCGGGCCGTTGGCGTTGCGCTCGACCTGACTCCCGACGTGCGGAAGCAACACGTACTCGCCGCGGTCCGTCCACTGGCGAGCAACGAATCGCTGCTGTTCCTCGCCGAGCTCAGCGTCGAACCCGTCGCACAGGTTCTGCGCCATGCTGTTGCAGGAGCCGGACCAGTCGAGCAGGAGCCCGCATGACCACGGAGCAGCAGTCCGCAACAGACACCTACCTGTGCCCGGTCGACGTTCCCCTGCATCACCTGGGCGGCAAGTGGAAGCTGATCCTGTGCTTCTACCTGCTGCTTGAGCCGCGCCGTAACGGCGAACTCCGGCGGCTGGTCCCGCAGATGCCACAGAAGATGCTGACCCAGCAGCTACGCGAGCTGGAGCGGTCCGGACTCGTGCACCGCACCGTGCACGACCAGCTTCCTCCCAAGGTGGTCTACTCGATCGTCGACGCCGAACGCGCCGGACTACAGCGGGTAGTCGACGCGATGTGCACGTGGGGACTGGACCGCGTGGCCCAGCACGGAGGTCACATCCTCAACACCACCGTGCCCGACGTAGACGAGGCGAGCACACGATCGTGACCGAGAGCCACGCCATCGTTTTCGGCACACCTGACGGCGTCGAGCTCGCCGGCAACCTGTTCACGCCGGATGAACTTGATGCCGTCAGGGCTGGGATCGTGCTCACCGGTCCCTTCACGGGAGTGAAGGAGCAGGTCGTCGCGACGTACGCCGCCGGGCTGGCCCAGCGCGGCTTCACCTGCCTGGCCTTCGATCACCGCAACTTCGGTGCCAGCGGGGGCCAGCCCCGCCAGCATGAGGATCCCGGTGGCAAGATCACCGACCTCACCGCGGCCGTGACCCACCTGCTCGGTCGAGGTGACATCGATCGAGTTGGCTGTCTCGGCATCTGCCTCGGCGGCGGCTACGCGATCAGGTTCGCCGCGTTCGACCCCCGGGTCTCCGCACTCGTCACGGTCGCCGGCGCGTACAACGACCCACGCGCGATGCGCGACGGGATCGGGCCAGACGGCTACCGCCGGACGCTGAACGATCTGGCCGAGGCGGATCCAGCAGGGACCCAGCTGATTGCGGCAGTAGCCCCGGCAGGCGAGGCAGCGATGCCCGGCCCGGAACCGTACGAGTACTACGGCACCGAGCGCGGGTCGACGCCACGATGGCGCAACCAGGTCACGCGGGCCTCCATCCGCCAGCTGCTCACGTTCGACGCCATGATCGGTGCGGACTTCGTGTCACCGACGCCGACGCGGATCATCCATGGAACGCACGACGACTACTGCCCGCCCTCCGGCGCCCAGGCTGCCTACGCCCGACTCGGCGAGCCACGAGACCTGGTCTGGATCGACACGACCAACCACATCGACCTCTACGACCGCGCGCAATACGTCCAGCAGGCTCTGGATTCCGCTGCCGACTGGTTCAGCCGACACCTCGCAAGCGACACCGGCTGACGCCGGGACCATCGGCCGCGGCGGCGGTCTTCGCGATCGCCCCGCTGAGCGGGACGTGCTGGCGGGCCTGTGTCGCTGGACGCTTCAGCATTCGGTCGGCCGCCGCGTTCTGGCACGGCTCCAACCTGGGTGGGCGCCGCCGGCTATCTCGCGCGTCGGACGACCGAAGCGTGGCCCCGCCTACCCCTCACTTAGGCGGGACCCACTCCGTTACGCCGGTCACATCAGGTACTTCCGGGTGACGGCTTGTTAGCGAAATGCTAACAGATTTGTTGACGGAGCGCCAAATGCGTATGGTGGCCCGGTGAGCACCGAGCCGAAGTACCGCCGCCTGAACGCCGAAGAGCGTCGAGAGCAACTGCTCGACGTCGCCAACGCACTGCTCGCCGAGCGCGGGTACGAGGAGGTCACGGTCGACCACATCGCGAAGGCGGCCGGTGTCGCGCGCGGACTCGTGCACCACTACTTCGGTGGTCGCAAGGAGGTCTACCTCGCGTTGCTGGAGCGGCTCGGTGCAGGGAGTGAGGAAGCGCTGCGGGCGCCGGTCGGTCGCAGCGCTCGTGCGCGAGTGGCGGACACGGTGTCACGCTGGCTGGACTGGACCGAGGCAAACGCGACGATCTACCTGGGCACGATCGCGCCCGGTGAGGACATCGCCGACCCCGAGGTCAGGCGCGTCGTCGCC
Source organism: uncultured Actinomycetota bacterium (assembly GCA_963745795.1). Taxonomy (GTDB): domain Bacteria; phylum Actinomycetota; class Actinomycetes; order Propionibacteriales; family Nocardioidaceae; genus Marmoricola. The sequence continues at coordinate 31,049 of CAVUYR010000002.1, read as the reverse complement.
GACCTGGTGCGCCGCGCGGTCGTGCAGCTCGCGGCCTTCCACGCCGACATCGCCGAGGAGGACTCCCCGCGTCTGCGCTACGCGCTGGAGGGCTGGACCGGTCTGAACCGGGCCGCGACCCGACGCTGGCTGCGCGGAGAGGCCACGCGCGAGGCAACGCACGAGCTGCTCGCCTCGACCCTCGAACACGTCCTCCGCACCTTCGGCACGGTCCCCGCCGCCCACTGAACACGGCCCGCGTCGGATGCGCGGTAGCCATTTGCCGGCCTACGGGACTTCCGGTCACCGCCCGGGCGCGCTCGCGGCGAGCACCTTGCGCAGCGCTCCCGCCAGGACCTCGCCCTCGCGCGCTGTGAGGTGGTCGGCGAACTCGCGCTGCACCGCGGCGACGTACGTCGGTGCCGCCTTGCGCAGCGCCGCCCGACCTGCAGGAGTCAGGGCCGCGAACGCCGACCGACCGTCGTCCGGGTTGGGCTCCCGGGCCACCAGCCCGGCCCGTACCAGCTCGTCGACGACCCGGCTGACCCGCGTGCGGCTCACAGCGGCGACCGAGCCGAGCTGGCCCATGGTCAGACGCCGTTGCGGCGCGGCGTTGAGCTCGAGCAGCACGTCGTACCACGTCAGCGGCAGGCCGTGGGTCTCCTGAAGCTCGCGGTCGAAGCGCGGCACCAGCGCGGCGTGCACCTTGAGCAGCGCGCCCCACGTGTCGGCGAGGTCTTTGGGCATGGCTGCATCCTACCAGGTCTTGTGCGCGCGCACGCACTTTGATATAACTATGTGCGTCCGCACGTAACTGCTCCAGAAGGAAACGATGATGACCACCCTGCTGCACATCTCCGCCTCCCCCCGCGGCCAGCGCTCGGAGTCCCTCGCCATCGCGGCGACGTTCCTCGACGAACTGCGCGCCACCCACCCCGATGTCACCGTCGAGCACTGGGACCTCTGGGACGGCACCCTGCCCGAGTTCGGCCCACCCGCCGCGGCCGCCAAGATGGCGATCTTCGGTGGCGCCGACCCCGAGGGCGACGAGGCCACCGCATGGCGTGCCGCGCGCGAGACGTTCGAACGCTTCGACTCCGCGGACTACTACCTGTTCACCGTGCCGATGTGGAACGCATCGGTGCCCTACATCCTCAAGCAGCTCATCGACGTCATCAGCCAGCCCGGCATGATCTTCGGCTTCGACCCCGTCACGGGCTACACCGGCCTGCTGGAGAACAAGCGGGTCGCCGTCATCTACACCGGCGCGGTCTACGGACCCGACCGCGGCCCGGGCTTCGGCAACGACTTCCAGCAGCCGTACTTCGAGGACTGGCTGCGCTGGGCCGGCGTCGACGACATCAGCAGCATCACGTTCCGCCCCAACCTGGCCACCGCCGACCCCGAGCCCGGACGCCGCGCCGCGCACGCCAAGGCCACCGAGGTCGCCCGAGGCTTCCTGTCCCCCGCCGACTCGGCCCTCCTGGTGGGGTGAGGTACCCGGATCAGTCCAGTCACTCGTTCCGACTGACCGCCGGCGAGATCAGCTGCTCGCGCCGAAGGTCACCAGGCGACGGGCATCGACTGACGAAGGCCGAGGAGGTTCCCGTTGGCGAGCCGGACGACGGCGAGCCTCGCCCCGGGGACCTCGACGACCCCGGTCTCGGCGCTCCCGTTGGTGATGGGAGCGCTGCCGAGCTCGGCGAGCGAACCGTCGGCGACCTCACCGAGCCCGGTGGCGCCGGAGTCGATCAGCTCTTGTCGGGTCTGCTCGATGTCGTCGGCGTCAATGAAGAGCAGCGGCTCGTCCACCCAAGGCAGGGACGTCAGCGCGATCTCGATGTCCGGCGTCTTGAACACCGCGAAGTCGGCTTCACCGGGCGCGGTCTGCTGACCGCTGCTGGAGAAGGCGGGGCCGGTGCCGAACACCGACGTCCACGCGTTCACGCCGGCCTCGAACTCGCGGGCCGGGAAGACGACGGTGGCGATGGTGGGGGTACCCATGGCGAGTTTCCTCTCGTGGATTGATTCCACGATTCCATCACCTATTGCGGCAGATTCACTTCCGCATTGTCTCGTAGCCTGACCCTGTGCTGACGACCTCCGCCCGGCTGCTTCGACTCCTCGCCCAGCTGCAGGTGCCTGGCGACCACAGCGGGCCGTCCCTGGCAACCGAGCTCGGGGTGTCGGTGCGCACGCTGCGCAACGACGTCGCCACGCTCCGCGAGCTGGGCTACCCGGTGGGGGCGTCACCGGGTGTCGCGGGCGGCTACCGACTCGGCTCCGGGAGTCGGCTCCCGCCCCTGCTGCTGGACGACGAGGAGGCGATGGCCGTGACGCTGGGGCTGATCCTGGCCGCGTCCCACGGGCTGTCCGACACGGCGGACTCGTCGATGCGAGCCTTCAGCAAGATCGTCGCGCTGCTCCCTTCACGCCTCCGTCCCCGCCTCGAGTCGCTGGCGGGCGCCACGTTGAACGCTCCGCTCGGGAGTCCCTCGGTCGCGACGGACTCGCTGCCCCCGATCGCGACCGCGATCCACGCGCGCGAACAGCTGAGGTTCAGCTACCGCGACGCGTCCGGCAACGAGACGCACCGGGAGGTCGAGCCGTACCGCCTCGTCCTTCGAGGTGCCCGCTGGTACCTGCTGGGCTGGGACCTCCAGCGAGACGACTGGCGGACCTTCCGGGTCGACCGGCTGCGGGTCAAGGTGCCGAACGGTCGACGCTTCCGGCCGCGCCCCGACCCCGAGGGCGGCTTCGAGGATTATGTCGTGCGTGCACTGGAGACCGCGCCGTGGCAGAGGCGCTATCGGGTGCGCCTGCTCGCCTCGGCCGACGTGATCCGCGAACGGGCACCCGCCTCGGTCGAGATCGAGCCCGATGGCGACAACGCCTGCGTCGTCGTGGTCGGCTCCGACGATGCCGCGATGGTCGCGAAGTACCTGGCCTGGTGGGATGCGCCGTTCGAGGTGCTGGACTCACCCGAGCTGCTCGCGGAGGTGAGGCTTCTGGCACAGCGGTACGCCGACGCGTCGCGCCTTTCCCAAGCGTCCCGAGGCGTCAGCGGAGGCGCACCCTAGGATCGCGGGGTGCAGGCGAGCAAGAGTCCGAAGAAGGACGCGGCCCAGGTGGCGCTGGTTCTCGATGCGGGCGGCGCTCGCTCGGCTTACCAGGTGGGCGCGCTGGAGGTACTGCTTCCGGCTTTGGCGGAACGCGGTGCCCGGCCCTGCTTGCTGGTCGGCACCAGCGCCGGTGCACTGCTCGCGGCCGCGCTCAGCGGGACGGCCCACCTGGAGCCGGACGACCAGGTCGCGCGGCTCAAGAGCATGCTCAGCCAGACCACCAAGAAGAACGTGATGCGACCGTTGTGGAAGCAGGTGCCGGAAGTGCTCGCGCGCTACACCTCGGAGACACTCGGCCTGTCGCACTTCCGTCTGCGCGGGTTGTTCGGTAGCCAGCCACTCGCCCAGACCCTCGCGAAGTCCATCGACTGGGAGGCCCTGCACCGCAACGTCGATGACGGTGTCATCGAGTCCACGGCCGTCGTGGCGACGTCGATCCGATCCGGGCGAGTCATCGTGTTCACCGAGTCCGGCTCCCCACTTCCCCGCTCGGCGCCCGAGTACCACGGGCAGTTCGTCGCCACCCGGCTCGACGTCCCCCACCTGATGGCCTCGGCGGCGATCCCGGTTCTGTTCCCCTCCGTGCACGTCGATGAGCCCGCCGAAGCCGCGGGGTGGTACGTCGACGGCGCCACCCGACGCCGAGCGCCGCTCGCTCCGGCCCTCGAGCTTGGCGCCGATCGCGTGGTTGTGGTCGGCACGGGCGGACTGCGCCCCCCAGCAGACCCCGACCTGGACCAGGTCGCCGTCGACTTGGGAGACGCCGGGGCTACGTTGCTCGGCGCGGTAATGGACGACCCGCTGCGACACGACCTGCGGCGGCTCGCGGAACTCAACGCGCTGACGCGGGACGCCGAGCTCGCCCCGGTTCTGGAGCGTCACCGCGCGGCGCGCGGCCGGGAGGCGTACCGCACGGTCCCCTACGTAGCAGTCGCACCCGAAGACGGCGAGGAGATTGCCCGCACCGCGATGCAGGTCTTCCGCGCCAATCACGGGTCGCTGCTTCGCACCCTCGGCGATCCCGACCTGCAGGTCATGCACCGGTTGCTCGGCAGCGACAGCCCGCTCCAGGGCGAGCTTCTCTCCTACCTCATGTTCGACCCCGACTTCTTCGCGGCCGCTGCCGCGTTCGGCCACCGCGACGCCCTGCGCTGGGTCGAGCAACACCCCGACCTGTGGCGGACCGATGGGCTTGACGCACAGAACTGACAACGTCCATCGACCACGCGATGCGAGCTTTGGACCCACAGATTCGTCTGGTCGTGTCCTGACGAAACGCACTCGGCTGCCGCTGGCAGTACCGTAGGCGAGCATGCTCGGCTACGGATCTGCCACGGCACCTCGCCGGGGTGTCCCTCGACGAGGTGCGCGTGACGATCTGACCGGAGGTGCTGTCGTGAAGGTGCGACCAGGTGCAGTGATCCGGGGCGCCGGGGTGGCCCTCGCGTGCCTCGCGTCCGGACCGACCCAGCGCTCGCGCGTCCTGTTCGCGGCGTACGCGGTGGGTTGGAAGCTGGACAAGCCGGGTCTGCAGGTCTTCGTCGTGATCCCCGACACGGAAGAGCCGTGGAAGCGCGCCGCGGTGCCTTTCGCAACCTCCGTGGCGTCCTGGTCGACGGTGATGCTGCTCACGGCAACCGCCCTGCGACGGGCGGGACTGCCGGCACCGGTCGCTGCAGCCCTGCTCGGAGGCGCCGTGGTGGTCCTCGACTCCCACCTCGCCGACCTGGGCGAGCAACGCGAAGCGGCCACGGCTGCGGAGTCCGACGTCGCGGCCGAATCCGCCGACGGCTGACGAAGGCATCCGCGCTGACCGGTGAGCGACCCCCCGTGTGCTCGAGTCAGAGTTCGGCAGCACGGCACAGCTCAGCCAGCCGATCGGGGATACTGACCGGGGTCGGAGCGGACAACGGAGCTGAAGAACTGCATGAGGGTTATCCCCATGCCCATTCCGATGTAAGTTCCGACCCGCCGCCCCCGTAGCTCAGCTGGACAGAGCAGCGGCCTTCTAATCCGCCGGTCACAGGTTCGAATCCTGTCGGGGGCACCGCTGACATTCGGTCAGGATCAGCAACACCCCACAACGGAACCACTCCGGGCACCGGAGCGGTTCTTTTCCCTCGCCGGGATAGTCGGTGGCTCGAACTTTGTCGGGGGAGAGTTACTGCGCAAGCCAGACAACAGCCCTTGGAGACCCGAGACTCCAGGGGCTGTTGCCTTGTCGGCCTCTGCGTCTCCCCGACCCGAGCAGACCTGCCGTCGCCGCCAGCGCAGCCCCCGTTCGCGCGTAGCCATCACTGGTCACGACAGTTCCCGGAGCAGATGGGGCAAGGCGGTCACGGACTCGCACCTGGAAGCTCTGGTGGCGTCCGGCCGTGTGTGAGGAGTCGGCGGTCGCCGTTGCACGGCCTTGTTCAGGTAGACCCTCTTGCCACAGATGCGCGCCACCAGCCGGTAGTGCTGCAAGATCGTCGCCCCCAGCGAGCCTGGCAAGGGTGGGCGGTGCCCTCGGCGAATGGCGACGACCCAGGTCGGGGCAGCGGGGCCGGCCAAGAGCTCCTTGAGCCTCGCGCTGCCCGGATCGCGCGTGCGGGCGGGGAGCACCCACAGGTATGGATAGGGCGAGGGCAGACCAGCGGCGTAGCTGACGTTGGATCGTCCGGACACGGTGACTATCGAGTCGCCGGCCCTGGACGCGCCGGCGATCGCCTTGCCCACGAGCTCCTCGCCCGTCTGCGGTGGCGAGACCATGAGCACCGACCATCCCAGGAGTGCCATCACCACTGTGCCGACGCTGAATGCTCGCGCCCACGACTCCCGTGCGGCCACGAAGCCGGTCAATGCGGCCACGGCAACAACTGGCTGGATCAGGTAGTGCAGCCAATAGTTCGTGCCGGCGGCCACCGAGATGGCGTCGAAGACGACTACGGCCAGCAGTGCGAGAACGGAGGCCCGCCGGTTGCGGCGTCGCAGACCCCAGACGGCGACCCACACGATCAGCAGCAGCAGGCCGCTGAGAAGTGCTGCGACCCCCAGATCCAGGAGACGGTTCCAGGAGATTCCGGTCAGGCCTCGCGAGGTCGCCCGTGCGGCGTCGATCCGGAATGGATACATCGCGTAGAAGACCGCACCGAGCGAGGTCCCATGGGCAACGGTCCAGGCGGCGACCACACCACCAAACACCAACACACCTGCCACGAACGCCGTGGCATGCCTGACGACCTTCCCGAACATGTCGGTGCCAAGCAGCAGCCCGAGCAGGAAGAGAACGGTCGCGAAGACGAGCACGTCTGCGATGTTCTGCTTGGTCAAGATGGCCATGGCTCCGGCTGCACCTCCCGCGAACGACAGCATCAGTCCGCGCCGCCCATCGGCAGCAAGACCGCTGAGCAAGCACCCGATCCCCGCGGCCACGAACGGTGCGGCCAACATTTCGCCGTCAACCATGAACGACCAGTGGAACGGGGTGGTGAGCAGCGCTGCCCCCGTCACAGCCGCCCACTGCGCCGCACGAGGACCGTCGAGCGAGTGTGCGATCCACCCGATGCACACGACCGTGACGGCGGCTGCCAGGGCACCGACGAGACGCAGCGCTTCGAGCCCCCCGAGTCGGTCGGCGAGACCGTACAACCCGATCAGGACGGGCGGCCGATCCACCCAATAGTTGCCATACAGCGCCTCATCGGTTGACGAGCCACCAAGATGCCATCCGCTCCCGACCATCAGGAACCCGGCTTCATCCGCCCACGCCGGCAACCCGAGCAACGGCAGACGCGCCACGACCGTCCCCACCACAGCAGCGGTTATGACGTAGAAAGTGCGAAGCCGGAGCTGACGGTCCTGTGGCGTCGGCATGGGCGCACACCCCTCACGCGCTTGGTTCGGTCGCTGGAGGTTCCGCTTCGTGAGCCGGAACCTCCAGCGCAGCCGAGGTCCTCCCCCGATCACGTGAACCCCGGATGACTCTACGATGCACGCCGAGTCGCTCAGGACGGACCCGCCCATTCGGGCGAAATGCACCATGAAGACCCTGCGCACCCCACACACCACGTGTGCAGCGACGACCACCTCGCGTCACAGCTCGGCTCGTGCGCTGCGTCGACTGACTCTGGCGGGTCCCGGGATCCCGGCGTACGGTGCCGAGCAGGGGAAGAAACCACGACCGCGCAGCCTCACCTGCCTGGTCCGCCCGGCCGACGCGAGCCTGACTCGCGACTTGCGCCCACCGGACGTCCGACGGGCGTGGGCGCGCAAGAATTGGGGCCGCATGTCGGCGCGCTGGGGCGGCTCGGACCGGCGCCGCCTGCGCGTGACCGTCACCGGTTTGGTCCAGGGTGTCGGGTTCCGCCCATTCCTCCACGCTCTCGCCCACGAGCTCGGCCTCAGCGGCTGGGCGACCAACACCCCCGACGGCGTGCTCACCGAGGTCGAGGGGGCGTCCGACCCTCTCGCCGCCTTCGTACGACGGGTACGCGCCGACGCGCCCACCCTCGCCGACGTGTGGACGGTCACCACCGAAGCGATCGCCCCGATCGGCGGCACCGGCTTCGAGATCCGGGAGTCGAGCACCGGTGCCGGCCGCACCCTGGTCTCGGCCGACGTCGCAACCTGCCCGGACTGCGTGCGCGACCTGACCACGCGTGGCAACCGGCGCCACCGGCACCCGTTCGTCACGTGCACCAACTGCGGACCCCGGTTCACGATCGTCACGGCCCTCCCCTACGACCGGCCGAGCACCACCATGGCCGGCTTCGCGATGTGCCCCGACTGCGCGGCGGAGTACGCCGACCCCGCCGACCGCCGGTTCCACGCCCAGCCGATCGCCTGCCCCGTGTGCGGACCGACCCTGGCCCTCGACCAGCCCGGCGCCGTGCGACGGGTGGGTGAGGACGCCCTTGCCGAGGCGAAGCGGATGCTCGCCGACGGGGCCGTCCTCGCGGTCAAGGGCCTGGGCGGCTACCACCTGGCCTGTGACGCCTCCGATGCGTCCGCGGTCGGGCTCCTCCGCAAGCGCAAGCAGCGTGGCGACAAGCCGTTCGCGGTGATGGTCGCCGACGCGGACGCCGCTGACGTGGTGGTCGTGACCAACCAGACCGAGCGCGACCTGCTCACCGGCCACCACCGCCCGATCGTGCTCCTCCCCAGACGCGACGGGTCGTCCGCCGAGGTCTGCGCCGAGGTCGCCCCAGGCAATCCCGACCTCGGCGTGATGACGCCGTACACACCCCTGCACCACCTGCTGCTCGACGACCGGCGCGTGCTCGTGATGACCAGCGGCAACGTTGCCGGCGAACCGATCGTCACCGACGACGAGGACGCCCACGTGCGGCTGGCGGGCCTTGCCGACGCCTGGCTCACCCACGACCGGCCGATCCACGTGCCCTGCGACGACTCGGTGGTGCGCGTGGTCGACAGCGAGCCACTCCCGATCCGGCGCTCCCGGGGCTACGCACCGCTCCCCCTGCACCTGCCGTTCCCGACCGAGCCGGTGCTCGCCGTGGGCGCCGACGTCAAGAACACCTTCTGTCTGGCCGCCGGCCGACAGGGCTGGATGTCGGCCCACGTCGGCGACATGGACGACTACCGCACCCAGCAGGCGTTCACCACCGCCGAGCAGCACCTCGAGATGCTCACCGGCATCGCGCCCGGGGCGCTGGTCGCCGACGCGCACCCGTCGTACCGCTCCGCCGCCTGGGCCCGCACCCACGCCGACGGGCGGCCGGTCCACCTCGTGCAGCACCACCACGCCCACGTCGCGTCCACCCTGGCCGACAACGGGCATCCCGGTGACCGACCGGTGCTCGGCGTCGCCTTCGACGGCACCGGCTACGGCACCGACGGCGCGGTCTGGGGCGGCGAGTTCCTGCTCGCCGACTACGCCGGCGCGCGTCGGGTGGCCCACCTCGGCTACGTGCCACTGCCCGGCGGTGATGCCGGCGTCCGAAACCCGTGCCGGATGGCCCTGGCCCACCTCCACTCGGCCGGCATCGCGTGGTCGCCCGGGCTCGCGAGCGTGTCCGCCGCCAGCCCCGACGAACGCCGGGTCCTCGCCCACCAGCTCGAGACCGGGCTGGCCTGCACCCCCACGTCCAGCATGGGTCGCCTGTACGACGCCGTCTCGTCGCTGATCGGCGCCCGCCATCGCATCGAGTACGACGCCCAGGCCGCGATCGACCTGGAGACCGCCGCCCGGCGGGCCGTCGACGCACCGGGCAGCTACATGTTCGAGGTGCCCGACGACCTCGGCCCGGTCTCCTGCGCGCCTGTGGTCCGCGCGGTCGTGGAGGACGTCACCGCCGGGGTCTCCCCCGACCTCGTCGCCGTCCGCTTCCACCGGGCCGTCGTCGGTCTCGTGGTCGACGTAGCCACGCGTGCCCGCGAGCGCGAGCAGGTCGGCGAGGTCACGCTCTCCGGCGGCGTCTTCGTCAACACGCTCCTCACCACGTGGTGCACGCGTGCCCTGCGCGAACGCGGCTTCGTGGTGCTCCGGCACCGGCAGGTGCCCCCCACCGACGCCGGCCTGGCCCTCGGCCAGGTCGCGATCCATGCGCACTCCCGAGACCTGGAGCCGCAAGCACACGACGAGAGCGCGGTGGAGCCGCGGGAAACGGAGCGCACATGTGTCTAGCAGTGCCCGGCAAGGTGACCTCGATCTGGGAGCAGGACGACACTCCCATGGGGCAGGTGGACTTCGGCGGCGTGACCAAGGAGGTGTGCCTGGCCTACGTCCCGGACCTCCAGGTCGGCGAGTACACGATCGTGCACGTCGGGTTCGCCCTCCAGCGCCTCGACGAGCAGTCCGCGCTCGAGACGCTCGAGCTCTTCCGGCAGATGGGTGAGCTGGACGCCGAGTTCGGCGACCACTGGGGCCGTGCGGCCACCCAGTCCGGGATGCCCCGGCCGGCCGGCACGGACGACATGGCAGTGGACGACTTCGGACGGGAGACGACGCGATGAAGTACCTCGAGGAGTTCAGCGACCCCGAGCTGGCCCGACGCCTGCTCGACGACATCCACCGGACCGCCACGCAGCCCTGGGCGATGATGGAGGTCTGCGGCGGCCAGACGCATTCGATCATCCGCCACGGCCTCGACCAGCTTCTCCCCGACGGGATCGAGCTGATCCACGGCCCTGGCTGCCCGGTGTGCGTGACGCCCCTGGAGATGATCGACAAGGCCCTCGAGATCGCGTCGCGGCCCGGCGTGATCTTCTGCTCCTTCGGCGACATGCTGCGAGTGCCGGGCAGCGACAAGGACCTGTTCCGGGTGAAGAGCGCGGGCGGTGACGTCCGCGTCGTCTACAGCCCGATGGACGCGCTCGCCATCGCCCGCGCCAACCCCGCAAAGGAGGTGGTGTTCTTCGGGATCGGCTTCGAGACCACCGCCCCGCCCAACGCGATGACGGTCCACGAGGCCAAGCGGCTCGGCATCGAGAACTTCAGCCTGCTGGTCAGCCACGTCCGGGTGCCCCCCGCGATCGAGGCGATCATGACCGCCCCGGTGTGCCGGGTGCAGGCGTTCCTCGCGGCCGGCCACGTGTGCACGGTCATGGGCACCGGGGAGTACCCGGAGCTCTCCGAGAGGTACCAGGTGCCGATCGTGGTCACCGGCTTCGAGCCACTCGACATCCTCGAGGGCATCCGGCGCGCCGTGCACCAGCTCGAGGAAGGTCGGCACGAGCTCGAGAACGCCTACGCCCGCGTGGTCTCCGACGACGGCAACCCGACCGCGCGCCGAATGCTCGACGACGTGTTCGAGGTCGTCGACCGCAGCTGGCGCGGCATCGGCATGATCCCGCAGAGCGGCTGGCGGCTCTCCGAGAAGTATCGGGAGTACGACGCCGAGCACCGGTTCGCGGTCACCGGCATCGACACCCACGAGTCGACGGTCTGCCGCAGTGGCGAGGTGCTCCAGGGGCTGCTCAAGCCGCACGAGTGCGAGGCGTTCGGCACCGCGTGCACGCCGCGCAACCCGCTCGGCGCCACGATGGTGTCCAGCGAGGGCGCCTGCGCGGCGTACTACCTCTACCGCCGGCTGAGCACGCCGCAACAGCGGACGCCCGCGGAGGAGGTGAGCTCCGTTGGTTGAGTCTCGACAAGCTCGACCACCGCAGACGCTGCCACCACCCCGACGCTGCCCACCACCCCGACGCTGCCCGCCACCCCGACGCTGCCCACCACCCCTGCGGTGCCCCCGTCGGTGCCCACACCGGCGGTGCCGGACTTCGAGGGCTGGACCTGCCCGGTGCCGCTGCGCGACAGTCCGCAGATCGTGATGGGGCACGGCGGCGGCGGAGCGATGACCGCCGAGCTGATCGAGCACCTGTTCCTGCCGGCGCTCGCCAACGAGCGGCCCGACCGGCTCGGCGACTCCGCGGTGCTCGACCTCGGCGGTGCCCGGATCGCGTTCTCCACCGACTCGTTCGTGGTGCGCCCGCTCTTCTTCCCCGGCGGGAGCATCGGCGACCTCGCGGTCAACGGCACGGTCAACGACCTCGCGATGAGCGGCGCCCAGCCGGCGTACCTCTCGGCGGGGTTCATCCTGGAGGAGGGCACCGACGTCGCGGTGGTCGCCGCCGTTGCCGACCGGCTCGGCGCGGCCGCGCGGGAGGCCGGCGTCGAGGTGGTCACCGGCGACACCAAGGTCGTCGACGCCGGCCACGGCGACGGCGTCTTCGTCAACACGGCCGGCATCGGGCTGGTGCCCGCGGGCGTGCACATCGGGCCGCACCGCGCCGAGGTCGGCGACGTGGTCATCGTCAGCGGCGACATCGGCGTCCACGGTGTCGCGATCATGAGCGTGCGCGAGGGACTCGAGTTCGGCACCGAGATCCGCAGCGACTGCGCCCCGCTCGCGGGCCTGGTCGCGGCGATGCTCGCGGCGACGCCCGACCTGCACGCCCTGCGCGACCCGACTCGCGGCGGGCTGGGCACGGCGCTGAACGAGATCGCGTCCGCCTCCGGCGTCGGCGTCGAGCTCGACGAGGGCCGGATCCCGGTGCCGGAGATGGTGCAGAACGCCTGCTCGCTGCTCGGGCTCGACCCCCTGTACGTGGCCAACGAGGGCAAGCTCGTCGCCTTCGTGCCGCCGGACCGGGCAGAGGCGGTGCTGGCCGCGATGCGGGCGCACCCGTACGGCGCGGACGCGGCCGTGATCGGCACCTGCGTCGCGGAGCACCCCGGCATGGTGGTGGCACGCACCGGCTTCGGCGCCACCCGCGTGGTCGACGTCCCGATCGGTGAGCAGCTGCCGAGGATCTGCTGATGGCGATGAAGTTCCTCGTGCTCTGGCAGATCGACCTGGGCCTGCTGTCCCAGGCGCTGGTCAAGGCGATCGCCCGGATGCCGGAATACGGCGCCGACCTCGAGCGGCGCGGCAAGGTGACCGCGCGTTACCACGTGGTCGGCGCGCACGGCGGCGCGTGGATCTACGAGGTCGACTCGCACGAGGAGTTCGAGCGGCTGCTGGCGACCGCGCCAGTGTTCAACTTCGCGACGTACGACGTGCGCCCGCTGGCCGACATGTCCACGGCCGGGCTCGAGGTGGCGCCGTGACCGAGCTCGGCAGCCACCGCCACCACGTGGTCAGCGAACGACTGCGCGAACGCCGTCGTGACCTGGGGCTGACCCAGAAGGAGGTGGTGTCCCGGCTGCGCCGGATGGGCGTGACCACGACCAACAAGGCACTCTCGAGCCTGGAGCACGGGGCCGGTCTCGACGTCGCCAAGCTCCCCGAGCTCGCGTGCGCGCTGGAGTGCACGCTGACCTGGCTGGTGGGGCTCACCGACACCCCGGGGCGCTGGCAGCCCGACGGGGAGCACTGGCCGCGGCGGGCGCAGCCCACCCGGGAGGTCGTCGCAACCATGCCACCGCTGCACTCCGAGCGGGTGGGCCTCAACGGAACGCCACCGATCCTCGGGCCAGTGGAGTTCTGAGCGCTGCGCCGAGCGTGCGAGACGCAGGACAGCGAAGAGGTTGAGGAGCGGCGACACGCACCGGAGCGAAGCGACGGGACGTGCCGACGCGTCTCGAAACCTGAGCGCGCCGAGGTCACATGTTCCGCATCCGCAGATAGCGCTGGATGTCGGGCCACGTGGCCTTGGCCGCGGCCGCAGCAGCGGCGATCACGCCGAGCAGCAGGAGCTTCTTGAACATCGGTCCTCCTCTCACGCAGTGATCCGCGACGACTCACGCCGCACGACGTCCAGCACCATCGATGCCGCGGTGTCCAGAGCAGCCTCGACGGTCTCCGAGAGCCCGATGCCGTCCACGAGACGCTCGGGTGTGCAGCCCACGACCAGCACCCGGTCGACCATCCCACCCAGCGACGGCAGCAGCGCCAGCACCCCTCCCGGCGGCAGGTCGTGGGGGTCGAGCGGCGGCGGCTCCCCGGCCGTGATCACGGCCAGGTCCGGCTCGATCACGTAGAGCGACCCAGGCGGACCGTCCTGCTGGGCCACGGTGTCGACCAGCACCAGGACGTCGTACCCGTCCATCAGCTCGTAGACCAGGTGCACGCTCCGGATCCCGAAGTCGACCAGCTTCGTGCCCTCCGGCAGGTCGACACCGGCCAGTCGCCGCGCCACCTCGACCCCGAACGCGTCGTCGGACCTGAAGATGTTGCCGACGCAGGCGACGAGGATCCGCGCGGACCCGTGTGCGGTCATGCCTTTGGGGTGAGTCATGACCGGTCCCCCGCCCGCGACCGCAGCGGCTCGACCTCGTCCGGAGCGAAGTACAGGTAGCGCCCGTGGGCGTCCTTGAGGTCCGCACCCGGGTCGTCGTCGATCGTGACCGCGAGGTGGCGACCGGAGTCGACGTCGTGGAACACGGCCGCGACCGTGGCCTCCCGGCCGGCCAGGAACATGTCGAAGGCGTCCGCGCGGCGCCTGCCAGGACGGAGCACGACCCGGCTCCCCCTGCCGACCTCGACCCCGCCGATCGGGATCGTGTCGGTCTCCGGGTCGACGGATGAGTCGGCGCCCGGGTCCCACCACGGGGTCTCCGGCGAGCCCGGCTCCGGCACCGGCACGTCGGAGGGCGAGGTCATCGCGTCGACGTAGCGCACCGTGCCGTGCAGCCGGTCCCACAGGTCGGGCCCGATCGCATCCACCTCGTCGAGCAGCGCCGCTGTGCGTGGGTCGGTGCCACGTGCCTCGCGCTTCTCCTCCTCGGACAGGGTCATCGTGCGCAGGCTGAGCAGCTCGTCGACCTCGAGCGCGTCGAAGAAGGCCGAGGCGCTCTCCGGCGCCACGTGCGCGTGGTCGTACAGGATGATCGGCGAGGACAGCATCACCGTCGCGTCCTCGCCGGGGTTCGCCAGCACCGGGAAGGCGCCCTCGTTGGTGCACTCCGCGACGTAGCCCTTCGCCCACTCCGGCGGGTCGAGCTGGGACACGAAGCGCCCACCGTCGATCCCGAGCAGGAGGTGCGCGGCGACGAGGGCACGACGCAGCCAGGCCGGCCGGGTGTCCCCGGGCTGCTCCGTGGCCGGGGTCAGGTTGCGGACCTGCACGCCCACCTGCACCACGCCGTACGGCGAGGCCGGACGCGCGACCGTCATCTTCACGCCGAGCCGCACCGGCTCCCGGGTGCGCAGCAGCCGGCCCACGACGCGGCCCTCGTCGTGGACGTCCTCGAGGTCCTGCCCACCGGGAAAGTCGATGGTCTGCTCGAAGGAACCGGTGGTCGAGCCATCCCCGGTGGTCGAGCCATCCCCGGTGGTCGAGCCATCCCCGGTGGTCGAGCCTGTCGAGACCAACGGCACGGTGATCGTGGCCTCCCGCTCGACGGCCTCGTCCCACGGCACGTGGGCCGCCGTCGCGGTGTCGAGCCGCTCGGCGTCCGCGAACCCGTGCTCGGTCGCGCGCTGCACGGCCCGTCGCTGCACGTGCAGGAACCGGACCTGCACGGTGAGCTCGCGGGCGCGGCCCTCCACCACGACCCCGGTGCGGAGGGTGTCGCGCTCGGAGGAGTCGCGGGCGACCACGTCGGCGGGCATCAGCACGCCCCACTGGAAGCGCACCTGGTTCTTGGGCGAGGTGGCGCGGTAGGGGTAGAGCACGTAGCCCTCGTAGAGCACGGCGTCGGCGAGCGCGCGCGCCGCGGCGAAGCGGTCAGGTCCGGGGTGTTCAGTCATGGCCGGATTCCTTGAGAAGCCGCTCGATCGCGTCCTCCCAGCCGGCGAGCTGGTGCTCGGTGCGGTACGCGGCCAGCCGGTCGAACGTGTAGCGGTCGAGGCGCAGCCAGGCCTGCCCCGGGAAGTGGGCGTCGATCGCGTCCAGCCAGGCCTTGACCGGGAGCCCGGCCCTGGTCTCGGTGTGCCACGCCACCGGCGACACCTCGAGCGATCCGGGGGCACCGGTGAACACGGTGCCGCTGAAGAGGAGCAGCAGCGGGACCTGCCCCTCATCGAGCGCCGCGAGGTAGCGGTTGGCCGCAACGTGGAAGTCGTAGCTGCACGGCAGCGACAGGTCGAACTCGGTCTCCCCCACGAAGCCGGGCAGCAGGTGCGAGAGGAAGGCGAGCTGGAGCGCCTGCATGGTCGTGCCCCACCGCTCACGGCCGCCGAAAAGGTCGGCCATCGCCTCGCCCTCGGCCTCGGTGTAGCCGCGGCGACGCGGCTCGATCCGGACCTGGCACCGGATCGCAGCCGCGTGCACGCGGACGCCGGGCGGTCCGGAGGCGCGCATCCGCAGCGTCACGGCGGGTGCGGCGGCGAACCGGTCCGGTTCGATCGCCGTGCAGGCGAAGGTCAGCTCGGGCATCTCAGCCTGCCCGGCTGGTGCTCTGGCCGCGACGGTCGAGCGCCTCGAAGAACGCCGCGATCCGTTGCCAGACGTCGTCGCCGCCGTGCAGCCCCTCCCAGTGCTCGCGGACGATCCCGACCAGCTCGTAGCAGACGTCGATCGGGGTCACGTGGGCACTGAATCCTGGGTCGAGGTGGCGCAACAGCACCGCCTCCACGTCGGGCATCATCCCGGCGATCTCCGGGTTGGCCTCGAGCACGGCGGTCCAGGAGCCGAGGTCGAGCGTGGACTCGGTGGCGCCACCCGGTCCGGGGTAGAACGCGTGGAACGCGTCCTCGTCGCTGTGCCGGAAGAAGAACGCGAGGTCGACCGGGATCTGGAGGCCGTCCCAGTCCGCCTCGTCGAGCACCAGGTCGTCGAGCGCGCGCACCGTGTCGCCGACGCCGCGGAAGCGGGCGCCCCCGGCGCCGTCGGGGGCGAAGAGCAGGTGGCACGGCCGGCAGACGCACAGCAGCCGGTGGTCGTGGGTGTCCGCGACGTGCCCGTGCCGCGAGGTGATCCCGACCCCGCACATCTCGCAGGTCTCGTCGGGCACCGGCGACGTCGCCGAGGGTGGCTCCTCCGGCGCCGGCTGCGTGAGCCGGCGGAGGCCACCGAGGCCGGGGGTCATGCCGACCCCACCGGTTCCGGCACGGACACCCGCCACCCGACCCCGTCCGGCAGCATCGGCACCGGGACCAGCGCCCGACCGTCGTCGGCCACGCTGCGCCCGGCGTGCCGCAGGTCGAACCGGCTCGCGCAGGCGGGACAGGTCAGCGTCTCCCCGTGCAGGGTGCCCCCGACCAGCCCGGAGGAGCACGCCGCGCAGCGGTCGCGGTAGGCGACCACCGCGGCGTCGGGAAGACCGGCGACCAGGAGCGGTTCGCCCACGACCTGCGCGAGCGTGACCGCTCCTGGCGGGACGTCGACGTCGACATGGACCCAACCCGGGTCGCCGCCCTCACGCGGGCCACCGTAGGGCTCGATCTGAAGCAGTGGAGGGTCGGCAGACACCACCCCCTCCACCTCGACGGCGAGGACGTCCGGAGCCGCGGTGAGTATCGCGTCCTCGATCGCGTTCTGCACGGTCATCGCGGACGACGGACACCCATCGCAGCTGCCCTCGAGCCGGAGTCGCACGATCCCGTCGGGGTCCACCCCGACGAGGGTCACGCCGCCGGCGTGGGAACCGAGGTAGGGGCGCACGCGGTCGAGCGCCCCCTGCACCCGGGTCAGGACGTCGTCCGGGTGCAGGTCGTGGAGCACGAGGAGCGGCCCGACGAGGTCGTCCTCGGCGAGGGTTCGCAGCCGATCGGGCTCGTCGGGGCCGGCAACCAGCTCGACGGCGCGCTCCAGCCCCGCGCCGTAGAGGCCGACCAGCGACCGGACCAGCTCCTCGACACGCTCGTGGACGGCCGGCGTCGCACCCTGCTGCACCTCGTCGAGCAACGTGTCGATCCGCTCGGCCAGGTGTCGGGCCTCGTTGGCGTCCATGCGTCTCCTTCGGTCAGGGGGTGTCGCTGATCCGGTCCAGCCACGCGTACCAGGCGTCCATGCCGCTGCCGTCGCGCACGGACAGCGGGAGCACGTCGACGCCCGGGTTGACCGCGCGGGCGTTCTTGGTCACCACGTCGAGCTCGCAGTCGACGTACGGCAAAAGGTCGGTCTTGTTCACCACCACGAGGTCGGCGGCCGCGAACATCTGCGGGTACTTCAGCGGCTTGTCGTCACCCTCGGTCACGGAGACCACGACCACGCGGCGGTGCTCGCCCACGTCGAACAGCGCCGGGCAGACCAGATTGCCGACGTTCTCGACGAACAGCAGCGACCCGTCGTGCGGATCGAGCGAGCCGAGCGCCCGCTCGACCATCGAGGCGTCGAGGTGGCAGCCGGCACCGGTGTTGACCTGGACGGCGTTGGCACCGGCGCGGGCGATGCGCTCGGCATCGGCCGCGGTCTCCTGGTCACCCTCGATCACGCAGACCTCGCGGTGGCCCGCGGTCTCGGCGATGGTGCGCTCCAGCAGCGAGGTCTTGCCCGATCCCGGCGAGCTCATCAGGTTGACTGCCCGGATCCCGCGCCGGTCCAGCCAGGCCCGGTTGTGCGCCGCGAGGTGGTCGTTGTGCGCGAGCACGCGCTCCTCGATCGCGAGCAGGTCGGTGCTGGGCTGGACGGCGTGGGTGTGCGAGTGCGCGTGCACCTCCCCCGGCTGGCCACAGCCGCAGGTCACGCACATGCCGGCTCCCTCCGCACCGCCACCGACGTGACGACGAGGTCGTCGCCGGCGACGACGCTGACGTCGGCGCTGCCGCACCCGCAGAGCAGGACGTGGTCGTCGCAGGGCGACTCCGCTCCACACGTGCGGCAGGCGATCCGGCCCGGCACCGTCTCCAGCTCGAGGGTCGCACCCTCGAGCGGGGTGCCGGTCGTGGCCATCTCGAAGCAGAACCGCATCGCGTCGGGCAGCACCCCGGTCAGCGCGCCCACGCGCAGCCGGACCTCGGTCACGTGACGACCCGTCGTACGCCGCTCGACCAGGTCGACGACGTCGGCGATGAGGGACATCTCGTGCATGGCGGCAGACCCTAGGGTGTGTCTGATGGGTCTCGGCCGTCGCGAGCGTCGTCCGGTGCCTGCGATGGCAAGGCCGAGGAGGGAAGGCGCGGCAGCGCCGCGTTGACCGACGAGAACGCCGCCAGCGTGGGTGCCGGGCGAAGCGCAGCAGGCCATGGATCCATCAGACGCACCCTAGTAGGGCTTCACCGGCATCTGCGGGGTGTGGTGCTGGTCCACCACGGTCCCGCCGCCGGTGTACATGTGCACACCGCACGGCAGGCACGGGTCGAAGCTGCGCACGGCCCGCATGATGTCGATGCCCTTGAACTCGTCGGGCGGGTTCTCCTCGAAGATCGGCGTGTTCTGCACCGCGTCCTCGTACGGCCCCGGGGTGTCGTAACCGTCGCGGACGCTGCCGTTCCACGGGGTCGGCGGGTAGGGGTGGTAGTTCGCGATCTTGCCGTCCCGGATCACCATGTGGTGGCTGAGGACACCGCGGACCGCCTCGGTGAACCCGACGCTGACCGCCTCCTCCGGCACCTCGAACGGGGTCCAGGTGTCGGTGTGACCGGCCCGGATCTCCTCGAACGCCTTGTCCACGAAGTGCAGCGCCGCGGCGGCGGAGTACGCCTGGAAGTAGGTGCGCGCCCGGTTGCGTTCGAGGGCGTTGCTCCATTGGGGGATCTTCCACTCGAAGCTGACCGCCGGCTTGAGAGCCGTGCGCGGCAGGTTGATCTGAACGCTGCTGCCGGTCGCCTTCACGTAGCCGCCGATGTCGACCAGCCCGGAGAGGGCGGTCGACCACAGACGCGCGATCGGTCCGCCGCCGGTGTCGAGGGCCAGGTGGTCGGTGCCGTCGTACCAGCGCGGCGACATTGTCCAGCTGTAGTTGGCGTTGAAGTCGCGCTTGCCGGGCTTGGGGATCGTGTGCTGGTTCCACGGGTGCCGGCGGTCGACCGGGTTGCCCAGCGGGTCGCGCTCGACGAAGACCTCGCGGTTGGTCTCGGCCCAGTCCTCGTAGTACGAGTGCCCGAGCAGGATGCGCATGCCGAGATTGATGTCGACCAGGTCGTTCGTGACCACGTTGCCGTCGACGACCACACCCGGGGTGACGAACATCTTCTTGCCCCAGTCGCTCATGTGGTCATAGCGGAAGTCGCAGTGGGCCGGGTCGTTGAGACTGCCCCAGCAACCGAGCAGCACGCGGCGCTCGCCGACGTGCTCGTAGCCGGGCATCGCCTCGTAGAAGAAGTCGAACAGGTCGTCGTGCAGGGGCACGACCTTCTTCATGAACTCGACGTAGCGCATCAGCCGGGTCAGGTAGTCCGTGATCAGCTGGATGGTCGGCACCGTTCCCACGCCGCCCGGGTAGAGCGTCGACGGGTGGACGTGGCGCCCCTCCATCAGGCAGAACATCTCGCGCGTGTAGCGGCTGACGTGCAGCGCCTCGCGGTAGAACTCACCCTCGAGCGGGTTGAGCGAACGCATGATGTCGCCGATGGTGCGGTAGCCGTGGTCGGCGGCGTGTGGCGCCTCGGTGTTGTTCGCCTTGTCGAGCACACCGGGGTTGGTCTCCTTGACCATCCGTTCGCAGTAGTCCACCCCGACCAGGTTCTCCTGGAAGATGTTGTGGTCGAACATGTACTCCGCGGCCTCGCCGAGGTTGATGATCCACTCGGCGAGGTGGGGCGGAGCGATGCCGTAGGCCATGTTCTGGTTGTAGACCGAGCAGGTCGCGTGGTTGTCACCGCAGATTCCGCAGATGCGGCTGGTGATGAAGTGCGCGTCGCGCGGGTCCTTGCCCTTCATGAACAGGCTGTAGCCACGGAAGATCGACGAGGTGCTGTGGCACTCGCGCACCTCCTTGGCCTTGAAGTCGATGGTCGCGTAGATGCCGAGGCTGCCGACGATCCGGGTGATGGGGTCCCACGACATCTCGACGACGTCGTCGGACTGGTGCTTGGTGCTCGTTGCCATGTCGTTGTCCTCCGTCACCAGGTCTTCGTGAAGCCGGTCCGGAGATCCCGGCCCTTGACGCGCCACCTGGGTTCCTTGTTCAGGGTGCTCGTGGTGAAGCCGCGGAGCCGCCTGATCGCGGACCCGTAGAAGCCGCTGGCGGCCGCCGAGAGCTTGCCGCCCGGTGGCTCGTCCATGAAGGGCATGAACTTGTCGGGGAAGCCGGGCATCGTGCAGCCGATGCAGATGCCGCCGACGTTGGGGCAGCCGCCGATCCCGTTGATCCATCCGCGCTTCGGGACGTTGCACATCACGACCGGTCCCCAGCAGCCGAGCTTGACGATGCAGGTCGGCTGCCCGTAGGCGTCGGCGAACTGGCCCTGCTCGTAGTAGCCGGCGCGGTCGCACCCCTCGTGCACCGTCGAGCCGAACAGCCACTGCGGCCGGAGCTCGCTGTCGAGCGGGATCATCGGAGCCTGCCCGGCGAGCTGGTAGAGCAGGTAGACGAGGGTCTCGGAGAGGTTGTCAGGGTGGATCGGGCACCCCGGCACGCAGACGATCGGCAGTCCGGCCTTGGACTTCCAGTCCCAGCCGAGGTGGTCGGGCACACCCATCGCGCCGGTGGGGTTGCCGGCCATGCCGTGGATCCCGCCGTACGCCGCACAGGTGCCGACCGCGATCACGCCGGTGGCCTTCGGCGCCAGCCGGTCGAGCCACTCCGAGGTGGTGCGCGGCTGGCCGGTCTCGGGGTCGTTGCCGAACGCGGCCCAGTAGCCCTCGGGCTTGATCGTCTCGTTGGGGATAGAGCCCTCGACCACGAGCACGAACGGCTCGAGCTCACCCCGGTCGGCCTTGTGCCACCACTCCATGAAGTTGTCCGCGCCCTGCTCGGGGCCGCACTCGAAGTCGATCAGCGGCCAGTGGACCGCGATCTTCGGGAGCCCCGGCAGCGCCCCGAGCACGATCTCCTCGATGCTCGGCTGGGTGGCCGCCGTGAGGGCGACCGAGTCGCCGTCGCAGCTGAGCCCGCCGTTCATCCAGAGGATGTGGATGACACCCTCGTCCGTCTCCTGCGCCGCCTGTTCCGCTGCCGTGGTCGACATCGCACCGTCCTCGTGTCCGTGTCCGATCGACCCACATTAGGAACGCGGGCGCGGCCCGGTCACCGGCTGGGCACGACCCCCTTTGGCCGCATTCGTGGAGTCGCGGATTCGAGGACCCGGGACCGCGTGTCGCACCCGGGTCGGGGGATCGCGGTGTCGTACAAAAGAATCGGCCCAGCGGAGTATGAGACCGCTGGGCCCGTGCCTTTCCCTAAGGCGTTCCGGCACCCTGGTAGGCGTCGATCTCGTCGGTCAGCCGCCTCTTCCCGGCATCGTCCAGGAACGAGACCCGCACCGCGGTGCGGGCCAGGTCGGCGACCCCTGCCTCGTCCAGGCCGAGCAGGTCGGCGGCGATGGCGTACTCGCGGTTGAGGGTGGTGTTGAACATCGGCGGGTCGTCGCTGTTGACGGTCACCACCACGCCGGCGTCGCGGAACGTCGTGATCGGGTGCTCGGCGAGCGTCGCCACTGCGCGGGTGGCGATGTTGGAGGACGGGCAGACCTCGAGCGGCACCTGCTCGGCGGCCAGGTGCGCGAGCAGGTCGGGGTCCTGCGCCGCCGTCGTGCCGTGCCCGATCCGCTCGGCGCCGAGATCGCGCAGCGCCGACCACACCGTCTCCGGTCCCGTCGTCTCCCCGGCGTGCGGTACGGCGTGGAGCCCGGACGCACGGGCCCGCTCGAAGTGCGGGGCGAACTGCGGCCGGGGAACTCCGATCTCGGGACCGCCCAGGCCGAAGCCGATCAGCGCGTCCGGGGGGTGGTCAAGCGCGAAGCCCAGCGTGTCGTCGGCCGCCGGCAGCCCGGCCTCACCGGGAATGTCGTAGATCCAGCGGAGCACGATCCCGAAGTCGCGCTCGGCGGAGACACGTGCCTCCTCGATCGCCTCGGTATAGGCCTCGATCGGCATCCCCGCGGTCGCGTCGCGCGGGAGCACAGACGTCCACGGGGTGCAGGTCAGCTCGGCGTAACGGACGTTCTGGACCGTCGCCATCTCCCGCGCCACCTCGTAGGTGAGCAGCCGGATGTCGTCCGGCGTGCGCAGCAGGTCGACCACGGCGAGGTAGACCTCCACGAAGTGCGCGAAGTCGCGGAACGCGAAGAACTCCCGCAGCCGCTCCGGGTCGCTCGGCACCGGGCCGTCCGGGTGGCGCTCGGCCAGCCGCGACACGATCTCGGGTGAGGCCGAACCGACGTGGTGCACGTGGAGCTCGGCCTTCGGCAGGCCGGCGATGAACGTCTCGAGGGTCATGCGGTGATTGTGCCGTGGGGTCGTCCCGCTACCCGGCCGCGACCTTCTCGAGCCGGTCGGCCAGGTCCTGGATCGAGCTTCCCTCCAGCGGCTTGCCGTCGACGAGCACCGTCGGCGTGCCGCGCACTCCGGCCTGCTCGGCGGACCTCTGGACCGCAGCGAAGAACGCAGCGTTCGGCGCCCCGAACGCGTCGAGCACCTTCGGGTCGGTCACACCGGCTTTCCGGGCGAGCGCCCGCAGCGACGCGACGCTCGGCTTGTGCGCGGCCTGCTCGTAGGGCTGCTCGTCGTACAGCAGATCGTGGAACCTCAGTGCCTGCGCCGGCGTGCCCTGCTGCAGCACCGTGGCCCAGGCGTCGAGGGCGCGCCGGGAGTAGTCGTCGGGCAGCAGCTGGAACGGCCGGTACTCCACCTGCACACTGCCCTTCGCGGCGTCCTGGTGGAGGAAGTCACGGGTGGACGTCTCGAGCTGACGGCAGAACGGGCATAGGAAGTCCTCGTAGACGACCACCTTGACGGGTGCGGCCGCCGCGCCGACGACCAGTGAGTGGTCGACGACGTGAGCCGCCGGCGTCTGCGCGGCCGCCGGGTCGGGGGTGGTGCTGCTGCCGGACGTGACCCAGACCCCGGTCGCGATCACGACCGCCAGCAGCACCAGGATCCCGGTCGTGATCGCCAGCCGTCGGTTGCGCTCCCGGCGGGCGGCGTCAGGCGTCGACACGGGCATGGTCCTGCTCGGACGTCGTGCTGCGTGGCGGGAACAGGAGGTTGTCCACGGCGTACGGCGTACGCGGACGTACGACGAGCCACAGCGAGAGCAGCAGCAGCCCGACGTCGCGGGCGATCTCCCACGGGTACCGGTCGATCGCGTGCGGGTCGGGACCGCCGCTGCCGAAGCAGCCGCAGTCGATCGAGATCCCGCGCGCCCACACGGAGGCGATGCCGGCGATGAACGCCACCTGGAGGAGGGCCGAGACCACCGCGGCCGGCCGGGTCAGCAGTCCCAGCAGCAGGCAGCGCGCCGACCACGACCTCGAGCATCGGGAGCACGTGGCCGACCGGGCCGGTGAGCGACAGCGGGAGCACCTGGTAGGCCCGGACCGCGGTCACGCTCTCCTCGGGATGGGGCAGCTTGAGTGCGCCCGCGACGACCCACACGACGCCGGTGACCAGGCGCGCCACGACGCCGATCCACCTCGCCATGCGGTCACTGTAGGTCGGGCCGACAAAACGGATAGGTAGGGTCGTCAGCGTGAGCGACCGACTGGTGTGGATCGACTGTGAGATGACCGGGCTCGACATCCGGGCGGACGCCCTGATCGAGGTGGCGGCACTAGTCACCGACTTCGATCTCATCGTGCTCGGCGAGGGGGTGGACATCGTGATCAAGCCCCCGGCCGAGGCGCTGGACCAGATGGTGCCCTTCGTCCGCGAGATGCACACCACCTCCGGCCTGCTCGAGGAGCTGGACGCCGGCACCACCCTGGGGGACGCGCAGGCGCAGGTACTGGCCTACGTCAGGCAGCACTGCGCCGCCGGCAGCCGGCCGCCGCTGGCGGGCAACACCGTTGCCACCGACCGGGCGTTCCTGGCCCGGGACACCCCGGAGCTCGAGGCGTTCCTGCACTATCGGATCGTCGACGTTTCCTCGATCAAGGAGCTGTCGCGGCGCTGGTTCCCGCGGGCGTACTACAACGCACCGGCCAAGAACGGTGGCCACCGTGCCCTCGCCGACATCCGCGAGAGCATCGAGGAGCTCCGCTACTACCGGGAGGCGGTCTTCGTGGCCTCCCCCGGCCCCGACAGCGACGAGGCGCGTCGGATCGCCGCGATCCACGGCGGCGCCCTCACCGGTGCCAAACCCGGTTCGGAGTCTGGCGGGTAGGGCCCGTGTCCAAGTCCTCGGCCGTCGCGAGCGTCGTCATGCGCGTGCGATGGCAAGGCGCCGGAGGGAAGGCGTGGCAGCGCCACGTCGACCGAACGGCAACGCAGCCAGCGTGCGTGCAGGGCGGCGCGCAGCAGGCCTAGGATTTGGATAGGGGCCCTTGATCGCTAGACTCCCTCCGCAGCCGTTTCCGGCTGCACATGGTGGGCGTAGCTCAGCTGGTAGAGCGCCGCGTTGTGGTCGCGGATGTCGCGGGTTCAAGTCCCGTCGTTCACCCCATGGAGCCGAGAGGGCCGGGGGCACGTGCCCCCGGCCCTCTGGCACGTCCCGGGCTCAGCCCTCCTGCAGGTGCGTCGGCGCACCGTGCACGGCGGGGATGGTGCCCAGCTTGCCCTTCTGGAAGTCCTCGAACGCCTCGCACCACCTCGGACCGGGTGTTCATCACGAACGGGCCGGCCCAGGCGATCGGCTCGTTGATCGGCTGCCCGCCGATCACGAGCACGTCGAGCGCCGGTGTCCGGCTGTCCTGGCTGCCGTCGGCGGCGACGGAGACGAAGTCGCCCGCGCCCAGCACCGCCAGGTTGCCGGTGCGGATCTGGGTGCCGTCGATGCCGATGGTGCCCCTCCCGCCGAGCACGTAGACCAGCGCGTTGTACGACGCGTCCCACGGCAGCTCGAGCTGTGCGCCGGGCGCGACTGTCGCGTGGACCATCGCCATCGGGGTGTACGTCGAGCCGGGGCCGGCGACCCCGTCGACCTCGCCCGCGATCACCCGGACCAGGGCGCCGGCGTCGGACGACGCGGCCAGGCCGACCTGGCCGGCCCGGATGTCCTGGTACTTCGGGGCGTTCCACTTCGCGTCGCGCGGCAGGTTCACCCAGAGCTGGATGCCGTGGAACAGGCCACCGGACATGACCAGCGTCTCCGGCGGGGCCTCGATGTGGAGCAGCCCCGAGCCGGCGGTCATCCACTGGGTGTCGCCGTTGGTGATGGTGCCGCCGCCACCGTTGCTGTCGTGGTGGTCGAAGATGCCGTCGATGATGTAGGTCACGGTCTCGAAGCCGCGATGCGGGTGCCACGAGGTGCCCTTGGGCTCGCCCGGCGCGTACTCGACCTCGCCCATCTGGTCCATGTGCACGAACGGGTCGAGGTCGCGCAGGTCCACCCCGGCGAACGCCCGTCGTACCGGGAAGCCCTCGCCCTCGAAGCCGGACGGCGCGTCGATCACCTGCTTCACCGGACGCACACGGTCACCCAGCCCGGGCACCTTGACGCGGTGCAGCACGGTCAGGTCGTCGACGGTCACAGCAGGCATGTCGCCACCTCTTCCTCGGGTCCTTCCCGCTCAACAGTAGTTGAACCTTCAATATTTCACACAGCTCCTGTGGCCGCTGGCGGACGTGCATCCGGGTGGCACGGGGATCCTCCCAGAGGGCCTCTGACCAGCGGTTCCTTCTCGATTTCATGTGCGCTCAGCCCGCTGGTAAGGTTCCACTCGCTTCGCGCGCCATTAGCTCAATTGGCAGAGCAGCTGACTCTTAATCAGCGGGTTCGGGGTTCGAGTCCCTGATGGCGCACCCAACCGCAGGTCACAGGCTTCCGCCACAAGTTGCGCACAACTTGTTCATCCTCGGGTCATCGACGTCTGCGAGTGCCCGAGTTGTAGACGTGCACGTTCACCTGGCAGCCGTATGTGCGCACATCGCATCTACTCGCCTCCACGAAAAGCGCAAATTCGCTCTTGACAACTTTTCTTGTCAATGGCACGGTGGCGTCATGCAGGACGTCGAGGTCATCGAGAGCGCGCATGCAGCCGCCGCCGCGCTGGATCCGGTCCGGGCCCGGCTGCTCGGCGAGCTGGCCGTCCCGGCCTCCGCCGCCGGGCTCGCCGCCCGGGTCGGCATCGCGCGCCAGAAGGTCAACTACCACCTCAAGGCGCTCGAGGCGCACGGCCTGGTGGAGCTGTCCGAGGAGCGCCGGCACGGGGGCATCACCGAGCGGGTGCTGCAGGCGTCGGCGGCGTCGTACGTCGTGTCGCCGGCGGCCCTCAGCGCGTCCGCGGCCGACCCGGACGCCAACGCCGACCACCTGTCGGCGGGCTACCTCGTCGCGCTGGCCGGCCGGCTGGTGCGCGAGGTCGGCGCCCTGGCGCGCCGGGCCGGTGCGTCCGGCAAGCGCCTGCCGACGCTGACCATCGACACGCAGATCGGCTTCCGGTCGGCCGCCGACCGGGCTGCCTTCGCAGACGACCTGACCGCCGCGGTGCTCGACCTGGCCGCCCGCTACCACCACGACGACGGGCGCCCGCACCGGCTGCTCGTCGCCGCCCACCCCCTTCCTGAGGAGAGCGCATGAGCACCACCCCGAACGTCCCGTACCGCCTGGAGTTCAGCGTCGAGGTTCCGGGCACCCCCGAGCAGGTCTGGCAAGCCATCGCCACCGCCAAGGGCATGAGCGCCTGGTTCCTGCCGACCGAGATGGAGGAGCGCGAGGGCGGCTCGCTGCACATCAGCATGGGCCCCGAGATGGGCTCGGACGGCCAGGTCACCGGCTGGGACCCGCCGCGCCGCATCGTCTACGAGGAGGACTGGGCCGCCCTCATGGGCAAGGACCCGGATGCGCTCAGCCCGCTGACCTCGGAGTTCCTCGTCGAGGCGCAGTCCGGCGGCACCTGCGTCGTGCGCGTCACCAGCAGCGGCTTTGGGACCGGCGCCGCCTGGGAGTCGGAGTTCTGGGACGACCTGGCCCCCAACTGGCTGCCGTTCTTCGACAACCTGCGCCTCTACCTGTCGTACTTCCCCGGCCAGGAGGCCACCCAGCTCGAGGTCACCGCCTCCCACCCCGGCGACGCGGAGGCGCTCTGGTCGACCCTGCACGATGCGCTCGGACTGGGCGACGAGGGCGCGACGGTCGAGGTGCTCGGCGCCACCGGCACGGTCGTGCGTGTCGGCGAGCGACAGACGCTGGTCCGGCTCACCGCGCCGGTGCCCGGGATGCTCAGCGTCTTCGCGTACGGCCAGGGCGAAGGCGTTGCCGCTGGCAACGCGACGGCGGGCGTACGGGCGTACCTGTTCTCCGCCGACGCGGCGGACTACGTGCGACGCCAGGAGCCGGCCTGGCAGGCCCGGCTGCAGGGGCTCTCCGTCCCGGCCTGATCTTCTGCGCGGAACCGCCTCCGCGGCCCGGGGCGCGCCCACCACACCCGACGACGCCGGCGTCATCACACCACAGCACACCACCGCCCGCCGGGACCGTCACGTGCGAGGCAACGCAGCCCGTACGCCAGTAAGCGAACGATGGAGGACGACATGAACGGCATGAATGACACCGGGGACGCCGCAGGCCCGGCATCGGCTCGGACCAGCCACACCCACCGACTCCGGGGGCTCGTCGGCACCGGCTTCATCGCCACGCTGGCGGCGATGGTGGCCACCACCCTGGCCGCTGCGCTTGCCCAGGCCGTCGGCGTCGACTTCGAGGTCCCCGATGGTGGCGAGACGATCCCGTTGTCCGGGTTCGCCGTGGTGACCGGCTTCTTCTCGGTCGTGGGCATCATCATCGCCGCCGCCCTCCTTCGTTGGAGCGCTCGCCCCGCCGAGCGATTCGTGCAGACGGCAGTAACCCTGACTGCGATCTCGTTGGTCCCGCCCCTCCTCTCCGGGGCAACCCCCGCCACCACCACCGCCCTCCTCGGGCTACACCTCGTCGCAGCGACGGTGATGATCCCCACCCTGGCGTGGAGCCTCCGCACCCAGACCGATTGACGAACCTCCAGCGGATCCGTCCGCAGGCCAGCGGCTCCGCTGTGGTCGCATACCCGTCCTGAAGAGATGCCGCACAGGTCCGCTGATGTTGGTGCGAGCTGAGCCGACTCCCCCGATGCCGTGCTGGGGGGTTGCCCGGCATCGGGGGGTCAGGCTTCGACAGATCCTGAACGGTTGGTAGGTGGGAACCGTCAGGACCTGGCCAACGGTAGGCCCGAGCCGCGGTCCATACGGTAGGTCCGCTGAGGTTCCCTCCGGCATTGCACGATGGTCCTAGGACCCCCGAAGGGGTGATGGTGCGGCGGCCGAGCGGAGCTGTGGGCGGCCCCACCCCAACGACGTCCCTCACGCGAATGCGGCGGCCCATTCGATGGTAGTCACGGAATCCGACCTCGTCGCACTCGTCACTGTCGTCGAGGTGACGAGGACGTCGGGCGCTCGCGAGGCCGGAACAGTCGGTACGTCTCGGTGGAGCCGGGGACGGCCATGCAGCGGGGCTTGCATCCTGCGCACGCTGCGAGCCGCCTGCGATGGGCGCAAGCCGCTGGTTCGCGGGGCAGATCGAGGCCGATGCGGCCCCAGGATTCGACGGCGTGCCGATAGTCGGACACGAGCGGCTCCCACAGCCTGAGAGAGGGCGGGGTTCGCGGCGATGAGGTAGGGCCGCGTCCGCCCGTGCCCGAGTTGCACCATTCTGCGCCCAAACGAGACGCTTGGCTACTACCCAAGGTAGTAGATCGTCGAATGAGTCGCTCCGGCGCCGGGATGAAGCCCCGGACTTGCCGGGAAATCGCCGTCGGGTGGTATCCGCGACCGGCCCTGCTGCGCATCCGACGTTACCCGTCGTACTTCCCCACCCAACCTGCCCCTTCCCTAGCGAAATGTCGCTAGGGAAGGGGGTGATTACCACGGTCCCGTGGTATCTGGCAGCCGCCCCCGCCACCCCTCCGGGTGGTTCGGCGCCCCCGCCGCGCGGGTAGACCCGTTCGGTAGCCCGCATGCGCGGGCCCAAGGAGGGACGAAACAGATGAACATGACCACCATCATCGTCATCGTGATCGTGCTCGTGGTGCTGGTCGCGCTCGGGATCGCGCTGAAGCTCGCCCAGAACCGCAAGCGTGACCGCCAGCGCGAACAGGCCGCCGGACTACGCCAGGAGGCCACGGCACACGTCGCGGACCACGCGAAGAGCGAGGCTGCCGCCCGCGAGAAGGCGGCCGACGCCGAACGGGCCCGGGCCGAGGCCGAACGACTCGAGGCCGAGGCCGCGGAGCGCCAGCGGGCGCTCGACGTCGACCGCGCCCGGCACGAGGACACGCTCCGCGAAGCGGACCGGCTCGACCCCGACGTCGACACCCGGCACCCGGACTACACCCCAGGCGCCGGCGCGCCGACCGAGGCGACCGCAACCGAGCCGACCACTCGCGGGTCGACCACAACCGGGACCACGACCACCGGGACCACCACAGGTGATGCGACCACGGCCGCCGCTCCGTCCGCTCGTCCCGTGCATGACCCGGCGACGGACCCCGCGACCGACCCCACTGACCCGGCACAGCCGCGTCCGGTGAACGAGGAGCCGGGCACGCACCGCGCCTGAGGCGCCGCGCGAGATCGCGGCGGCAGTCACCCGTGTCGGTGACTGCCGCCGCGTCGTTTTGTCCTACGGTGTCCCCACCGGACGGGGAGCTCGGAAGCGCCGGCAGCGCAGCGCGGGGAGATAATCCGTCCGTCAGAAGGAGCACCCGCACATGGGTCTCATACTGGTCGTCCTGTTGGCCGTCCTGGCCGCCACCGTCCTGGCCACCACCGTCCTGGCCACCACCGTCCTCGCCGCGCGCAACGGTCTCGTCCTCGGCGGGACGACCGCGCAGGAGCTGACCGAGCGTGTCGCCCGTCAGCGAGCGCCGATGAGCGAGCCGTACTCCGGGCGGCAGACCGCCCACTGACCTCGGGTCAGAGGTAGAGGCCGGTCGGGCTGTCGCCCAACCGCGCGGCGGCCACCGCGTGGATGTCACGCTCGCGCAGCACGACGTACGTCTCGCCCTGCACCTCGACCTCGGCCTTCTCCTCCGGGTCGAAGAGCACGCGGTCGTCCACCTCGACGGTGCGCACGTTGGCGCCCACGCCCACCACGCGTGACCAAGCCAGCCTGCGGCCGCCCATCGCGGCCGTGGCCGGGATCAGGATGCCGCCGGAAGAGCGGCGCTCACCCGCGTCGCCGTCGACGGCGACGAGCACCCGGTCGTGAAGCATGCGGATCGGTGTGCCGTCCCCCGAGCCCGTGTCGAGAGGTCGGGGCTTGCTCACGCGACGATCTTGCGGATCACCACGAACAGCACAGCCACCCCCGCGACGCCACCCGCGACCTTGGCGATGTTCTCCCGGCGCGGCGCGCCCGACGGGTCGACGAAGTACGCCTTGATCGATGCCAGCTGACGCCTCGCGATCGTCTTGGGGCTGGCCCGGTAGAGCAGCTTGTCGATGTTCTGCGCGAGCCGCTGACGGGTCTGTTCCATCTCGCGCTCGATGGACT
Organism: uncultured Actinomycetota bacterium; assembly: GCA_963745795.1. Classification (GTDB taxonomy): domain Bacteria; phylum Actinomycetota; class Actinomycetes; order Propionibacteriales; family Nocardioidaceae; genus Marmoricola. The sequence continues at coordinate 113 of CAVUYR010000002.1, read as the reverse complement.
CGCGCCCGGGATCGGTTGTCGCCACCAGTGAGCTCCTCGTGTCGTAATCGACGTACGGCGCACACGCTATCGCGGTCGCCTCCCGGGCACTGCGCCCGGGAGGATGCTCTTGT
>CAVUYR010000001.1:0-777177 GCA_963745795.1 uncultured Actinomycetota bacterium | reverse complement strand
CGGTCAAAGCGTCATTGGCGAATCCGGTTAAGAGTCTGCGCGCGGAGTGAGGCAGCTTCGATCACAGTAGCGGACCGGTAAAAAGAATCTATTGATGTCTCCAGATCCTTTTTCTAGGATTGCGCATGAGTCTTATGGTACAAAAAGACTGAAAAAAAGCAGGGAGGTGAAAGTTTTCATTATTATTCGTTTAATATCCAATCTATAAATATTTAAGGAACTTATGCATTGTCTTTTGGCAATCTCCTATGCCACCAGGTGGCAAGTGATGAACCGGTAATATTCATTGTAGGCCCAAAAACTGCCGGAGCAAGTCCCACCGTAGCCAATTTGCCCATTGAAAGGGCAAGACCCGATGCAAGGCCCCCATTTTGCATCCCGACTTCAAGGGAAATGGTCCTGCAGTCTTTTTCCTTTAATCTGAACAGTCGTGCTGACCAATAACCCAGTATATAACCAGATACGTTTTGTATAAATGTTGCCAGAATTAATTTCAAACCAACCTGTAGGAGACTTTCTCTTCCGGCTGCAGTAATAACTACGATGATCAGTGCAATTCCGGTCATGGAGATGACAGGCATGGCTTTATCTACGAAAGCGAATTGACCTTTAACTAAATAATGAAATAATAAGCCGGCTGCGATTGGAATAATTACTATTTTCATGATGTCCCAAACCATAGTCCAGAAATGGATTTCAATATATTCTCCTCCGAGTAAACGCATGAGCAATGGAGTGAGAAGAGGTGCTAAAAGTGTCGATACGGCCGTAACCGAAATAGAAAGTGCCAGATTTGCTCTGGCAAGAAAGGACATAACATTAGAAGCGAGGCCACTGGGACAACATCCTACCAGAATGATTCCGGCAGCAATTTCTTTTGGGAAATTGAAAAAACCAGCGACAGCAAATCCAAGAGCCGGCATGATGGTATAATGGCAAAATATACCTATAAAAATGCCTCTTGGTTTTTTGACAATATTTTTAAATTCTTTTACACTTAACTCCGTGCCCATACCAAACATAATAATTTGCAATAAAGGGAGTATCAGGCTTGATAATTTAAAATTCCCTACAGTTAGAAAATAGGAGGGATAGTGCATAGCGAGGCTAACAGCTGCTAAAATGACCAAAGTGTACGAAAATCCTTTTAAAAACTGTGATCCCCGAAAGGCTATGGAAAGAGAAATAAAAACACTTGTTAACAGCCATCCCTGAATAGTTGAATTTCCCTGAATAGAAAGGAAAATATATTCCGCTAAAAAACAAAAGGCAAATAGATAAAAAATAGAAAACTTAATATTTCGGTTCATTCAAATAATTTTAATCTTAAATTATATAGGTTGATTTGGCTATTTATCAAACGGGAGAGCAAAAGCGATATAGGAAGAACCGGATTTTAGTCCCCGGCCTCCACCAGCGGCAATTACGATGTACTGCCTGCCATTCACTTCATAGGTGATAGGTGTGGCAAAACCAGCTGCAGGGAGTGTATATTCCCAAACCGTTTTGCCGTTATTCCTGTCAATAGCCCGAATTTTTTCATCTCTGGTTGCAGCTATAAAAATAAGCCCCCCGTCAGTAACAATCGGACCTCCATAATTTTCAGTACCGGTTATCGGTATTCCTTTCTTTGTCAGTTCCGGATATTCACCAAGCGGTATGCGCCATACATATTCGCCGGTTTTTAAATCAATTGCGTTTAAGGTTCCCCATGGAGGTTTTACAGCAGGGTATCCATGAGGATCAAATACCTTAACCCAGAATTTAGCCCGGTAAGTAGGTTTGTATGGAAAGTCTCCCTTCTTATCGGTAGGATTAACTGCTTTTTTTAATAAGAAATCGTCCGTGATATCTCTGGATTTATCTGGATTTATTAAAAATTGAATAAGAGATTTTTTTTCTTCAGGTAATAACTGTTTAAATGATGGCATACGACGACGTCCGTTTTCCATGATGCCGGATAGTACTGTTTCGGATAATCGTTTGTTTATCTGTATCAGACCCGGAATGTCATTTCCATTTCCTTTCATATCATTTCCATGGCAGGGGGAGCAATGGGTAATATATAATCTGTGTCCTTTTGGAAGGGAGGCAATCTCTTTCACATTCATTGTATTTACTTCCATCTGCAGTTTCCAAATTGCGTTATTTGCATTTTGATAAAGTATACCATTGGAATCAATGGCATTTCCACCCCATTCGGCTCCGCCACTATATCCATATAGTAACGTTCCTTTCTCGCCGGGGGGTAGAAATTTGTTGGAATGCCGGGTTGAGTCAAACATTTTTTTTATATACTCGTGCGATTCCGGTGAAATATCCGTGATATCGGATGCTGAGAAAACCTGGTTGGATAGGGGTAGTGGCCTGACCGGAAATTTCTGAACAGGCCAGGGATGTTCTCCGGGGAGTCCTTCGGTTGGTACAAGCTTTTCTTCCACCGGGAATATTGAATTTCCTGAATCCCGGTCCAACACAAATACCAATCCGTCCTTCGTTGCCTGAACGACTACATCTGTTTTCTTTCCATTAAGGATGATGGTAGCCAGATTTGGAGGACAGGGAATATCCCGATCCCAGAGATCATGATGAATCGTCTGATAGTACCATATTAGTTTTCCGGTTTCTGCATCAAGGGACAGGATACAGTCTGAAAATAGATTCGTTCCCTGGCGATCGCCTCCATAGTAATCACAAGCCGGAGAACCTGTACCCAGATATATGGCTCCTCTCTTTTCGTCTACAGTTAAACCACTCCAATTGTTAGCGGCGCCAATATATTTATACGCATCTTTTGGCCATGTATCATAACCAAATTCACCTGGTTCAGGAATCGTATGGAATACCCATTTCAACCTCCCGGTCTGAACATCGAAACCGCGAACATAACCAGGAGGAGCATCTCCACCTTCGGATAATGCCGAACCCAGAACAAGTGTATTTTTATATATTACCCCTGGAGAAGTGGAAGCAACATAAAGATTATGTACGTCGTGATGATTATCCAGACCCACATGCAGATCTATCACCCCATTACTTCCAAAACCATTTACCAAAGTTCCGGTAACTGCATCTACTGCATACAGACTGGAGCTGGCTGTGAAAAATATTCGCTTTTCCTGACCATTTTCCCAATAGAAAACCCCACGGTTAGAACTAATTTTTGGGCTTACCTTAAAAAAGGGATCAAATTCCCATATTTTTTTACCCGATCCGGCATCCAGGGCAAATAATTTAAGCTTAGGACTTGTGCCATAGAGTATACCGTTTACTACGATCGGCTGGCATTCCATTTGAGAATTTTTCAGGTCCGCAGAATCTACAGAACCTGATTTTTCCGAATCATAAACCCAGGCAACCGTTAAATTTTTAACATTCTCCACATTGATCTGAGACAGATGGGAATATCGGTTTCCGAATTTATTACCTCCATAATTTGGCCAGTCAATAGATCTTTTTTGAGTTGCATTATTGACTTTGGTCTCATTTGGCTGACATGCGTTCAATACACAAATACTGCTTATCGCAAGTATTAATCTTATTCGAAAAATTATTTGAATTGTTGAAAGCATCTATGGCTGAATATGGCAGGTGTAGAATTGGTACCTGATTCTCCAGGAAACGGAATCTCCCGGATTTATTTTCAGGTGTATATAGGGTTCCGGAGTTAAAGTGGTTGAACAGGCCCAGAATGCCAGTTTAGACAGGGGTTTATCAGCAAAAATTTTGACTGCTGCACCCGTTTTGTGATTTTCAATAGCGATTTGATAGTCCTGTGAAGAAGTGTTAAAGCCCTCCAGCTCTGTATATATGTGTTCTGTATTTAAGAAAGGATGTTTTATCCTGATATTCTTTCCCTGAATTTCTGCGAACTCATTAAATCCCGGCGATTCATTTATTTTAATCAAATCAAAAGGGAAATTGACTTCAAATTGGGCTCCTGTTTTTTCCTGGTCGATTAAAAACAGGTTATGGTTATACACGTCGGTTTCTATGGATTTATTACCCGTATTTTTTAAATAATGAATAAGAACCAGTTCGGGTTTATCCTTTTCCAGTAAACATGTTTTCTTATAGTCGTAAGAATACCCTGTATCAGTCAGTTTTTGTGAGAATTCAATACGGTCTTTTTTCACGTCAGATTTCCAGACCCCGGGATTTAAAATACTATGGTATAGAAAAGGTGAATAGGCCTGGTTTTCTTTTTTAAGAAGTACACCAACACCAATGACAACAAAAGTCCTGCTGCCGGATAAATTTTCATATCCAAGAGGGGAGAATGCTTCCACGGGTCCCATTATCGCATCATGGGTGGTGGGGTTATAAGATTCGAACCATTGTCCGCAATACGTATGACCCTTATATTCGATTTTTGGAGTAACACCAGACCAGTCAAAACGGGTTCCCCTATAATATCCTTTATCCGGATCGGGCAGGTAAAATCTGATTTGGATAATTCCGTTGGAAATTTCAGCCTGCGGAAATTGGATGTAAGAGGCAGCGCCGATGGCTATCAAAACGGGAACAAAAATTATGAATTGACGCATTTTGATTTTATATCCGATAAAGCGGGTGTACAATTTTTATTTTTTCATTCCTGATCGATTCTAGGGTCTGATAACCGTACCATCCCTTTTTCTGATGATCCATTTCCCGGCATTGTTGTTAATGGGATATTTAGCGGCCATTTTTTCATCAATGTCCACACCCAGTCCGGGAGCCTCATTTACGTATAAGTATCCTTTTTTTAATTGTGGTGTTCCGGGAAAGACTTCTATTAGTTTGTCTGAAAAATGAATGGATTCCTGTATTCCAAAATTCCAAATGGACAGATCGACATGGCATTGCGCTGCATGTCCCACCGGAGATACATCACCGGGACCATGCCATCCCGACTTTACATTGAAAAATTCACCCAGGCGCGCTACTTTCATAGCAGGTGTAAGTCCGCCGATTTCAGAGAGATGACACCGGATATAATCGAAATAATGATTCTTCATGGCATTAACGAATTCATTGGGGTTATTGTACAATTCGCCCATGGCAAAAGGAACAGTTGTACTTTCACGTAGTTGTTTAAACCAATCCATATTTTCAGGTGAAACCGGGTCTTCGATCCAATACGGATTATATTCTTCCAGTTTTCGGCACAGATTAATCATATTTATGGGTTGTACCCGTTCATGGGTATCATGCAATAATTCAACGGTTTCTCCGCAACGTTTCCTGACTTCTTTAAACATTTTTGGAACAGCCTGCAAATAGGCTGTTTCATCCATAAATTCATCGGTTAATGCTCCGAAACCGGCATCTTTAAAATCAGGTTTTTGTGCCAGGTATAAGGAACCATATCCCCCCTGCTGGATTCTGACGTGTCGAAAACCCTCATCCATGTATTTTTGAACGTTATCTGCAATTTCTTCCGGTGTTTTGCCATCGGCGTGCGCATAACAGTCGACTGCAAAACGTGACTTCCCACCCAATAACTGATAAACGGGCATATTTGCACGTTTACCTTTTATATCCCACAATGCCTGATCCAGGCCACTTAGCGCATTATTGAGAACGGGACCATTTCTCCAATAAGAACTTACAAAAAATGACTGCCAGATGTCTTCAATATTGTCCGCATTTCTACCTACACAAAAGTCACCCATATAATTATTGATGGCCGTTACCACCACTTCTGCCCGTTGGGTAAATGTGGCACAGCCAAGACCATACAGACCGGGCTCAGATGTCTCAACTTTTACTATGACTAAGTTGGCACCCTGCGGATTCGTACCGATTGCCTTTACACTTTTTATGGTTATTGGAGGAAGTCCGCCGTTGTTAAAAGGCGCATTGGCAAATGGCAGTCTTTTGTTGGCTGCCCTGACTGTGCCAATGCCGCCAAATAGTCCAAACAGACCAGATGCAGTTCCAAGACCAAGTGTTTTCAAAACCGTTCGGCGATCGGGAGCAGATGAGTTTTCTCTGTTTTTCATTGACAAGTGCGTTAGATGAGTGAATAATAGTGAGGGTATTAGGTTAGGTCAAATCATTCCGGGGAAGATCAACCTAAAAGCAGTTTAATAATGAATTGTATGTTCCTGCGAATGCAATAAACGGGAAGAGGATTAACCAATCCTTTAATATTCAATTAATTTCTAAAATTAATATACCCTTCGTGCAGATTTAGTGTTCATACCTTACTACGCATTAAAGTAAATCTTAAAGAAATTCACTTCTGGTTAAAGGTGAACGGCAGATTTTTCAAAAAAAATAAAAATTAATGAAGCAGTTAAGTAATTATTAGTACACAGATTAATCCCGGAATTGTATTTTATGGTTTGCGATCAATTTTAAGCAATTGGTTTAGCAGTTCGTGAGTAATCGCATTAAAATTACTCCACGGGGGGTGCTTTTGCATCCCCCTCTTTTTTTGTTTAGGCGATGCCACGTCTGAATAGACACAAACGCAGTCTTGCTGGCAAAATTTCCTGTTCATTCATTTGAGATAAATTCAATCCAATTCCTCTGAATCAGCCATAAATCTGAAAATATTTCAAAAAAAACCTTAATTAATTCCCTAATTAATCAATAATTATAAAGTCAGTTAATGTCCTTCTTCGTTATTTGACTTTTATTCATCAAAACCGCTGCTTGATATGAAAAAACTTCACTTATTAGTATTTCTGGTATTTGGGTTATTCGCGCAAGGTGTTGCCCAGACCCACCTTATAAAAGGTAAAGTCACCGATGACCACGGTAAACCTTTAGCCGGTGCAACCGTAAGCATTAAAAATACATCCAGCTCTACCCTGACGGATTCATCCGGAAATTTTCAAATTTCATTTTCCGGGGTTTCAAAACCAAGCCTGGTTATTACTTATGTTGGTTTTTTAAGTACCGAGACTGCAGTGGGCGGAGGGGTTTTTTTCGATGTACAACTTAACCACAACGCACAAACACTTAATGATGTGATCGTTGTCGGTTATGGTACGCAAAGGAAAAGGGATGTTACCGGGGCGATCAGTACGGTTAGGCCTGAAGAAAATGCCCACAGGCCCCTGGTCAAAGTGGAACAGGCACTCCAGGGAACAGCTCCGGGTGTAGCTGTTCAAAGTTCCAATGGTATGCCTGGCAATCCCCTGAGTGTCCGGATCAGAGGTACCAATTCCATAACCGGATCCAATGAACCACTTTATGTAATAGACGGATATATTGGCGGATCCATTGGAAGTATCAACCCTGGCGATATTGAGTCCCTGGAAATTCTGAAGGATGCATCTGCGGGTGCGATTTATGGTTCAAGGGCTTCAAACGGAGTGGTAATCATATCTACCAAAGCGGGTCATGAAGGAACAGCGAGGATCAACGTGGGTGCCTGGTTTCAGAAAGCAGAGGTTCCAAAGATCCTGAATCAAATGAATGCCTATGATTTTGCCAATACCGTAAACATTCAAAATCTCGCTGTGAGTCTGCCCCCGGCCTTTTCCCAATCCGATCTGGATGGGTTTAAGACCAACCCCGGAACGAACTGGCAGAAAGCGGTTCAGCAGAAACCCCTCATACAGAATTATGAAGGTTCCGTGTCAGGAGGATCCTCTCATATGAATTATTTTGTTTCCTTTAATTACCTCGATCAACCAGGGCTGATCCTGAATCAATACTATAAAAGGGGTTCATTAAGAGCCAATCTTGATTTTAAAATAAGCGATAAACTTGATCTGAAGTTCTATTTACTTACCGCGGTACCATCGAGCCGGAATACGGCTTATGTAGGAGATACAGGAGATCCATTTGCTACTGCCACTCAGTGGGATCCTACCAAACCTGTTTACGATCCGGTTACAGGAAAACTCACTATTCAGTCTAACTACGCTGCCCTCAATGTCAGCCCGGTAGCACAGGCTACCAACCAACAGGTGGACGCAAATTCAATTGACGCTGTTGGTACCGGAGTATTAACTTATCATATATTGAAAAACCTCACCTTTACATCTTCCAATTCATATGAGTCACAATGGGGCTGGACCCGCTCACTTTTTGGTCTCAACACCAGCCAGACCGTAATCAATGGTATTTCTTCTGGTTTCGCATCTGCAAACACAGCCTGGTATAGCGGTTTTCAGACCAGTAACTTCCTTACCTATAATTTGGCCTTTGGGGATCACTCGATCAATCTGACCGGTTTGTATGAATATCAGACGGGCACGAATCAAAATATAATGGCTACGTCGACTAATCTGTCTACGTATGCCCTGGGATATTATAATCTCGGTCTGGGCCTTACACAGAAAACGACATCCGGATACGCTTCCAGTGAACTGCAATCCTTCATGGGCAGGTTGAATTATTCTTATAAAGATAAATATCTCCTTACGGCAAGTATACGTGATGACGGCTCATCCCGCCTGACAAAAAAATATAGCACTTTCCCTTCCATCGCAGTAGGTTGGAATATCTCAAAAGAAAACTTCATGGAGAATTCAAGGGTATTTTCCAGCCTGAAACTCAGGGCCAGTTACGGCGAGACGGGTAATCAGGGAATCCCGCCCTATTCATCAATCCCTGTGATCAACACCAGTGGTGTGGGCTATTATTTCGATGGATCTACACTTTCTGTAAGTACGCCTCTCGGAACCCCTGTGGCTAACAACCTGGTTTGGGAAACCACCTTACAAACCGATATCGGTATTGATGCGTCATTCTTAAATAACCGGCTGAATTTCACAATAGATGCATATAATAAGAATATCTCGAACCTGTTGTTCAGTTACGAGACTCCGGCGTATCTGGGTGGTGGCAGCTACCAACGGAATGTTGGAAGTTTACGGAACCGAGGTATTGAAATCGGAATTTCAGGTACTCCGCTTACTCCAGGTCCCGGAAAGTTAAAATGGACAAGCTGGTTTGAAATATCCTTCAACGACAACAAGGTCATGGACCTGAATGGTCTCGATAATATTATCGTTAACGGTATCGGACAGCCACAGCAGAATATTTCCATTCTGAAAGTGGGACACCCGCTTGGAGAATTTACCGGATTCCAATTTGACGGAACCTGGAAAACTAAGGAAGCTTCTCAGGCCGCAACATACGGTAACAAACCCGGAGATGCCAAATACACAGATGCAAATAATGATGGTTCCATTAACCAAAGTGATTATCTGCCGATTGGAAACGGTATACCAACCATGACCTGGGGATTTATCAATGACTTAAGTTATGGGAATTTTACTTTGAACTTTATGTTCGCGGGTCAAAGTGGTTCCCAGATTTTTTCTCAAACAATCGCCTATACCTGGGGTCAGGCACCCGGAACTCGTAATGCGACCGGACAGGAGGCAACACAAATGTGGACTCCAACAAATGAAACCGACATTCCAACATTCAGTACAACAGGACTATGGCCTACAAACAGCAGCCGCTTTGTATATAGTGCAGATTTCGTGAAGCTCAAAAACCTGGCACTGAATTACAGTATTCCACAAAGTGTTTTAGGCAAAGCAAGTATCCGCAGCCTCGACGTATATATCAGCGGTCAGAATTTATTCTGTAGTACGAAATATCCGGGTTTTGATCCTGAACTAACCAATGCGCAATCTGCTATGACACAAGGCGTGGAAATGGGAGTTATTCCAAACCCCAGAACATATACAATAGGATTCAGGATTGGATTTTAACAATAAGAATTAATGGATAAGCATATGTCTTTTATAATTAAAAATACTAAAATGAAAATAAAAATCATTGTACCATTCGTGCTCCTTGTGATGTTGATATTTATGGGATGTACAAAATTGAATGAGGACCCCAAAGCAACATTGACACCGGAGAATTATTTCAAAACCCAGTCAGATCTGGATGCGGCCGTCTCTGCCATTTACCAGGGAATGGTCGTGGATGGTGGTTACGCATTTGATTTCCATATGTATTCTTTTTTTGGTTCGGATGATTTGACGGCGGATCCAAACCTTTCCAAAGGGGATCAGCGGGAATTCGATCAATTAAACGGAAGCAGCGGGAACAATGCTATTGCCCACAGTCAGTGGGGTACTCCATGGGGAGCGATCTACCAGTCTAATAATGTAATAGCGAATTATTCAAGAGTAGATGGAGATCCAGCTGCAAAAAACGGTGCTGCCGGTCAGGCATATTTTATCCGGGCCTGGAGTTATTACATGCTGGTTAGAACTTTTGGACCGGTTCCTGTAATTACAACACAGGTTGGACCAGACTACAGACCAAACAGAGATTCGGTCAGTACCGTATATGCGACCATTGTAAGCGATTTGAAAACTGCAGAAACGCTGCTTCCCACCAGCTTTCCGGGGAAACCCGGTATGGCCACCCTGAATTCGGCCAGGGCCCTGCTGGCTGATGTTTATATGACCATGGCAACATGGCCTTTAAACCAGATAAGCAATTATGCGCTTGCAGCCGCTGAAGCTGATGCCGTAATTCAATCAGGACAATACTCACTGATGGCGGATTATGGAGACGTATTTAAGACCAACAATAATTCAGAAGCAATTTTCGGTCTGGAGTTTAACGTGAGTGGTGGGAATCCAAATCGTATGTATGGAAACTGTTCCATGCCGTGGGAGGAAGTTGGTCGGGATAAGAATTTCGGATGGGAGGAATTCCACCCCGAAATCAATTTTTATTTAGACGCACCAATATGTAAAAGAACAGATGAGGAATTCTATACTACACTTAAAATTCTTCAGCCTGATGGGACTTTTAAACTGGTGCCCTATTACTCACCTGAAACCCGGAATCAACATCCATATTACAGGAAATTCAGGAACTCCATCAACAATGAGGGCTGTTTGGAAACAAATACGGAAATATTCACCATGAATCCCAGCACCAACAAAACAAACGACGTGATCAGGTATCCAGCCGTGTTGCTTGATTACGCGGAGTCTTCCACCATGGCAACCGGTGCACCTTCGGCTTCATCTTACGCAGCCATTAATTTGGTAAGGGCGCGCGCGGGTGAGGCTCCCCTCGCAGCTGGCCTTAGTGCCACGGCATTCAGAGATTCCGTGGTTGTTGAAAGAAAATATGAATTTGCTGCTGAATGGGGTGTCAGATGGTACGATATTGTCAGACTTCAAATACTTCCTGAGGTAATAGCCAACAGGAACGCCAAGGAAAACCCGATAAATCCAACAGTAAACGCCGGCAACCTGGGAAACAGGTATCTGGCGCCGATACCGGTTAATGAAATGCTTAAGAATCCGCAATGGACGCAGAATCCGGGGTATTAATGAAAAAAATCCTTTAAGGAAGAGTTTAACCATGCCAGGCATGGTTAAACTTTTTTACTAAAAGGGTATAACCTGTTTTCTGTCCTAATTCAAACCTATTGCGTATTTGAAATTCTACTTAATGACCAAATATTGGCTTGATTATAAAACGCTCGTTTTATCGGTACTGCTCAATTTTCTATTTGTTTTTGCAAAAGCCGGTTCTTTGGTAACTGGGGATACGACTAAACCCAAAAACAAAGCGTTGGATTATATTGACCCGACAATCGGAAATGTCGCCCTGTTACTTGAGCCGACCCGACCAACTGCAAACCTTCCAAATCAGATAATCCGGGTTTATCCCATCAGGAAAGATTATCTGGACGACCAGATTATAGGTTTTCCACTAACGGTTGTATCACACCGGCTCGGAGAAGTTTTTTGTATCCGACCTTTTAGTTTGGATATAAAACCGGATTCCTGGGATCATAAAATGTTGTATGACCATGACCTGGAAATTACCCGAGCGTGGTATTATTCCACTTATTTACTGGATGAGTCCACTACCGTGGAATTTACACCCGGTAAGAAAACGGGATTTTACAGATTCTCGTTTGCATCCGGTAAAAACAATTCCATTTTATTCAATTCATTTAGCAATGGAATTGATTCACTGAATTTTTACTCCGCGAATAAAATATCGGGATTTGAAACCTGGCATGGCGATATTAAAGTTTTTATGTATGGCGAGTTTAGCGAAAAAGGAACAAACGGTTTTTTGGTTAACAATGAAATGAAAGGGCCAGGCAGCCTGTCTGGTAAATCAATTAAAGCTTATATCCATTTTCCTGACGGAACAAATACTATCGAATTCAGATATGCCATCAGTTTTGTAAGTGTAAAGCAGGCGGAAGTAAATTTTAAAAAGGAAATAGATGGAAAAACTTTTGACCAGGTAAAAATGAATGCTGAACAAGTCTGGTCAAAAGAGATTTCAGGTATTGAAGTTGAAGGAGGTACTGAAAGTCAGAAAAGATCTTTTTATACTGCACTATATCGCTGTAATGAACGCATGGTGAATATCACTGAAGATTCATTTTATTATAGCGGATATAATAATAAAATAAATAAGGAAAGCAGGCCATTTTATGTTGACGACTGGTCCTGGGACACCTATCTGGCTCTACATCCTTTGCGAATGATTCTGCATCCGTCATTGGAAGAGGATATGTTGCAATCTTATGTTCGTATGTACGAACAGTCCGGTTGGATGCCTTCATTTCCGGTTTTATTTGGAGATTATCCATGTATGAACGGGTTTCACTCCTCGATTGTGTTCCTGGATGCATACAGAAAAGGGCTTAGAAACTTTGATGTGGATAAAGCATATGAGGGTATGCGAAAAAATGCATTATCTGCAACTCTGATTCCCTGGCGGAATGGCGATAAAACCGTACTGGATGATTTTTATCAATCCAACGGATATTTTCCGGCACTCTCACCCGGCTCGGCAGAAACTATCGGAATGGTGCATCCTTTTGAGAAGAGGCAGGCCGTTGCTGTGACACTAGGTGCAGCTTATGATGATTGGGCAACAGCACAGTTTGCAAAAGAACTGGGAAAAATGGAAGATTATGAACGATTTCAGAAATGGGGTCGGAATTATCAGAATCTCTGGAACAATGAAACTTTGTTTTTTTTACCCAGGGATGATAAGGGAAACTGGATTAAAATTGATCCCGTTTTTGATGGCGGATTAGGAGGCCGGGATTACTACGATGAGAATAATGGTTGGACATATATGTGGCAGGTGCAACAGAATATTCCTGACCTGGTTTCATTGATGGGGGGCAAACAATCATTTGAAAAAAGGCTGGACAGGCTATTCCGGGAAGACTTGGGGAGGTCGAAGTATGTCTTCTGGAATAAATTCCCCGATGCCACTGCACTGGTAGGCCAGTATTCGATGGGTAATGAACCAAGCTTCCATATTCCCTACCTATATAATTTTACCGACGCGCCATGGAAAACACAACAAAAAATCCGACTGCTACTGGCAACCTGGTTCAAAGACAATGTATTTGGTATTCCTGGAGATGAAGATGGCGGTGGAATGTCTGCTTTTGTTGTGTTCTCTTCCATGGGTTTTTACCCCATCACCCCTGGCTTGCCGATTTATACGATTGGAAGTCCGGTATTTAGTAAGTCAACGATCAATCTGGAAAACGGAAAACATTTCACGGTCATTGCTCATGATTGTTCCGATGTGAACAAATACATCCAAAGCGCTAAAATGAATGGGGTTCCATTGAACACACCCTGGTTTACACATGAGCAACTCATAAACGGAGGTATTCTGGAATTAGAAATGGGACCCAGGCCAAATAAAAGTTGGGGTATTGAACCCCCTAAAAGCCATGATATTTCAAGAAATGATAGTATGATTCCAAAATAAAAAAAATGGAGAAACTATTTAAACGGACGATATTTTTATTGGCTTTACAGATACTGGTCATACACGCTGACGGGCAGAAAAAATATAGCGCCGGTTCGTCTTTTGAAAGTTACAAGGGTTTGATTATGGCTGGGTATCAGGGATGGTTCAATGCGCCGGACGATGGGGCTAATATGGGTTGGAATCACTATGCCAGAAACGGGAAATTTGAACCCGGAAACTGTAAGGTTGATTTTTGGCCGGAAACCAGGGAATATCAGAAAATTTATAAAACTCCATTTAAAATTGCAGATGGACAACCTGCCTATATATTTAGTGCATACGATAGTCAGAGTGTATTTCTTCATTTTAAATGGATGAACGACTACGGGGTGGATGGTGTTTTCCTTCAGCGATCTGTGACGGCCATGCGCAATCCGGAAAACCTCAATCATGATGATCACGTATTGATGAATGCGCTTCATGCATCACGGTATTTTCATAGAGCAATTGCCATTATGTATGATTTTTCCGGGGTAAATGATGAAAATAATGACGCCCAGATCATTATTAATGACTGGAAACACCTGGTAGACAGTCTGGGGATTGCATCGGGGGGGATAAATCAAACTTATTTATATCATCACAGGAAACCTTTAGTGGCGCTATGGGGCGTTGGATTTCCCGACCGACCCAATAACCTGAAATCAATTGAAAAAATTATCAACTTTTTAAAATACGATCCAAATTATGGGGGGTGTTCCATACTGCTCGGCGTGCCGGCTTATTGGAGAGACTTTGGAAAAGACACGGAAAAAGATCCTTATCTCCATACCCTGATTATGAAGGCGGATATTATCAGACCATGGTTTGTTGGCAGGTTCAATGAAACGACATATCCACAATTCAAGGTGAGAATTAAGGAAGACATTCAGTGGTGTAAACAATACAATCTCGATTATGTGCCGGTAGTTTTTCCTGGTTTTAGCTGGCACAATATGCATCCTGAAAGTAATCAGGCAGTGATTTACAGGGACCGTGGGAAATTTTATTGGCAACAACTTGTCGGTGCCATGGAGGAGGGTTCGGAAATGATTTACATTGCTATGTTTGATGAAATCGACGAGGGAACCGCTATTTTCAAAACAACCAATTTTCCGCCTGTCGGCCTCAGTAAGTTTGAGACCAATGAAGCCGATATACCCAGCGATTACTATTTATTTTTGACCGGTATGGCATCCAGAATGTTGAAGAAAGAAATTCCAATGACCAAGGAAATACCCTTGCCTCCCAACAAATAATATCCGGAGGCATTATTTAAGATGTATCATGGGAGAATTATATTAACATGGGTTTCATTTTTACTTTCACAACAGGGATACAGTTCAGGTGGAGGCAGGCAGTCATTTGGAACTGTTTGCAGCACAAAGGCGGCATATTTCCCGGGGGAGGATACTGTTATAACGAATGGGAATACAATCAGGTTCGTGAATGAAAGTATAAATGCAGTCAAATACGCCTGGTTTATCAATGACCTGCCAGTATCATCAGAAGTTGATCTTGATTTTAAACCTACGGTTGGTGTCAATAAGATTATGCTGGTTGCCTCGGACGGGAATTGCAGAGATTCTACCTTTTCCTATGTTATTTGGGACGGTATTGTTGCAGGACAATATGATAACATTCAAAAACAATATAATCCGCCGGATAAAGCGATGGAACCATTTTGTATGGCCTATGATAAATCTGATGGATATCTGCTTGCAGGAAATTATTATTTGCCATCTGAAAATAAAGTGATGATCAGGACAACTTGCCTGATTCATATTGACGGAAAAGCCTGTGTGGACTGGAGCCGGTCCTTTACAGAACAGGAACCGCAGGTTATTCAGGCCATCATATCCACGTCAGATTCAGGATACCTGATTACTGCTTTCCCCTTTCAGTCCCAGTTGGACAATTACCCGAATGAGCTCCACGTATTTAAATTGGATAAATCTGGCAATAAACTATGGGCGCGTTCTTTTTCGAACGGAATAAATGTAAATAACTACTATTCTGCTATTTGTGAAACTAAAGACAATGGGTTTGTTGTGGAGATCGGGTCTTTTTCACAGGGAGCTGGTACTTCTTCTATTTCTTTAATGAAAATTAACCAGTTGGGTAAGTTAATATGGGGAAGAAACCTGGGCATGGAGGGAAATGCAGTTTACAATATCGGCGGTGTTTTGGAAAAGGGGAATTTGATCTATGCAACCGGTTCGATTTACCAGGGTGTAGCCCCTTACGGTTTACTGCGGTCATTTTTAACTCAACTGGATGAAACAACAGGGATGCAGAATTGGACAAAGAAGAATGATCCTTCCTACCCACCTTTGACTTTTACGGATATTCATCAATACAATGATAGTCTGTTGATAAACAGTTATACGCAAAGCCTGTTGAATAATTTTATTTTTCTGGATTATAGTGGAAAATACAGCAATAGCCTGCTGGTTAATAATCCTTACGGATCCCTGAATGGCAAGGGAAATATACTTGTCTGTCCCGACAACGGAATTTATTTTCATCAGTCATCGGGCATCAGTGGCCTGATGCACAAGGATATTATAATGCGCCTGAATGGAAATAAACAAATAGCCTGGCAGTATGACTATTCCACTTCTGTGTTGAATTTGTCCGGATGGAACCAGTTATCTACCTCTTCCGGCAACGGTGTTTCCGGAATTGGAACCAGCAAATTGTCAAATGGTAATAATACATTGACATTTTTGAAGCTGGATGCGCAGGGAAATGGGTGCAATTCAGGAGTCTCACAGCTTCAATTGGAAACCAATCAGGTTTCATTAGTACCAATGGAGTGGACTACCAATTCATCTATCTCGTTCAATGTTAGTGATATTCCGTTGGAGCTGAATAAGACTACAATAGATTCCAGGTTGGTTTGTCCCAAATATATTGTTGGATGTGATTTATTGAAATTGGAAGCTCCATCGCGAGTCTGCAGACCTGGTGATACAGTAAAAATCTTATTGCATGCCGATAAATATTGTACGGACCTCATAGCTTGGACTTTTGACCAGCAATCCGTTAAAGTCATCGCTTCGAGCCTGTCAAAACTTGAAATTACGTTTCTCAAAGCGGGTGTTTTCGAATTTAAAGTAGCTAAGAACGGATGTATTAAACTGGAAGACTCAATTTTAATTTCTGTCGGTGATGTGACAGCGAAAGTGAATCTGCCCAGAGATACGACGTTGTGTATTGGCTACCCCATACTTCTTGATGCCGGCAATGACTATGTTCAATATCTCTGGCAGGACGGATCAGATAACGAAAGTATCCTTATTGGAAATTCTGGTCTTTATTGGGTGCAGCTGACAGACGCCGGCGGCTGTATTCAAACAGATTCTGTATTTGTAAAACCCGCCGAACCATTGCCTGTTTCTTTTTTGCCGGCCGATACAGTTATTTGTTCCGGCGAAATCCTCAATCTTAAAACACTTCAATCATTTAGAACCTATAAATGGAATACGGGTGAGACGGAAAATACAATAAAAATAAAATTACCCGGGACGTATACCCTGCAGGTAGTTGACCAGAATGGTTGTACAGGTGCCGCATCCATTGTGGTTAAAACAAAAATCTGTCCTGTGGGATTATTTTTTTCAAATGCATTTACACCCAATAATGACGGACTAAATGATGTATTTAAACCATCGCTATTTATAATGCCGAAAGAGTATGAACTAAGGATATATAACCGGTGGGGACAATTGGTATTTGAATCTAAAAATCCGGAGACGGGCTGGAACGGACGCGTTGGGAATAAAGATCAGGAAACTGGTACCTATGTATGGTCTTGCTCTTTTCAATTCGAGGGAGAAAAGAGAAGTGAATTAAGAGGTACCCTGATCTTGTTGAGGTAAATCAAAGACGACTGCTAACTCAGTTAATCAGGAATACATTATTAATAAAACTTCTTTATATTTAGGAGGATGTTTTTGCAATTAATGGTATAAATGCAAATAGATTCACCTTTCCCCTTATCCTTAACGATTGCATTGAATATGAGTAGATTATACGGCATATCACTGGAAAACTTGTATTTTTAAGACTGCTTATGAAACGGATTGCTTTTACTATTGCAGCCGCTCTTTTTATTCATTTGAGCGGTTATTGCCAGTCTTATGGCTTGTCATTTGGCAGTCATGAGACGGTTCTGGAACTGAGGACTTCCGTTGACATTTCTCCTGATGATTCAATTTGTTTTTCCAAGAATTTCGAATTGGCTTTTGATTTGAATTATCTGCCCAATCACCGAACCTATTTTGGGTACATCCTGCGTATCATAAGTAACGGAGAAAATAACATTGATTTGATTTACCATCAGAAATCCAATTCATTTAAGGTTATTATTGGTGAGACTTTTTCAAGTATCAATTTTTCTATTGATAGTTCTAAATTATTTAAAGATTGGAACAGGATAGTATTAAAATTTAATTTGGAGAATCAGACCCTTTTATTTGAAGTTAACGGTCAAAAAGTAGGGAACTGTAATATTCCCCTCAGCTTCAGGTGTTTTAAATTTTTATGGGGGGCAAATGATTACCAAAAATTCAAAACCCGGGATATTCCGCCCATGCAGATAAAAGATATAAAAATTTACGAAAATAATAATCTCAGATACTTTTGGCCGCTAAATGAAGTGACAGGGAATGTCTGTTATGATCAAATAAGCAAACAAGCTGCAAAAATTAAAAACCCAAACTGGATAAAACCAAAATATCAAAAATGGGAACTGCTCAATACTTTCACTATAAACGGATACGCAGGAGTTGCTTTTGATCCCAATTCTGATAAAATAATTATTTCTGGTTCCGATTCACTTGCTGTATTTGGGCTAAATAGTGAAAAGGGCTTAGTGATGTGGTTGCCCAGTAAACATGAAAATTTGAGAATAGGGCACCAGACCATTTTTGATACAAGCAGCAATAAACTATATGATTTATTTATAGACCAGAAAAAAGTTGTACAATATGATTTCACGAATAAACAATGGAAAGAAGATTTTGACACTGGAAAAATTACTGAATTCTGGCATGCCAATAAATTCATCTCCAATTTTGATTCATCACTTTATATTTTTGGTGGCTATGGACAGATGAAATATAAGAATTTGTTTCAGAGATTTTCATTTACAAATAAAAAATGGGAAATTCTGAAGACAAACGGGGACTATTCAACACCCAGATATTTGGCTGCTCTGGGAAAAGATGTCAATGGGTATTTTATTTATATCATTGGTGGATATGGCAGTAAGACAGGTGATCAGATGCTGGACCCTCAAAATTTTTATGATTTATTCAGGTACAATACCAAAGACGGATCAATTAAAAAGTTATACAACCTCAAATCAATTGAAAGCCAGTTTACATTTGCCAATAGCCTGGTAATAGATCCAAGGACAAATAATTACTATGGCTTAATTTTTCCTAATGACAGTTCCAACTCTAATCTGCAGCTAATTAAAGGATCTCTGACTGATTCAGGTTTTGAACACCTGGGTAATAAGATTCCGTTTACTTTTCATGATATTGAGTCATTTGTTGATTTATATTATTCACCAAAAAGTAATAAGCTTATAACCGTAATTTTAAATTATTCAAAGAGTGACGATCCTGAAAAGGTTACCTCTGTAAAGATTTATTCACTAAATTTTATTCCGGAGCCGAACGATATTGCGGGCGATGGCACGCCTATTGGGTATTCCCGGAATATGCTAATTGTTTCAATGCTATTTGGAATAATTTGTATATCTGGTCTTGTCTTTTTTTTAAGAAGAAAAAGAATAAAATCAGCAGCGAAACCAATTCCTTTCTCAGTTCAGGAGTCTGGAATTCGGGGAGCTAATGGAGTGACCTTTCTTCAGAGTTTGGGCGAAAAGGAGATACATTCCTCAATATTTTTGTTTGGTCAGTTCCAGGTCTTCGATAAGGAGAGTCATGACATTACCGGGTTATTTACTCCTTTACTGAAAGAATTATTTCTAATTGTATGCATCAACTCGATACGTCAGGGTAGGGGCATAACCTCTGAAATGCTAAATGAAAGATTATGGCATGATAAGTCAGAAAAGGATGCAAAAAACAACCGATCGGTTAATATTGCTAAACTAAAACAGATTCTGGAGAGGATAGGCAATTGTGCAATCAATAAAGAATCGGGATCCTGGCAGTTCCATATGCCGGATGAAGATATCTACATAGATTTCAGGAACTTTAGTTCAATCATTCAGCATGGTCAAAACCCTGGAAGAGAAGACATTCGCAAATTGATTGAGATCATAAAAAGGGGATCTTTTTTATACCTGACTGAGTACGACTGGTTAGATAGTATTAAATCCGAAATATCAAATTCGGTTATTGATTTATGCCTAAACTATATCAAAAGGCATGATATTGCACAGGAACCTGAACTTATTCTGGAAATAACAAATTGCATCTTTTATTTCGATCATCTGAATGAGGACGCATTAACCTATCAGTGCAGGAGCCTGATTACCTTAAAGCGCTTAACAATGGCCAATAATATCTACCATAAGTTTGTCAAGGAATACAAGGATATTTATGGGACTGAATTCCAGAAATCCTTCAATGAAACCATTGCTTAAGTTAGTTATTTTGACGAGTTCGTCTTCCACAGAAACTTCCACTCTACAGCAATTTTTAACCTCATTGATACATTTTTAGCCTGAATTAATAGTATTGATTTTGGACTGCCTGATTTCTTAATATAGAGTATATGATTTCCCCGAATTAATTAAATATTAATTGATTTGTTAACCGGCTGATCGTTTATTGCAGGAGTAAGGGACTCTTACACCAATATGGCATTCAATATTGAAATTATAGGTGTTGGCGGACTTCTGTCAAATTGTAAAGACGGGATATGATCTCAAACCGGGGAAATTAATACTCTTAAATTTATTTAATGAATAAGGCGGAAAGAGACCGCGCTTCGGTTTTAAGGAAGCGGGTACCTGGGAAATATATAGTGCCTTTTAGGATAATTGCCATATTGCTCCCTATATTAATTTTAATTCTGGTCGAAATTACTCTAAGGGTTTTTCACTATGGAAATGATCTGAGTCTCTTTATTGATGTTAAAGGCAAACCCGGTTACCTGGTTCTGAACCCGGACGCGTCAAAGAGGTATTTTGCCAATACTACGCTCGCCCCTTCGGGGAATAGTGAATTATTCAGAAAAGTTAAGGATTCCTCCATTTTACGCATATTTGTTTTGGGTGAATCCACCACTATCGGTTATCCCTATTTTCACAATGGCTCTTTTCACAGATGGATCCTTTACCGATTGATGCGGGAATATCCGGATAAACAGTTTGAGGTCATTAATTTGTCTATGACTGCTGTAAATTCTTACACCGTTCTGGGTTTTGCAAAGGAACTTGTAAAATACAATCCGGATGCAGTATTAATCTATTCAGGGCACAATGAATACTACGGAACATTGGGAGTCAGTTCTACCAATCAGATGGGTGGCAATTCCTGGGTTATCCAGGTTATACTCACAATGAGGCGATTACGAATAGTACAACTACTTACCAATCTTTTTGAAAGGACAACTCAGCCTAAGAATGGAAAGGCGGAGGTTCAGACCTTGATGCAAAGGATGGCAGCTGACCAACAGATTCCTTATGGTTCCGCTGCGTATAAGAAGGGAATCGATCAGTTTGTTTCGAACATGGACGAAACGCTGAGTCTTTTTAATAGCAGGAACATCCCGGTCTTTATCAGTAACCTTGTCAGCAATGAGGATGACCTGAAACCTTTTGTAAGTATAGTGCCGGATAGCAGTCGATTAACAGGATTTAATAAAAATTTCAACGCTGGCGCCCTGGCATTTAATCTGGGTGATTGGCCCCATGCGGTTCAATACCTGAATGCGGCAAACAAGATTTACAATGCTCATGCCTTATGTAATTACTACCTGGGTAAATTGGCTTATAATCTGGGGGATTTTGAACGTGCTAAAACTTATTTTGTACTGGCAAAAGACCTGGATGGACTCCGGTTCCGGGCTCCGGCTGCCATCAATAGTGCGATTAAGCGTTTGACCGGTAAATATAAATCTGCACATTTAGTTGATACCAAGTCGGCTTTTGATTCTGCGTCTCTCAATCATATTGTCGGAAATGACCTGATGCTTGAACATGTACATCCGAATTTAGCCGGATATGCGATCATTTCAGATGCATTTTACAATACATTAAGAGAGGAGCATATAATTCCTGCACGTAAAGAAAATGGAATGACTCTACAGCAATTGATGCGGTCCATGCCGGTCACCGCTTTGGATTCCCTTATTGGGGCATTCAGAATATCAAAACTTAAACGGAACTGGCCTTTTAATGAATCTAAACCAGGGGATACTTTAAAAATACAAACCGAAGAA
This sequence comes from uncultured Actinomycetota bacterium, assembly GCA_963745795.1. Classification (GTDB taxonomy): domain Bacteria; phylum Actinomycetota; class Actinomycetes; order Propionibacteriales; family Nocardioidaceae; genus Marmoricola. The sequence continues at coordinate 755,028 of CAVUYR010000001.1, read as the reverse complement.
GAGAGGCTTGCCTGGGCTGTTGTTAATGAAGATATAAGGTGGTCAGATGCCGTAGATCAACTCTATAACTATGATTTTAATAAACAGGATCTTTTAAGCGCAAAAACGGCCATGGAGTCCCTGGTTCTTGAGCATCCTACAGAGTCCTTTTTTTATGATAAAACAGCGAATCTCTGTGGAAAGCTGGGTGATTATGAAGACGCTGCCTATTTTTTTAAGCGGGCTTTTGCCCTTTCTCCTTCTTTCGAGTACGCCAGGACACTATTTGTTATTTACCTTAAACTTGACAGACCCAACGATGCCATGCCTTACCTGAATTACGCAATACAAAATAATAACTCTAATCTAAACTTTCTTCCGGTTAGAAAGTATACCAATGAGATTATCAGTTTAAAGAGAGATATCGCCAATGATCCGACTAACTTGGCCATTTTGAAATTGATTGCGGCAACATATTTAAGTATGGGTAATAAGGACGGGGCTTCTAAATATGCAGAAAAAATACTTAAAGTGGATCCAAATAACAAGGAAGCGTTAGCCATATTGGATCAAATAAAAAAAAGTTAACAAATGAACATATTCTTTAAATACAAAAAACTTAAAATCACAAAGGAACAAGCCAGGGATTTTGGAATGGTTGTGATCCTGATTATGTCATTTTTTGCTCTTCGTTCCAGGGAATATATTTATATTAAGATCACATTTATATTTTCCTTAATTTCTATTTTATTTCCGGCGTTATTATTCCCATTTGCGTTCTGTTGGTTTGCTTTGTCGAGGATACTGGAAAAGATCAGTTCTGTGATCTTGTTAAGCATTGTTTTTTTACTTGTGGTAATTCCTATTGGTTTGCTTAGAAGAATGGCCGGAATTGATAACCTTAAACTCAGGCAATTTAAGAAGAACAAAACCACGGTCTTGACAGATCGAAATCATTTATTTACAGATGCCGATCTAATACATACTTTTTAATATCGCCAAAATCGTATAGGATATGGAATTTTTGAGAGAATTGTTGCTTTTCTTAAAAACCAGGAAAAAATTCTGGCTCCTGCCATTGCTGATCATTCTGCTTTTAATGGCTGCTCTTATCATTGTTACAGGCAGTTCAGCCCTGGCTCCATTTATTTATGCATTATTTTAATCGTAATGGCGGTAAATATTCTCGGGATTTCTGCATTTTATCACGACAGTGCAGCAGCCCTGCTGGTTGATGGTGAAATTATTGCTGCAGCTCAGGAAGAAAGGTTTTCCAGGAGAAAGAATGATTCTGCATTCCCGGAATGTGCAATAAACTATGTTTTGCAACAGGCAGGGATAAAACAGGAAGAACTTACGGCAGTTGTTTTTTATGACAAACCATTATTAAAATTTGAGCGTTTACTGGAAACCTACCATTCATTTGCACCTAACGGTGTATTGAATTTTATACGTTCGGTTCCTATCTGGATTAAAGAGAAGGTTTATATCAAAAAACTTATCCAAAAAAAGCTCAACCTGGCCGGTATTACCAAGATACCTGTTTTATTTCCTGAGCATCATTTATCTCATGCCGCAAGTGCTTTTTATCCTTCCCCTTTTCATGAAGCGGCGATATTGACCATTGATGGAGTAGGAGAATGGGCGACGGCTAGTATTTCAGAAGGATTGGGTAATAAAATTAAGGTTCTTAAAGAAATGAGATTTCCTCATTCTTTGGGCTTGTTTTATTCTGCTTTTACCTATTATCTTGGATTTGCAGTAAACAATGGAGAGTACAAATTGATGGGTTTAGCGCCATTTGGGGATGGCGAGTCAATGCAGACCAGGAAATTTAAAAATAAAATTCTCACCGAACTTGTTGATATCAGGGAGGATGGCTCCATAATATTAAACATGGGCTATTTTGATTTTGCGACAAAATTAAGAATGGTCAATGAAAAGAAGTTATCCCGATTATTGGGTCTTCCCAGGAGAACTCCTGAGTCAGATATTAGACAGGATCATATGAATCTTGCATATGCAGTTCAGGATATCACTGAATCTATTGTTCTAGCCTTGGCAGGTACGGCAAAAATCCTGACAAAAAGCAAGAATCTGGTGATGGCTGGGGGTGTGGCGCTGAACTGTACTGCGAACAGTAAATTACTAAGATCCGGGCTTTTTGAAAATATATGGATTCAACCGGCGTCCGGAGATGCAGGTGGGGCCATAGGAGCAGCATATGCCGGGCACTATATAGGATATAATTATGAACGGAAACTCAACCACTCACCTGATGGCATGCACGGATCTTATCTGGGACCGACATATTCTGATAGTGAAACTATGGGAATTTTAAAGAAATATGCCCCGTGTTTTTCATATTTCCCTGAATTTAGTGATCTCGCACGTTTAACCAGCAAATTGTTAGCTGAAGGAAATGTTGTTGGATGGTTTCAGGAAAGAATGGAATTTGGCCCGCGGGCATTAGGTAACAGAAGCATTCTTGGAGATCCAAGAAATGGTGAAATGCAAAGTATAATAAATACTAAAATCAAATTTAGAGAAGGATTCAGGCCGTTTGCGCCAACTGTGCTTTTGGAAGAAGTTCAAAAATATTTTATTCCGTCCATTCCATCACCTTATATGTTATTTATATCCCAGGTCAGGGATGAATTTAAAATTGATGAACCCATTCATATTAAACATATGAGTATTTCAGATCGCATAAAATATGAAAGATCTGATTTTCCCTCCATTACCCATGTTGACTACTCATCAAGGGTACAGACCGTGTCAAAGAACGGTAATCCCAGATTTTGGGAATTAATTAATGAATTTAAAGAATTAACAGGCCACGGAATGCTCATTAACACTTCATTTAATGTAAGAGATGAGCCAATCGTTTGTTCTCCTGAAGATGCTTATTTGGGGTTTATGAAAACGGATATGGATTATTTGGTTATTGGAAACTATTTATTTGACAAGAATAAACAAACTAAAATCTACACGATTGATGACGCTATATAATTTTAAGTTAGTGCCAATTGAATTTGTAGATGAAATACCTCCAGACTTAATACAATATGAGGAGAATGAAATCAGAGAGTAAGCACTTCAATTAAGTATTGGTAATCTCAACGTTGAATTTAGCAAATTACGTTTTCAGTTATCCAATTCTTGGCAGTTTCAACAACAATCTGTTCTATATTTTCTCTGTTTGCATTTTTCCAATAGTGGGTATACTCATTTCCATAGTCAAAGTCGTTCCAAGCCCAATAGAGTAAATAAAAATCATAAATCAATTTTTCATAGTTTTTATTTTGACAGAATTTATAGATAACAGTTAGATTTTCTTTGATGTTGTCGGAAGTTGATATTTTTTGAATGTAGTAACTGCAATAACTCAATATTGCTTCATCTCCAAATTTTTGAGCTAAGTTTAGTGAAGCAAATACTGTTGGCAAATAGTCAACTATTTCAAAATAATTTGTCGGTTTATTATGACCTGCTAATATGAAAAGTGACGGTGTGTCGTATCCTAATAAAATCATGTCCATCGCCCAATCAATACATTCGTCTGTATCGAAATTTTGGATTTCGGAAAAAGCTAAAATTTTGTATGTCAAATTACTACTCTTCAAAAAGTAAAATATTTTTTAATATTGCCTTCAACATTTACTCATGGTGCTGTGTCGGTAATAGAATTAATTATGCTGTTCTGACCGTTCGCAGGTGAAATAATATTTGGCTGAACTATGTTCATATTGTTCCGGTAGCTCAACCAGCCCGCTTTAAATTGCATCTGGCTTGAGCTTAACGCTGTTCGTAATTATACACTCCCGCCTTTTTAACCGCACGCGGCGCGACGTTCGTCCAGGACTTAAAGGCTTTTCTGAATGCGGTCGGGTCAGAGTATCCCAGGATATCTGAAACTTCTGATATTTTTATCGCGGGGTTTTGCATTAATTGGAAAGCAATATCTTTTCTGATTTCCCCGGCCACTTCACGGAAGGTAGTGTGCTCCTGCATCAGTTTTCGTTGCAGACTGCGGGCTGTCATATCCAATGCTGATGCCGCTTCATCAATGGAAGGTATCCTTCCCCTGAACTGCATAAACAATACCTGTTTCAAATTTCCCCTGGTCGTGTTGGTTACGAGCAGCGCCTGCTTTTCGGCTACCATCGAGTTGAAGCGCTCAAACATTGATTGATCGCTGGTAAGTATAGGTGTGGCTATATCTTTTTTATCTAAAATAATCCGGTTCACTTCCTGGTTAAAAAGGATGTCACATCCAAAAAATTTTTGATATTCTGAAATTTCCTGCTTTGGATAGGCCAGTTCTATCCTTAAAGGAACAAGGCGCTTACCGGTAAGTGCTGCGGATGTGTTGAGGGTTGATGCAAATAAAAAATCGTTTGCCTGCCTTGCCGGTTCAGGATGCTTCAGCAGCCACATTTTATTCTGTTCTATTTCAAGAACGGCCACATCATTGATTGTGTATTTATAGGAAACCATCGGCGATACCAAGTGAGCATACCTGCTTAACATTTGCAAGGCCTGGTCAAGATCTTTACAGCTTTGGATCAAAAAACCAACCATGCCATGAAGCATTTTTGGCGTTTCGATACCTATATGCAAACCGATTAAGGGATCGCCGGTGATTTTTAAAAGTGGCACCCAGATCAACGCGGCTTTTTCCCATTCAACCATTTTTTCTGAGTCACCCACTTCATCCGCATTGATGTTCGACACCTTGCAAAGTTCATCAAATGCCGTCCCGAATGAAGTAGCGGTTTGAAAGATAGTGCGTATAACAGTTCCCTGTAAACCCATGGCGCAAAATATATCATTTTGAGAATAAAAGATGCCTTTTCCGGCCCGAAAAACGAAGGTTCTTTATATTCTAAATTACAAATATTATGACCACAACTAAAAGCATGTTTTTAAAAAAATGGGTGGCCGGCAGCCTGGTCGTTTACCCGGGATTATTGGGCCTTTTGCACCCGCTGATTGCGCACGGGTTTACCGGCGATCATGATAAACTGTTAACGACGCCTCAGTTTATCATGCATACAATTTCTATAGTCATCTTTGTTTTCTTCCTTGCCGTTTCGAGGAACAAAACATTTGAAATAATAGGGAAAAAGAAAACCCAGTCAGACGTCTGGCCGTTTCTTTTTTTTACGCCATGGGTGTTCTGGCTGGGCTACTATACCTTGTTCGTGCCCTTCGATATTCTTTTTATGTTCCTCTCCATCGGCATCATCAACGCCATACAACTAAGGCCGTTTGTTAAATCTCCTGCAAAATGGATATGGCAATGTATACTCGGTTATTTGCTGGCGGCCGTTGCAGGTATTCTGATCGGTCTGGGCGCTTATCTTCGGTATTACAAAGACTTCCAGGGCATCTCAAGAGATCTTGCCACCTGGACATCCATCAGTATTCCCGCGGCATTTGTTGTTGCTTACTATTTCAGGTATATCCTGGGCAGGCAGATACGGGTCGAAGGCAGCCAGGACATAATTTCAGAAAACAAACCGCATTTCTCAAAGGTTGCGTGAAAATCTCCAGTCACTAAACCGGGAGGAGGTCATGCAGAATAGGGATACTTTACTACTCTTTTTATAGATGGTGATTTAGTGGGGAGTAAAGTAATAGGGAAACTTTTTACTGTTTCCCTATTGCGACCTTTAAATGGATGTAACTATTCGTAAATTTTTGAGCTGCTGTATTAATTGATTGGATTATTCAATGTAACTTTTACCAGCTGACCTAGTGGAGGTCCAAATCCCCAGCTGGATACATATAAATTTCCATCAGGTCCCATTGCCATTGCAGTTGGAAAATTTAAGCCTGATATTACCTCTTCTACTGTTCCATTGGCATTAATTTTTCTTATTCTACCCGCCCCAGGAGTTGGGAAAGGGTTATTGGCAGTCATTTCCAGCACATAGATATTTGAGTTTTTGTCCGTCACAAGTCCTACAATGGCACTAAACCCTGTGGCTATTTTTTTCATTATACCACTTGGTGTAATCTTAAAAACGCTGGAGATACCGGTAATAGGAAACACGCCCAAATCGCCTACAAAGAAATTACCTTTATAAGCCAATGCTGTTGGAACAATATGTCCTTCACTTGCAGAAATATCAACCACTTCCTTGATGCTTCCATTCAAACCAATTTTTACAAAATTGCCGTGATTGGGTTCCAATGCATAAAAATTATTTTCTGCAACCGCCATGCTATACCAATTGCCTTCAGGTGTATAGTCATCAGGCTCATTGTTAGCACCTGGATGTGCTACTGACCAGGAGCCCAAATCAGCGATCAGGGTATGGCTTCCATCTGAATTAATTCGGTATATGCCGTTGGTTGAAGATGGAACTCCATGGCCACAACCTGCTCCTGCCTGGAGAACATACAGTGTATTACCGATGAAGCCCACATCTGCCGGGCCGAATACGTCTGCTTCAGTTCCGTCCGCGTTAGTTCCAACGCTTGTAGGTAGATTTTCAACGACAGTTACCCGGCTACCTGATGATGGATCAATTCTGGATATGCGTCCCCCGATAGGGCAACCAAAATAAGGCGAGAAAACATTCGGTTGGAGAGCAGTGCAACTTTGTGTACTACACAATGCAGTGGCTCCTGTACCTGCTTCTGCAACATACAAATTGCCATCTGGTCCAAATTTTAATCCTCTTGGATGATTAAGACCTCTTGTGATAACCGACATAGTAGCCGGTATTGTGCTAATTTTTTTGCTAAGCGTGCTGTTGTCAGCCGTTAACGGGTTGCTGGTTTCTGTAGAATTTATTTCTTTCTTGCAGGAAGCGAATCCAATAATAAAGCACAAGAGGATAAACTTAAGATAGTTGCCCTTGAAAGATGTTTGCATAACTTTTTTTTTATTGGTTAATAAAAATAAGGGCTAACAGATTTAAGTTACCGTTGGAATTAACAGTAGATATTGGTCAACTTAAACAGATATACCGGTAGCTGGTAAATGCATCATTATCCAAAAACTTTGTTCCACAGGGATTTCGAAGAAAGGAGAATAAACAAGAAGATGTATATAATAATTTCCAGGGAGATTGGAATCGAAAAACGCAAATGACAAATATTATTGTAGTGAATGTAACTACAATTATTTGAAACATAAGCATTTTTAATAATATAGCCGCCTTGGTACTGAGTAAATAATGGCAGCAGGCTAATCCCCATATATCAACAATGCGCAAGGCGCTGCTTGCTCAGGCCTGATAGTTGCTGAATTTCTTAATATGCTGACAAATGAACCCGAAAAATGGCGTAAATTGGTAGATTAGACAATATAGGTAGGACAACGAATAGTGTCGATTGGTTTAATTGGGGAAAAATGACCTCAATAGATAAGGGGTGACCTTTTAAAAAGAGATTTATGACATCCGGATGGATAGAAAAATCCAGTTCCATCTTCTCCATATTCTTTCTGAAATAGATCAGAAATCCAATTCTAAGTGACCAATTATATTTGCGATTAAACATCACCCTAATCTCATTTGGACAGTTTACTTTCAAAAAGATCGCAATTCAAATGAAATGTTCTTTCATAACTGGATTTCTTTTGGTGGAGTTTATCGCAATTTTAGATGGGTCTGCCTTATGGGCCCAGGAAGGTCGTCGCCAGATGCCGGAGGTAAAAAATAATTTTACCAGCTTCACAAGAAAGTATACAAACCGTGGCAAATTATGGATGGCAAGAAATAAGGCTTATCTTCGCCATCCCGACGCAAATTTTGGTGATGATTACAGTCCCAATAGCAAATCGGTTGAACTTTTTGCAAAAAGAACGATTGATACCAAATTCTACATAAATAAAGACAGTCCATCGATTTTTTATGCTCAACGGTCATCAGGCCCCATGCACTTCAAAAAGAACGGACAATGGATTACAATTGACACCCGGCTTAGTCCAAAAGGCCCATTACGCTATGAAGCATCAAATCAGGAAGATCCGGTGGGTTTTGATATTAAAAGAAAATCATCCTATATTCTTACTGCTGATGGTAGAACGTATTTCAACGATTGGAAGATGTATGGGGATAATGGGAGCAAAGAAACCTTATTAGCCACCGCTGACTGGACACATTATACAGCCGGAGATGATGGAATCGTTATTAAAAATATTTTTCCGGGTATTGATGCAGAGATGAGAGTGTCGAGAGGTTCAATTAAAACCAATTTTATAGTACATGCCAACAAATTTTCCAGCTATAAAACACTGCTATTCACGAGATTCTTTTTTGAGCGGACGTCCTGGCAATTTAACTTTCTCGAATGGACTCCCTGGAAATGGTTTGGCGTCTTCTGCAGATTTTCGCGTGAGTGCAGGCACCACGTTTCATATAAAAGAAGGCGTCATGTATCAGAAGAAAAATCCATCTTCAACCTACCAATACATTCCGTATTATCTTGACCATAACAAATTGACACTGGTCATCAATAGCGAATTCCTGAATGCTCAGGTTAAGATTGGCGATGTAGTAATAGATCCGCTGGTGCAGGACATGGGCACTCTGAAGAGGAAACAGATTACCGGATCTCATTCGAATCAGAACTGCAATCTGGATACTGCCTGCGAATACGATTTTAAGGTACCCGCACCGCCAGGGGCAACGATTATTGATGCTATGTTTTCGTTTGAATTTACTGCACACGCTCCTTGCGTTGGCCAGGACGGGGCTTTCTCATTTACAATAAATGGCGGGTGCACCTCTCAAAATGTGGACAGGTACTGCTGACGGTACAGGACCGCAGAATTTTCCAAATCAAAGCATACTATTGAATAACGGAGCCAGCCTGGCAGGCTGTTTTCCCAGTCCGGTTTGCGATCGCGTGAATATTCCTTTTACTTTTAATTTCTTTAGAAAGTGCCATGGCCCGGATGGTTGTGATGGATCATGCATTGGAGCCTCCAAGGATTTAACGATAACCTTGGTGGGACGAACATTTGACTCAGCTTCCCTGAGTGCATCGCCGCAGACTATTTGTGCAGGCACTCCGGTGACCTTAACTGCAAGAGGATACTACGGTGTGCCTCCTTACAACTTCACATGGCAGGGACTACCGCAATTTAATGGTGATTCGGTAATTCAGGTTAATCCTAATGCCAATACCGTATATAAAGTTCAAATTAGCGATGCATGTAAGGGTCACGGTGATAATCCGGTATCAAAATCAATAAATGTGAATGTGCCCTCTAAACTGCCCACGCCGGCATTCACATCAAACAGTCCTGTATGTACCGGGGGGCAACTTATTTTAACCGCACCTTCTGTTGCTGGCATAACATATTCAATAAAGAATCCAAACTCAGGTCTGGGCGGCGGCCAGTATGCCGGATACGGCTGTTTTTGACAATGTTACTGCTGCATATTCCGGAACCTGGATCGCCGTAGCCTCCGATGCACAATGGTTGTTCTTCGGACACGGCCAGCACGACAGTAGTTATCAATCCCACTCTTTCTCCGATAGTAACGATCACTTCTTCGGCAACAAATATTTGTCCAGGTACCCAGGTCAGCTTTACTGCAACAGTAACCAACGCCGGAAATTCACCCATTTATCAATGGCTGTTAAATAGTAACAAAGTAGGCACGAACAGCCCGGTGTACAGCAGCAGCAGCTTTGTTAACAACGATGCAGTAAGCTGCGTCGTATCCGCCAGCGGGCCTTGTGCGGGTGCCGCCGATGTATCAAATAGTATTGTGATAAATGTAAGCACGGCGGGTACACCAACATTTGATGCAATCGGGCCGCTTTGTCAAAATTCGACGGCGCCGGCGCTGCCACCAACATCGAAGGAAGGAATTACCGGAACATGGAGTCCGGCCAGCATCAATACATCTGCCCTTGGAACGACGACTTACAAATTTACACCATCATCCGCGGGCAATTGCTCAACTCCGGCTTCTTTAAACGTTACAATCGTTAGCACCATCTCACCAACTTTTCCAACAATAGCAGATTCATATTGCCTGAATGACATAGCGCCGGCGCTGCCGGCAACATCGAAGGAAGGAGTTAACGGAACCTGGAGTCCTTCTTCGATCAACACCGCAAACGTCGGCCGTACTGTATATACATTTACTCCCACAGCGGGTCAGTGTGGAGCGTCTGCGCAAATCACCATCGTGGTCAACCCGCTTCCGGCGTTGACCATGGGACCGGATGTAACCATTGCTGCCGGAGCAAGTACTACGCTGAACGTTTCGGTGACGGGTAATATCGTTTCTTATCAATGGAAGCCATCCACCGGGCTGAATAATGCGACCATTAAAGATCCTGTTGCAAGTCCGTCTTCTACTACCATTTATACGCTGGATGTTATAGATGACAATAAATGTGAAGCCAGCGGCAGCATTAAGGTTACGGTGTCAGCGGCAACATCAAAAATTTTAGTGCCCAATGCTTTTTCGCCAAATGGTGACGGCATCAACGATACATGGGTCATCACCAATCTTTCAGCTTACCCCGGAGCAACCGTAGATGTGTTCAACCGGTATGGTCAGCTTGTTTTTCATTCAGAAAATTCTAACAAAGCATGGGATGGAACTTATAATGGCAAGCCCCTTCCCGTGGGAACTTATTACTATATCATCGATCTGAAAAACAATGAAAAGAAAATGGCAGGTTCTGTTACCATATTTAAGTAACTCATAATTTTACAATTGTGATGTTGGGAAAGAAATTTGTAATCAATGGCCTGTGTTTTTTAATAGTGGGTTGCGCGTCTGCCCAGCAACAACCTTATTACACACAATATATTTTGAACAATTTCATCCTGAATCCCGCACTTGCGGGAATAGAAAATTACTGGGACTGTAAGGTCAGTTACCGCAATCAGTGGGTCGGTTTAAATGGTGCACCTACGACGCTGTATCTTACCATAAACGCTCCACTTGGAAAAACAGAATATGACTACGAAACGCCTATCACGGTCCCGGATCTTCAGGCTAAGAATCTGGGTGCAAAACAATTCCGGATGGAGTATACCGCGCCACCGGCCCATTCCGGAGTTGGCTTTACAATTCTAAATGATAAAACAGGTCCCCTGAGTCGGATTGCCGCATATGGCTCTTATGCATATCACGTTCCTGTGGGCGTCAAAACCAGTTTGAGTTTTGGCCTGTCTCTTGGTGTACAGGAAGTAAACGTTGACGTAAACGCGGTAGATTTCGGACAGGCTAATCCCGTCGATCCGGCTGCTTTGGGAAGCGGGTATCTGAATAAGCTGGAGCCGGATGTCAATGCCGGTCTTTGGTTATCGAATAAAAGTTTTTTTGTGGGATTGTCTGCTCAGCAAATTGTTCCTGTTCCCATTAATTCCAGCAATGGAACAACCACGTCCAACGGAGTTACGATTGCTCAAAGGGAAACTGATTCCACATACGTTTTTGACTGCGGGGTATAAGATATTGGTAAGTGATGACATCAACATTCTGCCTTCCGTCATGTTCAGTTATGTACAACCGCTGCCCGTTGGTTTCGATGTGAACGCTAAAATCCAATACCAGGATTTGCTCTGGCTGGGATTTTCATATCGCTATCAACGGGGATTTGCAGCGATGTTGGGAGTCAACATCAGCAGCACGATTAATCTCGGCTATTCTTATGATTATACCACAACCCAACTGAACACAGTTAGCAGTGGTACACATGAAATAGTACTTGGATTCTTATGGAGAAAAAATAATAATAATTCTAATTCGAAATAAATTATTGAAAGCACAGGAAGGGAATTAACAACAAAAAAATATGATTTATATGCGATATTTTTTGACCCGGCAAATCATCAAATTCGGATATTTTATGCGATCTGCACGTTCTTTGGGTCTCCTGATTCTTTTATTTATTTCGCTGTCGGTCTCATGCCAGTGGTTACGCAGTTACTGATTATGCAAAAATTAAGGATACTGTAAAGCCTGCATCCGGAGCATTGCCGGGCAATGTTTCCAATGATGAATTCAAGAAAAAGGCACTTGCTAAAATAAAAGAGTTTCAGGGCTGTCTGTATATTCTATGCGATATAAAGTCGGGAAATACGGCACTGGATAACGCAGTGGATCAGGCCACCAGTTTATTTGTTGATGGGGCCATTATAGAAGTTTCATCTGTACATAGCGATGAAAAGAAACACTTAAAAGTTCGGGATTTTCTGGAGAAATTCAGAAACCTTCACTACGATCGCATTGTCATCACTTTCTCCCACGTGGATTACGTTAGCAATATTCGTAAAGGAGCCGACGGCAAGTATTATGGATTGGTCAGCTTTGAACAAACTTTCCGTGCCTACAGTGATGGACGTTTGGTTTATGAAGATGAAACAAAAAAAACGACCGAGGTCCAACTGATTGTTTACGAAAGAAATCTCCATGGTAATGCCATCCAACAGTGGGATGTGATGTTATCAGATGTTGAGGTACTGGGCACGAAAACCCCAAAACAGTAATCGCATGTAATATGGCAAAAACGCATGTTTTAAAATTTTTGATTTTTATTTCCTTTTCTATTTGCCAGCATCGCCTCTTCAGCCAGGTGTATTCAAATAATGACGATGCCAAAGAGAAACATTTTATTTACGAGGTTAAGGAAATAGATGAATTTTTTGAGCGGTTTAATGACGACCCGAATTCATTCATAAGGGGTGTTTACAAAGACCATCATGTCAAATTCAATATTAGCAGGCAACGATTGATCAGGAGTTTGTTCAACTATGAAAACATGTCGTGGGACAGCGTTATGATAAATTCAGTTTATCTCGGAAGTTACAAGCAAGAAAAAACCAGTTTATCTCGATTTTTACGGAGACAACTGGTACGCTGAACTGACATGCAGATTCAAATACAATTCTTCTTCAATTGTAATTCCGGTCATAATGAAAATTGAAATGACCCAAAACAAAGGATCTAAATGGATGATTGTTGCCGTCGGATCCAGCTACGTTAAAATCAAAGATCGTTGTAACAGAAATGGCTCCAAGCAAGATAAAAACAAAATTCATCAGCCCGACCAGCCACGGTACAAATTTTGTTTCGTTAAAGAGGGTTTTTGAAGACAAAGAGAATTTATCCAGTTACTTTGAAAACGTTTATTTTAAAAGACTCCAATATGCTGGAATTTTACAATGCTATTTTGAATCGGGAAATTGAATTTCTGGATGTCATTAAAATAAAATATCATTTTTTGCTGGCTGACAAGTGGATATTTACGGTGGAGAATTTTCCGCGGGAGACACTAAACTCGGGTTGGCTTATTAATGATATACAAAGAGTTTCTTCGGCCGGGATGGAGAACTATAGAAACAAATTATTAAGTGGTAACTGATGTATAGGGTAATTCTTTTCTTTGTTGGATTTAATTGCCTGGTTCATATGTGCCGTGCCCAGGATACTATTAACTGCAAACGATGTAAAGGTTATCAAAGCAAGATCAGAAATTACCATAGAAAGATACTTTAACAACCTGCTGAATACGATTTCGTATACAGGCGCTGAAAATACCGATATTAAGGAGTTGATCAACCAGAGTTTTGAAGATAGTGACAAACAAATATTTCTTAATAACCAGATCGCCATTGCTGATGATATCAGTGATCCCGAATACTCAAATTCTTCGAATGCTCCCGACGTACCCGTTATTCAATATCTAAATGCTTTTAATACCTTTTATGGAAAGAGTGATGCAAATTCTGTATACTTCAGTGATGTCAGGTCTTCCCGGGTTAAAAAAGGCAAAAAGAATATTTACATAAATGTCTATTTCACTTCCTTTTTCAAAAATATATGCCTGTCAAAACCATCTACCCCGTACAAGCCTACAAAACGGGTAGCGGAGATTTTTATAAAGAGAGGCAGCTAACAACAAATGGCTTTTATATATTTCAAGAATTGGTTTCTTCAATCCGGCCGATACCCTGAATGATTTTTCAGACAATATCGTAATAGCTGAAGCAACAAAGCAAGACAATTCATCCGGGAGCGTCGATGAAACAATGGACCCGGCGGACAAATTCAACCAATATATTGATCAGGCCCGTTTGGAGGAGAAGAAAAGAAATTACCAAACAGCCATTAATTTATACACCAGGGCAATAGACACTCGCGCCAGAGAAAGGAGAAATTTATGAGAGCCCGGATAAAAGATCTCACTGCTTCCTTCAGGATACTTGCTGATCTGGATGAGAAATACAGGGCGGGATATTATAAGATGGCTATTAAGGAATATTCAGAACTCCTCAAAAAGCCTGACTTGAATTCTGATTATTCCAATTCAGATTATTATTTGGGAAGGGCCAAATGCTTTGACAAAATGGGGCAGTTGACAAAATCGTATAACGAGCAGGTCAGGTATTACCATGAAGCGCTGGACGACTACGGTAAATCGTATGAATATGACAATGACAATATGGAAACCATCCGGTGCCGGGCAGATCTGTACAGCCGCATGAACCGAAATGTTGAAGCGCTTACCGAATACAGGATTTACCTGGCGAAGGATCCAACCGATATAACGGTTTACGAAGCCATGTCGAATCTTCACATGCAAAACGGGAACCTGGATCAGGCAATAAAAGAGAGTGACCCTGCGCTATCCCAGGAGGGTATTGATCCGGTTTTTAAATCAAAACTGTATACTGGCAAAGGACTATTGTATGTGCAAAAGAAGGATTATTCCAACGCGGAAGAATATTTCACTCGTGCGATCGCCCTGGATAGCAATAATGCCTATGCCTATTATAATCGCGGTACTGGCCAGAATCAAAATGAACCAGGTTCAGGGCGCTGCAACTGACTTCGTCTCCGCCAGTAGAAAAGGGCTTGGCTCAACAGATATTATGAAAATAGACAGCGCTGCGCAAATAATATTTGAACGCGGAGTGTATGCCCTCGGCCTTGGTAATTACGATTCGGCGCTGCTGTTTATTGATGCTGCCATTACTGTAAATCCAAATAAGAGCTATTATTATTTTTCCCGGGGGGAGTGTTATTTCTCAAAAAATGATTTTAATGAAGCAATCAAAGCGTATTCACTGGCAATCGGATTAACGACCAATTATCAGGGAGCATATTATAAAAGAGGATTGGCCAATCTTCAGTTGGGTAAGGCTATGGATGCGATCGCTGACTTTAGCAGGACGATTCAATATAATCCGCAATTTTATCTGGCACAAAAAGGAATTGGCGATGCATATTTTGCGCTGAACGATTATAAAAAATGTGCAACGAGCCTTGAAGCATGCCTTGAGATGAGTTCGCTCAGAGAGGCCCGTTCGTCCAAGACGGTCTCGGAGATTTATAACACGATTGGCAAAGCTTATTACAGGCTAAAGAATTATCCAAAGGCTTTGGAGAATTACAGGAAATTTCTTGCATTTTACCCAAAAGAAATTCCTTCTTCCTTTAATTATGAAATGGGCAATATTTATTTGAATATTGGTAAATACGACTCTGCCTATAGCTACTTAGTCAGATCCTATCAAAGTGACCCGCCAAATGGATACATTATATATAGTATGGCTAGTTGTATTTACCTGCGCGGAAATATTGACGAGTCTTTGAAATGGTTTGAAAGATCTTTTAAGACAAAGGCATTTGAAAAAAGTTTTGTGGACCAGGATACACTGCTGGGGTCACTGCAAAACGACAAGAGGTTTAAGGAGTTAAAAAACAAATATCTTTAAAATGGAGTCAGAATTTGCTTATGGATCTTTTTTTGTAACGTATTTTAAATTACCAGAAAATGAATCCTGAAAGCATATAGTTATTTATTTGAGGCCGGCATTGACGGTAAACAGGAAGATTACATTTGGCCTGTTGCCGGAAAGGCAACCAGGAATGACAAAGTTTTCATTGTTTGTGACGGCTACTGGAAGTTTCCATAGCGGCGGAATCGCGAGTAAATCGATCTGCCAGTTTATGGCAGCGAAGGTTTTGAAAATCAACCGAAAGTCAAATGTCAGGCGAACTGATCAACAAATTATTGAGTAAAGCGAGAGATCGGTTGATTGCTTATACCCGGGAATACAGATTAGACACCGATCTGGCCACTACATTTTCAATGCTTGTTCTATATAATCAGAAGGTGCTTGTGTCCTGGTACGGCGATAGCAGGATTTATCATATGCGGGGCGGAGAAATTCTTTTTAGAACGGAGGATAATTCGCGGAACTCAGCTACGGCACGCGGCATCAGAGCTGAAAGCTCACCAATATTTGCAGCAACAAAATGGATTAAGGATGTGCGGGATGGTGATTATTTTTTGATTTGTAGTAAAGGCTTAACAGAAAATATAACAGATGAGGATATCAAATTATTGATCGGTCCAAATGATAAAGAAAATATCGACCCGACAGTATCGTTTAGGAGATTGGCTTTAGAAAAGACAGTGGACAATTATTCTATGTATTTAATAAAAGTAAAACCGGGTACACAGAAAAAAGGCAGAAATGGCGTATTCACTGCAGGCAGGAAGCAAAAGAGTGGAAGGGTGATGCCAATTTTCGTGCTTGCCCTGACGATCATAGCGGTTTTAATTTATTTCCTGAACCCCCAAAAATTAAATCCTGAATGGCAATTTAAAAATCAACCGGCTCAGCCTGTGGATGTTCATGATAGTGTTCCTGACGCAATCATTAAGCCGGCGCCACTGAAACCAGTTATTAAGGCGACCGATTCTGTAACAAAAAACAAAGAAAATCCTCAAGAGACGCTGCAGAACCCTGTAACAATAAAAAAAGAAAATCCTCAAGAGACGCTACAAAACTCTGTAACAAAAAACAAAGAAAATCCTCAAGAGACGCTACATAACGATAATTCAGCAGTTGGTCAGGCCGAAGAAAAACCTGACCAAACAGAAGCAAAACCTGACCAAACAAATGAACCTCCCATAAATCAAAAGAAACGGACGAGGCAGTTGTTAATAAAGTTTACTACTGATGAATCGTGCAAACTCAAAATCACGAATCTGGATCTGGATGAGGTGATCGATTGGGATTTGTCCCAATATGATAACGGCACCCTTTATTTAAAGCCGGGAAAATATTCGATTCTTGCAACGAGTATGATTGATAGCTCCAAACGCAAAACGTATAATTTTGACGTGAAAGCCGGGTCTTCAAATGCCGTGCAAAGCCTTCAGATTAAATTTTAATAGCTGGTCTTTTTCATTGTCAGGCTCCTGCGAGCGGCTCGCATCGCGTTCGAGTAAAAAAGCCGATAAGATGTTGACAAAATCAGCCCTCTGACATTGAATTCCCTGGACGACGATGAGGGGGGTAACTGAACCAGATAAAGGTTTCCCAACCGACGTGTTGCCGGGTGCATGCAAAGATTTGATACCAATCAACAAATCAAATCATTAACAATCAAATTATAAGAGTATGTATAGAAAAATTTAACTTAAATTTAAATACGTGTTCGCCTATACCAAAACTTAATACCATGGGAAAAGTCAATCATTTCAGCGTCCGCCTAAGGAGACTGTTGCTTTTGTTATTGATACTGGCATCCGGACTGACACTATTTTCGTTTAAGACCCCGGAGTTTCAGGATAATATTATAACGGGAATTATTAAAGATGCCAATGGACAGCCCCTGGCAAACGTTTCAGTTTTGATAAAGGGCAGGAGCGTTGGCACATCTACCGACGACTTTGGAAAATTTACCATTGCGGCATCCGAAAATGACACGCTGGTTTTTTCCTATATCGGTTTTATGCCCAAACAGGTTATTGTGGGTAACCAGAAAGTGATCAATGCAAGTCTGGAGAAAGATCCTCATATGCTGACGGATGTTGTTGTCACGGCCCTGGGTATCCGGCGTGAAAATCGGGCGCTCGGATATTCGGTTACAACCGTACAGGGTTCTACGCTTACAGAAGCACGTGAGAATAATTTTGTAAACGGCCTGGAAGGAAGAGTTGCCGGTGTAAACGTGAGTCAGGTGGCTACCGGACCGGCCGGTTCATCCAATGTGGTCATCCGCGGTATTTCAGACATAACTGGATCGAACCAGCCGCTGTATGTTATCGATGGAATTCCGATGCAAAACAATACGTATAACCAAACCGATGTTTCCGGCGGATACGGCGGGGCTGACGGCGGGGATGGCACGATCAATATCAATCCGGATGATATTGAAACCGTTTCAATTTTAAAAGGTGCTGCCGCCGCTGCTTTATACGGATACCGGGGAAGCAAGGGCGTTATACTAATCACTACAAAATCGGGTAAGAACGCCCGAGGCATCGGCGTTGAGGTAAATTCGAACTATGTTATTCAAAAAGTCATTGATAATACTGACTGGCAAGCCACCTATGGACAGGGCAATAACGGGAATAAACCGATCAGTGGTAATGATGCGTTTGAGACTGGTCTGTCTTCCTGGGGAGCTAAACTGGACGGCTCACAGGTTTACCAGTTTGACGGCGTGTTAAGGCCTTACAGTGCATTGAAGGGAAATATGGGAAGGTTTTATACAACTGGGGGCGCCGCAGCCAACACCGTATCTTTTAGTAAAAACCTGGGAAGTGAAGGAAGCCTCCGGTTTTCAGTAAATGATCTGCATGACAACAGTATTATTCCGAATGCGGGTTATCAACAACAGAGCTATACATTATCTACGAATTACAAGCTGGATAATCATCTCGATATTCAATTAAAGGCCCAGTACATTACCGCCTATACGAAGAACCGCCCGAGCGTTTCTGATGCGCCTGGCAACGTCAATTTTGCTACTTTATTCCTGCCACCTAACGTCAATATTACATCGCTGGCGCCAGGATATAAGGCAGATGGTTCAGAAAATCAGTTTTTAGATGATGCTTATACAACTAACCCCTATTTCGCGGCTTACAAATTCATCAATAATACCTACCGCAATCGTTTTATCGGATCAGCTGATCTCCGGTATACTTTTGATAATTCTTTATATCTCGAGCTACGCGCGGGAACTGATTATTTCGCCGACAGAAATACCGGCGTAACACCCAACGGTACGGCCTATCAGGTCGACGGTTCGATGTTGGAAGAAAATTATAAATCAAGTGAAACGAATGTTGATGCGATTATCGGAAAACAGTTTACCATTTCGTCCGATTTCAAGTTCTCCGCACTGGTTGGTGGTAACATGAGAAATTCAAACGTTGATGAAATATTTATTTTCGGCAGTTCATTCCAGACGCCCTACCTGTACACCATCGGAAACCTGGCAAGTTACAATCAGGTTACCACCAGCAATCCGGTCATTAAAAACAGATCTGTATACGGAACGCTCGACTTTTCCTACAAGAACTATTTATATATGACCGTAACCGGAAGAAATGACTGGTATTCCACACTGGCACCCGGCAAAACAAACTACTTCTACCCATCCATCAGCGGATCATTTATTTTCTCTGAATTACTACCAGTCCACGGTATGGATATGGGTAAAATCAGAATTGGGTATGCCGGTGTTGGTGGAGAAGCGGATCAGCCGTATCAAACACTGCTCGGATACAATAACATCGGAAATCTATACGGATACCCAATAGGTAATATCTCAAATGGTAGTACTGTACCGAATGCAACACTTGAACCTTCCTCCACATCAGAATTTGAGTTGGGAACGGAAATGACTTTTTGGGGTAACAGACTTCATATTGATGCCGCCTATTATTTTAAACAGGCTAAGAATGAAGTGATTCCGGCGGTTGCCTCCGGTACTTCCGGTTATAATGCGGTGCTGTTAAATTCGGGTACCGTACAGAATTCCGGGATTGAATTATTAATATCGGGCACACCCATGAAAAAGAACAATTTCATCTGGACGGAAACATTTAATATGACGTACAATGACAATAAAGTCACTTCTCTTTCAACGGGTTCAGCAAATTATCCGGTGGGAGGTTCCCGTGCCGGGGAAGACGAAAATATCAGCGTTGCCTATATGTCTCAAACCCTTGGAAAATCTGCTTATCAGATATATGTCGCGGACCCGGTCAGGGACGATAAAGGAGCTATAGTGATTGATCCGGAAACGGGAGCTCCGGAAGCAGGAACAAATTATGTAGATGTGGGATCAGGAATCGACCCCTGGATGGCGGGCATCAATAGTGAATTCAGGTATAAGCACTGGAATCTTTCTTTCCTGATCGATGGAAAATTCGGCGGAAAAATATTCTCCGGCACAAACTGGTATGGGTATCAATTTGGCCTTAGTAAGGAAACGGTGACGGGCAGGGATTTAACCTACGGCACAAACGGTGATAATCCACAAACTTATTATGCGAACGTAAGTAATTACAATCCGGGTATTTTCATTTATGATGCCAGTTTTATAAAATTCCGGCAACTCGTACTTGGCTATACTTTTCCATCCTCTGTGTTTAATAACAAAATCCAGAGCATCACTTTAAGTTTTGTTGCCCGGAATATTTTTACGATAACAAAACACGTTCCCAACATCGATCCTGAGTCAAACTATTCAAACGGACCGCAGGGAATAGAACAGGCGACTGTACCCTACACAAGAACATTTGGATTTAATCTGAATGTGAAATTCTAGAAGACTATTTGAAAAAATAATAACCTATTAGTTATGAAATTAACATATGCTAAAATTCTGGTAGCCTGTCTGACGATAGTGGCTTTTGCGTCCTGCAAGAAAGATCTGCTGGAAACAAATACAGATCCCAATGCTGTTTCGGTCGACGTGTTTGATCCCAATAATATTCTCACGGCCACCCAGTTGTATTATACAGGAAGTACTGACAATGCGATCGAAGTAGAGCAAACCGAAATTATGGGAGCGGGTTGTTTTATACAGCACTTCGCGTCCACCTCCCTATATTTCTACGGCGATAAATATCTGCTGAGCCTGGGAGCGTTCGGCTCTTTTTTTGATCATGTGTATACGACCACCATTAAAAACGCAGTCGATTTATATACAACCACCAGCGGCAAACCACAGTATGCCAATCTGCATCAGATAGCCAGAATCATGAAAGCCCTGGCCTTTGAAAAGGTTACGGATGTATACGGAGATGTGCCCTATTTTAAAGCCGGACAGGCTTATTATCAGTCGGTCTATTTTCCCGTGTACGATAAACAACAGGACATATATGCAGATCTAATAAAAGAAGTCTCCGAAGCGGTTGACAGTCTGGATGACAATGCCGACCTGCCACAGGGAGATATGTTTTATTCTAAAAGCTCCGACCAGATCGGCGCATGGAGAAGATTTGGAAATTCATTACTGTTACGTTTAGGGATGCGGCTCACCAAGATAGATCCGGCGACCGCCCAGGCTATTGCAACGAAAGTGCAGGGCCTGACCATGGAAAGCGATGATGACAATGCGATTGTCCAGCACGACATAAACGATCCGCTAACCATCAGCAGATTGTATCGTGGGATCGGGGAAGATGGTGGCGTCCAATTTTCATTCCAGCTCAGCGATACGTTTGTTAATTTTCTAAAATTGAATGCAGATCCGCGCCTGCCGGTATTGTCATTTTTATATGATAGCACCTATGACCTCGGCACCGATGATCCTTATAATCCTCCTGGCACATCAGACCCATCTGTTCAGGCAGGACTTCCCAATGGATATGATGCCGGCAACACGGCACATGGCATTACTCAGGCTCCAGGTTATCTGGGCAGTCTCTGGCTTTATTCACGCCCCAGCCCGATCCTGTTCAATCCAAAAGCCCCCACGCTGATTTTGACGTATGCGGAAACTGAATTGTTATTAGCAGACGCAGCAGCACGCTGGGGAATCGGAGACGCACCAACACATTATAATAATGGCGTGACTGCCTCCATGACAGAATTAGCCGCCTATGGTCAGGCGGGAGCAATTGATGGGGGCGATATACAAACCTATCTGGATGCCAACCCGTATGACGAATCAAAGGGTCTTGAAATGATAAACACCCAATACTGGGTGACAACATTTTTCGATGAATATGAAGCGTGGGCGAACTACCGGCGTACCGGTTTTCCGGCCCTGGTACCGGTGGCTATTTATCCCGGCAGTCAGTCGCCCGGTGCAATACCCAGAAGAATGCAATATTCCACCAACGACAAACAGGTTAATCCCACTAATTACAATGATGCCGTTAAAAACATACCGGGAGGGGATAAAATTACCAGTCGCGTATGGTGGGATGCTAATTAAAAGAAGGGAAAAAAGAGGGGACTTTTAACTTATGAAAAAAATTCTCCTGTCCGGGGAATCATCCCCAGGTGTAACATTATCAGCGTTTCGTGGCAGCGCTCGTTGTTGTAATAGTTGACGAACCTGGTTAGCGCGACGACAAGTTCTTCTGGACAATAATTATGATCGAGTTTGATGATATTTTTCATGCTTCGGTGATAGCGCTCGATCTTTCAACGAAGCCGTTGAGCTGATATACAATGTGGGTAAGGGTTTCAGCGAAAATAAAAATAGACAAACCGAGGTAAATTTCGATTTGTCCATTCAGGTGAACCGGATTCGACAAATTTCGAACCGTTTTCTAAATAATCTAAGGTTAATCGTAGATCTAAGTGATTGATAATTTCGCTCCTGGAATTTCCACGCGCGGTCACTTTGTTAAACATTTCATTCGCTGCGTAGGGATTTTACGGGATTAGCGAGGGCCGCGCGGACGGTCTGAATACTGACCGTCAACAGGGCAATGGCGAGAGCGACGGCGCCGGCCACTAGGAAGATCCACCAGCTGATCTCCGTACGATAGGCAAACGTCTCGAGCCATTTGTACATGGCCCACCACGCGACGGGGAAGGCGATGAGCGCAGCGATCCCGACAAGGATCGTGAAGTCCTTGCTGAGCAGACCGACGATGCTGGTGACCCGGGCGCCGAGAACCTTGCGGATACCGATCTCCTTGGTGCGTTGTTCGGCAGCATAGGTAACGAGGCCGAAAAGTCCAAGGCAGGCAATGAGGATGGCGAAGACGGCGAAGCTGATGAAGATCCGGCCGGTATGCTGCTCGGCGTGATACAATTTATCAAAGTCGTTATCCATGAAGCTGTAGACGAAGGGCAGCCCTTGCTTTTCAGCATGGAACTTAGTTTCCACCTGCCGGATGAGACTGAACACATCATTCGTGTGGAAGCGGACGGCCATACTGCTCCAGTTATACGTGTTGACCACCATGAGAAGGGGGTGGATGTTGTCATGCATGGAGTTATAGTTGAAATTCTTTACGACGCCGACAACATGATAGGTGATAATCCTGAACAGATCATCGTGATTGTAGAGGATCAGATTGAGCGGGTCTTTTACGCCGAGCGTCGCTACGGCGGCTTCATTGAGGAGGATGGCGGTGGAGTCGGTAGGAAATTGCGCGAGGTCGAAATTGCGGCCTTTGATCATCTGCATGCCAAGGGTAGGAATATAATGGTCGTCGACCCTGAGTGTGGTCATGAGGATCGCCTTTTGAGCGTCGAGCGAGGCATCCGGGAACCAGCCTTCCTGCCAGTACTGGCCGCCGCCGACGGTAGGGAGGTCGGGGGTGATGGTTGCGTCGGTGACCCCGGCAAGGGTGAGCAGGTTATTGCGAAGATTGGTCGTGCCATCCCGGCCGAGCGACCAGGTACCATGGATGACGAGTACCTGATCCCGGTTGAAGCCGACTTCCTTATTTCGAATAAAGTGCAGCTGGCGATAGATGACGAGGGTGCTGACGATGAGGCCAATGGAAATAAAAAATTGAAAGACCACCAGGCTGCTACGGAGCCAGCTGCTCTTGAAGCCTGCGGCTATTTTTCCTTTCAAAACATCAATCGGCTGAAAGGAGGAAAGGTAGAAGGCGGGGTAGCTGCCTGCGAGACAGCCGACCAGTAGCACCAGGAGGATGAGAACGGGCAGGAACCGGCCGCTGTAGAGCACCTGGGGATGGAGCGATTTGCCGGCAAGCTGATTGAACATCGGTAGCAGCAGGACAGCGATGCAAAGAGCGAGGACAAGGGAGAAGAGGCTGAGCAGGATGGACTCGGTGAGGAACTGGATAATCAGATGTCCTTTCGTCGACCCGGCGACTTTGCGGATGCCCACTTCCTTTGCGCGGTTCGCCGAGCGGGCGGTGCTCAGGTTCATGAAATTGACGCAGGCGATCAGGAGGATGAGCACGGCAATGACGGAGAAGATGTATACGAACTGGATATTGCTGTTTACTTCGAGCTCACCAGACTTATTGGAATGGAGGTGCACGTCGGTGAGTGGGGTGATGGGGCACCGGAAGTGATTTCCTGCTTTCTCGAGGTCGGCACCCGAAGTGTGGAACATTGCCTGGAGGGCCGGGCCAATATGGAGGTTGACGACTTCGTCTACAATCTTCTGAACCTCTGCCCGCGTCATGCCGGGTTGGGCAAGGATATAGGTAAAATAAGAATTACTTACCCAATTGTTGTCGCTGGGGTCATTAAAGTTGTATGCTTCTCGAAGAGGGCGAATGAAGCTGAAATGAAACTGGGACTGTTCCGGCATGTCCCGGATGACCCCGGTGACCTTGACGAGCTTATTGTCATTATCTACCTCCAGCGTGCGACCGATGACATCGGTGCTGTTGAAATAGCGGTGGGCGGCACTTTCATCGATCACGATGGAATGAGGGTTGTTGAGGGCGGTATTGGGATCGCCGGCGATCATGGGCAGCGTGAAGACCTTGAAGATCGTCGAGTCGGCAAAGGTGAAGTGATGTTCGAAGACGTGGTCATTACCCTTCCTCACCAGCAGGTCGCCCGGGTTGCGGAACCGGACCATCTGCTGGATCTTCGGATAGGAAGCGACGAGCGTAGGGCCGAAAAATTTAGAGGTGGTGACCGCATCGTACTGGGTGTTATTCAGGTACACATCCTCATCGATCCGATAAATGCGGTCGGCGTTGATATTGTAACGGTCGTAACTGAGTTCATCTGTGACGTACAGGACGATCAGCAAACAGACACCGAGGCCGGCAGCGAGGCCGATGATGTTGAGTGCGGTATAGCCCTTGCTTTTCCTGAGGCTGCGCAAAGCGAACTTAAGATAGTTGCGGAACATCGGTTGGTCGGTTTTATGACGAGTAAGGCGGCCAAATCCATTAGAACGATCCCAAAAGAATGCCGGGTTTATAAAGCCTTGAAGACCATTTTTCTGTTAAGGCCTGCGAGAGACCATGATGTTCGGTTTCGATACAGTAATCGTGCAGGAACGAGCATCGGCGGGGGTATGCGGAGGCATTTGTGCTGATGCTGCGCCATGTCTGCGACACTTGCCAATACATTTGTTGCACGATGTTTTTCTTCCAGCTTTTAAATAAATTTTTGAATACCCAAATAGAAAATAAAGTGAAATCGTAATGTCGCATTTGTAAGCTGACCATTTATTTTGACTGGCTGCCAATTATTTTTAGTCTTTTCTATTATTTTAATGACAGACGCATTGATTTCATTGTCAACTCCCTGGATCATTTTTATATTCTCTATACCTTTATCCGTCACATCAAAATCTACAATTAGTTCATTTGAAACTGTATCTGGCTGATATGTCTTAGGAAAAGTAAAATTTGTTGAGAAATAGTCGCCAAAATCATCAGACGAATTGTCTTTAAATATAGGACTTGGAAAAAGATTTTCTAGTTGATTATTTATTTTATAGTCTGAAACACGATTAGCACCATGTGAATTTTTAGATGATCTGAGATGTTTAATGACAATTAGGCCTTCATCAAAATTCACATGATTATTAGAAATTTCCTTTAATAACTTTTGTTGATTGATGAAGTAATAGTAAATAATTCCGTTCTTGTTATTATTTGTCTTTAAAATTAAACTATCATCAGTAACTAAATAAACTGTATATCTGCTTTCTGGAATCCAATATGCAGTTTGAGGAAATAAATCTATGTAGTCACTTCCAAATCTAATTTCCCTTTTTATTCCCTCATCAAAAGGTGCTCTTGTAATAGATAAATTTCCTTTAGCAAAATCGAATTTTAAATAGGCATCAAAATTTCCAAATTTTCCAGAAGTTTTATTACCATTTATATCAAGAATATTTGTACAAACCCATTCACCTTGAAGTTTATCTTTCAAATTTTGTGAGTAAGACATAAGGCTTAAAAAAAGAAAAATAATTGTGAGTTGTTTCATTTTGAAGTTCTTATGATTTGCCGTACAACACCCCTCGCAAGAGTAAAGTGAAAGTCCAATGAACGTTGTAAAAAAATTAGTCTGGTCATTGAAGTCGGGTTAAATGGCATACAACGTTCTTGCATTGGAGCAGTGCCGGCAATAGAATTCCTACTGCTGACCTGGCCGTTAATTTTGTCTACCTAAGGCCAAAATACTAAAGTTCAATAGAATTTCAACTGCATAAATACCCTTATTCTTCCGGGATAGTATCAATGAAAATGTTATTCGCCGTTTTTATTAGGGTCTATAGTTAATGTATTCCGGCTTATATTGGAAGGAATTCATCACTTCTAATAAAGCGTCAGAATATGTATTGAAATCTTTCTCATTTCGAGACGAAAAGGCTACATATCCAACAGCGTTTTACATTTGAACATACAATGCCCTTTCATAACTTTTGTATAGTCCGCTGTGATAGTTCATTACATGATTCACGTTTATAAAAAGAGACAATGAAATACGGATATTTTAAACCTATTGTGTTTTTCTTTCTCTTTTATATCTTTATTAAGATAGCCTTACTCTTGAACAGTGGTTCTGATTTATTTATTGAAGAGACAAAGAAGGGATATTCTGGTGTTATTGTGCTTAAACAATATGCGAAGACTGCGGAGATTCATACGCGCACCCAAAGCGGCGTAGTTATATTGTATCACGCAGCCGACAGCTTGATGGAAATTGCAAAAGTTGGCGACTCTCTAATTAAAATTCCGAATAAGAATTATGTGATTTTGGTTCAGAAAAATGTGATACCTCGGGAACTTCAAGCCATGTGGATTCCTAAAGAAGAATTAGAAGGCAAGAATTGGCATAATGATTACAATTTGAAATGATAGCATTTGGGAAACTACGGCTTACTGAACAATAGTAATACCGAACTACTAAAGTAGTTCTGTTTCTATGGCAGGGATTTTTTTGCATATTTCATAATTAAAGAATATTTTACTATAAAATATGCGATTTCCGATATTTCTCTTGGTTTTTGGACTACTTGCTTTCTCATGCAAAAAAAACGCAGCTATTGTTACCCCTTACCATCACGATACCTTTTCTGCGACTATCCAAGGAGCTACACCATCTAATTTTATTGCCAAGACTGCTGTAGCCGGTTATTGGGGTGCAACTCCACCACAGGTAGCATGGGTCAATATTAACGCTAGTGACGAAAATGGGCGTGAGATAGAGCTGGTGCTGACTGAATATGATGGAATCAAAACCTCCTTCAACAATGTTTGGCCAAACGGCGATTCTGGGAGCTTTTGTTCAAAGGATTATGGCCTCCCAACAAATTCAACTCATAATGCCGTTAATAGTGCGATTGATATTGACTCCTTTGACAAAACAACATATAAGAATGGTGAAGTAATTACCGGCACTTTCCAATTTGATGTAGATGATAGTACCGGAAAATATAACATAAGGGATGGGCATTTTTCCGTTTTCATTGAAAGATAAAATAACATCTATACCGGGATTTTTTCTTTGTAAAAGGGATTAAACCTTTTCCTACAGAATGTTAGAACGTATGGTATTGCATTTGAGGAGTTTTTGTTGTGAACCGGATTGGATTTTCCTCACTTCGTTCGGCAGATCCCTGGGGAGGGGTTTCACAATTTAATATTATACACCGCTGACTCATCCGCTTCGCGAATGTCGCCTTTTTCATTGCTCGCTTTGTCGAGCAAGCTCGCCACGCTTCGCAATAAAAAAGCCGCGACTTCTTCAGTCAGCGGCTCAATATTTACTTGTGAACCGGATTGGACACTTTTCAAACCATTTTCTGGTGGATTTGAGATGGATCGCTGAATTAAGTGCCTGATTTTGTTATTTTCATGCGGAGCCGCTAGGCAGCCTCTTCTTCAAAAGGCGCTCAATTGATGAAAGCAAGGTCTTCAGCCTTGGCTGCACCCACCGCACATAACGCTCCTTGATGGGCGAAGCAGAGTGTATACAGTCCTTCACTAAAGTCACTCTCTTCGCCGTTTGCTATCTTCGATAAAGCCTGTCAGGTCGAATGCTGGACGGATTTCCCAACTATTGCCGCCATGCCCCAGCCGGAGAGACGGATGCTTGGACAGCAGGCGGATGGCATGATTCAGATCGGTAGCTTCAAGTATCATGATCCCGCCGATTTGCTCTTTGGATTCGGCGAAAGGGCCGTCGGTCACAGAAACCTTGCCGCTGCGCCATTTCAATGTGGCAGCATTTCGGGCTTCCTGCAGGCCCTCTCCGCCTGCATAGTGACCATTCTGCCGAAGCTCATCATCGTAGCCAAAACACTCGTCCATAAAGGTTTGCCGTTCGCTTTCGGAAAGTGTTTCCCAAACTTCTTCATTCATGTATCCAAGACAAATGTATTTCATAATGATTTTTTATTGTGTTGAAGAATGACATGTGTGACCTTCTCCGATGCCTCGAATCGAACACATTCGTAACCCAATTTACGCAAGTCAACGTTATCGAATAGTCTTTCACCACCACCTAATATCGTCGGTGTGATGGCAATATGTAGCTCATCGATCAGCCCTTCGCGGAGGTACTGTTGTATGATGCTCGCCCCGCCTCCAATTCGGATATCCTTTCCATTGGCAGCTTCCCGGGCCTTGGCAAGCGCATCATGAATGCCCTCGGTAATAAAGTAAAAAGTCGTTCCCCCCTCCATCTCCAAAGGAGGTCTTGCGTAATGTGTTAGCACATAAACCGGAACGTGATAAGGCGGATTGTTTCCCCACCAACCCTTCCAGTTCATATCTGGCCATGGGCCCCGAACCGGCCCGAACATGTTCCTGCCAATAATCCAGGCACCGAGATTTTCTGATCCACGCTTCAGAAAATCGTTATCGATCCCTTCTATGCCGCCTTCCTGTCCGATAATCTGACTCCACCAGCGGGTGGAAAATACCCATTCATGAACGGCTTTACCATCTATGCCCATCGGATTGTCAAGGCTTTGATCCGCGGCCGCCCCATAGCCGTCAAGTGAAATCGAGAAACTGGCAACCCGGACTTTCGTCTTTTTTTCAGTCATGATCCATAATTCTTTTTTGTGGTGTAATGTTTGTTTTCATTAGGTAGTCGAATGGCCCATGACAAAATCGACAAACAGTTTGAAATTGTTTTGCACCTTCAGGAATTACGATCCCAATTCGCTAAGCTTTCGTTGGATAAACCGCCGTTCCGGGTCTTGTTGTGCCAGAGCGAAGGCACGTTCCCATGATGCCCTTGCCTGGTTTGTACGACCCAATTTCCGGCAAAGTTCCGCCCGCGCGGAGTGCGCCAAATGATAGTCGTCTAAGTCCCCACGCTCCAGGATCGCATCTATCTGCTGCAAGCCAGCTTCAGGCCCCTTGTGCATGGCAATGGCGATGGCACGGTTTAATTCAATAATTGGAGAGGGATTTATGCGCAGCAATCGGCTATATAGCCTGGTAATCTGGGCCCAGTCCGTAGCTTCGGGACGTGCGGCCTCGGCGTGTAGGGCCGCGATGGCTGACTGTAGCGTGTAGGGTCCTGGCGGTTTGGATGAAAATGCCCGTTCTACCAGCGTCAATCCCTCCTCAATCATATCGCGATCCCAAAGCGATCGATCCTGATCTTCCAAAAGAATAATATTTCCTTTTGATGAAGTGCGGGCCGGTCGGCGGGATTCGTGCAGCAGCATGAGGCCAAGCAATCCTGTAACCTCAGAATCAGGTAGCAAAACGTGCAGCAGACGCCCAAGCCGGATAGCTTCGCTTGAAAGGTCAACACGGGTTACCGATTCGCCAGATGAAGCATAATAGCCCTCGTTGAATACCAGGTAGATCACCTGGAGTACAGCCCCGAGCCGGTCTGGCAATTCATGTTCCATCGGCACTTCAAACGGTATTTTTGCCTCACGAATTTTGGCCTTGGCGCGGACTATTCGTTGGGCCATAGTAGAGGGTGTAACAAGAAATGCGCTTGCGATCGCTTCGGTGGTCAGATCGCAAACCTCACGCATGGTCATGGCCGTACGTGCATCAAGCGACAACGCAGGGTGACAGCAGGTGAAGATCAGCCGGAGCATATCGTCTTCTATCGCTTTGTCAATTAGCCTGGAAGCATCGGGGGGCGCAGCTTCCATTTGCCAGATCTGCTGTTCCTCCAACGAGTCGAATTTTGATTCGCGCCGGATGCGATCGATTGCTTTAAACCGGCCGGCGGAAACAAGCCACGCTAGCGGATTCGAAGGAATGCCTTTTTCACCCCATTGTTCAAGTGCGGCCTTAAAAGCATCGTGCATAGCGTCTTCGGCAAGATCAAAGTCTCTAAGCAAACGTATCAGGGTGGCAAACACCGAGCGCGACCTGGTACGATAAATCTCGCCTACAAGTTGAGGAATATGTTCCGGAGTATTGGGCATGGTCGATTGTTCGACTCTTATAAAGGTAATTAATATACGCCTATTCAATCAATTGCATTCCAGGCATGTCAGCGCGAACACCTGGTCGCAGACGGTCAGCCTCTCCGGCAAGGATATGCTGTTGACCCTTGTTGTGATAAGCTCCCAGGAAACCTTCCCTCCTTCGTCGGGCCTGGTTTTTTGCAACTGTCCGCGCCTGCGAGCGAGCCCGCGCGCTACCAAATAAAAACGCCGACCAGACTATCGTCTAGTCGGCTTTGGACCCGGGCGGGATTAGCTCCGCTGATCCCGATACCCCTGCGAGAGCCTTACCCAAAAGCCTTCATCCCGACAACTGTACGTTCGGGCCAGGCCCACCGGGCCGCACCAGGCCACGCCGACCAGGAGGAACCATGAGCGACCGTCTCGCCCCCGGCGACACCGCACCGGACTTCACGCTGTCGTCCGACACCGGCGACGAGGTCGCCCTGAAGGATCTCCGCGGCAAGAAGGTGATCGTGTACTTCTACCCCGCCGCGATGACTCCGGGCTGCACGACGCAGGCCTGCGACTTCACCGACTCGATCGAGTCCCTGCGCGGCTCCGGCTACGAGGTGCTCGGCATCTCCCCCGACAAGCCGGAGAAGCTCGCGAAGTTCCGGGAGCGCGACGGTCTCGGCATCACGCTGCTCTCCGACGCCGACCGCTCCGTGATGCAGGCGTACGGCGCCTTCGGCGAGAAGAAGCTCTACGGCAAGACCGTCGAGGGCGTGATCCGCTCGACGTTCGTGGTCGACGCGGAGGGCAAGCTCGAGCTCGCGCAGTACAACGTGAAGGCCACGGGTCACGTCGCCAAGCTCCGACGTGACCTCGGGCTCGACGCCTAGGAGGGCGCTGAAGAATCGTGCTCTGCTGCGCGGCACCCGGCACGCGCGCTGGCTGCGTTCTCGTCGGTCAACGCGGCGCTGCCGCGCCTTCTCTCCTCCGCCTTGCCATCGCACGCACCGGGCACCGCTCGCGACGAGCGGATTCCTCAGCACCCCCCTAGAATCGGCCGGTCGCGCCCGTAGCCCAATCGGTAGAGGCCCCAGGTTTAGGTCCTGGCCAGTGAGAGTTCGAGTCTCTCCGGGCGCACGCTATGCGACGTCGGTCGGCTGAGTCCCGCCGTCAGCGCCCCGAAGCACCTGAACGACCACCGGGGCGACCTCGCGCAGGGCGCGGCCGCGGTGGCTGATCGCGTCCTTGGCCTCGGACGTCATCTCGGCGGAGGTGAGCTCGCCGTCCTGGTCGTCGGGCACGAACAGCACGTCGTAGCCGAAACCGCCCGTGCCCCGCTGCTCGCGGATCACCCGGCCCGGCATCACGCCGTAGACGACAACCTCGGCGACTCCGTCGTCCCCGTCGGGGTGGCAGAACGCGACCGCACAGCGGAACTCGGCGCCGCGGCGCTCGTCGGGAACGTCGGCGAGCTGGTCGAGGAGCAGCCGGTTGTTCGTGGCGTCGTCCTTGCCCCCGTGCGGCGACAGCGTTCCCGACCAGCGGGCGGACAGGACGCCGGGCATGCCGTTGAGGGCGTCGACGCAGAGCCCGCTGTCGTCGGCCACGGTGGGGATGCCCGATGCGGCCAGGCCGGCGCGCGCCTTGAGCAGCGCGTTGCCGGCGAAGTGCGGGGCGTCCTCCACGGGTTCGTCGTACGACGCGACGTCGCCGAGCCCGAGCACGGTCACGTCAGGCAGCCGTTCGCCGAGGATGCGCTGCATCTCGGCCAGCTTCTTGGGGTTGTTCGAGGCGAGGAGGACCTCAGGCACCCAGCGCCTCCCGCTGGATCCGGATGAGGTCGGCGCAGCCCTTCTCCGCGAGGCCCAGCAGCGCGTCGAGCTCCGCACGGTCGAAGGTCGCGCCCTCGGCGGTGCCCTGCACCTCGACGAACGAGCCCTCCCCGGTCATCACGACGTTCATGTCGGTCTCGGCGCGCACGTCCTCCTCGTAGGGCAGGTCGAGCCGCGGCGCGCCGTCGATGATCCCGACCGACACCGCTGCGACCGCGCCGGTGAGGGGGTCGCCCGTCAAGCGCGCCCTCCCCCTTGAGATGTGCGACGGCGTCGGCGAGCGCGACGTAGGCGCCGGTGATCGCCGCGGTGCGGGTGCCGCCGTCGGCCTGGAGCACGTCGCAGTCGAGCACGATCGTGTTCTCGCCGAGCGCCCGGTAGTCGATCACCGCTCGCAGCGACCGGCCGATCAGCCGTGAGATCTCGTGGGTGCGGCCACCGATGCGTCCCTTGACCGACTCGCGGTCGCTGCGGGTGTTGGTGGCCGAGGGGAGCATCGCGTACTCCGCGGTCACCCAGCCAAGACCCGAGCCCTTGCGCCACCGGGGCACCCCGGTCGAGGCCGAGGCAGCGCAGAGCACGCGGGTGCGCCCGAACTCCACGAGCACCGACCCGGCCGGGTGGTCCTGCCAGTGCCGGGTCAGGGTGATCGGGCGGAGCTCGTCGTCGGCACGGCCATCCGCGCGCAGGGGGCTGGTCATGCCGTGACGATAACCGTGGCTCAGGCCCGGAAGCGGGTCCGGGTCTCCACCGAGCACGGCGGAAACGGCATCAGACGTCGTACACGTGACCGGTGCGGGCCAGCTCGAGCGGGCCGGAGAACGTGCCCATCGCCTCGGCGAGCACGGTCTGCGGGTCGTACCAGGGCGGTATGTGGGTCAGCAGCAGCCGGCCCACCGCGGCGCCGGCGGCCACCTCGCCGGCCTCGGCCCCGGTCAGGTGGACGCCGGGCGGCTCGTCGTGGCCGGAGAGGAACGACGCCTCGCAGAGGAACACGTCCGCGCCTGCCGCCTGCTCGGACAGCGCGTCGCAGCGGGCGGTGTCACCGGAGTAGGCGAGGGTGCGGCCGTCGACGCTCACGCGCAGCGCGAAGGCCGTCACCGGGTGGAACACCTCGCGGGCGGAGACCGTGAACGGGCCGACGGTGAAGTCGCCGTCCGGGTAGTCGCGGAAGTCAAACTCCCTGGTCATGCCCGGGTCCTCGTCGAGGTCGTAGGCGCGTGCCATCCGGCCGGCGGCACCAGCCGGGCCCCACACGGGGAGCTTCGGCTGCGGCCCGTTCGGGTGGTACTTGCGCAACACGTAGAAGCCGCACAGGTCGAGGCAGTGGTCGGCGTGCAGGTGACTGAGCAGGATCGCGTCCACGGTCAGCGGGTCGACGTACGTTTGCAGCGCGCCGAGTGCCCCGGACCCCAGGTCGAGCAGCAGCCGAAAGGTCTGTCCGTCGTGCTCGGCCTCGAGCAGGTAGCAGCTCGCGGGCGAGCCAGGCCCCGGGAAGGACCCGGAGTTGCCGACGACGGTGAGCCTCATGGCGGATCAGGCTAGCCGTCGCACGCTCCACCGCGCCGCCGCCGCGACGGAGGAAGTCCTCCGGGCCACACCCGTACGGGCAAAGATTCGTTCCGGCCATTGCCACCCGGCCGAACGTTTGCTTGGATCACCCGAGTCATGGGCTCGCAACCCGATCGGTTGCGGGCCCTCATCTCGGGTGAACGGAGCTCGTACCCATGCGTCGAAACCGACGTGTCACCGCTCTGGGACTGACCGCCACGGCCGCCATGGTCGCTGCGCTGGTTCTTCCCTCCGGAGCAGCAACAGCCAAGCCAGGGGACGACGGCAGTCCGAAGGTGTCCAAGGGCAGGAGCGGAGACGTCAAGAACGTCGGCCCTGACTACAACCAGGGCAAGAAGGTGCCGTTCAACAAGAAGAGCCTGGCCAGGTTCAAGGCCCAGGTGCAGCAGCAGAACGCCCGCCAGGCCAACGGCGACCACGAGGTCGGCGACCAGCTCCGCTGGCTCGCCCTCGACGACAACACGGGCCAGATCTACTTCAAGAACTACACCCTTCGTGGCCTCGGCGACCACATCCAGGTATGGGTCGCCGACGACCGTGCGTTCCCGGCCGGTGACTGTCGCAACACCCTCGGGCTCACGGACGTCACCGACGCCCAGGTGAGCAGCTTCATCGACGAGTTCGACGGCAACATCTACCCGAAGGAGTCACAGTCGTTCTCGACCCCCCCGGCCCGCGACGGTTCCAAGTCGCAGCTGGGGACGACCTGGCAGGTCTCGCCCGCCCAGGCCGATGACATCGCCGTGCTGGTCGACAACGTCAGGGACGCGAACTACCTCGACCCGTCCACGCCGGACGGCCAGACCTACATCGCTGGCTTCTTCTTCTCGGTCTTCAACAACCTCCTCGACCGCAACGTGATGACCATCGACGCGTTCGACTGGCTGCACCGCACCGGCGCCACACCGCCGGACGACGCCTCCGACCCCGCGTACGTCGCGTGCGCCCAGTCGCAGAACCAGTCCCGTCCGTACGGCGCCGCGCGTCCGCACCTCTACGAGGGCACGTTCGCGCACGAGTACCAGCACCTCCTCGAGTTCTACGAGAGCCCCGGCGAAGCCTCCTGGGTCAACGAGGGGCTGTCCGACTACGCACAGAGCCTGGTCGGGTACGTCGACACGAGCACCCCGCCGTCCGACCCCGCGGCCGACGGCCACATCAAGTGCTTCACCGGCTACCAGCCGCCTCAGTTCGGTGGTCCGGAGAACTCCCTCACTCTGTGGGAGGACCAGGGTGGTCCTGAGGTCCTGTGCGACTACGGCGCTGCGTACTCGTTCATGATGTATCTCTTCGACCACTACGGCGAAGCCTTCATGAGTGCCCTGCACCGTGAGGACCTCAGCGGCCTCGCGGGACTCGACAAGGTGCTCGACCAGTTCGGCTCGAAGAAGTCCGGCATGGACACCATCCACGACTGGGCCGCGACGATGGCGCTGGACGCCCAGATCGACAAGGGCCGCAAGCTGACCGGCGGTCGAGTCTCCGACTTCACCGCGAAGTCACTCAGCAGCAGCATCAACTGGGGCAACACCCAGGCCTACGACTCGCCGGGAGCCCCGCCCAACGGGTCGGACTACGTGCGACTGCGCGACGCCGCAGGCAAGCCGCTGAGTGCGAAGGCGCTGAAGTCGATCACGTTCAAGGGCGCGCCTTCCCTGGAGCCCGAGACTGTGGAGTGGGCGTCTGACTCCACCCCGCCGGACGGCACCACCACCGACATGTCATGCGGCAACGCGATCCCCGACGGGTCGGGCCCGCAGGCGCTCTACAGCGGTTGCGGATCCAACCTCGACCGTTCCCTCGTGCGCTCGGTGAGCGTGCCGGCGGGCGGCGGGCAGCTGTCGTTCGACACGCTGTACGACACCGAGGAGGCCTGGGACTTCGGCTTCGTGCAGGTGTCCACCGACGGCGGCAAGACCTACAAGTCGCTCGCCACGGAGGACACGACGTCGGCGCACGACCCCGACGCGGTGGCCGGCGCGGTCGAGAACCTGCCGGGGCTGACGGGTGACTCCGGCACCTGGAAGACGGAGCACGCGGACCTGACGCCGTACGCGGGCAAGACGATCCTGCTCGGCTTCCGCTACATCACCGACGGCGGCGTCGACGAGGGTGGCTTCTGGGTGCGCAACATCAACGCGGCCGGCACCACGCTCCCGACCACGCTCGACGGATGGCAGACGATCTCGCAGGCCAACCCGACGCCGGTCTCCGGCTACACGGTGCAGCTGATCGGCTACGACGCCAAGGGCAAGTCCTGGATCTACCGGATGCCGCTGAACAGCTCGTTCGGCAGCACGCTCACGGGTGCCCGCCTGAACACGGCGCTCGGCAAGAGCGCCACCACGGTGGCCGCACTGGTCATGCAGGACGACCCGACCGAGGGCGTGACGCAGTACGCGCGCTACACGCTCTCGGCCAACGGCGTGACCCAGCCGGGCGGCTGACCGACGGTGGCTGCTCGGCCGTCAGCGACGGCGGCCGAGCAGCCACCACAGCGCGACGAAGGGCAGGACCGCGGGCACGTAGCCGTAGCCCTGCCCGAAGTCGGACCACACGGTCTGGTCGGGGAACGCACCGGGATCCAGCAGGCTCCAGGTGCCCACCGCGACCACACCGACCAGCTCGACGAGGACCGCTGCCAGCGCAAGCCGGCGGCGGTCCTTCGCCATCCCGTAGGTGGCCACGCAGTACACGACGCCGGCGAGTGCCGACAGCCCGTAGGCCAGCGGCGCCTCCGCCGCCTTGGTGGCGAGCTGCACCACGGAGCGCGCCGTCGCCGCCACGGCGAAGATCCCGTAGACGAACACCAGCACCCGGCCGAATCCGGTGCTGGTCGATCCGTCCTCGCGGCTCAACGCGCCGCCCAGAGGTCGTGGAGCCGGAGGAACAGCACCGGCAGCGCGAGAACGGCCACCAGCAGCACCGCCGTACCGGAGCGGGTGCGCTCCCCCGCCGACCAGACGAAGCCGATCGGCAGGATCAGCAGCGCGCCCACCAGGTAGCCGACGTACGCCGCGACGCCGAGGTCGCCGTGCTCGCCGAAGACCCGGCCCAGCCCGATCACGAGCTGGACGACCAGCCCCGCCTCGAGCGTCGCGAGTGCCACCAACGTGACGGTGCCGGGCAGCCGGTCACGGACGATCAGCACCAGCAGCCCGAGCGCCACGACGACACAGAACGCCGAGAGCGTGATCTGCAGCGCCGTCACCGCTGCTGCTTGCGCATCGCGGACAGGCCGATCAGGCGGGTGACCACCATCGCCAGGTAGAAGACACCCGCCACCTGCTCGAACATCACCACGCTCCGGGCGTGGGGCTTGACCGGCAGGATGTCGGAGAGCCCGGTGCTCGAGAGCGTCGTGAACGACAGGAACAGCAGGTCGCTCCAGGTGCGCGGGTCCTTGGGGTTCTCGAAGGCGATGAAGCTCTCGGGGTAGATCGCCTGCACCACGACGTAGAGGTGCGCGAACGCCCACGCGATCACGGTGAAGACCGCTCCCACGGCGAACAGCTCGTCGGTCGTCACCTTGTCGTCGGCCAGCATGTAGCGCAGCAGCGAGAACGCCGCGTAGAAGTAGAGCGCCGCCTCGAAGGCCGAGCTGTACGGCGCGAGGTCCGCGTCGTCGGTGACCATCTGCACCACCAGCAGCACCACCGCCGGTATCGCCAGCACCACACCGACCCAGGTCAGCGTCGGCGTCTGGCGCACGGCGAGCAGGGCCAGCCCGAGCACCACCAGCCCGAACACCGCGATCAGCGCTCGGCCCGCCGCGGAGCCCTCGAGGAACGGGTAGATCAGCACGCCCAGGAGCTGGGCGAACAGCAACGTGGCGCACGGGTTGGTGCGCAGGAACGTGATCGGGTGGTGCCGGATGCCGGTGGTCATGCGCGGATCCATGCGAACTGTGAGACCTGCTCGAGCTCCGGGCCGAGGAACCGGCGCCCGATCGCCTCGAACTCGCCCGGCTGACCGGTGGTGAGGAACCGGTGCACCGGAAGCGCGTCCGTCCCGCGGTCCAGGCCGCGCGCGACGAGCACCCGGTAGACGTCCTTGGCGGTCTCCTCCGCGCTGGAGACCAGCGTGACGTCGTCGCCGAGCACGTAGGAGATCACGCCGGTCAGCAGCGGGTAGTGGGTGCAGCCGAGGATCAGGGTGTCGATCTGCTGCTCCAGCAGCGGGTCGAGGTACTCGTGCGCCGCGGCGAGCAGGTCGGGCCCGGACGTCTCGCCCGCCTCCACGAACTCGACGAAGCGCGGGCAGGCCCGCGTGACCAGGCTCGTGGTCGGTGGCGCGGCGACGAACGCGTCGTCGTACGCCTGCGACTCGGCGGTCGCCCGTGTGCAGATCACGCCGATCCGGCCACTGCGGGTGGCGGCGACGGCGCGGCGCGTGGCGGGGAGGATCACCTCGACCACCGGCACGTCGTACCGCTCACGTGCGTCACGGAGCACCGCGGCGCTCGCGGAGTTGCACGCGATGACCAGGGACTTCACGCCCTGGTCGACGAGGTGGTCGAGGCACTCGAGGGCGTACTCGCGCACCTCGCCGAGCGGCTTCATGCCGTAGGGCTGGCGTGCCGTGTCACCCAGGTAGAGCACCGACTCGTGCGGCAGCTGGTCGATCACGGCCCGAGCCACGGTGAGCCCACCGAAGCCGGAGTCGAAGATGCCGATGGGCGCGTCCGTCACGGTGCAGAGGGTACGAGGGCGTCAGGCCCAGAGCTGGCCCTCGAGGCGCTCCTCGGCCTCGTCGATCGTGCCCTCGTAGGCGCCGGTGGACAGGTACTTCCAGCCGCCGTCGCAGACCACGAACACGATGTCGGCGCGCGTCGCTGGCGCGCACGCACTTCGCTGCCTGGCCGAGTGCCGCGTGCAGGATGGCACCGGTCGAGATGCCGGCGAAGATGCCCTCCGACTCGAGCAGCTCGCGCACCCGGCGCACGGCGTCGCGCGGGCCGACCGAGAAGCGCGCGTCGATCAGCGATCTCGTCGTACAGCTCCGGCACGAAGCCCTCGTCGAGGTTGCGCAGTCCGTAGACCAGCTCGCCGTAGCGCGGCTCGGCCGCGACCACCGTTACCTCGGGGGCATGTCTCACGGAACCAGCGGCCGGCGCCCATCAGCGTGCCCGTCGTACCGAGGCCGGCGACGAAGTGCGTGACCGAGGGCAGGTCCGCGTGGATCTCGGGTGCCGTGCCCTCGTAGTGCGCGAGCGCGTTGGCGGGGTTGCCGTACTGGTAGAGCATCACCCAGTCGGGGTGCTCCTCGGCCATCTGCTTGGCCACCCGGACCGCCTCGTTGGAGCCGCCGGCGGCGGGCGAGGAGACGATCTCGGCACCCCACATGCGCAGCAGCTGCCGGCGCTCCTCGGAGGTGTTCTCGGGCATCACGCAGACCAGTCGATAGCCCTTGAGCGCGGCCGCCATCGCCAGCGAGATGCCGGTGTTGCCCGATGTCGGCTCGAGGATCGTGCAGCCGGGTCGGAGCGTGCCGTCCTTCTCCGCCATCTCGATCATCTTGATCGCCGGGCGGTCCTTGATCGAGCCGGTCGGGTTGCGGTCCTCGAGCTTCGCCCAGAGCCGCACGTCAGGCGACGGCGACAGGGTCGGCAGCCCGACCAGCGGCGTGTTGCCGACCGAGTGGAGCAGGCTGTCGTACTTGGTCATCAGCCACCGGCGACGGCGGGCAGGATCACGACCTGCGCACCGTCGGAGAGCTCCGTGCCGAGCCCGCCGGTGAACCGGACGTCCTCGTCGTTGACGTAGACGTTGACGAAGCGGCGCAGCTCGCCGCTGTCCTCGACCAGCCGCTCCTTGATCCCGGGGTGGTTGGCCTCCAGGTCGTCGACCAGCGCCCCGAGCGTCGCGCCCGAGGCGTCGACGGCCTTCTCGCCGCCGGTGTACGTGCGCAGGATGGTGGGGATCCGGACCTCGATGGCCATGGTCAACCTCGGCTCTCTTCGATATCTACGTCTTCTTCGGTGACGTCGCCGTCCACGATTCTGTAGGACCTGAACTCCACCGGGCCCTCACTATTCCCGTGCTCCCGCGTGCTCACCAGCACGTAGTGCGCGTTCGGCTCGTTGGCGAGGCCGATGTCGGTGCGGCTCGGATAGGCCTCGGTCGCGGTGTGCGAGTGGTAGATCACGACCGGTTCCTCGTCCTTGGCGTCCATCTCCTGGTACAGCCGGAGCAGGTCGGTGGAGTCGAACTCGTAGAACGTCGGGGACCCGGCCGCGTTGACCATCGCGACGTGGCGGGTGGCGCGGTCGCTGCCCTCGGGGCCGGCGACGATGCCGCACGCCTCGTCGGGGTGGTCCCGCTTGGCGTGCGCGACGATCGCGTCGTACGTCGTCCGGTCGAGTCTCAGCACGCGGACAAGCGTAGGCGCGACCGCCCCGCGCACGCGCTCGCGCCCAGCGGGCGGACGTCCTCGCCGTCGCCCCCCGAGCACCACGGGTGGACCCACCGGCCGCCTCAGGCAGCCGAGCGTCCCTTTCGGGGCCCTTCGGTCCACCCTGGGTGCTCGGCGACTGCCGCGAGCACGCTGCGTGTGTGGTCGCGCTCGTGCATCACGTCCTCCCAGGCGAACCGGAGCACGCGCCAGCCGGCAATGACCAGCCTGTTGTACCGGCGGCAGTCCCGGCGCAGAGCAGCCCGGCTCCCGTGCCACGAGAACGAGTCCGCCTCGAGGACCAGGTTCCGGGTCACGTCCACGAGGTCCGGACGCACCCCCTCGACCCACACCTGTGGCTCCACCGTGAGCCCCACCTCCAGGGCATGGGCGCGGAGCACCGACTCGAAGGGGTTGGCGGCGAGTCCGCTGGCGGCGTCGGCCGCACGCCGTACCCGGGTCGAGCCGGGTCCCTGCGCCGACCGCGCCAACGCGCGCAACCGGTCCTGGCCGAAACCGTGGCGCAAGGCCGAGTCGGCGACCGCCAGCGCGTCATCGAACGGCATCGCTCGCAGGCAGTCGACCAGTGTCCGCTCCGGCGTCGTGACCCCGTCGTCGATCTCCCAGGAATGCAGGTCGGCCCAGTGGAGGTGAGCCGGCGACGTCCGCGGGCGCCGATGCTTGGGCACCGTCACGTGTGGCCGGGCAGGCGGGAGCGCGACCTCCCAGCCCCACCAGACCGCCGCGGACAGGTGGGAAACCACGCCCCGGTGCGTGTGCGCGGCCGCCACCGCAGCGTCGGCAACCGGAAGGGCGTAGCGGTCACGTGCCAACCGCACCACCTCGCCGCGGACGACACCTTCCTCCAGCCGTCGTCGCGAGGAGAGGCGCAGCAAGGTCCTGCGGTCGGCGAAGCCGCCGCACCTGACCAACGCCTCGACCACGTCCATCCCGCGAGTGTGCATCGGATCCCGACGACGCGTCGGACACGATCCACAGGCAGCTGTCGATTCCGGCCTCGCCCGTCCGTCATCCCGGTGACAGACTCACCACACGAGCTCGAGAGGACCGCATCATGACCGAGTACGCCATCCTGCTCCCCGGCAACGAAGCCCAGTGGGAGAACGCCTCCCCCGAGGACCGGGCCGCCATGTACGCCAAGCACAACGAGTTCGCCGCCAAGCTCGCCGAGCGCGGGCACAAGATCACCGGCGGCGCCGAGCTGACCAGCTCCCGCGAAGCGGTGGTGGTCCGGAACGGGGACGTCGGTGTCGCGATCACCGAGGGCCCGTACGCCGAGACGGTCGAGCAGCTCACCGGCTTCTACACGGTCGAGTCCGACGACCTCGAAGACCTGCTCCAGGTGGCCGCGATGCTGGCCGGCCCCGCGGGTGGGGTCGAGGTCCGCGCGTGCGTCGACCACTCCGGCACCGCATGAGGCGACGCTGACGTCGTACGACGCCGTGCTGGGCACGGTCTGGCGCGACGAGTGGGGCCGGTTGCTGGCCCTCCTCGTCGCCCAGTACCGGCGCCTCGACCTTGCAGAGGACGGGCTCGGGGACGCGTTCGAGTCCGCGGCCCGGGCGTGGCCGCGCGACGGCGTGCCCACCAACCCCGCCGCCTGGCTGCTCACGGCTGCCCGGAGGCGGGTGATCGACCGGCTCCGCACCGAGGCGGTGGCCGCACGCACGCTTCCGGCGCTGGCCGTCGAGGCGGACCTGCAGGAGAGGGCGGAACGGACCATGGCGGACGCCGGGGAGGTGCTGGTCGACGAGCGGCTGCGGCTCGTCCTCCTCTGCGCGCACCCGTCGCTCGCCCCTGAGCACGCGGCGGCGCTGACGTTGCGGCTGGTGCTCGGCGTGTCCACCGAGGACATCGCGAGGCTGTTCCTGGTGAGCACGCCGACGATGGCGGCCCGGCTGACGAGGGCCCGCAAGCGGCTGGCCGGCGCCGCCTTCGACGTGCCCTCCGGCCCCGCGCTGGTCGAGCGGGTCGGGGCGGTCGCCGCGATCTCCCGGCTGGCGTTCACCGCCGGCTACGCACCCGGCTCCGGCGCGGACGTGCTGCGGGCGGACGTGGCCGGCGAGGCGATCCGGCTCGTGCGCGTGCTCCGGCTGACGTTGGCCGCGTCCGGCGCGACCGTGCCCGCCGACCTGTCCCGGGAGCTCGACGCGCTGCTCGCGCTGATGCTGCTGCAGCACGCCCGACGCGACGCGCGGGTGCGGTACGACGGGGACCGCCCGCGGCTGGTCCTGCTCCCCGACCAGGACCGGTCCCGCTGGCGTGCCGACGAGATCGGCGAGGCGCTCGACCTACTCGGGCCGCACGTGCTCGCGCCCGGCTCGCCGTACCTTCTCGAGGCGCTGGTCGCCGCCGAGCACGCGGTCGCGCCCAACCCGGCCGCGACCGACTGGGTCCGGATCGCCGCCCGCTACGCCGAGCTCGAGGAGCTGACCGGCTCGCCCGTCGTACGCCTCAACCGCGCCGTGGCCGTCGCCGAGGCCGACGGTCCGCTCGCGGGTCTGGCGCTCCTGGACGGCCTCGACCTGCCCGGCCACCGGCTGCCCGCCGTGCGCGGAGAGCTGTTGCGCCGGGCGGGCCGCGAGCCGGAGGCGCGGGCCGCCCTCGCCCGAGCCCTGGAGCTGTGCGGCAACGACGCCGAGCGTGCCCACCTCGAGGAGCGGTTGGGTTCGGGCTGAGGCCTGTGGACGAGGGCCGGGCCGGATACCACGGTCCCGTGGTAACCAGCCCCTTCCCTCGCCATACATGCGCAGGGAAGAGGCCAATCCGCTAGGGAAGTGACCCGCCGGCCGCCGACCCCGACTTCGGTCCGCGGCCGGGTACGGATCAGCCCATCAGGCACTCGACGAGCGTCTCCTGGAGGTACGCGAGCCAGTTGTAGATGTCGTGCACGGGGCCGCGGGGGTCGTCCTCGGGCAGCTCGAGCCAGAAGTCCTCGTCGCCCTCCTCGACCTCCAGCCGGGTGCCGATCGCGAGCCGCATGTCGGTGAACGCACGCAGCCACACCTGCGCGGACTCCCGGTCGAGCTCGACGTCGACGAACAGTCCGTCCTCGGGCGCGTCGGGGAGCCCGGCCTCCTCCAGGGTGTCGATCACCAGCGCCGCCGCGTCGGCCTTGCCGTTGCGCAGGCTGGCTTCGGTGAAGCGGCGGAAGTCGGCGGCGGCCTCCTCGTCCTCGGGGTACGCCGTGGGGAACAGTCGGGCCAGCACCGGGTCGTCCGGTTCAGTGGTCGGGCCGGAGAAGTCGAGCAGCGCCTCGAGCTCGTCGGTGGTGTGCGGCGTCGCCTCCTCGTTGCGCAGCAGCTCGATCAGCTGCCCGGCGAGCGAGCGGAGCA
The DNA here is from genome assembly GCA_963745795.1 of uncultured Actinomycetota bacterium. Classification (GTDB taxonomy): domain Bacteria; phylum Actinomycetota; class Actinomycetes; order Propionibacteriales; family Nocardioidaceae; genus Marmoricola. Next base: position 711,336 of record CAVUYR010000001.1, on the reverse strand, counting down.
GGTCGGCCTCGAACGCGCTGAACGTCGCCGCGCAGGTCTTGCTGCGCCGGTGCCGGCTGAAGCCAAGGTTGCGACTCACGCATCTGCTTTCTGCATCGTGGCCCACAGGCCGTACTCGTGCATCGCCTGGACGTCGCGCTCCATCTCCTCGCGACTGCCCGTGGAGACCACTGACCGGCCGTCCTCGTGGACCTCCATCATCAGCTTCGTCGCCTTGGACTTCGAGTAGCCGAAGTAGCTCTGGAACACGAAGGTGACGTAGGACATCAGGTTGATCGGGTCGTTCCACACGATCGTGACCCAGGGCCGCGCGAGAAGCGTCTCCTCGTCGACCTCAGGGTCGTCGAGCTCGACGGGACTGGTGGACACAGCCGTCATTGTGCCCAATCCCGCACTAGCCTGCGGCAGTGACCTCCACGGCCCCCTCGACTGCCCTGCTCACGGACCACTACGAGCTCACGATGCTGCAAGCCGCCCTGGCCGACGGCACCGGGCACCGACGCTCGGTCTTCGAGCTGTTCCCGCGCCGGCTCCCCGAGGGCAGGCGGTACGGCGTGGTGGCGGGCGTGGGCCGCGCCCTCGATGCGATCGAGCAGTTCCGGTTCGGCGACGAGGAGGTCGGGTTCCTCCGGCGCGAGGGCGTGGTCGACGACGCGACCGCCGACTGGCTGACCGACTACCGGTTCTCCGGCGACATCTGGGGCTACCCCGAGGGCGAGACCTACTTCGGCTACTCGCCGCTGGTGGTGGTCGAGGCCGGCTTCGCCGAGGCGGTGGTGCTGGAGACCCTGCTGCTGAGCATCTACAACCACGACGCCGCGATCGCCTCCGCCGCCTCACGCATGACGTCGGCCGCGGGTGACCGCCCCTGCATCGAGATGGGGTCCCGCCGCACGCACGAGGAGGCGGCGGTCGCCTGCGCGCGGGCGGCGTACATCGCCGGCTTCGCCACCAGCTCGAACCTCGCCGCCCGGCAGCGTTACGGCGTGCCGAGCGCCGGCACCAGCGCGCACTCGTTCACGCTGCTCCACGACACGGAGGCCGATGCGTTCCGTTCGCAGATCACCGCCCTCGGCTCCGGCACGACGCTGCTCGTGGACACCTACGACGTCGCCGAGGCGGTGCGGGTCGGCGTCGAGCTGGCCGGTCCGGAGCTCGGCGCGGTCCGGCTCGACTCCGGCGACCTCGGCGTGCTCGCGCACGAGGTACGCCGCCAGCTCGACGACCTCGGTGCCACGAAGACCCGCGTGATCGTCACGTCCGACCTCGACGAGTGGGCGATCGCGTCGCTCGCGTCCGCGCCCGTCGACGCGTACGGCGTGGGCACCCGGCTGGTCACCGGCAGCGGGCAGCCGACCTGCGGCTTCGTCTACAAGCTGGTGGCGCGCGAGGACGTCGGCGGCACGATGGTCGGGGTCGCGAAGAAGAGCAAGGACAAGATCTCGATCGGTGGCCGCAAGTACGCTCTCCGCCGGCTCACCGATGCGGGCACCGCGGAGGCCGAGGTGATCGGGATCGGCGAGCCGGCCGAGAACGACGGCGACGACCGCCCGCTGCTGGTCCCGCTGGTCACTGACGGCGAGGTGGTCGGCCGCGAGCCGCTGGCGGCCGCACGGGACCGCCACGCCGCCGCCCGGGCCGAGCTCCCCCGGTAGCGCCCGCCGGCTCCAGCACGGCGAGCAGGTGATCCCGACGATCCACGAGGGCGGCTACCCCTCCTAGCCTTAGTGATGCATGCCTGTCGCTGAGTGACTTGCCGAGATTCCGAAGGCGTCGAACCAGCTCAGCCCGGTTCCGCCGACTGCGATGACGGTCACGCAGATCAGAGCCACGACGGCGAGCCCGTGGACGTGCGATGAGGCGGGGGCTCGGCGTGCGAGCCACCGGGTTGAGCGCAGGAGGGCGATTGCGGCGATTAGCGAGCCGACCTCGAGCGAGCAGGCCAGGCAGTCGGGCAGGCCGACGTTCTCGGGTATGCCCGCCTCCGGTCCGAACGGCAGGCCTGCGGTTCGTGAGTACAGCCAAAGAAGGAGCGGCGCGACGGAGATCGCCGTGGCGGCGAGGAGCGCGGTGCGTTGTCGTACGCGCGCGAGCAGCAGGCCGGCGACGGCGAGCTCCCCGGCGCTGAGCAGGATGAAGAACAGCCCGGCGGCGGTCCATTCGGCGAGGTGCTCGGGAATGACGGCCGCGTGGATGGCGGCGCTGCCGACAAGGGCCCCCACCAGCAGCAGGCGGACCTGCTGGACCCGGGTGGGATGCTCGTGTTCAGGCTCAGTGAGAACGTCCTGTGGACGCCGGGCCGTGCTGAGCTTCAGCCGACCACCCATGACCGCCACGACCCAGGCCACGAGCACCAGGTTGGTCAGCAGGATCCAGCGGCCGACCAGGAGCACTCCGCGGACCTGCAGCGCGAGCGTGTCCCGATCCTGATGCGCCAGACAGTTCGTGTCGCAGTGGCCATGCATCGAGCTCATCCCCTGCATGACGTGCAGCTGGGCGGACTGCAGCTGATAATCGTGGGCCGCACTGGCCACGAGGGCGGCCACGCCGACGAGCGTGCCGCCGACGACGATCAGTAGCGACGTGACGACCACCGTTCTGGTCTCGCCCAGCTTCGGGGCGAACCAGTGCAGTGCCAGGGTCAGCGCTGCGAGCACGGCGAAGGCGAAGACCGGCAGGACCGTGGTGGACTCACGGAGCCAGCTCGCGAACGGGTGGTCGGTGCGTTCGATGGCGCCGATCGCGCCCCGCAGCGATATCAGCCAGTACCCGTCGGCGTAGGCCAGCACAGCCGCCAGCGTCACGACGGTCTTCCAGGGAACGCAGCGCCGTCTGTCGGGCAGCGCGTCGCGCGCCATGGTGGCGTTGGCAGAGATCGTGGTCATAGTGATCTCTCTCATCTCAGCCGCGGACTAGGTGATCGACCAGGCGAACATCATGGCGTGGTCCTCGTGGTTCAGGTTGTGACAGTGCGCCACATAGGGCCCGACGAAATCGCGGAATCCGCGGTAGATGATCACCCTCTCGCCGGGGTCCTGGGTCACCGTGTCTTCCCGAGAGCAGTCGTCGGGGTGCCCGGGATCTGGCACCTGCGTGACGTCCCTGCCGTTGCGCATGACGATGCGGTGTTCCTCCTGTGCAGGTGGATCGGGTGCACCCAGCCGCCGCCTCCGTTGCTGATCTCCCACAGGTTGAAGCTGTTCTTCCTCGGCGTGGCCAACGGCGTGTTCCCGGCCGGGTTCTCCAGGCTTCTCAGCTCGTTCGCGGGGTCGAAGGGCTTGCCGTTGATCAGCCACTCGATCTCCCCGCCGGCGCTGCCGCGTTTCACCTCGAAGATCAAGCGGTTGTCCAGCATGGACTGCCAGTTGCTCGGCAGCGGCGGGAGCGCCCGCAAGCGGCGTCGTAGGCGTCGGCATCACGCTGTCGTCCGGGGCGTCGTCTCCGATCACGATCTTCAGGACCGGCACCTTGTACTTCGCGTCGAGCCCGAACCGGGTGGAGTTGGTCCACATCCGCCCGTTCGGCATCTTCATGATGTTGGTCAGGTAGATGACGTCGCCCTTGGTGGTGGGACTGCCGTCCTGGTAGCGGGTGAAGTCGACGACGAACTCGCGCCGCTTGGCCGGCCAGAGCTCGAAGGAGTCCCGGGTCAGCGGGAACGGCAGCAGCCCACCGTCCGTGGCGATCTGGGTGAACCGCATGCACTGCTGGGCGTCCGGGATGCGGTACTGCCCCTCGAGCTCGTCACCCTCGTAGCCCAGCGAGCTCGCGGACTTGGGGCCCTGCGTAGATGCCATCAGCTTGAACTCGTAGATCCTCGAGACCGAGGCGTCGAGGAACCGGAGGCGGTACTTGCGGCGCTTGACCTCCAGAGTCGGGTAGGCGGTGCCGTTGACGGTGAAGATGTCGCCGACGAAGCCGTGGTTGGGGAAGTGCTTGTAGAACGACTTGCCCCACCATTCCGGGTGTGTTCTCGGGTTGTGGGCGTCCGGGAACTGGCCCAGCGTGTCGTGGATGTCCTTGTGGATCGTGACGCCGTCATCGAGCCGGACGTCGAAGAACACCAGCGGGATGTCGTAGTCGACGTCGAACGACCCGTCCGAGTGGTCCGTGCGCACCCCGGGCAGGCGGAGACCCTGGCGCTCGTCGCCCATGTCGGTGCCACCGAGGGTCCCGAGCGGCTTGGGGTCATAGATGGGGTAGAGGCCGACCTTGCCCTTGTAGACGTTCGCGCCGGTGTGGTCCATCACGTGGTCGTGGAACCAGAAGAAGCTCTGCTTCTCTCGGTCGTCTCCACCGGCCGGCCAGTTCAGGTAGAGCTGGTCGACCCACTGCCCCACCCGGAAGCCCTCGTGCTGCGGGCCGGCCGTCATCGAGTAGTGCGGGTTGCCGTCGCTCTCCGGTGCGGTGTGAGCGTTGTGCAGGTGGGTCAGGGCCGCCAGATCGGGTGTCCCGAAGTCCTGCCGGTCCAGGCCGAGCGGGTTCTGGTCGAGCTGGTTCGTGAAGCGCACCAGCGCCGGTTTGCCGTACTCGGCGTTGATCCGCGGCCCGGGGAACGTGCCGTTGAAGCTGTAGATGGTGCTCGGCGGCAACGTCCGTCTACCCGCGGGGACTCTCTGGCCGGTCACATCGAACGAGAACGTCGGCCTGCCCGTGTTGTCGATCGGCAACACCTGCGAGGTGGTGAAGGAGTGGATCGAAACCTGATCGTTGATCTGGTAGATGATGGGGTCCGGAAAGCCGATCTGGCTCGGCCAGATCTGGTGCGTCTCGTTCCTCAGCGAGTTCTGCTGGCCGATTCCCGGGCCGGGTGCAGGTCTGAGATCCGACGGCTGCACCGGGCGCAGCGCCGTCGGGATGAACAGCTCGTCGGTGAACGGAGCGAGGATCAGCGGACTGGTCGGGAACGCCTCGATGTAGAGCTGGTCCGCCAGCGTCATCGAGGTGGCCGCGAACGCACCGTCGACCGAGAGCAGGCCGCGCTCCGCGAGAAACGGACGACCCACCCCTTGTACGCCGACCAGCGCGACACCGGCTCCGCCAACGGCCCCCAACCTCAACAACGTGCGGCGTGACACCCCGTCTCGCACCACCGGGCCTCGGACTAGCGGTACCTCGGACGCAGCCGGTACCTCGGACATAACGCTCCCCCGTTCCCTGAGCCAGCAGCCGCGAGGACAGCAACGAGGGCTCAGTCGGCCTGAGGTGTCCGAGAGCGCCAGCTGAACAGGACCGTGTCGTCCGGCTCGCTTGCCACCCGAGACCCTTCGGGCCCCCATCCTTTCGGCATCCGATAAATTTCATAACCCCGGGGCACCGTGGGAGGCCAGCCCCCAAAAATGGGGTAGACAAAGCCGCCGTGACTCAGAGTCCGCGCGCGGCGTCGGCCAGGACCAGCTGCAGCACCGGGCCGACGCGTGCCAGCTCATCGAGCACATCGATCGTCAAGGCTTCGAGCCTCTGTTCGCCCAGAGCAGTGAGATGGAGACGCACCACGCGGGCGTCCTCACCGCTGCGCTGTCGTCGAACGAATCCGCCAGCCTCGGCTCGATCCACCAGTTCTGAAGCGCTGCTCGGCGTCATCAACAGATACTCCGCAGCCTCACCGACGGTCGGTCCGCGATGATCGTCGTGCGCACGGACCGCCAGCAACAGCTGGTGCTGCAGATGCGTCATGCCCTCCGCTTGGGCGCGCTCCTCACTCCATTGCATGAAACGCCGCATCCCCGTGCGGAACGCAAGCAGGTCGGCGTAGTCCTTTTCCGAAGGGGTGCGACTTCTCGAGGTCTGTCGAGCGGATGCCACGCGTCACCGTCCCGACTTCTCGAAGGCCATGCGCCGTACCCTAGATCCTTCTTCCGCCCACCCACCCCCACGAAGCGCCGAAAGTTCCCACATCGATGGCGCTTCAGCGTTCCGTCACCGAGCCTGACACCGCCAGCTCGAACTAGTTCAGGACCTTCGCGTCGGGCACGGCCTTGAGCGTGCGGAACCGGTTGTCCGCGCTCACCTCGACGAGGTCCGTGATCAGCAGCCGGAAGGGCGTGCGCCCGGCCGGGATCTCGATCCGCACCCGGAACGCCGCGAACCGGCCGTGGATCGTCGGCGGCCCGTCGAGCACCGCGTCGAACGCGACCTGGAACCTCTCCTCGAAGAACCCGCGGATGGCCGCGTGTCCCACGTTGGCGCCCTCGCCCACGGGGTCGTCCTGCGTGGCGTCCTCCGTGAAGGCTCCCACGCAGCCGTCGATGTCCTGCGCGTCCAGCGCGGCGACGTAGCGCTCGACGAGGTCGGTGATCTGCTCCCGGCTCGGCACGCGTCAAGCCTTCCATGCGCCGGTACGGCGCTAGCCTGCGGGGCATGACGCGTGCACTGATCGTCGTCGACGTCCAGAACGACTTCTGTGAAGGTGGGTCGCTCGCCGTCTCCGGCGGCGCCCGCGTGGCAAGTGACATCGGGGAGCTGCTGCACCACTGGTCCCGGCGCGACGACCAGGCCCCGTCGTACGACGTCGTGGTGGCGACCAAGGACCACCACATCGACCCCGGCGGGCACTGGTCCGACCAGCCCGACTTCGCCGAGACCTGGCCGGTGCACTGCCGGGTCGGCACCGATGGCGAGGCGTTCCATCCGAACCTCGACCCGCAGCCCTTCGACGCGATCTTCCTCAAGGGCGAGCATGCGGCGGCGTACTCCGGCTTCGAGGGCCATACGACGGGCGGCCTGGGCCTGACCGACTGGCTGCGCCGGCACGACGTGGACCAGGTCGACGTGTGCGGGATCGCGACCGACTACTGCGTGCGCGCGACCGCGCTCGACGCGGTCGGCAACGGCTTCGCGACGACCCTGCTGACGCAGCTCTGCGCCGGTGTCGCACCGGAGACCACCGAGACCGCGATGGCGGAGATGCGCGAGGCCGGGATCAGCATCGGCTGACCCCGGCCCCTCTGTGCAGCCCCCGACTACCCGGTCAGAGACCCAGCGCTCCGAGGATGTCGTTCAACACGGCCAGCTGGCCGAGGAGACCCCCCAGCCCGCCATTGAGCAGGTTGGCCACCGAGCACAGCAGCTGGCCGAGCAGGCCACCGGCGGGCACGGCTGTGATGTCGAGAACGACCCGGTCCAGGTGCACCACGAGACCGAGCAGGTTCAGGTCAAGTGGACCAAGCACCAAGTGCAGCACGTTGCAGGACACGAGCGCTGCCGCGGTCCGGCTCGAACTGGTCTGGTCAACACTCGCCTTCTTGAGGGCCATCGTCGTGGACTGGCTGACCCACTTGGTCGCGTGGCCTGGGCGGATCACCTTGCCGGCCACGGCGCCCTTGAGCATTGTCTTGCCGTCCTGCTCCACGAACGTGGTCGGGACGAAGAGGCCGTTGAAGGTTCCCTTTCTCGAGTGGAAGAAGAGCCGTGACTTGAACTTGCCCGGGTTGGTCACAAGGGCGTTCGACACCGTCGACCCGTGGCTGACGGTCGACGAACCCTGGGTGACGCCGCTGCGGGCGTCGGCGGACGTGGAGATGAAAGTCATCATGGCGATTGCGAGCACGCCTGCGAGCAGGCCGAGGCCTGAGTAGTACTTACGCTGCATGTGGAGTTGTCCTTCCGCGTTTCCCCGACGCCCCCCCAACGTAGGGACGCCGGTCCGCGGCCGGATACACCCGTGAGGATATGCAGCAACTGCCCAAAACGGACGTAGAGTCCTCGCCAGTCAGCGACCCTCGAACCTCGGCCGCCGCTTCTCGACGAAGGCCTTCATGCCCTCGACCACGTCGCCGGTGCGCAGCAGCAGCGACTGGCCGGCCCGCTCACGCTGGAACGCCGCCGGCAGGGCGGCGAGCGTCGCGGCGTTGACCGCCTTCTTGGTGGCGGCGAACGCCAGCGGAGCACCGGCCGCGAGCCGCGCCACGATCGTGGCCAGCTCGGCCTCGTACTCGGCGTCGGGGAACACATGGGACACCAGCCCCGCGTCGTGGGCCTCCTGCGCGCCGATCACGTCCGAGAGCAGCGCGAGCCGCATCGCCCGGGCGCGACCGACCGAGGCGGCGAGCGTCGCGGTGGCGCCCCCGTCGGGCATCAGCCCGATCTTCGTGAACGCGAGCGTCAGCGCCGCGGACTCCTTGGCCACGACCAGGTCGCAGGCCAGCGCGACGGACATGCCGACCCCGGCCGCGACGCCGTTGAGCCCACACACGACCGGTTTGTCGAGGTCGGCGATCGCCCGGACCACGTCGTTGGCCGCGTCGACCGACACCGCGTCGTACTTCTGCTCCGGGTGGTCGCCGGTCAGGTCGGCGCCGGCGCTGAACGCGTCACCTGTGCCGGTGAGCACGACCACGCGTACGTCGTCGCGGGCATTGACCGTCCGGAGGTGCTGGAGGGTGCCGGCGATCATGTCGCCGGTGAGCGCGTTGAACGTCTCGGGCCTGTTCAGGGTGAGCCAGAGGGCTCCGTCGTCCAGCCGGGTCTCGAGGTCTGCGTTTTTTGGGGTCCCCGCGGAATCCGAGCGAAGCGAGTGATTTCGTGGGGTGTTCTCCATGCGCGCATCCTGTCAGGCGGGCGGGGCGAAGGCGGCCTTGCGAGCGGCGCGACGCAGGGTGGCCAGGACCGCCCTGCCGGTGACCATGATCAGCACGAAGTTCGTCAGTGCCCGGCCGATGTCCCAGCCGAGCGAGGTGGTCAACGAGTAGATGAGGAACCGGTGCAGGTTGGCCCACACCGGGTCGCCGGGCACCAGGCTCAGTCCGGTGCCGACGCCGATCCCCTGGGGCCAGCCGTAGAGGTTCATCGCGACTCCGTAGAACAGGCCCGCCACGGCGCCGTACGTCGCCAGGAACAGCACCTCCCAGCGTCGCGGCACCGGCGGTAGCAGCCCGGCGCCCATGCCGACCCAGGCGGCGCCGAACATCTGGAACGGCAGCCACGGTCCGACGCCGCCCGTGATCAGCGCGGACGCGAACAATGTGGTCGCACCGAGCACGAAGCCGAACCCGGCCCCGAACACCCGGCCGGCCAGCACCAGCAGGAAGAACACGGTCTCCAGGCCGGCCGTGCCCGCTCCGAGCGGGCGCAGGGCGGCGCCGACGGCGGCGAGCACGCCGAGCATCGCCACCGCCTTGGGATCGAGCCCGCCCTCGGTGATCTCGAGCAGCACGACGGTCATCAGCACCGGCAGCAGGACCGCGAACACCATCGGTGCGCGGCTGTCGCCGGTGAGCACCGACCCGGGCTCGACCACCAGCGGCCAGGTGAAGGCGAGGATCCCGCCGGCCGTGGCCAGCAGGACCGCCAGAGACGAGCGGGGTCGCATCGCGATCACGCGGGGGCTGATCCGGAGACTTGTCCTCGGGGTCTCCGCGGGATCCGGGCGCGGCGAGTGGTGCTGGCGGACGCTCATGTCGCGGCGCTCCGCACCTGGTCGACGGTGAGCCAGCCGCCGCCGAGGACCTTGGAGACCTGCGGCGCGTAGGCCGGGGAGGACACCAGCACCGGGGTCGCCGGGCCGTCGACCACGACCTCGCCCTCGGCCATCATCACGACCCGGTCGGCGGACTCGGCGACGAACTCGACGTCGTGGGTGGAGAGCAGGACGGACATCCCGTCGTCGGCCAGTTCGCGGAGCAGCCGGGCCAGCGCCGCCTTGGCGGGGTAGTCGAGACCCCGCGTGGGCTCGTCGAGCAGCAGCACGGCCGGACGCGCGGAGAGCTGGATCGCGAGCACCAGCGCCAGCCGCTGTCCCTCGGAGAGGTCGCGCGGGTGGGTGTCGTCGGGGACGCCGGGCACCACGCGGTCGAGCAGGCCACGACAGGTGCCCGGGGTCGCACCGGCCTCGCGGTCGGCCTGCCTGCACTCCTCGCCGACGGTCGGCAGGTACAGCAGGTCGGCCGGGGTCTGCGGCACCAGCCCGACCGCGCGGCGGCGGGCATCCGCGCCGAGGTCACGGGGGTCGCGGCCGCCCACGTCGACGCGGCCCGCCGTACGGGAGCCGGTGCCCTGGAGCGCCCAGAGCAAGGACGACTTGCCGGACCCGTTGCGGCCCATGAGCGCGGTGACCTCGCCCACGCGCAGCGGCGCGAGCGTGACGTCGTCGACGGCGGTCGAGGTGCCGTAGCGGACGGTGACGGCGGTGGCGCACAGCGCGACGTCGCCGTCGGGCACGAGCCGCGTCGGTGCGTCCGCGAGCGAGTCGCGAAGGTCGCCGGCCCGGCGGTAGGCGTCGCGCACCGACATCGGGAGCGGGCTCCAGCCCGCCCACCGGCCGAGCTCGACCACGGGCGGGGCGATCGTCGAGTGCGTCATCACGTCGGCGGGAAGACCGACGCCGACCCGGCCGTCGCCGACGTGGACCACGCTGTCGGCGTACTGCAGGACGCGCTCGACGCGGTGCTCGGCCATCACCACGGTGACCGCGAGGTCGTGCACGAGCCGGGTGACGGCGGCCAGCACCTCCTCCGCGCCGGTCGGGTCGAGCGCCGACGTGGGCTCGTCGAGCACCAGCACCCGCGGGTGGGTGGTGAGGACGGAGCCGATTGCGACCCGCTGCTGCTGGCCGCCGGACAGGTCGCGCAGGTACGCGTCGCGCAGGTCGGTGATCCCCAGCAGGTCGAGGGTCTCCTCGACCCGCCTGCGCATGGTGGCGGTGGGGAGTCCGAGCTGCTCCATGCCGTAGGCCAGCTCCTCCTCCACCGTGTCGCTGACGAAGCCGGCGAGTGGGTCCTGGCCGACCACCCCGACGTGGCCGGCGAGATCGCGGGGGCGGTGGTCGCGGGTGTCGAGTCCCTGCACGATGACCCGGCCGTCGAGGCGGCCACCGGTGAAGTGCGGCACCAGCCCGTTGATCGCTCCCAGGAGCGTGCTCTTGCCGCTACCCGTGCGGCCGACGACGAGCACCAGCTCGCCCTGGTCGATCGCGAGGTCGACGTGCCGGAGCACGGGGGTGTCGTGGCCGTCGAAGGTGACCGAGACGTTCTCGAAGCGGATCGCGTCGGTCATGCCTTGTGGCCCCGATACGGTCGGACCGGCGGCGGGGTGATCACGGCCGGGAGCGCCGCCAACACGATCCCGACCAGCGCGGTCACGGGCAGCAACGGCGCCGCGAGGGGCTGGGTCTGGAGATCCATGCTGAGCGGGTCGATGGCCCGTGCCCAGAGCATGCCTGCGGCGCAGCCGATCCCGCAGAGGACGGTGAGGGTCTCGGCGAGCAGCCACGGGTCGGGCCGGTACGTGGTGACCAGCACGGCGCGTCCGGAGAGCCAGATGCCTGTGGCACACATCGAGACGCCGACCGACATCACCGGGATCCCCATCCAGAGCGGGCTCCGGGTCGGGTCGAGCACGCCGTACATGCCCAGGCTCACGGCGACCAGTCCGCCGAGCGTCACCGCAGGGAGCCAGGCCGCCCGATGCCGGTCGGTGTGGCTGCCGTAGCCGCGCGCCTCCATGGCCGAGGCCAGGAGCAGGGAACGGTCGAGCGTGTCCTGCAGCACCGGGAGCGCCACCCGCGGGACCACGCGTAACCCCCGGCCGGCCTCTCCCCGCAGATGGCGGGCGCGCATCACCCGCTGGACACTCTCGGCGAGCTGCGGCGCGACGCTCACCGAGACCACGACGGCGGTGCCGAGCTCGTGCAGGGCTCGGGGCAACGAGCGCAGCAGCCGCTTCGGGTTGGCGAGCGCGTTGGCGGCACCGATCGCGATGATCAGCACCGCCAGCCGGAGGCCGAGGCAGGCCGCCGCGAGGAGTCCCTCGAGGAAGACGTCACCGCCGAGCTGGATGCCCGCAGCCCAGTCGGGCAACGGGATCGACGGCAGGCGCAGCACCAGGTGGACGCCGAACTTGAACCCGACCAGGAGATAGAACACCAGCCGCGAGACGATGACGACCCCGCCCAGGATGACGTACAGCCGGAAGGCGCGCGCCCACGGCGACGACCCTCGGCGGTTGGCCACGACCAGCCAGACCGAGCAGAACAGCAGGCCCAGCAGCAGCGGGTTCGTGGTCAGGCCGGCGGCGAGGGCCACCCCGATCGCCCAGCCCCACCACGCGACGGGATGCAGGTCCCGCGTCACCGTAGGGTCATCTCCGGCGGGCCACCGTCACGGCTCCGGCCGTGCCACCGATCAGGAGCAGCGCGACGGCGCCCCACCACCAGGGCAGGGTGCCGCGTCGTGCGGGCTCGGAGGCGCGTGGTGCAGACTGCGACGCGGCCGCGTCGGCGATCTGGCTGTCCGGCGACGGTGTGGCACTCGCGCTGGCGGCAGCGGCAGCCGCGGCGGGTTTCTTCGCCTGCTTGGCCTTGGCCTTGACCTTCGCCTGCTTGGCCTTGGCCTTGGCCGTCGCCTTGGCTTCGGCCTTCACCGCCGCGTTCTTCGCCTTCGCGGGCGCGCTCGGCGATGCTGCCGAGCGCGCCTTGGCGCTGGAACTCGCGGGCGCCTGTGAGGACGGAGTCGGCGCCGGGGCCGGCTTCGGGCTCGGCTTCGGGCTTGGCTTCGGGGACGACGTCGCGCACTTGCTGGCACCACCGGGGGCGGCACCGCAGTCGAAGCGCCAGCCCTCGACGGAGCCGGGTGCCGGGTCGTAGGTGCCCGCGCCCTCGCTGCTGTAGCTCCACGCGGCACCGGGCTTGGAGGCGTGCCAGTAGGACCAGTACGTCGGCTTCATGCAGTTCCGGTTGCCCGGGTTGCCGTTGATCGTGCAGACGAAGCCGGGCTCACGCGGGGCGAACTGGTAGCTGAAGCCGGCGGACGTGAGCGCGTCGACGCCGGTGCCCGGGTCGCCGTTGGTGCACCGGGTCACCTGACCGCCGCCGAGGTACTGGACGACCACCGTCACCTGCTCGGCCGTGCAGGTGGCGGCCTGCGCCGTACCCCCCGTCGAGACGAGGGGTACGGCGAACAGCAGTGCGAGGAGTGCTCGCCTCACGGGCATGTGAACGCGGGCGCGCTCGCCTTCGCGCCGACGTTGGTCACCTTGTAGAGCGGCACCGGGGCGAAGCCCAGCGTGGCCTGTGTCGTGGAGCGCAGGTCCTGGTCGCTCAGCGTGGCGGTGCCACCCTGGGACCGTGCGTTGGCGAACCCAGCCGTGTCGTACGCGATCGCGCCGCGCATCTCCGCGGGGAAAGTGCAGTCATAGCGCAGGGAGCGCAGGAACAGCCGCCCTTGGGTGGCCGCGTTGGGGTGGCCCGTCGTCGAGAAAGCGAGCACGGCCAGGCCGGTGCTGTTGGAGTTCGCGGTGTTCGTGGGGCCGGCGCCCTTCACCCCGCCGTCCGAGCCCTGCTGGGTGCGGAGGAAATGGATCGCGCGGGAGATCCGTGTCTTCACCGCGCTGGTCTGGCTCCCCGAGAGGAGGCCCTGGATGGCGAACGAGGTCGCGTCCGAGTCGGCCTTGGCGTTGTTGGAGCACTGGTTGACGGAGACGGCGAGCCGGAAGCCACCGTTGGGGCACTGGCTGTTGGCCAGGAACGGGACCGCCTTGGTGCCCAGCGACTGTCCGGCCTTGCGCAGGGAGACAACAGCCAGGGACTGGGTGATCGTGTTCGAGAAGTCGCCGAACTGGGACTTGTCCTTGAACTGGCCGTTGGCGGTCTGCCGCGCCTTGAGCCGTGCGATCAGGTTCACGCCGCCGAGGAAGCCCTTGGGCGTGCGTCCCTGAGAGAGCGAGATCAGCAGCGTCTTGGCGGTGGGGCCGGCGTACGACTCGGTGCCTGTTCCGACGTACGAGCCGATGTTGTCGGCGACGAACGTGGTGGCGCGCGCGGACTCGGTGTCCCCGACGCCAGCGGCGTCCATGGCGATCACCCCGTCCAGCGTGAGTCCGTAGTCAGCGAACTCCGTCCCTTGGAAGACGGTGTGGAAGTGGTCTGCGTGCGCCGCCAGGTAGCGCTGCAGGGAGCCGGCCGCGTCCTGCGCCGAGATGGGCTGCTCGGCCTGCGCGGCGCTGGGCACCAGCACGAGCGAGGCGACGATCGCCGCGACGACGGGGGCCAGCAGGGATCGGCGCCGCCGAACGGCGACGCGAGGGATGGGTGTGGTGTGCACGGGTGGTGCCTTCCTCATTGCGGTTCGTGACGCGAACCCGGATGAGGCGGTGACGGAGTGACCGGCAACGGGACCATCCAGGCCCCGTCCCGTTGACCTCGACGGTAGATGGAGCCGCTGCGAGCCCCAGGCATTCCGACTCACCACCTCGAAGGTGGCCTACGGCTGCGGGTCAGTGCCGGAATCGGACCGGCTTCCCCTGGCGCTGGCGGTGGTGGTCCGACTGCCCGAGCAGGAGGACCGTCGCTGAACATAACACGCTTCAGGGGGCCCATTTCTCGACGAGTTTGGTGATGACCGTCATGTTCCGGTTCGTCGCCGGACCGAAGCTCTTCTCGAAGACGTCGTTGCCCGTCCTGGCCTCGTGGTACGGCTTGCTCAGGATCAGATGGCCGGCCCGTTTGCCGACCCGGACGTACTCCCCGTCGACCTCCCTCTTCTCGAACTCCGCCACGTCCTTCGCGCTCGCGGACCCCTGCAGCAGAGAGACGTAGTGACCGGTGCTCGGCGCATCGTGGTCGGCATCGAAGCGCTTCGCGTCGTCGTACACCTCGGCGAGCTCGGCCGCGGTGAACAGGCAGACCGGCACCGCGAAGCCGCGGTCGGCCTCCATCGCCTTCTCCAGCGCCTGGCGCACCTTCTCCTTCGACCTAAGGGCGGTGCGGAACCGGACGTTGCCGGTCTGGATGTGCGTCTCGACCTCCTCGAACCCGGCGGCGGACAGTGCGTCACGCAGCTCCGCCATCGGATACTTGCGCTTGCCCACGTTGACGGCCCGGAGGAACGCGATGAAGGTCGGCATGATCACATGATCGTCCGCCGGTACGACGAGCGCGACCTGACCCGCATCGGCCTCATCCACTCCCGCAGCCGGCAGGCGGCGTACGCCGGGCTGGTGCCAGCCGACGCGCTCGCCCGGGTCACTCCGGAGGAGCAGGCCGAGGTATGGCGGGTGCGGATGGCGACGCTTCCCTCCCCCAACGCTCCCCTTGTCGTCGAGGTCGACGGCGAGGTGGTCGGCTTCGCTGTCGGGCAGCTCACGCCCGAGACCGGCGCGGAGCTCACCGCGATCCACGTGCTGCCGGAGCACCGGGGCACGGGAGCAGGCAAGGCACTGCTGGACGCGGTTGTCGCAGCCTTCGGACGATGGGGAGTGTCCGACGCCCGGCTGCACGTGATCGCGGGCAACGAGCGCGCACAGGCCTTCTACCGTCGCAACGGCTGGCACCTCCGGGGCTCGGCCGGCACCCACGAGGTCGGCGGCGCGACCGTGCCCGTCCTCGAGTACGGCCTGGTCGTCTCCGGCTCAGCGACGTCAACCACGGGTTGACTCTCGAGCCTCGTCAACCTAGAGTTGACACGTGACCGAACCGCTCCCGAGCACCTCCCCGATCCGGCTGGACGACCTGATCGCCGCCATCACGAAGACCCACGAGGGCGCCCTGGACCAGCTGTCCGACGCGGTGCTCGCGGCCGGACACCTCGGCGACGTGGCGGACCACCTGGTCGGGCACTTCGTCGACCAGGCCCGCCGGTCCGGCGCCTCGTGGACCCAGATCGGCCAGAGCATGAACGTCACCAAACAGGCGGCGCAGAAGCGGTTCGTGCCGAAGGAGCAGGCCGACCTGAGCGCCAACTCGGATTTCAGCCGGTTCACCCCACGGGCACGCAACGTGGTGATGGCGGCCCACAACGAGGCGGTCGCCGCGGGCAACGCTGAGGTGCGTCCCGAGCACCTGGTGCTCGGGCTCCTCGCCGAGCCGGACGGCTTCGCCCTCCGCGCGCTCGAGGCGCAGCAGGTCACCGCCGAACGACTGCGTGCGGCGGTGACCTTGCCGGACGCCGTCGACGAGCCACCATCGCTCGTGCCGTACAGCCGCGCGGCAGCCAAGGCGCTGGAGCTCACGTTTCGGGAAGCGCTCCGGCTGGGCCACGACTACATCGGAACCGAGCACGTCCTGCTGGCTCTGCTCGAGCACGAGGCCGGCACCGGCCCGCTCAGCGACCTGTCCGTCGACAAGTCCGCGGTCGAGGACAACGTGCTGGAGCGGATCTCGTTGCTGCGCGACGCGTTCGGCTGAGCCTCGTGCTCTGTCCCGGGACAGAGCGCGGACGAGACCTCGGAGGGACGTACCCCGGCGCGCTCGCGAGTAGCCTGCCGACATGACCAGCCGGGCGGCCGAGCCCGCGTACGACGCCGGTGCCTGGGCCGTGCTGTCGCGGCGGCTCTCGCCGTACCTCGACCTCGCCCTGGGGCTCCTCGCCGCCGGGTTCGCCGTGTTCTCGTTGCTGAGCACGTCACTCGCGTCGGTCGACCCCCGGCTGCACGACGCCGACGTGCTGGCGGTCGGCGCGACCCTGGTGGCCGGCCTCTCCCTGGCCTGGCGTCGCCGGCGACCGGTGACGGCGTTCGCGGTGTTCGTCGTCTGCTGCCTGGTGGTGGTGCTGCGCGGCCACTACATCGGGCTGCTCTCGGTGATCCTGCTGTTCAGCCTGTACTCCCTGACCGTGCACGGCCACCGGCGACGCGACGGTGTGGCGGGCCTGGTGGTGTCGCTCCTCGTGTTCGTCGGGCTGGCGCTCCTCGACATCCCCGACCTCGGCACCGCTGACCTGCTGCAGGCGTGCGCCCTGCTGGTGGCCGCGTGGGCCGTCGGCGACGCGATCCGGTCACGACGCGGTCAGGCGAGCGAGCGCCAGGGAACGCGTCGAGACCACTCCGCCGCGGTTGCAGGTGGTGGGTGGTGCAAAGGCGCAGCGACGGGAGGGGTACGGCGCGGGGTGGCGGCCCGTTCCCGGGTGACGCAGGGACAGTGGTTGAGGAGGCCCCACCGCACCAACGGACCGAACGACCCTGTACAGGCGTCGAAGAGTGCCCGTGGGCCTCCATCGGTCTGTCGTAGTGGTGGCGCCAGCCCTCCGGTGGTCGAGCTTGTCGAGACCACAACAACGAGCGCTCCAGAAACAGTCTGAAGAAGTTGTCCACATCCCGGAACCGAGGCCGGTTCTGGGCCCGGGACTGTCGGTGGTCGATGCCAGAATTCCCTGTATGGCAACGGTATTCGGCGAACCAGAGGCGCACCCGGTCGCTGCCCTGGTCGCGCGGTTCCACGCCGACCTCGACCAGCTCGGGGACCCACGGCTCTGGTCGATCAGCGACACCGAACTGACCGACACCCTCGCCTCGGTGACCGCGTTGCGGCACCGGCTCACCGAGCTCGAGCTCCGGGTCGCCAACCAGGCCGACCACCGCGACCTCGGCGCGAACCACGGTGCCGCCGACACCGCCGCCTGGTGGGCCAACCAGACCCGGCAGACCAAACGCGACGCCAAACGCCGCCTCGAGCTCGCGCACGCCCTGGACCGCGACCACGAGCCGGTCCGGGACGCGATGGCCGCCGGCCACGTCTCCGAGGAGCAGGCCGCCGTGATCGTCAAGGGTGTCGACGCGCTCCCGGTCGAGCACCGCCGCGACGCGGAATGCCATCTGATCGGCCTGCGCCGCCGAGCACGACCCGGTCGCACTCCGCCGGCTCGCCCACCACGTCCTGGAAGTGGTCGCCCCCGAGATCGCCGAAGAACACGAGCTCCAGGCCCTGCAACGCCAGGAAGCCCTCGCCGACGAAGCCTGCCGGTTCACCATCGCCGACGACGGGCACGGACTGTGCCACGGCCGGTTCACCCTCCCCAGCCACGTCGGAGCGATGCTCAAGCAGGCGGTGCTCGCGATCAACTCACCCAAGCACCGCCAGCACTCCGGCACCCCGAAGGGGCTCGGGCACGCGTTCAGCGAGTACGTCACCCGCTACCCGGTCGACCGGCTCCCCCAGGCCGGCGGCGTCGACGCCACGATCGTGGTCACGATGACCCTGGAGAACCTCCTCGGGGACAGCGAGACCCCGGCCGTGTTGGACACCGGTGACCGGATCACCGCCGACCAGGCCCGCCAGCTCGCCTGCGAGGCCGGGATCATCCCGATGGTGCTCGGTGGGAAGTCCAAGATCCTCGACCTCGGCCGCAGCAAACGGCTCTACGACCTGCACCAGCGGATCGCGATCAGGCACCGCGACCAGCACTGCACCACCCACGGCTGCGACTGGCCCGCAGCGATGTGCCACGTCCACCACAACACCCCCTGGAGTCGCGCCGGCAACACCGACATCGCCGACGGACGCCTCCTGTGCCCCCGGCACCACTCCTACGCCCACTACCGAAGTACGAGATGAAGACCATCCCCAACGGACGCGTGGTCTTCAGCCGGAGCTGACCCGATCGGCCGGCCACGGCAACCGCGGTACGCCACCCAGACGACGGTGGAAGCGCACGTGCTCGGCGTGCGCGCCCAGCACCCGCCACAACGCCTCGTGCGCCGACCATGGCAGCGGCTCGTCACCGTTCTGCCAGGTCACGCCGAAGCCGATCCATACCGGTGCCCATTCGGCGGCGACGTCCCAGTCACCACGATGTTTCATGAGCAGCCGACGGCGGACCTGGAACGCCTGGCGCGGCCCGTCGGCGCAGATCGGCGCGGTGCTGACCGGCCAGAGCCGCAGGTCGAGGCCCATCAGCTCGAGCTCGAGATCCTCGAGCAGGCGCGGGTCGACCAGCACGGTCGCGACGTTCTCGTGGGAAGCCCGTCTCACGTGCAGCACGCTAACCCGCAGGACCGACCTACGTCAGCCACCCTCCGGGGTCGTGTGGGCTGCGACAGACTGGCTCCATGGCCCTGATTCGCTGCGACTTCTTCTCCGACGTCCTCCAGCTCAGCACCTCGATGACCGTCCTGCTGCCGCAGGCCTCCGAGGAGCAGGTCGGCGCGGAGACCACCACCCGCAGCGGCCCTCCCCCGGTGCTGTACCTGCTGCACGGCCTCAGTGACGGCGACTCGGCATGGCTGCGCTACACCTCGATCGACCGCTACGCCTCGGCGCTCGGGCTGGCCGTGGTGATGCCTCAGGTGCACCGCAGCTTCTACACCGACATGGCGCACCAGGGCGGCCGCTACTGGACCTTCCTCTCCGAGGAGCTTCCGCAGGTCGTCGGCGACTTCTTCCAGGTCTCCGACAGGCGCGAGGACACCTTCGTGGCCGGTCTCTCGATGGGCGGGTACGGCGCGCTGAAGTGGTCGCTGGCGCAGCCCGAACGGTTCGCCGCGGCCGCCACCATGTCCGGTGCAGTCGATGTCCAGCACCTGATCGACGCCGGCGAGCGCGAGGCGCTGTTCGAGAACGTGCTCGGTGACCGGTCCCTGGCCGACGTCGGCGGCGACCTGTTCGCGACGCTCGACGCGGTCGACGCGGGTACGGCGCCGCGCCTGTACGTGGCCTGCGGCACCGAGGACGTACGGCTGATCGAGGGCAACCGTCGGCTGGCGTCGCACGCCGCCGACCGGGGCCTCGACGTGACCACGAGCTTCACGGCCGGGGAGCACGAGTGGGGGTACTGGGACGCCCGCATCCAGGACGTCCTCGACTGGCTGCCGCTCGGGTAGTCGCGGCTTGCCTCGTCGACGGGATGTATCAGGACGAACCCGTCGGGCCTCTGTCCTGTGACGCGCCTCGACGCCACGAGGCCGCCCGATGACGACCAGGGGGACCAGCCATGCCGACCGACGACGAGTTCAGCACCGAGGAGTCGACCGAGGACACCGGGTTCGACGACTCCTCGACCGACGAGACCACCGACGACACCAGCACCGACGAATCGACCGAGGACACCGGGTTCGACGACACCAGCTCCGAGGACACCAGCGAGGACACCAGCACCGAGGACACCGGGTTCGACGACTCCTCGACCGACGAGACCACCGACGACACCAGCACCGAGGACACCAGCTTCGACGACACCGGGTTCGACGACTCCTCGACCGACGAGACCACCGACGACACCAGCACCGAGGCCCACACCACGACACCGACCGACGACACCAGCACCGAGGACACCAGCACCGACGACACCACCACCGACGACGGCACCTTCAGCAGCGACGGCAGCGCTGCGGTCGGGTCCGAGCTCGCGCCACCGTTCCTGGTCGCGGACCAGTACCCGCTGGACAGCGGTCCGCACCCGCCGTGGACCAACCTGGTGGACGCACCCAACTTCGTCGGCGCGATCCTCAAGGCGTGGGAGGGCCTGCAGTACAACGACGGCGGCTGGTTCACGAACAACTGGTCCGCGGTGCGCGACGCCGGCGGCGACCGGTACGGCGACAGCTGGTTCCGGGGGGCCTACCTCTTCCTGCGCTTCGCTTCAGACGGCGCGGCCCAGGCGGACGCCTACCTGCGGGCCGTCGACAAGGCCGGCGGCTGGGACCACGGCGACATCATCCCGGTGGTCGACGTCGAGCTCGGGAGCGAGAAGAACTCCAACTTCAAGGCATCGGCCGAGCAGATCGTCGACTGCACCAGCGCGTGTGCTGACCGGATCCGCTCGGAGACCGGTCGTCGGGTCATGCTCTACGGTCGGGGTGCGATGCGGGAGCGGAGCATCACCGACCACATGAAGTGCGACGTGGTGTGGAACCCCAGCTACACGGCCCACATGGTCACCAACGGCCTGCAGGCATGGGACCTCGAGGACATCGTGCTGTGGCAGTACTGCGGTGACAACAAGGGTTTCGTGGCCAACCTACCGACCAGCGTCGCCGGTTTCGCGAAGCTGGACATCAGCGTCTACATCAAGGGAGCGCAGCAGCCGACGCTGCAGATGGTGCGCGACAGCCTGCTGTGATCGGCGGCGCGCAGCCGGTCCGAGATCAAGGCGGGGTCATCCCCGGGTCAGGCCTCCAGCACCACGGGGATGATCATCGGGCGGCGACGGTGCTTGCCCGACACCCAGCGGCCCACGACCCGGCGGATCGTCTGCTGCAGCTGGTAGTTGTCGTCGACACCGTCGGCAACGGCCTTGTTCAGGGCGTCGACGATCGGCCCGACGATGTCCGCGAAGGTCTCGTCGTCCTCGGCGAAGCCACGGGCGTGGATCTCCGGACCGCTGACCACCTTGCCCGTCACCGAGTCGATCACGACGACGACGGAGACGAAGCCCTCCTCGCCGAGGATCCGGCGGTCCTTGAGCGAGGTCTCCGTGATGTCGCCGACGGAGGCGCCGTCGACGAACACGTAGCCGCAGTCGACCTTGCCGGTGATCCGCGCACGCCTGTCGACCAGGTCGACCACGACGCCGTCCTCGGCGATCACCACGTTCTCGTCCGGTACGCCGGAGGCGCGCGCCAGGTCGGCGTTCGCCCGCATGTGGCGGAACTCGCCATGGACCGGCATCACGTTGCGGGGCTTGATGATGTTGTAGCAGTAGAGGAGCTCGCCGGCGCTGGCGTGCCCGCTCACGTGCACGAGCGCGTTGCCCTTGTGGATGACGTCGGCACCGAGCCGGACCAGTCCGTTGATCACGCGGAACACCGCGTTCTCGTTGCCCGGGATCAGCGACGACGCGAGGACCACGGTGTCGCCGGGCTCGATCGAGACGAAGTTGTGGTTGCGCTGCGCGATCCGGGACAGCGCGGACAGCGGCTCGCCCTGCGACCCGGTCGAGAGCATCACCACCTTGTGCGCCGGCATGTCGGCGAGCTCCTTCGCGTCGACGAGCAGGCCAGGCGGCACGGTGAGGTAGCCGAGGTCGCGGGCGATCCCCATGTTGCGCACCATCGAGCGCCCGACGTACGCCACCTTGCGCCCGTGGGCCGCTGCGGCATCCATCACCTGCTGCACGCGGTGCACGTGGGAGGCGAAGCAGGCCACGATGATCCGCTGCCTGCTGGTGTGGAACACCCGGTCGAGCACCGGCGCGATGTCCTTCTCTGACGTGGTGAAGCCCGGCACCTCCGCGTTGGTGGAATCGGTGAGGAAGAGGTCGACCCCCTCCTCGCCCAGCCGCGCGAACGCGCGCAGGTCGGTGATCCGGCCGTCCAGCGGCAGCTGGTCCATCTTGAAGTCGCCGGTGTGCAGCACCATCCCGGCCGGCGTCCGGATCGCGACCGCGAGCGCGTCGGGGATCGAGTGGTTGACCGCCACGAACTCCAGGTCGAACGGACCGAACGAGACCCGGTTGCCCTCGGAGACGATGTGCTGGTCGGTGTCCCTGATCCGGTGCTCGCGCAGCTTGGAGCCGAGCAGCGCGAGGGTCAGCTGCGAGCCGACCATCGGGATGTCGCTCCGCTCGCGCAGCAGGTACGGCGCGGCGCCGATGTGGTCCTCGTGGCCGTGGGTCAGGACCAGCGCCTCGACGTCGCCGAGCCGGCTGCGGATGGCGTCGAAGTCGGGGAGGATCAGGTCGACGCCGGGGTGGTGCTCCTCGGGGAAGAGCACCCCGCAGTCGACGATCAGCAGTCGCCCGTCGTACTCGAAGACGGTCATGTTGCGACCGACCTCGCCCAGACCGCCGAGCGCGATGACGCGCAGGCCGCCCTTCTTCAGCTTCGGAGGTGAGGACAGCTCGGGGTGGGGATGACTCATCCGGGGTCCCCGACGAAGCGGGAGCGTAGCGAGCGGTCTGGTGGAGTGGTCATGGCAGAAGGCCAGCACTTTCGAGTGAGGTGCGGAGGGCGGCGAGCTCGGCGTCGTCGAGCTCGAGCAGCGGGAGCCGCACGCGCCGGTTGTCGAGGACGCCGACCAGCTGGAGGGCGGCCTTCGCGGTGGTCGCGCCGTAGTTGCCGACCCCCATGATCCCGTGGATCGCGGGCAGCAGGCCGTGGTAGATCTCCTGCGCGCGCTCGACGTCACCGGAGTCGACTGCCCGGACCATCGCCAGGTGCTGGTCGCCGCACACGTGCCCGACGACCGAGATCATGCCGACGCCACCATGCGCCAGCCAGGCCAGGTTGGCCGCGTCGTCACCGGAGTAGACGGCGAGGCCGAGGTCGCGGATCAGGCGGACACCCTGGGCAAGGTCGCCCACGGCCTCCTTGACCGCGACCACGTTGTCGATCGCGGCGGCACGCTCGTAGGTCTCCCAGCCGATGCGGACCCCGGTGCGACCCGGCACGTCGTAGAGCAGCACGGGGAGGTCGGTCGCACCGGCCACCGCCTCGAAGTGGGCGAGCACGCCACCCTGGGACGGCTTGGAGTAGTACGGCGTCACGACCATCACGCCGGCCGCACCGAGCTTGGCGGCCTGCTCGGTCAGCTCCTGCGAGTGCGCCGTGCTGTTGGTGCCGACGCCGGCCACGACCGCGATCCGGTCGCCCACGGCGTCGGCGACGGCGCGGAGCAGCTCGCCGTCCTCAGCGACGGACGTGGTCGGCGACTCGCCAGTCGTCCCGGAGACCACGAGGCCGTCGTGCCCGTGGTCGGCGAGGTGCGTCGCGACCGCCTGGGCGGCGTCGAGGTCCAGTGATCCGTCGGCCGCGAACGGCGTCACCATTGCGGCCAACACCCGGCCGAAGGGGGCGGGAGGAAGACTCATGCCGTTCAGGTTATCGGTTCCGGGCGGGGAAACTGCTCCCCGTAGGTCTGGCGAGGCGATCGGGCGGGGCTGGCATGCCGGACGTCGACCGCGGGGGGATCAGCTCAGGATGCCGTGGCGCGCGTTCCACTTCTGCGCGCCCGCGTAGGCGTCGACCATGCCCCAGATCCACAGGCCGATCACGAACGGGATGCCGATCAGCACGAAGCTGAGCAGCACCGCGACGATGTAGCCGGCAAGGATGCCGATCCCCCTGCCGGACTCGCCGTTCAGCATCGTTCCGAGGCCCGGGATGAAGAACGACGCGAGCAGCGACAGGGCGGGGTTCTTCGGCTCCACCCGGTGGTAGCCGGCGGGCAGGGCCGGTGGCTGCGCGTACGTCGGCGGCTGGTGGTGGGTCCAGGACTCGCCGTCCCAGTAGCGCTGGCTGTCGTCGGGCTGCGGGTACCAGCCGGCCGGGGCGTTGTTCGACACGACGGCAGGCTACGTCGACGGGCCGCGTCCCGCTGCGGAATCGGGAGAGCCCACGCGCGAGAGCCAGACGAACTCGAAGGGCACGTCGGCGTCGAGGTGCGGCTCGCGGCGGGTCTGGGTCCACTCCGCACGGTCGAAGTCCGGGTAGAACGTGTCGCCCTCGGGCGAGACGTGCACCTCGGTGAGGACCTGCTCCTCGGCCCCGGCGGCGAGCGCGAGCGCGTAGACCTGGGCACCACCCAGCACCATCAGCGGCCGGTCGGCGTGCTCGGACGCCCGTGCCACCTCCAGCGCGGTCGCGACATCGTGGGCGACCCGGACGCCGTCGCCTCGCCACCTCCGGTCGCGCGTCAGCACGATCGTGGTGCAGTCCGGCATCGGGCCGCCGATCTCGTCGTACGTCGTGCGCCCCAGGAGGACCGCATGGTGGCGCACGGTGCGCAGGTAGTGCTCGGTGTCCTCGGGGATGTTCCACGGCAGCGCACCACCCTGCGCGATCACGCCGTTGTCGGCGACCGCGGCCACGAGCACCATGCGCACCGAGAGGTCGTTGGTCATGCCCGCTCCAGCCAGACCCGCTCCCAGGGCGTCCCGGCGTCCAGGTGCTGCTCCCGCCGGGTCTCGGTCCACTCCGAGCGGTCGAAGTCCGGGTAGCGCACGTCGCCCTCCGGGCGCAGGTGCACCTCGCGTGAGCACCTGGGCATGGGCGACGGGGAGCGCTGCGGCGTACACCTCGGCGCCGCCGGCGACCATCACATCGCCCTCGAGGTCCTCGGCGAGGGCGAGCGCCTCGTCCAGCGAGTGCGCGACGAGGACGCCCGCGGCACGCCACTCCTGGTCGCGGGTGAGCACGATCGGTGGTGCGGCCGGGCAGCGGGCGGCCGATCGTCTCGTACGTCGTGCGACCCATGAGCAGCACCTCGGCCCATCGTCAGCTGCCTTGAACCCGGCCTGCTCGCCGGGCACGTGCCACGGGATGTCGGGCCCGTCGCCGATCACGCCGTTGTCGGCCACGGCGGCGACCAGCACGATCCGCCGGTCGCGCCCGTCGAGACCCGTCATACGGCGATGGGCGCCTTGATCCCGGGGTGCGGGTCGTAGCCCTCGACCTCGGATGTGCTCGAGGTCGAACGCGTCGAGCTCGGTCACGCGCCGGGTCGAGCCGCAGCGTCGGCAGCGGCGCGCGGCTCGCGGGTCAGCTGGAGCCGGGCCTGCTCGAGGTGGTTGGAGTAGAGGTGCGCGTCACCGAGCGTGTGCACGAAGTCACCGACCTCGAGCCCGGTCACCTGCGCGACCATCTGGGTGAGCAGCGCGTAGGACGCGATGTTGAACGGCACACCGAGGAAGACGTCGGCCGAGCGCTGGTAGAGCTGGCAGCTGACAGCCGGCCGTCCGGCGACGTAGAACTGGAACATCGTGTGGCACGGCGCCAGCGCCATGTCGGGGATGTCGGCGACGTTCCACGCGGAGACGATGTGGCGGCGCGAGTCGGGGTTGCGGCGGATCTGGTCGACCACCTGCGCGATCTGGTCGACGTGGCGGCCGTCGGGGGTCGGCCACGAGCGCCACTGGTAGCCGTAGATCGGCCCGAGGTCGCCCTGCTCGTCGGCCCACTCGTCCCAGATCGAGACGCCGCGGTCCTGCAGCCACTTGACGTTGGTGTCGCCGCGGAGGAACCAGAGCAGCTCGGCGAAGACCGAGCGCGTGTGGACCTTCTTGGTCGTGACCAGCGGGAAGCCGGCGGCGAGGTCGAACCGCATCTGGTGCCCGAAGACGCTGCGGGTGCCGGTGCCGGTGCGGTCGCCCTTCTCGACGCCCTCGTCGAGGATCCGGGTGAGGAGGTCGAGGTACTGCTGCACGCTGCGACCCTACCTCCGCGCCCGGACACCCGGGCGGACGCTTCGCCGCCCGTCGAAGCGTGGCGGGGAGAGAATCAGGGACATGAGCCCGACCGCCGACCTCGACGTCTCGACCGCGGCGCACCTGTTCGCCGACCGCTCGCGCTCGCGGGTGGTCCGGGCCCTGATGGACGGCCGGGCGCTGCCGGCCAGCCGGCTCGCGGAGGAGGCGTCGGTCTCGCCGCAGACGATCAGCTCACACCTGGCCCAGCTGCTCGACGCCGGGTTCGTCACGGTCGAGCAGTCCGGACGGCACCGTTACTACGCGCTGGCCGGCCCGGAGGTGGCCGACGCCTTCGAGGCACTGGGGCGGCTGGGCACGCCGGAACCGGTGACGTCCCTGCGCGAGGGCACCCGCGCGCAGCGGCTGCGGAGCGCGCGCACCTGCTACGACCACCTGGCCGGGCGGTACGGCGTCGCGGTCACCCAGCACCTGCTCGACCGGGGCGCCCTGGTCCGCGACGACGCGACCGCCGGGCTGTGCCGTCGTACCGACGACGCGTACTCCTCCCCCGTCCGCTCCCACCCCTACGCACTCGGTCCGGATGCCGGCGACGTGCTCGGTGCGTGGGGCGTCGACCTCGGCGCCGTCGAGGACGAGCGCCGGGAGACGCTGCGCTTCTGCATGGACTGGACCGAGCAGCGGCACCACCTCGCCGGCGCGCTCGGCGCCGCGGTGCTCCGGGCCTTCCACGAGCGGGGCTGGGTGGCCGAAGGCCTCCGGCCACGGGAGCTGACGGTGACCGCGGCCGGCGAGCGGCTGCTTGCTGGGTAGACCTGTCAGGCTCTCCCTGTGCTGGTCGGACTGGGATGCGCGCTCGGCGCCGCGCTGCTGTACGGCGCCGCCGCGGTCGGGCAGGCGGTCGCCTCGCGGCGGCTGCCGCCTGCGGAGGACGGTTTCGTCCGGCTCACGCTCGCCGCGCTCCGCGACCGGCTGATGCTGGTGGTGATCGCGTCCTACCTGGTGGGGGCGGCCTTGCACCTGGCCGCGATCGAGCTGACCCCGCTCTACCTCGCCCAGGCCGGGATCGCGGCGTCACTGCCCGTCACCGCGCTCGTGGCCGCCGTGTACGTCCGCGAGCGGCTCACCCGGCTCGACTGGGCCGCGATCCTCGCCACCGGCGTCGGGATCGCGCTGCTCGCGGTCGCTGCGGGCGACGCCGGCAGCGGTGACCACGAGGCGTCGTTCGTAGTCGGCCTCTACGTCGGTCTGGCGCTGGTCTTCGCGCTCGGCCTCGCCGCCTACCGGGCGGACGGGCCCTGGAGCGGCGCCACGCTGGGGTTGCTGGCCGGTGTGGCGTACGCCGGCACCACGCTTGCCGCTCGCGCCCTCGGCACCGACGACGGTTCGCTGCGCACCACGGCCCTGGTGGTCGTGCTCTGCGTGTTCGGCGTGCTCGGCTTCTGGCTGTACTCGTTCGCGATGCAGCGCGTCGCAGTGACCGGCGCCACCGCGCCGCTGATCCTCGCCGAGACGGTGGTGCCGGCCGGGGTCGGCATCGCGCTGCTCGGCGACACGGTCCCGGCCGGGTCGTGGCCGCTGCTCACCCTGGCACTGGCGCTGGCCATGGGCGGCGCCGTGTGGCTCTCGGGGTTCGAGACCCGTGTCGAGGGGCGCGTGGCCACCGATGCCGGCTCCTGAGCCGGCTGGTTGGATGGCGGCATGACACTCGGTGCATCGGGCGGGGCGCAGGCCGACGTCTCCTGCCGGATCGCCTGGGCCGACGACGCCGACGCCATCGCGGGTGTCCAGGTGCGCGCCTGGCGCACGTCGTACGACGGACTGCTGCCCGCGGAGCTGCTCGATTCCCTTGACCGCGACGCGCTGGCCGCGGGCTGGCGTACCTCGCTGGTGCAGCCGGCCGACGCGCGGCAGCGCGTGCTGGTAGCCCTCGAGCGCAACACCGTCACCGGGTTCGCCCTGACCTCACCCGCGGTCGACCCGGACGCCGACCCGAGCTCGGAGGGGGAGGTCGCCGACCTCACCGTCGACCCCGAGCGCCGGGGCCACGGTCACGCCTCACGGCTGATGCAGGCCTGCGTCGACACCCTCGTCGCCGACGGGTTCACCACCTCGGTGATCTGGGTCAACGTCGGCGACGACGACCTGCGCGGCTTCCTGGCCGAGGCCGGCTGGGCGCCCGACGGCGCCCATCGCGAGCTCGACCTGCGCGGCGACGGCGAGGTCACGGTCAAGCAGATACGGCTCCACACAGCCATCGCATGATCGACCGCCGCATCGCGCGCGACGGCATCGCGATCGGGGTCGCCTCGGGCGCGTACGGCGTGTCCTTCGGCGCGATCTCGGTCACCTCGGGCCTCGACCTGTGGCAGACCTGCGTGCTGTCGGTGCTGGTCTTCACGGGCGCCAGCCAGTTCGCGCTGGTGGGGGTGCTGGGGGCGGGTGGCTCGGCGCTGTCCGGTGCGGCCACCGGCCTGTTGCTCGGCTCGCGCAACACGCTCTACGGCCTGCGGCTGGCGCCGCTCCTCGACTTCCGCGGCGTACGACGCGTGACCGCGGCGCACCTGGTGATCGACGAGTCGACCGCAATGGCGATCAACCGGGACACCCGGGAGACCGCCCGGGCCGGCTTCCTCTGGACCGGCGGCGCGGTCTTCGTGTTGTGGAACCTCGCCACGCTGCTCGGTGCGGTCGCCGGCGACCGGATCGGCGACCCGCGCACCTACGGCCTTGACGCCGCGGTCGGCGGCGCCTTCCTCGCGCTGTTGTGGCCGCGGCTGCGCGACCCGCGCAACCGGGTGGTGGCCGTGCTGGGAGCCGGCCTGGCGCTGTGCCTGGTGCCGCTGACCCCGGCCGGGGTGCCGGTGCTCGCAGCCGGTGCGGTCGCGCTCGGGATGGGCCTGCTCACCCGTGACGCCGTCGACCCGACCGAGCTGCCCAGCGAGGGCGACCTGCCGTGATCTGGACCGCCGTGCTGGTCTGCGGGATCGGCTGCTACCTGCTCAAGCTGGCCGGGCTCTCGGTCCCCTCGAAGGTGCTGGAGCACCCCGTGGTCGAGCGCGTCGCCGACCTGATGCCGGTGGCGCTGCTGTCGGCGCTGATCGCCGTCCAGGTGTTCTCGGCCCCCGGCGACGACGGCCCGCACCTCGTCGTGGACGCCCGGCTCGCCGGGCTCGGTGCCGCAGCGGTCGCGCTGATGCTGCGGGCGCCGTTCATCGTGGTCGTGTTCGTGGCCGCAGCCACCGCGGCCCTGCTCCGGCTCCTCTGAGCCGGCGCAGGGCCGCGGCGCTGTCGGTCGGTCAGGCCGGCTGCTGCACACCACCCAGCACGGCGAGCACGTCGTCCACCGTGGTCGCCGCCTCGAGCCGGGCGACCTGCTCGGAGTCGAGGAAGACCTCCGCGATCTGGCCCAGCAGCTTCAGGTGGTCGTTGCCCGCGCCGGCGATGCCGACGACGAACTTGACCTCCTTGCCGTTCCAGTCCACCCCGTCGGGGTAGCGCACGAACGAGATCGCCGTCTGCCGGATCGCCGGCTTCGCCTCGTTGGTGCCGTGCGGGATCGCGAGCAGGTTGCCCATGTAGGTGGACACCGACTTCTCGCGCTCGTGCATCGCGTCGACGTACGACGGCTCGACCGCACCGGCCGCGACGAGCAGCTCGCCGGCCCGGGTGATCGCCGCGTCCCGGCCGCCGCCCGACCCGTCGAGCACGATCGACTCCCGGCTGAGCAGGTCGGAGCCGACGCCGTCGCGGCCGTGGCCGCCGGCGCGGCGTGGGCGCCGCCGGTGCCGCCGCCGCCGTTGGTCTGCTCGAGCAGCTCGACGATCTCGTCGTACTTCGGGCTGTTCATGAAGTTGTCCACCGAGACGTGGACCGCCGAACGGCGTCTTCTGCCGCGCCCGCTCGGTCAGGTCCTGGTGGGTCACCACCAGGTCGAAGGTGTCGGTCAGGTTGGAGATCGCCTTGTTGACCACGGTGACGTCGCCGTGAAGCCGGCCGCCTGGACCTTCTTGCGGAGCACCGAGGCGCCCATCGCCGAGGACCCCATGCCGGCGTCGCAGGCGAACACGATGGACTGGATCGGACCCGCGTGCGCCCGGGCGAGCCGACGAGCGCACCGGTGACCGACGACTTCTTGCCCTTCATGGCCTCCATGTCGGCCGTGGCCGCGGCGAGGTCACCCTCGTCGACGCCCTTGTCGAGCTTGAGCAGGAACGCAGCCACCGCGAAGCGAGACAGCGGCCGCGAAGATCACCGACAGCGTGACCCCGAGCAGGCTGCTCGGCGGCGCCTGCGGTCCAGACCGCGATGATCGAGCCGGGTGCGGCCGGGGCGCGCAGTCCGGAGTCGAACGTGCACGTTGGTGGCCACGCCGGTCATGCCGCCGAGGATCACCGCCAGCGATCAGCTTGGGCTTCATCAGCACGTACGGGAAGTAGATCTCGTGGATGCCGCCGAAGAACTGGATCAGGATCGCGCCGGGGGCCGACGACTTGGCGATGCCCTTGCCGAAGATGGCGAAGGCGAGCAGCAGGCCGAGCGCCCGGGCCGGGGTTGGCCTCGAGCAGGAACAGGATCGACTTGCCGTGCTGGGCGGCCTCGGAGGTGCCCAGCGGGGTCAGGATGCCGTGGTTGATCGCGTTGTTGAGGAACAGGATCTTGGCCGGCTCGATGAAGATCGACGTGAGCGGCAGCAGGTGGTTCGACGACGAGCGTAGTCCACGAGGTTCGCAGGCCAGCTCGCTGAACTCGCTCGACGAACGGCCCGGCGATCGATGAAGCCGACGACCGCCAGGATGCATGCCCCAGATGCCGGCCGAGAAGTTGTTGACCAGCATCTCGAAGCCCGGCCGGATCTTGCCGTCCCACAGCGCGTCGAGCTGCTTCATCGACGCAGCCGCCGAGCGGGCCCATGACCATCGCGCCGAGGAACATCGGCACGCTGGCACCGGTGATGGCACCCATCGTCGCGATCGCGCCGACGACACCGCCGCGGATGTTGTCGTCGTACATCATCCGGCCGCCGGTGTAGCCGATCAGGAGCGGCAGCAGGTAGGTGATCATCGGGCCGACGATGCCGCGTGCCGTCCGCGTCCTAGCCCCAGGCGCCGAGCGTGCTCGATGATCCCGTAGCCGCCGTCGTAGCCGAACCAGCTCGTCGCCGATCAGGGTGATCCAGCCGGTCTCGATGAACAGGGCCGTGATCAGGCCCCAGGCGATGAACGCGGCGATGTTGGGCAGGACCATGTTCGACAAGAACGTGCCGAACCGCTGGACGTGGATCCGCATGCCACCACGGCTGGTGGTCGTTGCTGTTGATGTGGCCATGGATGACCTTCCTCGAACGCAGGAGTTGTGACGCCGTCACGGATATCTGTGATTGCGTTTATATCGAGTCGAAACCGGCTGCGTCAAGGCCTAAAGCCAACAGATTCAAAGAGACATCCACGCAAACGGGGGTGTAAGGTGGCCCTCATCGGCTCATCGATCGTGCATCAGGAGGAGAAGAACATGAAGGCCCTGCGCTTCTACGCCCCGGAGGACGTCCGCCTGGAGGAGGTGCCGGAGCCCACGTGCGGCCCCGACGAGGTCAAGCTGCGGGTGCGCAACTGCTCGACCTGCGGCACCGACGTGAAGATCCTGCACAACGGCCACCAGAACCTCACTCCCCCGCGCACCATCGGCCACGAGATCGCCGGCGAGGTGGTCGAGGTCGGCGCCGACGTCAACGCGACGTACGGCGCGAGCTGGGCGGTCGGCGACCGGGCCCAGGTGATCGCCGCGGTGCCGTGCGGCGACTGCTACGAGTGCAACAAGGGCTGGATGGCCGTGTGCCAGAACCAGACCTCCGTCGGCTACCAGTACGACGGCGGCTTCGCCGAGTACATGATCGTGCCGAAGCAGGTGCTCAAGGTCGACGGGCTCAACCGGATCCCGGACAACGTCGGCTACGACGAGGCCTCGGCCGCGGAGCCGTTCGCGTGCGCGATCAACGCCCAGGAGCTGCTCGGCATCGAGGCGGGCGACACCGTCGTCGTCTTCGGCGCCGGCCCGATCGGCTGCATGCACATCCGGATCGCGCGCGGCGTGCACAACGCCGGCAAGGTGTTCCTGATCGACGTCAACAACGACCGGCTCAAGATGTCGGCCGACGCCGTCTCAGCCCGACGAGACCATCAACGGCGCCGAGGTCGACGTCGTCGAGCGGGTCATGGAGCTGACCGGCGGACGAGGCGCGGACGTGATCATCACCGCGACCGCCGCCAACGTGACGCAGGAGCAGGCGATCGCGATGGCCGCCCGCAACGGCCGGATCTCGTTCTTCGGCGGGCTGCCGAAGACCGACCCGACGATCACCTGCGACTCCAACGTGGTGCACTACCGGCAGCTGCACATCCACGGCGCCAACGGCTCGGCTCCCGAGCACAACAAGCGGGCGCTGGAGTACATCTCCACCGGCCAGGTGCCGGTCAAGGACCTGATCACCGAGCACATCCCGCTCGAGCGGGCGCTCGACGCGTTCCGGATCGTCCAGAACGGCGAGGCGATCAAGGTCACCGTCGAGCCCGTAGGGCCGGACGAAGTCCGGACCAGACGGCTCAGGACGGGGAGGTTGAGGAGGCTCGGCTCGGACCGAGCGAGCGAGGGGCGAGCGAGCCGTCTCGAAACCCCGTGGACGGGGACTCGACCGGCTCGCCCACCGGGAACGCACGAAGGCCCGCATCCCGTGAGGGATGCGGGCCTTCTGCGGCCCGGCGAACAGGGAGTCTCGGAGGAAGGTCACCCCGTTCGCCCGGCCCGAACGAGGAGCCCGTGTGCCCAGCACGGGCTCCTCGGGCGGTCCGAGAAAGGAGCCACCGACACGATGTCTGCTCGGAGGGGATTTGAAAAGTTCAGGTCTGTGCCCTGCAGGACTGTGCAGAAGGAGAACGGTTCGCCGTACGCCGGCACTCGCGGCGTCAGTCCAGGTCGAGGAAGCTCTCGAGACCGACGGTGAGCCCCGGCGTGGTGCCGATCCGGCGCAGGGCCAGCAGCACGCCGGGGGTGAACGAGACTCGGTCGAGCGAGTCGTGCCGGATGGTGAGCGTCTCCCCCACGCCGCCGAGCACGACCTCCTGGTGGGCGACCAGCCCGCGGACGCGCAGGCCGTGCACGCGCACGCCGTCGACGTCTGCACCGCGCGCCCCTTCGAGCCCGGTGTTCGTGGCGTCGGGCATCGCGCCCAGTCCCGCCTCGCGGCGGGCGTCGGCGATCAGCTGCGCCGTACGACGGGCCGTGCCGGAGGGCGCGTCGACCTTGTCCGGGTGGTGGAGCTCCACGATCTCGGCGGACTCGTAGAACCGGGCCGCCTCGGCCGCGAAGCGCATCATCAAGACGGCGCCGACCGAGAAGTTCGGCGCGACCAGCACGCCCGTGGGCCCGTCGCCGAGCCAGCCGCGCACCCGGTCGAGCCGCGCGTCGTCGAACCCGGTGGTGCCCACGACCGCGTGGATCCCGTGGTCGATGCAGAACTCGAGGTTGTCCATCACCACGCCGGGGTGGGTGAAGTCGACGACCGCCTCGGCCCCGCTCGCCAGCAGCCCGGCGATGTCGTCGTCCACGTCGATCTCCGCGACCAGCGCCAGGTCGTCGGCTGCCTCCACCGCCGCGCACACCTCGCGCCCGACCTTGCCCCGCGCGCCCAGGACGCCGACCTTGAGTTGGCTCACGGGGTCAGCCTAGAGGGGAGTGCGTGCGTGGCCGGGAAGCCCGCATTTGCGGAGTTGTCGGGGTCGCACGGGGCGATCCGGCCCCGGCAGCCTTGCAAATGCGGGGTTCGCGGGCGGACCGCACACCCCGACTCACACCACCCCGACCGCGAACCACGCAGCGGCGTCGACCTCGAACGGCGGGGCGGGCAGCAACGAGGCGCACTGGTCGCGGAGCCGGTCGCGGGCGGCGGGCTCGAGGGAGGTGACGTGGGCGCCGGCCGGGCCGACGCCGTAGGTGTACGGCTCCCACCACTCCTCGAACGAGCCGAACCTGCTGGTCACTGCGATCCGGCCGCCGGTCACCTCGCGCAGGCCGGCCTCGCGCATCAGCGAGGCCAGGTGGCCCTTCCGGGTGCCCGCGCGCAGGCCCTCGCCGGGTGCGTCGGGTCGAGGTCCTGCACGGCGTCCCAGAACGTCGTCAGCGGGCCTGTGCGGCCCTCGTAGTCCCACACGTTGGCGGCCACCCGGCCGCCCGGGACGCGTCACCCGCGCCATCTCGCGCAGCCCGGCGACGGGTCGGTCATGAAGTGCACGACGAGCTGGGCGAGCGCGAGGTCGACGGCATCGTCGGCGAAGGGCAGGTCCTCGGCCGGCGCCATGCGTACGTCGAGCCCCGGAAGCCGCTCGCCGACCGCCGCCACGAACGGCGCCGACGGGTCGGCCGCCGCGACCGGTCCACGCCCAGGACCTCGACGAGCACGGCGGTCAACGCGCCCGGGCCGCACCCGACGTCGAGCGCCGTCCGCGCGGGCGCGATCCCGACCGCGTCGACGAACGCGACGGCGAGCGGTTCGGAGAACCGCCCCATGAACCGGCCGTAGGCGTCGGCGGAGACGTCGAAGGTCACCCCCCGAGCGTAGGCCTCAGGAGGGTCCGACGAGCGCCAGCGTCTCGTGGCCGCCGAACAGGTCGGCCGCGACCTGGTGGACGTCGGCGACGCTCACCCCGTCGATCCGGTCGAGGACCTCGTCGACGCCGAGGAGCCGCTCGTGGAACAGCTCGGACTCGCCGAGCCGCGACATCCGCGAGCCGGTGTCCTCGAGGCCGAGCACGAGGCCGCCGCGGAGCTGGCCCTTGCGCGCGGACCAGCTCCTCCTCGGTCGAGCCCGTCGCGGGCGACCTTGGCGAGCTCGTCGCGCGACGACCGCGAGCACCTCGTCGACCTTGGCCGGCAGGCAGCCGGCGGCGACGCCGACCATGCCGGCGTCGGAGTACGGCGAGGCGAACGAGTAGACCGAGTACGCCAGGCCGCGGCGCTCGCGCACCTCCTGGAACAGCCGCGACGAGGTGCCGCCGCCGAGCGCCGCGTTGAGCACGCCCAGGGCGTAGCGGCGCTCGTCGGTGCGGGTGATGCCGTGCATCGCCGAGCACCAGGTTGACCTGCTCCGAGGGACGCGACGTGCGCGCCTCGCCCGACCGCAGCGGCCGGGGCCGGCCGGACGTCCGCGGCGCACTCGGGGCGGGCGTCGGCGGCGGCGAGGAAGTCGTGGCGCGCGAACGCCTGCTGCACCAGGCGTACGACGGCCGCGTGGTCGACGTTGCCGGCGACCGCCGACCGTGGTCCGCGGCGCCGTGTAGCGGCGGCGGTAGTAGCGGTTGATCTGCGTGCGGGTCAGCGCCCGGATCGTCTCCGGGCGGCCCGCGATCGGCTGGCCCAGCGGCGTGCCGGACCAGGCGTGCTCGGCGAAGAGGTTGTGCACGACGTCGTCGGGGTCGTCGTCGTGCATCGCGATCTCGTCGAGGATCACCTCGCGCTCGGCCTCGACGTCGTCGGAGGTGACCAGCGACGAGGTGACC
Organism: uncultured Actinomycetota bacterium; assembly: GCA_963745795.1. Taxonomy (GTDB): domain Bacteria; phylum Actinomycetota; class Actinomycetes; order Propionibacteriales; family Nocardioidaceae; genus Marmoricola. The sequence goes on along the minus strand of CAVUYR010000001.1, from coordinate 676,001 downwards.
ATGTCGCCGAGCACGTCGACCGCCAGCGGCAGGTCGTCGTCGAGCACCCGCGCGTGGTAGCAGGTGTACTCCTTGCGCGGTGAAGGCGTTGAACTCGCCGCCGACCGCGTCGAGCGCGACCGAGATGTCGAGCGCGGAGCGCGTCGGGCGTGCCCTTGAACAGCAGGTGCTCGAGGAAGTGCGAGGCACCGGACAGCGCCGGCGTCTCGTCGCGCGAGCCGACGCCGACCAAGACCCCGATCGTGGCCGAGCGGACGCCGGGCATCGCCTCGGTGACGACCCGCAGCCCGCCGGGCAGGACGGTACGCCGGACGCGGCTGATCACCGCTCCGGCGTCGTCCTTCGTGCTCAGCAGGGTGCGGGTCGAGCCGGGCTGCTGCTCGTGCGCCGGCAGGACGCACGGTCACTCGCTCGGAGTCGCCCGACTCGGTCGTCAGCGGCGCTCGGCGTCGTCCTCGACGACCGGGATCAGCGACAGCTTGCCGCGGTCGTCGATCTCGGCGATCTCGACCTGGATCTTCTGGCCGACGGACACGACGTCCTCGACGGTCTCGACCCGCTTGCCGCCGGCGAGCGCACGCAGCTTGCTGATGTGCAGCAGCCCGTCCTTGCCGGGCAGCAGCGAGACGAACGCACCGAAGTTCGTCGTCTTGACGACCGTGCCGAGGTAGCGCTCGCCGACCTCGGGCATCGTCGGGTTGGCGATCGCGTTGACGGCCTAGCGGGCGGCCTCGGCCGCCTCGCCGTTGGTGGCACCGACGTAGATCGTGCCGTCGTCCTCGATCGTGATCTGGGCGCCGGTGTCGTCCTGGATCTGGTTGATGACCTTGCCCTTGGGCCCGATCACCTCGCCGATCTTGTCGACCGGGATCGTGCATCGTGATGATCCGCGGCGCGTGGAGCGACATCTCCTCGGGCGCGTCGATGGCCTCGGCCATCACGTCGAGGATCGTCATCCGGGCGTCCCGGGCCTGGGTCAGCGCGCCGGCCAGCACCTCGGCGGGGATGCCGTCGAGCTTGGTGTCGAGCTGCAGCGCGGTGACGAACTCGCGGGTGCCGGCGACCTTGAAGTCCATGTCGCCGAACGCGTCCTCGGCGCCGAGGATGTCGGTCAGCGCGACGTACTGCGTCTCGCCGTCGACCTCACCGGAGATCAGGCCCATCGCGATGCCGGCGACCGGCGCCCGCAGCGGGACACCGGCCTGGAGCAGCGACAGCGTCGAGGCGCAGACCGAGCCCATCGAGGTGGAGCCGTTGGAGCCCATCGCCTCGGAGAGCTGACGGATCGCGTAGGGGAACTCCTCGCGCGTCGGCAGCACCGGCAGCAGCGCGCGGCCGGGCCAGCGCGCCGTGGCCGACCTCGCGACGCTTGGGCGAGCCCACGCGACCGGTCTCACCGGTGGAGAACGGCGGGAAGACGTACTTGTGCATGTAGCGGCGCGTCTTCTCCGGCGACAGCGTGTCGAGCTTCTGCTCCAGGGTCAGCATGTTCAGCGTGGTGACGCCCAGGATCTGGGTCTCGCCGCGCTCGAACAGCGCCGAGCCGTGCACCCGCGGGATCACGCCGACCTCGGCGGACAGGGTGCGGATGTCGGTGAGCCCGCGGCCGTCGATGCGGACCTTGTCGCGCAGCACGCGCTCGCGGACCAGCGTCTTGGTCAGCGAGCGGAACGCGGCGCCGAGCTCCTTCTCGCGACCCTCGAACGTGCGCGCCGAGCGTGCTCGAGCACGGCGGCCTTGATCTCGTCGAGGCGCGCCTCGCGCTCCTGCTTGTCGGCGATGGTGAGCGCCGGGGCCAGGTCGGCGCGCGCGGCGGCCTCGACGGCGGCGTAGACGTCGTCCTCGTAGTCGAGGAAGACCGGGAACTCCTGCGACCGGCTTGGCGGCCTGCTTGGCCAGCTCGGCCTGCGCCTCGCACAGCTGCTTGATGAACGGCTTGGCGGCGTCGAGGCCGCCGGCCACGATCTCCTCGGTCGGCGCCTGGGCGCCGCGCTGGACCAGGTTCCAGGTCTGCTCGGTGGACTCGGCCTCGACCATCATGATCGCGACGTCGCCGGTCTCGGTGACGCGGCCGGCGACGACCATGTCGAAGACGGCGTCCTCGAGCTGGCTGTGCGTCGGGAACGCGACCCACTGGCCGTCGATCAGCGCGACGCGGATGCCGCCGACCGGGCCGGAGAACGGCAGGCCGGAGAGCTGGGTGGACAGCGACGCGGCGTTGATCGCGAGCACGTCGTAGGGCTTGTCGGGGTCGAGCGCCAGCACGGTGATGACGACCTGGACCTCGTTGCGCAGGCCCTTCTTGAACGTCGGGCGCAGCGGGCGGTCGATCAGCCGGCAGGTGAGGATCGCGTCCTCGCCGGGACGACCCTCGCTGCGGAAGAACGAGCCGGGGATCTGGCCCACGGCGTACATCCGCTCCTCGACGTCGATCGTCAGCGGGAAGAAGTCGAACTGGTCCTTGGGGTGCTTGCCGGCCGTGGTGGCCGACAGCAGCATCGTCTCGTCGTCGAGGTAGGCGGTCACCGAGCCGGCGGCCTGGCGGGCGAGCAGCCCGGTCTCGAACTTGACGGTGCGGGTGCCGAACTTGCCGTTGTCGATAACGGTCTCGACGGCAGTGATCTCGGGTCAGTCAAGGGTTTCTCTTTCGTTCGCGGAGTGATCCGCGAGGGCGCCTCGGGGCGCTGCACCACGTGAGGCGGTGCGCTGGGCCAGCGAGGTGGCCGGTCTTCGATCGAGGCCCGCGGGACTCGACGGCGGCTGAGCCTGTCGAAACCCCGAGGGCCACTACCGAGGACCGGGCCAGACGTCCGCGGGTCACTCCTGATGGTGTGTTTTCAGTTGTAGGTCTGTGACTTCGAGACTAGCGAAAGGGCGACCCGCACGAGGCGGGTCGCCCTTTCGAGGTCAGCGACGCAGGCCGAGGCGCTCGACGATCGAGCGGTAGCGCTCGATCTCGGTCTTCTGCAGGTAGTTGAGCAGTCGGCGACGCTGGCCCACGAGGAGCAGCAGACCACGACGGCTGTGGTGGTCGTGCTTGTGCTCCTTGAGGTGCTCGGTCAGGTGACTGATCCGGTGGCTCAGCAGCGCGACCTGGACCTCGGGCGAGCCGGTGTCGCCGTCGTCGGTGGCGTACTCGGCGATGATCTTCTTCTTGGTCTCCGCGTCGGTTCCGATCGACATGCGGGCTCCTTCCGATCCCCGTCAGGGGTTCTGTCGCTGCGCGGCGCGCCGGGGCCTGTTCACCCGGGCACTCTCGATCCGCGGCCGTTCCACGGCAGGTGTGCGTGTGTGTTGGTGCTGCGTCGCCCGAAAGGGCAACCGTCCAAGGTTATCAGCGCACCCCACCGGACCCGAAATCCACGAACCGCACCCCGGAGCGGTCTGGCAACGGCTCGGTTCGGGGGCCCGGCTCAGCGGGTGCGCAGCTCCTCGAAGTCCTCGTAGCGGAACTCCCCGGTGGCGGACGCGCCTGCGTGCGCGGCGTCGTCCTCGCGCTCGCGCAGCTCGACCCGGCGGATCTTGCCGGAGATCGTCTTCGGCAGCTCGACGAACTCGAGCCGCCGGACCCGCAGGTACGGCGCGCAGGTGGTCGCGGGCGTACGCCGAGGATCGCCAGCGCCGTCTCGCGCGTCGGCTCGTGGCCGGGCGCGAGCGCGACGTACGCCTTGGGCACGGCGAGCCGCACCGGGTCGGGCGCCGGGACGACCGCCGCCTCGGCCACGGCGGGGTGCTCGATCAGCACCGACTCGAGCTCGAACGGGCTGACCTTGTAGTCGCTGGCCTTGAACACGTCGTCGGTGCGGCCGACGTAGGTGATGTAGCCGTCCGCGTCGCGGGAGGCCACGTCGCCGGTGTGGTAGAAACCGCCGGCCATCGCCTCGGCGTTGCGCTCGCCGGTCGCCCTGGTAGCCGGTCATCAGCGGCAGCGGGCGGCCCTGCTCGCCGCCGAGGTCGAGGCAGATCTCGCCCTCGTCCGGCCGTCGACCGCTCGCCGGTCGGCCGGGTCGACCAGCACCACCGGCACCCCCGGCAGCGGGCGGCCCATCGAGCCGGGCTTCACCGTCGCGCCCGGGGTGTTGCCGACGGCGGCCGTCATCTCGGTCTGGCCGTAGCCGTCGCGCAGGGTCAGCCCCCACTGCTGCTGCACCTGCGCGATCACCTCGGGGTTCAGCGGCTCGCCGGCGCCGATCAGCTCGCGCAGCGACCCCGGGCCGCCGGAGAGGTCGGACTTGATCAGCATCCGCCAGACCGTCGGCGGCGCGCAGAACGTGGTGACCTCGCTGCTCGCGCAGCCGTCGCAGCAGGGCCTGCGGCGTCGAAGCGCGCGTAGTTGTAGCACCAAGATCGTCGCCTCGGCGATCCACGGCGCGAAGAAGCACGACCACGCGTGCTTGGCCCAGCCGGCGGAGGAGATGTTGAGGTGCACGTCGCCCGGGCGCAGCCCGAGCCAGTACATCGTCGACAGGTGGCCGACGGGGTAGGACACCTGCGTGTGCTCGACCAGCTTGGGCCGGCTCGTGGTGCCGGAGGTGAAGTAGAGCAGCAGCCGGTCGCCGGGCGCCGTGCCCGGGCGTGGCCGACGCCGGCCGGATCGGCGTCGTACGCGTCGGCGAAGGTCGTGCCAGCCCCCGTTCGCCGTCGGTCGGGCCGACGCTGATCCGCGTGTAGTCGCCCGGTACGTCGACGAACTTGCCCGTGTCGGCCGCGTCGCACGATCACGTGCCGCGCCGCTCCGCGCGCGATCCGGTCGACCAGGTCGGCCGGGCCGACCGCGGTGGTGGTCGGCATCGATCGACCGCGCCGAGCTTGCATGATCCGCGAGCATCGACTCCCACAGCTCGACCTGGTTGCCGAGCATCACGATCACGGAGTCGCCGCGGCGGACCCCGAGTCCGGCCAGCCAGGCCGACACCCGAGTCGGAGCGAGCCGCGCAGGTCGGCGAAGGTGTGCGCCGTGCTCGACCCGTCCTCCTCGACGACCACCAGCGCACGCTCGTCGTTGTCCTCGGGCGACCACGTCGAACCAGTCGGACACCCAGTTGAACGGGTCCGGCATCTCCGGGAAGCGGAACTCGGCGACCGTGTCCTCATAGCTCCGCGTGGTGTCCAGCAGCCAGTCGCGGGCTGCGCGGTAGGCGGCGGTGGCGTCGCTCATCACGGCTCCTTCATCGGGTGGACAGCATCTTCTCCAGCAGCGCCGGCACGACGTCAACACCCGTGACCTCGCCGACCTGGGCGCCGCTCTCCCGGGCGAGGTGCCGGGCCTCGTCCGCGTCGTCGCGCGGGGCGAGGATCACCAGCTCGTCGAGCGCCCGCGCGGCCGGCACCGCGTCGACCTCGTCGGTCGACCTGCAGTCGGACAGCAGCACCGTCACCCGGCGTGCGGCACGAGACACGGCGAGCTGCGCTGCCGCCTCCGCGAGGGCGCTGCTCACCGACGTCATCCCGTGCCCACGCAGCGCGAGCACGTCGCCCACGACCAGCGACGGGTCCCGGCTGCCGCCGAGCGGCTCGATCACGACGGCCCTGCGGGCGAAGGCGACCACCGCGTGCTCACCCGGTGCCCGCACCAGGCAGGCCGCCGCGGTCACGGCGGCGGTGGCCAGCCGGGCGCCGGACATCGACCCCGACCTGTCGACCACCAGGCACACCGCCAGCTCCGGCCGGCCCCAGTCACGCGCGACCAGCTCGTCGAGGCCCGGCGGCCGCTGCTCGGCGTGCGCCGCGGCGACGGCGTCCATCGACGCGTCGAGGTCGAGCTCGCCGCCGAGATCGGCCGGGCACGGCGCGCGGCCGCCCGATGCCGCGCCGTCGTACGGCGCCCGTGCGCGCGCGGTCGAGGAGCAGCCGTGGCGCCAGCGCCCGCACCTGGCGCCGCAGCTCCTCGTCGGTCGCCGTCGACATCGCCACCAGCAGGGTGAGCGTGTCGTCCGGGTCGTCGGCGAGCGCCTGTTGCAGCGCGGCCCGGTCGAGCTCGCCCACCTCCGGGGACAGCTCGGCGAACCGGGCGTTGCGCGAGAGCTGCGAGCGCCCGGTGGTCGGCGTGCCCTGGGGTCGCTTCCGCTGCTCCGGGTCGGTGCCCGGTGAGGGTCCGCCCGCCCCGGGAGGCGGGCTCAGCGTTCCCCCGGCGCCCCCTCCTCCCGGTCGGGGTCGGCGGCCGAACACCCGCTCGTAGAGCTCGGCGACGACCTCCTCGGGCGTGCGGTTGCAGGACTCGTGCAGCCGGATCCGCCCGGTGAGCGCGACCTTGGCGGCGACCAGGCCGACCTGCCAGTCGGTGGCCGGTACGCCGCGGAGCCCGGCGAGCTCACGGGCCAGGCCGACCGCGTCGATCGCGCCGCGCACGGACGAGCCGACCCGGATGTCGGCGTGGTCGCGCGTGGCCCGGACCATCCGACCATCTGGTCGCGCCACTGCGGGTCGGGGTCGAGCGTGCGGGTCTCGACGATCTGCTGCTCCGCCCGCTCGGTCTGGTAGCCCATCGCGATCCGGCAGGTGCGGTCGTAGAGCGCCGAGGAGATCCGGGCGGTGCCGACCGCGTCGAACGGGTTCATCGCCGCGACCAGCGCGGAACCCCGGCGTGGCCGGCACCCGGCCCGAGCCGCGGCACGGTGAGCTCGCCCTCGGACATCACCGTGATCAGCACGTTGAGCGTCTCCTCCGGCACCCGGTTGAGCTCCTCGACGTAGAGCAGGCCGCCGGTGCGCAGCGCCTCCAGCAGCGGGCCGTCGACGAAGATGTCGGGCCGGTAGCCCTTGGCCAGCACCAGCGCCGGGTCGAAGTGCCCGACCAGGCGGGCCGGGCGTCAGCTCGGCGTTGCCCTCGACGAGCACGAACGGCACCTGGTGGCCCGAGGCGACCGGGCGCAGAAGCGTCGACTTGCCGGTGCCGGGCGGCCCTTCGAGGACGACGTGCGCACCGCTGCGCAGCGCCGCCTCGAGCAGCTCGGCCTCCTGGTCCCGGTCGATGACCTGCGGGGAGTCACCGCTCATGCGTGCTCGTGGACGACCACGCCGCGCACGTTCTTGCCGGCGAGCAGGTCGTCGTAGCCCTCCTGGACCTGGTCGAGCGTGTAGGTGCGCGTGATGATCTCGTCGAGCTTGAGGTCGCCGGACTGGTAGAGCCCGAGGATCTTCGGGATGTCGGTCGTCGGGTTGCAGTCGCCGAACAGCGTGCCCTTGATCGTCTTGCGGTACAGCGTGAGCATGGTGCCGGGCAGCTGGATGTTCGGCTCCATCGATCTTGTTCAGCCCGGTCAGGACGACGACGCCGCCCTTGCCGACCGCGTTGAACCCGTCGCCGACGATCTCGGCCGTCATCAGGCCGGGGGTCAGGATCGCGGAGTCGGCCATCTGGCCGCGGGTCAGGTCGGTGATCGCCTCCATCGCCTCGTCTGCCGTCGCGAACGCGTGCGTGGCGCCGAGCTCCATCGCCTTCTCGCGCTTGTTCTCCAGCGGGTCGACCGCGACCACGTACTTCGCGCCGGCGTAGCGCGCGCCCTGCACCGCGTTGATGCCGATGCCGCCGATGCCGAAGACCATCACGGTCTGGCCCGGGCGGACGTTGGCGGTGTTGACCGCCGAGCCCCACCCGGTCGGGACGCCGCAGCCGACGAGCACGGCCTTGTCCAGCGGCAGGTCGTCGTCGACCTTGACGCACGGAGTTCTGGTGGATCACGCCGTACTGGCTGAACGTGCCGAGCATGCACATCGCGCCGTAGTCGCCGCGCGGCCCGGTGATCGGGAACCGCTCGCCCGGCAGGTAGCCCTCGAGGATCGTGGCGCCCATGTCGCAGATCGACTGCTGGCCGGTGGCGCAGTAGCGACAGGTGCCGCAGTTCGGGATGAACGAGCAGACCACGTGGTCGCCGGCCTTGACCCGCGTCACGCCCGGGCCGACCTCCTCGATGATCCCGGCGCCCTCGTGGCCGAGCACCATCGGCAGCCGGGCCTCGAGGTCGCCGTGGGCGACGTGCACGTCGGAGTGGCACAGGCCGGCGTGCGTGTAGCGGATCAGCACCTCGCCGTCCTGCGGCCTGTCGAGCTCCAGCTCCTCGATCTCGATCGGCTTGCCGGCCTCGTACACGACGGCTGCGTTGGTCTTCATGGGGCCTCCTGGCGATGTGGTTCCCTCCACAGTGCCACCGGCCGCACCAGCCGCGGCCCCACCGATCGGGCAGGTGGAGCCGTGGGTGCGAGGATGCGGACATGGCTCCTCGCACCGAGACCAGGCTCGGCGTCTGCAACCTCTGCGAGGCGATCTGCGGCCTGCAGCTCACCCTGACCGACGGCCGGGTCACCGGGGTGCGAGGCAACCCCGAAGACCCACTGTCGCGTGGGCACATCTGTCCCAAGGGTGTCGCGATCGCCGACGTGTACGACGACCCCGACCGGCTGCGACGCCCCGTACGCCGGGTCGTCGACGCGGCCACCGGCGAGACGAGCTGGCAGCGGATCGGCTGGGACGAGGCGTTCGACCTCGCCGCCGAGGGTCTCGCCGCCGCGGTCAACACGCACGGCCGGGACGCGCTCGGCATCTACCTCGGCAACCCCAACGCGCACAGCCTCGGCTCGCTCACCCACGGGATCGCCCTGGTCAAGAGCTTCCGCACGCGCAACAAGTTCAGCGCCACGTCGGTCGACCAGCTGCCGCAGCAGTTCGTCGGCTGGCAGATGTTCGGTCACCAGCTCCTGCTGCCGATCCCGGACCTCGACCGGACCTCCTACTTCCTGGTGTTCGGTGGCAACCCGATGGCCTCCAACGGGTCGCTGATGACCGCGCCCGACTTCCCGCGCCGGCTGCGTGCGCTGAAGAAGCGCGGCGGCCGGATGGTCGTGGTCGACCCGCGCCGCACCGAGACCGCGAAGGTCGCCACGGAGCACCTCTTCGTGCGGCCCGGCAGCGACGCGTTCGTGCTGCTGGCGATGCTCAACGTGCTGTTCGACGAGGGGCTGGCCCGCCCGGCGTCGTACGTCAAGGGCGTCGATGTGGTGCGCGCCGCGATCGCGGACTTCACGCCCGAGCGCGCCGAGCAACACAGCGGCATCGCCGCCGACGACGTACGACGCATCGCGCGCGAGTTCGCCGGCGCCGATTCGGCCGCCGCCTACGGCCGGGTCGGCGTCTCCACGCAGGAGTTCGGCTCCGTCTGCCACTGGGCGGTCAACCTGCTCAACGTGCTCACCGGCAACCTCGACCGCGCGGGTGGCGCGATGTTCACCCGCCCGGCCGTCGACATGGTCGGGCGCGGACTGGTCGGGCGCGGGCACCACGACGTCTGGCGGAGCCGGGTGCGCGGGCTGCCGGAGTTCGGCGGCGAGCTGCCGGTCGTCCGTGCTCGCGCGAGGAGATCGAGACACCCGGCGAGGGCCAGATCCGGGCGATGCTCACGCTGGCCGGCAACCCGGTGCTCTCGACCCCGGACGGGGCCGGGCTCGACAGAGCGATGGCCGGGCTCGACTTCATGGTGGCGGTCGACATCTACGTCAACGAGACCACCCGCCACGCCGACGTGATCCTGCCGCCGACGACGGCGCTCGAGCGCGACCACTACGACCTGGTCTTCCACGTGTTCGCGGTGCGCGACACCGCCCGGTTCACGCCCGCCGTGCTCCCGAAGGAGGCGGGCGCCCGGCACGACTGGGAGATCTACCGCGAGCTGGCGCTGCGCACCGCCGCCCGGCTGGAGACGAAGAAGCCGCTGAAGAAGCGGTTGCTCGAGCGGCGCCAGGTTCGGGGTCAGTCCGACCGCGACCGTGACCGCGCTCCTCGCCACCTCGCGGCGTACGACGATGCGCGCACTGCGCGCCCGGCCCGAAGGCGTCGACCTCGGTGCGCTGACGCCCGGGCTCCTGCCGGAGCGGCTGCAGACGAAGGACCACCGCGTCGACGCCGCACCCGCACTGGTGCTGGCCGACCTCGACCGGCTGCGCGCGGCGCCTGCACCCGTCGCGGGCGGACTGACCCTGGTCGGGCGGCGGCACCAGCGCGACAACAACTCGTGGATGCACAACACCGAGCGGCTCACCGTGGGGCGCGCCCGGCACCACCTGCTCATGCACCCGGACGACCTCTCGGCGCGCGGGCTCACCGACGGCGCGCTGGTGCGCGTGGCGTCACGGGTCGGCGCGGTCGAGGTGGAGGTGAGCGCGAGCGACGACATGATGCCGGGTGTGGTGTCCCTCCCCCACGGCTACGGCCACCGGGGCGCCGGCGTCCGGCTGGCCAACGCCCGCGAGGTGCCCGGTGTCTCGATCAACGACCTGACCGACCCCGAGCGGGTCGACGTCAGCGGCAACGCGGCGTTCAGCGGCGTGCCGGTGACGGTCACCGCGGCGGGTGCAGTCGCGGCCACGCACGGATAGTCCCGACCGTATGACACGTTTTCCAGCCTCCGGAACGTGCCGAACGGTCGGGACTATCGCTGCGTGGGGTCAGCGGACTCGGGGCGTGCTCAGTGCCCGCGGAACGCCTCCTCCAGCCACCACGAGGGCTGCGGACCGGACGACCTTGGCGTCGACCAGGAGTGGGCGGGCAGCGATCACCCGTCAGCCAGTCCGCGACCGCGTCGAGGTCCGTGGGACGGCGCACGGTCACGGCGTCGAACCCGTAGCCGCGGGCGATCGCCGCGAGGTCGGTCGGCGGGAAGCGCACCAGGGACAGGTCGTCGCCGTCCGGGACCGAAGTGGTGCACCTCGGCGCCGTACGCCGTCGTCGTTGTAGACGACGACCACCAGCGGGAGCCCGAGCCGGACCACGGTCTCGAGCTCGCGCGATCCCCATCAGCGCGCCGCCGTCGCCGAGCGCGGCGACCGGGCAGCCGGTGCGGCTGTGCGAGCGCTGCTCCGATCGCCGTCGCCAGTCCGAGCCCGATCGGACTGGTAGGCCTGCGTGAAGCAGAAGCCTCGCTCGTCCGGCACGGACAGGAACATGCTCGGGTAGCCCATGAAGTTGCCGGAGTCGACGGAGACCACCCGCTCGCGGCGGAAGCAGGTCGTCGAGCGAGCACCGTGGCCGTGCGGGGATCGATCCGGCCGTCGGTGCTCAGGTCGTCGTACGGCACGTCGCGCCAGCGGATCTCGGCCGCGATGCGGTCGCGCAGTGCGTCGGTGCGCCGGCCGGGGCGGGCCGTGACGCGCGCACGTACCTGGTCGGCCACCTCGGCGACGTCGCCGTGCACGCCGAGGTCGACCGGCCGGTGGCGACCGGGCGCCGTCGGCGTCGAGGTCGACCTGCACCACGGTGGCTCCGGGGCCGACCAGGGCACCGCTGACGTATCGTCCACATGTTCAGGGCGCAGCCCCACCCGACGACGAGGTCCGACGCCTCGATCAGCTCCGCGGCGAGCGGCGAGGCGAAGCCACCCGAGACGTCGAGCGACCACGGGCTCGCCGTGGAACAGGCCCTTGGCCACCGCGCTCGTCGCCAGCAGCGCGCCGGTGCTGCTCGGCGAGCAGCTCCAGCGCTCGCGACGGGCACCGCGCGCACCGCGGCCGGCGACGAACACCGGCGCGCTCCGCGGCCTCCAGCAGCGCCGCGAAGCGCGCGATCACTCCCTCGGCGATGCCGATGGCGGGTCCGGCGGCCGCGCGGGACGACAGCCGTCCTCGGGCACCTCCTCGGCCTGCACGGAGAGCGGCAGGTTGAGCACGACGGTGCGCCGGTCGGTCCGGGCCGCGTCGACCGCCGCACGGCGGCAGCGTGGGCACCGCGTCGCGGGATCGTCGACGGTGATCGGCACCGCGCCGACCGCACGGGCGAGCGCGTCCTGGTCGACGTAGAAGTTCGACCGCTCGCTCGGTCACGTCGGCGGCGACCACCACCATCGGGGTCCGGCTCTTGGCCGCCTCGGTGAGGCCGGTCATGGTGTTGGTGAAACCGCAGCCCTGGTGCACGGTCACGGCCGCGACCTCGCCGCTGAGTCCGCGCAGTAGGCATCGGCCATCGTCGTGGCGCCGGCCTCGTGCCGGGTCGTCACGAACCGCGCGCCCGCCGCGACCATCGCGTTGCTGACGATGGAAGTTGCCGGACCCGACGACGCCGAAGACCTGCCGGACGCCCGCGCTCGACGAGGGTCCGGCCGACCGTCTCGGCGAGCGACCTCGGTCACCGCTCGACGAGGGCCAGCACCCGGGCCGGGCTGCCGGAGCCCCGTTACGATCCGCAGCGGCCCGGCGACGACGACGGCACCCGTGGGCGGCAGGCGGGCGAGGTTCTGCAGCTGGGTGAGCCCGTACTTCCCGGCGCCGTGCATCAGCGTGTGGCACGGGAACATCGGGTCGAAGCCGGCCGCCGCCCCGGCGTCCGTGCCGACGGTCTCGACGCCGAGGCCGATCACCGGCGATTCCTCGGCCACCCAGCGAGCGCACTCGCCGAGAGTCCGGGCGTGTGCGGCGCCGTCGTCGTCGGCGTTGAGGTACTCCTGCTGCGAGTGCGAACGCGCGTCCCAGCCGGTGCGGACCAGCAGCCAGCCGCCCGTCGGGCAAGCGGACCGTGCTCGCTCCTCCCAGGCCTTGAGGTGGTCCACCTCGACCAGGAAGTCGGGGTCGTCGGCGACCTCGGTCGGCCAAGTCGAGCGACCGCGGCGGGCGCGACCAGGCGCCCGGCCGGGACCGACGCCACGTCGTCGCCGTCTTGCCCGGTCACCCAGTGGCTCGGCGCGTCGAAGTGGGTGCCGGTGTGCTCGCCGGTGCGGAAGTTGTTCCAGTACCACGCCGGGCCCCGGTCGTCGTACGCGCTGATCTCCTCGAGCTCGAACTTCGCGGTCTGCCCGAACTCCTCGGGCAGCTCGAAGGGTCGGCGTGGTCGCGCTCGAGCGGAGCGGTGAGGTCGACGACCTCGACGGCCCCGGTGGCGAGCGCATCGACGAGGTCGCTCAGGACGGACATCAGACGCCCAGGACCGCTCGTACGGCGTCGCGGGCGGCCAGCGGGTCACCCGCGGCGAGAGCCGCTTCGGCGGCGTCCTCGCAGGCGTCCATCGTGACCTGGCCGAGCCGCGCCCCGACCGGTCGGACCGCCGCGGTGGCCATCGACAGCGAAGTGATGCCCATCCCGACCAGTGCCGGGGCGAGGAGCGGGTCGGCGGCGGCCTCGCCGCAGACCCCGACCGGCTTGCCGGCACGCTTCCCGGCCTCGGCCGTGATCGCGATCAGGTGCAGCACGGCCGGCTGCCAGGCGTCGGTGAGGTGGGCCAGGTCGGTCGCCATCCGGTCGGCCGCCATCGTGTACTGGGTGAGGTCGTTGGTGCCGATCGACAGGAAGTCGACGACCTCGAGCAGCTGGTAGGCCAGGATCGCGGCGCTCGGGATCTCCACCATCACGCCCGGCTTGAGCCCGCGCGCCCGCACCTTGTCGGCGAACTCCTTCGCCTCCGCGACCGTGGCCACCATCGGCGCCATCACCCAGGGCTCGGTGCCGGTGTTCTTCGCTGCCAGCGCGATGCCGTCGAGCTGCCGGTCCATCAGGCCGGGGTTGTCGAAGCTGAGCCGGAGGCCGCGCACGCCGAGCGCAGGGTTCTCCTCACCGGCCTTGGTGGCGTAGGCGATCGGCTTGTCCGAACCGGCGTCGAGGGTGCGCACCACGACGTACCGGTCGGTGCCGAACGGCGAGAGCACGCCGGCGTAGATGTCGGCCTGCTCCTCGACGCTCGGCTCGTCCTTGCTGGACAGGAAGCACAGCTCGGTGCGGAACAGGCCCACACCCTCGACCGGCGCCTCGGACGCCTTGGCGGCCGACGGCGCGTCGGCGACGTTGGCCAGGAGCTTGACCGGGATGCCGTCGGCGGTCGCAGCGGGACCGGTCCACCGGGCCAGCTCCTGCGCGCTCCTCGAGGTCGGCGGCCACACGCTCCCGCGCCGCCGCCTCGTCCGGGCCGACCTCCACCTCGCCGCTCACGCCGTCGACCAGCACCAGGTCGCCGTCGTGCAGGTCGAGCGCACCGGAGACCCCGACGACGCAGGGGATGCCGAGCTGGCGGGCGATGATCGCGGTGTGGCTGGTCGAGCCGCCCTTCTCGGTCACCAGCGCGACCACAAGTGTCGGGTCGAGTCCGGCGGTGTCGGAGGGCGCGAGGTCCTCGGCCACGAGCACCGACGGACGCTCGGGCGTCGGGACCCCGGGCTCGGGCTCCCCGACCAGGTGGGCGGTCACCCGCTTGCCGATGTCGCGCAGGTCGGTGACGCGCTCGGCCATCAGCGCCGCCCATCTGCGCGAACAGGCCGGCGAAGTGTTCGACGCCGGCGTGCACGGCGTCCAGCAGCGCGTCGCCGTTGCCGAGGTTCTTGCGCACCGTGGAGCGCAGCCCCTTGTCCTTGGCCAGGCCGGCGCTCGCGGTCAGCACCTCGGCCGCGGCGCCGGATGCCTGGGCCGCACGGCGGCCGAACCCGTCCGCGACGGCCGCCGCCGCCGCGTCGTACGCGGCAAGCGCGTCCTCCGCCGAGTCAGGTCCGGAGAAGCGGTCGATCGCCTCCGGGTCGATCTCGGTGCGGGCGCGGAGAACCGGGCCCGAGGGCGAGCCCGGGGACGACCGGGGTGCCGCGCAGCGGGGAGGGTGTGGTGGTCGGGCGTCGATGTGGCCATGGCCACAGTGAACACTGCCCGAGGCTTGACAGTCAACACATTCAAAGGTAAAACAACGCATACACAGATCGTGGCAAACCGAGGAGGCCGGGTGTACGCGGAAGAACGGCAACAGGCCATCGCCGCCTCCGTCGCCCGGCGCGGTCGACTCTCCGTCACCGAGATCGCCTCGGACTACGAGGTGACCACCGAGACGGTGCGTCGTGACCTCACGGTACTGGAGAGGGCCGGTGTGGTCAGGCGGGTGCACGGCGGCGTCGTGCCGGCCGCGTCGCTGACCATGATCGAGATCGCCGTCGCCGAGCGCGACCGGGCGCACGCCCCCGAGAAGGAGCGGATCGCCCAGGCCGCCCTGGACCTGCTGCCCGAGGACGGCGGCACGGTGCTGCTCGACGCGGGCACGACGCATCAGCCGGTTCGCCGCCCATGCTCCCCCACGACCGCAAGCTCACCGTGATCACCCACGCCGTGCCGATCGCGGCCCGGGTCGCCGGGCTCGCCCACGTCGACCTGCGGCTGCTGCCCGGCCGGGTGCGTCGGACGACGCAGGCGGCCGTCGGCGCCGACACCGTCGCCGCGCTCGTCCACGCTGCGGGCCGACGTCGCGTTCATCGGCACCAACGGCGCTCACCCCGGAGCACGGCCTCACCACCCCCGACGCCGACGAGGCCGCGACCAAGCGGGCGATGGTTCTGGGTGCGCGCCGGGTGGTCGTGCTCACCGACTCCTCGAAGATCGGCGTCGAGACCACCCACCGATTCGCGAAGACCGGGGAGTATCGACTGCTGGTCACCGACGACGGCATCGAGGACGATGAACGAAAGGCCCTCGAGGACACCGGCGTGGAAGTGGTGATCGCATGATCCTCACCCTGACGCCCAACCCGTCCACCGACCGCACGATCGAGCTCGCCGGACCACTCGAGCGCGGAGGCGTGCTCCGGGCCGCCGCCGAGAGCGCGCAGGCCGGCGGCAAGGGCGATCAACATCTCGCGAGCGGCGGTCGCCGCCGGCGTGCCGACCATCGCGGTGATCCCGGCCCTCGACGACGATCCGTTCGTGGTCGGCCTGCTGCGCGACGGCATCGACTGCCGCCCGATCACGCCGACCGGCCCGATCCGCGGCAACATCACGATCACCGAGCCCGACGGCACCACCACCAAGCTCAACAGTCCCGGCGCCGACGGCCACCACGGCATCCCTGGCCGCGCTGGAGGACGCGCTGCTCGCGCGGGCCGACCGGGCCTCGTGGGTGGTGCTGGCCGGATCGCTTCCCCCCGGCACCCCGGCGAACTGGTACGCCCAGCTGGTCACGGCCCTGCGCCGTACCTCGACCAAGGTGGCCGTCGACACCAGCGACGCCCCGCTGCGCGAGCTGGTGGCCGGGCTCCCCGGCTCGGCCCCCGACCTGATGAAGCCCAACGGCGAGGAGCTCGCCTCCCTGACCGGCAGCGACCCGGAGGCCGTGGAGGCCGACCCGGCCGCCGCCGCGAAGGCCGCGCAGGTGCTGCTGGACGGCGGCGTCGGTGCGGTGCTGGCCACCCTCGGTGCCAACGGTGCCGTCCTCGCGACCCGCGAGGGCGCCTGGCACGCCACGCCCCCGCTCACCACTGTCGTCAGCACCGTCGGTGCCGGCGACTCCAGCCTGTTCGGCTACCTGCTGGCCGACCTGCGCGGTGGGTCGCCGGTCGACCGGCTCACGATGGCCGTCGCCTACGGCAGCGCCGCCGCCGGACTGCCCGGCACCACGATTCCCGACCCAACCCATATTCGTCCCGAGCAGGTACAGGCCTGTCGGCTGGACGCGATCACTCCTGGAGGCAGGACCCCATGACCGACCTCATCACACCTCGGCTGGTCCGGCTCGATGCCGACCTCGGCGCCGACAAGGAAGCCGTCATCCGCTCCCTTGCCGGCGTCGTCGCCGATGCCGGTCGCACCGGCGACACCGACCAGCTCATCGCCGACGCGATGGCCCGCGAGGCTACGTCCGCGACGGGCCTGCCCGGCGGGATCGCGATCCCCCACTGCCGCACGCCCGCGGTCGACGAGCCGACCCTGGCCTTCGCCCGGCTCGCCCCCGGCGTCGAGTTCGGTGCCAAGGACGGCCCGGCCGACCTGGTATTCCTGATCGCCGCACCTGCCGGCGGCGACGCCACCCATCTCAAGCTGCTCACCCAGCTCGCCCGTGCGCTGGTCAAGGCCGACTTCACCAACGGCCTGCGCGCGGCCCGCACACCCGAGGACGTCGTCGAGCTGGTGAGCGGCGTCGTCACCGCACCCGCCCCGACGCCGGTCGCTGTCGGCGCCCCCGCGTCGGCTGCGGCCGCGACACCGGCTCCCGCCGCCGGGGCCCCGGCCGGCGGGCCGGTCAGCCTGGTCGCGATCACCGCGTGTCCGACCGGCATCGCCCACACCTACATGGCGGCCGAGGCGCTCGAGGCCGCGGCCGCCAAGGCCGGCGTACCGCTCGTGGTCGAGACCCAGGGATCCGCCGGCTCGACCCCACTGCCCCGCGAGACGATCCAGTCAGCTGGGGCCGTGATCTTCGCGGTCGACGTGGGCGTGCGCGACCGCAGCCGATTCGCCGGCAAGCCGGTCGTGTCGTCGGGCGTCAAGCGGCCGATCGACGACGCCGACTCGATGATCGCCGAGGCCGTGCGCTACGCCAACGACCCCAACGCCCCGCGCGTCGAGGGCAGCGCCGGTGACGCCGGCGCAGGTGGCTCGTCAGCGGTCAGTGAGACCTGGGGCGGCCGGACGCGCCGGGTGCTGATGACCGGTGTCTCCTACATGATCCCGTTCGTCGCGGCCGGCGGCCTGCTGATCGCCCTGGGCTTCCTGTTCGGCGGCGACGAGATCGTCAACGTCTACGGCAAGATCGCGGTCGACAACACGCTGTTCAACCTGCCGAACCCGGAGGCGCTGGGACTGCCCCACGCTCTGTTCAACTCGGGCTTCTTCGCCTACCTGGGCGCGCTGTTCTTCATCATCGGCAAGACCGCCTTCATCTTCTTCGTGCCGGCTCTGGCCGGCTACATCGCCTACGCGATCGCCGACCGGCCGGGCATCGCCCCCGGCTTCGTCATGGGTGGCCTGGCCATCAACGTGTTCGGGGTGACCGACCAGGCCGCCACCAACCCGGTCAGTCTCCCGGCGACCGGGTTCCTCGGCGCCATCCTCGGCGGCGTGCTCGCCGGTGTGGTCGCGCACTGGATCACGGGCTGGAAGGTCCCGGCCTGGGCCCGTGGGCTGATGCCGGTGCTGGTGATCCCGCTCCTGACATGCATCATCTGCGGACTGGTCATGATCATCGTGCTGGGCAAGCCCATCGGCAACCTGATCAGCGCGCTCGAGGACGGGCTGAACAGCATGAGCGGGTCGAACGCCATCCTGCTCGGCATCGTGCTCGGCCTGATGATGGCCTTCGACATGGGCGGCCCGCTCAACAAGGTGGCCTACAGCTTCGCGGCCGCCGGCGTGGGGGTCGCGGCCTCCGCACCCGCGTCCGACCCGCGGCTGCAGATCATGGCCGCGGTCATGCTCGCCGGCATGGTTCCGCCGATCGCGCTGGCCCTGGCCACGGTCGTCCGGCCGCACCTGTTCAACATCCCCGAGCGGGAGAACGGCAAGGCCGGCTGGCTGCTGGGCGCCTCGTTCATCACCGAGGGCGCCATTCCGTTCGCGGCGGCCGACCCGCTGCGGGTGATCCCGCCGATCATGCTCGGCAGTGCCGTCACCGGTGCGGCCTCGATGGCGTTCAACGTCTCCGTCCGGGCACCGCACGGCGGCATCTTCGTGCTCTTCGCCGTGCACAACATCCTCGGCTACTTCATCGCCCTGATCCTCGGCGTGATCGTCGGAGCGGCTGCCGTCATCGCGGCCAAGACGTTCTTCCCCGCCAACAACGAGGACCTCGCCACCGTCTGAACACCCGTTCCGACCCACCGCATGACCAACCAAAGGAGAACGCATGCCCACCAGGACAGTCACCGTCGGATCCGCCGTCGGCCTGCACGCCCGCCCCGCCGCGATCATCGCCGAGGCGGCCGGCGAGCTGGACTCGGAGGTCACGATCGGGGTGCCCGGTGACGATCCGGTCGACGCCAGCTCCTCGCTGCTGATCATGACCCTGGGCGCCGGCAAGGGCGCGACGATCGAGGTCTCCGGCGACGACCAGGCAGCGGTGGACAAGATCGCCGCGCTGGTGGAGCAGGACCTCGACGCCTAGTTGTCGAGTGGGGCCTTGACCCCGAGGATCGCGCGGGCGCGCTCCACGTCGTCGGCCATGGCGGCGAGGAGCGCGTCGACGCCGTTGAACGCGACCATGCCGCGGATCCGCGCGACGAACGAGATCTGCACCCGCACGTCGTACAGCTCGAGGTCGCTGCGGTCCAGCACGTAGGCCTCGACCCGGCGTTCACGCTCGCCGTCGAACGTCGGGTTGGTGCCGACGCTGATCGCAGCGGGCAGCGCCGGCTGGTCCGGGTTGCCCGGCAAGGAGAGCCAGCCGGCGTACACCCCGTCGGCGGGTGCGGCGAGTCCGTGCGTCGGGACGTTCGCCGTCGGGTAGCCCAGCTGGCGGCCCCGGCGCTCACCGCCGACCACCGTCCCGGCGAGGGTGTAGGGGCGGCCGAGCGCCTCGGCCGCGCCCTCGACGTCGCCGGTGGCCAGGCAGGTGCGGACGTACGTCGATGACCAGACCTGCGGACCGCCGTCGAGCGCGATGCCCTCGACCTCGAAGTCGTGGCGCTCGCCCTCCTCGCGCAGGGTCGCCACGTCGCCTGCCGCGCGGGCACCGAACCGGAAGTTGGCCCCGACCACGACTGCTCTGGCGTGCAGGCCGTCGACCAGCACCCGTTCCACGAACTCCTGCGGCGACCACGCAGCGATCTCGCGGGAGAACGCGATCACGTAGACGTCGTCCACACCGGCCTCAGCGAGGAGCACACTCCGGCTCTCGACGTCGCTCAGGGACGGGGGCGCATGCTCGGGCCGGAGCACCGCCATCGGGTGCGGGTCGAAGGTCACCGCGACCACGCGGTCGACGCCGCGCTCGGCCGCGACGGCGCGGGCCCGCGCGACGACCATGCGGTGGCCGCGGTGCACGCCGTCGAAGTTGCCGATGACCACCACTGTGCGGCCGAGGTCGGCCGGGATGTCGTCGAGGGAGCGCCAGATCCGCACGCGGGAACACTACCGAGCCCGGGTCAGACGAAGACCGCGACCGGGGCGGCCCGGTCGCCACGCCGCTCGTACAGCGCGAGGAACTCGCCGTCGGGGGCGAACACCGCGACCGGGCCGTCCTCGGCCACCGCCAGGTCGAGCCTGCGCCCGACGCGCACGTCGACGGCCTGCTCCTCCGCCAGGTCGTACGACGGGAAGCAGGCGCGCGCGGCCTCCGCGATCGGCACCAGGGCGAACGACTCTGCGAGCGCGTCGAGGGTGTGGGCCGCCGTCGAGGGTGAACGGTCCGACCGCGGTCCGGCGCAGCGACGTCAGGTGGCCACCGACCCCGAGTGCGGCGCCGGCGTCGCGGGCGATCGCGCGGACGTAGGTGCCGCTCGAGCAGCGCACGCGACACGTCGACGTCGAGCGTGCCGATGCCGCGACGGACGTCGCTGACGTCGATGGCGTGCACGGTGACCCGGCGCGCGGCGAGCTCGACCTGCTCCCCCGCCGCGGACCCGGTCGTAGGCGCGCGTGCCGTCGACCTTGATCGCGGAGACGGCCGACGGCACCTGCTCGATCTCGCCGACCTGCGCCGGCCAGCGCGTCGCCGACCGTGGCCTCGGCGACGTCGTCGGTGGACACCGTCGCCGCGGTCTCGCCCTCGGCGTCGTCGGTGGTGGTCGCGACGCCGAGCCGGATCGTGGCGTCGTACGCCTTCTCGGTGAGCATCAGGTGGCCGAGCAGCCGGGTGGCGCGGTCGACGCCGAGCACCAGCACGCCGGTCGCCATCGGGTCGAGGGTGCCGGCGTGGCCGACCTTGCGGGTGCCGGCCAGCCGCCGGACCCGGGCGACCACGTCGTGCGAGGTCATCCCGCCGGCCTTGTCGACGACGACCAGGCCGGCCTCGCGTGGTCATCGGCTCGAGACCTCGTCGGTCGCTCGTCGTCCTCGACCTCGCGCGGCTTGCGGTACGGGTCGTCGTCGCCGGCGTACGTCGCACCGGCGGACGAGGCGCTGACCGCGGCGTCCTGCTCGCGCGCCTTGGCGAGCAGCTCGTCGATGTGGCGCGCGTTCTCCGGGCAGCGCGTCCTGGATGAACTCGAGCGTCGGCGCGTGCCGCATCCCGAGCTGCTTGGCGACCTCGGACCGGATCAGTCCCTTGGCCGACTCCAGCGCCGCCGCCGTGCCGGCGAGGTCGTCTCGCCTCGCCGTAGCACGGTGTAGAAGACGGTCGCCTGCTGGGTGTCGCCGGAGACCCGGACGTCGGTCACCGTGACGAACCCCAGCCGCGGGTCCTTGATCCGGCGCTCGAGCATCTCCGCGACGATCACCTGGATCCGGTCGGCGATCTTGCGGACGCGTGGGTTGCTCATGGTCGTTGTCCTTCGGTGTCACAGATTCGCCAAGGTATCTAGGTGCTCTGGCGCTTCCAGCAGCATGCATGCCACTGGAAGCGCCAGTTCCCCTGATACCTTGGGAATTCGACGGTCCCACAGATGGCCTCAGCCCCGCGGGATCTCCTTCATCTCGAAGGCCTCGACGACATCGCCTTCCTTGATGTCGTTGTAGCCCTTGATCACCAGACCACACTCGAAGCCCTCGCGGACCTCGGACGCGTCGTCCTTCTCGCGCTTCAGCGAGGACAGGTCGGCGCTCTCCAGCGACGACGGTGCCGTCGCGGATCAGCCGCACCTTCGCGTTGCGGCGGATCACGCCGCTGGTGACCATGCAGCCGGCGATGTTGCCGATCTTCGAGCTGCGGAAGATCGCGCGGATCTCCGCCTGCCCGAGGACCTGCTCCTCGAACTCCGGCTTGAGCATGCCCTTCAGGGCCGCCTCGATCTCCTCGATCGCGTTGTAGATGACCGAGTAGTACCGGATCTCGACGCCCTCGCGCTCGGCCATCTCCGTCGCCTTGCCCTGCGGGCGGACGTTGAAGCCGATGATGATCGCGTCGGAGGCGGCGGCCAGGTCGACGTTGGTCTCGGTGATCGCACCGACACCGCGGTCGATGACGCGGATGCTGACCTCGTCGCCGACGTCGATCTTCGACAGCGAGTCCTCGAGCGCCTCGACCGAACCGGACACGTCGCCCTTGAGGATCAGGTTGAGCTCCTGGCTCTGCACCCTTCTCCATGGAGGCCATGAAGTCCTCGAGGGTACGGCGCACGCGACGCTTGGCCTGCATGGCCGCCCGCTCGCGCGCCTCGCGCTTCTCGGCGATCTGGCGAGCCATCCGGTCGTCCTCGACCACGATCAGGTTCTGACCGGCGCCGGGGACGGCGGTGAGGCCGAGCACCATCGCCGGACGCGACGGGGTCGGCCTCCTCGATGTTCTCGCCGTGCTCGTCGAGCATCGCCCGGACCCGGCCGTGGGCCGGCACCGGCGACGATCGAGTCGCCGACCCGCAGCGTGCCGCGCTGGATCAGCACGGTCGCGACGGGACCGCGGCCGCGGTCGAGGTGCGCCTCGACGACGAGGCCCTGGGCGTCCTGGGTCGGGTTGGCCCGCAGGTCCAGGGACGCGTCGGCGGTCAGCACGATCGCCTCGAGCAGCTTGCTCGAGGTTGGTGCCGGACTTCGCGGAGACGTCGACGAACATCGCGTCGCCGCCGTACTCCTCGGGCACCAGGCCGTACTCGGTGAGCTGGCCGCGCACCTTCGTCGGATCGGCGTCGGGCTTGTCGATCTTGTTGACCGCGACCACGATCGGCACCCCGGCGGCCTTGGCGTGGTTGAGCGCCTCGACCGTCTGCGGCATCACGCCGTCGTCGGCGGCGACCACGAGGACCGCGATGTCCGATCGACTGCGAACCACGGGCACGCATGGCGGTGAACGCCTCGTGACCCGGGGTGTCGATGAACGTGATCCGTCGGTCCTGGCCGTCGACCTCGGCGTGCACCTGGTAGGCGCCGATGTGCTGGGTGATGCCACCGGCCTCCTTGTCGACCACGTTGGCCTCGCGCAGCGCGTCGAGGAGCTTGGTCTTGCCGTGGTCGACGTGACCCATGACGGTCACGACCGGCGGACGTACGACGAGGTCGGACTCATCGCCCTCGTCCTCGCCGAACTCCAGGTCGAACGACTCCAGCAGCTCGCGGTCCTCGTCCTCGGGCGACACGACCTCGACGACGTAGTTGAGCTCCTCGCCGAGCAGCTCGAGCGTGGCGTCGTTGACCGACTCGGTCGCGGTCACCATCTCGCCGAGGCTGAACAGCATCTGCACCAGCGAGGCGGCGTCGACGCCGATCCGCTCGGCGAAGTCGGTCAGCGAGGCTCCGCGCGGCAGGCGCACGGTCTCGCCGTCGCCCTTGCGGACGCGCACGCCACCGATCGTCGGGGCCTGCATCGCCTCGAACTCCTGACGACGTGCCCGCTTCGACTTGCGCCCACGGCGCGACGGGCCGCCGGGACGGCCGAACGCACCCTGCGTGCTGCCGCGGCCGGTCGGCCGGCCACCGGGACGACCACCGCCGCCGGGACGACCACCACCGGGGCCACCACCCATGCCGGGTCCGCCACCAGGTCCGCCGCCGAAGCCACCGCGACCGGGGCGCCGGCGCGGGCTCCACCGCCACCACCCGGACCACCGCGACCACCGGGGCCACCGGGGCCACCGGGACCTCCGGGGCCACCGCGGCCGGCGGGGCCACCGCCGGGGCCGCCACCGAAGGCGGCCGGGGACTTGGGCATCATCGCCGGGTTGGGGCGCGGCATGCCGGGACGGCCACCGTCGCGGGCGGCCGGGGGCCGCGGCGCGCGCTGGTCACCCTCGGTGCCGGGCGCGGGGGCCGCGCCGCCGGGGCGGGGCGCCGGACGGCGGCCCATGCCCTGGGTGGACGCGAACGGGTTGTTGCCCGGGCGCGGAGCACCCGGGCGGCCGGGGCCGCCGGGACGTCCGACCGGACGCGGACCGGGGGTGCCGGACGCGTCGGACGCGGGCGGCTCCTCGTCAGCCGCGGCCGGGGCCTCGGCGGCCGGGGCCTCGGCTGCCGGTGCAACGGCCGCGGGCTCCACGGCTGCGGCCGCGGGCTCCTCCTGGGCGGCCGGACGCGGACCGGGACGCGGACCGGGTGTGGCCCGCGACCCGGGAGCCTCGGCGACCGCCGCGGGGGCCTCGGCCGGCGCTGCCGGCGCTGCCGGCGGGGCCTCGGCGGTGGCTGCCGCCGGCGCTTCGGGAGCCTGGGGAGCCTCGGTGGCCGCAGCGGCGGGCGCCTTCGGGGCAGGCTTGGCGGGCGCCTTCTTGGCCGCCTTCTTCGCCGCCGCCTGCTCCATCCTGGCGCTCAGCTCGGCCCCGTGCTTGTCCTCGAACTTCTTGACGACGGGGGGCTCGATGCCGGACGAGGGGGCTTTCACGAACTCCCCGAGGTCGCTCAGCATCGAGATGACGTCCTTGCTCTGGACGCCGTACTTCTTGGCGAGTTCACTGACTCGGACCTTGGCCACGCTTTTTCCTCCAGGTCCGAGCCACTCGCTGAGTGGGACTGCGGACCGCTAGTTGGGTTGCACGCTCATCGCGAAGTTCTCATCGCAGGCTCATGAGCTGATGCTCCAGTTCTCTGTTCGGTCGGTTCGCTTCACTGGTCGGGCGCCGGTTGCTGCGCGACGTACTCCCGGAGCGTCTGCATGCTCAGTCCCCCGGCGACCCGGAGGGCCCGTGGGAAAGCACGCTTACGTTCGGCGAGTGCGAGGCAGCCGGTCGTGGGATGAAGGTACGCCCCGCGGCCGAGTGCGGTGCCACGCGGATCGGGCAGGACGGCCAGGTCTCCCGAGCCGTCCGCGTCCGGTCCTGCGACAACCCGCAGCAACTCACGCCTGATGGCCCGCTCGCGACATCCGACACAGGTCCGGATGACGGCGCGCGTGACCACCGCCCCCACTCTAACGCGTCCCTGATGCAGACTCCGAACCGACGGTGCGCGACGTGGCGATGATGCCCGGTGGCCGATCTGGACGACGACTTCGACGGCTCCGAGCTCGACCTCTCGGTGTGGCATCCGCACTACCTGCCCGCCTGGAGCTCGCGCGGGCGACCCGGGCGTCCTACCGGGTTGCCGACTCCTGCCTGACCCTGGACATCCCGACCGGGCAGGGCATGTGGTGCCCCGGCGACCACGAGCCGCCGCTGCGCGTCTCCGGGCTCCAGACCGGCAGCTTCTCCGGGCCGGTGGGCAGCACGCGTCGGGCAGCAGCCGTTCCGGGACGGACAGGTCGTGCGCGAGGAGCAGCCGCGCTTCGAGGGGCACCTCCAGGCCGGCGGCCACGTCGGGATCCGCTGCCGGATGAGCCTGTCCCCGCGGTCGATGGCCTCGCTGTGGATGGTCGGCTTCGAGGACCGGCCGGAGCGCTGCGGCGAGATCTGCGTCGTGGAGGTGTTCGGCAAGGACCTCGAGCCCGGCCGCTCGGCGGAGGTCGGCATGGGCTTCAAGGCGTTCCGCGACCCCGACCTCGCGCAGGACTTCGCGGCACCCCGGCTGCCGGTCGACGTCGCCGACTGGCACACCTACGCCGTGGACTGGGACGCCGACGAGGCGGTGTTCACGCTCGACGGCGCCGAGGTACGACGCTGCCCGCGCCCGCCGGCGTACCCGCTGCAGCTGATGCTGGCCGTCTTCGACTTCCCGCAGTGGAGCAGCGGCGACGACGACCACCTGGTCCCGGCGCTGGTCGTCGACCGGATCAGCGCCTGAGCCCGAGCGTCTCCGCAATCACCGGCCACGCCAGTCGGCCGAGCTCGGCGTCGGCCTCCGGGGTGCCGCCGTGGGCGTTGACCCGGCTCGGCGGGGGCGGCTCCTCCCCCGGCAGCACGCACCGGTGTCCCGCGACGGCCAGCGTCACCACGTCGGTACGACGCCCCGCGCGCTCGCGGTCCGCGGCCAACTCGCCCGCGAAGCGGACCGAGGGCCACATCCGGTCGTCGCCGCCCGCGACCAGGACCACATCGGCGTCGAGGTCCTCGACGGGGATCCGGGCCGCCGCCACGTCGTCGGCGTGCGTGCGCAGGCTCTGCTCGTAGAGCGGCAGGAACGAGGGGGGCTCGCCCGCCGGCTGCGCCGCGTCGTCGTACCGCACGAACGGCAGCGGCTCGCCGCGCCAGGCCCATGACGACCGCTGCGGGCGCACCGCGCCGTCGTGGCCGGGCCCGACGTTGGCCCAGACGACGGGTGTCGGCGCGAGGGCGACGACGTGCCGCACCCGCGCGTCGCGCAGTGCGACCAGCAGCGCGGCCTCGGCGCCCTTCGACACCCCGAGCACCGCGAGCCGGTCGGCCTGCCCGGCCAGCTCGTCGAGCGCGTCCGTGAACGTCTCCAGCGGCACCTCGCAGATCCCGGGCGGCTGACCGGGGCCCCCGAACCACCGGATCGAGCGCGCGACGGCGCCGTGCGCCTCCAGCACCCGGCAGCGCTCGTGCTCCACCCGGCCACTGGAGCCGGACAGCACCAGTACCCCGACCGGCACGTCAGTCCGCGGGTGCCTCGTCGGAGCGGATGTCGATCCGCCAGCCCGTGAGCCGCGCGGCGAGCCGGGCGTTCTGGCCCTCCTTGCCGATCGCCAGCGAGAGCTGGAAGTCGGGCACGATCACGCGAGCGGCGCGGGCGGCCGCGTCGACCACGATCACCTCGGACACGCGCGCCGGGCTCAGCGCCTGGCCGACGAAGGTTGCCGGGTCGTCGGAGTAGTCGACGATGTCGATCTTCTCGCCGTGCAGCTCGTTCATCACGTTGCGGACGCGCTGGCCCATCGGGCCTATGCAGGCACCCTTCGCATTCACACCGGGCTCGGTCGTGCGCACCGCGATCTTGGTGCGGTGGCCGGCCTCACGCGCGATCGCGGAGATCTCGACCGTGCCGTCGTGGATCTCGGGCACCTCGAGCGCGAACAGCTTCTTGACCAGGTTGGGATGGGTGCGCGACAGCATCACCTGCGGCCCGCGCATGCCCTTGCGCACGCTGACCACCAGGCACTTGATCCGGGTGCCGTGCGAGTAGTCCTCCCCCGGCACCTGCTCCCCCAGCGGCAGCAGTGCCTCCAGCTTGCCGAGGTCGACCATCACGTCGTTGGGGTCCCGGCCCTGCTGGATGACGCCGGAGATGACGTCGCCCTCCTTGCCGGAGAACTCCCCGAACCGCAGCTCGTCCTCGGCGTCCCGCAGCCGCTGCAGCATGATCTGCTTCGCGGTCGTGGCGGCGATCCGGCCGAAGCCCTCCGGGGTGCTCTCGTACTCGGCGAGGAGGTGGCCTTCCTCGTCGGTCTCCGCGGCGAACACCGTGACGTGGCCGGTCTTGCGGTCCAGCTCGACCCGCGCCTGCTCGGTCGCGCCCGGCGTCTTGTGGTACGCCGTCAGGAGCGCCTGCTCGATCGCCTCGACCAGCACCTCGAAGGAGATCTCCTTCTCGCGCTCCAGCATCCGCAGGATGTTCATGTCGATGTCCACGGGAGTCAGCCGTCCTTCCGCTTGAACTCGATCTGGATCCTGGCCCGCTCGACCTCGGCAAGCGGCACCTGCTGCTCCTCGCCGTCGACGAGGAGCGTCGCGGTCGCGTCGTCGCTCGCGGCGATCCGGCCGGTCAGGCGCGCCCCGTCCGTGAGGCGTACGTCGACCAGCCGGTCGTGGTTGCGCCGCCAGTGGCGCGGGTGGGTGAGCGGCCGGTCGACGCCGGGCGACCCCACCTCGAGCGTGTAGGGCTGCTCCCCCATCACCTCGGAGTCGTCGAGCACCCTCGACACCTCGCGCGTGGCGTCGGCGACGTCGTCCAGGCTGACGCCGCCGTCGCGGTCGACGGCGATCCGGAGCACGCGGCGCCGGCCGGCCGAGGAGAGGTCCACATCCTCCAGGTCGAGGCCCACCGCGGCGAGCGGCTCGAGGAGCAGGGAAGCCAGGCGGTCCCGGGTCTGAGCTGCGGTCACGGGATCAACCTCCTGCTGTGATGTTGTGGTCCCACCAGCCTAGGCCAGAGCGTCAGACGAAGGCGCTCTCCCCCGTGATTGCGCGGCCCACGATCAGCGTGTTGATCTCGCGGGTGCCCTCGTAGGAGTAGATCGCCTCGGCGTCGGCGACGAAGCGTCCGACGTGGTGCTCGAGCAGGATCCCGTTGCCGCCGAGGACCTCGCGAGCCCACCCGACCGTCTCACGCATCCGCACCGTGCTGTGCGCCTTGCAGAGCGAGGCGTGCTCGTCGCGCAGCACGCCGGCGTCCTGGAGCTGGGAGGCCCGCACGTTCATCGCGGTCGAGGCGGTGACGTTGGCGAGCATCTTGACCAGCAGGTCCTGGACGAGCTGGAACGACGCGATCGGGCGCCCGAACTGCTCGCGCGCCTTCGTGTAGCGCAGAGCGTGCTCGAACGCGCCGCGCGCGCAGCCGGTGGCCTGCCAGGCCACGCCCATCCGGGTCACCCGCAGCACGTTGGAGGTGTCGCGGAAGCTGTTCGCCTCCTGCAACCGGTTGTCCTCGGGCACCCGGACGTCGTGGAGGTGGATCTCGGCGTTCTGCACGACCCGCAGGGCGATCTTGTCCTCCTGCTTGTCGAACGTCATGCCGTCGGTGTCCTTCTCGACCACGAATCCCTTCACCTGGTGGTCGTCCTCGTCGCGCGCCCAGATCACGACCAGGTCGGCGAAGGCGGCGTTGCCGATCCACTTCTTCTCGCCGTTGATCACCCAGCCGTCGCCGTCACGCCGGGCGGTCGTGGCGAGGCCGGCCGAGATCGCCGAGCCGACGTCGGGCTCGGTCAGCCCGAACGCGCCGATCAGCTCCATCCGCGCCATCGCCGGTAGCCAGCGCTCGCGCTGCTCGTCGGACCCGCAGAGCATGATGGATCCCATCGCCAGCCCGCCGTGGACGCCCATGAAGGTGCCGATCGACGGGTCGACGCGCGCCAGCTCGCTTGCCACCATGCCGTCGACGAGGGCGCCGCGAGCCGGGCAGCCCGGCCCGTCGTACGCCAGGCCGGCGATGCCGAGCTCGGCGATGCCCGGGACCAGCTCATGTGGGAACGCGGCCCGGGTCCAGTAGCCGTTGATCACCGGCTCGACCTCGCGGGTCATGAACGCCCGGACATCACTGACCAGCTCGCGGTCGCGGTCCTCGAGCAGCAGCTCGAAGGCCAGGAAGTCGGAGAACGGGGTGTCGTGCGGGTCGATGGCGTCGGTCACGGCTGGGTCATGGCTGGTGCAGCTCCTCGGTCAGGAAGTCCTCGATCACGGGGGCGAGCTCGCCGGACTCGGTCAGGATGCCGAGGTGGCCGCCGCGGTAGACGTGGAGCCGCGCGTCGGGGATCAGGCGCGCGAGCATGCGGGCGTTGGCCAGCGGGATGATCGGGTCGTCGTCGCCCCCCAGCACCAGCGTCGGCTGGCGCAGCAGGGACAGGAACGGCAGGCTGGTCCATCCGGTCATCGCCGCGAGCTGGTAGTAGTAGCCGCGCTTCGGGCCGACGCGGGTCGCCGCGTGGAGCAGGTCCGCCCCGCGCCCGGGGTTGTCCCGCATCGACCCGCCGTAGATCTCGCCGGCGATGGACGCGGCGTAGGCCGGGTCGCGGTGCCGCCGCGGCGTCATCATCCGGGCCAGCACCCGCGGGTGCGCCGGCACCATCAGGCAGCCGGTGCCGGTCGCCACCAGCACGACGCGACGGACCCGCCGCGGCGACTGCACGGCCAGCTGCTGCGCCAGTCCGCCGCCCCAGGAGAGGCCGAGGACGTCGAACCGCTGGTGGCCCAGCCGCGCCATCATCGCCACCGTCCAGGACGACAGCGCCGCGATCGGGTACGGCAGCGGGGGCAGCGGACTCCCCCCGACCCCGGGCACGTCGAACCGGACCAGGCCACGTTCGGGATCGAGCGCGTCGACCAGCGGCTGGAGGGCCTCGAGGCTGGCTCCGATGCCGTTGCAGAGCAGGAGGGGTGGTTCGTCGGCGAGCGCGCCACGGCCCGGACGGACCGACACCCGCGCGGAGACACGGCGCACCACGACGGTACGGACCTGCTCCTGCTCAGCGGTCATGGACGTAGGTTCCCGGGGCGTCGCAGACCGGCTCGAAGTCGGCCGAGCCGAGGCGGCTCGGCTTGCTGCGCTCCGGTCCCGTGCGCTCGTCCAGCCAGGCCACGTAGTCCTCCCACCAGGAGCCCTTCACCTTCGACGCCCCGTCGAGCCACTCCTTCGGGTCGGCCGGGTTGCGGCTCGCCGTCTGGAAGCTCGCCTTCGGGTTGCCCGGCGGGTTGACCATCGCCGCGATGTGCCCGCTGGTGGAGAGCACGAACTTCGTGGCCCCGCCGAGGAGCTGGGTGGTCTGGTAGCACGACTCCCAGGCACAGAGGTGGTCGGCGATGCCGGCGACGACGTAGGTGTCGGTGTCGACCTTGCCGAGGTCGAGGTCGGTGCCCAGCATCCGCGCACCCCCGGGCTGGGTGAGCCCGTTGCTGATCGCGAGGTCCATGAAGTCGCGGTGCATGGCCGCCGTCATCCGCACCGGGTCGGCGTTCCAGTACAGGATGTCGAATGCCTTGGGCGGGTAGCCCAGGAGGTAGTTGTTGACCCAGTAGTTCCAGATCAGGTCGTTCGGCCGCAGCCAGGCGAACACCTCGGCCAGCACCCGGCCGTCGAGGTAGCCCTTCTCCCGCGAGGCCTTCGTCGACGCGGCCGCCGCCTTGTGGGACAGCAACGCGCTCGGCAGCCCGGCCTGGTGCTGGTCGAGCACGGTCACCGCGAGGCTGAACGCGGCCACCCGGCCGAGGTCACCGGTCGCCGCAAGGTGCGCGAGCACCATGCTCGCGAGCATGCCGCCGGAGCAGATGCCCAGCAGTGCCACCTGGTCCTGCTGCGCGATCTTCTGCGCGGCGTCCATCGCGTCGATGATCGCCTGCCCGTAGGCGTCGACACCCCAGTCGGCGTGCCGGGCGTCGGGGTTGCGCCAGGAGATGCAGTAGACCTGCTGGCCGCCCCTGACCAGGTGCTCGACCAGGCTGCGCTCCTCGGCGAGGTCGATCACGTAGTACTTGTTGATCGTCGGCGGCACGATCAGCAGCGGTGTCGAACGGACCTGGGTGGTCTGCGGTGTGTACTGGATGAGCTCGAACATGTCCGTGCGCAGCACCACCGCCCCCGGCGTCACCGCGATGTCCTCGCCGACCGCGAACGCGTCGGGCTCCACCATCGACGGCACCCGCGGCGGCGTCGCGAAGTCGCGGACCAGCCGCCGACCCCCGGCGACCAGGCTGCCTCCGCCGGTGTCGATCGCGCGCTTGAGCACCTTCGGGTTGAGCACCGGGTTGTTGCTGGGGGACGACGCCTCGACCAGGTTGTCCACGATGAAGCCCATCCGCTGCCCGTCACCCCAGCCGAGGTCGGCGTCGGCGACGAGCCCCCGCGCCGCCTCCCCGGCGGCCAGGTAGCTCTGGAGGGTGCGCCGGAGGAGCGGGTTCCCGGTCCAGCCCTCCTCGGAGGCGAACCGGCGGTCCTTCTCGTCGGCCTCGATCTCGGAGCGCCCGGCGCCGATCCGGGCCAGCTCGCCGGCCAGGCCCGCGCCGCGTCGTACGACGCGACCGGGGTGGCGGGCCAGGCCGGCCGTGAACCGGACCCCGGACATGCCGGGCAGGAACCTCCGCAGCGGGCTGCTGGTGGCGTCGGCGAGTAGCAGGTCCAGCGGAGCGGCGGCGTCGGTGCCGGTCTCCTCCTCGACCTCGCCGGTGCCCATCAGGACGACGCCTCGGTGGCGTCGTCGGGCGCCCCGACCTCGCGGCGCAGGATCTTGCCGGTCGGTCCCTTCGGCAGCGCGTCGACGATCCAGATGTGGCGCGGGTACTTGTACGCGGCCAGGCGTTCCTTGGCGAAGTCCCGGAGCTCCTGCTCGTC
Organism: uncultured Actinomycetota bacterium; assembly: GCA_963745795.1. GTDB lineage: Bacteria > Actinomycetota > Actinomycetes > Propionibacteriales > Nocardioidaceae > Marmoricola. The sequence continues at coordinate 644,401 of CAVUYR010000001.1, read as the reverse complement.
GACCGACTTGCCCTCCTTGAGCGCGACGGCAGCGCCGACCTCCTCGCCCAGGTCGTCGTGCGGGATGCCGATCACGGCCGCCTCGGCGACCGCCTCGTGCTCGTAGAGGACCTCCTCCACCTCGCGTGGGTAGACGTTGTATCCACCGCGGATGATCAGGTCCTTCTTGCGGTCGACGATGAAGTAGTACCCGTCCTCGTCCTGCTTGGCCATGTCGCCGCTGTGGAACCAGCCGTCCCTGATCGCCTCAGCCGTGTCATCCTTGCGCTCCCAGTACCCCTTCATGACGTTCTCGCCCTTGATCGCGATCTCGCCGACGTCGCCCTGCTCGACCTCGTTGCCGTCGTCGTCCACGACCTTCATCTCGACGCCGCGGACCGGGACCCCGATCGAGCCGGGCTTGCGCTCGATGTCGGGCTGGTTGAACGACGCGACCGGCGATGTCTCGGAGAGCCCGTAGCCCTCGAGCACCATGCAGTCGAAGGTCTTCTCGAAGCTCTTCATCACCTCGACCGGCATCGCGGACCCACCCGAGATGCAGGTGCGCAGGCTGGACACGTCGTACGACGAGGCGTCCGGCGCGTTGAGCATGCCGGCGTACATCGTCGGCACGCCCTCGAACACCGTGACCTCGTCGCGGCCGATCACCTCGAGCGCCTTCGTCGCGTCGAACCGCGGGACCAGGGTCAGGCACGCGCCCGAACGCACCGACGCGTTGAGCCCGCAGGTCAGCCCGAAGCAGTGGAACAACGGCAGGCAGCCCATCACCACGTCGTTCTCGCTCAGCTCCACCAAGGTCTCCGCGCTGAGTGCGGCATTGGTGGTCATGTTGCTGTGGGTGAGCTCCGCGCCCTTCGGCTGGCCGGTCGTGCCGGACGTGTAGAGCAGCACCATCGTGTCCTGGTCGTCCCGGTCGACGACCTCTTCGATCGGGTCGTGCTCGGAGAGCAGGGAGCTGAATCCCGCGGGCTCGACACAGATGCATTCGATCCCGACCTCCTCGGCCGCCTTGCTGGCCTCGTCGGCCATCTGGTGCCAGGCGAAGACGATGGAGGCGCCGGAGTCCTCGAGGTAGTACTTCACCTCGCGCGCCTTGAGCAGCGGGTTCATCGGCACGACGACCGCTCCCGCCGCAACGGCGCCGTAGAACAGGACCGGGAACGGCGGCACGTTCGGGAGCACCAGCCCCACCCGGTCGCCCGGCCCCACGTTGCGGGCGGCCAGCAGTGCCGTCACCCGCCGGGAGCCCTCGAGGAGCTCGTCGTAGGTGAGCACCATGTCGTCGAGCCGGACGGCCGGACGGTCACCGTGCTCGGCAGCGGTCTCGCTCAGGGCCTGGGCCAGATTGGTCACGATCGCCTTCCATGGAGCGTTGTCGTCGACTCGCCTCCAGTCCTTCCTACCCGGTTGTGAGCGTCGACACACGCCGGTGTCCACGCACAGCCCCATCCCGGGGGAGGTGACTCAATAGGATCAGCGGGTGTCCCGACGTCCCCTCCTCCGGCTCACCCGGCGCACCGCGCTGGGCGCAGCCGGCCTGGCGTCGCTGGGGGTCGCTGCGACGGGCTGCGACGACCCGGCCGCGACCCCGTCGGCACGCGCGACCGTGCGCTCCACGGAGATCACCCACGACGTGGCGCTGGCCGTCGAGCTGGTCGCCGGCGTGCAGCGCAGCGTGGCCCTGACCACCGACGTCGTGCGCCGCTTCCCGCTGCTGCGTCCCTCCCTGCGGCCGCTGCTGGAGACCCAACGCGCGCACCTGGCGCTACTCGCCGAGGCGGTCCCCGACCAGATGATGCCGTCGCCGTCGGCAAGAGCGGTCCCGGCGACCACTGACCGCGCGGCCGCGCGGGCGCGAGTGGTGCGCTCCACGAAGACGCGCCGCGACGCGTTCAACGCCGCCGCGGTCGAGGCGGAGTCCGGCCAGTTCGCCCGGGTGCTGGCCAGCATGGGGGCGGGCCTCGCACAGCACCTCGCCGTGCTCGAGGGCGCCCCGTGACCGCGACAGATGCGTTGCAGGACGCGCTCGCGGCGGAGCACGCGGCCGTCTACGTCTTCGGAGTGCTCGGCGCCCAGACCTCGGAGGTCGAGCAGCGCACGCTGTTCGACAGCCTGCTGACCGCCTACGAGCAGCACCGCTCCGCGCGCGACGCGCTGGTCGCCCGGATCCAGGAGCTGGGCGTGCGACCGGTCGCAGCGGCGCCGGCGTACGAGCTGCCCAACGCGGTGTCGACGCCCGCCCAGGTGGTGCGTGCGGCGCTGGTCACCGAACGTCGCGTGACACAGACGTACGGCACTCTCGTGGCGCAGACCGTGGGCGACGACCGCTCGCGGGCCGTCGACGCTCTGGACGAGAGTGCCGTACGTCAGCTGCGCTTCGGGGGAAGGCCCGAGAACTTCCCCGGCACGCAGGGTCTTGCGTGAGGAGCAGCTACGTCCATCGGCTCCTTCGATCCGGTGTCCTCGTGCGTGAGGGCACGCGTGCGCGGGCAGGCCTGTGGTTCCGGGGAGGCCCGAGATCTCCCCGGAACCAGCGGCCTGCTGCGTTCAGCCGCGGTAGGCAGCGAACATCTGGGACATCCGGGCGCTCTGCCCGGACGAGAACATGCGGTAGCAGGAGTCGTAGGAGTAGTCCATGTAGTTGCGGATCGGGTCGAGACCCGGCAGCGAGCAGGAGTTACGCCCAACCGGGCAGCCACTCGTGGGGCTGCTCTGCGCCGGGGTGTCCGACACCTCGTCGTTCCTCGTCGTGCAGCCGCCCTGGAACGTGTGGTAGAGCCCGAGCCAGTGCCCGGCCTCGTGTGTGGCTGTCTTGCCGAGGTTGAAGTTCGTCGCCGAGCCGCCCGGCAGGGAGGAGTACTGCACCCGGATGCCGTCGATCTTCGGGTTGCTGGCGTAGTCCCACGGGAACGTCGCGATCCCGAGGTAGGCGAAGTCCACGATCCAGATGTTCAGCGCGTTGGCGCCGCCCCTGCGGGTCTGGGCGCGGTACGTCGCACTCTGCCGATCCTGGTGCCAGGTGGAGTTGAAGAACCGGTCGGTGCGGGCCAGCGTGAAGGTGAACCCGGTGGGCGCCGCCGCGGTGGACTCACCGCCGGCGTAGGTCTTGTTGAGGACGGCAATCTGCCGGGTGATCTGGCTGGCAGTCACGTCGCCCTCGCCGTTCTTGCCGGCCATCACGTGCACGTAGACCGGGACGTTGCCCCCGGTCACGGCGGCCGCGCTGCGGCTCAAGCCACGAGCGGCGAGCCGCGAGGCGGTCTCCCGCGCGATCCGGCTCTGCTCGGCAGCACTGATGCCGCGCGTGTCGGCGCCACGTCCGTGGAGGCCGCGGGCGCTGGTGCCGGCGGTCAGGCACGACCCGTCCCCGGCGGGCTCGATCGTGATCGCCTGGGCGGGCGCTGCGAGCGCCGGCCCCAGGAGGAGGGCTCCGGCGGAAAGAAGTGCGGCGCTTGCGGCGCGGAGCTGTATCAAGAAAATCCTCCGTGGTGTGGCGGACCGAGCGGGGTTGGTCAGGGTGGGACCAAGGACGATCTTGGCCGCATTCGGGCGTCCGGCAAACGCACCCGGCGCTGCGCGTCTGTGCACTGCACGAGCACGCAAGGCCGAGCCACCCCTACGGGTGTGACCAGCCGTCCACGATGTCTGGAATGTCGGAAAGTCGGTGGGCAACCGCGTCCGGCCGGCCCTCCGCGTGGCCGATCTGGCCAGATGGAATTCTACTGTGCGGCACGTGGATCGCGCGCATCCCGGCGTTCTGTGCACCCCACACGTCGTCGAAGAGACGGTCGCCCACGTAGACGCAGGCGGCTGCGTCGTCGACACCCACGGCCTCCATCGCGGCCCGGAACACCAGCGGCGACGGCTTGGTCCACGGGACCTCGCTGGTGTACACGTCGCCGTCCAGGAGGTCGAGCACGCCGTCCCGGGCGAAGAAGTCCCGGTGCCACTCCCGGGGCCAGATCGTGTTGGAGAGCACGCCGACCCGGATGCCCCGCTCGCGCAGCGTGTGCCAGACCGGCGCAACCTCCGGGTCGGTGCGCGTGTGCGGCTCCCAGAACTCCTGATAGGCGTGCAGCAGCGCCGGGTCGTGGTCGAGACCGGCCTCCGCGAACAGCGACGCGAGCGTCGCGCTCTGCTGGTGGTCGCGGGAGCGCCCCCAGGCGGTCTCGGTCGCGGCCCGCAGCAGGGCAGCGTGGTGTGCGGGATCGCCCTCGGCCGCGACCACAGCACCGGCGAGGGCCTCGGCCTCTCCCGCGAAGTCGATGTCGTGCCAGGGGGTCAGCGTCCCGCCCCAGTCGAAGATGACCGCGGCGACCTCCGGCGACCTCCGCGAGACCGGTGGTCGAGCTTGTCGAGACCCCACCTTCACCTCAGGCGCGGACGATGCCGGTGATCCGGGCGACCGCCTCCGGCAGCGGGATCTGCTGCCGCTCGTCGGAGCGCCGGTCCTTGACCTCGACATTGCCGTCGGCCAGGCCGCGGCCCACGGTGACGATGGTGGGCACGCCGATCAGCTCGGCGTCCTTGAACTTCACGCCGGGGCTGACCTTCGGCCGGTCGTCGTAGAGCACGTCGAGCCCCGCGGCCGACAGCTCGCGCACCAGCTCGGCCGCGGTCGAGAACACGACCTCGTCCTTGCCGGTGGCCACGACGTGCACGTCGGCGGGCGAGATCTCGCGGGGCCAGACCAGGCCCAGCTCGTCGTTGTTGCCCTCCGCGATGGCGGCGACCGCACGCGAGACACCGATGCCGTAGGAGCCCATCGTGACGATGACCAGCTTGCCGTTCTCGTCGAGCACCCGCAGGTCGAGCGCCTCGGCGTACATGCGCCCGAGCTGGAAGATGTGGCCCATCTCGATCCCGCGCGCGGTGTGGAGAGTGCCGGACTCGCAGTTCGGGCAGGGGTCCCCGTCGCGGACCTCGGCCGCCTCGATGGTGCCGTCGGGAGTGAAGTCGCGGCCGACCACGAGGTCGAGCACGTGACTCCCGTCGACGTTGGCGCCGGTCACCCAGGCGGTGCCCTCGGAGATCCGGGGGTCGACCACGTAGCGGATACCGGACGTGCCCCGCTCCCCCAGGGTTCCGGGCCCGATGTAGCCCTTCACGAGGGTCGGGTGCTTGCGCATCTCGACCTCGTCCATCGGCTCGACCTCGATCGGCTCGAGCTGGCCCTCGAGCCGCTTCTGGTCCACCTCGCGGTCGCCGGGCAGACCGATCGCGAGCGACTCACGGGTGCCGTCGGCGTGCTTCAGCACGACGAGCACGTTCTTCAGCGTGTCGCCGGCTGTCCAGGGCCGGTCGTCGCGGGGGTGCTTCTCGTTCAGGTGCGCGACCAGGGTCTCGATGGTCGGGGTGTCGGGCGTCTGCTCGGCGTGCGCCGCGGGCGCGTCGTCGTACGCGACAGGTGCGGGCGGGCGCACCTGCACCGCCTCGACGTTGGCGGCGTAGTCGCAGTTGCTGCATCGCACGTAGGTGTCCTCGCCGACCTCCGCCCTGGCCAGGAACTCCTCCGACTTCGAACCGCCCATGGCGCCACTCGTCGCCTTGACGATCACGTAGTCGAAGCCGAGCCGGTCGAACGTGCGGACGTAGGCGTCGCGGTGTGCGGCGTACGACGCATCGAGGCCGGCGTCGGAGGTGTCGAAGGAGTAGGAGTCCTTCATGATGAACTCGCGTCCGCGCAGGATGCCGGCACGTGGTCGCGCCTCGTCGCGGTACTTGGTCTGGATCTGGTAGAGCCAGACCGGCAGGTCCTTGTAGGAGGAGTACAGGTCCTTGACCGCGAGCGTGAACATCTCCTCGTGGGTGGGCCCCAGCAGGTAGTCGCCGCCCTTGCGGTCCTTCAGCCGGAAGATGCCGTCGCCGTACTCCGTCCAGCGGCCGGACGCCTCGTAGGGCTCGCGCGGCAACAGCGCGGGGAACTGGAGCTCCTGGGCGCCGATCGCGTCCATCTCCTCGCGGATGATCGTCTCCACGTTGCGCAGCACGCGCAGGCCCAGGGGCAGCCAGGTGTAGATCCCCGGCGCGGCCCGGCGCACGTAGCCCGCCCGCACCAGCAGGCGGTGGCTCGGCACCTCGGCGTCCACGGGATCATCTCGGAGGGTCCGAACGAACAACGTCGACATCCGCAGGATCATCGGGGCCCCCGCACAGACGTGAGCGAAGCGAGCGGCTTCGTGGGGTGCATGTTCATGGGCGCAAGGCTAGTCGGGCCAGGCACGAGGGCTCGACAGGGTTTCGCTCCGCTCAGTCGCGCGCGGCCTTCAGCGCCGTGCGGATCATCGGGACCTGCAGCGGCAGCCGTGCCCACGCGATCGCCTTGAACCTCGTGCTGTCCGTCTGCGCGGCGTCGCCGGCCATCTTCAGGTTGGCCGGGTAGACGGCGAGCAGCAGCGCGGCGCTCGCCCATCCCGCCGGCCTGCGCAGCCGCGGCACCAGCAGGCCCACGGCGCACAGGATCTCGGCCACGCCGGAGGCGAAGATCACCTCACGGTGGGCGGGGACCAGATTCGGCATGATCGGCTCGTAGACCTCGGGCTTGCCGAGGTGGATGACGCCGGAGATGCCGAGGATGGCGGCCAGGCCGACGATGTCCTTGCTGAGGGGTGCGGTCACGCACGCGACTCTAGATGGGTAGGTCCAAGGGGGGTGCAAGCGAGCGCCGCTCAGCGCGTGCGCTGGCAAGGCGGAGGAGGGAGCCGTGGCGGAGCCACGGCGACTGACGAGAACGCAGCCAGCGTGCGTGATGAGGGGGGCGCAGCGTGCTCCCCTTGGACTTAGTCATCTTGGGGCCTCGCCGCCCGTGACGGACGAGGCCCCGCGAGCCGGCTACTAGTGGCGTCCCCCCGCCGCCACCGCTGGCGCGAGGTCGTTCACGACCGCGTCGCGGGTCGCCACCGGTGCCAGCCCGAAGCTGCGCTCGATGGTGGTCATGATCGAGGTCGTGTCGTAGACCGTGTGGTCCACACCGGAGTGCTTGAGCGACCGCGAGACGATCAGCGCCGGGATGCGGGTGCCCGGCCCCCAGGCGTCGTGTGCGCCGACGGTCGAGCCGGTGCCGGGTGGGGAGACGTGGTCCCACTGGCCGCCGAACTCGTCGTAGGTGACCACCACGAGCGTGTTGCCGGCGGAGTCCCCTTCGGTGATGTCCTGCAGCAGGTCGACCAGGTGGTCGGAACCGTCCGGCTCGCTCGCGTAGCCCGGGTGCTCGTTCTCCGCGCCGTACGGCTTGACGAACGACACCTTGGGCAGCGTCCCGTTCCGTGCCGCGGTCCTGAACTCCTCCTCGTCCTTGAGGTGCGCGCGGCCGGGCTTTCCGGGTGCGTAGTCGGCGAAGTAGTTGAACGGCTGGTGGTGGAACTGGAACAGAGGCACCAGGCGTGCCCTTCTCCGCGTCATTCCAGCCGCCTGCGTACCAGGCCCAGCTGATCCCCGCCTGCGGACATCCGGTCGCCGATGTTCGGGAACGCCGTGTCGTCGATCAGCGGGATCCGGCGCACCGGTCTCGTTGCGGGGCGCCTGCCCGGCTGCACCGTGTTGACAGCGAAGTTGCCGCAGGCGGCCACCTCGTCGTTGCCGCCGCGCCGGGCACACCTGCGTGAGCTCGCCGTCCAGCACCGGCCCGACGGGGTGGTACTGCGGGTAGGTGTTGACCATCCCGTTCGCGTCGAGCACCGAGTTGCGTCCGGTCAGCGCGGGCGTGGGCGTCGCCCACCAGCGGGTCGGTGTCGAGCGGCGCCCGCGCGGCGATCAGCCACTGGTGGTTGAGGAACGAGCCACCGAATGGCGCCCTGGAAGAAGTGGTCGGCGATGACGTACTTCGGTGCGCCCTTGCTGTGCAGGTAGCGGTAGATCGGCAGCTGCTGGGTCTCGTACACGCCCTGGGTGAGGCCGACCGCGTCGGAGCCCGTCGTGTAGCGGTCCTGCTTGCCGCCGTCGATCTGGTACTGCTCCTGGTAGAAGCGGTGCACGAGGTCGCGGGTGCATCCGCCCGGGTTGTTGTCCGGGGACTTGGGGACGCCGTTGGCCGGGGAGGGGACCCCGGGAACGGGAACCGGGCAGGTCCGGTCGGTGGGGGCGATGAAGTCGTCGATGTCGAACGATGTCGTTGCCGAAGTGGCTCGCGGCGATGGCGTGGCCCGGGTCCTGACAGGTGTTCGAGCAGCGGGCCGGCGAGGCGAGGTTGACGTCGACCTGCTGCAGGCAGGTGAACGCGACGCCGTCCTGTCCGACCTGGGTGCGCTTGGCCGTGGTCGCGTCGGCAAGGCCTTCCACGTGCTGGCCTCGGACCTCGCCCCAGGTGCCGTAGAGGTTGTCGAAGGAGTGGTTCTCCTCGTAGATCACCACCAGGTGCTTGAACCCGCCGGGAAGACCCTCGGCGTGCCCCTTGTGGTGATGCCCGTGGTGGGATCCCTCGTGGTGCTTGGTCGGCATGGCTCCTGCTGCGGCGCCCGCGGGTGCGTACCCTGCAAGCCCGAGTCCCACCGCGAGTGCCGCGGTGGCTGTCAGTATCCGGAACCTCACGTCGTTTCGCATGCTGATCTCCCCTGGAGTGCGAGTCGTTCATCTCATACCGGGACACAAGCACCATGTGGGGCGTGCGTCCAGACCAAAATGCGGTCCAGACGGCTCGAAGGTGTCGGACACGCCTCAGAACATGAGGGTGGAGAACGTGCCGGTCTGGACGAAGCCGACTCGGCGGTACGCCGCTCGCGCGGCCACGTTGTGCTCGTTGACGTACAACGACACGACCGGCGCGATCTCCTTCAGCGCGAACTGCACGACCGCGGCCATCCCCGCCGCGGCCAGTCCCTCGCCGCGGCGGGACGGGTCGACGTACACGCCCTGGATCTGGCAGGCGCTGGGCGACGCGCACGCGACCTCGGCCTTGAAGACCACGCGGCCCCGCTCGTAGCGGGCGAACGACCAGCCCCGGCTCACCAGCTGGTTGACCCGGGCGCGGTAGAGGTCGCGGCCGCCGTCCCACTCCGGGGAGATGCCGACCTCCTCGGTGTACATGTCCACGCACGCCGGGTACAGCGCGTCCACGTCCGCCTGCTCCGAACGCCGCACCAGCGGGTCCGGCGCGACCGCCGGCTCGCTGGCCAGCTCGAGGTGCGGCTGGTCCCACCGGGCTTCACGCGGCGTACCCCAGCGCTCGCCGAGCGACTGCCACAGCACCCGCACCTGGTCCTGTGGCCCGACGATCGTCGAGCACACGCGTCCACGACGGGTCGCTCGGTGGGCGAAGGCGGCCAGGGCCGCCTCGTCGCCCAGCACCGGCACCAGGTTGGCGGCTGCGTGGCACACCGACCGGAGCTCGCCGTCCTCGTAGAAGCCCCATACCTCTCCCCCGAGCCAGCGTGGGTCGAGCCGGGTCAACCGGGCGCGGTACTCGACGAAGACGTTGCGCACCGGATCGGTCGCCAGCAGCCCCAGCACGTCGGGCAGGTCGGACGGCCCGAGAACGCGCAGGCCGGGCTGGGTCCTAAGCACAGGGGGAGCCTAGATGACCAAGTCCAATCCAGTACCCGTGGGCGCTCGGCCATGACCGGTTCTGGTCACCTACGGTGGGCGCATGCAGCGCTCCCGCGTCGGACCCCTCCTGGCGCTGGCGCTCGTGCTCCTGCCGCTGACGGCGTGCGGCACCGATGACGCACCGGTCGCCGAGCAGCAAGTCTCCGATGCCGACCTGGCGTGCCGCGACCGCTGGCACGACCTCAGCGCGACGGTGGCCACCCAGGCCGCCCTGGGCGGGATGGTGGAGCGGGTCTTCGCCTCACGCTGGGAGTCGCTGGCCGCCGGTGTGGCCTACCACGAGTCGACGGCGACCGCCGACCAGTGCGACGAGGAGATCGACGCCCAGAAGGAGGCGATCAGGTCCCAGCGCGCGCTGGTCGACAAGGTGCTTCCCTTCGACATGGAGAACCAGCTCGCGAAGGCGCGGGAAGGCCGCCGGGAGTTCGCGGCCGCCCACCCGCAGGCGAAGGAACCGGCGCGGGTCCGCCAGGCGTACAGCACGCTCGGCGCGCTTTCCGGCGCCGCCGACAAGGCGATCGCCCCCGCCGTCGTCCAGCTGGCCGACACGGACCCGACCGAGAGCGGGACGATCACCCGGCGGATGCGCGACCTGGCGCTGCTCGCGCAGACCAGCGACGTCTGGCAGGTGTGCAAGGAGGCCCTGCGCACGATCCATGCCTACGAGCACCTCACGCAGGACGGCAAGAAGTCCGGCTGACCTGTCGGCGCCTCGTGGTCTGCTGAGGGCATGGAGCAGTCACCCTTGGCCGGCACCGTCGCCCTGGTCGCCGGGGCCACCCGCGGGTGCGGCCGCGCGATCGCCGTCGAGCTCGGGCGGGCCGGCGCACACGTCTACGCGACCGGTCGCAGCAGCCGCGTCGGCGGGCCCTCGGAGATGGACCGTGGCGAGACCATCGAGGACACCGGCGACCTGGTCGCGGCGGTGGGCGGCACCGCCACGGCGGTCCCGGTCGACCACGAGGACCCCGAGGCCGTGGCCGCGCTGATGGCGCGGATCGAGGCCGACCACGGGCGGCTCGACGTGCTGGTCAACGACATCTTCGGCGGCGACCGCTACCTCGAGTGGGGCAGGCCGATCTGGGAGCACGACCTCGGTGGCGGCCTGCGCATGCTCCGGATGGGCATCGACACCCACCTGGTGACGATCGCCCACGCCGTGCCGCTGATGCTGCGCTCCGGTGGCCGGCTCCTGGTGGAGGTGACCGACGGACCGAGCGACGTCAACGCGGAGATCCGCCCCGGCGTGGGCTTCTACTACGACTTCGTCAAGGGCGGCATCGACCGCCTGGTGCGGGCGCTGGGGCTCGACCTGGCCGACACGGCCGTCACGCCGGTGGGGGTCACGCCCGGGTGGCTGCGGTCCGAGGCGATGCTCGACAACTTCGGCGTCACCGAGGAGACCTGGCGCGACGCGATCGAGCGCGTGCCCGGGTTCGCGATCTCGGAGACGCCGACGTACGTCGCCCGCGGCATCGCCGCACTGGCGGCCGACCCGCAGCCCACGGGCATCGCAGGCCGGGTGCTGACCGCGCGCGACCTGTCCGACCGCTACGGCACCACCGACGTCGACGGGTCACGGCCCGACGCGTGGGGCTACATCCGCGACCACGGGTTCGGCGACAAGCGCGCCGACCTGATCCCGGACTACCGCTGAGCGCGCGTCACGACACGCTGACCTGCGCTCCCGCGCCCTCCTCGGCCTCCATGCCCTCGGCGATCCGCATCGCCTCCTCGATCAGGGTCTCCACGATCTGTGACTCGGGCACGGTCTTGATCACCTCGCCCTTGACGAAGATCTGGCCCTTGCCGTTGCCGGATGCCACGCCGAGGTCGGCCTCGCGGGCCTCACCCGGGCCGTTCACGACACAGCCCATGACCGCGACCCGCAGCGGCACCTCGAGCCCCTCGAGGCCGGCGGTGACCTCGTCGGCGAGCTTGTAGACGTCGACCTGTGCCCGGCCGCACGAGGGGCAGGAGACGATCTCGAGCCGGCGCGGGCGGAGGTTGAGCGACTCGAGGATCTGCAGGCCGACCTTGACCTCCTCGACCGGGGGCGCGGACAGCGAGACCCGGATCGTGTCGCCGATTCCCTTGCTCAGCAGGGCGCCGAACGCGACGCTCGACTTGATCGTGCCCTGGAACGCCGGACCCGCCTCGGTCACGCCCAGGTGCAGCGGCCAGTCGCCCGCCTCGGCGAGCAGCTCGTAGGCACGCACCATGACCACCGGATCGTTGTGCTTGACCGAGATCTTGAAGTCGTGGAAGTCGTGCTCCTCGAACAGGGAGGCCTCCCAGACCGCCGACTCGACCAGTGCCTCCGGGGTCGCCTTGCCGTACTTCTCCATCACGCGCTTGTCGAGCGAACCGGCGTTGACGCCGATCCGGATCGAGGTGCCGTGGTCCTTGGCCTCCTGCGCGATCTGCTTGATCTGGTCGTCGAACTTCTTGATGTTGCCCGGGTTGACCCGGACCGCGGCGCAGCCGGCCTCGATCGCCGCGAACACGTAGCGCGGCTGGAAGTGGATGTCGGCGATCACCGGGATCTGGCTGTGCGACGCGATCTCCGGCAGCGCGTCGGCGTCGTCCTGCGACGGACACGCCACCCGCACGATGTCGCAGCCGGACGCGGTGAGCTCGGCGATCTGCTGCAGCGTCGTGTTGACGTCGGCGGTGAGCGTGGTGCACATCGACTGCACGGAGATCGGTGCGTCACCGCCGACCTCCACCTTGCCGACCTTGATCTTGCGGCTCTGGCGGCGCGGGGCGAGCACGGGCGGCGGGGCGCTGGGCATCCCCAGGGAAACGGCGGTCATGGTGTCCAGTCTAGGTTTCGGCGCCGAGGACGCCGCATCGCGTTGGCGGCCCGGCTCAGCTGAGCTGCACCGGGGCGACGATGTCGGCGAAGATCAGGATCACGCTGACCACGAGGATCACCATCGCCATCGCGTAGGTGAGCGGCAGCAGCTTGGCGCTGTCGACGCCGCCCGGGTCGGGCTTGCCGCGCATCCGGGCGAAGGCCCGTCGTACCGTCTCGTAGAGCGTGGTGGCGATGCCCCCGCCGTCGAACGGCGGCAGCGGCACCAGGTTGATCAGGCCGAGGAACAGGTTCAGGCCGGCCAGCAGCAGGATCACCGACAGGAACCGGTCGAGCACCGGCGCCTTGTCCTGGGAGGCGACCTCGCCGGCGACGCGGCCGGCCCCGACGACGCTCATCGGGCCGTTCGGGTCGCGCTCCTCGAGCCCGACCGAGGCACGCGCGACGTGGTAGACCTTCACCGGCATCGCGGCGATGGTCCGGACGGTCTGCCAGGTGCCGTTGGCCATGGTGTCGACGACGTAGCCCACGCCCTGGCGCTGGGTGACCTGCCTCGGTACGACGCCCAGGAAGCCGACCTTCGTGATCTTCCCGGGGTTGTCCGGGTCGATGTTCTGGGTGGTCACCGTGGTCGTCGGACGCAGGGTGACGCGCTGACCGTCACGCTCGACGACCACGACGGCCTTGCCGTCGCCGTTGGCGCGGATCTGCTTCTGGGCCTGGCCCCAGTCGTCGATCGGGATGCCGTTGATCGAGACGAAGCGGTCCCCCGGCCGGAACCCGGCGGCCTTGGCCGGCGCCTCCGCGTCGGAGGCCGCGCACGCGCGGGGCGGCTTGTCGACGTTGGTCTCGGTCACCGCGATCACGCACTTGGAAACACCGGCGACGGTCGTGGTCGGCGTCGGCACCCCGAATCCGATGAACACGAACGCGAACAGCACGAAAGCGAGCACGAGGTTGATCGCGACGCCGGAGCCCATGATGATCACCCGCTGCCACCACGGCTTGTTGTAGAAGAGCCGGTCGTGGTCGTGCGGGTCGACGTGCTCGTACTCGGCGTCGCGGGCGTCGCTGACCAGCTGGGCGAACATGCCGGTGTTGCGGCTGCGGACGCGGTCGGTGCCGGTCTCCGGGTCGTCCGGGTCGGGCGGCACCATTCCGACCAGCTTGCAGTAGCCGCCCAGCGGGATCGCCTTCACGCCGTACTCCGTCTCGCCCTTCTGACGCGACCACAGGGTGCGGCCGAAGCCGATGAAGTACTGGGTGACCTTGACGTTGTAGAGCTTGCCGGGGATCAGGTGCCCGAGCTCGTGGAGCCCCACGGACACCACCAGCCCCACGAGGAAGAGCAGCACGCCGAGCAGGTAGGTCAACGCGTTCATCGAGTGATTGCTCCCAGTGCGGTGGCCGTCCGCGTGCGGGCCCAGGCATCGGCCGCGAGCACGTCGTCGACGGTGAGATCTCCCCCAGAGGGTACGTCGTGGGCGGAAAGGACCTTCGCCACCGTGTCGACGATGTCGACGAACGCGAGGTCTCCGTCACGGAACGCCTGCACGCACACTTCGTTGGCCGCGTTGTAGACCGCGGGCGCCGTGCTGCCCAGTGCACCCGCCTCGCGGGCCAGGCGCACGGCGGGGAACGCCTCGTCGTCGAGCGGGAAGAACTCCCAGGTCTGCGCGGTCGACCAGTCCACCGCCGGCGCCGTGCCGGGCACCCGGTCGGGCCAGGCCAGTCCGAGCGCGATCGGGATCGCCATCGTCGGGGGCGACGCCTGGGCGAGCGTGGACCCGTCGTTGAACTCGACCATCGAGTGGACGACCGAGGTCGGGTGCACGACCACCTCGATGTCGTCCATCGGGATGCCGAACAGGAGGTGCGCCTCGATCACCTCGAGCCCCTTGTTGACCAGGGTCGCGGAGTTGATCGTGACGACCGGCCCCATGTCCCAGGTCGGATGGTTCATGGCCTGCTCCGGCGTCACGTCGCCGAGGTCTGACCGGCTGCGACCGCGGAACGGTCCCCCGCTGGCGGTCAGCACGAGCCGTCGTACCTCGTCGGCACGGCCGCCCCGCAGGCACTGGGCAAGGGCACTGTGCTCGCTGTCGACGGGCACGATCTGGGCGGGCTTCGCGCGGTCGAGCACCACCGGGCCGCCGATGATCAGCGACTCCTTGTTGGCCAGCGCGAGCACGTTGCCGGCATCGAGCGCGGCCAGCGTCGGCAGCAGCCCGGCCGCGCCGGTGATCGCGTTGAGCACCGTGTGGCAGACCATGCCCGCGGCCTCGACGCTGGCCGCGTCGCCGATGCCGCTGTACGCCGGCTCGAACTCCGCCACCTGCTGCTCGAACAGGTCCGGCTGCGAGCCCCCCGCGGTGAGCGCCACCACCCGGAACCGGTCGGGCTGGGCCCGCACCACATCGAGCGCCTGGGTGCCGACCGAGCCGGTCGAGCCCAGGATCACCACGTCGCGTCTGATCACGAGAGGATTGTCGCAGCCTCGGCGGTCGAGCCTGTCGAGACCCGAACTAGGTTGGGTGAATGCCCGACAACCCGACGTACACCCTCAACGACGGCACCACCCTCCCCGCGATCGGCTTCGGCACGGTCTCGCTCAAGGGCGAGGACGGCATCGAGGTGATGCGGCAGGCGCTCGAGATCGGCTACCGGCTGCTCGACACCGCGGTGAACTACCAGAACGAGCGCGAGGTGGGCGAGGCGGTTCGCCGCTCCGGACTGACCCGGGAAGAGGTCCGGATCACCTCGAAGGTGCCCGGACGCCACCACGGGTACGACGACGCCGTCGCCTCGGTCCGCGGCACGCTCGAGCGGCTCGGCACCGACTACGTCGACCTCCAGCTGATCCACTGGCCGAACCCCAGCCAGGACAAGTACCCCGAGGCGTGGCGGGCGCTCGTCGACTGCCAGAAGGAGGGCCTCGTCCGCTCGGTCGGCGTCTCCAACTTCACCGAGGCGCACCTCGCCCGGATCATCGACGCCACCGGCGTCACCCCGTCGGTGAACCAGATCGAGCTCCACCCCCGCTTCCCCCAAGCCGAGATGCTGCGGGTCGACGAGCGGCTGGGCATCCGCACCGAGGCCTGGAGTCCCATGGGCAAGCGGCGGGCGCCGCTCGACGAGGCCTCAGTCGTCGAGGCCGCCGAGGCCCACGACGTGACGCCCGGTCAGGTCATCCTCCGCTGGCACGTCCAGCTCGGGTCGCTCCCGATCCCGAAGTCCTCGAACGCCGGTCGCCAGCGCGAGAACCTCGACGTCTTCGGCTTCGAGCTCTCCACCGACCAGATGGCCGCGATCAGCGGTCTGGCCGAGCCCGACGGCCGGCTGTTCGGCGGCGACCCGGACACGCACGAAGAGATGTGACGCCCGGTTGTCGTTGCGCTGGTCAGTGCACGACGACGGGAGGGACGCCGACGTCGTCGAGCAGGTGCGTCTCCTCGTGCTTGCGCGGCAGGAACATCGCCGGGATCACCGTCAGCAGCACCATCGCCCACGCCACCCAGTAGGTGTCGGCGAACGCCTGGGCTGCGTCCTCCAGGCCCTTCGCGATCGCGGCGGCGGGGATCCTGTCGGCCAGGGCCGGGATGTGCAGGCTGGCCATCGCCGGCCCGGCGAGCTTGGAGGCCTGGAGGTGGTTGGTGAGCAGGACGGACATGATCGCGACTCCGCACGAGCTGGCGATCTGCTGGGTGATGTTCAGCAGGGTCGAGCCACGGGCCACCTCGTGGGCCTTCAGGGTCTTCAGTGCCGAGGTGAAGAGCGGCATCATCGTGGCTCCCATGCCGAGACCCATCACGAACAGCTCGGCGATGATCACCGGGTACGGCGTGGTGGCGGTGAGCTGGGTCAGCCCGAACATGCCGATCAGGATGAAGAGCAGACCGAACGGCACGATCCGGCCGATCGGGTGCTTGTCCACCTGTGCGCCCGCGATCGGCATCGTGATCATCGCGCCGATGCCCTGCGGGGCGACGAGCAGGCCGGCCTGCAACGTGGACTCCCCGCGGACCTCCTGGAAGTAGGTCGGCACCAGGAGCAGCCCGCCGAAGAACGCCGCGGCGAACAGGAACATGGTGATGATCGAGACCGTCAGGTTGCGGTTCTTGAACAGCCGCAGGTCGAGCAGCGGATGCTCGGGGCGGAACGAGTGGAAGACGAAGAGCGACCATCAGCACCGTGCCGACCAGCATCGAGACCCAGACCCGCGGGGCGGTGGCCGTGCCTTCGGACGGGATGGAGGAGACGCCGAACAGGAACAGCGCCAGCCCGGGTGACATCAGCGCCATGCCGAGGAAGTCGAAGGACTCCGAGGGTTCCGGGGTGTCCCTGGGCAGCACACGCCAGGCGTAGACGATCGCGATCACGCCGATCGGCGCGTTGATCAGGAAGATCCAGTGCCAGCTCGCGACCTGGATGAGCCAACCGCCGATGATCGGGCCGAGGATCGGGCCGAGCAGCATCGGGACCCCGAGGATGGCCATCAGCCGGCCCATCCGGTGGGGTCCCGCGGCCCGGGTCATGATCGTCATGCCGAGCGGCATCAGCATGCCGCCTCCGAGGCCCTGGAGGACCCGGAACCCGATCAGGGCGCCGATGCTCCACGAGAGTCGCGCATAGCACCGAGCCGGAGACGAACAGCGCGATGGCGGTCATGTAGAGCCGCTTGGTGCCGAACCGGTCGGCGGCCCAGCCGGTCAACGGGATCACGGTTGCCAGCGCGAGGGTGTACGCGGTGACCGACCACGCGACCGTGGAGTACGCGAGCGGGTGGGCAACGCTGCCGAACACCGTCTGGAACGTCGGCAGGGCGACGTTGACGACCGTGATGTCCAGGATCGACATGATGGCGCCGATCACGACCACGCCCGCGATCTTCAGGACAGCGGCGTCGATGTGGTCGGGCAGTTCCGGCAGAACGACCTTGCTGTCAGACGACATGGTGCTGCTCCTTCGACCACGAGTCCCGCCAGTCTAGGCGTGGGAGGCGTGGGAGCGGTGGGAGTGTCAGAGGTCGAGCCCGGTGAGCACCATGACGCGCTCATAGCTGAAGTCGTGCATCGTGTAGCGGACGCCCTCGCGCCCGACGCCGGACTCCTTGACCCCGCCGTACGGCATCTGGTCGGCGCGGTACGACGGAGCGTCGCCGATGATCACGCCGCCCACGGCCAGCTCGCGGTGGGCGCGGAACGCGGTCTGCAGGTCGTGGGTGAACACGCCGGCCTGGAGCCCGTACTTCGAGTCGTTGACGCGCGCGAACCCCTCGTCGGAGCCGGAGACCCGGTCGAGCACCAGCACCGGACCGAACACCTCCTCGCAGCTCACCTTCGCGTCAGCGGGCACGTCCTCGAGCACCGTCGGCGCGTAGGTGGTGCCCTCGCGCTTGCCGCCGGTCAGCAGCGTGGCGCCGGCGTCGACCGCCGCGTTCACCCACTCCTCGACCCGCTGGGCGGCCGCCTCCTCGATCATCGGGCCGACGAACGTGTCGGGATCCTTCGGGTCGCCGGTCCTGAGCGCCTCGACCTTGGTGACGATCCGGTCGCGGAGCGCGTCGTACAGCGACCCGTCGGCGTACACGCGCTGGACGCCGATGCACGACTGGCCGGCCTGGTAGTTGCCGAAGTTCGCGATCCGGGTCGCCGCCCAGTCGAGGTCCTCGTCGCTCGACCAGTCGGCCGCGACCACGACCGCGGCGTTGCCGCCGAGCTCGAGCACGACGTGCTTGCCCGGGACCTGCTCCTGGATCGCGTAGCCGACCGGCCCGGAGCCGGTGAAGCTGACCACGGGGAGCCGCGGGTCGGCGACGAGGTCCTTGGCCTGGTCGTTCTGGACGTTGATCACGTTGACCATGCCCCGGGGCAGGTCGGTGTTGTCGAGCAGCTCGCCGAGCAGCAGCGCCGACAGCGGGGTCTTGGGCGCGGGCTTGAGCACCACGGGGGCACCGACCGCGATCGCCGGCGCCACCTTGTGCGCGACCAGGTTGAGCGGGAAGTTGAACGGGCTGATCGCCAGCACCGGTCCCTTGGGCACGCGGCGTACGTACGCCATCCGGCCCTCGGCCGCGGCGTCCGTGTCGAGCCGCAGCACCTCGCCGGACTGCTGGCGGGTCTCCTCGGCGGCCCAGCGGAACACCGACACCGCGCGGCCGACCTCGCCCTTGGCCCAGAACAGCGGCTTGCCGTTCTCCGCGGTGATCAGCTCCGCGATCTCGTCGGCCCGCTCCTGGATCTGCCGGCTGACCGAGGCCAGTGCCTCGGCGCGCACGTGGATCGGGAGCCGCTCCGCCTCGGCGCGCACGCCGTCTGCAGCGGATACGGCCGCCTCGACCTGGGCCTTGGTGGCGTACGTCGTGGTCTTGACGAGCGAGCCGTCGTACGGGTGGTGCACCTCGAGCGGTTCGTCGCCGTGCACCCACTCGCCGGCGACCAGCATCGGAATCTGTTCGGTCACGGTTCTGATCGTATGCGGCGGAGGTGCGGGGTGGTGAGGGGTGTGGCGGGTGAGCGGGCGAGTAGGTGGGCGAGGGGGTGTGGGCGAGAATTCCCAAGGTATCGAGGAATTTGTCGGGCATTAGGGGCGCAAACGGACATTACACTTCCCAATCTCTTCTGACTTCCCAAGGAAATCTGGCGCTTCCAGCGGCGTACATGCCCCTGGGAGCGCCAGAGAACCTCGATACCTTGGGAATTCCCCGCCCCCGGACCCGACCTCCGACCCCCACGCCTCACCGCGTCAGCACACCCACCAGCTCGGCGGCAGCGACCGGCACCGAGCGGGTCGCCTCCAGCAGGGCCAGCGCCTGCTCGACGGTCGTCCGCACCCGGACCGACGTGTCGGGGCCCTCCGGCCACACCAGCGCGGAGGCCGCATCGGCGGCCACGTTCTCGGCGCCCGCGGGGTCGGTGCGTCCGGCGCGCAGCACGACATCCCAGGCCACCGCCGATCCCACCGGCGAGGGGTCGCCGGAGATCACGACCGGGTCGGCGTCGGCGAGCTCCAGCCCGGGCCGGCTGGTGACGACCACCGACGGCCCGGCCGACGCCACGACCATCGCCAGCTCCGCCTCGCCGAGCCGGGTCGGCGGGCGCACCGTCACCGCGCCGACCCGCGCCGCGCCCAGCAGCACGACCACGGTGTCCCGGTCGTCGGCCAGGTCGACGAGAACCCGGTCGCCGGGCAGGACTCCGAGCCCCTTGAGCGCCCCGCCGAACGCGGCCACGTGCTCCAGCAGCAGGGCGTGGCTCCACGTCCCGCGGACGTCGACCAGCACCGACTCGTCCGCGGCGCCCTCGACGATCGCCTTGTCCAGGAGCTGGTAGCTCAGGTTCAGCGTGCCGCTGTCGTACGGCGCCTGGTTCGTGGGCGTCGGCTTGCGGAACCACGCGATCTCGTCACCGGCCATGACCTCATCCTCCCGCTCGGCCCCGGGGAACAACACCGCCGCCCGATGACTTGCCCCTTATATGACTACTTCCACGACCGACAACATCGCTGCTCCGTCCGGCACCTTCGAGCTCGGCGGCGACCTGCCCGTCGTACGCCTCGGCTACGGCACGATGCAGCTGCCCGGCGAGGGCGTGTGGGGACCGCCGCGCGACCGCGACGAGGCGCGTCCGCGTGCTGCGCCGCGCGGTCGAGCTCGGCATCACCTTCTTCGACACCGCCGACTCCTACGGCCCGTACGTCGCCGAGGACCTGCTGCGCGAGGCGCTGCACCCCTACGCCGACGACGTCGTGATCGCGACCAAGGCCGGGCTGACCCGCCAGGGCCCGGGCGAGTGGACGCCGCTCGGCCAGCCGGCGTACCTGCGCCAGGAGGTCGAGCTGAGCCTGCGCCGCCTCGGCCTCGAGCGGATCGACCTGTTCCAGCTGCACCGCATCGACCCGGACGTACCCGCTGGCCGACCAGGTCGGCGAGCTGAAGCAGCTGCAGGACGAGGGCAAGATCCGGCACATCGGCCTCTCCGAGGTGACCGTCGACCAGCTCGAGGAGGCGCAGAAGACCGCCGAGATCGTGTCGGTGCAGAACCTCTTCAACCTCGCCAACCGCGACGCCGAGGAGCTGCTCGACCACTGCACGAGCGAGGGCATCGGCTTCATCCCGTGGTTCCCGCTGGCGACCGGCGAGCTGTCCGGGACGGACGGCCCGCTCGCCGACGGCCGCGAAGCAGCACGACGCCACCCCGTCGCAGCTCGCGCTGGCCTGGCTGCTGCGGCGCTCGCCGGTGATGCTGCCGATCCCGGGCACGTCGAGCGTCGACCACCTCGAGTCGAACACCGCGGCCGCGAGCATCGAGCTGACCGACGAGGAGTTCGCAGCGCTCGGAGAGGCGCGGTCTGATGCAGCTACCGGCGACTCGGGCAGCACGCGGGCTGCAGGTCTCCGCGATCACCGTCGGCTGCATGAGCTGGGGCGACCCCGACCGCGGCGGCCACCCGTGGGCGCTAGGACGAGGACTTCGCGCGGCAGACGATCCGTCAGGCGCGCTCGAGGCCGGCATCAACTTCTTCGACACCGCCAACGTCTACTCCGGCGGCAGCAGCGAGGAGATCACCGGCCGGGCGCTGCGGGAGTTCGCCGACGCGCGAGGACGTCGTGATCGCCACCAAGGTGCACGGGCGGATGCGGCCCGGTCCGAACGGCGCCGGCCTGTCCCGCAAGGCGATCCTGCAGCGAGATCGACGCACAGCCTGCCCCGGCTCGGCACCGACTACGTCGACCTCTACCAGATCCACCGCTGGGACCCGGAGACGCCGATCGAGGAGACGATGGAGGCGCTGCACGACGTCGTGAAGGCCGGCAAGGCCCGCTACATCGGCGCCTCCTCGATGTACGCCTGGCAGTTCGCCAAGGCCCAGCACGTCGCCGACCGTCACGGCTGGACCCGGTTCGTCTCGATGCAGGACCACTACAACCTGCTCTACCGCGAGGAGGAGCGGGAGATGCTGCCGCTCTGCCGCGACCAGGGCGTCGGCGTGATCCCGTGGAGCCCGCTGGCGCGCGGCCGGCTCACCCGGCCCTGGGACACCGACGACCGCGCGCACCGAGACCGACGAGTTCGGCCGGCACGCTCTACCGCGACGAGGACCGCGCGATCGTCGAGAAGGTGCTCGAGGTCGCCGAGCGGCGCGGCGTGCCGCCGGCGCAGGTCGCGCTGGCCTGGCTGCTGGCCCAGCCGGCGGTCACCTCGCCGATCGTCGGCGTCACCAAGCCCGAGCACCTCGACGACGCCGTCGCCGCCGTCGACCTGGAGCTCGACGACGAGGAGCTCGCGGAGCTCGGCGCCGACTACGTACCGCACGCGATCGCCGGCCACCGATGAGGGTCGCCCGTACTTCAGAATCCTCGCGCACACGCCGGAGCATTCTGCTATCGTGCGGCTGGTATGTAGGGCGTCCTGCTGACTCGGGCGGCGCCTCGGGGGACTACTGAATCGCTGGCCCCGGACCCGGCCTGAGATCGTGCACGTACGTCCGCCGTAGAACGTTCGTTCGGGATCTCGAGGGTCCCTGCTTTGACTTCGCTCAGGGGGAGTGAAGGTTCGGCTGCGTCCTGGAGGGGATGACATGGCCAACTTGGCAGAAGCACCACCGATCAGCGACCACCACAAGGTGCGAGGCCGGCGCCTCGTCGTCATCGACGACCATGAGACGTTCGCCGACCTGCTCCGCGTCGGGCTCCGGGGTGAGCCGGACCTCGACTGTGTCGGGGTCGCCTACGACATCGACGCAGGACTCGCTCTGGTCAACGACGTGCTGCCCGACATGGTGGTCATCGACTTCATGTTCGCCGGCGACGACCGCAACGGCATCGCCGCAGCAGCGGCGATGAAGCTTCGCCACCCGGACCTGCAGATCGTGCTGCTGACGGGCTGCTCCGACGCCTCTCTCATCCACCGTGCCGCGACGGCCGGCGTGAGCGCCGTGGCGCCGAAGGACGGGTCGCTTCCCGACCTCCTGGGCATCCTCCGGTCCCCGCGCGGGACCGGACTGGTCGTGCATCCGCGGCTGCTCCGTTCGCTCGACCGCCCACCGCCGCCGCCGCGCGCCCGCCCCACGGAGCTGTCGCCCCGTGAGCACGACGTCCTGGGCATGCTGGCCATGGGACTCGACGCGCGGGCGATCGCCCAGCGCCTCGGGATCTCACTGAACACCTGCCGCGGCTACGTGAAGACCATGCTCCGCAAGCTGGGCGCACACTCCCAGCTCGAGGCGGTGGCCATCGCGTCGCGGCAAGGCCTGTTCGATGGCCGCGACGCCGTCTGACTGGTTCCGCCGCACATTCGACCTCACCCGGGGCTCTGTCGTCCGGGTATCGCTGGCCAGGTTCGTCCTGCTCAGCGCGCTGGCACTGCTGGTGCTCGGCGTGGGCATCCGGACGGCGGGGCGGCACATTGCGGAAGAGCAAGCGCTGGAGGAGTCGACCGACCGCGCCACGGGCGTGGGCAGGGGTCTCGTGTCGACGCTCATCGACCCTGGGCTACGGGCCGGAGAGCCCGGCTCGATCAAACGCGTCAAGCGGGCCCTCTCCTACCGGCTGAACGACGGCACCTTCGCCCACGCCGTGATCTTCGACGCCCACGGCCGGGTCCTCTGGAGTGACGTTGACACGTTGATCGGCGACCGGGTCCCGGTCGACCCCGAGCTGGCGCATGCGCTGCGTACGGGCAAGGTGGTGCCCCGGCCGCCGGAGGACGACGACCGTCACCCCAACGGCATCGGAGGCGAGAGCACCCTGTTGGAGATGCACGTCCCGCTGCCGGCCGCGCAGGGTGGGCCGGTCATGTTCGAGACGTACATCGACTCGGCCCGGATCGCCGACGAACGTGACGCGATCTCAAAGAAGACCCTCCCGATCGCCCTGGGTGGGCTGCTGCTCTTCCAGCTGGCGATCCTGCCTCTCGCCTGGTCGCTTGCGCGTCGCATCGACCGAGCACGGCGGGACCAGGCGGACCTCGTGACTCGCTCGCTGCACGCATGGCACGAGGAGCGGAGGCGTCTGGCCCAGGACCTTCACGACGGTGTCGTGCAGGACCTGTCGGCCGTGAGCTACTCGTTGCCCACGGTCACCTCGGCCCTGCCGAACACCCCCGCGGGCTCGGCTGCGCGTTCCACGGTCGATCGGATCATCCGCCTGCTCCAGCAGGATCTGCATGCGCTGCGGACGATGGTCCTCGACCTGATGCCGACGGACCTGGTCGAGATCGGGCTCGAGGCCGCGCTGCTGTCGCTCGCGGAGCGCTACACCGACGACAGCCTCGACATCAGCGTCGAGGTCGAGGAAGGCCTCGACCTCGACGAGGACGTCATGGGCGTGGTGTACCGCGTCGTGCGCGAGGGCCTGCGCAACGTGCAGAAGCACGCCCGGGCCGGTCACGCCCGCGTGACGGTGTCACAGGACGCGGACACCGTGGCCATCGTGCTCACCGACGACGGTCGGGGCCTCGAGCCGCACGGCGGCGACGAGGGCTTCGGCCTCCGGCTGCTCAAGGCCCTGGTCGACGACCTGGACGGGACCTTCGACCTGTTCAGCGGCCCGGCGGGCGGCACGGAGATGCAGGTACACATCCCGGCCAGACTGCCGGAGTAGTCCGGCCGCGGGGCTTCTCCCGCATCTGTATCTGCGCCGGACCAACCGGAGTGACGGCATCCCCGGCCCCGTGCCGCGACGAAAACCGGAGAAGGGGTGGCCGCCATCTGGCGACCGCCCCTTCCCGGCTTGTGCGTCGTGTTCAGTTGTGTGGTGCCGCCGTGGTTACCGGGCTGCGATCGCCTCCGATCGTGCCGCGGGGCCCTCGCCGACGCCGTTGATGGCGGAGACGTCGAACCGGTAGCTGCCGGCCGGCAACGTGAACGACCTCGTGCGGGCGGCCGCTCCGACGGTGATGTCTCCCTCAACGGAGAGCACCGTGGTGCCGTCGGCGTCCATCCTCAGCGCCCGCACCCGGTAGTTGGTGATGTTCGCCCCGCCGTTGGACAGTGGCGGGGTCCAGTTCGCACTCGCCGTCAGCGCCCCACCCGCGGCACCCTGGGTGGGTGCCGCGATCTGCACCAGCCCCGGCAGGGTCGCCGGAGTCACCGTGTTCGACGCCGCCGACAGTCGCACTCGTGCCGATGCCGTTGATCGCCTGGAGACGGAAGTTGTACGCCGTCCCGTTGTTCAGCCCGCTGATCACCGCACTGCTCACGTTGCCCGTGAGGGTCCGGGTCTCCACCACCGCTGCCCCGTTGCGGATCTGGAGCGTGTAGCCGGTGATGGCGGAGCCGTTGTCAGCCCCCGGAGTCCACGACAGCGACGCCGAGGTGTTGCCTCGGGTGGCTTGCAGCGCGGTCGGTGCCGCAGGGAGTGCCCACCGCCGTGATCTCGTTGGAGACCCCGAACGGTCCCGGACCGAACGCGTTGACCGCGCGCACCTCGAACGTGTAGTTCTGCCCGGGGATCAGCCCGGTCACGGTGCGAGCGACCGTTGCCGCCGCGATGCCCGTCGTCGTGCTGATCACGGTGCTGCCAGACTTCACGACGAAGTCGTAGCTCGTGATCGGCCCACCGTTTCCGGCCGGACGGGTCCAGGTGACTCTCGACGCTCAGGTTGCCCACGGTCGCCGTGACGTTGGTCGGCGCGTTCGGCACCACCGCCGTCCCGGTACCACTGACATTCACGCTGTGCGGACTGCCTGAGGCATTGCTGACGATGTTGACCGTCGCCGACTTGGCACCCGTCGAGGTCGGCGCGAACCGAACGGCGACGGTGCAGGAGGCACCCTGTGCGACCGAGGCGCACCCGGCGGACGGCGTGGCCGTGAACTGGCCCGGGTCAGTGCCCGTCACCGTCACATCGGTCACCTTCAGAGCGGCGATGCCCGTGTTGCGGACCGTGATGGTCCGGGCCGCCGAGGTCGTCGTGATGCCCTGATTGCCGAAAGCCAGGGACGCGGCCGAGAGCGCGACCCGCGGAGCCACACTGACGTCGGTGAACGAGTTGCAGTTCTTCGTCACCGGGTCGTTGCCGAGGCAGAACCGCAGGTTCTCGATGTTCCACAGCGTGTCGATCCCGTCGCCCTTGGCGAACAGGTCGGCGGCTGCGGCGAACGCGTTGTCCGTCACCGTGACACTGCCGTCCGCGTTGGGCGTGATCGTGTATGCGTCTGGCGGCTGCGAGTACGACGCCGTGTCGCAGTTGAGCGTCGTCTTCAGCAGGTGGACGGTGCCGTCCGCACTCGGTGCAGGGCAGTCGCCAGCCGTAGCAGCGTTCGGGTTCGCCGACGCTGCAGGGATGTCGATGCCGCGCACCGCGACCAGGTTGCCCGGGTCGACGAGGCCGGAGATCACTGCCTTCTGGAGCGTCATCCCAGCCGTGCCGGGACCGAAGTTCCCGGACGTGGCCGTGTGCTCCATCAGGTCGGTGCGTCCGAGCTCGACGGCGTGGTTCTGCGGATCCCTGACGGAGATCGCGACGCTGAGCGAGTGGTCACCGTCGATGATGTCGTTGTTTCCGCGACCCTCGATGACATCGCTGCCACCGCCGCCGAGCAGGATGTTGCCCTCGGCCCAGACGTTTCCACTCCCGGGGTTGCCAGCCGTTCCGCCGTCACCCACCAGCGGGCAGAACCCGAAGGGCGAGACGTCGAACACGGGCTGCAGCGGGGACGGGAACGAGGTCACCAGCTTGTTGAGACCGCCGATGCGGGCAACGCCGGCCGGGTCCAGGGCGTCACAGCCGCTGAAGCCGAAGCCGCCCGTGACCCTCTCCATGTCGTCGCCGCGGATGACATCGTTGAACTTCGAGCCAGAGTCGGCCTCGGTCTCCTGCCAGCGGTCGCGGTTCACGACCACGGGAAGCGGGAGGCCGGCCAGCTGCTGGTTGATCTTCATGTCGTCGTCGGCGCCCACCGTGTCGTACTGGTGGATTGCCCAGTCGAAGCCACCGGCTCCGGCGTTGCGGTCGATCGCGGCGTTCTGCGACATGATGTCGTCGCCGCCTTCAGTGTCGTAGTCGTTCTCCCCGGCCTGCCCGACGAAGATGTCGTTGCCGGGCGCGGTCTCGGCCGGGTCGTCGAAGAACGGCGCACCGTGGTCGCCCTGGAGCAGGTCCTGCCCGAGGCCGCCCTGGATCCAGTCGTCGCCACCGTCACCGAACACGGCGTCGGCTCCGGCGCCGGCGATGACGAAGTCGTTGTCCGGACCGGCGAACGACTCGTTGTCGTTGAGACCACCGTTCATGAAGTCCTGGCCGTCACCACCCATGGAGATGTCGTCACCGGGACCACCGTCGATGGAGTCGTTGCCGGCGCCACCCTTGGTGACGTCAGCACCATCGAGGTCGCTGAGGATGTCGTTGCCGGGTCCACCGAGGGCGATGTCGTCGCCACCCTGGCCTTCGATCCGGTCGTTACCCTGGCCACCCCAGAAGGTGTCGTTGTCGTTGCCGCCGGCGACACGGTCGTCGTTGACGGTGCCGTTGTAGACGGACTGACCGTTGATGCCGGTCGGGTCGATCGTGTTGATCGCCCGGTACTGGATCGTGCCGTCAGGCTTCCGCAGCAGCAGCTTGTTCTCCAGGCACGGCGTCGTCGGGTCGTCGGCCACGGTCGCACCGTGGGCAGCGAAGCCGGCGGGTGTGCCTTCGAGGTTGCCCAGCTGGAACTTGCAGTCGGCCGTCGCGAACGCGTCCGCCTTCAGCGTGTTCGTGCCGTCGGTGTTGCGCTGGATCATCTCGGAGAAGGAGTTGCTCTCGAGCTGCGTCCGGAGGTTCATCCCCGGAGTGCGGTTGAGGTAGTACAGCCGGTCGCCGTCCTGCAGGTCCTCCAGCTGGCTCTGGAACACGTAGTTGAACGTGCTCCCCAGCAGGCCGCCGTTCAGGTTGGTGACCTCGGCGAGACCGCCGACCCAGAGGTCGACGTCGTCGAGCCCGGTCGTGGTGCGGCCGTTGGCGTCGTCCGCCCAGGCTCCCGTGCCGAACATGAAGTCCGCCGCGTCAGCAGGCGGAACGTCACCCGTGATCGGCGGCGTTGCCGTCGGGTCGGCGGGAATCGGGTCGACGATCGCCCGAGCGGCCGCCCGCTTGTCCGCGAGCGTGGTCGCGCTCGTGATCGATCGGGTGCTGGCCGTAGGCCGCCACGAAGTTGATCAGCGACTCCGGGTGCTTCAGGTGCTGGCCGAAGTCCGACCAGCTCGTGTACGGCGCGAGCGCGGAGTCGCCGGTGTCACCGAAGATCTGCCGGCGCACCTCGTTGAGCGGCGGGACACCGGCCTCACGGGCCCGGGTCATGTTGATCGCCGGCAGGTCGAGCGGCAGACCCAGCAGGTTGTTGCGCAGGGTCTCCGTCACGAACTCGTCCAGCTCGTTGCCGGTCTGGTCCGAGGAGCCCATCACGATGCTGCCCGCAGCCTGCTGCGGCGTGAGCACGGTCTCGGGACGCCCGCCGCACGTTGACGTTGCCGTCGAAGAACTCCGGCGGGTTCAGGAACGCCGTCAGCAGCGGCAGCGAGTTGTCGCTCCCGTCGGCGTTCGTTGCGGGCCACGTCGTCGTCCAGCATCGAGTGGCCGAAGCGGTAGACCGCGTGGGCGAACTCGGCGTGGATCGCCGGGTTGATGTCCGGCGAGTACACGTGGAACGGCTTGACCGCCGGCTGCACCTTGCGCGCGAACTCCTCGAACACCAGGTGCTGGTACTCCATCTCGGTGACGAAGCGCGCTGCCTGGAACAGCCGGTCGCCGTAGCCGAACGTCCGGTTGGGGTCGTCCTGCGCGAGATCGGTGTGCGTGGCGTGGAACGCCGTGTTGAGTGCTGCGTTCTCAGGCAGGCTCAGCGTGTGCTCGATGTCGCCCACCAGCCGGTCGTGCTCGGAGTGGAAGATCTGGTGGATCGTGCTCAGCGCGATGTTCTCGTTGCACCGACCGTCGCCGCAGGCGAAGTGGTCGTTCAGCATCTCGTCGTCGTACGTGCCAGGCTGCTGGCTCGCGAAGTCGGCGGTCGCGGTGGTGTTGCCGTCAGGGACCGGTGCCACCGGCGGAGTTGCCGGGTTGTTGTCCGTGTCCTGGGGCGACGGGTCCGCGTTGTGCGCGATGTCGGTCAGGAACGGGGTGTCGAAGTGCACGACGTTCGCGGGCACCGGGACCGGGTTGGCGAGGTTGCCCTCGAGCGTGCTCCCGTCCTTGAGGGCGTACTGCGGGAGTCCGTTCGGACCCGGGATGAACTCGCCGTACGGGTCGGTGGCCAGCATCGGGATGTCGGTCACGTCCTTGTCCTTCAGCAGCAGACCCAGCTTCTGGGCCGCCTGCTGCTTGACCGCGGCCCAGGTGGAGATGTTGCCGTCGGTGGCGTTTCCGTCGTTGTAGCAGGGGACCGTGTTCGTGTCAGCCGGGCACGTGTCGTCGTTGACGATTCCGCCCAGCAGGTGGCCGTTCGCGATCGGCTACGCCGCCGACCATGTCGTAGTCGCGCAGGAACACCTGGTGCGAGGCGTGCGAGGTGTAGGTCTGGCTCTGGTCGACCCACGGGGAGTCGGTGTTGTTGGCGTTCTGGATGTCGTCCGCGCTCTCGTCCTGCGGCGTGTTCGGGTTGTCGCCGATGACGCCGTCGGGGCCGGGCTGGTTCTGGGCCCGGGTGAGGACCATGAAGCGCTGGTTCGGTGGGACCTCGTCACCGGTGTTGGGCTTGCCGTCCGGGCCGAGGGTGACCAGCGGGTCGTCCGCCTTGAGCGGGACGAAGACGGTGGCGCCGCTCTTCACGGTCTGGTCGACACCGTGGTCGAAGAACTGGCCGAAGAACGTGAACAGCGAGTTGTACGGCGGGGAGAGCCCGACGTCCGTGGTCACGTTCGGGATGAACAGGGTCTTGTGCGAGGGCACGCAGTCGGCAGGAACGCCCACCACCGGCGGGTCCGCGGTCGGGTCGGGGTCGGTGGTGCAGGGCACCACGCCCTTGTTGCCCTGGGTGCGCACCGGGAACTGGGCCGCCGCGATGGCAGCCGGGTTGGTGGAGGTCTGGTCCACGATCAGGTTGCTGATCACGCGCGGCTGGGAGTCGACGACGTTGCCCTTCTTCTGGGCGTAGCTCGTCGGCCCGGGCGCACCGACGGGAAGACTCGCGGTGATGGGCTCGGCGTCGCGGAACCTGGGCTGGACGTAGCGCGGGAACGGCTGGTCGGCCGCTGCGAACTTGCCTCGGTCCGGGAAGAGGTTGTTGCACGAGCCGTCGACCGTGCGCAGCCCGTAGGAGCTCAGCCGGTCGGGGATCTGGTTCGCGTTCGGCCCGACCAGCGTCCCGCACGGGTCGCTGGCGGTGAGCGTCGCCGAGTGCCGCTCCGCGATCTTGATCTGCTTCAGGATGAAGCTCAGGTCACCGGCCGTGACCGTGAAGCCCGCGCCCGGATCGGCCTGTACGGCGTTGGCCGGCGTTGTGGCGACCACCGCCTGGAGAACGGTCGCAGTTGCGACCGCCAGCGTCGCGACGACGCTTGTTACGCGCGTTCGGCGTCGCCTTGGCGACGCCGAACGGATTCTTGTCGTGAGTACACGTGGACGCATCACAAAACCCCACCTCGATAGTTACTGCTGGTCCTGAGCGTTTTCCACCGTCCTGCGGCAACCTTGGGAAACCCTCGGGATGGGAGCGACGACGCGGGGGCCTGGTACAGCCCTGTCCGGCATGGACGTTTCCCCAAGGTGCGCCTTCTACGGTCGGGGTCGATGTCGAGGAGGCATTCCGTGGGGCTCACCCGTCATGACGCGCTCAAGCTCGCCCCCGTGGGCTGTGCTGCGGGGCTTGCCGGCCAGTACCACCGCTCCGGTCCCGAGACGGGCCTGTAGGCCGGCGATGAGTATCCTCGAACGTGGCATGCACTGGACGGAAACCCCCTACGAGGCCAAGAGCCTCCGGGGCTACCTGACCGCGGGCCAGCTGGCGGCGGTGCTCGCCGCGGGTATCCACGCGGCGGTCGTCCCCGAGCACCTTCAGGAGTCGCTCCTGATCGGCGGCTTCTTCGTGGTCGTGGCACTCGGACAGTTCGGCCTGGCCGCGGCGCTCCGGCAGCGGCCGCCCGTCCTGGTGGTGGTGGGCGCGATCTGGGCCCATGTCGGCCTGATCGCGCTCTACGTCGCCAGCCGCACCGTCGACCTCCCGTTCCTGCCGGCCCACCACAGCATCGAGCACCTCCCGGTCGCGGGTGGGCACGGCAACGGCATCCCCGCCTACCCGGGGTCTCGCATCGAGCCGGTGGGAACGCTGGACCTGATCTGCGTCGGCGCCGAGCTCGTGCTGATCGGCGCCCTCCTCGGCCTGCTACCCTTCCGGCTGCGCAGCAGGACCACCTCCGCGTTGATGGCACTCGGCCTGCTTGCCGTGCTGGCGCGGGCCGTCGGGCTGATCGGCTGAGCGGCTCTCAAGGGCCCGCGTGAGGCACACGCCTCCACCCTCCTCGGACCCCAGCGGGCCATGCGGCATCCCCCACTTGGACACCCCGTGCGTCCAAGATGACTAGCCAACTTTGGGGGAACCCCCCCTCTCACTCGGGGCTACCGCGCGACAGGGGTTGCCACCGAGGATAAGCGTTGTCCCGAGGGGGGAACGCACATGATCGAGATCAAGCTGTTCGGAACGACCGTCGTCGATGACGGAACAACACAGGTGGCAGGGACCGCCTTGGGGGGCGTCAAGCCGCGCCAGCTCCTGGAGATGCTGGCCACGGAGCTGGGAAACCCGCTCTCGAAGGACCTGCTGGCGGAGCGGCTCTGGGAGGGCAAGCCGCCGGCGACGTACATCGCGACCATCGAGAGCTACGTGTGCGTGCTGCGACAGCACGCCCGTCTGGGCCGGGGCCGGACAGCCGCCTTGGCCACCACGACCAGCGGCTACCTGCTCGACCCGGAGCAGGTGTCCGTCGACCTGGTTCAGGTCCGGGAGCTCTGCGCCCAAGGGGGCGTGGCACAGGCGCTTCAGGCCCTCGACCTGGTGTCTGGCGACCTGCTCGCAGCCAACCCGTACGCCTCGTGGGCCCGCCAGGAGCGGGAGAGCTTCGACGAGCTCCTCGCCGGGGCCTGCGTCCGCGCGGCTGCCGAGGCCAACCTGGGCGGCGACGCCGCGACCGCGCTGCGACTCGCCAGGAACGCCGTCGGGCGTAGCTACCTCTCCGAGCCGGCCGTGCGTGAGCTCATGGTCGCGCTGGAGGGCACGGACGAGCGCTGGCAGGCAATGCGCGTCTACGACCAGCTGCGCAAGGACATGCTCGAGGACCTCGGCGTCGAACCCGGACCCGAGACCACCCGGTTGTACATGGGCATGCTGCGCCGCAACAGCGCCACCACCGAGTCCCGTCCAGAGGAGATCGGCACCCTGCTCCGGCTCATCCGGGGTGCGCTCGAGCTGGACGGTGGCTCGCGTCGCCACTACCCGGAGATGGCCGAGGTGGCGGGACTCATGATGGCCCGCTGCAGCTGAGCTCAGCTGCCACCCCGCGCACAGGACCCGTGACACGCGACACGCCACGGGTCCTCGTGTTCTCCGTCAAATATGAGTATCTTGGTTGTCTTAGTCTCGATCGACAGCCGGAGGTCTCCATGTCCGAGGAGAAGGCGTTCGTCGTCCAGCGGATCGGAATCATCGTCGCCGGCAGCCTCCTGCTGGCGGTGGGGGTCGGCGGCCTGGCCGTGACCGCACCGGATTCCGCCCCCAGCCCCGCCAGCGCGGTCAGCGAGGGCCCCCAGCGCTGAGAGCCCTGTCGGTAAATGCGTTGCATGGGGTCGCGCACGACCCCATGATGTGAGCCAAGTTCCACGACTCGAAGGAGGAAGACCATGGCTGCCTTTGGCGACTACGCCCACCCTTCCTTCGACTCATGGAGCACCGTTGAGCACCCACGAACCATCCCTGGCGCCTGACCAGGACGCCTTCTTCGTCTTCGACTTCACCACTGTCGCCGGGCCTGGCGACGGCCAGCGCTTCACCACCTACTGGGATGTCGAGCCACTGTGCCGCGGCCCGGAGCCGCTGCCGGACTGGGTGGTGACCGACCGCGCCGCCATCGACACCGAGCTCGGCATCCTCAAGACCGGCAAGGAGGCCGATGTCTTCCTGCTCGAGCGCGCGGTCGCGGGAGAGCCCGGCGTGGTGATGGCCGCGAAGCGCTACCGCGGCGAGGAGCACCGCAGCTTCCACCGCAGCAATGCCTACGTCGAGGGCCGGCGGATCCGCAACTCGCGGGACACCCGGGCGATGGCCAAGAAGACCGCACACGGCCGCGCGGTCGCCGCCGGGCAGTGGGCCAACGCCGAGTGGGAGTCGCTGCAGCGGCTCTGGACGCTCGGCGTGCCGGTCCCCTACCCCGTGCAGATCGACGGCACCGAGCTCCTGATGGAGCTGATCACGGTGGACGGCGAGGCGGCGCCCCGGCTGGCCCGCACCCGCCCCGACCGCGCGCTGCTGGCGTCGTACTTCGAACAGCTGCGCGAGGCGATGATCACCATGGCCTCGGCCGGCATCGTGCACGGCGACCTCTCGCCGTACAACACGCTGGCCGCCGGCGACCGGTTGGTGATCATCGACCTGCCGCAGGTGGTCGACCTGGTCGCCAACCCGGCGGGCGTGGACTTCCTGATGCGCGACTGCCACAACATGTGCGCCTGGTTCGTCGCACGGGGCCTGGACGTCGACGAGCACGGGCTGTTCGCCGACCTGCTGTCGAACGCGTGGTGACGCCGTCACCCTCGCCGTCAGCCACACCCGCTGGTTGAATCCACCCATGGCCGACTTCACGCGGACGATGGTGCCCACCAGCCGACTCTCGCAGAGCGTCTGGACCTCCGGGCCGGACGACGGAGTGCCGCTGCTGCTCGTGCACGGCAACCTCGTCTCCGGCGGCTGGTGGCGGTACGTCGCCGAGGCGCTGCCGGACGACGTGCGCGTGATCGCGCCCGACCTGCGCGGGTTCGGGCGCACGGAGCCGGGCCCGGTCGACGCCACGCACGGGCTCGGCGAGATGGCCGACGACGTGCACGCGCTGCTCGAGACGCTCGGCCTTGCCGGGGCCGGTCGGGTCAACGCGGCCGGCTGGTCGATGGGCGGCGGCGTCCTCATGCAGTACCTGCTCGACCACCCCGGCGACCTGGCCTCGGTGACCCTGGTCGCGCCGATCTCGCCGTACGGCTTCGGCGGCACGAAGGACGCCGACGGCACGCTCTGCTGCGGCGACGGTGCGCCCAGCGGCGCCGGGGGCGCGGCACCGGACTTCGTGCGCCGGCTCGAGGAGGGAGACCGGTCCGACGAGGACGGCAGCGTGCGGATGACCATCCGGCGGTTCTTCGGGGCCCGCGACAACGTCGGCAACGTCGACGAGGAGTTCCTGCTCGACGAGGTGCTCCTCACGGCGACCGGCGAGGACCACTACCCCGGCGAGGGCGCGGCGTCGCCGAACTGGCCCACCTTCGGGCCGGGCCGGCGCGGCGTGCTGAACGCGATGTCACCCGTCCACTACGACACCTCGGCGATCGCCGAGCTCGACGCCAAGCCGCCGATCACGTGGCTGCGCGGTGGCCAGGACCAGGTGATCGGCGACGCCTCGATGTTCGACCTGGCCCAGCTCGGCAAGCTCGGTGTGATCCCGGGGTGGCCCGGCGACGACGTGCTCCCGTCGCAGCCCATGAACCAGCAGATCCGTGCGGTGCTGGACCGCTACCGGGCGAACGGTGGCGAGGCCGAGGAGGTCACGCTCGAGGACGCCGCGCACGGGATGCCCGTCGAGGTCCCCGAGGTCGTCGCGGCCACCATCGTCGCGCGCCTGGTGCGCTAAGGCGTGCGCGTCCTCGAGATCGAGACCCTCGCGGAGATGGACCGCAGGGTCGACGCGGGAGCCACGGAGGCCCGGGGCTGGCACGTCCAGTCGGTCGACCTCCGCGAGCGCAGCGCCGCCCTGGCTGGGCTGGACGTGACCGGCGCCGTGTTCCTCGGCTGCCGGTTCGCGGACGGCGTCGACGAGGACGTACGGCGCCGCGGCGGGCTGGTGTTCCCCGCCGTACCGGACGTGCCGTTCGACCCCTACCGTGCCGAGCTCTACTCCCCCGACGAGCTGTACGCCGGCCTGGACGCCTCCTACGCGGCGACGCCGGACGCCCGGGTCCACGCCTGGTCGCACGGCGGCCGCGGGATCGACCGCACCCTCGCCATGTCTCTGCACGACCACGCGGTCGACGACGCCCTGGCCGAATATGTGCGCGGTCGGCGGGTGGTGGGCGTGATGGGCGGCCACGCCGCGGAGCGGGGCACGGACGGCTACCGGAAGGCAGCCCGGCTCGGCCGGCTGCTCGGACGCGACGCCACCGTCGCCACGGGCGGCGGCCCGGGTGCGATGGAGGCCGCGAACCTGGGCGCCTGGCTGGCCGACCACCCGGACGGCGATCTCGACTCCGCGATCACCGACCTGGCAGCGGTGCCGGCGTTCGCTCCCGACGTCACCGCCTGGGCCCGCACCGGGATGGCGGTGCGCGCCCGGTTCCGGTCGGGACGCGACTCACTGGGCGTGCCCACCTGGTTCTACGGCCACGAGCCGCCGAACGTGTTCGCCGACCACGTCGCGAAGTACTTCCGCAACGCGATCCGGGAGGAGGTGCTGCTGCGGATCAGCCGCTCGGGCGTGGTCTTCCTGCCCGGGGCCGCCGGTACCGTGCAGGAGGTGTTCCAGTCGGCCTGTGAGAACTACTACGCCGGGCCCGCCGACGTCGCGCCGATGGTGCTCGTCGGGCGCCGGCACTGGACCACACTGCCGGTCTGGCCGCTTCTGCAACGGCTCTCGCAGGACCGCGCGATGGCGACCCACGTGCACCTGGTCGACGACGTCGACGACGTACCCGCGCTCCTGGAGGACCGGTGACGCTGCTCGCGGACCTCAAGGACGTGTCGCGGGCAGGACGCCGTGACGTGACCTCCCGGAGTCCTGTCGATGTCCGCCGCTGAGGCCGCCGCGAGCGTCACCACGCTCGGGGGCACGATCCAGCGCGGCACGCCGGGGCCGGGCGGCTACGCCCCGCTGGTACGACGGGCCGGCGAGTCCCACCTGGTGCGCACCGACCTCGGTGTCGGCGCCGAGCGCGGCCGCGCCACCCGTCGTACCGGACTGCTGGCGTTCGTCCAGCTCAGCGACGTGCACGTGGTGGACCACCAGTCACCGGCCCGGGTCGAGTGGGCGGACCGCTACGACGACCGCGACGTCAGCACCGACCCCGTGCCCGGCCTGTTCGCGGGGGCGCACCGGCCGCAGGAGCTGCTGACCGCCCAGGTGGCCGACGCGATGGTGCGGGCGATCAACCAGGTGGTGCACGGCCCGGTCACCGGCCTCCCGCTGTCGTTCGCGCTGCAGACCGGTGACAACTCCGACAACTCGCAGTTCAACGAGACCCGCTGGAACATCGACGTCCTCGACGGTCGTCCCGTCCGTCCCGACTCCGGCGACCTCACGCGCTACGAGGGCGTGATGGACGGCGACCCGGCGTACTACGACACCCACTACTGGCACCCGGAGGGCACGCCCGCGGGCAAGCCCGACGACCTGGCCCGTTCGCGCTACGGCTTCCCCGTCGTGACCGGGCTGACGACGGCCGCGCGCCGCCGGTTCACGACCACCGGGCTCGACCTGCCCTGGTACACCGCGTTCGGCAACCACGACCAGCTCGTGCAGGGCAACTTCCCGCACACCCTCGAGCTGTCCGCGATCGCGACCGGCGACCTGAAGGTGATCTCGCCGCCGCCGGGTGTCTCGGAGGCCGACCTGCTCCACGTCCTCCGCACCGGGGACCCGTCGGCGCTGCTGCCGGCGCTCGCCGTCTCGCCGTACACGAAGGTGGTCACGCCCGACCCCGACCGTCGCACGATCTCGCGCGCCGAGGTGATCGCCGAGCACTTCCGTACGACGGGCACCCCGGTCGGCCACGGCTTCACGGGCTGCGAACCGCGAGAGCGGGCTGGCGTACTACACCTTCGACAAGGGGTCGCTGCGGTTCGTCGTCCTCGACACGGTCAACCCGAACGGCAGGGACGACGGGTCGCTCGACCGGACCCAGTTCGCCTGGCTCGGCAGCCTTCTCGAGCGCTCCCGCGACAGGATCGTGGTCGTGGCCAGCCACCACACCGTCGACACGATGACCAACGCGCTGGTCGGCGCCGGCGGGGAGGCCGAGCCGCGCGTGCTCGGCGACGAGGTCGAGGCGCTGCTGCTCGAACACCCGCAGGTGGTGGCCTGGGTCAACGGGCACACGCACATGAACCAGGTCTGGGCGCACCAGCGGGCCGACGGCACCGGCGGCTTCTGGGAGATCAACACGGCCAGCCACGCCGACTTCCCGCAGCAGTCGCGGCTGGTCGAGGTCGCCGACAACAAGGACGGCACGCTGTCGCTGTTCACCACGATGCTCGACCATGCCGGCCCGGTCGCCCACGGCCGTGACCTGACCGACCCCACCGCGCTCGCCGGCCTGGCCCGCGAGCTCGCCGCGAACGACCCGCAGGAGCGCAGCCACAACCGCCGTGGCGTCCGCGCCGCCCGCAACGTCGAACTCCTGGTCGCTGACCCCCGCTAGCTTTTGCCGAGCCGTCGCAGATGGTCACGCCGGCATGCGAGCCGTCGCAGATGGTTACGCCGGGCACGCCGAGCCGTCGCAGATGGTCACGCCGGGCACGCCGAGCCGTCGCAGATGGTCAGAAGCACAGCCGTGCAGGTGACGCCATCTGCGACGGGTCACCACTGACACGTCGCCATCTGCGACGGGTCACCGCTCACGACGTCGCCATCTGCGACGGGTCGGCGGTCAGGAGGGCGAGGGGTCAGACATCGCTGGCGGCGAGCTGGCCGCAGGCGCCGTCGATCTCGCGGCCGCGGGTGTCGCGCACGGTGGTCGGTACGCCCTTGGCCTCCAGCCGGCGCACGAACTCGCGCTCGTCGGCCGGGCGGGACGCGGTCCACTTCGAGCCGGGCGTGGGGTTGAGCGGGATCAGGTTCACGTGCACCCAGCCCCAGTCGCCGTACGACGTCAGCACGTCGCCGAGCAGGTCGGCGCGCCAGGCCTGGTCGTTGATGTCGCGCATCATGGCGTACTCGATCGAGACCCGGCGCTTGGTCGTGCGCGCGTAGTTCCACGCGGCCTCGACGGCCTCGCCCACCTTCCAGCGGGTGTTGATCGGCACCAGCTCGTTGCGCAGCTCGTCGTCGGGCGCGTGCAGGGACAGCGCCAGCGTGACCGGGATGCCCTCCGTCGGCCAGCTGGTTGATCCGCGGCACCAGGCCGACGGTGGAGACCGTGATGCCCGCGGGCCGACATGCCGAGCCCGCTCGGGCGTCGGGTCGATCATCCGCCGTACGGCGCCGATCACCGCCTTGTAGTTGGCCATCGGCTCGCCCATGCCCATGAACACGACGTTGGAGACCCGGCCCGGTCCACCCGGCACCTCGCCGCGCGCGAGCGACCGGGCACCGGCGACCACCTGCTCGACGATCTCGGCGGTGGACATGTTGCGCTGCAGGCCGCCCTGGCCGGTCGCGCAGAACGGGCAGGCCATGCCGCAGCCGGCCTGCGAGGAGACGCACATCGTGACGCGGTCGGGGTAGCGCATCAGCACCGACTCGACCAGCGCTCCGTCGAACAGCCTCCAGAGCGTCTTGCGGGTGGTGCCCTTGTCGGCCTCGAGCGTGCGCAGCGGCGTCATCAGGTGCGGCAGCAGTGCGCTCGACGAGCCCGCTCGCGCGAGTCGGCGGGCAGGTCCGTCATCTCGGCCGGGTCGTCGACGAGACGGGCGAAGTAGTGGTGCGAGAGCTGCTTCGCGCGGAAGCCGGGCAGCCCGGCTTCTCGGTCAGCAGGGCGGTGCGCTCGGCGAGGTCGAGGTCGGCCAGGTGCCGCGGGGGCTTGCCTCGGCCCTTCGGCTCGTCGAAGACCAGCGGCAGGCTGCGGGCGGGTGCGGGATCCGTCATGTCGCGTCGATCATCCCATCCCTCCCGAGCTGAAGAGCCCTATGCAGACGCCCGGCATCACGATCGCGCCGATCGCGATTCCCATCACCAGTCCCGCGCCGGCGATCCGGGTGCGCTTGAACGCGAGCAGGAACACCGAGAGCCCCAACGGCAGGATCTGCGGCAGCACGAAGTACAGGTCGCTGTTGGTGCCGAGCCCGTCGTAGAAGAGCGCACCCACGAAGCCCATCGAGATCGAGGCGATCAGGCCCACCACCAGCCCGACCGCGAGGCCGCCGATGAGCGGTCCGGGGCGGACGCCCGGCTCCGGCTGCTGGAGGCCACGGCTGGTCCGCTGGTGGCCCGGACTGTTGGGGGTACGCCGGCACCTGCTGCGGGTCCCGTTCTCCCTCCGGGGGCTCCTCGGGACCGCTCATGTCACCACCACCTCCAGGGACCGACGTCGAGCACCAGGGCGATCGATCCGGCGAGCGACCAGGGCGCCGAGCCACACCAGGACGAGACGGGTGTCGCCCAGCTTGCAGCGCGACCGGAGCAGACCGGCGCGACGTGCCTTCGCGTAGCCGACGAATCCGAGCCCGGCGAAGAACACGAGCGCGACCGGGCCGAGCAGCCAGCCCAGCAGGGCGACCGTCGCGAACACGCAGAGCCGCAGCGGGTCGAACGCCGGCTCGGCGTCCGGCCGGTCCTCACGGACCACCTGACGCGGGTCGCTGCTCACCGCGGGGCCCCGGTCGCGGTGGAGATGCGGGAGCGGCTCAGCGGCAGCCAGGCCTGGACCGCGCAGAACGGCGCGCACTGGTGGCTGTCGTCCGCGTTGACCGTGGCGACGTGCACGCAGCACTGGGTGAGCCGCTCCTCGATCATCGTGTTCATGTCCATGAAGGGCTTCACGGTGACCCGCAGGACGCGCTCGCCGAGCAACCTCCGCAGCCGCTGGTGCTGACCGGGCAGCCGCGACGACGCCAGCGTGGCCAGGGTGCCGACCCCGATGTCGCAGTTCTGGCAGATGTCGCTCCAGATCGAGGACATCGACGGGTGCGACAAGGACGACTGCTCGCTCAGCAGGTCGAGCAGCGAGCCCTTCACCACCGCCCGGAGCTGTTCGGGGATCGCGTCGTCGGCGATCCGGTTCGCGAGCGTGTCGGGCTCGAGCTCCAGCCACTGCTTGAGCCGATCGTGACCGATCAGTGCGACCAGCGACCGCCAGGAGCCCGAGTCGTCGCGCAGCAGGTAGCCGACCGAGCAGCAGTGCGGGTGCGAGCAGGGCAGCGCCGTGAGGTCGCGCCAGGTGACCTGCCCGGCGGTCTGCTCGTCGAGCCGAGCCAGGACCCCCGTGTGCGTGAGCCGCTCGAGCGGGTCGAGGCCGGCCGAGCGGCCGGAGCCGAACACCGGCTGGATGGTCACCCCGCCGACGTACGGCGTGTCCAGCGCCCGCTTGACCACGAAGCCGATCTCGTCGTCGTTGACGCCCAGCGCTGCCGTCATCGTGAGCGTCGTGAAGACGCCCGCGGCGGACAGCCGCTCGATCGCGCGCTCCTTGAACCGTCGGATGTCGGCGCCCCGGTGGTGGGTCGACGCCGCGGCAGACTGCCCGTCGTACTGGAGGTACACCTCGACCCGCTCGC
The DNA here is from genome assembly GCA_963745795.1 of uncultured Actinomycetota bacterium. Lineage (GTDB taxonomy): Bacteria > Actinomycetota > Actinomycetes > Propionibacteriales > Nocardioidaceae > Marmoricola. Next base: position 604,452 of record CAVUYR010000001.1, on the reverse strand, counting down.
GGTGTTTCCTCAACAGGGCAAGGAGATCGTCGTCCTGGGCGATGGTGAGGCCGTTGGTGTTGACCAGCACCCGCACGATCGGCCGGGCGGCGACGGCGTGGAGGAGCTCGGCGAGCCACGGGTAGAGCGTCGGCTCGCCGCCGCTGAGCATGAGCACGTCGATCCGGCCGTTCTCGCGGGAGAGCCGGGTGTCGATCGACGCCAGCACCTGCTCCAGCGGCGCCACCGATGCGAGTGCCGGCGCGCTCTCGGCGAAGCAGGTCGGGCACTTGAGGTTGCAGTGGTCGAGCAGGTCCTGCAGCAGGATGCACGTGTGCTGGGTCTGCATCTCCGGCAGCCCGTGCTCGTATGCCGCCGGCACCGGAAGGAAGTTGCCGCGCAGGTCGGGCGTGTGCGCCTTCGTCGGCGCGGTCCACTCCTCCAGGTAACGGAGGATCTCCGGCGACTCGTCGTACAGCGTGCGGACCAGCCCGTGATCGGGACACCCACGCTCCAGCCAGATCCGTTCGTCGCGCTCGACCAACCACCCGGAGAGCCGGCGCACGTCGACCAACGGGCGGTCCGGCTTGTCCTCGTGACACAGCGGGCAGAAGGCGTTGACGTACCGGTGGATCCGGTCGCCCCGGAGCGGCATCCCCGCCTGCGTACTCACCCGCGACAGCCTAGGTGCTGCACAGGCTCGGGTCGTGAGTGCAGATGCTCAGTTCCCAGGGCCCGTCGAGACTCCTCCGCCGCGCTTGCGGGACGTGGGCGGAGGTACGGCGCGGGGTAGCGGGCCGCCCCCAGGTGGCGCATGGCGCTGCTTGAGGAGGCGCGTCAGCCCTCCGGTGGTCGAGCTTGTCGAGACCACGACAACGAGCGCTCCAGAAACTCGAAATGCTTGTCCACATCCCGGAACCGAAGCCCGGTTCTGCGCCCGGGATTGTCGGTGGTCGATGCCAGAATTCTCTGTATGACAACGGCATTCGACGACACCGGGCAGCACCCGGTCACCTCCACGATCGCCGCCGTCTCCCAACAGCTGTCCGACGTCGCGGACCTCGGACTGTGGACCCTGCGCCCGGCCGAGACCCAGACCAACCTGACCGCCCTGGCCCGGCTGCGGCACCAGATCACCGAGCTCGAGCTCCGCCACGCCCAGCACGCCGACCGCCTCGACCTCGGCGCCGAGGCCGGCGCCACCGACACCGGCAGCCTGGTGGGCCAACAGACCCGGCAGACCAAGCGGGACGCCAAACGGCGCCTCGAGCTCGCGCACGCCCTCGACCACGACCACGAGCCGGTCCGGGACGCGATGGCCACCGGCCAGGTCTCCGAAGACCAAGCCGTCGTGATCGTCAAGGGTGTCGACGCGCTCCCGGTCGAGCACCGCCGCGACGCCGAAGCACACCTGATCGGGTGCGCCGCCGTCCACGACCCGGTCGCGCTCCGCCGGCTCGCGCACCACGTCCTCGAGGTCGTCGCCCCCGAGATCGCCGAAGAACACGAGCTCCAGGCCCTGCAACGCCAGGAAGCCCTCGCCGAGGAAGCCTGCCGGTTCACCATCGCCGACGACGGGCACGGGCTGTGCCACGGCCGGTTCACCCTGCCGTCCCCGTCGGCGCGATGCTCAAGCAGGCCGTCCTCGCGATCAACTCACCCAAGCACCGCCACCACTCCGGCACCCCGAGAGGGCTCGGGCACGCGTTCAGCGAGTACGTCACCCGCTACCCCGTCGACCGGCTCCCCCAGGCCGGCGGCGTCGACGCCACCGTCGTGGTCACGATGACCCTGGAGAACCTGCTCGGGGACAGTCGAGACGCCGGCGGTGTTGGACACCGGGGACCGGATCACCGCCGACCAGGCCCGGACGCTGGCCTGCGAGGCCGGGATCATCCCGATGGTGCTGGGTGGGAAGTCCAAGATCCTCGACCTCGGACGCAGCAAGCGGCTCTACGACCTGCACCAGCGGATCGCGATCAGGCACCGCGACAAACAGTGCACCACCCTCGGCTGCGACTGGCCCGCAGCGATGTGCCACGTCCACCACAACACCCCCTGGAGCCGGGGCGGCAACACCGACATCAACGACGGACGCCTGCTCTGCCCGCGGCACCACTCCTACGCCCACAACCCCAAGTACGAGATGAAGACCATCCCCAACGGACGCGTCATATTCAGCCGGACGTAGCGACCGAGAACAGCAGGTCCCCGGCCACGACGGTCTCGGCCGTCGGGTCGGGCACCGACCCCTTCGGACGGTCCATCGCCACGACCGGTACCACGCTCGACATGCCCTCGTCGGTGATCGTGGACGGGTCCCAGCGCACCATCGGCGTGCCGACGGCGACCGTGTCGCCTTGGGCGGCGAGGACCTCGAAGCCCTTGCCCTCCAGGCGCACCGTGTTGATCCCGAGGTGCACGAGGACGCCGACACCGTCGTCGCCGAGCACGACGAACGCGTGCGGGTGGATCTTCACGACCTTGCCGGCGATCGGCGAGACGACGGTGGTCTCCCCCGGGTCCGGGTCGATCGCGACACCTGGTCCGACCATCTCCTGTGCGAACACCGGGTCGTCTACCTCGGTGATCGCCCGTAACCGACCGGGGCAGGGAGCGAGAACCTGCGTCATCAGGTGATCACATCAGGTCCGCGATGTCCTCGGAGAGCGTGTCCGCCTCCGGGCCTACGACGACCTGCACCACGTTGCCGGACTTCATGACCCCGTGCGCACCGGCCTTCTTCAGCGCGGCCTCGTCGACCTTTGACCCGTCCTTCACCTCGGTGCGGAGCCGGGTGATGCACGGCTCGATCTCGACGATGTTGTCCGCACCCCCGAGTCCCGCGAGGATGTCGTCCGCCTTGCTCATTCGTCCTGCGAGCGCGAGCGTCGAGCTGTTGGGTGATTCTCATGTTGCTCCTTGGTTGCGTGGTCTCGACAAGCTCGACCACCGGTTGGTCAGTCTGGGTCCGTGGCGGTCACCTTGGCCAGACCTCGTGGGTTGTCGGGATCGAGCCCGAGCGCGAGTGCCAGTGACTCGACCACCAGCTGCGCCGGCACGATCGCACCGAGGGGGACGAGAGCCTCGGGCAGCTCCGGCCCGGGCACGTGGTGGGCGCAGGCATCGCTGAACCCCCGGTCTCCGCCGATTCCGACGGTCGTGGCGCCGCGGTCCGCGAGGTCGCGCGCGAGCTCGATCATCGGCTCCAGCAGCGGTCCGTCCTGGGCGGCGACGAGCACCGCGGTCATCCCAGTGGTCACGACCGAGATGGGACCGTGGCGCAGGTCGGCGTAGGAGTAGCCGCGCACCGGGCGCAGGCAGGTCTCCTCGAGCTTGAGCGCGGTCTCCAGCGCAGTCCCCATCAGCAGGCCGCGCCCCGAGACGACGGCGTACGACGCCTCGCGCAGGACCGAGACCGCCTCGTCGACGCCCGTGCGAGCGGCCAGCAGCCGCTCGACCTCGCCCGCGACCCGGTCGAGGTCGGCGTCGAGGGTGAGCGGATCCGGCGCGAGCGCGGTGCCCAGCACGGCCATCGCGACCAGCTGGGCGAGGTAGGACTTCGTTGCCGGGACGGCCAGCTCCGGGCCGGCCTGCGTCACCAGCGCGAGGTCTGCCGACGCGACCAGCGGCGAGTCCGCCACGTTCGCGACCGCGACGGTTGCGGCACCGCACTCGCGCGCCCAGGCCTGGGTCGCGACGATCTCCTCCGTCGCCCCGGACTGGGAGACGCTGACCACAAGCGCGTCGGAGAGGTCAAGCCGGGTGCGGTAGTGCGTGGCGACGCTCGGCGAGGCCAGGCCACCGGGGACACCCGCGTGCGTCTCGAGCAGGTAACGGCCGTAGACCGCCGCGTTGTCACTGCTCCCCCGCGCCACGAATAGCACGCGGCGACGGCCACGGAAGAGCCGCGCGACCGCCTCCCGTTGGGGTACGAGCGCGGCCAGGGTGCGGCGTACCGCCTCCGGCTGCTCGGCGATCTCCTCCGCCATCCGGGTGCCCATCGATCTCCCTTCGACCCTGCCTCGAAGCCTTGACACTCCTCGTGACGGATGTCATGGTCCTACTGGTCCGGACCAGACCGTACCAGTCATCACCAGCTCCGTCGAGAGGAAGAACGCCGTGACTCCTCGCCGCACTCCTCGCGAGAACCGCGTGATCACGGACGGCCCCCGTCCCAAGCACGCGCAGCTCTCCGACGTGCTGGCCGTTGCGGCGCACCAGCTCGGGCCCGACGCGGCGATCCCCTCGGAGCGCGAGCTGATGACGACCTACGACGTGTCCCGGTCGACCGTGCGCAAGGCGATCGAGAGCCTGATCGCCGACGGGCTGCTGCACCGGATCCACGGCAAGGGCACGTTCGTCTCCCGGCCCCGGCTGGAGAGCCGGCTGCACCTGGCCTCATTCAGCCAGGACATGCGACGGCGCGGGCTCACCCCGTCCACGACGCTCCTCGGGGTCGAGGCCGACCGCCCGCCGATCGACGTCGCCAAGGCGCTCGACCTGGGCGCCGACGGCGTGGCCTGGCGGATCGACCGGGTGCGCCGGGCCGACGGCCAGCCGATCGCGCTGGAGAACGGCTGGTACCCGCGCGACCTCCTGCCCGGGCTCGACCGGCAGGACCTCGGCGGCTCGCTGTACGAGATCTTCCGCACCACCTACGGCCACGCCATCGACAGCGCCGAGCAGACGCTGTGGGGCGAGGCCGCTGACGCGGCGACCGCACGCCGGCTCGACGCCCCGCTCAACACCCCCCTGCTGGTCTTCCGTCGCGTGTCCGCGGCCGACGGCCGGCCGCTGGAGTACGTCGTCTCGCGCTACCGCGGCGACCGCTACCAGCTCCACATGTCGCTCCAAGGAACCGCCACCGAAACAGGCACCATCGAAGGGACGAAGCAGTGACCACATCCGACACATCCGTGGACCGGCAGGGACCCCGGTTCAACCTCGCGCCGATCCAGAAGTTCGGCCGCAGCCTGATGCTGCCGATCGCCGCACTGCCCGCAGCCGCGCTCCTCCTGCGTCTCGGCCAGCCCGACCTGCTGGGGGCCGACGGCCTCGGCTGGGACAAGGTCGCCGCCGTCGTGGGTGCCGCCGGCAACGCGCTGTTCGCCAACCTGCCGCTGCTGTTCGCGGTCGGTGTCGCGATCGGCATGGCGAAGAAGGCCGACGGCTCGACGGCGCTGGCCGCGGTCGTCGGCTACCTGGTGTTCAAGGGCGTCGGCGACGCCATGTCGCCGTTCGTGCTGGACGCCCCACCCAAGGGCGGCACCCAGGAGCTGATCAACTACGGCGTGCTCGGCGGCATCGTCTCCGGCCTGGTGGCGGCGTACCTGTGGCAGCGCTTCTACCGCACCAAGCTGCCGCCGTACCTGGCGTTCTTCGGCGGCCGGCGCTTCGTGCCGATCATCACCGCGGTCGCCATGATGGTGATCTCGGTCCTGGTGAGCTTCCTCTACCCCGCGTTCAACAGCGGCCTGACCAACCTCGGCGAGTGGGTCACCAGACAACGACGTGGTCGGCGGCTTCGTCTACGGCACCGCCAACCGGCTGCTGATCCCGCTCGGCCTGCACCACATCCTGAACAACCCGCCGTGGTTCATCTTCGGTGACTTCAAGGGCGCCAGCGGCGTCGTCGTACACGGCGACATCCAGCGGTTCCTGCACGGCGACCCGACCGCGGGCACGTTCATGACCGGCTTCTTCCCGATCATGATGTTCGCGCTCCCCGCCGCGGCGCTGGCGATCTGGCAAGAGGCCAAGCCGGTCCAGAAGAAGGCCGTCGGCGGCATCATGCTCTCCGCCGCGCTGTGCTCGTTCCTGACCGGCGTCACCGAGCCGCTCGAGTTCGCGTTCATGTTCGTGGCCTGGCCGCTGTACGTGATCCACGCCGTACTCACGGGCACCTCGCTGGCACTCGTCAACGCGCTCGGGATCAAGGACGGCTTCGGGTTCTCGGCAGGACTGTTCGACTACGTGCTGAACTTCAACATCGCCACGAAGCCTCTGTTCCTGATCGTGATCGGACTCGGCTACGCGGCGATCTACTACTTCACGTTCCGGTTCGTGATCCGCAAGTGGAACCTGCGCACGCCGGGACGCGAGGAAGAGGGCGAGGAGTCGATGTCGCTCGTGGACCAGGCTCCCTGAGGGCGCCGTGATCATCGCGGCACGCCGTGTGGTCACCCCGGCGCGAGTCTTCGCGCCGGGGTGGCTGCACGTGGAGGGCGAGCACGTCACCGACGTCGGGCCGGGTGCACCGCCCCGCCCCGCCGACGTGGAGCTCCACGGATCGACGCTGGTGCCGGGGTACGTCGACGCGCACGTGCACGGCGGCGGCGGCGCGTCGTTCAACACCGGGACCGCGGAGGCGGCAGAAACCGTGGTCGCCGCGCACCTGGCGCACGGCACCACCACGATCATGGCCAGCCTGGTCACGGACACCACCACCGAGCTGGAGCGCTCGGTCCGCGAGCTGGCCACGCTCGCCGCGGCCGGCACGCTCGCCGGGATCCACCTCGAGGGCCCGTGGCTCAGCCCGAAGCACGTCGGTGCGCACGATCCTGCGCTGCTCACCGACCCGAAGCCCGCCGAGGTCGACCGGCTGGTCGAGGCGGCCGACGGCCACCTGCGCATGGTCACACTCGCGCCCGAGCTGACCGGCGGGCTCGACGCGGTGCGGCGGATCACGGCCGCTGGGATCGTCGCTGCGATCGGCCACACGGATGCGTCGTACGACGTGGCGCGGGCGGCGCTGGACGCGGGCGCCGTGGCGGGCACCCACCTGTTCAACGCGATGCGCGGGCTGCACCACCGCGAGCCCGGACCCGGCGCCGCGCTGCTCGAGCACCCGGACGCCTACGTCGAGCTGATCGCCGACGGCGCCCATCTCCATCCCGCCGTGGTCCGGCTGGCCGCGGGCGCGAAGCCCCACCTCACCGTGCTGGTCACCGACGCGATGGCCGCCGCCGGGGCCGAGGACGGTGACTACCGGCTGGGCCCGATGAAGGTGCAGGTGCGCGGCGGGCTCGCGACGCTGACCGACACCGGCGCGATCGCCGGTTCGACGCTGACCATGGCCGCCGCCGTGCGCTACGCGGCGAACGTCGCCGGGCTGCCGATCGAGGACGTCGTGCGGGCGGCGACCGCGACACCCGCGGCGATGCTCGGCCTCGACCGGGTCGGCGCGCTGCGTCCCGGGTACTTCGCCGACCTGGTGGTGCTCGACGACGCCCTCGACGTCACACGGGTGATGCGGCGCGGTCGTTGGGTGTAGCGGCGCCGCGGGCGTAGACGCCCCGGCGCACCTGCCACGCGATCCGGAACAGCAGTAGCGGGATGGTCACCGCGAGCACCAGCTGCGGCCGGGTCAGTCCCTCCCACGCCACCTCGTTGCCGCGCACGAACTCGACCAGGAACCGGAACACCGCGTAGCCGGCGACGTACAGCGTGAACGTCTCCCCCGGCGGCAGGTCCTTCCTGCGCAGCCAGAACCACAGCAGCAGGAACGCCACCAGGTGGAACGCGATCTCGTAGCCGAACGACGGATGCAGCGGTACGCCGGCCGGAGCATGCAGCCGATGCGCCGTGGCCGCGTCGAGCGTCACCCCCCAGCCATGGCCGGTCGGCGTGCCCGGCTCCTCGGTCAGCAGGCAGCCGACCCGACCGATCGCCATCCCGAGGGCGACCGCGGGCGCGAAGAGGTCGCCGGTGCGCAGCCGGTAGCCGGTCAGGCGCTTCGCGACGTGCACGCCCGCCCACGCGCCGAACACGCCACCGAGGATGCTGCGGTTGCCGTAGAGCCACTGCTCGGTGATCGACGCGTTCTCGCGCAGGTCGACGTGCTGCAGCCAGGTGCCCATCCGCATCAGGATCGCGCCACCGACGAGCGCGCCCATGACCACGAAGACCAGCCGCTCGTCGCGGGCACCGCGTCGGCGCGCCTCCAGCACGAACACGACCGCCGCGGCGAGCACGCCGAGCCCCACGAACAGGCCGTGGGTCGGGATCGGCCCGAGGGACGGGTACACGAGCGTCAGGATTGCACGGGCCGAGGCATTCCTGGCCGGTCCTGTCGGCGGGGTGCACCATGCTGACCTTGTCCGCGTTGCGGGGAGTGAGCATGAGCACAGACATCGTCGTGGGAGTCCTGGCCTTCCTCGGAGCCGGCGCAGGTGCTGCCCTCGCCTACTTGGCGACCCGCAGCGCCACCAAGGCGGAGCGGGAGGCGCGCAGAAGGGAGGAGTGGGGGCGACGTTTCACCGCATCGCTCGAGGCGATCACCTCGTCGGACGCCCGACGCCGGGCCACGGGGAGAGCCTTGCTGGTCGAGCTGATGCGCAGCGAGCTCGCCACTGACGACGACCGTCGGGACGCCGCGGCGGTCCTGACCGCCGCCGCGACACACACCGACGATGCGGACCTTCGACTGATCGTTCCCACCATCGACAATCTGGACGACGTCGACATCGTGCGGGAGACTGGAGACGTCGAGCCGGACGAGGAGGACGAGCGATGACGCGCATGATCGTCGTGAGCGACGAGCAGGTCGAGTCCGCCCAGGCCCTCGTCGCCATCTCTGGCGGACCGGACAAGGTCGAGCCGCTCATTGCCAAGATCGCCACGGCCAGGCCGGTGCGTCGCAAGGATGCCGACCACCGCGCCTCTTGACCAACAGGCACGAGGCCGAGGATCCGGGGCTGGACGCCGCAAGGTCGCGCGCGTGGGGTCGGAGGCCGCAGGTGCCTCGTGAACGGCCGACGCTAGGCGGGCACGCGGATGACGGCGAGCAGGACCACGGTGACCACGAACGCCGAGAGCAGCACCGCCGCGAGCAGGCTGACGCCCAGCTCGCGCATGCGCGATGGGACCGCGGCGAGTGCAGCGACGACACCGGTCGGCACCAGAACCCAGCCGACCCGTCCCGTGACCTTCCATGCCACCAGGTCGGCGATCGCCAGCACCAGGGCGACCAGCAGCCCCGAGCGCAGGGTGAGCGGCGCGAGGCGGGACGGTCGCGGCATCTCCACGGTCACCACGTCGGGGAACCCCAGCGCCGTCGGGGTGCGCGGGTCGACCGCGGTGCCGGTGAGGTCGGCGGCGACCAGGGACAGACAGGTGGCGTGCCCGACCAGCACCAGGTCGCCGGTCGGGTGCCGGCGCATCAGGTCGCGGACCGCCGTGGTGGCCCGGCGGCGCGTGGTCTCCAGCGGTTCCCAGCCCTCGTACGCCGCGCGGTCGGGCTCGTCGTACGCCGAGGCGAGCACGGCGCCGAAGTCCGGGATCCAGCCGACATGCAGGCGTACCTGCTCGCGCAGCGCGTCGACCACCTCCACCGGTCGGTCGGTGAGCAGCTCCGCGGTCCGGCGCGCCTTGGGCTCGGGTGAGGTGAACCAGCAGGCGTCCTGCGGGATCCGTCCGCTCGAGCGCAGCTGGCGCACGGTGTGCTCGGCGGCCGGGTCGAGCTCCCAGTCGGACGCGGGCCGGTCGGGGTCCATGAGCGGGAGACCGTGACGCACGAGGTGGACCCGGCGAGCAGGTCCGAGCATCGGCATCCGAGGCGGCCTCAGAAGACGAGGTAGTGCAGGAGCAGCCAGATCGGCGCGGCGGTGGCCAGCAGCGAGTCGAGCCGGTCCATCAGGCCGCCGTGGCCGGGGATCACGTTGCTCATGTCCTTGATCCCGAGGTCGCGCTTGATCACCGACTCGCACAGGTCGCCCAGTGTCGCCATCACGACCGTGATCAGCCCGAGCACGACCCCGATCCACCAGTCGCTGTCGAGCAGGTAGACCACCAGCAGGATGCCTGCCGCCACGCACGCGATCGCCGAGCCGGCGAAGCCCTCCCACGACTTCTTCGGGGAGATCACGGGCGCCATCGGGTGCTTGCCGAAGAGCACGCCGGCGATGTAGCCGCCGATGTCCGAGGCGGTCGTCACCGCGATGAAGGTCACGATCGCCTCGACGCCGAGGTCGGCGGCCAGCAGCAGCGCCACGAACGAGCCGAGGAACGGCACGTAGAAGATGGTGAAGATCGACGCACTCGAGTCACGGACGAAGCCGTGCACGCCACGGCGCAGCAGCCACAGCATCGTGACCAGACCGGTGACGGCGGTGGCCGTGACGAGGGCGGGCGCGCCGTACAGGTAGGCGACCACGACCATCACGACGCCGCCGATCATCAACGGCTCCTGCGGCAGGTCGATGTCCTTGGCCTGGAAGCCGCGGTGCAGCTCCCAGATCGCGACCACGACCGCGGCGGCCACGATCAGCATGAACGCCGGCTTCCAGAAGACCAACGACAGGATGACCGCCGCCGCCAGGACCACGCCGGAGGCGATCGCCTTCGGCAGGTCGCGGCCGGCGCGGCTCCGCTTCGCCGGCGTCGGGGGCGTCGGTGGCTGCTCCTGCTGCGGCGGCGGAGTTGCCGGGTCGATGTCGGTCATCGGAGGTTCGGCAGCTCAGACTTCGAGCAGCTCGGCTTCCTTGTGCTTGAGCATCTCGTCGATCGCGTCGGTGTGCTTCCTGGTGGCACCGTCGAGCCGCTTCTCGGCGCCGGTGACGTCGTCCTTGCCGACCTCGCCGTCCTTCTCGAGCTTCTCCAGCGCCTGCTTGGCGTTGCGACGGATGTTGCGCACGGACACCCGGCCGTCCTCGGCCTTGGACCTGGCGATCTTGGTGTACTCCTTGCGGCGCTCCTCGGTGAGCTCCGGGAACACGCACCGGATCAGCTTGCCGTCGTTGGACGGGTTCACCCCGAGGTCGGAGTCGCGGATCGCCCGCTCGATCGCGGGCAGCGCGCCCAGGTCGTAGGGCTGCACCAGGATGATCCGCGCCTCGGGAGCGGTGAAGCCCGCGAGCTGCTGGATCGGCGTCGGGGTGCCGTAGTAGTCGGCCGTGAGCTTCGAGAACATGCTCGGGTGTGCTCGGCCGGCCCGGATCGCGGCGAAGTCCTCACGGGTCACCTCGACGGCCTTGTCCATCTTCTGGTCGGCCTCGCGGAGCGTCTGGTTGATCGTCACTGCTTCTCCTCGCTGGTGGTCAGGCGTCGGCGCTGACCAGCGTCCCGATCTTCTCACCCTGCACGACCTTGAGGATGTTGCCCTCGGGCTCCATCCCGAACACGATCATCGGCAGCTTGTTCTCGCCGCACAGGGCGAACGCGGTCTGGTCCATGATCCGCAGGCCCTGCGCGATGGCCTCGTCGTACGTCACCCGGTCGAGCTTGACCGCGGTCGGGTCCTTGCGCGGGTCGGCGGTGTAGACCCCGTCGACGCCGTTCTTGGCCACGAGGACCACCTCGCACCTGCTCTCCAGCGCCCGCTGGGCGGCGACGGTGTCGGTGGAGAAGTACGGGAGGCCCATGCCTGCGCCGAAGATCACGACGCGCCCCTTCTCGAGGTGCCGGATCGCGCGCCGCGGGATGTAGGGCTCGGCGACCTGGCCCATCGTGATCGCGGTCTGGACCCGGGTCTCGACACCCTCCTTCTCCAGGAAGTCCTGCAGCGCCAGGCAGTTCATGACGATGCCCAACATGCCCATGTAGTCAGCGCGGGCGCGGTCCATGCCCCGCTGCTGGAGCTCGGCGCCGCGGAAGAAGTTGCCGCCCCCGGTGACCACGGCCACCTGGACGCCGGTGCGCTGCGCGCTGGCGATCTCACGGGCGATCTTCTGCACGACGTCGGGGTCGAGGCCGACCCGGCCGCCGCCGAACACCTCGCCGGACAGCTTGAGCAGGACGCGGTGGTAGCCGGTCACGAGCATTCTCCATCGGTCGCGCGAGAGCGGTGAGGTGCACGAGCGCACGCGAAAGGGGCCGGGTCTGAGGATCTCGCGTCGCTCACTCCCGGCCCCTTCGTCGTACGTCTTAGGTCGTGGGGAAACCTAACCCACTCAGGCGCCGACCTCGAAGCGGGCGAACCGCTTCACGGTGACACCCGCCTCCTCCAGGACCGCCTTGACCGACTTCTTGGTGTCGGTCACGGACGGCTGCTCGAGCAGCACCACTTCCTTGAAGAATCCGTTGAGGCGCCCTTCGGTGATCCTCGCGATCGCCTGCTCGGGCTTGCCCTCCTCGCGGGACGTCGCCTCGGCGATCTCCCGCTCCTTGGACACGACCTCGTCCGGGACCTCCTCGCGCGAGAGGTACTGCGGGCTTCATCGCCGCGATCTGCATCGCGGCGCCGCGAGCGGCCTCCGCGTCGCCACCGTCGTACTCGACGAGCACTCCGACAGCGGGCGGCAGGTCGGACGCACGCCGGTGCATGTACGTCACGACCGGCCCCTCGAAGTACGCCACGCGACCGAGCTCGATCTTCTCGCCGATGTGGATCGCGAGCTGCTCGACGACCTCGCCGACGGTCTTGTCGCCCAGGGTCGCAGCCCTGAGCGCCTCGGTGTCGGCGGCCCTCGCCGCTGCGGCCGCGTCCGCGATCTGCTGCGCCGTGGTGACGAACTGGTCGTTCTTCGCCACGAAGTCGGTCTCGGAGTTGAGCTCGACCAGCGCACCGCCCGAGGTCGCGACCAGGCCGGACGTGGCCTCCCGCTCGGCACCACGCTTGGCGGCCTTGGCCGCACCCTTGGTGCGCAGGACGTCGACGGCGGCGTCGAAGTCGCCCTCGGTCTCCTCGAGTGCCTTCTTGCAGTCCATCATCCCGGCGCCGGTCAGCTCACGGAGCTTCTTGACGTCGGCGGCTCCAAACTTCGCCATCTGTGTGATCAGTCCTTCGCGGTGTCGTCTGACGTCTGGGCGTTGACGAAGCCCGCACCCTCCGCGGCCTCGGCTGAGCGGAACCACACCTCGGCCTTCGTGAGGTCGTACGAGGGGCTCGTCGGGGTGTGGAACTTCATCGAGTCGGCATTGCCCTTGATCTCGAAGCCCTCCGGGCCGGACCCGTCCTCGTTGGCCCTGGCGGAGTCCGGGCCGTACGGCGCGTCGCCGGTGGCGTCGCTCGCGGCGGCGTCGGCGGCCGGGGTGTCGGCGGTCTCGACCGGAGCCACGGCCGGCTCCGTTGCGGACGGCTCGGTGGCCACGGGTGCCTCCTGGGCGGCGGGAGCCTCCTGGGCGGCGGCCGGCTCCTCGGTGGCCTCGGCCGCGGCACCGGTCGCCTCAGCGGCCGGGGTCTCCTCGGTCGCGGTGTCGCCACCGGTCGAGGCGACGGCGGCCTTGTCGGCGCCACCCTCGAGCAGGGCACGCTCCCAGTCGGCCAGCGGCTCGTCGGCGCCGATCGCGGCCTTGTCGTCACCCTCGGTGCGGGCACCGGAGCGGGCGATCAGACCCTCGGCGACGGCGTCGGCCACCACCCGGGTCAGCAGGCCGACCGCGCGGATCGCGTCGTCGTTGCCCGGGATCGGGAAGTCGACGAGGTCCGGGTCGCAGTTGGAGTCCAGGATCGCGATGATCGGGATGTGCAGCTTGCGCGCCTCCTCGACGGCGAGGTGCTCCTTGTTCGTGTCGACGATCCACACCGCGGACGGCGTACGACCCATCTCCCGGATGCCACCCAGCGTCTTGTCGAGCTTGATCTGCTCGCGCTTCATCTGGAGCAGTTCCTTCTTGGTGCGGCCCGAGCCGGCGACGGTGTCGAAGTCGACGTCGTCGAGCTCCTTGAGCCGGTTGATCCGCTGGTGCATGGTCTGGAAGTTGGTGAGCATGCCGCCCAGCCAGCGCTGGTTGACGAAGGGCATCCCGACGCGGGTCGCCTGCTCGGCGATCGCCTCCTGGGCCTGCTTCTTCGTGCCGACGAACATGATCGTCCCGCCCTTGGCCACGGTGTCCTTGATGAACGCGTAGCTGGTGTCGATGTAGGACAGCGACTGCTGCAGGTCGATGATGTAGATGCCGTTGCGCTCGGTCATGATGAAGCGCTTCATCTTGGGGTTCCAGCGACGGGTCTGGTGCCCGAAGTGGACGCCGCTCTCGAGGAGCTGGCGCATGGTGACGACGGCCATGGGCGGTCGGTTCCTTCTGTCGTGGTCCGGGCAGCCTCAGCCGCCGAACCGATTTTCAGTTCGTCGCAGGCGACGGGTGCCACCTGCCCTGGTGCCCGGCGCGACCCGACCCAGCACGCTGGGACTGAGGGCCGACGCCCGCGGTGCGCCGGAGCGCGGTGCGGATGACGAGCACGCGAAGTCAACCCGTACGGGTTGCTCCCGCGATTCTAGGCCAGCGCGGGGGCACAGCACCAATCGGGACTGGGTGAGCCACTTCCCGTCCACAGGCAGGTTCGCGGCCCCGCTCCTCCACAGCTCCGCCGCACCCGCTCGTCGCGGCCCTCCGCGGCGGCCACCGTGGGCTCCATGGCCGCCGCCGTCACCCTCCTCGTCACCCTCGTCGTGCTGCTCGGCGCCGCCCCCGACGGCACCTGGCCCCTCGCACCCCGGCCACCGGTCGTGCGCGGCTTCGACCCGCCCGCCTCCCCGTGGGGCGCCGGTCACCGTGGCGTGGACCTCCTCGGGCACCCGGGCCAGGTGGTCCGGGCCGCCCGCGCCGGACGGATCACGTTCGCCGGCCGGCTCGCCGGTCGCGGCGTGGTGGTCGTCGACCACGGGGTCCTGCGCACCACCTACGAGCCGGTGACGGCCTCCGTCAAGGTGGGCGACCTGGTGGCCACGGGCCAGCCGATCGGCAGCCTCCAGGCCGGCCGGTCGCACTGCTCCCCGCGGGTCTGCCTCCACTGGGGCCTGCTCCGCGGCCGCGTCTACCTCAACCCCCTCCTGCTCGTCGGTGGCGGGCCGGTCCGGTTGCTCCCCCTTCGGGGAGCTCCCCCGGCCGGCGCTGGTCCGCCACCGGCCGTCCGCGGTCGCGGTCGGCTCGGGCCACGCGGCCGGCGCAGCCCGGGCCGGGCGTGCGGCGGCCCGAGCGGGGTCGCCGTGAGTGCCAGGAGGGTGCTAGAGCGGCAGCAGCCGCGCGGTCTCGGCCGCCTCGGCGGCGGGAGGCTCGGCCACCAGGTGCTGGCGGGCCCCCGTGCGCTCGGCACCGATCCCGGCCGCAACCACGAACCCGATCCCGAGCACCGGCCACGCACCCGGCACCTGGTGCAGGATCAGGAACCCGATCGTCACCGCGATGGCAGGCTCCAGGCACATCAGCGTGCCGAAGGCCGAGGTGGTCAACCGGCGCAGCGCGAGCAGCTCGAGGCTGAACGGAACGACCGGCAGCAGCACCGCGAGGCCGATCCCGATCAGCGCGACGTCCCAGCTCAGGATCGACCAGGTGCCGGGACCGACGACGACGGTGGCGATGATGCCGGCGACCGGAAGCGAGACCGCGAGCCCGGTCAGTCCGGTCACCTCGTCTCCGACGGCCTGCGTGAGCAGGATGTACGACGCCCAGCAGACGGCCGCGCCGAGCGCGAGCGCCACGCCGACCAGGTCGACGTCGCCCTGCCACGGCTCGGTGAGCAGCACGACACCGACGGCGGCCAGGAGCGGCCAGAACAACAGCCTTCCGCCCCGACTGCGGGCGACGGCCACACTCAGCGGGCCGAGGAACTCCAGGGCGCTGGCGGTGCCGAGCGGCAGCCGCGCGACGGACGCCATGAACAGCATCGTGACGCCGGCGGTCACGACACCGAGGGCGACGCCGGCCAGCAGCCCCGCCTGCTGATGCTTGCGAACCGCGGCCGCACCACGACCAGCACGATCACACCGGCCCAGGCCAGCCTCAGCCAGGCGGCGCCTTCGGGCCCGATCCGGTCGAACAGCCCGACCGAGACCGCGAGGCCCAGCTGCACGCACAGCATCGACGCGACCGCCATGCCGGTGCCGGCGCGGGCCGCTGCCCGGCCGGGGGCGAGGTGCTGGTTGCTCATGGAACCAGTACAGCCGCCAACACCGTTCGTGTCCACGTGAGATTTATGGACAGTTCGTTCGTGGATCATGAATGATGGTCGGCATGGACCCCCGCCGCCTGGAGCTGCTGCTGGAGCTGTCCCGGCTCGGCTCGATGCGGGCCGTCGCCGAGACCCAGCACGTGACCACCTCGACCGTGTCGCAGCAGATCGCCGTGCTCGCGCGGGAGGCGGGCACGCCGTTGATCGAGCCGGAGGGCCGGCGAGTGCGGCTGACGCCGGCCGGGCGACGGCTGGCCGACCACGCGGTGACGATCCTGGCCGCGCTCGAGACGGCCCGGCTGCGACCTCGACCCGGACGCCGACACCGGCCGGCGTGCTGCGGGTGGCGGCGTTCGCGACCGGCGATCCGCCGGTCGTTGTTGCCCGTGGTCGGGCGGCTCGCGACGACGCACCCCGACGTGCGGCTGATGATCCACGAGCACGAGCCCGGTCGAGGCGCTCGGGCTGCTGGAATCCGACGACATGGACCTGGCGCTCACCTACGACTACAACCTCGCGCCGGCGACGTACGACCGGACGCTGGAGGCGCGGCCGCTCTGGGAGACCGCCTGGGGACTGGGCGTCCCCGCCGCAGACCCGGCGCCGGGGGGCGGCGCCCTGGCGGTGTTCGACCGCTACCGCGACCACGACTGGATCGTGAACTCCCGCAACAGTGCCGACGACGAGGCGGTCCGCACCGTGGCCTCACTGGCCGGGTTCACTCCCCGGGTCACACATCGGATGGACAGCCTCGACCTGCTGGAGGACCTGGTCGTCGCCGGCCTCGGCGTGGGCCTGCTGCCCGCCGACCGGCCGACGATCGACGGCGTCCGGGTGCTCCCGCTGTCCGACCCTGTCGTGATGCTCCGGGCGTTGGCCACCGTGCGGCGTGGGCGCGCCGAGTGGCCACCGCTGGCGCTGGTGCTGGACCTGCTGGCCGCGGGCGAGGACCAGCCCCAGCACGAGGGGACCTGAGCGGGCCGAAGGGGTCAGGCGCGCGGGTGCGCCAGCTTGTACGCCGCCCGCAGCCGGTCGGTGGTCACGTGCGTGTAGATCTGCGTGGTCGCCAGCGAGGCGTGGCCGAGCAGCTCCTGGACGGTGCGCAGGTCGGCGCCGCCCTCGAGCAGGTGGGTCGCCGCGGTGTGCCGCAACCCGTGCGGGCCGAGGTCGGGCGCGCCAGGGACGTCCTCCAGCCGGCGGTGGACGAGCGTGCGCACGGCGCGCTGGTCGACCCGGCGGCCTCGGGCCCCGAGGAACAGCGCCGCGCCCGCCCCGCTGGCGAACAGTGCGGGGCGGCCCGTGCCGAGCCAGCGTTCGAGCGCGCGGTCGGCCGGGAGCCCGTAGGGCACGGTGCGCTCCTTGCGCCCCTTGCCGAAGACCCGGATCACGCGACGTCCGCGGTCCACGTCGTCGACGTCGAGGCCGCACAGCTCGCCGACCCGGATGCCCGTGGCGTAGAGCAGCTCGAGGATGGCGGCGTCCCGCACACCGATCGGGCTGCCGTCGTCGGCCGCGGTCGCGGCGGCCTCCAGCAGGGCGCGAGCCTCCTCGACGCCGAGCGCCGCAGGCAGCGTCTTGTGCGCCTTGGGTGAGCCGAGCAGCGCGCCCGGGTCGGTCGTGGCGCGGCCGGTGCGCAGCGCCCAGGCGGTGAACACCCTGACCGCCGCCGACCGGCGGGCCATGGTCGACCGCGCCTTGCCGAGCGTCTGCTGCCGCGCCAGCCAGCTGCGCAGGGTGCGGATGTCGAGCGTGGCCACGTCGAGGTGACCCAGGGCCGTCGCGTGCTCGAGCATGCCCGCCACGTCGCCGAGGTAGGCGCGGACCGTGTGCGGTGTCAGGTCGCGCTCGGAGGCGAGGTGGCGCTCGTAGGCGGCGAGCGTGGCGGCCATCGGCTCCGGCAGCACTTCGCGTGCCGGCGCCTCGTCCGCGGGTGACTCGCCCATCCGGCCACTGTAGGCAGGGCGACGCCCGTGGCCGGACAGGCGCACGGAGCGGGCGACGGGCCGACGTCACGACCGACGCAGACTGACCTCGGGGCCGGCATCAGTGGTCCCGCCGCAGCCGGTGGCGGTCGTCGGCACCGCTCTCGACCAGGCCGGCGGCGACCAGCCGGGCGAGGGCGTCGCGGACGCGAGGGAGCGCGAGGCCGGCCGTGCGGGCGATGCTGACCGGCGTCGCCGCCTGCTCGACCGGCACCGCGTCGAGCACCTGCTGGTCGTGCAGGCTCAGCCTGTCGTGCGGCCGCTCGGGGGCGCGGGGCTCCACCAGCGTGTGCTCGCCGGCCGGCGCGACGAGCTCGAGCACCTCCTCGCCGTTGGTCACGAGCAGCGCGTCGCGGGCGCGGATCAGCTGGTGCACGCCCGCCGACGGCGCACTGGTGACCGGACCCGGCACCCCCATCAACGTGCGGTTGAGCCGCAGCGCCCAGTTCGCGGTGTTGAGCGCGCCGCTGCGGATCGCTGCCTCGACCACGACCGTGCCGCCGCGAGAGCGCCGCGATGATCCGGTTGCGGGTCAGGAACCGCAGCTTGGTCGGTGCGCAGCCGGGCGCGAGCTCCGAGACGACCAGTCCCGTGTCGGCGATGTAGTCGAGCAGCTGGCGGTGGGCGCTCGGGTAGGCGCGGTCGACCCCGCACGCCAGCACGGCGATCGTGGGCCCACGCATCGCGAGCGCGCCCCGGTGGGCGGCCTGGTCGATGCCGAAGGCCGCCCCGGACACCACCGTGTGGCCCTGTTCGGCGAGAGTCGGCACCGATCTCGCCGGCCACTCCCGCGCCGTAGGTCGTCGCCGAGCGCGACCCGACGACCGCCACCGCTCGCTCGACCGTCTCCGCGAGGTGCAGCGGGCCGCGGACCCAGAGCCCGAGCGGAGCTCCGCCACGGCCGGCCAGCGGCTCGGCACGGTCGAGGTCGCCGAGCCGCGCGGGCCACTCCTCGTCGCCGGGAACCACGAACCGGATGCCCCGCTCGGCCGCTCGGCGCAGGTCGCCGACCGGGTCGAGCGCGGAGAGTCGCTGGGCGACGTCGGAGGCAAGACCGCGTTCGTCGGTCTCGCTGAGGAGCCGGTCGTAGACCAGGGGCGCGCCCAGGTCGGCCACCAGCCCGGTGAGCCGGGGATCGCCCGGCTCGCCGAGCCGGCACAGGGCCGCCCGTGCCAGCGCGGTCGACCGTGGCGCTCACGAGCCGGCCGCCAGGGCGAGGGTGCGCAGCTCCAACGGTCTGCCCGAACGAAGCCGCAGCGCGACGTCGAGCTCGGCCCGCCCGGGACGGTCGACGCCACGCAGGTCGGAGACGGTCCAGGCCAGCCGGTGCACCCGCACCGCGCCCCGCTGGGTGAGCCGGCCCGAGTAGATCTCGGTGTCGAGCCGACGCTCCGCCTCGTCGCTCAGCGGCCACTGCTCGCGCAGGGCCGGGCCGGGCACGTCGCAGTTGAGCCGCCAGTGGGTGCCGAGCGTAGCGGGCGGCCTGTCGGCTGCGCGCGACCAGCACCCGCCCGCGCACGTCGGCGGTCGACTCCGGCTGGGCCAGCCGGTCGGCGAACTCGTGCTTGGGCACCGGCTCGACGTGGCGGGTGATGTCGATCCGGTCGGCGATCATGTCCGGAGAGCTGGCTGCGGTAGGCGCGCCGCTTGAGCTCGCGAGCAGATGCAGGCATGGTCGCGGTTGAGCGGGTGGTAGTTGCCGCAGGGGCAGGGGTTGCACGCCAGCACCACCATCGACCGTGCCGGGAACATCGCCACCTCCTCGCCCCGCGCGATCGTGATGTCGCCGCTCTCCAGCGGCTGGCGCAGCGCGTCGATGATGTCGGAGGCGAACAGCGGGAACTCGTCGAGGAACAGCACCCCGAGGTGGGCCTTGCTCACCTCGCCGGGGCGCACCCGCCCGCTCCCGCCACCGAGCAGGCTGGCCCGGGTCGCCGAGTGGTGCGGCGCGCTGAACGGCGGCCGCACGATCATCTGCGCACCCGGCGGGAAGGTGCCGGCCAGCGAGTGGATCGCGGTCAGCTCCAGCGACTCCTCCAGCGTGAGGTCGGGCAGCAGCCCCGGCAGCCGCTCGGCGAGCGTGGTCTTGCCGGCGCCCTTGGGCCCGCTCAGCAGCAGGTGGTGGCCACCGGCCGCGGCCACCTCGACCGCGAACCGGGGGTCGGCCATGCCCCGCACGTCGGCGAGGTCGACCTCACCGAGCCGCTCCTCGCCGCGCCAGCTCAGCAGCGGCTGGCCGCTCAGCGGCGGCACCTCCGGCGCCTCGGGGATCTCGTCGGCACCGGTGAGCAGCGCGACCACCTGCGGCAGCGAGCGGACCCCGAACACGGTCATGCCCGGCACCATGGCCGCCTCGTCGGCCTGCGGCTCGGGTACGACGACGCTGCGCATGCCGCGCTTGGCCGCGGCCATCACCATCGGCAGCACGCCGGGGACGGCACGGACCCGGCCGTCGAGGGTCAGCTCGCCGATCAGGACCACTCCGTCGAGCGCGTCCTTCGCGATCACCCCGGTCGCGGAGAGGACGCCGACGGCGATCGACAGGTCGAAGTGCGGGCCGCGCTTGGGCAGGTCGGCCGGCGAGAGCAGGATCGTGACCCGCTTGGTGACCGGCCAGTCGAGCTGGCAGTTCTGCACGGCGGCCCGGCACCGGTCGCGGGCCTCGGAGATCGAGATGTCGGGGCGTCCGACGAGCGCGGTGTTGACCAGCCCGTGGGAGACGTCGACCTGGACGTCGATCACGTGGCCGATCGCCCCCTCCAGCGACACGGTGTGCGCGGTGGCGCACGGCATCAGCCGACTCCCCGCACGTGGTCGACGGAAGGAGCACCGTGGCCGTCCTGGAGCACGCCGACCAGGTCGATCCGGACCTCGTCGGCCGGCACGCCGTGGTCCTCGCGCCACCGGTAGGCCAGCCGGCGGAGCCGCTCGGCCTTGGCCGGGCGCACCGCCTCGAGCGGGGAGCCGAAGTAGTCGCTGGACCGGGTCTTCACCTCGCACACCACGAGGACCGGCCCGTCGCGCAGCACCAGGTCGATCTCGCCGAGCTCGCACCGCCAGTTGCGGTCGAGCAGGACCATGCCGTCGGCGACCAGGTGGCGGGCGGCGACGGACTCGCCGTACGTGCCCAGGGCCCGTCGCTGCCCGGCCGTGCTCATCGGAACCTCATGCGCCGATGCTGGCCGCGCGGGCAGCGCCGATCACGTGCCGGCCGACCTGCTGTGGAGAACCCCTAGTCAGGAGCGCGCTGGGGGCGGCAAACGGATCAGGTCTTCGGCGGCTCGATCTCCGTCGGGCTGAGCTCCTCGACGTTGACGTCCTTGAACGTGAGCACCTTGACGTTCTTGGCGAAGCGCGCCGGGCGGTACATGTCCCACACCCACGCGTCGGTCATCGTCACCTCGAAGAACACGTCACCGACCTCGGTGCGCGCCTTCACGTCGACCTGGTTGCACAGGTAGAAGCGGCGGTCGGTCTCGACGACGTACTTGAAGATGCCGACCACGTCGCGGTACTCGCGGTAGAGCGTGAGCTCCATCTCGGTCTCGTACTTCTCGAGGTCCTCGGCGCTCATGACGTCACACCTCCAGGTCGGCGAACAGGTCCAGCTGCCCCATCATCGACTGAGACAGGCTGATCGTCGGCGGGGTCTCCGGCAGCCCGGCCGCGCGTCGTACGTTGACGAAGCGGCAGCCGGTGGATCGCGCACGGCCCGTGCTCGTCGAGCGCCTCCTGGTGCTCGGGCGTGCAGTAGCCCTTGTGCGTCGCGAAGTCGTACGCCGGCCAGCGCTCGTGCTCGGCCATCATCATCCGGTCGCGGGTCACCTTCGCGATCACCGAGGCTGCCGAGATGCAGGCGGCGACCCGGTCGCCCTTCCACATCGCCAGTCCCGGGCACCTCGAGTCCGTCGACCGGGAACCCGTCGGTCAGCACGTACGACGGGCGCACCTCCAGCCGGGCCAGCGAACGCCGGAGCGCCTCGACGTTCGCGACGTGCATGCCGAGCCGGTCGCACTCCTCCGGCCCGACCACGACCACGGACCACGCAAGCGCCCGGCGGAGCACCTGCTCGTAGCAGCGCTCGCGGGCCTTCGCGGTGAGCAGCTTGGAGTCGGCCAGCCCCGGCACCTGGCCGGCCTTGCCCTCGGGCAGGATCGCGGCCGCGGCCACCAGCGGGCCCGCACACGCACCCCGGCCGGCCTCGTCGACGCCGGCGACGTAGGTCATGCCGGCGCGGCGCAGGGCCCGCTCGTAGCCGTACAGCCCGGCGTCGCGCCGGACGGTCATGCCGCGCGGGAGCGTGCTCATCTGTCGGGGTCCCGACGGGGGCGCGAGCGCAGTGAGCGGCCTCGTGGGGTGTACATGTGCTACTTCGGGTCCGGCACGGAGTCGAACGTGCTGGGACGATGGATGAACTCGGCGCGCCGCAAGGGCCAGACCAGGGCGAACACCTTGCCGACGACGAGGTCGTCGGAGACGTAGCCACCGCCGGGCTGCCCCATGTGCTCGCGGGAGTCCGAGGAGTCGCTGCGGTTGTCGCCCATCATCCACAGATGGCCCTTGGGGACCGTCTTGTCGAACCTGGTCGAGCGAGGGCGCGGTGTCCTTGGGCAGGTACGACGACTCGTCCAGCGCCTGGCCGTTGACGGTCACGCGACCCTGGCTGTCGCAGCACGACGACGTGGTCGCCGCCGACGCCGATCACCCGCTTCACGAGGTGGCCGCCCGCGGGATAGAGACCGATCGTCTCCATCACCTTCTTGACGCCCGACTTCGGGCCCTGGGTGTCCTGGGCGCGCAGCCAGCCGCCCGGGTCCTTGAAGACGATGATGTCGCCGCGCTGGGGGCCGCCGCTGCCCCAGTAGGAGACCTTCTGCACGAGGATCCGGTCGTTCTTGACGAACTGCGGCTCCATCGAGGGCGACGGGATGTAGAACGCCTGGACGAAGAAGGCCTTGATCACGATCGCCAGGACGAGCGCGATCACGAGAAGCAGGAGGGTCTCCTGCCAGAACGGGAGCTGCTTGCGTTCCTTGTGACCCGCCTTGCGGCTCTCCGCGCCTGTCCTCACGGAGGGAAGAGTACGTCGACCGTCGTCACCAGCCTCGGCGACCTCACCGTCGCCACCCGGTGGGGTGGTCACGCCTCGCGACGTTCCTTGATCTTGGCCGCCTTGCCGCGCAGGTTGCGCAGGTAGTACAGCTTCGCGCGGCGGACGTCGCCGCGGGTCACGATCTCGATCTGCTCGAAGATCGGGGAGTTGATCGGGAAGGTGCGCTCGACGCCGACGCCGAAGGAGACCTTGCGGACGGTGAAGGTGCGACCGACACCGGAGCCCTGGACGCGGATCACCACGCCCTGGAAGACCTGGACGCGGGAGCGGTTGCCCTCGACGACCTTGACGTGGACCTTGACGGTGTCGCCGGCCCGGAAGGCGGGGAACGTCGTCGCGCAAGAGTCGCGGCGTTCAGAGCGTCGATGACGTTCGATCATGAGTGTCTCCTCGCGAGTGCCACAGGTCAGCCGCGGTTAGCGGATCGGTGTTCACATGTGCGGTGCCAGCCGTGGTGCCGGCGGCGTGAGGCTCCCCCTGTGGCAGGAACCCGTCGCAGGCTCTCCGCTCGCGCGGAGCCGCCCTTCGGCCGGCTGGACCAAGGGCAAAGTCTGCCACAGGCCGGGCAGCGCGACGAAATCGTCAGCCGTGGCGGACCTTGGTCATCCGGACCACGCCCGGGCTGCGCTCCCCGCGGAGCCGGTAGCCCGCCTTCTTGTACAGCCGCTGGTTGCGCAGGCTGCCCGCGCCGGTGAACAGCTCGAAGCCGACCGCGCCCTCCGGAGCGGCGGCCTCGATCCGCTCCAGCAGCACCCGGCCCAGCCCCTCGCCGCTGCAGGTCGGGGGCGACCATCAGCCGGCCGATGTCCCAGAGCGCATCGTCGGAGCCGGCCACGCACGGCGCCGACCAGCCGTCCCGCGCGGTGCGCGACCAGGACCGTGCCCTCACCGATCCACGCCCGCACGTCGTCGAGGACTCGGTCAGCGCGGCGATCGGGACGTCGGGGTTGGCCTGCTGCTCCTGCACCCAGCAGGCGCGCTGGAGGGTCAGCAGCTCGCCCGCGTCGCCTGGCCGCACCGGGCGGATCGACCAGGTCGCCGACGGCGGACGGGGCGCAGCAGGTCGGGTCGCCGCTCCGCCGTACGCCGGCGGGACTGGTCGTGCCGCCAGGCCGCGATCCGGGCGTGGTCGCCGGAGAGCAGCACGTCGGGGACGTCGTGGCCGCGCCAGCTCGGCGGCTTGGTGTAGACGGGGTACTCGAGCAGCCCGGTCGCCGTGGGACTCCTCGACGAGCGACTCGGCGTTGCCCATGAACCCGGGCAGCAGCCGCACCACGGCCTCGATGATCGCCAGCGCGGCCACCTCGCCGCCGTTGAGCACGTAGTCGCCGAGCGAGACCTCGCGGACCTCGCATCCGGCTGCGCGGCGTCGTCGAGCACCCGCTGGTCGATGCCCTCGTAGCGGCCGCAGGCGAACACCAGGTGCTCGCGCCGGGCGAGCTCGGCGGCGACGCTCTGGGTGAACGGCTCGCCCGCCGGCGTCGGTACGACGAGCGTGGCGGCGTCGCGTCGGCCGACCACCGCGTCGAGCGCCTCGCCCCACGGCTCGGGCTTCATCACCATGCCGGCGCCGCCGCCGTACGGCGTGTCGTCGACGGTGCGGTGCCGGTCGTGCGTCCAGTCGCGCAGGTCGTGCACGCGGAGGTCGAGCAGCCCGCTGTCGCGCGCCTTGCCGGGCAGCGAGAGCTCGAGCGGGGCGCAGGTAGTCGGGGAAGATCGTGACGACGTCGATGCGCATCGGGGTCAGTCCTCGTCGGGCAGCGGCGTGAGCAGGCCGGGCCGGTCGGCGACGACGAGCCGGCCGCCCGCCACGTCGACCGTCGGGCACCAGCGCGGTCACGAACGGCACCAGCGACCTCGCGGCCGTCGGCGTCGCAGCACCAGCAGGTCCTGGCCGGCGTGGTGCAGGACCTCGCTGACGACGCCGATCCGGGTGCCGTCGGTGTCCTCGGCGGTCAGCCCGACCAGCTGGTGGTCGTAGAACTCCTCCGGGTCGTCGGGCACCTCGTCCGGCGGCGAGGTCGACGTACAGCAGTGCACCGCGGGCTGCTCGGCGGCGCTCCGGTCGGGCACCTCCGCGAAGCGCACGAGCAGCCGGTCCTGGTGCCAGCGGGAGCCCGCGACGGTGAGCGACCGCGGGCAGCGCCGGCGTGCCGGCCGCGGCGGGCGCAGCACCGCGCCGTCGGCGAACCGGCGCTCGGGCTCGTCGGTGCGGACCTCGACCGAGACCTCGCCGCGGACGCCGTGCGCCTTGCCGATCCGGCCGACGCAGACCTCGATGTCGCTCACGTCAGGCAGTGTCCCAGCGCTCGGAGGAACGTGCCGCGAGCGGTCAGCGACGCCGGTCGACGTCGACGAAGTCGACGTCGGGCCGCCGCGCCCGGCGATGGCGGAGATCACGGTGCGGAAGGCGGTGGCGGTCCGGCCGCCGCGCCCGATCACCTTGCCGAGGTCGTCGGGGTGCACCCGGACCTCGAGGATCGAGCCACGCCGCAGCTGCTTGTCGCGGACCGAGACGTCGTCGGGGTTGTCGACGATGCCGCGGACCAGGTGCTCGAGCGCGTCGGCCAGCACGCCGGTCAGCCCTCGGACTTCTCGGCGTCGGTGGCGGCGGCGGCTCGGAGGCGGGCTCGGCGGCGACCGCGGACTCGGCAGCCGGGGTCTCCTCGGCAGCAGCCTCGGCAGGTGCCTCGGCGGCCGGCTTCTCCTCGACCGGCGGCGCCTCGGCGGGCCTCGTCGGCGGCAGCCGTCTTGGCCGCGGTCTTCTTCCTGGTGGTCGCCCCGGCCTTCGGCTCGTTGGCGGAGTCCTTGAGCGCCTCGTTGAAGAGCTCGGTCTTGTCCGCGCTTGGGCTCGGCGACCTCGCAGGGTGCCCTCGGTGCCCGGCAGGCCCTTGAACTTCTGCCAGTCGCCGGTGATCTTGAGGATCGCCTCGACGGCCTCGGTCGGCTGCGCGCCGACGCCGAGCCAGTACTGCGCCCGGTCGGAGGTGACCTCGATGAACGAGGGCTCCTCCTTCGGGTGGTACTTGCCGATCTCCTCGATGACCTTGCCGTCGCGCTTCTTGCGGGAGTCGACGACGACGACGCGGTAGTGCGGCTGACGGATCTTGCCCATGCGCTTCAGACGAATCTTGACGGCCACGTGTGTGGTGTCTCCTTGGAACTTGTGTGTGGGTGAGGGCCACGGCTGCCGGTGGGGCCGGCGCGTTGCCGCTCGAAGGGGCCCGGACCGCGCGGTTGAGAGGGACCGGGGCACAGGACTCGGCGTGATTCTGCCACGTTCGCCCTCCCCGGCGAAAATCAGGCCGGTTCCCGTTCCCCCGCGAGCCGCGCGTGCCGACCCGGCTCAGGCGACGACCGCGCCGCGCAGCACCACCCGGGTGGGCTCGCGCAGCACGGTGAGGTCCTCCAGCGGGTCGCGGGGGAGACGACGAAGTCGGCGGACGTGCCCTCGGCCAGCGTGCCGTCGAGGCCGAGCCAGGCGCGGGCCCGCCAGGACGCGGCGCCGAGGGCGTCGGCCGGCGTGAAGCCCGTAGGCCGCGAGCTCGAGCACCTCGTCGGCGATGAGGCCGTGCGGCAGCACCCCGCCGGCGTCGGTGCCGGCGTAGATCGCGACGCCCGCCTCGTACGCCGCCATGATCGTGTCGCGCCGGCGCGCGTGGAGCTCGCGTCATGTGGGCGGCGTACGCCGGGAACTTCGCGGCCGCCGCGTCGGCGTAGCCGGGGAAGTTGTCGAGCTGCATCACCGTCGGCACCAGCGCGACGCCGCTGCTCGACCATCGCGTCGACCAGGTCGGTGGAGAGCCCGGTGCCGTGCTCGATGCAGTCGATGCCGGCCTCGATCAGGTCCGGGCAGCACGGCCTCGCCGAAGAAGTGGGCGGTGACCTTGGCCCCGTGCGCGTGCGCGACGGCGATCGCCGCGTGCGAACGACTCCGCGGGGCAACGACGGCGCCAGGTCGCCGGCTGTCGCGCTCGATCCAGTCGCCGACGAGCTTGACCCAGCCGTCGCCGCGCTGCGCCTCCTGGGCGACGTACGCCGGCAGCTCGGTCGGGCTCGACCTCGTGGGCGTAGTCGCGGATGTAGCGCCGGGTGCGGGCGATGTGCCGGCCCGCCCGGATCAGCCGCGGGCAGGTCGTCGCGGTCGTGGATCCAGCTGGTGTCGACCGGGGACCCGCAGTCGCGCAGCAGCAGCGCCCCGGCGTCGCGGTCGGCGATCGCCTGCCGCTCGCTCTCCTCGTCGCTGACTGCCGCCGTGCGCGTCGAGGCCCGACGTGGCAGTGCGCGTCGACCAGCCCGGGCACGATCCAGCCCTCGGCGACGAGCTCGGCGCCGCGCTGCGGCTCGTAGGTGACCAGCGCCGTCCACGACGTACAGGTCGCGCCGCTCGCCGTCGGGGAGCACCGGTCCGCGGAACCACAGGGCGTCTGCCATGCGCGGGACGTTACCGGTCCACGCGGCCGGACCGCCCGGCCCGGTCGACACGGCTACTTCAGGTACTTCGTCCAGGCCGGCCGGGAGCTGGAAGTCCGCCGGGTCGAGCTCGGGGGCGTCGCCGTCCTGGTCGATCCCGAACGGGTTGGCGGCCGGCTTCTCGTCGCGACTGCTCGCGCCTGCTGGGCGCGCTTGGCGGGGTTGCCGGAGACGCGCTTGCCCTTGCCCTTCTTGGCCTGCGGGGCCTGGCGGGCCTTGGAGCGCTTGCCGATCCCCATGCCGGGCGCACCGGGCAGCCCGGGCATGCCGCCGCCGCGGGCCATCGACTTCATCATCTTGCGGGCCTCGAAGAACCGGTCGACGAGCTGGTTGACGTCGGAGACGGTGCGGCCGGAGCCCTTCGCGATCCGCGACCGGCGGGAGCCGTCGATGATCTTCGGGTTGGCCCGCTCGGCCGGCGTCATCGACCGGATGATCGCCTGGATCCGGTCGATCTCGCGCTCGTCGAAGTTGTCGAGCTGCTCGCGGAACTGCCCCATCCCCGGGCAGCATCCCCATGATCTTGGACATCGAGCCCATCTTGCGCACCTGCTGCATCTGCTCGAGGAAGTCGTCGAGCGTGAACTCGCCGCCCTGCCCGCATCAGCTTGCCGGCCGCCTTGGCCGCCTGCTCCGCGTCGAAGGTCTTCTCGGCCTGCTCGATCAGGGTGAGCATGTCGCCCATGTCGAGGATCCGCGAGGCCATCCGGTCGGGGTGGAAGAGGTCGAAGTCGGTGAGCTTCTCGCCGGTCGAGGCGAACATGACGGGCTTGCCGGTCATCGACGCGATCGACAGCGCGGCGCCACCGCGGGCGTCGCCGTCGAGCTTGGTCAGCACCACGCCGTCGTACCCGACGCCGTCGAGGAACGCCTGCGCCGTGGCGACGGCGTCCTGGCCGATCATCGCGTCGACGACGAACAGCACCTCGTCGGGGACCACCGCGTCGCGGATGTCGGCGGCCTGCTGCATCAGCTCCGCGTCGACGCCGAGCCGGCCGGCGGTGTCGACGATGACGACGTCGTGCAGGGTACGGCGGGCCTCGTCCAGGCCGACCCTGCGCGACCGCCACCGGGTCGCCGACGCCGTTGCCGGGCTCGGGTGCGAAGACGGTGACCCCGGCGCGCTCACCGTTGACCTGGAGCTGGTTGACCGCGTTGGGCCGCTGCAGGTCGGCCGCGACGAGCAGCGGGCTGATGCCCTGCTCCTTGAGCCACAGCGCGAGCTTGGCCGCGAGCGTCGTCTTGCCGGCACCCTGGAGGCCGGCCAGCATGATCACGGTCGGCGGGGTCTTCGCGAAGCGCAGCCGGCGGGTCTCGCCGCCGAGGATCGTGACCAGCTCCTCGTTGACGATCTTGACGATCTGCTGCGCCGGGTTGAGCGCGCCGCTGACCTCCTCGCCGCGGGCCCGCTCCTTGACGGCGCCGACGAACTCCTTGACCACGGGCAGCGCGACGTCGGCCTCGAGCAGCGCGATCCGGATCTCGCGTGCCGTGGCGTCGATGTCGGCGTCGGAGAGCCGTCCCTTGCCGCGGAGGTTCTTGAAGGTGTCGGCGAGCCGGTCGGAGAGCGTGGCAAACACGGTGGCGTTCAGTCCTCAGGGGTTGATCACGAAGGCGCGAGCCATGCTCAGGCCCGCTGCTCAAGGGTAACCGTGTCCAGCAGCGCCGCCCGCACGGCGTGCGCGGCGTCGGCGGCCCGGGTCTCGCTCAGCGCGCCGGCACCGCTCTCCTGCACGTAGAACACGTCGACGGCCTGCGGCCCCAAGGTGGCGACGTGCGCGGACCGCACCGAGACGCCGAGGTCGGCGAGCGTGCGGCACACCGTGTGGATGACCCCCGGCTTGTCCTCGGTGCGCACCTCGAGGACCGTCGCCTGCGCCGACGCCTCCGGACGCACCGCGACCGTCGGCTCCAGCCGCGCGGCCGTACGACGAGCGAGACGGGACCTGGCGTCGACGCGGCCCTCGACGATGTTCTCCAGGCGCTGCAGGAGCACGCGCTCGTCGAGCTCCGTCTCCCCCACCTGCCACTGCGAGACCGCCATCTGGTCCACGGTCCACGCCCGGGCGGCCCGCACCGAGATCCGCTGCATCGCGATCATCGCGGCCGCGTCGGCTAGCAGGCCGACCCGGTCACCGGACACGACGGTGACCTCGCTGCCGTCGTCCGTCGGCCGCACCTCCACCCAGACCCGCTCCGGGTCCTCGAGCACCTTGTCCGGGATCTGCAGCTCCGGGTCGGAGGGGACCGGCACCGACGACGTGTCCGAGAGCGCGTCCGCCGCGCGCCGGAAGAGCTGCTGGACCAGCCCGGCACGCCACGACGTCCACGCCTTCTCCGAGGTCGCTCGGGCGTCGGCCTCGGTCAACGTCATCAGCAGCTCGAGCTCCTCGCGGTCCGGCACTCGCTCGGTGACGGTCCGCACCGTCGCCGGGTCGTCCGGGTCGCGGGTGGTCGCCGTCTCGGGCAGCAGCAGGTGCCAGCGCACCAGGTGCCCGACCAGCTCCACCTCGCGCTCGTCGAAGCCCATCCGGGCAGCGACCTCACGCGCCACCGGCTCACCCGCGACGCAGTGCTCAGTGAGCCGGCCCTTGCCGATGTCGTGGAGCAGCGCGGCCGCCATCAGCACGTCGGGCCGGGCCACGCGACGGATCAGGGCGGACGCCTCGATGCAGGTCTCCACCATGTGCCGGTCGACGGTGAACCGGTGCACCACCGAAGCGTGCGGCAGCAGCCGGACCTGCTCCCACTCGGGAAGGATCGTCTGCACGGCGCCGGTCTCGTCGAGCGTCTCCCACACCGCGAGGAGGCCCTGCCCCGCGGCGAGCAGCCGCACCATCAGGTCGCGTGCCTCGGCAGGCCAGGGCACCGGCAGCGGCGGGCAGTCGCGCACCAGTCTCGCGGCGGTGGTCGGTGGTAGCACGAGGTCCCGCTCGGCGGCCTCCGCGGCCGCACGCAGCAGCAGGCACGGGTCGTCGGCGGCGCGCACCCCGGCGTCCAGCACCACCTCGCCGCGCGAGACCGCGACCCCGCTCGCGATCGGCTCCAACGCCGGTCCCCGCGCTCCGGTCACGCTGGGCCGGGCCAGCACCGCCTCGGCCCGGCGCCACGCCAGCCGGCTCAGGTGCGTGATCCGGCGACCGAGGGCTCGGGTGTGTCGCTGCGCCGTGGTCGCGTCGGCCAGCCCCAGCGTCTCCGCGATGTCCGGCCAGTACTCCGGCACCACCCGGTCGGTGGCGCGCCCGGCCACTCCGTGCAGGGCGTCGCGAACGTCGAGCAGCGCACCGCGGGAGCGCTCCAGGTCGACGTGCGGCACGTCGACCAGCCAGCTTGCGACGAGGGCCTTGAGCACCGTCGCGTCGCGGAGGCCACCCACCGACTCCTTCAGGTCCGGCACCGACGAGTGCGCGAGCTCGCCGAGCAGGTCGCCCCGCCCGGTCACGAGCTGGTGCAGCTCGGTCAGCCGCTCCCGTGCATCGCGGCGCCACTGGGTGAGCAGCGCGCTCCGCAGCCGGAGCGTGAGGTTCGGGTCACCGGCCAGGTGCCGGGCGTCGAGCAGCCCCAGCGCCACCCGGAGATCGGCCGACGCCCGCTCCGCCGCCTCCGTCAGCGAACGTACGGAGTGGTCGATGTTCGCTCCCGAGTCCCACAGCGGGTACCAGATCGCGCTCGCCCAGTCCCCCGGCTCCACGCCCGGGTCGTGCACGAGCACCACGTCGAGGTCGCTGTACGGCGCGAGCTCCTCGCGGCCGTACCCGCCGACGGCGACCAGGGCGACCCCGCTCTCAGGGCACCCGGCCCCGGTGAACGCCTGCGCGCAGAGCTTGTCGGCCCGTCGGGTGCGGGCGCTCCGGTCGCTCGCGGTCACGGCACTCCTCCCGGTCGCGGGGTCCCATCGTGGGGCCCGGTGGTTACCCCCGTGTTACACGCCTCACCAACGCGGGACGGCCGCCGGACCCGGAGGGGTGGGATGCACCCCGCGCCCCAGTGTCTAGCCTTGACCGGATGACCACGATCGCCAACAGGTACCGGCTCGTTCGCGAAGTCGGCCGCGGCGGCACGGGCGCGGTGTGGCTGGCCGAGGACACGGTTCTCGCGCGCGAGGTCGCCCTCAAGCGCATCGGGGCGTTGCCCGGCCGCTCGGAGGCCGACATCGACCGGGTGCGGCGTGAGGCCCACGTCTCGGCGCGGCTCAACCACGAGCACGTGGTCGTCGTGTTCGACCTGGTGCAGGAGCGGGACGAGCACTGGCTGGTGATGGAGTACGTCGAGTCGGAGAACCTCGCCGAACGCGTCGACCGCCTGGGACCGCTGCCGCCGGACGAGGCGGCCGGGTTGATCCGCCAGGCCGCGATCGCCCTGGCGGCGGCCCATGCGGCCGGAATCGTGCACCGCGACGTCAAGCCCAGCAACCTCCTGGTGACCCCGGCGGGGACGGTGAAGCTGAGCGACTTCGGCATCGCCCGGCTGGAGTCGGACACCGTCCTCACGCAGACCGGCCTGGTCGTCGGCTCCCCCGCCTTCCTCGCCCCGGAGGTCGCCGGCGGTGCCCCGGCCACGCCCGCCAGCGACATGTGGTCGCTGGGGGCCACCGTCTTCCACGCGGTCGCAGGTCATCCGCCGTTCCCCAGCGACGGCAACCTGATGGGCCTGATGTACCGGATCGTGCACGAAGAGCCGCCCCGTCCCGATCACGCGGGATGGCTGGCGCCGCTGGTCGAGCACCTGATGCTCCGTGACCCGGCTGCCCGCTGGGACGCGACCGGTGTGCGGGCGTTCCTCGAGGCGGGTCCCGACCAGGCGACAGCCACGCGCACGATGCCGGCCGTGGCAGCGGTTGCGGCCCCGGCGCCCGCCCCTCAGGCGCCCGCCCCTCCTGCACCCGCCCCTCCGGCGGTCACCCCTCCGGCGGTCGACGACCGGGGCGGCCGCCGTACCTGGCTGATCGTCGCGGCCGCGGTACTGGCCATCGTCCTGGTCGCGGCGGCAGCGGTGCTGCTCACGCGGGGTGACGGGAAGCCGGGGTCACCGGCTGCGGCGCCCACCAGCAGCAAGAGCCCGTCCTCGCCCTCGTCCTCGGCGAGCCCGTCGGACTCGCCGAGCGAGACCCCGAGTGAGTCCCCGAGCGAGACCCCGACCGAGAGCCCGTCGCCGTCCGGCAACGCCGAGGAGATGAGCAGCTTCCTGACCGACTACCTCGCGACGGCACCGGAGGACTCCCGCGCGACGTACGCCCAGCTCACCCGGAAGTTCCAGCGCGAGAGCGGCGGCTACCGCGGCTACAGGGGGTTCTGGGGCACCGTCGAGACCGCCACCCCGAGCAACGTCGAGGCCGACGGGGAGGCGATGACGGTCAGCTACGACGTCAGCTACCGGATGAAGGACGGGAGCCGCAGCGAGTCGTCCTCCACCCTCGACCTGGTGCAGGACGGCGACAGCTACCTGATCGACGGCGAGAGTCCCCGGCGCTGACGCGGGGACCCGTACCCCCAAGGGGGACCCGGGCCGCGACCGCTGCGCCTAGCCTTGCCGCGTGACCACCATCGTCGGCCGCTACCGTCTCGAGCGCGAGATCGGGCGCGGCGGCATGGGCGAGGTGTGGCTGGCCGAGGACATCCTCCTGCAGCGTCGGGTAGCCGCGAAGCGCATCGGCGCCCTGCCCGGCACCTCCGACGCCGACCTCGACCGGGTGCGCCGGGAGGCGCAGGTGTCGGCGATGCTCAACCACGAGCACGTGGTGGTGGTCTTCGACCTGGTCGAGGAGGCCGGCCAGTACTGGCTGGTGATGGAGTACGTCGAGTCCGAGAACCTCGCCGAGCTGGTACGCCGCGGCGGCCCGCTCTCCCCCGACGCCGCGGCGAGGCTGATCGCGCAGGCCGCCGCCGCGCTGGCCGCCGCGCACGCGGCTGGGATCGTGCACCGCGACGTCAAGCCGAGCAACATCCTGGTCACGCCGAAGGGGCAGGTGAAGCTGGGCGACTTCGGCATCGCCCGGCTCGAGGCCGACCAGCAGCTCACCCGGACCGGCCTTCTCGTGGGCTCACCCGGCTTCCTCGCCCCCGAGGTGGCGGGCGGCTCGCCGGCGTCGCCGGCCAGCGACATGTGGTCGCTGGGGGCGACCATCTTCCACGCGGTGGAGGGGCACTCGCCGTACGAGACCGTCGACGGCAACGTCATCGGCACCCTCTACCGGATCGTCAACGAGCCGGTGCCGCAGCCGGAGCGTGCCGGTTGGCTCGCGCCGCTGATCGGCCAGCTGATGCGCCACGACCCGAGCAGCAGGTGGGACTCCACCCGCGCCGCGGCGTACCTCGCGGGCGGCCCGGAAGGTGGCCTCGCGACCCAGACCATGGCGGCGGCCGAGGTCGCCCCCGGGCCGCTGCCGGTGCCCGCCGCGCCCCCGGCGGAGCCCACCAGCGTGATCCGGGGCGCGCCCCCGGTCGCGCCCGCGCCATCCCGACGCCGCCGCCGGGTGCCCCTCGAGGGCCTGATCGCGATCGCCCTGGTCGCGGTGATCGCGCTGCTGTTCGTCGCGTTCCTGGTCCGCGGCATGAGCGGCGGCGGCGGGCCGGAGGCCGGGCCGGCCACGGGTGACAGCTCGAGCGACGGCCCGAGCGAGGGCTCGTCGGCCAGCACCACGCCCGCGTCCTCGGAGGCCACGGACGCGGGGATCACCTCGTTCATCGAGAGCTACCTCGCGACCGCACCGAAGGACCCGGAGGCGACGTTCGCGCAGCTGACGCCGGAGTTCCAGGACCAGAGCGGCGGCCTCGACGGCTACTCCGGCTTCTGGGACACGATCGCGACCGCGACCCCGAGCAACATCGAGCCCGACGCGAACAACCTGACCGTCAGCTACGACGTGGCGTACGTCCGCGACGACGGACGGCGCAGCAACGACTCGGTCTCCCTGGACCTCGACTTCCAGGGAGGGAAGTACCTGATCGCCGGGGAGTCCTGAGCGCGTCGGAGGCGACGTGCGGTTTCCCCACACTTGTCCCGCAACTGCACCGGATCGGCCAGATCTCGTGCAGTTCCGGGACAAGTGTGGGGGAACCGACACACCCCTCGCTAGATCGCCGCCCCGTCGCGGTCGCCGGTGCGAACCCGCACGACGCTCTCGACCGGGGAGACCCACACCTTGCCGTCACCGATCCGGCCGGTCTGCGCCGACTTCACGATGATGCCGGCGACGTCCTCGACGTCACCGTCGTCGACCACGATCTCGATCCGGATCTTCGGGACCAGCGCGATGTCGTACTCCGCGCCGCGGTAGACCTCGGTGTGGCCCTTCTGGCGGCCGTAGCCGCTGACCTCCGAGACCGTCATCCCGGTGACGCCGAACGTCTCCAGGGCCTCGCGGACCTCGTCCCACTTGTGCGGCTTGATCACCGCGGTCACGAGCTTCATGCGTTCACTCCCTTTGACTCCGCGCCGGCCTGGACGAGTGCGCCGGGCTTGCCCGTGAGCGCACCGGAACCCGTGCCGGCGGAGTGGATGTCGTAGCCGGTCTCCGCGTGGGCGAACAGGTCGATGCCCTCGATCTCGTCCTCCTCGGGGATCCGGAAGCCGATTGTGAGGTCGAGTGCCTTGCCGATCACGTAGGCCAGCACGAACGAGTAACCTCCCACGGCTCCCACCGCCAGGGCCTGTTTGCCCAGGAGGCTGATGTCACCACCGTAGAA
Source organism: uncultured Actinomycetota bacterium (assembly GCA_963745795.1). Taxonomy (GTDB): domain Bacteria; phylum Actinomycetota; class Actinomycetes; order Propionibacteriales; family Nocardioidaceae; genus Marmoricola. Next base: position 569,387 of record CAVUYR010000001.1, on the reverse strand, counting down.
GAGTCCCTCGCCCTGGGCGAGGAAGCCGAGCGAGAGAGCCCCGAAGGCACCGCCGACCAGGTGGACGCCGACCACGTCGAGCGAGTCGTCGAAGCCGAGCCGCCACTTCAGGCCCACCGCCAGCGAGCAGATCGCACCGGCGAGCATGCCGATCACGATCGAGCCCACCGGGGTGACGAACGCACAGGCCGGGGTGATCGCGACCAGACCGGCCACGGCGCCGGAGGCGGCACCCAGGCTCGTGTAGTGCCCGTCCCGGAAGCGCTCCACGAACAACCAGCCGAGCATCGCGGTCGCGGTCGCGATCATGGTGGTGAAGAACGCCTGGCCGGCGAGCGCGTTGGCGCCGAGGGCCGAGCCTGCGTTGAAGCCGAACCAGCCGAACCACAGCAGCCCGGCACCCAGCATCACGAGGGTCAGGTTGTGCGGACGCATCGGGTCCTTCTTCCACCCGATCCGCTTGCCCAGGACGAGCGCCAGGGCGAGTCCGGCGGCGCCGGCGTTGACGTGGACCGCCGTACCGCCCGCAAAGTCGAGGACGCCCCGGGCAGCGAGCCAGCCCGCGCCGTTGCCGTCCTTGTCGCCGAAGTCGAACACCCAGTGCGCGACCGGGAAGTACACGATGGTCACCCAGAGCGCGACGAAGACCATCCAGGTGCCGAACTTGGCGCGGTCGGCGATCGCGCCGCTGATCAGCGCGGGCGTGATCACCGCGAACATCAGCTGGAACGCCGCGAAGACCAGGAGCGGGATCCCGTACACGCCGCCGTTGATCGTCACCTCGGTCGTGGTGAGGTGCTCCATCCCGGCCCAGCCGAAGCCGCCCCAGAGACCGCTGTTCTCGGTGCCGAAGGCGACGGAGAAGCCATAGAGCACCCAGAGCAGCGAGACGATGCCGATCGTGGCGAAGCTCATCATGAGCATGTTGAGGACGCTCTTGGAGCGGACCATGCCGCCGTAGAAGAACGCCAAACCGGGCGTCATCAGCAGCACGAGCGCCGACGACGCGAGAACCCAGGCGGTGTCGCCGGTGTTCATGGGACCTCCCATTGATCAGACCCAGTGGTCAGGGGTACGGCGGGGCCCGGCGACTGCGCTGTCGTGGACCCGAGCCCCGCCTCGTTGCCAGAACTTTGGTCGGACGGTGTTTCGGCGCCCACCCCTGGGTGTTTCGTTCTCGTCACGTCTGGTGCGATTCGTGTTACAGGTACGTGAACCCCGGAGATAGCCAAAACCCGGCGAACCGCCCGGCTTGTCCCCTACTCTCGAGAGGTGACGATGACCAGCCCCGCCGGACTTCCGCCGGGCGTAGCGCCCGAGCCGGTACCCGTGCGCCGCAAGCGAGGCCGCCCACGCGACCCCGATGCCGACGGTCGCATCCTCGATGCCGCCGCCGCGCTGATCCTCGACCACGGGTTCGACAACATGACCGTCGACGACGTCGCCTCCCGTGCCCACGTGGGCAAGGCGACCGTCTACCGCCGCTGGGCCAAGAAGGAAGACCTGGCTGTCGCGGCCATGGGCCAGTTGTACGACGCGCAGATGCCGACGCCGGACACCGGCAGCATCGAGGGCGACCTGCGCGAGGCGTTCGCCCGGGTGCTCGCGTTCGCCAACTCCGAGCAGGGGTCGGCCTACATCCGCACCTGCATCGCCGAGTCGGTACGCGACCCGCGGATCGCCGCGCTCTACCGGGCCGCCAACAACCGGGCCGAGAACTCCGCAAGGATGATGTTCCAGCGCGCGATCGCCCGCGGCGAGGTGCGTAGCAACGCGAACGTCTCGGCCGCCGTCCAGTTCATCTCCGGCATCCTGGCGGTGCGCACGATCAGCCAGACGTCGCTCCCGGAGCCCAGCGAGCTCGACAGCCTCGTCGACCTCGTGATCCGCGGCTGCGGGACCTGAGACTCAGCTCTCGCCGAGCAGCGCGTCGACGAACCCGGACGGGTCGAACGGCGCGAGGTCGTCGGCACCCTCGCCGAGCCCGACCAGCTTGACCGGCACCCCGAGCTCGCGCTGCACGGCGATCACGATCCCGCCCTTGGCGGACCCGTCGAGCTTGGTGAGCACGATGCCGGTCACGTCGACCACCTCGGAGAACACGCGCGCCTGGGTCAACCCGTTCTGGCCGGTGGTGGCATCCAGCACCAGGAGCACCTCGGTGACCGGCGCCTGCTTCTCGACGACCCGCTTGACCTTGCCCAGCTCGTCCATCAGGCCGGCCTTGTTCTGGAGCCGGCCCGCGGTGTCGACGATGACCACGTCGGAGGGTCGCTCGACCCCCTGACGGACCGCCTCGAACGCCACGCTGGCCGGGTCGCCGCCCTCCGGGCCGCTCACCACGTCGACGCCGACCCGATGGCCCCAGGTGGTGAGCTGCTCGGCCGCCGCTGCCCGGAACGTGTCGGCGGCACCGAGGAGCACGCTCTTGTCCTCCGCGACCAGGATCCGGGCCAGCTTGCCCACCGTGGTGGTCTTGCCGGTGCCGTTGACGCCCACCACGAGCACGATGCCGGGCTTGCCGTCCGCGCCGGTGACGCCGAGGCGGCGGTCCAGCGACGGGTCGACCAGGGTGAGCAGCTCGTCGTGGAGGACGCTGCGCACGGTGGCGCCGTCGCCGCCCTCGACACGGAGCCGGGTGCGCAGCCGCTCGACCAGCTCGTGGGTCGGCGTGACCCCGACATCCGCGGTGATCAGGGTGTCCTCGATGTCCTCCCACGTGTCGTCGTCCAGCCGGTCGCGGGAGAGCAGCGCGAGCAGGCCGCGACCCAGCCCGCTCTGGGAGCGCGCCAGCCGCAGCCGCAGCCGGACCAGCCGGCTGGACGCCGACTCCGGACGCTCGAGAGTGGTGGTCCCCGCAGACGGCTCCTCGGACGGCGGGGGGATGCCGTCGACGGTGCCATGATCGGGGGTCTCCGGGTCCGCGAGAGACGCGGCCTCGTCTCGCGTGATCACCGGCCCGTCTGCCGGCGGCACCCGCGGCTGCCGCCGGCGCAGGAACGCCACCAGGCCCACAGCCACCACGACGACGATCGCGACGACGATGATCAGGAAGATCAGGTTGAAGGTCTCCACCGGGTCATCCAACCACCAGGGGCAGGTCGGGACCTGCGGGTGGGGCGGTCAGCGCCGCATCGCCGCGCGCACCTCGTCGGCGTCGAGCCTCGGGATCGCGTCGGCCGCCGACCGCATGGCGTCACCCAGCACGGGAACCACCGGCATCTCTTCGCCGCGGTGCGGGTAGGCGACGTAGAGCACCACGAGTCCGGCCACCACGAGGATCAGGAACAGTGCCAGCAGCATCCACAGCATGGGGCGGGAACTCCGAGTCATCGTCGAATGGAACGATCCAAAGGGTACCCGGGCCGGAGCGCCCCCCCAACCACCCGGCCGAGCGGACCCCCGAGGTCGGCGCCGGCCGGTCAGCCGCGCAGCAGCGGCTCGACCGCGGCCCGGACCTCGTCCGGCACCGGCGTGACGGGGCGAGTCGGGTCGGTGTTGTCGACGTACACGTGCACGAAGCGGCCCTCGGCGGCCGCCTCGTCGCCCTCCCCCTGGAACAGTCCGATCCGGTAGACGACGGACGACGTGCCGACCCGGTCGACCACGAGGCCAAGGTCGATCGGCTCGGGGTAGCCGACCTCGCGGAAGTAGCGGCACGACACCTCCGCGACCACGCCGATCGCGGGCAGCGTCCGGATGTCGCGGCCGACCGTCTCCGCCAGGTGCGCGTTGACCGCGGTGTCGATCAGCTCGAAGTAGACGGCGTTGTTGAGGTGCCCGTAGACGTCGTCGTCGGCCCAGCGCGTGGTGGCCCGCCGCCAGGCGCCGTAGTCGTCCCGCGTGGGTCGATCCGCCACTAGGCGGACTCCTGCTCTCGCAGTCGCTGGCTGATCACCGCGGAGACGCCGTCTCCGCGCATGGTCACCCCGTAGAGCGCGTCGCCGACCTCCATCGTCCGCTTCTGGTGCGTGATCACGAGCAGCTGGGAGTTCTCGCGCAGCTCCTCGTAGATCTCGAGCAACCGCCCGAGGTTGGTGTCGTCGAGCGCCGCCTCGACCTCGTCGAGGATGTAGAAGGGCGAGGGCCGTGCCTTGAACAGCGCCACCAGGAACGCCACCGCGACCAGCGACCGCTCGCCGCCGGACAGCAGCGAGAGCCGCTTGACCTTCTTGCCGGGCGGACGGGCCTCGACCTCGACACCGGTGGCCAGCATGTCGTCGGGCGAGGTCAGCACCAGCCGGCCCTCCCCACCGGGGAACAGCCGGGAGAACGTGGCGTCGAACGCCTTGCTCACGTCGGCGTAGGCCGCCGTGAAGACCTGCTCGACCCGCTCGTCGACCTCGCGCACGATGTCCAGCAGGTCGCGGCGGGTCTTCTTGAGGTCCTCGAGCTGCTCGGTGAGGAACTTGTGCCGCTCCTCCAACGCGGAGAACTCCTCCAGCGCGAGCGGGTTGATCCGGCCGAGCTGGGCCAGCGACCGCTCCGCGGACCGGAGCCGCCTGGTCTGCTCATCGCGGTCGTACGGCGCCGCGTCGGGTGGAGCCTCGCCGTCGGCCACCTCGCCGGTGAACGGGACCGCCTGGTCGGGGCCGTAGTCCGCGACCAGCCCGTCGGCGTCGAGCCCGAGCTCCTCCAGCGCGCGCTCCTCGATCTGCTCGATGCGCATCCGCTGCTGGGTGCGGGCCATCTCGTCGCGGTGGGCGGAGTTGACCAGCTCGTCGAGGTCGCGGGCCAGCCCGCGCAGCCGCTCGCGCACCGCCATCAGCTCCTGCTCGCGGCCGGCACGACCGTCCTCGACGCGGGTGCGCTCGACGGTGGCGGCGGTGACCGACTCCTCGAGACGCGCGAGCACGAGGACGGCAGCGGCGACGACGGCCTGGCCGGCGCGGCCCTCGCGCAGGACACGCTCGCGACGGGCGATCGCCCGGGCGCGGGCCTCACGCTCGGCCCGCGCGGTGCGCCGCAGGCTGTCGGCACGGCCGTGCAGGGCGCGGGCACGCTCCTCGGCGGTCCGCAGGGCGAGCCGGGCGTCCATCTCGGCCTGCCGGGCGGCCCGGGCCCCGTCGGCCAGCCGCTCGCGGGCCGAGGTGTCCGGCTCCTCCTCGGGGGCGGCCTCGGCCGCTGACAGCCGCTGCTCCAGCTCGGCGAGACCGGCACCGGCCTGCTCGCGGGCGGCCTGGGCGGCGGCGATCTGGGTTGCCAGCCGCTCGGCCTCACCACGGGCGGACCGGGCGAGGGAGCCGTACTGGGCCAGCTCCTCGGCCACGGCAGCCAGGGTCGCGTCGGACTCGTGCAGCCGGGCCAGCGCGACCTCGACGCGGTTGGCCGCGTCGAGCCGCCTCTGCTCCATGGTCTGCGCGTCGAACGTGAGCCGCTCGACGGTGTGGGTCGCCCGGGCCAGTCGCTCGGTGGCCTCGTCGACCGCCGCCTGCACCTCGATCAGGCTGGGAGCGGTCGAGGAGCCACCTGAGGCGAAGTGCGCTCCGAGCAGGTCGCCGTCGCGGGTGACCGCCGTGACGTCGGGCAGCTCGTCGACGAGCTCCTTGGCCGCGACCAGCTCCTCGACGACCGCGATCTTGAACAGCAGCCGCGAGAGCGCCGGCCGCAGGTCGGCGGGGCACTCGACGACGTCCATCGCGTAGACGGCGCCCTCGGGCAGCCCGGGCCACGCGGCGTCGTCGACGCCGGCCCCGCCGAGCAGGATGCCGGCGCGGCCGAGGTCGTCGGTCTTCAGGTGGTCGATGGCACCGATCGCGGCGTCGACGTCACGCACCGCGACCGCGTCGGCGGCGCCGCCCAGGGCAGCGGCGACGGCCGCCTCGTAGCCGGACTGCACCGAGAGCAGGGCGGCCACCGAGCCGAGCAGGCCGGAGACCGAGTCGGTCGCGGCGAGCAGCGCACCGGCGCCGTCCTTGCGGTTGAGGCCCATCTCGAGGGCCTCCTTGCGGGCGGCCAGCGACGACCGCTCACGGTCGGCCGTGGTGGCCTGCTCGCGGATCGAGGCCAGCCGGTCCTCGAGGTCGCCGAGCAGCGCGCTCGCCTCCTCGTGCTCCGAGTCGAGGCCCTCCTCACCCTGGTCGAGCCCCGCGACCCGGGTCTCGAGCGAGGTGAAGTCGCGCTGCGCCTCCGCGGCACGGGCCAGCGCCGCCTCGCGGGCGGTGGCCAGCCGGCCGACCTCCTCCTCGGCGGCCGCGGATCGGCTGCGCAGCCCGTTGACCTGGCCGTGCAGCCGGGCCATGCCCTCGCGGCGGTCGGCGGCGGCACGCTGCAGGCCGGCGACGTGGCGCTCCTCGTCGCCGAACTGCTGCTCGGCCGTCTGGCGGGCGAGTACGGCGCCCTCGAGCCGGCTGCGGTTGCCCTCGACCTCGGCCAGGATCCCGGCCTCCTGGGCCGCGACCCGCTCGGCCTCGGCCTCCAGCTCGTCGGGGTCGCGGCCACCGGTGGCCTCCGCCTCGGCGGACTGGTCGGCCGCGTTGCGCACCCGCTCCGCCGCCAGGCCCTGGGTGCCCCGGATCCGCTCGCGCAGGCCGGAGAGCCCGAACCAGGTCTCCTGGGCCCGGGAAAGCGCCGGCAGGTCCTCGCGGAGGGCGGCCTCGAGCGCGGCCTCGCGCTCGCGCGCGGCACCGATCTCCCGCTCGACCTCCTCCTTGCGCTCGAGCAGGATCGACTCGTCGGCGATCTCCTGCTGGAGCGAGGACCGCGCGGTCGCCAGGTCGTCGGCGAGCAGCCGGGCCCGGGCGTCGCGGACGTCGGCCTGGACGACCGCGGCCCTGCGGGCCACCTCGGCCTGCCGGCCCAGTGGCTTGAGCTGGCGCCGGATCTCGCTGAGCAGGTCGGCCAGCCGGGTCAGGTTGCCGTCGGTCGACTCGAGCTTGCGGAGCGCCTTCTCCTTGCGCTTGCGGTGCTTGAGGACGCCGGCCGCCTCCTCGATGAAGCCGCGCCGGTCCTCGGGAGTGGCGTGCAGGATCGAGTCGAGCTGGCCCTGCCCGACGATCACGTGCATCTCGCGGCCGATGCCGGAGTCGCTGAGCAGCTCCTGCACGTCGAGCAGCCGGCACGGGTTGCCGTTGATGGCGTACTCCGAGCCGCCGTTGCGGAACATGGTGCGGCCGATCGTCACCTCGGCGTAGTCGATCGGCAGCGCGCCGTCGGTGTTGTCGATGGTGAGCACCACCTCCGCGCGGCCCAGCGGCGGGCGGCCGGAGGTGCCGGCGAAGATGACGTCCTCCATCTTGCCGCCGCGCAGCGACTTCGCGCCCTGCTCACCCATCACCCACGCGAGCGCGTCGACGACGTTGGACTTGCCGGAGCCGTTGGGGCCCACGATGCACGTGATCCCGGGCTCGAACTGGAGCGTCGTAGCGGACGCGAAGGACTTGAAGCCCTTCATGGTCAGGCTCTTGAGGTACAAGCCTGGGCTCCTTTGTCTGGGCTCCCCTGAGCGGCGGTGGTGCGGTCGGCAAGGCGCGCTGGCCGGACCAGGGGCACCGGTCCGGGGGGAAGTCAGCGCGGCTCACCCTACCTGCGGGCCACCCCCGATCCGGGGAGGTGGGCGCGTGCCGGGGCGTAGCGTGGCACGGCATGGAGGGCGAGTCGCTGCGACGGTCCCCGCACCCGGCGCTGCGGGCGTACGTCGACCCCTACATCGGCTACCGGCACCGCGCACCCGTGCCCGGCCGGCACCGCGGGATGCCGTCCGACCGGCTGACCGTGGTGATCGCCTTCGACGAGCCGATCGACCTCGCCTGGCACGGGCACGAGGAGACCCGCGGGCGCTACTGGGGGCTCGCGTCGGGACTGCACAGCGTTCCGGTCGACATCTGGCACGACGGCCTCCAGCACGGCCTCCAGCTCGGCCTGACGCCGCTCGGCTGCCGGGCACTGCTCGGCGTCCCGGCCGCCGACCTTGCTCGCGCGATGGTGTCCCTGGACGAGCTCCTCCCCCTGCCCGCGTACGACGAGCTGGTGGGCGCGACCTGGGAGGAACGGTTCGCCGTCCTCGACCGGGCCCTCCTGGCCGCGGTGGTCGCCCACGCGCCGGCCCGGCTGCCCCACCCGGAGCTCGAGCGGGCCTGGTCGCTCGTCGAGCGCACCGGCGGCACCGCTCGTGTCGCGGACCTCGCTGTCGCCGTCGGGTGGAGCCGGCGACGCCTCGGCGGGAGGTTCCGGGCCGAGTTCGGGCTCACTCCCAAGGAGGCGGCCCGGGTGACCCGGTTCGACCGCAGCCGGCAGCGGGTGGCGGCGGGCCTGCCGCTGGCGGAGGTGGCTGCGCTCAGCGGCTACGCCGACCAGCCGCACCTCAACCGCGAGTGGCGCGAGATCTCCGGCTACTCGCCACGCGAGTACCTCCGCGCCGAGCGCCCATTCGTCCAAGACCCGGCGTCCCCGATCGCGGCAGTCTCGATCCCATGACCTTGAACCCGACCCTCTTCCACTGCCTCCGCTACCGCGACGCCGTCGCGGCGCTGGACTACCTGGCCGCCGGGCTCGGCCTCGAGAAGACCGCGGCGTACGTCTCGCCGAACGACCCGACCCGCGTCGACCACGCCCAGATGAGCTGGCCGGGCGGCGGCGGGATCATGTTCGGCTCGGCGTCGGACGGCGCCCCGACCGGTGTCGCGTTCGCCTACCTCGTCCTCGCCGAGGACGCGGACGTCGACCGCGTGCACCAGCGTGCCCTCGACCACGGGTTCACCACGGTCCGCGAGCCGGCCGAGATGGACTACGGCGGCCGCGGCAGCACCGTGGCCGACCCCGAGGGCAACGAGTGGAGTCTGGGGTCCTACCGCGGCGAGTAGCTCACGCGGGCTCGCGGGCCAGGGTCTCCTCGTCCTCGTGGGCGATGAGTCCCAGCTGGTTCCAGATCAGCGCCAGGATCACCGCGGAGCCCACGAAGGCGAACCAGAACGGCGCGGTGATCCCCCAGCGGTTCGCCAGCGGTCCGGCGATCGCGGCCCCGGCCACCATGCCGCCCATCACGCCGAGCATGTAGACGCTGCCCACGCGTCCCTGCATCTCCGTCGGCACCGCGCGCTGCCGCACGCGTCGTGGAAGTGGTGCCCCACACGAACGCGTGCACCCCGAAGACGAAGAACACCACCAGCGCCAGCCACGCCCAGGTGGTCAGCGCCAGGACCAGGTGGGTCAGGGTCTCGATCACCAGCCCGACCCGCATGATCATGGCCAGGCCGAGGTGCCGCTCCAGCCAGCCGTACGCCGCCGTCCCGACCAGGCCACCGAGCGCACTGACCGTGGTGATCAGGCCGAACCCGACCTCGCCGAGGCCGAGCCGGTCGCGGGAGTAGAGCACCAGCACCGCCCAGGCACAGCCGAAGGTGACGTTGAACGTGACGATCGTCAGCGCCAGGGTGCGCACCGGCGGGTGGTGCCACAGCCAGTGCCAGCCCTCGCGGATGTCGTCGAGCACGTGCGTCGGGGTGGTCTCCCGGTCGACACCGTGGCGTGGCAGGACCACCCGCGAGACCAGGACCACCCCGAGCGCGACGAGCACCGCCTGGGCCACGAACGGCCACGCCGTGCCGGCCGCGAAGAGGGCGGCGCCGATCGGCGGCCCGGCCAGCTGGTTGGCGACGATGAAGCCGCCCATGATCCGGGCGTTGGCGATGCCGAGGTCGCCGCTTGCTCGACCACCATCGGCGTGAGCGCGCTGGTGGTGGTGTCGGCGAACGTCTCCGCGGTGCCGAGCAGGAACATGACGGCCAGCACGACCGCGATGTTCACGCGGTCGGTGACGATCGAGACCACGAGCACGGCGAGCACCACGGCCCGCAGGAAGTCCGCGGTCATCACGACCAGCCGCCGGTCGAGGCGGTCGGCCAGCACGCCGGCGTACAGGCCGAACAGCAGCCAGGGCAGCCGCTGCAGCAGCGCGGCCATGGCGACGTACGTCGCGTTCGAGGTCTGCGAGGCCACCAGGAGCGGCCCGGCGGCGAGCGCGATCCCGTCACCGGCGTTGCTGGTCCACGACGAGCGCGAGGAGCCAGCGGAACGGCGTGCCCAGACGGCGCAGGGACGACCGACTCGATGAACCTCACGAGGCGTCAGACAACCGTGCCTTCGACCAGCCGGTCAACCGGATTGTCGGACCGGCGCTGGTGATGCCGGGTCAGGCAGGCTGCATGCTCTCGTCTAGCGTGAGAAGCTCCTGGTGCGAGACGGACGCGAGGGCGTCGTTCTCGGCCTGGAGCCGGATCACGTGAGCTTCGAGGTCGGCGACCCGCTGACGCAGGAGGCGATTCTCGGACGCGAGGCGGGCGCTGATTCGGGGGTCGGTGCCCATGTGTCCGAGGAGTGCCTTGGCCATAGATGTCCTCTCGCGGGGGTGGGAGCGGTCCGAGCTTTCTCAGGCCATCTACAAGAGTCGCACGCCGCCCAAGGCCGTGTCGACCCCTGCCCGTCACCTGCTTGCGGTGGTGGCGACCGTCCCGCTGCGGGTGGTCGGTCGGCGCTGCCGGGGGCGGTGGCTGACAGGTCGGGCAGAAGTACGACGAGCGGTTCATGAACGACGTGCGCACGATGGGCGTTCCGCACCGCGCGCACGGCCGTCCCTCCTGCCCGTAGGCCTGCAGCGACCGCTCGAAGTAGCCGCTCTCGCCGTTGACGTTGACGTAGAGCGCGTCGAACGACGTGCCGCCCTCCCCCAGCGCCTGGAGCATCACCTGACGGGCGCCCGCGAGCACCCGCTGGACGTCGGCTCGGCGCAGCCGGTTGCCGGGACGGTCGCCGTGCAGCCGGGCCAGCCAGAGCGCCTCGTCGGCGTAGATGTTGCCGACACCGCGGATCAGCCCCTGGTCGAGCAACAGCCGCTTCACGCCCGCCGTCCGGCGGCGGAGGCGGGCCACGAACGCAGCCTCGTCGAACGCCGGGTCGAGCGGGTCGCGCGCAATGTGCGCGATCTCCGTGGGCAGCTCCGCGCCGCCCTCGGCGAGGGACAGGCCGCCGAACATCCGCTGGTCGACGAACCGCAGCTCGGGGCCGTCGTCGGCGAACCGGAACCGCACCCGCAGGTGTCGCTCGTCGGCGGCGTCGGCCGGCTGCACCAGCATCTGGCCGCTCATGCCGAGGTGGCCGAGCAGGGCGTCACCGGTGTCCAGGGGCAGCCAGAGGTACTTGCCGCGGCGGCGGGCGTCGGTGAACGTGCGCCCGGTCAGCCGGGCGACGAAGTCGTCGGGGCCGGCCAGGTGCCGGCGGACGGGACGGGGGTGGCAGCACCTCGACCGCGGCGACGGGCCGGTCGAGCACGTGCGCCTCGAGGCCGCGACGGACGACCTCGACCTCGGGGAGCTCAGGCACCCCGACCGTTCGTGGCAGTCGCGGCGGTCGTGACGGTGGGGTCGCCGTACTCGTGCGGAGAGCGTGCGGTACGCAGACTCCGCGGCCTGCTGCTCGGCCTCCTTCTTCGACCGGCCGACGCCGTGTCCGTGCATCCGGTCGCCGACGCGCACCTGCGCGGTGAAGGTCTTCTCGTGGTCGGGGCCCTCGTCCTCGATCAGGTACTCGGGGACTCCGAGCTCGTGGACCGAGGAAAGCTCCTGCAGGCTGGTCTTCCAGTCCAGGCCGGCGCCGAGTCCGGCGGCGGACTCCAGCAGCGGGTCGAAGAGCAGATGGATCATCTGTGCGGCGTCGTCGAAGCCGCCGCTGAGGTAGACCGCACCGATCACGGCCTCGACCGTGTCGGAGAGGATCGAGGCCTTGTTGCGGCCGCCGGTCGACTCCTCGCCCTTGCCGAGCTTGATGTGCTCACCGAGGCCGATGGTGCGAGCCACCTCGGCCAGGGCGCGGGCGTTGACGACGGCAGCCCGCAGCTTGGCCAGCAGGCCCTCGGGGAGCGTCGGGCTGGGTGACGTAGAGGGTCTCGGTGACGATCACCCCGAGCACCGAGTCGCCGAGGAACTCCAGCCGCTCGTTGGTGGGCAGGCCACCGTGCTCGTACGCGTAGGACCGGTGCGTCAGGGCAAGGTCCAGCAGCTCGTCGGTCAGCACAGGACCGCCGAGCTGCTCGCGCAGCACGTCCAGCCGGTCGTCCGCCGTGGTGGCCGGGTCCGACGGGGCGCCGGACGTGGTCAGAGGACCTGACGCCGCTCGGCCCGCGCGCCGTACTGGCCGCACTGGGGGCACGCGCGGTGCGGGAGGTGCTTCGAGCCGCACGCGGGGTTGCTGCAGGTCACCAGCTGGGGCGCGGAGGCCTTCCACTGCGAACGGCGGTGGCGCGTGTTGCTGCGCGACATCTTCCGCTTCGGGACAGCCACGGTTACTCCTTCTCGGGGCCGGAGTCGGCCCGCTTGTCGTCGTCGGGGGCGGGGGCCAGTCCGCCTGCCATCTCGGCTGTCACCTGAGAAAGGCCCGCCCAGCGGGGGTCGATCGGTTCCTCGTGGGCGTGACCGGGGTCGTCCGCGAGCCGCGCGCCACACTCGGCGCACAACCCGGGGCAGTCCTCCCGGCACAACGGCTGGAACGGCAGTGCAAGCACCACCGTGTCCCGCAGCACCGGTTCGAGGTCGAGCAGGTCTCCCTCGAGCCGGCTGACATCCTCGTCGTCGTCGATCTCCCGGGTGTCCGGGTCGTCGTAGACGAACAGCTCCTGGAAGTCGACGTGGACGGTGTCCTCGATCGGTTCCAGGCACCGTACGCACTCCCCCTCCAGGTCGGCGTCTGCCTCCCCGGTGACGAGCACGCCCTCCATGACCGCTTCCAGGCGCAGGTCGATCTCGACCGGCGCACTTTCGGGGACACGGAGGACCTCGATGCCGAGCTCTGCTGGGGCTTCGACCCGGAACGACCTCTGACGCTGGGACCCCGGGCGGCGGCCGAGCTCGCGTGTGTCGAGCACGAGCGGCGCTCTCGGGTCCAGGCTGCTCAGGGGGTCACTTCCGGGATTGGGCGCATCAACAGAACCGGGAAAGTCTATCGGTCAGGGCGACCACGGCCAAAACGAGCGGGCGCAGGGGTGCGCGGGCGGGCGGCGCACGCTCGGCGACCGTGCGGTCGAGCGGTGACTGCGCGTTACGCCGGGCCCCGCGCCGCGCGCTCGGCGAGCCGCACGGTGAGCCGCTGCAGAACGTCGGGCGGCACCAGCTTGGAGACGTCGCCCCCGAACATCGCGACCTCCTTGACCAGCGAGGACGCGAGGAACGAGTACTCGGGGCTGGTCGGGATGAAGACAGTCTCGACGTCGACCAGGCTGGAGTTCATCTGGGCCATCTGGAGCTCGTAGTCGAAGTCGGAGACCGCGCGCAGGCCCTTCACGATCGCCCCGATCCCGCGCTCCTCGCAGAAGGTCGTCAGCAGGCCCTCGAACCCGACGACGGTGACGTTGTCGAACTCGGCGCACACCTTCTCCAGCATCTCGATCCGCTCCTCGGCGCTGAACAGCCGGGCGTCCGCCTTCGACTTGTTGACGCCGACGGCTACCACGACCTCGTCGAACAGCGCGGAGGCCCGGGAGATGATGTCGATGTGCCCGTTGGTGACGGGGTCGAACGACCCGGGACACGCTGCTCGGCGCACGGGGAATCTCCTGGGGGCGACGGTGAGGGACGGGGAGGCCCATCCATCGTGACCGCTGGGAGCGCCTCGTGTCGAGTCGGGTCGGTGTGACGACGGACGAGCGAGCATCCGTTGAGGGTGCTGAGGAATCCGCTCGTCGCGAGCGGTGCCCGGTGCGTGCGATGGCAAGGCGGAGGAGGGAAGGCGCGGCAGCGCCGCGTTGACCGACGAGAACGCAGCCAGCGTGCGTGCCGGGTGCCGCGCAGCAGAGCATGATTCTTCAGCACTCTCGTAGGAATGTCAGTCGGCCGTGGCGTACCAGAGCATCGTCTCGCCGTACTCCTTGTGGCGCTCGCCCGTGATTCCCGGCGGCCACGCGGGCTCGTCGCCCCGAGCGGAGCGCTCGACCACCACGGTGGCGCCGCGGGTCAGCCAGCCGTTGCCGGCCAGGGAGTCGAGCACCCGGGACAGGTCCGGGTCGGCCAATGCGTAGGGCGGGTCCAGGAACGCGACGTCGTACGGCGCGCGCGGTGGCAGGGCGACTGCCTTCTCCACCGGGGCGGCGACCACCTCGGCCCTCCGGAAGCCGAGGTCGTCGGCGTTCTGCTGCACCAGCCGGGCGGTGCGCCGGTCGCCCTCGACCAGCGTGGCCACCCCGGCCCCGCGCGACATCGCCTCCAGCCCGACCGCGCCGGAGCCGGCGTACAGATCGAGCACCCGCAGCCCCTCCAGCGACCCGAGTGCCGACTCGAGCGCGGAGAAGAGCGCCTCGCGCACACGGTCGGCCGTCGGCCGGGTGCGCTCCCCAGCCGGCGTCCGGAGCCGGCGACCGCGCGCCGAGCCCGCCACGATGCGCGTCATGAGGTGCTCATGTCTTCTCCAGGAAGTCGGCCTGGTCCTGCAGCCCGGCCGCGGCGGCACGCAGGTCGTCGTGGCGGCCAAGCTCAGGATCCTCCTCGACGAGCTCCGTTGCCAGAGTGCGCGCCAGCCGGATCGTGTCGAGGTCGTCGAGCACCGACAGCAGCTTGAGCGTCGAGCGGCGCCCGGACTGCTCGGTGCCGAGCACGTCGCCCTCGCGCCGCTGGCGAAGGTCGACCTCGGAGAGCGCGAAGCCGTCGCGGGTGCCGGCGACGGCCTCCAGCCGCTCCAGCGAGACCGATCCGGCCACGGCGCTGGTGACCAGCAGGCACAGCCCGGGGTGCTCGCCCCGTCCGATCCGGCCGCGCAGCTGGTGGAGCTGGGAGACGCCGAAGCGCTCCGCGTCGAGGACCACCATCACCGAGGCGTTGGGCACGTCGACCCCGACCTCGATCACGGTCGTGGAGACGAGCACGTCGATCTCACCCGTGCCGAAGGCCCGCATCACGGCGTCCTTGGCGTCGGGCGCCATCCGGCCGTGGAGCTTCTCGACGCGCAGCCCGTGCAGTGGACCGTCGGCGAGCTCGGGCGCCGTCTCCTCGACGGCGCTGAGCGTCGACTCGTCGTCATCACCCCAGGACTCAGCGGGCTCGGTGCCGCCGATCCGCGGGCAGACGACGTACGCCTGCCGGCCGGCGGCGACCTCCTCGCGGATCCGCTCCCAGGCGCGCTCGAGCCAGGCCGGCCTGGCACGGGGTACGACGGAGGTCTGGACGTCGGCCCGCCCCTGCGGGAGCTCGGTCAGGGTCGAGGTGTCGAGGTCGCCGAACACCGTCATCGCAACGGTGCGCGGGATCGGGGTCGCGGTCATCACGAGCACGTGGGGCGGCTGCTCCGCCTTGGAGGTCAGGGCGGCACGCTGCTCGACGCCGAACCGGTGCTGCTCGTCGACGACGACCAGTCCGAGGTCGAGGAACGAGACGTTGTCCTCGAGCAGCGCATGCGTGCCGACCACGATCCCGGCGTCAGCACTGGCGACGTCGAGCAGCGCCTGGCGCCGGGCCGGCGTGCCCATCGAGCCCGTCAGCAGCGCCACCCGGGTGCCGTCGGCGTCACCGCCGATCAGACCGCCCTCGGCGAGCGGTCCGAGCAGCTGGCGGATCGACCGGTCGTGCTGCTGCGCGAGCACCTCGGTCGGGGCGAGCAGCACCGCCTGCCCGCCGGAGTCGACCACCCGCAGCATGGCGCGCAGCGCGACAATCGTCTTGCCGGACCCGACCTCCCCCTGGAGCAGCCGGTGCATCGGGTGCGGCCTGGCGAGGTCGTCGAGGAGGGTCTCCCCCACCGCACGCTGACCCTCGGTCAGGACGAACGGCAGCCGGCCGTCGAACCGGTCGAGCAGCCCGCCGTCACGCCCGGTCCGCGGCTGCGCCGGACGCAGCGCAAGGTCGCGGCGGCGCTGCGCGAGCACGACCTGGGTCACGAACGCCTCGTCGAACTTGAGCCGCTTCTGGGCCGTCTTGACCTGGCCCCAGGAGTTCGGCCGGTGCACCCAGGTAAGGGCGGTGCGAGCGTCGAGCAGGTCCTGCTCCTTGCGCACTCGCTCCGGGAGTACGTCGGGCACCGTGTCGACGAGGTCGAGCGCGACGCGCACGGCGTCCTCGATCTGCCAGGTGTCGACGTTGCCGGAGGCGCGGTAGATCGGGATCAGCTCGGGCACGGCGTCGTACGCCTGGCTGGCGTCGCCCTCGGCGGCGTACATCTTGGCGCGCGGGTTGTTCAGCTCCCAGTGCCCGCTGAACCACTTGAGCTTGCCGGCGAAGAGCCCGTAGCGGCCGACCGCGAACTCGCCCTCACGCCAGTGCGCGGTGTTCGCATGCTTGTCGAAGAACGTGAGCGCGAGGCTGCCGTCGCTGCCCTTGACCCGGACCTCGGTGCGATAGGCAGTGCGACGCGTGCGCCGGTCCTGGTAGGTCTTGAGCGCACTGCTCGTCACCTGCCCGAAGAGGCTGATGAAGTCGCCCTCGGTGAGCTCGCCGAGGTCGCTGAGCGAGCCTTTGGCGACGTAGCTGCGGGGGTAGTGGCCGAGCAGGTCGCCGACCGTGTGCAGGTCGAGCGCCTTCTCGACCTTGGCCGCGTCCTTGCCGGCCACGGCGGCGATCCGCGCGTCCCAGGTGATCGTGGAGGCCACTGCGCTACTCCACCGCCAGGAGGAGGGGGTACCGCTCCTGACCGCCCTCGTAGACCACGACGTCGACTCCCTGGAAGTGCTCCTCGACGTACGACGCCCCGCGCTCGGCCAGCTCGCTGCCGCCGTAGCCGGCGACCATCGTGACCAGCTCGCCACCACCCGACAGCAGCAGGTCGAGCACGTGCGCGGTCACGTCGAACAGGTCGTCGCCGACACGCACGAAGTCGCCCTCGACCGCGCCGAGGACGTCGCCCGGGCGAGCAGGCTCCGGCGCTGGTCATCGCCTGCTTGGCTGCGATCGTCACCGCACCGTGCCGCGCGTGGCGTGCGGCGGAGGTCATCGCCACCACGTCGGCCTCGATCGGGCGGCCCGGCTCGTGCACCGCCAGCGCCGCGATGCCCTGCACCTGGGCCCGGGTCGGCACCACGACCACCTTGACCCCCAGCCCGGACGCCGCCCCGGCCGCCGCCTCCGCAACTGCCACGGAGTCCGGGTCGTTGGGCAGCACGATCACCTCCTGGGCGCCGCTGGCCTCGATCGCGGCCAGGATCTCGCCGGTCGAGGGCCGGCGGCCCGGGCCGCCGCGGATCACGGTGGCGCCGGCCCCGGCGAACAGGTCCTCCAGACCGGGCCCCGCCGCCACCGCGACCACCGCCCGCCCGGTGGGCTGCGACCGGGAGCCGCGGGTGCGCTCGAGCTGCTCGGCGAAGTGGGTGACCTGGATCCGCCGCGGGGTGCCCGCCTCGATGCCCGCCTCCACGGCTCGGCCGACGTCGTCGACGTGCACGTGGACGTTCCACAGGCCCTCGCCACCGACCACGACCAGCGAGTCGCCCAGGGGCGCGAGGCTCCGCCGGAGCGTGGGGATCGCGTCGTCGTCGGCGTCGAGGAGGTACATCACCTCATAGGCCGGGCCCTCCGCGGTGAGGTCACCGGTCGGGAGCGGCACCGGGATCGCACGTCGGCCGATCGTGACGGTCTCGCGCACCGGCCGCTTGCCCGTGACCGCCGACTCGACGGCGTCGAGCACGACGCACAGCCCGCGGCCGCCCGCGTCGACCACGCCCGCGTCACGCAGGATCGCCAGCTGCTCCGGCGTACGGGAGAGGGCCTCGGCGGCTGCGGTGGCCGCGGCCCGGATCACGGTGTCGAGCCGGACGGCGGGGTCGGCGGCGGCCTTCTCCGCACCCTCGGCCGCCGCGGCCGCGACCGAGAGGATCGTGCCTTCCACCGGCTCGCCCACGGCGGCGTAGGCGGCGTCGGAGGCCGCCCGCAGCGCCTGGGCGAAGACGGCGGCGGTCCGGTCGTCGGGACCGGCCTGGCCGATCCGGCGGATCAGCGCGCCGATCAGCTGGCTGAGGATCACTCCGGAGTTGCCGCGGGCACCCAGCAGCGCGCCGCGGGAGTACGACGCCAGGGCCAGCCGGAGGTCTCCCGTCTCGGCACCGGCCCCGGCGAGCCGCTCGGCCATCTGGTCGCGGGCGCTCTCGACGGTGAGGTACATGTTGGTGCCGGTGTCGCCGTCGGGCACCGGGTAGACGTTGAGCGCGTCGATCTCCTCGCGCGCGGCGCCGAGCCCCTCGACTGCGAGGTCGGCGTAGCGGAGCAGCACGGAGACGTCGAAGGTGGCGATCTCGTCACCCCGGTCGTCGGCCATGAGCGGGACGTTAGTGCGTTGCGCCCTCGATTCGCGTCGCCGACCCGGTCTCGGTTAGTCTTGTGCGGTTGCCCGAGCGCTGTCCGAGCGGTCGCCAGGGCCCGTCGATCTCGAACCTTTCAGCAAGCAACAAGGAGTGCACGGTGGCTGCCGTCTGCGACATCTGCGCCAAGAAGCCCGGCTTCGGCAACAACCGACCCTGGTCGCGCAAGATCACGAAGCGTCGTTTCGACCCCAACATCCAGCGCGTCCGCGCCACCGTCAACGGTGCGCCGAAGCGTCTCAACGTGTGCACCGGCTGCCTCAAGGCCGGCAAGGTCACGCGCTGACCTGACCCACTCGTCACACGGAGGCCGTCCCCCTCGGGGGCGGCCTTTCGTCATGCCCGCCGACGCCGATGCGCCGCCGCCTTGACCCGGTTCTGGCACCGGGTGGAGCAGAACCTCCGGCCGCCGTTGCGTGAGGCGTCCACGTAGACCCGGTCGCAGCCGGGCGCGTCGCAGACGCCCAGCCGCCCGGCGAGGTCGCTGCCGAGCGCGACCGCGAGCCCTGCCGCGAGCCCGGCCGCCCAGCCCCGCGCCACAGTCACGTCGGGACCGTGGAAGTGGAGGCTCCAGCCGCCGTCGCCGAACTTGTCGAGCTGCGGGCGCGCCTCGGTGGTCCGCAGCAGCGCGTTGACCCGCTCCGCCGCCGCGTCGAGGTCGTCGCGCGCCACCGCGTCGAACACCGGGCGCACCTGCTGCACCACAGCGTCCAGCCGTCCGGCGTCCTCGAGGCTCACGCGGGTGACGCCGCCCTGGCCGTCCAGCGCGGTGCTCACCGCGTCGACCAGCGCGACCCCCTCCGGCCGGCGGACCGGACGACCGCCGTCCGACCCCGGCGAGAGCGCGTTGACCAGCCGCACCGCCGTGCTGATCAAGGCGAGCACATGACTGTCGAAGTGCATTTGACCAGTCACCTCCGGTGTCGTAGCGTCGACGTTCATCACTGATCATAAGGCTTTCGCCAGTCATGGAGGTGCGGCGTGCGTCCCTGGCCCGACCTCCCCCGCCCGGTCCTGGTGCTGGTCGTCGCCCGCGCGGTCAACCAGCTCGGCGCATTCACGCTGCCGTTCCTTGCCGTGGTGCTGGAGCAGGACCGGCACGCGTCGCTGGCGACGGCCGGTCTGGTCACGGCGCTGTTCGGCGTGGCCACGATCCCCTCGCGGCTTGCCGGCGGCCGGCTGGCCGACCGGATCGGCAACCGGGCCACTATCGTGCTCGGCCTCACGGGGTGTGCCGGCGCCCAGCTCGCGATCGCCGGCGGCACGTCGCTGGCCCAGGCGATGGTCGCCGCGGCGGTCCTCGGGCTGGCGTTCGAGCTCTACGAGCCGCCGAGCCAGGCGATGATCGCCGACCTCACCGACGCCGGGTCCCGGCCCCGGGCGTTCGGCCTGTTCGGCGCCGCGCTCGCGGCCGGCGGCGCCGGCGCGGGCCTGCTGGCGACGGTGCTCGGCTCGGTCGACCTGCGGCTGCTGTTCGTGGTCGACGCCGTGACGTGCCTGGCCTGCGCGGCCGTGGTCGGGCTGGCGCTCCCGCTGTCACCCCGCCGTACCTCCCGGGAGACGGTGACCGCGAGCCCTTGGCGCGACCCGCGCCTGCTCGCGATGCTTGCAGCCGGCACCTGCTTCGCGACCCTCTACCTGCAGATCCGGGTCGGGCTGCCGCTCACGATGGTCGAGCGCGGGCTGCCGGCGGCCCAGTTCGGGTTGCTGATGACGGTGTCGTCGGTGACCGTCGTGCTCGCGCAGCCGCTGCTGGCGTCGAGGCTGGTGCCCGGCAACCCGTTCGGCGCGATGCGGGTCGGCTACCTGGTGCTCGGCGCGGGACTGGCCGGCACCGGCTGGGCGTCGGGCCTGGCCGGCTTCCTCGCGACCACGGTCGTGTGGAGCCTCGGCGACGTGCTGCTGCTCGGGCTCCCCTTCGCGATCGTCTCCGGGCTGGCTCCAGAGGGGGCCCGCGCCCGCTACCTCGCGGCGTACGGCATCTGCTGGGGCCTCGCCGCCGTCCTCGCGCCGCTCCTCGGCACCCGCCTCCTCGACACCGGCGGCCCCCGCCTGCTCTGGCTCTCCTGCGCTGCCCTCGCGGTCGTCCTCGCCGCTGGCCAGTCGGCGTTGCGTCGGGTCGTGGCCGGATAGTCCGTCACGTTTGGCACCCGGATTCGGCCCGATCGGGTGCCAGAACGTGACGGACTATCCGAAGTGGGCGTGCCCCTTCGGTCCGTCGTACGACGCCCCGTCGACGGTGACGCCCTCACCCGCGGACACCGAACCGATCACGGTCCAGCCCTCCGGGACGTCGTCGAGGCCGGAGAACGTGGCCACGATCGGGTGGTCGTCACCGCCCCCGAGCACGAACTGCATCGGGTCGACGCCGAGCGCGGCACCGACCGCCTGCAGCGGCTCGGCCAGGTCGAAGGCGGCGGTCTCGACGTCGATCGCCACCCCGGAGTCCTCCGCCACGTGGCCGAGGTCGGCGAGCAGGCCGTCGGAGACGTCGATCATCGAGGTCGCGCCGGCCTTCGCGCCCACCATGCCGGCGTCGTACGGCGGGACCGGGCGCTGGTAGGCCTCCACCAGCTTGCGCGGCGAGCGGAAGCCGCGCGCGAGGATGGCCAGTCCGCCGGCGGCCCAGCCCTGGCGGCCCGCGATCGCGACCACGTCGCCGGCCTGCGCACCGGACCGGAGCACCGGCGCCACCTCGCACCCGCCCAGCACGGTCAGCGCGATCACCACCTGCTCCGCACGGGTCAGGTCGCCGCCGACGACGGACGCACCCACCTCGGCGCACTCCTCGCCGATCCCGCGGGCCAGGTCGAGCGCCCACTGCACCGGCAGCGTCGCCGGTGCGGCCAGCCCGACCGTGACCGAGTGCGCCCGGCCGCCCATCGCGTTGATGTCCGAGAGCGCGGCAGCAGCCGCCTTGTGACCGATCTGCTCCGCGCTGGCCCAGTCGCGCCGGAAGTGCCGGTCCTCGACGACCAGGTCGGTCGAGACCACCACGTGCGCGTTGCGGATGCGGAGCACGGCCGCATCGTCACCGGGTCCGGTCAGCACGTGCTCGCCCTGCGCGAACAGCGGAGCGAGCATCCCGATCAGGCCGAACTCCCCCACGTCGGCAAGGGTGCTGTCCGCGCTCACACGATCCGGGCCCGGTCCTGGCGTCATGGATGCATCCAACCCCATGTGGGCCTCCGGTTTCCGGAGTGCCCGCATGCGTGTAGGTTTCGAGACGCCCTGAGAAACACGGGTGACCGACCTTCGACCGCGCAAGGGAGATGCACATGGTGGTGCAGGCCTACATCCTGATCCAGACCGACGTCGGCAAGGCCGCCGAGGTCGCGAAGTCGATCACCGACATCAAGGGCGTGATCCTCGCCGAGGACGTGACGGGCCCCTACGACGTCATCGTCCGGGCCGAGGCCCGCAACGTCGACGAGCTGGGCAAGCTCGTCGTCGCCAAGGTGCAGACCCTCAACGGGATCACGCGCACCCTCACGTGTCCGGTCGTGCACATCTGACGACCTTGCCCGTTCTGGGGCCCGTCGTACGACGCCTCGCACCTCGCCGGGTGCGGGGCGTCGCTGCGTGTGCGGCGCTCCTGCTGTTCGGCGGCTGCGCGGTCTCGGTCGACGCGCCGGACGCCGACGCGGCGGTCCGGTCGGCCTGCAAGCAGTACGTCGCCGCCGTGCCGGACCGGATGGCCGACCAGGCGCAGCGCGACGTCGACGACGCCGAGCGCGGCGCGGCCTGGGGAGACCCCGCGATCGTGCTCACGTGCGGGGTCGGGGAGCCCGAGGGCTTCACGAAGGTCTCGGCCTGCCAGAACTGGAACGGCGTCGACTGGTACGTGCCGGCCGACGAGTTCGGCGACCACCCGGTCGACGTCACCATGACCACGGTGGGCCGCAGCCCGCGGATCCGGGTGCGGGTGCCCGAGGACTACTGGCCGCCGACCTCGGTCATGGTCGACCTCGCGTCGTCGGTGAAGGCGCACACGAGGAAGACCGGTGGCTGCGTCTGAGCCGCAGCGGTCAGCGGAGGCCGACGGTGCGCGCGAGCGCGAGCCCGATCAGCCGGTCGACGAGCGCCGGGTAGTCCAGGCCGGTGGCCGCCCACGCCTGCGGGAAGACCGAGGTCGGGGTGAAGCCGGGCATCGTGTTGAACTCGTTGATCACGACCCGGCCGTCGTGCTGGACGAAGAAGTCCACCCGAGCCAGCCCCTCGCAGCCGGCCGCCAGGAACGCCTGCCCGGCGAGGTCGCGGATCTCGTCGGAGAGGTCGTCGTCGATGTCCGCTGGGATCTGCAGCGTCGTCGAGTCCTCGAGGTACTTCGCCTCGAAGTCGTAGAACTCGTGGTCGCCCCCGACCGTGATCCCGGCGACGACGCTGCACTCGGGCCCGCGGCCGTCCCGGCCCTGGAGCACACCGCACTCGAACTCGCGCGCACCCTCCCCGGCGTACGCCTCGACCATCACGCGGGGGTCGTGCCGCCGTGCCTCCTCCACCGCCTCGTCGAGCCCGTCGATGCCGTGCACCTTGCTGATCCCGTAGCTTGAGCCCCCGCGGCAGGGCTTCACGAACACTGGGAAGCCCAGTGCCCGTGCCTCTTCACGGCACGCCTCGCGGTCGTCGTCCCAGCCCTGCGCGGTGATCAGGACGTGCGGGAGCACCGGGAGCCCGGCGGCACGGAGCACGACCTTCATGTAGTGCTTGTCCATGCCGACGGCGGAGGCGAGCACGCCGGCACCCACGTAGCGGACCCCGGCCATCTCGAGCAGCCCCTGGATGGTGCCGTCCTCGCCCCACGGGCCGTGCAGCACCGGAAAGACGACATCGACCTCACCGAGGTCCTTGGGTACGTCGGCGGGGTCCTGGACGACCAGCCCGGACGAGCCCTCGTTGCCGGTGGTCAGCTGCACGCCCGGCCGGCCGGAGTCCACAGCGGGCAGCTCACCGGCCGCACCGAGGGCCAGCCGCTGCGGGTCGCCGCTCTCGAGCACCCAGCGTCCGTCGGGGGCGATCCCGATCGGCACCACGTCGTACGCGTCCTTGTCGATCGCGGCGAGCACGCTGCCCGCCGTGATGCAGGAGATGCCGTGCTCGTCGGAACGGCCACCGAAGACGACTGCCACGCGGGGCTTGGAGGAGGACATCGCTGTGACCCTACCGGGGGCGGTCGGCGGGAGGTGACGCCTCTCTAGGGTGTGTCCCATGGCCGACGAGACCCTGCATCCCGAGACCCTTGCGGTGACGGCCGGCCGGCCGCCGCACGAGCCGGACCAGCCGCTCAACACTCCGATCACGATGGCCTCGACGTACGTCGCCGGCGGGGAGCTCGAGTACGGCCGCTACGGCAACCCCACCTGGAGCGCGTTCGAGGACGCGCTCGGCGCCCTCGGGGGCGGGCGCTGCCTGGCGTTCGCGAGCGGGCTCGCAGCGGTCGCCACCGTGCTCGACCTGGTCGCGGTCGGCGAGAAGGTGGTGGTGCCGCGGCACGCTTATCAGGGCAGCCTCGGCCAGCTGGACGACCTGGAGATGCGCGGCCGGCTGACGCCGGTGCGGGTCGACATCGAGGACACCGACGCGGTGGTGAAAGCCTGCGAGGACGCGTCCCTGGTGTGGGTGGAGTCGCCGACCAACCCGGCGCTCGAGGTCGCCGACCTGCCGGCGATCATCGCGGCCGCCCACGACGAGGGGGCGTACGTCGCGGTAGACAACACGTTCGCGACGCCCGTGCTGCAGCGACCCCTCGAGCTCGGCGCCGACCTGGTCGTGCACTCGGCCACGAAGTTCATCGCCGGGCACTCCGACGTGGTGCTGGGTGCGCTGCTCACCCGGGACGACGAGCTGCACGCGGTGCTCAAGGGTCGGCGCGACCTGCTGGGCGCCGTGCCCGGGCCCTTCGAGACCTGGCTGGCGCTGCGCGGCCTCCGCACGCTGCCGCTGCGGCTCGAGCGCGCCCAGGCCAATGCCGCCGAGCTGGCGCGCCGGCTGGGCGAGCGGCCCGAGATCTCGGCGGTGCGCTACCCGGGCTTCGGCGCGATCCTCGCGATCGAGCTGGCGCGCGGCGCGATGGCCGCCGACCTGCTCACGCACACGACCCGGCTGTGGGTGCATGCGACGAGCCTCGGCGGCGTCGAGTCGACCTTCGAGCGACGCCGCCGCTGGCGCACCGAGGCGCCGACCATCGACGAGTCACTGGTGCGGATGTCCGTCGGGATCGAGCACGTCGACGACCTGTGGGACGACCTGGTGCAGGCGCTTGAGCAGCTGCCGGTGGGATAGTCGGCTGTCGGCCGGGCCGTTTACCACGGTCCCGTGGTAAGTGGCCTCTTCCCTAGCGAGATTTCGATAGGGAAGAGGCGGGACACCACGGGACCGTGGTAAATCGCCGACAGCTTCAGTCCCGCTCGGACTTCGTCGCTCGGTTGATGAACGCGTCGACCATGTCGGCGGCACCGATGCTGCCGTTGATCACCTCGGTGACGTGCTCGGCGATCGGCGCGTCGATGCCGGTACGACGCGCGAGGTCGCGGATCGACGTACACGACTTGGCGCCCTCGGCCACCTGACGTGTGGAGTCGATGATCTCCTGCGTCGTCATCCCCTGGCCGAGCTTCTCGCCGAACGTGCGGTTGCGCGAAAGCGGCGAGGAGCACGTGGCCACCAGGTCACCGAGTCCGGCAAGGCCCATCAGCGTCAGCGGGTCGGCACCCAGCGCCATCGCCAGCCGCGCGGTCTCCGCCAGCCCGCGCGTGATCAGCGACGCGGTCGTGTTGTCGCCGAAGCCGAGCCCTGCCGCCATGCCCACGCAGAGGCCCACGACGTTCTTGTAGGCACCGCCGATCTCGCAGCCCAGCACGTCGCTGGTCGAGTACGGCCGGAACGCCCGCGTGTGCACGCACTCCTGCAGCCGCTTCGCGACACCCTCGTCGGCACAGGCGATCACCGATGCCGCGGGCTCGCGCTGCGCGATCTCCTTGGCCAGGTTGGGCCCGCTCACGACCGCGATCCGTTCCGGTCCGGCACCGGTGACCTCCGCGATCACCTCGCTCATCCGCTTGAGCGTGCCGAGCTCGACGCCCTTCATCAGCGAGACCAGCACCGTCTCCTGCGGGATCACGTGGGCCCACGCAGCGAGGTTCTCGCGCAGCGTCTGGGAGGGTACGGCGAGCACCGTGAACTCGGCTCCGGACACGGCCCGCTCCGGGTCGTGCGTCGCCGCGATCGTCGGCGGCAGCTCGATGCCGGGCAGGTAGTCGGTGTTCTCGTGCTTGTCGTTGATCGTGGCGCACACGTCCTCGCGCCGCCCCCAGATCGTGACGTCGTTGCCGGCGTCGGCCAGGATCATCGAGAACGCGGTGCCCCACGACCCCGCACCGAACACCGCCACCTTGCTCATCGCGTGCCTCGCTTGCGCTTCGTCTCACGGTTCGGGTTGCCGGTCTGTCGCCCCCCGGCCTTGCGCGGGTCGAACCGCTCGGCCGGCGCCGGCTCCCCGCGGAGGTCCGCGACCAGGCTCGTTATCGCGGCCATGATCCGTTCGGTCGCCTCCTGCAGCACGTCGTTGGTGAGCGGGACGCCCTGCAGGTCGGCGAGGTCGACCGGGTCGCCGGCCTTGACCTTGATCGTCTTGCGCGGGAACAGGTCCGGCCTGCCGTACGCCGGGAGCAGGTCCTGCACGCCCCACTGGCCGATCGGGGTCACCGGACAGCCGGTGCTGAGCGCGACGCGTGCGGCGCCGGTCTTGCCGCGCATCGGCCACAGGTCGGGGTCGCGGGTGATCGTCCCTTCCGGGTAGAACGCGACGAGCTGGCCCTCACGCACGGCCTCCACCGCCGCGTCGAACGACTTCGACGCGTCACGGCTGAGCCGCGCGACGGGGATCTGGCCGGCGTTCACCGCGATCGTCTTCACGAACGGCATCTCGAAGACTTCCTGCTTCGCCAGGTAGCGCACGATCCGGCCGTGGTCGTAGATGAAGTGCGCGTAGGTGAGCGGATCGGCGTACGAGAGGTGGTTCATCGCGACCACACAGCCGCCCTGGGCAGGGATCTTGAGGCCGTCGTGCCACTCCCGCTTGGTCAGCGCGAGAAGGGTCGGCTTGACCAGCGTCACGGCGGTGGTGAAGGCCCATCCCCGCTTCTGGTCCAGCTCACGCTTTCTTGCCAACTCGGCCTCACTCCCCTCCCGGACTGCGCACACCCTACTGCCGCTGGCAGGATCGTCCGCGATGCTCACCTCCACGTCCGGGTTCGGCTCCGAAACTCTCTTCGCCCTCCTCGTACCGGTCAAGACCCTCACCCACGCCAAGTCCCGGCTGACCGGTCTCCCGGACGACGTACGGCGCGCCCTGGTGACGGCATTCGCCCTCGACGCACTCGCCGCGGCGACGTCGTGCCCGGCCGTCGGCACGGTGACGGTGGTGACCGACGAGCCCGACCTGGCCGGCCTCGTGCGCGACCTCGGATGCGACGTGCTGCCGGACGAAGGTGCGGGTGATCTCAATCGCGTCCTGCAGCGCGCCGTGTTGGCGCTCCGGCCCCGCGGACCTGTCGCCGCGATGCTGGGTGACCTCCCGTGCCTGCTGCCGGAAGATCTCGAGCAGGCGCTGGACGCCGTGCAGGACACGGGCTTCGTGGCAGATGCCGAGGGCACCGGCACCACCCTCGTGGCGGTGCGCGACCCGGCATCGTTCATGTCGCACTTCGGAGCCCGGTCCCGTGCCGCGCACGTGGCTGCCGGGATCGTCGAGATCACGCTGGAGGTCTCGAGCCTGCGACGGGACGTCGACACCGCCGACGACCTCGCGGCTGCCCGGTTGCTCGGCGTCGGCCCACGGACCGGCGCGGTGCTCGCCGGCATCTGACAACCGGCACCTGACGAAGACGGCGACCCCGGGTCGTCCGGAGCCGCCGCCTTCACATGGTCATGACTTCTTGGCCGTGGTCTTCTTCGCTGTCGACTTCTTGGCTGCCGGCGTGGTCTTCTTCGCCGACGCCTTCGTGGCGGGTGCCTTCTTGGCCGCGGTCTTGCTTGCGGTCTTGCTTGCGGTCTTGCTTGCGGTCTTGGTCGCGGTCTTCTTTGCTGCGGGTGCCTTCTTGGCCGTCTTGCTCGCGGTCTTGGTCGCGGTCTTCTTCGCTGCGGGTGCCTTCTTCGCGGCCGTCTTCTTGGTGGTGGACGCCTTCTTGGCCGCCGACTTCGTGGCAGCGGTCTTCTTCGCAGCCGCCTTCGCCGGAGCCTTCTTGGCCGTCGACTTCGCGGCGGTGGTCTTCTTCGCCGTCGACTTGCTGGCCGTCTTCGCCGCCGCCGAGAGCCAGCTTCGGCAGCTTCTTCGCACCCGAGACGACCGCCTTGAGGTCGGCCCCGGGGTTGAACTTGGGGACCGCCGTCTTCTTGGCCTTGATCCGCTCGCCGGTGCGGGGGTTGCGCACCCAGCGTGCCTCACGCACTCGCTTCTCGAAGGATCCGAATCCGGTGATCGCGACCTTCTCACCCTTCGCGACCTCACGCGTGATGGTGTCGAGCACGGACTCCAGCGCGTGTGCTGCTTGCTTGCGGTTGCCCTCATAGCGAGCGGCAAGCGCGTCGACCAACTGCGACTTGTTCACGAGTTTCCCTTCCGGATGAACCCGGCTGGGCAACCTGCCCGCCGTAACACATCGCACGCTAGGCACAGACGGGCAGGCCCCACAACGGCGCCACGCACGTTTCTTGAAGTGAATCAACGCGAATCTCGTCGGTTAACAAACGCTAACCGACGGATTTGTGGCCTTCAGGTCAGAGGGTGGCCGGCTTCCAGCTCGGACGACGTGCCTCGTAGGCGTCTATGTCGTCCGCGTGCGACAACGTGATCCCGACGTCGTCGAGCCCCTCGAGCAGCCGCCAGCGCGTGTAGTCGTCGATGTCGAAGCTGTCCTCGATCGCGTCCGGTCCATCGCCTGCACGCACCGTCCGGCTCTCGAGGTCGACCGTCACCGTGGCGCCCGGGTGCGCGTCGAGGTGGTCCCAGATGCGCTGCACGACCTTCTCGTCAACCTGGGCCGCGAGGAGCCCCGCCTTGCCTGCGTTGCTGCGGAAGATGTCGGCGAAGCGCGAGGAGACCACGACGCGGAACCCATGGTCCTGCAAGGCCCACACGGCATGCTCTCTCGACGACCCGGTGCCGAAGTCGGGGCCCGCGACCAGCACGGACGCCTCGGCGTACTCCGGACGGTTGAGCACGAACGACGGGTCGTTGCGCCAGGCCGCGAAGAGGCCGTCCTCGAAGCCCGTGCGCGTCACCCGCTTGAGGTACACCGCCGGGATGATCTGGTCGGTGTCGACGTTGCTGCGTCGCAGCGGCATCGCCACGCCGGTGTGGGTGCTGAACCTGTCCATCGCTCAGGCCTCCCGGGTCTCGACCGGCTCGACCACCGGCGACAGGTCGGCGGGGGACGAGAGCGTGCCCCGGATCGCGGTCGCCGCCGCGACCAGCGGCGAGACCAGGTGCGTGCGTCCGCCCTTGCCCTGCCGCCCTTCGAAGTTGCGGTTGGACGTCGAGGCGCTGCGCTCGCCCGGCTGCAGCTGGTCGGGGTTCATGCCCAGGCACATCGAGCAGCCGGCGCCGCGCCACTCGCCGCCGGCCTCCTTGAACACCACGTCGAGACCCTCGTCCTCGGCCTGGAGCCGCACCCGCACCGATCCGGGTACGACGAGCAGCCGTGTGTCCTTCGCGACGTGGTGGCCCCTGACCACCTCGGCCGCGGCCCTCAGGTCCTCGATCCGGCCGTTGGTGCACGAGCCGACGAACACGGTGTCCACGGCGATCTCGCGCATCGGGGTGCCTGCGGTCAGACCCATGTACTCCAGCGCCTTCTCCGCCGCGACCGCGTCGCCGGCGTCCTCGAAGTCGGCCGGGTCCGGCACCGCACCGCCGAGCGGGACGCCCTGGCCGGGGTTGGTCCCCCACGTGACGAACGGCGTCATCGTCGAGGCGTCGAGCACGATCTCCTTGTCGTACTGGGCGTCCTCATCGGTGACGCAGGGTCCGCCAGTGCTCGACGGCGGCGTCCCAGTCGGTGCCCTTCGGTGCCTCGGGACGTCCCTCGACGTAGTCGAAGGTGATCTGGTCGGGCGCGATCAGGCCGGCCTTGGCGCCCCACTCGATGCTCATGTTGCAGATCGTCATGCGGGCCTCCATCGAGAGCTCCTCGATGGCCTCGCCGCGGTACTCCACGATGTAGCCCTGCCCGCCGCCGGTGCCGGTGTTCGCGATCAGCGTCAGCACCAGGTCCTTGGCGGTGACGCCGGCGCGGCAGCGAGCCATTGACGGTGACGGCCATCGTCTTCGGCTTCGCCTGCATCAGGGTCTGGGTGGCGAGCACGTGCTCGACCTCGGAGGTGCCGATGCCGAACGCGATCGCGCCGAACGCGCCGTGGGTCGAGGTGTGGGAGTCGCCGCACACGATGGTCATGCCCGGTTGGGTCAGCCCGAGCTGCGGGCCGATGATGTGCACGATTCCCTGCTCGACGTCGCCGAGCGAGTGCAGCCGCACCCCGAACTCCGCGGCGTTGGCGCGCAGGGCATCGACCTGGGTACGCGACACCGGATCGGCGATCGGCTTGTCCCAGTCGAGGGTCGGGACGTTGTGGTCCTCGGTGGCCAGGGTCAGGTCAGGGCGTCGTACGGTGCGTCCGGCGAGTCGCAGCCCTTCGAACGCCTGCGGCGAGGTGACCTCGTGGATCAGGTGCAGGTCGATGAAAAGCAGGTCGGGCTCGCCCTCGGCACTGCGGACCACGTGCTCGTCCCAGATCTTCTCGGCCAGGGTCTTCCCCATGTCACTGCACTCCCTCGCGCGTCTCGGTGGCGTCAACTGCCGACACCCAGCGTACGCTTGCATCCCATGATCTGAGACGGCAGTATTGGAATATGGACAACTCGAGCGGGGTCGGCGTACTCGACAAGGCGGCCCTCGTGCTGGCCGCCCTGGAGGCGGGTCCGGCCACGCTGGCCGGCCTCGTGGCCGGCACCGGGCTGGCCCGGCCGACCGCGCACCGGCTCGCGGTCGCCCTCGAGCACCACCGGCTGGTGGCCCGCGACATGCAGGGCCGGTTCGTGCTCGGCCCCCGCCTCTCGGAGCTGTCCGCGGCCGCAGGCGAGGACCGGCTGCTGGCGTCGGCGGGCCCCGTGCTGGCGCGGCTTCGCGACATCACAGGCGAGTCCGCCCAGCTGTGGCGCCGTCAGGGCGAGTACCGCGTGTGCGTCGCCGCCGCCGAGCGCCCTACCGGCCTGCGCGACACGATCCCGGTCGGCTCGCAGCTCACGATGCGCGCCGGCTCGGCCGCACAGATCCTGCTGGCCTGGGAGGACCCGGAGCGCATGCACCGTGGCCTGCAGAACGCGGCGTACTCCGCCACGGCCCTCGCCGGCATCCGCCGCCGCGGCTGGTCGCAGTCGGTCGGCGAGCGAGAGCAGGGGGTGGCCTCGGTGTCGGCTCCGGTCCGGGCTCCGTCCGGCAAGGTGATCGCGGCCGTGTCGGTCTCGGGACCGCTCGAGCGGCTCTCGCGCCAGCCCGGCCGGATGCATGCTCCCGCGGTGCTGGCCGCGGCCGACCGGCTGTCCGAGTCACTGAGGCGAGCAGCGGGCGAGTAGGCCGTGTCATGTGGATCTCCGAGCTCAGTGATCGCACCCGGGTCCCGATAGACACCATCAAGCACTACCTGCGGATCGGCGTGCTCCCCCGCGGCCGGCCGATCGCCGACCGCCGTTCGGAGTACGACGAGACGCACGTCGAACGGCTGAGACTGATCCGGGCGATGATCGAGATCGGCGGCATGCGGCTGGACTCCGTGCGCCGGGTGTTCGACTCCGTCGACGAGTCCCAGACCAGCCTGCGCGACGCCCTCGGCCAGGCACACTACGAGCTGTCGCGGCGTTTCCTCGAGGACCACGAACCCACGGCCGGGTCGCTGGCGACCGTCGACGGCGTGATCGCCCGCCAGAACTGGCACATCGCCGAGGACAGCGTCCACCGCGCCGCGCTCGCGGCCAGCCTGGACACCCTCGGCGAGGTGGACAGCTCGGTCAACGACGTCCTCCTCGACTTCTACGCCCGGATGGCGGGCCAGATCGCGGCCTTCGAGATCTCCCACGTCGACGCGAGCAGCAGCCGCGACGCGGCGATCCGCAGTGTTGCGATCGGTACGGCGCTCTACGAGCCACTGATCGTCCTTCTGCGTCGCCTGGCCCAGGAGCACGCCTCCCGTGACTGGCCGGCGGAGGCGAGCTGGCTGCCGACGGAGCCTCCACCGGTGGCTGACCCGGAGGACAGTTAGCTAGAAACTAGAAAAGGGCGTCCTGCTCGAGAGCGAGCAGAACCTGCTTGCGCTCGACCCCGCCGCCGTAGCCGGTGAGCGATCCGTCGGCCCCGATCACCCGGTGGCACGGGATCACGATCGGAATCGGGTTGCGGCCGTTGGCGAGGCCGACCGCGCGGGACGCCGCGTTGGTCTTGCCCATCCGGCGGGCCACCTCGCCGTACGACGCGGTCTCACCCCACGGGATCAGCTCGAGCTGGCGCCAGACCTGGCGCTGGAAGTCACTGCCCTGGGGCCGGAGCGGCAGTTCGAACACACGTCGGTCGCGGTCGAAGTACTCGCGGAGCTGGTCCCTGACCGCCACCAGCACGGGGTGGTCGTCGTCGCGATCGCCCAATGGCCGACCGTCGGGCCGCCACGGCGCGAACTCGATCGAGGTCACCACCCCACCGCCGGCATCGTGCGCCACCACCCGCAGGTCGCCCACGGGAGACTCAACCACCGTCCACATGGAGGTGAGCCTAGGCAGGGGCACCGACAGTCGTGGCCACCTGCCAGAGGTGGGTGAGGGCGTAGGAGCGCCACGGCCGCCAGGCTTGGCTCGCCGCCACCACACGGGGCAGGTCAGTGCCAAGCCGCTCGGCGGCCCGACGCACCCCGATGTCGGTCGGCAGGAACACGTCGGGGTCGCCCAGTGAGCGCATCGCGATGTGGTCGACCGACCACGGGCCGATGCCCGGCAGGGTGAGCAGCCGAGCACGGACGTCAGGTGCCTCGAGGTCGACATCTCCCCCGGCCACCGCCCGGGCCAGGCCGACCAGTGCCCGGCCGCGGGAGCGCGGCATCGCGAAGTCCTCGGGTGCGGTCGTCGCGACCTGCTCCGGCGTCGGGAACAGGTGGGTCAGGCCCTCGCCGAGGTCGGCCGGGGTGCCTACGGCGGTGACCATGCGGCTGGTGAGCGTGCGGGCGCCGGCCACGCTCACCTGCTGCCCGAGGATGGTGCGAACGGCCACCTCGAACACGTCGGCGTCCCTGTGCACGCGCAGGCCCGGTGTGGCTCGGACCAGGGCTGCCAGCAGCGGGTGCCCGGCGAGCGCCGCGTCGGCCGGTTCGGGGTCGTGTCCGGCGTCGACGAGCGCGGCGAGCCTGGCGGTGGCGGCCGCGAGGTCGGCCGGGTGGCCGTCGTACGCACAGCGCACGGTGCCCGGCTCGGAGACCAGCGGGCGCACCTCCACCCGGGCGGGACCGTGGGCGAGCCGCAACGTGCGGGCGTAGACCCCGCCGACGAGCGTCTCCACACCCGGCACGCAGGCGATCGTGAGGAAGTGCACCAGCGCCGCACGGGCGTAGGGCTCCCGCACCTCGATGACCACGTCCTGCACGCGTCCATCCAAGCCGACCCCTACCCCGCACCGCCTGAGTCAGCCGAACTGACCGGGCACGTAGCCGCCCGCGGGCGTACCCGAGATCACGTTCAGGCGGTTCCACGCGTTGATCACAGCGATCACGGTGATGAGCGCGGCCAGCTGCTCGACGTCGAAGCGCGGCTGCCGCGCCTCAATGTGCGCTCGGGCGCGAGACGCGAGCTTGCGGCAGGCGGCCGGGGCCCTACCCAGGGCCTGGCCGATCTCGTCGAACGACAGCCCGAACACGTCGTGAAGCACGAACGCAGCCCGCTCGGCCGGGCTCAGCGTCTCCAGGACCACCAGCATCGCCCATGACACCGAGTCGGCGAGACTGAGGGAGTCGGCCGGGCCCGGGGCGCTCTCGACAGGCTCGGGCAGCCACGGACCGACGTACCTTTCGCGGCGGGTCCGGGCCGAGCGGAGCATGTCGAGCGCGATCCGCGAGGTGGTGGTGACCAGCCAGCCGGCGAGGTCGCGGATCGCCTCCAGGTCTCTGCGCTGAAGCCTGATCCAGGCCTCCTGTACGGCGTCCTCGGCCTCGGCGAGGGTGCCGAGCAGGGCGTACGCGACGCCGATGAGTCGGGGCCGAAGCTCCTCGAACTCCGCCGCAGCCTCCTCAGCGAGCCGGGTCGTCTCTGGGTCGTTCATGCCATGAGGACGTCACGCGGCGCAGATGTGTGACATCACCGCCACCGGCGGCCGTCAGGAGTGGCGGCTGTGCCCGGGAGCCTCGGGATCGATGCCCCAGCTCAACACCCACGTGGGCGTGATGCGGATGACCTCGCGACTCATGCCCCGCCTCGGCGGGTCGACGTCATCCAGCGCTACCGCGGTGCCGCGGATCTCGAGACCGCGCACCGTCCACGGATTCCGCGAGACGAGGTCGTCGACGACGAGGGCGACCTGGTTGTTGGCCTTCACGTTGCGGAACTTGCGGGTGGTCCCCATGGCGCGACCGCCGATGAGGATGTCGCCGGTCTTCTCATCGAGGAACGCCCCGATCGGGTTGTTCTGGGGCGCGCCGCTCGCATCCACGGTGGCCAGGCGCGCCAGGGGCTGGTCGTTCAAGTACGTGCGCTCAGCCGTGGTCAGGGTGACGGTCATCCAGGAAGCGTATGACCTCGCCATCGAGAGCACGATGAGTTCGGCACGCGTCACGTCTCGGGTTCGCCGAACATCACCATCGTCGTGCGGTAAGCGTCCGCGAGGGCGTCCTCCAGGGGACGTTGGCGGTGTTCATCGGAGATGATCTCGACGCCCCAAGGTCCGGCGAAGCCGATCTGCTGCAGTGTGGCGACGAAGCCCTTGACGTCGAAGGTTCCCGACCCGCAGAGCACCCGGTGGTGGATGGTGTCGTGGAAGAGGTCGGAGGACTGTGGTGCGGGGGCGTCGTTGAGCTCGACCACGAACACCTTGCTCGCCGGGGACCTCGGCGAGATCGGCCAGCGTGGAGGGTCCGCGCTCCAGGTGCCAGATGTCCACGACCAGGCCGGCCGCGGGGTGGTCGGCGGCGGCGACGAGCTCGGCGGCCAGCCGGAAGTCGGTGATGTTGGAGAACGGGAGCGGCTCCAGGGCCACTCGGGTGCCGACGTCGGCGGCCTGGGCAGCCAGCTGGTGCAGCTCGGCGGCCCAGTGCGTCGACGTCGGTCAGGGGCGCGACGACACCATCGACAACGCCGACGTCTGGCCCGATCTTGACCTGTCGGGCACCGAGGATCTCGGCGGCGTGCAGCAACGACCGCCGTTTCCGGTCCGACTCCTCACGGCGTACGCCGCTCGTCCACCAGTCCTCGAGCAGCTCGACCTCGCGGTGGACCAGGCCAAGGTCGTCGCAGATCCGCCTCACGTCGGCCAGCCCGTAGGTTGCCTGCGCGGCTTCGAGGTCGTCGATGGTGAAGCCGATCCCGGTGAAGCCGGCGGCGGCCACGGCCTCCGCCCGGACACGCAGGTCCAGCGGGCTCAGGTGGCGACCGTGCACCGGCAGTGCGTCACCGGTGTGGGTCCAGCAGGTGGCGAGCAGCTCCGTCGGCATGTGAGATCAGCCGTGGTCGGGGCGGGTGCGGGCGGCCTGTGCGTCCAGGGCCGACTCGAAGGCCTCCTGGGTCCACTCCTCGGCGACCGCCTGGCGGACCAGGTCGGCCTGCGTCTGGGGCGCGAGTCCGTCGATCGGCTGGTCCCGGTCGAGGTTGGTCGGGAAGGCGTAGCCCTCGGCGGAGGCGGCGATGACGTTGTCCAGGTGGCTGCCGGGCACGCCGGCCGCCTTCTGCTCCAGCAGCACCGGGAACAGTGCCCGGCACATCGCCACCCGGTCGACGGTCTCCATGGCGCGGCCGAACGCTGAGGAGACCTGCAGCAGGTTCGCCATCCGTCGTACGTCGGTCGAGACGTTCGTGCCGGCACCGTGGAACAGGGCCGGGTTGAAGAACGCGGCATCACCCTTCTCCAGCGGCAGCTGGGTGTAGTTCGCCTGGAAGTACTCGGTGAACTCGGGCAGGTGGAAGGCGAGGTAGCCGGGCTCGTACTGGTGGGAGTACGGCAGGTAGAGGGTCGGGCCGGTCTCGACCGGCATGTCGCAGTGCGCGACTGCGCCCTGCAGGGTCAGTGCGGGCGAGAGCCGGTGCACCTGGGCCGGGAAGCGGGCGGCAGGCGGCGGCGTCCATGAAGCCGAGGTGGTAGTCGCGGTGCGCGGTCTGCGCCTGGCCACCGGGGTTGACCACGTTGACCTGCGAGGTGACCTGGTAGTCCGGGCCGAGCCAGGCCCCGCTGATCAGCGCGATGACGTCGTTGGCGTAGTAGTCCGCGAACACCGCGGGGTCGGCGATGGCCAGCTTGTCCAGCGCGCCCCAGACCCGGTCGTTCGCGCCGGGCTTGGCGAAGTGGTCCCCGGCCGCGGTGCCGGCGGCCTTCTCGGCGGCGATCTGGGCGAGGAAGGCCTCGGTGGCGCGGTCGACCACCGACAGGTCACCGAAGGCCCGCTTGAACACCACGATGCCCGGGCCGTCGGTCAGCGCCCGGATCAGCTCGGTCTGCACCGCGGTCCGACCGTCGGTCGAGCCGACCGCATCGCGAAGCTTCTCGCCGTAGATGAGCACGTTGCGCTCGACGGCGTCGGCGTGGGGGTAGTCCGCGAGGTCGGTCTGCTGATCGACCAAGGTCCTGAAGTCGTCGATCGAGCAGTCGGCTGCCGACAGCCATCCGGTCGTGCGGGAAGCGGTGGACGTGGTCATGCGGTCGCGTCTCCTTCGTGGCGTGGAACGGTGACGAGCTGTTCGGCGTACGACGGTCGGGGCTGCAGCCCGATGGAGCGGTAGCAGCTGTCGATCAGCGCCATGGTCGTGACCGCGTCGTCGGCGTCGGTGCGGTAGGGGGCGTCGTGCCGGACGGCGTCGATGAACGCCTGGAGCTGATAGGTGTACGACGTGGTGTTGCCGCAGTGCTCGGTGCGTTCGCCGGCGGCGGACTTGATGATGATCCGGTCGTCGTACTTCTGGTAGAGGAAGTCGGGGATGTACGCCTCGCCCGCCGAGCCGATCACCCGAAGCGACATGTCCCAGTGGTCGCTGGTCATGCTGCATCGCGCCAGACCGGTGGCGCCGGAGGGGAACTCGAGGTGGGCGTCCGCCCAGGCGTCGACGCCGGGGGCGCCGTCTCGTTCGGCGCCGGTCGCGTCGACCAGGGTGGGTTCGCCGCCGGCGAAGTCCCCGAGGACGCGCTGGGCGTGCAGGGCGTAGCAACCGAGGTCCATCAGGGATCCGCCGGCCAGAGCCAGTGACCATCGCGGGTCGTCCGGCGGCGGGCGCGGACATGAACATCGTGATCTCGACGTGTCGCAGCTCGCCCAGCTCGCCGTCGGCAAGCAGCGACATCAGGCGCTGCATCAGCGGGTGGTAGAGGTAGTGGAAGCCCCTCGAAGAGCACCAGCGACCGGCCCCGCGCGAGGTCCCGCACCTGGGCCGCCTCGGCGGTGTTGCTGGCGAACGGCTTCTCGGTCAGGACGTGCTTCCGGGCGAGGATCGCTGCCTTGTTCCAGGGTGCGTGCAGGCTGTTGGCGAGTGGGTTGTAGATCGCCTCGACCTCGGGGTCGGCGACCACGTCGGCGTACGAGTCGAGGACCCGCTCGATGCCGTGGGACTTCGCGAAGCTCTCGGCCCGGCCTCGGTCACGCGCGGCCACAGCAACCAGGCGCGTCCCGGTGGCCGCAGGCGGGGCCGACGATGGACAGCTCGCTGATGCGCGCCGCCCCCAGCACTCCGATGCGTAGCGGTTCCACGGCCCCGGTCACTTCCTGGCGAGCGTGAGCAGGCTGCGGACGTAGTCGGCGCTGGTGCGTACGTCGGTCACGGGTCCTTCGCCGCGGGGCTCCTCGGTGAGGATCGTGTCCTGCTCGAGGGTGTACCAACCGGCGTAGCCGTTGCCCTGCAGGGTGCTCACGATGGACTCGACGTCGACGTCGCCGGTGCCGAGGGGTCGGTACATCCCCTCGACCACGCCCTCGGTGTAGCTGAGCCGACCGGCTCGCACCTTGTCGGCGATCTGGCTGTTCACGTCCTTGAGGTGGGTGTGCGCGATCCGGTCGGGGGCCTGCCGGGTGAGGTCGGCCGGGTCGGTGCCGCCGATCAGCAGGTGGCCGGTGTCCAGGCACAGCGAGACGGAGGACCCGCTGAGCACCCGCTGCACCTCGTCGCCGTTCTCGACCATGGTGCCCACGTGGGGGTGCAGCACGGCGCGGACGCCATGCTCGGCGGCCCGGTCGCTGATCCGGTTCAGGTTGCCGAGCAACAGGTCCCACCCGTCGTCGTCGAGGACGGGCCGGCTGTCGTAGCCGTCGAGCCCGGACGTCGCGGAGAGCACGAGGACCTCGGCGCCGGTGGCGTCGTACTGCTCCAGGACCCGGTCGATCGCCGGGAGCGGGTCCTGGCCGGGCTGGTGCATCACCACCGGAGTGAAGCCGCCGACCGCGGTCAGCTGGTGGGCGGCGAGCACTCCGGCCATCTGGTCGGGGTCGGCGGGGAGGAAGCCGTCCGGGCCGAGCTCGGTGGCGGCGAGCCCGACGTCGCGCATCTCGGCGAGCACGCGGCTCGGGGCGAGCTGGTAGCCCCAGTTGGGGACCTCGCAGACACCCCACGAGATCGGGGCACCGGCGATCCGGGCCCGGTTCTCGCTCAGGGGCGCGGTGCTGGTGGTGGCGGGTGTGGTGGTCATTTCTGGACCTCGGCGATCTGCACCGGACGGTGCTGTTGCAGGGAAAGGGTGGCTGCCTCGGCGATCCACGTCACGGCGAGCGCGTCGTCGACGGTGCAGGGGCTGGGTCGGTGCCCGGCGACGACCTCGGTGAACGCGGTGAGCTCGGCGACGAACGCGTCGGCCAGCCGGTCCATGAAGAACGTCCAGGGCTTCCCGGTCGGCCAGCTCGAGCCGGGCTCGAGGTTGCGGAGCGGTGTGTTGTCGGTCCAGCCGGCGGCGACGCTGTCGGCGGTGCCGTGCAGCTCGAGCCGGACGTCGTGCCCGCTGGCGTTGTACCGGGTGTTGGACACCACCGCGGTGGCGCCGTCGTCGAAGGTGAGCAGGGTCTGGGCGGTGGCGACGTCGCCGAGCTCGGCGAAGAAGGCGTCGCCGCGGGCGCTGCCGGTGGCGTAGACCTCGACGACCTCCCGGCCGGTGACCCAGCGCACGGTGTCGAAGTCGTGGACGGAGCAGTCGCGGAAGATCCCGCCCGAGACGGCGATGTAGCCGCGCGGCGGGGGCGCCGGGTCCAGGGTGGTCGACCGCACGGTGTGCACCCAGCCGAGCTCGCCGTCGGCCACGGCGTTGCGGGCCGCGAGCGTACGCCGGGTCGAACCGCCGCGGGTAGCCGATCTGGACCGGCACCCCGCTGGCGTTGACGTAGTCGGCGATGGCGACCGCCTCGTCGACGACGCCGGAGAGCGGCTTCTCGCAGAAGACCGGGATGCCGGCGTCGACGCCGGCCCGGATCAGCTGCGGTGTGCGCGTCGGTGGCGGCAGCGATCACGATCCCGTCGACGCCGCTGGCGATCAGCGCCTCCGGGGAGTCCGCGACCTCGGCGCCGAACCGTTCCGGCGACCGAGGCGGTGACGGCGGGCACCGCATCGGTGACGACGAGTGAGTCGACGCCGTCGAGGTGGGACAGGGTGTCGGCGTGGAACGCGCCGATCCTGCCGAGTCCGATCAGACCTAGACGCATGGCCGGTTCCTTTGCGAGTGAGTGGTGCGGGACGAGGTGGTTGGTCAGTCACCGAGACCACCGATGACGTTCTGGTCCCAGTCGATGACGGAACCCGTGACGACGCCGCTGCGGTCGGAGAGCAGGAACACGACGAAGTCGGCGATCTCGTCGACCTGGCCGAGCTTGCCCATCGGCAGGGCCTTGCGCGGCCCGCTGCTGCCAGTCGACGTCGGCGCCGTGGGACTGTTGCTGGGTCACGTTCTCGCCGTCGGTGGCCGACCAGCCGATGTTCAGCCCGTTGATCCGGATCGCGGTCCCAGCGGTGGGCGTGGGCGGCGTTGCGGGTCAGTCCGGCCAGGCCGGCCTTCGCTGCGACGTACGGCGCGAGGAACGACTGCCCGCCGTGGGAGTCGATGGAGATGATGTTGACGATCGTGCCCGGGGGCGCCGCGCTGCATCATGTCGGCGACGGCCGCCTGCATCAGGAAGAACGGAGCCCGGAGGTTCACCGCGATGTGCTGGTCGAACAGCTCCTCGGTGGTGTCCAGCAGGGTGCCCCGCGTGGTGAGCCCGGCCGAGTTGACCAGCGAGTCGATCCGCCCGTGCCGCTCCACCGTCGTACGGACCGCGGCGACGGCCTGGGACACGTCGGTGATGTCGGCCTGCACGTAGCCGGCCTCGGCGCCCGCGGCGGTCAGCTCGGCGGCGACCTGCTCGCCGTGCTCGGCGTTGCGCCCGGCGATGACCACGGTGGCACCCTCACGGGCTGCGGCCCGGGCGATGCCGGCCCCCAGCCCCTGGGTGCCGCCGGTGACCAGGACGACCTTGCCGGTGAGCAGCTCCTTCATCGGGCTCCTCCGGCGGAGGCCGCATGCTGCCACTGCGGGTTGGCCACCGCGGCGGGCGTGCGACCCTCCAGGACGTCGACGACTCCCGTGGCCGCGGCGGTGAAGGTCGCGGCCGTCGCCTGGCGTGCTCAGCCCCATCAGGTGGGGGGTGAGTACGACGTCGGGGTGGTCGAACAGCGGGTGGTGCTGCGGCGGCTCGGGGTCGAAGACGTCCAGCCCGATGCCGGCGAGCCGCCCGTCCAGCAGCGCCTGAAAGGCAGCGTCGTTGTCGATCAGCGATCCGCGGCCGCAGTTGACCAGGATGGCCCCGCGCTTGGTCACCGCCAGCGTCTCGGCGTCGAGCAGGTGGTGGGTCTCCGGGGTGAGGGGCAGGTGCAGGGTGATGACGTCGCTGCGGGACAGCAGCTCCTCGAGCGTCTGGCAGCGGTACGCCGCGGGGGGCTCGGCGACCGGGTCGTAGGCCAGGACCTTCATCCCCAGCGCTGCCCCCAGGGTCCCTGCGTGCTGGCCGATCCGGCCGAAGCCGACGACGCCGAGGGTGGACCCGGCGAGGTCGCCGACCGCGACGGAGCCGCGGTCGGCCCAGCGACCGGAACGGACCAGGTCGGTCAGCCGGCCGAACCGCTTGACCAGGTGCATGGCCATCGCGATGGCACCCTCCGCGACCGCGACGGCGCCGCTGCCGGGGGTGACCACGACGGCGATACCGCGGGCGGTCGCGGCGTCCAGGTCGACGCGTTCGACGCCGACCCCGGTCCGGGCGACGACGCGGAGTCGCGGAGTCCGGTCGAGGAAGGCGGTGTCGATGTCGGCGTCGGCGCGGGCGATGGCGCCCTGCGCCTCGCGCAGGTCGGACTCGGTCGGGTCCGCGACGAAGCGGCACCGACCAGCGAACACCTCGGCGACCAGCCCGGGATCGACGACCCCGAGACCGACCACCAGCGGCAACGGCTCAGACATCGGTCGGCGCGACCGCGCTTGGGTGGCCGAACGTGACGCCGGCAATCGCGGGGACCTTGTGCCACTGCCCGTCGACCGCGGACGCGGCGGCGGCGGCGATGACCTCGGCGTCGGCTCAGTGCCTCGTCGATCGTGGAGTTGCGCTGCTCGCCACCGGTCACGGCGACGAGGAACTTCTTGGCCTCGATGACCTTGAGGTCGTCGTACCCCATGGCGTTGCCGGGGCCCGGCTGGAAGTGCGCGTAGTCGCCCTGGGACTGGTTGCCCAGGATGGTGGTGTAGCCCTGGTTGGGGCCGGTGCGCCCGATGGCGAGCTGGAGCTCGTTCATCCGCTCGAAGTTCCACGACGCCGAGCCCTCGGTGCCGTAGATCTCGAAGCCGAGACCGCACTGCGGGCCCACGATGACCCGGGAGGCCTCGAGTGTGCCGACCGCGCCGGCACCGGGCGAGTCCGCCGCGAACCGGACGAGGGCGCCGACGTAGTCGTCGTTCTCGACGTCGCCGAGCTCACCGTTCTCGATCACCGCGAAGTGGGTGCCCGAGCCCATGGGCAGGATCGGGCGCTGCTGGTGGACCGTCGAGAGGAGGGCGGTGACGTCGGTGATCGGCCCGACGACGTACTGGACGAGGTCGACCACGTGGCTGAGCAGGTCGCCGAGGGCGCCGCTGCCGGCCAGGTCCTTCTTGAACCGCCACGACAGGGCGCCGTTGGGCTCCGAGGCGTAGCCGTTGAAGAACACCGCACGCACGTTGGTGATCCGCCCGAGGTCACCGTTCGCGATGACCTCGCGGATCCGCTCGACCGCCGGGGCGTGCCGGTAGTTGTAGCCGATCGAGGTGACCACGCCGGCAGCCCGAGCCGCCTCGGCGACCGCCCCGGTGTCGACGGCGTCGCGGCCGACCGGCTTCTCGATCCAGAACGGCTTCCCGGCCTCGGCGGCCGCGATGCCGATCTCGCGGTGCAGCAGGTTCGGCGCGCAGATCGACACCACGTCGACGTCCGGGTCGTCGAGGACCGCCCGGTAGTCGGTGCTGCCCTTGGCGTAGCCGAGGACATCCTTGGCGTAGTCGGCGCGATCGGGGGCGGAGTCGGCCGCGTGCACCAGCCGGGGCCGGAGCTTGAGCTCCGGGTAGACCATCGGGATGGCCTGGTAGGCGCGGCTGTGCAGCTTGCCCATCCAGCCCACGCTGATCAGGCCGATGCCCAGCTCGGTGTAGCCGTCAGCGGTGACGTGTCCAGCCATGGCGGTTCTTCTTCCGGTGAGGTGGGTGTGGTTCAGGGAGAGGTGGTGCGGGCCCGGTCGAGCTCGGCCCGGACGATCGCGGCGAGCAGGGTGGAGTCGGAGCCGATGGCGAGGAACGACCAGCCCTGTGCGAGGCGTTCGGCCGCGGCGGCTCCGTCTCCGACGAGCATCCCGCAGGCCTTGCCGTGCGCACGTGCCGCGGCCAGGACCGTGTCCAGGGCCTCGACGTAGGCGGGGGCGGTGGTGTCGCCGGGTACGCCGAGGTCGTGGCTCAGGTCGCGTGGACCGATGAACAGCACGTCGACCCCGTCGATGGCGGCGATCTCGTCGGCCGCCGAGACCGCGGCCGCGGACTCGATCTGTACGACGCAGAGGGTCTCCTGGTCGGCCCGGTCCAACGCGCCGGGGTCCATCCCGAACCGGCAGGCCCGGTTGTAGGTGGCGACACCGCGGTCTCCGGCCGGCGGGTAGCGCAGGTGGGTCAGCGCGGCCTGCACCTCCGCGGCACTGTTCAGCCGGGGCAGCATGATGCCGGCGGCTCCGGAGTCGAGCGCCCGTCCGATCCGGATCCGTTCCGCGGCCTCGACGCGCACCAGGGTGGGCACGCCGTAGCTGCCCGCAGCGGGGACCACGTCGCGCACCTGCTCCTCGCCGCCGGCGCCGTGCTCGAGGTCGAGCAGCACCCAGTCGAACCCGGCGGCCGCGCACACCTCGGCGCTGACCGGGGTGGCCATGCCGATGAACGTGCCCAGCGATGGCTCGTCCTTCGCGGACCGCCCCGGCCAGGGCGCCGCCGTCGAGTGGCGTGCGGCTCATCCGAACCACCGCTGGGTCTCGCGACCGGTCTCGTACTCCGCGCGCAGCGGCGGCACGGTGTCGATCTCGGACACCTCGGCCGGGGCGACGTCCCACCACACTCCGGCTCCGGGCAGGTCGGCGTGCGGGATGGCGTCGACGACGATGACGACCGTGCCCTGGTGGCCACGGGTCTCGTTCAGGGCGTCGCGGAGATCGGTGGCGGTCACCGCGCGTACGGCACGGGCGCCGAGCCCCGCGGCGACCTGGACCAGGTCGACGGACAGGTAGTCGCCGTCGAGGCGGGCCGCCTTGTCCGGACCTCGTGCGCCGGAGAGCTGCAGCGCCCGTGGTGCGGTAGCGGAACTCGTTGCCGAACTCGCGGCCGTTGCGGCCCATCTGCAGCCGGTGGATGACCTGGTATCCGTGGTTCTCCGGGATGACCAGGGTGATCGGGAGGCCCTCCTGTGCGGCGGTGACCAGCTCGGTCGGCGCCATCAGGAAGGTGCCGTCACCGAGGAACGCCGTGATCCGGGCGTCCGGGTCGGGGTGCGCCAACCGCACGCCGATCGCCGCCGGGATCTCGTAGCCCATGCAGGAGAAGCCGAACTCCAGGTGGCAGGTCCGGCCGCCGGTGGCGTCCCACACCTTCTGCAGGTCACCGGGAGGACCGCCGGCCGCGGCGATGATCACGTCGCCGGCCTGCGCGTGCTCCTGCAGCACCCCGATGATCTGCCCCTGGGTGAGCACCGCGTCGGTCGTCGTCACCACGTCGGTGTCGACCGGCAGTGCCGACTTGTCGAACAGCTGGTCCGGGTCGAGCGCGTGGCTTCGCTCGATGCTCCAGGCCGCGGTGAGCTCCTCGGCGCGAGCCCGCCACGCGGGGGA
This sequence comes from uncultured Actinomycetota bacterium, assembly GCA_963745795.1. Taxonomy (GTDB): domain Bacteria; phylum Actinomycetota; class Actinomycetes; order Propionibacteriales; family Nocardioidaceae; genus Marmoricola. The sequence goes on along the minus strand of CAVUYR010000001.1, from coordinate 525,506 downwards.
CGGGCGTACGTCGGTGGTCGCGTCTGCCAGTGCGGCCAGTGCCCGCTTCGCGTCGCCGATGATCCCGACGGCGCCGAGCCGGTCCGCGTCGTGCACGTTGACGTTGATGCTGGCGAAGCGCACGTCCGGGTTGGCGAAGATCGAGTGGGAGCCGGTGGTGAAGTCGGTCAGCCGCGACCCGACGGTGAGCACCAGGTCCGCCTCCCGGGCCAGGGTGTTCGTCGCCGGGGTGCCCTCCAGGCCGATGCCGCCCAGCTGCCACCACGCGGCCTGCTGGACCGCGCCCTTGCCGGCGAAGGTCTCGGCGACCGGGGCACCGACCGCGGCGGCGAGACGCTCCAGCTCGGCGGTGGCCTGCGAGTAGACGACCCCGCCACCCGCGATGATCAGCGGCTTCTCGGCCGCTGCGAGCAGCGCCGCGACGGCAGCGATCTCGGACTCGTCGGGGGCCGGTCGGCGGATGATCCAGTCGCGCTCGTCGAAGAACTCGACCGGGAAGTCGTAGGCGTGCGACTGCACGTCCTGGGGGAGCGAGAGCACGACGGCTCCGGTCTCGACCGGGTCGACCAGGGTGCGCATCGCCGCCGGCAGGGCGGTGAGCAGCTGCTCGGGCCGGGTGATCCGGTCGAAGAACCGGGTCACCGGCCGGAACGCGTCGTTCACGGTCAGGTCGGCGTCGGTCGGGTGCTGGAGCTGCTGCAGCACCGGTCCCTGGTGCCGGGTGGCGTAGGTGTCCCCGGGCAGCAGCAGCACGGGCAACCGGTTCAGCGTCGCCAGCGCGGCGCCGGTGACCATGTTCATCGCGCCCGGTCCGATGGACGCGGTGACGGCGAGGGTGCTGTGGCGGTGGTTGTGCTTGGCGAACGCGGTCGCCGCGTGGACCAGCGCCTGCTCGTTGCGGCCCTGGATGAACGGCATCTCCTCGGCGAGCTGGTCCAGGGCCTGACCGAGGCCGGCGACGTTGCCGTGCCCGAAGATGCCGAGGGTTGCCGGGATCAGCCGGCGGCGTACGCCGTCGGCGACGGAGTACTGACGGGACAGGTAGGTGACGACCGCCTGCGCGACGGTCAGCCTGACAGTGGGGGCTGCGTTCATGGTGAGAGCTCGATTTCCGGATCGACGAGGAGTGGGGGTTTGGGGACCGGCTACCACGGCCGGCCGTGCAGGATCACGGTCTTCACGTCGGTCATCTCCGCGACCGCCGAGCGGGGTCCTTCCTTGCCGATGCCGCTGCCCTTCAGGCCGCCGTACGGCATCAGGTCCGCGCGCCACAGCGGAGTCCAGTTGATGTGGATCACCCCGGCGTCGATCTCCCGGATCGCCCGCACCGCACCCGCGACGTCGGAGGTGAACACTCCCGCGCCGAGGCCGTACGCCGTTCCGTTGGCCTGCGCGATCGCGCTCTGCCAGTCGTCGGCGACCGAGACCGCGACCGCCGGGCCGAACAGCTCGTCCTGGCTGAAGGGCGATGCCGGGTCGACGCCTGCGACCACTGCCGGCGAGATCACCGCACCGTCGCGCTGCCCGCCGGTCAGCAGGCGTGCGCCGGCGCCGACCGCAGCCTGGATGGAGCGCTCGACCCGTTCCGCCTCTCCGACGGAGATCAACGTACCCATCCCGGTCTCGGCGGACTTCGGGTCTCCGGTCTGGATCTTCTCGACCGCGACCACCAGTGCGTCGAGGAAGTCCGTCGCGATCGAGGGATGCGTGATCACCCGCTGCACCGAGATGCACACCTGCCCGGCGTTGACGTATCCGCCGATCGCCACGGCTGCCGCGGCGGCCTCGACGTCTGCATCCGGGAGGACGACGACCGGGCATGAGGCACCCAGCTCCAGGGACAGCTTCTTCACCCCGGCCAGCTGGGTGATCCTGTTCCCGACGCCGGTCGACCCGGTGAAGGAGATCTTGTTGACCCGGGGGTCGCTGACCAACGCGTCGCCGAGCTCGCCACCTGCACCGGTCAGGACCGACAGCACGCCCTCGGGCAATCCGGCGTCCACGAAGCAGGCTGCCAGGGCGAGTGCGGTCAACGGGGTCGCCCGGGCCGGCTTCAGCACGACCGAGTTCCCGGCGGCCAACGCCGGAGCGAGCTTGTGCATCACCAGCAGCGCCGGGTAGTTGAAGGGGGTGATCGCGACGACGACACCGACCGGCTGACGCACGGTGAACCCGACCTTGTCGAAACCGGTGCCACGGTTGGCGTCGAGCGGCAGGGAGTCGCCGTACAGCTGGGTGCCCTCGAAAGCAGCAAGCCGGATCATCTCGCCCGAGCGTGACGCCTCGCCCCGCGCCTCGGTGATGCTCTTGCCGGCCTCTGCCGAGATCGTCTGCGCGATGGCCTCGGCACGCTCGTCGGCAAGCGTCGCCGCCGACAGGAGAATGCGCATCCGCTCGTGCCCCGGGGTGTTCCGCCACACCCGGGCACCCGCCACCGCCGCGGTCAGCGCCGCGTCGACATCGGCCTTGCCGGCCAGCGGTACGGACCCGACGACCGCGCCGTCGAACGGCGATGTCACGTCCTCCTCGCGCCCTGACTGCGAGGCAGTCCAGTGACCACCGATCAGCTGCTCCATGTTGACCATCCATTCGACGTCGAAGGCACTTCAAGACTCAGGGCCACTCGCGGAATGTCTCTCGAACACCCGTGACCAGGTCCCACAAGCGTGAGCCCCGTCACTACGCAGGTCAACAGCGGGAATCCATCAAAAACACCTCATTAGACGGCCCACTTCGCCGCTCGTACTCTCCTGAATGACCTCACTCGATCTCCTTGACGGAGGCCTCACCAATCCGTCAGGATCACGGCCGTGGGCCACCCCTATCCGATCCGGGAGATCGCTCGTCAGGCGGGCCTGAGCGAAGCCACCGTCGACCGGGTGCTCAACAACCGGCCAGGCGTGCGCGCCAGCACCGTGGGCAACGTCAGGCAGGCCATCACCGACCTGGACCGGCAACGCAGCCAGCTGCGCCTGACCGGCCGCACGTTCCTGGTCGACGTGGTGATGCAGACCCCGGACCGGTTCTCCTCGGCGGTCAAGTCCGCCCTGGAGGCCGAGCTGCCGACGCTGCGGCCGGCCGTCGTGCGGTCCCGCTTCGACTTCCGCGAGACAGGTCGCCCCGCAGACCTCGTGAAGGTCCTGGAGGACATCCGGCACCGGGGATCCATGGGTGTGGTGCTCAAGGCCCCCGACGTACCCGAGATCAGCGACGCCATCGCCAGGCTCGACAGGTCCGGGATCCCCGTCGTCACCCTGGTCACCGACCTCCCGCTGAGCCAACGCGTCGCCTACGTCGGCATCGACAACCGGGCCGCGGGATCCACCGCGGCCTACCTGATCCACCGGCTGCTCGGTGACCGCAGCGGTGACGTACTGATCGCGCTGAGCCGCAGTGTGTTCCGGGGCGAGGAAGAACGCGAGATCGGGTTCCGGGCCACCATGAGGAGCCTCTCGACCGGTCGGGCACTCGTCGAGCAGACCGACACCGACGGCCTCGACATCACCGTCAGGCAGTCGACCCTGGAGACCCTGCAGCGGAACCCCGGCATCAAGTCCGTCTACTCCATCGGCGGCGGCAACCAGGCCATCCTCGATGCCTTCGACGCCGCCGATCGCCGCTGCCAGGTGTTCGTCGGCCACGACCTCGACCGGGACAACCTGCAGCTGCTCCACGACGGCCGCCTGACAGCCGTCCTGCACCACGACCTCAGGTACGACATGCGGCTCGCGTGTCACATCATCATGCAGGCCCAGGGCGCCATCGACGGACCCATCGAGTCCGTGCCGTCACCGATCCAGGTCGTGACCCCTTACAACATCCCCACGCTGCCAACAACCTGACCCACGGCGGGCGTCGACGACGGGTAGGCGAGGCAGAAACGGCGAGCCTTGCAGATCTCATCGAGGGCGTTGCCGGCGAGTTCTCGCCCTTCGAGGAGCTCCACGGCTTGAGCATCGATGGAGCAGGCGATGCGGCGGCTGGTTACGCTGCCAGCCGGCGAATCATTGTGACTTGGAGGTGCTTTGTGTCGATCGTCGTGACGGAAGACAACTTCGTGAGGGCCGAGACGAACCGGATGCTCGTGGGCCTCCAGGCGCAGGCGGGCGGGGTGAACCGCTGGAAGCATCACCGGGAACCTGCCTCGCTCGACGAGCAGACCGTCATCCGCATGAATCGGGACACCCTGTACAGCCTGGCCGTGGTCAACATCTCGGACGGAGCCACTCTCACCGTCCCGGACGCCCAGGGTCGGTATCTGACGGTGATGGTGGTCAATCAGGATCACTACATCAACCAGGTCTTCACCGAGCCGGGTGAGTACCAGTTGAGCGTCGAAGAGTTCGACACGCCCTATGTCCTGCTCGGCGCTCGGGTGCTGGTCGACGCAACCGATGCGAGCGACATCGCAGAGGTCGCAACCATCCAAGACGGCTTCTCCCTCCGCACAGCCGCCGACGAACCGCTTGTGCTTCCGGACTACGACGACGAGTCGTTCACGGCGGTGCGCGCCGCTGTCCTGGCGGAAGCCTCGCAGGGCGACCACGACACTCGCGGCATGTTCGGCACGAAGGAAAACACCGACCCGCACGCGCACCTCCTCGGCACCGCTAGCGGGTGGGGCGGATTGCCAGAGCGCGAGGCGTACTACGAGAGCCGCGAGCCGGGACTGCCCGTCGGCCGGTACACGATCACTGCCAAGGATGTGCCCGTCGACGCGTTCTGGTCGATCACCGTCTACGGCGGCGACGGGTTCCTTCACAAGAACGACCTGGATGCCTACAGCGTCAACAGCCTCTCCGGCACCCGGAACACGGACGGATCGATCACGGTGACCCTCGGCGGGAACGAGAGCGACATCAACCCGCTCCCGCTGGAGGACGGCTGGAACTACGCCGTGCGCATGTACCGGCCACGCCCGGAGATTCTCGACGGGACCTGGACCTTTCCCGACCTCGATTCCGTCTCCTGACGGGCGGACTCTGCATCCGCACCGACCGAAGGGCGGCATGGCCGGAAGTCACGGTCGGAATCGCCGATGAGGGCACTGGTGTCGAAAACCAGGCGCAACTCCCGGTCGGATCCGCGATGAGACTGCGCGCACATAGGCACGAGCGGATCGCGGCATAGGAAGTGCGCACGCGGCATCGACAGCCGGCTTCCACCGATGGTCGACATAGCCTTGGTGCATGACACGTTGTGCGTTGGTCCTTCTGGTGGCGTTGGCACTGGCAGGCTGCGCGTCCGGTGGTTCAGGGAGCTCCCAAGCAGCCGCCAACAAGGAGCCCGTCGCTTCCGTGTCGCCGACGCCGTCACCGGCCCCCGGCACGGCGTGCAGCGTCAACCACCGTCCGAAGGTTCTTCCCCGCTGGGCGAGGTCAGGCTTCTCAGGACCGAAGCCATCGGTGGGCTACGTCCTGGGTGATAGCGGGAACATCGCGGCCATCATGTTCATCTCGCATCACTCCTTGTCGTCCCCTCCGGTCGCAGGCCAGAACAACAAGATCCTTTGGGCGGCCCGCGTCGGCGCGGTCGACGGACCGTTGCAAATCAAGGCCGCACTGGAGGGCACAGGGCAGACGGTGACACGCACGGTCGACACCGCTCCGGGGCCCTCGATCATCGATCTACCGTCGCCAGGTTGTTGGTCGTTCGATCTGACGTGGGGAACACACCACGACCACCTGCAATTGGGGTACGCCTCCGGCTGATGGCGCCCAGGCTTGCCCGGGTGGCGGTTGCCGTCCGCCCGACGCTCGACGCCGGTGACGTCCGCTCATCGGCAGATGAGTGTGTTCGCGAGCGTTCAGCGATTGACTACGCGCGCAGCATAAGCGGCTACTGGAGGATGACCACGAGTGACACCGGGCCGGCCGTCTCCGGCGACGTTGCGTGCATCAACCGAGAGCTCCGCCTGGCGATCGCGGGGTTACCTGGCCACCGATGCCGGTGTCACGAGCTCCCGCATGCACCCTCTGGCCGCGGCGGACACGCCCGTCGAGTTTGGTGCGGATCGCACTGCCACCGCGATGGCCGCTCATTCAGGACTCCAGGATCACCTGGACCACCCCAAGCCCTACCCGGCCCAACCCGGCTCGCTTCCCAGGATCATTGGCACCCATTGACCCTTCACGGTCTCCAAAATCCTATCCATCTTCGCCGCCAATCCGGCCCGCTCCGCTCACTTTTGGTCCGGGACGTATGTCGACCCGGCGCTCTCACAGGTGGCAGTCGGCGAGTGGGCAGAACGCTGGCTCGACGGGCAGGGACACCTCAAGCCGGCCACGCGATCCCGCTACGGGGGAATCGTGCGCGAGCACATCCACGCGAAGTGGGATCGGGTCACGCTCGCCACCGTCTGCCATCGCGACGTCCAGGCCTGGGTCACCGAACGTCGCCCGCGGAGTCAACCTGCCGCGTGTCGGCAAGCCAGAACACCGCTACCTCACCCAGGGCCCGCACGGCCGCACGCGAGCGCCGTACCCAGCTCCGCGTCGTTGCCCCGACGGATCCTGGTGTTGCCCCAGTGATGCCCCAGTGATGCCCCAGCCCAATTCGGCGGGAAATGCCGAAGGGCCCCTCCCCGCGTCTCCGCAGGTCAGGACCTCTTCTCACAAACGTACCCCCGACGGGATTCGAACCCGCGCTACCGCCTTGAGAGGGCGGCGTGCTAGGCCACTACACAACGGGGGCCTTGCCCACTGACACGCACATCGTGGGCGACTGCGAACTTTATCGTCCGGCTGACGAGAGAGTCCAATCGGTACGTCGCTGGGGTACTAGGACTCGAACCTAGACTAACTGGACCAGAACCAGTCGGGCTGCCAATTACCCCATACCCCATGGGATCGGCCCGTCCCTGGGGGCGGGGCCGAGGAGAGACGATACACGTCAGGCGGAGCCGTCACCAATCGGGATCGGGGCTCCCGCGGCGGGTGTGGACGACGTCTCCAGAGCGGGTGGATCGGTCTTGTTGCGCAGCCGCATCCGGCGGGCGACGAGCAGCACCAGCACCAGGAAGACCAGGCTCTGGGTCACCGTCAGCGGCAGGTTCCACCACGAGACCTCCTGCACGTTGAGGGTGCCGGTGATGTCCCCGAAGAGCAGTGCGAATCCGAAGGCCACGTAGTTGTTCAGGATGTGCAGCGCGATCCCCGCCTCGAGCCCGCCGCTGCGGACCACCAGATAGCCGGCCAGGAGCCCGAAGGCGAACCGGTCGAAGAACAGCGGGAAGTTCTGGAGGCCGTGCGCTACCGCGAACATCAGGGCCGTTGCGACCACCGCGAACCAGGTGCCGAAGAGCGAGCCGAGGGCCTGCATCAGGTAGCCGCGGAACGCGTACTCCTCGCCGATCGCCTGAAGCGGCGTGGTGAACAGGATCACCACGGCGATCGCGACGTCCTGGCCGCTGAGGTGGTTCATCGCCGCGCCGACCTGGCCGGCCGTCTCCTGGTCGGGCAGGAACACCGACAGCACCACCTGCGCCGCGACGGCGACCACGGCGAGGCCGAAACAGGCGTAGAAGAACCGCCAGCGCATGCCCGGCTTGACCGAGGTCAGCCAGCGCGGCCCGAGCCGGTGCAACCAGCGGGAAAGCCCCCAGGCGATCAGCGTGGCCGAGCCGAGGGTGAGGTTCAGCCACAGCATCGAGGCCGGCGTCACCTTCTCCAGCGACAGCGCGTCGGCGAAGACGGAGCCGAAGTCGGTGCCCTCGATCGCGGTCTGCACGCCGACCGCGAGAGCCAGGATCGGCAGCGTGGCGAAGCCCGCGATGACGAACGTGCCGACCAGCAACACCGGGATCCCGACCATTGCCTTCCACCAGTCCTGACGCCACGCCCACGTGCGCAGCATCTGCGGGTAGGCCGTCGGCCGCGGGTGCGGGTGCTGGAAGCGCGGCGAGCCCGGCGGTGGTACGTCGACGTCTGCCCCGATCGGCCAGCCCATGTCAGGCTCCGGTCGCTGCCATCGGAGCGGTCGCGAGCCGGGCCAGAGTCACCTCGCGGCCGAGGAGCTCCAGGGACTCGAAGAGCGGGGGCGAGATCCGGCGCCCGGTCACGGCCACCCGAACCGGCCCGAACGCGTTGCGCGGCTTGAGCCCGAGCCCCTCGACCAGCGACGCGCGGAGGGCCTCGTCGATCGTCTCCGTGGTCCAGGTGTCCAGCCCGGAGAGGGCGTCGTGGGCGGCTGCGACGACCCTGCGGCCCTCGTCGTCGAGCAGCTTGGCGACGTCGGCCTCGTCGTACTCCACCTTCTCGGAGAAGAGGAAGCCGAGCATCGCCGGCGCCTCGGTGAGCTTGTTCATCCGCTCGTGCACGAGCGGCATCGCCTTCGCCAGCAGGTCGCGCTCGTAGTCCGTCGGCGGGTCGCTCAGCACCCCGGCGCCGACCAGGTGCGGTACGACGCGCTCGGCCATCTCCGAGATCGAGAGCAGGCGCATGTGCGCGGCGTTGATCGCCTCGGCCTTCTTGAGGTCGAACCGCGCGGGGTTGGGGTTCACCCGGGCGATGTCGAAGGCCGCGACCATCTCGTCGAGCGAGAACACGTCACGGTCCTCAGCGATCGCCCAGCCCAGCAGCGCCAGGTAGTTGAGCAGGCCCTCGGGCAGGAACCCGGCCTCGCGGTAGCCGAGCAGGCTGGCCTGCGGGTCGCGCTTGGAGAGCTTCTTGTTGCCCTCGCCCATCACGTAGGGCAGGTGCCCGAACCGCGGCACCGCGTGCGCGATGCCGAGCTCGATCAGCGCCTCGTAGAGCGCGATCTGGCGTGGGGTGCTCGAGAGCAGGTCCTCGCCGCGCAGCACGTGGGTGATGCCCATCATCGCGTCGTCGAGCGGGTTGACCAGCGTGTACAGCGGCTGGCCGTTGGCGCGGGCGAGCGCGTAGTCGGGCACGTGCTCGCTGCGGAACGTCACCTCGCCGCGGACCAGGTCGTCGAACGTGACCGACCGGTCGGGCATCCGGAACCGGACGACCGGGCTCCGGCCCTCGGCCACGAACGCCGCCACCTGGTCGGCATCGAGGTCACGGCAGAACCCGTCGTACCCCATGATCTTGGAGCCGCTGGCCTTGCGCCGCGCCTCGACCTCGTCGTTGGTGCAGTAGCAGTCGTAGGTGAAGCCGCCGTCGCGGAGCCGGACCAGGGCGTCGGCGTAGATGTCCGCCCGCTCGGACTGGAGGTACGGCCCGACCGGACCGCCGACCTCCGGGCCCTCGTCCCAGTCGAGCCCGAGCCAGTGCAGCACCTCGATCAGCGCGTCGTGCGACTCCTGCGTGTTGCGCGCGGCGTCGGTGTCCTCCATCCGGAAGACCACGGTGCCGCCGGCGTGCCGCGCGAACGCCCAGTTGAACAGGAACGTGCGCGCCAGCCCGACGTGCGGCGAGCCCGTCGGCGACGGCGCCATGCGCACGCGCACGCCGGGTGTCGAGCCGGTCGGGACCTCAGTCACGGGCAGTCACCTTGCTGGTCAGGTTGCCGATGCCGGCGACGGAGACCTCGACCTCGTCGCCGACCTGCATGGGGCCGACACCCTCGGGAGTGCCGGTCAGGATCACGTCGCCGGGCAGCAGCGTCATCGTGCTGGAGACGTGGGCGACCAGCGCGGGGACGTCGAACACCATGTCCTTGGTGCTGCCGTCCTGGACGAGGTCGCCGTTGAGCCAGGTGCGCACCGCCCGGCCGTCGACGAAGGCCTGCGGGTCGAGGTCGGTCTCGATCCACGGGCCGAGCGGGCAGAACGAGTCGAAGCCCTTGGCCCGCGTGAACTGGACGTCGCTGCGCTGCAGGTCGCGGGCGGTCACGTCATTGGCGACGGTGTAGCCGAGGATCACGTCGGTGGCCTTCTCCGCGGGCACGTCACGGCAGATCCGGCCGATCACGACCGCGAGCTCACCCTCGTAGTGCACCTCCCGGCTCTGCCGCGGGTAGAACACCGGGTCGCCGGGACCGACCACGCTGGTGTTCGGCTTGAGGAACATCAGCGGCTCCGTCGGTACGTCGCCGCCCATCTCCTTGGCGTGGGCCGCGTAGTTCTTGCCGATGCCGATCACCTTGCTGCGCGGGATCACCGGCGCGAGCAGCCGGACGTCGGCCAGCCGGTGCTCGACGCTGGTCAGGTTGATCCCGACGTACAGCGGGTCCCCGCTGAGCGCCACCACGACGCAGTCGTCGTCTGGCACGCCGTTGTCGTCGACCTCGCCGGTCACGACTCCGTACTGGGGGTCGTCGCCTGCTGTGAACCTCGCGATACGCACGGGAGCGAGCCTAGGGCCTGTCCCAAGGGCTTCGCTCGTCGCGAGCGTTGTCCGGGGCGTGTGATGGCAAGGCCGAGGAGGGAAGGCGCGGCGGCGCCGCGTTGACCGACGAGAACGCCGCCAGCGCGCGCCCCGGGCAGCGCGCAGCAGAGCACGAGCCCTTGGGCGGGCCCTGGGTCGGGGACTACACGGGTGACAGGGGCCGGTACGGCTTCCCCGGCAGCGCGATCGCGATCGGGTCTCCTGACCGAACGACGCCGCCCGCGACGACCACGCCCATCACCCCTGCGCGTCGTACGACGGAGCCGTCGGGCGCGCGGCCCGCCACGTGGCGCAGAAGGCCGGCGTCGTACGCCTCGATCTGGACGCACGGGTTGCGCAGGCCTTCGACCCGCACGACAGCGTGGGCGCCGAGGTGGAGCAGGGTGCCGGTCGGCAGCGCGAGGAGGTCGACGCCGCGGGTGGTCATGTTCTCGCCGAGGTCACCCGGGGCTACGTCGTGCCCGTTCCCGGCCAGGTCGTCGAGGAGCTCCGCGTGGAGCAGGTGCACCTGCCGGAGGTTCGGCTGGTTCGGGTCGCGCCGCACGCGTGAGCGGTGCTGCACCAGCACGCCCGCATGAGCGTCGCCCTCGACGCCGAGCTCCGCGAGCAACCGGACCTCGGGCACCTGCTGCTTGCTGAACCGGTGCCGGGCGTCGCGGTGCACGGCGACGACGGATTGCTGCGGGGGCACGAACGAAAACGTACCCTCGACCTTCGTGGAGACGCTCGACCGCCCGACCTGGCAGGCCCGCGCCGCGGCGCACGCCGCCCGGGTCGATGTCTGGGTCCAGCCCCACCTCGCCCGCCGCCGCGCCGGCGAGAAGCACCCCGTGCACGACTTCCTGTTCGGCTACTACTCCCAGCGCCCCGCCGCCCTCCGCCGCTGGCACCCCGGCTTCGGCGTGGCCCTCGAGGATGCTGCGGAGTACGCCGGTGTGAAGGGCTATGGGCGGGTAGTCCCGGCCAAACGGCACGCCCAGGACCCTCCGGAGGGTGCCGAATGGTCGGGACTATCCGTCTCCGTCGACCACGCCCGCTCGCAGCGGCCACTCGTCGAGTCGATCGGGCGGCTGCTGGCGGCGACCGCGGCACGTCCGGCGACACTCGGGTGCTTCGGGCTGCACGAGTGGGCGATGGTGCACCGCACGGACGCGACCCGGCACGACTGGCCGCTGCGGCTCGGTACGACGGGCACGGACACGGTCGTGGAGACGCACCGGATCATCTGCTCGCACTTCGACGCGTTCCGGTTCTTCACCGACTCAGCCCGCCCGCTCAACACGCTGACCCCGGGCCGTGACGACCGGTCGGAGTTCGAGCAGCCGGGCTGCCTGCACGCGGGCATGGACCTCTACAAGCACGCGTTCCGCCTCACCCCGCTGGTGCCGTCCGAGCTGGTCGCCGACTGCTTCGCGCTCGCCTGGGACATCCGCGTGCTCGACATGCGCGCCTCGCCGTACGACTTCGCGGACCTCGGTCTCGACCCGGTGCGGATCGAGACCCCGGAGGGCAAGCAGGCGTACGTCGCTGCCCAGCGCGGGTTCGCGGAGCGGGGTGCACCGCTGCGGGCCCGGCTGGTCGACGAGTGCGACCGGCTGCTCGCCGTCGGGCCGCCAGAGGGATAATCCGGCACGAAAAGCACCGGAACAGCCCGGAATCTGGTGCCGAACGTGACGGACTATCCGCCGGCGCCGACCACAGGCACGGTTCACGCCGGGGGCGCACCGGTGCGGCCCGTCCGGCCGAGGAGTGCGACCGGCTCACAGCGGCTGGTTGAGGAACCAGCGGTGCCCGAACGGGTCGCGCAACACCGCGATCCGGCCCACGGGCGGGCTGTCCTCGGGCCCGCGGTCGAGGTTCGCTCCCCCGGCGACCGCTCGCGTCGTCGCGGCGTCGACGTCCGCCACAGTCAGGTGCAGGGTGACTGCCGCACCGCGACCGGCCATCGGCGCCTCCACCTGGATCTCGGGGTGCTCGTCGGACATCATCCAGCGCGCCCCGTCGACCGTGAGCTCGACGTGACCGACCCTGCCGTCCGGCATCACGATCGCCTCGACCGTCACCTCCGCGCCGAGGTGCTCGACATACCAGGCGACCGCGGCCCGCGCGTCGTGCACGGCGAGGTACGGCGTCAGCTCGCTCATCCCCCCACCCTCACCGTGCTCCCCCTCAGCCTGCAAGGCAGCGGCGTCGGTTCACCAGCAGGGCGGGTGCCGGTCCGCCCAGGGGGCGGCCGTCTCGACCTGGGCCGCCAGGGCGAACAGACCGGCGTCCTCGCCGGGACGGCCGGCCAGCATCACGCCGACCGGGAGGCCGTCGGGCGTCATATGGAGCGGGAGGGACACCGCGGGCATGCCGGTGATGTTCCAGGTCGAGGTGTACGGCGTGAACCGCTTCTGGTTCTCGAAGTCGCGCGAGGGGTCGGCGTCGTCGCGGATCGCGCCCACGGGCAGCGGCGGCGCGGCCAGGGTCGGCGTCAGCACCGCGTCGTACGGCGCCAGCGCGATGAGCGCGCGGGCGGCGACGCGGCGCAGCTCTCCGATGGCGCGGCCGAACTCCGGGGCGCCCACAGCCTCGCCGCGCTCCATCAGCCACCGGGTCAGCGGCCGCAGCTGTCCCCGCTCCTCCGCGGGCACCGGCATCAGCGCGGTCAGCACCGCCCAGCAGGTCTCGAACACCGGAACCGCCGAACGCGGCACCGGCACATCCACGTCGACCACGTCGTGGCCGAGGTCCTCGAGCAGCCGGGAGGCGTCCTCCCAGGCGGTACGGCACTCTTCGTCGACGTCGGCCTCGGTGATCACCGGCTCGACGAACCGGGCGACCCGCAGCCGCCCCGGGTCGCGCCCGCAGGCCGCGAGGTACGGCTCGACCGGCGCCCAGCTCGGGTCGCCCACCGCACGCCCGGCCATCACGTCCAGCAGGGCCGCCGCGTCGCGCACCGTGCGGGCCAGCGGTCCGTTGGTGCCCAGGCCGACGGGGTCGCCGTACAGAGGGGCCCCCGAGATCACGCCGCGGGTGGGCTTGAAGCCGACCAGGCCGCAACAGCTCGCCGGGATCCGGATCGAGCCGCCGCCGTCGGACCCCTGGGCGAGCGGCACCAGCCCGCCGGCCACCGCGGTCGCCGCCCCGCCGCTCGACCCGCCGGCCATCCGGCCCGTGTCGTACGGCGTGACGGCGGGAGGTGCGATCACGTCCGGGTCGGGCTCGGTGTAGCAGGGCGACCCGAACTCCGGGGTGTTCGTCTTGCCCAGGCTCACCAGCCCCGCGTGCTCGATCCGCAGCACCACCTCGTCGGAGACGTCCGGCACGAAGTCGCGGAACAGCACGGAGCCGAAGCGGGCGGGGACACCGGCGACGGCGTTGAGGTCCTTGATCGCGGTAGGCACCCCGGTCAGCGGCCCGTCACCGCTCGCCTCGGCGGCCGCGGCCCGCGCCGACTCGTCGGTGACGGTCACGAACGCCCCGAGCTCACCGGACAGCCGTTCGATCCGGGCCAGGTAGTGCTCGACCAGCTCGGCGGAGGAGGTCTCGCGGTTGCGGATCGCGGCGCCCTGCTCGAGGGCGGTCAGGTCGTGCAGCTCGGCCACGGCACGAACCTAGATGTAGTCCGGGCACGCGCACGCCCGGATGCGCCGTCCCGTTCGACCGTGCGCCATCTCGCACCCCCCAGTCCGGCATGGCCCGTTCGGGTCCATGCCGTTGCCGGCCGGTCCGTCCGGGCAGGACCTGACAAATCGCCGTACGACGTCCACGGAAACAGGGTTCTCTGGTTGAAGAATCAAGCCAGAGACCTTGGGGGATCCGATGGCAACCGCCGTGATGCAGAAGAACACCGGCCACAACATGGGCCCGACGATGGTGCACGAGCCACTGACGTGCACCTGCGGCCAGGCCCTCGACTGCTGCCACGCGGGCCACTGCCCGCGTTGTGGAGTGACCCTGCACCCGCAGCACTGACAGGACCGGTCCGAGAGGCATGACCTCTCTAGGCGCCGTGGCGGCGCAGCCCGAACGTCAGCCCGTCGACCAGCGCTCCCCAGGACGCCTCGATCACGTTGTGCCCCACCCCGACGGTGACCCACGAGGACACGCCGTCACTGGTCTCGATCAGCACCCGGGTGATCGCGTCGGTGCCGTGCCCCTGGTCGGAGATCCGCACCTTGTAGTCGATCAGCTCGAACTTCGTCACCTCCGGGAAGGCCTGCCCGATCGCTTCCCGCAGTGCCTGGTCCAGGGCGTTCACCGGGCCGTTCCCCTCGCCGGTCTGCACGATCCTGGCGCCGCCGGCGCGCAGCTTCACCGTCGCCTCGGAGACCGCCTCCGCGCCGGGCCGGGTCTCGGTGATCACGCGCCACGACTCGACATCGACGTACGACGGGCGGGCACCCTCGAGCTCCTCCAGGAGCAGCAGCTCGAACGACGCGTCGGCCGCCTCGAAGGTGTAGCCCCGCGACTCCATCTCCTTGACCCGGGCGGTCACCCGGTCGACCAGGTCCTTGTCGCCGGAGAGGTCGAAGCCCAGCTCGCGGCCCTTGAGCTCGATCGACGCCCGGCCGGCCATGTCGGAGACCAGCAGTCGCATGTCGTTGCCCACGCCCTCCGGCTTCATGTGCTGGTAGAGGTCCGGGTCGACCTTGATCGCACTGGCGTGGAGGCCGGCCTTGTGCGCGAACGCGCTCACGCCCACGTAGGGCTGGCGCGACGCCGGCGGCACGTTGGTCACGTCGGCCACGGCGTGCGCGATCCGGGTCGCCTCACGCAGCAGCCCGTCCGGGAGCACCTGGCGCCCGAGCTTGAGCTCGAGGTTCGCGACCACGCTCACCAGGTCGGCGTTGCCCGTGCGCTCGCCGTACCCGTTCAGGGTGCCCTGCACGTGGGTGGCGCCGGCGTCGACCGCCGACAGCGTGTTGGCGACCGCGCAGCCGGTGTCGTTGTGGCAGTGGATGCCGACCCGCCCGCCCGCCTGGGCGATCACGTCGTCGACCACGTCGGCGACCCAGCCCGGGAGCATGCCGCCGTTCGTGTCGCAGAGCGCGGCCACCTCCGCCCCGGCCTCGAACGCGGTCCGCAGTACCTCGAGCGCGTAGTCGCGGTTGGCGCGGTAGCCGTCGAAGAAGTGCTCGGCGTCGAGGAACACGCGCTGCCCCTCGGCGGTCAGGTGCGCGACGGTGTCCCGCACCATCGCGAGGTTCTCCTCCAGCGTCGTGCGCAGCGCGAGCCTGACATGCCGGTCGTGCGACTTCGCCACCAGTGTCACCACCGAGGCGCCACTGTCGCGGAGCGCCGCCACCAGCGGGTCGTCCGCCGCCGCGGTGCCGGCCCGGCGGGTGGCGCCGAACGCCGCCAGCGTCGCGTTCTCGAGGTGGAGCTCCTCGCGGGCACGACGGAAGAACTCGGTGTCCTTGGGGTTCGCACCCGGCCAGCCGCCCTCGATGTAGCCCACGCCGAGTCCGTCGATCTGCCGGGCGATCGCCAGCTTGTCCGCGACCGACAGGTTCAGGCCCTCCTGCTGCGCACCGTCGCGCAGGGTGGTGTCGTAGACGTCGAAGGTGCTGGTCATGGCGGTCTCTCAGGGTGTCGGGGAGCGCTTCCGGCAACAAAAAAACCTCCCGGTGAAGAGAGGTTGGCGCGACGGAGGTTCCGTCGCGCTAGGTGATGATGGTGGTGTCGAGCACGCTTCGAGTGTGCCACAGCCGTCCATCCCTTGGTATGGCGATTCCGGCATCCGGGCACGCGTCCGGTGGTCGAGCCGCTCGAGACCATGGCAGGCTCGGGGCATGGAGAACACCACCGGACTGGTGCTCGGCGGCGGCGGCGTGACCGGCATCGCCTGGGAGCTTGGCATCCTCAAGGGCCTGCGTGACAACGGCGTCGACCTCAGCACTGCGAACACCGTCATCGGTACCTCGGCCGGGTCGGTCGTCGGGGCGCAGATCACCAGCGTGGTCGACCTAGACGACCTCTACGCCGAGCAGACGATGCCCGCTCACGGCGAGATCGGCGCCGACTTCGGTGCCGGCACGATGCTCAAGCTGGTTGCGCTGATGATGATCCCGGCCAGCGGCCACGGCCGCCGTGCACGCATCGGCAAGGCCGCGCGCAAGGCCCACCCCGGCCCGGCGACCGAGCGCCTGCGCGTCATCGGGTCGCGTCTGCGCACGCCCGGCGGCGACCCGCTGGCCTGGCCCGACCGCGACCTGCGGGTCACCGCTGTCGACGCCGAGAGCGGCTCGTTCCGGGTCTTCGACAGGACCGGTGACGTCGACCTCCTCCACGCCGTCGCTGCCAGCTGCGCGGTGCCGCTGGTCTGGCCGGCAGTCGAGATCGACGGCCGGCACTACATCGACGGTGGCATGCGGTCCTCGGCCAACGCCGACCTTGCGACCGGCTGCGACGTCGTGGTCGCGATCGCGCCGCTCCCCCGCTCGATGACCCGCTACCACGCCCTGCCGCAGCAGCTGGCGCGCACCGGCGCGAAGCGCACCGCGACGATCACGCCCGACGCCAAGTCACTGGAGGCGATTGGCAGGAACGTGCTCGACCCCTCGAAGCGGGTCGGCGCCGCACGGGCGGGCGCGGCCCAGGGTGCGCGCCTCGCCGCCGAGCTGGCCGAGGGCTGGCCGGACGAGCTCACCGGCTGAGCCGCCGGCGTGACGTGCACGACGTGGCCCCGAGCGTGCAGCGTCGTGCCGGCATGCGGGCTGGTCATGCTCTGCGCGCCAGCACCTTGTCCGGATCGCGTGCCGCACCGTCCGGACCTGGGGGCTGCCTCCGTGGCAGTGGACGCACGGCCCTGGGGCGGAGGAGCACGGTGCCGGCCAGCGCGAACCCGACCGCAAGCGCCAGCGCGGCCCAGCGCAGGCCTGTACGCAGGGGTGCCCGCGACACCAGCCGGGGCTCCGGGCGGCCGGCCGGTGCCACGCTCCATCCGTAGTGCGCGGTGACCGTGGGTGCGCCCGCGCGGGTCACACGCACCTCGATCCCGACGGCTCCCTCGGTCAGGCCGGGCAGCCGCGCGGCCCACGTGCCGTCGCTGACGACCGACGCCGGCACCGGGTGGTCGTTGCCAAGACGTACCGACACGGCGGTCACCGGGCCCGGTGAGGGACGCCGGCTGTCGAAGACGGTGACCACGGCAGTCGCGTCACCGGGGTGGTTCGGTCGGAGGTCGAACGACTCCTGCAGGTCCGCGAAGCGCCCGGCGAGCGGCCCGACCGTCGCCGCGGGGCCGCGGTCGACGAGCTGCGGCTCGGTGGCCGGCTGGCCGCTCATCACGACCGCGGTGACCAGCACGATCAGGACGGCGACCAGTCCCTCGATCACCACGGGCCGCGTCGGGACCCGGGTCTGCGACCGGTGGCGCAGGCGCCGGTGGTTGACCAGCGCCAGGCCCGAGGCGAGTGCCACCAGCAGGAGCTTGAGCAGGAGCGACCGACCGTAGGTGGTGCGGAGGGCGGCGTCCACGGACCCGATCGTGTCGCCGGCGAGGAAGGTGCCGGTCACCGCGGCTACCGCAAGACAGGCGAACGCGGGACGGGCGAAGCGGCGCAGGGCGGCCAGCACGTAGGTCCGCGGAAGGGCGCGGTGCGCTCGCAGCAGGGCGATCCCGAGACAGGCGACGGATCCGGCCCAGGTCAACGCGGCGACAAGATGCAGCGCCGCGACGGCCAGCCGGACCGGCTGGTTCCCCGCCCCCGCATGACCGAGCGCCGCGGTCCCGACAGCGGCCAGGCACGCCCCTGACAGGAACGTCACCCGCGACGAGGTTCGGTCGGCGGTGCCACGCCGGCCGGACAGCGCGCCGAGCAGGAGCACGAGTCCGGCCTCGCGCACCGCCCACCGCACGTCGTAGGACCCGGACGCCGTCCACCGGCCGTCGCCCGACCCGGCCAGGTCCAGCGCGAGCGGTGCCACCGAGGCGACGAGGGCCAGGAGGACGCCGCCGCGCCCGACGCGGAGGAGGAGCAGCCGGAGGGCCGTGCCGGTCGGTCCGGGGATCCGGACCAGGACGCGTCGCGCAAGCGGGACGCCCAGGCCGAGCGCGAGGCCCAGCAGCAGCAGGCTGGTGGCCCCCGCCTCTCCCGGAACGGGAGGAGTCTCGTGGAACGGCGCAGGCCGTACGGAGGTGCGGACCCCGAACACCAAGGTGCCGGAGGTGTGGTGCAGGTCGTCGCTCGACAGCGTCTGCCAGACCACCCGATATGTGTCCCGAGGCAGGTCCGGGACGTCGGCCACGATCGTGGACGGCGCCTCGGTGTCGGCCGCGTCGTCGGTGACCAGGCGCAGCCGTGTGACCGGGTGAACGCGTCCCGCACTGTCGGTGAGGACCACCGTGGAGGTCGGCAACACCACGTGCTCGCTGAAGCCGAGGCGCAGCTCCACCGGACCCTGGGCGAGGTTCGCGCCGTCGGCCGGGCTGCTGTGCTGCACGTAGGCGTGCGCCGATCCTCGGGAGGGCGTGAGGACCACCAGGAGCAGGGCCGCGACCAGCATCGCCAGCACGGCCCAAGGCAGCCGGCGCGGCCGGGTGAGGAGGACGGCAGTCATCGCAGCACCGGCATGCCGCGCAGCGCGTGGCCCCGGTACTGGAGCGTAGTCGCCCCGGGGCGCGGTCGTGACGAGCATCCCTCGGATGTTCTTCGTCGGCATCGGGCCCCACCCCTCCGGATGCAGGTCAGATGGCCTGCGCACATACCGTGGGGCACCCGCCCCGATCGCGCCAGCAACGGGTCGGGACTGTCAGGCGCCCGTCATCCACGCGTCATCGACGACGTCGCCCAGCGGTCACGCCACCGTCATCCGCGGCCACGTCGTTGTCATCGAATGGTCATGTTGGGCCGCCAAATCCCACCCGATGGGGGGAGCCGGTGGACGCGGGCACCACCCGTTCGGGCCATCCCGGATGGCCCCACGGTGTCATCTTTTCCGGCACGGGGTCGGTCTCGCCCGATCGGCAGGAGCCTTGTGCGTGGGGAAGGCACGAGGGGGGTTGTTCGGTGAGTCACGTTCTGGTGGTCGACGACGAGGTGCGCGTCGTGACGATGCTGCGCCGGCTGCTCTCGCAGGAGGGGCACTCGGTGACAAGTGCCAGCAACGGCGCCCTGGCGCTCGAGCAGCTCGCGAGCGATGAGTTCGACCTGGTCCTCCTGGACCTGCGGATGCCGCAGTGCAGCGGGCACAAGGTGCTGGCCACGATGCGCGAGCGGGCGGACACCACTCCGGTGATTGTGCTCTCGGCTGTGAACGACGTCGCAACCCGGGTCGAGTCCCTGGACCTGGGGGCGGTGGACTTCGTGACCAAGCCCTTCCACACGTCGGAGCTGATGGCACGCGTGCGTCGGCACCTGACCGTGACGCCGGTGCGCGAGGTCAACCGGAGCCGCTTCTTGGAGGGAGGTGGCATCCGGCTCGATCTCGAGCGTCGGCGGGCCACCGTCGACGGCGTCGAGGTGGTGCTCAGCGAGCGGGAGTTCGCGTTGCTCGCGCACCTGATGCGCAGGCATGGCAGCGTGTGCCGCCGTGACGAGCTGCTCCATGACATCTGGGGGCTGGACCACGACCCCGGAAGCAACGTCGTCGACGTCTGCGTACGTCGGCTCCGGAAGCGCCTGACGCGGCCGCCGATCGAGACCGTGCGTGGTGTCGGTTACTGCTTCTACGGGGCCTGAGATGCGCACGAGCGCCCGGCTGTTCTGGCTCTGGCTGGGTTTCGCGTTGGTCTGCTCCGCCCTCATGTGGTCGTTTCCGGGCGCCGAGACCATCCCCTACCACCTCGCGTACATCAGCTGCGCAGCCGTCTACGGCCTGGAGCCGTGGCCTCGCACCCGGGCCGTGTGGTCGATCGGCTGCTTCACCGTCGTCTCGGGCGCGATCATCGTCGCGCGAGCTGCGTCCGGGGTTCTGGGCTGGGGGGAGACCGCGGAGATCCCGCTGATGGCGGCGCTGATGCTGCTCATGGTGCTCCACGTACGCCGCCGGCACGACGCGCTGGCCGCACTCACCCAGGTGGCCGACCGGGAGCGCCTGCGCGCGGCGCAGCGCGAGCGCCTGAGCCGGACGACGATGCACGAGATGCGCACCCCGGCCACGATCGCGGTGGGCTACCTCGAGCTGCTGCGGGACAACGAGACGGAACCGGACAAGCGGGCCGACCTCGAGGTGGTGCTCGAGGAGGTCGAGCGCATCGGACTCGGCACCGAACGGCTGATCCGCACCCTGTCGCTCCCCGACCACGAGCGGCTCCAGCTCACGGACCTCGACCAGCTGCTCGGCCACGTGCTTGACCGGTGGCGCGTGCTCGCCGATCGCGACTGGCAGCTCGACAGCACTGCCGGCCTCCAGCTCTGCTCACCCGAGCGAACACGCGTCTGCCTGGACACGCTGCTGGAGAACTCGGTGCGCTACACGCGCGACGGCGACGTGGTCCGGCTGGTGTCCTGCGTCGAGGACGACGTGCTGCTGATCGGCGTGGCCGACGCGGGCGACGGGTTCCACCCGGAACTGCTCGCGAGCCTGCGCGACGAGTCGCCGGTGCCGAGCACGGACAAGTTCGCCGCTGACCCGAAGTCGCAGACCGGGCTCGGCCTCGGACTGGTGCACGAGGCAGTGCGGGTGCGCGGCGGCGACCTCGTCATGGGCGAGTCGCCCGAGGGGGGTGCGCTGGTGCTGATGCGGCTGCCGCTCGCGCCCGCACGCCGGGTCCAGGCGGTGGAGGCCCGGGCGTTGTCGTCGGCGCCCGCGGCCGTCGGTGCCGGCCTTCCCTGACCGGGCGGGTCAGGAGAGCGTCACAGCAACCCGGCCACGTCGGCGAGCACGCCGCTGCGCCAGGGCGACCCGGTTGCGGGCGCCCAGTTCGGCCCGGTGCCGAGCAGCGCGGCGACCAGGACGGCGGTGGCGACGACACACAGGCCGATCACGAACAGGCCGGCGTACTCCCCCCGAGAGAAGCGGGTCACCATCCGTCCGGTCAGCTGGTTGACCCGGTCGGAGCCGGGGCCCCACCAGAGGGCGCCGGCGAACACGACACCCACCAGCAGCATGCCGATCCCGAGCGGAGGCCCGACGATCGCCACCACGACGCCGACCGCGATTGCGGCGCCGGCTGCCCAGCCGACGAGCAGGAGGGCGCCGGCGAGCGCCAGCACGGCATAGCCGGGGGTGGACACGGTCGTCGTCGGCACGTCGTACCACCGGGCCCGGCCACGGATCATCCGTCGCCGCGCGTGCCGCTCGCGGCCGATCGAGAGCGTGCGCATCGCGAGCACGACCAGACCGACCAGCATCGTCGCGGCGTACGGTGCGTAGGCGACAGCGGCCGCCACGACCGCACCGATCCCGACCATCTGCAGCCGGCGCTGCGCGAGCGAACCCGCACCGTCCGGCGCCGTGCCGGGGACTGCGGTCGCCGCCGCAGGACCGGGCACCACGGGGATGATCCGGGTCGCCGGCTCCTGCCCAGTGTCCGGCGGGTCCACCGGCGCAGCCGCGGGTCGCACGTCGGTCACCGGGCGCACCTCGGTCGCGGGCTCGCGGTTGAGCGCCGCGACCGGCATCGTCCACTGCTCCGGGGCCGGCTGCACCGGTCGCGGCACGGTGGCCAGGTCGAGCTGCTGGCGCAGCCAGGTGTGGATCTCGTGGATGCCGGGCCGTTCCGGCGGCTCCGGAGCGAGGCAGGAGCGGAGCAGCCCGACCAGCTGCTCGGGGACGGCGGACAGGTCATGGTCGCCGCGGCGGACCCGGTCCATGATCGCCATCGCCGGTCCCTTCCCGTACGGCGGGCGGCCGGTCGCGGCAAACACCACGGTCGCCGCCCACGAGTGCACGTCGGAGGCCGGCGTCGCCTCGTCGCCGTACAGGATCTCGGGCGCGAGGTAGCCGGGCGTGCCCAGCAGCCAGCCCGTGTGCGTGAGCCGGGGGTCGTCGGCGAGCCGGGCCAGGCCGAAGTCGATCAGGACCGGCGTCCGACCCTCCATCAGCACGTTGGAGGGCTTGATGTCGCGGTGCAGCACGCCGACCGCGTGCACGGCGATCAGCGCCTCGGCGAGAGCGTGCGCGAAGTGCAGCAGGTCGACGCCCGCGATCGGGCCCTCCTCGCGCACGTGCTCGTGGAGGGACAGCCCCGGCACGTAGCGGGTCGCGACGTAGGGCGTCGCCCCGTGCGGGTCGGCGTCGATCACCTCGGCGATCCGGGGGCTGGTGATCCGGCGCAGGGAGTTGACCTCACGGGCGAGCCGCTCGCGGGCCTCGTCGTCGCCCACGATGTGCGGCCGCAGCACCTTCAGCGCCACCCGGCTGCCGTCCGGCGCCTGCGCGAGGTGCACCACCCCCATGCCGCCCTCCCCGATCCGCGCGATCAGGCGGTAGCCGCCGATCCGCGTCTCGTCGGGCTTCTGGCCGGGCAGCGTGGTCACCGGGCAACGGTAACGGGCGGCGCGCGGTAGTCCGAGTTGAAGGCACCGGTGGCGCGCACGAGTTGGTGCTCCGGCCTCGGACCACCCGGATGAGTCACGCATTGCTGATATCAGGCCCTGCTGATATACCTGACCCATGACCTCCCCCCCGGACAACATCGCCGCCGTACGCCGGGTGCTGGACACCGTCGACCGCGACGGGCAGGAGCTGCGCCGGCTCACCCTGACCCGCCGCTACCCGACGACGCCGGGGGACCTGTGGGAGGCGCTCACCGACCGGGACCGGATCCCGCGCTGGTTCCTGCCGATCAGCGGCGACCTGCGTCCCGGCGGTCGCTACCAGTTCGAGGGCAACGCCGGCGGCGACGTGCTGTCGTGTGACCCGCCACGGACGTTCTCCTGCACCTGGGAGTACGACGGGCACGTGAGCTGGGTGACCGTGACCCTCACCCCGGACGGCACCGGCACCGTGCTCGAGCTGGCGCACGACGCGCCGTCCGCCCCGGACCACTGGGACCGCTACGGCCCCGGCGCGGTCGGCATCGGCTGGGAGCTGGGCCTGATTGGCCTGGCCGACCACCTGGCCACGGCCGCCGCCGTCGACCCGGCGGCATTCGCGGCGTGGATGTCGAGCGACGACGGTGTCGCGTTCATGTCCGCGTGCAGTGCCGCTTGGGCCGAGGCCCGGATCGCGGCCGGCGACGACACTGAGGAGTCCCGCGCCGCGGCCGCACGCTGCACCGCGGCGTACACCGGGCAGGAGTAGCCGGTGCACGCGTTCGACGTGCTCGGAGACCCGGTGCGTCGCAGGATCCTGGAGCTGCTCGCCGAGGGCGAGCACACGTCCGGCGAGGTGGTCGCGGTGATCGCGGACGAGTTCGGGATCAGCCAGCCTGCGGTGTCCATGCACCTGCGCGTGCTCCGCGAGAGCGGCTTCGCCAGCACCCGCGCCGAGGGCGCGCGCCGGATCTACGCCCTGGAGACGGGTCCCCTGGCGGAGGTCGACGCCTGGCTGGCACCGTTCCGGGCGTTCTGGGAGCAGCGGCTGGACGCGCTCGGCACCGAGGTCGCCCGCGGGAAGCGCCGCCGAGGGCGCTAGACGACCCGGTGCATCCAGCCGAACGTGTCGTCGGCGCGACCGAACTGGATGTCCACGAGCTCCCGGCGGATCGCCATCGTGAGCTCGCCACCGGTGTCGCCACCGGTGCCCGCCACCTGGCCGCCGTCCCACTTGAGGCTGCCGACGGGCGTGACCACGGCCGCCGTTCCGCACGCGAACACCTCGGTGATCCGGCCGTCGGCGACGCCGTCGCGCCACTCGTCGATGGACAGCTTGCGCTCCTCCACCTGGTGGCCCATCTTGCCGGCCAGCTCGATGATCGCGGAGCGCGTGATCCCCTCCAGGATGGTGCCGGTCTCCGGCGTGACGACGCGGCCGTCGTCGAAGACGAAGTACATGTTCATGCCGCCGAGCTCCTCGACGTACCGCCCCTCCTGGGCGTCGAGGAAGACCACCTGGTCGCAGCCCTGCTCCGTGGCCTCCTGCTGGGCGACGAGCGAGCTCGCGTAGTTGCCGCCGGTCTTGGCCGCGCCCATGCCACCGCGGCCGGCGCGCGTGTACTCCTCGGTGAGCCAGAGCGTGAGCGGCTTGACCCCGCCCTTGAAGTACGGACCGGCGGGTGATGCGATCACCATGAACGTCACGTGCTGCGCGGGTCGGACGCCGAGGAAGGTCTCGGTGGCGATCATGAACGGCCGGACGTAGAGGCTCTTCTCCCCGCCCTCCCCGGGCTCCGGCACCCAGCGCTGGTCGACCTCGACGAGCGCGTCGACGGCCTGGACGAACGACTCCGGCTCGAGCACCGGGAACGCCAGCCGGTGCGACGAGCGCGTCATCCGCGCCGCGTTCTCCTCCGGACGGAAGGTCCAGATCGAGCCGTCCTCGTGCCGGTAGGCCTTCATCCCCTCGAACGTCTCCTGCGCGTAGTGCAGGACGGCCGTCGCCGGGTCGAGGGTCAGCGGTCCGTACGGCGTGACCCGGGCGTCGTACCAGCCCTTCTCCGGCGTCCACTCGACCGTGAACATGTGGTCGGTGAAGTGGGTCCCGAAGCCCGGGTTGGCGAGGATCTCGGACACCTCCGCGTCGCTCCGCGGGTGGTCGGACCGGGTGATGCTGATGTCGAGCGGCATGTCCTGCATCTTAGGGCTCCTCGAAATGTGCCTGCGGCCCCGTTGAGATGTGCCTGCGGCTCCGTTGAATGGTGAGTTCGGCACGCCGGGTCGACGCGCTTCATGCGTTTCCGGCGACCCGACTCACATCTCGAAGGGGTCGGACACCCATCTCAACGAGAGACGCGGGCGGCGATCGCGTCGCCGACCTCGGAGGTACGACGGGGGGCGCCGGGTGCCCGTGCGGCGAGGTCGGCCACCACGGCGTCCTCGACCGCGCGAGCGGCGGCGTCGAGCCCGAGGTGCTCGAGCATCAGCCCGACGGACAGGATCGCCGCCGTCGGGTCGGCCTTCTGCTGGCCGGCGATGTCGGGCGCCGAGCCGTGCACCGGCTCGAACATCGACGGCGCGGTGCGGTCGGGGTTCACGTTGCCACTCGCCGCGAGGCCGATACCGCCGGTCACCGCAGCAGCGAGGTCGGTGATGATGTCGCCGAAGAGGTTGTCGGTGACGATCACGTCGAAGCGGGCCGGGTCGGTGACCATGAAGATCGTGGCCGCGTCGATGTGCAGGTAGTCCACCTCTACGTCGGGGAACTCGGCGCCCACCTCGCGGACCAGCCGGGACCAGACCGCACCCGCGTGGACCAGCACGTTGGTCTTGTGGACCAGGGTCAGCTTCCCGCGGCGCTTCTGCGCGCGCCGGAACGCGTCGCGCACCACGCGCTCCACGCCGTGCGCCGTGTTGACCGAGACCTCGGTCGCGATCTCGTGCGGGGTCCCGACCCGGAGCGCGCCGCCGTTGCCGGTGTAGGGGCCCTCGGTGCCCTCGCGGACGACGACGAAGTCGACGTCACCCGGGTCCGCCAGGGGTGAGGCGGCGCCGGGGAAGATGCGCGAGGGACGGAGATTGACGTAGTGGTCGAGCTCGAACCGCAGCCGCAGCAGGAGTCCTCGTTCGAGGATCCCGGGCGGCAGGTTCGGGTCGCCGGGGCGACCGCCGACCGCGCCGAGCAGGATCGCGTCGTGCTCCCGGATCTCGGCGAGCACGGAGTCCGGCAGCACCTCGCCGGTGGCGAGGTAGCGCTCGGCGCCCAGGTCGTAGCGTGTCGCCTCGAACTTGGTCGAGCCGGGGGTGGCCCGCTCGAGCACCTTCAGCGCCTCGGTGGTGACCTCGGGGCCGATCCCGTCACCCGGGATCACGGCGAGCTGGACGGTGCCGTTCGAGACGGCGTCGCTGGGCGGCATGTGGTCGAACCTAGTTGTCGTCGGGCCGCTCGCCGCCGTTGTCTCGCAGGTCAAGCGCCTGCTGCACTGCCTCGGGGCTGTTCGGGCTCTCCGGGTCGTGCTTCGCCGGCCCCCACTCGGGGTACATGTCGTACATCGTCGTGCTCCTTGCGTCTCTGCTGGATGAATGAGGTCCTGCAGGGCCGGGAGAAGCGGAACGGGATCGCCGCGGAGCTTGCCCCGGCACCTGAGTACAGGGCCAGATGGCGCTTCCGACAGCGGTAGCCGCTGGTGCCAGGTCGTGGGACCGGCGGATCTCGCTGCGGAGGGTGGTAAGCCTGAACGTCGAAACTCCGCGGCGAGGTGGCCTACCTGCTAGGCCTCGCCGCGGCGCTCGATAAGTACGAACACGCTCCGCATGATGAAGATGACGGTACGCCGCCCCGCGCCCGCGTGTCCGCCCTTTGGGCGGATGTTCCACATCGCGAGACTCCCCCGGACGGGGCTGCGACTCCGGAGCCGCGTGACAGACTTCCCGTGATGAGCGCCTTCCCCGTCCTGCCCACGATCGTCTCGCGGGCATTCGACGTCTCCCGGCGGGCCGGCTACGTCTCCTTCTGCCGCAACGAGACCGGTCGGCTGCTCGCCGCGCTCGCCGCGACGCGCACCGGCACCCTGGCGGAGTTCGGCACCGGCTGCGGCGTGGGCACGGCGTGGCTGCGCTCCGGCGTGCCCGCGGGCAGCCAGATCCTGAGCGCCGAGCTCGATCCGAAGCTGGCCACCGCCGCGGCGGAGATCTTCGACGACGACGACCAGGTCGAGGTGGTCTCGGCCGACTGGTCGACACTGCGCGACCGGGCGCCGTTCACGCTGCTGTTCCTCGATGCCCGCGAGCCCAAGGACGCCGGCGTCGACGCGGTGGTCGACCTGGTCGGCCAGGGCGGGATCGTCGTGCTCGACGACTTCACCCCGTGCGAGTCGTGGCCCCCGATGTTCGCCGGCCGGGTGGACTCGCTGCGCGAGGAGTGGCTCAGCGACGAGCGGTTCACGACCGCCGAGGTGATGGTGGCCAGCGACGCGTCGGTGCTGATCGCGACGAAGCGCTGACCACCCTCCCCGGGAGGTCTCAGTGCGCCGGCACCTCCAGGCCCTCTTCCTCCGGCAGCACTACCTCCGAGATCATCTCCTCGATCTGCTCCTTGCTCAGCGCGACCGCCATCGCCCAGTAGAAGATGGCCAGGCTGAACACGGTCACGGCCAGCATGTCCCAGCCCAGCGTGAAGACCGGGTGGTCGAGCGGGCCGAAGTCGCTGAGGAACACGATCAGCCCGATGCCCGCCAGGTAGACCGGCAGCCACGCCGCGGCCCGCCAGTCGAGCACGGTCGGGTGGTCGTTCAGGTGCAGGCCACGGCTCACCCCGAGGATCAGGTAGCCGATCAGGATCGCGACCCCCAGCTTCCAGTCGGTCGTCCAGCCCGACCACAGGATGATGCAGCCGGAGATGACGAAGCCGAGCGGCGCCATCAGCTCGGCCGCCGGCAGCCGGTACGGCCGGATGGCGTCCGGCAGCCGGCGGCGGAACGCAGCGAGCGAGAGCGGCGCACCGGCGTACATCAGCACCGAGGCACTGGTGATCAGGCCGACCAGCGACTGCCAGCTCGGGAACGGAAGGAAGCAGATGCACCCGGTCACGAACGCCGCGATCAGCCCCAACCAGGGCACTCCCCGTGAGTTGGTCCACTCGAACGGCGTCGGCACGTAGCCGTTGCGCGACAGTCCGTACGAGACACGCGAGCTGCCCGTGGTGTAGATGAGCCCGGTGCCGGCCGGCGAGATGATCGCGTCGGCGTACAGGAGCCAGGCCAGCCAGCCGATGCTGAGCAGGGTCGCGAGCTCGGCGAAGGGACCCGTGAACACCGTGTAGTACGCCGTCGACGAGGCGTCGGTCCAGGTCTTGCCGATCGCGCTGGCCGGCAGCGCGAACAGGAACGCCACCTGGAGCGCGATGTAGATGATCATGCCGAGCACGATCGAGCCGATGATCGCGAACGGCACGTCACGGCGCGGGTTCTTGCTCTCGCCGGCCAGCTGGTCGGCCTGCTCGAAACCGAGGTAGCTGAAGATGATGCCGCCCGTGGAGACGGCAGCCAGGATGCCCTTGAGCCCGTCAGGGTTGAAACCGTTGGCGGCGTGCAGGTTCGACGGCTGGAAGTTCGCGAAGGCCAGCACGAAGATGGTGAGCAGCGGGATCGCCACCTTCCACCAGGTCGCGGCGGAGTTGGTGGCGGCGAGCTTCCTGACGCCCAGGAAGTTGATCGCCGTCATCAGGCCCATCAGGACCACCGCGACGACGATGCCGGTGGTGGTGAGCACGCCCGTCTTCGGGTCGAGCCAGCCCTGCGCGAAGCTGTAGTGCTGGCCGTAGGTGATCATCGCCGACACCTCGATCGGCGCAACGGTCGCGGCCTGCAGCCACGAGAACCAGCCGAAGGACGCGCCGGCCGCGCCACCGAACGCGTAGTGCGGGAACCGCGCGGTCCCGCCGGACACCGGGTACATGCCGCCGAGCTCGGCGTGGATCAGCGCGAGCACCAGGATCGCGAACCCGCCGATCACCCAGGAGATGATCGCGGCCGGTCCGGCTGCCATCAGGCCCTTCTGGGCGCCGAACAGCCAGCCCGACCCGATGATCGACCCCATGGACGCCCACAGGAGGCCGATCAGGCCGACCTCGCGCTTCAGGGCAGTGGAACGGCGCGAACTGGCCGGGGGCCTCGCATCCGTGACAGCAGACATGACCTCAACCTCCTACGTGGGTAGGTGGTCTGACCGTGAGCCAGGCCGAATTCGACGCTAGACCTGGCCTGGCGCGCGGAACCTTGTCATTCCCGAAGATGTTCCTGAAGATCAACGATGAAGACCGGCAGCAGCCACTGCACGAGCGGTCCGATCGCGAGGGCGTAGAGCACGGTCCCCAGGCCGAGAACGCCGCCGAGCACCCAGCCGATCCCGACCACGGTCACCTCGAGGCAGGTGCGCACCAGCCCGATCGGAAGTCCGGTACGCCGGTGCAGGCCGGTCATCAGACCGTCGCGTGGGCCCGGGCCGAACTGGCTGCCGATGTACATCGCGGTCGCGACGGCGTTGAGCAGCACCCCGCCGAGTGTGAGCAGCACCCGCTCCCAGAGCCGGTCGGCCGGGGCGATCACGCCGAGCGCGACGTCCGCCGACAGGCCGACCACGAAGGTGTTGGCGATCGTGCCCAGCCCCGGCAGCTCGCGCAGCGGGATCCAGAGCACGAGCACCAGCAGGCTTACGGCGATCACCGCGGTGCCGATGCTGATCGGCAGGTGCCGCGCCAGCCCCTGGTGCAGCACGTCCCAGGGGGCGTTGCCGAGCGTGCCGCGGATGACCATCGCCAGCGTCACGCCGTAGAGGATCAGACCGGCGAACAGCTGCGGCAGTCGGCGGCCGAGCCGGCCGGCGCGCAGCTGCTCCACCGGGCCCAGGCGGTCGAGCTCACGACGGGCGCGGACGCGACGCACGGGTGTAGTCGAGGACATGCTCCCAGTGTCGCGGAGATTGGCCTCGCCCCACAGAGCCAATCGTCGACGAGTGGCCCTCGCTCAGTGCGCCAGGAAGCGCCGCGCGCCCTGCGCCAGCGCCATCGCGTAGGCGCGCTGTCCGGCCGATGAGGTCATCCGGGCCGCGTCCGCCGGGTCGCGCATGTTGCCAAGCTCCACCATCACCGTCGGGATCCGGGACCAGTTGAGCGTGCCCAGGTCGCCGCGGGCGTCGAGGCCGGTGCCGCCGCCGACGTAGTTCGCCGGGGAGAAGCCCGCGCGCACCAGCGCGTCCCTCGTCAGCACCGCGTAGCGCTCCGACGCGGCCCGCTCCCCCGGTCCGGTCGCCACGATCACGTGGAATCCGCGGTTTCCGGCCACGGATCCGTCGCCGTGGATGCTCAGCTTGAGGTCGGCGTCCGCGTTGCCGAGCCGGCCCCGCCGGTCGACGCACGGCCCCCACTCGTCGGCGCTGTTGTCGGTGCGGGTCATCTGCACGGTCGCCCCGAGGCGCCGGAGCCGGTCGCGGACGGCGACCGCGACCTGCCACGCCAAAGTCGCCTCCGGATAGCCGGCGTCGGTCGCGGTGCCGGTGGTGTTGCAC
This sequence comes from uncultured Actinomycetota bacterium, assembly GCA_963745795.1. Classification (GTDB taxonomy): domain Bacteria; phylum Actinomycetota; class Actinomycetes; order Propionibacteriales; family Nocardioidaceae; genus Marmoricola. The sequence continues at coordinate 495,238 of CAVUYR010000001.1, read as the reverse complement.
GCCTTGCGGCCCCCGGCACCGTCGCCGACTAGCCGCGTCGTCTCCCGCAGATGTCGGGAGTTGCCGAGCTGGTGGCCGGGGTCGACCACGACCGTCCGGCCGGCCAGCGGGCGCGTGTGCCCCGCGACCGCGGCGGACCGCGCGGCAATCGTGGGAGGCGCCGACCCGGCCGCCACGGCGAGTGGCGCAGCGACCAGGAGCAGGCCCGCGCAGCTGAGCGCACCGAGCAGGGAACGCATTTCGCGACACTAGCCCGGCCAGATATTGGCCTCGGTGGACGATGCCAATGGTGGGTGAATGATGGGATGCTGGTCCCGTGAGCATCCAGTCAGCACCCGTGTCCCTCGCCGCGCCCCGGGTGGCGGCGCTCGTCGGGGAGTTCCCCCGGTCACCCGCGTTTCGCGGCCTGGCCGACGGCCTCCGCACCCTGATCGCGGAGGGCCGGGTCCCGGTCGGCGTCCGGCTGCCGAGCGAGCGCGACCTCACCGACGCGGTCGGTGTCAGCCGCACCACCGTGACGCGTGCGTACGACGTGCTCCGCGACGAGGGCTACCTCGAGAGCCGGCAGGGGTCGGGCAGCGTCACCCGGCTGCCGGTGTCGCGCGCCGGGCGCACCGACCACCTGCTGATGGTCCGCGACCGGCCCGGGCAGGACCAGATCGACCTCACGATCGCCACCCCGCTGGCACCTCCGGGCACCGCGGCCGCGTTCGAGCGCGCGGTGGAGCGGTTCCCGGCGTACCTCTCCGGCACCGGCTACTACCCCACCGGAGTGCCCGCCCTTCGCGAGGCGCTCGCCCGGCGGTACGCCGCCCGCGGGCTGCCCACCGCCCCCGAGCAGCTGATCGTGGTCGCCGGGGCGCTGGCCGGCGTCGCGCTCGCCGCGCAGGTGCTCTGCCGCCCGGGCGAGCGGGTGCTGGTCGAGTCGCCGACGTACCCGAACCCGATCACGACGCTCCACGCCCGGCGCGCCCGTCTGGTCACGACGCCGGTCGACCCCGCGCACGGGTGGGACGTCGCCCACGCCCTTCGCGTCGCCCGCGGCACGCGGATGGCCTACCTGATCCCGGACTTCCACAACCCGACCGGCGCACTGATGCCGGCGGACCAGCGGCTGGAGCTGGCCGCCGGGCTCGACCGGCTGGGCGTGGTGCCGGTGGTGGACGAGTCGCTGGTCGACCTGTGCCTCGACGACCGGCCGATCCCCGCGCCGTTCGGCTCGTTCTCGCCCGAGGCGTTCAGTGTGGGCAGCGCCTCCAAGGGCTTCTGGGGCGGTCTGCGCACGGGATGGATCCGGGTACCCCACCACCGGGTCGAGGAGGTGACGGCTGCGCGGCTCAGTCTCGACCTCGCCTCACCGCCACTGGAGCAGCTGGCCCTCCTCGAGATGCTCGACGACGAGGCATCCGTGCGCCGCCACCACCGCACCACCATCGCGGCGTCGCGCGACGCCCTGGCAGGCGCGCTCGCCGCGGCGCTGCCCGACTGGGAGCTCACGCCCGGTCGCGGCGGGCTTTCTCTCTGGTGCCGGCTGCCCGAGGCGCGCTCCACCGACCTCGCGGTCCAGGCCGAGCAGGAGGGCCTTCACCTCGCCTCCGGGCCGGCGTTCGCCGCCGACGGCGGGCTGGAGCACTGGCTCCGGCTCCCGCACACACTGCCCCCCGCGGTGATGACCGAGGCCGTACAGCGCCTCGCGCGTGCCTGGGCCGCACTCCCGCCGGCCACTGCCCGGCGGCACGGCGCCGAGGGCAGGCGCGCGCCGGTCGTGGCCTGACCGGACCGGTCACTCGCTGAGGTCGACGCCCCGCACCTGGTCGGCGTCGATCGCCTCGCGGATCCGGTCCAGCACATCGGCCGGGATCGCGGTGTCGACGCTGAGCGCCACCAGGGCCATGCCGCCCTTCTCGTCGCGGGACACCTGCATGCCGGCGATGTTGACGCGCGCCTCACCCAGGATCTGGCCGACGACGCCGACCATGCCGGGCCGGTCCTCGTAGCGGAAGAACGCGAGGTGCACGGTCGGCTCGATGTCGACCGTGTAGCCGTTGACCTCCACCAGCCGCTCCCGCTGGGCGATTCCGACCAGGGTGCCCGACACCGACAGCTGCGTGCCGTCGGCGAGCGTGCCCCGGATCGTGATCAGGTTGCGGTGGTCCGGGCTCTCGGTCTCCGTCACCAGCCGCACCGCGGTGCCGCGCTCGGCGGCCAGCAGCGGCGCGTTGACGTAGGAGACCTGGTCCTCGACGACGTCGGAGAAGATCCCCTTCAGGGCGGCAAGCTCGAGCACCTTCACGTCGTACTCGGTGATCTCGCCGCGCACCTCGACGTCGACCTGCTGCGCCACCTCGCCGGCGAGCGCGGTGAAGATCCGGCCCAGCTTCTCGGTCAACGGGATGCCCTGCCGGATCTCCTCGGCGATCACGCCGCCCTGCACGTTGACCGCGTCGGGCACCAGCTCACCGCTGAGCGCCAGCCGCACCGACCGGGCGACGGCGATGCCGGCCTTCTCCTGGGCCTCGTCGGTGGACGCGCCCAGGTGCGGGGTCGCGACCACGTTCTCGAGCTCGAACAGCGGGCTGTCAGTGCAGGGCTCCTGGGCGAACACGTCGAGTCCCGCGGCGGCGATCTGGCCGGTCTTGAGGGCGTCGAAGAGCGCGGCCTCGTCGACGATGCCGCCCCGCGCCGCGTTGACCAGCACCAGGCTCGGCTTCGCGCGCGCCAGCTGCTCGGCGCCGATCAGCCCGACCGTCTCCGCGGTGCGCGGCAGGTGGACGCTGATGAAGTCTGCCTCGTCGATCAGCTCTTCGAGGCTCACCATGCGCACGCCCATCTGCGCGGCCCGGCCGGCCTGGACGTAGGGGTCGTAGGCGATCACGCGCATCCCGAAGGCGCTGAGCCGCTGCGCGACGAGCACCCCGATCCGACCGAGCCCGACGATCCCCACGGTCTTCTCGTAGAGCTCGACCCCGGTGTAGCGCGAACGCTTCCACTCCCCGTTGCGAAGGGCGGCGTGCGCCGGACTGATGTGCCGGGCCGCAGAGAGCATGAGCGCCACCGCGAGCTCCGCGGCGCTGACGATGTTGGAGGTCGGGGCGTTGACCACCATCACGCCACTCTGGGTCGCGGTGCGGACGTCGACGTTGTCGAGGCCCACGCCGGCGCGGGCGACGACCTTGAGCCGCCGGGCCGCGGCGAGCGCCTCGGCGTCGACCTGCGTGGCGCTGCGCACCAGGATCGCGTCGGCGTCGGCGATCGCGGGCAGGAGGGCCGCGCGGTCGGCGCCGTCGCAGTACCGGATCTCGAAGTCCGGCCCGAGCGCGTCGACCGTAGCGGGGCTGAGCTCTTCGGCGATCAGGACGACGGGCCGCGTGCGCGTCGCGTCTGGGGACTGGGTCACGAAGGAGGTCCTCACGTGCTGGGATCCGGGTGGCCGGTGCACGACGCTGTGCCCGACGTGGACACTACCCGACGCGACACGCCGCAAAGGATTTGCCCGACAGCCGGAGCGGCGCCAGAATCCTCCCCGTGAAGATCTGAGCCGACGCCCGTGAAGCCCGCCGACGGCGGGTGGTTCCGTCCGTACCACGCGAGGTCTCCATGTCTGCCCCGGTTCTCTCCCTGTCCGCCGTGTCCTTCGCCTGGCCCGACGGCAGCCCGGTCTTCACCGGGCTCGACCTCCAGGTCCCGCGCGGCCGTTCCGCCCTTGTCGGCGACAACGGCACCGGCAAGTCGACCCTGCTCCGGCTCGCGGCCGGTGACCTCCGTCCAGCTTCCGGCTCGGTCGCCGTGCGCGGTCGCCTCGGCTACCTGCCGCAGGATCTCGTGCTGCGGGCCGACGTGCGCGTCGACGAGCACCTCGGGATCGCCCAGGTGCGCCGCGCGATCGACGCGATCGAGGGCGGCGACCCCGACCCCGACCACTTCGCGGTGGTGGGCGACCGCTGGGACGTCGAGGAGCGCTCGCTCGCCGAGCTGCATCGGGTCGGGCTGCCCGACGACGTGCTCGACCGCCGCCTCGGTGAGCTGTCCGGCGGCGAGGTCACCCAGCTCGCTCTGGCGCGGCTGCTGCTCGACGCCCCCGACGTGCTGCTCCTCGACGAACCGACCAACAACCTCGACCGCGACGCGCGCGAGCGGCTGGTCGAGGTCGTCGACGCCTGGCGCGGGTCACTGCTCGTGGTCAGCCACGACCGCGAGCTGCTCGAGCACGTCGACCGTGTCGGCGAGCTTCGGGAGTGGAACGGCGGGCGCGAGGTGCGGTGGTACGGCGGCGGCTGGTCGTCGTACGCCGAGCAGGTGGCGGGCGAGCAGGCCGCCGCCGAGCAGGCCGTGCGCGCCGCCGAGTCCGACGTACGTCGCCAGCGCAACGACCTGGTCACGGCGCAGGAGGTGCTCGCACGCCGGAAGAAGCAGGGTGCCCGTGCGGCCGCCACCCAGGGCCTGCCCAAGATCGTGATCGGAGCGCGCAAGCGCGCCGCCCAGGAGTCGGCCTCCAAGTACCGGGCCACCCACCAGGACCGGCTGGCCGACGCCCGCGGGCGGCTCGACGACGCCGAGGCACGCATGCGGCGCGACGACACGGTGCGGATCGACCTGCCGGGGACCGAGGTCCCGCCGGGTCGGATCGTGCTCACCACCGACGGTCTCCGGCTGCGCACCGGCCGCGCCGTCGACCTCGACCTCCGCGGCCCGGAGCGGGTCGCCGTGACCGGGCCGAACGGCAGCGGCAAGACGACTCTGCTGCACACGCTCGCCGGACTCCTCCCGCCCGCGGCAGGAACGGCGGACGTGCGGGTGCCGCTGCGCCTGCTCCCCCAGCGACTCGACGTCCTGGACCCGGCCCTGAGCGTGTTCGGCAACGTCGCCGCGCAGGCGCCGGGCGTCGAGGCGAACCGGCTGCGCGCCCAGCTCGCCCGGCTGCTCTTCAAGGGCACGGCCGGCGACCAGATGGTGGGCACGCTCTCGGGCGGCGAGCTGTTCCGGGCGACGCTGGCAACACTGCTGCTCGCCGAGCCGTCACCGCAGCTGCTGATGCTCGACGAGCCCACGAACAACCTCGACGGGTCCACCCGGGACCAGCTGGTCGGTGCGCTCACGTCGTACCGGGGCGCGCTGCTCGTCGTGTCGCACGACGAGACCTTCCTCGAGGAGGTCGGCGTGACTCGACGGCTGGAGCTCTAGGGCGCGCAGCCGTCCGGGCCGCAGGCGTCGTCACCGCCGACGACATCGAGCGACGGGCGCGAGTCGTGCCACGCGCGCTCGAGCACCTGGGTGAAGACCTCGACCGGCTGGGCCCCCGAGACGCCGTACTTCCGGTCGACGACGAAGAACGGCACACCGGTCGCGCCGAGCGACGCTGCCTCGCGGATGTCGTGCTCGACCGCATCGGCGTACGCGTCACCGGCCAGCACCTCCCTCGCCGCGTCCTCGTCCATGCCGACGCTGCGCACAGCGGCCAGGAGCACGTCGTGGTCCGCGACGTTCTCGGCGCGCAGGAAGTACGCCGCCAACAACTCCTCCTTGAGCCGTGCCTGCACCTCGGGCGACTCCGCGAGCGCCAGGTGGAGCAGCCGGTGCGCGTCGGCCGTGTTCGCACGCTGTGCCTCGGCGAGCCGGAAGAGCAGGCCCTCCTCCGCCGCCACGGCCTCGGTCCGCTCCACCATCCGTCGACCGGCCTCCGGCCCTCCGCCGTACTTCGCGCCCAGGTGCTCGGCAACTGTCTGGGTCGGCTCCGTCGGCGCTGACGGGTCGAGCTGGAAGGAGCGGTAGACGATGTCGACGTCCCTGCCTGCGGTCGAGCCTCCAACGGAGGTCAGCGCCTTCTCCAGCCGGCGCTTCCCGATGTAGCACCACGGACAGACGACGTCGCTCCAGATCTCGATCAGCACGTGAGGAGAACCGCGCGCAGTGGTTGCGTGTTCCCGTGGGGACCGAGGAGGACGCGATCGGGACCGACCGGCTGGTCCTCCGTCGCTGGCGGGAGGCCGACGACGCCCGGGGTCGACCCTGAGGGAACTCAGGGGGCACCCTCCGGGGAGGCTTCAGCAGTTTCCCTGATGTGCGCGGGTGCCCTTCGCCGCCACTGTTCTCGGCATGATCAAGGTCGAGTCACTCACACGGAAGTACGGCGGCTTCACCGCCGTCGACAACATCACGTTCACGGCGCGGCCCGGTCGCGTCACCGGGTTCCTCGGGCCCAACGGAGCCGGCAAGTCCACGACGATGCGGGTCATGGTCGGGCTCACCCCGCCGACGTCCGGCACCGCGACGATCGGCGGACGCCGGTTCGCCGAACTGCCCAACACGGGCCTGGAGGTCGGCGTCCTCCTCGACGCCTCCGCGCAGCACGCGGGCCGCACCGGCCGCGAGATCCTCACCCTCGCCCAGCGGACCATGGGCCTGCCCCGGAGCCGGGTGGACGAGATGCTGGAGCGGGTCAGCCTCACGCCGACCGAAGCGGGTCGCCGCGTGCGCAACTACTCGCTGGGCATGCGGCAGCGCCTCGGGATCGCCACCGCGCTGATCGGCGAGCCGGAGGTCCTGATCCTCGACGAGCCGGCCAACGGCCTCGACCCGGCCGGCATCCGCTGGATGCGCGACCTTCTCCGCGACTACGCCGACCAGGGCGGCACCGTGCTGCTGTCGTCGCACCTGTTGCACGAGATCGAGGTGATCGCCGACGACCTGGTCGTGATCGGCAACGGCCGGATCGTCGCGCAGGGCACCAAGGCGGAGCTCCTGCAGACCGCGCCGGCACCTACGTCCGCGCCACCGGGCAGGCCGACCTCGCCGGCGCCCTCACCGGGTCCGGGGTCGAGTTCACCCGCTCGGGCGACGGGTTCCGCACCGACGCGGACCCCGAGCACGTCGGCAAGGTCGCCCTGGCCGCCGGCGTACCGCTGGTCGAGCTGCGGACCGCCGACGGCGCCGGCCTCGAGGACATGTTCCTCGAGCTCACCGCGGACACCTCACGAGAAGGAGCAGCAGCATGACCACCCTGACCACCCACCCCGACGTGGACGACTCGCAGCGGGTCCTCCCGCGTCCGAAGCGCATCGACGGCATCCCGATGGGTCGGATCGTCGGCGTCGAGCTGCGCAAGATGTTCGACACCCGGTCCGGCTTCTGGCTGATGGCGAGCATCGCGATCGCGGCCACCCTGGCCACGGGCGCGGTGATCCTGTTCGCCTCGGACAGCTCGATCACGTACGACTCCTTCGGCGCGGCGATCGGCGTCCCGATGACGGTGCTGCTGCCGATCGTCGCGATCTTGTCGGTCACCAGCGAGTGGAGCCAGCGCAGCGGGCTCACGACGTTCACCCTGGTCCCGCACCGCGGACGGATCGATCACCGCCAAGCTGGTCGCGACCCTGGTGGTCGGCGTGACCTCGATGCTCGTCGCGCTCGGCATCGGTGCCGTCGGCAACGTCCTCGGCTCCACGATCAAGGGCGTCGACACGGTGTGGGACATCTCGGTGAACCAGATGCTCTCGATCGTCCTCGCCAACGTCCTCGGGATGCTGGTCGGCTTCATGCTCGGCGTGCTGATCCGCAACTCGGCCGGCGCGGTCGTGGGCTACTTCGTGTTCGCCTTCGTGCTCCCGACGCTCTCGGCGCTGCTGGCCGGCACCCAGGCCTGGTTCCGCGACCTGCAGCCCTGGGTCGACTTCAACTTCGCCCAGACCCAGCTCTACGACGGAGCCCTCACCGCTGCCGAGTGGGCGCACCTCGGCGTCACCAGCGCGATCTGGGTGCTGGTCCCGCTGCTGGTGGGGATCCGGCTGGTGTTGAAGTCGGAGGTGAAGTAGAGGTCTCCGGGAGAATTCCCAAGGTATCTACGTTTGCTGGCGCTTCCAGCGGTGTGTACGCCGCTGGAAGCGCCAGTTCTCATTGGGAAGTCAGAAGAGATTGGGAGGTGGGATGTCCGTTTGCGCCCCCGATGCCCGACAAACACCTCGATACCTTGGGAATTCGGCAGCCGGGCGCACACCAACGCCGACCATCAGCGCGTAGCGGTGCCCTCGATGTAGTCGGAGTCGTGGGTCTTCACCCAGGCCATCAGCTTGCGCAGCTCGCGGCCGGTGCCCTCGATCGGGTGCTGCCTCGCCCTTGCTCGCGCAGCGCCTTGAACTCCGGGGCGCCGGCGTCCTGGTCGTCGATGAACCGCTGGGCGAACGAGCCGTTCTTGATGTCCTCGAGGACGCCCTGCATGTTCTCCTTCACGCGCGTCGTCGATCACCCGCGGGCCGGAGACGTAGTCGCCGTACTCCGCGGTGTCGGAGACCGACCAGCGCTGCTTGGCGATGCCGCCCTCGTACATCAGGTCGACGATCAGCTTCAGCTCGTGCAGGCACTCGAAGTAGGCGACCTCGGGCTGGTAGCCGGCCTCGGTGAGCACCTCGAAGCCGTACTGCACCAGCTGCGAGGCGCCGCCGCAGAGCACGGCCTGCTCGCCGAACAGGTCGGTCTCGGTCTCCTCGGTGAACGTGGTCTTGATGCCGCCGGCGCGCAGGCCGCCGATGCCCTTGGCGTAGGACAGCGCGAGGTCCCAGGCCTTGCCGGTCGCGTCCTGCTCGACGGCGACGAGCACCGGTACGCCGCGGCCCGTCGGTGTACTCGCGGCGCACCAGGTGGCCCGGGCCCTTCGGCGCGACCATGCACACGTCGACGCCGGGCGGCGGCTTGATGTAGCCGAAGCGGATGTTGAAGCCGTGCCCGAAGAACAGCGCGTCGCCGTCGACGAGGTTCGGCTCGATCGACTCGGCGTACAGCTTCCGCTGGACGTGGTCGGGCGCGAGGATCATGATCAGGTCGGCCTCCTCGACGGCCTCGGCCGGCGTCAGCACGCGCAGGCCCTCGGCCTCGGCCTTGGCGCGGCTCTTCGAGCCCTCCGGCAGACCGACGCGCACGTCGACACCGGAGTCGCGCAGCGACAGCGCGTGCGCGTGGCCCTGGCTGCCGTAGCCGAGCACGGCCACGTTGCGGCCCTGGATCACGGACAGGTCGGCGTCGTCGTCGTAGAACATCTCAGCCACGGGTGGGCTCTCCTTCTTCGTTGGGTGGTCATCTGTCGGTCGATCGAGCTCACGTCGACCATCGGCTGGTCAGCTGGCGGGAGCCGGTACGGCGACCGGCATCGGGCGGAGCGTGCGCTCGGTGATCGAGCGGCTGCCGCGGCCGATCGCGACCATGCCGGACTGCACGAGCTCGCGGATGCCGAAGGGCTCGAGCACCGCGCAGGAAGTCGGCGAGCTTGTCGGCGTTGCCGGTGACCTCGATCGTGACGGCGTCGGCGGCGACGTCGACGACCTTGGCCCGGAACAGCTGGACGGCCTCGAGCACCTGGCCGCGGGTGTCGGCGTCGGCCTTGACCTTGACCAGCAGCAGCTCGCGCTCGACCGCGTCGCGCGTGCTCGAGCTCGACGATCTTGATCACCTCGACCAGCTTGTTGAGCTGCTTGGTGACCTGCTCGAGCGGGGAGTCCTCGACGTTGACCACGATCGTCATCCGCGAGATCTCGGGGTGCTCGGTCGGGCCGACCGCGAGCGAGTCGATGTTGAAGCCGCGGCGGCTGAACAGGCCGGCGATGCGGGCCAGCACACCGGGCTTGTTCTCGACGAGGACCGACAGGGTGTGGATGGACATCAGAGGTCGTCCTCCTCGAACTCGGGGGCGAGGTCGCGGGCGTACTTGATGTCGTCGTTGGTCGTGCCGGCGGCGACCATCGGCCACACCATCGCGTCGCGGTGCACCCGGAAGTCGACGACCACCGGCACGTCGTTGATCTCCATCGCCTTGTTGATCGTGGCGTCGACGTCGTCCGGGCTGTCGCAGGCGAGGCCGACGCGCCGTACGCCTCGGCCAGCTTGACGAAGTCGGGCACGCGCTTGGACTGCAGGTCGGTGTTGGAGTAGCGGCCCTCGTAGAACAGCGTCTGCCACTGCCGCACCATGCCGAGCGACTCGTTGTTGATGATCGCGACCTTGATCGGGATGCCCTCGATCGTGCAGGTGGCCAGCTCCTGGTTGGTCATCTGGAAGCAGCCGTCGCCGTCGATCGCCCACACGGTCGCGTCGGGCCGGCCGACCTTGGCGCCCATCGCGGCCGGCACCGCGAAGCCCATCGTGCCGAGGCCGCCGGAGTTGATCCAGGTGTTCGGGTGCTCGTAGCCGACGAAGTGCGTGGCCCACATCTGGTGCTGGCCGACGCCGGCGGCGTAGATCGCGTCGGGGCCGGCGATCTTGCCGAGCCGCTCGATGACGTACTGCGGGGCGAGGCCCGTCGGCCGGCGTGTCGTAGCCGAGCGGGTACTGCTTCTTCACGCCGGCCAGGAACTGCACCCAGCCCTCGTAGTCGCCGGTGGTGCCCGGCGTCCTGCTCGGCCTGCAGCGCGACGATCAGGTCGGCGATCACCTCGCGGGCGTCGCCGACGATCGGCACGTCGGCGTGCCGGTTCTTGCCGATCTCGGCCGGGTCGATGTCGGCGTGGATCACCTTGGCGCCGGGCGCGAACGAGTCGAGGTTGCCGGTGACCCGGTCGTCGAAGCGGGCGCCGAGGCTGATGATCAGGTCGCTCTTCTGCAGGCGCCGCGACCGCCGCGACGGTGCCGTGCATGCCGGGCATGCCGAGGTGCTGCGGGTGGCTGTCGGGGAACGCGCCGCGCGCCATCAGCGTGGTGACGACCGGGATCCCGGTCAGCTCGGCGAGCACGCGCAGCTCCTTGCGGCCGCGCGCGAGCGGATCACGCCGCCGCCGACGTACAGCACCGGCCGGCGCGCCTCGAGCGATCAGCCGGGTCGCCTCGCGGATCTGCTTGGAGTGCGGCCGGGTCACCGGGCGGTAGCCGGGCAGGTTGAGCTCGGTCGGCCAGGCGAACGTGGTCTGCGCCTGCAGCGCGGACTTGGCGACGTCGACCAGCACCGGGCCGGGCCGGCCGGTCGAGGCGATGTAGAACGCCTCGGCGATCGATCCGCGGGATCTCGGCCGGGTCGGTGACCAGGAAGTTGTGCTTGGTGATCGGCATCGTGATGCCGCGGATGTCGGCCTCCTGGAAGGCGTCCGTGCCGATCGCGGCGGCGCCGACCTGGCCGGTGATCGCGACCATCGGCACCGAGTCCATGTAGGCGTCGGCGATCGGCGTCACCAGGTTGGTCGCGCCGGGCCGCTGGTGGCCATGCAGACGCCGACCTTGCCGGTCGCGACGGCGTACCCCTGGGCCGCGTGGCCGGCGCCCTGCTCGTGGCGCACCAGGATGTGCCGGATCTTCCGGAGTCGAAGAGCGGGTCGTACGCCGGCAGGATCGCGCCGCCGGGGATGCCGAAGATGTTCTCGGCGCCGGCGCTCTCGAGCGACCTGATCAGGCTCTGGGCCCCGGTGACCGACTCGCCGGCCGGGCCGGGGCTGGGCCGCTGGTCTGCGCTGGCTCATCGGTGACCTTCTCGTTGGTTGTGGCGGTGCGGCCAACAAAAAACCCCTCGGGCCGGCTGGCGGACGAGGGGTCGACGCGTGGCTGCGGCCAGGTCGTGGGCCTGATGGCCTCAGCTCACGCGTCGCGTGCGTACGAGGAGAAGTGTGCGCATGCGCCATACGGTCCCTTCCGGGCCGGTGCCCGGTCAAGCCAGTCTCCCACGCGTCCCACAGTGCGGACACGGAGCCCATCAGTGGATCCGGGGTCAGCGGTCGATGGTCCGGCACGCGAGCGGTGCGCGCTGACGGCGCTGGTCGTCGAAGTTCGCCGGGTGGAGCCAGGCCTCGTACGCCGGGCGCAGGTGCTGCCACTCCGCGTCGGTGACCGAGAACCAGGCGGTGTCGCGGTTGCGGCCCTTGTAGACCAGGGCGTGGCGGAACAGGCCCTCGTAGCGGAAGCCGTAGCGGGCGGCCGCCGCGCGGGACGGCGCGTTGAGGGAGTCGCACTTCCACTCGTAGCGGCGGTAGCCGAGGTCGTCGAAGACGTGGCGCATCATCAGGTACATCGCCTCGGTCGCCGCGGTCGTGCGCTGCAGCGCGGAGGACATCACGATCCCGCCGACCTCCGCCGAGCCGTTGGCCGGATCTATCCGCAGGTAGCAGGCGATACCGAGCCCCCGTCCGTCCGGCGCCATGATCGCCAGCGGCAGGCAGGCCGGTAGCGCGTGCAGGCCGGCCACGTGTCCGGCGAACCCATCCAGGTCGTCGTACGGACCGCCCATGATGTAGGTCCAGGTCGCGGGCGGCGACTGCAGGCACAGCGCGTCGTACAGCGCGTCCAGGCTGCCCTGGCCGAGCGGCTCGACCCGGCAGGTGCGACCGGTGAGCGTGACCGGCTCGATCCTCGGCCGTGGCGCCCATCCCGGCACCTCGTCGCCGATCGGCTGGCCGTGCTCGTTGGTGCGCATGACCCGACCCTGACATGGAACGCTGGGCACCATGGCGCGACTCCCGCGGCGTGAGCGACGCGACCGTCCGGACGTCGTCTCGGGCTCGGTCACGACACTGGAGCTGTTCTTCGACCTGGTGTTCGTGTTCACGATCACCCAGCTCACCGCGACGCTCGGGCACGAGCCGGGTTGGGCCGGCGTCGGTCAGGTGGTCCTGCTCCTGCTGCTCATGTGGTGGATGTACGGCGGCTACGCCTGGCTCACCAACGCGGCTCCTCCGGTGACGGCCGTACGACGGGCCTTCCTGCTGCTCGGCATGGTCGGCAACTTCATGATGGCGCTGGCGATCCCGCACGCGTTCACCACGGACCGGCTCGTGTTCGCGATGGGATACCTGGTCGTCCTCGTGGTGCACACCACGATGTACCTCACCCAGGCGCCACGGGTGAGCACCGGGATGGTCGTGCGCCTGGCGATGTTCAACGGCCTGGCGGGTCTGCTCGTGCTGGCCGGCGGGCTCCTGGAGGGCGACGCGGTCTGGATCTGCTGGGTGGCGGCGGTGCTCGTGGAGACCGTGCTGCCGCCGCTGGCCACCGCCACCGTGCTGCGCGGGATCGACACCGGTTCGGCGTTCACCCTCCGGCCCGCGCACTTCGTGGAGCGCCACGGCCTGATGCTGATCATCGTCCTCGGCGAGTCCGTGCTCGCGATCGGCGTCGGCGTGAGCGGTGGCACGGAGCGGATCGGCATCGCGCAGATCGGGTTCGCCGCAGTGAGCCTCACCCTGGCCGCATCGCTCTACTGGGCCTACTTCGGCACCGGCGAGGACCACGCCGCCGAGCGCGCGCTCGAGGCGGCGCCCGAGGACCGGCAGCAGGCCATGGGGCTGGCGTCCTTCGGCTACGCGTTCGCGGTGATGCTCCTCGGGGTCGTGTTCGCCGCCTCGGGCCTGCACCACGCGCTCGCGCACCCCACGCACCACCTCGACCTCGCGTGGGCCGCGCAGCTCGCCGCCGGCACGGCCGGTTTCTGGGTCGGGCTGGCGCTGTTCCGGCTCGCGATCGGCCGTCGTGACGTCGCGGTGCGGCTCGGCGGCGGGGTGCTCCTCGCGGCCGCGGTGCCGGTCGGCACCGCGGTCTCGGGCCTGGCCGAGCTGGTCGTGCTGCTGGCCGGGTCGGTGGCGATCCTGTTAGCCGACCGAAGCGCGTAGCCTGCGGACATGGAGGGCACCCGCGACGATCTGGTCCGGATGGTCCGCGAGGCCGTGATCGGCGAGGACCACGTGATGGTGACGCCCTACGGCCACCGCCGCGTGACGTACGCCGACTACACCGCGTCGGGCCGGGCCCTGACGTTCATCGAGGACTTCATCCGCGACGAGGTGCTGCCCAGCTACGCCAACACGCACACCGAGTCCAGCGGCACCGGACTGCAGACCACGCGGCTGCGCGAGGACGCCCGGCGGATCATCCACGACGCGGTCGGCGGCGACGACGAGACGGTCGTGATCTTCGCGGGGTCGGGCACGACCGGCGCCATCTCCAAGCTGATCGGCGTGCTCGGCCTGCGCATCCCCAGCGCGCTCGACGACCGGCACGGGCTGTCGGACCGGATCCCGAGGGACCAGCGGCCGGTGGTGTTCATCGGGCCGTTCGAGCACCACAGCAACGAGGTCCCGTGGCGCGAGTGCGTCGCCGACGTGGTCACCATCCCCGAGGACGCCGACGGCCTGATCGACCTCGACGTGCTGCGCGAGCGGCTGGTCGAGTACGCCGACCGGCCGCTGCGGATCGGGTCGTTCTCGGCGGCGTCCAACGTGACCGGCATCGTCACCAACACCACGACGATCTCGTCGCTGCTCCACGAGCACGGCGCGCTGTCGTTCTGGGACATCGCAGCCGCTGCGCCGTACATCGACATCGACATGTACGCCGGTCGCGACCAGGACCCGCTCGCCTACAAGGACGCGATCTTCATCTCCCCGCACAAGTTCATCGGCGGGCCGTCGACCCCCGGCGTACTGGTCGCGCGACGTGAGCTGTTCCGCAACCGGGTGCCCGACGTCCCCGGCGGCGGCACCGTCGCGTACGTCAACACCGCCGACCACGCCTACCTGGCCGACCCCGAGCACCGCGAGGAGGGCGGCACCCCGGCGATCATCGAGGCGGTGCGCGCGGGCCTGGTGTTCCAGCTCAAGGCCGCGGTCGGCGTGGAGACGATCCGCGCCGCCGAGGAGCGGTTCCTCGAGCGCGCGATGCGGATCTGGTCGGCGGAGCCGGCGATCGAGGTGCTCGGCAACCCCGACGCTCCGCGGCTCTCGATCGTGTCGTTCGTGGTGCGCGCGCCCTCCGGCCGCTACCTCCACCACAACTTCGTGGTGGCGCTTCTCAATGACCTCTTCGGTGTCCAGTCCCGCGGTGGCTGCTCCTGCGCCGGCCCCTACGGCCATCGGCTGCTCGGCATCGACCTCGATCACAGCCGTGAGTTCGAGCGCGAGATCACCAGCGGCTGCGAGGGGATCAAGCCCGGCTGGGTGCGCGTGAACTTCAACTACTTCCTCTCCGACACCGTCGCCGACTACGTGATCGAGGCGGTGCGCCTGGTCGCGCGCGACGGCTGGCGGCTGCTCGGCGACTACCGGTTCGACGTCTCATCAGGGCGCTGGACCCACCGCGAGGGGGTGGTCGAGCCGCCGCTGCGCCTGCACGACATCAAGTACGACGGGCAGGGCATGCATGCGCCGACGTCCCGCCTGTCCGGTGGCGAGGACCTGCTCGCCGAGCACCTGCGCGACGGAGCGGCCCTGCTGGCCGCGGCGGGCGAGCCGGACCTGACTCCCCCGACGTCGACCTCCGCCGACTTCGAGCACCTGCGCTGGTTCGACCTGCCCGCAGGCGCGCTCGACTAGCGCATGCCCCTTCAGCCGCAGACGGCTCCGTGGGCAGCGGACTGCACGACCTTGGCGTACTTGCCGAGCACACCGCGCGTGTACTTGGGCGGGTTCGGCTCCCAGCCGTCGCGGCGGCTGTCCCAGTCGGCGTCGGTCGCCACGTCGAGCACCCGCTTGGCCACGTCGAGCGTGATCCGGTCGCCGTCGCGCACGAACGCGATCGGACCGGCGTCGACGGCCTCGGGCGCGATGTGGCCCACGCAGAGACCCGTCGTACCACCGGAGAAGCGGCCGTCGGTGATCAGCAGCACGTCCTTGCCGAGGCCGGCGCCCTTGATCGCGCCGGTGATCGCCAGCATCTCGCGCATCCCCGGACCGCCCTTGGGTCCCTCGTAGCGGATCACCACCACGTCACCGGCCACGATCCGGCCCTCGGCCAGCGCGTCGAGAGCGGCGCGCTCGCCGTCGAAGACCCGTGCGGTGCCGGTGAAGACGTCGTCGTCGAAACCGGCCGACTTCACCACCGCCCCCTCGGGCGCCAGCGACCCCTTGAGGATCGTGAGCCCCCCGGTCTTGTGGATCGGCCGGTCGAGGCTGCGGATCACGTCGTCGTCGAGTCCGGGCGGCGCCAGCGCCTCGAGGTTCTCGGCCATGGTGCGGCCGGTCACCGTCAGCACGTCGCCGTGCATGAGGCCCGCGTCGAGCAGCGCCTTCATCACGACCGGGATGCCGCCGATCTTGTCGACGTCGTTCATCACGTAGCGCCCGAAAGGCTTGAGGTCGCCGAGGTGCGGCACCTTGTCGCCGACCCGGTTGAAGTCGTCGATGGTCAGGTCGACGTCGGCCTCGCGGGCGATCGCGAGTAGGTGCAGCACCGCGTTGGTCGAGCCGCCGAGTGCCATCACGACCGTGATCGCGTTCTCGAACGCCTCGAGGGTCAGGATCTGCCGTGCGGTGATCCCCTGGCGCAGCATCTCCACCACGGCCTCGCCGGAACGGTGCGCGAAGCCGTCGCGCCGGCGGTCGACCGCCGGCGGCGCCGCTGACCCGGGCAGCGACAGGCCGAGCGCCTCGCCGACCGCAGCCATCGTGTTCGCGGTGTACATCCCGCCGCAGGCACCTTCACCGGGACAGATCGCACGCTCCACCCGGTCGACCTCCTCGCGGGTGATCTTGCCGGCGAGACAGGCACCGACCGCCTCGAACGCGTCGATGATCGTGACGTCCTGCCCGTCGACCTGGCCGGGCATGATCGACCCGGCGTACAGGAAGACGCTGGCGAGGTCGAGGCGCGCGGCGGCCATCATCATGCCCGGGAGCGACTTGTCGCAGCCCGCCAGCAGCACCGAGCCGTCGAGCCGCTCGGCCATCATCACCGTCTCGACCGAGTCGGCGATCACCTCCCGCGAGACAAGCGAGAAGTGCATGCCCTCGTGACCCATGGCGATGCCGTCGGACACGGAGATGGTGCCGAACTCGAGCGGGTAGCCGCCGGCCGCGTGCACGCCGTTCTTGACCGCCTTCGCCAGTCGGTCGAGCGACAGGTTGCAGGGCGTGATCTCGTTCCAGCTCGAGGCGACACCGATCTGCGGCTTCTCCCAGTCGTCGTCACCCATGCCGACAGCGCGCAGCATCCCCCGCGCAGCGGTCTTCTCCAGGCCGTCGGTGACGTCGCGCGAGCGGGGCTTGATGTCGGGCGTCTGCGTCATGGGCCGAGGGTAGCCCGCGTCGCAGGCGGGAGGGCACGGCCCGATTTTCCTGCGCCGGTGTGGTGTAAACCGTACCGGAATGGGTAGGGCACTGTGATGGGGGTCACGGGACTGTCCATCTCCCTTGGCCCCTGACCTGCGGCATCGGGCCGCGGGAGAGAGGCGAAGGCAATGACCCTGGACCCAGACAAGGCCACCGCATCTATCGAGGCCGAAGACACGCTCGAGCATCGATCGCAGGTCCGCAAGGCAGCGGTCGCGAGCACCGTCGGCACCACCATCGAGTGGTACGACTTCTTCCTCTACAACACGGCCGCGGCACTGATCTTCCCGACGCTGTTCTTCCCGTCGTCGTCGAACTACGCCGGCCAGCTGGAGTCGTTCGCGACGTACGCCGTGGGGTTCGCCGCACGTCCGGTCGGCGCCTTCATCTTCGGCCACTACGGTGACCGGATCGGCCGCAAGGCGACCCTGATCATCACGCTGCTGATGATGGGGCTGGCCACCACGGCAGTCGGCCTGCTGCCGGGCACGGACTCGATCGGCATCGCGGCGCCCATCCTGCTGGTTCTCCTGCGGCTGCTGCAGGGCCTCGCGGTCGGCGGTGAGTGGAGCGGGTCGGTCCTGCTCTCCATGGAGTGGGGCGACCAGAAGCGGCGCGGCTTCATGGCCAGCCTGCCCCAGCTCGGGGTGGCGTTCGGCCTGATCCTGGGCACCGGCTTCCTGTACCTGCTCAGCGCGGTGATGACCGACGCGCAGTTCACGTCGTTCGGCTGGCGGATCCCGTTCGTGTTCAGCCTGGTGATGGTCGCGATCGGCCTCTACATCCGGCTCCGCATCCTGGAGACCCCGATGTTCGCCAAGCGCCTGAAGGAGAACAAGATCAGCAAGCTGCCGTCGTTCGACGCGATCAAGCACCACTGGAAGCCGATCGTGCTCAGCGCGCTGGCGCGGCTGTCCGAGCAGGCACCGTTCTACGTGATCACGTCGTTCACGCTGGTCTTCCTCACCGAGGAGCAGGGCTACAGCAAGACCTTCGCGCTGGCAGCAATCCTGTCCGCGGCCGCGCTCGAGCTGGTCGCCGTCCCCCTCTTCGGGCACCTCTCCGACACGGTCGGCCGCAAGAAGATCTACATGGCCGGCTCCGCCCTGATGGGGATCTACGGCTTCGTCCTGTTCGCGGCCATGGACAGCGGCATCGCCATGATCGCGTTCATCGGACTCTTCCTGGCCCTGATCCCGCACGCCATGCAGTACGGCCCGCAGGCGGCGATGATCGCGGAGTCCTTCCCGACGAACCTCCGGTACGCCGGAGCGGGCATGGGCTACCAGCTCGCCTCGGTGATCGCGGGTGGTCCCGCGCCGCTGGTGGCGACGTTCCTGCTGAAGGAGACCGGCTCCGGCTGGTCCATCGCGGCGGCGATCGCCGGGTGCGCCGTGGTCTCGCTGATCGCGGTGGCGCTGCTCGAGGACCGCAGCAGGTCCGACATCAACGACGACGCGACGTTCGAGAAGAAGAGGAGCAGGACGCCGGAACGGGTGGGCGTCTAGCCCGCCTGGTCGAGGGGCTCGGCCACCTCCTGGATCCGCCGCGTGGCGACCTCGATCATCAGCTGCGCGGCGGGTGACAGGCTGGCGCCCGCCCGGTGCACGATGGCCAGCGAGTCGTACTGGCGCGGGCGCAGCGACACGTAGCCGGCGTCCGGCGCCAGCCGCGGCAGCAGCTGGGTGACCGCCCCCTTCGGGATCACGGTGTCGGCGAGCCCCATGCCGACCAGCTCCACCGCGGTCTCGACGTCCTCCACCTCGATCCGGGTCTGCGGGTTGCGTCCCGACTCGTGCAGCATCCGGCGCAGCACGATGCGCGTGGAGTCGACGGAACGCCAGGTGGTCTCGGGCATCACCAGCTCCGCGCGGGCCAGCCGTGCGGCGGTGACCGGTGACTCCAGCCGGTCCGGGTGTGCGCTGACGTAGACCAGCTCGTCGCGCGCGACCGGGGTGACCTCCATGCCCTCGCTGCTGATCTGGGGGACCGCGATCATCGCGGCCTCGAGCCGGCCTCGCCGCAGGTCCTCGAGCACGTCGCTGGAGTTCTGGCCGACCAGCTCCACCCTGACCCCCGGGTGCCGGGCGAGCACGTCGGCGACCAGGCCCGCGCTCGCGTAGAGCCGCGCCGTCCCGAACATGCCGAACCGGATGGTGCCGGTCTCCAGCGCGGTGGCACTCCGCGCCACCCGCATCGCCTCGTCGGCCGCCGCGAGCGTGCGCTCGGCGTGGGGGCGCAGGGTCTCCGCGACCGTGGTCGGCACCACGCCGCGGCCGACGCGCCGGAACAGGGACGAGCCGACAGTGCGCTCGAGCAGCCGCACCTGCTCCGACACCGACGGCTGTGCGTAACCCAGCTCCTCCGCGGCACCGGTCAGCGACCCGTGCTCGTAGGTCGCGAGGAAGCACCGGAGCTGGTGGAGGGAGAGCATGGCGCCATGCTAGCGCCCAGGTAAAGGCAAAGCCTTGGGGACATCCAGAAAAGAGAGGATACCCCTATGCCTTGCGGTTCGTCAGAATGGTCCTCGACAGGTTGCCCCACCTTCGAGGGAGGATTGACATGTTCGACAACGAGTGCACTGCCTGCGGGAAGCGTCAGCTGATCTTCCCGAGCCAGATCACGGGTCTCGCCAACACCGATGCCGGCATCGTGGTCGGCTACACGTGCTGGTGCGGCGCCGACCAGACCTGGGTGACCGGCAAGGCCCAGACCGACCGCCGGCCGCTCGTCGCCGCCTGACCGCTCCTCGACGGAGCAGGTTTCGAGACGCGTTGCGAGCTCGGCGCAGCGCTTAGATCGCGGCCGCCCGGACCACCATCACGTCGGGCAGGTTGCCAACGGCCTCGGTCCAGGTCTCGCCCCCGTCGGGCGAGGCCCAGACCGAGCCGTTGCGCGCCCCGACGTAGAGCCCGCTGCGCTCGTGGTCGTCCGTGGACATCGCGTCACGCATGACGCCGACGAAGAAGGTGTCGGGCAGCCCCTCCCCCAGTGGCTCCCAGCTGCCGCCGGCGTCGCGGGAGCGCCAGACCCGAGCGTGACCCTCCGGTGGGTAACGCCCTCCCGCGCCGTTGAGCGGGAACACGAAGACCGTCTCCGGCTCGTGCGGGTGCACGACGATCGGGAAGCCGAAGTCGGCCGGCAGTCCTTCGGCGATCGACGTCCAGCGGCCACCTTCGTCGTCGGAGCGGTAGACGCCGCCGTGGTTCTGCAGGAACATCCGCTGCGGAGTCGACGGGTGACGCGCGACCTTGTGCACGCACTGTCCGAACTCGGGGTACTGCTGCCCCTCGGGAAGGAACTCCGCCCGGATGCCCTGGTTGCGCGGCGCCCACGAGGAGCCGCCGTCGACGGTCTGGTAGACCCCGCCGGTGGATAGCGCACATGTCACCGACGAGGCGTCGGTCGGGTGCGGGAGGATCGTGTGGAAGGCCTGGCCGCCGAAGCCGGCCGCCCAGTCCGGCCGGTGGGGGTGGTCCCAGAGCGCGCGTTCGAGCTGGAACGTCTCGCCCCCGTCGTCGGAGCGGAACACGGCGCCCGGCTCGGTGCCGGCGTAGACCACGCCGTCGCCCACCCCCGGTGTGAGCTGCCAGACCCGCTCGAGCGAGGTGCCGGTGTCGTCGGGGAACCGGATCGCTCCGTCGGCGCTCTTGGCCCAGGTGCGGCCCAGGTCGTCGGAGCGCTGGACCTGCGGGCCCAACCAGCTCGACGAGGAGCCGACCAGCAGCCGGGGGTTGCTGCCTCGGGTGTCGACCATGCAGGAGTAGACCTCCTCCATGTCGAAGTGCGGACCGGTGAACTCCCACTCCCGGCGCTCCGCGTCGGAGCGTCCGATCCAGAGTCCCTTGCGGGTGCCGACCAGCAAGATCGTGCCGTCCATGTGCCCTCCTCCGATTCTCCCCCGAGTGTGCTCCGGTGCACCGACAGTCGCCAGAGCCGGTTGAGCTCTCATGACAATGGACCACGAGGACGCTTGAGAATCATCGGTAGTGGGCAGGATCCGCGGCATGTCCGCGTGTGCCGAGCAGCTGAGCGTCGCCCCTGAGCCCGAAGACGGGCTCGCGCTGCGGTTCTACGAGGTGACCAGCGCCGACGGAACGGTGCTGCGCGCCTGGACCAACGATGTGGACGGACCGGTCGTGCTCCTCTGCAACGGCCTCGGCACCAACCCCTATGCCTGGCCCGCCCTGCTCGACCCCGACTGCGGCGTCCGCGTGATCTCGTGGAACCACCGTGGGGTCGGCGGCTCCGCGCGGCCGACTGACCCGGACCGGGTCGGCCAGGAGGTGTTCGTCGAGGACGCTCTCGCCGTGCTCGACGACGCCGGGGTCACCGCGTGCGCGGTGGTCGGGTGGTCGATCGGCGTGAACACCATGTTCGAGCTCGCGGTCACCCGTCCCGAGCGCGTCACGGGACTCTTCGCCCTCACCGGCGTCCCCGGCGAGACGTTCGGGTCGATGGGTGCGCCGCTGTTCGTCCCCCGCTTCGCGCGCAAGCCGATCGCGACCACCGTCGCCCGGTTGCTGGGCGTCGCCGGCAAGCCGCTGCACCAGGTGACCAGCCGGCTCGACATCGGGCCGTGCGCCGGTCGCGTGGTGACCCACAGCGGGTTCATGCTCCCGGTGCCCGACGTGCCGCTCGCCCGGCGTGCGATCCGCGAGTTCCTGACCACGCCGATCGACTGGTACGCGCACCTCGCGCTCGCCTCGTCGCTGCACGCCCGGGTTTCACTCCGCACGATCGACGTGCCGACCACGTTCGTGGCCGGCCGCTACGACGTGCTCGCGGCGTCGTACGACATGAGGACGGCGTCCGAGCGCATCCCGTCGGCGCAGTACGTCGAGCTCCCGGGCTCGCACTTCCTGCAGATGGAGAAGCCACGCGAGGTGCATGCGCTGCTGCTGGACCTGCTCGACCGGGTCGCGTCGCACCGCTGACTCACCGGGCGCTGGCTACCGTGTCGGGATGAGACGCCTGGCACTGCTGCTCGGGACAGTGGTGCTCGTCGCCGGCTGCGGAGGCGAGGAGGACACCGGGCCGTTCAAGACCTCCTCGCGCGGCCCCGACCCGACGGTGGCGTCACCTGCTCCGTCGTCGCAGACACCGTCAGGCTCCTCGTCTCCCACCGGGACCGAGGCCACCGGGCAACCGCGGGTGATCGGCACCGTCGCGGCCCGACTCGCGACCCCGTGGGGCATCGCGTTCCTGCCCGACGACTCGGCGCTGGTGACCGAGCGCGACTCCGGCCGCGTCTTGCACATCGCGGACGGCAGCGTCACCCAGGTCGGCGACGTCGACGAGACCCGCGCCCAGGGCGAGGCCGGGCTGCTCGGCATCGCGGTCTCCCCGTCGTACGCGAGGAACCGGGCGGTGTTCGCCTACGTCACCACCGACGGGGACAACCGTGTGGTCCGGATGACGTTCGACGGCAACCGGCTCTCCGCGCCGAAGCCGATCCTCACCGGCATCCCGAACGGCTTCATCCACGACGGCGGCCGGCTTCAGTTCGCCCCCGACGGCAACCTCTTCGTCTCCACCGGCGAGACCGGCAACCGGTCGCTGGCCCAGGACCCGGACTCGCTGGGCGGCAAGATCCTGCGGATCACCGAGCGACGGCAAGCCGGCACCCGGCAACCCCGACCCGGGCTCGCCGATCTGGACCATCGGCCACCGCAACGTGCAGGGCCTGGCCTTCGACGACCGGGGAAACCTGTGGGCCTCGGAGTTCGGCGACAACACCTTCGACGAGCTGAACCTGATCCAGAAGGCCAACAACTACGGCTGGCCCGAGGTCGAGGGCAAGGGCGACCAGGACCGCTACCGCAACCCGCAGGTCGTCTGGAGCACCGACGAGGCGTCCCCCTCAGGCCTCGCGTTCCTCGACGGCCACCTCTGGCTCGGCGCCCTGCGCGGCAACCGCCTCTGGCGGATCGACGTCGAGGGCCAGCGGGCCAGCAAGCCCACCGACTTCTTCGTCGGGAAGTACGGCCGGCTCCGCACCGTCGTCGCCGCCCCCGACGGCAACCTCTGGGTCACCACCTCCAACCGCGACGGCCGCGGCGACCCCGCTCCCCAGGACGACCGGATCCTGCTGGTGAAGACGGGGAGGTAGCGCGGCGGCGCCGCTGAAACGCGGGCCTCACGGCGTACGCCGGCGGGTCAGGACAGCTTCTCGAGGATCAGCTCGCGGACCCGGCCGGCGTCGGCCTGGCCACGCATCTCCTTCATGACCGCGCCGATCAGCGCACCGGCCGCGGCGACCTTGCCGTCGCGGATCTTGTCGGCGACGTCGGGGTTCGCGGCGATCGCGGTGTCGACGGCCGCGGAGAGGGCTCCCTCGTCGGAGACCACGGCGAGGCCGCGGCTGGCGACCACCTCGTCGGGCGTGCCCTCGCCGGCGAGGACCCCGTCGAGGACCTGGCGTGCCAGCTTGTCGTTGATCGTCTTCTCGTCGACGAGAGCCTGCACCCGGGCCACGTCGGCCGGGGTCACCGGCAGCGCGGTCAGCTCGGTGTCGGTCTCGTTGGCGCGACGGGCGAGCTCACCGAGCCACCACTTGCGGGCGGCCTGCGGCGAGGCGCCGGCCGCGATCGTCTCCTCGACCAGCCCGAGGGCCCCGGCGCCGATCGTGTCGCGCATGTCGAGGTCGCTGAAGCCCCAGTCCTGCTGCAGCCGCGCGCGCCTCACGCGCGGCGGCTCCGGCAGCGTGGCCCGCAGCGCCTCGACCCACTCGCGCGACGGCGCCACCGGCACCAGGTCGGGCTCGGGGAAGTAGCGGTAGTCGTCGGCGTCGGACTTCTCGCGCCCGGAGGTCGTGACCCCCGTGTCCTCGTGCCAGTGCCGGGTCTCCTGCAGGATCGAGCCACCTCCTCCGAGGACTGCTGCTTGACGGCTGATCTCGTAGCGGACGGCACGCTCCACCGACCGCAGCGAGTTCACGTTCTTGGTCTCGGTGCGGGTGCCGAGCCCGCCCGAGCCCTTGGGCGCGAGCGACAGGTTGACGTCGCAGCGCAGCGAACCCTGCTCCATGCGGACGTCGGAGACGCCCAGGCCCAGCAGCAGCTCACGGAGCTGACCGACGTACGCGCGCGCCACTGCGGGGGCGTGGGCCCCGGTGCCCATCACCGGCCGGGTGACGATCTCGATCAGCGGGATGCCGGCGCGGTTGTAGTCGACCAGCGAGTAGTCGGCGCCGTGGATCCGGCCGGACGTGCCGACGTGGAGCGACTTGCCGGTGTCCTCCTCCATGTGGGCGCGCTCGATCTCCACCCGGTACGTCGTGCCGTCGACGTCGACCTCCGTCCAGCCGTCGAACGCGATCGGCTCGTCGTACTGGGAGGTCTGGAAGTTCTTCGGCATGTCCGGGTAGAAGTAGTTCTTCCGCGCGAAGCGACACCACTCGGCGATCTCGCAGTTGAGCGCCAGCCCGATCCTCATGGCCGACTCGACGGCGTTCCGGTTGACCACCGGCAGCGACCCGGGCAGGCCGAGGCAGGTCGGGCAGGTCTGCGTGTTGGGCTCGGCACCGAACTCGGTCGGGCAGCCGCAGAACATCTTGGAGGCGGTGTTGAGCTCGACATGTACCTCGAGCCCGAGCGCCGGGTCGAACTGCTCGAGCGCGGTGTCGAAGTCGATCAGGGTCGTGACGCTCATCGTGTCTCCAGTTCCGGGGCCCGGCCGAGAAGGGGCCCGCCCCACGCCTTCTGCAGGAGTGTCTCCAACGCGGCACCCACCCGGTAGAGCCGGTCGTCGGCGAGGGCTGGGGCCAGCACCTGGACGCCGGCCGGGAGACCGTCCTCCTCGGCGAGTCCGCTCGGCACGGAGATGCCGGGCACGCCGGCGAGGTTCGCCGGGATGGTGGCGATGTCGTTGAGGTACATCGCCAGCGGGTCGTCGAGCTTCTCGCCGATCCGGAACGCCGTGGTCGGCGCCGTCGGCGAGACCAGCACGTCGGCCTGCTCGAAGGCGGCCGCGAAGTCACGCTGGATCAGGGTCCGCACCTTCTGCGCCTGCCCGTAGTAGGCGTCGTAGTAGCCGCTGGAGAGCGCGTAGGTGCCGAGGATGATCCGGCGCTTCACCTCCTCGCCGAAGCCGGCGTCGCGGGTCGCGCGCATCACGTCCTCGGCGCTCGGGTTGTCGATGCCCTCCGGGATCACCCGCAGGCCGTAGCGCATCGCGTCGAAGCGGGCGAGGTTGGAGGACGCCTCGCTCGGCATGATCAGGTAGTACGCCGCCAGCGCGTGCACGAAGCTCGGGCAGGACACCTCGACCACCTCGGCGCCCGCCTCGGTCATCAGCCGAACGGCGTCGTCGAACCTGGCCTCGACCCCGTCCTGGTAGCCCTCGCCGCCGAGCTCGCGGACCACGCCGATCCGGACCCCGTCCAGGTCACCCGAGGCACCTTGGCGCGCGGCCTCGACCAGCTCCGGCAGCGGGTCGATCAGGCTGGTGGAGTCGAGCGGGTCGTGACCGCCGATCACCTCGTGCAGCAGCGCCGCGTCGAGCACGGTGCGGGTGACCGGTCCGGCCTGGTCGAGCGAGTTCGCCATCGCGACCAGCCCGTAGCGGCTGACCCCGCCGTACGTCGGCTTCACGCCGACCGTGCCGGTGACCGCACCCGGCTGCCGGATCGAGCCGCCGGTGTCGGTGCCGATCGCGAGCGGCGCCTCGAACCCGGCGACCGCGGCCGCGGACCCGCCACCGGAGCCGCCGGGGATCCGGTCGAGGTCCCAGGGGTTGTGGGTCGGCCCGTAGGCGGAGTGCTCGGTCGACGAGCCCATCGCGAACTCGTCCATGTTCGTCTTGCCGAGGATCGGCAGGCCGGCCGCACGGAGCCGGGCCGCCACGGTCGCGTCGTACGGCGGCACCCAGCCCTCGAGGATCCTGGAGCCGACCGTCGTGGTCAGCCCCTTGGTCGCGATCACGTCCTTGACCGCGATCGGCACCCCGTCGAGCGGGGAGGCGGTGGCCCCGGACGCACGCCGCTCGTCGGAGGCCGCGGCAGCCGCGAGCGCGCCCTCGGCGTCGACCACGAGGAACGCGTGCAGCGCGCCGTCGACCGCGGCGATCCGGTCGAGGTGCGCCTGGGTGAGCGCGACGGACGTGGTCTCTCCGCTGGTGAGGGCGTCGGCCATCGCGGAGGCGCTGCGGCGGATCAGCTCGTTCACTGCTCGTCTCCCAGGATGCGGGGGACCTCGAACCGCTGCTGCTCCACGCGAGGAGCGCCACTGAGCGCCTCCTCAGCGGTGAGGCTGGGCGTCACCACGTCGTCGCGGTAGACGTTGGTGAGCGGGAGCGGGTGCGACGTGGCGGGCACCTCGTCCACACCGGCCTGCTGGATCGAGGCGATCGACTCCAGGATCACCGCGAGCTGCGGCGCGAGGTGGTCCAGCTCGGCGTCGTCGAGGTCGATGCGGGCGAGGTCAGCCAGGTGGGCGACCTCGTCTCGGCTGATCTCCGGCATGCGGGAACTCCTGCGAACGAGGGGGGGACAGACTCATCCTAGGGGGCTACGGTCGAGGCCACGGACCCTCGGAGGGATCATGAAATCTCGGCTGCACGCCCTGTTCACCGGCCTGATCGTCGCCGGCCTGGCCACGATCGCCACCACCGCCGGCCCCGCCGACGCGGCACCGGCCACGAGGCCCACGCCGCCGGTGGTGACCCGTTACGTCGCCCTCGGCGACTCCTACACGGCGGGTCCGCTGATCCCGGTCACCCAGGTGGCCAACGGCTGCTTCCGGTCCACCAACAACTACCCGTCGCTGGTCGCCCGGGAGCTCGCCGTACCGACCTTCGTCGACGTCAGCTGCAGCGGCGCCCAGACCAAGGACATGACCACCGGCCAGCTGCCTGGGGTCGCACCCCAGTTCGACGCGCTCACACCCGACACCGACCTGGTGTCGGTGAGCATCGGCGGCAACGACTTCTCCGTGTTCGGCACCCTCGTCGGCTTCTGCCCGACGCTGCGGGCGTCCGACCCGACGGGCGCTCCGTGCCGCGACGCGATGCGCGCCGACGGCCGTGACCGGCTGCTCGCCGACGTCCAGCAGACCTCGCAACGCGTGGAGACCGTCGTACGCCGGGTGCACGAGCTGGCGCCCCACGCCCGGGTGGTCGTGGTCGGCTACCCCGAGATCGCACCGCGTCAGGGCACCTGCCCCGACCTGCTCCCGCTGGCCGACGGCGACTACCAGTACGCCAACCAGGTCAACAAGCGGCTCACGCAGGCGCTGCAGCACGCCGCGGCGGTGACGCACTCGTCGTACGTCAACCTGTTCCTGGCCAGCCGGGGTCACGACATCTGCTCCGCCCAGCCGTGGATCAACGGTCAGTTCACCGACCCGACCCGGGCCCTGAACTTCCACCCGTTCGCGGTGGAGGAGGCGGCGGCGGCCCAGCTGGTGCTGGCCGCGCTGAGCTGACCCGGCCGAGCGGGAGAACCGGGGTGCGCCACGCCCCGCGAACACCCTAGGGTCCTCCGCATGTCCGACCACGAACCGCTCTTCGTCGCCGACGAGCGCACCCAGCTCGAGACCAAGCTGGACGAGGCCCGCGCCGAGCTGGTCGAGACCCTCGACGGGCTGACCGAGGAACAGGCCAGGCGCCGGCTGGTGCCGTCCCTGACCACGCCGATCGCGCTGGTCAAGCACGCCACGTTCGTCGAGCAGGTGTGGTTCCACGTCGGGCTGGCCGGCCGCACCCGCGAGGAGATCGGGCTGCCGACCGAGGTGGACGACTCCTACGTGGTCGGGCCGGACGAGACCGTCGCCTCGGTGATCGCCGACTACCGCCGGGTGTGCGACGAGGCCCGCGCGCTGGCGGCGCCGTACGCGATGGACGACGAGGTGCTGCACAATCGGCGAAGCCCGCTCAGCCTCCGCTGGGTGCACCTGCACCTGATCGCCGAGCTCGCCCGGCACGCCGGCCACGCCGACATCCTGCGCGAGCAGCTCCTGGATCGAGCAGCGAGCGCCAGCGAAGCGCGTCGAGATCTGGCCGCCGACGCCTGACCGGTCAGGCCGGCCCCTCGCCGGTCTCGAGCAGCACCCGGAAGCCGTCCTCGTCGAGCACCGGGACGCCGAGCTGCTCGGCCTTGTCGGCCTTGGACCCGGGCGAGTCGCCGACGACGACGTAGTCGGTCTTCTTCGAGACCGACGAGGTCGCCTTGCCGCCGCGGGCCACGATGGCCTCCTTCGCCCCGTCGCGGCTGAACCCCGCCAGGGACCCGGTCACCACCAGGGTCTTGCCCTCCAGCGTGCGCGGGGTGGACGCGTCACGCTCGTCCTGCATGCGTACGCCGGCCGCGGACCAGGCGTCGACGATGCGGTTGTGCCACGTGGCCTCGGGGCCGTCGAACCAGGCCCGGATCGACTCCGCGATGGTCGGGCCGACGCCCTCGGCGCCCGCCAGCCGGGACTCGTCCGCCTCGCGGATCGCGGTCATCGACCCGAACTCGGCCGCCAGCGCCCGGGCCGCGGTCGGGCCGACGTGGCGGATCGACAGCCCGACCAGCACCCGCCACAGCGGCCGGTCCTTGGCCGCGTCGAGGTTGTCGAGGAGCTTGCGCCCGTTGGCCGAGAGGACCGGGCCGTCGCCCTCCCCCTTCTTCGCGGCGCGGGTGAAGAGTGGGGCGCGGAGGAGGTCGTCCTCGGTGAGGCCGAACACGTCGCCCTCGTTGGTGATCACGCCGGCGTCGAGAAGCGCCACCGCGGCCTCGTAGCCGAGTCCCTCGATGTCGAAGGAGCCGCGTCCCGCGACGTGGAACACACGCTCGCGCACCTGCGCGGGGCAGCTCTCGTGGTTGGGGCAGCGGAGGTCCTTGTCGCCCTCCTTCTCCTCGATCAGGGTCGTGCCGCAGGCCGCGCAGGTCGTGGGCATCTTCCAGGCGCGCAGGCCCTTGGGGCGCAGCGCGAGCACGGGTCCGAGGATCTCCGGGATCACGTCACCGGCCTTGCGGAGGACGACGGTGTCGCCGGGACGGACATCCTTGCGCTTCACCTCGTGGGCGTTGTGCAGGGTGGCGTTCTCGACGGTCGAGCCCGCGACCTTGGTCGGCTCCATCACGCCGTAGGGCGTGACCCGGCCGGTGCGACCGGTGTTGACCCGGATCTCGAGCAGCCTGGCGTTGACCTCCTCCGGCGGGTACTTGAACGCGATCGCCCAGCGCGGCGCGCGCGAGGTGGAGCCGAGCCGCCGCTGCAGGGAGACGTCGTCGACCTTGATCACGACCCCGTCGATCTCGTGCTCGACGTCGTGGCGGTGCTCGCCGTAGTACTCGATGAACTCCTGCGCCTGCTCGAGACCCGGCACCACCAACGCCTGGTCGCTCGTCGGCAGTCCCCAGTCGCGCAGCGCGGCGTACGCGTCGGACTGGGCGGTCGGCTCGAACCCCTCACGGAAGCCGATGCCGTGGCAGACCATGGCGAGGTCGCGGGTGGCCGTCACCCTCGGGTTCTTCTGGCGGAGCGAGCCGGCCGCGGCGTTGCGCGGGTTGGCGAACATCGGCTTGCCGGCCTCGGACATCGCGAGGTTGAGCCGCTCGAACGCCGCCACCGGCAGGAACACCTCGCCGCGCACCTCGACCCGCCGCGGCACCGGGTAGTCGTCGGTGGCGCTCAGCCGGTGCGGGATGTTGGCGATCGTCTTCACGTTGGGGGTGACGTCCTCGCCGGTGCGCCCGTCACCCCGGGTCACCGCCACGCACCAGGCGCCCGTCCTCGTAGAGCAGGTTGATCGCGAGGCCGTCGACCTTCAGCTCGCACAGCAGCGCCGGGTCGTCGACGCCATCGCGCGCGAGCCGCGCCGCCCACGTCTGCAGCTCCTCGAAGGAGAACGCGTTGTCGAGGCTCTGCATCGGCTCGAGGTGGTCGACGGCCGTGAACATGGTCGAGACCGCGCCACCGACCTTCTGCGTCGGGGAGTCGGGCGTGCGCAGCTCGGGGTACTGCTCCTCGAGCGCCTCGAGGCGGCGCAGCCGCAGGTCGAAGTCGTGGTCGTCGAGGGTCGGGTCGTCGAGCACGTGGTAGCGCCAGCGCGCGTCCTCGACCTCCTCGGCCGTGCGCGCGTGCTCCTCCCGTGCCTCCGGCGGTGCGGGCGTGACGTCGGCATCGGACTCGCTGCTGATCTCCGGGACGGTGTCGGCGGTGTCACTCACAGGCAACATCTTGCCGTGCCGCACCGACGTCACCCATCCCCGGAATAGGTCGCACCGAACGTTCCTTGAACCAGCCGAGGAGGACCTGCCATGCCCGCACCGTTCGACGGGGCGCCCGGCGACGCCCGTGCCCTCGACCGCCGCGCGCCGGTCGGCACGCCCCGCGGCGTGGTGCTGCTGCTGCACGGCGGCACGCCCCACAGCCTCGAACCCGTCGGCCGGCGAAGCGGCTCGCTGTGGCGGATGCAGGTGCTACGCAACGCGCTCCAGCGTGACGTGCTGGAGGCCGGTCACGCACTGTGGCTGCTGCGCTACGCCCGGACGGGGCTGGAACGGCGGTACGACGCGACAGCCCGGTGCCGGACGCACGCTGGGCGCTCGACCAGGTCCGCGCGGCGTACGGCGACGTACCTGTCGCTCTCGTGGGGCACTCGATGGGCGCCCGGGTCGCGAGCCGGGTCGCCGACGACCCCAACGTCCGTGGCGTGGTCGGCCTGGCCCCGTGGTTCGACACCGGCGACCCGGTCGCCGCGCTGACCGGCAAGGACCTCGTGGTCGGTCACGGCCTGCGCGACCGGATCACCTCGGCCCGCGGCAGCCAGGCGTTCACCGAGCGCGCCGCGGCCGTGGCTGCCCGCGCCGAGTTCTACCCGCTCGGGGGCGCCGGTCACTACCTGCTGTACCGGCCGGGGCGATGGAACCGCTTCGCGTTGCGGCACTCCCTCGACGTGCTGGCGCGCGCACAGGACCGCTCGGACACGGTGGAGTGAGGCCAGCCGTCTAGACACAGCCGGTCCGGGGGAATGGATTCGTGCGCCGGGCAAGTTGCCTCCTATGCTCGAATTGAAACGAAACCGTTTCGTTTCATCCGTGTTAACGGGAGGTGGCCCGGATGGTGCCCAGCCGCCCCCGCGTCGAGGGCGAGCGCGAGGACGAGATCCTCGACGCCACGCTCGACGCTCCTGATCGAGGTCGGCTACGACCGGCTCACGATGGACGCCGTCGCGAAGCGGTCGCGCGCCAGCAAGGCCACGCTCTACCGCCGCTGGGAGACCAAGGCGAGCCTCGTCGTCGACGCGCTGCTGCGCGCCAAGGAGCGCCCCGCACGTCGAGCAGCCCGACACCGGCACCCTGCGCGGCGACCTGCTCGCAGCCTTCTGCGGCCCAAGGGGCCGGCCGGCCACGCGCGCACCCGTGCCCTCGGCGCCGTCGTCACCGCGCTGTCCAGCGACTCCGAGTTCGCCGCGGAGTTCCGCGAGCGCTTCATCGCACCCGAAGATCGCGGTCTCCGGCCGAGATCTACCAGCGGGCCCAGGCCCGCGGCGAGATCCGCGACGACGTCGACCTCGAGCTGATCGGCCCGGCGATGGCCGGGATCCTGCTGCACCGCGCCTTCGTGCTCGGGCCTCCCGACCGACGACTCGATCGTCGAGCGCGTGGTCGACCACGTCATCCTCCCGGCCGTGCTCCACCCGGACCCGGCCCGCACCACCCAGACCCTGTAAGAGAGACGCAAGGAACCCCCATGACGAGACGCAGACACCACCCCGGGGTCGGTGACGACGGCACAGCCGTCCACCGCCGGGCACGGCCACAGCCACCTCGGCTGGGCGCTCGTCCTGATCTCGGTCGCCCAGCTGATGGTGGTGCTCGACGCCACCATCGCCAACATCGCCCTGCCGTTCATCCGCGAGGACCTGGACATCAGCCAGGCGAACCTGCCAGTGGATCGTCACCGGCTACTCGCTGGCCTTCGGCGGCCTGCTGCTGCTCGGCGGCCGGCTCGGCGACCTCTACGGACGGCGACGGATCTTCATGATCGGCGTCAGCATCTTCGCGGTCGCCTCGGCCCTCGGCGGCCTCGCCCAGAGCGAGATGCATGCTGCTCGGCGCCCGTGGCCTGCAGGGCCTCGGTGCCGCGCTCGCGTCACCCACCGCGCTGGCGCTGATCACCACGACCTTCCCGGCCGGCCCGCCGCGCAACCGCGCGTTCTCCGTGTACGCCGCCATGTCCGGCGTCGGCGCGGCCGTCGGCCTGATCCTCGGCGGCTGGCTCACCGGCCTGCAGCCCGACATCCTGGGCATCAGCGTCGACGGCTGGCGGCTGACCTTCCTGATCAACGTGCCGATCGGCCTGGCCGCGGCGGTGCTCGCGCCCCGCGCTGCTCGGCGAGAGCGAGAGCGCACCCCGGCGAGCTCGACCTGCCGGGCGCGTTGACCGGCACGCTCGGCCTGATCGCGATCGTCTTCGGCCTCTCCCGCGCCGGCCAGCAGCAGTACGGCTGGGGCGACACCTGGACCGTCGCGTCGCTGGTGGCCGGCGTGATCCTGCTCGCCGTCTTCGTGCTGATCGAGCGCCGCGCGGAGCACCCGCTGCTGCCGTTCCGGATCCTCGCGAACCGCACCCGGGCGCACGGCGTTCGCGACGATGGTGATCGTGCCCGCCGCGATGTTCTCGATGTTCTTCTTCCTGTCGCTGTTCGTGCAGAACGTCATGGGCTACTCGCCGCTGCAGACCGGGTGTCGCGTTCCTGCCGTTCAGCTTCGGCATGGTGATCGCGGCGACGATCGCCTCCAAGCTGGTCGACACGCATCGACCCGCGCTGGCTCGCCGGCACCGGCACGGCGCTCGCGGGCGCGGCGCTGCTCGGGTTCTCGCGGCTGACGATCGACGCCAGCCCCGCGCACCTGCTCAGCCTCGCGGCCTCGGGCGGCACCTCGGCGGCAACGTGAGCTACTGGACGCGACATCTTCCCGTTCATCGTGCTGATGTCCCTCGGCATGGGCGCGACCTTCGTGCCGATGACCCTGGCCGCCGTGCACGGAGTCAGCGACCGCGACTCCGGCATCGGGTCCGGCGTGCTCAACACCATGCAGCAGGTCGGCGGCGCGCTCGGTCTCGCGACCCTGTCGCACCGTGGCGGTGCACTTCGCGCAGGCGAAGACCGACCAGCTCGTCCCGGCCCTGCACCAGCTGGCGCCGCAGCTGGACCCGCAGCGCCATCGGCGGACTGGCCGGCCTGGCCGGCTTCACCACGGGTGCCGCTCATGCCTTCCTGACCGGCGCGTTCATGATCTGGACGGCCAGCGTGATCGTGTGGATCTTCCTGAACGTGAAGCACGAGGAGATGGCCACCGACGGTGCGCCGGAGGGTGTCGGGGTGGCCTGACGGGGGCGAGAGGGGGCTGGATACCACGGTCCCGTGGTATCCAGCCCCCTCCCTAGCGCTACAGCCCGCGGGAAGCGGCAGCTCGAGTAGGGAAGTACGACGACGGGCGCGATCCGGCGCCGGTCACCTGACCCCTTCCCAGCGCCCGGCGAAGATCTTCACCTCGTCCGTGCTCACCGGGACCGACCAGGTGAGGGTCCGGCCACCGGCGACGGTGTTCGGCCCGGGCTCGCCGACGTCGGTCGAGATCCGCACCAGCCGGGACGCGGCAAGGTCGTAGACGTAGGTCCCGGCCGGGGCGCCCTCGCCGTAGGCCGTCGCGGTGACGAAGCCCCGACTCACGCCGCCGGCCTCGATGCCGCTGCCCTGGAGGGTGACCAGCGGCCTGCCGTCGGTGGTCACCACGTGCACCCTGTCGTCGCGGATCCGGTGCTTCTCGCCGCAGTACTCGCCGAGCGCGATCACCCCGCGGGCGACGCCCAACGACAGCTGGTTGCACCGATCGCCGGACTGCGGGTCGAACGAGTGCTCCTTCCCCGTCGCCAGGTTGCGCACCGTGACCCGGTCGATCGGCCGGTTGGTGGCCTCGGTGTACACCAGCGTCGACCCGTCGATCGCGAAGCCGCCGACCTCCGCCTCGCGACGCGGGGGCGACGAGCCGTCGAGCGGCACCGACCAGAGGGTGCTCCGGTACAGGGGCGCGTCCAAGCCCAGGGGCACGAAGTACAACCGGTCGCCGGAGACGGCAGGCGCCTGCAGGTCGATCCCGTCGTCGCTGCCAGGGAAAGCTTTCGTGTCGATGGTGAAGTGTGACCAGGCGCGGGTGCCCAGGTCGTAGACGTCGATCGGCATCGGCGCGCGATCGCGGTCCAGCCACACGACGGTGTCGCCGTGCACCGCGACGACCATCGGCCCCGACGGCGCGTGGTCGTCGGCGTACTGGGCGCCGGGAGGTGCCGGCAGCCAGCGCAGCTTGCCGGTGGCCGGATCCTGCAGCCCGAACCGGTTGTACTCGGTGATCACGTCTGTGGGGTCGCGCCGGGTCGCCTGGCTGACCAGCACCCGACCGTCGGAGGTGACCTGCTGGTAGTGGCGACCGTTGCGGGAGTTCACGTGGCGGTTCAGGTACGACGCGAAGACGGTGACGTCCTTGCCCGGGCCGCCGGGCACCGCGTCGTCGGGGTGCACGACCGGCCCGACCGGTTCGGTGTGCGCCACCCGGTCGGCGCCGGTGCCGCCGGTCAGCTCTCGGACCACGCCGTACCCGACGCCGGCGACCGCGGCCACGGCCAGCGCCGAGCCGGCCGCCACCAGACGGTGCCGGCGTCGCCGGGTGCGGGCACGTCGGACGATCGCGCCGGTGTCGTACGGCTCGGCCGGCGGGTGCTGGACGCTCTCCTCGAGCAGGTGGCGCAGCTCGGTGACCATCAGGGCTCCCTTCGGCTGACGACGAGGTCGTCGTCGCGGATCGCGGCGTAGGCGGACTGGAGCGCGGCGAGCCCGCGGGACGTCTGGGACTTCACGGTGCCCTCCGCGACGCCGAGCATCCGGGCCACCTCCACGACCGGCAGGTCCTCGTAGTAGCGGAGCACCACGCAGGCACGCTGTCGTCGCGGCAGTGTCGCAAGCGCCTCGAGCAGCGCCATCCGTTCGGAGCTGGGGGTGGCGTGGTCGGGCACGGTGCCGGCGCCGCCGACCGAGGTGTCGCTCACCAGCTCGGTCGAGCACCTGCGACGGCGTGCGTCGAGGGCGGCGCTGACCACTGCCCGCTTTGCGTAGGCGTGCAGCCGGCCGTCGCGCTCGAGCCGGGGCCAGCGCCGGTAGACGCGGATCAGGCCTTCCTGCACGTAGTCGGAGGCGAGCTGCCAGTCACCGCAGAGCAGGTACGCCGTCCGGCGCAGCGCCGGCTGGCTGACGGCCACGAAGTCCTCGAACTCCCGGTCGTCCCGCATCGCGCCTCCCCGTTGATCGCGTCCCCTCACCCGTCACAACGTGGTGGGACGGCCGCGAGGTTGCACGCTAGTCGCGTTCGTCGGGTGCGTCCCCGGGATCGAGACGGCCCGAGGTGGCTCGCGCCTGCTCGAGCGCCCGGCGCGCCCAGGCCGGTGACGCACCCGCCAGTCCGCAGGTCGGCGTCACCACGGTGCGCTCCGTGGGTGCCAGCCCGAGCATGTCGAGCAGCCGGTGCACGGCCGTGCTCGGCCCCCGGTCGTCGGCGCTGGCCGGGTCGACCGAGGGGACCACGCCGAGCAGCGCCCACTCCCCCGCCTCGAGCACGGTCGCGAGTGCGTCGTACGCCGCGGGTGCGAGCGCCGTCACGTCGACCGAGATCCCCTGCGCGCCGGCGCCCCGGAGCAGGTCGACCGGCACGTCGGCGGCGCAGCAGTGTGCGATCGGGGTGGCTCCCGCGGCCGCGATCGCCGCGAACACCTCGGTCAGCAGCGCCGAGGCCTCCGGCGGATGCACGACGCGGTGCCGGCCGAAGCCGGACGCGGTGGGTACCTTGCCGGCCAGCACGGACGGGAGCGCCGGCTCGTCCACCTGGACGAGCAGCGACGCTCCCGGGAAGCGGCGGCCGAGGTCGGCGAGGTGCTCGCCCAGCGCGGCGGCGAGTGCCTGGGCCAGCTCGTGCCGGGCGCCGTGGTCGGCGAGCACCCGGTCCCCGCGCGGCTTCTCGACGGTGGCCGCGAGCGTCCACGGCCCGGCCACCTGCACCTTGAACGGCCCGGTGACGCCCTGGGCCTGCTCCTCCACGGTGTCGAGGTCCTGGGCGAGCAGCGAGCGCGCCCGGCGCTGGTCGATGCCGGCCGCGTCCGTGAGCCGCCAGCCCGCGGGCTGCAGGTCGGCGCCGAGGTCGGCGACCAGCCCGAGGGTGCGGCCCGTGAGGTTCGCGACGGCACCGCGGCCGGGGAGCTCGGGCACGTGCGGGAGGTCGACCTCGCCGAGCACGATCCTCGTGGCCTCGGCGTAGGCGCGGGCGTTGTCCTGCTCCTCGCCCACCACGCCGCCCGGCATCGATCCGACGCCCGAGGCGTACGTCATGCGACCGCGCTCGCGATCGTCGCAGAGCCGACCACGCGCGTGCCGTCGTACACGACCACGGCCTGCCCGGGCGCGATGCCGGTGGCACGGTCGAGCAGGCGCACCTCGACCTTGCCGTCGGTCGGACCTGTCGAGACCACGGTCACCACCGCCCGGTGCTCCTCGCCGTGGGCCCGGAGCTGCACCGTGCACTCCAGCGCGCGGTCGGGCACGGTGCCGCACCACACCGGCCGGATCGCGGTGAGGTGCTCGACGGCCAGCGCCTCACGCGGGCCGACGGTGACGGTGCCGGAGACCGGCTCGATGTCGAGCACGTAGCGCGGCTGCCCGTCCGGCGCCGGGCGCCCGATGCGCAGGCCCCTGCGCTGGCCGACCGTGAACCGGTAGCTGCCGTCGTGCTCGCCGAGCACCTCGCCGTCGCGGTCGACGATCGACCCGGCGTGCGCGAGCTCGCGGTCGGCCAGCCGGTCGGCCAGCCAGCCACCGGTGTCGCCGTCGCTGATGAAGCAGATGTCGTGACTGTCGGGCTTGGCGGCGACGGCGAGGCCGCGGCGATCCGCCTCGCGACGTACGTCGGACTTCACGCTGTCGCCGAGCGGGAACAGTGCGTGGCCGAGCTGGCGCTGGGTGAGCACGCCGAGCACGTAGGACTGGTCCTTGCCCATGTCCTCCGCACGATGCATCTCGACCAGCCCGTCGGCCCCGGTGCGCAGCTGGGCGTAGTGGCCGGTCGCCACGGCGTCGAAGCCGAGCGCGAGCGCCCGGTCGAGCACGGCGGCGAACTTGATCTTCTCGTTGCACCGCAGGCACGGGTTGGGCGTGCGCCCCGCGGCGTACTCGTCGAGGAAGTCCTCGACCACGTCGGCGTGGAAGCGCTCGCTCAGGTCCCAGACGTAGAAGGGGATGCCGATCACGTCGGCAGCGCGCCGCGCGTCGTTGCTGTCCTCGATCGTGCAGCAGCCGCGAGCGCCGCTCCGGTAGGACTGCGGGTTGCGCGACAGCGCGAGGTGGATGCCGGTGACGTCGTGGCCGGCCTCGGCGACCCGGGCGGCCGCGACCGCCGAGTCGACCCCGCCGGACATCGCCGCGAGGACCTTCACGTCACCGACCCCCGAGCCCCGCCAGCGCGCCGGCCTCCGCCGCGCGTTCGACGGCGGGGCCGATCGCCTCGACCAGCGCGTCGACGTCGGCCTGGGTGGACGTGTGCCCCAGCGAGAAGCGCAGCGAGGAGCGCGCGTCCTCGTCGGAGCAGCCCATGGCCAGCAGCACGTGCGAGGGCTGCGGCACGCCCGCCGAGCACGCCGAGCCGGTCGAGCACTCGACACCGCGGGCGTCGAGAAGCATCAGCAGGGAGTCGCCCTCGCAGCCCGGGAAGGTCAGGTGGGCGTTGGCCGGCAGCCGGCGCACCGGGTCTCCGTTGGCGACAGCGCTGGGCACCACCTCGCGCACCCGCCGGACCAGGTCGTCGCGCAGCGCGGACACCCGGGCGGCGTACTCCGCCCGACGCCGCACGGACAGCTCGACCGCGGTGGCGAGCCCGACGATCGCCGGGGCGTCGATCGTGCCGGAGCGGATGTCGCGCTCCTGCCCGCCCCCGTGCTGCAGTGCGGTGACGTCCAGCTCGCGTCGTACGACGAGGGCGCCGACGCCGAACGGGCCGCCGAGCTTGTGTCCGGTCAGCGTGAGTGCGTCGATGCCGGACGCGGCGAAGTCCACCGTCGACCTGGCCGACAGCCTGCACCGCGTCGGTGTGCACCGGGATCCCGTGGGCGCGCGCCAGCTCGACCACCTCGGCGATCGGCTGGAGCGTTCCGACCTCGTTGTTGGCCCACATCACCGACACCACGGCGACCGACCCTGGGTCGCGGTCGACTGCCTGCTTGAGCGCCTCGATGTCGAGCCGGCACTCGGCGTCGACCGGCAGCAGCTCGACCGCGGCTCCGTCGCGTTCGGCCAGCCAGTGCAGCGGGTCGAGCACCGCGTGGTGCTCCACGGCGGTGGACAGGATGCGGGTGCGGCGGGCGTCGTCGGTTCGCCGCGCCCAGAACAGTCCCTTGACCGCGAGGTTGTCGGACTCGGTGCCGCCGGAGGTGAACACGACCTCGCCCGGCCGGCAGCCCAGCGCACCCGCGATCAGCTCGCGGGACTCCTCCACGACGCGCCGCGTGTCGCGCCCGGAGGCGTGCAGCGAGGAGGCGTTGCCGACCCGCAGCAGCTGCTCGCTCATCGCCGCGACGGCCTCCGGGAGCATCGGCGTCGTGGCGGCGTGGTCGAGGTAGGTGCGGCGGGGTGCCGGCGCGGCGTGAGTCATGGCTGATCCAGCGTACGGCGTCCGTGTGCGTGTTTGACGGTCCGCCCGGATCAGTCCAGAGTCGTGCGATGGGGATCAGCATCGACGCCTCTTCCCCTGAGCCGCCCTTCGCGCAGCTGCGGGACCAGATCCGGCGCCAGGTGCTCTCGGGTGAGCTGTTGCCGGGCACCCGGTTGCCGCCCGTGCGCGCGCTCGCGACCGACCTGGGACTCGCCGCGAACACGGTCGCCCGCGCCTACCGCGAGCTGGAGGGTCTCGGGATGATCGAGACCCGAGGCCGCGCCGGCAGCTTCGTCAGTGGCGAGGGCGTCGAGCGGACGGCGCGCGAGGCAGCACACGCGTTCGTCGACCAGATGCGGTCGCTCGGCGTCGAGCGCGACCACGCGATCGCCTTGGTACGCCGGGCCTACGGCGGCTGAGCCCGGGAGTGTGCGCGGAGGTCAGCCCTTGCGCTTGTTGATCTCCTCGGTGGCGGCGGGCAGCACGGTGTGCAGGTCGCCCACGACGCCGAAGTCGACGAGCTCGAAGATCGGCGCCTCGTCGTCCTTGTTGACCGCGACGATCGTCTTCGAGGTCTGCATGCCGGCCCGGTGCTGGATCGCACCGGAGATGCCGTTGGCGACGTAGAGCTGCGGCGAGACGGTCTTGCCGGTCTGGCCGATCTGGAAGGCGTGCGGGATCCAGCCGGAGTCGACGGCGGCGCGCGAGGCGCCGACGGCGGCGCCGAGCGCGTCGGCGAAGCCCTCGACCTCGGAGAAGTCGCCACCGGTGCCGCGGCCGCCGGAGACCACGATCGCGGCCTCGGTGAGCTCGGGACGACCCGACGCCTTGCGCGGCTGGGACGCGACGATCTTGCGCCTTCTTGGCCGCGTCGGAGATCGTCGCCGCGAAGTCCTCCTCGACCGCACCGGCGCCCTCGGCCTCCTCGGGCGTGGCGGCGTTCGGCTTGACCGTGATGATCGGGGTGCCCTGGGTGACCTTCGCCTGCACGGTGTAGCTGCCGGCGAACACGCTCTGCGTGGTGACCGGGCCCTCCCGTCGCCGCGTCACGGCCTGCACGTCGACGGCGTCGGTGATCAGGCCGGACTCGGTCTTGACCGCCAGCCGGCCGGCGATCTCCTTGCCCTCACCGGAGGACGAGATCAGGACCGCGCCGGGGGTGGCCTTCTCGACCAGCTGCGCCAGCACCTCGGCCTTGGGGGCGACCAGGTAGCCCTTGATCTCGGCGTCGTCGACGACGTAGATCTTCTCGGCGCCGTACTTCTTCACCGCCTCGACCACGCCGTCGGCCTTGCCGGCCGCGCCGATGAACACCGCGGACGGCTCGCCGAGCCGCCGGGCGATGGTCAGCAGCTCGTGGGTGGGCTTGCGGACCGCGCCGTCGACGTGGTCGACGAGAACCAGGATCTCGCTCATGTCGTTGTCTCTCCTCAGTCAGTCTCGGGCAGTCGTGGGGGCAGCCGCTCAGATGAACTTCTTCGAGGCGAGGAACTCGACCAGCGCCGTCGGCGCCGACTGCCGTCCTCGTCGGTGACGATCTCGCCGGCGGTGCGCGGCGGACGGGCCTCGGTGCCCTCGACCCTGGTCCAGGCCGCTGACGAGCCCGACCTCGCCCGGCGTCGACGCCGAGGTCGGACAGCGACCAGGTCTCCAGCGGCTTCTTCTTCGCCGCCATGATCCCCTTGAACGACGGGTAGCGCGCCTCACCGGACTGGTCGGTCACCGACAGCACCAGCGGCAGCGGTCGCGCCGATCACCTCGGTCGCGGTGTCGCCGTCGCGCTTGATCCGGAACTCGTTGCCCTGGCTCTCGACCACCGAGCCGAGGGTCACCTGCGGGAGGTCGAGCCGCTCGGCCAGCATCGCCGGCACGACGCGCATCGACGGCGTCGGTCGAGGCCATGCCGCACACGACGAGGTCGACGTCGCCGATCTTCTCGATCGCCTCGGCCAGCACCAGGGAGGTGGCGATGCGCGTCGGAGCCGGCGATCGCGTCGTCGACGACGTGCACGCCCTTGTCGGCGCCCATCTGCAGCGCCTTGCGGATCGCGTCGGTGGCCTTCTCGGGGCCGACGCAGAGCACGGTGACCTCGGTGTCGTCCCCTCGGACTTCTCCTTGATCTGCAGCGCCTGCTCGACGGCGTACTCGTCCAGCTCGGAGAGCAGCCCGTCGACGCCGACGCGGTCGACGGTGTTGTCATCCTCGAAGTGCCGGTCGGCCGTCGCGTCGGGCACGTACTTCACACAGACGACAATGTTCATGGCCCGGCACGGCCTGACCCACGCGTGAACGCGCGAGTGCGCGAGGCCATCGGGTGGGTCTTGTCACACCGGTTTACTCACGTGTGACGACGTCCCCGACGATGCCGGACACAGGCGCTCAGGGGCGGACCACCCGGTCCAGCAGGCGGCCGACCACGAGGTAGACGAGCGCCGCGATCCCCCAGTTGACCAGGGCGTCCTTGGCTGCCGGCGTTCTTGCCGTGGAACTCGAAGATCCCGTTGTCGCGGGCGAACGGGCCGTCGACGAAGTCGCCGAACCTGATGACCGCACTCCACCACCGCGTTGTCCGGGTTGACGTTGTGGCGCAGGGCCACCACGAGCGCCCCGAGCGCGAGCATCGCGGCGGTGAACGTGAACACCAGCAGGATCACGCGCGCAGCCACCAGCCGGACCCGGGTCAGGGCCGCGGCGCCACGCCTCCGGCTGGGGCCGGCGACGGCCCCGGCCTCCTGGTCGGCGTCCTGGTCCGCCTTCTGGTCGCGCCTTCTGGTCGGCCATCAGCGCGCCCTGTGAACTCGGCCTTGCCCGGGCCCGTTCTCGACGAACGACCGCATGCCCGATGCTGCGGTCCTCGGTGGCGAAGAGGCCGGCGAACTGCTGCGCGCTCGATCTCCAGCCCGGTGTCGAGGTCGACCTCGAGACCCCGGTCGATCGCGCGTCCTTGGCGGCCCGCAGCGCGTACGACGCGGCGTTGCGGAACTGCCCCGCCCACGCGAGCGCCTCGTCGTAGACCTGCGCCGCGGGGACCACCCTGTCGACCAGCCCGATCGCTCAGCGCCTCGTCGGCCTTCACGAACCGTCCGGTGAAGATGATGTCCTTGGCCCTGGCCGGGCCGACCAGCCGCGTCAGCCGCTGGGTGCCGCCGGCGCCCGGGATGATCCCGAGCAGCACCTCGGGCTGGCCGAGCACCGCGTCGTCGGCGGCGATCCGGATGTCGGCGCACATCGCCAGCTCGCAGCCGCCGCCGAGCGCGTAGCCGGTGACCGCCGCGACCATCGGCTTGGGGATCCGGGCGACGGCGGTGACCGAGGACGGTCAGCCAGCGCGGAGCGCTTGACCATGTCCGTGTAGGACATCGTCGGCCATCTCCTTGACGTCCGCGCCGGCCGCGAAGACCCGCTCCCCGCCGTAGACGACCACCGCCCTGACGTCGTCGCGGTCGGTCGCCTCGTGCGGCGCAGGCCCGGATCTCCTCCTGCATCTGCACGTCGAGCGCGTTCATCTTCGGCCGGTCGAGCCGGATCGTGCCGACGCCGTCGGACACGTCGAGGCGGACGAGGTCACCCATGTTTCACGCCTTTCGCAGGGGACGGTGGGTCGAACCTACCGTCCCCTGCGGAGGGCCTCAGAAGGTGATGCCGCGGGCTGCGAACCGCTGCTTGACCGCAGCCGCGGCCGCGGCGCCGTCACGCGTGAGCGCCTTGGCGTAGGTCTTCTTCGCGGCCGCGGAGAACGACGTGTCGGGCGCGTACCCGAACTGGGCGTCGATCAGCGTGGTGTCCCAGGCCTCGGTTGTCTTGCCGAGGGCCACGTAGTCCTTGCGGATCTCCCAGAGCGCCTGGCTCCAGATCTGGCCGTCGGAGTGCACCTCGCCCTCACGGGTCGGCCACCGTCAGGTTGGTGTCGAAGCGACGGATGCAGTGCGGGGCGTCGGTGTAGGACGTCGAGTCCCAGTCCATCGGGCAGGCCTGCCTCGGCCCGCACCGGCCAGCCGTACTGCTTGGCCGCGGCCAGCCCGACGCTGACCCCGAGGTAGTCGCCGAACGCCTCGCCGATCGAGCCGGCGTCCAGCCGGTGCCGAAGCCGGGCACCTGGTCGGCGTGCACCGCGTGGCCGTACTCGTGCACGATCACCTCGGCGTCCTCGGCGTCGTCGACGCCGCCCTTGCCGAGCCGGATCCGGTCCTTGGCTTGTCGGCTCGAAGCTGTTGTCGCCGCCGAACTGGTTGATCAGGACCGGGTAGGAGCTGCTTGAGGATCCGGCGGCAGCGTCGAGCCGAAGCCGAGCGACTGCAGGTACTCCTGCGGCCTGGTTGACCCAGAAGTACGCCATCACCTGCTCGAACTGGTCGTCGTGCCGGTTGTAGCAGGAAGGTGTTCGTGGGGCTGTACGCCGGCGGTGCCGGTCGAGGACCTCACGGTCACCCACTTGCCCGACCAGGTGGCCGGAGCCGTCGAGGTTGCGCAGCTGCGCGGTCGGTGTACTCCGCGGCCGGCACCGACGTGGCCGAGTCCTTCTGGTCGGTCAGGCCCTGGTTGCCGGAGGACTGGACGGGGTTGACCATGAAGATCCGGCCGACGCCGGTCGAGGAGCCGCTGCCGGGCTTGACGGCCTGGCTGGGGGTGGTGCCACCGAGAACGAGACCGGTGACCGCGAGAGACGTCGCCGCACAGGCGAGGGCAGTGCGCGATCGGCGCATGAATTCCTCCAGGGGTGAGTCGGACCGGGGTCAACCTACCTGCTCCTGCCAAGTGGGCAGACCCCACCACGAACCGTGATAATCGGCCGGGTGACTCCTCGAGAATGGACCGCCGCGGGTCAGTCCGTCGCCGTCTGGCCCGGACGCAACTGGCCCCTCGGCGCGACCTGGGGCGAGGAGAGCACGAACTTCGCGGTCTACGCCCCCGAGGCGACCCGCGCTGTGGCTGTGCCTGTTCGACGAGGACGGCACGGAGACCCGGCACGAGCTCACCGAGCGGACGCCTGGGCATCTGGCACGGCGCGCTGCCCGGGCGTGAGCGTCGGCCAGCGCTACGGCTTCCGGGTCGACGGGCCGTGGGAGCCGGGCCGCGGGCTGCGGTTCAACCCGGCACAAGCTGCTGCTCGACCCCTACGCCCGCGCGGTCAGCGGTGA
The DNA here is from genome assembly GCA_963745795.1 of uncultured Actinomycetota bacterium. Taxonomy (GTDB): domain Bacteria; phylum Actinomycetota; class Actinomycetes; order Propionibacteriales; family Nocardioidaceae; genus Marmoricola. Next base: position 451,420 of record CAVUYR010000001.1, on the reverse strand, counting down.
GGTCGACACCCGACCGCGCCGTGTTCGGTGACAACGACCGCGACTCGGCGCCGTACGTCCCGCGCAGCGTTGTCGTGCACGACGACTTCGACTGGGGCGACGACCGCCAAGCTCGGCCGGCGCTGGCGCGACACCGTCGTCTACGAGCTGCACGTGAAGGGCTTCACCGCCGCTCCAGGACCTGGTGCCCGAGCACCTGCGGGGCACGTACGCCGGCCTCGCGCATCCCGCGGTCACCGACTACCTGCGCGACCTCGGCGTCACCGCGGTCGAGCTGCTGCCGGTGCAGCAGTTCGCCTCCGAGCCCGACGTTGTCGAGCGCGGGCTGACCAACTACTGGGGCTACAACACGATCGGCTTCTTCGCGCCGCACGCGGCGTACTCCTCGTCGGGCGACCGCGGCCAGCAGGTCACGGAGTTCAAGCAGATGGTCAAGGCGCTGCACGCGGCCGGGCTCGAGGTCGATCCTCGACGTCGTCTACAACCACACCGCCGAGGGCGGACGCGAGCGGGCCGACGCTGTCGTTCCGCGGGCTCGACGACCTCGGCTTCTACCAGCACGCGAAGGACAAGGACGGGCTGACCGACCCGGCGACGTACTGGGACGTGACCGGCTGCGGCAACACGGTGGCGGCGCACCGACCCGCAGGTGCTGCGGCTGATCCTCGACTCGCTGCGCTACTGGGTCACCGAGATGCACGTCGACGGCTTCCGGTTCGACCTGGCGTCCGCGCTCACGCGCACCGGCCACCAGGTCGACATGACGGGCTCGCTGCTGACCACGATCGGCCAGGACCCGGTGCTGCGGCACGTGAAGCTGATCGCCGAGCCGTGGGACGCCTCCACCGACGGCTACCAGGTCGGCGAGTTCCCGCCGCCGTGGGTCGAGTGGAACGACCAGTACCGCGACACGGTCCGCGACTTCTGGCGGGCGTCGACCACGGACGGGATCCGCGACCTGGCCACGCGGCTGGCCGGCTCCTCGGACCTGTACGCCGACGACGGGCGCTCGCCGTACGCCTCGATCAACTTCGTCACCGCCCACGACGGGTTCACGCTGCGCGACCTGGTGTCCTACGACCACAAGCACAACGAGGCCAACGGCGAGGGCAACCGCGACGGCACCGACAACAACCGGTCCTGGAACTGCGGCGTCGAGGGCGAGACCGACGACCCGGCGATCCTCGCGCTGCGCCGCCGGCAGGCCGCCAACCTGATCGCGACCCTGTGCCTGTCCAACGGCGTGCCGATGATCACCGCGGGCGACGAGCGCGGCCGCACCCAGCGCGGCAACAACAACGCCTACTGCCAGGACAACGAGATCTCCTGGGTGGACTGGCGCCCGGACGACGCCTGGCTGGACGTCCACGAGATCACGCGGACCGCGCTCCGGCTCCGCCGCGAGCACCCGGCGCTGCGCCAGCGGCACTGGTTCGAGGGCCGACCGGCGATCGGTCGGCGGCCCCAAGGACCTGGCCTGGATCCACCCCGACCGGCCGCGAGATGGACCGGCGACGACTGGGACGACACGCGCCTGCACATGATCGGCATGTTCGTGTCCGGCGACCCGCTCCGCGACCCCGGCCCGCGCGGCGAGCAGCAGCACGACAGCGTCGTTCCTGCTCTGGCTCAACGCTTCCGCGGTCGACTGCGAGGTCACGCTCCCCGAGAACGAGTGGGTCCAGCACGGCGCGGTCGTGCTCTCCACCGACCCGGACAACCCGATCGGCACCGAGGCGCACGCCGGCGGCAAGCTCGTGATCGGCCCGCGGTCGCTGGTGCTGCTGCAGCAGACGTAGGGACGGGGTCATCCTCGTCAGAATTCCCAAGGTATCTAGGTTTGCTGGCGCTTCCCGTGGCGTGTACGCCACGGGAAGCGCCAGAAACCATTGGGAAGTCCTGGCGCGCGCGTCAAAGAACGTGGATACCTTGGGAATTCGACAGCCCGCCCAGCCTCCCACGCACCCCTACGCCAGCGTGACGACCCCGAGCTCGGCCGGGGTGGCCAGATGCTTGTGCTTGGGCAGCACCCGGACGGTGTAGCCGAACGGGCCGGTGCGGCGCAGCTCGAGCCGGCCGTCGAAGCGGTGCCGGCCGCCCTCGTAGGACTCGGCGAGCGCCAGCGACTGCGCGACCTGGTCGACCAGCGTCGTCGTCGGCGTCGACCCGGCCGTGCACCACCTGCACGTCGACGTCGTCGGGCGTCAGGTCGCCGAGCGCGACGAACGCGCGGACGTCGAGCGTCGCCGCCGATCTCCGGGGCGTCGGCCGACCCCGCACGACTCGACGTGGTCGACGCGGACCGCCGGCCAGGCCGCCCGCACCCGGTGCTTCCACGCGGCCAGCTCGCTGGCGCCCGCGTAGTCGTCGTTGAGCGCGCGCGAGGCCGCGGCGGCCGGCGTGTAGAGCTGCCCGACGTAGTCGCGCACCATCCGGGTGGCGAGCACCTTCGGGCCGAGCGACTTCAGCGTGTGGCGCACCATCTCGATCCAGCGCAGCGGCACGCCCGACGGCGTCGACGTCGTAGAACCGCGGCGCGACCTGCGTTCTCGATCAGGTCGTAGAGCGCGGTCGCCTCGAGGTCGTCGCGGCGGTCGGGGTCGTCGACGCCGTCGGCGGACGGGATCGCCCAGCCGTTGTCGCCGTCGTACCACTCGTCCCACCAGCCGTCGAGGATCGACAGGTTGAGGCCGCCGTTGAGCGCCGCCTTCATGCCCGACGTGCCGCACGCCTCGTAGGGCCGCAGCGGGTTGTTCAGCCAGACGTCGCAGCCGGGGTAGAGCGGCTGCGCCATCGCGATGTCGTAGTTGGGCAGGAACACGATGCGGTGCCGCACCTCGGGGTCGTCGGCGAAGCGCACGATCTCCTGGATCAGCTTCTTGCCGCCCTCGTCGGCCGGGTGCGACTTGCCGGCGATCACGAGCTGGATCGGCCGCTCGGGGTGCAGCAGCAGCCGCTTGAGCCGCTCCGGGTCGCGCAGCATCAGCGTCAGCCGCTTGTACGACGGCACCCGGCGGGCGAAGCCGATCGTCAGCACGTCGGGGTCGAGCACCGAGTCGATCCAGCCGAGCTCGGCCGGGGCGGCGCCGCGCTTGCTGCCAGGACCGCCGCACCCGCGTGCGGGCGTCGGCGACGAGCCGCTGGCGCAGCATCCGCTTGGTCGCCCAGAGGTCGGCGCCGGGGATCTTGTCGACGACGTCCCAGACCTCGGGGTCGTCCCACGAGGTGTCGCTGTCGGCGCCGGCCTTGCGCGGCCAGCTCGAACACCTCGCGGGCCACCCAGGTCGGCGCGTGCACGCCGTTGGTGATCGAGGTGATCGGCACCTCGTCCGCGTCGAAGGCCGGCCAGAGCCCGTTGAACATGCCGCGGCTGACCTCGCCGTGCAGCTGCGAGACGCCGTTGGCGCGCTGGGCGAGCCGGAGGCCCATCACGGCCATGTTGAACACGCCCGGGTCGCCGCCGTCGTAGTCCTCGGCGCCGAGCGCGAGGATCCGGTCGACCGGGACGCCGGGCAGCGGGCGTGCTGGCGCCGAAGTACTGCTCGATCAGGTCGCGCGGGAACCGGTCGATGCCGGCCGGCACCGGGGTGTGCGTGGTGAACACGGTGCCGGCGCGGGCGACCTCGAGCGCCGCGTCGAAGTCCAGGTGCGGGCCGTCGTCGGCCGCGGAGAGCTCGCGGATCCGCTCGAGGCCGAGGAAGCCGGCGTGGCCCTCGTTGGTGTGGAAGACCTCGGGCGCCGGCGCGCCGGTGATCCGGCGAGTGCGCCGGAGCGCGCGCACGCCGCCGATGCCGAGCAGCATCTCCTGGAGCAGCCGGTGCTCGCTCGCCGCCGCCGTACAGCCGGTCGGTGACCTCGCGCAGCGGCTCGCGGGTTCTCCTCGACGTCGGAGTCGAGCAGCAGCAGCGGCACCCGGCCGACCTGGGCGACCCAGATGCGCGCGCACGAGCGGAGCGTCGCCGGGCAGGTCGATGCGTGACCTTGGCCGCGCGAGCCGTCGGCCTCGCGCAGCAGGGTGATCGGCAGCCCGTCGGGGTCGAGCACCGGGTAGGTCTCCTGCTGCCAGCCCTCGCGGGACAGCGACTGCCGGAAGTAGCCCGTGCCGGTAGAGCAGCCCGACGCCGACGATCGGGACGCCGAGGTCGCTGGCGGTCTTGAGGTGGTCGCCGGCCAGGATGCCGAGGCCGCCGGAGTACTGCGGCAGCACGCTGGTGATGCCGAACTCCGGGGAGAAGTAGCCGATCGACGGCGGCGCCGTCGGCGGCCTGCAGAGCCGCTGGTACCAGCGGTCGCCGGTGAGGTACTTGTCGAGGTCGGCCGCGGCCAGCGCGAGCCGCCGCAGGAAGCTGCTTGTCCTCGGCCAGCTCGGCCAGCCGCGCCGGCGGAGACGGCGCCCAGCAGCCGGACCGGGTCGTGCGCCGTGGACTCCCACGCGTCGGGGTCGACAGCCGCGAAGAGGTCCTGGGTCTCGGGGTGCCACGACCAGCGCAGGTTGCTGGCCAGCTCGCCGAGGGCCGCCAGCGGGTCGGGCAGGACGGGACGGACGGTGAATCGTCGAATCGCTCGCACCCGGAGCACGCTAACGCAGTTCGGTTGGATCGATCCAACTCACCCGCCAACGCCCGTCGTCCGACCACCACCCCGCGATACTGGGGACGTGATCTCCGCTCCCGTACGCCGCAGCCTGGCCGGCTCCCTGCGCAACAAGATCGCCGGGCCCGACGGGAAGCAGGCAGCGGAGCGGATCTGGCGCACCGAGGGCGAACGCTGGTTCGCCCCCGGTGACCCGATCTGGCGGGTGCACTCCGACGCGTCGATGTTCACCGGGGGCGTCCGCGCGCTGCTCCTCCAGTCGCTCCACCCCCTTGCCATGTACGGCGTGGCCGAGCACTCGGGCTACCAGGACGACCCGTGGGCGCGGGTCGCCTCGACGAGCACCTACATCGCGGCGACCACGTTCGCGACCATCGAGCACGCCGAGGCGGCGATCGCCAAGGTGCGGTCGATCCACCGCCACGTGCGCGGCACCACGCCGGACGGCCAGGCCTACTCCGCCGACGACCCGCGGCTCCTGCTGTGGGTGCACGTGGCCGAGATCGACAGCTTCCTGACCACCCAGCAGGCGTTCGGCCGGCGCCCGCTGACGGCCGAGGAGGCCGACACCTACGTCGCGCAGGCGGGCCTTCCGGCGACGCGCCTCGGGGTCGAGGACGCGCCCCGCACGGTCGCGGAGCTCCGGGCCACGATCGAGGCCTACCGCCCTGAGCTCGAGGTGACGCCGCCGGCGCTGGACGCCGCGCGGCTGGTGCTGCACGAACCGCCGCTCTCCCGGTGGGCGCGTCCGGTCTACGGGTGCATCGCGACCGCGGCGGTGGCGACCCTGCCCGCGTGGGCACGCGACATGATCGGCGTTCGCGGCGCGCCGGTTCGCGATGCCGATCGGTCGCGCCACCACGGCCGCGGTGGCGTGGGTGATGACCGAGTCCGCCGTACGACGCCCGGGCGCAGCGCCCAGCGACTGACACCCCAAACTTGCCCTCGCCTGCGTGAGCCGCAAGTGTGAGGGCATGGTCGGACGAATCCCGGTGATGGACGTGACGCCCGCTCGTCGAGGGCGGGCGCTACCCCGCGAAGGCGACCGTGGGCGAGGCCTTCCCCGTCACCGCGCTGGTGTTCCGCGAGGGCCACGACGAGCTCGGACGCGACGTCGTGCTGACCGACCCCGACGGCGTACGACGCCCGCCCGGTGCGGATGGCGAGGATCCCCGACCAGGTCGACCGCTGCGCGGCCGAGGTCGCCGCCGACACCGAGGGCGCCTGGACGTTCGAGGTCGAGGCGTGGAGCGACCCGCTGGCGACCTGGCGGCACGACGCCGAGATCAAGATCCCGGCCGGTGTCGACGTCGAGCTGATGTTCACCGAGGGCGCGCTGCTGCTCGACCGGGTGGGCGCGGACCCCGAGCCTGACCGCGCAGCGAGAAGGCCTTCGACGCCGACACCGCGAAGGGCATGCGCGACACCACCCGCCCGGTCGAGGCCGGCTCCGCATCGCCACGTCCGCGGAGCTGCGCGACCTCGCGCGCCCACCCGCTGCGCGACCTGGTCACCACCGAAGGGCCCTACCCGCTCTTCGTCGACCGCGAGCGGGCGCTCTTCGGCTCCTGGTACGAGTTCTTCCCGCGCTCCGAGGGCGCCGACGTCGACGAGGGGAGCGGGAAGGTCACCTCCGGCACCTTCCGCACCGCGGCGAAGCGGCTGGACGCCGTCGCCGCGATGGGCTTCGACGTCATCTACCTGCCGCCGATCCACCCGATCGGCGAGGTCAACCGCAAGGGCCGCAACAACACGCTCAGCCCCGACGCCCGACGACGTCGGCTCGCCGTGGGCGATCGGCTCGAAGCGAGGGCGGCCACGACGCGATCCACCCCGACCTCGGCACCCTCGAGGACTTCGACGCGTTCGTGCAGCGCGCCAACGAGCTCGGCCTCGAGGTGGCGCTCGACTTCGCGCTGCAGGCGGCGCCCGACCACCCGTGGGTGACGAAGCACCCGGAGTGGTTCACGACCCGCGCCGACGGCACGATCGCCTACGCCGAGAACCCGCCGAAGAAGTACCAGGACATCTACCCGCTCAACTTCGACAACGACCCCGACGGCATCTACGCCGGAGTCGCTGCGGGTCGTGCGGCACTGGATGGCCCACGGCGTCCGGATCTTCCGCGTCGACAACCCGCACACCAAGCCGGTCGCGTTCTGGGAGTGGCTGCTCGGCGAGGTGCGCGCCACCGACCCCGACGTGCTCTTCCTGGCCGAGGCGTTCACCAGGCCGGCGATGATGCAGGCGCTCGGCACGGTCGGCTTCCACCAGTCCTACACCTACTTCACCTGGCGCAACGCGAAGTGGGAGCTCGAGGAGTACTTCACGGAGGTCTCGCAGGAGACGGCGCACGTCATGCGGCCGAACTTCTTCGTCAACACCCCCGACATCCTGCACGCCTACCTGCAGTACGGCGGCCCGCCGGCGTTCAAGATCCGCGCCGTGCTGGCGGCGACGGGCTCGCCGAGCTGGGGCGTCTACGCCGGCTACGAGCTCTTCGAGCACGTGGCGGTGCGGCCCGGGCAGCGAGGAGTACCTCGACTCCGAGAAGTACCAGATCCGGATCCGCGACTGGGAGGCGGCCGAGGCCGAGGGCCGCTCGCTGGCGCCGTACCTCACGCGGCTCAACGAGATCCGTCGCGCGCACCCCGCGCTGCAGCGGCTGCGCAACCTGCGCGTGCACGCCACCGACGACGACGCCGTGCTGGTGTTCACGCAAGGCGCGAAGAGCACGACACCGGCGAGCCGGACGACGTCGTGATCGTGGTCGTCAACCTCGACCCGCACGGCACCCGCGAGACGATGGTCCACCTGGACCTGCCGGCGCTCGGCCTGGACTGGGACGACACGTTCGCGGTGCACGACGAGATCACCGGCGAGACCTGGCACTGGGGCGAGCACAACTACGTGCGCCTCGACCCGGGCGACGAGCCGGCCCACGTCCTCACGATCGGAGGGCATGCGTGACGGCGAGCACTCCCGACGTGACCCCTGAGGCCCCGCCGGAGGGCGCGATCGACAACCCGGAACCTGAAAACCCGCACGCCCGACTGGTTCAAGACCGCGGTCTTCTACGAGGTGCTGGTCCGCTCGTTCAACGACTCCAACGGCGACGGCATCGGCGACTTCCGCGGGCTGACCGAGAAGCTCGACTACCTCGAGTGGCTCGGCGTCGACTGCCTCTGGCTGCCGCCGTTCTTCCCCTCGCCGCTGCGCGACGGCGGCTACGACGTCGCCGACTACACCGACGTCCTGCCGGAGTTCGGCACCGTCGACGACTTCCAGGACTTCGTCGACGCGGCGCACGAGCGCGGCATCCGGGTGATCATCGACTTCGTCATGAACCACACCTCGGACCAGCACCCGTGGTTCCAGGCCAGCCGCGAGGACCCCGACGGCCCGTACGGCGACTTCTACGTCTGGTCCGACACCGACGAGCTCTACGAGGACGCGCGGATCATCTTCGTCGACACCGAGCCGTCCAACTGGACCTGCGACCCGGTGCGCCAGCAGTACTTCTGGCACCGGTTCTTCAGCCACCAGCCGGACCTCAACTTCGACAACCCGAAGGTGCACGACGCGATGCTCGAGGCGCTGCGCTTCTGGCTCGACATGGGCCTCGACGGCTTCCGGCTCGACGCCGTGCCGTACCTCTACGAGCGCGAGGGCACCAACGGCGAGAACCTCCCGGAGACCCACGAGTTCCTCCGCAAGGTGCGGCGCGTACGTCGACGAGCAGTACCCCGGCCGGGTCCTGCTCGCCGAGGCCAACCAGTGGCCCGCCGACGTCGTCGACTACTTCGGCGACATCGACGACGGTGGCGACGAGTGCCACATGTGCTTCCACTTCCCGGTGATGCCGCGCATCTTCATGGCCGTGCGCCGCGAGTCGCGCTACCCGATCTCGGAGATCCTCGAGCAGACGCCGCCGATCCCCGACGGCTGCCAGTGGGGCATCTTCCTGCGCAACCACGACGAGCTGACCCTCGAGATGGTCACCGACGAGGACCGCGACTACATGTGGGCCGAGTACGCCAAGGACCCCCGCATGAAGGCCAACATCGGCATCCGCCGCCGGCTCGCGCCGCTGCTCGACAACGACCTCAACCAGATGGAGCTGTTCACCGCGCTGCTGCTCTCCCTGCCCGGCTCCCCGGTCCTCTACTACGGCGACGAGATCGGCATGGGCGACAACATCTGGCTCGGTGACCGCGACGGCGTCCGCACGCCGATGCAGTGGACGCCCGACCGCAACGCCGGCTTCTCCCGCGCCACGCCCGGCCGGCTCCACCTCCCGCCGGTGCAGGACCCGGTCTACGGCTACCAGCGGGTCAACGTCGAGACCGAGCTGGACAACCCGTCCTCGCTGCTGCACTGGACCCGCCGGATGATCCAGGTCCGCAAGCACCACCCGGCCTTCGGGCTCGGTGAGTTCCCCGACCTCGGCGGCTCCAACCCGACGCGTGCTCTCCTACGTCCGCGAGTACGTCGGCCGACGGCAGCACCGACACCGTGCTGTGCGTCAACAACCTGTCCCGCTTCCCGCAGCCGGTCGAGCTCGACCTGCGGCGCTGGGAGGGTGTCGTCCCCGTCGAGCTGCTCGGCGGCGTGCGGTTCCCGCAGATCGGCGAGCTGCCCTACCTGCTCACGCTCGGCGGCTACGGCTTCTACTGGTTCCGGCTGCCCCACACCGAGAACACGGACGAGACGGGGCCCTTCGCATGAGATCACCGCGTGACGTCGCTCGCTTCGCCCCCAACGCCGCAGGGACCCCGACATGAGCCAGCACCCGCAGATGACGGAGTACCTCGCCGGTGCCGCGGTGGTTCGCCGGCAAGGGCCGGGACTACGACGTGGTCGACGTCCAGCGCGTCGCGACCCTGCCCGGTCCGCCGACCGTGACCATCGACATCCTCACCGTCGCGCTACGCCGACGGGCGGGGTCGAGGAGCCTACCAGATGCCGCTGTCGCACTACCCCGACGAGCAGGAGCGGCTCGGTCACGCCCTCGTCGGCACGGCCACCACGACGACCTCGGCTTCACGCACGCCTACGACGCCGTGCACGACCGGGAGGCGATGGCTGTCTACCTCGACGCCTTCGCGGCGACCCCGGACGGCTCGACCCGCGAGTACGGCGGACTGACGTTCCACCGGGTCGGCGGCCACGACCTCGACACCCGGGCGCACTCGACTCTCTTCAGCGGCGAGCAGAGCAACACCTCGGTCGTGTTCGGCGACGACAGCCTGCTCAAGGTCTTCCGCAAGGTCACGCCGGGCCGCAACCCCGACATCGAGATCCACGAGGCGCTCACCGAGGCGGAGAACCACAACATCGCGCCGCTGTACGGCTGGATCGAGGCCGACGCGACGGAGCCGTCACTCGGGATGCTCCAGCAGTTCCTGCGCACGGCCACCGACGGCTGGGACCTCGCCCTGGCCAGCGTGCGCGACCTGTTCGCCGAGGCCGACCTGCACGCCGACGAGGTCGGCGGCGACTTCGCCGGCGAGGCCGAGCGCCTCGGCGGTGCCGTGGCCGAGGTGCACGCCGTGCTGCGCGAGCACTTCCCGACCAGCGCGGTCGACACCGGCCTCGGTGGCGTCCCGGATGCGGAAGCGGCTCGACCGCTGGCGCGTGCAGGTGCCGGACCTCGAGCCGTACGCCGCGATCGTGCGCGCGACGTTCGACGGCCTGGAGGCGCTCGGCACCGCGGCGCGTCCAGCGGGTGCACGGCGACCTCCACCTCGGCCAGACGCTGCGCACCGCGTCGGCTGGAAGATCGTCGACTTCGAGGGCGAGCCGGCCAAGCCCCTCGCCGAGCGGGTCCTCCCCGACTCGCCCTGGCGCGACGTCGCCGGCATGCTGCGCTCCTTCGACTACGCGGCCCGCGCGGTGGAGACGGACTTCGCCCACGTCGACGACGACCAGTCCGAACAGCTGGCGTTCCGCGCCGCCGAGTGGGCGGCGCGCAACCGCGACGCGTTCCTGTCCGGCTACGCCGGCGGTCGCCGGCTCAGCGCCGAGGAGCAGCGCGCTGGTGCGCGGCGTACGAGGCCGACAAGGCCGTCTACGAAGTCGTCTACGAGGCCCGCAACCGACCGGCCTGGCTCGACGATTCCCCTTGCTGCGTTGGCGAATCTCGACAGACGCACCACGACCCAGAGGAGACCGCACGTGACCGACATCCATCAGATCGACCTGCTGGTCGCCGGTGACATACGGCGACCCGCACCGACGTCCTCGGCCCGCACGACGGAGGGCGGCTCGTGTCGTCGTCCGCGTGTTCCAGCCGCTTGGCCGAGTCGGTCGTCGCGGTGCACGGCGACAAGCGCACCACCGCTGAGCCACGAGCACGAGGGCGTCTGGGTCGGCGTCCTCGGCGCCACCGACGTGCCCGACTACCGGCTCGAGGTCACCTACGCGGGCGGCGAGCCGATGCTCGTCGACGACCCGTACCGCTTCCTGCCGACGCTCGGCGAGATCGACCTGCACCTGATCGGCGAGGGCCGGCACGAGCAGCTCTGGGAGGTCCTCGGCGCGCACGTGCGCACTACGAGGGTCTCGGCGGGAGCGGCGTCACCGGCACGTCGTTCGCGGTCTGGGCGCCGAACGCCCAGGGCGTGCGGGTGGCCGGCGACTTCAACAGCTGGGACGGCCGCGAGCACCCGATGCGGCAGCTCGGCACCTCCGGCGTCTGGGAGCTCTTCGTGCCCGGCGTCGGCGAGCGGCGCGCACTACAAGTTCGAGATCCTCGGCGCCGACGGCGTGTGGCGCGAGAAGGCCGACCCGATGGCGTTCCACACCGAGGTGCCGCCGGCCACGGCGTCGCGTGGTCTTCGAGTCGCCGACACCAGTGGGGCGACGACGACTGGATGACCGCGCGCCGCGAGGGCGGCCCGCGTCGACAAGCCGATGTGCGTCTACGAGGTGCACCTCGGCTCGTGGCGGCGCGGCCTGTCGCTACGGCGAGCTCGGCCGACGAGCTCGTCGACGTACGTGCCGGACCTGGGCTTCACCCACGTCGAGTTCCTGCCGGTGATGGAGCACCCGTTCGGCGGCTCGTGGGGCTACCAGGTCACTCGTACTACGCGCCGACGGCGCGCTTCGGCGACCCCGACGACTTCCGGCTACCTCGTCGACCGCCTGCACCAGGCCGGCATCGGCGTCATCCTCGACTGGGTGCCCGCGCACTTCCCGAAGGACGAGTTCGCGCTCGCCCGCTTCGACGGCACGCCGCTCTACGAGCACCCGAACCCCGCGCGCGGCGAGCAGCCCGACTGGGGCACGTACGTCTTCGACTTCGGCCGCCGCGAGGTGCGCAACTTCCTGGTCGCCAACGCGCTCTACTGGCTCGAGGAGTTCCACGTCGACGGGCTGCGCGTCGACGCCGTCGCCTCGATGCTCTACCTCGACTACTCCCGCGAGGCCGGCGAGTGGACGCCGAACGTGTACGGCGGCCGCGAGAACCTCGAGGCGGTCGCGTTCCTCCAGGAGATCAACGCGACCGTCTACAAGCGGGTGCCGGGCGCGATCACGATCGCCGAGGAGTCGACGGCCTGGCCGGGCGTCACGCGGCCGACGCACCGCGGCGGGCTCGGCTTCGGCTTCAAGTGGAACATGGGCTGGATGCACGACACGCTCGGCTACGTCCAGCACGAGCCGGTCCACCGGCAGTACCACCACGACCAGATGACCTTCTCGCTCGTCTACGCCTACTCCGAGAACTACGTGCTGCCGATCAGCCACGACGAGGTCGTGCACGGCAAGGGCTCGCTGCTGCGCAAGATGCCCGGCGACCGCTGGCAGCAGCTCGCGAACCTGCGCGCCTACCTCGCCTACATGTGGGCGCACCCCGGCAAGCAGCTGCTCTTCATGGGCGCCGAGTTCGGCCAGGAGGCCGAGTGGGCCGAGGCGCCGCGAGCTCGACTGGTGGCTGCTCGACCACCCCGAGCACCGCGGCGTGCAGTCGCTGGTGCGCGACCTCAACCGGGTCTACGCGCGAGACCCCCGCGCTGTGGCCGCGCGACGACGACCCGGCGGGCTTCGAGCTGGATCGACGCCGAACGACGCCGGCGGCAACGTCTTCTCGTTCGCTGCGCTCCGGCGACCGGACGCGGACTCGCGGTCGTGTGCGTCGCGAACTTCTCCGCGGTCCCGCACGACGACTACCGGCTCGGGCTGCCGCCGGCCGGCGCCTGGACGAGGTGCTCAACACCGACGCCGACGTCTACGCCGGCTCCGGCGTCGGCAACCTCGGGGCCGTCGCCGCGCCGACGAGGGCTGGCACGGCCAGCCGGCGTCGGCGACGGTCACCCTCCCGCCGCTCGGCACGGTCTGGCTCGCGACCCGGCCTGACCTAGGCTTGACCGGGTGAGCGACACCGACGAGCACGCCGGTCGGTGCACGGCGTGGTCGCGGCATCTCGTGGACCGCTGTCCGACGACCAGTCGACGCCGTGCGGCTCACGGTCGCCTCGGCCTGTCGACTGAGGGCGCCCACCGGGTCGAGGCGTACGTCGACCCCGGCGACGTGCACGGCGCAGCGTGCGGCGACCGTTCAGCGGGCTGCGCAAGGAGGGCGATCTCGCGCGGGCATCGACGCGCCGTGAGGACCGCGATCGTCTACGCGCGCCTCGCCTCCGACGACCCGCTGACCAGCCGGAGGGCTTCCGCGCCCTGCTCAACTCCTTCCTGCCGCGCAAGCGCGCGATCAGCCAGATGCTGGTGCGCGACCCGGACGACCGGGTGCTGCTGTGCCAGCTGACCTACAAGCAGCGACTGGGACCTGCCCGGCGGCGTGGTCGAGGTCGGCGAGTCGCCCCAGGCTCGCCGTGGCCCGCGAGGTCGAGGAGGAGCTCGGCGCTCGACATCCCCGCCGGCCCGCTGCTGCTCACCGACTGGCTGCCGCCCTGGAGCGGCTGGGACGACGCCCTCTGCCTGGTCTTCGACGGCGGCGTCCACGACGCCTCGCTCGCTCGACCGGATCGTGCGGCAGGCGCGCGAGATCCGGTCGGCGCGAGTTCTGCACGCTCGAGCAGGTCGCGCGAGCGCTGCGCCGACTTCACCGCGCGGCGCATCGAGTCCGCGCTGGCGCAACCTGGACGGCGCGTCCCCGGCCTACATCGAGTCCGGCGGGCCGGCCTGACCGCTACTTCTCCGGGATGGCTCCGGCCGGCGGCATGTTGGCCGGTCCGTCGTACACCTCGGGCTCGCTGTCACTGTCGTCCGTCGTGTACGTCGGCCCGAAGTACTGCTGCGTGCCGTTGCTGATCTTGCCCATCCTGGCGCCGCCGTAGCCGGTGTGGTCGTCGGTCGAGAACCGCATCGGCACGATGCCGCTGCCGGTCAGGTCGCCCTTCGCGATCGTCTTCTCGATCGACGGACGGGTCAGGTCCTTGCCGTTCTCCTTCAGGGCCTGCACGAACAGGTAGCCGACGGCCATGCCGTAGACCGTGTTCCCGGTCGAACGGGGCGTTGTCGTTGTACTTCTCGTTTATCTTCTTGAACTCCTTGATCCACGGGTCGTGTCGTCGAACGCGTCGGGCAGGTAGTTGGTGGCGAGCAGCCCTTCGAGCAGCGGAGAACCGCGCCTTCCCCAACGCGCCCTTCAGCGTGGTCAGGTCGGCGCCGACAGGGTGCTCACCCACTGCGGCTTGAAGTCGATCTTCGCCGCGGTGGCAAGCGCCAGCGCGGTGAAGCCGGGCACGGTCGCCAGCTGGACCACCTCGCAGCCGGCACTCTTCAGCTTGCCGATCTGCGGGCCCACGTTGGTGTTCGTGACGACGTACCTCTGGGCCTCAGTGACGCCGCTCCCGCCCAGCACGATCTCCAGACCCTTGAGCGCGTCGGCGCCGAAGTCGTCGTCCTGGCCGAAGAAGCAGACCTTCTTGCCGGCGAAGTTCTTCTTGATGTACATGCCGGAGATCTTCGTCTCTGTCGTGTAGTCCGGCTGGTAGCCGAACGTGTCGGGGTACTTGGTGGGCTGGTTCCAGCTCCGGCTCCCCGAGGCGACGAACAGATCGGGCACCTTGTTGGTCTTCAGGAAGCCCAGGACACCCGTGTGCGTAGGGGTGCCGAGCCCGTTGAGGATCGCGAAGACCTTGTCCTTGAGGACCAGCTCGCGGACCACCTTCTGGGTGTTGGCGGGGTTGTAGCCGTCGTCCTTGATCAGGTACTTGATCTTGCGGCCGTTCACACCGCCCTTCTCGTTGACGTAGTCGAAGTACGCCTTCGTGGCCGGGGCGATGCTCGAGTACCCGGCCGCGGCAGGGCCCGTGAGCGGCTGGTGGGTGCCCAGCGTGATGGAGGTGTCCGTGACCCCGGGGGCAGCCGAACTGCCGCCCGACGACCCGCACGCGCCCAGTGCGCCGACGAGGCCGAAGCAGGCCAGCACGGCGAGAGGGCGGCGTACCGAGAACCGGAACGGCCGAGAGCGGTCAGACATCGATGGACTCCGAACTCTTCGTGGGTGTGTCGTCGCGCCCTTCGGTGAAGGGTGCGGGGGGAACGCTTCGGGTGTCCCGGGCGGCCCGGAAGCGGCCGGCCACGGACGCGTAGATGCCGTGGATCCCCCGTGGCATCAGGATCGGTACGACGACCAGCACCAGGCCGAACACGAGCAGCGAGAGGTTGCCCTGCAACCGCTCGGCCAGCGACGCCGACACCGGGAGGTTGTCTGCCAGGGAGTCGGCGAGCTCGGGGAGAGCCACCAGGAGCAGCGCCCCCCACACCGCGCCAGCGAGGTGGCCGAGCCCGCCGACCACGACGGCGACGACGAGGAAGAGCGAGAGCTCGAGCCCGTAGGCGCCGGGTGAGACCGCCTGGGTCTCCACCGCGATCAGGGCACCACCCAGGCCCGCCGTGGCCGCGCTGACCACGAAGGCAAGGACCTTGGTGCGCGCCACGTCGATGCCGGCGAGCCGCGCACCCACCTCGTCCTCGCGGACTGCGCGCATCGCACGGCCGAAGCGACCGTGGGTCAGGTTCGCGAGCAGCAGCATGGTGAGCAGGGCACCCACCCCGCTGATCCAGGCCTGCCACTGCTCGAGCGGGAACGTCGGGCCGAGGGCGAGCGGGGCGGGCTCGACGAAGACCGGGAGGCCCTGGTCGCCGCCCAGCCGGTCGGCGAACGTGGTCGTGATCGCCGGCACGGCGATCGTCAGTGCCAGGGTCAGCCCGGCGAGGTAGGGGCCGCTCAACCGCGCCGCGGCGAGACCGATGACCACGCCCACCAGGCTGGTGACCACGACGGCTCCGACCAACGGCACCAGGAGCAACGTCGGCCCCGTCGTACCACCGTCGCCCAACCGGTTGGCGACCAGGGCGCAGGTATAGGCGCCGGTAGCCATCATCGCCCCGTGGCCGAGCGAGAGCTGTCCGGTCTGCCCGATCAGCACGGTCAGCCCGGCGGTTGCGCACAGATAGGCGAACACGGTGGCCAGCTCGAAGTTGCGGAAGGGCGAGAGCACGAAGGTCAACGCGAACAGCGCCGCACCGGCGGCGAGCGCGAGCAGGACGTTGCGGAGCAGAGTGTGGCCGCGCAGGTACTCCGTCACGTCACACCTGCCTGGCTCGCGCGGCGGCGAAGAGCCCGGAGGGGCGGACCAGCAGCACCGCCGCCAACAGCACCAGGATCACGATGGCCGAGATCGTCGGCATCGAAGTAGCCGCTGACGTAGGACAGCACCAGCCCCACCACGAGGCCGCCGATCACGGCGCCGCCCGGGCTGTCGAGCCCGCCCACGACCGCTGCGGTGAAGGCGTAGACGAAGATCAGGTCCGTCGCGTGCGGGTTGGCCCCGAGCTCGGTCGGGTACGACGAGCAGCGCGGCCAGCGCACCGACCGCCGCGGCCAACGCCCAGCCCAGGGTCAGCATCCGGGCGACCGGGACGCCCAGCAGCAGCGAGATGTCCGGGGCGAAGGCGGCTGCCCGCATCTGCAGGCCGAGGTCGGTGCGCGTGAAGCAGCCGGCCGAGGCCGACCATCAGCACGAGGACGGACGGAGCACGAACACGTCGTACCGCGAGAGCAGGGCCACGCCACCGACCGACATCGCGCTGCGGCTGAACGGGACCTCCATCGCGCGGTAGCCGTTGCCGTAGATGATGCCGAGAACCGACTGGATCACCAGCACCAGGCCGATGGCGACGATCACCGCGTTGAGCGGCGAGCTCACGTCCACGAACCGCATCACCCATCGCTCGATGACCGCGCCCAGCACCAGCCCGCCAACCACGGCCGCCAGCAGGCCGAGCCAGTAGGACCCGGTGGCTGTCGTGACGCTGTAGGCGAGGTAGGTCGTGGCAGCGGCCATCGCGCCCTGGGAGAAGTTCACGATGCGGGTGCCGCGCCAGATCAGCACCAGGGCCAGGGCGAAGGCGGCGAAGACGGCACCTCGGGCCAGGCCGTCGATGGTCAGGAAGAGGAAGCGGTCCACTCAGAACCCCAGGTACTTGTGTCGGAGGTCCTCGTCGGCGGCCAGGTCGGCGGCCGAGGTGGTCACCTTCACCCGCCCGAGCGCCAGCACCACCCCGGTGTCCGCGATCGAGAGGGCACTGCGCACGTTCTGCTCGACCAGCAGGACGCTCAGCCCGGTGTCGTCGCAGAGCCGGCGCAGCAGCGCCATGATCTGCGGCGGTGACCTTCGGCGCCAGACCGAGCGACGGTTCGTCGAGCAGCAGCAGCCGCGGCCTCGCCACGAGGGCGCGGCCGAGCGCGAGCATCTGTCGCTCGCCACCGGAGAGCTGGTGGCTCGGGTGCCTGCGGCGTCGCGCGAGCGGCTCGAAGAGCGCGTAGACCTCGTCGGTTGCGGCCTTCGCGTCGGCCTTGTCCCTGCGCCACACGTGCCGCCGAGCCGGAGGTTCTCCTCCACAGTGAGCTCCGTGATCACGCCCCGCCCCTCGGGGACGTGGGCGATGCCGTGCCGGACCAGGTCCTCGGCTGCGTACGGCGCGCAGGTCCCCGCCGTCCCAGCTGACCCTGCCCGCGCTGGGCCGGACCACGCCGGAGAGGGTGCGCAGCAGGGTGGTCTTGCCGGCACCGTTCGCTCCCAGCACGGCGACGATGCTCGCCGGCGGGATGTCGAGGTCGACCTCCACCAGGACCGGCGCGGCGCCGTACCCGGACGTCAGTCCGCGCACCTGAAGCCGGCCGGTGTCGATCTCGGTGCCGGGAGCGGCGGCTGCGGCCATCACGCGCTCACCTCCGCGCCCAGGTAGGCCTCGGTGACGCCGTCGTCGGCCGCGACCTCGGCGGGCGTGCCGCAGGCGATCACCTTGCCGAAGTCGAGCACCACGATGCTGTTGCAGACCTGCATCACGAGATCGACGTGGTGCTCGACCAGCACGACCGAGCAGCCGTCCCAGCGGTTCGGCAGGTCCGTGACCAGAGCGGCCAGGGCATCGATGTCATCCGCGCCGAGCCCGCCCGCCGGCTCGTCGATCAGCAGCAGGCGGGGGCGGCTGATCAGTGCCCGTGCGAGCGCCACGCGCTTCGCGTGGGCGTGGGACAACGTGGACGGCAGCGCCTGCGCCAGGTCGGCGAGGCCGAGCTCCTCGAGCAGGGTCATCGCGGCCTCACGCCCCTCACGGTCGTCGCGGTCGGCGCGGGGCAGGCCGAGCAGCCCGGAGACGAACCCGGCATGGGCGTCCCGGTCGGCGCCCGTGAGCACGTTCTCCAGCACGGTCATCCGCTCGAACAGGCCGAGCCCCTGCAGGGTGCGGGCGATGCCTCGGCCGGTCAGCTTGTGCGGCGAGGGATGCAGCGGGGCGCCGTCCAGGAGCAGGTTTCCGGATCGCGGCCGCGTGAACCCGCAGATCACGTTGAACAGGGTGGTCTTTCCGGCGCCGTTGGGACCGATGACACCGACCACCTCGCCGGCGGGCACGTCGAAGGAGACCTCGTCCAGCGCGGTGAGACCGCCGAAACGGACGCTGACGTCGACCACGGAGAGCCGGGGCGCGGGATCGGGGGCATGGGCCTCCGATGTGACCTGCGTCCCGAGATTCATGCATCCAGAGTGCACCTATATGGCACTATCGTCAACGAGACAGGGTCAAGACAACTGGAGAGTCATGACGGATCACGAGGAGTCCGCGCCGCTCCTGCCGGAGGTCAACCGCGACGGTCGGGTCGCCCGCGGAGAACGGACTCGCGCCGCGATCGTGGCTGCACACGCCAGCCTGCTGCGCGAAGGCGTGCTCAAGCCGACTGGCGCCAAGATCGCCGCACGTGCAGGGGTTTCCCTGCGCGCGCTCTGGCAGAACTTCGGGGACTTCGAGGGCCTGCTCAGCGCCACCACCGCCTGGTGGCTGGAGTCGGACGCGGCCCTTGTCGAGCGCATCGACCCGTCGCTGCCCGCCGACCAGCGGATCCGGCGCTACTGCCGGCAGCGCGCCCGGCGGCTGGAGAGCATGGCGCCGGCCGCGCGGTCGGCGGTGCTGGGCGAGCCGTTCTCGCCTGCCCTCGCCAGGAGTCGACGGACCCACGTGCAGCGGGCGGTGAGCCAGATCGAGGAGGTGTTCGCCCCCGAGCTCGACACCGCCGGACGCCGCCGCGACCCACTGCTCAAGGGGTTGTTCGTCTCGGCCAGCTGGACCACGTGGCTGCTGCTCCGCGACGACTTCGGCATGAGTCCCGAGGCGTGCACCGCGGTGATGCGCAGAACGATGTCGTCCCTGCTCGACGAGTGAGGGTCGCTGCACCCACACGAGCCCGGTCCCCTGGCAGTCGCGGCCGCCACGGCGGAGACCTTCACCGGCGCGTCGTTCGCGGCACACGACCTGCGGCCAGCCGCAGCGGACTCTCGTTGACGACTCAGAGCGTGCCAGCGGCCCGCCAGTGGTGGGGTCGAGGCGGGTGTGGGGCGGTCAGGGTCGTCGGCGTCGGGTGTGGACGGCGATCAGGTCGCGGGTGGGGGTGGTCCACAGGTAGTGGTTCTCGGCGAGGCGTTGGTAGGCCCAGCCGCCGTGGGTCTTGAGGCGGTGGTGGGTGCGGCACAGGGGTGCGAGCGCGCCGAGGCGGGTCTGGCCCGGTGGCCCGCCGTCCTGGATCGGGCGGTAGGCCTCGATGTGGTCGAGGTCGCAGCCGCGGGAGTCGCGGGTGCAGCCGGGGAACACGCAGGTGGCCTCGGCCAGCAGGACGGTGTGCGCGCATCCAGGCCGGTGGGTGGTGCCGGTCGACGGCGTCGGGGCGGTGCAGGTCGAGGACCGGGCGGACGGTGATCCCGGCCAGGTCGGGACGACCCAGCCAGGTCGCGAGCAGGTCCCGGGTGGCCGCACCGAGCCGCTCGACCTCCCCGCCGGCCCGGCCCGGGTCGGCCGAGGTCGGTGGACTCGAGGTGCACGAACAGCTCCACCCGCCCGGCACGGGTGGACGGGGTCAGCTCGCCGGTCTCGAGGAGGTCGAGGGCCTGTTGCGGGTCGGCGAGGACCCCGACCGCCTTGGCCCGGCGGACCTCGAGGGGGTCGGTGTCGCCGAGCCGGCGCAGCCGGGTGGCGAGGTCGGCCACGGCCTCGTCGAGGTGCAGCGCGTCGATGGTGTCCAGGCACATGTGGACCTCGGTGGTGGCCGGACCGCTGTCGTGGACCAGGGTGACGTGGCGGGCGGCGAGCGCTGCCTGTTCGTCGGCGACCACCCGGTCGGGGTCGTAGTAGAGGACGGCCTCCTCGACCACCCGCTGGGCGCGAACCCGGGTGAGGTGCTGGGGGTCACTCGCGAGCATCTTGTCCACCCAGGTCACCATCTCCGGGGTCAGGCGTGTGGTGATGGCGGCGGCCTGCCGGGCCCGCCACGCCGGCACGGTGCCGGCCAGGACCAGGTCGAAGAGCCGGGGCAGCCGGTGCCGCAGCTCCAGGGCGTCGCCGATCAGCTGCCGCCCGGCGTCGTGGGAGATCCCCAGGTGGGCGGCCAGCTCGGCGGGTGCGAACTCCGCGACCTGCGGTGTTCCCTCCCCGGCCAACGGGACCAGTCCTTCGCCGTGCAGGTCGACCTCACCCCAGCCGGCGGCCTGCCCGCCGCGAGCGACGGGGTGCAGGTCCGCCCACTCCGCGGCGGTCACCAGCAGCTCGGCCGCCGCGGCCAGCTCGGCGTGGCGGGCGGCGCGGGCCCGGTCCAGCACCGCGCGGGTGCCGGCCCCGGGATCCGTCCCGGCCTCGATCGCTATCCCGAACATGTGTTCGATTCTAGTCGGTGCCACCGACAGTCCCCAGCCCGAAACCAGATCTGTGGGCAACTGGATGATGCGGTCTGGGGACGGCGCTGGCGCGCCTCCTCAACCGCCGACATGCCGCTGGCGCGCCTCCTCACCACGCCACCCCGCAGCCGCGACGACCCCGCTTGGCAGGCTGTCCGCATGACCTGGATCGACACACCCGTCACGGCCGACCTCACGCGCGGGGCGCTCGAGCTCGAGACCACCGCGCACGGCGTGCTGCCGCACCGGCTGCCGGCGTGGGCGCGCGAGCAGGTCCCGGACGAGCAGCTGGCCATGGCGGAGGCGCAGCCGTCCGGCGTACGGCTGGCGTTCCGCACCCGGGCCACCGCGATCGAGCTGGACGTGCTGCCGACCAAGACGGTCTACCCGGGCGCTCCCGCCGCGCCCCGACGGCGTGTACGACCTGCTCGTCGACGGCGAGCTGGTCGCGCAGGCGACCGCCGGCGGCGGCAACGTGCGCACCATCGACATGGCCACCGGGTCCGCGAGTCACGACCCCGGGTCCGATCGGCACGTTGCGCTTCGACGGCCTGTCCGCCGACGCCAAGGACGTCGAGATCTGGCTGCCCCACAACGAGACCACCGAGCTGGTCGCCCTGCGCACCGACGCCCCGGTCGAGCCCGTCGCCGACCGCGGCCGACCGGTCTGGCTGCACCACGGCAGCTCGATCAGCCACGGCTCCAACGCCGCGAGCCCCACGACCACCTGGCCGGCGCTGGCCGCGGCCCTCGGTGGCGTGGAGCTGGTCAACCTCGGGTTCGGCGGCAGCGCGCTGCTCGACCCGTTCACCGCCCGGGCGATGCGCGACACCCCGGCCGACCTGATCAGCGTCAAGATCGGCATCAACCTCGTCAACACCGACCTGATGCGCCTGCGCGCGTTCGCGCCGGCGGTCCACGGCTTCCTCGACACGATCCGCGAGGGCCACCCCGACCACGCCGCTGCTGGTGGTCTCGCCGATCCTCTGCCCGATCCACGAGGACACCCCCGGCCCCGCGATGCCGGACCTCAGCGGCCTCGCCGAGGGTCGGCTGCAGCTTCCGGGCGACCGGCGACCCCACGGACCGCGACGCCGCCTGACGCTGACGCACGATCCGCGACGAGCTCGCGCCGCTCGTGCGCCGAGCGCGCGGCGCGACGACCCGCACCTGCACTACCTCGACGGTCGCGAGCTGTACGGCGAGGAGGACGCGGCCGAGCTGCCGCTGCCCGACGAGCTCCACCCCGACGCCGCCACGCACCGGCGCATCGGCGAGCGGTTCGCGGAGCGGGTCTTCGGCGACGGCGGACCCTTCGCCGACGGCTCCTAGAACCGGTGGCAGCCGTCGCCCTTCGGCAGCGCCATCACCTTGGCAGCGTCGTACTCGGTGAGCATCGGCGTCAGCGGGCCGATCTTGCGCTGGTAGACCCGCGAGGAGCTCTCCGACAGCACCCACAGCCGGTTGTCCCTGGTGAACTCGAAGTCCTCGATCCCGGGCATCACGTCGATCGTGGTGCCGTCGGCGGCGATGATCACCCCGCAGCCACGTCGGTAGGCCGAGACCAGCAGCCCGTCGTGGCCCGGGCGGTAGGCCAGCCCCTGCGCCGACCCCGGCACTCGCGCCGTGTCCACCGGTGCCACCTGGGTCGGGTCGCGTCGCACGCCCTCGAGGTCCAGCACGCCTGGGGCGAGCAGGTCCTCGATCCGGAACCAGGTGATCCGGGACCGCGGCGTACGCCGGAAGTGCACCAGCCCGATCCGGTCGCCGCGCAGCACCGCGGTGGAGCCGAAGATCGGCTTCCGGATCCCCCACACCCGCAGCACGGCCTGTCGCCGCGTCCCGACGCGCGCCGGGTCGACCAGCCACAGCCGCTCCTTCTCCGCGATCCAGAGACCGTGGCCGTCCTGCACCAGCCCTCCGCCGTGCCGGCAGAACGTCGGCCTGCGGTCCCCCGGCGCTCCGACGAGCCGTCCCTGGTCGGCGAGCACCGTGCCGGTGGCGAGCCGCACCCGCAGCAGCCGGCATGCCCGGTCCGCGACGTCCCGGTGCCACGTGTAGCCGGACACCCACGCGGTATCGCCGTCGAGCGCCAGCGACTGAGGCACGAACCACTGCTCGAGGTGCGGCAGCCACATCGCCCGGCAGGCGTGCTGCCGGGCCGGGAACCGCCTCAGCTCGCGGGCGCCGTACGCCGGCGGCCGGCCCAGCACGTCGCCGAACGACAACCCGTCACAACGGGCGCCGGTGGCGGTCGTCGACGGCCGGTCGGGCGTGGCCCGGGCCGCGGGCTCCCCACGGGCGCCGCCACAGCCAGCGGTCAGCATCGCGACCGCAAGCAGGAGGGCGAGGAGGCGCGGCACCGCCCCAGTGTTGCCGACGTCTAGAACAACGCGGAGGCGAGGTCTCGGCGGGCCGCCAGCACGCGCGGGTCGTCGTTGCCGACGGCGGCGAACAGCCCGATCAGGTGGCTGCGGGCCTGGTCGCGCTCCGCCTCGGAGGTACGACGCACCAGCTCCACCAGGCGCCGGAACGCGTCGTCCACGTGGCCGCCGAGCAGGTCCAGGTCGGCCACCAGCGTCTGCGCGTCGACGTCGTCCGGGCGCTCGGCAGCGGCCGCCCGCGCGGCGTTGAGGTCGCCCCCTGCGTGCGCTGCAGCACCTTGGCCATCGCCAACCCGCCGACCGCCTCGGCGTCGGCCTTGTTGGCGTCGACCAGCTTCTGGTACTCGGCGACCGCGAGGTCGATGTCGCCGGCCTCCAGCGCGTCCTGGGCGGGCGCGTAGCGCGCGTCGACCTCCGGCTCACCGTTCTCGTCGACGGGACCGGCGCCGGCGCGCGGCTGGTGCCGGCCGGTGAAGCCCTGGGTGGCGAGCTGCTGGAACACCTGGTTGAGGGCGGTGCGCAGCTCGTCGATCGGCGGCGCGTCCTGGAACAGCGGGGCCGGGCGCCCCTGGACCACCAGCGCCACCAGCGGCACGGACGGGATCTGCATCGCCTGCGCGATCGACGGCGCGGCGTCGATGTCGACCTTGCCGAGCAGGAACTTGCCCTCGAACTCGTTTGCCAGGGTCTGCAGGTCCGCCGCCAGGCTGGCGCTCTCCGGCGAGCGGGTGGGGCTGTAGAAGACCAGCACCACCGGGGCGCTCATCGAGGACTCGAGCACGTCCTGGAAGTTCTGCTCCGACACGTCGACCGCGTAGGCGCCGCTTGCGGCGGGACCGGCGCCACCGCCGGGTGCGGCGGAAGCCGGCTGCTTCAGCCCGGACAGGTCGATCGCGCCGGGACGGGTGAAGGGCTGCTGGGTCATGGGTCCATCTTTGCCGACGGAGCGTCGTCGCACCCAGCCGGGTGGGTCACTCCTCGACCTCGTGGACCGCGGCCTCCTCGGCACTGGCGCCTGCGCCGTCGATGCCGACGTCGGTTGCCAGCATCTCGGAGTCGACGTCCTCGCCGAACCCCTCGTCCGGCGCCACCAGCCGTCCGGCTCTCCTGTCGCCGACCTCGCTGTCGACCTCGCCGCTGTCCGGGTCGGCGGCCTCGCGCTCCGCCTCGACGTACGGGTCGGGCTCGGGCACCTCCTGCGCCAGCCGCTGGTCGAGGGTCTCGCCGAGCTCCTCCTCCAGCGGGCGTGTTGCCGTAGCCCTGGCCGGCCGACCACTTCTCCGGCGGCGAGTAGCCCTCGTCGAGCGGCTCGGCCAGGCCACGGTCGTCGGCCATGCTGTCGCCGTCGCCCTGGGGCTGGTCCTCGTCGTCGACGCTGTAGGTGTTGTAGGTCTCCGTGTCCTCGGGGTCGCTCATTCGGGGTCCCTGCGGAATCGTGGAGCGCCGGCGGAGCGATTTCGTGGGGTGAGTCTCATCCCCCCACCGTAGGAGCGGCGCCCAACGACCGCCTCACCCCCACGACTCCTCCGTGCGACGGGCCAGGTCGTCGACCACGTCACGGAGGTCACCGCCCTCTTCGAGCAGCCGCCGCTGCCGGGTCGCACCGGTCCCGCGCGACATCAGCCCCTCGAAGCTGTCGGTCACGCGCTCCTCGTCGCCGGCCTCCCGCAGCGCCGGGCGGGCGTACTCCAGCAGCGCGGCGAACACCTCGCGCGGCGGCGCCAGCCGCCCCTCGACCGGGTGCACGAGGTCGCCCGTGAGGCCGTGACGCGAGGCGCGCCAGGACGCGACGCGGAGCAGGTCGGCACGCCACGCGTCGGCGGGCGGCGCCGCGGCGACCGTCTCGACCAGCGCCCGGGCGAGCAGCGCGACGAGCACGCCGTCCTCGGGGTCGGTGCACACGTCGGCCACCCGGATCTCGACCGTCGGGTACTGCGCGGACAGCCGGGCGTCGAGATAGAGCATCCCGGGGTCGAGCGCCCCGCCCCACTCGACCATCCGGTCGGTCGCCTCGCGGTAGGTCGTGACGTCACCGAACGGCTGGCTCGGGCCGGCGGTGCACCACTGCCCCCAGACCCGCGACCGCCAGCTCGCGTGGCCGGTGTCGCGCTCCTCCCAGTACGGCGAGTTGCCGCTGAGCGCGAGCAGGAACGGGAGCCACGGCTGGAGTCCGTCGACCACGCGCACCGCCTCGTCGTCGTCGGCCGCGTCGACGTGCAGGTGCATCCCGCACACGTGCGCGTCGCGGGCGAGCTCGCCGTACCGCGGCCCGAAGCGGTCGTAGCGCGGGGTCTTCACGAACTCCGCCTCCTCCGGCGGCAGCGGCGGCGTCGACACCGCGACCGCGCGCGCCCCGGCGGCCGCAGCCGCCTCGCCGACCGCGCGGCGCCCGGCGCGAAGGTGGCGCTCGACGTCGTCCGCGTCCGTCAGCGGTGGAGTGGAGGTCTCGACCTGGTGCTGGAAGAGCTCGCTGCCGACCTCCTCGTCGCGCTCGTTGGCCTCCACCGTTGCGCCCGAGACGGAGACCACCCGCCGGCTGTCCGGGTCGACGAGGAGCAGCTCCTCCTCGATGCCGACCTTGCGCACGCTCACGCGTCAGAAACGAGCCGGCTCGCGGTACTCGCCCCACTCCACACGCAGCACGTCGCAGATCTCTCCGAGCGTGGCCTCGACGCGGCAGGCGTCGAGCATGGACGGGATCATGTTGGCCCCGGATCGGGCGGCCTCGAGCATCGTGGCGAGGGCGGCCTCGACCGCGGCCGGGTCGCGGGCCTCCTTGCGCGCGGCCAACGCCCGCACCTGCTCGATCTCGACCTCGTGGGAGACCCGCAGGATCTCCAGCGAGTGGGTGACCGAGTCGGTGTGGCAGTTGACGCCCACCACCTTCTTCTCGCCCTTCTCCAGCGCCACCTGGTACTGGAACGCCGCTTCCGCGATCTCGGACATGAACCAGCCGTCCTCGATGCCGCGCAGGATGCCGTTGGTCATCGGCCACACGGCGCCGTCGGCGTCACCGGTCGACGAGGCGACCTGAGTCTGCAGCTTGTCGGTGTCGGCGTGGGTGAGGGTCGAGCCGCCCATGGCCAGGATCTTGTCGAAGATCGCGTTGGCCTCGGCCTCGATCTGGTCGGTGAGCGCCTCGACGAACCACGAGCCACCCAGCGGGTCTGCGACGTTGACCACGCCCGTCTCCTCCATGATCACCTGCTGCGTGCGCAGCGCGATCTCGGCGGCCTGCTCGCTCGGCAGCGCCAGCGTCTCGTCGAGGGCGTTGGTGTGCAGGGAGTTGGTGCCACCCAGCACCCCGGCCAGCGCCTCGACGGCGGTGCGGACGACGTTGTTGTACGGCTGCTGGGCGGTCAGCGAGACGCCCGCGGTCTGCGTGTGGAAGCGCAGCCACTGCGCCTTGTCGGTCTTCGCGCCGTAGACGTCGCGCATCCACCGCGCCCAGATCCGGCGCGCGGCACGGAACTTGGCGATCTCCTCGAAGAAGTCGAGGTGGCTGTCGAAGAAGAAGCTGAGCCCGGGCGCGAACTTCTCGATGTCGAGGCCACGCGAGAGGCCGAGCTCGACGTACCCGAACCCGTCGGCCAGCGTGAACGCGAGCTCCTGCGCGGCCGTCGAGCCCGCCTCACGGATGTGGTAGCCGGAGACGGAGAGCGGCTTGTACGCCGGGATCTCGTGCTGGCAGTGCTCCATCAGGTCGCCGATCAGGCGCAGGTGCGGCTCGGGGGTGAACAGCCACTCCTTCTGGGCGATGTACTCCTTGAAGATGTCGGTCTGCAGCGTGCCGTTGAGGATGCCGGTGTCGACGCCGGCCCGCTCGGCAGCGACCAGCATCATGCAGAAGATCGGCACCGCCGGACCGCTGATCGTCATCGACGTGGTGACCTCACCGAGGTCGATGCCATCGAAGAGGATCTCCATGTCGGCCACCGAGTCGATCGCGACACCGCAGTGCCCGACCTCGCCGAGGCTCTTCGGGTCGTCGGAGTCGCGACCCATCAGGGTCGGCATGTCGAATGCCACGCTCAGCCCGCCGCCTCCGCGGCCGAGGATCATCTTGTAGCGCTCGTTGGTCTGCTCGGCGTTGCCGAAGCCGGCGAACTGCCGGATCGTCCAGGTGCGGCCACGCTGGCCGGTGGCGTGCAGGCCACGGGTGAAGGGGAACTCCCCCGGCCAGCCGATCTCGGAGAACCGTGGGTATCCGGCCTCCTCCTCGGCCGTCGCCGGGCCGTACGCCGGGTCGACCTCCGAACCGGAGAGCGTGCTGAAGTCGGCGTCGCGCACCCGGCCCGTGTCCAGCGCCGCGTCGTACCTCGCCTGCCAGCGCTCGCGCGCAGTGTCCGTCATGGCAATATAGTAGGACGTCCAACTAAATTCACAAAAGTCAGAAGTCTCCGGCCGCCTGCCGCATCGGACGCAGCAGGTCGGAGAGCTCCCCCAGCCGCTCGTCGTCGAGCGCGCCCAACCCGAAGTCCGCGCCGACCAGGTCCGCGGTGGCAGCCTCCACGACGGCGCGGCCCGCGTCCGTGATCTCGGCCAGCACCGCGCGGCCGTCGACCGGGTGCGGGCGACGAACGACGAAGCCACTGGACTCGAGCCGCGTGATGATCGAGGTGATCGAGGTCGGGTGCACCTGCAGCCGCTCCCCCATCTTGCCCAGCGGCAGCGAGCCGGCCGAGGAGAAGCACAGCAGCACCAGCGCCTCGTAGCGGGCGAACGTGAGCCCGTGCGGCCTCAGCAGCGCGTCGAGCCGTCCCAGAACCAGCTGCTGGACCCGCATCAGCGACGTCACGGCGTGCATCTGGGGCACGCCGTCCCAGCGCTTCGCCCACTGCCGCGCGGCCTCGTCGATCGGGTCGAACGGCAGTTTCCCCTCCATGGTGCGGAAGACTAGGCCCGTGGACGTGGTGGAGGCGCCGGCCGAGCGGTACGACGAGATGATCGACCTGGCCGTGCGGCGCTCGCCGGCCCTGATCCGCGCGTTCGTCGAACCCCTGTTCCACGACCCGGACTTCACGTTGGAGAGCCGGTTCGTGGTCGCGCTCGACGGAGACCGAATGATCGGATGGGGCGGGCTGGCCAAGCTGGCACCGTTCCCACCCGGCTGGCGTTCCCTGCGGATCGCCGTCGACGCCGAACAGGAGGGTGCCGGAGTCGGCAGCGCGCTGCACGCCACGCTGGTCGACGGCATCGACGACGGGATCGTGCTGAGGGGTGGGGTCTTCGACGACGAACCCCGCGCGCTCGAGGTCGCGCAGCACTGGGGATTCGAGATCCTGCAGCACTCGATCAGCTCGCGGTTGCCGCTCCCCTCACCAGTGCCCGAGCGGGCGCTCCCCGACGACGTCACCGTCGAGGCGTCGACGAGCCTGGAGTTCCCCGACCAGGACGCGTTCGACGCGATGCTCGACGCCAGCCAGACCAACCCCGAGCGCGACCAGTTCGTGTTCGACCGGGCGATGCTGCTCGACTTCATCACGGACAAGGAGCGGCCGCTCGGGGTGCTGCTGCGGGTCGGCGGGCGCCCCGCCGCGATCTCCTGGGGCTCGGCGTTCGGCGACCAGGCCCACATCGGCTACACCGGGGTCGACCCGGCCTTCCGCGGCCGCGGGCTGGGCTACCTGGTGAAGCAGGAGATACACCGGCTCGCGTACGACGCGGGCGCCCGCACCTGTATGACCGACAACGAGGAGCACAACAGCGGCATCCGGCACGTCAACGAGGCACTCGGCTACGCCCGGGTGTCCGGCAGCTACTGGATGCAGCGGCCGCTCTGAAGGCTCGCGTTGTCAGCCGCCAGGAGGGTCGAGCCCCTGGCCCGTCGTGGCACCGGTGCGCCCGCGGAGCCCCGCCTGCTGCACCTGCTCCTGGATCGTGAGGTCGAGCCGGTCGGGCCGGGGCACGAACCGGATGTCGCGCAGCCCCTGCTCCTGCGCGGCGGACTCGAAGACGAAGTGGCCGTAGCCGAGGAGCCGGCCGAGCGCTGTCTTCCTCACCGTGATGTCGAGCACCCGGGCCAGCGGCATCGTGGCGGCCGACTCGGCGAACACGCCGCGCACGCGGAAGACCCGCATGTTGGTGACCACGAAGCGGTCCATGTGCTCGCGCAGCGCCTTCCACCCGGCCCAGAGCACCAGCAAGGCGCCGACCAGGAAGCAGAACCAGCCGGCGTCGACGCTGACGAAGAACCCGAGCACCAGGAACCCGCCACCCGCGACAGCGGTCAGCGCGGGCAGGACATAGACGATCCAGTGGTGCCGGACGTTCTCGACCAAGGTCTCGTCGAGGTGGCGCAGCAGCCGCCCGGAGATCCGAGGTGTGGCAAAGGTGCGCCAGAACCAGGCGACCACGGCCGTCAGGCGAACAGCGCGTTGAGGAAGTTGATCATCGCCGCGAACAGGCTCTTCAGGCCGTCCCAGACCGCACCGAACACGTCCTTGGCCGCACTCGCGGCCCCGCTCGGGTCGGTGACCAGGTAGTAGCCGACGAAGACGAGCAGGAGCAGGCCAACACCCTTCTTCAGCGTGGCTTCCATCCCACATCTCCTCTCTGACCCCACCGTCGCACGGCGACAGTGATCTTTTCTAGCAAGCACCCGGCCGGTGTGGCGGGAGGCGCGCTGCGCACCGGGTCGGTGCAAGGATCGTGGCATGGATCCGATCCCGGTCTCGTACGACGTGTCCGGCGGTGTGCTGCACGCCCTGCGCTTCGGCACCGGGCCGCGGGTGGTGCTCGCCGCGCACGGCATCACCTCCACCGCGATGGCGTGGCCGGCCGTCGCCGCGGACCTCCCCGACGACTGGTCGATGGTCGCGGTCGACCTGCGCGGACGCGGCCATTCGCGCGACCTGCCCGGCCCCTACGGCCTGCGCACGCATGCCGCAGACCTGTGCGCGGTCGCCGAGGCGATCGGACAGCCGGTGGTGCTGGCCGGGCACTCGATGGGCGCCTTCGTTGCGGTGCACGCCGCCCACGACCGGCCGGCCCTGTTCTCGCACGTCGTGCTCGTCGACGGCGGCGTCGCGCTGCCGTTCCCGGACGGGGCCGATCCGGACCAGGTGCTCGACCGGACGCTCGGGCCCGCCATCGACCGGCTGGGCCGCACCTATCCCTCGGTCGACGCCTACGTCGAGGTCTTCCGCCAGCACCCGGCGATGGCCCCCACCTGGGACGAGAAGATGGAGGCCTACGCCCGATACGACACGCTCGAGACCGCCGACGGCGTGCGCCCCCGGGCCCGGGAGGACGCGGTGCGGGCCGACGGCCGCGACCTGCTCGTCTCGGGCAGCGAGTACGAGCCCGAGCTACGGGCGACGAGTTTGCCGGTGCAGATCCTGGCCGCGCCGTACGGCATGTTCGGCCAGCCCGGCGGGCTGCTCCCGGTGGACCGGCTGGCGGCGTACGACGACGTCGACCACGTGGCCGTCGAGACGGTGCCCGGGGTGAACCACTACACGATCCTGTTCGCCCCGCATGCCACCGCCGCGGTGGCGGCCGCGATGGTCCGGGATCCGGCGTGAGCGACCGTCCCAGCGAGCGCCACCGCGTCCCGGACGGTGTTGACGAGGCCACCGTCGAGGCGGTCGGGAAGCTGACCGAGGCGCTGGAGACCACCGAGCGGGCGCGCGGGCACCTCTACTCGTTCCACCAGCTCACCGGCAGCGCCGACCTGGCCCTCGGCGAGGCCGTCGACGCGCTGCGCTCGGCCGGACACACCGGCCTCGCGGACCGGATCGCCACCGACCTGGTCGGCCGCAACGTGATCGCGGACCGCTGGACCTTCCAGATCGTGGAGGACTACGACGACGGCTACTGGTCGCTGTTCCGCGACCTGGAGCGCGAGGCTCGCCAGACGCTGATCGAAGGTCGCCCACACCTGCACGAGGCGCAGATGAAGGAAGATCGCCGGACGCACGGCCACCCGGACCACACCGCCGGACCTTAGGGTGTGCCGCATGAGCGAGTGGCAGCCCCAGCAGGGGGAACCCGAGCAGCCGCAGTACCCGCAGTACCAGCAGCCGACGTACGCCGCGGCTGCCCATGGTGCGCCCCCGTCGCACCCATTCTCTGCCAACACCGACAAGCGCCCCGGCACGGTCACGGCAGCCGCGGTGCTGACCTGGGTGGGCTGCGCGCTCGCGGCAGTCGGGTGCGTGTTGCTGGCGGCCCTGTCCGGCGCGGACACCTTCATGGACAGCTTCCAGGACGGGAGCGAGGGCCAGTTCACGCGCGGCGAGGCACAGGGGATCCTGGTCGGCGTCGGCGTGATCGGCTTCGTGTGGTCGGTCGTCGCCTCGGGGCTGGCAGTTCTCACCGTCAAGCGGCACGGCTGGGCGCGCATCGTGCTCACGATCTCCGCGGTGATGGCCGCCCTGCTCAGCATGCTGACGATCGCGTCGATCGTCTCCGTGGTCACGCTGGTGCTCGCGGTCGCTGCGGTCGTGCTGCTGTTCGTGGGCGGGGCCAACGACTGGTTCGCCCACCGTTCCGGACAGCAGTACCCTCCGCCAGGCTCCGAGCCGGGGTACTACGCCTAGCTAGGACGGTGCTGACGCGGTCGTCTCCAGCAACCGGTCCGCCGCGGTGTAGGGGTCGGTCTCGCCGGCCACGACCTCGACGGCCAGCCCGTCGAGCTCGGTGTTCTCGTGCACGCTGCGCCACTGCTCCCGGAGCGCGGTCACGGCGATCGCCTCGATCTCGTCGCGCGCGCGCCGGAGCCGACGCACCTCCTGCTCACCGCTGCTCTCGAGCCACACCCGGTGCTGGTTGATCGCCTCGACCACCTCGTCGACGCCTTCACCCTTGCTGGCAACGGTCTTGATGATCGGCTGCCTCCACGACCCCTCGGGGTGCTCGCCCAGGGCGAGCATCGAGCGCAGCTCGCGGCGCACCTGGTCGGCGCCGTCACGGTCGGCCTTGTTGATCACGTACATGTCGCCGATCTCGAGGATCCCGGCCTTCGCGGCCTGGATGCCGTCACCCATGCCCGGCGCGATCAGCACCATCGTGGTGTCGGCCATGCCGGCGATCTCGACCTCGCTCTGCCCGACACCGACGGTCTCGACCAGGATCACGTCGCAGCCCGCCGCGTCGAGCACGCGCAGCGCCTGCGGGGTGGCCCAGGACAGTCCGCCGAGGTGACCGCGCGAGGCCATGGAGCGGATGTAGACGTCGCGGTCCAGCGCGTGGTCCTGCATCCGCACCCGGTCGCCCAGCAGGGCGCCGCCGGAGAACGGCGACGAGGGGTCGACCGCGAGCACGCCCACCCGCTTGCCTGCCTTGCGGAGGGCGCCCACGAGCGCGCTGGTCGAGGTGGACTTGCCGACCCCGGGCGAGCCGGTGATGCCGACGGTCTGGGCATGCCCGGCGTACGGCGCCAGGCCGGCCATCACGTCGCGGAGCAACGGCGAGGCGTCCTCGACCAGCGAGATCAGTCTGGCGACCGAGCGCGCGTCACCCTCGCGTGCCTTCTCGACCAGCTGGGGAACGTCCCCGGACGTGCGCCGTCCCGCCACCTCAGGCGGGCACGCGGATGATCAGCGCGTCACCCTGGCCGCCGCCACCGCAGAGCGCGGCCGCGCCGACGCCGCCGCCGCGGCGCTTGAGCTCGAGGGCGAGGTGCAGCACGATCCGGGCGCCCGACATGCCGACCGGGTGGCCGAGCGCGATCGCGCCGCCGTTGACGTTGACCTTGTCCGGGTCGATGCCGAGCTCGCGGGTGGACTGGATCCCGACCGCGGCGAACGCCTCGTTGAACTCCACCAGGTCGAGGTCGGAGGCGACGATGCCCTCCTTCTCCAGTGCCTTGGCGGTGGCGCGCGCGGGCTGCATCTGGAGCGTGGAGTCGGGACCGGCGACCATGCCGTGTGCGCCGATCTCGGCCAGCCAGGTCAGGCCCAGCTCCTCGGCCTTCGCCTTGCTCATCACGACCACGGCGCAGGCGCCGTCGGAGATCTGCGAGGAGGAGGCGGCGGTGATCGTGCCGTCCCTGGAGAACGCCGGACGCAGGCCGGACAGCGACTCGGCGGTGGTGTCGCCACGGACACCCTCGTCCTGGCTGACCACGACCGGGTCGCCCTTGCGCTGCGGGATCGAGACCGGCACGACCTCGTCGTCGAAGAGCCCGTTCTTCCAGGCCTCGGCCGCCTTCTGGTGCGAGCCGGCCGCGAACGCGTCCTGCTCCTCGCGGGTCAGCCGGCCCTGGTCGGCGTTGTACTGCTCGGTGAGCGCGCCCATCGCCTGCTGCGTGGACTGGTCGTAGAGGGCGTCGTACGCCATCGAGTCGACGAGGGCCGTGTCGCCGTACTTGAAGCCCTCACGCGACTTCGGCAGCAGGTGGGGAGCGTTGGTCATCGACTCCATCCCGCCGGCCACGATGATCTCCGCCTCGCCGGCCCGGATCATCTGGTCGGCGGTGGCGATCGCGTTGATGCCCGACAGACACACCTTGTTGATCGTGATCGAGGGCAGCGACATCGGCAGCCCCGCGGCGACGCCGGCGGTGCGAGCGGGGTTCTGTCCTGCACCGGCCAGGATCACCTGGCCCATGATCAGGTAGTCGACCTGGTCGCCGGAGACCCCGGCCTTCTCGAGCGCGCCCTTGATCGCGACGCCTCCGAGGTCGGCGGCGGAGAGCGTCTTGAACCCTCCGAGCAGACGACCGATCGGGGTGCGGGCACCGGCGACGATCACGGATCCGGACATGTGGAGCCTCCTGGAGCAGGGTCGGAACTGTCCTCGACCCTACCCATCCGGGCACGCCGACCGGGAGGGCGGCGAGGCTCCGACTCCTGTCGGACCGGTCACACTCGTTGGCACCCCGGCGCGGCACGCGCCACGATGACCGGCATGACCGACGACACGACCGGTGCCCCGCTCGACCTGCCCGACGACCTGTTCGTGTGCATCGACCACGTGGGCGTGGCGGTGCCCGACCTGGACGAGGCGATCGCGATGTACCGCGACGCCTTCGGCATGCACGTGACGCACCAGGAGACCAACGAGGACCAGGGCGTGCGCGAGGCGATGGTCGCGGTCGGCGACTCCGGGTCGAGCATCCAGCTGCTGGCTCCCCTCGACGACTCGTCGACGATCGCGAAGTTCCTCGACCGCAAGGGCCCGGGCCTCCAGCAGCTCGCCTACCGGGTGACCGACGTGGAGAAGGTGTCGGCCGTGCTACGCGGCCGCGGTCTCCGGCTCCTGTACGACGAGCCGCGCCGCGGCACCGCCGGCAGCCGGATCAACTTCGTTCACCCCAAGGACACGGGCGGCGTGCTCGTCGAGCTGGTCGAGCCCGCGACGCGCTGAGCGGCGGCGAACACGAGCAGGCCGGCCGCGAACGCCAGCGCCACGGCACCGGCGAAGCGCTGGTCGACGGCGGCGGCGGCCCACCACAGGTCCAGGTCGCGGAACCAGCCACCCGCCATCGGGACGGTGGTGAGCCACATCCGCCCTCCGTACCAGGCGAGCACGGCCGCGATCAGCACCAGACCGGAGACCGGTCGCGCGGGACGCGAGCGTTCGGCCACCAGGGGCAGGACCACCAGCGAGCCGGCGGCAAGGGCAGACAGGCCGACCAGCAGGTGACCGAGCTCGCTGCTCAGGGAGAGGTCCAGCAACGGCGTCTGGAAGGTCACGCCGAGCACCACCACCGCCAGCACCGCGGCGTTGGTCGGCTGCATCAGCAGCCCGACCCGAAGCCGACGGCCGCGGTCGACGAGTGCCGCCAGCCGCGGCGACGGCAGGCCCTTGGCCAGCAGCGCCGGCACCAGGATCATCAGGACGAGCACCTGCGCCACCTGTGCGCTCAGCAGGGCGGTGGAGTAGGCGCCGAGCCCGCCCACCAGCGCCCACGCGGCGAGCCCGATGCCCGCCGCCAGGCACATCCCCTGGGACCGGGTCGGCCGTGCGTCGGCCGGTCCACGTCGTACCCAGATCACGAGCAGCGCGGCAGCGGCCACCAGGAACGTGGCGACGAGGGCGTCGGGCCGGGTCTCGAGCAGCGCCGACAGCGGGCGCAGGGGTGGCAGGGTCGGGTCCACGGTCGGGAAGGCGGCCGCGTGCGGCGGTGCCGCGCGGAGGGAAGCAGCGATCGGCGGCGCGGTGCGGCCCAGGACGACGGCGAGGCCGAGCGCGGCCGTCATCAGGGACACCTCGACGGCGGCGATCCGGGCAAAGACCAGTCGCTGACCCGTCGCGAGCGCCGGGAGGCTGTACGTGCGGTGCGCCCACCCGAGCGCAGCGAGCGCCCCGAGGAGGGCGGTCTTGGCGATCATCAACACGCCGTAGTCCGAGCTCCACACGTCCGGGTCGAGCCCGAGCCGCGTCCAGGCACCGACCAGGCCGCTGGCCGCGACCGCGAGGAAGCACAGGAGCGCGAGCCGGCTGAACCGGGTGACGGCCACCACGAGCGCCGGGCGGTCTCCGCGCAGGTGCAGTACGACGGCCAGCAGGCCGCCCATCCACAGGGCGACGGCGATCACGTGCACGAGCAGCGTCTGGGTCGCGAGGAAGTGGTTGGAGGCCGTCGCGGCGTGCCCGGTCGCGAGCAGCGGAGCGAGCAGCGCCGGCGCGAGCAGCGCCCAGCCGCGGGCCACAGTTCGGGTGCGCGCGGCGCCGATCCACAGGGCCAGGGACAGCGACCCGACCACGACCAGGAGCAGGGCTCGTCCCTGCGGCAGGTCGACGCCGTACAGGAGCAGGTCGGGCGCGGCGAGGATCCGGGTGACCGGGACACCCACGACCTGGGCGGCCGAGCACACCAAGTGGGCCAGAGCGGCCACGCACCACGCCGACGCCCATCCAGCGGAGGCGGCGCGGAGCCGGCGGGTCGCATCCGGGCTGTCCCAGGGCACGAGCCAGGCCAGCGCGGTGGTGGTGCCGATGGCACCGATAGCGGCGAGGTCGAACAGGCCGCGGGTCACCGGCAGCAGCCAGGTGGTGAGGGTGCCCGCGTCCGAGAGTCCCGAGGCGCTGCCGGTGGCGGCGGAGCTGCCGGTCACGGCCAGCCCGGCCACCACGGTGAGGAGCAGCAGCGTGAGGACCGCGAGCAGTCCGCGGGCGAGACGGGGAGGGGTCGGACGAGCCGGGATCGTGGCGCTCCGCTCGTCGCGGGTCGTTGTCGTGGTCATGAGTCGGCCTTCCGCCGGTGCTGGATCACGCGGGCGACGGCGACGACGAGGATGGCCAGTCCGGCCAGGAGCGGAACCAGCCAGGGCGGCGTGCCGCCGGGGGCCGGCGCGTCCGCGGCGAACGTGGAGTCCGCCCCGCCCTCGTCCACGGCGGCCGCCGACGCGGTGACCGTGAAGTGGTAGCTGCCGACCACAGGGTGACCGTCGACGGCGACCATCCGGTAGCGCACCTCGTAGCGTGCGGAGCGGTCGACCGAGCGGACCGGGGTCACCACCTTCGTGCCGAACGTCGCCGCCTTGCCTGCCACGTGGTTGTCGCCCGCGTCGTCGAGCACCTCGACCTCCGCGAGCCGCGGCAGGACGGGGGTCGCGAACTCGAGCTGGACCCTGGTCAGCGGCCCGACCGTCGCCCCGGCCACTGGGTTGGCGCTCACGAGGTCGGTGTGGGCGGACGCCGGCGCCACGCCCAGCAGGCTCACGGCCAGGAACAGCAGCACCAGTGCGCGCCCGTACCGGGCGGGTCCGCGGGTCATCGTCCGACTCCGGTGGCGACGCGGTGCCACGGCCAGACGGTGGCCACGATCCGGCCCTCGATCTGGTCGACCGGCACCGGACCGAACCTGCGCGAGTCCACCGAGTCGCCCCGGTTGTCGCCCAGCACGAACACGGTGCCCGCCGGCACCCGGACCGGGCCGAAGTAGACGCTGTCGATGAGACGCGGGTCGGCGTACGGCTCCCGCACCCGGCTCCCGCTCACGAAGAGTCGACCGTCACGCAGGGAGACGGTGTCGCCGCCCAGCGCCACCACGCGCTTGACCCAGACCTGCCCATGGTGGTGGAACGCCACGACGTCGCCGCGCTGCCACGCGTGCCCGTCGGCCCCGACCTTCCAGCTCAGCAGGCGATCGCCGACGTCGAACGTCGGCACCATGCTCTCGCTCCGGACCGCCAGCGGCTCCGCCACGAAGATCCGCACCGGCAGCTGGAGGACGAGCAGCACCAGCGCCAGCGTGCCCGCAGCCCGCAGCGCCCGCACCAGCCGCGCGCGACCGGGGCGCTGGTCCCCGGTCGCGTGCGGACGTGAGGCGGGTCGGTCCGTGGCAGTCGTGGTCATCTCGTTCCTTCCGGCCTACAGGGGCCGGGCGCCGTCCGCCGTGATCGGGTCGAGGTCGGGCGCGTTGTCGCGGTCACCGACGCTGAACTGCATCATCATGTCGTGGTCCTCGTGCACCAGGTTGTGGCAGTGCATCATGTAGCGGCCACGGGGCTCGTTCCAGCCTTCGCCGGCGCTCGGACCGGAGAAGCGCATCGCGACCCGCACCGACTCGTTCTCGCCGACGTAGACCACGTCCTTCGGACCGCGCTCGTACGGCAGGACGTTGGCGGCCGAGCCGTTGCGGGAGAGCACCTGGAAGTCGACGAGGTGGATGTGGACCGGGTGGAACCAGCCACCAGAGCTGTTGGTCAGGTCCCAGATCTCCACCGAGCCGAGCTCGGGCTCCGCCATGCAGTGCTTGTAGCCACTC
The DNA here is from genome assembly GCA_963745795.1 of uncultured Actinomycetota bacterium. Classification (GTDB taxonomy): domain Bacteria; phylum Actinomycetota; class Actinomycetes; order Propionibacteriales; family Nocardioidaceae; genus Marmoricola. Next base: position 413,586 of record CAVUYR010000001.1, on the reverse strand, counting down.
TCGATGACGTTCTCCCAGGTCTCCCCGTTGATCGTCCAGTGGCCGTTCGAGCGGATGAACTTGAACTCCCGCTTCAGCACGCCCTGTGCCAGCAGCTGCGACTCGGTCCAGGTCATGCACTCGGGGGTCGTCAGCTTCTGCGACCAGTCCGCGGGGATCGCGTTCCCGGCGTCAGTGGTGACGGTGGTCCCGACCTTGAACTGCATGACCTGCTTGATCGAGTCGTAACCGATGTTGTTCTTCGGGTTCGTGTTCTTCAGCGTGATCCGGGCGCCCTTGTACTTGCTGAAGTCGATGATGATCTCGTAGCGCTCCGCCATGCCGTGCCGGAACTTGGAGACCACCTTCGGCTGGGGCATCAGGCCGCCGTCGGTGCCGATCACGGTCATCGGCACCGTCGACCTGCCGTCGCTGAGCGACCACTCGTACGAGCGGGAGACCGACGCGTTGAGGATCCGGAAGCGGTAGATCCGCGGCTCGACCTCCATCAGCGGCCAGGGCACGCCGTTGATCAGGGGCACGTCGCCATAGACACCCGACTCGGAGTTGTCGTCGTAGATGAACGAACCGTCAGTGGCGAACATCGCGTCACGCACGATCATCGGCACGTCGTAGGGCGCGGAGGGCGATCCCGGTGCGCCGGTCGGGATGCCGAGACCCGCCTCCTCCTCGTCGTGGAGGATGTAGAGGCCCGCGAGACCGTTGTACGCGTTCTGGGACGTGTGGTGCACGCCGTGGTCGTGGTACCAGAGGGTCCGGGCGTCCTGGCTGTTCGGGTAGAAGTACTTCTTCACCTGGCCCGGGAACGTCAGGTCCGAGGCGTACCCGTCGTACTGCGGGAGCGAGGCCGACCCGTGCAGGTGGGTCGAGGTCGAGCGCTGCCAGGGGTCGGAGGTGTACTTCGACGGCATCGGCACCTTCTGGTACGGCGCCGCCGGCGGCTGCTGCAGCGTGTTCGTCTGCCGTACGACGACCGGATTGCCCCGGGTCATCCGCAGGGTCGGTCCGGGCACCTCGCCGTTGTAGCCGAAGACCGGGGTCTTGTACCCGGGCATGATCTCGGCGACCGTGAAGCGCTGGGCGATCTCGTACCTCGGGTAGTCCCGGAGCGCGCCGTCCGGGCAGAGGATGTTCGACGTGCCCACGGGACCGAGCTCGCTGGGTCGGACGAACGGGAGTGTGAACGGCGCGGGCATCTTGCTCGCGGGCATCCGGAGCGCCGTGGTCGCGGTGAAGCCCGAGCGAGCCAGCGGCAACGTGACGGCCGCCCCCGCGACCGCACCGATCTTGAGCACGTCTCGACGATTCAACGACATTTGGGTGTCCCCCCAGTTTTGCTTTCACGACCGCCGGCCCTTCCGGCGGTCGTCTCTTCGTGTTCTCGAGCGCGACCGGTCACCCCTTGGAATCGGTCGCGCGTCACTCACGAACGTCAGCGCCGTGTCTTCGGCCCGGACGGCGCGTGCGCGACGAACGTGCCTGTCGGTACAGACATCAGATGAGCCCCCTCATCACTCCCACCAACTAAGCCAGGTAGGAGGTCATATTCAGCCAGCGACCGCCTTGGGAATTCCTTGGCCCAGCGGGCATATGCCGCGAACCCGGACGCAAAAGGACCGGTCCGCCAGCGTGACCAACTCCACTGGCCTAGACCTTGCGACCACTGACGGCCGCCGGAAGGGTTCACCCCGTGAACCAGATCCTCGATGCCATCCTCGCCGGCGACACCTCCGCGGACGACTTCGCCGCCCTCGACGTCCCCGACTCCTTTCGGGCGGTGACCGTTCACAAGGACGAGGTCGACCTCTTCGAGGGCATGGAGAGCCAGGACAAGGACCCACGGAGGTCGCTCCACCTCGACCAGGTGCCGCTGCCCGAGCTCGGCCCCGGCGAGGCGCTGGTGGCCGTGATGGCGAGCGCGATCAACTACAACACCGTCTGGACCTCGATCTTCGAGCCGGTGCCGACGTTCGGCTTCCTCGAGCGCTACGGCCGACTCTCGCCGCTCTCGGCCCGCCACGACCTGCCGTACCACATCGTCGGCTCCGACCTCTCCGGCGTGGTGCTCCGGACCGGACCCGGCGTCCACCTCTGGTCGCCCGGCGACGAGGTGGTCGCGCACTGCCTGTCGGTCGAGCTGGAGAGCCCCGACGGCCACAACGACACGATGCTCGACCCCGAGCAGCGGATCTGGGGCTTCGAGACCAACTTCGGCGGCCTGGCCGAGGTGGCGCTGGTCAAGTCCAACCAGCTGATGCCCAAGCCGCGCCACCTGACCTGGGAGGAGGCCGCGTCCCCGGGCCTGGTCAACTCGACGGCGTACCGGCAGCTGGTCAGCCGCAACGGCGCCGGCATGAAGCAGGGCGACGTCGTGCTGATCTGGGGTGCCTCCGGCGGCCTCGGCGGCTTACGCGACGCAGTACGCCGCTCAACGGCGGGGCGACACCGGTCTGCGTGGTCTCCAGCCGGAGAAGGCGGCGATCTGCCGCGCCATGGGTGCCGAGCTGATCATCGACCGCTCGGAGGAGAACTGCAAGTTCTGGAAGGACGAGAACACCCAGGACCCGAAGGAGTGGCACCGCCTCGGCAACACGATCCGCGAGCTCACCGGCGGCGAGGACGTCGACATCGTCTTCGAGCACCCGGGCCGGGAGACGTTCGGCGCCTCCGTGTACGTCGCGCGCAAGGGCGGCACGATCGTGACCTGCGCCTCGACCAGCGGCTTCATGCACCAGTACGACAACCGCTACCTGTGGATGAACCTCAAGCGGATCGTCGGCTCGCACTTCGCGAACTACCGCGAGTCGTGGGAGGCCAACCGGCTGATCGACAAGGGCATGATCCACCCGACCCTGTCGCGGAGCTACCCGCTCGACGAGACGTCGGCCAGGCCGCGCTCGACGTGCACCGCAACGCCCACCAGGGCAAGGTCGGCGTGCTCTGCCTGGCGCCCGAGGAGGGACTCGGCGTGCGCGACCAGGAGAAGCGCGGCCGGCACCTCGACGCGATCAACCGGTTCCGGGGCGTCTAGACACGCGGCCCCGTCTTACTACGCACGGGTTCGTCCGCGAGCCGGGGTTGCCCGAGCGCCTGCATCGGCAACACTGGTGGGGAACACCCACCATGCACCCAAACCGCGGCCTCGAGGCCGCACCCGGAAGGCGGAATCAGCGCATGACCGAAGGTCGGGGACTGTCCATCTTCGAGGACGAGCCGGAGGACTCCGGGGAGTCACAGCGTCAGGAGGCTGCGGCCGACGATCGCACCGTCGCGATCCCGGTCGGCGCCCGGAATACGTCCAGGGGAGCGCCGTCGGCGGCCGACGACACCTCGTCTGGCCAGCGCCGGAGCGAAGCGACGCGGACCCAGGCGATCCCGGTGACGAAGGCCGACGAGGCCGACGCCAAGGGGGCCGCGACCGAGCACGCGGCGCCGGCTCCCGCACCGGCCACGAGCACGGCGCCGCCGCAGGCACCGGAGCCGCCCGCCAGGGTGATCCCGGCGACTGCCACGCCGACGCGGCAGGCGTACGCCGGCCGGGCGTCGTCGCCCGTGGCGAGCGGCAGCGCCTTCCCGGTTGTCCGCCGCGGCGGCTACGACAAGGACGCAGTCGACCGCCGGCTGCTCCAGCTCGCCGGCGAGAACGACGGCCTCAGCGCGAGCGTCGACGGCGCCCGCAGGCAGATCGCCCAGCTCGAGAGGAAGGTCGAGGAGCTCTCCCACCAGGCCAAGGAGAGCGACACCCCGTCGTACGCCGGTCTCGGCGGGCGGGCCAGCGAGCTGCTCCGGCTGGCCGAGGAGCAGGCCGACGAGGTGATCACCGAGGCCAACGCGCAGGCCACCCAGGTCCGCCAGCGGGCCCAGCGCGACGCGGCCGCGATCAAGGCGGCCGCCGACCGCGACGCCGAGGACATGCGCGTCGTCCAGCTCACCGAGCTCGAGGAGACCCGCAAGCGGGTGACGGCCGACATCGAGTCCGAGCGCGCCCGCGCCTTGGCCGAGACCGACGACGTCCGGGCCTCGGCCAAGCGCGAGGCGGACCAGCTGCGGCTCGGTGCCGAGCAGGAGGTGCAGGCGCTCCGCACGTCGGCCGCCCGCGAGGCCGAGCAGACCAAGGCCGCGATCGACCGCGAGGTCCAGGAGGGCCGACGGTCCCTGGCCGTGGAGAAGGAGCGGCTGACCCGCGAGGCCGTCGAGCACCACAACATGGCCACCGGTGAGACCGCACGCCTGGTCAAGGACGCCGAGGAGCGCGCGGAGGCCGCCGAGGCCCGCACCCGGGAGGCGCTGGCTGCGGCCAACACCGCGCGCGAGCAGGCGGAGGAGGCAGCCGGGCACGCGGTCGCGCGCGCCCGCCGCGAGGCGGAGCAGATCGTCAGCTCGGCGAAGGCCCAGGCCGAGACGCTCCGCGCAGCCGGTCAGTCGGACAAGGACCGCGAGGTCGCCGCCCTGAACGCAGAGGTCGACCGGCTCACCAAGCGCCGCGACGCGATCGCCGCCCAGCTTGGTGCGCTCCGCGACGTCGTCTCAGGGTTTGACACGGACGAGAGCTAGCGGGTGGCAGGTCAGCCGCCGGCACGAGGCAAGGGCTCGGCCGCCGCGACGCCGAGCCAGGACGACGACTTCGGCAGGCCTGGCCCGCCGTTGAGCAACCGGTCACCGTTCGTGATCGGGTTCTTCGGCGGCCTGGGCCTGCTGGTGGCCTGGTTCCTGTACGGCCTGTTCCTGATGATCGGCCCGATGCTCCTGCTGATCGTGGTCGCGATGTTCCTCGCAGTCGGGCTCAACCCGGCCGTCGAGTTCTTCATGCGGCGTGGGCTGAAGCGGTCCTGGGCCGTGGTGGTCGTGATCACCGTCGTGGTGATCGCGATCGCCCTGTTCCTGCTGGCGATCGTGCCGGTGGTGACCGACCAGGTCGCGAACCTCACAGCCAGCGCTCCCGGCTGGTTCGACCAGCTCCAGCACAGCAGGACGGTCGAGCGGCTCGACCAGAAGTACGGCGTGATCGGGAAGCTGAAGTCCTACGTCACCGGCGGCAGCCTCGGCCAGCAGGTGTTCGGCGGGGTGCTCGGCGTCGGGCTGAAGATCCTGGGCTTCCTGGCCAACGCCTTCGTGGTCGTCGTGATGATGCTGTACTTCCTCGCCACCCTGCCCCGGGTCAAGACCACCCTGTTCCGGTTCGCACCGGCCAGCCGTCGCGACCGCGTCACCAAGCTGGGCAACGAGATCCTGGAGGGCATCGGCGCCTACGTCTCGGGCGCCTTCGTCGTCGCGTTGTGCGCCGGCGTCAGCTCGCTGGTGTTCCTGTTCATCGTCGGCCTGGGCCAGTACGCCGTGGCCCTGGCGCTGGTCGTCGCCCTGCTCGACGTGATCCCGATGATCGGCGCCACGATCGGCGCGGTCATCGTGTGCGCGATCGGCTTCGCCACCGACGTACAGACCGGTCTGGCGCTGGTGATCTTCTACGTGATCTACCAGCAGCTCGAGAACTATGTGATCTACCCACGGGTGATGTCCCACACCGTCGACCTGCCCGGTCTGCTCACCGTGATCGCCGCCCTGGTCGGTGCCTCGCTGCTCGGCGTGGTCGGGGCACTCCTGGCGATCCCGACCGCCGCGGCCCTGGTGCTGCTGTCGAGGGAGATCGTGATCAGGCGTCAGGACGCGCGCTGACGGCTGTCTGCTCGCTCGTGTCCCGCTCGCCCAGCTTGACCAGGACGACGCCGGCCACGATCAGCGCGCCCCCCATGATCTGCACCGGCCGGGGGAGCTCCCCGAGCAGCAGCCAGGCCCAGAAGAGGGCGGACAGCACCTCGGACAGGCCCACGAACGAGGCCACCCGCGCGCCGAGCCGGCGGATCCCGGCGATTCCGCTCACGTAGGAGAGCGATGCGGTGAAGAGGCCGAGGCCCAGCACCGGCACCCACCAGGCCACCGCGTGTCCGTCGTAGTGCACGGTCGCCGTGGACACCGACCACGGCAGCAGGCCGAACAGGCCTGCGAGCAGCAGCGCGACGCCGCCCAGCAGCAGTCCTCCGGTCGCCAGCACGATGCCGGGCAGCGCGCCATCCTCGTCGGCGGACACCAGCCAGTAGTACGACACCGCGACCATCGCGGCCAGCGCCCACATCACCCCGACCGGGCTCACGTCGGCACCGGAGAGCAGGTCGAGGACCAGGACCAGCCCGACCCCGGCCACCAGCGCCCCGGCCACCGTCGTACGCAGCGGCCGCTCCCCGCGCCGGAACCAGAGCCAGGCGATCACGGCGACGGGCGAGGTGTACTCGATCAGCAGCGCGACGCCCACCTGCATGTGCGCGACGGCGTTGAAGAAGGCGAGCTGGCACCCGGCCACGGCCACCAGCCCGAAGGCGGCGATCCGGCCGGCATGCTGCGGCAGCAGTGACCACCGTCCGCGCAGCGTCACCACGGCGGCCGGCAGGAGCACGAGGGCGCCGACGAGCACCCGCACCGCCACCGCGGAGGCGGCGCTCCAGCCGGCGTCCATCAGGCCGCGGGCGAGGGCGCCGGAGAGCCCGAACGACGCCGCCGACACCAGGGCGAACCCGAGGCCGGCGCCGGTGCGGGCGCCCGTCGTCACGACGCTGTCATGGGTCAACGTGCTCATGACACATGACGCTACGGGAACGGGTGTAAGGTGTCAACGTGGTTTTTGTCCATGACACCGAGGTGTCACTCCAGTCCGCGGTGGCCCTCGCCAACTCGGCCGAGGGCGTCGACACCCTGACCACGCTCGACGACCTCGATCGCTACGTGCGCGACCACGAGTTCACCGGTTCCCGCACCCACGACCAGGCGGAGCTCGACGCGGTTCGCGCCCTCCGTGCCGAGCTGTGGGAGCTGCTCAGCAGCGACCGGGACACCACCGTTGCAGTCGTGAACCGGATGCTGGCCAGCCGCAATGCGCTCCCCCAGCTGGTGCGCCACGACGGCTGGGACTGGCACCTGCACGCCACCGACCCCGCGGATCCGCTCGCAGACCGGATCGCCGTCGAGGCGGCGATGGCGATGACCGACGTGGTTCGCCTGGACGAGCTCAGCCGCCTCGGCATCTGTGTGGCCGACGACTGCGAGGCGATCGTGCTCGACCTGTCGCGCAACCGGTCGCGCCGGTTCTGCAGCACCTCCTGCGGCAACCGGGTCGCGGTCGCGGCATACCGGGCCCGTCAGGCCTGACGATGCTCCGGTCTCGGCACCGGGACGTCCTTGTAGGCAGACAGGTTGTGGGCGTTGTAGGCCGAGGTGTCGGCGGTCTCCATCGGGCCGTCCCACTGACGAGGCAGTGGCAGCGGGACGTCGGGCGCCACCCGGCGGACGACCTCGTCGAGCACCCGCTCGGCGTCGCCCACCCAGAGGTGCTTCGAGCCCTCCATCGGCACCAGCTCGACCTGGGTCAGCGGCGCGAACCGCTCCCGGGCCTCCGCCGGCCGCAGGTAGTCGTCGTGCTCGGGCACCAGCGCGGTCACCGGCTTGCCTGACTCGGCCCAGCGGGTCAGGTCGGCCTCGGTGCTGAACCGCAGTGGCGGCGAGAGCAGGATCGCGCCCTTCACCTGCGGGTCGAGCCCGTGCATGAGTGCGAGGTCGGTGCCGAACGACCAGCCGAGGAGCCAGACGTCCGGCAGGTCGTGGAACTCGGCGTACTCGACGGCCGCGGCGACGTCGTACCGCTCCCCCACCGCGTTGTCGAACGCGCCCTGGCTGGTGCCCTGCTCGCTCCAGGTGCCGCGGGTGTTGAACCGCAGCACCGCCAGACCGGCCAGTGCGGGCAGCCGGAACGCCGCCTTGCGGTAGATGTGGCTGTCCATCATCCCGCCGTGCGTGGGCAGCGGGTGCAGGCAGACCAGGGTCGCCACGGGGTCCCGGTCCTCCGGCACGGCGAGCTCGCCGACCAGCTCGAGTCCGTCACCCGTGTGCAGCGTGATCGGCGTGCGGCGGGCGGGCAGCACCGAGTTGGCGCGGATCGGGGAGGCCATGGGGTCATTCTCCCCTGTCCGGTCAGGTGTACGCGCGCATGCCGCTGGTCGTCTCGGAAGCGGAACGGCGCAGGTCGTCACCGCTGGCCGGCCGGTTGATCGCGACGAACATGGCGCCGATGATCGCGACCAGCAACAGGAGCAGCACGATGACCAGCTTCACGAGCTCTGCGCCTCGTGCTCGGCGAGGTAGGCCTCGATGCGTCGGTCGGGCACCAGCCAGATCACGGCGACCGCTACGAACGGCAGCAGCCCGAGCACCGGCGACGACGAACACGAGCAGGATGCCGGCGAGGTACAGCACCGGCGAGAGCTTGCCCTTCACGTCCGCGCCCATCGCCTCGCGCAGTCCCGCGCCACCAGGCCCACGGATGATCAGCTGCTGAAGGATCGTGTACGCGATGGCGGCGGCGAGCAGGTTGACGCCGTACACGAGGGTCGGCGTGCGTGCGAGGTCGCTCTCGTCCATCCAGGCGGTCGTGAACGGGTAGAGCGAGAGCCAGAACAGCAGGTGCAGGTTGGCCCACAGCACCGGGCCGGTGATCTTCTCGCAGAGCTGGAACATGTGGTGGTGGTTGTTCCAGTAGATGCCGATGTAGACGAAGCTCAGCACGTAGGTCAGGAAACCGACCCCGGTCTCGTCCCACAGGTCGTGCAGGGTGTGCCCCTCCGGGACGTTCAGCTCGAGCACCATGATCGTGATGATGATCGCGAGCACCCCGTCGCTGAACGCCTCGAGCCGGTTCGTTCGCATGCGGGGAGCCTAACTGCGGGCTCGGGAGGTCGCGGGCCGCTCCCGGTTCCGCATGGCAGCGGGTGGTGAGGGCGCCCTGGCGCCCGTCTCGAAACCGCCTTCGGATTGCCTATCTTCCCTATCGAAATGTCGACTGATTCCACTCTTGCCTCGAACACGTGTTCGACTAGAATGGAGCCATGACCACCACGGCACCAGTCCCCGACCTCGACACCGCCAGTGCGGTGCTCGCGTTCGCCCGGGACCGCCGTGCCGCCGCCGACGCCGCCGAGGTCGACCTGCTCCGTGCCGCGGTCACGTGGGCGGACCTGCACCCGGCGGAGTCGATCCAGGACGCGGCGCTGCTGAGCCGGCACGGTGACCAGCCGCTGACGGTCGCCGGACCGGGTGCGCCGCTGGTCGCGGAGTTCTGTGTGGCCGAGTTCGCGGCCGCGGTCGGGCTGCCCACCGAGACCGGCAAGGCCTACCTCGGTGAGGCCCTCGAGCTGCGGCACCGGCTCCCGCGCACCTGGGCCCGGGTGCAGGCCGGGGACCTGCCGGCGTGGCGGGCCCGCCGGATCGCCCGCCACACCATCGGACTCTCGGTCCGCGGCGGCGGGGTTCGTGGACGACCAGGTCGCCCCGTTCGCGCACCGGATCCGGCCCACCGGGGTGGACCGGCTGGTCCAGGAGGCGATCGTCCGGTTCATGCCGGCCGAGGCCCGGCGTCGCCGGGAGGCCGCCGCGGATGCCCGGCACGTCGCACGTGCACACCGGCCAGGTGTCCTTCGAGGGCACCGTGTGGGTCGAGGCCGAGGTCGACCTGGCCGACGCCCTGGACCTCGACACCGCCCTCTCGGCTGGTGCGGCCCGGTTGGCCGACCTCGGCTCCACCGCCGCGCTGGACGTGCGCCGCTCCGAGACGCTTGGGGAGATGGCGCGGCACCAGCTCGCCCTGGACCTCGACACCGCGACCAACCCGGCCACTCCGGCGCCGGGAAGTGGTGCTGCACGTGCACCTGACCGAACAGGCGATCGCGGCACCGGAGGAGAAGCTGCACCTGGCCCGGGTGGCGAACACCCGCACGTTCGTCGACGCCGACCAGGTCCGCGCCTGGTGCGGCCGACCCGGGCGCCACGGTGACGGTGAGGCCGGTGGTCGACCTGAGCGAACACGTGCACGTCGAGCAGTACCAGGTCCCCGACCGGCTCGCCGCGCAAGCAGTCGAGCGGGACCTGACCTGTGTGTTCCCGTGGTGCACCCGTCCCGCGGAGGCCTGCGACCTGGACCACGTGATCCCCTACTCCGAGGACGGGCCGACGGCGAGCGACAACATCGGTCCGCTATGTCGCCGGCACCACCGGCTCAAGACCCACCACAGTGGCTGGGGCTACACCGTGCTCGAGCCCGGGTCCTACCTGTGGTCCTCACCGCACGGCTACCAGTTCCTGCGCGACCATCGCGGCACCACCGACGTCACCCGCGACCGGGCTCACGCCGCGCACCCGCCCGACCGAGTAGCGACCCCGCCCCACACCCCGCGCCAGCCCACCGGCGCGGGGCATCCGGCGTGTCCCAGGTCAGATCAGCCGCCCGGCACCACCTCCCCCACCCAGCCTGCGAGCACGAGAGTCGGTTGCCGCCGCACGGCACCCGGTGACCGCCGCCGGCGGGGAGCGTAAAGGGTGGCGTGGCGGCGCCGGAACGCCCCACCCCAGCGGCGGCCGCCGCCGACACGGCATCCCCCAGCGACCGCCGGAGGTGGTCGCCGGGGGCCGTCCGGAGCAAGCCCTCGAGCCCCCGACGCCTGACCTCCCCCACCCCAGCCCGCGAGCAACGAGAGTCGGCTGCCGCCGGCACGGCACACGGTGACCGCCGCCGGCGGGGAGCGTAAAGGGTGGCGTGGCGGCGCCGGAACGCCGCACCCCAGCGGCGGCCGCCGCCGACACGGCATCCCCCAGCGACCGCCGGTAGGTGGTCGCCGGGGGCCGTCCGGAGCCAGCCCTCGAAGCCACCGACGCCTGATCCCCCTCAGACCATCGTGCTGTAGTCCCGGAAGCCCTTCTTCGTCTTGCGGCCGAGGTAGCCGGCGGTGACCAGGTGCTCCAGCAGCGGCGCCGGGGCGTAGCCCGGCTCGCGGAACTCCAGGTACAGCTCGCGCTGGATCGCCAGCGACACGTCGTTGCCGACCACGTCGAGCAGCTCGAACGGCCCCATCGGCAGCGCACAGCCCTGCTTCATCGCGATGTCGATGTCGTCGGCGGTCGCGTAGTGCGCGTCGAGCATCTTGATCGCGTCGTTGAGGTATGGGAACAGCAGCGCGTTGACGATGAACCCGGCGCGGTCGCCGCAGGAGACCGGCACCTTGCCGACCTTGGCGCAGAGCGCGCGCGCGGTGTCAGCGACGTCGTCCGAGGTCGAGACGGTGCTGACCACCTCGACCAGCTTCATGATCGGCGCCGGGTTGAAGAAGTGCAGCCCGACGACGTCCTGCGGCCGCTTGGTCGCCTGGGCGCAGGCGATGATCGGGAGGGACGACGTCGTGGTGGCGAGGATCGCGCCGGGCTTGCAGATCTCGTCGAGATTCTCGAACAGCGTGGTCTTCACCTTGAGGTCTTCCGCGATCGCCTCCACCGCGATGTCGACGTCCTTGAGGTCGTCGAGCGACGTGGTGCCGGTAAGCCGGGCGAGCACGTCGAACTTGGCCGACTCCTCGAGCTTGCCGCGCTGGATCGCCTTGTCCAGCGAGCGTTCGATGGTCTCGGTGACCTTGTCCACCTTGGCCTGGGTACGGCCGACGTAGACCACGTCGTACCCGCCCTTGGCGAACACCTCCACGATGCCGGTCGCCATGGTGCCGGTGCCGACAACCCCGACCAGCCGGATGTCGTGCTGGAGCTGGGGCTTATCGTCGGCCGAGGGCGTCAGCGGGTCGGCGACGACCACCGGGCTGTCGGGGGCCTCGTAGGTGTAGAAGCCACGGCCGGTCTTGCGGCCGAGCATGCCCGCGGTGACCATCTGCTTGAGGATCGGGGTCGGGGCGTGCAGCCGGTCGCGGCCCTGGCGGTACATCGTCTCGAGGATCTCGTACGCCGTGTCGAGGCCGATCAGGTCCAGCAGCGCGAGCGGTCCCATCGGGTAGCGGCAGCCGAAACGCATCGCAGCGTCGATGTCCTCGCGCGAGGCGTAGTGCCCCTCGTACATCGCCACGGCGTGGTTGAGGTAGCCGAACAGCAGGGTGTTGGCGATGAATCCGGCCCTGTCACCCGCGACCACCGGCGACTTGCCGATCGTCTTCACCAGCGCGGTGACGTCCTCGAGCACGTCGGGCGAGGTGACCACGGTGCGCACGACCTCGACCAGGTTCTGCACCGGGGCCGGGTTGAAGAAGTGGACGCCGATCACGCGGCCGGGGTGGCTGTTCGCGGTGCTGATCTCCGTGACGGAGAGCGACGAGGTGTTGGTGGCGAGCACCGCCTCCGGGGCCACGATCTCCTCGAGCCGTCGGAAGATGCTCTTCTTGATGTCGAGCGACTCGACGACCGCCTCGACCACCAGGTCGGCCTCCTTGAGGTCGGCCAGGTTGGTGGTGAGCGTGATCCGGCCGAGCAGTGCCTGCTGGTCCTCCTCGCTCAGCTTGCCGCGCGCCACGGCCCGGGCGGTCGAGTGCTCGAGGTGCTGCCGGCCGCGGGCGAGCGAGTCCTCGGAGACCTCCACACCCACCACGTGGAAGCCCTCGCGGGAGAACACCTCCGCGATGCCGGCACCCATGGTCCCCAGCCCGACAACGCCGATCGTCTTGAAGTCACGTGACATGGCGCTGATCATGCCAGCGATCCCCACGACCCGATCGTGAGGTCTGCCACGGCGTACGACGGGATGCACGCACGGATGCGTGACGTGGCGGCCGACTACCTGCGCGCGCCCTGAGCCCTCACGCCGCCACCAGCCGGGCCACCTCGTCGGCGCAGCCCCAGGAGAGCGTCACCCCCGCACCACCCTGGCCGTAGCAGTGGACCACGTCGCCGACCCGTTCCACGCGCACCGAGGGCCGCACCGGGCGCAGCCCCACGCGGTGCCGCAGCACGGTCGCCCCGGCCAGCTCCGGGACCAGCGCGACGGCTCGGGCGAGGATGCGGTCCGCGGTCTCCGGGTCGGGCGTGCGGCTCCAGTCGCCCTCGTCGTCGGTGCCGCCGACCACGATGTCGCGGCTGCGCGGCACGACGTACGTCGGGCCGGACTCGTCCAGCCACCAGCGCTCCAGGCCGGTCTGCGCGACCAGCACCACCTGTCCACGCACCGGTGTCACGGTGAGGTCCTGCGCGAGCAGCCGCGACCCGATGCCCGCGCAGTTGACCACCAGGACCGGTGGTCGAGCTGGTCGAGACTCCGGTAGCCGGCTCAGGTTCGTCCGGGTGACCGTGCCGCCGAGCGCGGCAACCCGTCCCGCCAGCCAGCGCAGGTAGACCGGCATCTCGATCACCGGCGCCGTGAACGTCCACCCGTCGGCGTACCCGTTGCACGCGCGTGCGCTCCAGCGCCGGCACCGCGCCCAGCCACCACGGGTCGGCCCGCGCTTCGTGCAGCACCTCGGTGCCGGGCACCATCCGCACACCTGTCTCGTCGTCCCCCGCCAGCGCGCCGAAGGCGTCGTACGACGCCGCCGACCAGGCTGTGACCCGGTCCTGCGGCAGCGCGCGGTACGGGTACCAGAGCGCAGCCGCCACCGCCGACGTCGTCTCCAGCGGCAGGTCGCGCGCGACCACGTCGACCCGGTGCCCGGCCTCGAGCAGCCGGACGGCGCAGGACAGCCCCACCACGCCGGCGCCGACCACGATCACCCGCTGCATGCCCCCGAGCGTAGGGGCCGCGGGTAGATTCGCGTCCCGTGAGACTCGTCGTAGCCCGCTGCCAGGTCGACTACGCGGGGCGGCTGACCGCGCACCTCCCGATGGCCACCAGGGTGCTGATGCTCAAGTCCGACGGGTCGGTGCTCGTGCACTCCGACGGCGGCTCCTACAAGCCGCTCAACTGGATGAGCCCGCCGTGCACGGTCAAGGAGGGCACGGCGGAGGACGGTCGCCCCGAGTGGACGGTCACCAGCCCCAAGACCGACGACACCCTGCGGATCCTGATCGACGAGGTCATCCACGACACCAGCCACGACCTCGGGGTCGATCCCGGGCTGCAGAAGGACGGCGTGGAGAAGCACCTCCAGGAGCTCCTCGCCGAGCACCCCGGATCGCTCGCGACGGGCCTCACGCTGGTGCGGCGCGAGTTCCCGACCGCGATCGGACCGGTCGACCTCATGTGCCGTGACGTCGACGGCGCCTCGGTGGCGGTCGAGATCAAGCGGCGTGGCGAGATCGACGGGGTGGAGCAGCTCACCCGCTACCTCGAGCTCCTCAACCGCGACCCGCTGCTCAGGCCGGTGCGTGGGATCTTCGCCGCGCAGGAGATAAAGCCCCAGGCACGCGTGCTCGCCCTCGACCGTGGGATCGCCTGCGCGGTGGTCGACTACGACGCGCTGCGCGGCATGGACGACTCCGAGCACCGGCTGTTCTGACGTGCGCATCTTCCACATCGCGACCGCGGCCGACTGGGCGGCAGCGCAGGCGTCCGGGAGCTACACGACGTCGACCCGCGGCGTGAGCCTGGACGACGAGGGGTTCATCCACGCGTCGCGCGAGGACCAGTGGGAGGGGGTGCGCGACCGGTACTACGCCGACGTCGCCGAACCGATCGTGCTGCTCGCGATCGACACCGACCTGCTCGACGTGCCGGTGGTCGAGGAGGAGGTGCCCGGCGGTGAGACGTTCCCGCACATGTACGGCGCGCTCCGACCGGCCGCCGTCGTCCAGGTCACCGCTCTTGGCGATCTACGCCCGGAAGGCCCCTGATCCTCAGGCGCCGGCGATGCGCGGCGCCATCGCGTCGTCCCGGTCGCCACCCTGCTCGCGGGCGACGTACTCCTCGATGTCCTCGACGTCGTCGCGGTTGCGCCTGACCACGGCCAGCAGGTCGCTCATCTTGGCGACCTCCTCGACCTGCTCCTTGATGAACCACTGCATGAACTGCTCGGAGGCGAAGTCGTTCTCCTCGCGCGCGATGCGGAGGAGGGTGTTGATCTGCTCGGTGACCCGCTTCTCCTGGTCCAGTGCGAGCTCGATCGGAGCGACCACGTCGGCGAACGCGTTCTCGGGGGCTTCGACACCGGGGATGGTGACGTCGGCGTCGGTGTCGAGGAGGTACTGGACCATCATCATCGCGTGGTCGCGCTCCTCGAGGGCCTGCCCGTAGAAGAACGCCGCCATCCGCGGCATGGTCAGCGCGTCGTAGTGCACCGCGCACGGCGAGGTACTGGTTGTGCGCGCCCAGCTCGTTGCCGATCTGGGCGTTGAGCTGCTCGACGAAGCGGGCTGCGGGCACGGGAGTCTCCTGATTTACGACGGGGGCTCAGGCGGCGAGGCGGCACCTTGTCGCCCTTCTTGGCCTTGACGAGCTTGCGCTTCTTGACCGTATACCCCTTGGGCAGCGTGCCCTCCGCGAGCATCCGGATCGGACACCGCTTGCAGCGCGGCTTGTCGACGCAGCACTTCGACTTGGGCTTCTTGGGCACGGAGGGACGATAGCAGATGCGAGTTAGGTTTGCCTTACCTACTATCCCTGCATCACGGCTCCGGCGCCGGCTCCTTCGCACCCGGAACCGGAAGGACGGTGGTGATCACGAACGCCACGACCACGGCGACAACGACCTGCGGCGTCACCGACAGACCGTCGGTGCCCAGCAAAAGGGTGGCCAACAGCACCGAGGTCAAGGGCAGCCGCAACATCGCAGCGCTCATCGCACCGATGCCCATGGCGATCGCCGGCGCGAGACTCATCCCGGGCAACCCGGCCACCGCAATGCCCAGGACCGCTCCAACGAACATGGCAGGGAAGACCGGACCGCCGCGGAACGCGCTCAGCGAGAGTCCGTAGACGAACGACTTGCAGGCCGCCATCAGGATCAGCACCCCGACCGAGTAGTCGGCGGCGTGTTCGACCAGTTCGGGCAAGGCCTCCTGGCCGGAGAACAGCACCTGGCCGAAACCGTTGCCGGAAATGAGCTGGTAGGCCATCGCGGTGAGACCGATGACGAATCCCAGGCCCGCCGTCACCAGCACCCGGTTCAGGTGTACGACGGGCCGCAGTGACAGCCCGATCCAGCGGATCAGCCAGCCCAGCAGCGCGCCGGCCGCGCCTACGGGGAGCGCCCAGAGCATGCTGGCCAGAGTGGGATCCACCGCCGGCGGCACCGAGGTGAGCGCCAGCGAGAAGCTTCCCAGTCCGGTCCAGCTGTTCATGCCGACGAAGACCAGGGCGCCGATGCCGGACGCGAGCAGGCCCGGCAGCGCCACCAGACTGAGCGTCATCCCCCCGATGCCGGCGGCCTCCATGATCAGGAAGGCGCCCAGCACCGGGGAGCCGAGCAGGGTGCTGATCGCCGCGAAGCTGCCCGCCGAGGCCATGATGGTCAAGGCCATCGGCGGCACGTCCTTCCTGAGAAGATGGACGGTCAGCGCCGCGAGGCCACCACCGATCGCGATCAGGGGCGCCTCGGGGCCGAGAACAGCGCCCAGGCTGAGCGTGGTCAGTGAGGCGAGCACTATCCCGGGGAACTCCCGGTCGACGGGCGGACCTCCGGTGTGGAATCCGAACGCGGGCGAGTGGCCCCCGTTGCCGGGCAGGTACTGGATGCTCAAGCCGGTCAGCACCCCGCAGAGCACCAACCAGGGCACCGGCCACCAAGCGGGCACTCCCCCGGAGAAGATGTCGGCAGGAAGGTCGTCGAACACGACTTCCTGGATCTTGCTGACCAGGGCGAGGAAACCGTAGGCGATCGCCGAGATCGGAATGCCGAGGATCGCAGCGAGCAGCAGCGCCGAGAGGTACGGCTTGGAACGCATGACCGCCACCGGATCCATGGCCAGTGGCCCTGCCGTCGACGAAGCGGCGACCGGTCCAGCCGCCGACGGCGGGGGCGACGCGTCGTGTGGGTCGGTCATCAGAAGTGCCTCCCTGAACAAGTCAACCCAGACCTTGGCTGCCGTGCGACTGACGCAACACAAGCCCGGCGAGCCCGGGCCCCTACGGCGACAGGCTCCCGCCGGACGGTGCGCCGCCCCTGCTCGAGCACGACCTCCATCAGGTAGGCGATGACCAGCCGGGATGCACCACCGAAGTCGGCACGCGGGTTGGTGTCCCGGACACGATCAAGCCAGCCTTGTCGCAGCGGCCGGAGGCATCCACGTTGCCTCCAAGGGTGCTAGTGCCGTGCGGCCGCATGGACGGCTGTCCCGCGGACGCGGCGCCGATCCCCCATTGTGGGCGAAACCAACGACGGCCACCACCCCTGGCTGAAATCCACGGCCAGACCGGCTCAGGTCGCGTCCACCGGCTCCAGTGCGTCCAGTTCGGCGTCGGACGCGTCGACGGTGCGCGTCGCCGGCAGGTGGGCCTCGGGGTGACCCTCGATGTGCAGCTCCGGCAGGCGCCGGCCGAGCCACTCGGGCATCCACCAGTTGCCGGCCCCCAGCAGGTGCATCACCGACGGCACCAGCAGCATCCGGACCACGGTCGCGTCGATGAAGATCGCCGAGGCCATGCCGACACCGATCACCTTGAGCACCACGTCGGGCGAGGGGATGAACGCGGCGAAGACCGCCACCATGATCGCCGCGGCCGCCGTGATCACGCGGCCGGTGCCCGCCAGCCCCTCCAGGATGGCCCGGCCGTTGTCGCGGGTCCGGAGCCAGCCCTCGCGCATCCGGCTGACCAGGAACACCTCGTAGTCCATCGAGAGCCCGAACAGCACCGCGAACATCAGCACCGGCACGAACGCGGGCAGCGGCGTCGGCGTGTCGATGCCGACCAGCTGCCCGGCCCAGCCGCCCTGCAGCACCAGCGCGACCACGCCGTACGCGGCAGCGACGGAGAGCAGGTTCATCACGGCCGCCTTGATCATCACCGCCACGGACCGGAACGAGACCAGCAACAGCAGCATCGAGAGCAGCACCACGCCGCCGATCAGGAGCGGGATCCGCTTGGCGATGTTGTGGGTGCTGTCGATCGAGGTCGCCGTGACGCCGCCGACATGCACGGTCAGGCCGTCGTCGGCGACCGCGTCGGGAAGGACGTCCTCGCGCAGCGTGGACACGAGGTCCTCGGTGGCCGGGTCCTGCGGCCCCTCGGCCGGGACAACCGTGAGGATCGCCGCGTCCCCGGACTCGTTCACCGTCGGCGGGGTCACCGAGGCGACGCCCTTGACCTTGCTCACCACCTCGGCGAGGCCGGCAAGTGCCTTCTCACCACCGGTGGCCGGTAGCTCGGCGACCAGCAGCAGCGGTCCGTTCATCCCGGGTCCGAAGCCGGACGCGATCTGGTCGTACGCCTTCCGCGTGCTCGTGGACTCCCGGTTGTTGCCGGCGTCGGGGAAGCCGAACCGTACGTCGAGGAACGGCGCCGCCAGCGCCAGCAGCATGATCACGCCTGCCGACGCGGCGAGGATCCGGTGCCGGGCGACGAGTCGGCTCCAGGCGAGCCAGCCGCGTGACGGCTCGACGTGCCCACCTGCGGCGACGACCACCGTGTGCCGTCGGCCCAGCGGGAGCCGCAGCCTGTCGACGTGCCGGCCGAGGTAGCCCAGCAGCGCCGGGAACAGCGTGATGCTCGCCGCCATCACCACGACGACCGCAAGGATCGTGACGACTGCCGCGCCGCGCATGAAGGAGAGACCCATCGCGAAGAGGCCGAGCATGCTGATCACAACGGTGGTGCCGGCGACCATGACCGAGCGCCCGGCCGTGTCCAGGGTCGCGACGGTCGCCGCTTCCGGGTCGAGCCCGGCCGCCCGCCACTCCCGGAAGCGGGTGACCATGAGCAACGCGTAGTCGATCCCGATGCCGATGCCCATCATCGTGGCCAGCGAGGTGGACCAGTCGGGAGCGTCGACGAACGAGATGACGACGGTCGTGAGCGTGCTGCTGACCGCGAGCCCGGCGACGGCGACGAGGATCGGCAGCCCGGCGGCCACCACCGAGCCGAACATGATCAGCAGGATGATCGCGGCCGCGAGCAGGCCGATCATCTCCGAACCGATATCGCCCTGCTCCGCCTGTTGCACGGTCTGGCCGCCCAGGGAGACCTCCACGCCGTCGTGAGAGGCGCCGTCGGCGACGTCCAGCATCCGCTGGGTGTCCGCCACCGGCATGTCCGGCGGGTTCACGACGTCGAGCCGGGCGTGGGTCAGGATGGTCCTGCCATCGGGGCTGACGCTGCCCGGGGTCGCGAACGGGTCACCGACCGAGACGACGTGCGGGACCTCGGCGAGCCCGGCCAGCATCTTCTTCACATCGGCCCGGACGGTGGGGTCCTGGGCGCCCGCGTCGGCGTGGATCACCACGTCGACGGAGTCGCCGGCCTCGGACGCGAACCGGTCCTCCAGCAGCTGCTGGGCCTGGCCGGAGTCCGAGCCGGGTGCGGAGTAGTCGGCCTTGAACTCGCCACCGAAGGCCGAGGCCAGTGCGACGGCGATCAGCAGGGCTCCGACCCAGGTGAGCACGGTACGGCCGCGTCGGCGGAACATGACGCCCGCGAGCCGGCCGAGCGGGCCCACGGTTGACCGAGCGCCGGCTGCGATGTCGTTCTGGCGGGACGAGGTGGCGGTGGCCATCAGGGGACCTCTCGGGGGGCCGATGGAAAAGTTACGCTCCATAACATTCACGATGCGCCGTCACTTGTCAAGAGACTTCACTTCTGTGAAAGTAGTTAACGCAATCGTTCGTCCACCGTTCCAGGAGGATCCGTGCCTGTCAGCACCGCCACCCCGACCCGTCGTGAGCGGGCCCGCGCCGCAACCGTCGACGAGATCAAGTCGACGGCGCTGGCGCTGATGCGCGAGCAGGGCACCACGGACGTGCACTTCACCGACATCGCGCGGGTGATGGGGATGACACCGCCGGCGCTGTACCGCTACTTCGCCGACCGCGACGAGCTGCTGACCGCCCTGATCACCGACGCGTACGGCGACCTCGGCGCGACCGTGGCCACGGCGCGCGACAGTGTTCCCGAGGACGACCTGGCCGGGCGCTGGGTGGCCGCGGCCACGGCGTACCGGGACTGGGCCAGGAGCGAGCCGCAGCAGTTCGCCTTGATCCTCGGGCTGCCCGTGCCCGGGTACGTCGCGCCCCAGGAGGGCCCGACCACCGACGCCGCCAGGGACGCGATGGCCCAGCTCGCCGATCTGTTCATCCGCGCGGCCAACCTCGGCCGGCTCGGCCGGCCACTGCTGGAGGAGGTCTCTCCCCACGTCGTGAGCTGTGCGCACGACAAGCACCCCGAGCTCGACGGCATCGTGCCGCCGGAGAGCTTCCAGGCCATGATCCACGCCTGGGCGACCCTGCATGGCATCACGTCGCTGGACGCCTACGGGCAGCTCGACTGGATGAGCCCTGAGGCCCGCGACTCGCTGTTCACGAGCACGATCAGGGTGGCCGCCCTGGCGGCGGGGATCCCCGTCGAGCACACGCTGTCCTGAGCGCACGGCAGAAGCCACCCTCGCTCGCCGACATCCTCAGGCGAGCCCGTTGGCCCTCCGGATCGCGTCCACGATGCCGCCGGTCGACTCGGTCAGGCTGAAGTCCTTGGGCGTGAACACGGCCGCGACCCCCATCTCGCGCAGGGCCTTGCGCGTCGCGGATCGGGATGATCCCGCCGACGATCACCGGCACGTCGTCGATTCCGGCCTCCTTCATCTTCGCCAGCACGTCGGGCACCAGCTCCATGTGCGAGCCGGAGAGGATCGAGAGCCCGATCGCGTGCACGTCCTCGGCGACGGCGGCGGCGACGATCTGCTCGGGCGTCAGCCGGATGCCCTGGTAGACGACCTCGAAGCCGGCGTCGCGCGCCCGGACCGCCACCTGCTCGGCGCCGTTGGAGTGCCCGTCGAGGCCGGGCTTGCCGACCAGCAGCCGCAGCCGCCCGCCGAGCTCCTCGCCGGTCTGCCGCACCCGCTCGCGGACCGCCGCGAGCTCGACGCCCGCCTCCCCCGCCGCGTCGGCGACACCCACCGAACCGGAGACACCCGTGGGTGCGCGGAACTCGCCGAACACCTCGCGCAGCGCGCCGGCCCACTCCCCCGTCGTCGCCCCCGCGCGGGCCGCGACGAGCGTGGCCGCCATCAGGTTCGCACCGCTCTTGGCGTCCTCGGCGAGCCGACGCAGCGCCTCGTCGACCTCGGCCTGGTCGCGCTCCTGCTTCCAGGCCTCCAGACCGGCGACTGCGGAGCGCTCGGCCTCCGGGTCGGCGGCCTGGATCGCGGCGTCGAGGTCGGCCGTGAGCGGCGACGGCTCGGTGGTCTCGAAGACGTTGACACCGACGACCTTCTCCTCGCCGCTCTCGATCCGCGAGCGGCGCGCGGCGTGCGAGCTCACCAGCGCCTGCTTCATGTAGCCGGACTCGACGGCCGCGATCGCCCCGCCCATCGCCTGCACCCGGTCGATCTCCGCGCGCGCCTCCTCGCACGAGCTCCGCAACCTTGGCCTCGATCACGTGCGAGCCCTCGAAGATGTCCTCGTACTCGAGCAGGTCGGACTCGAACGCGAGCACCTGCTGCAACCGCAGCGACCACTGCTGGTCCCACGGGCGCGGCAGGCCGAGCGCCTCGTTCCACGCCGGCAGCTGGACGGCGCGGGCACGGGCGTTCTTGGACAGCGTCACGCCGAGCATCTCGAGCACGATCCGCTGCACGTTGTTCTCGGGCTGCGCCTCGGTCAGGCCGAGCGAGTTCACCTGCACGCCGTATCGGAACCGGCGCATCCTCTCGTCCTGCACGCCGTAGCGCTCGGCCGTGATCTCGTCCCACAGCCGGACGAACGCGCGCATCTTGCAGATCTCCTCGACGAAGCGCACGCCGGCGTTGACGAAGAACGAGATCCGGCCGACGACCTTCTCGAAGTCCTCCGTCGGAGACCTGGCCCGAGTCCCTGACGGCGTCGAGCACCGCGATCGCGGTGCTCAGCGCGTACGCCAGCTCCTGCACCGGCGTCGCGCCGGCCTCCTGCAGGTGGTAGCTGCAGATGTTGATCGGGTTCCACTTCGGGATGTGGTTGACCGTGTACGCGAT
Organism: uncultured Actinomycetota bacterium; assembly: GCA_963745795.1. Taxonomy (GTDB): domain Bacteria; phylum Actinomycetota; class Actinomycetes; order Propionibacteriales; family Nocardioidaceae; genus Marmoricola. The sequence goes on along the minus strand of CAVUYR010000001.1, from coordinate 391,693 downwards.
CACGTCGGAGATCAGCCGCAGCGAGTGCTCCGGGCGGGAACACGTAGGTGCCCCGCGAGAGGTACTCCTTGATGATGTCGTTCTGCGTCGTGCCGGCGAGCTGCCCGGCGACCTCCTCCGGCGAGAGGTCGGGGTTCTGCTCCTCGGCGACCACCTGGTAAAGCGCGAGCAGCCACATCGCGGTGGCGTTGATCGTCATCGAGGTGTTCATCCCGGTGAGCGGGATGTCCTCGAACAGGTGCCGCATCTCGCCGAGGTGCGGCACCGGCACGCCGACCTTGCCGACCTCACCGCGCGCGAGCGGCGAGTCGGGGTCGTAGCCGGTCTGGGTCGGCAGGTCGAACGCGACCGACAGCCCGGTCTGGCCCTTGGCGAGGTTGCCCCGGTACAGCTTGTTGGACCCGGCCGCCGACGAGTGGCCGGCGTACGTCCGCATCACCCACGGACGGTCCTTCGCGTGGTGCCCCTCGGCGGGCGGCGGAGTGCTCATGGGCCGAGGGTACGGCGCCGGTTACCCGCGGGTCACCGGCGTGTGGAGTACCTCTCGTGCCAAGTACGTCACATCGCTCGGCTCGCGTCGGCACCGCCCTCGAGCTCGAGCAGGTTGCTGATCCGCGAGTGCCGGAGCGCCCGGCGCAGGTGCGGGTTGAGGCCGCGGAGCGTCAGGTGCTGACCGCCGCGCTCGGCGAAACGCGTCGCCACGGCCAGCATCCGAAGGGCGGTCGCGTCGATCCACTCGACCTCCGCGACGTCGACCACCACGTCGTCGTACGACGCGAGGTGGTCGTAGAGGGCGGTCCGCACCTCGAACGTGCACCGCCCGTCGAGCGGTCCCTCGAGCACGAGCACGGATCCGTCCCTGACCAGGTCCATCGCTGCCCTCCGAACGGGCGTCCCCCGACGCCCTTCACCCACTATGACGCGTTTGAGTGGAAAAACGTTGCCAGCCGGGCCGACCAAAATTGGGCAGTTGCCGGTCAGCTACCGCGTCATCCCTCGCCGGGGACCCGGGAGACGTCGGCGCCGAGCCCGCGCAGGACCTCCGCGAACCAGGGGTAGCCGCGGTCGATGTGGTGCGACTCGGAGACCGTGGTCGTCCCCTGCGCGGCGAGCCCGGCCAGCACCAGTGCGGCACCCGCGCGGATGTCGTGCGCCTCGACGGGCGCGCCCGAGAGCACGGGCTGCCCGCGGACGATCGCGTGGTGGCCGTCGGTGCGCAGGTCCGCACCGAGCCGGGCCAGCTCCTGGGCGAACATGAAGCGCGCCTCGAAGACGTTCTCGGTGATCATGGCCGCGCCCTCGGACACCGACGCCAGGGCCAGCGCGAACGGCTGCAGGTCGGTCGGGAAGCCCGGGTAGGGCAGCGTCACCACGTCGAAGGCGCGCAGCCGCTTGTCGACCCGCACGGTGAACCCGTCGGTGCCGGCGGTCAGGTCGGCGCCGGCGTCGACGAGCTTGTCCATGACCAGGTCGAGGTGGTGGGCGACCCCGTTGCGCACCGTCACCTCGCCGCCCGCGATCGCGGTCGCGAACGCCCAGGTGCCGGCCACGATCCGGTCGGTGACGGTCGCGTGCTCCGTCGGGTGCATCCGCTCGACGCCCTCGACCACCAGGGTCGACGTACCGATCCCGTCGATCAGGGCACCCATCGAGCCGAGCATCTGGCACAGGTCGACGATCTCGGGCTCACGGGCCACGTTGTCGATCACGGTCGTGCCCTCGGCGAGCACCGCGGCCATCACCAGGTTCTCGGTGGCGCCGACGGACGGGAAGTCGAGCCAGAGGTTGGCGCCGCGGTAGCGACCCGGGACCTCCGCGACGACCTGCCCGTGCTCGATCCGCACCACGGCGCCGAGCTCCTCGAGCCCGCGCACGTGCATGTCGAGCCCGCGCGAGCCGATCGCGTCACCGCCGGGCAGCGCGACACTGGCCCGCCGGCAGCGGGCCACGAGCGGGCCGAGGACGCTGATCGAGGCGCGGAGCCGGCGGACCAGGTGGTACGGCGCCTCCGGGTTGAGCTCCTCGGGCACGTCGATGATGACCGTCCCGGACGTGGTCTCGATGGTCGGGTCGGCGAGGGTGGGGTGCTCGATCGCCACCTCGCAGCCGAGCTGACGGAGCAGCTGGCCCATCACGTCGACATCGAGGATCTTGGGCACGTTGCGCACCGTCGTCCGGCCCGGAGCGAGCAACGCGGCGGCCATCAGCTTGAGCGCCGAGTTCTTCGCGCCACCGACGTGAACGGCCCCCGAGAGGGGTCGCGTGTGTGGCCCGTCCGCGTTGATCCGGAAGCTGTCCACCGGCTCACGATAGCGAGGGCCGCAGGTTCTCCAGCCAGGCGTCGGTCGCGCGTTGCGAAGTGAGGCGTACGACGGGTGGCCCACTCGGAGCGGACTCGAGGGCTGCGATGTCCCGGCGTACCGCCGCGAAGCTGCGGAAGTGCCAGGCGATTATCGAGTCCCGGCCAACGACACCGCGCAGGGTCTCCGCGTTGCCGTTGCAGATGCGCTCCCCCGACCGCAGCCGACGCGCCGTGCGGCGCAGCAGCCGGACAAGGGAGAGCCAACGCGGATAGTCCAGCGCCAGCACCACGTCGGCGCGGGGCAGCAGCACCGGGCGGCCCGCGGTCGGCAGCCCGTCGACCACCCACCGCTCGCCCGCGGCGATGTCCGCGTAGCGCGGCACCCGTTCCGCCGCGGGCACCTTCACCCAACCGGGCCTCCAGTAGAGGTCGTCCATCGCGATGGACGGCGCCCCGGTCCGCGCGGCGATCCGCGTGGCCAGCGTCGACTTGCCGGACCCGGTCACGCCGACGAGCACGATGCGACGGGGTGGGAGGGGCATCCGCGCATCCTAGGCTGGGGGCATGGTCAACCTCACGCGCATCTACACCCGCACCGGCGACGGCGGGCAGACCCGGCTCGGCGACATGAGCGACACGTCGAAGAACGACCCGCGGCTGGAGGCCTACGCCACGGTCGACGAGGCCAACGCGCAGCTCGGGGTGGCGCTCGCGACCGGCGGGCTCGACGATGACGTGGTGGCCGTGCTGACGCACGTGCAGAACGACCTCTTCGACGTGGGCGCCGACCTGTGCACGCCCGTCGTACCGGACCCGGAGTACCCGCCGCTGCGCATCGAGCAGGACTACGTCGACCGCCTCGAGCGGTGGTGCGACGAGTACAACGAGCACCTGCCCAGGCTCCGCTCGTTCATCCTCAACGGCGGCACCCCCGCGGCCGCGCACCTGCACGTGGCGCGGGCCGTGATCCGGCAGGGCCGAGCGGGCCGGCTGGCGTGCCCACGAGCAGTACGCCGACGACCATGAACGTGCTGGCCCTCACCTACCTGAACCGGCTGTCCGACCTGCTCTTCATCCTCGCGAGGCACGCCAACCGCGAGCAGGGCGACGTCTTGTGGGTGCCCGGCGGGGAGCGCTAGCGGGTCGGCGGCGGTGGCTGCGGGCTGCGGGCTGCGGGTTCACCACGGTATGCAGACGGACCCGCGCATCCCACGATGAGCAACTCGTGGGGAGCGCGGGTTCATCGTGGGAAGCGCACGAGGCGGTCCGAATTGTCGTTGTCATCCCTGCATACCGTGGGGAACCCGCCCTCCCCACGACCAACCCCCACCTACACCCGCTGCTCGCGCGCAGCCGGTACGACGAGCGCGGCCGGGATCAGGAGCACGGCGACCACCAGCAGCGCGTCGAGGGTGCCGACCTGGTCGCCGACGAAGCCGAGCAGCGGCGGGCCGGCCAGGAACGCCGTGTAGCCGATCGTCGAGACCACGCTGACCCGGGCGGCGGCGTGCACCGGGTCGTCGGCGGCGGCGCTCATGCCGACCGGGAAGCCGAGCGAGGCGCCGAAGCCCCAGAGCACGATGCCGGGCACGACCAGCCACGGCGGGCCCGCCGAACACGACAGCAGCACCCCGACGCCGGCCGCGAGCCATCGTGCGCCCACAGCACGGCGACCCGGCCGAACCGGTCGAGCAGGACCGGCCCGACCAGCCGGCCGACCGGTCATCGCGGCGACGAAGCCGGCGAAGCCGAGCACGCCGACCCAGTGCGCGACGTCGTAGCCGTCCATGCAGCGCGAGCGACAGCCAGTCGTTGGCGGTGCCCTCGGTGACCGCGAAGGCGAGCACCATCACGCCGATCAGCAGGGTGCGCGGCTCCAGCCAGGCGCGCGCGCCGTCGGCACGCTGGGCAGCGCGTCCTCGTCCGGCGCCTCGACGGGCAGGAAGCGCGCGGAGCGTGGCCAGGCTGCCGCGCCGTGACCAGCAGCGCGACGCACGACGAGGTGCAGCCGGGAGCGGCACGCTCGACGCAGCGACCGCGAGTGCACCCGACGCCGGCGCCGAGACGGTGCCGAAGCTGAAGGCGGCGTGGAAGCGCGGCATGATCGTGCGGCCGAGCCGGCGCTCGACCTCGGCGCCCTCGACGTTCATCGCGACGTCCCAGACGCCGGTGCCGATGCCGTAGACGAAGAGCCCGGCGCCGGTGACCCAGACCGACGCCCAGACGCCCGCGCCGAGCGCGATCCACCAGGAGGCCGAGCGCGTCGCAGGACGGTGCCGACCCGCACGACACCGGCCGCGCCGAAGCGGTTGATCAGCGCGCCGGCCGATCGGCAGCGCCAGCAGCGAGCCGACCGAGATCGCAGAGCAGCAGCAGCCCGAGGGCGCCGTTGTCGAGGTCGAGCCGGGAGCGGGTCTCGGGGATCCGGGAGACCCAGGAGGCGAAGAGGAAGCCGTTGAGCACGAACGAGAGCGCCACGGCGTTGCGGGCCGGAGCACCCGGCCTGCCGTGGGGCTGCACAGCTCGGTCGCGCCAGTCCGTCCCGGGCGGGGGCGACTCGAGCCAGGCCTGGAACCCGGTGAGCGAGCTCGGGCTCATCGCCAGCTCGACCGGCCCGTCGCGGGTCGTGCAGTCGACGACCACGATGTGGCCGGGTAGAGCGTGAACTCGCTCGTGCCCTCCGGCTCCGCGCGACTCGTAGGACAGCTCGGCGCGGTGCCAGGACGCGCTTGGGCCGCGGCGCGAGCGTGAAGATCCGGAACCACTCCAGCCGCTCGCCGGAGTAGCGGCCGAGCCCGAGCAGCCAGCCGCGCCCGGCCTGGCGCGGGCCGGACGCGGACGGAGAGCTCGAAGGTGCCCCCGTGGCGCGACAGGACCCGACGGCGTACGACGAGCACGAGCCCGTAGAGCAGGACGAGGAGCAGCACGAGGCCGGCTGAGTCGAGCAGCCCCTGCCAGAGCGGCATCTCCCCTTCGGTCCTCCCCGTGGGCAGCGAGTGTACCTCGGTCAGGAAGCCGTGCTCGGCTGCCCGGATCCGGGCCTCGGCCACGGATCGCGGCCTCGGCCTCCTCGTCGTCGGTCGTCAGCGCCCTGGTTGCTCCTCGAGCTCGGCCCGGGCCGCCTCGACGTCGACCTCGGTGGACAGCTCGGCGTGCTCGGACAGGATCGAGACCCGGTTGTCCGCCACCGAGAGGAAGCCGCCGTCGGCCGCCGCGAAGACGGTGTCGCCGCTCGGTCGGTGATCTCGACGCACGCCTCGGTCAGCACCGAGAGCACCGGCGCGTGGCCGCGGAGGATGCCGATGTCGCCCTCGACGGTCTTGGCGATGACCATCGTGGCCTCGCCCGACCAGACCATGCGGTCGGCCGCGACGAGCTCCACCTGGAGCTGGTCAGGCATGGTGACTCCTCGTCGGCCATCGGTTCAGGCTCACCACAGCGCTCTTCTGGATCTCGTCCCACTTGCGCTCGACGTCGTCCAGACCGCCGCACATGAAGAACGCCTGCTCGGCCACGTGGTCGTACTCGCCGTCGGCGATCTTGTTGAACGCCTCGATGGTGTCCGCGACCGGCACCGTCGAGCCCTCGAGGCCGGTGAACTGCTTGGCCACGTAGGTGTTCTGCGAGAGGAACCGCTGGATGCCGGCGGGCCCGGCGACACGATGATCTTGTCCTCCTCGGAGAGCTCGTCGACACCGAGGATCGCGATGATGTCCTGGAGCTCCTTGTTGCGCTGGAGGATCTGCTTGATCCGGATCGCGCAGTCGTAGTGCGCCTGGCCGATGTACTGGGCGTCGAGGATCCGCGACGTCGAGGTCAGCGGGTCCACGGCCGGGTAGATGCCCAGCGAGGCGATCTCGCGCGACAGCTCGGTGGTGGCGTCGAGGTGCGCGAACGTCGTCGCCGGCGCCGGGTCGGTGTAGTCGTCGGCGGGCACGTAGATCGCCTGCATCGAGGTGATCGAGTGACCACGGGTCGAGGTGATCCGCTCCTGCAGCGTGCCCATCTCGTCGGCCAGGTTGGGCTGGTAGCCCACCGCGGAGGGCATCCGGCCCAGCAGGGTCGAGACCTCCGAGCCGGCCTGGGTGAACCGGAAGATGTTGTCGATGAACAGCAGCACGTCCTGGTTCTGGACGTCGCGGAAGTACTCCGCCATCGTCAGCGCGGACAGCGCGACCCGCAGCCGGGTGCCCGGCGGCTCGTCCATCTGGCCGAAGACCAGCGCGGTCTGGCCGATGACGCCGGCCTCCTCCATCTCCTTGATCAGGTCGTTGCCCTCGCGGGTGCGCTCGCCGACGCCGGCGAACACCGACACACCGCCGTGGTCCTTGGCGACGCGGGCGATCATCTCCTGGATCAGCACGGTCTTGCCCACGCCGGCGCCGCCGAACAGGCCGATCTTGCCGCCCTGGACGTACGGCGTGAGCAGGTCGATGACCTTGATGCCGGTCTCGAACATCTGGGTCTTCGACTCGAGCTGGTCGAAGGCCGGCGCCTTGCGGTGGATGCCCCACCGCTCCTTGACGTCGAGCTCCTCGCCCTCCTCGAGGTTGAGGCACTCGCCGAGCATGTTGAAGACGTGGCCCTTGGTCGACGTCGCCGACCGGCACCGTGATCGGGCCGCCGGTGTCGCTCACCTGGGCGCCGCGGACCAGGCCGTCGGTCGGCTGCAGCGAGATGGCGCGGACCATGCCGTCGCCGATGTGCTGGGCGACCTCGAGCGAGAGCGTCCGGCTTCTCGCCCGATGAGCTCGAGCTCGGTCTCGAGCTTGTTGTACATCTCGGGCATCGAGTCGACGGGGAACTCGACGTCGACGACGGGGCCGATCACCCGGGCGATCCGGCCGGTGGCACCGGCGGGCCGGTCTTCTGGTCGTTCTCGTTGACGGTGGCAGTCATGGTCTCTCTCACTCACTTGCCGGCGTTGGCGTCGGCCAGCGCGTTGACGCCACCGACGATCTCGCTGATCTCCTGGGTGATACCGGCCTGGCGGGCCTGGTTGGCGACCCGGGTGAACTTCTTGATCAGCTCGTCGGCGTTGTCGGTCGCCGACTTCATCGCCTTCTGCCGGGCCGCGAGCTCGGAGGCCGCGGCCTGCAGCAGCGCGTAGAAGATCCGGCTCTGCACGTACCGCGGCAGCAGCGCGTCGAGCACCGCCTCGGCGGAGGGCTCGAACTCGTAGAGCGGCAGCACCTCGTCCGCGTCGGGCTTCTCCTCGCCCTCGACGACCTCGAGCGGCAGCAGCCGCACGCCGTGGGGCTCCTGGGTGAGCATCGACCGGAACCGGGTGTAGACGACGTGCACCTCGTCGACGCCCTCCTCGCCGCTGCCGTCGTCGTCCTGACCGCGAGGAACGCCTCGATCAGCGCGTCGCCGATCTCGCGGGCGTCGTCGTACGTCGGCTGGTCGGAGAAGCCGGTCCACGAGCCCGCGACCGGACGCTGGCGGAACTTGTAGTAGGCCTCGCCCTTGCGGCCGGTGAGGTACGTGGTCGATCTCCTTGCCCTCGTCGCGGAGCCGCTCGGCGAGCCGTTCTCCCTCCTTGAGCACGCTGGAGGAGTAGGCGCCGGCCAGCCCGCGGTCGCTGGTGATGATCAGGACGGCGGCCCGCGTCGGGTTCTCCGCCTCGGTGGTCAGCGGGTGGTCGACGTTGGAGAACGTCGCCACCGCCGACACGGCACGGGTCAGCTCGCGGGCGTACGGCGCGGCCGCCGGGCCCGCTGCTGCGCCTTGATGATGCGGGACGCAGCGATGAGCTCCATGGCGCGCGTGATCTTCTTCATCGACTCCGTCGACTTGATCCGCGCGCGGTACTCGCGCAGCGATACGGCCATGTGTCAGCCCCGCTTCTGCTTGACGATCTGCTCCTGCTCGAGCTCGTCGTCGGTGGTCGCGTCGTCGATCGGGTCGGTGCCCGCGTGGATCGAGCCGCCCTCGGAGGTCTCGAACTGCTCCAGGAAGTCGTCGTACGCCTTCTCGAGCTCGCTGTCTCGGTGTCGTCGGTGAACTCGCGCGAGTCGCGGATGCCGGCGAGGATGCCCTCCTTGGAGCGGCGGAGGTAGTCGAGGAACTCGCGCTCGAAGCGCAGCACGTCCTCGACGGGCACCTTGTCGAGCCGGCCCGTGGTGCCGATCCACAGCGAGACGGTCATCTCCTCGACCGGGTACGGCGAGTACTGCGGCTGCCGCAGCAGCGCCATCAGCCGCTGGCCGCGGTCGAGCTGCTGGCGCGAGGCCGCGTCGAGGTCGGAGGCGAACATCGCGAACGCCTCCATGGCGCGGAACTGCGCCAGGTCGACCTTGAGCGAGCCGGTGACCGTCTTCATCGCCTTGGTCATCGCCGCGCCGCCGACCCGCGACACCGAGATACCGACGTCGATGGCCGGGCGCTGGTTGGCGCGAACAGGTCGGACTGCAGGAAGATCTGGCCGTCGGTGATCGAGATGACGTTGGTCGGGATGTAGGCCGACACGTCGTTGGCCTTGGTCTCGATGATCGGCAGGCCGGTCATCGAGCCGGCGCCGCAGGTCGTCGGAGAGCTTCGCGCAGCGCTCGAGCAGCCGGCTGTGCAGGTAGAACACGTCGCCGGGGTAGGCCTCGCGGCCCGGCGGGCGGCGCAGCAGCAGCGACACCGCGCGGTAGGCCTCGGCCTGCTTGGTCAGGTCGTCGAAGACGATCAGGACGTGCTTGCCCTGGTACATCCAGTGCTGGCCGATGGCCGAGCCGGTGTAGGGCGCGAGGTACTTGAAGCCGGCGGTGTCGGACGCCGGCGAGGCGACGATCGTGGTGTACTCCAGCGCGCCGGCCTCCTCGAGCGCGCCGCGCACCGCGGCGATGGTCGAGCCCTTCTGGCCGATCGCGACGTAGATGCAGCGGACCTGCTTGTCCTCGGGTCGCCGGACTCCCAGTTCTCTTCTGGTTGATGATCGTGTCGATCGCGATCGTGGTCTTGCCGGTCGCGCGGTCACCGATGATCAGCTGGCGCTGGCCGCGGCCGATCGGGGTCATCGAGTCGATCGCCTTGATGCCGGTCGCCATCGGCTCGTGGACCGACTGGCGGTCCATCACGCCGGGGGCCTGCAGCTCGAGGGCGCGGCGCTCCTCGGCCTCGATCTCGCCGAGGCCGTCGATCGGGGTGCCGAGCGGGTCGACGACGCGGCCCAGGAAGCCGTCGCCGACGGGGACCGAGAGGATCTCGCCGGTCCGGCGGACCGTCTGGCCCTCCTCGATGCTCGTCGAAGTCACCGAGGATGACGACGCCGATCTCGCGGGTGTCGAGGTTCAGCGCGATGCCGAGGGTGCCGTCCTCGAACTCGAGCAGCTCGTTGGCCATCGCCGACGGCAGGCCCTCGACCCGGGCGATGCCGTCACCGGCCTCGGCGACGGTGCCGACCTCCTCCTTGCTGGCGGCCGACGGCTTGTAGTCGTCGACGTACTTCTGGAGCGCGTCCCGGATCTCCTCCGGGCGGATCGACAGCTCCGTCATGTTCCCTGCCTCTTCCCTGAGTCCGTGGTCTGTCAGGTGTGTCTGTGGTGGTGGCTCAGCCGGCGATCGCTGCGTCGGGCGTCGTCGAGCCGGGTGGCGACGGTGCCGTCGATGACGTCGTCGCCGATCTCGACCCGCAGGCCGCCGACCAGCGTCGGGTCGACGACGACGTGCAGCTGGACGTCGTGCCGTACTGCTTGCCGAGCGCGCCGGCGAGCCGCTGCTCGTCGGCGCCGAGCTCGCTGGCGGTGTGCACGGTGGCCACCGCCTCGTCGCGGGCGCCTGCCGCGAGGTCGTGGTACTCCCGCAGCGACGCGTCGACGGTGGAGTCCGCGCCGGGCGACGGCCTGCCCCACGAGTCTGGTCGTGGCCGGGAGCGTCTTGCCGTCGAGCAGGCCGGCGAGCAGGCGCGCTGCGGTCCGTCGGCGGAGCGCGGCGGGTCGGACAGCGCGCCGCGCAGCTCCGGGCTCGCGTCGACCAGCTGGACGCACAGCGAACAGCTCGTCGCCGACCTGGCTGCCGCCTTGCCCGCCGAGTGGACGAGCGCGAGGACGCCGAGCTGCTCGAGCGCGTCGGCCAGGTCGCGCGGGACGTCCAGCGTCGGCTGCACGGCGTCCGTGACCAGCCTCGAGCGTCGGGTCGCCGAGCGCCGGCCGAACACGGCGCTCGACCAGCCCGACCTTGGCCTCACCCTCGACCGAGCTGTCGGTCAGAGCACGCGGCGCAGCGCCGGCTCGGTGCGCAGCACGCGGCCGCCACGCCGAACAGCTGGGCCCCGAGCGTCGCGGCCTCGGCGAGCGTGCGGGTCGCCCGAGCTCCTGGCTCAGCTCGGCCAGCGCTTCGGCCGAGGCTCCGCGCAGCATCAGCCGGCCCCGTTCGTCTGGCCGGCGGTCTTGGAGGTCTCCAGCGTCTCGAGGTCGGCGAGGAACCGGTCGACCACGCGGTTGCTGCGCGTCGTCGTCCTCGAGGGACTCGCCGACGATCCGGCCGGCCAGCGAGGTGGCCAGCGTGCCGACCTCGGCGCGCAGCGAGGTCAGCGCCTGCTGGCGCTCGGCCGCGATCTGGGTGTGGCCGTGCTCGACGATCCGCGCCGCCTCGACCTGGGCCTGCTCCCGCGCCTCGGCGATGATCGCGGCGCCCTGCTCGCGGGCCTCCTCGCGGATCCGCGCCGCCTCGTTGCGGGCGTCGGCGATCTGGGCCTTGAACTCCTTCTCGGCGGCCTCGGCGTTCTCCTTGGCCTCCTCGGCCTCCGCGAACTCCTTGCGGATCGCGTCCTGGCGCGCCGTCATCGCCTTGTTGATCGGCGGGATGACGTAGCGCCACAGGATGAAGAAGATGATCGCGAACGCGATCAGCTCCACGAAGAACGTCGCGTTGGGGACGAGGAAGTTGTCTCGCCAACGGGACGACGGGACTCGCAACGCTTGCCATCACGGTTCCTTTGCTTCTGGCGGTGACGTGACTTGCGGAGTGCGCTGTGCGTCACTTGCCGAGGACGAAGACGAACAGCGCCATGAACGCGAGGTTGATGAAGAACATCGCCTCGACCAGACCGACGGTCAGGAAGAAGATCGTCTGCAGTCGACCCTGGGCCTCGGGCTGGCGAGCCACACCCTGGATGTAGGACGCACCGGCCAGACCGTCACCGACACCGGCGCCGATCGCGCCGCCGGCGAGGGCGATGCCACCGCCGATGAACGCGCCGGCGGCCTTGACGGCCTCATCGCTTACTGCCATTGATCTGTCTCCTTGGTTTCCGCGCCGGTCCCGGCGCCTGTCGGGTTACCTCTTGTGCGTGCTGCCCGTTGCGGGTCAGGACGCGGGTTCAGGTTCTGGCTTCTTCGTGGTCGGCTCGTGCTGCTCGTCGTGCTCGTCCTCGTGGCCGGCGCCGCCATCGCCGAAGTAGAGGACGGTCAGCAGGGCGAAGATGAAGGCCTGAGATCCGCCGATGAACATGTCGAACAGCTTCCAGATGACGTTGAGCACTCCCGCCAGGACACCGCCGATCGGGATGTCCCGGGCGCCAGACTGACCAGGCCGCCGATCAGGGCGAGCATGATGCCGCCGGCGAAGATGTTGCCGAAGAGTCGCAGCGCCAGCGTGACCGGCTTGACCAGCTCCTCGAGGATGTTCAGCGGGAGCAGGAACGGGGTACGGCTCGAGGAAGTGCTTGAAGTAGCCCGCGCAGCCCTTCTGGCGGATGCCGTAGACCCACACGCTGACACATCACGATCAGCGCCATCGCGTAGGTGAGGTTGGTGTCGGCGGTCGGCGACGGAAGCAGGTGGACGTGTCTCGTTGAGCTCGGTCGGGATGCAGCTCGAGCCAGTTGGCGATCAGGATGAAGAAGAACAGCGAGACCGCCAGCGGCACGACGTACGGGTTGGCCTTGCCCGAGGTTGTCCTCGACCTGCGTGTTCACCTGGTTGACGACCGTCTCCCAGACCAGCTGGAGCTTGGTCGGCACGTGGTCCTCGGTGTCCTTGGTCAGCGCGCCGCGGGCCAAGAAGCCCGAGACGCGACGACGATCGCCGCCGGCGACGACCGTGGTCCAGATCGTGTCCAGGTTGAACGTCATCCCGAGCAGGTGGCCAGTGGGGTGCTCGCCGGGGTGGATCTCGATCTCGAGCGGGACGCGAGGCGCGATCATGGCTCCTTCAGCTCCTTCAGCAGGGTGATGCTGGTCATCATCAGGCGATGAGGCGGAAGATCGCCAGGCCGAGCAGCAGGCCGATGCCGTCGGGCCAGAACATCACGGCGATGGCGACAGCCACCACGGTGAGGACCACCAGCCGGACGATGCGTCGAGGCGATCATCTTGTTGCGCGTGGGCTTCTCGACCCGAGCTGATCAGCTTCAGCAGCCAGAGCTCGGTGGCGAGGTGGTTGAGCAGGCCGAGGACGACGCCGCACGGCGACGCATCCGCGAGCGCCCATCGGCCGAGCTGACCGAGACCAGAGCGCGGCGACCACCAGGCCAGCGCCACGACGATGGTCTTGCGCTGGTCGCGAACCACCTTGAGGAGCGACGGCCTGGTGCCGATGGTGGCCTCGGGGCCCGCGTGGTGCACGGTCGTGTCGGTCATGGGAGGACCTCAGTGCCGGAGCGCGCGATCGGACGCGGAGCCAGAAGCCGACGCAGCCGGCGACGATGCCGAGGAAGATGCCGACCAGCGTGAAGAGCGGGCGAGGTGCCGCCGCGTTGTCGACGCAGGAGGCCGAGGACCAGCCCGCCGACGACGGCACCGACGAGCAGCCCGCCGAGCCCGATGAGGTCGCGGCCCCGTAGGGAGTCGCTGGTCGCGGGCTCGTCATCGGACATTCACCCTGGTCGCTTTCCCTGTTCTGATGAACGGTCAGGTGGCTGGCACGTGCGTAGGCGTCGACCCTCTTGCCGTGCAGGGGGATCGACGGCACGAGCGTCAGACGTTGGGACGCTACCACAGCGAAAACCGGCTTCCGGGGGACGTCCGGACGCACTCGCGCGGGGTCCCGGGAGCGGGGCGCGAAGTGCGGTCGTCATGGTCGGCGGCCGATCTCTCGTCGGGTGGGCATCGGGTGCTTCGGGGTCGCTTGTGAAAACTAGCACAAAGTCCGCTCGCGAGGTCGAGACCCGTTGCGGGACAGCGGCCGTCAGACGGGCGCCTCGCCGGGCCGATGGATCCGCGGGCAGCAGGAACGTCGCGGCCAGGGTGGCGACCGCCCAGGCCGCGATCGCGACCCAGGTCCAGCGGCTCGCGTAGAGGCTGGCGAGCACGGTGCCGAACGCGACCAGCGCGGCCCACAGCCACATGATCAGCACCGCCCGGCGCTGGGAGTGGCCGATCTCGAGCAGCCGGTGGTGCAGGTGCTGCTTGTCCGGGTGGTAGAACGATCGGCCGGCGCGGGTGCGGCGTACGACGGCCAGCACGAGGTCGGCGAACGGCACGAGCAGGATCGAGATCGGCAGCAGGATCGGCAGCAGCAGCGCGGCAGCAGGCTGCGGCTGCCGGCGGCTCCGCTGCTCAGGTCGACGGTAGCGAACTGGCCGGTCAGGGTGAGCGCGCGACGCCGGCGAGCACCAGGCCGATCAGCATCGACCCGGAGTCGCCCATGAAGATCCGGGCCGGGTAGAAGTTGTGCGGCAGGAAGCCGACGCAGGCGCCGCCGAGCGCCGCGCTCAGCAGGGCGGCCGTGATCGCCAGGGTCTCGTTGTTGACGTCGGCGAGCTTGTAGGAGAAGACGAAGAAGGCGACCGCGCCGATCGCCGACCACACCGGCCGCCAGCCCGTCGAGGCCGTCGACGAAGTTGACCGCGTTGACGGTGGCCACCACCAGCAGGACGGTCAGCAGCGCCCCTGGGCTCGGGTCGAGGGAGAACTGCCCGTCGCCGGGCAGGTGGAGCGAGTAGAACTGCACGCCGTTGACCACCAGGAACCCGGCCGCGAGCACCTGGCCGCCGAGCTTGGTCAGCGCGTCGAGCTCGAAGAGGTCGTCGAGCACGCCGACCGCGCAGATCATGGCGCCGGCCACGATCACCACGCCGGCGTCGTGGAAGACCTGGTCGCGCGGCCAGCGGACAGGAACGGCAGCTGGCGCGCCACGAGGTAGGCCGCGCACGAGGCCGCCGAGCATCGCGAGCCCGCCGAAGTACGGGATCGGGATCGCGTGCACGTCGCGGTCGCGCACCTTGGCGACCGCGCCGGAGCGCAGCGCGATCTCCCGGGCGACGACGGTGAGCAGGTAGGTGACCGTGCGCGGCGACCAGGAAGACGAGGAGGTACTCGCGCACAGCGGGCTCGTCGTCCTCGTCCGCGCCCGGGTCGTCGGCGGCGTTCGGGATCGTCGACGCCGTCGGCGTCGTTCGGTCGACGATCTTCGCCATGGTCGAACGCGTGACCGTCTCCTCGAGCGCACGGTGGATCTCACGCGCCGAGCAGCGCGCCCTTGCGCAGCACGCGGCCGGTCGCCGGTGCAGTCGACGATCGTCGAGGCTGGCCGCCCGGCGTCGTGCCGCGCGTCGAGCACGACCGTCGACCTCGTCGCCGAGCATCGTCGTCGCCTGCGTCGGCGTCGGTCGCGGCGGGCAGGCCGGTCAGGTTGGCCGAGCTGACCGCGAGCGGGCCGGTGCGCTCGAGGAGCTCGAGGGCGACCGTCGTGGTCGGGCATCCGCACCGCGACCGTGCCGCGGGTGTCGCCGAGGTCCCACTGCAGCGAGCGCTGCTGGCGTGCAGACCAGCGTCAGCGGGCCGGGCCAGAACTCCTCGACCAGCGCGCGCGCCCACTCCGGCACCCCGATGGCGAGCGCGTCGAGCGTGGTCGCGCGCGGAGACCAGCACCGGCGGCGGCATGTCGCGGCCGCGGCCCTTGGCGTCGAGCAGCCGCGTTGACCGCGTCGGCGTCGAAGGCGTCGCAGCCGAGGCCGTAGACGGTGTCGGTGGGCAGCACCACCAGCTCGCCCCGCCGGATGGCCAGCGGCGGCCGCGGCGAGGCCCTCCTCGCGGTCCGCTCGTCGATGTGTCGAAGCGTGCTCATGCGGGACTCCGGAAGGGCGCGTGCTCATCGCAGGCTCAGGACGAACCGGAGCGTGTGCCCCGTCGGGTGGTCTTCACGTGGTCATCGTGCCAGCCGCGCGGACAGTCGTGCGGTCAGGTAGCGGGCGCGCCCGGCGAGGTCGCGGTGGTCGCGGACGTCGACCCAGCGGCCGGTGCGCCGCGAAGACCGCCGGCGCGGACGCCGCCCTGGACGTCGGCGTGCTCGACGCCGACCACGCCCCCGGGCCGCAGCAGCCGGGCCGCGGTCCGCTCGAGGACGCGGATCGCGTCGAGCCCGTCGTCGCCGGACAACAGCGCGAGCTGCGGGTCGTGGTCGCGGGCCTCGCGGGCGACCGACTCCCAGGCGTCGAGCGGGATGTACGGCGGGTTGCAGACCACGACGTCGACGGTGCCGTCGAGGTCGCGGCAGCGCGTCGGCGATGTCGCCAGGCGCAGGTCGACGCCGGTGCCGGCGAGGTTGCGCTCGGCCCAGGCGTGCGCGCCCGGGTCGACGCTCGACCGCGTGCACGACGGCCGCCGGCACCTCGGTGCGCGACGCCCAGCGCGATCGCGCCGGAGCCGGTGCAGAGGTCGACCACGACTGGCGCGTCCGAGCGCCGCCTGCGCCTGCTCGACCGCCCAGCCGGCGAGCAGCTCGGTCTCCGGCCGCGGCACGAAGACCCCGGGCCCGACCGCGAGCTCGACGTGGCGGAACGCCGGCGTGCCGGTGAGGTGCTGGAGCGGCTCCCGCGGCGGCGCGGCGCGCGACCAGCTCGTCGTACGGCCTCGGCCTGGTCGGCGGTCACGTCGTCGACACCGAGCAGGACCGTGCCCCGCGACGTGCCGAGGACGTGGGCGAGCAGCTCGGCGGCGTCGTGGTCGGGGCTGGCGACGCCGGCGTCGGCGAGCGCGGCGGCCGCCTCGGCCGACCAGCCGACGTGCGCTCAGTCACCGAGCGCGGCCGAGCCGGGCGGCGAGGTCGGCCTCGACGCAGACTGCGATGACCGGCTCGAGGTCGCCGTCGAGCACCTGGTCGAGGTTGTAGGCCTTGTAGCCGGTGCGGTGGTCGGAGATCCGGTTCTCCGGGTAGTTGTAGGTGCGGATCCGCTCGGAGCGGTCGACCGTGCGGACCTGGGAGCGGCGGGCGTCGCGAGGCCTCGGCGTCGGCCTGCCTCCTGGGCGGCCGGCGAGCAGCCGGGCCCGCAGGATCCGCATCGCCTGCTCGCGGTTCTGCAGCTGGCTCTTCTCGTTCTGGCAGCTGACCACGATGCCGGTCGGCACGTGGGTGATCCGGACCGCGGAGTCGGTGGTGTTGACGCTCTGGCCGCCGGGGCCCGCGGAGCGGAAGACGTCGATCCGCAGGTCGTTGTCGTCGATCGTGACGTCGACCTGCTCGGCCTCCGGCATCACCAGGACGCCGGCCGCGGTGGTGTGCACCCGGCCCTGCGACTCGGTGACCGGCACCCGCTGCACCCGGTGCACGCCGCCCTCGAACTTCAGCAGCGCGTACGGCGCCTCGCCCGGCTCGGGCGTGCCCTTGGCCTTCACCGCGACGGTGACCGACTTGTAGCCGCCGAGGTCGGACTCGGTGGCGTCGAGGACCTCGGTCTTCCAGCCGCGCTGCTCGGCGTAGCGGCTGGTACATCCGGAGCAGGTCGCCGGCGAACAGCGCCGACTCCTCGCCGCCCTCGCCCGACTTGACCTCGAGGATCGCGTCCTTGTCGTCGGTCGGGTCGCGCGGGACCAGCAGCTGGCGCAGCCGCTCCTCGGCGGCGTCGCGCCGCGCGGCCAGAGCGGCTCGGCCTCGTCGGCGAACGACGGGTCCTCGGCGGCGAGCTCGCGGGCGCGCCTCGACGTCGCTCGCCCAGCTGCTGCCAGTCGCGGTAGGTGCGCACGATCGGCGAGAGCTCGGCGTAGCGCTGGTTGAGCCGCTTCGCGAGCGCCTGGTCGGTGTGGATCGCCGGGTCGGCCAGCCGCTGCTCGAGCTCGGCGTGCTCGGCCAGCAGGCCTTCGACCGCCTCGAACATCACGCGCCTCTCCGTCACGGGTCGACCCAGGTATCTAGGTTTTCTGGCGCTGCCAGGAGCACGCACGCCACTGGAAGCGTCAGCTGTCCTCGGTACCTCGGGAATGTGCAGCCTCACTTCTTCCGGGGCCGAGCTCGACTTCTTGGCGTAGCGCGCCTCGAACCGGGCCACGCGGCCACCGGTGTCGAGGATCTTCTGCTTGCCCGTGTAGAACGGGTGGCACTTCGAGCAGACGTCGGCGTGGATGGACGCCGCTCTTCGCCGTGCTGCGAGTCGTGAACGTGTTGCCGCAGGTGCAGGTCACCTGGGTCTCGATGTACTCGGGGTGGATGTCCTTCTTCATGGTGTCCTCTCGATGACGGTCGCCGGGTCGTCGACGTCGTGCGACGCGCACGTGAACCGGAACCAGCGAGTGATTCTGCCACCCTGACCGACCCGGAAGCGAATCGGTGTGGTGGCCAGCAGACGGTCCAACGCCGGGCCCTCCCGGCGCATTCCCGCAGGTCAGTCGTGGTTGCCGTTGCCGTTCGGCGTGGTCTTCTGCACCTGCATCAGGAACTCGATGTTGGTCTTCGTCTTCTTCAGCCGCTCGAGCAGCAGCTCGAGCGCCTGCTGGCCGTCGAGGCCGGACAGCACCCGGCGCAGCTTCCAGACGATCTCGAGCTCCTCCTTGCTCATCAGCAGCTCCTCGCGGCGGGTGCCGGACTGCACGGCGTCGATCGCCGGGAAGATCCGCTTGTCGGCGAAGTCGCGGCGCAGCCGGAGCTCCATGTTGCCGGTGCCCTTGAACTCCTCGAAGATCACCTCGTCCATCTTCGAGCCGGTCTCGATCAGCGCGGTGGCGAGGATGGTCAGCGAGCCGCCGTCCTCGATGTTGCGGGCGGCGCCGAAGAACCGCTTCGGCGGGTAGAGCGCCGCGGAGTCGACGCCGCCGGACAGGATCCGGCCGCTGGCCGGCGCCGCGAGGTTGTACGCGCGGCCCAGCCGGGTGATCCCGTCGAGCAGGACGACCACGTCGTGGCCGAGCTCGACCAGCCGCTTGGCCCGCTCGATGGCCAGCTCGGCGACCATCGTGTGGTCGCTGGCCGGGCGGTCGAAGGTCGAGGAGATGACCTCGCCCTTGACCGAGCGCTGGAAGTCGGTGACCTCCTCGGGTCGCTCGTCGACCAGCACGACCATCAGGTGGCACTCGGGGTTGTTCGTGGTGATCGAGTTCGCGATCGACTGCATGATCATCGTCTTGCCGGCCTTGGACGGCGAGACGATCAGGCCGCGCTGGCCCTTGCCGATCGGGGCGACGATGTCGATGACGCGGCCGATCAGGTTGGTCGGCGTCGGTCTCGAGCCGCAGCCGCTCGGCTCGCGTACAGCGGGGTCAGCTTGCTGGAACTCGATCCGGTCCTTCGCGGCCTCCGGGTCGGCGCCGTTGACGGTGTCGAGCCGGACCAGCGGGTTGAACTTCTCCTTGCGCTCGCCCTCACGCGGCTGGCGCACCATGCCGGTGATCGCGTCACCGCGGCGCAGCGCCGTACTTGCGGACCATCGACAGCGAGACGTAGACGTCGTCGGGCCGGGCAGGTAGCCGCTGGTGCGGACGAACGCGTAGTTGTCGAGCACGTCGAGGATGCCGGCGCACGGGCATCAGGACGTCGTCCTCGAGGATCTGGGTGTCGGGCTCGTTGCGGTTGCCGCGGTTGCTCGCGCCTGCGGCGTTGCCGGTGCGGTCGCGGTCGCGGCCACGGCGGCGCCGGTTGCGGCGGCCGCCGTCCTCGTCGTTCCGGTCCGCGTTGCCGCGTCGGCGTTGCGGCTGTCGGTGCTGCGGTCGGCGCGCGCCTGGTTGTCGGTGCGCTCGTTGGTGCGCTCGCTGGTGCGCTCGGTCGGCGCTGGTCGTCCGGTCGTTGGTCCGGTCTCGGTGCGACCCTGGCCCTGGGCACGGTTGCCGCGGTTGCTCTGGTTCCGCTGGCTCTCCTGGCGCTCGGAGCGGTCGTCGTCGCCGGGCTCGGCCTTGCGGTCGTCGCCCGACTCCGGGGAGGGCTTCTGCCGAGCCTCCTGCCGCGACTCGCGGGCTGAGCCGTCCTGCCGTGACTCCGGGCGCCGCTCCTCTCGGGCCGCGCCGTTCTTCTCGGCGCGCCTTGCTCGGCGGCCTTGCTCGGCGGCCTTCTCGGTGGCCTGCTCGGCGGCCTTCTCGGCGGCCTTGTCGGCACCCTGGCCACCGGCCTGGCCGCCGGCCTGGGCGGCCTTGATCGCGTCGACCAGCTCGGCCTTCTTCATGCCGCCGGTCTTGATGCCGAGTCCGGCGGCGATCTGCTTGAGCTCGGGCAGCAGCTTGCGCGTTCAGGCCACCGCTGCGCGCTCGCGACCCAGAAGATGCCCGTCCGTCCCCGGACGGAGCACCGGTCGTCGGAGCCCCTGCGTCGTGGCTGTCGATGATGTCGGTCATGTTGGGGTTCCTTCCCCATGTGTGGGCCGCGGGGCCTGTGCGTCCGGCGGCGTGTGGTGCTGCGTGCCAGCCCTCCGGCCCGGGATCTGCCTAGGCGAGGCAGACACCGGCGATGAGGGTTGTGTCAGGAAGAGAGCGCCGCTCGGAGGCCTCGGTTGACCGTAGGGCCGTCCGGCGTGGCGCGTCGCCACAGTAGCACCGCTCCGCGCCGCGCAATCATCAACCCGGAAGAATCCTGGCGCCCTCGACCCCGACCGCGGGCGTGAGGCTCGACCCAGCCGGGTCGGCGTACGACGGGCGGTGTCCTCGACGTCCGTCGCCGGCACCAGCGCCAGCACGGTCGGCCCGGCCCCGGAGACCACGGCAGCGATCCGGTCGCCGCGCAGCGACGCGACCAGCGTCGAGCGTCGCCGGCATCGCCGGGCGTCGGTACTCCTGGTGCAGCAGGTCGCCGGTCGCGGCCATCAGCAGGTCGGGCGCGCCCGACCATCGCGGCCACCAGCAGGGCCGTCCGGCCGGAGTTCGCCGCGGCGTCCGCGTGCGCGCACGACCTCGGGCAGCAGCCCGCGGGCGACTGCGGTCTCCACCGGGTCGGCGGGCACGAACAGCACCGCGCCGATGCGGCCGTCCACGTCGAGACGCGCGACGGCCACGTGGCCGGCGTCCTGCGTCGCGACCGTGAACCCGCCCAGCAGCGCGGGGGCGACGTTGTCCGGGTGGCCCTCGAGCCGGGTCGCGAGGTCGAGCGCGGCGCCGTCGTCGAGCCGGTCGGTGCCCTCCTCGAGCAGAGCCCGGGCGAGCACGATGCCGGCCACGATCGCCGCCGACGACGACCCCAGTCCGCGGGCGTGCGGGATCCGGTTGACGCAGGTCAGCCGCAGGCCCGGCGGCTCCGTCACCGAGGACCTCGAACGCGGCCGACATCGCCCGCACCACGAGGTGACCCGAGTCGAGCGGCACCTCGCCGGCGCCCTCCCCCGCGACGGTGATCGCCAGCGGCCCGTCGTACACCTCGGCCGTCAGGGTGTCGCGCAGGTCGAGGGCCAGGCCGAGGCAGTCGAAGCCCGGTCCGAGGTTGGCGCTGGTGGCCGGGACGCTGACGCCGACCGGCCCGGCGACGAACACCATCAGAGGCCGGCCGCGCGCGCCGCCGCCTCGACGTCGGCGTCGACCACGGTGTCGACGATGTCGGTGAACGTGGCCAGCGCGGTGTCGATGTCCTTGAGCCCGTGACCGGTGACGGTGACGACGACGGTACGGCCGGCAGACGTCCGCACCCTCGCTGTGCTCGAGGAGGAGCCCGGCGACGCCGGCTGCCGACGCGGGCTCGACGAAGACGCCGTCGCGGGCGGCCAGATCGCGCTGTGCGCACTGAGGATCTGCTCGTCGGTGACCTTGCGGAACATGCCCCCGGACTCCTCCGCGGCGTCCACCGCGAGCTTCCACGACGCGGGGTTGCCGATGCGGATCGCGGAGGCCAGCGTCTCCGGGTCTGCGACCGGCTCGCCGTCGACGAGCGGGGCGGCGCCGGCAGCCTGGAAGCCGCGCATCACGGGCTTGCGGCTGGCGGTGCCGGCAGTCGGCGGTCCTCGCGGTAGCCCAGCCAGTACGCCGAGATGTTGCCGGCGTTGCCGACCGGCAGCACGTGGACGTCGGGGGCGTCGCCGAGGAAGTCGACGATCTCGAACGACGCGGTCTTCTGCCCCTGGAGCCGGATCGGGTTCACCGAGTTGACCAGCGCGACCGGGTAGTCGGTCGGCCAGTCCGCGCGAGAGCCGCAGGCAGTCGTCGAAGTTGCCGCGCACCATGATCACCTGGGCGCCGTGCACGATCGCCTGGGCCAGCTTGCCGGCCGCGATCTTGCCCTGGGGCACCAGCACCAGCGGCTTGACCCCGGCCCGGGCGGCGTACGCGGCCATCGACGCCGACGTGTTGCCGGTCGACGCGCAGACGACGGCCTCGGCACCCTCGCCGACCGCGACGGACAGCGCGACGGTCATGCCGCGGTCCTTGAACGAGCCGGTCGGGTTGTCGCCCTCGACCTTGAGCCAGACGTCGGCGCCGAGCAGCTCGGACAGCCAGCCGCTCTGCACCAGCGGCGTGCCGCCCTCGCGGAGGGTGATCGACGGGGGTGCTCGGCGGGGATGTCGAGGCAGGTCGCCGTACTCCTCGATCACGCCGCGCCACTGGTGGGTGCGAGCCGGCGCCACCGTGTTCACTCCGCTTCGCCCTCGACGCGCATCACCGAGGAGACCTCGCGCACGTAGGACATCGCGCGCAGCTCCTCGACGGTCGCGGCGAGGTCGGCGTCGGTGGCGCGGTGCGAGACCACGACCAGCTGCGCGTCGTCGCCGCGGCCCTCCTGGCGGACGGTCTGGATCGACACGTCGTGCTCGGCGAACGCCTGCGCGACCGCCGCGAGCACGCCCGCCTTGTCGTCGACGTCGAGCTGCACGTGGTAGCGGGTCTGGGTCTCGCCCATCGGCAGCAGCGGCAGGTCGGCGTACGCCGACTCGCCCGCGCCGCGCACGCTCGGAGAGCCGGTTGCGGGCCACCGTGACCAGGTCGCCGAGCACCGCGCTCGCCGTCGGCGCACCGCCGGCGCCCGGACCGTAGAACATCAGCTGGCCGGCGGCCTCGCTCTCGACGAAGACCGCGTTGTACGCCTCGCGCACGCTCGCCAGCGGGTGCGTCGCGCGGGATCATCGCCGGGTGCACCCGCGCGGCGACGGCCGGGCCGCCGGGGCCCTCGACCAGCTCGCAGATCGCCAGGAGCTTGACCACGGAGCCCATCTCGCGGGCGGTCGCGACGTCGGTCGCGGTCACCTCGGTGATGCCCTCGCGGTGGACGTCGGCGGCGGTCACCCGGGTGTGGAAGGCGAGGCTGGCCAGGATCGCGGCCTTCGCGGCGGCGTCGAAGCCCTCGACGTCGGCGGTCGGGTCGGCCTCGGCGTACCCGAGCGCCTGCGCCTCCTCGAGCGCCTCGGCGAAGCCGCTGCCGGCGCTGTCCATCCGGTCGAGGATGAAGTTCGTGGTGCCGTTGACGATGCCGAGCACCCGGGTCACGCGGTCGCCGGCGAGCGACTCGCGCAGCGGCCGCAGGATCGGGATCGCGCCGGCGACGGACGCCTCGTAGTAGAGGTCGCGGCCGGCCTTCTCCGCCGCGCGCGAACATCGTTGCGCCGTCCTCGGCGAGCAGGGCCTTGTTGGCGGTGACCACGGACGCACCGTGCTCGAGCGCCGCCAGGATCAGCGACCGGGCCGGCTCGATGCCGCCGATCACCTCGACCACCACGTCGACGTCGCCGCGCGTGACGAGGCCGTGTGCGTCGCGTGGTGAACAGCTCTGCCGGAACGTCGGCGCCGCGCTGCAGGTCGGGGCGGCGTACGGCGACGCCGACCAGCTCGACGGGCGCGCCCACGCGCGCGGTCAGGTCGGCGGCCTGGTCGTGGATCAGCCGGGCGACCTGGCTGCCGACGACGCCACAGCCGAGAAGGGCGACGCGGAGCGGCTTGCTATCGGTACTCATGACCCCGACATCTTCGCATCGAGCCTGCCCTCCCCGCCGACGATCCCACTCGCCGACCCGGCGCAGATGGCGACACCGGACCCGCTGACCCGTCGCAGATGGCGATCAGGGATCGCCATCTGCGACGGCTCGCGCACCTTCCGGTCGCCATCTGCGACGGGTCAGCGGTCCGGGTCGACGTCGAGCGCGAGCAGGTCGTCCTCGGTCTCGCGGCGGACGACGACCCGGGCGGCGCCGTCGCGCAACGGCGACGACCGGGGGGCGGAGGGCGTGGTTGTAGTTGCTGGCCATCGAGCGGCAGTACGCCCCCGTGCCCGGCACCGCGACCAGGTCGCCGGGTGCGACGTCGCCGGGCAGGAACTCGTCCTTGACCACGATGTCGCCCGCCTCGCAGTGCTTGCCGACCACGCGGACCAGCAGCGTGGGCGCGTCGGAGCCGCGGGAGGCGACGCGTGCACGAGTAGTCGGCGTCGTACAGCGCGGTGCGGATGTTGTCGCTCATGCCGCCGTCGACGGAGACGTAGGTGCGTACGGCGCCGCCGTCGAGCTCGACCGCCTTGACCGTGCCGACCTCGTAGACGGTGCACATCGCCGGGCCGACGATCGCACGGCCCGGCTCGATGGAGAGCCGCGGGACGGCCAGGTCGTGGGCGGCGCACTCGTCGCTCGACGATCTTGGTGATCTCGGTCGCGAGCTGCGGCGGCGTCGGACGGGTCGTCCTGGGTCGTGTACGCGATGCCGAAGCCGCCGCCGAGGTCGAGCTCGGCGAGCTCGACCCCGATGCTCGCTCGCTGATCTCGCGCGTGCAGCGCCAGCACCCGGCGGGCGGCCACCTCGAAGCCGGAGGTGTCGAAGATCTGCGAGCCGATGTGGGAGTGCAGTCCGAGCAGCTCGAGCCCGGGCGCCGCGTGCAGCACCCGGCGACCGCCTCCAGCGCGTCGCCGGACGGAGATCGAGAAGCCGAACTTCTGGTCCTCGTGCGCGGTGGCGATGTACTCGTGCGTGTGCGCCTCGACGCCCGCGGTGACGCGCACCATCACGCGGGCGCGGGCGCCGCGCCGCCGGCGAGCGCGGCGAGCCGCTCGATCTCGTGCGAAGGAGTCGACGATGATCCGGCCGACGCCGGCGTCGAGCGCGCGCTCGCAGCTCGGCCGAGGTCTTGTTGTTGCCGTGGTAGCCGATCCGGGCCGGGTCGAAGCCCGCGCGCAGCGCGACGGCCAGCTCACCGGCGCTGCACACGTCGAGGCCCAGTCCCTCCTCGGCGACCCAGCGCGCGACCGTCGTGCACAGGAAGGCCTTGCCCGCGTAGTAGACGTCGTACGCCGGCGAACGCCGTCGCGGAACGCCCGGGCGCGCGACGCGGAAGTCGGCCTCGTCGAGCACGTACGCCGGCGTGCCGTGCTCGGCGACCAGGTCGGTCAACGTCGACGCCGCCGACCTCGAGCACGCCGTCGTCGCGCTTGCGCGCGGTGGACGACCACAGCGTGCGGCACCAGCGCGTTGGGGTCGCTCGGGCTCGCGGCAGCCACGACGGCCCGCGGACGGAGACCGCAGCGTGTGCCCAGCCGGCCTCGTGCGCCCTCATCGAACGGTCACATCCGCTCCGGCGCGGTCACGCCGAGCAGGTCGAGGCCGTTCGCGAGCACGGTGCGGGTCGCGCTCGACCAGCACGCAGCCGGGCGCCGGTGCAGCTCGGTCGAGCTCCTCGTCGCCCTGCGGCAGCACCCGGCACGCGTCGTAGAACCGGTGGTAACGCCGACGCGGTGTCCTCCAGGTAGCGCGCGACCCGGTGCGGCTCCCGCAGCTGCGCCGCAGCCGCGACCACCCGCGGGAACTCGGCGAGCGCCCGGAGCAGCGTCGCCCTCCTTCTCGTGGGTCGAGCAGCGCGGGTCGAACTCGAGGTCCGGGTCGACGCCGAGGTCGCGCGGCGTTGCGCAGGAGCGACGCCGTCCGCGCGTGCGCGTACTGCACGTAGAACACCGGGTTGTCGCTCGCCTGCCGCGTCATCTCCGCGACGTCGAGGGTCAGCGGCGAGTCGGCCGGGTAGCGCGCCAGCGTGTAGCGCAGCGCGTCGACGCCGATCAGGTCGACCAGCTCCGCCAGCGTGACGAGCGTGCCGGCCCGCTTGGACAGCTTGAGCTCCTCGCCGTCCTGGAGGATCTTCACCAGCTGGCCGATCATGCACCTCGATGTTGCGGTCCGGGTCGTCGCCGGCGCAGGCGGCCATCGCGCGCAGCCGGCCGACGTAGCCGTGGTGGTCGGCGCCGAGCAGGTAGATGCACCGGTCGAAGCCGCGGTCCCGCTTGTCGAGGTAGTACGCCGTGTCGCTGGCGAAGTAGGTCAGCTCGCCGTTGGACCGGATCAGCACCCGGTCCTTGTCGTCGCCGAAGTCGGTGGTGCGCATCCAGACCGCACCGTCGGCGTCGAAGACGTGGCCCTGGCCGCGCAGCTTCTCCAGGCTGTCGGCCACGGACCGAGTCCGCGTGCAGCGACCGCTCGGAGAACCAGACGTCGAAGTGGGTGCGGAAGGTCTCGAGCGACGCCTGCTGCTCCGCGAGCTGGATCCGGTAGCCGGCCTCGCGGAACGCGACCGCCCGCTCGTCGTCGGGCAGGTCGAGGATGCCCGGCGTCTCGGCGAGCACCTGCTGCGCGAGCTCGTCGACGTACGCGCCGTGGTAGCCGTCGTCCGGCACCGGCTCGCCCTTCGCGCCGGGCCTCCACCGAGGCGCCGAACTTGTCCATCTGCGACCCGCGGTCGTTGATGTAGAACTCCCGCGTCCACGCTCGGCGCCGGCCGCGTCGAGCACCCGGGCCAGCGCGTCGCCGACCGCCGCCCACCGGGTGTGGCCGAGGTGCAGCGGCCCGGTCGGGTTGGCCGAGATGAACTCGACGTTGATGCGCTCGCCGGCGAGCGCGTCGTTGCGGCCGTACGCCGCCCCGGCCGTGAGCACGTCTGCCGCGACCTCGCCCTGGGCTCCGGCCGCGACCGTGATGTTGAGGAACCCCGGCCCCGCGATGTCGACGGCCGCGATCCCGTCCGCGCTCCGCAGCCGCTCGGCGACCAGCTCGGCGAAGTCCCGCGGGTTGGTGCCCGCCTTCTTCGCCAGCTGGAGCGCGACGTTGGTCGCGTAGTCCCCGTGCTCCTTGATGCGCGGACGCTCGACCACCACCGTGGTGGGGACGCCGTCGGGCAGGCTGACGGCGCCGTCGTCGACGAGCGCCTGGAGGACGCCGACGATGGTCGACGCGAGCTGTTCGGGGGTCACCCGCAAAGGGTATCGGCGTGGGCGGGCCCGTCTCACGGCGATATCGGCGAACCGATTCGTGGCCGGCCGGTCGGCTCGGGTAGCCTTCCTTCGCACCCATGAGCCCCTGTAGCTCAGGGGATAGAGCACCGCCCTCCGGAGGCGGGAGCGCAGGTTCGAATCCTGCCAGGGGCGCCATGATCGATCGTGTGACATCCACCGCGACCGTCTCGATCTGGTGCGGCGCCCTCGACGGAACGCCGTGGATCGTCCGTGAGCCGGATCTGGTCCACCCCGCGGCGAGCACGTTCAAGCTCGCACTGCTGATGGCGCTCTACCGAGCCGCGGTCGACGACGGTCTCGACATCGACGAAGCGTTCACAGTGCGGGCGGTGCTGCCGTCCGCGGTCCCGGGCGCGACGTACCAGACCACCCGCGACTACGACAACGACGAGCAGCCCTGGCTCCGCCTCGGTGGTACGGCGAGCCTGCGCTGGCTGGGCGAGCGGTCGGTGGTGCGCTCGAGCAACCTGGCCGCGAACCTGCTGCTCGAGCGGCTCGGGATCCGGGCCGTCAACGCCGTGTTCGAGCGGGCCGGCGCCACCGGGTGCGTCGTCCGCCGACCGATCCAGGACACCGCCGCGAGCGAGGCCGGGCTCGGCAACGACGTCACGGCGTCGGGTCTGGCCGCCGTGCTGTGCGACCTCGCGCTGCACGGTCCGGGCGAGGTCGAGCGCACCCTGGCGGCGTGCGAGGACGACCAGATGGCCGCCGCCGGCCTGCCCGCCGGCATCCATTTCGCGCACAAGCCGGGCTGGTTCGGGGTGTGTGCCACGACGCCGGGATCGTGCGGCCCGTCGAGGGCGACCCGTTCGTGCTCGTGGTGCTGACCGCCTCCGCGCTGGACGACGACGCCGCGCGAGGGCTGGTGGCCGACACGGCACGGCTCTGTTGGGAGTCCCGGCGATGAGCCGGATCGTCGCCCTACGCACGCGCGTGGACAGCCGGCCGCTGCACACCACGTTCACGACCGCGCTGCGCAGCACCGACACCACCGACGCGGTGCTGGTCGAGGTCGAGGACAGCGACGGCGTCATCGGCCACGGCGAGGCGCCGGTCGTGCCGGCTGTGACCGGCGAGGACGAGCCGGGCATCCGTGCGGCACTGACCGGTCCGTTGCACGACGTCGTGCTCGGTGTCGGCACGGACGACCTGCCGGACCTGCTCTCCCGGGTCGCCGGCGCAGTGCCGGGCCGGCCGTCGGCGCGAGCCGGCGTCGACGTCGCCCTCCACGACCTGGCCGCACGCCGGGCCGGCGTCCCGCTCGCCGTGCTCCTCGGCGGCGAGGTCGGAGACGTGCCCACGGACGTGACCGTGGCTGCCGGCGACGCCGCCAGCCTGGCCGCCGCGGCCTGCGACCGGGTCGCCGACGGGTTCACGGCGCTCAAGCTCAAGGTCGGCACCGACGCCGCGACCGACGTCGCCCGGGTGCGTGCCGTGCGCTCCGCGGTCGGCGCGTCGGTCGTGATCCGGCTCGACGCCAATCAGGGCTGGACGCCGGACCAGGCGGTCCGGGTGATCCGGGCGCTCGAGGACGCGGGGGCCGGCGTCGAGCTCGTCGAGCAGCCGGTGCCGGCCGCCGACCTCGACGGGCTGGCCCGGGTGACGGCGGCGGTGTCCACACCGGTGATGGCCGACGAGGCGGTGTTCACGCTCGCGGACCTGAGCGCGGTGATCGAACGCGGTGCCGCCACGCTGGTCAACGTCAAGCTGGCCAAGGCCGGCGGGCTGGCCCCGGCACGCGCCCAGCTCGTGCTGGCCGCCGCCCACGGGATCGGCACCATGGTCGGCTCGATGATGGAGACCGGCATCGGGGTGGCCGCGGCCGGCAGCCTGGTGGCGGCGGTGGGCACGACCCTGGTCAGTGACCTCGACGCCGCCTGGTGGCTGGCCGACGGCGCCGCCCCCGTCTCGTACGACACGGGCGTCCTGCGTCTCGCCGGCTCCCCGGGGCTGGGGCGGCTCCGGTGACCGTCGTCGCCGTCCCGCTGGCCGACGTCTGGGCGGCGGCCGGTTCCGCAGAGCGTGTCACGCAGGCGCTGCTGGGAGAGCCGGCGCTGGTCCTGGGCGAGCGCGCGGACTGGGCCCGGGTCGCACTGCCCTGGCAGCCCGGCCCCGACCCCCGCGGCTACCTCGGTTGGGTACGACGGGCGCACCTGCGGGCGGGCCACCCCACGGCCCAGGCCGCGCCGGGGCGGCCGGCCGACGTGCTGGACACCGCACGCCTGCTGCTGGGCGCGCCGTACCTCTGGGGCGGCCTGGGGCCGGCCGGGATCGACTGCTCCGGCCTGGTCCACCTCGCGCACCGCCAGCAGGGAACCCGTGTCCCGCGCGACTCGGCCGACCAGCACGCGGCCGCAGCACGGGTCCCGCTCCCGGACGCGGGCCCCGGCGACCTCTTCTTCTTCGCCCGGGCCGACGGCCACGTCTTCCACGTGGGGCTGGTGACCGAGTCTGGCGGAATGCTGCACGCAGGCGAGGAGGAGGGCGTCGCGGAAGGGCCCGTGTCCCCCGCCCGGCGGGTGCACCTGATCGCGGCCGGACGCCTCTGAGAACGGCGGTGACGCAGGCCTCCCCCGGGGTCCTGCGTTCGCATGTACGGGGGTCTAGCCTTGACCTCAACCACCACAACCGTGCCCACCGGAAGAGGCGAGACCTGTCGTGCCCGAGTCTTCGGATTCAACCCCTCCGTCCAGCAGCGTGCTCGATGCGTTCGGAGCCAACGAGTGGCTCGTGGACGAGATGTACGAGCAGTACCAGCGCGACCCGAACAGCGTGGACAAGGCCTGGTGGGACTTCTTCAAGAGCATGGACAAGGACGGCAAGGGCTCCCCCGGCGGCGACAACGGCGCGGGCGGGCACGCCGCCCCGGCGAAGGCCGAGAAGACGCAGGAGCAGGCCCCCGAGAGCGCCCCCCGGAAGGCCCCGGAGCAGGCTCGGCAGAAGCCCCGGGAGCAGGCCCGGAGCAGGCCCCGGTGAAGACCGCTGAGAAGACCGCTGAGAAGACCGCGGGGAAGGCGTCCGAGAAGTCTGAGCCCGCAGCGAAGCCGGAAACGAAGCCTGAGGCGAAGAGCACCAAGACCGAGCCGTCGACCGCGACCCAGAAGTCCACCGAGGCCAAGGACCCGCAGCCGGCGCCGAAGAGCGAGGCGACCGACGAGCCGACCTACACCGTGCTCCGGGGCGCCCCCGCCCGCACCGTGCAGAACATGGACGTGTCACTGTCCGTCCCGACCGCGACCAGCGTCCGTTCGGTGCCGGTCAAGCTCCTGTGGGACAACCGGATCGTGATCAACAACCATCTCGCCCGCGCCCGCGGCGGCAAGGTGTCGTTCACCCACCTGATCGGCTTCGCGCTGGTCAAGGCGCTACGGGTGATGCCCGAGATGAACGTCGGGTTCGACATGGTCGACGGCAAGCCCAACCTGATCACGCCGGCCCACATCAACCTCGGCCTGGCGATCGACCTGCCCAAGCCCGACGGCACCCGACAGCTGCTGGTGCCGTCGATCAAGGCCGCCGAGACGATGGACTTCGCACACTTCTGGACGGCCTACGAGGAGCTGGTCCGCAAGGCACGCAACAACAAGCTCGCGGTCACCGACTTCCAGGGCACCACGATCAGCCTCACCAACCCGGGCACGATCGGCACCAACCACTCCGTGCCCCGGCTGATGAAGGGCCAGGGCGCGATCATCGGCGTCGGCTCGATGGACTACCCGCCGGAGTTCCAGGGCGCCTCCGAGGAGACGCTGACGCGCAACGCGATCAGCAAGATCATGACGCTCACCTCGACGTACGACCACCGGGTCATCCAGGGCGCGCAGTCGGGCGAGTTCCTCAAGCGCATCCACGCGCTGCTGCTCGGGGAGGAGGGCTTCTACGACGAGATCTTCCGTTCGCTGCGGATCCCCTACGAGCCGATCCGGTGGGCCAACGACATCTCCACCAGCCACGACGACGACATCAACAAGCAGGCCCGGATCCTCGAGCTGATCCACGCCTACCGCGTGCGCGGCCACATGATGGCCGACACCGACCCGCTGGAGTACCGCCAGCGCAGCCACCCCGACCTCGAGGTGGAGTCGCACGGGCTGACGCTGTGGGACCTCGACCGCGAGTTCGCCACCGGCTCGTTCGGCGGCGAGCGCCGGTTCATGAAGATGCGCTCGATCCTGGGCATCCTGCGTGACTCCTACTGCCGCACCGTCGGCATCGAGTACATGCACATCCAGGACCCCGAGCAGCGCCGCTGGATCCAGGAGCGGGTCGAGCAGCCGCACCAGAAGCCGCCACGCGAGGAGCAGCTGCGGATCCTGCTCAAGCTCAACCAGGCGGAGGCGTTCGAGACGTTCCTGCAGACCAAGTTCGTCGGCCAGAAGCGGTTCAGCCTCGAGGGCGGCGAGACCACGGTCGCCGCTGATCGACGAGATCTGCGAGGCCGCCGCGGAGGCCTCTCTCGACGAGGTCACCATCGGCATGGCGCACCGCGGCCGGCTCAACGTGCTCGCCAACATCGTCGGCAAGAGCTACAGCCAGATCTTCCGCGAGTTCGAGGGCAACATCGACCCGCGCACCGTGCAGGGCTCGGGCGACGTGAAGTACCACCTCGGCGCCGAGGGCGAGTTCTCCTCCGACGCGGGCGCGAGGATCAAGGTCTCCGTCGCCGCGAACCCGTCGCACCTCGAGGCGGTCGACCCGGTGCTCGAGGGCATCGCGCGCGCCAAGCAGGACATGCTCAACCAGGGCGAGATCTTCCCGGTGCTGCCGCTGCTCGTGCACGGCGACGCCGCGTTCGCCGGCCAGGGCGTGGTCGCCGAGACGCTCAACCTGTCGCAGCTGCGTGGCTACCGCACCGGCGGCACGATCCACCTCGTCGTCAACAACCAGGTCGGCTTCACCACCTCGCCGGCCGCCTCGCGCTCGTCGCTGTACTGCACCGACGTGGCCCGGATGGTGCAGGCGCCGATCTTCCACGTCAACGGCGACGACCCGGAGGCGTGCATCCGGGTGGCCCGGCTCGCGTTCGAGTACCGCCAGGCGTTCAAGAAGGACGTCGTGATCGACCTGGTCTGCTACCGCCGCCGCGGCCACAACGAGGGCGACGACCCGTCGTACACCCAGCCGCTGATGTACGACCTGATCGAGCAGAAGCGCTCGGTCCGCAAGCTCTACACCGAGTCCCTGATCGGCCGCGGCGACATCACGCTCGAGGAGGCCGAGAAGGTGCTGCGCAACTACCAGCAGCAGCTCGAGCGGGTCTTCACCGAGGTGCGCGAGGCCACCGGCACCCCGATCGGAGTGGACGACCGTGCCGGACTATCCGGAGAAGAGCTACGAGGACTGACGGCACCGCGATCTCGCGCGAGACGCTCAAGCGGATCGCCGACGCGCACGTCAGCGCGCCCGACGGCTTCACGGTGCACCCGAAGGTCCTCCCACAGCTGCAGCGCCGCGCGGCCGCGATCGCGGAGGGCCCGATCGACTGGGGCACCGGCGAGATCCTGGCTCTCGGCTCGCTGCTGCATGGACGGGCGCCCGGTGCGGCTGGCCGGACAGGACTCGCGGCGCGGCACGTTCGTCTCGCGGTTCGCCACGATCATCGACCGCACCAACGCCAACGAGTGGACGCCGCTGGCCAACCTCACCGAGGACCAGGCGCAGTTCTACGTCTACGACTCGCTGCTCTCGGAGTACGCCGCGCTCGGCTTCGAGTACGGCTACTCGGTGGCCCGGCCCGACGCCCTGGTCGCTGTGGGAGGCGCAGTTCGGCGACTTCGTCAACGGCGCCCAGATCGTGATCGACGAGTTCATCACCTCCTCCAAGACCAAGTGGCGCCAGCAGTCCGGCGTCGTGCTGCTGCTGCCGCACGGCTACGAGGGGCAGGGTCCCGACCACTCCTCGGCGCGCATCGAGCGGTTCCTGACGATGGCGGCCGACGACGCGTTCGTGGTCGCGCAGCCGTCGACCCCGGCGTCGTACTTCCACCTGCTGCGGCGGCACGCGCTCGGCGAGGACCACCGCCCGCTGATCGTGTTCACGCCGAAGTCGATGCTCAAGCGCAAGGAGGCGGCGTCCCGGCCGGAGGACTTCACGGAGGGCTCGGCGTTCCGCACCGTCACCCCGGACGCGATCGTCGACCCGGAGAAGGTGCGCACCCTGCTGCTGTGCAGCGGCCGGATCACCTGGGACCTGATGGTCGATCGCGGCAAGCGGCAGGGCGACGAGCTGACCACCGCGATCGCGCGGGTCGAGCAGCTCTACCCGCACCCGACCAAGGCGCTCAAGGCGGAGATCGCGCGCTACCCGCACCTCGAGCACGTGCGCTGGGTGCAGGACGAGCCGGTCAACATGGGGCCGGCGCCGTTCTACCGTGTCAACCTGTTCGCCGACCTCGCGACCGAGGGCCACGAGGTCGAGGTGATCGCGCGCCCGGCCTCGAGCTCGCCGTCGGTGGGCCAGCACTCCCGCCACGTCGAGGAGCAGAAGTCCGTGCTCGAGCGGGCCTTCGCCTGACCTGCCGTGTACTTCACCGACCGCGGCGTCGAGGAGCTCGCAGCCCGGCGGGGTGACGAGGAGGTCACGCTCGCCTGGCTCGCCGAGCGGCTCAGCGAGTTCTGCGACGTGCACCCCGAGTTCGAGACGCCGGTCGAGCGGTTCGCCACCTGGCTGGCGCGCCTCGACGACCCGGACGACGAGTAAGGGTGCGCTCCTGTGGGCGCGAAGGACAGGTCTCCGACGTCTCCGACGAAGGCCCGCTCGACGGTGCGCTGACCGGCGCCCTGAACTGGTACCGGGCGATGCCGTTCTCCGACCCCCGCGTCCTGCGCGGGCTTGTGCGGGTGCGGGCCTAGTCCTTGCCGGCCCTGCCGGCCTTGCGGGCGGCGTCGCGGATCTCGAAGATCTCGGTCGCGAACCCGCCGAGCGCCTTCGCCAGGTCGCGGACGGCACCGGTGACGATCGATGCCACCTGACCGGCCGTGGTGGCGGCCGCCTCGATCGTGTGCTGCACGGCGTCCTTGCGGACCTCGCCCCTGCTCAGGTGGTCGTCCATGTCCCCATCCTCACGGCCCGGCACGCTGCGGACAACCGGTCCGGCGAGTCGCGCTCGTCACGGTGCGGGCGCGGCGACCGCCGGCAGCCGCCGGGCCGCTCCGGAGCGTCGTCGCGACCGGAGCGACCCGGTCAGCACCCGCACTGCCCGGCCCGGGCGCATCAGCTCCTGCGGCCGGTCGACGAGGTGGCTGACCCGCAAGAACGCCTGGGCCAGCACCGGGTCGCTCACCGCAGCGCGCATCAGGGCGGCGAGGTACCGGCCGACCAGGCGCTCGCCGAGGGAGGTCCGGCCGCCGTCTGGTGGCGTACCCCCCGCGGCAATCAGCCACGGCGTGTCGATGTGCACCGCCGCGCGGGCGTGGAAGCGCCGGGCGAGCCCGGCCATTCCCTCGTCGAGGCTGCGGCCGAGCTCGAGCGCCTCCAGCGCGGCGACCGTCATCCCCTGGCCGAACACCGGGTCGAAGGTGCAGAGGGCGTCTCCGGTGACCACCAGGCGCTCCGGGAAGGCACGCAGGTGCTCGTAGCCGCGCCGACGGTTCGCGGGGAACCGGTACACGGCACCGTCGTCCAGGGCGGCCAGGCCCACGATCGCGTCGGCCAGCTCAGTGCTGGCCAGGCTGCGCGCCCAGTCCAGGAACTCGGGCAGGGTGAGCGGCACCCGGTCGCCGTGGCTGCCGGAGAGCGTGACCGTGAGGCGGCCGCCCTCCTGGGCCAGCATCACGCCGCCCCGTGGGAGCTCCGGGCGCGCCGCCACGGCGATGGCCGCCGGCCGACGGCGGGCCGGGTCGACGCGGAACACCCGGGTGACGCTGTTCTTGTCCACCCGCCGCACCTCCTCGTCCGGCGCCGGGTAGCCGCGGCGCCCGAGCCACTCGGGCGTGCGCGACGTGCGCCCCGACGCGTCCACGACGAGGTCGGCCGCAACGAGCCGGCCTTCGCCCCCGTCCCGGTCCCGTACGACGACGCCGACTACCCGGCGCTCGTCGGCCGAGAACGCAAGGTCGAGGACCGCGGTCTGCTCGAGCACGTCGACACCCGGGCGGGCGGTCAGCCGCTGCCGGAGGTACCACTCCAGCCGCGGGCGGCTCACCAGCAGCATCGGCAGCGCGCTCGTCCCGGCTGCGAGAGGCCCGCCCGCCAGGTGCCAGCTGCCCTCGGCCTGGGCGTCGCGGAGGAGCGCCCCCTGGGCGACGAGGTCCTCGGTCGTGCCGGGCACCAACTCCTCGATGGCGACCCGGCCCTGCGCGAGCAGCCCGTGGCTGTGCCGTCCCTGCGGTACGCCCGGGCGTCCCTGCGGGCCCGGCGGCATCGAGTCACGGTCGACGAGGGTCACACGTTCGAAGCGCTCGGCCAGGCTGTGCGCGGCCAGCACCCCGGCGATGCTCGCGCCGACCACGACCGCGTGGCGGTGGGCGGTGCTCTCCAACGTGCTCACCGGACCGGGGCCAGGATCGCGCCCGTCGTACCGGCGACGCGGCCGATCGGGACGGCGCGGAAGGTGGGCACCGCGTCGCCGAGCCGGGCGACCTCGACCGTGCCGTGCTGCGGGCTGGGGCACAGGACTTGCTCGACGTCCTTGAGCCGCACCGTGGCGACCGGGGTGCCGTCGACCAGGAACCGGGCCAGGTGCTGGAAGCCGAGGTGCTCGGCCGCCGGCACGGTGACCACCGTGCAGCCCACGTGGGCCACTCCGTCGATGGCGACGTGCGGGATCTTCCTGCCGTTGTGCCATGTGAGCAGCGGTGCGCCGGACGCGGTCTTGACCAGCGGGGCGAAGATCATGCTGTCGCGGTCCTCGTTGCCGATGAACGCGTCGTTGTCGTCCCCCGGCGACCAGACGGCGATGTCGTTGCCGAGGTCACCGACAAGGACGTCGTTTCCCGGCGCGGGTCCCCGGTCCGGGCCGCCGACGAGGATGTCGCCGCCCGAGCCGCCGAGGAGCGTGTCACTCCCCCGGTTGCCGATGAGCAGGTCCTGGTTTTCCCGGCCGAACAGCACGTCGGTCCCGTTCATGTGCTGCGGGGTGGGCACGCCGGGCGGCTGGATGAACTGGTTGTCGGCGGTGTCGTTGTCGAGCCCGATCGTGACGTCACGGGCCGGGGTGCCGGGCTGGATCAGGGCCGAGGAGGCGGCGGCGAGGCCGACCACGAGGGCGCCCGCGGCGAGGCCGGTCGTACCGATCCGGGCGAGGTG
The DNA here is from genome assembly GCA_963745795.1 of uncultured Actinomycetota bacterium. Taxonomy (GTDB): domain Bacteria; phylum Actinomycetota; class Actinomycetes; order Propionibacteriales; family Nocardioidaceae; genus Marmoricola. Next base: position 355,841 of record CAVUYR010000001.1, on the reverse strand, counting down.
GCGGCGCCGGGAGCGGGCGGGGTGGGACGGGGTGGTGATCAGGTGCTGGGTCATCGCGAGGTTCCCTCCGGGTGTCGATGGCGATGCCACGACGCTAGGACTGCCGTGGCGTCCACCACATCGGGAAGGCACCTCAGATCCGGCCGCCGGCGCCTCAGAGACGACGGGGCAACCCTGATGACGCGGGCCGGTGGGGGCGTCATCATGGGGGAATGGTCGATCGCGTGTCGGCCCCGTTGATCGGGCGAGACGGCCCTCTCGAGGTACTCGTGGGGAACCTGGGGAGGGCGCGCTCCGGGAACGCCTCCGTGGTCCTGGTCTCCGGCGAGACCGGCGTCGGCAAGACCCGGCTCGTCACCGAGTTCCTGGACCGTGAGCATCCGGCGGTCCTCGCCGGCGCCTGCGTGCCACTGGCCGGCGAGCCGCTCCCGTACGCCGCGTTGACCCAGGCGCTTCGCCAAGGCAGCGGCGTAGTGCGGGAGGCGACGACGCGCTCGCCCGAGCTGGCCCGGCTGCTCCCCGGCACCGAGGTACCCACCCCCGGCGGCGGCCCCACCCCGGGTTCGGGCGACCGGCTGCGGCTCTTCCAGGCCGTCCTGGCGCTGCTGACCCGCATGGGCGCCGAGCGTCCCGTGGTGCACGTGGTCGAGGACCTGCACTGGGCCGACCGCTCCACGCTGGACCTGCTCGCGTTCCTGGCCACGAACCTCCGCGACGAACGGGTGGTGCTGCTGCTCACGTACCGCACCGACTCGGTCGACCGCCAGGACCCGCTGTCGCGCTGGCTGGCCGAGCTGGGCCGGCTGCACCACACCGAGCGGGTGGTCCTCGACCGGCTGGAGCACGCGGCGGCGACCGAGCTGGTCACCGCCCTGACCGGCCAGGCACCCGACCCGGAGCGGCTCGAGGACACCCTGGCCCGCTCGGCCGGCAACCCGCTGTTCGTCGAGCAGCTGGTGCTGGCCGGGGAGCAGGACGGGCCGCTCCCCGCCACCCTCCACGGCCTCCTCGAGAGCCGGGTGGCGACGCTCCCGGAGGGGACGCGTCGGCTGCTGGGCGCGGCTGCCGTGATCGGTCGGGCGGCGCCGGTGCCACTGCTGGCCCGGGTCCTCGCGGACGACGTCGAGTCCGTCGAGGACGACCTCAGGCCGGCCCTGAACGCGCATGTCACCGAGGTGCGCGGCGACGACCGGATCGGGTTCCAGCACCCGGCCTTCCGCGAGGTCGTGTACGCGGAGCTCCTGCCGGGTGAGCGACGGCGTCTGCACCGGGCCGCCGCCGAGGCGCTCACCGCCGAGTCCGCCGCGGAGCCCGAGGTGGTCGGCGAGATCGCCCGGCACTGGCACCTGGCCGGCGACCTGCCGCGGGCGCTCGAATCCTCGGTGGCGGCCGGCCACGCCTACGAGCGGCTCTACGCCTTCGCCGACGCCCGGGACAGCTACCAGCGGGCGATCGACCTGCTGCCCGCGGTGCCGAACGAGCTCGACGCGGTCGACCTGCGCACCCGCGCCGGCGAGTGCGCGAGCCTGTCCGGCGACTACTCGGCTGCGATCGGCCTGATCGGCGAGGCCCTGGCCGGCTCCACGGAGCCGGCGCAGCGGGCGGCGCTGCTGCAGCGTCTGGGGTCTTTCCACTTCCTGAGCGGGGACGGACCGGCCGCGGAGAGCGCGTTCCGCGAGTCCCTCGGCCTGCTGCCCCCGGGGGAGACCAGCACCCTGGCCGCGCGGCTGCACGCCGGGGTGGCGCTGCTGGCGGTGGCCTGGTCGCGGCTCGACGAGGCCGAGGCCGCCTGCGCCGAGGCGTTGCGGATCTCCCGGGAGATCGGGGCACGTCGCGAGGAGGGCCTCGCGCTCAACGCCCAGGCGCTGGTCCTCGCCACCCGCGGTGACCTCCAGGAGGGCGAGCGGCTACTGCGGGTGTCGCTGGACATCGCCCGCGAGACCGGGCAGCCCCACGACCTGGGGTCGGCGTACGCCAACCTGTCCCACGTGCTGGCGCTCGGGAGGCGGATCGACGCCGGCCTGACCCTGGCGCGGACCGGGATCGTGGAGCTGAGCCGCTACGGGCAGGACCGCCAGAACGGCAGCCTGCTGCTCTTCAACATCGGCGACATGCTGCTGAAGTCGGGTCGGGTCGCCGAGGCCGAGGAGCTGATCGCCGCGGCGCTGGCCCGGCACCCGCGCGGGATCATGGCGGCCCCGGTGCTGCTCGCCGGTGCCCGCTCGAGCCTGATCCAGGGCGACCTCACCACCGCCTGGGAGCGCTGTGAGCAGGCCCGGCTGGTGGTGGAGGCGGAGAGCGCGCCGGGAGCCTGGCTGCGCGAGATCCTCGAGACCGGAGCGGAGATCGAGCTGTGGGCCGGCCGTCCGGAGGCCGCCCTCGAGGTGGTGTGGGACGCCCTGTCCGCGATCGCCGGCACCGACGAGATGGCGGCCGGCTCGATGCTGGTGGCCCTCGGGCTCCGTGCCCTCGCCGACCAGGCGGCGGTCCGCCGCGACGCACGGGCGCGCACCCGGCACGACAGCCGCCGCGACACCCTGCTGACCCGTCTCGGGGAGGTGCACGAACGGTCGGCCGAGACGGACGTGCCCGCCGACCCGGTGGTGGACCTCCTCTGCCATGCCGAGCAGCGCCGGTCGGAGGGCGACGGCGCAGATGCGTGGCGCGACGTTGCGACTGGCTGGGAAGGCTTCGAGCGGCCCTTCCCGGCGGCGTACGCGAGGTGGCGGGAGGCCGAGTCGCGGCTGCGGCAAGGCGTCGGGGCTGCCGCGATCGCGCCGCTGCGAGCCGCGCACGGCGCCGCCCGGGAGATGGGCGCGGACCTGCTGGTCGAGGAGGTCGAGAACCTCGCCCGGTGGTACCGCGTGGACCTGCTCCCCGAGGCGCCCGTCGCGGATCCTGCGGCCGAGGTGCACCCCCTCGACGGCTACGGGCTCACCAGCCGGGAGCGCGAGGTGCTGGACGCGCTCGCCGCAGGCCACACCAACCAGGAGATCGCGACCACGCTCTTCATCAGCGTGAAGACCGCCTCGGTCCACGTGTCCAACATCCTGCGCAAGCTCGACGTACGCAGCCGGCACGAGGCCGCGCGGCTGGCGCACCGGCTCGGAGGAGCGTCCTGAGGTAGCGCGCGCCGGGACTAGGGCGGTCCTGCCCGAAACCTGAGGCGCGCGCCCGATGTGGCGCCCCGTGCCGCCGACCAAGCATGGGGCCTGCCCGATCGGGCGCAACCACCGAGACGAAGAAGGAACCACCATGAAGAAGTCCACCACCCTCCTGTCCACCGTGGCCGCCGCCGGCGCCCTGGCGTTCGGCGCCGCAGGCGTGCTCGGCCAGTCGGCCACAGCGGCCTCGTCAGCCGCGCCGCCCGACGCAACGTTCGGGATGGTCCGCTCGGCCACCGCGCTGGCCACCGGCTGCCTGCCGACGGCCAGGGCAACCGTGAAGATCACCAAGCTCGGCAACGTCGAGGAGATGGTCGTATCGGCCAGGGGCCTGGCCCCGAGCACCGAGTACGACCTGTTCGTGATCCAGGCCCCGAACGCGCCGTTCGGGCTGTCCTGGTACCAGGGCGACATGGAGTCGAACGAGTACGGCGTCGCCCGTGGCACGTTCCTCGGCCGGTTCAGCGAGGAGACCTTCACGGTCGCCCCGGGGACCACCGCGGCTCCCGTCGTGCACGACTCCCCGATCAGGGACGCGTCGAGCAACCCGGCCACGGCGCCGGTGCACCAGTACCACCTGGGTCTCTGGTTCAACGACCCGGCCGCCGCGGCGGCCGCGGGTTGCGGCGGCGCCGTCACGCCGTTCAACGGGGACCACAACGCGGGCGTGCAGGTCCTCAGCACCCGCCAGTTCCCGGCGCTCAACGGGCCGCTGCACAAGGTGCTCAGCTGACCCGATCCAGGGGGGATCGTGCCCGGCCGGTCGTCACGACCGGCCGGGCACGGCCACGTCCGGGGACCACTTGCGGCGCCGGGCCCGGGCCCCCGGTGGCCTAGCATGCGGGACGTGGTGAGCCAGCCGAACGTCGAGGTCGCCAGCCGCCGTGAGCGGAAGCTGCGCACCCGGCAGGCGATCCTCGCCTCCGCTCTCGAGCTCGCCCAGGACACCGGTCTGGCGGGCGTCTCGCTGCGCCAGGTGGCCAAGGAGGTCGGCATCGTGCCGACCGCGTTCTACCGCCACTTCGACTCCGTCGAGCAGCTCGGGCTGGTGCTGGTCGACGAGTCGTTCGTGTCGCTGCGCGCGATGCTGCGCGACGTACGACGGGAGCCGGAGCTGACCGGCGTGATCCCGGCGTCGGTGCGGATCCTGCTCGACCACGTGCGCTTGCAGGAGTCCCACTTCCGGTTCATCGCCCGCGAGCGCAACGGCGGGTCTCCCCCCGTGCGGGACGCGATCCGGCACGCCCTCGACATGTTCGAGGAGGAGCTCGCCGCCGACGTCGCCCGGCTCCCCGGCACCGAGGTCTGGTCGGAGGAGGACCTCCGCACCTTGTCCCGGATGATCGTCCACGTGATGGTGGCGACCGCCGAGCGGCTCCTCGACGCCCCGCGCAGCCCCGACGCCGAGGCCGCCATCGCGCAGGAGGCAGACACCCAGCTGCGGATGCTCGTGGTGGGTGCCCTGAACTGGACGTCGCGGGGGGAGTAGGCGCGGGCTTGGGGGCGGGCGGCCAAATACCACGGTCCCGTGGTATCCGGCCCCTTCCCTAGCCGAATACCCATGGGGAAGAGGCAGGACGGATAGGGAAGTACGACGGGTCAGGCGGCCTCGACGACCTCATCGTCGGCCGCCGGCTCGACCGGGTGGACCGCACCGGGGGTCCGGCCGGGGAGCATGAACGCCAGCACCAGCACGGCGACGGAGAGCACGGCGCCCACGCCGAAGGCCCACTGCATGCCGCCGACGAGGGCGTGCGTCCGGTCGGCGCCGTCCTGCGCCAGCGCGGTCGCCCGCGACGACATCACGGTCACGACCAGCGCCGTACCGAAGGCGGCGGCGACCTGCTGCAGCGAACCGAGCAGCGAGCTGCCGTGGGAGTACAGGTGCGGGGGCAGCGCGCCGAGCCCGAGCGTGAAGACGGGGGTGAAGACGGCGGCCAGGCTGACCATCAGCAGCACATGGGCGACGAGGACCAGCCAGACCGAGGTGGCGAGGCCGACCTGGGTCAGCATCCCGAGCGCGACGACGATGCCCGCGGAGCCGGGGATGACCAGCACCCGGCCGCCGAAGCGGTCGAAGATCCGGCCGACGCTCGGGCCGAGCAGCCCCATCGCCACGCCGCCGGGAGCCACCAGCAGTCCGGTCTGCAGGGCGCTCAGGTGACGGACGTCCTGGAGGTACAACGGCAGCAGGATCATCGAGCCGAGCATCGCCATGAACGCGACCGACATCAGCAGCAGCGAGACCGTGTAGGTGCGGATCGTGAGCGTGCGCAGGTCGAGGAGCGGAGTGCCGGTGCGCTGCAGCGAGAGCTGGCGCCACACGAAGACGGCGACGACCACGAGGCCGACCACGATCAGCAACACTGGCGAGACCGCGTTGCCCGCGGCGCCGGCACCGAGCTGGCTGAGCCCGTAGACGAGGGTGCCGAAGCCGAGTGCGGCGGCGGCCACGGAGAACCAGTCGACCGAGCCGGGTCGCGCCTCGCCGATGTCGGTGAGCCGGCGAAGACCGAGGACGGTGATCACGATCGCGACCGGCAGCACGATGCCGAACATCCAGCGCCAGGAGAGGTACTGCAGTACGACGCCCGAGACCGCCGGCCCGAGCGCCGGCGCCACGGACATCGCGAGCGTCACGTTGCCCATCACCCGGCCCCGGTCGTGCTCGGGGACGATCGTCATCAGCGTGGTCATCAGCAGCGGCATCATCACCGCGGTCCCGCCGGCCTGGACGACCCGCGCGCCGAGCAGCACCGGGAACGTGGGTGCCATGGCCGCCAGCAGCGTGCCGGCGCAGAAGACGGTCATCGCGATCGCGAACGCCTGCCGCATGGTCACCCGCTGGAGGAACCAGCCGGTGACCGGGATGACCACGGCCATCGTGAGCATGAACGCCGTGGACAGCCACTGGGCGGCCCGCGCGGTGACGTCGAACTCCCCCATCAGCCGCGGGATCGCGTTGATCATCACGGTCTCGTTGAGGATCACGATGAAGGTCGCCAGCACCAGCCAGCGGAGCACGGCGTAGTCGCCGCTGGTGGCGGGCTGCTCCTCGGTGACGGTGGCGGAAGGACGCTCAGCGTCGCTCAGGATGGTCATGCCACAACAGACCGGGCCCGGTCCCGGAACTCATCGCTCCGCCCCGGAGCCGCCAACCGACTGGCGTGCGCTCGCCGAGCTGGCCGGCCGACCGGTCAGACGGGCCGCACCGTGAGGTCGCTGACCGTGGCGTCGGTGGACAGGTCGAGCACGTTCAGGATCGCCTCGGCGACGGTCTCCGGTCGGATCCACTGGCCGGCGTCGTACGCGCGGCCCTCCTGCTCGTGCACCTTCTGCTGCATCGGCGTCGCGGTGCGCCCGGGGTAGACGGAGGTGACGCGTACGCCGTGCTCGGCCTCCTCGGCCCGTAGCGCGTCGGCCAGTGCCCGCAACCCGAACTTCGACGCGGCGTAGCCCGCCCACTGCGCGTTGGCGCTCAGGCCGGCTCCGGAGTTCACGAACACGACGGTGCCGTGGGCGGCCCGCAGCGCCGGGAGCAGCGCCTGGGTGAGCATCGCGGGCGCGGTGAGGTTCACGTCGAGCTGCTGGCGCCACTGGTGCCAGTCGACCTCGGCGACCGGGGCCAGGTCGACGACGCCGGCGGCGTGGACGAGGGAGTCCAGTGCGTCCGGCCCGCCGAGCTCGAGCAGCGCCTCGGGGTCGGCGAGGTCCGCGACGACGGTGGCGCACCCCGGGAACCGGTCGGCCAGGTGGTCGGCACGGTCGCCCGAGCGCGCCAGCAGGACCAGCCGGTCGCCCCGCTGGTGCAGCCGGTCGGCGACCACCTCGCCGATGCCAGAGCCGGCACCGGTGACCAGGTGCGTGCGTGTCGCCTGGGTCACCGCGTGAACACGACCTTGCCGAAGAGCTCGCCGTCGTTCATCGCCGCGAATCCCTCCGGTGCCCGGTCCATGGGCAGCGTGCGGTCGATCAGCGGCCGGGTGCCCGTCGCGTCGAGCAGGTTGACCAGGGAGGCCAGCTCGGACCGGGTGCCCATCGTGGAGCCGACCACCCGGAGCTGGAGGAAGAACGTGCGGGTGAGCTCGGCGTCGTCGACGTCGGGTCCGGACGTCGTACCGGAGACCACGATCGTGCCGCCGGGGCGCAGGGAGCGCACCGAGTGCGACCACGTCGCCTTGCCGACCGTCTCCATCACGGCGTCGACCTTCACCGGGAGCCTGGCGCCGGACTCGAAGGCCTCGTGCGCGCCGATCTCGAGCGCACGCTTGCGCTTGACCTCGTCGCGACTGGTGGCGAGCACGCGCAGCCCGGCGGCCCGGCCGAGCGTGATCAGTGCGGTGGCCACGCCGCCGCCGGCGCCCTGCACGAGCACGGTGTTGCCGGCCTTGAGCTCTCCCCGGGTGAAGAGCATCCGGTAGGCGGTCAGCCACGCGGTCGGCAGGCAGGCGGCCTCCTCGAAGGAGAGCGAGGCCGGCTTGGGGATCACGTTGCCGCGCGGGACGACGACCTTGTCGGCCATCGTGCCCTGGTAGCGCTCGCTGAGCAGCGACCGCTTGGGGTCGAGGGTGTCGTCACCGACCCAGGCCGGGTCGTTGATGACCGAGTGCACGACCACCTCGTTGCCGTCCTCGTCGACGCCGGCGGCGTCGGTGCCGAGGATCATCGGCAGCTGCTCCTCCTTGAGCCCCACGCCGCGCAGCGAGAACAGGTCGTGGTGGTTGAGCGAGGCGGCCCTGACGGTCACGGTCGTCCACCCGTCCGGTACGTCGGGGTCGGGTCGCTCGCCGACCACCAGGCCGGACAGCGGGTCGGCGGCGGAGAAGGACTCGGCGTAGACGGCGAACATGGCTTTGACCTTATCGAGGGCCGAAGAGGCCCGGGCCACCCCTACGCGCGTGCCACCCCGTCGCGGCGGGCGGCCTCGGCGACCGCAGCGGCGACCGCGGGACCGACCCGCTCGTCGAACGGCGAGGGGATCACCAGCTCCTCGGTGAGGTCGTCCCCGACCAGGTCGGCCAGGGCGTCGGCGGCGGCCAGCTTCATCGCCTCCGTGATCGAGCGGGCGCGCGCGTCGAACGCGCCGCGGAAGATGCCCGGGAACGCGAGCACGTTGTTGATCTGGTTCGGGAAGTCCGAACGGCCGGTGGCGACCACCCGGGCGTGCCTGCGGGCCACGTCGGGCAGCACCTCGGGCGTCGGGTTGGCCAGGCCGAAGATGATCGCGTCGGCAGCCATGGTCGCCACCAGCGCCTCGTCGATCACGCCGCCTGAGACGCCGATCAGCACGTCGGCGCCGGCCAGGACGTCGCCGAGGGTGCCGCTGCGTCCGGTGACGTCCGCGGTCACGACCGCCAGCGCCTGCTTCACGGGGTTGAGGTTGTCGCGGCCGGAGTGCAGGACCCCACGCGTGTCGAGCACCGCGACGTCCTTGACGCCCGCGGCGAGCAGGATCTTGGTGACCGCCACTCCTGCCGCGCCGGCCCCGGAGATCACCACGCGCGTGGTCTCCATCAGCCGGCCGGTCAGCTTCAGGGCGTTCTCGAGGGCGGCGAGTACGACGACGGCGGTGCCGTGCTGGTCGTCGTGGAAGACCGGGATGTCGAGCAGCTCCTTCAGCCGGTCCTCGATCTCGAAGCAGCGCGGGGCCGAGATGTCCTCGAGGTTGATCCCGCCGAAGCTCGGGGCCAGCCGGACGACGGTCTCGACGATCTCGTCCGGGTCCTGGGTGTCGAGCGTGATCGGCACCGCGTCGACACCGCCGAACGCCTTGAACAGGACCGCCTTGCCCTCCATCACGGGCATCGACGCGCGCGGGCCGATGTTGCCCAGGCCGAGCACGGCGGAGCCGTCGGTGACGATGGCGACGGTGTTCGCCACCCACGTGTACTCGTCATGCAACGTCGGGTCGGCGGCGATCGCCTCGCACACCCGGGCGACACCCGGCGTGTAGGCCATCGACAGGTCGTCGCGCCCGGCGAGCGGGACGGTCGAGCGGATCTCCATCTTGCCGCCGACGTGCAGGTCGAACACCGGGTCGCCGGCGCGCGGCACGTCAGGGGTCGTGTGCTGGTCAGCCATCCTTGCGATCGTCCCACAGCGGATCGGGGAACCGCTTCGCTGGGTCAGATCCAACTTGTCAGAGCCGCCGGGGACGCGGCCACACCCGGCCCAGCGCCACCGCGAGCACGTCGGTGTCGGGGATCGTGCCGACGGTCGCCGAGTCGGTGCCCTCGCGCGGGTTGTCGCGCTCGACCCACCAGCCCGCGCCGTCGCGCACGGTGGCCCGCTTGACCGCGAGCGTTCCGTCGGGGAAGCGCACCACGACCACCTGACCGGCACGCGGCGGCACGTCGTACCGCACCAGCAGGCGGTCACCGGCACGCAGCGTGGGCAGCATCGAGCGGCCGTGGACATGGGCCAGTCCGAGGCGGGGCACGGGTCGTTTCACCACCTTTACGGGTGTCCGAAGCGGGTCATCGGTCGGGAGTAGTGTCGCAAGCGACCACCAGCCCCGAGACGAGAAGGATCCTGATGTTGAAGCGACTCCTTGCACCGACGATCGACGTCCAGGCTCACTGCGACCTGCCCTGCGGCGTGTACGACCCAGCCCAGGCCCGCATCGAGGCCGAGTCGATCAAGGGGATCATCGGCAAGCTCGCCGACAACGACGACCCCGACTTCCGCACCCGCGCGGTGCTGATCAAGGAGCAGCGCTCCGAGCTGGTCAAGCACCACCTCTGGGTGCTGTGGACCGACTACTTCAAGCCGCCGCACTTTGAGAAGTACCCCGAGCTCCACGGGCTGGTCAACGAGGCCACGAAGCTCGCCGGTGCTACCGGCACCAAGGGCTCGATGGACGCCTCAACGGCCGACGAGCTGCTGGACAAGATCGACGCCATCGCCAAGATCTTCTGGGAGACAAAGCAGGGTTGAGCGAAGCGAAACACTGCGCGTCAGGAAATAGCGGAGGCGTCACGCGTCAGCGGGACGCCTCCGCGTTGAATCAAGGCTGAACGACGTTCAGACTTGCTTTGCCAGGCAAGGGGAGAGGCACCACGGAGTGGGGCTTCTCCCCTACGCTTTTTTGATGGCCCGATGACCTGCTGAAACGTCCCCTGAGGGAGGCAACGCGCGGTCACCAAAACCTCGAACCCCAACGACAGACTGGCTAACCCCTAGGCTGGCCCCACCCGAAACCGGCCATCTTCCAGAAGGGGGACAGGTGACGACCCGATCCGACGTCGAGCTCCGCGTGCCCGCGGACACCGCCTACGTCGCCGTGCTCCGCACCACCACGGCCGGCCTCGCCGCCCGGCTCGACTTCACCCTCGACGACATCGAGGACCTGCGGATCGCCGTCGGCGAGGCCTGCGCGATGGTTCTCGAGCAGGCCCGCGCGGACGGCGACCTGCACGCCACCTTCGACCTCGGCTCGGGGGAGCTGAGCGTGACGGTGTCCGCGGACGCCGACGCGGCGAGCGAGCCCGACAAGGACGGCTTCGCCTGGCAGGTGCTGACCGCACTGACCACCCGGGCGTCGGCCGAGGTGACGCCCGACGCACTCGGGATCACCCTGTCCATGAAATCGGCTCTGCTCGACTGAGGCCGCCAACCACCATGGACTTTGCGGACACGGGAGTCGGGGGACTCCGGACGACGCGCGAGCAGAGCGTGGAGCTGTTCGCGGAGTTCACCGCGGACGACGTGGACAACGCCCGCCGTACCGAGTGCCGCGATGCCCTGGTGCACCTCCACCTGCCGCTGGTGGAGCACTGCGCGAGGCGGTTTCGCAACCGCGGCGAGCCGTTCGACGACCTGCTGCAGGTCGGCACGATCGGGCTCTTGAAGTCGATCGACCGGTTCGACCCGGACCGCGGCGTGGAGTTCTCGACGTACGCGACACCGACGATCATCGGCGAGATCAAGCGCTACTTCCGCGACAAGGGCTGGGCGATCCGGGTGCCACGACGGCTGCAGGAGATGCGGATGATGATCGGCACCGCTACCTCCGAGCTCTCCCAGAGCCTGGGTCGCTCGCCCACACCCCGCGAGATCGCCGAACGGATCGGGGTCACCGTGGACGACGTGATGGAGGGCATCGAGTCCAGCAACGCCTACTCGACGCTCTCGCTCGACGCCGGCAGTGACGGGTCCGACGAGGGCGGGCCGTCGATGCTGGACGCGATCGGCCAGGACGACGCCGCGCTCGAGCACGTCGAGATCCGGGAGTCGATCAAGCCGCTCCTCGAGCAGCTCCCCGCGCGGGAGAAGCAGATCCTGCTGCTGCGGTTCTTCCGAGGGATGACCCAGTCGCAGATCGCGGCCGAGATCGGGGTCTCCCAGATGCACGTGTCGCGGCTGTTGAACCGCACCCTCGAGCAGCTGCGCGAGTCGCTGCACGGGAGGGCCTGAGGGGCGAATTACCACGGTCTGTTGGTGTAACTACGGCAAATCGGGCAGGGCCGCTCGCTTCCCACGACGTACCTGCGCTCCCCACGATGTGCTCATCATGGGAAGCGCAGGTCCGTCTGCATACCGTGGTGAAAACGCAGCCCGCCAGCCAGCCGCAGCCCGCCCGCCAGCCCTACTCGCGGTGCTCCGGCCGGTTCAGGGCGGCGACGGACGCCGGGTGCAGCAGGCCGGCCAGCACCAGCACCGCGGACACGGCCACCGCGATCGCGACCACGAGCGTGTCCCCACCCCGGAACGACCAGGCGATCAGCAGCCACACCAACTCGGCGAAGAGCACCGGACCGCGCGACCACGGCAGGCGCCGGTGCATGCCCCAGGCGCACACGACGAGGCCCACGCCGTAGGCCACGAAGAAGAGCGCCGTGGTCACGCCCATCACCACCCGGTCGCCCGCCACCGAGAACATCTCGGCGATACCGAGCAGAGTCGTGACCAGGCCCTGGACCGCGGTCAGAGCCGCCGCGACCGCCAGCGGGGCCGGCGTCGCGTACCGTGAGTCTGACGCGGCCGGGGTGGGCCGGTTCTCCGGGTCGTCGGGCGTCACGGCCGCGACGATATCCGTTGTGACGAGAATGACCCGCAAGAGGGCTTGTGCCGGGCGCTCCGAGTTGCAACCATCGATCCCGTTGTGTGCGCACCCGCCCGGAACGGGTCCGACGCATGACTTCCCCGCGGTTGGACCGGCAACGGCTTGTTTGTCGCGGGGCCTCGTGAAAGTGTTCACAACAGGTGGCCGCGGTCACGGGACCGGGCGGCGCACCCGCCGAAGCCCGGAAGCGACGAACAGGAGCTCTACGCCATGGATTGGCGCCATCGCTCTGCGTGCCTCGACGAGGATCCAGAGCTTTTCTTCCCGATCGGCAACACCGGTCCGGCCATCCTCCAGATCGAGGAGGCCAAGCAGGTGTGCCGTCGCTGCGAGGTGCGCGAGCAGTGTCTCGCGTGGGCGCTGGAGGTCGGTCAGGACCACGGGGTCTGGGGCGGCATGAGCGAGGACGAGCGGCGCGCGCTGAAGCGCCGCAACGCACGCGCCCGGGTCCGCACCGCCTAGCCCCCGCAGACCGCCTCAGAGCGGTACGTCGAGCAGCGCGACCGTCCCCGGGCCGTCGCCGCGGCGCGCGATCAGCAGCGAGCCACCGAGCTCGCCGACCAGCGTGCGCACGATGGACAGCCCGAGGCTCGGTGAGGTCTCGGCGGCGAAGTCCTCGGGCACGCCGCGCCCGTCATCCTCCACGGACACCCGCAGCCGCTCCGGCTCCCGCTCGACCCGCAGCACCACCGTGCCGCGGCCGTCAGGCCCGAAGCCGTGCTCGGCCGCGTTCTGGAGCAGCTCGGTGAGCGCCATCGCCAGCGGGGTCGCCACCGCGGAGGTGACCGTGCCGAAGCCACCGACTCGTGACGTCGCGACCTGGTCGGGACCGGCGGAGACGTCTGCCACCATCCGCCGGAGCCGGTCGGCCACCTCGTCGAAGTCGACCAGCTCCTCCGCGGAGTCGTCGGACGAGGTGCTCAGCGTCTCGTGCACGATCGCGATCGAGCCGACCCGCCGGACCGCCTCCTCGAGCGCCAGCCGGCCCTCGGGCACGTCGAGCCGCCGCGCCTGAAGCCGGAGCAGCGCCGCGACCGTCTGCAGGTTGTTCTTCACCCGGTGGTGGATCTCCCGGATGGTCGCGTCCTTGGTGACCAGCTCACGGTCACGGCGGCGCAGGTCGGTCACGTCGCGCAGCAGCACCAGGCCGCCGGTGAGCTCCCCGGTGGGCCGCATCGGGATCGAGCGCAGGATCACGACCGCCGCACCGTTGCCCAGCTCGGTGTCGCGCGGCATCCGGCCGCCCAGCACCGCGCTGATCGTCTCCTCGTCGGGCCGCAGCCTCGCGGGAACCAGGTCGCGCGTGACGTCGGCGAGGTGCTGGCCGGCCAGGTCGCCGACCAGGCCGAGCTTGCGGTAGACCGACATCGCGTTGGGGCTCGCGTAGTCGACCAGCCCGTCCGGATCGACCCGGATGAAGCCGTCGCCGACCCGGGGTGAGTCGGCGTGGTCCGAGCGCTGGCCGGCATAGGGGAACGTGCCGTTGGCGATCATCTGCGCGAGCTCGCCGGCGGTCTGGAGGTAGGACAGCTCCAGCCGGCTGGGCGTCCGCACGCCCTGCAGGTTGGTGTTGCGCGCGACCACGGCGATGACCTGCCCGTCGTACCGGACCGGGATCGCCTCGACCCGCACCGGCACGTCGTCGCGCCACTCGGGGTCGCCCTCGCGCGCCACCCGGCCGTCGCGCAGCGCGCTGTCGAGGAGCACCCGCTTCCCGAGCGGCAGGTAGGTGCCGACCACGTCGTCGACGTACGCCGTCGGGCCGGTCGTGGGGCGCATCTGGGCGCCGGCCCAGTACCCCGCGCCGTCGCGGTCCGGGAGCCACAGGACGAGGTCTGCGAAGGACAGGTCGGCGATGATCTGCCAGTCCGCGACGAGCCGCTGGAGCCACGCCACGGCCTCGGCACCGAGGCCGCTGTGGCGGTGCGCGAGCTCGTCGAGGGTGGGCACGATCACAGAGCGTAGGCGCCTCGGCAACGGACTGTGCGTGCTGTGGAGGAGGGCGTCGGCAGGCCCGGCGTGCGCGAGTGGGGCCGGAGGCTAGCCTGCGTCCATGACGCAGACTCCCCCGTCCGACCCGGCCGAGAACCCCGCAGAGGACGCCCGTGACAAGCTCACCGGCCACGCCGGCGAGCACGCGGTCGCCGTCGCCCGGGCCCACGGGGTGCGCACCATGTTCACGCTGTCCGGGGCCCACGTCTTCCCGATGTACGACGGGGCGGTGAAGGCCCAGCCGCCGATGCAGATCCTCGACGTCCGGCACGAGCAGACCGCTGCCTTCGCCGCCGAGGCAACGGGCAAGCTCACCCGCACCCCGGGGCTGGCCGTGCTGACCGCCGGGCCGGGTGTCACCAACGGCCTCAGCGCGGTGGCGCAGGCCCGGTTCGGCGGGTCGCCGTTGGTCGTGGTCGGTGGCCGGGCGCCGGCCAACCGCTGGGGCACCGGCAGCCTCCAGGAGCTCGACCAGCCGCCGATCTTCGCCCCGGTCTCCAAGCTGGCGCGCACCATCCACAGCGCGGGCGACGTCGCGGACGGCATCGACGAGGCGTTCACCGTGGCCGGCGCGTCGCACCGCGGACCGGTCTTCGTCGACGTCCCGATGGACGAGCTGTTCGCCACCGCCAGCTCGACGATGCCGGTGGTGGGCCCGCGCGACCGCGTCGAGCCCGACCCGGACGCGATCGGCGAGATCGCGGAGCTCCTCGGCCAGGCGCGGCGCCCGGTGCTGGTGCTCGGCACCGACGTCTGGGCCGACGTCGCCGACGAGGCGGCGCTGCGGCTCGTCGAGGGCATCGGGATCCCCACGATCACCAACGGCATGGGACGCGGCGTCGTACCGGGAGGGCACCCGCTGCTGGTCACCAAGGCCCGCGGCGCGGCCTTCGCCGGCGCCGACCTGGTGCTCGTGGTCGGCACGCCCCTCGACTTCCGGCTCGGCTACGGCGTCTTCGGCGGCAAGCAGGAGGGCTCCACACCCGCCCGCGTCGTGCACATCGCCGACTCGGCCGCCCAGGTGTCCGGACACGCCGACCTCGCTGGCTCGGCGTCCGGTGACCTCACGCTGGCGCTCGACGGCCTGCACGCGGCGGTCACCGGCCTGGTCCGGCGGCCGGACTGGTCGTCGTGGGTGACCGAGCTCCAGGACACGGTGCGCGCGACGGCCGAGCGCGACTCCGTGCTGCTGACCGCCACGGCCGACCCGATCCACCCGGCGCGCATCTACGGCGAGCTGGTCCCCCGGCTGGCCGACGACGCGATCGTGATCGGTGACGGTGGCGACTTCGTCTCCTTCGCGGGCAAGTTCGTGGAGCCGAAGCGTCCCGGTGGTTGGCTCGACCCCGGCCCCTACGGCTGCCTCGGCGCCGGCCTCGGGTCCGCGATCGCCGCCCGGCTGCACCGCCCCTCGGCGCAGGTCGTGCTGCTGTACGGCGACGGCGCGGCCGGTCTGTCGCTGATGGACGTCGACACCCTCGTGCGTCACGGCCTGCCGGTCGTGATGGTGTGCGGCAACAACTCCGCGTGGGGCCTGGAGAAGGGTCCGATGCAGATGCTCTACGGGTACGACGTCGCAGCCGACCTCGCGCCGCAGACCAGCTACGACGGCGTCGTGAAGGCGCTCGGAGGTGCCGGCGAGTCCGTGACCGACCCGGCGCAGATCGGCCCGGCCCTCGACCGGGCGTTCGCGTCCGGAGTGCCCTACCTGGTCAACGTGATCACCGACGTGAACGCGGCGTACCCGCGGGCCACGTTCGGCAACTGACGTTGCGGATCCGGCTCGCCAGGCCCGAGGACCTTTCCGTGGTCGGCGACGTCACGGTCGCGGCCTACGCCGACTTCACCCTGGGCCCCTCGGACCCGTACATAGCGCGGCTCCGTGATGCCGCGGCCCGTGCGGAGCAGGCGGAGCTGTGGCTGGCCGAGGACGACGGCGCGGTGCTCGGCACGGTGACCGTGTGCCCGCCCGGATCGGTGTGGCGGGAGATCTCGCGACCCGGCGAGGGCGAGTTCCGGATGCTCGCGGTGGCGCCGCAGGCACGGGGGCGCGGGGTCGGCGAGGCGCTGGCCAGGTTCGCGATCGACCGGTTCGCGGCGCAGGGTGTGCACGCGATGGTGCTCTCGTCGCTGTCCACGATGCACGCCGCCCACCGTCTCTACGAGCGGCTCGGCTTCCGGCGCGACGCGGAACGGGACTGGTCCCCGACGCCCGGGGTCGAGCTGCTGGCCTACGTGCTACCCGATCCGGCCCAGGAAGCGTGACCGGTCGACCACCACGCGGGTGACCTCGCCGGAGCCGACCAGCTTGCCGGCGTCGGTGGCGGCGACCGTGAAGCGCACCAGCCGGCCGTCGACATGGGCGACCGAGGCCGTGACTTCGACCTCGCGGCCGACCGGGCTGGGGGCGAGGTGCTCGAGCGCGACCCGGGTGCCGACGCTGGTCTCGGCCCCGGTCAGCTCCTCGGCCGAGGGCGGCACAGGTGGTCGCCTCGCACCAGGCGAGCAGGCGCGGGGTGCCGAGCACCGGCAGGTCACCCGACCCGAGTGCGGCGGCGGTGTCGTCGTCGGTGACCGTGAAGGTCTGCCGGGCGGAGAGTCCGGTGCTGATCGGCATGGCCGTCGAGTCTGCCCGATTTCGCGCGCGCCGCCGTACCTGAGAGGATGGACGGCGATCTATCGAGGAGGACCCGATGGGAAAGACCGGCCGCAAGCGTCGTGCCCGCAAGAAGAAGGGCGCGAACCACGGCAAGCGCCCCAACGCCTGACGTCAACGAACCCCGAGCGGCTGCTCGGGGTTCGATCTCGCATGGTCCGGGGGCTCCGGCGATCACTCCTCGGTGATCTGCACCTGCACCTGACGGATGCTCAGCAGCACCCGGCTGCGCAGCCCGTCGGGCGCGACCTCGGTGCACGAACGGCTGACCAGCGTCTTCACGGTGCGCTCGAGGTCGTACTTGGCCAGGCACGGACCGCACTCGTCGAGGTGCTGCTGGATCTGGCTGCAGTCGGCCTGGTCGAGCTCGTTGTCGATGAAGAAGAAGACCCGGTCGATGACCTCGGAGCAGTCCCAGTCGAGGGCTGCGCGTCCGGGGTTGCCCGGGTCACGGGCTCGCTCATGACTGCCTCCGTCCCGGCCGGCGCCCGCGTGCAGCAGGTCGTTGTCGCGTACGTAGTCGCTGAGCAGCTCGCGCAGCTGGCGGCGGCCGCGGTGCAGCCGCGACATCACGGTGCCGATCGGCGTGTCCATGATCTCGGCGATCTCCTTGTACGCGAAGCCCTCGACGTCGGCGAGGTAGACCGCCATCCGGAAGTCCTCCGGGCAGCCGCTGCAGCGCGTCCTTGACGTCGGAGTCGGGCAGGTGCTCCAGCGCCTCGACCTCGGCCGACTTCAGCCCGCTGGAGGTGTGCGACTCGGCGCGGGCCAGCTGCCAGTCCTCGACGTCCTCGGCCATCGACTGCTGCGGCTCGCGCTGCTTCTTGCGGTAGGTGTTGATGAACGTGTTGGTCAGGATCCGGTAGAGCCAGGCCTTGAGGTTGGTGCCCGGCCGGAACTGGTGGAACGCCGCGAACGCCTTGGCGAACGTCTCCTGGACCAGGTCCTCGGCGTCGGCCGGGTTGCGGGTCATCCGCATCGCGGCCGAGTAGAGCTGGTCGAGGAACGGCAGCGCGTCGCGCTCGAAGCGGGCGGTGCGCTCGGCGTCGGTCTCGGTCGCGCGGAGCTCGTCGGGGTCGACGGCGCCGGTCGCGGGGCCGGCCTGGGGGTCAGTGCTCTCTGTCATTGCCCCCCAGCCTACTGATCGGCCCGTGAGAGGACGTGAGGTCCGTCGTCTCGGTGCGGCGGCAGCAGCGTGGCCAGCATGATGGTTGGAACACGCTGCGCTCAGCGGAGATTCCCGGCCACCTCGTCCAGCCAGCGCCAGGACGCCTCGGCGACGACCGCGTCGACGGTCTCGGCCTGGGTGCGCGGCGCAGGCCTTCGACACGGCGAAACCGTGGTCCGCCGCCGGTACGTCGACCAGCCGGGTGCCGGACGGCAGCGCCGGGAACTCCTCGGGCCGCCGAACGTGTCACGTGTGCCCTGGAGCACCAGCGTCGGCACCCCGGACGCCCAGCAGCTCGTCGGCCGGGACTTCTCCGGCCGGCCGGGCGGGTGCAGCGGGAACGCGAGCGCCAGCGCGGCCACGGCGCCGAGCTCGCGGGCCATCCGGCACGAGCGACCGCGCCCCGGAGCTGCGGCCGCCCAGCACGAGCGGGCGTGCGCAGCCGGAGCTGCGTCACGACCGCGCGCGAGGCACTCGTCGAGCACGGCCGGCCGCGGGGCGACCTGCTTGCCGGCGACGGCGAACGGCTGCTGGAGCACGATCGTGGTGATCCCGTGCCCGGGCAGCGCGCGTGGCCAAGGCCGACCAGGTCGCGGGCGCCGATGCCGCCGTTGGCTCCGTGCTGGAGCACCAGCGCCAGCCGGGCCGGGCGGGCGCGCCGGATGATCACCCGGGCGTCGCCCTGCGGCGTCGGGACCAGCCGCTCGGCTCGGCATCAGCGCGCCGCGCCGCCGACGGCGCCGTCGTCGGGCACCTCGGAGAGCGGCAGCGGCTCGACCAGCTCGGGTCCGTTGTTCTGCACGTTGCTGACCAGGGTGGCGACAGGGAACGCCTCGAGCCGGCCCGGCGCGGCGGGCACCAGCAGGTCGAGCAGCGTCGGTCACGGTCGTGGCTGGTCGGGTCGAGCCACGCGTCGTACGCGTCGGGCTCGAGCATCAGCGGCATCCGGTCGTGGATGTGGCCGAGGGAGTCCTCGGCGCTGGTGGTGAGCACGGTGGTCGTCCACCGGAACCGGTCAGGGTCGTCGTCGGCCTTCGTCGGGTCGCGCCAGATCTCGTAGAGCCCGGCCATCGCGAGCGCGCCCCCGTCGCGCGGGCGGATGAAGAACGGCTGCTTGCGCGGCTTGCCCTTCGAGGTCAGCTGCTCGGTGGCGTACCACTCGTAGTAGCCGTCGGCCGGCAGCAGGCAGCGGCGCCGCTCGAACGCGCGTCGGTAGGCGGGCTTCTCGGCCACCGTCTCCATGCGGGCGTTGATCATGCGGCTGGCGCCGGTGGGGTCCTTGGACCAGAACGGCACCAGTCCCCACGTCAGCACCCGCAGCTGGCGCTCGCGGCTCTTCGGCCTTCGTGCCGTCCTCGTCGCGGGGCGGGCGCTCGACGACGGCGTAGACCTCCTTGGTCGGGGCGACGTTCCAGTCGGCCTCGATCCGTGGCACGTGGTCGGGGACGAGGGTGATCTCGAACTCCTCGACCAGGTCCTCCGGCTGCCGGCTGGACGCGTACCTCCCGCACATGCCCGCAAGGCTAGTGCGGCGCGCCGACGGCCTCCGACGCCAAGTCCGAGAACCGCACAGCCGGGTGCCCTGACCCCTCCGGGTGCGGTTGTCGTGCACCCGATCGGGTAGGAATGGGGCATGACCGTCTCCCGACTGCTCGCGCGCCCGCTGCTCGCCTCGATGTTCGTGGTCGGTGGCGCCAACTCGCTCAAGGACCCGGCCCCCAGGGTGCCGGCCGCCAAGCCCGTCATCGACAAGCTGGTGCCGGCCCTCCAACAGGCCGTCCCCCAGGTCCCGATCCCGACCGACCCGGCCACGCTGGTGCGGATCAACGGCGCCGCGCAGCTCCTCGCCGGGCTCGCGCTCGCCACCGGACGGGCGCCGCGCACCTCGGCGGCGGTGCTCGCCGCGACGCTGATCCCCACGACCGCCGCAGGACACCGGTTCTGGGAGGAGAAGGAGAAGGGGACCCGCTCGGCGCAGCAGATCCACTTCTTCAAGAACGTCTCGATGCTCGGCGGACTGATGCTGGCGGCCGTCGACACGGAGGGCAAGCCCGGCGTGGCCTGGCGTGCCCGTCGCGCGGCCAAGGACGTGAGGCGCGAGGCGAGGCGGCTCGGCCACGATGCCAGGCGCGAGGCCCGGCTGGCCGCCAAGTCGATCGGCTGACTTCAGGCCGGCCGCAGCCGGATCGCCCGCAGCGCCGGGTTGGACAGCGGCCACGCCATCAGCAGCGCCATCGCGCCGCCGTACACGGCGAAGGCGACCGGGATCGTTGCCACGGTGGCGAGCGCGCCGAAGCCGGCCATCGCGGCCGGCATGAGGACGTCGTCGCCGAGCCGCTGCAGGGCCGACATCCGGCCCAGGTAGGCGCCGTCGACGGTCGCCTGGAACACCGCGCTGAGCAGCACCGACGCCACCCCGGCGGTGACCCCGATCGCGAACGCAGCGGCGCCGGTCAGCCACCGCGGGCCCACCCCCAGCAGCACGATGGCGACGCCCTGCGCGGCGAGCCAGACGAACGCTGCGGTGGCCTCGCGCCGTGGCGCCCACCGCACCATGGCGACCGAGCCGAGCGCGGCGCCGCCGCCCAGCAGGGCGAGGAAGACGCCCACGGAGCCAGCGCCCCAGCCTTCCGCACGCGCCCGCAGCGCGAGGCCGACGCCCTCGGCCGGACCGACGAAGAGGTTGAGGCCGGACAGGGCGATCACGAGGGTGCGCGTCAGCGGCTCGTCGCGCAGGTGCGCGAACCCGCGCCGGATGCTCAGCAGCGCCGGCTCGGCCGCGGCCCGCGGCAAGGGGTAGCGCGGCCGGAGCCACACCACGAGGAACACGACCACGCCCAGGAACGTCAGCGCGTCCAGCGCGGCGCTGCCGCCCAGCCCCCACGCGGCGACCACGAACCCGCCGGCCGCGGCGCCGGCCATGGAGCCGAGGCGGGAGAGGGTCTGGCCGAGGCCCGCGTACGACGGGAGGTCAGCCGGCCGCACCAGCTGCCGGGAGATCGTCGAGGCGCTCGGCTCGTAGACCGCGTCCGCGAGCCCGAACGCGACGGCGGCGACGAGCAGCACCGGGAGCGACGGCGGGCCGAGTGCCACCCTGAGCATCACTGCGACGAGGACCGCGATCCGGGCGCCGTTGGCGAGGACCATCACGCGGCGGGCGTCGTACCGGTCCGCGACCACGCCGCCGAGCAGCAGCACCAGCGCCCGGGGGACGGTGCCCGCGGCCACCACGAGGCCGGCGGCGGCCGGGGTCGCGACGTGCACGGCGGTCCAGGCCAGGGCGATTGTCCAGACCTGGTCGCCGGCGTCGCTGAGGGCACGCAGCGCCAGCCAGCCGCGGGCGATCGTGTCGTGCCGGAGCGGGGCGCCTCGGGTGCTCGGGTGGTGGTGCTCATCCGGTCAGGGCTCGGCCGGGAAGCCGTGCATGAACAGGAAGACCGGCTCCCGGTCCTGCCCGTCGTCCGGGTCGATCTCGTCGCGCCAGTCCTGGAGGGTGGCGCGCAGCCGGTCGAGGAGGTCGCTCGAGCTCGTCCGGGGTCGCCTTTGCGAGGCTGTCGCTGCTGTACGCGGCGCGGCGCCACTCCGGCGAGAACGACCCGGAGCGCCGCTTCCAGCCCACGAACTTCGCCACCTGGTGCTCGAAGTTGAGCTTCTCCGCCGCCCGGGCGCGGTACAGGTCGGCCGGGGACTCCGAGAAGTCGTCGGGAGACCAGCTGATCGAGAGCGCCTTGTAGCGCCACCAGCTGGTGCGGCCGTCGGTGGCGAGCTCGGGTGCCCGCTCGACGACGTCGACACGTTCCAGCATCCGGAGGTGGTGGCTGATGCTGCCGACCTGCTCGCCGAAAGCCTGGGCCAGGGTGCCGACCTGGCTCGGGCCGTGCAGGACGAGGTGGTCGATGATCCGCCGGCGCACCGGATGGTGCACGGCGGTGAGGACGTCGATGGAGACCATGGAGCGACCGTCACACCCGTCGGCGTTTTCAACAAGAGTTCTTGTACATCTCGGCGATCGGCGTCGCTAGCCTTTCGGTGTGCCACCCGAACTCGCCGCCGACCCCTGGCCGGCGCCGCACGCCCGGACGCCGGTGCGGGCGACGGTCTCGCTGCCGGGTTCGAAGTCGCTGACCAACCGTGCGCTCGTGCTCGCGGCCCTCGCCGACGGCCCCTCCGTCGTACGACGGGCGCTGCGCTCGCGTGACACGGAGCTGATGGCGGGTGCGCTCACGGCGCTCGGCTCGGCGGTCGACACGTCGGGCGACGACTGGCAGGTCACGCCCGGTCCGTTCGACGCCGCGGGCACGGTCGACTGCGGACTGGCCGGCACCGTGATGCGCTTCGTGCCGCCGGTGGCAGCGTTGAGCAGCGCGACCGTGCACTTCGACGGCGACCCGCACGCCCGGACGCGTCCGATGGCGGAGGTGCTGACCGGCCTGCGCGGGTTCGGTGTCCGCGTCGACGACGACGGCCGCGGCACGCTGCCGTTCGACGTGGTCGGGCGCGGGTGCAGTGCGCGGAGGACAGGTGACCATCGACGCCTCCGCCTCGAGCCAGTTCATCTCGGCGCTGCTGCTGGCCGGGGCCCGCTACGACGAGGGCGTCGACGTGCTGCACGACGGCAAGCCGGTGCCGTCGCTCCCCCACATCGAGATGACGATCGCGTGCCTGCGCGAGCACGGGGTCGAGGTCGACGACAGCGAGCCGAACCGGTGGCGCGTGCATCCCGGACCCGTGCGCGCCGTGGACACCGCGATCGAGCCGGACCTCTCCAACGCGGCGCCGTTCCTGATGCTGGCGCTGGTCAGCGGCGGCTCGATGACCGTGCGCGACTGGCCGGCGAGCGACCACCCAGCCCGGCGACGCGCTGCCCGGGCTGCTCGCGCGCATGGGCGCCACCGTCGCCCGCGACGACGCCGGCCTGACGGTGACCGGGGCGCGACGTCGTCCACGGGATCGACGCCGACCTGCACGACGTGGGCGAGCTGACGCCCGCGCTCGCGGCGCTCTGCGCGCTCGCCGACTCCCCGTCGTACCTGCGTGGCATCGCGCACATCCGCGGCCACGAGACCGACCGGCTGGCTGCCCTGGCGACCGAGCTCAAGGCGCTCGGCTCCGATGTCACCGAGACCGCCGACGGCCTGGAGATCCGGCCCGCGCCTCTGCACGGCGGGCGGTTCGCGACGTACGCGGACCACCGGATGGCGCACGCCGGCGTGGTCCTCGGCGCCGGCGTCGGCGGGGTACTGGTGGAGGACGTCGCGACCACGGCGAAGACGTTCCCGGGCTTCGCCGACGTGTGGGCGGGACTGTTCGCGGGATGACCCCGACCGGGCGCTACGGCGAGGAGGACCACGAGAGCTACGAACGCCCGCGCCGGCACACCCGACCGCGCACCAAGGAGCGGCCGACGCTACGACGACGCGGTCGAGGGCCGCGTGATGACCGTGGACCGTGGCCGCTACACGTGTCTGGTCGACGGCGTGACCGTCACCGCGATGAAGTCCCGGCCGCTGGGCCGCAAGGGCGTGGTCGTCGGCGACCGGGTGCGGATCGTGGGCGACGTGACCGGCAACGACGGCAGCCTGGCCCGGATCGTGGAGGTCGAGGAGCGTACGACGGTGCTGCGGCGCACCGCGGACGACGACGACCCGGTCGAGCGCGTGATCGTCTCCAACGTCGACCAGCTGGTGGTGGTCACGGCGCTGGCCGACCCGGAGCCACGGCTCGGCCTGATCGACCGCGCCCTGGTGGCGGCGTACGACGCGGGCATGGACCCCCTGCTCTGCCTGACCAAGGCCGACCTGGCCGACCCCGCCGAGCTGCTGTCGACGTACGAGCCGCTGGGCGTGCCGTTCGTGGTGACCCAGCGCGGCGCCGAGGTGGAGACCCTCCGGGAGCGGCTGCGCGACCGCACCAGCGTGCTGATCGGCCACAGCGGCGTCGGCAAGTCCACGCTGGTCAACGCCCTGGTGCCGACCGCGATGCGCCAGATCGGCGTGGTCAACGCGGTCACCGGCCGCGGACGGCACACGTCAACGAGCGCGTTGCTGATGTCCCTGCCCGGCGGCGGCTGGATCGTGGACACCCCGGGGATCCGGTCGTTCGGGCTGGCCCACGTCGACCCCGAGCGGCTGATCGAGGCGTTCCCCGACCTGAACGAGCTGACCTCCGACTGCCCCCGCGGCTGCACCCACGCCGCCTCCGAGCCCGAGTGCGCGCTCGACGAGGCGGTCACCGAGGGCGGCGTCACTGCCGCTCGCGTCTCCGCCTACCGGCGGTTGCTGGAGTCGCGGGAGACGACGGTTTACTAGGTGGGGTGGGGTCCGGGCCATTTACCACGGTCCCGTGGTAAGTGGCCTCTTCCCTAGCGAAATTTGGCTAGGGCCGTGGGTGGTTACCACGGGACCGTGGTAAATGGCCCCACCCGCAGCTAGACGCCCCAGACCGCCCGCGCACCAAGGTCACCGACCATCACGACCAGCACCAGCGTGGCGACAGCCAGCAGCACCGCGAGCACGGCGAACACGTTGGCGACCGCCGGCTGCCGCACCTCACTCCCCGACCCGTCGGTGCCGACCCGCGCCGGCACCGGCGCCAGGAGCACCGCGATGACGGCGACGACCGCGAACGCCAGCCCGACCCAGAGCAACTGCTGGGCGCGGTGCTGGTGGTCGTGCACGAGCGGGTTGGCCGCCAGTGTCGGCCGGGTCGCCAGGAAGTTCTTGCCCGTCAGGTACGCCGCCACGATCGAACCGCCGGCCACGACCGCGAGCGCCAGCGTGGGTAACCGCAGTGAGCCCCGCCGCGCCTTGAGCGCCACGAAGGCGATCACCGACAGCGCCGCGAGCGGGGTGAACACCACGGCGGCGTGGATAACGAGAGGATGCAGCGGGACTCCGTTGATCTCCATGCTTGACACGTTAACGAGATTCTCTAGGAATAGCCTGTGCGCCATGGCCTCCCAATACACCGACGATCTGCGGCTTGGCCACGTGCTGGCCGACGACGCCGACTCGCTGACCACGGCGAGGTTCAAGGCGCTCGACCTGCACGTGATGACGAAGCCCGACCTGTCGCCGGTGACCGACGCCGACACCGTCCGTGGAGGACGGCATCCGGCGCACCCTGTCCCGGGCCCGGCCCCGTGACGCCGTGCTCGGCGAGGAGAGCGGCGCCACCGGCCACTCGCAACGGCAGTGGGTGATCGACCCGATCGACGGGACGAAGAACTTCGTCCGCGGCGTACCCGTCTGGGCGACCCTGATCGGGCTGATGGTCGACGGCGAGGTCGTGGTCGGCGTGGTGACCGCGCCGGCAGCTCAACCGCCGCTGGTGGGCGTCGGCCGGCGACGGCGCCTGGACGCGGCAAGTCGCTGCTCCGCGCGGCGCGCTGCCAGGTCTCCGACGTCTCCCGCCTCGAGGACGCCTCGCTGTCGTACTCCTCGCATGGGCGGCTGGGACGAGCGCGGCCGGCTCGACGACTTCCTGTCCCTGGCCCGGCGCTGCTGGCGCACCCGGGCGTACGGCGACTTCTGGTCCTACATGCTGCTCGCGCGAAGGTGCGGTCGACATCGCCGCCGAGCCGGATCTCGAGCTGCACGACATGGCCGCCCTCGACGTGATCGTCGCG
Organism: uncultured Actinomycetota bacterium; assembly: GCA_963745795.1. Classification (GTDB taxonomy): domain Bacteria; phylum Actinomycetota; class Actinomycetes; order Propionibacteriales; family Nocardioidaceae; genus Marmoricola. Next base: position 330,170 of record CAVUYR010000001.1, on the reverse strand, counting down.
CGAGGCCGGCGGCCTGTTCACCTCGCTCGAGGGCGAGCCGGCCCGCACGGCGGCAACGCGCTCGCCACCAACGGGCGGCTGCACGACCAGGCGCTCGCGTTCCTCGGCTCGTTGCCCGACGACACCGGCGACCTGGCCCGGCGCGGCGCCGGCTCGGTGCACGAGCTCAGCGCACGGAGGCGACCCGTGGGCGACGACGTCGACTGACCGCGGCCACGATCAAGGGCGCCAGCAGCAACCCGGCCAGGTCGAACCAGCCGTACCCGCCCGCCGCGCCGCTCGGCGGGTTCCCGACCGTGACACCGAGGATCGGGTCGTGCACCTGCCAGGCCCAGGTGCCCAGGTGCGTGCCGGCGAGCTCGAGCCAGGTCACGACCACGGCGGCGCCGACGTACACCGGACGCGACGGCCCCCACAGCAGGAACCCGGCCAGGCACAGGAACCAGAAGAATCCGAGACCGTCGCGGCGCTCCGCGAGCACCCAGCCGTACGACGCCCAGGCGCCGATCGCCACGCCCGCCACCACGGCGAGCGCCTTCAGGTGCCGCTGGACGGGCGGCCAGTGTCCCAGCGCCCAGGCGGAGAGGAACACCAGGCCGTGGCCCGGCGGGACATACATCGGCACGTTGTGGAAGCGGTAGAGGTACACCTCGAGCAGCGGGCTGAACGTGAACTCCACCGCCGTCGCGACCGCGACCACCACCAGCGTCTGCGCCCGCACCAGCGGCGTACACGTCGTCAGGAACGCCAGCAACACCAGCCACGTCGCGGCTCCCAGCGCACGCTGCCTCCAGAGATCACCGCCGCCTCCGACCCGGTCCAGCCACAGCATCAGCGTCAGCCAGCCCATCAGCGCGACGGCGACCCAGAGTCCGTTCCGTTCGTGGCGCATGGGTGCCATCCAACACTGTTGCCGACTACTCTCGGTCCATGAAGATCAGGGACGTGCTCAGCTCCAAGGCGAGCGGTGTGGTGATCACCATCGAGCCTGACGCGACCGTACGCGATCTCCTGCGCCTCCTCGCCGAACACAACGTCGGCGCGCTCATCGTCAGCAGCGATGGCTCGTCAGTGGAGGGCATCGTCTCGGAGCGGGACGTCGTACGCCGGCTCAACGAGGACGAGGGCGTGCTCGGCGCCCGGTGAGCCAGATCATGACCAGCGAGGTCGCTACCTGCGAGATCACCGACGAGGTGAACAAGCTGATGGCACTGATGACCGAACGCCGGATCCGGCACGTGCCGGTGATGACCAAGGGCGAGCTGACCGGCGTGATCAGCATCGGTGACATCGTGAAGAAGCGGATCGACGAGCTCGAGTTCGAGCGCGACCAGCTCGACTCATACGTGCACCAGACCTAGGAGTCCTGTCCGGTCTCCTGGTCGAGCCAGAGGCAGAACGGGTGGCCCGCCGGGTCGAGGCACACCCGTACGTCGTCCTGCGGCTGGTGCTGTGCGAGCGTGGCGCCGCACTCCAGCGCGTGCGCCGTGGCCCCGGCGAGATCGGTAACGCGCACCTCCAGGTGCAGCTGCATCGGCGCTCGGCCGGGTTCGGTCGGCCAGACCGGCGGCTGGTACTGCTCGTCGTACTCGAATGAGATGCTGACGCTCTCCGGACCACGCAGGAGCACCCAGTTCCCCTCGTCGACGTCCACCTGCCAGTCCAGCAGGCGCGCGTAGAACGCCGCCAGCGCCGGCGGGTCGGGGGCACTGATGTTGACCGTGGAGACGCGGATGCCGTGCATGGCGCCGAGTCTGGCAGGGTGGACGCATGACTCACGAGAAGCCTGAGATCGACTTTCCCGGTGGTGAGCCGCCGGCCGACCTGCAGATCACCGAGGTCACCGAGGGTGACGGCGCCGAGGCCCGGGCCGGGCAGACCGTCGACGTGCACTACGTCGGCGTCGCGCACTCCTCCGGCGAGGAGTTCGACGCGTCGTACAACCGCGGCGCGCCGCTGTCGTTCCGTCTCGGCGTCGGCCAGGTCATCGCCGGCTGGGACCAGGGCGTGCAGGGCATGAAGGTCGGCGGCCGCCGCCAGCTGGTCATCCCGCCGCACCTCGCGTACGGCGAGCGTGGTGCTGGTGGTGTCATCGGGCCGGGTGAGACGTTGATCTTCGTGGTGGACCTCGTCGACGTGAAGTAGTTGTCCACAGATCCGGCCGCGGGGGTATTCCGCGGGGCGATCGGGTAGGTACCTTCCAGGCAGATCTCGGGCCGGAAGGAAGCGCGTGATGCGCCGCAGGACTGTTCTCGCGGGGGCCGTGACCCCGCTCGTCCTCGTGCTCGCCGGCTGCGGCTCGGACAACCCGAAGCCGTCGCCCCCGGCGACCTCGTCGGCCTCCCCGAGCGCGTCGCCGTCGGTGGTCGCGCCCACGATGCCGGCCGAGGCGAAGGGGACGGGTCCCGAGGCGGCCAAGGCGTTCGTGCGAGCACTACCTGCGCGATGTTCAGCTATGCCGCCCGGACGGGCGACGTCACGAGGCTTGCACGCCGCTGGCACCTCGGCTGCAAGTCTGCGAGCGGTCATCGCGCAAGATCGACGAACGTCTACGCATCCGGCGGCCACGCACGTGGCGGCGCGGCTACGCGCGCACGGTGCGATGAGCCATCGAATCGAAGCAGGATCGACGGTGGACGCGTACGGTCGATCGGTAGCCGCACAAGACGTGTTCGAGAGCGGACGCCGACGCCGAGGTGCTCCAGCACTGATGCATCACCTGCGCAGCACTTCGACGCTGGTCGTCGGCGAAGGCTGGAATGGTCACTCGACGAATGGACGTCGCGACGATGACGACGCCTGGTCTCGCTCTGATCGTCGTGCGTTCTGCCGCCATGAGTTGCGCTCGCACCGGCCGCCGCAGACGCGATGCAGCTGCACCGACGGCAACTGCGTCGCACGGACGCAACGTGCTCAGCGAAGTGTCCCGCAAGCGCGACACGCTCCCCGGCTCAACCGACATCTCGATCGAGCAGCCCGCGATCACTCGTTGCCGGTCTTCCCGCCAAGCGCCAACATCGGTGCCTGCGGGGCGGCCATCGCCCTGAACCCAGCGGCGTGCGCACCCGCGCCTGCACCAGCCCCGCCGGCCGCAGCACCCGCCCTCACCGCCGGCCGCGTGCTCCAGGCGTTCCAGCGGATCCCGCTCCCCCATCTCCGATCAGTGACGCAGCCGGACGAGAAGACGCTGGTCAACTTCGACACGATCTTCTACGTCGACGCCGACCAGTTCCAGCGCACGCTCACCCTGCTCGGCAGGCGCGTGACACTCGCGATCACGCCGAGCACCTTCACCTGGCACCACGGCGACGGCACGACCGCCGTGACCAGCGACCCGGGCGCGCCGTACCCCAGCAAGGACGTCGTCCACCGCTACCAGAAGGCGCATCGCACCGTCGCCCACAGCGTCACGATCGTGTGGACCGCGCGCTACCGCGTCGGCAACGGGCCGTGGCAGGACGTCCCGGGTTCCGTGTCCACGACCGGCCCGGCGACCGACCTCCGGATCGCCGAGGCGACCCCGGTGCTGACCGGCCAGCGCTGACCGCACTTCCCAATCCTTCCTGGCGCTCCCAGGGGCATGCACGCCTTGGGAAGCGCCAGAAAACCTAGATACCTTGGGAATTCCCCGCCCCCGCCCCCACAACCCGCGCCCCCACCCCACCCACCACCACGACGTCCCCGACCCGCAGCTGACGACCCCGACGCGTCTCGACCTCGCCGTTCACCTGGACGGCGCCGTTCATCAGGAGCGGCTTGGCGTCGGAGCCGCTGTCGACGAGGTTCGCGAGCTTGAGGAACTGGCCCAGCCGGATCGACTCGTCGCGGATCGGGACGTCCTCGGGCGCGCCGGTCACGAGATCACCAACGACACAGCATGGATCACGACCCCGACCAGGCCGCCGACGATCGTTCCGTTGATCCGGATGAACTGCAGGTCGCGGCCGACGTGCAGCTCGATCTTGCGGGCGGCCTCGCGGCCGTCCCAGCGCTCGATGGTCTGGGTGATCACGCTGGTCAGCTCGGAGCCGTAGCGCTCGACCGCGAAGACCGCGAAGTCCGAGGCCCAGCCGTCCAGCCGGGCGCGCAGGGCGTCGTCGCGACCGAGCCGCTCGCCGAATTCGACCAGCTCCCGCTCCGCGCGGGCACGCAGCGGGCCGTCGGTGTCGTCGAGCGCCTCGAGGAGTGCGCCGCGGAGCGCGTTCCAGATCGCCATGCCGGCGGTGACCAGCTGGGGGTGACCGAGCAGCCGGTTCTTGAGCCGCTCCGCACGCTCCTGCGTCACCTCGTCGGTCAGCAGGTCGTCGGCGAGCTGCCTCAGCATGCTGTCCAGCGCGGTGCGGGCGTGGTGGTGCGGGTCGGCGCGGATGTCGGCGACCCACCGGATCGCCTCCAGGTGCAGGCGCTCGGTGACCGCGCTGTTCAGCCGCTGCGGCGCCCACCATGGAGCACGTTCACCGACCACTTCCGTGAACGTCTCCTGGTTGTGCACCAGCCAGCGGTGGCCCTCCTCGAGCACCAGGTCGACCAGGCCGTGGTGCGCGTCGTCGGCCACGATCTCCTTGAGCAGGCCACCGACAACCGGGCTGAACGGCTCCTCCTGCAACCGCGGGATGACCACCTCGTTCACCACCGCGGCAATGTCCTCGTCGCGCACCCTGCGGATGCCGATCGCCGCGAGCGTCGCCCCCTCCCGTACGACGCGCGCCGCGTTGGCGGGCAGCGTCAGCCACTCGCCCACCCGCTTGGACACCGCCGCGCTCGCGAGCCGCTCGCGGATCACCTGCTCCTGCAGGAAGTTCTCGGCCATGAACTGCTCGAGACCCCGCCCCAGGTCGTCCTTGCGCTTCGGGATCAGCGCCGTGTGCGGGATCGGCAGGCCCAGCGGGTGCTTGAACAGCGCCGTGACCGCGAACCAGTCCGCGATCGCACCCACCATCGACGCCTCGGCGCCGGCGTTGACGAAGCCGAGGACGCCGCCCTGGCCGTGCGTGAGGACGTACACCACCGCCGCGAACACCAGCAGCGACAGCGCCACGGTGCGCATCCGTCGCAGCCGGATGCGTCGCTCCTCGTCGGCCTCGGGGTTGGGCGTCAGCAGGGAGATGGTCACCCGGGAAGGCTAGTGGTGCATGTGTTCGTGCGTGATCGCGTGCCCCCGCCCTCGCGCCAGCAGCCACCGGTTCACCGGGTACGCCGCCACGAAGGCGACCGCGAGCGCGAGGGCCAGCGAGCCCCAGTAGAGCCAGCTCAGCAGGCCGGCCGCCATCGCCCCCGGCACCACCAGCACGACCAGGTTGTCGACGACCTCCATCACCAGGATCGAGAGAGTGTCGGCCGCCAGCACCAGCCGGAGCGCTCGGCCAACCCCGATCCCGTTGCGCAGCAGCGGCCGGGTCGAGAGCGCGTACCCGGTGAGGAACGCGAGCACGAAGGCGAGCCCGACGGTCGCACCGTTCGACAGCCCGATCGCACTGCCGATGACCAGGCCGGCCACCTCGCCGATCGCGCAGCCGGTCAGGCAGTGAAGCGTGGCGCTGAGCGCCATCCGGTTCAGGTCCATGGCGCGGCAACCCATACCCACCGGGGGTATATTCCATTCAGCGTCCCCCTACCGCCCGGTAGCCTCGCCGCATGAAGCTGCACCTCACCGAGGAGGAGAGCGCGTTCCGCGAGGAGATGCGCACCTTCTTCACCACCGAGATCCCTCAGGAGATCCGCGACACGATCGCGTCCGGCCACCACGTCGGCAAGGACGACATCGTCCAGACCCAGCAGATCCTCAACGAGGCCGGCCTCGCCGTGCCGAACTGGCCCGTCGAGTGGGGCGGCCAGGACTGGACGCCGCTGCAGCGCCACATCTGGCACGAGGAGATGCAGCTCGCGTGCGTGCCGCCGCCGCTGGCGTTCAACGCCAACATGGTCGGCCCGGTGATCGCGAACTTCGGCTCCCAGGAGCAGAAGGAGCAGTTCCTCCCGCCGACCGCCAACCTCGACATCTGGTGGTGCCAGGGCTTCTCCGAGCCCAACGCCGGCTCCGACCTCGCGTCGCTGACCACCAAGGCCGTCGCGCGACGGCGACGACTGGGTCATCAACGGCCAGAAGACCTGGACCACGCTCGGTCAGTACGCCGACTGGATCTTCGTGCTCGTGCCGCACCGACCCCGAGGCCCCGAAGCAAGCAGCAGGGCATCTCGATCATCCTGTGCCCGATGGACGCCGAGGGCGTGACGCTCCGGCCGATCGAGCTGATCGACGGCGGCGTCGAGGTCAACGAGGTGTTCTTCGAGGACGTCCGCGTGCCCGGCGACCACCTCGTCGGCGAGGAGAACAAGGGCTGGAGCTACGCCAAGTTCCTGCTCGGCAACGAGCGGGTCGGCGTCGCCCCGGTCGGCGCCACCAAGCGCGCGCTGGCCACAGCTCAAGAGGCACGCCGAGGAGACCGGCCTGCTCGACGACCCGCTCCTCGCCGCCCAGATCGTCGAGCTCGAGAACGAGCTGCTCGCCCTCGAGCTGACCGCCCTGCGGGTCGTGGCGAACTCCTCCGACGGCAAGCCGCACCCGGCCTCGTCGGTGCTCAAGCTCAAGGGCACCGAGCTCCAGCAGGCGGTCAGCGAGCTCGTTCGTCGACCTCGGCGGCCCGCTGGCGCTCGCCTCGGGCGCCGACGACGGACTCCGACGTCCCCGACTGGGCGCGGGTCTCCGGCCCCGACGTACCTCAACCTCCGCAAGGCGTCGATCTACGGCGGGTCCAACGAGATCCAGCGTCAGATCATCGCCGGCACGATCCTGGGGCTCTGAGGCCACCAGACTGGGACATGGACTTCACCCTCGACTCCGAGCAGACCGCCCTCCGCGACGCCGTCCGCGGCCTGCTCAAGGGGTACGACGCCGAGCACCGCCGCGAGGTCACGAAGGACGACCCCGGCTTCGACGAGAACATGTGGGGCCGGCTGGCCGAGATGGGCATGCTCGGCCTTCCCTTCTCCGAGGACGACGGCGGCATGGGCGCCGGCCCGGTCGAGGTCTCGGTCGTCGCCGAGGAGATCGGCCGCGTGATCGCGCCGGAGCCCTTCGTCGAGTCGGTCGTCCTCGCCGGCGGCCTCGTCGCCGCGCTGCGGCACGCGACGAGCAGAAGAAGGAGATCCTCGGCGGCATCTCCTCCGGTGAGATCGTCCTCCGCCGTTCGCCTGGGCCGACCCGCCGGCGACCCGCCGACGGGGCGTCACCGCGTCGACGGTGACACGCTCACCGGCGTCAAGGAGCCGGTGCTCAACGGCGGCCGGGCCGACCGATCGTCGTCGTCGTCGCCGAGGGCCGGCTGTTCCTGGTCGAGCCGGCGACGGCGACGAGCGCACGTCGTACCGCACCTTCGACGGCGGCCGCGCCGCCCGGGTCAGCTTCGACGACGCCCCGCGACGCCGCTCGGCGACGGCTTCGACAGGCTCGACGGACCACCGGCGACGCCACCGAGGCGACCCAGTCCGTGATCGCCGCGGCCCAGATCGCCTACTGCCACGAGGCCCTCGGCGCTGATGGACACCGCGCTGAAGCTGACGACGGAGTACCTCACGACGCGCAAGCAGTTCGGCGTCACGCTCAACCGCTTCCAGGCGCTCACCTTCCGCGCGGCCGACATGTACACCTCGCTCGAGCTGACCCGCAGCATCGTCACCTGGGCCACGATGGTGCTCGCCGACGACGTCGTCCTCGCCGGAGAAGAAGTCGCGAGGCCGCGCGCCCGCGCCAAGCTCCAGGTGAGCAAGGCCGGACGGCACATCGGCCAGGAGGCGATCCAGCTCCACGGCGGCATCGGCATGACCGCGGAGTACTCCGTCGGCCAGCTACACCGCCCGGCTCACCGCGATCGACCACCTGCTCGGCGACGGCCGCGAGCAGACCGGCCACCTCGCCCGCGGGCTCGGCGACTACGGCGTCGTCGAGCCCCTGCCCTGAGCCCCGAACCCGTTGAGTTGGGCCTCGCGCAGTTCCCGTGCGAGGTGGGCCTCGCGCCCCGTTGAGGTCGGCCTCGAGCACAGTTAGGTCTGCCTCGCGCCACCGTGAGTCTTCAGGCGAGTGGGCGGCGCACGCATTTCGATGGGACCGGAGGCACAACTCAACAGTCAGGTCAGTCGCCGACCCAGAACCCGCGGCCGCCGAACCAGTCGACCAGTAGCCCCGAACTGCTCGCGGTAGGACGCCCAGCGGCGGCCGGGAGCCGAGGTAGGAGCCGACGACCGCGGCGCCGAGGTCGTCGAGCTCGGGGCGACCACGCGGCCGTCGACCCGGCGCGGCCATCGGGTCGATGAAGCGCGCCAGCCCGGGGTCCTCGCCGAGCCGGAAGAACGTCGTCTGCGCGCCGAGCCGGCCGGCGTTGTCGAGCTCGCGCACGGCGTAGCGCGACGGTGAGCGGGTGCGGCGGGTAGGAGAAGTACACCTCGCCGTCGGGCTCGAGGTGGCGAGGTCGGCTCGCCGTCGGTGACGATCAGCAGCACCGGCTGGGCGTTCGGGTGCTTGCGGAAGTGCCGGTTGGCCAGCAGCAGCGCGTGGTGCAGGTTGGTGCCCTTGTCCCACATCGCGTCGAGGCGCGGTGAGCTGCTCGATCTCCATCACCTCGGCGTGCCGGCCGAAGCCGATCAGCTGCAGGTGCGTCGCCGCGGAAGCGGACTGTGATCAGCGTGTGCAGCGCCAGCGCGGTGCGCTTCATCGGCACCCAGCGGCCGTCCATCGCCATCGAGAACGACGTGTCGACGAGCAGCGCGACGCGGCCTGGGTGCGGGCCTCGGTCTCCTGCACCTCGATGTCGCCGATCGTCGAGCCGGACGCCGTGCGGGCGTCGCCGCCGTCGGCCGCGTGCGGACGCACGGCGTTGGTGCATCGTGCGCGGTGACGTCCCACGGCTCGGTGTCGCCGAACGCCCACTCGCGGCGTGGCGCCCGCTGCGCTCGCCGGCCGCGCCGGCGCTGGCGCAGGTCGCGGTTGCCCTGCCGGCCCGACATCCGCTCGGCGACGTCGCGCAGCAGCGCCTTGCCGAGCTGGCGCATCGCCTTCGGGGAGAGCCGCAGCTGCGCCGTCGGAGCCGCGCTTCAGGTAGCCGGAGTCGCGCAGCGCCTGCTCGAGCTCGGCGCAGCGTGCGGGCGTCGACCGCGGCCTCGTCGCCGAGCTGGCGGGCCAGCTTGTCGAGGTCGAGGTCGTCCATCCGCGCGCCGCCGTAGGACTGCGAGAGCTGCTCGGCGAGCTCGTCGAGGTCGGCGAGGTCCTGGAAGACGCCGGTGCCGTCGCCGAGGCCGAGGCCCTGCTCGCCGTCGATCCGCTCCGAGCCGCCCCAGTCCTCGCCGGGCCGCAGCGCCTGCAGGTTGGCGTCGAGCTGGGTCAGCGACTCCATCAGCTCGGGCGAGCCGAACGCCTGCTGCGGAGAGCTCCATCAGCTCGGCGCGCTGCTCGGGCGTCATCGAGTTCAGCATCCGCTGGGCCGCGGCGGCGCGCTGGGCGAGCGCGTCGAGCAGCTCGTCGATGTTCTGCGGGTTCTCCGGGAAGAAGTCGCCGTGCTTGTCCATGAACTCGTCGAACGTCCTCCGTCGGTGTCCTCGCCCAGCCGGTGCTTCTCGAGCAGCTCGTTGAGGTCGCTGAGCATCTCGTTGACGCGCTGCGCGGTCCTCGTCGGTGGCGTTCTCGAGCGCCTGCTTCATGCCCGCGAAGCGCTGGTCGAGCAGCTCCCGGCCGAGCAGGTCCTTGATCTTCTCGTAGTCCTCGCGGGCCTCCGGGCTCGCCAGTCGTAGTCGGACAGCTCGCTGACCGCGGCCGCGGTGATGGCGGCAGGTTGTCCAGCTGCATCTCGCGGAAGGCGCGGTCGCCGTCGTCCAGGTCGACGTCGCGGGCCAGCTGCTTGCGCTCCTCGAGCACGGCGTGGTCGAGCAGCTCCCGGACCTCCTGCAGCGTGCCGTCGAGGTTGTGCTGCTGCAGCAGCTCGCGGCGCCGCTCGGCGACCCGGCGGGCCAGGTCGTCGAGGCCGCGCTGGTCGCGGCCGCCGCGGCGCAGGAACTCCCGCATCGCGCGCTCGGGCGAGTAGCCGGCCATCACGTCCTCGCCGATCGCGTCGAGCGCCTCGGCCAGGTCGACCGGCGGCGCGAGCGGGTCGGCCGCCGGTCGTAGCGGCCGTAGCGCGAGCGCGTCGGCTCGACCGCTGGTCGACTGCGAGCCCAGCCTGAGGCTCAGCCATAGACCGTCTCGCCGCCGCCGGAGTCCTTGCCGATCTTGCGGGCGAGGTAGAGCCCCTCGAGGCGAGCTCGATCGCGCCGGCCCGCTCGCCGTCGTTGGTGGCGCCGAGCCGGTCGCAGATCTCGTCGTACAGCTCGGACTCGCCGAGCACCGGCAGCCCGGTCAGGAAGTCGCGGGCGGTGACCTGCTCGCCGGTGGTGACCACGGCGCCGTTCTCGATCGCGTCGACGAGCAGCGCGAAGTCGATGCCGCGCGAGCCGGTGCGCGGACCGTCTCGGCGGTGGCGGTGCGGAGCAGGTGGGTCGAGGATCTCGCGCCTCGCGACCCTCCTCGCCGGTCTCGAACTCGATCTTGCCGCCGAGCACGTCGACCGCGGTCTCGAGGTCGACGACCCGGGCGACCGCCTCGGTCCTCGCCCTGGGCGGTGGCGCGGTGCAGCGCCGCCGCGGCGACGGTCTCGGCGCCGGCGATCGCGAACCGGGCGGAGACGCCGGAGCGCTGGTCGACCGAGCTCGACTCGCGCAGCGCGCGGGTGAAGCGGGCCAGGATCTCGACGAGGTGGTCGGGTACGTCGGCGACCAGGTCGGCCTCCTGCCGGATCACCGCGACCTCGTCCTCGAGCTCGATCGGGTAGTGGGTGCGGATCTCGGCGCCGAACCGGTCCTTGAGCGGGGTGATGATCCGGCCGCGGTTGGTGTAGTCCTCGGGGTTGGCGCTGGCCACGACGAGCACGTCGAGCGGCAGCCGCAGCACGTAGCCGCGGATCTGGATGTCGCGCTCCTCCATCACGTTGAGCATCGCGACCTGGATCCGCTCGGCGAGGTCGGGCAGCTCGTTGATCGCGACGATGCCGCGGTGGCTGCGCGGGATCAGCCCGAAGTGGATGGTCTCCGGGTCGCCGAGCGAGCGGCCCTCGGCCACCTTCATCGGGTCGACGTCGCCGATCAGGTCGGCGACGCTGGTGTCCGGGGTGGCCAGCTTCTCGGCGTACCGCTCGTCGCGGTGCCGCCACGCGACCGGCAGCTCGTCGCCGAGCTCGGCGGCCGCGCCGCTGCGAGGCGTGGGTGATCGGCTCGTACGGGTGCTCGCCGAGCTCGGAGCCGGCGATCACCGGCGTCCACTCGTCGAGCAGGCCGACCAGGGTGCGCAGCAGCCGGGTCTTGCCCTGGCCGCGCTCGCCGAGCAGCACGACGTCGTGGCCGGCGATCAGCGCCCGCTCGAGCTGCGGGATGACGGTGCTCTCGAAGCCGTGCAGCCCGGGCCACGGGTCACGGCCCTCGCGCGAGGGCGTCGAGCAGGTTGTCGCGGATCTCCTCGCGCAGCGCTGCTGGACCGTGGCCGGAGGCGCGGAGCTCGCCGACGGTGGAGATGGTGGGAGGGGAGGTCAGGGTCACGCTTTTCACGCTACCCAGCCACACAACGGCGCAGGTGACAGCGAGATGAACGACGGGAGCGGCCAGTTACCACGGTCCCGTGGTAAATGGCCCGTCACGCCGCAGCCGACACCGCCGCGACGACCCGGACGCCGCAGCGCGGGCAGTGCTCCCGGTGGCACAGGTCCAGCTCCTGGCCGCAGGTGCAGGTCGTGGCGGGCGCGGACGGGTGGTCCGCGAGCCATACCTCTCGCTCTGTCGTCATCGCTGCCACCGCCTCCATGTCATCGTTCGGGTCCTACATCAGTACGGACCCGGACATTCGGTCCCTGATACCTGTTCGGACCCATCCACCGTTTCGGATTCGTCGCCCGACGACCGATGAGTCCGGCCACCGGCCCGGGTCGACAGAGGCATGACCTATGTCCTCGTACCCGGCGCGGGCGGCGACGCGTCGTACTGGCACCGGGTGGTGCCCCTGCTCGAGCGGGACGGCGAGCGCGTCGTCGCCGTCGAGCTGCCCACCGACGACCCGGAGGCCGGGCTCGCGGCGTACGCCGACGCGATCGTCGCCGCCACCGTGACGCGCCGGCGACGCCACCGACGTCACGCTGGTCGCGCAGTCGATGGGCGCGTTCTCGGCGCCGCTCGCCTGCGACCGGATCGACGTGCGCCGGATCGTCCTCGTCAACGCGATGGTGCCGCGCCCGGGAGAGACGGCCGGCGAGTGGTGGGATGCGACCGGACAGGTGGCCGCCCGACGCGAGCACGAGACCGCCGAGGGTCGTGACCCGGACGCCCCCTTCGACGTCCACGAGGGCTTCTTCCACGACGTACCGCCGGAGGTGACCCGTGCGGCGTTCGCGCGCGTTGAGAAGGGTCAGGCCGACCGACCGTTCGGCGAGCCCTGGCCGCTGGCCGCCTGGCCCGACGTACCCACGACCGGCGTCGCGGGCCGCGACGACCGGCTGTTCCCGGTGGACTTCCAGCGACGCCTCGCGCGGGAGCGGATCGGCGTCGAGCTCGACGTGCTGCCCGGCGGCCACCTGCTCGCCCTGTCGCAACCGGAGGCGCTGGCTGCGTACCTGCACGGCTGACCCGTCCGGACGGACAGTTGCGCCCCGGGCCGGCTGGCGGTGTGCTGGACCTCCGCGAGGGAGGACACCGCCATGACCCAGACCGCCGAGCCGGACACGACCACCGCCGACGACACCGCGAACCGCTGGTTCGCCGACTTCGAGGCCGCGCTGAAGGCGCGCGACGTCGCCGCCGCGGCCGGGATGTTCGCCACCGACTCGTACTGGCGCGACCTGGTCTCGTTCACCTGGAACCTCAAGACCGTCGAGGGCCGCGAGGGCGTCGCCGACCTGCTCGAGCACACGCTGGAGAGCACCGACCCGTCCGGCTTCGTGCTGGACGAGCCCGCCGACGAGGCCGACGGCGTGGTGACCGCGTGGTTCCGGTTCGAGACCGCCGTCGGTCGGGGCCGCGGCCTGCTGCGGCTGATCGACCAGGACGGGCCGAAGGCGTTCACGTTCCTCACCACCCTCTACGAGCTGAAGGGCCACGAGGAGCCGCGCAACGAGCACCGGCCGATGGGCGCCGAGCACGGCGCCAACAAGGACCGGACGACCTGGAAGGAGCGCCGCCAGCAGGAGGCCGAGACCCTCGGCAGCACCGACGCAGCCCTACGTGCTGGTCGTCGGCGGCGGCCAGGGCGGCATCGCCCTCGGCGCCCGGCTGCGGCAGCTCGGCGTACCGAGCGCTCGTCATCGACAAGCACCCGCGGCCCGGCGACCAGTGGCGCAACCGCTACAAGTCGCTCTGCCTGCACGACCCGGTCTGGTACGACCACCTGCCGTACCTGAAGTTCCCCGAGAACTGGCCGGTGTTCGCGCCGAAGGACAAGATCGGCGACTGGCTGGAGTCGTACATCCGGATCATGGAGGTGCCCTACTGGTCGAGCACCACCGCCACCAGCGCGACCTGGAACCCGGAGAACGAGGAGTGGACGTCGAGGTCGAGCGCGAGGGCCAGCCGCTCACGCTGCGCCCGAAGCAGCTGGTGCTCGCCACCGGCATGTCCGGCAAGCCGAACCTGCCCGACTTCCCGGGCATGGACGTCTTCCGCGGCGACCAGCACCACTCGTCCGCGCACCCCGGGCCCGGACGCGTACGCCGGCAAGAAGTGCGTCGTGGTCGGCTCCAACAACTCGGCGTTCGACATCTGCGGCGCGCTCTGGGAGAACGGCGCGGACGTGACGATGGTGCAGCGCTCGCTCGACGCACATCGTGAAGAGCGACTCGCTGATGGACATCGGCCTCGGCGACCTCTACTCCGAGCGCGCGCGTCGCGGCCGGCGTGACCACCGAGAAGGCGGACCTGATCTTCGCCTCGCTGCCCTACCGGATCCTGCACCAGTTCCAGATCCCGGCCTACGAGGCGATGGCCGAGCGCGACAAGGACTTCTACGACCGGCTGGAGGCGTCCGGCTTCGACCACGACTGGGGCGACGACGGCTCCGGGCTGTTCATGAAGTACCTGCGCCGCGGCTCCGGCTACTACATCGACGTCGGCGCCGCCGACCTGGTCGCCGAACGGCGACGTGAAGCTCGCCCACGGCCAGGTCGACCACCTGACCGAGGACGCCGTCGTGCTCGAGGACGGCACCGAGCTGCCGGCCGACCTGGTCGTCTACGCCACCGGCTACGGCTCGATGAACGGCTGGGCCGCCGACCTGATCGACCAGGAGACCGCCGACCGGCTCGGCAAGGTCTGGGGCCTCGGCTCGGACACCACCAAGGACCCCGGCCCGTGGGAGGGCGAGCAGCGCAACATGTGGAAGCCGACCCAGGTAGCCGCACCTGTGGATCCACGGCGGCAACCTGCACCAGTCGCGGCACTACTCGCTCTACCTCGGCGCTGCAGCTCAAGGCCCGGCTCGAGGGCATCGACACCCCGGTCTACGCGCTGCAGGAGGTGCACCACACCGGCTGAAGGGGTGTGCTCGACGAGCGTCGCGCGCGCCTAGGTTCGGCTCATGACGCGATTCGGCTACACCCTGATGACCGAGCAGAGCGGCCCGAAGGAGCTGGTGCGGTACGCCGTCGCGCGCCGAGCAGCGTCGGCTTCGACTTCGAGGTCTCGAGCGACCACTACTCGCCCTGGCTGACCGAGCCAGGGCCACGCGCCGTACGCCTGGACGGTGCTCGGCGCCGTCGCCCAGGCGACCGAGCGGGTCGAGCTGATGACCTACGTGACCTGCCCGACCCTGCGCTACCACCCGGCGGTCGTGGCGCAGAAGGCCGCGACGCTGCAGATCCTCTCCGACGGCCGGTTCACCCTCGGCCTCGGCGCCGGCGAGAACCTCAACGAGCACGTCGTCGGCGAGGGCTGGCCGGCGGTCGACGACGCGCCAGGACATGCTCGCGGAGGCGATCGAGATCATCCGCGCGCTGCTCACCGGCGACCTGGTCGACCTACCGCGGGCGAGTACTTCCGGGTCGACTCGGCCCGGATCTGGGACCTGCCCGACGAGGGCGTCGACATCGGCGCTCGCGGTCTCGCGGCGAGCAGTCGATCGAGCGGTTCGCGCCGCTCGCCGACCACCTGATCGCGGTCGAGCCCGACGCCGACCTGGTCGACGGCCTGGAACGAGCGTCGACGGCGCGCCGCAGCATCGGCGACGGCGCCCGCGCGATCGGCCAGATCCCGATCTGCTGGGACCCGGACGAGGAGGCCGCGATCGAGCGCGCGCACGAGCAGTTCCGCTGGTTCGCCGGCGGCTGGGAGGTCAACGCCGACCTGCCGACGACCGGCCGGCTTCGCCGGCGCCACCCAGTTCGTCCGCCCCGAGGACGTCGCCGACGTCGATCCCCTGCGGCCCCGACCTCGACGCGATCGTCGAGGCGGTCAAGCCGTTCTGGGAGGCCGGCTTCACCGACGTCGCGCTCGTCCAGGTCGGCGACGAGAGCCAGGAGCAGTTCCTCGACGAGGCCGCCGGGCCGCTGCTGGAGAAGCTGCGCGCGGCCGCACGCTGACGGCGGTAACCCTCACGATGGACCGAACGCCCCGATCAGGCGGAATTTCCGGCCACGGAGCCCCGTTCGGTCCGTCGTACGTGCCACCAGGTCACGCAGCACGTCGGGCCGGGCCGGGCGGGTGGGCTGTGCGAGGGTTTGTGCGTGCCCGCAGGAGCCCGGCCCGAGCCTGCACGCCGGATGATCGGGATCACCGGCGCTCCCGGAGCGGGCAAGACCACCTACGCGCGCCGAGTACGCCGCCGGGCTCGGTGCGCGGGCGGCGTACGTCCCGATGGACGGGTTCCACCTCGCCGACGTCACCCTCGCCCGGCTCGGCCTGCTCTCGACCGCAAGGGTGCGCCGGAGACCTTCGACGCCTGGGGGTACGCCGCCCTGCTGCACCGGCTGCGGGTGCGGAGCGAACACCCGGTCTACGCGCCCGGCTTCGAGCGCGACCTCGAGCAGCCGATCGCCGCCGCGGTCACCGTGCCGCCCGGAGGCCGAGGTGGTGGTGACGGAGGGCAACTACCTGCTGCTCGACCGGCCCGAGTGGCGGGCCGTTCGGGCCGAGCTGGACGAGGTCTGGTTCGTCGAGGTCGACGACGTCGTACGACGGGCGCGGCTGGTTGCACGCCACGTGGCCTTCGGCAAGAGCCCGGCCGACGCCGAACGCTGGGTGGCCGAGGTGGACGACCCCAACGCCCGCCTCGTCACCTCCACCCGGAGTCGGGCGGACCGGCTCGTGGCGGGATCCACCCCAACGGCGGGATAGAGTCGAAGCATGCCCCCCACCTCGCACGCGTCCGACGTCGACACCGAGATCGACCCCGAGGTCGAGGTCGAGGTCGTCGCCGAGACCGACACCGGGGCGGAGGAGACGCAGGTCGCCTGGGCCGAGGCCGCGCGGGAGGTCCTGCTCAAGACGGCCCGGTCCTACGGGTCACTGATCACCCAGCAGAAGCTCGCCACCCAGATCCAGAACCGCACCGACCTGCACACCGACCGCCAGATCCGGCACTGGCTCGGCGCCGTGCTGCGCATGGTGGCCGAGGACTCGGCCGCGCGTGACGAGCCGCTGCTGATCGCCCTGGTCGTCGATGCCCGCGGCAGCGTCGGCGACCTCTACGCGAAGACCCTCCTCGACCTGCGCGGCGAGGAGATCGACCATGTCGACGACCACGCGGCCCGCGAGCGGCTCGCCTGTCACGAGTACTTCGGCGCCAACATGCCCTCCGGGGGCGGTCTCGCGACGCTGGCGCCGCAGGTGGCCGCCGCACGCACCCGCACCCGCAAGAAGGCGGCCGAGGAGCGGGTCATCCCGATCTGCCCGAACTGCTACACCGCGGTGCCCGCAACCGGGGTGTGCGACAACTGCGGGTGACCCTGCTCGGCTGGATGTGAGCCCGATCTTCGTGGTGCAGCGGCACGAGGCGACCGCGCTGCACTACGACCTGCGGCTGCAGGTGGGTGACGTGCTCGCGTCGTGGGCGGTCCCCAAGGGGCCCTCGCTCGACCCGCGTGTGAAGCGCTTGGCCAAGCAGGTGGAGGACCACGAGCTCGGCCATGCGACGTTCGAGGGCCGGGCCGGACGCCATCGCGGTGGCCCGGGCACGGTGATCGTCTGGGACACCGGCGAGCTCACCAACCTCACCGAGCGCGCCGGGGAGCAGGTCGAGCTCGCGGACGCGGTCGCCGCCGGGCACCTCAAGGTCGCGCTGCACGGGCACAAGCTCAGCGGCGCCTTCGCACTGACGCGTACGTCGATGGGCGGTGACCCGAGGAACTGGATCCTGGTCAAGGTCGACGACGACGGCGCCGACCGCGAGCGCCGGCCGGAGGAGGACGAGCTGCGCTCGGTGCTCAGCGGACGCACCAACGAGGACCTGCGGAGCTGAGGTTCAGCCGTGCACGCGCTCGCCGCCGACCCAGGTGCCGAGCACGCGGGTCGCGGAGATCTCCTCGACCGGGCACGCGGTCAGGTCCCGGTCGAGAAGCGCCAGGTCGGCGAGACGTCCCGGCTCGATCCGCCCGGCGTCGTCGCGGTGGTTCACCCACGCCGACCCCTCGGTGTAGGCCGCCAGCGCATCACTCAGGCGCAGCCGCTGCCCGGGGAGGAACGCGGGTGGGTCGCCGACCCGCTCCTCCGGCGGCGCGATCCGGTTGACCGCCACATGCATGCCCCACAAGGGATCCGGGCTGGTCACCGGCCAGTCGCTGCCGGCGACGAGCCGGGCGCCGGCGTCGCGGAGCGCGGCGAACGGGTACTGCCACGTGCTCCGCTCCGGACCCAGGAACGGGATCGTGAGCTCGTCCATCTGCGGCTCGTGCGCGGCCCACAACGGCTGCATGTTCGCGGCCACGCCGAGGTCGGCGAACCGTCGTACGTCGTCGGGGTGCACCACCTGGATGTGCGCGATGTGGTGCCGAGGATCGTGCCCCGGCGGTCGAGCCGTTGAGACCCGCGCTCACGGGCCGCCTCGAACGCGTCGAGCGCGTCGCGGACGGCGCGGTCGCCGATCGCGTGCACGTGCACCTGGAAGCCCTCGGCGTCCAGCCGCGGCACCGCCTCCAGCAGCACCTCGCGGGGCACGAAGGAGAGGCCGCTGTTGTCGGTCGCGTGACCGCAGGCGTCGAGGTACGGCGCACGCATCGCGGCCGTGAAGTTCTCGGCGACGCCGTCGGCCATGATCTTGACGCTCGTCGCGCGGAAGCGGCCGCCGGTGAGCTCGTCGCGCGCTGGCCACGAGGTCGGCCACCTGTGCCGCGACGTCGTCGACTCCGCGCGGCCACCAGAGCGCACCCACCACACGCGCGGTGAGGGTGCCGTCGAGCACCGCCTGCCGGTAGGTCTGCCCGTTGTCGGGCACCGCGTCGTACGCGCCGACGATCGCGTCCTGCCAGCCGGTGATCCCGAGCGCGTGCAGGTAGCGCTGGCCCTCCAGCAGTCCGGCCATCATCTCGGCCGGCCCGGGCTTGGGCACCAGCCGTTCGACCAGCGCCATCGCCCCTTCGTGCAGGGTGCCGGTCGGGTGACCGTCGGCGTCGCGCTCGATGCGCCCGCTCTCGGGGTCGGAGGTCCGCTCGTCCACCCCGGCCAGAGCCAGCGCCCGGGAGCTGACCCAGGCGCCGTGGTGGTCGCGGTTGACGAGGTACGCCGGCCGGTCGCCCACCGCGGCGTCCAGTGAGGCCGCGGTCGGCGTGCCGCCCGGAAAGGCCGCCATCTCCCAGCCGGCGCCGACGATCCAGTCCAACTCCGGCCGCGCCTCGGCGTACGCGCGGATGCACTCGAGGTACGCCGGCTCGCCCTTCGACCCGGTCAGGTCGCAGGTACGACGCTCGATGCCACCCTGGATCGGGTGTGCGTGCGCGTCGGTGAAGCCGGGCACCAGCAGCCCGCCCTGCAGGTCCACCGTCGCGGCGCCCGCGCCGGCTCGCTCGCGGATCTCGGATCCACCGACGGCGAGGATCACACCGTCACGTACGACGACGACGCCGTCCGGGCCGTCGACACCGAGCACCCGGCCGCCCGACAGGACCAGGTCGGTCATGCGAGCTCGACGTACGTGCGCGGGACCCGGGCCCCGATCCGGGTGACGATCTCGTAGTGGATGGTGCCCAGCGCCTCGGCCCAGTCGTGCGCACGTCGGCTCGCCGTCCGTGCCCGGCCCGAACAGCACCGCCTCGTCGTCGTCGCTGACGTCGTGGTCGCCGACGTCGACCACGAACTGGTCCATGCAGACCCGACCGCTGATCCGGAACCGCCGGCCGTTGACCGCGACGCGGTGCCGGTGTTCGAGGCGTGACGCGGCACCCCGTCGCCGTACCCCAGCGGCACCAGGGCGAGCGTGGTCTCGCGGTCGGTCGTGTAGGTGTGGCCGTAGGAGACGCCCTCGCCGGCCCGGACGCGCTTCACGTTGGCCAGGGTCGCGCGCAGGGTCATCGCCGGCACCAGCCCGTGGTCGCCCTCGACCGGGGAGAGGCCGTAGATCGCGATGCCCGCGCGCACGATGTCGAAGTGGGTCTCGGGCAGGGTCAGGGTCGCTGCCGAGTTGCCGAGGTGGCGCCAGCGCACCGGCAGTCCGGCCGCCTCCGCGTGCACGAGTGCCTCCCGGTAGCGCGCGAGCTGGCGCTCGACCGACGGGTGCCCGGGCTCGTCGGCGCAGGCGAGGTGGCTCCACACACCGGTCGCCTCGACGCCCTCGGTCGCGCCGGCCTCGCGCACGAGGTCGGCCCACACGGCGTCGTACGCCCCGTTGCGCGAGAGCCCGGTGTCGGCCTTGAGCTGCACGTGCGCCGTTGTCCCGGTCTCGCGGGCGGCGGCGCCCACCAGGCGCAGCTGCCGGACGCTGTTGACCGAGATGTCGACCCCGGCGGCGACGGCGTCGCGGAGCCCGTCGTACTCGCCCACGGTCCAGAGCCAGGTGAGCATCGGGGCGTCGATCCCGGCGGCGCGCAGCGTGAGCGCCTCCTCGAACGTCGCCGTGCCCAGCCAGGAGGCGCCCCCGGAGAGCGCTGCGCGGGCCGAGGGGAGGATGCCGTGGCCGTAGCCGTCGGCCTTGACCACGGCCATCACCTCGGCGGTGGTCCCGGCCCGGAGCGTCATCACGTTGTCACGGATCCGGTTCAGGTCGACCCGGGCCTCCGCGCGCAGCACGCGGTCAGTGTGTCAGAGGTGCGCCCGTGGGCCCTTCGGGAGCCGGCGTCACCGGACGCGGCGTGGAGTCGCTCGGCTTGGCGCGGTCACCTGGGCGTGACAGCTTGGGCGTCGGCTTCGGTGTCGGCTTCGGTGTCGGCCGCGGTCCCCCGGGGCTTGATCGGACCCGCGGCTGCTGGCCCTAGCCGGCGGTGACCGCCGCGTGCTCCTCGTG
Organism: uncultured Actinomycetota bacterium; assembly: GCA_963745795.1. Lineage (GTDB taxonomy): Bacteria > Actinomycetota > Actinomycetes > Propionibacteriales > Nocardioidaceae > Marmoricola. Next base: position 309,688 of record CAVUYR010000001.1, on the reverse strand, counting down.
GGCCGCCGCGCCGGCTCCGGCGCGGTTCTCGTCGCGACGACGAGCCAGCGGTACGGCGGCCGCGATCAGCATGCCGAGGAACGCAGCCGCCGCACCGACGACGAAGCAGACCCGGAACGCCGACTCGGTCGGCACCGCGAAGCCGCCGAAGTCCGTGGTCGAGCTGGTCAGCAGCATCGCCATCACGGCCGCAGCGACCGTCGTACCCACCGACCGCATGAGCGCGTTGATCCCCACTGCCGAGGCCGCCTCGCGCCGCGGCACGGCGTTGAGGATCAGCGTCGGCATCGCCGCGTAGCCGATCCCGACGCCCGCCGAGGCGATGCACGAGGCGATCAGCAGCTGCACCGGGCTGTTCATCAGGAAGACCGCCACGACGTAACCCATCCCGAGCACGGCCGCGCCCAGCATCAGGGTCCGCTTCGCGCCCCAAACCTCCATCAGCCGGCCGGAGAGCGGCGCGAACAGCATCATCATCAGGCCGCCCGGCGCCATCCAGAGCCCGGCCTCGAGGATCGTCTGCCCGAGCCCGAAGCCGGTCTGCGTCGGCAGCTGCAGCAGCTGGGGCACGACGATCGCCTGCGCCATCATCCCGAACCCGATCGCGACCGCCGCCAGGTTGGTGAGCAGGACCGGCGCCTGGGCGGTGACCCGGAGGTCGCAGAGCGGGTCGGTGACCCGGAGCTCGTACCAGCCCCAGACCAGCAGCACGAGCACGCCGCCGACCAGGAACCCGAGCGTCTGCGGGGAGTCCCAGCCCCAGCTGTTGCCCTTGGAGATGGCGACGAGGGTCGCCACCAGGCCGGCGGCCAACCCCAGGGCGCCGATCACGTCGAACCTGCCGCCGGTGGCGTCGTGGACGTGCGGTACGACGAGCGCCACGCCGATGCTGACCAGCAGGGCCAGGCCTGCGGACATCCAGAACAGCGCGTGCCAGTCGAAGTCCTGCGCCACCCAGGCCGCGAGCGGGAGCCCGATCGCGCCACCGACGCCGAGCGTGGCGCTCATGGCCGAGATGGCAGTGGTGGTCATGTGTGGCGGGGTGATCTCGCGCATCAGGCTGATCCCGACCGGGATGAACCCGGCCGCCAGTCCCTGGAACGCCCGGCCGACGAGCATCGGCATCAGCGAGTCGGCCTGGGCACAGATCAGCGAACCGACCATCAGCAGGGCGGCCGTGACCATGAGCACCCGCTGCTTGCCGAACATGTCGGCCAACCGTCCCGCGATCGGCATCGACACGGCAGCCGCCAGCAGGGTCGAGGTGACCACCCAGCCGGCGTTTGCGGGCGAGGTGTGCAGCAGCTGCGGCAGCTCGGACTGGATCGGGATCACGAGCGTCTGGGTGAGCGCGGCACTGAGCCCGCCGAAGCAGAGCACGATCACGCTGAGGAGGGCCTTCGAGGTCCCCGCCTCCGGGGCAGGGCTCAACACGTCGGAGGTCATGGGGGTCCTTCGGAAAGCAGGCAGACGGGCAAGATGCTTGCCCTAGTCAACTATATCCGGGACCCCTCGTCAAAGTGACCTGCGTCGCGTCAGCTGGCGCGCCGTCGCATCTGCGGGATCGCCAACCGCCGTGGCGTGGCTCGCGACGCGCGTGCGTTGAGCCGGTCGGCGATCGCCAGGGCCTCGGCGCGGTCCACGCACCAGCACACGACGTGTCGGTCGCTGACCGCCACCACAACGGCGTACAGGCGTGCTCCCCGGACGCACGTCGATGTCGCGTAGGGGCCGGATCCGTCCCCCTGGAAATTGCTCATGACTACCACTCCCCTACACAGTCGCCGCCAAACCCAAAAAACTGCGGTCCGCAACAGGTGCCGAACACGATCCGCGTCGCGCCTCGGGAAAACCCTGTCCTCGCCTCCCGGTGGTCGGGCTTGTCGAGGCCCCGGTGCTCCGAAGAGCACCGGAGCCTCCCACGTCGACGGTCCTGCTACTTGATCTCCGACCGCATCACCAGCCGCAGCCCGAGGATCGCGGGCAGCACCAGCCAGGTCGTCGCCGTGACCGCGACGTTGGCCCACTGCTCACCGGTGAGGGTGCCCTCGAACAGCGCCGCCTGGGCGAAGTTGAGGTCGACCCACGGCTGCAGGTCCCGGAACCAGTCCTGGCTCGTGGCCAGGATGCCGGAGATGGTCGGCAGCAGCAGCGCGTAGACGAAGTACGCCACCAGTGCCGCCGCGGAGCTGCGGATCAGCATCCCCAGCATGGTGCCGGTGAGGAGGCAGAGCAGGCTGCCGAGCACGATGTTGACGCCCTCGGCTACCGACACGTCCCACACCGGCGAGATGCCGGCGATCGCCGTACCGACCAGGTTGCCGATCGCGCCGGTCACGAAGGCGAACAGCATCGCTGCCACGCCCACCACGACCGACGCGATCACCTTGGCCCGGACGACGCGGCTGCGGCGCGGCACCAGCGTGAACGTGGTGAGGCCGGTGCGCTGGCTCCACTCGCCGGTGATCGCCAGCACCGCGATGATCGGCAGGACGACGGTCATCGGGAACCCGATCGCCCTGGCGAAGGTGTAGTACGTGAGGTCCTTCTCTGGCGCGAAGGCGATCGTCCCGACCATGGTAAGGAGCCCGGTGATGCCGATGCTCGCCAGCAGAGGCGAGGGCGAACAGCACCGGGGTGAAGACGAGCTGACCGGCGACCCGTTGGGGCCGTTGTAGACGACGGTCGCCGCGGACCCCAGCACGATGGCCAGGCCGACGCGCGCCTTCCGCACCTCGCGCAGGTTTCCCAGCAGCAGCGCCGCTCCCATCCCGGCGACGAACATGGCGTCGTTGTCGACAACGAGCCGCGCGTCCGCGAACGACAGCACCGCACCTCCGAGCCAGGTCGTGGCCGGCGCCGCGAACGGGAACCGGTAACGACCGACCAGGGCGAGGATCAGGCCGGCGACGGCCAGCGCCTCCAGCCACAGCAGCACGCCGGTCGGGTGGCCCGGATCCTCGCGCGCCGCCGTACCCAGCGCACCCGCGATCGCCGCGACCACGATCAGGAGGTCGATGCCGTACCTCGAGAGGAACAGCCAGGCTCGGCTCACGCGGTCAAGGTACGCCAGCCCGGGCCCGGTCCTCGTCCTACCAAAGGAGGACCGCCACACCCGTTGGTCGAGCTTGTCGAGACCCGGCGGTCGAGCCTGTCGAGACCCCGCCCCGCCGGTCGAGCTCACTCCCCGCCGGTCGAGCTCACTCCCCGGTGGTCGAGCTTGTCGAGACCCTCAGACCGCGAACAGCTGCCCGAGGTCGCGGAACGCCTTGAACTCCAACGCGTTACCAGACGGGTCGAGGAAGAACATCGTCCACTGCTCCCCCGGCTCGCCCTCGAATCGGACGTACGGCTCGATGACGAAGTCCGTGCCGGCGTCGGTCAGCCGCTGTGCCAGCTCCTGGAACCGGTCGACGTCGAGCACCAGCCCGAAGTGCGGCACCGGCACCTCGTGACCGTCGACCGGGTTGGTGCCCGCGACCGCGTTGCGGTGGTCGGCGACCTGGTGCGTGACCACCTGGTGCCCCTCGACGTTCCAGTCCGTCCAGCGGGCATCCGAGCGGCCGCGGCCGAACCCGAGCACCTCGCCGTAGAAGTGCCGGGCCGCCTCGATGTCGTGCACCGGGATCGCGAGGTGGAAGGGAGGGCGCGCAGAGGAGGACATGTGCGCCTGTCTACCGCGCCCAACCCCGGTGGTCGAGCCTGTCGAGACTCAGCTCCGATGGCTCGTGGGTCTTGACCGGGCGGTCAATCAAACTACGCTGGAGACGGAACGCATTCCCAGCGTCCTCAGAGGAAGGGAGACAACATGCAGAGATGGACGCGCTGGCAGGACTGGGTGACCCTGGTCGTCGGCGCTTACGCCGCGCTGGCCCCGATCTGGACCGAGACCGACACGAACACCACCCGGACCATGGTCGGCCTGGGCGTCGTGACCGCGTTGGTGTCGCTCTGGTCGCTCGCCAGGCCCGAAGACCGGATCTCGGAGTACGCCCACGTCGTGATGGGCTTGCTGTTCTTCGTCGCCCCGTGGGTGGTGGGGTTCACCGACCTGAACGCCATGGCCTACACCGCCTGGGCGGTCGGCCTTATCAGCGTCGTGATGGGTCTGTGGGCGACGCCGGAGGTCCAGCGCCGGCTGCACCACGCACCTTCGCACTGACCGCGACGCACACCCGGTTCGGCGGGTCCGGACCCGCCGAACCGCTCCGTCACACGCATCGACCATCAGGAGGCGCAGGACCAGGTGACCGACGACCGCCGTACCCGGATCCTCGACGCCGCCGAGGACCTGATCGCCGAGCACGGTTTCGACGCCACGCCCACCGCGAAGATCGCGCACGAGGCCGGGGTCCCGAAGGGTCTGGTCTTCTACTACTTCCCGCGCAAGATCGACCTGCTGCTCACGCTGCTGAAGGAACGGCTGCCCGCCGTACCGCCGTGCGACCTGAACGACGTCGTCCGCGCGGGCGACCCGGCCCGGTCGCTGCTCCGGCTGGACAAGCGACTCGGCCTTGGCCAGCACGAGTCCCTGGTGCTCAGGCGCATCGTCTTCCGTGAGGGCAGCACCCACCGCGAGGTGCGCGAGTACCTGCGCCGGCTCCGTCAGGCCCTGGTCGAGCTCACCGAGACCGTCCTCGAGCGTGCCGTGCCCGGCCGTCTCGACCCCCGGCTGCGTGAGCAGGCCGCCCACACCTTCGTCGCGGTCATGCTCGACCGCGCCAACGCCACCCGGATCGGAGGGTCGCTCCCCGACCTCGAGGGGGCCGCCCGCGTGATCGGCCTGGCGGTCCAGCCGGCCGGCTGACGTGACAGACCGCTCGTCAGCGGGCGACCCCACCGTGCGGGATCGCCGGGAACAACGTGTCGACCTTGAACGCGAACCAGGGCTTACGGCCGCCGGGCCGCAACTTGCCGGTGAGCGCGGCGCGCGGTCCACTACGCGGTCCGCGACAGACGGCTCCAGATGTACCTCTGGCGTTGTCGGCGAACTGACCGCCGTGCAGCTGGTGGTCGACGGCGAGCAGCCCGACGAACGTGGCTCCTGTGGCCCGCGGCGCCGCGACCGGGTCGTGCCGGCCTTCCCGCGGGCGACGGACAGGAACTCGGCCGTGCCCTGCTCAACGAGGCCCACGAGCGCGGAAGAGGTAGCGTTGTAGCGCGATCCGCCGCAGCCCGGTCCACCTCGCGAACTGCCGTCCTGCCCGCGTCCCTCGGACTGGGCTCGGAGGGACCGCTCGCACGCCAAATGGAGTCGCGCTCGGGGGCCCGAGACACCTCCAAAGACGGCTGAAGGGCTCCTGAATCGGCACAATCCACAGTCGCCACATCGGCCGCGCCTGTTTACAACAGCGACGCCGAGCGGTACATCTGAGGTAGGTCAATCTGGGAGGACGCATGGATCGGCGTACGACGCAGCCTCGCCGCATCGGCGGCACTGATGACCGCCTCCGGGCTGCTCGCCGCCTGCTCGGCCAGCGCAGCTCCGGCCGACACCTTGACCTGGTACATCAACCCCGACGCCGGGGGCCAGGCCAAGGTCGCGGAGAACTGCAGCACCGACGACTACAAGATCGAGGTGCAGGTCCTGCCGCAGAACGCCAGCGAGCAGCGCATCCAGCTCTCGCGGCGACTCGCGGCGGAGGACCCCGAGATCGACATCATGAGCATCGACCCGCCCTACACCGCGGAGTTCGCGAACGCCGGCTTCCTGGCCGCGATCCCCGACGACCTGCAGGACAAGCTGAAGCAGCAGTCGTTCAAGGGCGCGGTGGACGCCGCCACCTGGGACGGCAAGCTGGTCGTCGCGCCGTTCTGGTCCAACACCCAGGTGCTCTGGTACCGCAAGTCCTTCGCCCAGAAGGCCGGGCTCGACATGAAGCAGCCGGTCACCTGGGACCAGATCATCGACGCCGCCGCGAAGAACGGCGGCAAGGTCGCCGTGCAGGCGAACAAGTACGAGGGCTACTCGGTGTGGATCAACGCGCTGATCTCCGGCGCCGGCGGCGCGATCGCCACCAACACCGACAAGGGCGTCGACCTCACCCTCGAGGTCGACTCGCCCGCGGGTGAGACCGCGGCGAAGATCATCGAGAAGCTGGCGCACTCCTCCGCCGCGCCGCCCGACCTGTCGGTCTCCAACGAGGGCACGGCGGGCGGCACGTTCGGCGGGCCCCAGGGCGCGTTCATGGTCAACTGGACCTACATCTGGACGAACTACGACGCGACCCAGCCCGAGGTGAAGAAGGACCTCGGCTTCGCCCGCTACCCGCAGTCCACGCAGGGCGAGGCGTCCCGCCCGCCGTACGGCGGCATCGGCGTCGGCGTGAGCGACGTACTCCCACCACAAGGACGAGGCGATGAAGGCGATCGAGTGCATCACCTCGCCCGACAACCAGGGCGTGAACGCCGAGCTCACCGGCAACATGCCGGCCAGCGCCGCCGGCTACGACTACCCGGCCCTGGCCAAGATCTACCCGCAGCCGCTGCTCGACCTGTTCCAGGAGAGCCTCGACGCGGCGGCTCCACGCACGGTCACGCCGTACTGGAGCGACATCTCCGGCGCACTCCAGAGCTCCTGGCACCCGACCGGACAGCGTCGACGACCAGACCCCGCCGGACTCGCAGCAGTTCATCGAGGACGTGCTGCACGGAAGGAGCCTCCTGTGAGCACCGTGAGCACGCACCACGGCGGCGAAGGCGAGCGAGACGCCAGAAGCGCCGAAGAAGACGTCACCGACCGGGCGCGCGCCGAGAACCGGCTCGGCCAGCGCCTGGTGGCACCGGCCGTCATCGTGATGCTGGCCGTCACCGCGTGGCCGATGATCCAGGCCCTCTACCTCTCGTTGTTCCGCTACCGGCTCACGTCGCCCGGACGACAAGGAGTTCATCGGCCTCGAGCAACTACGGGACGGTGCTCACCGACTCGCTGTTCTGGCAGGACACCTTGAACACCGTGCTGATCATGGTGGTCACGGTCGCGGTGGAGCTGGTGATCGGCTTCGCGTTCGCGATGGTGATGCACCGCATCGTGTTCGCGCGCGGCGTCGATCCGCACGTCGATCCTGATCCCCTACGGCATCGTCACCGTGGTCTCGGCGTACGCCTGGCAGTTCGCGTTCAGCCTCAACAACGGCTGGGTGAACTCGTGGTTCGCCTGGTTGCCCTGGCTCAAGCCGGACACCAACTGGTTCGGCAGCCACTGGCCGGCGATGTTCGCGATCATGATCTCGGAGATCTGGAAGACCACGCCGTTCATGTCGCTGCTCCTGCTCGCGGGCCTGGCGCAGATCTCGGAGGACATGATCGAGGCGGCGCAGGTCGACGGCGCCACCTGGTGGCAGCGGCTCTACAAGGTGATCCTCCCCAACATGCGGGCGGCGATCATGGTCGCGGTGCTGTTCCGGGCGCTCGACGCCTTCCGCATCTTCGACAACATCTACGTGATGACCAGGGGAGCGCAGGACACCGAGTCCTCGTCGTTCCTGACCTACCGACAGGTGATCGAGCAGATGCAGCTCGGCCTCGGCTCCGCGCTCTCGGTGCTGCTGTTCATCTCCGTGCTGCTGCTGGCCTTCCTGATCGTCAGGCTCTTCAAGGTCGACCTGGCGCAGGCGAGGGGTGAGGGCTGATGAACGAGACACGGACCAAGATCGGCACCTGGGTGGGCTTCCTGCTCATCCTCGTCTGGTGCCTGCTGCCGGTCGTCTGGATCATCTCGCTGTCCTTCAAGGGGCCGACCGAGACGGCCGCGGGCAGCCCGCAGTTCCTGCCCAAGGAGCCGACGCTCCAGAACTACACCGACATCTTCAACAACCCCGACTTCCGGGACTCGCTGGTCAACTCGTTCGGCATCGCGGCGATCTCGACGTTCCTGTCCGTGATCCTGGCGACGCTCGCGGCGTACGCGATCGCCCGCCTCGAGTTCAAGGGCAAGCGGCTGGTGCTGTCGATCGCGCTGGCGATCGCGATGTTCCCGGTGGTCGCGCTCGTCGGGCCGCTGTTCGACCTGTGGCGGACGCTCGGCCTGTTCAACACCTGGCCGGGCCTGATCATCCCGTACATGTCGTTCACGCTGCCGCTGGCGATCTGGACGCTGTCGGCGTTCTTCCGCGAGATCCCGTGGGAGATGGAGCAGGCGGCCCAGGTCGACGGCGCGACCTCGTGGCAGGCGTTCCGCAAGGTGATCGTGCCGCTGGCGGCGCCGGGCGTCTTCACCGCGGCGATCCTGACCTTCTTCTTCGCCTGGAACGAGTTCGTGCTCGCGCTCTCGCTCACGTCGACGACCGCGTCCCGCACGGTCCCGGCGCAGCTGTCCTACTTCGTCGGGCCCGACCCGTTCAACCCGCCGTACGGACAGCTGGCCACCGCCTCCGTGGTGGTCACCGTCCCGATCATCATCATCGTCCTGCTGTTCCAGCGAAAGATCGTCGCCGGGCTCACGTCCGGCGCTGTGAAGGGGTGACCCGATGGCTGCCATCGACATGAAGAACATCGTCAAGGAGTACGGCGACGGGTTCGCGGCGGTGAACGACGTCAGCATCGACGTGCAGGACGGCGAGTTCATGATCCTCGTCGGACCGTCCGGCTGCGGGAAGTCGACGCTGCTGCGGATGATCGTCGGCCTCGAGGACATCACCTCGGGCGAGATGATGATCGGCGACAAGCTGGTCAACGACCTCGCGCCGCGGGACCGCAACCTCGCGATGGTGTTCCAGAACTACGCGCTCTACCCGCACCTGACCGTCTACGAGAACATCGCGTTCCCGCTGCGGCTGGCCAAGGCGTCCGACGAAGAGATCGACAAGAAGGTCCGCGACGCGTCGAAGACCCTGGAGCTCGACGAGCACCTCGACCGCAAGCCGGGCAACCTCTCCGGCGGTCAGCGGCAGCGCGTCGCGATGGGCCGCGCGATCGTGCGCGAGGCCGACGCGTTCCTCTTCGACGAGCCGCTCTCGAACCTCGACGCCAAGCTCCGCGGGCAGATGCGCACCGAGATCACGCGGCTGCAGAAGCGGCTCGGCATCACCACGGTCTACGTCACCCACGACCAGACCGAGGCGATGACGCTGGGCGACCGGGTCGCGGTGCTCAAGCGGGGCCTGCTGCAGCAGCTCGCGACGCCGCGCGAGCTCTACGAGAACCCCGGCAACCTCTTCGTGGCCGGCTTCATCGGCTCGCCGCCGATGAACTTCCTGCCCGCCACCGTCGAGGGCACCTCGGTGAAGCTGCCGTTCGGCACCGTGCAGCTGCCGCCCGAGCGGGCCGAGAAGGCCGCCGGCAAGGGGCTGCTGATGGCCGGCATCCGCCCGGAGCACTTCGAGGACGCGTCGGTGCGCACCGACCAGGGCGCCGGTTCGACGTTCCGGGCGCAGGTCGACGTCGTCGAGTGGCTGGGCAACGAGACCTACGCCTACATCCCGTTCGAGGCGCCGCCCGAGGTCGAGGAGCAGCTGCGCCAGCTCGAGCGCGACCTGGACGGGGAGTCGCTGCACACCCAGCTCGTCGTGTCACTCGACGGCGCCAGCCGGATCCAGGAGGGCGAGGAGGCCGAGATCTGGGTCGACGGGACGCAAGATCCACCTCTTCGACCCGGAGCACCGGCGAGAACCTCACCGTCGACCACGACCACGCCGGCCGGATCCCCGGGCACACGAAGTCGGCGCCGGCGAACGCCGCGGGCTAGTACGGGGCGACCCCCAACCAATCACCAACGCCGCGCAGGTACCTGGCGAGCGCCTGGTGGCGTTCACCATCAACCGGCTCCTCCTGCTCCACCGACTTCGGCGGAGAGCAGAAGGAGCCGGTTGAGCAGGTCCGCCGCTCGAGCAACCTGCTCCCGCTGGCCGCTGACGAGCAGGTCGAGGAGCAGCCCTCGAGCGGCACCTAGAGCCAGGCGCGCATGGGTCTCGGCCTGAGCCTCCGGGATCCCGATCGCGCGGCAGAGGTCGGTGACGGACGGCAGCCACGCCGCGATGAGCTCCTCGCGAAGGGCCACGGCGTGATCCTTGCCCTGCATTGCGTTCGCCGCGAGCTCGAAGAACAACGGGCCATAGCGCAACGTCGCCTCGACGGTCTCCTCCCAATACCTCGCGGCGGCCTCGAGCGGGGGCAGGTCGGTGTCGTACGTCGCCGTCATCAGCGCCCGCTGCCGTGCCTCCACCTCACGCGTCACCTCGGCGAGCAGCCCCCCGCGCGACCCGAAGTGATAGATCAGCATCCGGTGGCTGGTGCCCAGCGCCTCGGCGATCCCGCGCAGGCTCGTGTCTCCGATGCCGTTGCGGCCGAAGTGCTCGAGCGCGGCCTCGAGAAGACGTTCGCGCGGCGTCGCACCCACCGGTTCCGCGGCCCGCTGCCTCACGCGGCGGACGCGCGGGTGACCCGCTCGTCCAGGCTCTCGGCCTCAAGCTCGATATAGCGCTGCGTCAGGCGACCCAGAATCATGGCCGCGATGCCGCCCAGAGGTCCGGTCTGCTCGATGCTGAGCGTGACCTTGGCGCCGCCGGCATCGGGAACGACCTCGTGTCGGGCGATCGTCTTCATTCCCGGCCCCTTGGCCACCCAGGTGAAGTTCCGACCGTCCACAACCTCGGTCACCTCCCACACCGCGCGTGGAAGCTTGGGCTGGCGAACCCTGGCCCGCGAGCCGACCTGGAAAGGTCCGTCGTCCAGGCGCCCGACGCTGTCGATGGTCGGCGTCCACTCCGGCCAGCGAGCGACGTCGAAGAGCACGTCCCAGACCGACTGGGTGGGCGCGTCAATGTGTCTGGTGGTCTCGAAGAATCGTGTCATGTACCAAATGGTACACCGTGATTGCGATCGTGCCCCCAGCCAAATGGTGTGGTGCCCGAGTGACATCGTTCGAGGTACGTCTCAACCTTTCTGCCGGTTGGCGCGTATATCGGGTATGCGGGTGCAGAGCAGCGACGCGAGGGGACGTCACGTGACCGATGAAACGGATCGCTTCGGCGCCCTGTTCTTCTCGCACGCCCCCCGACTGGTCAGGCTTGCTGCCCTGCTCGGCGACGACGACCCCGAGGACGTCGTACAGGACGCCTTCTGCAAGCTGTACGTCGCCCGCGGCCGACTACGGGCCGACGACGCGAAGGTGGTCGCCTACCTGAACAAGATCGTGGTCAACGAGGTGCGCAGCCGACAACGACGACAACAGGTGGCGCGCCGCGACGCGCACCTGCTCACCACGGTCGACATGGGCGACATGGCCAACCCCACCGCCGTACACGACGATCGCCAGGCAGTGGTCGAGGCGTTGGCCGGGGTTTCCGCACGCCAGCGGGAGGCGTTGGTGCTGCGGTTCTGGATGGACCTGCCGCTCGCCGCGATCGCGGACGCGATGGGCGTGCGGATCGGCACCGTGAAGTCTCAGATCTCGCGCGGCCTCGACGTCGTCGGCGCCGCACTCCGAGAGGAGGCGGAGCGATGAACACCGAAGAACGGCTGACCCGGGCCCTGCACGACGAAGCCGAACGGGTCGACCCCGACGTCGAACGGATGTACGCCGCGACGCTGCGCCGGCTCGCCAAGCCGGGCGTCCGTCGTACCGGCGAGCTGCTGTGGCCACTGTTGGTCACGGTCGTGGTGCTGGCGCTGCTGGTCGGCTCGGCCGTGATCCTGCAGCACCACTGGCAGAAAACCGTCGTGCCCGCGGGCACCAGCAAGGCCGTGCCCGCCGGCACCAGCAAGGCCGGCGGTGTCTCGACCAGCTTCACCTGCCCGGGCCAGATCACCGTCGACGACGCCGGTCGCAAGCGGGACGACTCGTTCCTGCCCAGCATCGACGTCCCCCCGCACGTTCACGTAAGCCAAGACCGCATCGCACAGGCCGCGGCCGACGAGGTAGGTGCGCCGCGCTACTCCTACGTCGAGAACGGCGACGAGGCCACCCTGCGGCTCGGCAACGCCGACGGCTCACTGGCCAGTGTCAGCACGTTCCACCACACCCCAGCCGGCTGGGACCTGGTCACCACCACCAAGTGCGCTGCGGCGGACGGCGGCATCCTGGTCCCCGGAGACGACCCGCTGCGGCTGGGCGCCCACGGGACGAAGCCGTACCCGGCCCGGAGCATGATCGACAACCCGGAGAGCGCGGTCCTCGTCGACGACCGGTCGACCTACGACGTGGCCGGGCTGGTCAAGCACCGCACGATCTGGGCCTCGCAGTGCGGCCCCCGGATCTGCGTCGTCGGTGGCACCCCGAACGGGATGGTGCTCCCCGAGATCAAGGCGGGCCAGCCACCCGGGGACATCACCTCTCTGCTTCTCGACCCCAACGACATGGTCGGCCGCACCCGGTCGCTGGTGCTGTGGGTCGTCTACGACGCCGACCGCAGCGTGTCCTCGGTCGTGATGCGGCTCCGTGACGGGACGACGCGTCCCGCCGCGCGGTTCTCGGGACCCGGCTGGCGGGGGCGGGCCTACTTCGCCCTCGGTCGCCCCGACGAGGTCCAGTCGGTGCAGGTCCGGCACCGCGGCGGCACCACGACGACGTACCCGGCCAAAGACATCACCGACCCGAACATCGGCCTCGGCTGAGCCCACGGGATTGCCGCACTGGAGCTCGGCCAACTGTGCCTCAGCGCGGTCTGCCCGCAGGTTCCACCCTTCTACTTCTGCGGGAAGGACCTGGAAGTCTTCACGGGGCGGGCGCTGACGTGCACAGTGTTGGCCAGGTGCAAGCTAAGGATAGGCACCCACCAGGAGAGCCAGATGAGTATCGAGCTGAACCACACGATCGTGCACGTGAAGGACAGATGGGCCGCCGCTCGCGATGTCGGCGAGGTGCTCGGCCTGCCAGAGGCCGCGTCCTACGGTCCGTTCGCCGAACTGAAGTTGGACAACGCCGCGAGCCTGGACTTCATGGACACCGAGGGCGACATTCACGGCCAGCACTACGCCTTCCTGGTCAGTGAGCGGGAGTTCGACCTCATCCTGGGTCGCCTGCGGGACGGCGGCCGCCAGTGGTGGGCGGACCCCTTCAAGCGTCAACCCCGTGAGATCAACCACGGGGACGGTGGCCGCGGCCTCTATTGGGAGGGCCCGGACGGGCACTGGTTGGAGATCATCACCCGTCCATACGGAAGCGGCGCCTAGGCCGCGGATCGCTGCAGGACCTACCTCAAGAGCCGCCATTGCGTGACCCGCACGATCTAGTCTGACCAGGTGCTCACAAACCGGTCGGCGCCGCACGCACGAGTGACCCCCGTCCTGACCGTGGCCGACGTCCGATCGGCCGTGACGTGGTACACCGAGGTCTTCGGCTTCGTCGAACACGTCCGCATCGGCGACGGGCATCGCTCGCAACTCGGGCTCCCGGATGGGCCGCCGGCCGAATTGGTCGTGGCAGAGGTTCGGCCGGGTCGGCGAACACCGGCGCAGGAACGCTCTCACCAAGTGATGCTGAAGGTCGCCGACGTCGCGAGCGTGATCGAGACTGCGGTGGCACGGAAGGCCCGCTTGGTCGATCCGCCCCACGACTGGGAGTACGGCGAGCGGCAGGCCACCATCGATGACCCCTTCGGGCACCAGTGGGTTCTCAACCAGACTCTGACCGACATCGCACCCGAGGAGTGGGGTGGGAACACCGTGACTCCACGTTCGCCGTCCCGGGAGGAGGCGTGAGCTCTCGTCGCGCGCGGGTGGTCGTGATGGGTGTCTCCGGCGTCCGCAAGACGACCGTTGCATAGGCCATGGCCCGGACCCGTGCCGCGCTGGACCTGAGACCTCCGCAGATCAGAACACCACCCAGGACAGCTCGAGGGACGCGAACTCGTGAAGGGAACACCACGTGAGTGCGTGCAACCACTACGGTCGTAGCGTCCAGAACAACCCGACGAAAGGACACATCCCATGGCTATCGACCGAGGGCTGCTCGCGATCTTGAAGGCCAAGCCCGACAAGGCCGACGAGCTCGGTGCGTTCCTGAAGCAGGGCCGGGAGCTGGCCGTCCAGGAGGCGGGCACCGTGACCTGGTACGCCTTCCGGCTCGACGACACGACGTACGGCATCTTCGACACGTTCGAAAGCGAGGACGCTCGCCAGGCGCACGTCAACGGCCAGATCCCGGCGGCGCTCCAGCAGGTCGGCTCGGACCTGCTGGCGTCCGACCCGGACATCAAGCCGATCGACGTGCTCGCGGTCAAGTAGCCGACGGCAGGTCGGCGCTGAACGCCGTTGCCTCGTCCGCGCCTGGTTCGCATCGATCGTGCGAGCCTGAGCGCCCACGCGGGTTCACCCTCAGCGGGTGACGGCTCCACGGCCAGCGATCTCCACAATGTGACGTGAGGACAGGCTCACCACGTGGGCCGAGGGAAGGATCCACCGATGGGATGCCTGCTGGCCCTGCTCGCCGGGTTCGCGCCTCGAGTCGCCCTGGTGCTCATCTGGATCTTCTCGAACCTGGTGGACCGCGCCTTCACCGGCTTCCTCATCCCCCTGTTCGGACTGATCCTCTTTCCCTATGCGACCTTGTTCTACGTCCTTGCCTACAACCCGGTGACCGAGGTCAGCGGTTGGGGCTGGGCCCTCGTGGTCCTCGGCTTCATCTTCGACATCGGGCACTGGGCTGGTGGCGGCGCCACCGGTCGACAGCGATACGCCAGCGCCTAGCCGCGCGGTCCGCGACTGGTCGCCGACGCATCACGCGTACGCGAGCGTCACCCTTCCCGTTCCACCGATAGCGCGCACCGTCGTCACCTGACCCGCACCGCAACCTGAGTTGCCGCCCGCTGTCGGTCGACGAGATGAGTCCTACAGCCGTCAGCCGAGACTGAACGCGTTCACGTGAGACTGATAGAGATTTGAGCCCGGGCCGGTCCCGAGCGGCCTGCACCGTTGTCAGGAGCTGGTCAACGGTTCCTTCGTCTTCGTCGAGGAAGGCCAGCAGTCGCGCGACAAGTTCATGTCGTCAGGCCAGAACGTCGCAGTCAAGGGAACGACGTTTGGGTACTACCTCTTCAAGCGGAACGAAGCGTTGAGAAACATGACTGCGGTCTGACCAGTCCCGCGTTCGCGTCTTACCGCAACTGGGCGTGTCATGCCGCGTAGCGTCGCTGTCATGAGTGCCGCGAATCGGCTGAATGGAGTCCGCGTCCTTGTCACCGGTGCCACCAGCGGTTTGGGTGCGGCCATGGCCGCTGCACTGGTCCACGCGGGTGCGCGGGTGATGGTCACCAGCCGCGACCAAGACCGGGCCGAGGCAACCTCAACCGACCTGGGCACCTCGGCTATCCCCTGTCGGCTCGACGTGCGCGACGAACGATCGGTTGCGGCATGCCTTGACCGGGCCCACCAGGCGTGGGGAGGTCTCGACGTGCTGGTCAACAACGCGGGTATCGGCATGCGCACTGTCAACCCCCGGTTCCTGTCCGATCCGCAACCATTCTGGAGCGTCGAGCCGGGCGCCTTCCGGGACGTCGTGGACACAAAGTTGGTCGGCTGCTTCCTCATGGCCCGCGCGGTGGTTCCATCGATGCTCCAGGCAGGCGGCGGGCGGGTGGTCAACATCTCGATGAACGAGCGGACGATGACCCGCCGCGGTTTCGTCCCGTATGGACCGGCAGGAGCCGGCGTCGAGGCGCTGTCGCGGGTGATGGCAGCCGATCTGGCGGGAAGCTCTGTGAATGTCAACATCTTGCTTCCCGGCGGAACCGGCACCCGGACCGGGATGGTCCCAGAGGACGCTCCCGACGACGTTCAGGCCCGACTGCAGGACCCAGCTGTCATGGGCCCACCGATTGTGTGGCTCGCCTCCGACCAGGCCGCCGGCGTGCATGACCAGCGCATCGTGGCCACGGAGTTCAACGCAGCAGCGCCTCCGCCCTACCCGGGTTCGGTGGGGACTCTGCGCTGACGCGGCGAGGCCACTTTCTCACCGCCCTACGTCACCGGCGTCCGACAGGTCGGCCGCACGCGTGGTCACGCCCCATACGGGGTGGGATGAGTCCACCACCGTGCTGGACCGCTTACGGTGCTCGACCGCCGTCGCCTATCCGGCGTGCGGTAGAAGCCCGCTCAACGCCTCGGACAGACGGTCGGCACTCGGACCGCGACGGCCCAACGAGCCGACGACCCTGAACTTCGGATCCGAGGAAAGCGTCACCTGAACGGTCCCGGGCGCTACCTGCTCCATCCGGGCAGTGACTTTCTCGCCGAAGCCCAGCAGGAACTTCCCCGAAGTGAACGTCGCGGTGCCAGTGCTCACGTCGCCGGACAGGTACTGGAACCCCGTGCGCCGCGCAGCCTCCTGAAGCGCAGAGAAGACCTCCGGCTGCTGCGCCTGAAAGGCCATTGACCGCGTGCTACTACCGCTCATCTCGTCACCCTGGATCGCCTTGTGGATACCGCCGCCCTGGTGCCCCGGCCACCTTGAGAGCGCAGCGAGAACAAGGATGCCAGTCTCGCTCTACTCAGCATGACAGGCGCATCTGTGAGGAGCCCGAGCGCGTCTCAACGCGGCTCGCGGCGCCGTGGACCCGCTGGTCGTACCGAGTCATGACCTTGTCAGCTCCGGCCGTCGTACCAGTCGAGGACACGCAGCGCTCGCAGGGTGTTCCAGCGGCTCGGACGCCCATCACCGTCCTCGAACTCGAAGTGGGTCTCGCCAGGGTGGGTGTTCTCCAGCAGCCAGGTGCCGTCGGGCTGCCGCTTGTCGCGGACCAGCTGGACAGCCTCGGCGACGCGCTCGTCGGGGGCATCGCCGGTGCGGCGGAAGTAGTCCAGGGAGCGCAGCACGTCGTAATGCCAGCGCGGCGGCCACGAGAACTGCAGCCAGCGCTGGGCCGGCACCTCACCGGTGGTCTTGCGCCGGAACAGCTGCCGCTCCAGCAGGTACTCCTCCCCACGGCGGCGAGCCGCGGCCACAGGTACCGCTCCCTGGGCCAGCTCGTACTCGAGCAGACCCTCGAGCACGCAGATCACCGAGTCGAACGAGGACACGGTGGCGCCGTTCTCGGTCTCGCAGTTCCAGCCGCCGTCCTCGAGCTGATCGGCGAGCAGACCCCTGACCAGGCCGTCGACGTCCGCACCGAAATAGGCGCCGATCGAGAGCGTGCGGCCGTTGATGCACGGCTCGACCTCGCCGTCGAAGAACGCCTGGCCGTCGTGCTCCCAGCGACAGTTCTCCGCGACCAGCTTGGTCGTCTCGCGGGCAGCCTTGCAGGCCGGGTCGAGGCCGAGGTCGCGCAGCAGCATCAGCGTGGACAGGGTCGAGGTCCACGGCTGACCGTGGGAGAAGTCCGGCTGGATGCCGGCCCGCCAGTTGTCGGCGACGTACCGCGGGAAGCAGGCGCCGCCGGCCCACTGACCATCGGGATCGCGCAAGGCGAGCAGTCGGGCTCCCCAGCCGTCACTCTCGACGCGAGCGCGCTCGACCGCGACCTTCTCCGCCGGCGCGTGGGCGAGATCGCGCAGCACCTGCCACCGGATCGCCGGGTCGCCGTCGAGCAGCCAACCTGTGACCTCCATGGCCGCGATCCTCGTCCGCCCAACGCCTCCTGTCGATACTCAGAGACGGGCGGCCCCTCGCCTTGGTTGCGGTGGGATCCCTCTCGGAGGGCCTACTCGAAGGGTTCCCGTGAGCCGTCGGTGGGCGTTGTGTCCGGGGTCTGTGTCGACACCGGGGGTAGCGCGCAGGGCATGGACGCGTAGCCGCGGGCGTCCTCGAAGATGCGCTGCATGCTGGCGTCGACCAGGTGCAGGTCCGCGTCGAACCGGCGGAACTGAGGCACCACGCTCGTGGTGATCCAGCGCCAACGGTCGTCGTATCGGGTGATCCTCGGCAACGTGCGCGCACGCACGGCGGCAGGCATGCCCCGGGTGAGCGAGGACAGGTAGAACGAAGTGAAGTACGCGAGCTCCTTGCGCACCCCCCGCACCTCGAAGCTTGAGGCCGCGCCGAGCGAGATCAGGCGGGCGAACGCGCACGAGAGATCGTCGAAGCACGGCTGCACCAAAGCGCGCTGTTCGTGCTCGAGCAGCTGGACGTTCCCGTTCCAGATGAGGTCGGTGGCCGCCCGCTTGTCCATCGCCAGGGCCGCGCGATCATCAAGCACCCGACGGCCCTCGTCGATGGCCTCGAAGCCGGCGAGGACCGGTCGGTAGTCGGGCAGGTTGCGGAGGAGGGTGCGGAGGCGTTGAATCCCGTCCTCGGCGCTGACGTAGGCGATGTGGACCCAGAAGATGTCGTTGAAGATGGCGTTGTTGGTGGCGCGGATGGTGTGCACGTCGCGCAGCAGCAGTCGCCGCCGGCCGAGGCTGTGCGGGATGTCCACGTAGCCGGTGCGGTCCGCGTCCAGCCGGAGCGGGAAGAGAGCCAGGCGGACGTGGTGCGAGGCGATGGCGGCCATCCCGGCCCACTTCAAGCACCCGGGCAGGACCTTGTAGAGCCAGGCATAGCGCGAGGAGATCTCCACGTTGCGGTGAAACGCGCACGCCTGGTCGGTCAGGAGTCCATCAGCCAGTGCCCGCCATCCCGCGACCGTGTCAGGCGCCTGGCTTGCTGGGACGAGTGCGACAGGCTCAGGGATCAGCTCGAAAGGCGCGATCGGCGGAGCAACGCAAGGGCACCGCCGTACGGGCTCCATCATCCCTCCCGGCCTTACCGAGGATGACACTCTCGTACGTTACTCAGCCCGAGATGGAATCAAACAGTCCTCGTCCAGCGTCCCGAGTTCGTGCTCTCCTTCGATCAGAGTGGAGCCACCTACCCGTCAGGAGCAGGTCAGCTGCCGGCGGTAGCAGGCGGAGCAGCCAGGGCGTCGACCTTGGAGCGTACGGACGCGGCCGGGAGCGTGCAGCCCAGCTCCCACTCACGTTGGAACCCGTCCTCACCGAGCGCCGTTCTCGCCTGTGCCAGCCGTGACGCGAGGTCGGCCTCGATGGGCACGTCGGTGCCCGAGGGTGATGCGGACACCTGCTGTGCCAACGCGAAGGCACGGACCGCCGTCACGGGATCCTCGGCGAGGACGGCTAGGCACCCGCCCACCCGAAGGCACTGGGCCAGTGCAAGAGACTGGCCGGTACGGTCAGCCAGTTGCAGAGCAGCGCGGAGATGGGCCCCCGCCGTTTCCGGGTCGCCATCCACCGCGGCCGCCCTGGCCAGGGTGATCGCCGCGTCCCGAGCCTCCAGCGTCAACGACGAGCCGGCAATGAGGACGGACTCCGTGGCGTAGGCGCGTGCCGTCACCGCGTCCGCGTCGTCGAGCGCGATCTCGGCGAGGGTGTTGAGAGTGTCGGCGAGTCTGGCTACGTCACCGCGCTCGGAAACGACCGTGAGCCGGCGCTCGTAGTAGGAGCGCTCGCCGTCGGCGTCGCCGGCGATGGCGCGCGCAATGGCCAGCACCGACAGGGCAATCGCGGTCGTCGGGTAGTTGCCGAGCCGCTCAGCCTCCTCGAGCGCCTCCCCCGCCAGAGTGGCACCTTCTTCAGCCGCGCCGGTCATGATGAGCGCGGCACCGAGGTGGCAGCGGGCCGCAGTCGCGGTGGCCGGCTCCATGTCGGGCACCGCGAGCGCAGCGCGCATCTCCTCGGCCGCAAGGTTCCAGTCCGTGAGGTGATACGCGAGCTTTCCGGCGGTCACGTGCAGGTCGGCCTGTTGGGCGGGGGTGGGCCCACCCATCGCGAGGAGTTGCTGGGTCCGTCGCAACCCTTCGCGGAGTCGACCAGACGCGATCCAAAGGTCGGTGAGCACCGTCATCATCCCCACGGCCAGGTCAGTCCGCTCTGTCTCGGCAGCCCAGTCGAGCGTCGCGTTCAGATCGGCGGCGGTGTCGTCGAACCGCCCGACCACCGCGGCCCCCTCGGGCCCGTCGAGCTGACCGGCCCAGTCGCGGGCTCTGGAAAGCAGGTGGTCGGCCAGCGCGACCTTGCGGTCCTCGAGGTCCTCTTGCTGGTTAAGACGGTTCCGTGCGTAAGCCCGGACGGTGCCGAGTACGACGAACCGGATCTCGACGCGCGAGTCGACACGGCGGATCAGGCGGGCCTCGACGATCTGTGCCAGCGCGCCCAGGACGTCGGGCACGTCCTCGCACACCGCCTCGACGGCCTCCACGGTGAACCCGCGCTCGAAGAGGGAGAGGCGGTCTGCGACCGTGCGGGCGTCGGGGTCGAGCCTGGCGTAGCTCCACTCGATCGTGGCGGTCAAGGTCCGCTGCCGTTCCGGGAGGTCGCTGGTGGGCGCGGACAGGATCCCGAGGTCCTCCTCCAGCGCAGACCGGACCTGGGCAGGTGTGAGCAGCCGCGCGTGCGCCGCCGCCAGCTCGATCGCAAGGGGAAGGCCGTCGAGGTAGCGGCACAGGTCGGCGACGGCGTCGATGTGGTCGTTGAGCCGGAAGTCAGGTGCGACGGCGGTGGCCCGGTCGACATACATCTCCACGGCAGGGGAGGCGGCGATCTCATCCGCGGAGGCGCCCTCGGGCGGGACTGCGAGAGGAGGGACCGGGATGTCGTGCTCGGCGCGGAGTCGCAGCGGCAGCCGGCTGGTGGCCATCACGGTCAGGTGGGTGGTCCGCTCGACGAGATTGCGGACGAGCCGATCGCCATCGACGACCGACTCCAGGTTGTCCAGCACGACGAGGGTGTGCTCGTCCAGGTCACCGAGGGCAGCCTCGTCGTCGTTTCCGGTCACGGCGAGGGTGACCTCGTGTGCGAGCTGGTCCACGTCAGTGCGCTCGGTGGCGGTGACGTAGACGACGCGGTCCTCGTTGTCGTCGGCCGCGGCGGCCGCCGCCACCACTGCCGCCCTGGACTTGCCGGCCCCGCCCGGTCCGGTCAGGGTCAGCGACCGGACCTCTCGGTCCGACAGCAGGCCGCGGATCTGAGCGACGAGCTCGCCGCGCCCGAAGGTGGGGGTGGAAGGCCGCGGCAGCCTCGCCGGCTCCCGGGGTGCGACCCCCGGCAGCTTGGTGGCGGCCAGCGCGACCCGGGCCGTGTCGGCGGCACCGCGGGGGGACGCGAGCGGCGCAGTCGGCGCCGTCAGAGCAGGGTCCTGCCGCAGGATCGCCAGCTCGAGCTCTTGCAACGCCTGTCCGGGGTCGATGCCGAGCTCGTCGGCGAGCCGCTCCCGCGCCTGGGCGTAGGTTCTCAACGCGTCAGCCTGGCGGTGACAGCGGTAGAGGGCGGTCATGAGCTGGCCCCAGAGGCGTTCGCGCATCGGCTGCTCGAGTACCGCCTGCTCCAGGTCGGCGACCAGGGCGGCGTGCTGGCCCAGCTCGAGGCGCACGTCGTAGTAGTCCTCTTGAGCCAGCATGCGGAGCTCGTCGAGTCGGACTGCCTCGGGCTCGGCGAACGGCACTTCGCGGACGTCAGTGAGGGCCGGTCCACGCCACAGGCCGAGTGCCTCCTCCAACGTTGCTGCTGCCGCGGCCGACTCATCGCGCAGGCGCTCGTCTCGCGCACGCTGCTGGAGCATCGCGAATCGGCCGATGTCGGTCTGCTCGGCTGTGATCGCGAGCCGGTAGCCGGGCGCAACCCGCTCGACCTGCTCCGTTTCACTGATGTCGCGGAGCGCCGCGCGCACCCCGTGGATGTGGACACGGAGCGCGGCGAGTGGGTGTCTCGGCGGATGCCCTCCCCATAGTCCATCGACGAGTCGATCTGTGGAGACCACGTCGGGCGCGGCGAGGACGAGCATCGTCAGAACGGCGCGTTGGCGTGGCGGACCGAGGCGGGCCGTGCTGCCTGCCTCGGCCACCTCGAGCGGACCCAGTAGCCGGAACTCCACCTCGACAGGCTAGTCGCCGTTCGGCCGGACATTGAGGTCGGCAGTCTTCGATTACGCCTCGGAGTTCCGGGTACGTTCCAAGAAGGTGACGCTTCCGTTGCCACGTTACTGCTCTGCTGGGAGGCGTAGCGATGTTGACCTTCTCCCGATTCGTCATTGGATCCGTTGCTGCCCTGATTCTGGGCGCGTCGGTTCCGGCCGCCGGAAGTACCCCCGCGACGGCCCTGCCCATTCCTACTGATCGACTGCCGAGCGTCTGCGACGTCCTGGCTGGGCTCACACCCGACGTCTGGCAAGGGGCGGGAGTCACGCCGGGGGCCGACGACCAGTGGGACAACGATGCCAACTGGTCCCTGGGCATTGCTCCGCTGCACCTGAGCAACCCCTATGTCTGCGTCCCGGCCGGCGGCCTGCCGGTCATCCGCGGAGGACAGGACGCCCGGCTGATCGCCCTCAACGTCGCATCGGACGCCGTCTTGCAGGTCCACACCGGGGGCAAGCTCTACCTGTACGGCGGCGCGCTGACACCTTCCAACATCCAGGGTCGCGTGGAGCTCGACGGTGCCGCGCTCGCCGGCCCGGCCCGGGTGGAGGTGTCTGGGACACTGCTTCTGCACACCCCCGGACCGGCGAGCGAGGCAACGCTCACCACGCGAGAGTGCGCCTACTTCCCAGGGCCCTATCCGCTGGGCGAGGCGCCCTGCGTACCTGGGCTCCCCATCGTCGGTGCGACCGGACGGATGGTGGTCGACGACGAGGGGGTCGTCGATGTCTCCGGAGGCCGAGTCAACCTCGGTGACCAGTATCAGCTGATGGTGCACGGCCTTCTGCTCGTTCATGACGGTGGCTCCATCGCCGCGGACCACGGCACTCGCCTCGAGCTGCGCCCGCGCACCGGCCTGACCGCGGGCACCGGCACGCTCCGGTTCGAGGACGACGGCAGTTACCTGGAGGGCAACAACGACTTCGGTATCGCCCAGTTGTCGACGGTGGTCAACCAAGGTCAGATCGCCAAGAGCGGCGGGACCGGCACCAGCCTGGTCACCGGGGCCTACTCACAGCCGTCTCCGGGTGCGGTGACCGTGGACAGCGGAAAGCTCCTGCTCCCGTCAGGGTCCGCGACGCCAGCCAGCGTTAGCGGCGGCGCCGGGTACGGCACGGGGCGCTGTCTGGTGCCGCGGCAGCCCGGCTGTCAGGCACAGACGTTCCAACTGGACCGGCAGAGCGCCGAGTTCCAGGTGCCGATCACGGACACCTCTGGCGCGTCGGTCATTGTCCAGGAACTGACGACCGCCTCGTCGCCTGAGGACATCGGACTCCCTGTCGAGGCGCACGCCACCGGCCTGTCGGCCACGGTGTCGGATCCCGCCGTCTTGTCGCTTCGGTACGACGAGCGCGTCCTGGGCGGTCGGGGGTGGCAGTCGGTTGATGTCTTCCACGCGGCGACCGGCACCAACAGCTACGTCAAGCTCCAGGCCTGTCTCGCCAACGGGAACCCGCCCAGCGGGCAGGTGACCTGCGTGGATCGACGCGGCCTGACCGGCAGCAGCCGCAACGTGTTCGACGATGACGGACCTGGCAACGCTCCCGACGTGATCATGGTGGTCCGAACCCTGACGACGTCGCGATGGGTGGGTCGCTGAACAACCAGCCAAGCCGGGCGGCCCGACCCCTGAGCGGGCCTTGACCTCGCTTTTTTCGCCCGAAAGGACGGGGACCGCCCGGCTGGCTCGGGTGCACGCTAGGTGTATCACCGGGGAGTCGATGGGATCGCGAGAGACGGTCGACCGGAACTGGGGTTCCGGGTTGGAGGAACCCCAGCGGTGGAGGGTCCCTGGAGCAATCGGCGGCCCGCCGTTCCACGCGCGCAACCCCTCACGCCGGGGAACGGCGGGTTCGTCATCGGAGCCTCGCTGACAGAGATGAATGCACCTCACAGCGGCCGACGGGCCCTGCCCTTGCCCGGCGTGGTCATCTCAGAGGGAAACCCCTCGGAGAACGGGGTTTTGAAAAGGCTGAGGGGACGATGACCGCCCCGGCGCGATTACCGGGGCGGCTGCTTGCGCGAAAGCTGAAGCCGAGCGCACACAACGCCCCTTCCCAGAACTGGAAAGGGGCGTTGTCCCCCTGTGCCCTGGCTCGACCGAGGATCAGTCCAACCAGGTCTGCGTGTGCACGCCCGCGGCAGGCGGCACGAGTTCTCGTGGTTGAACGTGACGCGTCGAGTGCTGAGCAGTGAACGGGCCGTGGATCCGGTGAGACGCAATTGGGCCGCCGGGCCCGGTGCGCGAGCGGATCAGGCTCATGGACTCTCCTCGGGTTGCCTGTGAAGGGCGATGAGAAGAGACTCACGCGCCGTCATTAAGGACCGATTAACGTCTGGTTCCTGTCCGTCGCGCGCAGGGGTCGGGCCGCCCGTCTCGCCTTGACGCATGCCGATATGGGTATATGATCGCGTCAATGGCACGAGCAGCGACGACTTCGGACGTCTTCAACGCGATCGCCGAGCCGCGACGCCGGGAGATCCTGGTGCTGCTGCGGGCGGGTGAGCGGCCGGTGACCGAGTTGGCCCAGGAGCTGGGGATGACCCAGCCCGGGACGTCCAAACACCTGCGAGTGCTCCGGGAGGTCGGGCTGGTGCGGGACCGCAAGGCAGGCAAGCAGCGCATGTACGGCCTTGACGCCCGCGGGCTGCGGCCGGTCCACGAGTGGACCGGTGGGTTCGAGCGGTTCTGGAACGAGAGCTTCGACCGGCTGGACGCATACGTGCAGGACCTGAAGCAGGCAAGGCAGGAGGAGTAGGTGATGAGCGCGAAGGGACGAGGAGCGCCGGCGCAGTCCGCGACGACCGACCGCGAGATCGTGATCTCCCGGGTGATCGGCGCCCCACCGGAGCTGGTGTTCGAGGCGTTCACCGAGGTCCGGCACCTCTCACGGTGGTGGGGGCCGGATGGGTTCACCACGACCACACAGTCGTTCGAGTTCCGCGTCGGCGGGGAGTGGGACTTCGTGATGCACGGACCGGACGGGACGGACTACACCGAGTGGATCTCCTGGACCGAGATCGAACCGCCGAAGCGGATCGCGCTGCTCCACGGTGAGTCCCCCGGCGATCCGAATGCGTTCGAGTCGGTCCTGACGTTCGAGCCCGCTGGTGCGGCGACCCGAATCGAGATGCGCACGGTGTTCCCCACCAAGGAGCTGCACGACGAGGCAGTCGAGAAGTACCACGCGATCGAGGGCGGCCAGCAGACCCTGAGCAACCTGGCCGCCTACGTCACCGAGATCTCTCGGTTGGGAGTGGAGGGCTGATGGCCGCGAAGGTGTTCTTCAGCGTGTCGATGTCGCTGGACGGGTTCATCGCGCCCGAGTCCGTCGAGGACTTGATGGGGCAGCAGTGGATCGAACTGCAGCAGTGGGTCTTCCCGCAGCGGTTCTTCCGGGAGAACCTGAGGCTAGGCGAGGACGGCGAGGAAGGGCGCGACAACGACATCTTGCGGGAGACGTTCGAGCGCACCGGCGCGAGCGTGATGGGCAAGCGCATGTTCGACGCCGGCGAGCAGGCGTGGCCGGAGGAGGCGCCGTTCCACACGCCGGTCTTCGTCGTGACGCACCAGAAGCGTGACCCCTGGGAGCGGCCGGGCGGGACCACCTTCCACTTCGTCAACGACGGCATCGAGCCCGCGCTCGACCAGGCCCGCGAGGCCGCCGGCGACCGCGACGTCCGCATCGCGGGCGGCGGCGCGACGATCCTGGAGTACCTGAACGCCGGCCTGATCGGCGAGTTCTCGATCGCGCTCTCCCCCGTGCTGTTCGGCTCCGGAATCCGCCTGTTCGAGGGCGTGGACGCGCGCCACGTGGCTCTCGAGCCGGTCCGCGCGGAGTCCTCCCCGAGGGTCACGCACCTGACCTACGCCGTCCGGGAGCGGTAGGCGCGGGGCAGACGACACACGGCGACACGCGGCGGACGGCGGGTCTGATCGGCGATCCGGTCGATGTCCGCTGTTGAGGGCGGCGGTCGTGGCGGTGCCCGAGAGTCGTCAGCCGCCCGTGCGGCTCCGCAGGCCGTCAATGATGAGTCCCAGCCCGATGCCGAGCATCCAGACATCCTTCGAGATCGCGATGCCCTGTTGGGTCGGCCAGACGCTGCCGGGCTTGTGCATGCCGTCGGTACGCAGGTACATGGTCACCAGCGCGCCCGCGAAGCCGGTCAGAGCCACGCCCGCGACTGCGGGCGGCACCACCGGCGCGAGGAGTGTCGCGCCGACCACCATCTCACCGGCGGAGAGCAGCTTCAGGAAGTCGGGTGCCTTCATCGCCTTGAACATGGGAAACGCGGCCGCCGCCACGCCGTGCACTCCCGCCGCTTGCTGCTCGTTCCCGTGCCACTTCTCCCAGCCGGCATGGAGGATGTAGGCGCCGGAGGCCAGACGGGTGGGCATGTTGCGCAGTTTCATCGGAGCTCCCGAGACGCGAAGGCGGTTGTCCTCGTCAACTTTACCTCGGCAGACTACAAACCGAATCGGAGTCCGATTCCCGATAGGCATTTCGGCGATCGAACAGGGCCCGGCGGGGTGCGAGAAGCTGGCGCAGCGTGCGCCACGCAGCGTCGGATATCTCGGTGAACGATCGCTCCTCGCCCTCGACGACCCAGGCCGCGAAGGAGCGGCGGAAGACGCTGACGGCGGCCTCTGCGGCGAACGCCGCGCTGGTCGGATCGATCCCGCGACTCACCAGGGTCTCGCCGAGGGTCTCGGCAAGGGCCGACATCTTGTGGAGCTCGCACTCCATGAGCGCGTCGTTGTCCGCCAGCACCTGCGCGCGTGCACGTGACCACGACCGCTTCTCGTCGGGAAAGAAGGCCGCTGCTCCGGTGATCGCCGCGGCGACGAGCTCCATCGGGTCGGTCGCTGGTCGAGCCGGCGAGCCCGGCGAGGAAGAGGCCCTCGAAGCGCTCCTGTCGACGAAGAGCACCTCGCGCTTGTCGGCGTAGTAGCGGAAGAAGGTGCGCTCGGTCAGGCGTGCCTCATCGGCGATCTGCGTAACGGTGGTGCCCTCGAAGCCCTGGGCCGCAAAGAGATGCAACGCCGCCTTGGCGAGGCGCTCACGCGATCCGGATTCCCAGCGGGCCAGGTTGTGGACGAGCTGCTCAGGGCCGGCCACGAGGTCGTGGGCTTGGCCCGCTCCGACGACTCCGCGGCCGCAGTCGAGGCCAGGGGGGCCGAGGTCCTCCAGGGTGACCTCGACGACCTCGACGCCTTGCGGCGCGGATCCGCCGGCGCCGAGGCTGTCATCCACCTCGCCAACAAGCACGACTGGTCCGACCCTGCCGAGTCGAGGCCGGGCCGAGCGGGTGGCGGTCGAGACGATCGCTGAGACACTGATCGGCACGGGCCGGCCGTTCGTCTTCGCCTCCGGCGTTGCCGGGCTGGCTCCCGGGCGGCCCTCGAACGAGGCCGACCCCGCCACGGCCATCGGCCCCAACTCGCCGCGTGGCGGCGCGGAGCACCGTGCCTTCGGCTTCATCGACCAGGGCGTGCGCGCCATCTCCGCACGGTTCTCGCCGACCGTCCACGGCATGCGCGATCACGGGTTCATCGCCTACATCGCCGACGTCGCGAGGCGCACGGGAACCTCGGCGTACGTCGGCGATGGCGGCAACGCGTGGGCGGCTGTGCACGTCGGCGACGCGGCCCGGCTGGTCCGACTCGGTCTCGAAAGGGCCCCGGCGGGAGCACGACTCCACGCCGTCGGGGAGGATGCCGTCCCGACCAGGAAGATCGCGGAGGCGATCGGCGCACGACTCGGGCTGCCGACGAGCTCGGTCCCACCCGAGGACGCCCTGAACCACTTCGGGTTCATCGGACAGTTCTTCGGCATGGATCTGTCGTCCTCGAGTGCGTTCACGCAGGCGGTCTATGACTGGAAGCCGACCGGCCCAACGCTCCTGGAGGACATCGCCGCAGGGAGCGTACGACGCTGCCTGACAGGTCACCGGGCGGTACCGAGTGGGGACGAGGGATCACACCACTGCGACCGCCGCCGGCGCAGGCTCGACCCGACCATCGAGCACGATCCGTCAACTCACACTCCCGACGACGCGCCACCGGCCTCCAGCCGGAGCAGGACCGGCGTCACGAGCAGGATCCCCACCGCGACCGCGAGGGCGAGAACCAGCAGGACGACCTTGAAGCTCACGTAGAGGAGGGCGATCCCCGCGCCGACGACCGGCAGGGACAGACCCACGTAGCCCACCACGAAGAAGAGAGCCAGGGCGCCTGCGCGCTCGTCGGCCGGCGCGCTCGTGATGACCACGGTCAGGGTGCTCCGGTAGATGGCGCCGCTTCCGACACCGGCCAGGGTGGCACCGCCGAGGAACAGCAGCAGACTGGGTGGCTGCACCCACGCGGCGGACACGACCACGGCCAGGCCCACCACCAGCACCGGTATGCCCAGTGCCAGCAGCCGCCTCAGTGGCCACCTCATCGTGGAGACCTGGGTGATCGCACCCGCGCCGAACGAGATCAGGACGGCGAGCCCGGCGAGCACGGGAGACGGCCGATGCAGAGTGTCGGACAGGAACCCCGAGGCCAGCCCCGCGAAAACGCCGAACACTGCGAAGACCATGAAGTCGCCGGTGAGCGCGGCACTCAACTGACCGCGCGCCTCGCTCGGCAGAGCGAGCCGCTGTGGGCGGTAGCGCGGTCGCGACTCGGGCCGCGGCTTGACCTCCGGTGCGAACATGATGCCCACCGCGGCGAGGAACAACAGGACCGCAAATGGCACGTAGACCATCCGAGGGTCCGCGGTGACGTACTCGACCAGCAGTCCCGCCAGCAGCGGACCCGTCGCCAGCCCGCCGACGTTCGCGACGGTCGCCACGATCTGGGCGCGCCGCGTCGGCGCCGCCCCGGGGCCGGCATCCAGGTCCGTCAGGTACGCCGTGGCCGCGGCGACGGCGGCGCCGAGCGCGATGCCCGTGACCACCCGGCCGAGGAACAGGGCGGGCAGCGAGCTGGAGGTGGCGAACACCAGGGTCGCGACCAGCGCCGTCAGTGACGCGGGGACGAGCAGGGCACGGCGGCCGTACCAGTCCGACAGGTGGCCCACCAGCAGCAGGCTGACCAGGATCCCCGCGGCGTACACGGAGTAGATGAGGGTGACGGCGATCGCGGTCAGATGGTCCTGCCGCGCGTAGATCCCGTACAGGGCGCTGGGCGCGGTGGAGAAGGCCGTCAGCACGGCCAGGCTCGCCGCGACCACCCAGAACCCCGCCTGACGGCTGAGCCGGAAGGTGCTGTCGACGACGGGGATGCCGTTGACGACGAGCGTCTCCACCACGCGTTCTTCGAGCGTTACATCAGTCATGGCTCGATGGTGTGCCCAAGGCACCCGGGTCACACCCGGGTGGAGCACGGGCCCGCCCACTGGTCCTACGCGTTGCTGGTCAACCCGGGACTGCGGGCGTGAGCTCCAACGAGTTGAGGCGCTCCCTCGGCCGGGCGGTCAGCGCCCGACCTTCTCGAAGTTGTCGTGCAGCACCTCGTGTGCAACCTGACGAGCCACCCGGATACCGTCCTCGACGGCTGTGCGGAAGTGGATGCCGCCCCAGATCCGGGCCTCGCCGACCTCCCGAGTGAGGTCCCGCACCGTCGCGAAGTGCCGCGATCCCAACCCGGTCAGGCTGGGCACCGTCAGATCGATGCGTCGAGTTCCCAGGAACTCAGCTAGTGCCCGGCCGCCAGCAGGCGTGATGCACGAGTGGGCGCTCGGGTAGTCGGGGTGGTTCGGCGTGGCGGGAAGGAGGTGCACCCAGGTGGGGTCAACGGTGGTCGCGTCGTTGCCATCGGTGTCGCCTGCGCGAATCGCGGTGATCGGCCGCCAGAACTCGTAGGCGTACTTGGCGTCATAGCAGGCGATGGTCCCATCGGCGTACGCCACCGAGACCATGGCCACCATCCGAGCGGCCTGGACGACGTCCAGCTCGTGTTGGGTGATGACCCCGCGCAGGGCAAGGTGGGCCTGCTGAACCGGTGCCTCTCCCCAGAACAAGGCCGCCTTCGTCTGCCAGTCCTTCCGGGTCGTGCTCGTCCGCGAGCCGATCTCCTTGACCTCGTTGTACTCCCGCGCCCAGCGCCTGCTCCCGAGTGAGGGGGGACCGTCCGGTCGGAACTGGTCAGCGGACTCCAGGGCGAAGGGTCGCATCTGCCCGAGGTACGTGCCGACGGGGGGCGCGGGAGCTGTCGGGATCCAGTCGCCGGGTCCCGGCGGGGTAGGGGGTTTGTAGCCCACGTCGGCACGGAAGCCGTCGTCCGCCCTCAGGGCGATGAGCGCGTTGGCGACCCGCAGACCCACGGCGACACCGTCGGTCTTCGGCTTCCCGTCGGGGATGCTGGCCAGGGATGCGTCGTAGGCCGGGTCGAGGATCGTCGTCTCCTGCGCCGGGAGGTAGTGCTCGTAGATCCGGTGGGCGGCCGCGGCCACAGCGGCCTCGGCAGACGCACCGCGGGCCACGCTGGTGCGGATCGCGAACCGCTCGTACCTGTGCCGGACCGCCATCACCGCGTCGTACACCGCGATGCCGGCGTACCCGAAGATGATGTGCCCCTCAGCGGGGGTGAGTGCCGCCGCAGTGAAGGCTTGCGTCCCCACCTCGTCCCAGGCCGACACGTAGGTGTCCGTCACATGGTGAGCATGCTGACGGTCGGACGCGTTCGCGCTCGGCGAGAGGGGTGCTACGGCGACCGTAGCGGTGAGGCCTGCTGCGACTCCGGCGAGGAGCAGCCGATCCGACCTCCGACCACGCCGACTGGGAATTGTGTACCTGCTCGTCGTGCTGTTGGCGTCCATGGTCCTACTCCCATGTGAGGTTGGAACACCACCGTCGGGCCGTCCGAAGCCTGCTTTCCAGTACCTGACAGAACTGGCCAGCGGGAGGATGCTTGGTCCCAGGGGGCGTTGCGTCGGGAGGTGTTTTGGGAGGACTTGCACGTCCGGAGGTCCCGCCGGGTGCCCAGCGGGCTCTGGTCGACGCGCTCCATGCGCTGCACCACGAGGCGGGGTGGCCGAGCCTGCGGTGCGCTGGCCCGGGAGGCGGGCTGCTCGCACACCACGGTCTCGACCGTGTTCTCCTCGCCCGGCTGCCGTCGTGGGGGGTGTTGGAGCTGGTCGTCGAGGCGATGGGCGGGAACGTCGGTGAGTTCCGCCGACTGTGGCTGGCCGCGAGCGGTCCAGCTTCGGCTCCGGGGCCGCGGATCGCCGGACGCCGGGCCGAGCTGGCCGCGGTACGGCGTCATCTCGAGTCCGGCACCGGTCTGCTGCTGGTCACCGGCGAGGCCGGGATCGGGAAGACCCGCCTGGTCGACACGGCGGCGACTTCGGCTCGGCGGGCAACACCTTCGTGGCGAGGGGTGCGTGCCTGCCGTTGTCGACCCAGGTGCCACTGCTCGCGGTCACCGACATCCTGCGCTCGGTGTACCAGGTGGATCACGGCCAGTGGATCACGCAGGGTATCGCCGAGTGCCCGCCGTACGTGCTGGCCGCGCTGCGCCGGCTGCTGCCGGAGCTCGACGAGCCTGTCGACTGCCGGCGGTCCGCCGGACGATGACTGGTGGCGACAGCGGTTGTTCTCAGCGGTCGGCACGACGTTGGTCCGCGCTCTGCCGCGTTGCGGCCGCTCGCGGTGCTGGTCGAGGACCTGCACTGGGCCGACGCGACGACCCTCGACCTGCTCGAGCACCTGCTCAGCCGACTTCCCGGGATCCCGCTGGTGGGCACCTACCGACACGACGATCCGTCCACTCCTACCGCGACGTGCTCGACTGGATGGACCGATACGTCGTCGGTCGGCGGTCGACAACTCGCGCTGGACCCACTCACTCGCGACGACACCGCCGAGATGCTCGCGCTGCTCGCCGGGTCGCCAGACTCCCAACGCGGTCGACCGGATCCACCAGCGCGCGGCGGTCTGCCGCTGTTCACCGAACAGCTCGCGGCGCAGTCGGCCGAGGATGAAGCGCTGCCCGACCTTCTCGCCGACCTGCTCGATGGACGATCTCGAGGCACCGCGCATGAGAGTCGGTCATCGCACGCGCACTCGGCGTGGCGGACCGACCACTGACCGACGTCCAGCTGCGTTCGCTGACCGGTCTCTCGCCCGCCGCGTTGACCGCGGGGCTTCACGCGCTCGACGAGCGTTCCTGATCACCACAGGGGTCCACGAGGTACGTCTGCGGCATCCGCTGTTCGCCGAGGCGGTACGACGCCGCCTGGTAGCCGGCGAAGCAGCCGACGAGCACCGACGCCTCGCCCTCACCCTCGCCGAGTCGCCGCGTCCGTCGGCAGCGGAGGTTGCCGAGCACTGGCAGCGCGCGGACGACCCCGAGCAGGAGATCCTCTGGCGGATCCGGGCCGCGCAGGAGGCCGGCGCCCGGTTCGCGCTTGCGCACGAGGCCGAGCAGTGGCGGCGGGCGCTCGAGCTCTGGCCGGACGACGCGACCTACGCCGGGTCGCCCGGCGTACGCAAGGTCGAGGCGTACCTTGCCGCGATAGACGCGCTGGAGGGCGTCGACTGGCAAGCGGCAGACCGCCTGGCCGACGAAGCCATGCGGTCGGTGGCCGACCCTCAAGGGCCGAGCGCGGCCGAGGTCTATCGGCGGGCGGGGAAGATCCAGGCCAACCTGGGCAACCCGCACGCCGGCCTCGAGCCTCGTGGATCGCGCCCTGCACATTCTCGATGCGCATCGACAGCCCGCTGACTGCGCGCGTGCCCTGCTCACCCGCGGGCTGCTCCTCGGCGGGCTCGATCGGATCGACGAGGCCGCGGCCGCGTGCGCGACGGCCGCCGACCTCGTCGCGCGCCTGGGGGACCCCGTCATGTACCGCCTCGCCCTCGCCACGCAAGGGGGACACGAGCTCACAGCCGGTCGGGTCGAGCAGGCCTTGGAGCGCGTCAGGGCCGCTGCTCGCGTCGAAACCGAAGGACCCGACCCACGAGGAGATCTGTCCCTCGCAGTGATCCACACCCACATCCTGATGACCACCTGCCACAGCGCCGACGAGGTCGCTGCCGCGGGCCGCCCGGGACTCGAGGCTGCGGACGAGTGGGGGATCGAGAACCATTCCGCCTTGGTGCTGCTCAGCAATCTGTCGGAAGCATTGCGACATGCCGGCCGGGTGCAGGACGCGGCACAGCTGATCGACCCGGTTACCGAGGAACAGCCGCTGCCGCACCAGTGGCCGACCTACAGCGAGCGTGGACAGCTCGACCTGCTTCGTGGCCGTTGTGAGGAGGCCACCCGCCTGCTCGACGAGCTGTCGGAGATGTTCGTCGTCGACCTGGCGAACCGGGTCGTCTGTGCGCAGGACGCGCCCACTGTCGACCTGTGGTGCGGCCGTCCGTGGTCGGCGTACGACCGGCTGACCGGCCTGCTGCGGGAAATCGTGGCGGTCGAGGACCAGGAGGTGGACATCGCCGGCTTGCTGGTGCTGACTGCCCGGGCAGCAGCAGATGGAGCCAGCCTTGCCAGCGCGGACCCAGGCGCTCGCACGCGTCTGCTCCGCGAGCTCGAGGGGCTACTGGCGAGGACCAGCCGAGATCCGTTCGGAGCTTCCCATGTCTATGCCGTCCGCGCCGCCCTCCGCCGGGGCTGGGCCGCTGAGATGGCCAGACTGACGGGGGCACCGTCGCTGGTGCACTGGGCCGCGGCGGCGGCGGAGTGGGACAGGATCGGCCGTCCCCACGACTCGGCGTACTGCCGTTGGCGCGGAGCGCAGGTGGCATTGGCGGCCGGGCAAGCGAGCACGGCCACGAAGCTGCTGCGACGGGCCGAGCGCGATGCACGTGAACACGTGCCACAGCTCGAGGCGATCCGAGCCACGGCAGGCGCCGGCCTGACGCCGCTCGCGCGACGCGGTGTGGACGGCGGCTGAGCCGAAAGTGATCCGATCGGCGACACGGCGCGGTCGACGGACCTCGGGGCAACTGGCCGGCGAGAGCGCCCCGATGCACATGCCTAGGGTGACCGTCCATGTCCTGGTAACACCTCGCGCAGCTCCCGGCGCGACCTGATCCCGAGCTTTACGAACACCTTCCGCAGATGCCACTCGACTGTTCGGGCGCTGATGAACAGCTCGGCGGCGATCTCCGGGTTGCTGCGGCCGTCGCGGGCCAGCCGGGCGATGTGCTCCTCCTGCGGGGTGAGCTGGTTGAGAGTGTCCACCTCGCGCTTGCGGACCTTCTCGCCGGTGGCGAGCAGCTCTCGCCGCGCGCGTTCCGCGAACGCCTCCATGCCGAGCTCGGCGAATGTTTCGTGGGCGGCGCGGAGCTGCTCGCGGGCGTCGCCTCGTCTGCCCTCGCGACGCAGCCACTCGCCGTACAGCAGCTCCGTGCGGGCGTGCTCGACCCGGAGCCGGGTGCGGGCCAGCCGGGTCAGGGACTCGTCGTACGCCGTCTCCGCCTCGGACCCCTCGCTGAGCAGGGCGCGACTCCGGGCCTCCACCCCGGCCGCCCAGTCCGAGTCGCAGCCGCCGGTCGCGTCCTGCAGCCAGCGCAGCGCGTCCGCGGCCAGCTCCGGCTGACCGCTGCGGCAGGCGGCCTCGACGAGGTCTGGCAGGGCCTGGGAGTTGAAGGGGCCGAGGTCGCCATGAGCCGCACGGGCGGCCGCCGCCGACGCCTCGGCGTACCTCCCGAGACCGAGGTTGAGGAGGGCTGCGGCCCGGTCCGCGATGTTCCAGCCCAAGCCCTCCCCTCGCGCGCGGGCCTCGTCAGTCGTGGCAGTGATCAGCGGCAGAGCCCGCTCGGGCAGTCCCTCGAACGCCGCCAGGAACAGGCCGCCGTACGACGCCCGGCGCGTCCCGGTGACCTGCTTGAGGACCTCCTCGATCACGCCCTGGGTCCGGGCCGTCTCGAAGTCGCCAGCGAACATCGCCACCACCCTGCGCACGTTGAGTGCGGCGACAAGCTGGGCGTAGGCACCGGAGCCCCGCGCCAACTCCACGTGCCGGGCGCTCGCCGCATCCCAGGCCTCGAAGTCCCAGAGGGTGAGCGCGGCGTTGGAGACGAGCGCCCCGTAGTGCAGCCACGCGTCGACGGCGGCCTCGGCCTCGGCCTCGGCCTCGAAACCGTTGATGGCCAGACGGAGGTCCGGTGCCGCTTCCCCTGGGGAGTCGAGGATCAGCGTGACCAGGCCGTCGAGCAGGTGGGCGACGGCGTCGGATCCAGGTGCGACGACAAGAGCGGCGCGAGCGGCCGTGGACACCGCCGGCAGGTCACCGCCTGGCGCAGCCAGGGCGCCGGCGACCAGCGCGGCTCCCCAGGCGTCCAGGTAGGTCTCCCGGGCCAGGTCGGTGTCGAGCTCCTCGAGGCGCCGGGCGGCCTGCAGCAGCAGGAGCGGTGCCTCCCGGCCAGAGGTGGCGGCCCGGTTGATCTCAGCGCGGAGCTGCTCGCCCCGGGCCCGCTGGAGGTCATCGACGGCATCGGCCTCGGCCTCGGCCAGCGCACCCAGGCCGGCGTCGAAGGCACCCGCGTGCAGGTGCGCGTGCGCGGCCGCCAGGGCACGGTCCGCCCGGCGGCCCGGCTCCTCGGTCAGGGCCACCGAGCGCTGCAGGAACGCGGCCGCCCCGGCGAGCCCGGCGCGTGCCTGGGCGCGCTCCGCAGCATGCTCCAGCTCTGCGGCGACGGCCTCGTCGGGCCCGGTCGCCGCGGCCGCCAGGTGCCAGACTCTCCGGTCCGGGTCGGTCTTCGGGTCGATCACCTCGGCCAGGGCGCGATGCGCGGCCCTGCGCTCGTCCGCCGAGCCCGCGGCGTACGCCGCAGCCCGCATGAGCGGGTGCTGGAACCGCACTCCCGAGCCGATCTCCAGCAGCTGCTCGGCCCGGGCGGGCTCGGCCGCGTCGTGGCCGAGGCCAACCGCCGCAGCCGCCCGCCACAACAGCGTGGGATTGCCGGTCGGGTCCGTGGCCGCGATCAGGAGCAGCATCTGCGTTGGCTCGGGGAGCGCCCTTACCCGCCTCAGGTAGTGGTCCTCCAGCAGCCCGCTGGTGAGCGCCGCGGGCTCGAGGGCGAAGCCGCCCGCGAGCTCGGCGTCGGTCATCCCGCGCACGAGCTCGAGGAGCGCCAACGGGTTGCCGCTGGTCTCCGCGACCAGGCGCTCCCGGACTCGCTCGTCCAGGTGGCCCGGCGTGGCCGCAGCCAGCAGGGCGCGGGCGTCGTCAGCGCCGAGCCCCTCGAGGGTGAGGTCCGGTACGCCGGGGAACAGCCGCTGTTCGCCGGTCTCGCGCACCGCTAGGACGAGCAGCACGGACTCGGCCAGCAGCCGTCGCGCCGTCACGCCGACGACCTGGGACGACGCCTCGTCCAGCCACTGAGCGTCGTCGAGCAGGCAGACCAACGGCTCCTTCGCGGCCACGTCGGCGAGCACACTGAGCACGGCCAGTCCGACCACGAACCGGTCCGGCGGTGGACCGGCGGCGAGGCCGAGTGCCACTCGCAACGCCTGCTCCTGGTGCTCGGGGACCGACGTCACGTCGGCCAACAATGGGCCACAGAGCTGGTGCAGCGCCGCGAACGGCAGCTCCAGCTCGGACTCGATCCCGGCCACGCGGACCACCCGGCACCCTGTGGCTCGATGTGCGAGGTGGTCGAGGAGGGAGGTCTTCCCGATGCCCGCCTCACCCCGGAGGACGAGCACCGCGCTCTCCCCTTCGCGGACCCGGTCGAGCGCATCCTCCACCACTTCACGCTCACGTGAGCGCCCGCGAAGGTCCGCCGGACCAGTGGCCATTGCAGAACAGTAGGCGTCTCGGAGGGCCTCGGGAACTCAGTCGGAGACCCGGAACCCGTTGACCAGCAGCTGCGAGTTCACGGTGGGGCGCGGCGGGCTCCGCCCGTCGCGCCCCTTGCGCTGGTCAGGCATTCCGGGTCGACTGCTTCTCGCTCCGCGCCTCAATGGCTCGGACTGTCTTCTGGAAGGCCCCGCCAAGGACCTTCTGCCCGAACGCTCGGAAGACGATCGCGAAGAACCGGCCCTTGAGGTTCTTGCCGTCGCGGACGACGGTCGCGTCCAAGCGGGTCGTGCCGTCCGGCAGTGGGGTGAAGGTGTAGGTGTGGCCCGAGTGGCCGCCCCACGCGTTGGAGTCGGTGGTGGTCATGACGACTCGCTCGGGGTCCGACCAGTCGTAGTGCAGCCGCTCCCAGGTGCCGCTGCTGCCCTCGGTCACGTCGGCGTAGTCGGCACCGCGGTCGTGGACGGTCAGGTAGTCGTCCGCACTGTTCGGGAACACCTCCGACCGGCCGGGACCGAAGTCCGTCAGCGCGGCCAGCAGCTGCTCCGGCGAAGCGGTCGTGGTCTTGGTGAAGTGCAGTGTGGTCATGGTGAATCAGTCCTTTCGTTCCTGCGTGAGTGTTTGTGTTTTCGTGTTGGTGCTTCGGTCAGCGGGGCAGTTCGGCGCCGGACCGCTCGGCGACCATGTAGGTCGCGTACCAGGTCGGCCACTGCTCGTCGTACTCGCCGCCATTGCGGGCCTCGTGCTCGCCGTGGGCTGTCGCCGCGCGGACCAGCGCCTGCTCGAGGTCGTGCACCGAGGCGAACGACGTCGCCGCGCTGTCGATCCGACCGGGCAGCCGAGTGGTGACCTCCTGCAGCAACCAGGTGTTGCCGTCGGGGTCGGCCAAGGTCGCGAAAGACCCGTAGCTGGCGCGGTCGTCGGCGCTGCCGGTGGCCCGGCCCGAGCCGCTGCCCGGGACGAACTGCGCGCCCGCCTCGACCGGGTGGAAGACCGGGCCGATGTCGGCACCGTGCGCCGCGAGCTCGTCGCGCGCAGCCTGGACGTCGGAGACGACCAGGTACAGGCCCTGGGCTGAGCCCGGTTCGGCGGTGGTGATGCCGCTTCCGAACTGAACCGAGGCCGGCGACCCCGGAGGCGTGAACTGCACGACCCGGAAGCCGTTCTCGAACGCGAAGTCCGCGTCGGGCCGCCAGCCAAGGCCGGCGTAGAAGCTCTTCGCGCGGTCCACGTCAGAGACGGGGATGACGACGGCCTCCAGCTTGAGGTCCTCGACCGGCTGGGAGCCGACGGTGATGGTGCGGGTGGTTGCTTCGGTGGTGCTCATGATGTTCCTCCCTGGTTGTGTGTGTCTTGCTGAGGAAAACCTCCTCCTGAGCCGTCGCGCTCACACCAGTCGGACACCCGGGTCTCCCCACGGGCCACTGGCCCGTCCTCGGGCACGTCCGTGCTGCCGGGGCGCGCGTGCGCCGTGGCCCGGGTGCCGACCAGTGCCGCACCCGGGCGTGATGGCAGTCGCCGAGCGCGACCTTGGACAGGTTCAACCACCACCACGACAAGGAGCGCGCGATGAGCACCCGCCACCGCCACCACAGCTGGCGCTTCAGCGCCTTCGCAACCGCGATCGGCCCTCGAGAGGTGGCCGCGCTGGCCCGGACCGTCCCGTCCCCCGGGACCGACGAGCTGGTGCGGATCCTCCTGTCTGCGGTGTCGGCGCACGAAAGGAATCAGCCATGACCACCACGTCAACCCCCATCCAGACCTGCTACCGCACTGTCGACGGCGTCCGCACCCGGTACGCCGACACGGGCGGCTCGTCGGGACCCACGATCCTGCTCACCAGCCCGTGGCCGGAGAGCCTGTACGCCTTCGCCCCGGTCTGGGACCTGCTCGCCGCGCACGCACGTCTGTTCGCCATCGACCTGCCCGGCTTCGGCGGTTCAGAGCGCCGCGACGACCTGTTGTCACCGCGGGCCATGGGTGACTTCCTCGCCCGGCTCGTCGACGAAGCCGAGCTCGACCGGCCGTTCGTCGTCGGCCCGGACGTCGGGACCGCGGCCGCCCTGTTCGCAGCCGCCGAGCATCCGCATCAGTTCTCCGGCCTGGTCGTCGGCGGGGGTGGCGCCACGTACCCGCTGCAGCTGGGCGAACCGCTGGTGTCCTGGGTCCTCGACCCGGACCTCGACCGGTACCGCCAGCTGGACCCGCACGTGGTCGTGAACACCGCGGTCGACAACCACGCCGGCGACGTTCCCGACGAGATCCGCGCGGACTACCTCGCCAGCTACGAGGGTGACCGCTTCGTCGAGTCGATGCGCTACGTGCGCCGCTACCCCGAGGAGCTGCCCCTCCTCGCTGAGCTGCTCCCCCACCTCCAGGTCCCGGTCACCGTCGTGAGCGGCCGGCATGACCACGTCGTACCGCTGGCCAACGCCGACTTCATCGCCGACCGGGTGCCCAACGGTCGCAGCGTCGTCCTCGACGCCGGCCACTTCCTCTGGGAGGAGGTCCCGGACCTGTACGCGGCGGCCGTGCTCGACGCGGCGGCCGCCGCGTCGAAGGCTCAGAGATCGGAGCGCGCTTCGGCCGCCCCTCGGCGACGGCGGTCTGGAGCGCTCGGTGATCGTGCTCGTTGAGATCGGCATGGGCCTCGGCGATCGCCGTGATCGCATTGTCGAACTTGGCCGAGGAGCCGATGTATGCCCCGATCGCGATCCGGTCGCCAGTGCGTGCATGGGCTCGTGCGAGTGACTGCCTGCATTCAGCTGCTGTCCCACCACGACTCGCCGGCCGTGGTTGGCGAGACGGCTGCGACCCGCGTACCCAGCGAGCACCGACTCCTGTGCACCCTTGGCCTGCGCGAAGAGCCATTCCTCCCCGCCGTCGGCCTCCAGGAGCAGGATCCAGGCCGGGGTCCCGTCACTGCCCCCCACCACCTGCACGACCTGGAGCTGGCGTAGGAGGTGCCGGCGGTTCGCGGACAGGCTGCGGCTGTACTTGCCGAGGAAGAACCGCGTTTGCGACGACGCCGATCGACGCGCGTCAGTCGCTAAGTTCGATCGGCAGCGCGACAGCGTCCACCAGCGCGCCGCTGCGCAGCACGGTGACCTCCATCCGCTGCCCGATCGCGTCCGCAAAGAGGCGCTTCTGCAACGACTGAGCATCGCCGAGCGGGGCGCCATCGATCGCGAGGACCATGTCGCCGGCCCGCAGGCCGCTTTGCGCTGCAGGGCTGTTCTCCACCACCTCGATGACGCGCAATGCGCCGCGCTGCCCGAAGCGCTCGGCCTGGACGGGCGTCAGCTGGGCCGGGGTGCTCACCAGGCCGAGGTACGCGCGCCGCACCCGCCCGTCATGCATCAGCGCGTGGATGATCCGGTGGGTCGTGGCATTGATAGGTACGGCCAGGCCGAGGCCCACCCCGGCGACCGCGGTGTTGATCCCGACCACGCGGCCGTGGCTGTCGGCCAGCGCACCCCCGGAGTTGCCTGGGTTGAGTGCCGCGTCGGTCTGGATGACGTCCTCGATCAGGCGCGCGGAAGTTCGGCTTCGCGCCGGCATGCTGCGGCCGAGCGCGCTCACCACGCCGGCGGTCACGGTGCCCGAGAGCCCGAGCGGGTTGCCGACCGCGACCACGAGCGAGCCGACGAGCAGCCGGTTTGCGTCGCCGTACTCAGGGGGTGCCGGCAGCTCTCGATCGGCGCGCACGACGGCCAGGTCCGACAGCGGGTCACGGCCCACGACATCGAAGTGGGCAACCGTGCCGTCGGCGAACTCCGCGGTGCCGCCGTCGGCGTCGCCGACAACGTGGGCGTTGGTGACAAGGTGGGACTCGCGGGTCAGGACCACGGCAGACCCCGCGGACTCCGCCCGGCGCGACCGGATTCGCAGCGCCGCCACCTTCGGCGTCAGCTGCGCGGCAACGGAGGTGGTGATCGCGGAGTAGGCGTCCAGTGCGTCCGACTCTGCGTTCGGGTCGGTGGTCATGGCTGGGACAACGACCGGCGGGCGGGCGGGATTCCGGGGTTCACCAAGGGCGAACGTCGCATGCCATCGAGGCCGTCAGTCGGCGCCGATCAGGGTCGCCTTGATGTCGGTCTTGAGCACCTTGCCAACCTTCGAGCGAGGCAGGTCCGCCCAGACCTCGACCTGCTTGGGCGACTTCACGCTGCCGATCCGCTCCTTGACGAAGGTCGCGAGCTCGTGACCTGAGGCGCTCTGTCCCGGCCGCAGCTGGACGACGGCCGTCACCCGCTCCCCCCACTTCTCGTCAGGCAGCCCGACCACCGCACAGTCGGCGACGGCAGGGTGCTCCATCAGCGCCTGCTCGACCTCGGTCGAGTACACGTTGAAGCCGCCCGTGATCACCATGTCCTTGGCCCGGTCGACGATGAACAGGAACCCGTCGGGGTCGAGGAATCCGATGTCACCCGTGTGGTGCCAGCCGTACGCCGACGCCTCGGCCGTGGCCTCTGGGTTGCGGTAGTAGCCCCGCATGACCAGGGAGCTGCGCACCACGATCTCGCCGCGCTCACCGGGAGCCAGCAAGGCTCCCTCGGAGTCCATGATCCCGACGGTCACCAGAGGCGTCGGTCGACCGGCCGACGCGAGCCGTTCGTGGGCGACGGACCCGTCCGGGAGGAAGTGGTCGGCGGGCGGCATCGCCGACACCATCATCGGTGCCTCGGTCTGCCCGAACAGCTGGGCCATCACCGGGCCGATTCGGTCCAGTGCCTCCTCGAGCCGGGTCACCGACATCGGCGCCGCGCCGTACCAGAAGCACTGCAGGGACGAGAGGTCCACGGCCGACAACCCCGGGTGGTCGAGCAGCATGTAGATCAGCGTCGGCGGCAGGAACGTGTGGGTCACGCCGTGGGCCTCGACGAGCCCGAGGAACCGTTCGACGTCCGGGGTCCGCATCACCACGATCTCTCCGGCCTTGGCCATCACCGGGAAGCAGAGCACACCGGCCGCATGGGTCAGCGGCGCCAGCGCGAGGTAGACCGGGCGACCCTCGAACGGGTAGCTGATCAGGGTGATCGCGGTCATCGTCTCGAGGTTGGTCCCGGTGAGCATGACGCCCTTGGGTCGGCCGGTGGTGCCGCCGGTGCCGACGATCACCGCAAGGTCGTCCACCGGCTGGGCGTCCACCGGCGCGTCCGTGGACGCCTCCAGGAACTCTTCCCACGACAGCGTCCCCTCGAGAGGCGCCCCGTCCAGGCACACGATCGTGGTCAGCTTCGGCAGGTCGCCGCGGATGCGGTCGACGAGCGGCGCGAAGGCCTGTTGGTGGATCAGGACCGTGCAGTCGAAGAGATCCAGCAGCTCGCGGTTCTCGGAGGCCTCGTTGCGCGGGTTGATCGGGCACCACACCGCCCCGGCCCGGCTGATCCCGAACACGCAGGTGAACGCGACGGGGTCGTTGGCCGAGAGGATCGCGACCTTGTCCCCCGGGGCGACCCCGACACTGACGAGCGCCGCCGCGATGCGGGAGCAGAGGTCCCGCACCTCGGCGTACGACGAGCTGCGGCCGTCGCAGGTCAGGCAGGGAGCCCCGGGATCGACCGAGGCCCCCTTGTCGAGGTAGTCGACGAGTCGCACGACGCTCA
This sequence comes from uncultured Actinomycetota bacterium, assembly GCA_963745795.1. Taxonomy (GTDB): domain Bacteria; phylum Actinomycetota; class Actinomycetes; order Propionibacteriales; family Nocardioidaceae; genus Marmoricola. The sequence continues at coordinate 267,559 of CAVUYR010000001.1, read as the reverse complement.
GGCCTGGACGGTGAGGACCGGCTCCGACACCAGCCCGAACGAGCGGAGCACGCCGAGCAGCTCGCGGTGACCGAAGGCCTGGCAGCCGGAGGCGAACCCGACCCGCTTGGGCGGCTGCATCAACAGCGAGTACGCCGCGTAGGCCTGCATCAGCCCCGTCTGCTTGTAGTTCTGGTTGCCGTGGATCACGCAGTGCGCGCGTCCGAGGGGACCGGACGCGTGCACGGAGTCGAGGGACTTGTTCAGCCGCGGGTTCTCACGGGGAGGCATCGAGTTCATCACCTGCGCCGCGGTGGCTGCGAGGGCGGCGTACTTCTCGTCGGGCTCCATGTCCTTGGTCGCCTCGAGCGCACCCGCGACGATCTGGGGTACGCCGAGCATCAGCGCCTTGTTGAACACCCCGCCGAGTGCCTTGCAGTTCGCGACCCGCGGGTCCTTGCGGTACCAGACCGGGTGCGACGTCCCGCCCCACGGCAGCGCGAGCGCGAGCTCGTGCTGGCCCGGGATGGCGAGCTGGTAGTGGCCGGCCTCCGGGTCGAACGGGACGTAGGCGTTCTGCTCGAGGTAGTGCGCGCCGGAGAGTGCTGCGTTGAAGAGGATCGTCTGCGTCGAGGCGATCGTCGGGCTGCCGCCCCAGAACACCGCGATGTCGAGGGTGTCGAGACCGGGTGTCTCGAGTGCGACCTCGGCCGCGATCTCACCGGTGGTGTACATCTGCGCGATGCCCGGTGCGAGGAGCAGACCGGCGGCCGCGAAGTCGGCGCCGTACTCCTCGTCGCACTTGATCAGCCAGTCCTGCTCGCCGGTCGTGTCCGTGTAGTGCGCGCCCGCGGCGAGGCACGCCTCGACCACTTCCGGCCCCCACTTGCTGAACGGTCCGACGGTGTTGAGCACCACGGACGCACCATTGAACAGCTCGGTCAGGGACCCGATGTCGTGCGTGACCTCGACGACCTCGTAGTCGGCAGTCTCGATGCCGGCGACGTTGCCCTCCATGGAGGCCTTCAGCTTGCCGCCGTCACGGCCGGCCGCGACGAACGGGACGTTGTACTCGCGGAGGTACTCGCAGATCAGCCGGCCGGTGTAGCCGGAGGCGCCGTAGACGACGACGGGCTTGTCACCCATGGCTCACATCCCCATTCCGCCGTCGACCGGCAGGCCGACTCCGTTGACGAAGCGCGAGGCGTCGGAGGCCAGGAACACCACGGCGTCGGCCATGTCGGCGACCTCGCCGAGCCGGCCGGAGGGGGTGAGCTCGACGACCGCGCCCACCGCTTCCTCGGGTGAGCCGAAGAGTCCGAGCTCCGCCATGTCGACGGCGAGCCCCTGCCCCATGGCCGTGGGTACCAGACCCGGGTAGATGCAGTTCACGCGTACGCCGTAGCCGAGCTTGCCGGCCTCCATCGCCGAGACCCGGGTGAGCCGGTCGACCGCGGACTTGGTCGCCGAGTAGATCGGGATGCCGGGGAACGCGATCGTGGCGGCGACCGAGGAGATGTTGATGATGCTGCCGCCCTTGCCGGCCAGCCCGTCGGGGCGCATGGTCCGAAGCCCCCACTTGAGGCCGAGGGCGGTGCCGAGGATGTTGACCTCCAGCATCGTGCGGATGTCCTTCGGGTCCACCTCGGTGATCAGGCTGGTGATCTCGACGCCGGCGTTGTTGACCAGGATGTCGAGCCCCCCGAAGTCGGAGGCGGCGGCGGTGGTGGCGTTCTCCCAGCTCGACTCGTCGGTCACGTCGAGGTGCACGAAGCCGTGGCCCTCGCCCTTGAGCGAGTCGGCCACCTTCTCGCCGAGGTGGTCCTGCAGGTCCGCGACGACGACGCGGGCTCCGGCAGCCGCCAAGGCCTGCGCCATCCCCTCCCCGAGTCCTTGCGCTGCTCCGCTGACGAGCGCGGTGCGCCCGGTCAGGTCGAGGTCGGTCATAGTGGCTCCTTCTGACGGCGGGTGTGGTCGCGGTCACAACGTGCCGCGCGCCCTTGACAGTTGTCAAGACTTTGCTGGACATTTGTCCAGAAGATCCTGGTCAACTGTCAAGATGTCCGGAATCGGGGCCCTCTCCTCCTCTAAGGTGTGCCGCATGGCCAGCACGAGCACCGCCGCGAAGGCGCCTTCCGGCGCATCCACCCGGGCGCCTGCGAAGACACCGCGTCGTGCCCCCGCCGACAAGTACGACGAGCGCCGCAACCAGCTCGCCGAGTCGGCCCTGCAGACGCTCGGCGAGCTCGGCTACGCGCGCACCAGCCTGCGCGAGATCGCGAACAACTCCGAGTTCAGCCACGGCGTCGTGCACTACTACTTCTCCGACAAGACAGAGCTGATCGTCTACTGCGTGCGCTACTACAAGGCGCAGTGCGTACGCCGGTACGACGGCGTGGTCGCCGACTCGACCTCTCCCGAGGAGCTCCTCGACGCCTTCGCCGCGAAGCTCGTGGAGACCCTCACGGACGAGGCTCCGATGCACCGGCTCTGGTACGACCTGCGCACGCAGAGCATGTTCGAGGAGACGCTGCGCGAGGCCGTGCTGATGATCGACCAGACGCTGGAGGACATGATCTGGCGGGTCATCTCCCGCTACGCCGAGCTCAGCGGAGCGGAGGTCGCGATGACCCCGTCGGCGGCGTACGGCGTGCTCGACGGGCTGTTCCAGCAGGCGCTCCTCGGCTACCTCACCGGGGACCAGCAGGAGACGCTGGACAGCCTGACCAACCAGGTGCACGCCCTGATGCCGCTCACCCTCAGCAGCTGAAGCCAGGTCCCTCGAGACCCTCCCGCGCGCTGTGCACCCCGTGGGCCCCGCCGACGGTGCGCGGCGTACCTGCGGTCGCTGGCGCCCTGACCGAGAGGCGTCGCTCAGAGCCAGCCGTTGCGGCGCGCGAGCAGGGCGGCCTCGGTCCGGTTGCGCGTGGCGGTCTTGCCGATCGCGTCGGAGAGGTAGTTGCGCACCGTGCTCGCCGAGAGGTGCAGCCGACTGGCGATGTCGGTGACGGTGGAGCCGTCCTCGGCAGCAGCCAGGACGTCGCGCTCGCGCGGCGTGAGTGGACTGACCGCGGTCCGAAGCGCCTTCCCGGCGAGCTCGGGGTCGACCACTGTTGCGCCGCCGGTCACCTTCCGGATCGCCTCGGCCAGCCCCTCGACCGGTCCGTCCTTCACCAGGAAGCCGACCGCCCCGGCGGCCATCGCCCGCTGCAGGTAGCCCGGCCGCCCGAAGGTCGTCACCATCACCACCCGGCACTCCGGCAGCGCCTCGGTCAGGGCAGCGGCAGCCTCGAGCCCGGAAACGTGCGGGAGCTCGATGTCGAGCAGCGCCACGTCGGGCCTGACCTCCAGCGCCGTCGGCACGATGTCAGCACCGTCCGAGACCTGCGCCACGACCTCGAGGTCGTCCTCGAGGTCGAGGAGGACGGCGAGCGCGCCGCGCATCATCGCCTGGTCCTCGGCCAGGAGCACGCGGATCACGCCCCACCTCCGGGGAGAGTGGCGACCAGCCGGAACCCATCGTTGCTCGGCTCCACGACCAACGCGCCCCCCGCCGAGACCACGCGGTCGCGCAGCCCCTCGAGCCCGCCGGTCCGGAACGCCGGGGTGGAAGGCCCGCCGACGCCGTCGTCGTCGATAGTCAGCGCGATCCGTCCACCCACGTCAGTAAGGGCGATCTGGCACGCGCTCGCGCCGGAGTGCCGCAGCACGTTGGTCGTGCCCTCGCGCACGACCCAGGCCAGCACCTCGTCTGCGGCCGCCGATGGCATGACCGAGTCGTCGACCGTGGTCGCGATCCCGGCCGCGTCGAGCGCGCGTCGCGCACCGTCCAGCTCCTCGGCGAGGGTCGGCGCGCGCATCGCGTCGACCGCCTGTCGGACGTCGACCAGCGCCTGCCGGCCGATGCGCTCGATGTCGGCCGCGTGTTCGGCCGCCGCGTCGGGGTCATGCGCCGCCAGCCGGCGGACAGCCTGGGCCTTGACCACCATCACCGAGAGCGTGTGGCCCAGCAGGTCGTGCAGGTCTCGGGAGAAGCGCTCCCGCTCCTCCGCGACCGCGACCCGGGCGAGCTCCGCCCGGGTACGCCGGAGCTCGGCCACCGTGTCCAGAAGCGCGGTGAACGCCGCGTTCGCCGCCCCTGCCAGGAGCACCACGAAGCCCTCGGTGAACACGCGGCTCGACTGGTGCGGTGCGACTGCCCACGCGGCCCACATCGAGGTGGCTGCGACGACCGGGATCGCGAGCACCAGCCAGCGCCCGCGCAGCACCGCCGCCAACGTGTTGGCAAGCAGCACCCACGTGGGCAGCCACTGGCTGCTGCCGTGGGTCGCTCCCGCGAAGGTCGCGGCCACCAACGTCGACAGCGCGACGTAGGCCCGCGGGTCGCGCCACGGAGGTCCGCCGGTAAGGGCCGCGGTCACCGCAGAGGCCGCGATCACGACGATCATCGCCACCTGGAAGACGACCTCGCCCGGGCTGCCGTGCAGGTCGAGCACCGGCCCCAGGAGCAGCACTGGCGTCCACACCAGCACCGAGGCATTGCGCTGCCACGAGCAGCCGAACCGGCTTCGCACGGCGGTCACGCTACGCGGTCTGTTGCGCGGTCCGCGTGCCGGCGGCGGAGCCCGACGATCACGACGGCACCCACCACCAGATGGAGGGCAGCCAGGGTCAGCCCCGCCGGAACGGTCCGGGCACCGGCCGGCCCGGCCAAGGACACCACCCACACCGCCATCGCGACCCCGGTCCACACGCGGCGCGCCCCCGGCGTACGACGCTCCAGGACGCGCAGGAGCCCCGCTCCGGCCGCGGCCACCACCACCGCGGTGACGACCACCGACACCAGCCCCACGTCGCGGGTGCTCGACCCGGATCTCACCGCGACGTCTACCCCGGCTGCCGTCGCGCAGACCCACACCACCGCCGCCGCACCGGCGGCAACCACCGCCACCGGCCAGTCGTCGCGCCACGTGCCGACCGCCTGCACTGCCCGGTCCTGCACCGTCCCAGTCATCTTCCTGCCTCCGTTCCGCGCCCGGTCCCGAGCGACGTGTCCACGCTAGGAACGGCAGCGCCGGCACGGCAGAGCCAGATGTCGACGAACGACTGCGACAAATGTCCGACGGCAATCCGGGGCCGAGCGGCAGGCGCATGATCGCGGCCAAGCGAACGCGCGCATAGTTGGACCCAGGGGGCTGACTCCCACGGGAGGTGCGATGTCGGAGAGTAGTCGAGACCAGGGGTTGCCGGGACCGCGCCAAGCGCGACGCGCCGGCGATTTCGACGCCATGTACGTGAATGGGCAGCCGCCTTGGGACATCGGCAGGCCGCAGGTGGCGTTCCGCGAATTGGCCGATCGTGGCGGACTGGTCGGGCGGGTGCTGGACGTCGGCTGCGGCACCGGCGAGCATGCCCTGATGGCTGCGGCCATCGGTCTCAACGCGACCGGTGTGGACGCAGCGGCCGCTGCGCTCGAGATCGCGAGGCGAAAAGCGGTCGAGCGCGATCTCGGTGCCCGCTTCATCACCTGGAACGCGTTGGGGCTGGCCGATCTCGGTGAGTCTTTCGACACGGTCCTCGACTGTGGACTGTTCCACGTCTTTGACGATCCCGACCGAGCGACGTTCGTGAATGCCTTGCGCGCTTCGATGCCGCTCGGCGCTCGGTACCACATGCTCTGCTTCAGTGATCTCGAACCCGGCGAATGGGGCCCGCGCCGCGTCCAGCGAGCCGAGATCCGGGCCAGCTTCGGTGACGGCTGGCGCGTGCAGACGATCGAACCGGCGAAGCTCGAGATCACCATCGACCCGGGAAGCGTCCGCGCCTGGTTCGCATCGATCGTGCGAGTCTGAGCGCCGCCGCGGGTTCACCCTCAGCGGGTGACGGTTCCACGGCCGGCGATCACCACAATCACACGAGGACAGGCTCACCACGTGGGCCGAGGAAGGATCCACCGATGGGATGCCTGCTGGCCCTGCTCGCCGGGTTCGCTCCTCGAGTCGCCCTGGTGCTCATCTGGATCTTCTCGAACCTGGTGGACCGCGCCTTCACCGGCTTCCTGATCCCCCTGTTCGGACTGATCCTCTTCCCCTATGCGACCTTGTTCTACGTCCTTGCCTACAACCCGGTGACCGAGGTCAGCGGCTGGGGCTGGGCTCTCGTGGTCCTCGGCTTCATCTTCGACATCGGGCACTGGGCTGGTGGCGGCGCGACCGGTCGACAGCGATACGCCAGCGCCTAGGCTGCCCCGGCGGTTGGGCGAATGTGGCGCTGCGGCGCTCATATTGAGTTACGGTGCGCGGGTGACGGTCCGGGCGAGCAACTTCCTCATGCCCGACGGCACGTTCTTCATCGAGATGCTGGTCATGCTGCTGCTGATCGCGGTCGCTGTCTGGTGGCTCGTGCGCACATTGCGTCGTCACATCGTCGCCGACGAGCTGACCAGGCTCGCGCGTCTCCGTGACGCCGGGATCGTGAACGAGGACGAGTTCGCACGCGCCAAGGCCAAGCTGCTCGACTAGTCACCCTGCGATCGTCATCCTTCCCGACGAACCACCTCAATCGTTATGTGCCTCCAGGTAGGCGGAGATCACCTTGGCGGGCATCCGCCCTCTAGTACGTACTTGCATCCCTTGTTCCTGGGCCCAGGCACGGACCGCTTCGGACTGTCCGCGCGGCGCAGTGTTGGAGGCGACGCCGGATGCGGACCGCTTCCGCGGTGCCCCAGGTGGGCCGTCGGCAGGCGCACGTCGCGTGGCCTTCTTGCCAGATGCTCTCTTGACCGTTGACTTCGAGACGGGCGACTGGGCGGCTGCCTTGGTTGCAGGGGTCCGTCTGGCAGCCGACTTCTTGGTCGGCTTACCCGAACGCCTCCTCGACCCCGCGTCCCCTCGGCCGTCTCCGGAAGCAGACCGGCCGCCCGATTGCTCCGCCGCTCCCTCGCCGGAGCTCGAGTCCACCGCCTCGGGTACCACGGACGACTCCTCCGCCTTGCGTGCCAATCGGTGCCGTCCGTAGGCACGACGCAGGACGCCCAAGGCATCCTCGTAACTGTCTTCCCGTGTATCAATGGTGATCCGCATAAGACTCACTCCCAACCTTCGACCCCGCGCCTGAGATCCTCCCATCACGCCAAAAGGCCGCAGCCGTGGGTGATCGAACACACCGGCTGTCTGGACGAGTGGGCACGTTGCGCGGGTCTCATCGGAGCTCCCAGGACGAGAAGATGGTTGGCTTGGTCAACTGTGCGTGCGTAGGCTCGTGACCAGACCGGAGTCCGCTTCCGAGATGGGATTGAGAGGGCACCCAATGGGCGTTTGGCAGCTTGACCCGTACCACACGCAGGTGGAGTTCGCGGCGAAGCACTTGGGCATGATGACGGTGCGTGGACATTTTTCGGACGTGACGTCTGCGGCCGATATCGACCCGGACCATCTGGAGAGGATGCGGGTCGAGGTCACGATCCAGGCGGCCAGCATCAAGACCCACAACGAGGTCCGCGACAATGACCTGCGCTCGCCGAACTTCCTGGAGACGGACGCCTTTCCGGTCATCACGTTCACCAGCACCCACGTCGAGCCGTCCGGGGAGGACGGTTACACCGTGACCGGCGATCTGACGATCAAGGGCACGACCAGATCGGTGGTGTTGCAGATGACCAGGCTAGGTGAGTTCAACGACCCGATGCTGGGCCACCGGATCGGCTACAGCGGACACGCCAAGATCAACCGCAAGGACTTCGGTCTGACGTTCAACCCCGTGCTGGACGGACGGTTCGTGGTCAGCGAGGACGTCAACATCATGCTCGAAGGCGAGCTGGTCGAACAACCCGAAGAGGCAACGGCCAACTGAGCACTCGAGACCACCGCAGCAGTGCGGGCCGTGAGCGGACGTGCCTGGCATCGGTTCGGATCATGGTCGCGCTGCCTGTCGTGACTGGCTCGATGGCATCCGGCCTCAGCGATCGCCGTTCTGCCTGACCAGCCCGCTGCGGTAGGCGAAGACGACGGCCTGGGCGCGGTCGCGGGCGTCGATCTTGGCGAGGATCCGCTTGACGTGCGTCTTGGCCGTAGATTCCGCGATCACGAGCACGGCGGCGATCTCCTGGTTGGAGCGGCCGTCGGCGATGAGCGAGAGGACCTGACGCTCGCGTTCGGTGAGCCGGGCGAGCGTTCGTGACTCGGCGGCGCCGGGCTCGGGAGTCCCTCCCCGGCAGATAGTGGCGGACCAGGTCCCGTGTGATCGCCGGGTCCAGCAGCGCCTCACCGGCGGCCACGGTGCGCACTGCGTCGATGAGTCGTTCGGGCGACGACCTGCTTGAGCAGGAACGCACTCGCCCCGGCGCGCAGCGCGCCCCAGACGTACTCGTCGTACTGGAACGTGGTGAGGATCAGGATCCGCGAGTCTGGGCAGGTGGTCACGAGACGTCGGGTGGCCTCGATCCCGTCGATGCCGGGCATCCGGACGTCCATGAGGACCACGTCCGGCCGGTGCTCGATGCAGAGGTCCACGGCCTGCAGCCCGTCCTCCGCCTCGGCGACGACGGCCAGGTCGGGGGTGGTGCCCAGCACGACGGCTAGGCCCGCGCGCAGAAGCGCATCGTCGTCGGCCAGCAACACGCTGATCGTCATGGCAGCGGAAGCACCGCCCGCACCATGAAGCCGCGCCCGGGGCCGGGGCCCTGCTCCAGCCGCCCACCACACATCGAGACTCGCTCGGCGATTCCGATCAGGCCGCGGCCGGGGTGGTGCTGGTCGGGCAGTCCCGGTCCGTCGTCCGCCACTTCGACAATCACGGCCGGGCCGTCCCGGCGCACGTCGACGGTCGCGCTGCACGGCGCGGCATGCTTGAGCACGTTGGTGAGGGCCTCCTGCACGATCCGGTACGCCGAGCGGTCGAGGTTGCGGGGGAGCCGCAAGGCTGGGTCCATCGTGAGCGTCACGCGGATCCGGGCGTCGGTGAGGCGATCCACCAGGTCGGCGATCTGGGCGAGGCCGGGGGTCGGGTGCTCGTCGGTGGCGGGCGATTCATTGCGCAGGTGTGCGAGCACGTGGTCGAGGTCGGCCAGCGAGTCGCGGCCGGTCTGCTCCATCGTTGCAAGCAGGTCGCGTGCCTTCGCCGGGTTCGAGTCGACAAGCAGCCGGGCGGCGCCAGCCTGGACGACGAGCAGGTTGACGGTGTGGCCGACCACGTCGTGAAGCTCCCGAGCCACCCGGGTTTGTTCCTCGGCAACAGCCTGCCGCCGGACCGCGCGGCGAGCACGTTCTTGCTCTTCGCGTCGGCGGGCCATGGTGTAGCCGACCGCCCAGGTGGCGAGCCACACGAAGAGCACTCCGACGGCGTCCGACGCCGGGGTCACGGGATCGCCGGCGAAGTACACCACGCCGGCAACCAGGACGATGGGCGGCCCCAGGCGGGCGTGCTTCCGCGTGGCGTACAGGCCAAGCGAGAAGACCGCGACCTGGTTGGCGTATGGCGAGGCGTTGCTCGCCAGTCCCGCCAGCGACTCCACGGACAGCGCCAGGGAGCTCGCGAGGCACGCGGTGAGCGGGTAGCTCCGTCGAGCGACCAGGGCGCCGGCCATGGTCAGGGTCAGGACCACGGCCACAGCGACCGTGGCCGGACCTCCCGGAACGGGGTTGCGGACACGGTCCAGCGCGACCACCACGACGAAGGCCGTGGCGGCCGCGCTGTCGACGGCCACTGGGGGCAGCGCGCGGAGTCGACTGAGACGACGGGCGAGCCATTCGGTGCGCACGGTCACGCTCCTCGGCTACCCGAGCACGACGGGCAGCAGAACCAGCAGGAAGAACACCGATTCTATCGAGTGGATGGCGATCCCCATCAGTGCGCTGCGGTACCTCCGTGTCGGTCCCGCGCACAGGAATCCGGTGACGACCGCGTTGGGGATCACCCATGGCTCGTGCAGGTGGTAGAAGCCGAACAGGACGCCGTTGACGATCCAGTCCGCGCGGCCGAAGGCACCGCCCATCCGGGGGAGCAGGAGGCCGCGGAATAGCAGTTCCTCGCCCACAACGGTGTTGAGTGCGAGCTCGAACGCGCACAGCGCGTACAGCCACCAGTTGTGGTGGAACAACGCCTGGCCCGCGTCGGACCCGAGGAAGAGCCCGAAGCTTCGGTCCTCCGGCGGCATCGGTCCGAACGGTGCCATGTCCATCGCCGCAAGCGCCAGCGCGAACGGCAGGACCCACCACCAGAGCCGTCCGCCGCGTCGCGTGGCAGTGTGCGGGGCCCGCAGCCACAGCCGGTCCCGCACGTTGGTCCACGACGGGTCGACGCTGCGCTCGCGCATCAGCAGGATCCCCACGAGGATCGCCTGCCACAGCAGACCGAGCGTCAACGCGCACAGCAATGACACAAAGAAGCGGTCCTTGGAGGCACCGTCCCCGGCGACGGCCGGCCCCACGACCCACGCCAGCACCGCCATCGGCAAGGCGGCCGCGGCCCAGACCGCGAGCACCATCCGGCGCGAGTACTGAGGGATCTCGATTTCCTGCGTCGTCGGCCGCGCTCCGGTCGACGGACTTGTCATGCTGTTCGGTGATCGCATGGCGACTCCTGGCGTCGGCGACCGGATCCTTCGGGCCGCATGTCGAATGTTGATGCGGGAACGCTAGGCGCGCAGGGCCTGTCGAACGTCCCCCCGACGAGGTCACTAGAGCTACCCCTGCTGGGGTACGGCCTCAGCCCCGTCCGCTTGGGTACGTCCGTCTCCCTGTGATCCCCGGCCCTGTGGTTCAGGCGGCTGATCGGTGGAGGCCATCAAGGGCTGAGTTGGACCGGCGGCGGGTCCGGTGTGCTGTAGGCGGCGCTTTCAACCTCGCGTCGGCGCGGCTGCAGTCCATTCCTCGGCGAGCAGCGCGTAGCCCACACCGTCGAGCCATTCCCCGGAGCGATGCAGGGAATCACGGACCGTGTAGAGCTCGCGGCGCATCCCGATGCGTTCCATCAGGCGCCACGAGGCGATGTTGTCGGCGAAGCAGTTTGCCGTGACGCGGCGCAGACCCAGATCCTCGAAGCACAGGCGGATGAGCTCACCCACGGCCTCGGTGGCGTAACCGTGGCCGGCGTGGTCGGGGTGCAGCACCCAGCCGAGCTCGGCGTGGACTCCGCGCGCCTGGTCTGCGACTTCGGCCTGGGCCCACCCGTCCTCGATCTGGAGCATCAGGTCACCGATCACCTGGCCGTCGAGCTCGATGATGAGGGTCTTGGCGAGCCTGGCGGCGTCCTCGAACCAGGTGGCGTACTCCTCCAGGGTTGCGGGTGCCCGGGTGATCCAGAGGCTGACCTCCTCGAGCCGCCGGAACCCCCAGGTGGCCTCGAGGTCGTCGCGGGTGGCGGGCCGAAGCGCCAGCCGGGTCGTGTGGACCGGCCACCCGATCGCGTCCAGCGGGTCGTTGGGCGCCTCGGAAGAGCCGTTGTCCGACTCGGTGACCGGAGGCAACGGGCCAGCGTCGGGGCGCGGTGCGGAGGTGCTCATCGCCACCGGTCCCCGCTGGCGCGCACGTAGTTGCGCCACACGTAGGGCCACGGGATGACCGCGAGGATGACAACGACCAGCGAGCAGTTGATCATGGTGTCGCTCGTGGCCGCGTCCAGGTCCCCGCTGACGAGTGTGGGCAGCGCGACCAGGCCAAGCCAGAGGAGCTTCCAGGCCGACTCGAACAGCAGCAGCGGCAGCAGCTTGACCGGGTAACGCAGCCCGAGGAACGCAAGCAGCGACATGGCGACCAGGAGGCACAGCGTCACACCCTCATACAGCGGCTGGGTGTGAGCGTCCGGCAGGAGCGGCCACTTCACGAGGGCGAGTCCGACACCCATCAGTAGGTAGCCGCCCCGCATCAGGTGCAGACGCCTCAGCGACAGATCGGCCTCGGGCGCTGTCGGTGTTGCCGGTGTTGTCGGTGTTGTCGGTGTTGTCGGCGTGAGGGTGGCCATTGGTTTCTCTTTCTCGGATGGTGTGGGCGGGTAGTCGTCACGAAGACGCTTGCTTCGGCCTGTGGGTCACCTTCGTCGCGTCGGCTCCCGGTGGCCTAGCGATGTTGCTGTTTCGGGGAATCGGCGTCGGCGTCGTCAGTACTCAGAGTCCCGAGCGGTGTGACCGAGATGAGGGTGGTGCCGAGGTTGCGGATCTTGGCGAGGAGTCCGTGCAGTTCGGACTGGTCGCGCACGACGCCGCGAAGGGTGGTGGTGCCGTCGTCCTGGTGGGTGACGGTAAAGCCGTCGAACCATGTCGACCAATGCTGGTCCAGGTGCCCGCCGATGCGCAGCTCATAAGAAGTGGCCACATCGGATGGTCGCGGAGTCATGGCGCGCCGACCAGGACGATGCGGGCACGCTTGGCCCGTCGGATGGCGGGGCGGCGGATGATCCACTCGGCGATGGCCAGGTTGATGGCCCAGGCCGCCGCCATCATGAGGTCGGTGCGTACGACGCCCGCACCGAAGAGGGCCTCGCCGAACCCGACGGTGAATGCCTGGGTTCCGGCGCCGAGCGCGAGAGCGTACGCCCGGGTCATCCAGGCGCGGTGGCGGGCGACGTTGCGGTTGCGGATGGCTACCACGCCGAGGATGAGGCTGACGCCCATCCCCGAGCTGACCAGCAGCCGAGTCGCCCAGAGGATGTCACCGGTGCCTTCCTTCTGCGGATAGGCCAACGTCATCCACAACCCGGAGACCGCGACCGCGAGGCCGAGCACGACCAGGAGCCGTCCGGCTCGGCGGTGCCAGCCCGGGTGGCGGCGGCGCAGACGGGCGGAGAACTGGAAGGCGCCGAGCACGGCGTAGACGACGGCGGCCACGATGTGCACGACCAGTGGGGTCGGCGACGCAGCGAAGCGAGCGTCGGTCGGCAGGACCTCGGGTCCTCCCAGCACCTCGATGAGGCGCCCAGTGCCGCCCGCGACCGGGATCACGGCCAGCGCGATCAAGGCGGGCGGAACCCACCAGCCTGATCGGCGCCGCCCCCGACCCGGCACCGGTGTCGAACCGGTGCCGCGCTGGGAGCCGTGTGCGGTCGAGGCCGGCGCGGTGTTCATTCGACGCCTGCCGTGGCGGGCCGTGGGGTGTCGACGGTGGTCGACTGGGTGGCGTCGTCGGTCCGAGCGACCTGCCACAGCGAGTAGCCCAGCGCGATCATGGCGATGCCGTTGGGGAAGGCCAGGAACCGGTAGAAGGCGTCCGGCATCACCACGAGGGCAGCGGAGACGACGCCCCCGACGGCGAGGAGTGCGGCGGCCCAGCGGGGCAGGTCGCGGGCTCGGTACAGCGCGATGCCGAAGAGCAGGCCGCCGATCAGATAGGCGAAGCCTGTCACCTTGATCACCGTCGCCAGCGCGCCGATGTCACCGTGCACGGTGCCGCGGCCGGTGTTGACCGCGATGGCGTCGTTGACGAAACCGGGATTGGATTGGGCCACCTCTGGCAGCACGAAGGCGGCAGCGAAGGTGACGCCCATGATGCCGAGGTAGCCGACCGCGAACACCACATAGCCGATGAGTCCGAGGAGCCCGTGCTTGCGGACCTGGTTCAGATACATGCCCGTGATGCCGACCAGGGCCAGTGCGGCCATCACCACCTTGAGCGTGTCGCGGACGTAGACGTCGTTGGTCTGGATGGACGTCGCGCTCAGCTGCGGGTGGTTGATCTGGACGCCGATGAAGATGGCTCCCGCTGAGACGGCGGCCAGGCCCGCCCACCGGATCAGGAGGTTCGGGGTGATGGTCATGTCTGCGGCCCTTCTGGGTTGGTCCGCGGCAGGTGCTGCGGGGATAACTCGAACCTAGGAAAGGAAGGGGGTCGGGGTCGTCACCACATGATGTGATTGGCGATGTGACATCGGACCAGAACGAGCGAACATCGAGCTAGAGAAGTCCCTGCTCGTGGGCCCTTCGTACCGCGGCGGCGCGTGTCCTGACGTCGAGCTTGGTGAAGATCCGCTTGGTGTGGGTACGCAGGGTGTTGAGTGAGACGTACAGCTCAGCGGCGATCTGCGGCCCGGTCAGCTCGGAGTCCAGGAGCCGGAGCACCTCGAGCTCACGCTGACTCAACGGGTCGGGCAGCGGCTGCTGGAGTGCTGGTCCGTCGGCCGCTGAGTCATCGAGCTCGAGCAGCCGACGGGCCCATGCCCGCACCGTCGCGTAGTGATCCTCACCGCTGGTGGTCGCGGCAGCGTGATGCAGCAGGTCCAGCATCGGGGCGCCCTCATCCAGGTACAGCCGGACACGACCCTCCGGCTCCGGTGTGCCGGTCAGCGCCTGGGCCAGGACACCGAGCGCCGTGTCGCGGTCGCCCTTGGTCTGGTGGGCGAGGGCCTGCAGTATCCGGATCTCCAGCAGGCTGCCGTCGCGTCCGGTGTCGGCGGCCGCGTCGTGCAGCCGGCCGAGCAGCGTGTGGAGAGCAGTGAGCGGGAACGTCGTTCCGGTCTGGTCGGAGCGCTCTGCAGCGCGATGTTGGGCAAGGAGCAGCCGGCCCAGGGTGAGGTGTTCGTACTCGTGCAGGTAGTCCGGGTCGTCGTCGGCGCCGATTCCTTGTTCGCGAGCCCACGTCACTGCCCAGTCCAGATCGCCTGCGGAGATGTGGACCCGGGCCTGCATCGCCGCGATCGGTCGCACGTCGGGGTAGAAGCCGTGCCGGTACAGCGCCTCGGCCTCCTCGAGCAGCCGCGTCGCGGCTTCGTGGTCGCCGCGGGCTTCGCACACCTGGGCCATGGCCATGGGCCACCGGTGCCGGTTCTCGGTGATGGAGCCTCGCTCAGCCAGGACCCGCGACGTCTCCAGGTGTGCCTCCGCGCTGGAGAGGTCATCGAGCTCCCGGTCGAGCTCGGCCAAGCCGACGTGCAAGTCGGCGGTGGCCCGTGGGTACGGCTCGCCGTTCCCGGTGACAGTCGCGAGCGCCTGCTCGTAGAGCCTGCGGGCGCGGCTGGGTCGTCCGGCGGCAACCCACATGTCGGCAAGGTTGACCGTCGCGTCCAGCTCATCGACCAGGTTTCCCGCGGCGTGCAGGCTGCGCACCGCCTCGGAGAACGTGGCGATGGCACCTTCGATGTCTCCCGCGGCCCATGCGGCCAGGCCGAGGAACCCGCCTGCGCCGCCTCGCACGAAGTGGTCCTCGGGGCGGGCCAGGTCGAACGCAGCTCGGGCGTGGCGCACGGTTCCGGCGACGTCGCCTCGGGCCTGGGCCAGGGAGGCACGGTAGACCAGGATCGTCGCTGGTGCGGTGCGAAGGTCTTCGGTGTCAGCCCACGTTGCCGCCAGGTCCCGGTCGTGGGTGCCGGCCTTCAGTGCCGCATCGGCGTCATCGAGGTGGGACTCCAGTCCGTCGAGGTCACCGGTCAGCATCTGTGCCCATCCGGCCACGATGCTCAGCACCGGACTTCGACGGACGACGGACTGCGGCAGTGCCCGGGCCCAGCTGAGCAGCAGGCTGTCTTGTCGCGCGCGACGAACCTCGGGCAGCGCTTCCTCCATCAGAAAGGCGGCCCGAGTGAAGTCCTCGGCGACCAGGGCGTGCCGGACCGCGTCCGCGGTCAGGCTGTGTGCGGCGTACCAGGAGCTGGCCCGCTGGTGCAGTTGCGGGACCAGGTCGGGGTCCTCGGTGAGCAGGCGTGCGTGCAGCACGTCGGCGAACAGGTGGTGGTAGCGGTACCAGGTGCGCTCGGTGTCCAGCGGGACGACGAACAGGTTGGCACGATCGAGGTCCGCCAGCATCGCGGCGCCGCCGGTCTGCCCACTGACCGCGTCGCAGAGGGGGCCGGTGAGCCGATCGAGGATCGCGGTTCGCAGCAGGAAGTCACGCACCCCGGTCGGCTGGCGTGCCAAGACCTCGTCGGCCAGGTAGTCGATGACGAACCGGTTGCTGCCGGTGAACGCCTCGATGAAGTCCACGACCTCGGGTCGGGTCGGGATGGCCCGCAACGACAGGGCGGCGAGCTGAAGGCCCGCGATCCAGCCTTCGGTGCGCTCCTCGAGGGCATCCACGTCCCCGGCATCGAGGTCCAGACCCATCGCCTGGTTGAGGAACTGCTGCGCCTCGCCTGGGGTGAACCGGAGGTCGGCGCCGCGGACTTCCACGAGCTGCCCTCGGCTGCGCAGCCGCGCCACTGGGAGCGGCGGGTCGGCGCGGGTGGCGATCATCAGGTGCAGCTGGTCGGGCAGGTGGTCGAGCAGGAACGACGTGGCCTCATGCACCTCGGGTGCGGTGAGGACGTGGTAATCGTCCACGACCAGAACCCACTGCACCCCGGGTTCGTGTGCTCCGGCCTGGGCAAGGGCGTTGACCAGCGCCGTCAGCGCCGCGGTCGCGTCGCCGGGCAGGTGGTCGAGGACCGCCACCGCCTCAAGCTCCAGGCCGGCTGTTTCGAGGGACGCGACCAGGTGCGTCAGGAGCCGCGTCAGGTCGTTGTCCGCGTCGTCGAGAGACAGCCATGCGGTGTGGACATGAGGGCCTCGCTCACCCATCTCGGCGACCCAGTCGCTGAGCACCGTGGTCTTCCCGAACCCGGCTGGTGCAGACACGAGCGTCAGGCGATGGCCCGGATCGAGGGTGGCGTCGAGCTGTTCGGACAGTCTGGTGCGCGCGACGGCCCGCGTGCGCCGGGACGGCGCGAACAGTTTCGTGGCGAGCACCGCAGACGGCACCCCCGGATCATAGGAGCCGTGCGGACCGGGCCGTGTCCGCAGGTGGCAGCGGCCTAGCGCACCCGTCAGCGGCTCGCCCGATGTCGTGGCTACCGGATCCTCACCACGGACGACCGCCTGCGTGGCGTGGACATGGACGACGGCCGCGTCATCCTCCGCGACGCGCTGTTCACGCCACCGCGCTTCGTCGCCAACAACGTCCTCGTGGACGACGACGTGCACCAGGCTGTCGCGAACTTCCACCGTGGCGCCCACTGCCGCGTGTTCTAGGCTCGGCCACATCGCCCCGACGCCCAGGAGGGGAGCTGTGGTGGCAGGCCCCTTGGTCGAGACCAAGCTCTTCCTCCCGCAACCTCGCGGTGATGCCGTGCCACGCCCCCGGCTGACAGAGCTGCTGGACCGAGGGCGACGGGCCAGGCTCACCCTGGTCTCCGCGCCCGCCGGCTTCGGAAAGACGACGCTGCTCGCCCGGTGGCTCACCGCGCCCGCGGATCAGCGGTCGGTCGCGTGGCTGTCCCTGGAGGAGGCTGACAGCCAGCCCGCGTTGTTCTGGACCTACCTGGTCACCGCAGTACAGCGGGCGGTGCCCGAGGTCGGAGACAGTGCATTGGCGCTGCTGCAGACCCGCCAGCCGTCCCTAGACAGTGTCCTGGCCACGCTCATCAACGAGCTGAGCGCGACGCCTACGGAGCTGGACCTGGTCATGGACGACTACCACCTGATCGACAGCCCGGACCTGCAACCGAGCGTGGCCTACCTGCTCGAGCACCTGCCGGCCCAGGTACACCTGATCATCAGCACCCGTGTCGACCCCGCGCTGCCGTTGGCCCGGCTACGCGTCCGGGGCGACCTGGTCGAGATCCGCGCCGCCGACCTGCGCTTCACGCTGACCGAGGTCGCGGCCTACCTCAACGACGTCGCCGCACTCGAGCTCACGCCAGCCGACATCGCAGCACTGGAGACGCGCACCGAGGGCTGGATCGCCGCGCTGCAGCTGGCGGCGCTCTCACTGCGGGGGCGTGCCGACACGGGTGCGTTCATCGCTGCGTTCGCCGGCGACGACCGCTACATCGTGGACTACCTGGCCGAGGAAGTGCTCAATCGCCAGCCGTCGCAGGTCCGCGACTTCCTGCTCCAGACCTCCATCCTCGACCGGTTGAGCGGACCACTGTGCGAGGCCGTCACGGGCAACACTGAGAGCCAGGACATGCTCGAGCACCTCGATCGCGCCAACCTGTTCCTCGTTCCGCTGGACGGCACCCGCCGCTGGTACCGCTACCACCACCTGTTCGCCGAGGTCCTGGGAACCCACCTCCTCGACGGACGGCCCGATGAGGTCGCCGACCTCCACCGCCGCGCCAGCCGGTGGTACGACCAGACGGGCGACCCTGTTCCCGCCGTACGGCACGCGGTCGCTGCCGGCGACATCGACCGGGCAGCCGACCTCGCTGAGCTGGCCGTGCCCGCGTTGCAGCGCGACCGGCAGGAGGCGACCATCGCCGCGTGGCTCGGGGTCATTCCGGAGGAGGTGGTGCACAAGAGGCCCGTCCTGGCCCTCGGTTTCATCGGGGCGCTGATGTCGAGCGGCCAGTTCGCCAGTGTCGCGGAACGGTTGGACGAGCTCGAGCAGCACCTCCAGACAACGGGGCCGGAGGGTGAAGCAAACGGGCCACCGCCGGGGACGATCGTCGTCGACCGGGAGGAGTGGGACCGGCTGCCCGCTGCGCTCGAGCTGTACCGCTCCGCGCTGTCGCTGATCCACGGCGACTCGGTCGCGGCCATCGACCACGCCGACCGGGCCACCTCGATCGCCGCCGCCGATGATCACCTGACCCGGGCCGGAGCCGCCGCCACGGCCGGGCTCGCGCGGTGGGCCGGAGGCGACCTGGAGGAGGCGCACCGCTCCTACACGGCCTGCGTGGAGGGGCTGCGACGCGACGGGCACATCTCCGACGTGCTGGGCTGCTCCATCACCCTGGCCGACATTCGCATCACCCAAGGTCGGCTCACCGACGCCTTGCGGACCTACCAGGACGCGCTGCGCCTCGCCGAGGACGACCCGCTTCCGATGACGCGGGGAACCGCCGACATGCACGTCGGCATCAGCGGTGTCGCGTACGAACGCAACGACCTGGCCACTGCGACCCACCACCTGCAGCTGAGCCGAGAGCTCGGCGACGCCGCAGGTCTGCCACAGAACCCCTACCGCTGGCGCGCCGCCGAGGCGCGCCTGCTCGCAGCGCAGGGAGACCTGCCTGCGGCAATCGAGGTCCTCGATGAGGCCGAGCAGGTGTACTTCGGGGACTTCGCCCCGAACGTTCGCCCCGTCTCCGCGCGGCGTACACGACTGCAGCTTGCTCGTGGAGACCTGGCCTCCGCGACGTCCTGGGCAACCGCGCACGAGCTGGCCGCCGACGGCGAGCTTTCCTACCTGCGCGAGTACGAGCACATCACCTTGGCGATGGTGCTCCTGGCACAACACCTGGCCGGGCGCTCTCCAGCTGCCGTGCATGGGGCGAGACAGCTGCTCGAGCGACTGCTGGCCGCAGCGGAGGCGGGCGGCCGGACGGGCAACGTGATCGAGATTCTGGTCCAGCTGGCGCTGGCCTCCGAGGCGGACGGCGACCGCTCGCGTGCCACGGACCTGCTCGGTCGTGCCCTGGCCCTTGGCGAGGCCCAGGGCCACATCCGGGTCTTCCTCGACGCAGGACCAGCCTTGGAGGCGGTGCTGCACAGCGTCGAGCCGGACTCGGCCGGGGGGCGCCACGCGCGCGTAGTGGTCGCCGCCGGTGCGCAGGAACCGCCGCGGCCCGATCAGCCTGGCGAGGGCACACCTGCGACACCGGCACAGCCGCTCGTCGACTCGCTCAGCCAGCGGGAGCTCGACGTTCTGCGGCTGCTCGACAGCGACCTGGGTGGGCCCGCCATCGCGCGCGAGCTCAGCGTGTCGGTGAACACGGTGCGGACTCACACCCGCCACATCTACGCCAAGCTCGGCGCGACCACCCGACGCGAAGCCGTCCGCGAAGCCGCACGACTCGGTCTGTTGCGCCGGCCCGGGCACTGAGCGACCCCAGAACCAGCCCGGGAACCTGGACGATCCCTGGGACCGCGTTTCACGGCCTGCGGCCCTGGTTGAGCTGGCCGGAAGTTCACCAAGCCGATCACCAAGTCTGATGACGCCTACTCACCAAGTCCGCTCCTAGCGTGCACGCACCGCACCACCCAAGGAGCAGCAATGAACACCCCGCCCGCCGACCGAGCACCCCACTCCGGTTGGTACGACATCCGGATCAATGGCCGCCTCGCATCCCGCTGGGCCACCCACTTCGCCGGGATGACCCTGACCACCGGAGACGACGGCACCACCGCCATCCAGGGTCTCGTCGTCGACCAGGCCGCACTGCACGGCGTGCTCCAGCAGGTGCGAGACACCGGCCTGCCCCTGATCTCGGTCACCCGGGCCGGACCCGACCAACCCGCCAGCACCACAGCCCCCACCAACCAGCCCCGCTAGCCAGGCAGGGCCAACCAAGGAGAAAGTCATGACCACGCCCACCGTCACCACCGCCCGCACACCCGCAGCAAAGGGCTCCTCTCAACGAGTCCGCATGGACTACGTGCGCAGGACCGCGCTCCTCGTCGGGGTCCTCTTCGTGATCACCTACATCACCTCCATCGCGGCCAAGTTCTCGCTCTACCCACCGCTGCTCGAGAACGCCGACTACATCGTCGGCAACGGCGAGGACACCCGAGTGCTGTGGGGAGCCTTCGCGGAGGTGATCCTGATCATCGCCAACATCGGCTCCGCCGTCGCACTGTTCCCGATCCTCAAGCGCCGCTACCCGGGCCTTGCGCTGGGCTACGTGACCGCACGGGTCATGGAGAGCGTCTTCATCGGCGTCGGCATCCTCAGCGTCCTCACCGTCGTCACCATGCGAGAGGACTCCGCCGGCGCCGGTGCGGCGAAGAGCGCCGTCCTGGTCACCGTCGGGGACGCGTTCGTCACCCTCCAGGAGTGGACGTTCAACCTCGGGCCTGGCTTCGTCGTCGGCGTGGGGAACGGGCTCCTGCTCGGCTACCTGATGTACAAGACCGGCCTGGTGCCGCGCGGCATGGCCATGCTCGGACTTGTCGGGGGCACCCTGATCTGCCTCTCCGGAGCAGCCGTCATCCTCGGACTCATCGAGGCCGGCTCCACCGCGCAGACCCTCGCCAGCATGCCGGAGTTCTTCTGGGAGCTCAGCTTCGGCATCTACCTGATCGTGAAGGGTTTCAAGCCCTCACCCATCACCGCCGGACTGGTGGACCGACGATGATCACCGTCGAGGCGGCCGCAGCGGTGAGGCTGACGTCGTTGACGGCGGTGAAGTTCCGCCCTCCCGAGCCTGACCTCGGGCTGCGCGTCCGCTGCGCTCTTGATGGACCGCGGGCCGTATGTCGCGCTAGGGCACCATCCAGCTGAGCACAGGGGTGGCCTGCAGCCCGACGATTGCGCACATCAGGATCAGCAGCAGCAGACTCCAGCCGATGACCTTGCGGAAGATCTCGCCCTCGGCGCCCGACATCCCGACCGCGGCCGCGGCGATGGCGAGGTTCTGCGGGCTCACCATCTTGCCGAGCACACCACCGGAGGAGTTCGCGGCCGCCATCAGCACCGGGTCGAGCCCCGCCTTGGTCGCGGCCTGCACCTGCAGGGCGCCGAACAGCGAGTTCGACGACGTGTCGGACCCGGTGACGGCGACGCCGATCCACCCGAGGATGGGCGAGATCAGTGCGAAGGCCCCACCGGACCCGGCCAGCCAGACACCCAGCGACGTCGTCTGGCCCGACAGGTTCATCACGTAGGCCAGGCCCAGGACCGCCATGACGGTGATGATCGCCGAGTGCAGCTCCACCAGGGTCTCGCCGTACGTCTTGAGGGCCCGGGCCGGCGACACCTTCAAGATCACCATCGTGATCAGCCCCGCGATGATCAGCAGGGTGCCGGCGGCCGGCAGCCAGTTGAGCTTGAACTGGGTCGCTACCGGGTCGCCCGCGGCGTTGAGGATGTCGAGCCCCGGCCAGTCGAACAGGTAGGTCCACGGCGCCTTGGCCAGGTAGTCCACGACGCTCGGGATGTTGGTGATCGAGAAGATCACGATGATCACGAGGTACGGCGAGTAGGCCCGCATCACGTCGCCCCGGCTGTCGACCGTGGGCCTGCCGGCCCCGGACCCGGCCTCTGTCCCTGCCCCTGCGCCGAGGCCCTCTGCCGCGGGTGCACCGCGCGTGATGGTCGCGCCACCCCCGGCGCCGACCCGCGAGGACTCGCTGGAGGCATCCGCGTGGACGCGCGCCTCCTCGTCGACCCGCTCGGCGGTCAGCATCTCGGCCGGCTGCCACACCCGCACCAGCAGGACCACCGAGCCGGCCGAGAGCAGCGACGCGACGATGTCGGTGAGCTGGACGGAGAGGTAGTTCGACGTCACGAACTGGGCGAGGCCGAACACCGTGCCCGCCACCATGGCCGGCAGCCAGGTCTGGCGCACGCCGCGTCGGCCGTCGACGATCAGCACCAGGATGAGCGGCACGAACAGCGCGAGGATCGGTGTCTGCCGCCCGACCATCGACCCCAGCGAGTCCAGCGCGTTGGCGTCGGAGAGCCGCGGGTCGTTGCTGACCCCGGCGGCGATCGGCGCCAGCGTCACGATCGGGATCGCCAGCGCGCCGAAGGCGACCGGCGCGGTGTTCGCCACCAGCGCGACGGTCGCCGCCTTGACGGGCTTGAAACCCAGCGACATCAGCATGACGACCGAGATCGCGACCGGTGTGCCGAACCCGGCGAGCGCCTCGAGCAGCGCACCGAAGCAGAAGGCGATGATGATCGCCTGGATCCGCTGGTCGGGGCTGACCTTCTCGAAGGAGCGGCGCAGCACCTCGAAGTGGCCCGACGCCACGGTGAGGTTGTAGATCCACACCGCGTTGATCACGATCCACAAGATCGGGAAGAAGCCGAACAGGGCACCGTTGACCGCGGCGCTGAGGGCCTGGCCCGCGGGCATCCCGAACAGCGCGACCGCGACCACGATGGCGGCCCCGAGGGCGATCAGACCGGAGACCCAGGCCCGCACCTTCAGCCCGCCCAGCAGGATGAACAGGACCGCCAGGGGGATCAGGGCGCACATGGCACTGAGGAACAGCGAGTCACCGACTGCTTGGGTGTTTTGCCGGAACTGGTCGAACATGGGTTCAACTCCCTTGGCCGTAGCGGGTTATCCAGAGGTCAGGGTGTGCGCGGGCAGCCCGCGGAACGAGGCGTCAAGGACCTCGACGGTGTGGGCCATCCCCATCGGGTGGCCGGACCGCTCGATCGCCGAGGCGACCTGCATCAGGCAGCCCGGGTTGGCGGTCACCAGCACCTGTGCGCCGGTCGCCACGATGTTGGCCGCCTTGCGGTCGCCGAGCTCGCGGGCCGGCTCGGGGTTGATGATGTTGTAGATGCCGGCGGAGCCGCAGCACAGCTCCGACTCGGCGATCTCCTTCAGCTGCAGCCCCGGTATGGCATTGAGCAGCGTGCGCGGCTGGGACCGGACGCCCTGGGCGTGCGCCAGGTGGCACGCGTCGTGGTAGGCGATGGTCAGCTCGAGCGGGTGCCGCGGCGCCACGGGGCCGAGCTCGACGAGGATTTCCGAGATGTCGCCGACCTTCTCGGCGAACGCCCGCGCCCGATCGGCGTAGGCCGGGTCGTCGGCCAGCAACTCGGCGTACTCCTTCATCGTCGAGCCGCAGCCAGCGGCGTTGACCACGATGCGCTCGACACCGGTCGCCTCGAAGGTGTCGACGAGGTGACGGGCGAACCCGAGCGCCTCCTCCTCGCGGCCGTTGTGCACCGACAGCGCACCGCAGCAGCCCTGCTGCGGCGGCACCACCACGTCGCAGCCCTCGGCCTGCAGCACGCGGGCGGTGGCGGCATTGACGCCGGGAAAGAACGCCCCCTGCACGCAGCCGGTCAGCAGGCCGACCACCGCGCGGCGCTCGCCGGTCGCCGCGATGCGCTCGGGAAGCTTGTCCGGCTTGCCCAGCCGGGGTGCGAGGTTCTCCATGGCGGCCACCTGCGGCGAGAGCTTCTCCAGCAGGCCGCTGGCCCGGATCCGCCGGTCGAGGCCGGACCGTTGGAAGGCACGCAGCGGCCCACGGACCAGGCGAAGCCGCCTGGGGTACGGGAACAGCGCGAAGATCAGCGCCCGCACTACCTTGTCGCGGCGGGTCCGCTCGTGGCGCCGCTCGACCTGGGCCCGGGTCTGCTCGATGAGCCGGTCGTACTGCACCCCAGACGGGCACGCGGTGACGCAGGCCATGCAGCCAAGGCACCGGTCCCAGTGCTGCACCATCGAGTCGGTCATCGGCTCGCCCTCGAGCCCCTGCTTCATCAGGTGGATGCGGCCCCGGGGCGAGTCCATCTCCTCGCCCCACAAGACGTAGGTCGGGCAGGTCGGCAAGCAGAACCCGCAGTGCACGCAGTCGCCGATCAGCGCCGCGTCGGGCGGGTGGTGCTCGTCGAACGCGCCGCCCGGCGCAGGGATGCCCAGGTCGACGATGCTGCCCATCTTGCCGAGCTCGCCGTGTTCCTGCTTCTGGTCAGTCATTCAGATGCCTCCGACGAATCGTCCCGGCGCGAGCCTGTGGCCCGGGTCGAACTGGTCCTTCACGCGCCGCATCAGGTCCAGGGCCGGGACGGCCCCCCACACGTCGACGGCCTGCTTGATCTCGGGTGGTGCGTCAACGACGACCGCCGCCCCCTGGTGCCGCGCACAGGTGGCGCGCAGCCGCTCCACGGCCTCCGCCGCCCGTTCTGCGTCGGCGACCGCCGCGTACAGCACGCCGGTCCCCCCCGATCCGCGCACCGAGGCACCAACCTCGCGGGCGGTCTGCAGCACGTCGCGCAGCCCCGAGAGCACACAGGTCAGCTTCAGCCCGGTCTCCCCGGCCTGCCACGGGTACGACGACCAGCAGTCCGGCGCGTGATCGGCGACCTCGGCGTGCTCACCGAGCAGCTCGCGCGTCGTGCGGACCCGACCCTCGACACCCTCGGCCTTTCCGCCGAGCAGCACCGTGACGGTGGCGCGCCCATCGACGGGCTGGTCGACCTCCACCGCGGCCGGCACCACCTGCGCGTGGACGACGGACTGCACCACGTCGTGCGCCGCGGCCGGGTCGTCGACCTCGATCCGGACCCACCGCTGCACAGGGGGGTCAGCGTGGAGCCGGAACAACGCCTCGGTGACGACCGCAAGGGTGCCGAACGACCCGATCATGAGCTTGCCCAGGTCGTAGCCGGCAACGTTCTTCACCACGCGGCCGCCGGCCTTGGCCACCACACCGTCCGCGCGGACCACCGTGATCCCGATCAGCAGGTCGCGGGCGGTGCCCACCAGCACCCGCTGAGGACCGGAGGCGTTGGTAGCCAGCGTGCCGCCGACACTGGCGCCGGGCACGGTCTCGTCGAGCACGAGCCGTTGCCCCTCCTTGCCGACCAAGGCCTGCAGTTCGGCGAGCCGGACGCCCGCCTGCGTCTCGACGATCAGGTCACCGGCCTGGTGGTCGAGTACCTCGTCCATCGCGCCGAGATCCACGAGCACGTCGGCCGAGCTGGGCGGCATGCCCCACGTCATCTTGGTGCCGCGGCCACGCGGGACCACGGTGAGGCCGTGCGCCGCCGCTGCCCGGAGCACCTCGGAGACCTGCTGTGTCGAGGTCGGGCGGGCGACCAGGCCGGGCACGACCAGGTCGACAGAGTCGTCCTCACCGCCGGTGCGGACGTCCTCGCAGGCGGAGGTGACGCTCTCGCGGGCGGCGTCGTCCATCGGGTCGCGCATGGCTCCTCAGAACACCTCCGCCAGGCCGGCTTCCTGCAGCGGGTGGGCACCCTTGTGGCGGCCCGGGACCTCTCCACACAGCCGTGGGGTCGGGAACACCTTGCCGGGGTTGGAGATGTTGTCGGGATCGAAGGCGCAGCGCACCATCTGCATGGTGTCGAGGTCGTCCTCGTCGTACATGCGGGGCATGTACTTCGTCTTGTCCACCCCGACGCCGTGCTCGCCGGTGATGGAGCCGCCGTGCTGGATACAGAGGTCGAGGATCGCGCCGCTGACCCGCTCGGCGGCCTCGCTCTCGCCCTCCTTCGACTCGTCGAAGAGCACGAGGGGGTGCAGGTTGCCGTCGCCGGCGTGGAAGACGTTGGCGACCCGGACGCCCGAGGAGCCCGACAGGTCGGCGATGGCCTCGCAGCACCTCGGGCAGCGCGGTGCGCGGGATGACGCCGTCCTGCACGATGTAGTCCGGGCTGATCCGGCCGACCGCCGCGAACGCCGACTTACGGCCCTTCCAGATCAGCGCCCGGTCTTCGGGGTCGGTGGCGAGCCGCTGCTCGAACGCGCCGTTCTCGGCGCACAGCCGCTCGACCTCGTCGTACTCCTGCGCCACCTCGACCGCCGCGCCGTCCAGCTCGATCACGAGAACCGCGCCTGCCCCCTTGGGGTAGCCGCACCGCACGGCCTCCTCGGCGGCCTCGATCGCCAGCGCGTCCATCATCTCGATGGCCGCCGGCAGGATGCCGGCCGAGATGATCGCCGAAGTGGCCGCACCCGCTTGGTCGGTGCTCTCGAAACCCACCAGGACGGTCCGGACCTCCTCGGGCAGCCGCACCAGCCGCACGGTGGCCGATGTGACGATGCCGAGCGTTCCCTCCGAGCCGACGACCGCACCGAGCAGGTCGTAGCCGGGGGCGTCTGGGGCGCCGCTGCCCAGCTCGACGATCTCGCCTTGCGGCGTGACGAACTCGGCCCCGAGGACGTGGTTGGTGGTGAAGCCGTACTTCAGGCAGTGCGCGCCGCCGGAGTTCTCCGCGACGTTGCCACCGATGGAGCAGATCTGCTGGCTCGACGGGTCGGGGGCGTAGTAGTAGCCCGCGGGGGTGGCGGCGCGGGTGACGTCGAGGTTGATCACACCGGGCTCGACCACCGCGCGCTGGTCCTCGCGCCGGACCTCGCGGATCGCGCGCATCCGCGACGTCACGATCAGCACGCCGTCCTTGTGCGGCAGCGCCCCGCCCGAGAGCCCGGTGCCCGAACCCCGTGCCACATAAGGGATCTGGTGCACGGCGCAGGCCGTCACGACCGCGGCCAGCTGGGCGGTGTCCTCGGGGATCACCACCAGCGCGGGCGTCACTCGGTAGTGCGCGAGCCCGTCGCACTCGTAGGTGCGCAGCCTCGCGTGGTCGCTGATGACCGCATCGTCGGGGAGCAGCTGCCGGACCTGGGCGACCACCTTGTCCAGAGCAGCTCCGCTCGCGGCCGCCACGGTCATCGGGAGCCCGTCAGCTCGCGTAGCTTGTGGCTGGCTCGGCGCCTGTGCAGGATCGGCTCGGTGTATCCGCTGGGCTGCTCGAGGCCCTCGAACACCAATGCCCGCGCGGCCAGGAACGCGTCACCGTCGAAGTCCGGCGCCATCGGTGTGTACGTCGGGTCGTCGGCGTTCTGCTCGTCGACCACCTTCGCCATCCGCCGGAGGGTCTCGTCGACCTGCTCGCGCGTGACCACGCCGTGGTGCAGCCAGTTGGCGACGTGCTGGGACGAGATGCGGCAGGTGGCCCGGTCCTCCATCAGCGGCGTCGCCGGTGATGTCGGGCACCTTGGAGCAGCCGACGCCCGCGTCGATCCAGCGGACGACGTAGCCGAGGATGCCCTGCACGTTGTTGTCGATCTCGGCCTGCCGGTCCTCCTCCGACCACGAGTCCGGCTCCGCGAGCGGGATCGTCAGCAGGTCGGCCCGGGTCGACCGGCGGCCGCCCGTCGAGCTCCTCCTGACGGGCCGCGCACGTCGACCTGGTGGTAGTGGAGCGCGTGGAGGTGGCCGCCGTCGGCGAGGGCACCCAGGCGCAGCTGGCGCCGGCCTCAGGGTGGCCGATCTTCGGTGGCCAGCATGTCGGCCAGGCTGTCCGGCGCGGCCCACATGCCCTTGCCGATCTGGGCCCGGCCGAGCAGCCCGCACGCCAGGCCGATGTCGACGTTGGAGTCCTCGTAGGCCTTGATCCAGGTCTCGGACTTCATGTCGCCCTTGCGCACCATCGGGCCGGCCAGCATCGAGGTGTGGATCTCGTCGCCGGTGCGGTCCAGGAAGCCGGTGTTGATGAAGGCCACCCGCTCGCGCGCCGCCGCGATGCACGCCTTGAGGTTCAGCGTGGTGCGCCGCTCCTCGTCCATGATGCCGACCTTGATCGTCAGCGGCGGCAGGCCGAGCACCTCCTCGACCCGGCCGAACAGCTCGTCGGTGAACGCGACCTCATCGGGGCCGTGCATCTTCGGCTTGACGACGTACATCGAGCCGGTGCGTGAGTTGCTCAGCCGGGACTCGCCCACGGAGGTCGAGCACGCTGCCCAGGCCGCACATGAGCGCGTCGAGGATGCCCTCGGGGACCTCGTTGCCGTCGCGGTCGAGCACCGCGTCGGTGGTCATCAGGTGGCCGACCTGGCGGATGAACAGCAGCGCCCGGCCGTGCAGCGTGACCGTCCCACCGTCGGGCGCGGTGCAGGTGCGGTCGGGGTTCAGCGCCCGGGTGAAGGTCTTGCCGTTCTTGGTGACCTCCTCCGCGAGCGTGCCCTGCATCAGCTGCAGCCAGTTGCGGTAGCCCACGACCTTGTCCTCGGCGTCGACGGCCGCGACGGAGTCCTCGAGGTCCATGATCGTGGAGACCGCCGACTCCAGCACCAGGTCCTTGACCCCGGCGGCGTCGGTGCTGCCGACGGAGTCCTCCGGGTCGATGGCGATCTCCACGTGCAGGCCGTGGTGGACCAGCACCACCGCCTCGGGAGCGCTCGCCTCGCCGCGGTGACCGACGAGCTGGGACGCGTCGGCGAGCCGGACCGCCTCGCCCTTGACGGCGACGGCGAGGCCGTCAACGTCGACGGTGTACGACGTGGCGTCGGCGTGCGAACCGGCGGCGAGCGGGAAGTGGTCGTCGAGGAAGGCGCGGCCGCGGGCGATGACCTCGGCCCCGCGGACGGTGTTGTAGCTGGAGCCCGGCGCGAGGTCGCCCTCGCGCGGGATCACGTCGGAGCCGTACAGCGCGTCGTAGAGCGAGCCCCAGCGGGCGTTCGCGGCGTTCGTGGCGAACCGGGCGTTCAGCAGCGGCACCACCAGCTGCGGCCCAGCGATGCGGGCGACCTCGTCGTCCACGTTGTCGGTGGTGACCTGCACGTCGTCGGGCTCGTCGAGGAGGTAGCCGATCTCGGTCAGGAACGCGGTGTACCCCTCCGCGTCGGGCCGGCCGGGATGCGCCCGGTGGAAGTCGTCGATGCGGGCCTGCAGCTCCTCACGCCGGGCGATCAGCTCGCGGTTGCGCGGCGCCAGGTCGTGGACGATCGCGTCCAGGCCCGCCCAGAACGCGTCCGGATCGACCCCCGAGCCCGGAAGTGCCTCCTCGGTCACGAAGCGGTACAGGCTCTCGGCCACGCCGAGCCCGCCGATCTGGACTCTGTCGACCATGCCAACCTCCGAGATTCCACTCGTGGACCTGGTGTTCTTGTCCACTTGGAACCCTAGGAGGAATGAGGCGGGGGGAAAAGCCCCCGGGGGGTGGGACGAGTCCCACTCCGCGACACGGACTGTCGGGCGCCGGTCAGCCGGCGATCGCGAACCCGCTCCCGGTGACGGCCTCGCTGCAGACGGCCGCGTCCTGGTCCCCGGTGCCGCCGCTGGCCCCCAGCGCGCCGAGGAGCGTGCCGTCGCGGTAGACCGGCACCGCACCGGTCTGCGGTGTGAACCGCCCGTGGGTCATCGAGGTGATGGCCTGCGCGAAGTTCGGCATCGGCGCCATCTTCTCCTTCTGGGCGTCGCTCGGGACGCCGTACGCCGCCGCGGTCCAGGCCTTGCCCTGGGCGACGTCGGCGCTCACCCACGGTGCGCCATCCATCCGGACGAAGGCCAGCAGATGGCCGCCGGCGTCCATCACGGCGAAGGACATCGCCAGACCCTGGTCGGCGGCGGCGGCGCGGGCAGCGATGCAGAGGCCGGTGGCCTCGTCGAGAGTCAGCATGCGGCCAGTGTGCCCGAATTGACGCCTGTGCAACGGAGCCGTGGCCTGGCTCCTCCGTCCACTTGCGTCAGTGCCGGCACTAGGTGACCGACCGGATGACCATGCCGTCGCTGTTGATCGAACTTCAAGCCGGGTCAAGGCCGCGGACGCTGTCCCGGACGGTTACAGGGTCAGCGGCTTGACCGGGGACATGAGCAGGCTCGGGTCGTTGCGCCAGTCCACACCCGGCACGTCGATGTACAGCTCGATCTCGTTGCCGTCGGGGTCAGCGATGTAGAGGCTATGGGTCACGGTGTGATCGCTCGCGCCGAGCACGGGCACCCCGTGAGCATGGAGCGACGCCAGCGCCTCGCGTAGGTCGTCGTCGCTGTCCCCCACCTTCAACCCGAAGTGGTACAGGCCGAGACGACGGCCTGCCGGTATCGGTGCCGCGTCCTCGCCCACCTCGATGAGCAGCAACTCGTGATGCGTGCGCCCAGACGGCGCGCTGAAGGCAACGGCAGGGAACGGGAGAACCTGGTCGGGGTCCTGCAGCGAACGCCAGCCGAGCACGTCGCGGTAGAAGTGCACCGACCGATCCAGGTCACGCACGTACAGCACGAGATGGCCGAGCTCACGGACCTCCATGCAGGGTCCCCTTCCGTTGGTCACCGGTCGGCCCACCGACCTGGAGCGAAGTGCGCGTCACGAACACAAGAGGTGGGTGAACCCCACCCTAGGAGGTGCAACCGAGCCCGTCGCCGTCCGCGTCCAACCGGTACGGGTCGGCACCGGTGACGTGGACCGGCCTCTGCGAGCTGTCGAGGTCACCACAGTTGAGGTCCTCGACGACCGGGAGGCAGGGACGGTAGCCCGGTTCGCAGGCCTTCCCGGTCGGCTGCTTGTTCCCGGGTCGGGCCGGTGCGGGAGGCGGCGGCGACGCAGTCCCGACGCTCGGGCGGCCGGGTGGGTGGAGCCGTCCGGGCTCCGTCGGGAGCCGCTGGTCAGGACACCGCTGGAGAACCCGGTCGATGGCGGCCTTCTCCGAGGCCGTCATCCACAACCCGTACGTCGCCTTCACCGCAGTCTGGCGGGCAACGTAGGTGCACCAGAAGCTGCGGTTCGGGGGCAGCCAGGACGCCGCGTTCGAGTCGCTCTTCGACGCGTTCGTCGGACCGTCGACGGCCAGCAGGTTCAGCGGGTCGTTCGCGAAGTCCTGCCTCTTCTCCTGCGACCACTGCTGCGCTCCGCTCTGCCACGAGTCGCCCAGGGCCACGACATGGTCGATCTGTACTTCGGTCGAGGTGCTGGTGCCGCGGACGAAGTCGATGCTCGTCGCGGTGTAGGGGTCCTTCAGGTCCCCCGACAACGCCACACAACCGAAGGTGCCCTCCTTGACGAGGAGGTGGTACAGATCGCGACGCAGCACGTCGTTGCGGGTGTCGCAGCCGTTGTGGCCGAACGGGACGTTGTTGTCATCGGTCCACGACGTCCCGTACTCGTCGCGGTCATACCCGGTCTTCGGAGCGCGTCCCTTCACCGGAACCCTCGCCAGGGCGGCCTCGGCCGAGCCTGCCGCCGGGCCGCCGTCCTTCCGCGATGGGGTCGAGGGTGACGCCTCCCCGGTACGAGGGGGCCCACCGCTCTGCGATGCCCTGTCGCTCTGAGAAGCCGACGCGTCACCCGTGCTACCGGAACTGCCCGGCTCCGTGGCATCGGGGGAACCACACCCGGCCACCGGCCCCACCAGCAGCGCCGCAAGTAGCGCGAGCGCCGCCCCGTGTCGTCCCATCCCACGATCATCGCGGACGGAGCTGTTCAGCTGTTGGGAACGCCTCCGAATCTGCGATCGATGCCGCCCAGCCATGCGCAACGAGCGCGTCGACGTCGTCGACGCGCTCGTGGGTGCGCGGCGGGTGCAGGCCTGGCTTCCGTTGGAGGTCTCGTCAGGCCGGGTCGCGCCGGATGAAGTCGACGGCGGCGAGCGAGCAGATCGCCGCGATGTAGCCGACCAGCACCAGCGCGCTCAGCAGGATCCGGGCGTCGTCCGGGGGTGGGCCGACCAGCGTCTGCGCGACCCCGCCCGGAGTCCAGTGCGCCAGCTCGGGCCGCCGGAGCAGCAGGGGCAGGGCGCCCTCCAACACGAAGTGCCACATCAGCAGAGTGGTCAGGGCCAGGGCTGTGCTGCGGGTCAGCAGGCCGAGTCCGCAGGCCAGCAGGCTCCACACCCCGCCGACCAGGATCGTCACCGCCACCCCTGCCCAGGACTCCGGGGGGCCGTGCGGGAGGTCGATGTCGCGTGCTTGCGCGGTGACGGTTCCGGACAGCACCGTGGCCGTGACGGACACGAGCATCGTGCCCAGGCCGTATGCCGCGGCCACGGCCGCCTTCGTGACCAGGACGGTTCGCCGGCGCGGGCAGGCGAGCAGAGTGGTGTGCACGGTGCGGTGCTGGAACTCGCCTGCGCCGACGAGCACCGCGACCACCGTGACGAGGAACCACAGCATGGCGTGCGGGGTGGCGGCCACCTGAGCGAGGTCGACCGGCCGCTCGCGGGGGGCAGGGTCATCACGACCCAGCCCATGCCCGCGGAGAACAGCACGGAGACGATGGCGACGACCCACGGGAGCCGGACCGTCGTGAGCTTCAGGGTCTCCGACCTGACGTGCGCGTTCATGGGAGGTGTCCCTTCTGGAGGAGCCCGAGGAACAGGTCTTCGAGCGAGCTGGAGCTCACCAAGCTCGGGGCCCGCGACCGGGCGCAGCTGGTGGTAGCCGCCTACGAGTCGGGCCTGGTCGTGCCGGGCGACGCCGGGACGGGCTCCGGGGCCGGGTAGTGCGCGGACGGACGCAGACTGTGTTCATGACCAGCGCGTACCGCTCACCAGCCGGCGCGGAGCACGTGCAGGGCTGGTGTCGCGCCGTCTTGGCGAGGTGGGCGGTCCCGCATCGAACGCACTCGGTGGACACCTCTCTCGGCATGACGCACGTCGTCTCCCTCGGCGCGGGCAATCACGTCTGCGTGTACCTGCCCGGTACGAACTTCAACGCCTCGAGCAGCACCGCGGTGCTCGGTGCGCTCGCCGGCAAGTTCCGTGTGTACGCCGCGGACCTGCCCGGTCAGCCGGGGCTGAGTGCAGCCAACCGCCCCGACGACGAGCACTCCGGCTACGCCGGGTGGGTGACAGATCTGATCGACTGGGTCACACGTCGGAACAGCCCTGCCCAGATCCTGCTCGCCGGCCACTCCCGGGGCGCCGCCGTCGCACTCTCGGCCAACCCGGACACCGTTCAGGGTCTTGCCCTGTTCAGCCCTGGAGGATTGATCGCGGTGCGTCCGACCCTCACCATGCTGAGGTCCACCTTGCCGTGGCTGGTGAGGCGCAACAACGTCGATTCGAGGCGACTGCTGGCCTACATGTCCGGCCCCGGACGCGCCCCATCCGCCGACCTGGTCGGATGGATGACGATCGTCGCTCGAGCATGCCGGACCACCGGAGCGCCCGGCCCGCTCCCCGATACCGCTCTCCTCCCCTGGAAGGGACGCAACGTGCGGGTCGCCGTCGGCGACCACGATGTGTTCTTCCCGATCGCCCGGCTCCAGCAAGGCTTGCCGGGACAAGCTGGACCTGGAGCCGCTCGTCGTACCCAGCGCGGGCCACCTGCTCGTCGAGGAGGAACCCGAACTGACAGCAGACCTGGTGGCGGACCTCACGTGAGCGCTGCTTCGCAAGCGTTCAAATGGACCAGGTGTCTGGCCATGACTTCGTCGCCTTCTGACCTCAGGCCGGGTCTTGCGGGCCTCCGCGCCCACCACCTCCCCAGCTCAGCGTGATGCCTCTTCCCACCGCTCGGCGGTCAGAGAGCGGCGAGATCGCTGACGCTCATGTTGTCGAGGCCGAGCGTCGCGAGGGTCCGCTTCCCCTCGACGCGGAAGTCCCGAGCCAGCACGATCGACGCCATGGTTATGAGCGCCTCCATCGTCGGTGTCTTGACGCCGACGCGGCTGGCCAGGTCGGTCAAGAACACCAGGGAGTAGCCAACGTCCTCGGTCAGGTACCGGTTGTCGAGCTGGGTCTGCGCGCTGATGCCCAGGAAGCCCGGGGCGGTGGAATAGCCGGTGGAGTAGTTGGCCTCCCGCATGTATCCCTGCAGCACTCCCAGGTCGGGTTCAGACAGCACTCGCACCCCGAGCGCACCGGCGATCGCCAGCCGCTCGCGGTCGGCCGCCTCGATCACCCTGCCCGCAGCCTCGGTGACCCCCTCCTCGTAGAACAGGAACGCGCCGCCTGTCCGCTCGATAAGCGCGGCGTTGAGCAACGTCACGGCCGGGTGGATCACCGGATTGCCGTTCTGCAGAGTCGTCTGGAAGACGCTGTCGGCGGCCTCGGTCCCGGGATAAACGTCCTGGATCATCGACAGCAACCGGTCGGTGCCCGAACGAGGAAGGCCGGCGACGTACACACCCCCGCCCAGCTTGTGGAAGACGTTGATACGTCCCGGCGCGGCGATGCGAACCGCGTATGGAAGCGTGCTGGTCTCACCCACCGTGATCGTTTCGTCATCCAGCGCAAGGCCGGCGGTGCGCTTGAAGGTGATCGCCCCCGCGCACGAGGCCGGGCAGACCAGCACGGCCTGCCCCGACACAAGGTGCGGCGCGACGACGTGGGCCTGGTGGTCCGTGCTGTATGCCGGACCGACCAGCACGATCAGCTCGGCAGCGTCGAGAGCGGTCTCAATGTCGTGACCGGAGTAGGCGATCTCCGCAAAGCCCTCGATCTCACCAGTGGCGTGGATGCCGCCGACGGCCGCGACCTCTGCCACCTGGTCGGGAAACTCAGGAGTGTCGAAGAGTCGCACGGTGTGCCCGTGGAGGGCGAAGTCGAAGGCGGTCGCGAGACCACCGTTGCCCGAGCCGACGACAGTGACGATCATGTGCGACACCGTATCCCTGCTCGTCCGGACCGCTCGCGCCGACTATGAACCGACATCCCCCCGTGGGGAGGTATCGGCCGGGACGCGATCGCGATGCGATCGAAGGGTCCCCGATGTTCCAGGACAGGGCCGACCCCCGAGACACAGGAGCGCCACAGTGGAACCAATACCGCCCACGCGTGAGGCGATCGAGAAGCTGGAGCGCCTGGGTGACACGAACGTCGAGCGAATACTGCGACGGCTCGGCGAGCGCGTGGTCGCCGAGGTCCCCACGTGCGTGGGCCTCAGCCTCACCCTCGTGGACGACAACGTCACGCTGACACTCGTCGCCTCCGACCCGGACACCTCCCAGCTGGACGCCATGCAGTACCTCGACGGCGGTCCGTGCGTCGAGGCCACGACGTCCGACCGGGTGGTTGAGATCAACGAGGCCGACCTTCTCGACGAGGAGCGCTGGTCCCTGTTCGCCCGCGCCAGCGCGACACACGGCGTCCAGAGCAGCCTGTCGATGCCGCTCGTCGACGAGGGCCGCGTGGTCGGCGGCGTCAACCTCTATGCCTCGACCCGGGACGCGTTCCGCGGCCACCACGACGAGCTGGCCAGGATCGTGGGCGCCCATGCGGCCGACGCGGTGAATGATTCCGACCTGGCCTTCAGCACGCGACTGCGCGCCGCGGCTGCGCCGGGAGTACTGGCCGCGCAAGCCGACATCGACATGGCAGTGGGATTCATCGCGGCGAGCCAGGGCGTCGACACCGAGACCGCACTCGAGCGGCTGCGCGACGCTGCCGTCAGGTCGGCGAGCACGGACGTCGAGGTGGCGCGCACCGTCATCCAGGTGCACCTGACCTGACCTGAGCGAGCTCGACGGTCAGGCCTTGTGGTGCCCTCGGTGGGTCTCGTCGACAACGGTTCGCGCGTGCTCGCTCACGGGGACACCCTCGGCCGCGGCCCGTCGCACCAGCAGGTCGAAGGCGGCGGCCATGCCCACGTCGTGCTGGTAGGCGAGGACGCCTTTGGCCTGCTCCACCACGGATCGAGCGGTCACCGCCTCGTGCACGCGGGCAGCGATCTGGTCGGTCGGCACATCCGAGGCGTGCACCACCACCAGCGTGGCGAGATCGGCCACCATCCGCCCGATGGTCGTGCTCTCCGGCACGATGACGGCTCCGTCGACCAGGAACATGTTGAGGCCGCCGATGACGTGGTCGCGCCAGTGCATGGGGTACGCATGGACGGCGGTGAACCCGTTGTCCGCGATCGCCTGCCCGATCGGGCCCCAGCGCTGCACCAGCTCGGCCTCACCCGACGCGAACACAGGGGCACCGGAGGAGATCGCCTCGACGCATGGCCCCCGGTCGTGCTGCAGCTGAAGGAGCTCCATCTCCTCCGCGCGGTGCGAGGTGGCGCTCAACAGCTCCAGTCCCGGACTGCCGTCGCGCACCAGGACTGCAACCGCCCGCGCAGGATAGAGCTGGGCACAGTTCTCCAGCAGCTCGCGGAGCACGTCACCGGTGTCGTGGTGCGCGACGATGCCGGACATCGCGTCGGCGAACGCCCGGAGCGAGGTCATCGGAGTCGTCATGCCCCTCCCCCGCTGTCGTCGCCGAGCCGGAAGTCCAGCTCGCGGCAGACCACCAGACCCGCGACGTCAACCAGGGTCACGCCGTGTGCGAAGGCATGGGCGCGGAGCAGGGCGAGGGCGTCCTCTGGTGCGATCCGGAGCTGTGCCACCACCATGCCCGTCGCCTGGTTCACCCGGTCGCGGGAGGTCCAGACGAGGTCGCCTGGCTCGGAGCGGTCGAAGCCGCCGAGCACGGCGATGCCGATGGCGTCGGCGAGGAACTGGGCGTCTCGCCGGTCGATCGGCTCACCCTCGCGGTCCAGCCGGTAGAGCGACACCACCCCGAGCACGCTTCCGTTGGGCATCATCGGCACGGCGAAGAGTCGGATCCAGGGGTGCTCCTCGGTGAGCGCATGCACCAGCATCGGCCACTGTGCCCGTTGCTCCTCCGGGCCGGGCATCACCTGCGTCGCGCTCCGAAAGGCCTCGAGGCTGGGGCCTTCGCGGAGCACATCCTGGAGCTCCTCGATGCGCTCCGCCACGGGAGTCGTCGCGCACACGGTCGCGCGCTCGGTGGGGGCGTAGCCGATCGTGATCGCGCCTCCGTCCATGGCCAGAACCTCGGAGAGGGCGGTGACGAGCCGACGAGGCAACGGTGCCGCCGGAGCCGTGTCGGCCAGCCGCCGCGTGAGCCGTGCCAGGAGGGAGCCTTCGTCAGTCACGGGCGCCTCCTGCCTCATCGAAACGTACCACCGGGGTTGGTCCGCCTCTCCGGCATGTGGCCCGACGGCGAGTAGGTTGGAGGGGTACAGCCGCCCAGTCCGTCGCGCACGGCCCCTCCGCTGCTGTCGAGCGGAAGGAACACCCGATGACGACCAACGC
The DNA here is from genome assembly GCA_963745795.1 of uncultured Actinomycetota bacterium. GTDB lineage: Bacteria > Actinomycetota > Actinomycetes > Propionibacteriales > Nocardioidaceae > Marmoricola. The sequence continues at coordinate 230,489 of CAVUYR010000001.1, read as the reverse complement.
GTCGTACGTCGCCTCGATCGCGGAGGCGGTGCGCGCCCTCACCCGCGATCACGACCTCGACCACACGTTGGCCAGGATCGCCCAGGTCGCCGGCACGTCGGTGCCGGGCTTCGACCACGTGGGCATCTCGATCGTGACCCGATCCGGGGAGATCGCGACCAGGGCGGCCACCGATCCCCTCGTGGAGCAGCTCGATGACCTCCAGTACGAGCTCGGCGAAGGTCCGTGCCTGTCGGCGATGCGTGAGCATCCCGTGGTCACAGTGCCGCACGCGCGGCACGACCAGCGCTGGCCGGCGTACATGCCGAGGGCAGTGGCTCTCGGCCTGCGCTCCCAGCTCGCCGTCAGGCTCTTCCTCGACGACAAGGGCACCCTCGGCGGTCTGAACCTCTACTCGACGTCGCACGACACCCTGCACGAGGAGGCGGAGCCCATCGCCGACCTGTTCGCCGCCCACGCCGCCAGCGCGCTCGAGCGGACCCGCGAGGTCTCGGAGCTGAACACCGCCCTGGAGTCGCGCAAGATCATCGGCCAGGCGATCGGCATCGTGATGGAGCGCTACGGGCTGAACGAGGACCGGGCTTTCGCCTTCCTCGTGCGAGCGTCGTCCCACGGCAACGTGAAGATCCGTGACCTCGCCCGCCGACTCGTGGACGAGTGCAACGCGCGCTGCTGACACGTGTTTAGCCCTGCTCCCGAGCGGTATCATCCGATGGTCTTCGAACGGTCCAGAATCGGCCGTCGGCGTGCAGTTCGTGGTCCGGTCTGCCACCGCTGCGCCTGAGTTCGCACACAGGGATTCAGCAAGATGACAACAACTGAAATCGCTTCGACCCGACCCGTCCCGACGAGCATCGTCCGACCCAAGGCCGGGTCAGGCAGCCCGGCCCGATCCATCACGATCACCGTGCTCTCCGGCTGCGAACTGGTGCGCGGCGGCGTCGCCCGGATGCTCGAGAGAACCCTTGGCTCGTTCGAGGTCCATGTGCCCGGGGCCGACGACGGCGAAGTCGGGCCCGTCGACGTCCTGCTCGTCGACCCGGACTCCGACGGGACGGAGCCGCCGAATGTGTCCGAGCTGACGCGCGCGTACGGGGCACGACACGTGGTCGTGCACAGCTGGGACGCGACGCCGCGGGCGGTGGAGGCGAGTATCCGACGTGGTGCCAGCGGTCACCTCGACAAGCGCCTCGACGCGGCGAGACTCGCCTGCGCGCTGCGCCGCGTGGCCGAAGGCGAGCAGGTCGTGGAGGTCTGCGACCAGGAGGAGGTGGCCGACCCCGACGTCGCGACTCTGGCCGAGCTCCACCACCTGTCGGTGCGGGAGGCGGACATCCTGCGCCTGATCACCCGGGGCCTCAGTAACCAGGAGATCGCCGAGACCGCGTACCTCAGCATCAACACCGTGAAGTCCTACATCCGGTCGGCCTACCGGAGGATGGGCGTCGCGAGCCGCAGCCAAGCGATCCTGTGGGCCATCGACCGCGGGTTCGGTGATGTGCCGGATCCGGAGTCGCTGCCCGACGCAACTTGGCGGACGGAGATCGTGGGCCGGTCAGAGGGGACGAGCCGGTCGATCACCGGGTGACCGGGGAGAGCTCGCCCCAGCCACGCACACCTATCCCGGGCAGATAGCCACAGTCCTTTGCCGGTGGCGGGTCAGCGGACCACAGTCACTGGGCAATGGGCGTAGGCGGCGACATGTTGGCTGACCGAGCCGAGCACCAGCCCCTTGAAGCCGCCGTGGCCACGCGTGCCGACCACGAGTAGGTCGGCGTCCGCCGACTCCTCGATGAGTACCTTCGCTGCGGCGCCTTGCTTGACACGCGGCTGGACGAGCACTGGCGGGTCCTCACCGAGCACCTCCTTGATCTCCTGGAGGAAGTCCTCAGGGGTGCGCTGGCTTGGGTCGGGCACGTATCTCTCCGACACGCTGACGCTGCCGGTGGGCGGGGGCAGTGTGTGCTCCCAGACGTTCACAACGACCAGGTCCGCCCGATGGTCGGCGGCTTCCGCGGCAGCCCACGCCAGAGCCTTGTGACTGGGGGTTGATCCGTCGACGCCGACCACGACGGTCTTCCATGTGCTCACCCTCGACTCCTCTCCGGTGGTCGCTGCAGCGACGGTCGCGGGAGGTGAGGACTGGAGCGGCTGCCGAGAGCCTAACGGTGCGTGGAGGGCCTCCGACTACGCCGCCGTGACCGCGCTCCTCCTGCTCTCTTGACGCTATTACACCCAGCCCGCGTCCGGGCACGCCCGAATGGATGGTGCGGGCGGCGATTGGGCAGGTCTAGTTTCGAAACACTGGTCACTCGGATCGCGTCGCCCGAAGGGGTCGCCATGGCTGTCACGACATCAGAGACGTTCTCGCCGGTTTCCGGGGAGGACGAGCGCCGGCCGCTCATGACCACCAAGGCGCTGCTGATGATGAACCTGGGCTTCTTCGGTGTCCAGTTCAGCTTCGGCCTTACCCAGTCGGCGGTGAACCCGCTGTTCCTGCTGATCGGCGCATCCCCGGACCAGCTCCCCATCCTCAACCTCGCCGGGCCGATCACCGGTCTGCTCATCCAGCCACTGATCGGCGCGATCAGCGACCGGACCTGGCACCCGCGCTGGGGCCGCCGTCGACCGTTCATCACCGCGGGTGCTGTCCTGTGCGCGGTCATCCTGTTCGTGTTCCCGTTCGTCGGGTGCGCTGTGGCTGGGCGTGCTCTGCTTCTGGCTGCTCGACGCCGGCAACAACACCTCGATGGAGCCCTACCGGGCGTTCATCTCCGACCGGCTGCCCAAGTCGCAGCTTGCGCGCGGGTTCCTGACCCAGAGCATGTTCACCGGGGCCGGTGCCGTGCTGGCGAACCTGTCGCTCTTCGCCCTGCAGAAGGTCTCGGCGCTCGACAAGACAGCCGGCAACGGCGTGCCCTACTGGATGTACACGGTGTTCATGATCGGCACGGTGTGCATCCTGGTGACCGTGCTCACCGCGATGGCGCGCACCCGCGAGCTCACCCCCTCGGACGAGGACCTCGAGGAGATCCGCAACGCACCACGCGGTCTCGGACACGCCATCGGCGACATCAAGGACGCCGTCCGGGCGATGCCGGTCGCGATGCACAAGATCGGCCTGGTCTTCATGTTCCAGTGGTACGCCATGTTCATCTACTGGCAGTTCCTGGCCGTCAGTCTCGGCGAGACGGTGTTCGGCGGCAATCCAGAGCAGGGCGGGCCGGCCTGGGACGACGCGATCGCCTGGAGCGGTCTGATGAACGGCGCCTACAACTTCGTCACGATGGTCTCGGCGCTGTTCCTGGTCGGTTTCGCCCAGAGGATCGGCGCCAAACGGGTGCACGCGGCCGCGCTCGGCCTGGCCGCGCTCTCGCTCGTCTGGCTGGCGCGCATCGACAACCAGTACGTCGCGCTGATCCCGATGATCGGCGTCGGCATCTTCTGGGCCAGCGCGGTCGGCGTCCCCTACCTGATGGTCGCCAGCATGGTCCCGGCCAAGCGCACCGGCGTCTACATGGGCATCCTCAACATGATGATCGTCGTGCCGATGCTGATCGAGACGGTCACGTTCGGCTGGATCTTCAAGCACCTCCTCGACAGCAAGGGCTCCAACGCGATGACGGCTCGCCGGCGTCCTGCTGGGTCGTCGGCGCCGTGGCGATGCTGTGGGTGAACCCGCCCGACGAGGCCGACGAGTCGCCGATCGTGCCGCTCGGGCAGCAAGCGCAGCATCACCGTCTACGACCGGGTCGTCGTCGGTTCGGACGGCACCCCGACCAGCCTGTACGCCGTGGACCGGGCCGCGGAGGTGGCGCAGGCCGCCCAGGCCAGGCTGATCGTCGTCACCGCGTACGAAGATGCCGACCCCGGCATGGCGGTGACCCCCGCCGAAGGGATGCACCGCGACCTGTACGGCAAGGATGCAGCGCTTCGAGCACTGGACAAGTCGGTGACCGGACTGACCCGGGAGCGCGCCCGCTACATCGAGCAACGACTCGTCAGAGGAGACCCAGCCCAGGCGCTCCTCGACACGGTCGGCGCCAACCCCGCCAGTCTCATCGTCGTCGGCAACCGCGGGCTCGGGGCGAACGAGGGCCAGCTCCTTGGATCCGTGCCCAGGCGACGTCGTGAAGAACGCCCTCTGCGACGTGATCATCGTGCAGACGTCAGCGCTCGACGAAGACCGCATGCTCCACCAGCACCCGGCAGCCGCCCCAGGCCGAGATGGACCGCGAGGTGGCACGAATCCGGCCGTGCCCTGATTTCACCGCACGACAACAAGACAGGGCCGCCCCGGCCTCGCGCGCCGGGGCGGTTCTGTTTTCGGTTTCAAGCCCAACGCCCCCGATGCCATTGGGGGGGTGGACATCGGGGGGCCGGAGCTGGGCAGCTACTGCCGGCAGTCCCTTTCGGGTCGACCGGCGGTTGGCCCGAGCCAAGACCTACGATATTTCTGCCGGGGTACACCCCGGCATTGCCCGAACGTCCTACTACCCGAGTGCGACAGAACCGCCCCGGCAGGGTTCCGACGAGATTCACCCCGATGTAGACCAGTGCCGGTCAACCTTGACCGCGGTGCCCCACGAGAAACGGCACCGACGGTTCTACCTTCAGGTGACAAGCCGATTCCGGCCTCCGCCGTTCGATGGCCGCGCTGGAAACCAGCCCGTGAGCGGTTCCGGGGGCGTCCGTGACCCCAGCGGCGCGATACTCACTGCGTGAGAGTCATGGACTTCGAGTTCGAGGGTCCGGTGATCGAGTGGCGAGGCCCAGCGCCGTTCTACTTCGTGCGCGTACCGGAGGAACCGAGCGAGGACATCAAGTTCGCCGCCAAGGGGCTTGAGTACTGGGGCCAGGTGCCGGTTGTGGTGGACATCCGCGGCATTGAGTTTGGGACGGCACTGTTCCCCAAGGACGGCCGGTATCTGGTCCCGCTGAAGGATGCGGTTCGCAAGGCGGCCGCAATCGAAGTCGATCAGGTGCTCGCCGTCGGGTTGAACGTCGGACGCGAGTAGGGACCTGAGGCACCACGGCACGCCGACTCAAGTCCTACGCTGCCGGTCGTGTCCTTCAGGCGCTGAGCTGACGAGTCCCAGATTTCGCCGGACTCCTCAACCAATGGGTTGACAACGTGGTCGATCCCTGACTAGGTTGATAATCAACCGAATGGTTGACGAAGGAGCGAGATGGCCGACCAGCTCTCACGGGTCTTCGCGGCTCTGGCCGACCCGACCCGCCGCGACATGGTGGCCCGGCTGACCGACGGTGACGCCACCGTCGGCGAGCTCGCCGCGCCGTACGCCGTGAGCGTGCAGGCCGTCTCCAAGCACCTCAAGGTGCTGGAGGAGGCCGGCCTGGTCACGCGGAGCCGCGAGGCTCAGCGTCGTCCGGTTCACGTGGAAGCCGAGGTGTTCGACCTGATGACCAAGTGGATCGAGCGCTACCGCCGACGCGCGGAGGAGCGCTACCAGCGCCTGGACGCCGTACTCGCCGAGCTGGACGAGGAGCACACCGAGAGTCCGATGAAGGGAACCACATCATGAGCACCACATCGACCGACACCCGCTACGACCAGGCCGCGATCGAGGCCGACCCGGCGATCCCGGCCATCCACATCTGGCGCGACTTCGCCGGCACGCCCGATCAGCTGTTCCGTGCCCACACCGACCCCGACCTCTACGCCCGGTGGATCGGGCCGGCCGACCGCACGGCGGTCATCGACCGCTGGGACGCAACCGACGGAGGCGCATTCCGCTTCCTCGACAGCCGCGACGACGACCAGCAAGCGTTCCACGGCTGCTTCCACACTGTCCGTCCCGACCGCATCGTTCAGACGTTCACCTGGGAGGGCATGCCCGACGACGTCGCGCTCGAGACGATGACCTTCGAGGACCTCGGAGATGGTCACACCCGCCTGCATGCGCTCTCCCTGTGCGACTCGTTCGAGGGTCGCGACGCCTGGCTGCGCAGCGGCATGGAGATCGGCGTCAACGACGGGTACGCCGAGATCGACAGGATGCTGGCCGATGGCTCCCTCTGAGCTCGTCACCTCCGATCCGGCCCGACGACACCGGTTGATCGCCGACGACTTCGCCCGGCGCGTGCACGGCACCGGGGACTGGTCAGCGCCGGCGCCGGTGTCGGGCTGGGCTGCGCGGGACGTCGTCATCCACCTGGTCGAATGGCTGCCGGGCTTCGTGGCCGCCGGCTCCGACATCCGACTGCCGGAAGTGCCCTCGCCGGCGGAGCAGCCGGGACCCGCCTGGGACGCCCACCAGCGCGCGGTCCAGGGTCTCCTCGACGACCCCGCGACGGCCGGTGTGGAGTTCGCGAACCCGCACATCGGCTCCATGCCCCTCGCGCAAGCGATCGACCGCTTCTACACCTCCGACGTGTTCATGCACACCTGGGACCTGGCCAGGGCCACTTCCCAAGACGACACGCTCGACCCGGAGCTGTGCGACCTACTGCTCTCCGGCATGGAGCCGATCGAGGACGTCATGCGGGAGTCCGGCCAGTTCGGGCCAAGGGTTTCGGTGCCCGACGACGCCGATCCGCAATCGCGCCTGATTGGGTTCATCGGCCGCGACCCTGAATGGCTGGCCGCGACATCGCCATGACGGTCCGTCGTATGGCGGCCGTCTCGCATGCCGCCGAGAGGACGCTTCCTGCCGACGGGTGACGACTCTGGATCCCCAAACCTGGAGATCGCGCCCCCGAACGTCGTTCAAACGCGCCAGAACAGGTGATGGACCACGCCGGAGGGGCTGGGCACGACGTCACAGCTATACCGGTCGAGGAGCTCCTCGGGAGATCCCCACAAACGGGATCCGGCGCCGAGGTCCACAGGTGCGACCGCGATGTGGAGCGTGTCGATGAGCCCGGCGCCCAGGAACTGTCTCACCGTGTCGGCGCCGCCGCCGAGGCGGATGTCCTTGCCGTTCGCTGCCTCGAGGGCGAGGCTCAGCACCGTCGCCGGGTCGCCGCTCACGAAGTGGAAGGTCGTGTCGGACAGTGTGAAGGACGGCCGCTCGTGGTTGGTCATCACAAAGACCGGGGTGTGGAACGGCGGTTCCTGCCCCCACCATCCCTGCCACCCGTCGTCGGTCCACGGACCACGTTGAGGGCCGAACTTGTTTCGTCCCATGATCTCGGCGCCGATGTTGCGGTGGAAGTCGCGGACCAGGTAGTCGTCCAGTCCGCGGCTGCCGCCGGGCTCGGTCCTGTTGGGCCAGCTCGCCGTCGCCCCCGCCCAGCTGAAGAGAGCCGCTGGGTCAGCGTGGCCGAACGGACGCTCGAGGCTCTGGCCCTGCCCAGCGGCGTACCCGTCTCTGGACACGTTGAAGTTGTGGACCCTGACCATCTGCGTCATGGCTGCCCCTCATGATGTTGCCGACCTTTACATCATGCCCATCCTGGGCGCACTCGGATCTCGGCGGTGCCAGTCTCCCCCCTCGGCCATGTCATCCGATCGTGCAGCAGACCCAGCCGATGCCGGGCGGCTCCACAGTCGGCCTAGGTTCACGCGCGGGATTGATCGTCGGCGCATACCTCTACGGCCTCACGGCGGGGTGTGAACGCGGCGTGCAAAGGGCCGCCGATATCCTCCACGCGAGGGTCACCAACACCCTGGCTCTCCTGGTCGTTACGCGTGTCGAGGACCTCCGGCGCGACCATGTACGTCTGCGTGGAGTCTGAGGTAGTTTCCATCGATGGACGTCATCGAGTACACGCCGACTCGCGAGCAGTACGTCTACACGTTCGGAGGCGCTTCGCCAGCGATGCGCATCAAGCCGGGCACGGCGCTTCGGCTCTGGTCCGACGACGCGTTCGGCGGGGCTCTGCGCAGCGTCGACGACCTGTCGAGCGCCGAGGTCGACCTGAGGTTCGTCAACCCGCAGACCGGACCGTTCTACGTCGAGGGCGCCGAGCCCGGCGACACTCTGGTGCTGCACCTCGTCTCGTTGGAGCCGGCTCGCGAATGGGGAGCATCGGCCGCGATCCCTTTCTTCGGGGGCATGACCAGCACCGACCGCGTCGTCACGCTTCAGGACCCGCTTCCTGACACCACCTGGATCTACGAGCTCGACCGCGACCGCAACACAGTGGCCTTCGCAGCACGGCACAGCGACCATCGCATCGAGCTGCCGGTCGAGCCGATGCTCGGCACCGTCGGCGTCGCCCCGGCCGGAGGTGAGGTGCGCTCCTCGCTGGTGCCCGACCGCTTCGGGGGCAACATGGACACCCCCGAGATGCGCGCCGGATCGACGGTCTTCCTCGGAGTCAACGTCGAGGGCGCGATGTTCTCCGTCGGCGATGGTCACTACCGCCAAGGCGAGGGCGAGGCCTGCGGTACGGCGGTCGAGGGCGCGATGACCACCACCCTCATCGTGGAGCTGATCAAGGGCAATGCCCCCGGCTGGCCCCGGATCGAGGATGCCACTCACTGGATGACCGTGGGCTCGAGCCGGCCGATGGAGGACTCCTGGCGGATCGCGAACGCCGAGCTCGTGCACTGGGTCGCGGGCCTCTACGGCCTCCACCGGATGGATGCGTACCAGCTCTGCTCTCAGATCGCGGAGGTGCCCGTCGCGAACGTCGTCGACGCGAACTACAGCGTCGTCGTCAAAGCGCCCAAGGCTCTCCTCCCTCCCGTCGACGCGTTCGACGGCATCCACGCCGACCTGGTCGGCCGCGCCCGGTCGCACGGCACCGCCTGACGACCTCACCGTTTTCTCAGCCCGAACCCGGAGGCCAGCCCCATGGATCTGCAGCTCAACGGCACACGCGTACTCGTCACCGGCGGCAGTCGTGGCATCGGCCGAGCCATTGTCGAGGCCTTCCTCGACGAAGGTGCCACTGTCGGATTCTGCGCACGAAACGCCGAGGAGGTCGCAGCAACCCAGCAGACCCTGCAAGGCCGCGGCCGCGTCACGGGCAGTGCCGTCGACGTGGGCGATGCCGACGCCCTCACCTCCTGGGTAGACGAGTCCGCCGGTGGGTTCGGCGGACTCGACGTGGTGGTCGCCAACGTCAGCGCGCTCGCCATCCCCGACACCGAGGAGAACTGGCAGGCCAGCCTCAACGTCGACCTCATGCACACGGTCCGCCTGGTGCGCGCGGCGATGCCACACCTCGAGCGCAGCCAGGCTGCCTCAATCATCGCCATCTCCAGTGTCTCCGGACGCGAGTCGGACTTCGCCTCCGGTCCCTACGGCACGGCCAAGACCGCCATCATCGGCTACATCAACGGGCTCGCACTCCAGTTGGCCGAGAAGGGGATCCGCGCGAACACCGTCTCCCCCGGCAACACCTACTTCGAGGGAGGGGTCTGGGCCAACATCGAAAGTGCAAACCCCGATCTGTTCGAGAGCGCGGTCGGACTCAACCCGACCGGACACATGGGCACTCCTGAGGAGATCGCCGGTCCGGTGGTCTTCCTGGCCAGCCCCAAGGCCCGACGGGTCAGCGGCACCAACTTGGTCGTCGACGGAGCCCTGACCCGCGGTATCCAGCTATAGGTCAGCAATTCGACCTCAGCCCGAGGCGACCGAGATCCAGCTACGACGTGTGCGCTCGAAAGCCGCCTCGTTGCAAGGCCTGCGAGGGCTCTGCCGCCGCAAGCGACTCGGCCTGGTTCCACCACCGCGTGCAAGGCGGTGATGGAACCAGGCGACGGAGCGTGGGTGTATCCGGGTGGTCAGCCCATGCGCCAGGGCGTGGGTGCCGTGGCGTGACGGGCGTTCGGACTACGGAATTCGTCCGTGCTCTCCAGCACGACCTTGCCGGTCCTGGTGTTGAGGGTTCCGATGTCGATCAGGACGGAGTCGCCGTTGTCCTTGGGGACCACGGCCACGAAGTCCAGGTGCCGGAGCCTTGTGCGAAGCGTCGCGGTCCCGCCGGCGGGGATGACCTTGTCGAAGGAGGGGCGGCTGTTGGAGAACCTGCCGGCGAGGAACTCGACGGTCCGGTCGTTGGTGTTCACGATGCTGACCCTGGCGCGCCTGATCACGTGCCCGTGCCGGTCGAGCTTGAGCTTGCGGGTGAGCGTGGGCACGACGTTGTCCAGGCCCTCGATCGACATGGTGACGGTGGCGGTGCGGAAGTAGTCGCCGTCGGTGATGCCGTAGGTGAACTGGTCGGTGCCGGTGGGTGTCCCGGTGTTCGAGACGTACTCGATGGTGCCGTCCCCGTTGATGCAGGCGAAGCCGTTGGCGGGTTCGGTGAGTGTGATCACGGAGAGCAGGTCGCCTTCGGCGTCGGTGTCGTTGCCGAGTACGTCGACCACGGTGAAGTCGCCGGCCAGGACTGGGGCGGAGTCGGGGTTCGCGACCGGCGCGGTGTTGCCGGCAACGACGTGGGACCGCGCAGTCATCCCGGCGCACTCGTTGTCTGCTGCAGGTGCAGCCGTGGCGCTGGAGGTGATCGCGAAGCCCGACAAGAGAAGCGAAAGAATCGCGACCGTGAGGGTTCTGGGCCTGGGTGCCATGGTGGTGGTTCCTTTCAAGGGGATGGATATGTGAGATGGCAGGCTCCCGAGTGAGTCATGTGTTCATTTGCGACTTCACGAGCTGAGGGGACGTCTCGGCCGGCCAGGGCCCGGGTCGCGTGTTGGCCTCGACCGCCTCGGAGCCGACGTTCTCGGCTACACATGGGCCCGAGCCCGGGGAGTGCGACCGCGAGTGGGTATATGAGTTGGAGCAGCAGGCTGGTCGCGCCGCCGGCGCTGAACCAGCGACCGAGCTGGCCGCCGCGGAAGCAGTGCGCGGACGCAGCGCTGGCAGAGTTCTACTCGGCCGAAGTACATCCCCGTCACCCCATTTCCACTCTGAGTGCCGTGGCCATATGTCGCGGCGCCTTCGGGAGGTGGCCGCCGATACCAGCGCACCGGCCTTCGACCCCACGTAACCCGGTCCTGGGTCGCAGCGCCCCGGGTGAACACCCGGGCTCGGTAGTCGCGCTTGGATGCTGATCGAGAGCACCGCGGGAGGCGCGCCGGGTTCACCGCATTCTTCCCCCGCCGGCGTGGTGGAAGCCCACCCGAGCAGACACGGCCGAACGCCAACGAGCAAGCGGTACGCCCGTAGGTATCAACCAGGCCCGCCGTGTTCGCCGACGAGGGGCTGGTGTCATCCGGTGCGCCGATGTCCACGGTCACGACGACGATGTTCGCCCGACGGAAACCCTGGGGGAATAGGGCAGACGTCCTACATCAGTCCTGCGCGCGGCCCCTCAACCGGACGACCTGTCAGGGCCGCCGGCGAGCAGTCCCGCCCGGTGCGCCAGGGCTGCTGCCTGACCGCGGTTGGTCACCTCAAGCTTCGCGAGGATATTCGACACGTGCACCGAGACGGTCTTAGGGGAGATGAACAGCGTTCGCGCAATCGCAGAGTTCGAGGACCCCTCGGCGACCAGGCGCAGCACGTCGACTTCCCGGCGGGTCAGTCCGAGCGCCGAGACCGGGCGCGGAACGTCGGATGTCAACCGAAGATGCGTCTGCCGCGCAACGGTCAAGGCCTCCTCCACCAGCGGGGCCGCGCCCAGCTGCTCACCGATGCTGACTGCCTCGCGCAACGCGGCGGCCGCCTCGGGAACCTGACCTGCGGCACGGCAGGCCTCACCGGCGCGGAGCAGCGCTGACCCCAGCAGGAATGGTCTCGGACAGTGGCGCCACGCCTCGACGACCGCCATCCACGTCACCGGAGAGTCGGTTCGATCCCGGCGCGCGAGCTCGGCGCCGATGTACGTCGCGTATGCCTGGTCTCGCGGGTTGCGCGCCGGCGCCAGCTCGAGCAGCTGATGAATCCGGAGGACCACCCACTCTCCATCCTCCGGTGCCGGGTCGTCCCCGCGAACCGACAGGTCGGCCTCGGTCCTCGCGGCCACCAGCAGAAGTGGGAACAGGACTCCGTTGTTGCCGACGATGCGGTCGTCACCAGCCACGAACCGTACGCGTGCCCGAGCCGCGATCAGGTCACCGGAGCGCGCCTCGATGTCTGCATAGGTGTAGCTCGCCGCGAGCAGGTCGTCGAGCTGGGTGTTCTCGTCCAACGTTCGATAACCAGGGGCGGGAGGGATTTCCTCGCCTTGCGGGAGCATGGCGCCGCCGCGCCAGACCGAGAGGTGGTCGGCGAGCCGGCGGACCGTCCAGAACACCCATGCGGGCAGGTCCTCGGCCGCGACCAGGTCGAGGACCTGCTGTGCCTCGTCCCACCGGCCGGCGTCGATCAGGCCCTCGGCGTGGTTCGCCTGCGCCAGGCCCCACCGGCCCCTCAGCGGGCCCGGCCGGTCGCCCCCGAGGAGGTCCACCAAGCGGACTTCTGTATCTGTCGTCAACTCCCCCGCCAGCCACTCGACCATCTCCAGGTGACTCAAGGTGTCGACCTGCGTGTACAGGTCGCCGCTGCGGATTGCCAGCGCGACTGCGCGTCGGGCGTCGTGCAGGGCGTCGTCGTACCTGCCGAGCCGAGCACGGGTCATGGCCAGGGGCGCGAGGGCTCGGGCGAGCATCGCGTCGTCCACCACCTCGGCGAGCTCGACCGCACGAGCGGCGTAGGTCCCGGCTCGCAAGGGCTCCCCGGACTGCAGCAACGCGTCGGTTGCCTCCAGGCAGGCGTGAACGGCGTCCTCGCTCGGTGGGTCCATCGTCACGTCGGCGACGACGGCCAGCACCTCCGACGTCGAGAGGCGGGCGTCGGGCCCTTCTGTCGACCGCAGGCGATGCCGCAGAAGTATGAACATCGCCCGGCGGTGCGCGGAGATGTCCGCCGGCAGCGCCGCGATGGCTGCGTCCACCAGCCGTTGCCCCTCCTTGAGGTCGGTCATTCCCTCGTGCGTGGCCCACGCAGCTTCGGCGAGGATGTCGGAGAGCGTCGTGCCGGTGCGGGCGTTCGCGTCGGACACGAAGGGCCACAGGTCGGCGGCCGTGACGAGCAGCTGCTTCTCCTCCGCGTACGCCGAGAGTCGGCGCGACAGCAGCGCCGCCTCGTAGTACGCCGCCAGCGCGCCGCCGAGGTCACCGGCCCCACGGCGATGGTGAGCGGCAGCCACCGTGGCTGCCAGGCCCCGTGGCGTGTCCCCCACGACCGAGCACCACCCCCGGTGATGGGCCCGCTCGGCGTCCGGCAGCAGCTGGCGGAGTGTTGCCTCGCGCAGGAGCGCGTGCCGGAACTCGACCTTGTCGCGCCGCCGGACAAGGACACCACCGAGCACCGCTTCACTGAACGCCTCGTCGAACTGACCTTGCGGCAGCGGGGCCGCCTGTGCGAGCTGGCCTGCGGTCGGCTCGAGGACAGCAACCGCCGCCGACTCGACCACCGTGCGGGCCGGTGACGAGAGACGTGCGAGCCGGTGCCCGACGAGCGAGTCCGCAAGCTCGCCGACGTCGTCGAGTCCAGCATCCAGCACCTCCTCGACGAGCAGCGGCACCCCTTCGGTGATGGCCACGACCCTCGCCACATCGGTGGCGGACGCGGTGCCGCTCGCGCCGGCACGACGTAGGTCTGCGACCTGGGCCGCCACCTGGTCGGCGCTCAGGCGGGGCAGCTCGACCCGGGTGCCATGTCGCAGGCCGGTCAGGTCGGCAACCAGTGTCCGGCAGCTCTCGTAGTCGGGGTCTCCGGTTCGCGCGGTGAGGACCAACATCAGCTGCTCATCACGAAGGGATCGTGCCAGGAAGTGGAGCAGGTCGCGGCTGGTCTCGTCGATCCAGTGGATGTCCTCGACCACGACCAGAGTGCGGCGGGCACGTGCTACGCCTCGGAGCATCCGCGCAACCAGGTCGAACAGCTGCGGCTGTGATCCCACCCACGACTCCGACTCCGGCGTCGACGGACCACTGCGAGCCGTAGCGTCCAGGCTCGCGAACAGGCCGGCCACGGCTTGGCTGTCGACCGAGGCAACGCGATCGAGGCGAGGACCCAACAGCCGCGTCAGACCGTCGACGATCTCCCTGATCGCAGCCAGAGGTAGCCCCCGGGCGGCTCCGGGCGAACAGTTGGCCCGCACGAGGAGGACGGTGTCGTCCGCGAGGAGCGCCGTGAGCTCGTCGACCAGCCGGGTCTTACCGATGCCTGCCTCGCCCACGACGACAACGACCGACGGCTTGCCGACGGCTGTCGCTGCGACGTGCTCCCTCAGCAGCGCCAGCTGCTCATCCCGTCCCTGCATCGCGGCGGACCGCGGCTCGACCATCTACTCATGCTGGCACCGATGCGACGCGACACGCCACGGTCCGCCGCGCAGGACACCGCGCAACACTCGTCCCAGAGCGCCAGAGCCGTGGCGTCGTACCCGTGACCGTCACAAACTCATCGCCGCTGCAAAACGGCAGCGCTCGGGCGGAGTCAGTGAACGCAGATCGGGCTTTGGTATCGGCAGGCGACCGATTGCGGTGTCTCGATCGGAGCGCCAGCGTCGATGGACCAGGCGAGTCGTATGTACTGCGCGTGTGTCCAGGCAAGCGGGCTGGCGGAGAACGTGGGCTCGCCCGGCTGGAACGCCGGTCCGCTGCCGGATGGTGGCTGGTGATCCCACACCTGCTCGGGAAGCAGCTGACTTTGGTCGTCGGCGGACCGGGTCATGGTGTCGAGGTTGTTCTGCGCCTGTGAGCCCGCAGCGAGCTGGTACTCACCGCGTTCGCCGGTGAGCAGCGGCCACCCCCGCCCGTGGGTGAGTCCCGACCCGGTCGGGGTCGGTTCCCACTCCGACCCGTCACTCTTCTCGCCGTACCCGTCGAAACTCGCTCGGTGCCAGAACGGTCCGTTGGGTGTCGAGTAGCCGAGCTGTTGGTCGACGACGGTCAGCGTGTTGAGGATGCGTGGGTCATCTGGACGGAGAACGCCGAGGCGGACAAGCTCGAGGAAACTCGGGTCGACGACCGCGCGCTGATCGATCAGCGGTCCGCCATCGGAGAGCTGAATCTGCGTCCCGGCGTTCGCGTCGCCGTCAGAGGTGATGCGCAGGAAGTAGGGCCGGCTGCTGTACGGGCCATTGCTGGTGACAGTCCATCGGTCGAGGTTGGCCCGCCACGAATCGGCGACCTGTAGGTAGCGATCCGCTGTGGCATCGTCGTCGTTCTTGCGGGCGATATCAGCCCCGACCACCAGGCCGTCGATCTCCGCGGCGATCGTGGCCGGGGAGTAACCGGAGGCGTTCTCCCAACGTTCGCCTGGGGTGCTCGGCCCGTTCGCGACGACGAAGTCCTCTGCCTTCTTCACGTGCGTCCAGTCCGCCTGCCCTGTCCGGCCGAGCTGGCCGGCGAGCACGGTCGGGAACGACACCTCGTCCATCTGGAGGCCGCCGAACACCGGCTCGCCCGAGAGCCGGCTGTTCTGCGGATAGGAGCCATCCGGTTGCTGCTGGACGTTGAACAGATAGTCGAGCGCCCGGTTGGCCGCTGCCGAATCACCCATCGCGATCAGGGCGGTGGCGATCTCGTAGAGGTCCCGTGACCACACAGCGTGGTAGACGGCAAGGGACTGCAACACATTCGCCCACGCCCACGGCCGGCCAGGGGCTGCCACGAATCCGCCGCGATACGTCTTGTCCTCGCTGGCGGCGAGCACCATCTGCGAAACGTGGTACTCGGTCGCGGACTGCGCCGCGGACCGCGGGACTGGTTTGAGGGTCGCGAGGTACTGGTGCCACCCCGCTGCGTAGGCCCGCCGCTTGGCGGTGAAGCCGGATGCGAGGGAGTCGCGCGCCGTCGACACCGCTGCGGCGGTCGTCGCCGCGAAACCGATCGCGAGGGTGAGGTGCTGCCCGCCGGTCAGACCGCTCAGGCTTGTCTGGCCGATCTGCACAACGTTTCCGGGCTCGGATGCCGTGTAGCTCCAGTCCAGCCGATGGTCACTGGCGAGGTCGGTCCAGCCGTCGCTGATGCCCTGGTAGCCGCTGGAGGACTTCCTGAAGCCGCGCGACGGGACCACCGCGTCGCTGCTCGTTCCGTCCGTGGCCACGAGTGCCCCACGCTGGGTCGACCCGGTGTCGTCATCGCCGGTCATCGTCAGAGCCGGGTCGTGCAACACATAGACCTGGTAGGGCTCCCCGGTGAGGGAGCGGAACTCGATGTCAACGAGGACCGTGGAGCGCGCCGGGTCGGTGACGTAGGTCTTGGTGATCACGTACTTGCCGGACTTCGCTCGGTCAATCTGCTGATAGATCAGGCTCTGCGGGTCGAGCAGGCGGACCTGGTGAATCGTGTCGGCGCTCTCCCGATCGGTGAACGTGCGTCCGTCGGTGATGACGAGCTGGGTATCTCGGGTGCTGGGGGTGTCGATGCGCGGATAGTAGATCTCGCTCAATTCGCCGTTGTTCAGCGTGTACCACACCTTGCTGGTGGTGCCGCGGGCCGCCCCGAAGCCATCCTTATCGCCGGTCACCCAGTCGCTCGCCGCCCCGGGAGCACCCGGAGCCTGGCCGGTCGAGGCCGACGCGATGGTTGGTGAGGCGACGATCGCTAAAGCAAAGACGAGCGCCGCCACCGATCCCACCATGACGCCGTTCCGCACTCGCGCGTTCATTGACACCTCCTGTGCGTACCCGGATGCCAGGCCGGGCAAACCTCCGCGCTGGCCGCTCGCCGCTAGGCGTGCACCGGCCGAGATGGCGTGGCCGATTCCCCCGCCGCCTGCCGGTCGAAGACGGCGACGACCTCCTCGACCGAAAGAGACTTCGTCTCGGGCAAGAACTTCGAGATGAACACGATGGCCAGCAAGCTCAACGCCGAGAGGATCACCATCACGGTCGGCAGCCCGAACGCCGCCTGCATGATCGGGAAGGCCTCGATGAGCGCGAAGTTCGCGATCCAGTTGACGCCGGCCCCTGTCGCGGCGGCGCGGCCCCGCACTGCCGTAGGGAACACCTCGCCCTGCAGCAACCAGCCCGTGCCGCCGACGCCCATCGCGAAGGAGGCGATGAAGATCGAGAAGCCGACCATGACGACGACCACCTTCGGGGTGCCGGTGAGCCAGGCGACGCCGACGGCAGCGACGAGCATGAACACCGCCATGCCGGCGTACCCCATCAGAGCCAGCGGTCGCCGGCCCATCTTGTCGATCCAACGGAACCCGAAGTAGGTCGCGACTACGTTGACCGCGCCCAGGATCGCCGCCGCGACCAGCCCCGCCATCGCAGCGTGCACCGCACTGTCACCCGGTTGCTTGAACAGACCGCCGAGCAGCTGCGGCCCGTAGTAGAAGGGCACGTTGATTCCGGTGATCTGCTGGAACACGAAGAAGACAGATACGACGGCCAGAGCGCGTTTGACGCCGGGCGTCCAGAGTCGCTTGCGCTCGTCGTGCTTGTCGGCCTCCACCTTCTCGATCACACCCGCGGTGCGCCGTACCTCTTCCTCGGAGACGTCGACGCCGAGCTTCTTCAGCGCGGCGCTCGTGTCGGCGAACCTCCCCTGCTGGATCAACCACCGTGGCGACTCCGGCATGCGCGCCCGCAGCAACACGGCGATCACCGCCGGCACCGCGCCGACGCCGAGGATGATGCGCCAGTCGGCGGCCTCGGCGGCGCCCGGTGCCACCGCAAAGACCAACAGCGCCACCAGGTAGGACACCAAGATCCCGACCGTGATCATCCACTGCTGGATGAGGCTCAGCTGCCCGCGGCGGCCCTTTGGGGCGAACTCCGCGATATAGGCCGTCGCGATGGCCGAGTCGGCGCCGACCGCCAGTCCGATCAACGTGCGGGAGGAGATGAGCATGAGAGCGTTGACGGTCAACGCGGACAGCAGCGCGCCGACAGCGTAGATCGACGCGTCGGCCATCAGGAGCGACTTGCGCCCAAACTTGTCGGTGAGCGGCCCGGCAGCGAGCGCGCCCACCGCAGCACCGAGGGAGGCGCCGGCGACGAGGTACCCGGTCCAGAACGGCGACAGCTTGTAGGGGATGAAGTCGAGCACCGACCCGATCACCGCGGTGTCGTAGCCGAACAGGAAGCCGCCGATGCACGCCAGCGTCGCGAGGTACCAATACAGACCGGTCATCGACGACGAGTCGAGCCCGTCCAGAACGCTTCCTTCCGGTTCGTTGCCCGTCTGCTTTGTCTGCGCCATGACAGCCTCCCGAGATGGTTCCTGCCGATTCACGTTCCCCGTGCCTGGACTCTGCAAACGCCTTGCCGAGTTCGGACTCAACCGTTCCGAATCGGGCCCCGACAAGGACCCCGGATCAGGCGCGACGACCCCGGATCAGGCGCGACGCGGCTCACGTCACGGCGTTCCCGCAGTCGGGCGTTGCCGTTGCGTGCCGGTTTGGAGATGCATCCCGAAGGGAAGACTGTCCGCACAAAGTGGCAGCTCGGGCTCCGGCCGGTAGCGCCTCACATCAATCAACCGGACGGAGTCTCACAATGTTGTGGACCATTCTGATCATCCTGGCCATCGTCGCGCTGGTCCTGTTCATCGTCGGTCGCACCCGTGGCCGTCGGGGCGTCTGAGCCCTTCGAACTCGGAGCCCTGACGCCGCAAGGCGGGCGGACACTGATCCGATTCGGCACCACAAACGTGGTGAACTGCGGGACACCTCGGCGAGGAGTCTGCCGAAGAGCAGGCGCGCATCATTCGCTCACCCTGAGGGGCCGCGCTCAGGAACCGCCGGGTGGGCCTTCCAGCACCCTTGGAGCGTATTCGACCAGCTGGATCTGGCCGTCGAAGGTGCGGCTGTCCGTCATGTCGAGGGCGACGTCGGGGTAGCCGTCGTAGATCCGTTCCTTGCCGGTGGCGCCGGTGATGACCGGGAACATCACCACCCGGAACCGGTCGACGAGGCCGGATTCCAGCAATGAACGGCACAGTGCGAGGCTGCCGATGGTGCGCATCGACCTGTCGCCGTTCTGCTTCATCTTCCGCACCGCCTCGGCGGCGTCTCCGGAGACCAAGGTCGAGTTTTGCCACTCCAGCGGTTCGGTCAACGAGTTGGAAAATACAACTTTGGACAGGCCTCCCAGCGCATCGGTCCCCGGCTCGCCCTGCTTCGTGAAGCCGTGCATGAGCCGATAGGTGTTCGCGCCCATCAGGAGCACGTAGTCCGCTTCCGGACTCTCGCCCAGCCAGGCGAGGTACTCGGGCCCTTCCAGCCCCCACCAGCCCGGCCAGCCCTCGGCGGACGCGTATCCGTCGAGCGAGGTGATGAAGTCGACGACAAGCTCTGGCATCTGTCTTCCTTCCTCTTTGCAGACTGAACAGTCTGCCCTGAGGGCCGCCAGCCAACCCCGGCGAGCGTCATTCTCGCCGCCATTGAGCACGCTCAAGCTGAGCCGCCCCGTACGTCAGAACGCCCGCTATGGTCGCAGTCCGGGGCCCGTGCCCCGACTTTGGCTCCCTGATGAACCCCATGGGCCACTCCCCGATCCAGAGCACCCTGAAATACGTCCCTGCCCTCCCGACGCCGACCAACGCAACCTCGACGCCTTCCGCCGCATCGCCGGGCGCTGCTGACCTACGACTGAATGACCGCGCAGCCACCACGATGTCCCGTATCAGCCAACGTCCTGGCTGGGGGCTCGTCGGCGGAGGACCCGCTCAGCCGTTGCTCAAGCTCGGTCCGTGTTCGCCGAAGGGCTCGCTCGAGCCGTGAACCGAGACTGAGACGTGCCCGCTCGGTCAGGTCCCTGCCGCCGCGGGCATCGTCTCTGCCGGACGGCGCACCTCCGTCCATACGACGCCGAGCAGGAACAATCCCATCCCCGTCGGACCCATGGGTGGGGCGTGCCCGAGCGTGAACACCGCTGCGCCCAGTGCCATCGACACGAGGGCACTGGGCGGGGCCCTGTCCCTGAGCGCGGCCACAACGGCGAGCGCAACCGCAAGCCACAGCAGGCCGGCACCCCAGTAGAGGATGAGCCCCCGTGGGTCCGGGTCCCCGGAGATCAAGGCGTCGACGAGCCGACCCGCTCCGGGCTGGTCCCTGGCCGGCAGGTCGTTCGCTGCCTCGGCCGCGATGCCCCAAGCGATCCCGAGGACCGCGTCCAGGGCGGTATAGGCCACCAAGAACGGGATGATCAAGGCGCGCGCGATAGTCGCTGCACGGTTGGTGACGCCCTCCACAAGCAACCACAGCACGTAGCCCAACCCCATGATGAGGAAGAGCTGCGCGATGTGCAGGTTGATGAAGTAGTCGGTCTCGTCGCCCACCTCGGGGTTGTGCGTGGGATGCAGGAGTCCGAGGAGCACGTAGAGGGACGGGACGCCAAGCAGGACCACTCGCCTCCAGGCTCGCCCGCGACGGGCCATCTGCCCAACTCCGTTCTCGGCGGACACGTGCGCGCTCATTTTATGAGGGCCTGTTGCGACTTGGAGGGAGCGCCCGGTCACAGACGCGGAAGAAGTGACGTTCGTGGATGACGGCGGCGATGAACAGGCTGCCGAATGCGATCGTGCCGAACGGCGCGGGATGTCCCAGCAGCAGGAACAAGGCCGCCAGCCCGATGAACAGCCACTCCGCCCGCGGCGCCTCCGCGGCTCGGGCGACGACCGCGAGGTAGCCCACGGCGAGCACCCACCCGAACGTGCCGACAACGCTGAGCCAGAACACCAGGCAAGCCGCATTCGCCATGGCGCGCGAGGCGGCCCTCGGGCCCACGGCCAGATCGTGGCGTTCACGCGGCACCTGGGCACAACTCGTCGTAGCCACCGCACGACGTCGGCAACAGGCGAGACACGATGAGCCCCTCGCGGCTCCTGGTCCTTGTACAAGCACAACACGCTCAAGCGCAGCAGCGGTCGCGAATGGACAGACAGCATCAAACGCTTCGACGCCGCTCGGAAAGTCGGCAGGGGCTGACCGAACCCCGCGCGCGTGCTGACCGCACGGGAAGCACCCCGAACAGGTCGGTCACCGCCACTGGTCGCGCGCCTGCCCCCATCGTCGGTCGGCTTCGAACGGCGTGTGCTGGAGCCATCCGCAAAACGCAGTGAGAGGCAGAGCAATGGACCGGATCATCGAGGAAGAGAGTGGCACCTACACACCCCGGGTTGTGCACTCGCACAACGGCTACTGCGCAGGCGACTTCTCCTCGGTCCCGTTCAAGCAGCCCGACCTGCGCACCCTGCTCGCGCTGACCCGCGACACGGCGGGACAGTCATTCCGCTCTGCGGCATGAACGGTGTCGTCAGATGTCCGCTACCGCCGGCCGGGACGGATCGGCAGCCCGTGCAGCGGGCACCCAGTACGCACCCGACATCAGGCCGGGCGCGCGACGCGCTCAGCGACGGTCGAACATGACGACGGGCACACCCGGTCAGTGTGGGACTCGTAGTCGGCGAACCCGGGGTATAGAGCCGCCTGCTCGTCCCAGATCGGCTGTCGCTCCTCGACGGCGGGCACCCTGGCGCTCACCTCTGGTGTCTCGGTGCCGACCTCGATCCGGGCAGGTCCGGAGCGTCGAACAGGAGCGTGCTCAGACCGCGCCGTACGCCGTGCGCGTCCGCGACCTTGCGAATTGCCAGAAGCGTGCCCTCGACGTACGGGTCCGGGGTCAGCCCCGGGTCGTGGCGCATCGCGAGCCGCTCACCCTGACCTCCGAAGACAATCTCGGTGGTGACCACGAAACTGGGCAGCCGCAGAGAGTGGACACGCGAGCCAGCCACCTCGGCGCCCCGGGCCTCGACCGGCCCGAGGACATCCCCCAGCGGCACCGCGGTCCTGGGATAACGGATCTGACCGAGCGTCTCGGCCAGCTCACGGGCGGTCCCGCTTGGAACGTCGGCCTTGGTGTCGCTGGCGTAGTCGAGGATCTCCCAGGAGTCGAGGTGCTGCGCGGCCATCTGGGCGGCACGCTGCAGGACCGCGGCCATGATCGAGAAGTTGCCGGCCGCGAAGACGCCCACGCCGTGCCGTCGAGCACGCCGATCCAGCTCGGCGTAGTCCTCGGCGGTCAAGCCGCTGGACCCAACCACCACGTGTACGCCAGCGTCGACGGCAGCAAAGACGTTGTCCCTCACCGCGGTAGCGCTCGTGAAGTCCACCAGCACGTCGACCGCGGCAGCCTCCAACGCCTCGGCAACGCTCGCATGGACGACCCCGGCGCTCGATGCACCCATTCCTTCCAGGCTCCGCCCGGCCGCGGAACGCGACACGCCCGCCGTCAGCACGAGATCGTCCGCCGCACCGATCGCCCGAACTATCGGCGGAGCAGTCCAGCCGGTGACGCCGGCGAAACAGACGTTGATCACGTGCCGACGATAGGCCACCACGTGCCGACGCCGGCGCCCGTGCGTCGGGACTGGCTCCGTAGGAGCGCCCGGGTGAGCGGCGAGCGGACTCGGTGCGATCGACAGGGATGAGCCGTTTCGGCGGGCTGGGACAATGGCACCATGGCGATGTTGGAGGGCCTGCTGACCGTGGGAGCGATGGGCCTCATGCTGTATGCAGTGATCCGGGCATTGCAGAGCAGACCGGGACACCCGGCGGTGGCCGCCGCTCAGTGGCGCACCGACCACTACGACGTCAACGGCCGCACAAGAGTGGTGGTGCACAAGGTCGTGCCCGGTGGCGCCCAAGTCCTGGACGAGCACGTCATCGCCGAGATCCCGGTGAACGATCCGGAATACGACGTTCTCTTCATGACCGCCATGGCGACGGCACGCCAGCGCAAGGCGATCTTCGAGACCGAGGAGTAGGCCAGCACTCCCCTCCGAAGCGCAGGATGCTTCGCAACGCATTCGGAACTGACACAAGCCGCGCGCATCGGTGCTGAGTTCCGGTACGCCGGCGTACGGCCGACGGCGCTGACAGGACGCGCACCGCAGTCGGCAGCGGCGTGGTAGACCGGCTGGGTGGGTGATGACGAGGCGCCGTACCTCTTGACGAACGCCGAACTCGAGACGGCCGATCGCTTCGCCGGGTTGGAGGCCGTGGCCGATCCCGTCACCCGCGGTCACCTGACGCGACTGGGGCTGGCGTCGGGGGCACGTTGCCTGGAGGTGGGTGCGGGCGGCGGTTCGATTGCGCGATGGATGGCGGATCAGGTGGGGTCCGCCGGGCGGGTCCTGGCCGTGGACCTCGACCCCCGCTGGTGCCGGAGCAACGGCCGCCCGCAGCTCGAAGTGCGCGCCCTGGACCTCGTCGCGCAACCCGTCCCGCCCGGCCCGTGGGACGTGATCCACGAGCGGCTGGTGCTTCAACACATCCCCGAGCGGCTCGACGTGCTCGCCCGCCTGGTGGATGCACTGGCGCCAGGTGGCGTGATCCTGGTCGAGGACTTCGACACCGGCGAGGTGCGCACCGTCGACCGGGCCGGGCCCAACCACGAGCTGATCGTGCGCGTGGCACAGGCCTTCAACCGGCTCCTGGGCACCCGGGGCGGGATCAGCGATTTCGCCGCCAACGCCCTGCGCACCCTACGGGGGCTCGGACTGGCGGACACCGGTGCCAGTGGTTACGTGCCCATCGACCACGGCGGCACCGGCTGGGCCACCGTGCAGGCGGCCAACGCCCGCCAAGTGCGCGACGGCCTTATCGGCCAGGGCCTCTCACCCGGAGACATCGATCGCTTCCTCGAGGTGATGGCCGACCCCGACACCATCGTCGGTTCCAGCGTGCTGATCAGCGCCTGGGGCCACCGCCCGGTCGCTGATCCCCGCACGCGATGGCGGCGCAGACATGGGGCACGCTGGTCAACAGCGACAGCACGAACAAGACCGCCAGCGGTAGCGAGAAGGCGCCGTACTGCGGATGCCATTCCGGCCCAGGACGCCGATGACCTTCGGCTCTACCCGCCGACGCGGCCGAGCGGGAGCGTGGTGACAGGGAAGCCGCGGGGAGTCCGCCGGGGACTCGCCTCGCGATGGAAGCTGTTGGGAGTGATCGTGATGAGGATCCATATTGCATACGCGACCAAGGAGGGTCAGACCGCCAAGATCGCCGACTACATCGCCGAGGTCGTGCGCGAACACGGCCACCAGGCCGACACGGTGGAGATCGTCCACGCAGAGGACGATGTTCCGGCCGGGTGCGACGGCGTGATCGTCGGGTCTTCCATCCACGTGGGCAAGCACGACAAGCACGCGGCTGAGTACGTGCGGTACAACCGGGCGGCGCTGGAGAAGGTGCCGTCGGCGTTCTTCTCGGTGAGCCTGGCCGCCCACGGCGATGAGGCCGAGGCGGAAGGCTACGTCGTGGCGTTCGAGAACGAGACCGGGTGGCATCCCGCACAGGTAGCGCTCTTCGCCGGTGCCCTGCCGTATACCCGCTACGGATTCCTCAAGCGGCATCTGATGAAGAAGATCGCCGGCGACAAACCCGGGAGCCTCGGCACCGACACCTCGCGCGACTACGTGTACACCGAGTGGGACGGGGTCACGCGGTTCACCGAGGCCTTCCTCGAACGGCTCCCGTCCCCGGACCACACCGCGAGCGCGTGAAACCTCGCACTCGATCGCTGAGCGAAGGGAGACCGGCCCTGGTCCCTGATCGGTACACGTTTGGGTACGGACGGCTGGGAGGCTGGTGGTCTGCCCCTGAAGACCCCGCAGTCTCGGGCATGTCGCGTACCCAATCAAGGCTGGCCGCTCCGGTCAGCGTGTCGCCGGGGTGTGCGAGGCCGGGAGTCGCTTGCTCATCTGCTTCTGCACGAACCGGATCGCGGGTCGTGGCGCAACCTTTATGGCGAGGCTCATCAGTCGGGAGTCCGGGCCGACGTAGATGTGCAGCTTGTCCTTCTCGATGCCGTTGATCATGATCGTGGCGGCCTTGGCGGGCGACAGGATCGGCAGGTTGCCCTGGGCGTCGGCGGGTGGCCGTTCGAGGCCTGAGTTCTCCGAGATCCCGGTGTCGACCGCGCCGGGGAAGATCACCGAGACCCGGACGTTGGTGTCGAGCAGCTCCGCGTACAGCCCTTCGGTCAGCAGCCGGACGGCGGCCTTGCTTGCGCCATAGATCGTCTGGCCCGGGAACGGGAAGAAGCCGCCCATGCTCGACACGTTGGCCAGGTGTGCCTCGGGTCGGGACGCCAGGTGGGGCAGGAACGCCCGCACCATGTGCAGCGTGCCCATCAGGTTCACGTCGAGGACCCGTTGGATCGTCGCGTCGTCGAGCTCGGACACCGGGACGAACGGCTGGATGATCCCGGCGTTGTTGATCAGCCCGTCGATGACCCCGTGCACCGCGACCACCTCCGCCGGAAGCCCCTGGACGGCGCTGCGGTCGGTCACGTCCACGACATGGGTAGACAGACGCGACCTGGACGCGCCCGCCGCCTGGGCCGTGTCGTCGAGCCCGGCGGAACTGCGGTCCACCGCCGCGACGCCAGCGCCCCGCCGGAGCAGCTGCAGCACCAGCTCGCGGCCCATGCCACTCGCACCACCGGTAACCACCCAGACCTTGCTGTCGACCTTCATGTCAGACTCCTCAACTCGCCGTACCGGAGCCGCCATGCGTCCTGCAGCCGGCCCGCGACCATTGGATGTGTCGCTGAAGGACGGAATTCTGTCACCCGGGAGCACGACGACACCGTGGAGTCATGGCGGCCCGATGCGATCGCGACAAGTAGCGCCGTGCGTGCGGGCCGTGCTTGAAGGCCCATCCGGTCTATGCCGTGATGGGTTCGGTCGTGCCGATGAGTGCTCACCCGTTCACAACGGGCTGCGTCCGAGAAGCGGCAGTCTTGCCTTGCTCTGTCAGACCTTGATCCGGGCCGAGGTCGGGTCGTACATCGGGCGCAGCGACACCTCGACCGGGTGCCGGGCACCGGCGATGTCGACCTCCCAGGTACCTGCATTGAGCCAGTCCCGGGTGACCAGCTCGCCGCCGCCGGAGACCATGGCCAGGCCGACCGCACCGCCGAGCGTCCAGCCGTACGACGCCGCCCGGACGTAGCCGACCTCTTCATCGTCGCGGTGGAGTACCTCCGCGTGGTACAGCAGCCGGTCGGGGTCCAGCACCCGGATCTGTACGATCCGCTGACCCATCCCGCCCGCTGCGGCGTTGGCTGCCTTGCGGGCCAGTACCGCGTCACAACCGACGAAGCCACCCGGCTTGTCCAGGGCAAGCGCGAAGCCGAGCCCGGCCTCGAGCGGGCAATCGGTGTTGTCGATATCGTGGCCGAAGTCGCGGTAGCCCTTCTCCATCCGCAGCGACGCCAGCGCCTTGAGCCCGACGGGCCTCAGTCCGTACGCCGCCCCGGTGGCCTGCAGCGCGTCGTACACGCGCAGGGTGTCGGCTGCGGAGGCGTAGAGCTCGTAGCCGAGTTCGCCGAGGTAAGTGATCCGCACGCACAGCACCTCCACGCCGGCGAGCTCGATCCAACGTGCGGTGCGGAAGCCGAACACGTCCGACGAGAGGTCGGCGTCGGTCAGCCCGGCGAGCACCTCGCGCGACCGGGGTCCTTGGACGTTGAGCTGGCCGTGGTCGGCGGTGACGTCGGTGACCACGCAGTCGGCGTCCCCGGAGTGGCGCGCCAGCCGGGCCAGCGTGTGGCCGTGCGCGGTGTCGGACGCGACCACGAAGAAGTCGCCCTCGCCCAGCTTCGTGACCGTCAGGTCACCCTCGATCCTGCCGTCTTCGTCCAGCCACTGGGTGTAGGTGATCGTCTCGGCCTTCTCGTTCACGGCTCCCGCGGAGACCCGGTCGAGCATGTCGCCGGCGTCGGCGCCCTGCACCCGGAACTTCGCCATGAAGCTCATGTCCATCAGCCCGACGCCCTCGCGGACGGCCCGGTGCTCGGCTTCCCACTGCTCGAACCAGGGAGCCCGGCCCCAGGTGGGCTCGGCCTCCGGGGTGGCACCGGGCCCGGCGAACCAGTCGGCGCCCTCCCAGCCGGACACCTCGCGCAGGTAGCCGCCCTGCTCGACCAGCCGGGCGTGGACCGGAGAGAGCAGCGTGCCGCGGGCGGTCCGCAGCTGCTTGCCGGGGGTGTGCGCGGCGTACACCGTGCCGAGGATCTCCGTGGTGCGGGCGGCGCGGTAGGCGTCGTCGGCCTGCCACGGGCGGAACCGGTCGACGTTGAAGGCGGTGACGTCGACGTCCGGCCGGCCGTTGATGATCCAGTGGGACAGCACCCGACCGAGGCCGCCGGCGGAGAGGATGCCGACCGAGTTCATGCCTGCGGCGACGAAGTAGTTGCGGATCCCGGGAGCCTCGCCGACGGCGGGCGCGAGGTCGGGGGTGAACGACTCCGGGCCACAGAACAAGGTGCGGACTCCGGCCTCGAGGGTGACAGGGACGCGGGCCATGGCCTTCTCCAGGAAGGGGCCCACCCGATCCCAGTCCGGGGGGATCGTGCCGAAGGAGAAGTCGCTCGGCATGCCCTCGATCTTCCACGGCGCCGCCTGCGGCTCGAAGAGGCCGACCATCATTCCGCCTCCCTCCTCGCGGTAGTAGCCGTACGACGCGGGGTCCTCGAACACGGGCGCGTCGGGATCGAGACCGTCGATGGTGTCGGTGATCAGGTAGTAGTGCTCGGCCGCCTGGCTGGGGATCACCAGGCCGTTCCTGGCGCCCAGCTCGCGGGCCCACATTCCCGCACAGTTGACGACGTACTCGGCCTCGATCCCGGTCGTCTCGCCCGGTGTACCCGTGGCGACCCGGACGCCGGTCGCGCGTCCGCGGTCGGTGAGTACCTCCTGGACCGAGATGCCCTCGACGATCCGCACCCCGAGCCGTCGGGCGCCCTTGGCCAGGGCGGTGGTGACGTCGACGGGGTTGACCCGGCCGTCGCCGGGGACGTGGAAACCGGCTAGCAGGTCGTCGGTCCTCGCCCACGGAAACAGGTCGGCCATCTCCCGCGGCGTGATCTCCTCGACCTCGAGCCCGAGGTGCCGCTGAAAGGTGGCGACTCGGCGGTACTCCTCCAGACGGGCCTCGTCGGCGGCCGCCTCGATGAGGCCGACCGGCTTGAAGCCGGTGGCCTGGCCGGTCTCCCCCTCGAGCCGCGCGTACAGGTCACGTGAGTACAGCCGGATCGCGGTCGAGGTCTCCGACGTCGACCCGAAGCAGGTCATCAGGCCCGCGGCGTGCCACGTGGTGCCGGAGGTGAGGCGGTCGCGCTCGAGCAGCAGGACGTCCGTCCAGCCGGCATGGGCGAGATGGTAGGCGACGGAGCAGCCGATCACGCCTCCGCCGATGACGACAACACGGGCACGGTCGGGGAGCTGACTTCCGGCGTGGAGGGTCATCGGCCAAATCTACTGGCATCTGTGACACCGAAGGACCGTCCGGCGGCGGCGGCGATCTCTTCCTTATCAAGCCAGACGACGCCCCGTGCGCGACGCCAACCGTCCGACCAGGGCGCCAACGGCGGCCCCGACGAGAACGTCACTGGGGTAGTGCACGCCTGTGTACACGCGCGAAAACGCCACGATTGATGCTGCCACCCGCAAGGGCAGCCGGTACTCGGGCAGCAGGTCCCCGACTGCAACAGCGAACGCGGCCGCGGACGCGGAGTGGCCCGATGGAAACGACGTCGACGATGGCATTCGCACCCGCCGCTGGTGCGGGACCCTGTGAGCATCCCAGTCGGGCCGGGGGCGTGCGCCCGCGATCTTCATGGGCTGGTTCACGAGCAGGGACGAAGCGCCGACGGCCGCGAGTCCGGTGAGCGCACCACGTCGCCCAGGTCGCCCTCCAAGGAGCGCGAGAGAGCCGGCGACGAGGAGCCACGGCTTGGAGTGGTTGGCGAAGTGGGATATCTCTCTCAGGGGCGCGTCGAACAGCGGCGTGGAGAGCCCCGCGACCGATCGGTAGACGGCCCGGTCGTAGCTGCCGAGTCGTCGCAGCGCCAGGATTGCCGGCGCGGGGGCTTGGCCCGCCTCGTGCAGGCGGGCACTGAGCCGGTCGGCCAGCCGTTCCTCGACCGGGTCCGATGCAGGCGAGGGGCTCATCTGTCCCCATCTCGCGAAATTTGTGCAGGACGCTGCCACAGCTTCAGCGGTGCGTCCCTTTGCGGTTCGGTGGGTTGGGGTTCAGGTGCGGACGGCATGTGCGTCCTCACGGCGCAGCCTCTCCCGTTTCCTGACGTCCATCAGGCCCATGTTTGCCTCCTTTTGTTGACCTTGAGCGTTTCTGATCTCGGCCGATCGCGATTCGTGCCAGCTCGACAGCACCGGCCCGCATGCCTTCGGGGAGAATCGCGGAGGGTGACGCACCAGGGTGCGTGCGGGCGACGCGCACACGGAGTACGCCCGGTCGAATGCGGAAGTCCAGTGGCGCTTCGAGGACGAGCGCTTCGCCGTCGATGCCGGCGGCGACAGACCGCTCTGAATCGACCCTGAACGTCGGCGCAGACCACTGGCGCCAAGGCCGCTGCAAGGAACGGCCCTCATCGTCGCGCCAAGAGATGGAACCGATCACGGTGATGCCGAGCAGGCCGTCGTCGATGCGTGGGCGGGTACCTGAGGCGACCGCGCGGCCAAGCCGGTAGCGGTTGTTCGATACGAGCATTGCGACGCCTCCGCGGTGCTCCTGGTCTCCTGGCCCGCGCCAGCGGAGGTCGGCCTCCCTACCGCTCTCGCCGAGAGCCTCTGGCACGGTGTCGAGCAGGGTGCGGATCTTGGCGTCCCGGTAGCCCGCGCGCTGAACTGCTTCGGCGTACAACCCAAGGGAGACGTTGTTGACGAACACCCGGCCATTGACCTCTCCGAGGTCCACCCGCCGCTCGCCGCCGTCGACGAACGCCTCGAGGGCGCCGACCACATCGTCGCGGTCCACGCCGAGGTCGAGGGCGAAATGGTTCCGTGTGCCGGCGGGCACGCACGCATACGGCAACCCGAACTCGGCAGCGACCGCTGCGACGATGGCCTGGGAGCCGTCGCCACCCGCCATCGCGAGCCCGTCCGCGCCACGCGCGACCGCGCCGCGGACGAGCACCTCAAGGTCGTCGCCGGACTTCAGTTCGATTGGCTCGATGCCACGCGCGCTCGCCTCCTTGGCGAGCGAAAAGCGCTCCGCCTTCCCGCCGCCGGACAGCGGGTTGAAGAACAACACCGGGTGACGTGGTGGGGTGGCGTTCGGAAGGTGGACGTGCACGGCGAGCGTGCCGCGCGACGCAGCCAACGTCACCAGCAGCCCCCCCACCACCAGCAGGTCAACAAGCGGTGCCCCAGCCACCACAACCAGGCTCAACCCGCCGGCGATGGCGAGGACGGCTACGGTCAGCCCCGCCACCCGTGCGATCCCACGCCGCAGAATGCCGTACCAGGCAGTCGCACCGGCAATCAACACGAGGCAAAGCAGGCTAAGGCCGCGCGGAAACTCGGCTACCGCGACACCGACGGCGAGCACGCACGTGGCCGCGCCCACCACCAGCGCCACCGTCGCCAACAGTCGCCTCACGAGACGGACCGTTCGCGAGCAGACATGCGATGGTGAAGCGCCTGCATGGTCAGCCCTCCAATGCCTGCAACGGCGGCTGGGCTGTCGAGGTCTTGGGCCCAGTCATCGCTGACCCTCCTACCGCCGAAGCCTTGGCACAGTCGCACCGTACCCAAGGCCGTGGAGACCGGCAGCATGCAGAAGAGTGGAACCTTCCCGGGCGCACCGATTCGGTGCTGGGGGCAAGTGACGGCGAGAGCTCGCCGGGCCACAATCGACAGATGTTGATCCGGGTGTGGGAGTACGACGTCCGCGAGGCCGCCGCGGCGGACTTCGAGCGGGTCTACGGCGCGGACGGGGCGTGGGCACAGCTGTTCTCGTGCTCCGACGGTTTCGAGGGAACCGAGCTCTTTGCCTCGGTGAGCACGCCGGGCAGGTACTTGAGCGTCGACAGGTTCCGCGACGAGGCATCATGGCGGCGGTTCCAGACCGAGCACCGCGAGGCATACCTGGCGCTCGATGCCAAGAGCGAGGAGCTGACGGTCGCGGAGCGTGAACTGGTCGGGCCCGACTGATCCCCAGATCCCGTCGTCAGAGCCGAGTGGCCGCTCCCGGTGACATCGATGCCGCCCTGCTCGGGGATGTCGACCAGCAGCAGGCTCGGGCGGCCCATGTCCTCGCCCTGACGGATGGTGACGCGCCGCGAGTGCGGCACCAGGCGCAGCGCCCGCAGGTAGCCACCGAGCGCCGCCGCAGCAGCCCCCGTGGCCGGGTCCTCGACCACACCACCGGGCGGGAACGGGTTGCGGGCGTGGAAGAGGTCCGGGCGTTCGCGGTGGACGAGCTGCATCGTCGTCCATTCGTGCTCTGCCATGAGCGCGGCGAGCGCCGCATAGTCGTAGTCGAGACTCGCCAGCACCTGCCGGCTGCTGACTGCCAGCACCGGGTGGTGATTGCCCGCGAACCCGACGTACGGCGGCAGCGCGTCGTCCAGCACGTCCGGCGTCCAGCCCAGAGCCTCCAGCGTCGCTGCCAGCGAGTCTGAGGACATGGGCTCGATCGAAGGCTCGACGCTGGTCAGCGTGGCCACCAGCCGACCACCCTCGTCCCGGGTTTGGACCGGCACCAGTCCCCCGCGTGTGACCAGGTCGAGGCGTCCGGCGCCGTGACGCTCGGCGTGGGCGACCGCGGTGGCGATCGTGGCGTGACCGCAGAACGCCACCTCGGCGAGGGGACTGAAGTAGCGCACCCGGGCGTCGCTTGTGCCCGCGATGCGCTTCGCCGAGGACCTGGCGGGGAACAGGAACGCCGTCTCGGAGAACCCGACCTCCGCAGCGACCGCCAACATCTCCTCGTCGGTCATGCCGCGAGCGTCGAGGACCACGCCGGCGGGGTTGCCGCCCGCGTCGCCCGCGGGGAAGGCGGCGTACCGCAGGACCTCCCCGCTCATGAACGGCTCACTCCGCGAGCCGCCACCCGCTCACCAGCCTCCGCCCGGGTGATCGGCAGATCCTCCGGGCGGCATCGCGACCTCACGAACTCCCACGCCATCATCACCGATCGAAGCACACCCTTCGCCTCCGCCTACGGTCCGGTCGAAGGCAACCACTTCCGTGCACCTCTGCCTCAGCGGAACGCCGAGATGCCGGTGATGTCCCGGCCCACGAGGAGTGCCTGGATCGAGTCCGTGCCTTCGTAGGTGGACACCACCTCCATGTCGGTCATGTGGCGCGCGACGTGGTTCTCGAGCAGCAGGCCGTTGCCGGCGAGCAGGTCACGCGCCTCGTTGCAGATCCACTTGCCCTTCTGGGCGGTGGCCATCTTGACCATCGATGCCATGGCGTTGGTCAATGCGTCCCGGTCAGCCAGCTCCACCATGCGATGACACATCAGCTGCATCGCCGTGAGCTCGCTGAGCATGTTGGCGAGCCGCGACTGGACCAGCTGGTAGCCGGCGATCGGGTTGCCGAACTGCACCCGGCGGGCGGCGTACTCAACGGCGATCTCGAAGCACGCCATGGCGTGGCCGACCGCCTCCCACGCCGCACCGCCGCGGGTCGCCTGCAGGACCCGGGAGACGTCGGAGAAGGAGCCACACTCGGCCAGTCGGTTCTCTGCCGGGATCCGCAGGTCCTCGATCACGATGTCGGCCTGAAGGATCGCGCGCTTGCCGACACGTCAGCCACTCGGTGTCATGGTCACAGGCTATCCCGATTACTTGACGGAACAACTAAATCGTGTAGAGTGTTACTTGAAGCAACAACTAAATTCACTCTCCAAGGAGCTCCTCATGGCACACCTCTCCATCATCGGCACCGGCAACATGGGCCAGGCCATCGCCGCTGTCGCCGCCAAGGGCGGCCACACCGTCCAGCTGCTCGGCGCCGACGACGTCGCAACCCCGGTCACTGGCGACATCGTCGTCCTCGCGGTCCCCTACCCCGCCATCCCCGAGGTCATCGCCCAGCGCGGCGAGAGCCTGGCCGGCAAGATCGTCGTCGACATCACCAACCCGCTGAACTTCGAGACCTTCGACTCCCTGGTCGTGCCCGCCGACAGCTCCGCCGCCGCCCAGATCGCGGCCGCGCTCCCCCAGTCGCGCGTGGTCAAGGCCTTCAACACCACCTTCGCCGCGACGCTGGCCGCCGGCACCGTCGGCCCGTTGACCACCACGGTGCTCATTGCCGGCGACGACGCCGACGCGAAGTCGACCCTGGCGGGTGTGCTCACCTCCGGTGGCCTGGACGTCATCGACGCAGGTTCGCTCAAGCGGGCCCGCGAGCTCGAGGCGGTCGGTTTCCTCCAGCTCACCCTCGCCGTCAACGAGAAGGTGTCTTGGACCGGCGGCTTCGGCATCGCCGCCTGACGCATCACTCTCCCGCCCCACGCACCGAAAGGAACCACGCCCATGACCGTCAACGCCGTCCGGCTCAACCACGCCGTGCTCTTCGTGACCGACCTCGAGCGCAGCCTGGCGTTCTATCAGCAGGCCTTCGACATGGTGGTCGTTGCGCGCGAACCCCGCGCCAACGCGGCGTTCCTGCGCCTGCCCCGCTCCGGCAACCACCACGACCTCGGACTCTTCGGGGTGGGCGACCAGCCACCCCGCCCCCGCGGCTCCCTCGGGCTCTACCACCTGGCGTGGCAGGTCGACACCATCGAAGAGCTCGAGGAGGCCAGGCTCACCCTGGCCGACCTCGCCGCGCTCACCGGTGAGTCCAGCCACGGCGCGACCAAGAGCGTCTACGCCCACGACCCCGACGGCAACGAGTTCGAGGTGATGTGGATGCTCCCCAAGGCGCAATGGGGAGAATACGAGAACGCCGCACCCGTCGACCGGCTCGACCTCGCGGGCGAGGTCACCCGCTGGGGCGGCGTCCGCACCGCCGCCGAGCTCGTCCCTGGGGACCGGGCGTGACCACCTTCGCGCCTCCGGTCGTGGCGACGTACGGCGCGACCGACCCCACCGCACCCCTGGTCGTGCTTCTGCACGGCCGCGGCTCGAACGAACGCGAGATCCTCTCGCTCGCGCCGCACCTCCCCGAAAGCGCCGCGTACGCCGCAGTGCGGGCGCCGATCAGCGAGGGCGGCGGCTTCGCATGGTTCGCCAACCGCGGCATCGGCCGTCCCGTCGCGGAGTCTCTCGCGGCGACCATGGAGTGGTTCCGTGGCTGGCTCGACGACGTCGCACCCGCCGGGCGTCCGGTCATCCTGGTCGGCTTCAGCGGTGGCGCCGCCTTCGCCGGCGGCCTGGTGCTGGACGACCCTGCACGGTTCGCCGGCGCCGCGATCCTCTACGGCACTCTGCCGTTCGACGCCGGTGTGCCGGTCGAGGCCGGACGCCTTGCGCATCTGCCGGTCTTCGTCGCCCAGGGCGACGCCGACCGGGTCATCCCCGCCGAGCTGCTCGACCGTACCTGGGACTACCTGCTCGCCGAGTCCGCCGCCCCCGCCTCAGCGCACCGCGACGCCGGCGGGCACGGCCTCACGGCGGCCGCCGCGGATGCCCTGCACGACTGGCTTGGCTATCGACTGCACTTCCTGGCGCACCGGACGGCACCCGCCGCCGGCCCCCGCAACGACGTCGCCTGGCCGACGCTGCCAGACGGGCGACTACCCGTACGACGTGGTGCACACCCCCGCGTCTCCTGGGACATCCCGCAACAACAGCTCAGCGACAACGCACCGCCGGCGCTGCAGGCGCGGTTGCTCGCAACGGTTCGTGCGCTCCCGGGGGTCGGAGTCGCCGAGTCACGCATCTCCGTGCCCGGAGCGCAGGCCTTCACCCTCGACGAGCCCGGCGGAGACGACGACGCCTTCCTGGTGCCGTCCGTCGGCGAGTTCGCGCACTTGCACCCGTCCTACGACGGTTCCCTGCACCTCGCCCTGCCCGCCGACCTTGCCGCCGACCTCATCACCCGCGGCTGGGGCCGGATGCACATGTGGGCCGGCACCCGCGTCTCCCCCGGCTTCGTGATGGTCTACGGGCCCCGCGACGACGCCGAGCTCGCCACCATCCAGGGCATCGTGGCCGCCAGCCACGCCTACGCCACCGGGACCGTCTAGGCCTCGACCGGCCGTTGCGATCGGGCCCGCGAGCGCCGGCAAACCACCGCCATGAACACCCTGACCCAGGCCTGGCCGTGGGGGTGCGGTCGAGCACGGTCACATCAGCCGGGGTGCGTCCGCGATCCTCCGCCTGGCTGGTCGGCACTCACCGGTCGGCGCTCGAGCCTGCCGGTTCAGCCTCGCTCAGGGCCGCGACAGAGCCTTCCGTGCGCACGTCCCTGACCACGTCGAACACGGGACGCAGCGCCCGGATCTCATAGACCATCACACCCGCCAGCACAGCAGGGTCGGCATCCATGACTGCGCGGGCGGCTGCCTCGTCCCGAACATCCAGCACCGCAATTCCTCCGCCGTGGTCGAACGGCCCCCCCAGCTGCAGGACTCCTGCGTCGTAGTGCTCTCGCATCGCGACCAGATGATCCTCGATCGGCTGACCCTGTGCGTAGACACTCTTGCCTTCGATCCAGCGAGGGCCGTGTCCGATGAGTGCGACGTACTTCCTCATGACTTCCTCCATACGGTGTGGTATGGATCGACCATACGTATACGTATGGTCCTTGGTCAAGGGTTCGAGACAGAATCCCATACGCTAGGGTATGGCCCATGGAGTCTCCGACGAATGACTTCGAAGGACCCGCACCCTCGACACCTGCCGACAGCACGCCGGGCAGGTCGAGCAGCCAGCGGCTTGGCCGAACGGACTGGGTCGACGCCGCGCTGCGCGAGCTCGCCGTCGGCGGCCTCGGCAGTCTGTCCATAGAGCGGCTCGCCACCGAGCTCGGAGCGACCAAGGGCAGCTTCTACTGGCACTTCACGAACCGATCAGCCCTCATCGACGCAGCCTTGGCGGAGTGGGAGCGACGTGACACCGACCAGCTCATCGAACGGGCCTCGGAGATCGACGATCCCCGCGAGCGACTGCGGTGGCTCTTCCGCGTCGTCTTCAGTGACGCAGGCGACGTCGGAATCGACACGGCACTGCTCGCCGACGCCCAGGATCCGGCCGTCGCTGCCGCCCTGGCGAGAGTTGCGACGAAGCGGTTGAGCTACATCGAGGCCCAGTACAAGCAGATGGGCACCAAGGCCGCCGCGCACCGCGCCGTGCTCACCTACACCGCTTTCGTCGGGCTGGCCCAGCTCCGACGCAGCACACCCGCTCTCGCTCCCCAGGGACGACGCTCGACCAACTACCTCTCCCACATCACACAGTGGCTCATCGACTGACCGACGCGGAGAGCCCACCTCGCGCTGCGAGCCTCGCTCGAGCAGGTACTCCGACCCAATTGTGGACTCCGCCTGACGCTAAAGGCCTTGGCAACTCGGGACGCCCGGCCGCCACACCCGAACTTCCGGTCCGCGCGGTCGCTCCTACACATGGGTCAGAGACCGCTGTGGCTCGGTACCCGGGCGACGTCCGGTTCGGCGTTCGCCTGTCCCGGTCGGGCCTTCGGCTTCGCTGCAGGGATTGCGAACAGGAACAGCACAGCCAGGCCGAACAGGGTGCCGGCGGAAACCAGGAGCGCAACGTCCATCCCGTCCACGAAGGCGTGCCGCGCGCCGTCGGCGAGGCTCGTCCCCCGCTCGCCGAGGCGATCGGCAACGCCGAGCGCGGCCGCGAGGGACTCCCGGGCGGCGTCGACGAGTCCGCTGGGTGCGTCGGCAGGAGCCGACTCCGAGACTCCCGTGCGGTACCGCTGGTTGAGCAGGCTGCCCAGGATCGCGATGCCCAACGTGCCACCCACCTCGCGGGCCGCGTCGTTCACTGCGGAGGCGACACCCTGCTTGTCGCCGGGAACCGCGGACACGATGTCGGTCGTCGCCGGTGCGGTCGCCAGCGCCATGCCTGCCCCCACGGGGACGATTCCGGCCAGCAGCAGCCAGTACGACGAGTCCGCGCCGAGCTGGCTCAGTACGCACATGCCGACACCCATTAAGCCAAGGCCCGCCACCGCCAGCGGACGTCGACTGATCCGAGCCGCCAGATGCGGAACCCGCCGGGACAGACCGCCCAACACCATGGCCATCGGGATCAGGGCGAGACCGGCCTGGAGGGCTGAGTAGCCCAGCACCAGCTGGAGGTACTGGATCACCAGGAAGATGAACCCGAAGAACACGAAGAACTGAAGAGTGATCGAGACGACCCCCGTGGTGAAGCCCCGCCGCGCGAACAGGCGCGGGTCGAGGATCGGGTCGGTGGCCGTCAGGCCCCACCACACCCAGGCCGCCAGGCCGACCACGCCCACGGCGAAGGCTCCCACCGTTACCGGGTCGTCCCAGCCACGCTCGGGTCCCTCGATGGCACCGAAGACCACTCCGGCAAGGGTGACCACGGAGAGCAGCCCACCCACGTAGTCGACGCGGGGCGGGTTGTCCTCGCGTGAGTTCGGGATCAGACGGACGGCGAGGACGGCGACCACGAGACCCTCCACCGCGCTGAACCAGAACACCGACTGCCACTCCCAGATTTCAAGCAGGGTGCCCGAGGTCAGCAGGCCGAGGACCGCCCCGGCACCGGCCACCCCGATCCACGCCCCGACCGCCTTGCCCCGCTGTTCCTTGGCGAACGACGTCGTGATGATCGACAACGTGGTCGGCATGACCAGCGCGGCGCCGACACCCATCAGCCCCCGCAGGCCGATCAATGCCTGCGGTGAGCTGGAGAGCGCGGAGAGTCCGGCTCCGGCGGAGAACACGAGGAGGCCGACAACCAGCACGGGTTTGCGTCCATAGCGATCTCCCAGCGCGCCGGCGAGCAGCAACAGTCCAGCGAACATGAGGGCGTAGGCATCTACGACCCACTGCAGCTGGCTCATGGAGGCGCCCGTCGACTCCGTCAGGCTCGGCAGGGCGACGTTCAGAGCCGGCACCGCCGCCACCACGAGCGCGAGCGCCAGCAGCACGATGGGCAGGACCGGTGATCTCGTGGCTTCTCTGGAGGACATGGTCGTTCCCTTCGATGGACGGAAGTCAACACGTGTTGACTTCAGTGGCATCACGGTACGACGGCCGCACCCAGAAGTCAACGCTCGTTGACTTCTGGCTCCCGTGATGAGAGATTGGTCCGACCGCGCCCGTGGCGCGAATCGGCATCGAGGGAGACACGCCATGACGACCGAGGCCGGGACCACCGGCGTGACCAAGGCGCAGCGCACCAGAGCCGCCATCCTCGCCGCCGCGCGCGAGCAGTTCGCGCTGCACGGCTACGACCGCACCAGCATCCGTGCCATCGCCACCCAGGCGCAGATCGACCCCGCCATGGTGATGCGCTACTTCACCAGCAAGGAGGGCCTGTTCGCCGCGGCGGTCGACGTGGACCTGATGCTGCCCGACCTGAAGGGCACCCCCCGCGAGGAGCTGGGCACGCAGCTCACCCAACACTTTCTCGACCGGTGGGAGGGCAGCCTCAGCGACGACGTCCTGGTCATCCTGCTCCGCTCAGCCGTGACGGACCCTCGGGTTGCCGAGCGGCTTCAGTCAGTGTTCGTCGAACAGGTTGCGGCCGCGCTGCGACCCCTGGCACCGCCGGGAGACGGGGACCGTCGGGCAGCCCTCGTGGCCAGCCAGCTGCTGGGGATAGCCCTCACCCGCTACCTGCTGCGGTTTCCGGCGATCGCGGAACGGCCTCGCGACGACGTGCTAGCTGATGTCGCACCGTCCGTCCAGCGGTACCTGCTCGGCGACCTCCCCTGAGCGACCCGCTGGCCGGGGCGGCGGGGGCTCAAGCGAGTCGGCTCGGATCGCGACGTATTCGCCGCCAAACCCGGTCGACTGCCGTACCACCAGCCCGAACGCGATCCCGCCGACCGTGGACCTGATCGTGCTGCTGCGCAAAACAGCTCACCGAATCGGGTATCGGTCGAAATCAATCGCGCGAGTCGCCATCCGACCCTCTGCGCTTCAGGGACTCCGGTGCGCGATCCACGGGTCTGGGGCGCAGATGGCTGGGGGAGCCAAAGGTCACTAACCGGTTTCATTCGGGCACAACGGGTGGTCGACGTGAACGAGTTGAGGCAGTGTGAGAACTGCCGTAATCGTCACACGAACCACCGGCATAGGCGGGGGAGATCATGATCGGACGACGCGTAGTCCAGACGTCGGTGCTTGCCGCCGCGCTTCTCGCGATGGCCGCCTGTGGGAGCGATTCCACGGACACCTCGTCGAAACCGAAAGCCTCGTCCTCCCCCTCCAACGCTGGCTCCGCGCAGATCAAGGTCGTGTCCACCAGCAAGGGGTCGGTGCTGGCCGACGACAAGGGCCGGGTGCTCTACATGTTCAACCCGGACAACCAGGGCGACAGCGTCTGCTACGACCAGTGCGCAGCTGCCTGGCCGCCCACCCTGACCAAGGGCGCCCCCACGGCGGGCAGCGGCGCGGACAAGTCTCTGCTGGGCACCACGACCCGCACAGACGGGACGACCCAAGTCACGTACAACAAGTACCCGCTGTACACCTTCGCCTTCGACGCGAAGCCCGGGGACACGAACGGCCAGGCCGTCAAGAGCATCTGGTGGGTCCTCAACCCAGCCGGTGAGCCTCAGGAGAAGTCGGCCGTGGTGTCCGTGGCCGCGACGCCGCCTCTGGGCAAGATCCTCACCGACGTGCGCGGCGAGACGCTCTACATGTTCACCAAGGACAAGAACGGCAAGAGCTCATGCACCGCAGAGTGCCTGAAATCGTGGGTCCCCCTGCACACATTCGGAGCCCCCACTGCCGGGAGCGGAGCGAAGGCCAGTCTGCTGGGCACCACGAACAGTGGCCCCGGCGTCACTCAGGTCACCTACAACAAGCATCCGCTCTACTTCTTCCAAGGAGACCAGGCGCCAGGTGACGTCAAGGGTCAAGGCTTCAAGAACCTGTGGTACGTCGTCGATGCCGCAGGCAACCCGAACAAGAAGGCTCCGTAGCCAGCAGGCGTGTTTCAGGACCGTGGAATCACGGTGAGCACGCGC
The DNA here is from genome assembly GCA_963745795.1 of uncultured Actinomycetota bacterium. Classification (GTDB taxonomy): domain Bacteria; phylum Actinomycetota; class Actinomycetes; order Propionibacteriales; family Nocardioidaceae; genus Marmoricola. The sequence continues at coordinate 190,708 of CAVUYR010000001.1, read as the reverse complement.
TCGGTGTGGACGCGGAACTCCTGACGGGCGCCCGAGCGCGTGTGGCGAATGTCTGATCCGTGTCGAACATCGCGCGGGCGGCCTAGTAGGTTCGGCGGCGTCGCGACGAACTTCCGCTTGACCAATTCGGCCGGCCGCCCGGTCTCGGCACCTTCACCGATGGTGGTCTTGCGGGTCATCTCTCGGCGGATCTCGCGCTGGCCCTCGGTCCGCATCAGTCGCTCCACGGTGCAGGTCACGAGCTTTCTCCCTCCGGTTGCAGTTGCAGGGCGGCGATGGCACGGGCGAGGACTTCGGCCGCGCTGCCGTCGACCGAGACCTCGACGCCCGGCTCGTCGGGTTCGAGCGGCTCGAGGGTGTCGTACTGGCTGTGCAGCAGCGACGGGGGCATGAAGTGGTCCTCGCGGGTGCCGATCCGGTTCGCGACCAGGTCCTCCTCCGCAGCCAGGTGGCAGAAGACGACCTCGGGCCGTCCCTCGCGCAGCACGTCGCGGTAGGAGCGTCGCAACGCCGAGCAGCTCACGATCCCGGAGCGTCCGGCCGCGATCTCCTGCGACATCCACTCCCCAATGGTGCGCAGCCAGGGCCACCGGTCCTCGTCGCTGAGCGGCTGGCCCGAGGCCATCTTGGCCAGGTTTGCCTCCGCGTGGAATGCATCGCCCTCTGCGTACGGGCAAGCGCGTCGTCGACAAGAACAGGAACCGATTCGACCCCGACGACCTGCTTGTCATCGACAGCGTGATCGACGCCGAGTATCGAATACTGCTTCAACTCCTGCTCCAGCAGACGGACCCGCCTCTTGGCTTCGCGCAACTCCACGTTCTCGCTGGTGGTCGTCCCCAGCTTGATCCCATGCTCGACGTCGGCGGCCCTGAGTCCAGTTCGTCAGGCGCGACTCGCTGAACCCATGTCGCCCGCGGCTGTTTGTGAAGGCCCACTTGATCGCGAGGTCTGGCGAAGGCACTCGTTGGCTCGGGTCCGCTTCGCCTCCAACCAGCAGCAGAGCTCTGATAGAACGAGACGAGTCGGGCAGCGGAGGTGATCGACGTGACAACCGGCCCTGGAGCGCACATCGTCCTGGCCACGGCCGAGGGCGAGGCGTTCGGCTCGCTGCGGCAGCGACCGACGTCGCGAGAGGAACGATTCGCCATCGGCCGAGCGCTGCGCAAGCAGGTGCCCCGTAAGGCACTGGGCCGATGGGAGGCGCCCGCCGCGTCGGCAGGACCCAGTCCAGCTGATCAAGGAATCACACCGAGGGCGACTGGACGAGCTCATCCCGATTCGGGTGAGCCGGATGGTCAGCTCGCCGTACGGCTTCCTGCGGGGCACCGCGATCGTGATGGCCGCAGACGTCGCGGAGCTGCCGGCCACAGGAATCACTCCGGTGACCTGCGGCGACGCGCACCTCGGCAACTTCGGCTTCTACGCCTCGCCCGAGGGCGAGCTCGTGATGGATCTCAATGACTTCGACGAGGCCCATCCCGGTGGTTGGGAGTGGGATCTACGGCGGCTCGTTGCCAGTATCTGGGTGGCCGGGCGGGAGAACTCGTCCAGGGAGCAGCAGTGCGCAGATGCCGTCATGTCGTGCGTGTCGTCCTATCGGGACGAAGTGAACTTCTTGGCGGAACAGCCACTGCTCATGCGTTCCTACAACCGTCTGGACTTGCAGCGCCTGCACCGGACCGCCACCGAGAAGACGCTCCGGACCGAAATCGCGCGGTCCGCCAAGCGAGCCCGAAACCGGACCAGTGACCGCGCGCTGCCACGATTCACTCGCGAGCACGAGGGCCGCCGGCACATCGTGGACGAGCCGCCCTTGATCACCCACGTCTCCGATCAGGTCGGTGAGCTGATCGCGGTGGCGCTTGATGAGTATCTGGGCACACTGGCGCCGCACTGGCGCCGGGTCCTGGGCGGCTACACCCTGGTCGACGTAGCACACAAGGTCGTCGGTGTGGGCAGCGTTGGCTTGCGCGCCTACGTTGCGCTACTCGAGGGCAGCAGCCCCGACGACGTGTTGTTCCTCCAATTGAAACAGGCGCGCCGATCAGTGCTGGCCAAGTACGTGCACGGCGACTCCGCCTGGCACGCTCACCAGGGCCAGCGAGTGGTGGAGTACCAGCAGGCCCTGCAGACGGTGAGCGATCCACTCCTCGGATGGGCCACCGTTGGTGAGCGACAGTTTTACGTGCGGCAGTTCCGGAACATGAAGGGCACCATCCCGCTCGACGCCATCGATCCGCCCGCCTTGGCTGACTATGCCGGCATAGTCGGTCGCCTGTTGGCCAAGGGGCACGCCCGCACCAGTGGTGCGTCCATGATCGCGGGCTATGTCGGCCGATCCGACAAGCTGGACCGGGCCATGGCCCAGTTCGCGCGGGCCTACGCTGACCAGACCGAAGCCGACCACGCCGCACTGGTACGAGCCGTCCGGCAGGGGGCGGTAGCAGCCACGGAGGGCGCCCTGGATCGGGCCGGCTCCCCCTTCCGTCCCTGATCCGCGGCGAGCGTCGCCGACGGACGGTGATCTCGCGGGGTTCCCCCGGCCGGTGCCCGAGATCGGCCGGCCGCCGCGGTTACACCCGCAAGGATGAGCGTTCGCCCGGAGCGGGTGAGGCGAGAGGACCGGTGTTGCCGCAGCATCGGGGTGGTCTGGCAGAGGAGGAGTCAGTGGGCGCGCGCAAGTGGGTCCGGGCAGGGAGCCCGCCGCTATGGCCGATGTGCTGGTGCCCGCGACGACTCACCGAGCTCCGGGAGGAGACGGCATGACCACGCAGACCGAAGCGGCCCCCGCTGGTGGCGCTGTTGCGAAGATGAGCGTTCCGACGCTGACCGCCATGGTGGTGGGCGGGATGGTGGGGGCCGGCGTGTTCTCCCTGCCGGCCCGGTTCGGTGTCGCGACCGGCATCCTCGGCTCGTTGATCGCGTGGGCGATCGCGGGCACCGGGATGCTGATGTTGGCCTTCGTCTTCCAGGCCCTTGCCATTCGCAAGCCCGAGCTGGACTCGGGTGTCTTCATCTACGCGAAGGCAGGTTTCGGCGACTACGCGGGCTTCAACTCCGCGATCGGGTTCTGGGCGAGCTCGATCGCCGGCAACTGCTTCTACTGGGTGTTCATCGGCGCCACGCTCGGCGCCTTCTTCGACAGCTTCGGCGACGGCGACACCGTGCTGGCGGTGGCGGTGTCCACTGCGGGCGTGTGGCTCTTCCACTACCTGATCGCCCGCGGTGTGCGTGACGCCGCAGTGATCAACCGGATCGTCACCATCTTCAAGGTCATCCCGATCCTGGTCTTCATCGTGGTGATGTTCTTCTACTTCGACGCTGGGGTGTTCGCCGACAACTGGACCGCCTACGGGTACGGCGACCTGGGCAACCTCAACGAGCAGGTCCGCAACACCATGCTGATCACGACGTTCGTGTTCATCGGCATCGAGGGCGCCAGCGTCTACTCCCGGTACGCCCGCAGGCGCGAGGACGTCGGCAGGGCGACCGTGCTCGGCTTCCTGTCCGTGCTCTCGATCTTCGCTCTGGTCACGCTGTCGAGCTACTCGGTCGTGCCGCAGCCCGAGCTCGCCGCCACCCGGCAGCCCTCGATGGTGGGCGTGTTCGAGTCGCAGGTGGGTGACTGGGGCGAGGTGTTCATCAGCGTTGCGGTCATCGTGTCCGTCCTCGGCGCCTATCTCGCGTGGACGTTGATGGCTGCCGAGGTCATGTACATTCCCGCCCGGCAGGACGACTTCCCGGAGTTTCTCGGCCAGGAGAACGCCAACGGCACGCCGATCACGGCCCTGGTGGTGACCTCGCTCGCGGTGCAGGCGCTGCTTGGGTTGACGTTCGTCATCAACGACGCGCTCAACTTCATGCTGGACCTGGCTACCAGCCTCGCCCTGCTGCCCTACCTGCTCGCGGCGGCGTACGCTCTCAAGCTCGGTCTCACAGGCGAGTCGTACGAGGGCGTGTCGGCCGGGGTGCGTCGTCGGGAGACGATCGTCGCGGGGGTGGCGACGGCGTACACGATCTTCCTGTTCGATGCGGCCGGCATGAAGTTCGTTTTGCTGATGACCGTGATTCTGGCGCCAGCCTCGATGCTGTACATCAAGGCCCGCAGCGAGCACGGCCGGCGGCTGTTCACGCCGGCCGAGATCGCCCTGTTCGCGCTGATCGTCGCCGGTGGCGCGATCGGCGTCATCGGTCTCTGGACCGGCCGGATCTCCCTCTGACCCTCGACAGGACCGGTGAAGTCCCGACAAGAGAAGGGAAGTTTCCATGAGCGTCTCCTCGACGTACGGCGTCCACTCCGAGGTCGGACGGCTCCGAAAGGTGCTCGTCTGCGCCCCGGGCCTCGCCCACCGCCGGCTCACCCCGAGCAACAACGACGAGCTGCTCTTCGACGACGTGATGTGGGTCGAGAACGCGCAGCGAGACCACGCCGACTTCGTCAACAAGCTCACCCAGCGGGGAGTCGAGGTCGTCGAGCTCCATGACCTGCTCGCCCAGATGCTCACGGTGCCGGGAGCCAAGGACTGGATCCTCGACCGCAAGATCGTGCCCAACCAGGTCGGGCTCGGCCTCGTCGACGACACGCGGGCCTACCTTGACGCCCTGCCCGAGCGGGAGCTCGCGGAGTACCTCATCGGCGGCCTCGCGACCCACGACCTTCCCGACGACTTCCGCACCGACTACGTCAACCTGGCCCGCGAGTCCACCGGTGCCCGCGAGTACCTGATGCCGCCGCTGCCCAACACGCTCTACACCCGCGACACCACCTGCTGGCTCTACGGCGGGCTCACGATGAACCCGCTCTACTGGGCGGCCAGGAAGGACGAGACGCTCCTCTACAAGGCGATCTACCAGTTCCACCCCGACTTCGTCGGCTCCAAGATCTGGTGGGGTGACCCGGAGCGTGAGTGGGGCCAGGCGAGCTTCGAGGGCGGCGACGTGATGCCCGTAGGCAACGGCGTGGTGCTGGTCGGCATGAGCGAGCGCACGTCGCGCCAGGCGATCACCCAGGTCGCGAAGGCGCTCTTCGACCAGGGCGCCGCGACCCGGGTGATCGTCGCCGGGATGCCCAAGCTGCGCGCCGCGATGCACCTCGACACCGTCTTCACCTTCGTCGACCGCGACATCGTCACGCAGTACCCCACGATCATGGACGCGGTGCACACGTTCACGCTGACACCTGCCGACACGGCTCCGGGGGTTGAGGTCCGCGATGAGGGCGGCACGAGGTTCGTCGACGTGGTGGCCCGCGAGCTGGGGCTGCCCTCGATCCAAGCCATCGACACCGGGGGGGACGTCTACCAGTCCGAGCGGCAGCAGTGGGACAGCGGCAACAACGCCGTTGCCCTCGAGCCGGGCGTCGTCTTCACCTACGACCGCAACACGCTCACCAACACACTGCTGCGCAAGGCCGGGGTCGAGGTGATCACCATCGTCGGCGCCGAGCTTGGCCGCGGCCGCGGTGGCGGACACTGCATGACCTGCCCGATCATCCGGGAACCGGTGGCTTTCTGAAGCCCGGCGCGCCCGATCGCGAAGTGGCGCCGTCTATCGCGAAGTGGCGCCGTGCTTGGTCGGCGCGGCGTGCCTCTGACGGCTCTCCGCTGCCACCGAGATCCTGACTCTCAAGGCACCTCGGTTCGGGCCAGCGTCGAGCGCGTGCAGGGCGAGGGTTGGCCGTCATCAACTGATTGCTCGCCGTTACCGGATCTCGGCACGAGCGCGCGGATCGCGGCATCAGCGGGCGGTGCCCGACAGCTGCAGGGTCAGGTGGCGACGTCCACGCCGACTTCGCCTGGCTTCGGTCATGCATAGTCCTTCCATGGGCGAGATTCACGAGTTCATCTTGGGGCGGGTTTACGAAGATGCTTCGGTGGCGCTTGCGTCTCTCGACCGGCACGCACCCGAGGAGCCGCTGGGTTATGCGCGCCTTGTCAGGTCATGGTCCCAACTGGGGCCCACATCGAGTGCTCACCGAGTGTGAGATCAAGAGCGAGATTGTAAGCACCCATGATGGCGGGGCTTGCCCACCGTGCAGAGTCAACCCAGAGCACGGATGCGAGACCATTCGGCTCCTGGCACAGGCGTGGTCAGACCACCCCAACTACCGCTCCGACTGGAACAGCTTCCACGACGGTGATTTCCAGATCAGCCCGTCGAGGGCGACCGAAATCCTCGAGGAGTTGTCGCACCCGGACCGCCCGTCCGTGGTGAAGCTCACCGACCGGGAGACCGAAGTGCTCATCTTGATTGCGGAGGGCGTCAGCTACCGCGACATCGGCAATCGGCTGTTCGTCTCGCTCAACACCGTCAAGCATCACGCCCGCAACACCGTGAAGAAGTCCCATTTGCACCGACGTTTGGGAGACTCGCCAGGACCGGCGGGCTGGCCAGCGTGACGGATTACCTCTGCACACGCGCTTGCTTTGCACATGCATTTGCCTCCCGCCCCGGCGTCTACGCGGCGTCCCTCCCACGTACCTGCGCGCGCTGGACTTGGTGGCCGAGGATCGCGAGCGCGACCCACACGAGGGTGTGCACGGTCGACTTCGCGGCGCCGTCGGGCGTCTGCAGGAGGCCGAGATCGTCGCTGAACATCGAGCCGACGGCCGACAGGATGAGGGCAGAGCCGGCGATGGCGGTGGCCCAGCGCAGGAATTTGTTCCCCATTCTCTGAGCGAGGAAGCCGGCAACGAAGCCGAACGTCGGCACGAACAGAACCGCGAGCAGCCAGCTCGGGTCGTCGCCGCCGAGCAACGCGAACAGGCGCGCTCCAATGACGGCTCCGACCACCGCGCCGACCACAAAGATCACGAACCTCGACATCACGATCGACAACACCAGCAGGGCGAGCGCCCCGACCGCGGCCACCACGAACGTCGTGGCGACCGTCGCGCCGAAGGCGTCGGCGAGCAACCAGCAAAGGCCGAAGCCGGCGACGAGCACCGTCAGTCGGAGCGACCGCGCACCCGCGAAGCACAGGACGAGGCCGACGACGAGCACGGCCAACTCGGACATGCGGTGCTCCCTCCCTCGTCGTGAGGGTAGCGCCTGTCAGGCCATCTCCCCCTCGACTGCACCGCCTATGCGTGGCCATGAGCTGAGCCACGGCACGAATGAAACTGAAGTCCGCACACTCCCTCGTCGGCATGATCGGCGCGATAGCGGCCCGAAGCGGAAGACTGGGCATCCGTGAGCGCAGCTACGGCTTTGTATCCTCAGGTTCGCCCCAACGCTGTGGCTTGGTGAGCAGGATGACGATGCTGAGCACCAGCACCCAGAGAGGAAAGACCAACTGCGCCCACTTGTGCTCTCCGGCCGCGACTAGCAGCACCAGGGCAGCTGCGTAACCAGCGAAAGCAACCCAGCGCGGAAACGCCGCGACTCGTAGGCCAAGGGTACTCACCGACAGTGTGAAGACTGCTGCCATCCGCATGGCGTAGACGGAGATCAGAGACTGGGTGAAGTCACGCCCAAAAAGCCAGATCTGAGTGTCCGAACCCGGTCTGTCTAGCAGCGTGATCAGACTCGCGGTGTTCACTGCGCCGACGAACATCATCGCGATAAAGAGGAGGCCGCTGCCCAAGAAGACGCTGGAGAACAGCCGATCCTCCACCGCTCCGATCTGGTCGCGCACCACGCCGATGAACCAAAGGAACGCTATCCCGGCAAAGGGCACCAGATGCAGGCCCACTCGGATCTGCTCACGTCGAGCAGCACTGTCCCGCAACGATTCGGGATCGGCGTCGCTGAGCGCCAGGCGCATCAAGGTCATGGCGACGAGCAGGAGCACCGCGAAGACAATCCCGGCGACGGCCGCGGATCGGCGCGTGCGCCAGATTGGTGCCGTCAGAGCGGGCGTCGTCACGGCGCTCAACGTATCGCGTGCAGGTCTCCCCGATACCCGTGAGCCCGGGCCCGAGTGCCTGCACCTGACGATTCCCTGGCAGCCGTGACCCGACACCCGGAGCCCTGAGTCGCGGGCCCAGCGGCCACAAGGCACGTCCCGTCCACGGAAGCCGAACCCTGATCTGGCGCGGGGCCGAGCAACGGGGTCATGAGTGCTGCGAGGTCGCGTCTACCAGCGACAAGCGAGGCGCGGCGGCCTCAACAGGCCCCGGCATACGCCCGGCCCGGGCCCAAGGTAGTGGCCTAACCTAAGTAGTGGAGGCAGATGAGCGGGGTCGGCGGGGCGCAGACGGTTTGCTTGCAGGCGGTCTGGTGCATGCGGGCATCCGTGATCGCGACGTCGCCGTCGACGCGGAACAGCAGCGGTGTGCGGCTCTTTGGTGGTTCCTCGTTGAGGGCGTCACTCCAGGTGGCCCGTAACGGTTCCAAGGCCCGGCGCCCACCTCGTGAGGTGGTCAAGGTTCCCGGCCACGTTTCGCGTGCTGATTCCAGGCGCTGTCTGAACTGCGCTCAGGAGCGCAGCGACAACGCCCTCGGCATGGCACGGACGTCGTGTCGCAGCCAGGACCGCCCACCCGTCCAGCAGCGCCACCCTCCGTCCCCCGCTCTCGCCGCTCGCGAAGAACCGCCCGCAACCCGTCCACGCGCACCGAAGGACCAGCAGGCGCCAGTCTGGCCACGGCCGCCTCAATCCCAGACAGCCTGTCCCAGGCGCCGGTGTCCCAGGCTGGGGGTCCGCGCACGGGTACGGGAGCGGTCTCGGCGGCTTCGTAGATGACGTACGCATCCGGCGAGGGTGGGTCTTGCTCTGGGGGATCGTTGGCGGGTTCTGCGAACCCGGACACGCCGTCGACGGTGAACAGCATCGCGTCGCCGGCGAAGGGCAGCTCGTCGGCGAAGGCGTCGGACCTTGTGGCACGCATCGACTCGGAATCCTCATCGGGGACCCAGCGAGTCAACGCGGTTCCAGGCCGGCGTCCACACAGCAGGTCGACTTCCTCGACGACATGCCTATCTGCGAGTCAACTCAGGTGGTGCCCGCAAGGCCCTTCGCAGGAGAGCCGTCAGGCCGAGCAGCGCTGACCCGAACCTTCCTGCGGCCACCTGACCGTGATCGGCCTCAGGGCCAACCGATGCGTTGCCGAGGTCGTGCGCGGGTACGGTGCTGTGATGCTGCAAGGGCTGTTGGATGGGATCCGCTCGGTTCCGCCGACCCTTGCCTACGCGATCATTGCGCTTCTGGTGTTCGGCGAGGCCGCGTTCTTCCTCGGGTTCGTCGTTCCCGGTGAGACGGCTGTGCTGCTGGGTGGCTTCCTGGCAAGTCAGGGACATCTCAACATCGCCACCCTGATTGTGATCGTGGTTATCAGCGCGATCCTTGGTGACTCCGTCGGCTACGAAGTCGGCAAACACCTGGGGCCCCGGGTCCTCCGGCTGGGCATCCTCCGCAAGCACCAGGATCGGCTCGACAGCGCACAGGAGATGCTGCGTCGCCGGGGCGGCCCTGCCGTCTTCCTGGGTCGATGGACCGCTTTCTTCCGTGCCGTGATGCCAGGTCTGGCGGGGCTCAGCCGTATGCGGTACCCGGTGTTCTTCTTCTGGAACGCCCTTGGTGGAATCGCCTGGGGCATCACGTACAGCCTGATCGGCTACTTCGCCGGTGCCTCCTATGCGAAGGTCGCGTCGAGGATCGGCGAGGGCACGGCAGTCCTGGTCGCCCTGCTGGTGATCGCCGGAGTCGTGGTCTGGCGCGTCAGACGCAAGCGGCACGAGCAAGACCAAGCGCCGCGGAGCAGCAGCCACGGAACTTCATAACACCCGACGACACCTCCCACAGGGTTTTCGTGGCACCCAACGGGATGGTCGGGTTCGTCACGAGACTCCACGGCAAGAATCCGCCCATTCGGGCTCGTCATGTGCGGGCCGGAAGCAAGGCGCGCGCTGCCACGAACCACACGCCAGCCATCAAAGCCTCGCCTTCGATCTCCTCCGCGAGCTGGTCGGCGGTGAAGTACAAGAGAAACGTCCCAGTCTCGTCGTGCTACCTGGAGATGCGCAGTGAATCGCCCCTCCCCGGGCTCCCCGGTGAAGGCTCAGACTGGCTGCAGCGGGTGGATGGTGATGTCGCCGACCACGTGACCCTCGCACGCGGCCAGCGCGGCCGCGATGTCTTCGGTCTGCATGTGGGAGTCGTGGTCGTCCTGGCTCTCCCAGGTCTCGACGGTCACGAAGGTGCCGGGTGCGGTTGCGGACTCGTAGAGCTTGAACTCGACGCAGCCGCGGTGGCTCTGGGTGGCCGCGGCCAGCCTGGCGAGCGCCGCGCGGATCATCTCCTCAGACCCGGGCTTGGTGGTGAGCTGGGCGACCACGCGCAACTGGGCCATGGGCACTCCTTCGAGGCAGGGATGCAATCCTCCCTCACGCTAGCGGCGATGCTGCCGGGCGGCCACTAGGTGAGGTGGCTCTTCACCTTCCAGGTGTCGTCGGGTCTGAAGCCGCCTACCCCCCGGGAATGTGAGAGCCCTGAAGACGGCGCGGTCGTCATTGTCCTGCTGTATTCGTGACCCGCGCGTGGGATTCGACCCGCAGATGTGCTTCATGCCGGGCCGACCGGACGCTGCACGGAGCTGCGCTGCCCGACCGTCCGCCCGACGAGTGGCTTGTCCTCGGGGGGTGGAATCGGGAATGCTCGGTGGCATGAGCGCGCTGATGAAGACCCTGATGCGCAAGGGCAACGCGGCGCACGTGGCGCTCTACCGTCGCACGGGAGGCCGTCACTTCAACCGGATCAAGGGCCACCCGGTCTGCCTGCTCACGGTGCCTGGGAGGAAGACGGGAACACCGCGCACGACTCCGGTCGTCTACTTCGAGCGCGCTGGGAACTGGATGGTCGTGGGCAGCGCCGGCGGCGCCAAGGGCGACCCGCAATGGTTCCGGAACCTACGCATGCCCGACCGGGCGACGCTCGAGATCGGTGACCGAAAGCACGAGGTCTCCGTGCACATCACCGAGGGCGAGGAACGGGACGCGCTCTGGGCGTGGGTGGTCCAGCAGGCGCCGTTCTTCGAGGGCTACCGGAAGAAGTCAGGTCGCACCATCCCGATTGCGGTGCTCACCCCGACGACCTGAGGTGGCACCGGCGGCAACAAGTCGATCGACGACGTCACTCCTCTCATGCCGCGACGCGCCTCCGGCCCGCACGTAGCCGCCATCCGACGCGACAGGCACCCGCGCGATCCTTCGCAAAGTGTTAGTAGCCCCGTCCGCGTCAGCCGTCCGCCGCGTACCTCTCCCTGCTGCCGGGGCCCGTCGACACCGTGACCGCGGTCAGCCGGGAAAGTTGCCGGCTCGCAGCAACGCCCCCGGTAGCGGCTTACCCAACCGCTCTTCCAGCCACGCCGCTGTCGCTGTGATCGAGCCCAGGTCGAGGCCGTTGGCGAAGCCCATCCGGTCGAAGAGGTAGACGAGGTCCTCGGTGGCGACGTTGCCGGTCGCGTTGGGGGCGAAGGGACATCCGCCGGCTCCGCCGACGCTGGCGTCCAGGGTGGCGACCCCCGACTCGACAGCGGCTACCGCGTTGGCCACGCCGGTGTGTCGGGTGTCGTGAAGGTGCAGGCGCAGCGGCATGTCCGGGCCGGCCAGGTCGCGAGCGAGGCCGATGCGGGCCTTCACGTCGGATGGCACGGCGACCCCGATGGTGTCGGCCAGGGCCAGTTCGTCGGGTCCTGCGTCGACGACTCGCTGGACGACCTCGCGGAGTCGGTCGGTCGGCACCTCGCCCTCGAAGGGGCAGCCGAAGGACGCCCCGATTGTGATCGTCGAGAAGATCCCCGCCGCCCGCGCCTCCGCGACGAGCTCGGCTGCCGTTTCACATGCCTGTGCCGTGCGCATCCCCTGGTTGCGCTGGCAGAAGGTGTCGGTGGCGACGACGACGACGTCGATCTCGTCGACGTAGCAGGCCAACGCCCGGTCGAGCCCACGACGGTTCATGACGAGCCCGGCGTACTTCACGCCTTCGTGTCGTGGCAGTGCCGCCATCACCTCGTCGGCGTCGGCCATCTGAGGCACGCGGGCAGGGTTCACGAAGCTGGTCACCTCGATGCGCCGCGCGCCGGCGCGGACCACCCTCTCGACGAGCTCGACCTTGTCCTCGGTGGGCAGGATCGTCTTCTCGTTCTGCAGTCCGTCACGGGGGGAGACCTCGAGGATCTCGATCTCGGCGTTCACCGCTCCTCCTCCAGGTAGGCCACCGCTGTCCTCTCGTCGACCACTTCGGCGTACTTCGCCTGGAGGTCGAACAGGTTCGCATCATGTGTCTGCGGCGTCCGGTCGCCGACCGCGTCACGCACCACGAGCGGGATGAACCCGTGCTGTACGGCGTCGACGCCTGTGGCACGGATACAGCCGCTGGTGCTCACGCCCACGAGGACTACCGTGTCGATGCCCCGGGCCACGAGGGTCGATGCGAGCGAGGTGCCGAAGAACGCGCTTGCGTACTGTTTCGTGATCACGAGCTCGCCCTCGACAGGGGCCACCTCCGGCATCAGCTCGCTCAGCGGCCCTCCGCCGTACAGGTGCTCGAGTGCAGGCACCTTCCGCACGAAGACGCCGCCGTCGCTGCCGTCCGGGGCGAACTCCACCCGCGTGTGGATCACGGGCACTCCATTTGCGCGGGCGGCCGCCAGCACCCGCGCCCCCGACGCGAGGCAGTCGCGCGAAGGCAGGCACAAAGGGCTGGCCGGGTCGAAGTAGGCGCGCATCAGGTCGATCGCCAGCACCACCGGGCGCCTTCCCGGACTGAGCGTGCCGGCGAACCCCTCGTCGAGGCCCGGGACCTCGGTCATCGTGCGATCGGTGGCTTTGGCGCAGGCAGGCCGGTCTCCTCCTCGCACCGGGCCAGGATCTCCTCCAGCGGCGGGCCCATGTTGAAGGTCGGCAGCGGGTTGGGACGCCCATCCTTGAGCTTGTCGCGCAGCTGCTCCGTGGCGTCGCTGTCGACCTGACCCTGCTCGTCGCAGTCGACGCCGTACTGGCGCGCGCCTTCGACGGTCACCAGCCCGCGTCGTACCTCCAGCCCGACGAGCTCGGGGTCACGGGCGAGCGGGTCGCCCCACCCGCCGCCGCCCCAGGTGACAAAGTGGAGCAGGTCGCCCACGTTGACCGGGAAGTCGTGGATCTTGCTGGGCAGCACCTGGGTGGTGCCGTCCGCACGCTCGACCCACTTCCGGCCCCGTGCGCCCGGCTCGCCTCCATTGACGCCCCACGGGTAGGTCAGCCAGCGGTCGTCGTGGATCGCGATCGTGCCCGGCTCGAGGAAGCGGTAGGCGACGTCCACGCCGTTCCCGCCCCGGTGCACGCCCGCGCCGCCCGTGTCCGCGACGGTCTCCCACCGCTCGATGCGCAACGGGTAGTACGACTCGAGGTACTCGCACGGGATGTTGACGAAGGACGGCCACAGCGAGTGCCCGTCCGGGCCGTCACCGATCGGCCGGCCCGGGATGCCGCCGAAGCCGATCGAGTACAGCTGGAACCACTCGCCCTTGCGGTCCCCGGTGCTGTAGTTACCCGAGTACATGAAGTGCGGCGAGGACGAGAAGCCCGCGGCGTTCAGCAGGTCCGGGTTGGTCTGACCGAGCAGTCCGCCAAACAGGTCGAAGACCCTGCCGATGCCGTGGTTGCGGGCGTTGAGCGCGGCCGGGTACTTCGGCTTCCAGAACGACTCCTCGGGGATCTCCACGTCCACCAGCGGGTAGAACCCGTCGTTCCACAGGATCTGCGGGTCGGCGACGGTGATCATGTAGATCCCGAAGAACATCCGGACCAGGTTTTCGTTGATGAAGTAGTTGACCGGTCCCTGCGCCTGCGGGCTGCTGCCAGTGAAGTCCAGCAGGACCTTGTCGCCGGTGCGGGTCAGGCTGAGCTTGAGCTCATAGGGGCCGTAGCCGACGCCGTCGTCGCAGACGTAGTCAGTGAACGAGAGCGTCTTGCCCTCCTCGAAAACCATCGCGAGCAGGATCTTCATCGCCCGGTAGTTACGGTCGAGCAGCGCCTCGAGCGCCGAGGTGTAGGTGTCCACGCCGAAGCGCGCGCACATCTCCTGCACCCGTCGTGAGGCCGTCCGGCACGCGGCCACGATGCCGTTGAGGTCGGCCCGGTTCCAGTCGGGCTTGCGGACCTGGTTGAGGATGATCCGCAGCGCGTCGTCGTCCAGCACACCCTTCTTGTAAAGCTTGAAGGGCGGGATGATCACGCCCTCCTCGAAGATTGTCTTCGCATCCGTCGGCATCGACGCCGGTGTCTTGCCGCCAACGTCGGACATGTGGCCGAACATCGATGACCAGCCGACGATGCGGCCGTCGAAGTAGATGGGCATGACGACCAGCCAGTCGTTCGCGTGGCTGATCGCCGCTCCACAGGAGTACGGGTCTGAGGTGAGGAGGACGTCGCCCTCCTCGATGTCGCCCTCGAAGTTCTCCAGGAAGTCGGGGATCGACAGGCCGAACTGACCGACGACCATCTTTCCCTCCGGGTCCCCGATCAGCGGGAACTCGTCGTGCTGCTCGCGGATGCCCGGTGACAGCGCGGTCCGGAACAGCACCTCGTCCATCTCGTACCGGGCGTTGCGCAGCGCGTTCTCGACCAGGTCCATCGTCACCAGGTCGACATCGACGCTGCGAAGGGACTCGGTCGCGGTCTCGATCAGGCGTGCCATGGCTCAGTTCTCCGTGTTCGAGTCGAGGGGACGGATAAGGAGGCTGCCACCCGGATGCACCGTCGCGGCGTGCCCGGGAAGGATCAGCGTGGTGGAGTCCATCTCCGTGACGATGGCGGGACCGGGTACGACGTTGCCGGCCTTGAGCTGGGCGCGGTCGTAGACGTTCGCTTCCACTTCGCCGCCCTGGACCCAGATCGCGTGCGTCGTCGCCTGCGCCGCGGGCGGGTCCTCGCCACCCTTCTCGAGCTCGATCGACGTCACGTCGGGGCGCGGGCCGTTGGCCGTGGCCCGGACCGTCACGAGCTCGTGCTCGGCGTCGAGCACGAAGGAGAACAGCTGGTCATGTTCGGCGTCGAAGGCCTTGCGCAGGCTCTCGATACCGCCACCGGCGCCGTCGAAGGCGCCGATGTCGATCGTCACCGGAATCTCGAAGCCCTGACCGTGGTAGCGCAGGTCGGCTGAGTAGACCATCCGCTGCTGGTCCTCGGGAACGCCCTCACCGGTGAGCGTTGCCTTCGCGTCGTCGGCGAGCTCGGTGAGGATCTCCTTGAGCGAGTCGTCGTTGAGCTCGCTGAACCGTCGCACCAGCGTGCGGACCGCCTCGTCACGCATCACGGTGGTGGCATCGCCGTATGCGTTGAGCACGCCGGGTGACGGCGGGATGATCACGGGCCAAGCCCCGGTGAGCTTGCCGAGCGCGTTGGCGTGCAGTGGGCCGGCGCCCCCGAACGCGACGAGCGCGAAGTCGCGCGGGTCGAAGCCCTGCTGGACCGAGACCAGGCGCAGCGCGCCGAGCATGTTCTCGTTGACGATGTCGATGATCCCGGCGGCCGCGGCCTCCACCGACGCCAGGCCTGTGGCGTCGGCGATCGACTTGACCGCCGCGTAGGCCGCGTCGCGGTCCAGGGTGATCTCCCCACCCGCGAGCTGCGTGGGCAGGTAGCCGAGGACGACGTTCGCGTCGGTGACCGTCGGCTCGGAGCCACCGGCGGCGTACGACGCTGGTCCAGGCGCGGCACCTGCGGACTGCGGTCCTACGCGCAGCGCCTGGGTCAGCTGGGGGACGTGCGCGATCGATCCGCCGCCGGCACCGACGGTGCGCACGTCGACGGAGGTGGCCCTCACCTTGAGGTCGCCGACCGTCGTCTCCCGGCCGATCCGCGGCTTGAGGCCCTGCACGAGCGCCACGTCCGTCGACGTGCCGCCCATGTCGAAGGTGAGGAAGTCGTCGAACTCTGCCTGCTCGGCGGCCCAGGTCGCCCCGGTCACCCCGCCCGCGGGGCCGGACATGAGCATGTTGACCGGATTCGCGGCCGCCACGCCCGCGGAGACGAGGCCGCCGTCGCTGCGAAGGATGCACAACTTGCCGTGGATGCCCGCGGAGGTGAGCTTGGAGTCCAGGTTCGCGACGTAGCGCGCCACGTGGGGCTGCACGGCTGCGTTGACGACCGTGGTGATCGTGCGCTCGTACTCCCGCAGCTCGGGGAGCACCGAGGACGAGAGCGACACCGGGATCTCGGGCAGCTCCTCGGCCGCGATCTCCCCGACCCGGCGCTCGTGGTCAGGGTTGGCGTAGGCGTTGATGAGGCTGATGCTCAAGGCCTCGATGCCCTGCTGAGACAGGTGACGCAGCTGGGCGCGGGCGTCTTCCTCGTCGAGCTCGGTGACGACCGACCCGTCCGCGGCGATCCGCCCTCGGACCTCGACGGTGTCTTCGAGTGCGGCGAGCGGCTCGGGCTTGGGCCAGATGATCCAACCTGCGAGACCACCGGGCACGAAGGACCGGGCGATCTGCAGCACCTGCCGGAATCCCTCGGTGGTGACCAGGCCGACGCGCGCTCCCTTGCCTTCCAGGATCGCGTTCGTCGCGACGGTCGTGCCGTGGAATACCTCGTCGATGTCGCCGAGCGTGATGCCGGCGGTCTCGCAGGCACGTTCGATGCCACGCAGGACCCCGACGGACTGGTCCTCGGGTGTGGAGGAGGTCTTGGCGCGGTAGGTCGCGCCAGACTCCTCGTCGATGAGCAGGATGTCGGTGAAGGTGCCGCCGACGTCTACGCCCAACCGGTAAGCCATGGTTCCTCCTCAGATGACGCCGGCGGAACGCAGCGACGACATCGCGTCGTCGTCGAGTCCCAGCAGGCCCTGGTAGATGTCTTCGTTGTGCTCACCGAGCTCGGGCCCCACGTGACGGACCCGGCCCGGGGTGTCGGAGAGCTTCGGCGCCACGTTGTGCATGGCGAACTCCCCCAGCTCGGGGTGGGCGAGCTTGACGATCGCCTCCCGTGCCGCGAAGTGCGGGTCGGCGAACATGTCCTTCGCGCGGAAGATCCGCCCGGTCGGGACCCCGTTGCCGTGGAGCAGCTCAAGCAGGTCGTCGGCCTTGACGGTCGAGCTCCACTCGGCGATCGTGCCGTCGAGCTCCTCCATGTGCTGGCCGCGCGCGCTGTGGGTCGCGTAGCGCTCGTCGGTCGCCAGGTCCGGCCGCCCCATGACCTCGGCCAGGCGGCGGAAGACCGTGTCCTGGTTGGCTGCGATGAGCACCACCTCACCGTCCGCGGTCGGGTACACGTTGCTCGGCGAGACGTTCGGCAGCGTCGTACCGGTGCGCTCGCGCTGATAGCCGGCGATCTGCCACTCGGGCAGCAGCGACTCCATCATCGCGAGCACAGCCTCGTAGATCGCGGAGTCGACGAGCTGCCCGCGGCCGGTCCGTCCGCGTTGGTGCAGCGCGACGAGGGTGCCCAGCGCGGCGAACGTGGCCGCGAGCGAGTCGCCTAGCGAGATCCCGGCCCGGGCAGGTGCCCGGTCCGGGTCTCCGGTGACGTAGCGGATGCCACCCATGGCCTCGCCGATCGAGCCGTAGCCGGCCCGTGAGGCGTACGGGCCGGTCTGACCGAACCCGGTGACCCGGGTGACGATGAGGCCGGGGTTGATCTCCCAGAGCTGTTCGGGGGCGAGCCCCCAGCGCTCGAGGGTTCCCGGCCGGAAGTTCTCGATGAGTACGTCCGCACTCGCGATGAGGCGGCGCACGAGGTCCTGCCCCGCTTCGGTCCGCAGGTTGGCAGTGACCGACTTCTTGTTGCGGGCCACGACCGGCCACCACAGCGACTTACCGTAGGGCTTCTCCCGGCCCCACTGCCTCATGGGGTCACCGTTGGTGGGGTCTTCCACCTTGATCACCTCGGCGCCGAAGTCGCCCAGGAGCTGTCCACAGAAGGGTCCCGCCAGCAGCTGGCCGAGCTCGACAACGCGAATGTCGTCCAACGGCAGTGGGGTGGTGCCCATGAGTTCCCTTCAACGCCTTTGCATACAAACCGCGCGGCCATCGTGCTTCACGCGACGCCGTCGATCCGGCGAACCTAGGCGGATTCGACGAAGGGTGTCAATGACCCGAGCTAGATATTGCATACAACTTGCGGCCTTGCTAGGTTCCGCAAACCATGAGCGATACGGCACCCGCGGTCGAGCACGACCCCAGCCACGCTTCGGACCACGCGTATCGGCTGATCCGCGCACAGATCCTCTCGGGCGAGCGCGCCGGCGGGGACTGGCTCCGCGAAGGTGACCTCGCCGAGTCGATCGGCGTCAGCCGGACCCCGGTGCGCGAGGCGCTGCGACAGCTCACCGCCGAAGGCCTGGTGAGCCACGAGCGCAACCGCGGGGTGCAAGTAGCCGCCTGGACCGCCGAGGACCTCGACGAGATCTTCAGCCTCCGCTCCGTGCTCGAGCCGTGGGCCTGCCGCCTGGCCGCGATGTCCGAGTCGGTGGACCTTGACGAGCTCGATCGGCTCGCGCACGACATGGACGCGGCCGCGCGAGGTTCCGTCGCGGACGTCGATCGGATCACGGAGCTCAACAACCGCTTCCACCGGCTGATCCTCGAAGGGTCGAAGAACAGGCGGCTCGGTAGCGTCGTGTCGTCGATAGTGCAGGTGCCTCTCGTATGGCAAACGTTCTCGCACTACAGCGACAACGATCTGCGCCGGAGTCTCGCGCACCATCACGAGCTCGTCGCCGCACTGGCCGCCGGTGATTCGGACTGGGCCGAGTCCGTCATGCGCAGTCACGTCAGGGCGGCATGGAACTCCCTACGCGCCGAGGACGGCTCCCCCACCTGATCGCGGTGCCTGGTCGATCCCGGATCGGCGCCGGCTGACAGTCACCGGGCGCAGCCCCGACACTCATCGAGCGGGGCAGTCCGGGCCCGACGCTTCGTATCCGCGCACGCAAGAGACTGGACTTGAACCTTCACACCCAGCCGTCAGCGGCATCCGAGATCCACTGGGCCGAGTGCGAACTCAACCGCGGCTTGGGCGTGAAGGCGAGCGGTGGGAAACAGGGGCAGGTCGAGATCCTGCTGGCTCACCAGCAGCTCGATCTCGGTGCATCCGGCGATGACGCCCTGTGCGCCGCGGGCAGCTAGTCGGTCGATGACCTCGAGGTAGCGCGCCCGGGATGCGGGGTTCACCATCCCGCGCACCAGTTCCTCGTAGATCACATCGTGAACTTCGGTGAGATCGGGCTCGGGCGGGACCATGACGTTGAGCCCGTGGCGGGTGCGGAGCCGACCGGCGTAGAAGTCCTGCTCCATGGTGTACCTGGTGCCGAGCAGCGCCACGGTGTCTAGCCCTGCGCGCTGAACCGCCTCAGCCGTGGCGTCGGCGATGTGCAACAACGGTACGTCGATCGCTTGCTGCACGTCGTCGGCCAGCTTGTGCATCGTGTTGGTGCACAGCACGATCCCCTCCGCGCCGCTGGCGACCAGTTGCGTCGCGGCCTCAGCGAGCAGCCGGGCGGCCTCGTCCCATCGTCCATGTTGCTGGAGCGCCTCGATGTCAGCGAAGTTGAATGACCTGATCAGTAGGTCTGCCGACGCGACGCCCCCGAGTCGATCACGGACGAGCTCGTTGATCATGCGCTCGTACTCGATTGAGGACTCCCACGACATGCCGCCGAGCAAACCCAGTCGCTTCACTCCATCAACGTAGCGACGATTCGCAAAGGGCACCTCGGAGCCGGACGTGCGCGCTCCTCGCAACCGGTCGTGGCGAGCTGCCCTGTGGGACTGCTCGCAGCTCGGTCAGGGACTCGATCCCGAAGCCGGTGGGGTTGCGAGCAGCTTCGCGGAGGGGCGGTTCCGTCCCCCGGATCCTTGCCCATCTGTGGCAGGCTGGACGCACGCGGCTCCGCCCGAGGGTCGTCTGCGGGGAGTCGAGGAGTCGACGTGGCGCTGATCGAGACCACCGGCCTGCACCACGTTCGACTGACCGTCCGCGATCTCGCACGTTCCCGGGCGTTCTACGAGGAGGTCCTGGGCTTCGAGGTCGCTGCGGTGTCTCCTGGCGATCCCGACGACCCGGTCGTCCGTGCGGATCCCGCACAACTGTATGGCGGCGTCGTCTACCAGACCAACGGGATCCTGTTCGGACTTCGGCCGGTTGCCGCCGCGGACGACACATTCGACTCCGAGCGGACAGGGTTGGACCACCTCAGCTTCTCGGTGTCGTCTCGCGACGCCTTGCTGGCAGCCGCCTCGGTCCTAGAGGAGCGCGGCATCATCCATGGGGAGGTCATGGACCTTGCCGGGTTCGGCATCGCGATTCTCTCCTTCAGCGACCCCGACGGCGTGCACCTGGAGTTGACCGCACCGCTGTGACCCGCCGATGGCGTTGTGATGTGTGTGGAAATGCTCGGTCCGCTCGCACGGCAGTGGTCCTCGAGGTGCCTGCGCTCGCTCCAAACGTTGGCACAGCGATGTCGCTGGCGAGCCTCACCGGCCCGGCGGGTGAACCCGAAGGTGAGGTAGTGATCCGGCGGTGTGCTCGACTCGAACATCACGCCAGACGGAGGGACTTGCTCCCCAATGCCTTTTGGTAGCTCCGAGTGTCGCGTTGTAATTATTCGGATCGGGCCGAGGCGGGTGTGAGTTCTGAAGTCGAACGCTCTGTCGAACGCTGCGGCTGGGGTCTTCAGGGTTCGGGGCGTCGTGCTGTCTTGGCATGCTTGCAGCGTCCATGGACTCACTCGGCCGGCCCGAGCCGCTGTTGCTCTTGCGTCCTGGAGACTTCGGATCTCGAGCTATTCCTTGGCGGCTGCGGCTCTGATCGGGGACCGCGTGGTCGCCGCCAGCGTGGTCAGCATGCTGGTCACTGCGACGATCACGACGGCGCCGAGGGTGAGAACACCGAACATGGTCCAAGGGAGGGGGGCCACACGAGATCCGACGACGTCGGAGACTCCTGCTGCGACTCCGCCGATGGTGAACGCGGCTGCGATACCGCCGAGGACCACTCCGACGACGGCCACGGCCATCGACTCGCACAGTGCCATCCGGACGACCTGGGCCCGGCTCAGGCCGGTGAGCCGGTGGATTGCGAACTCGGAACGACGGCTGGCGGCTCCGATAACGACGGCGTTCACGATCGCGATGAGCATGTACAGCGTCGCGAGTCCCAGGATGGCGATCAGCAGGTAGCGGCGCTCGCTGCTCTGCTGGGCGACATTGTCGGCGATCCATGCTTTGGCCGTTGACACAGAGACATCATCGTCCCGAGGGGACAACGAACGGTCCGCTATGCGCCGGATGTCGGCGGCGACCCTTTGAGAGTCATCGGGATCGGTGGTCCGCACCAGATAGTTGTCCACGGTTCCGGCGCCCGAGTACCGGTCGGGCAACAGGACCTCTCGACCGCTGAGTGTCGACGGAAGAACCGCCACCACCCGCAGGTCGTGCGCGACGCCGTCGACGCGGATCGTCTCGAGATCGCCGGCCTTGACATGGAGCACGGAGGCGTAGTCGGTGTCGATGGCGACAGCCTCCCCCTTCAGGTCGTCGAGGTCGCCGGCGATGGCGGTCACGTGGTGCGTCTGCTGGTAGCTGGTCGGGTCGACCGCGACCGCGTGCACCACCGAGTAGGAGGATGAGCCGTTCGTCAAGCGCTCCAGGACCTCGATCAGGACGGGGCTCTCCTTGCCGACGGCCTCGACGTGCGCGACAGCGGACAACTGGCCGCCGATGTGAGTGCTGGTCGTCACGACCAGGTCGGCGTCGACGGTCTTCTCAGCGTCCTGCTCCGCCCCGGCCGTCATGACGCCGATGGCGCCGGCCATCCCGACGACAAGCCCGACCAACAAGATGATGGGGGCTGCGGTCGAGGCGCTGCGTCGCACGCCGTCCCCGACATTCGCGTGCACGAGCTCGCCCAGCTTGCTCCGCGGGAACAGCAGTCGGGAGAACACCCGGACGAGTCGATTCACCAGCGGGACCACCATCGGCGACAGTGCGCTGAGCGCGATGACCGCAACGAGGGCGATCCCGACGGACATGTTCATCGCACTGGTCCCGCCCATCGCGGTCGCTGCGGCGATCATGGCGATCACACCGGCCGATGAGATGAGGCCGATTGCCCAGCGGCTGACGGTCATCACCCGGTCGCCGCTGACGGCGTGCAATCCGTCGAGGGGACGTACCCGCGCCGCGCGGCGAGTAGCCCCGAACGACCCGGCTACAGAGATGACGATGCCGACGGCCAGCGAGACGGCGACGATCCAGGACCGCCATTCGGCATGGAAATCCTCGGGAACGAGGCCCGGCGTGCCGAGCAGACGAACCTCCACCGGGGCAATGACGACGCCGAGGAGGATCCCGACCGCCGAACCGATTGTTCCGAGGACCAACGCCTCGCCGAAGATCAGTCTGCGTATCTGCCGGCGGCTGGCTCCTATCAACCGGAGCAGGGCGAGGTCTCGGCGTCGCTGGGCAACGGTGAAGGCGAACGTCGAGGCCACGATGAACACGGCGACGAAGGCGGAGATGCCGGTCATCATGCCGGCGAGGCTCACTGCACCTTCGTAGCCGTCCCGGAGCAGTAGGTCCTGGTCATGGGGTAGGCCGGTGGCGATAGTCGGAGTCGCGGCCGAGATCAGCGTCAGGAGCGATGCCTGCACGAGCGCGACACCAACAGCTACCGCGACGATGGCGCCGATGAACAGCGGCCAGCGCTCGCGGAACGTGGCCAAGGAGAGCCGGATCATCGCGACATCCAGCCCGCCGCGGAGCGGGGATCCTCCATGCGGGCGAGCCGGTCCGCGACCTCGAGTGCGGACGGCCGTGAGACGCGGTCGACCACGTGGCCGTCATTGAGGAACATGACCTGGTCCGCGCTGGCGGCCGCCAAGGGGTCATGGGTCACCATCACGATGGTCTGCCCCTCCTCGGCCATCGTCCGGAGCATCGCGAGGATGCTCCGGGCAGCACTGGAGTCCAGGGCGCCCGTCGGTTCGTCCGCGAGCAGCACGGTCGGGGCGGTGACCATGGCGCGGGCGATCGCGACCCGCTGCTGTTGTCCACCAGACAGCTCGCGCGGTCGGTGCCGAGCGCGGTCGGTAAGGCCGACCCGCTCGAGCACGCCGCGCACCTCTCGGCGGCTCGGTCTACGACCCGCCAGCCGCAGCGGCATCGCGACGTTCTGCTCGGCGCTGAGCGACCCGATGAGGTTGAAGTTCTGGAAGACGAAGCCGACCGTGGTCTGGCGGAGCCGGGTGAGGGCGGCCTCGGACGCATGGGTGATGTCCTGTCCGGCGATCAGGACCCGACCTTGCGCCGGACGTTCGAGGCCACCAGCCAGGTGCAACAGCGTCGACTTGCCGGAACCGGACGGTCCCATCACGGCAGTCCACGATCCCCTCGGGAACGTCACGTGTACGTCGTCGAGCGCGACCACCCGATCCGCACCGGTGCCGTAGACGCGGCTGACACCACGCAGCTCGACCGCGGAAGGCCGAGCCGGGTCAGCGACCCCCGGAGACGCCGAGGTATCCGGGCAGTCCCGGACGTCGCGGACTCGCATGTGGGTGGACAGTCGTGAAGGGGTCATGACGCCACTCAACGCTGCGGCGTCGTCGACGAGGAGTGGGCTGGCCACCGGACCGCCGGACGCGGGCCACACCGTTATGTGCGGTTGACCGCTCGTCGAGCCACCCATCAACTCCCCTAGGTCGGAGAGCAACTTGACCTCGATGACCGCGACCGTCCTATTGCTCCGGCTGAGCACGAGATCCAATCGGTCCGACCTGCGCCCGTCACCGCGAACCACGAGCTCGCGCTGCACCCGTTCGGGTTCGCCGCCCACGATCTGAGCATCCAGCCCGGATCCCACTTCCGCGTGCACTGCGATCCGACAATGCAAGAGAGCCTCACCGGCGAACTCTGCGGCTGACCCCGGCTGTCGGGCGGGTAGCCACCTGGGTCGCGCGGTGCGGTGTCCCTAGCGTCGGAGCATGACCACGACTACCCTGCCGCCCGCTCCGGCGCCGACCGTCGCGACCCGACGTCGGTGGCTACCGCGTGACGAGCGCTCGCTGTTCCTGCTCGGCACGGCGCTCGTCGCGCTCCACGTGCTCGACGACACCCTGCTGCAGCCGCCGGCGGGTACCACCGCGGCCGGCCATCTGGTCAGCGCCCTGGTCCCGACCGTGCTGCTCGCCGCGGCCGCGGTGGGCTTCGGGCGGGTACGCGCCGGATGGCGCGCGGTGCTGGCGCTGTCGGTCGGCGTGTTCGGGATCGGCATCGGCGTGATCGAGGCCGGCTACTACACCGCCGCCGTCGGGCCCTCCGGCGACGACTTCACCGGGCTGCTGGCGATCCCCGCGGGCGTGCTGCTCGTCGGCCTCGGCCTGTGGAGGCTGTGGCAGTCGCGACGCCGCACCGGGCGGCTCTGGCGACGCCTCGTGCGGCGGTCGATGTACGTCGTGGTGGCGGCCCTTGCGGCGTACTTCGTCGCGCAGCCGGTGCTGTTCGCCTATGCCGTCACTCATGTCCAGCGTGCCGTGGTGCCGGAGGACGAGCTCGGCGTCGCGCACGAGGACGTGACCTTCACGACCTCGGACGGGCTGACGCTGCACGGCTGGTACATCCCATCCCGCAACGGCGCGGCGATCGTCGACTTCCCCGGGCGGCTCGGCACCCAGGCGCACGCGCGGATGCTGGCCCGGCACGGCTACGGCGTACTGCTGTTCGACCGACGCGGTGAGGGTCGCAGTGAGGGTGGCGGCAACATGCTCGGCTGGGGCGGCGACAAGGACATCATCGCCGCGGTCGACTGGCTCAAGCGCCGCCCGGACGTCGATCCCGACCGCATCGGCGGGATCGGCTTGTCGGTCGGCGGCGAGCTGATGCTCGAGGCCGCCGCGAAGGACCCCGACCTCGCCGCCGTGGTGTCCGACGGTGCGGGGGCGCGGCAGTTCCGGGAGGAGAAGAAGGCCCTCCCCGGTGCGGAGTTCTGGGCGATGAGCCCGGTCTTCGCACTGCTGAACGTGTCAGTGGCGGTGTTTTCTGACACGGCGCCGCCCGAGTCGCTGTTCGATCTGGTCCCGCGCATCGCGCCGCGCCCGCTGCTGTTCATCTACGCGCCCGACGGCGGCAACGCGACCGAGGTCCTGACGCCAGACTTCGCCCGGATCGCCGGGCCGAACGCGTCGCTGTGGAGCGTCCCGGACGCCCCGCACACCAAGGCGATCGAGACCGCACCGGCGGAGTATGAGCGGCGTGTCATCGGCTTCCTCGACGAGGCGCTGCTCAGGCACTGACCGACATCAGAGCCACCGCGAGGTCGTGGATCTGGGGTCGCCACCTGTCGCACAGCGTACGGGCGCGCTCCGTCAGTGCGGACGGGGTGGCGAGGACCCATCGGTCGCGCTCGACGCCAACGCCGCTCACGCGTGACCGGGCCGGTGCCGCAACAACGGGCCAGAGACAGTCGTACCGGCAGCGCGACCGCGCGGAGCGAAAAGGACGGAATGCCCCGGATGACCGAACCTGGGACGTTGCTGACCGAGATCGAGACGGGCAAACCGCCCCAGTGCTCGTCAGTCAGGGTCGCTGGAGTACGACGGACCGCGCACGGTTGCGCCCGACCGTCGTCGGGCCATGACCACCAAATGAGACACGCCCAGTGGGAGGGATGCTGAAAGTTGGTGAGGTTTCAACCGCAGTTGCCTTGCGCGAGATCGGTCCCTACCTTGTTTGCCTGGCACCCCTCCTTCTGCTCAATGCGCACACCCCTGGTCACGCACCACGGATAGCGCGACCTCGGTTGGGCAAACGGAGGGGTGCCAGGCTTCTCGGGGAGGACGACATACAGCGTGGGATGACATCCGCTCATCGGCGGGTTCGAGCAGCTCCGCGATCAGGAGCAGCATGACCAGCATCTCGATGAAACGTGCCGGTGGGCATGAGGAAGTTGCTCTCCCGGAGCGTCATCCGCGCGCCTTCTGCGGCCGGGGCGAGGCGTTCGCGCGAAAGCGCCCAAGTACTGGATCAACCAGAGCGAGACCGTCAGACCTACAAGGCTGGTGCCGCCCCAAACGGCGACGTGCACTCCGTGGAACGTGCTAACAGCGAGGCCAGGTAATCAACCACACCCAGCACCCGGCACTCCACCTTCAGCGACGCCGCCGTCCCGGAGTGGCCCCGTAACGGCGGCCGAACGCGGGACTTCTCTGCCGTAGACCTACAGGACCATTCCACCTAAGGTGATCCGCACCACCGGCCCTCGGGCTGGTGTCACAACCGAAGAAGCCAGGTGCGGTAACGCCGAGTCCCGCCCTCCGCGTCCTGGTCCCATCCATCTAGACAATCACAAGGGCAGGAGTGGGGGACCCACCTTTCCATGCGTTACGTGCGCGTCCTTCGGGACAACCCGTACCGCTCGGGGTGAAGTCACCCAAGGCCGACGTTGGTCGGCCACCGGTGGCAGAGCACCTTTCAGCTCTAACCCGACAGCTCACCTCACAGGCGTGGAAAGGAACTTCACCATGCCTGCGACTCTTCGACTGCGTCACGTCGCCCTCCTCCCCATTCTTCTGACCGCCGTTTTGGTGGTCACGTTGTTCACTCTCACTCCATCCGCCGAGGCGATGACTCGAGCGCAACGCGTCGGGATCGCTCTCGATATTGTCCGCGCCCAAAAAGGCGACCCATACCGCTACGGCGCGGCCGGACCCAACGCCTTCGACTGCTCGGGGCTCGTTTACTACAGCTTCCGCAGGGCCGGGTTTACCGGCATCCCGCGTACATCGAGCCAGCAGGCCGCCGCATCCCGACGGATCAAGCGCAGCGCCATGCGCAAGGGCGACTTTGTGTTCTTCACCAGCGGCGGAAGGGTCTATCACGTGGGCGTCTTCGCGGGATGGTCGAACGGGCGTCGCTACATCATCCATGCATCCCGTCCCGGGACACCGGTCAAGCGCGACCCGATCTGGACAAGTTCCTGGTTCGCAGGCACGTTGCGCTGACCTGACCACCGGGCGGAGGCGGCCGCGTCCGCCCGTCGCGGAAATCCGTACGCGCAATGTCACAGCGACTCGGCGCGTTGGTTGCACATGCCCGGGTGCTTGCTCGCACACGGCCCTACCGGGCGGGCATCGACCTGCTCGGTCAGGCACATCGCGCCCGGCCGTTGGCCCTGCTCGTCGATGACGCCCACTGGCTGGACCCGGACACGCTGGGGTTGTTGGGCGCTGGCCACCGACGAGCTGGTGCCCCAGGGGCGTGGTCGTCGCGGTGGCCCTGCGTGCCGACGAAGTACCCGAGGCGGGCGCGCCGCGCTATCGCACAAGGGGCGACGACAGCGGGTCGGCCCAACGACCTCCACGCCGCCCGGAGAGACGTTTGGGTTGAGTCGACGCACCCCGCAGGAGTTGGCGAGCTGCTCGCCGATGCCGTTCGGGTGGACGATGAACACAGCTCCGGTGCTGCGTGCAGGATGTTAACCACGTTGGTGACGGACACCCGGCGAGGTCAGGGCCGGCTCGCTCCGTAGCCCAACAGGGCAGCCAGCCCGAGCGCGGAACGGGGCGCGAAGGCCGCTCGCCAGAGCCCGCCGTGACAGGCTTGGTGCGCCTCGGCCTGCCACGGATGCCCGACGTCGGGAAGCCCGACGTACAGGTCGTGCACCAGCAGCGTGGCCATCAGCACTCGCGTGGTCG
This sequence comes from uncultured Actinomycetota bacterium, assembly GCA_963745795.1. Taxonomy (GTDB): domain Bacteria; phylum Actinomycetota; class Actinomycetes; order Propionibacteriales; family Nocardioidaceae; genus Marmoricola. The sequence continues at coordinate 163,092 of CAVUYR010000001.1, read as the reverse complement.
CCGGCTCGAACACCTCGATCCCGAACCGGTGTGCGCCGCCGTACGCCGCGGCGAGCGCGCGGTTCTTAACCACCGACCGGGTGCGGGTGGGCGGCGCGATGTTCATCGAAACCGGCCGCCCCTCGGCGGCCTCGACGACAGCGCGCCAGCGGTGCAGGCGTTTGCCGAGCGCGTAGTTGGGACCCTGCTGCGGCACCAGCGCGTCGCACAGCCCCGGGTCGGCGTCGGGGAGGTAGGCCCGGCGCAGCAGCCGGCCACCGCTGAGCGTGCGCAGGCCGCGGCCGGGGATCTTCGAGAGTCGCGAGCGGCCGTCGTAGGCCGCGACCGACGCGGCCACAGCCTCACCGGGCACTACGAACACGTCGGTCGGGGTGGCGAGGTAGCCGAGCACCAGGTCCGGGTGATGCTCCCGGGTCCGGGTCGCCACCGCGTCGGAGGCGGCGGAGACGCGGACGTTGAGGCCGCCATCGGCGTAGAGGTAGTTGCCGAGCACCAGAGGCCCGTCGAGCGCGGAGATCCAGGCCGCGAGCGCGGGCATCTCGGCGAGCAGGTCGATACCCGCTCGCTCGGCCAGTGGCGCGTTCCCGGGGCGGACCGGCGCGAGCAGGGTCCCGGCGCTCTCGATCGTGCCGGCCAGCACGCGCTGCCAGATGTCGGGGCGGGGCAGGTCGACTCCCGCGACTGTCGCACCCCACCGGAGGAAGACCGACGCGGGCCCGACCTCCGAGCCCACGCCGAGCGCGACGAGGGTGCGACCGGGCAGCCGCAGCCATTCGGGGTTGGCGGCGACGATCTCGACCGAGGTCGCCACGGACGGCTCGACGACGCCCGCGGACACCCAGGCGGCAAGCTGGGCGGTGAGCCGGTCCCCGGAGAGCAGCTCACCCCGGAGCGGGAGCTCGAGTCGGGTGACCGGCGAGGAACTCCCGCTGACCCTGACCGTCTCGTGGGCGGGTGCGTCCAACACCGGCGCGTCGCCGAGAGCCATCTCCTGACCGTCCTCGACCCACCGCATCTCGCCGATGAGCGCGTCGGCGCCCTGCCGGGCGATCGTTACCGCGGCGTCGGGACTGACGAGCCCGGCCTCGACCAGACGCGCGAAGTGCGGCAGGTAGCCGGAGCGCCAGGAGGTCTCGCGGGCCGCAGCCGCGGCGCCGACCGCATCCACGCCGTCGAGTGCCGCGGCGACCACCGAGCGGCCGAACGCTGCCGTGCTCCGCCGCTGCGTCCCGGCCTCGCCGGTGAGCGGGAAGTCGACCCCATGCGTCGCAGGCACATCGTCGGCCCTCATGCGCCGGAGGTTACGCCCCGGGCGAATCGCAGCACCCGTGCTCCGTCGCCCGCGCAGCGCCACACCGCCGCCCAGGCTTCGGCGGCGCCCCCCACAGGGGCCGAGGGCGTTAGCCGCGGCAATCAGGGCACAGCATTGGCTTCCGGCCACGCACGCGCAGCCGCTCGAACGATCGCCCGCACCTGGTACAAGTCAGAACTCAATGCCGTTTGCTCCTTCTGGGCCCGCCACAGCGGCGTTCGCAGAGTCGGCGACAGCGAAGCGCGCAGCCCCAGGGGTACGGACGCGTCCGCGACGGCTCCAAGGGACGACGGAGCACCCGGCTCAGAGTTTCGCTCATCAGCCCTACGAAGACTCCTGACGCGACAGTTTGTCCAGGTCGCGTAAGCAGAACCCGTGGTGAGCCCATTCCTCGTCGAGCACGGTGCCGAGGCATTGCCGCACTGTCCGCCCCTTGGCGTACGGGGGCCATCTGTCGTCGTCGGGCACCGGCGCGGTCTGCGCAAGCTGGTCAGGCGTGACCTCGGCCAGCCACGTCTCGATCTCCGAAGCCTGCCGGTTGCGCACGGCGAGCACCTCGTCGAGGCTCGGTCGGGCGGACGGGTCGAGCCCGTTCTCCTCCTGGTCCATGACGAACGGTGGACCCAGTCCCATGGCCGTGAACGGCTCGGTCAGCCCGAGCACGCAGCGTCGGAACCAGGAGTCGTGCACGAAGACGAGGTGACGCAGTGTTTCGACCATCGACCACTCGCCGTCGACGCCGCGATGTTCACTGTTGTCGGGCATGGACCGGACTCGCTCGGTGGTCGTCGCCCAGTCGTCCCGCAGTTGCCGCCAGGCCTCTCGCAGGTCGGCCGGCTCATCGGAGCGGATCAGCAACCGTACCGGGTGGCGGCGGTCGAGCTCCGCCTCGACGTACGGCATGACCTCGACCCCGTTGACCACGAGATTGGTGACCAGGCCGTCGATCTCGGCGTCCTGCATGACCACGCCGACCAGCCGAGCTCTACTCAGGTCGCACTCGCGGAACTCTGCGCCGGTGAGGTCCTCGTCGTCGAAGCGTCGCATGCAGACAGGCTAGGCCGCACCGGACACACGCAACGTGGAGTTGACCCGCTTTCGCGGACGCCTGGTGACTGCGGGCATGGTCATTCCGCAGGGCTTTGTTTGTCGCGTTTCTCGAACGCTGCGGGGATGATCTGGCCGATGGCGGAGTGCCGGCGGCGGGGGTTGTAGGAGGTGTCAAGGTAGTCGAACACGCTCTCCGCGAGCGCGTTGTCGAAGCAGTCCGCGACGTCGCCATGGACGCCACGGCGCCGTGGCGACGTAGTTCCCGTTCGAGCTGGTGTGAGCTGGGTGCCCTTGCTCCGATCAACCGAAGAATTTGCGGTGCGCGTGGAATGACAATGCTCGGTGCAACAGTGCCCATTGTCCGCCGATGCGACGAGTCCTCTTCGTCACCCGGAGGCGACAGCGCGCAACGGGCGTGTGCGAGAGCGGGAGGTTGAGGGTGGGTTGGCCGCCATCACCGGATCTGCCCTGACTCCGTTTGTCCCCATTGCTTCGCGGATCGCGGCCGCGGCTGGTGGGAGTGTCACAGAGCCCGGTCTGAGCTACCGGTTAGCCTGGGAGCGCGTCGGGATGCCGCGCGGTCAGCACGGCCATTAGCAGCCGGTGCAGCGGGACCGGGATGTCGACCTGAGTCCCGAGACGCACCACCGCTCCGGTCCATGCGTCGAGCTCGGAGGGGTGGCCGGCCAGCAGGTCGCGCTGGAGCGAAGTGGTCGCTTCCGCAGGCTGTTGATCGACGAACGTCATCGTGCCGGTGACAATGTCGGTCGGGAGAACGAGCTCGTTCGCACGTCCCACTGCCTCGATCTCGCGCATGGCGTCCTCGAGCAGCTGCCGCTGCGCAGGCGTGTTCCGCAGTTCGCCGACGGTTGCGTCCAGGGCGGCGCCGAGACCGCCAAGCGGGACGACGAAGAGGAACTTCGCCCACAGCTCCGACCAAACGCTGTCCGGGGCAGGGGTGGCGATCCCCGCAGCGGTGAACGCGTCGCGCAGCTGCTCGACACGCGCCGACGGCGCGTCGTCCGACTCGGCGAACGACAAGGACGCAGGGCCGCCACTGTGCCGGATCCGGCCGGGCCCGGCGATCCTCGCGAAGATCTTGGCGATGCCGGGGAGCACTGACGAGCGCCCGACGACCCTCGCCACCTGATCCGGAGCCTCGACGCCGTTCTGGGTGGTCAGCACCGCGGTCTGCGGCCCGAGGAGCGGGGGCAGCAGCCGGATCGCGTCGTCGAGCTGCCAAGTCTTCACAGCCAGCAGCACCAGATCCACGGGCCCGACCTGAAAGGGATCGTCGGTAGCGACGGCGTCGGGCACGACGAAGTCACCCCGGACGCTCTCGACGAACAGGCCGTTCTCGCGGATCGCCTGGAGGTGGGCACCTCGGGCGAGGAACGAGACATCGTGGCCGCCCGCAGCCAGGCGGCCACCGAAGTAGCCTCCGATTCCCCCGGCTCCAACCACCGCCATCCGCATGCACCCATCCTGGCAGCGCAGGTAGTTGATGTCGGTGTCCCTCACCGTTGTGCACAAGGGCCTGGTCAGTCACGACGCGCAGATCAGCGACAACGGCGACGCGACACTGACGGTGCGGCAGCTCTCGCCTGCGCGGGTGGCGGTCCTCGGGCCGGACGGCCGAACGGTGGCGCACTTCTCGGGGCTGTCCATCACCGATGGACGCTTGCTCTTCGGCACGATCGCGCCCGCGGACGCGGTGCGACAAGATCCTTCCAGGCCGCCATGCCAACTACGCGCATCGTGCCCGCTGCTTGGTGGTAGGCCCTGAGCGGGTTCGAGGCAGTCGACGTCACGGAAGTCGCTCAACATCGCCGGGGCATGATTCGGTCCCAGGGCGATTCCTCATGCGCGCGCCGCGCGGGCCCGCGCGATGACCTCCTCCACCACCTCGGATTTGGCGTCCGCGTAATCCTGAACGCGCGTCCAGCTCTTGGCGGCGAGCCGACGCTTCGTCTCCTCATACAGCGCCCGCTCATCCTCGTTGACCCGAAGCCGGTCCCGGAACAGCAGCATTCGCTCCGCCTCCTCGGAGCCCACGGCGAAGACGTGGATCTGGACCTCGGGGTCATGGGCCCTGAGGAAGCGGTGCTGGTGCCAGTCCGGCTCACGAACGTGCAACAAGAAGCCAGCCGCCTCGAGCCCGGGAACGTATGCCGCCTCGTCGCTCGGTTCTGGCACAAGCAGGAGCACGTCGAGGAACGGCTTGGCAGCCAGCCCTGGCACCGATGTGGAGCCGACGTGCTCCACGACCACCGCCACCGATCCCAATGCCTGCCTGATCCGAGCCGCCACCAAGGCATACTGCCGCGGCCACCCGGGATCCGGGGACGCCAAATGGATCGGGCCCCGGTGAGCGCGCGTAGGGCGGACGAACTCCGGGCCTGCGGACACGCTCCGATGCTCGCACACAACCGGGCGCGACGAGATGTTCTCGCCCGCCAACATGCGATATGGAGAGTACAAACGACCGGCGCACAAGCCGAACGACGTCCACAGATCGAGCCACAAGGCGACACCACGAAGGTGAGTCGCCACTACTCATCATCGCGACAACGCCCGGCTTCAGACTCAGGGACCAACACCTCACCGTAGCCGGCCTCAGATCAGCTACTGGGCGAGACGAGGCCCACTTCGTAGGCCATCACGATGAGCTGCGCACGGTCACGGGCCCCGAGCTTCATGAGCAGGCGACTGACGTGTGACTTCGTTGTCGCTGGGGTGATGTAGAGCCGCTCGGCGACTTCGACGTTGGACCAGCCCTTGGCGACCAGGATGAGCACCTCCAGCTCGCGATCGGTGAGGCCGTCGAGGGTCGGCGGAGTCAACGCTGGGCTGTCGGGTCGGTTGACGTACTCCCGGATCAGCTGCTGGGTGATGCTGGGTGAGAGCAGGGCGTCGCCTCGCGCGACGGTGCGGATGCCGGATAGCAGGTCGTTGGGTGGGGTGTCCTTGAGCAGGAAGCCACTGGCACCGGCCTTCAGAGCTGCATAGACGTACTCGTCGAGGTCGAACGTGGTCAGCACCAGCACCCGGGTGGCGGAGGCGGAGGCCACGATGCGGCGCGTGGCCTCGAGTCCGTCCATGGTCGGCATCCGGATGTCCATCAGTACGACGTCGGGGTGCTCGCGCACCACCAGCTCGACCGCCTCAGCCCCATCGGCTGCTTCCCCCACCACTGCCAGGTCGTCGGCGGAGTCCACGAGGACGCGGAACCCACCTCGTACCAGGGCCTGGTCGTCGGCCACCACCACCCGGATCATGGCGCCCCGGTGGAAAGCGGAAGGTGCACCGCGACCCGGTAGCCGCCTCCCGGACGAGCGCCCGCGCTGAGCCTGCCGCCGAAGACGGCGACCCGCTCCCGCATGCCGATCAGTCCGTGACCGACATCGACCTTTGACACGGCAGGTCGAGGGCTGTGTGGGCGTCCCACGTCACACACCTCCACGAAGACCTCGCTGGCGGAGTGGTTGATCAAGACCTCTGCCTTGGGACCGCCATGCTTGAGGATGTTGGTGAGCGCCTCCTGGACGATGCGATAGGTGGTCAGGTCGACCGGCGCGGAGAGCTTGGGGACATCGCCGAGCGTGGTCAGCGTGACGTCGAGCCCGGCTTCCCGGACCTGGTCGAGCAGGGAGGGCAGGTCCGCCAGACCTGGAGCCGGGGCCAGGGCTGCCTGCGGCTCACCCTCTTGCCGCAGCACCCCCAGGAGACGTCGCATCTCGGTCAGAGCCGCCCGGCTCGTCGCTTCGATCGCCGCCAGCGCGCGTCGCGCCTCCTCAGGTTGGGTGTCCAGAACGTGGTGCCCCATGCCGGACTGCACAGCGATGACGCTCATGGAGTGAGCCACCACGTCATGCAGCTCGCGTGCGATGCGGAGCCGCTCCTCGGTGACGGCCCGCCGCGCCCGTTCCTCCCGTTCGGTCTCGAGGAACTGGGCTCGTTCCTCCAGCGCCGCCCACCGGGCACGTCGATGCCTGAGGTTCTCCCCGACCAGTCCGGCGACGGCTGCCAGCAGGAGGGTCGACACCCAGGTCGAGATGGTCGCGACCCCGCCGGGCTGGACCCACACCGCGACGCTCAGAGTGAGCAGGGCAGCGAGGAACACCGGGATGGCTCGGCGTCGTTCGGCATGCAGCGCGGTGGCGAACACCAGCACAAAGATGCTGATGCCCGGGTAGGGACCGTAGTGGAGTAGCGAGTAGACGACCAGCGCCGAGAGAGCCATGCCGGCCGAGAGCAGCGGGGCGCGCCTGTGCGTCAAGAAGGGCAACACCATGCCCAGGGCGAGCACGTAGGTAAACCATGTGCTCGGGCGCTGGCCTTGCTGGAGGACATGGGTCTGCAGCTGTGTCGCGAACAGCACCAGCAGTGCCGCCGTGACGGTCCCGTCGACCACGCGAGCCGACGAGCCGGCAGGCCCACGGAGTCGGCGCCAGAGGTCCACCTTCTCAGACTAGGACCGGTGCGCGGTCGAGGCATCGGCCTCGAGTCGTACGTCTTGAGGTTGATCCCGGACCCCACCGATCCCTCCCGGGTAGACGGTCGAGCGGACGACGACGACGACCGGTGCCTGCGACCACTGTGTTCACACCACCCCACGACGTTCACACCACCCACGACCGGGAGAACTCATGCCAGGCATAGCGTTCCACCAGCTCACCAAGCACTACCGCGACGTCACCGCGCTCGACGGCCTCACCGCCGACGTCGCGACCGGACGTATCACCGCCTTCCTCGGCGCGAACGGCTCGGGCAAGACCACGAGCATGCGTCTGCTGCTCGGTCTGTCCGAGCCGGACTCCGGGCACGCCACCATCGGCGGCCAGCGTTACGTCGACATGGCGCATCCGACCCGGAGCGTGGGCGCGGTCCTCGACCAGGGGTTCCATCCCAACCGCAGCGCACGGAACCATCTGCGGATCATCTCGGCTCAGGCCGCGATGCCGGCACACCGGGTCGAGGAGGTCCTCGACCTCGTCGGACTGACGACCGCGGCCCGGCGACGTGTCGGAGGATTCTCGCTCGGTATGCGTCAGCGACTCGCTCTGGCCTCGGCACTGGTCGGTGACCCGGCGGTCCTGGTCTTGGATGAGCCGTTCAACGGGCTCGACCCGGCGGGGATCGCGACCATGCGGTCGTTCCTGCGAACCTTTGCCGACCGCGGCGGCACCGTCTTCCTCTCCAGCCACCTGCTGTCCGAGGTCGCGCACAGCGCCGACGACGCGATCGTGATCCACCGCGGGCGCCTCGTCTCAGCGGGCCCTGTCTCGGACCTCTCGTCCGGCTCGGCTGGGGTCGTCGTCACCACCGCCGACGCGGACCTGCTGGCGGTCACGCTGGCCAGACGCGGAGCGACGGTCGAACGCACCAGCCCGGACACAAGCCCGGACACGCTCACCATCACCGGCGCCACCCGCGAGTTGGTGGGGCGCGCCGCCGCCGACATCGGCGCCGTGGTCACCGACATACACGGCACCGCCGACGACCTCGAGTCCGTTTTCGCAGACCTCATCCAACACCAGGAGGCAACCTCATGATCTCCCTCGTCCGCATCGAGCTTCTCAAGCTCCGCACCACGCCCGCGGCGTACGCAGCACTGGCTCTGGCGTTCTTCCTCACCTTCGCCTCGGTCCTCACCACGATCCTGCTGGCCGGGCAACCCGGGACCGCCCCGCTCGGATCGGTAGAGAACGTCAGCCACGTGCTGTCCATCGGCGTGGTCACCTCGTTCTCGATGCTGATCCTCGGCGTGATGCTCAGCGCCGGTGAGGACCGGCATCGGACCAGCCTGAGCACCTACCTCGCCGAGCCTCGGCGGAATCGGGTGCTGCTCGCCAAGCTGATCACCGCCGCGCTCGTCGGTGCCCTCGCCGGCGCCCTCATCTTCGGCCTGGACCTCGCGATCGCGCTGCCCGTCTATGCCGCCAAGGGTGTTCATCATCTGCCTGTCGACATCGCCATGCTGTGGACGGGTACGACGTTGCTCACAGCGTGCTTCGCACTGCTCGGCGTCGCTCTCGGTGCCCTGACCCGCAACACCGTAGCCGCGATCGTGGGTGCACTCGTGTGGGCGGCTGTGATCGAGCTCGCTGTCCTGCAACCCCTGTTCCCGGCGCTCGCCAAGTGGCTACCGACCGGCGCCGCGGTCTCCCTGACCGTCGCCACCGACCACCGCGCGCTCCTCCCCCCTGCCCTGGCTGCACTCGTGCTCGTCGGCTGGGCAGCCCTGGTCGCGCTGGTGGCCAGCCGGATCACCCTCCGCAGAGAACTGCGATGAAACCCCTCCATGAAAGGAACACCGCCATGAAAAGCACCCGCCTCGCCAGAGCCAGACTCCGCACAACGCTCGTGACGATCGCCCTGCTCGGCGCCCTGCTCGGCGCCGGCCTCGTCGTCTGGGCGACCACCAGTAGCAATGCCAGCACCCAGGGCAACGCCGAGCGGGGCCAGGTGCTGCGCTTCGGGGTTCAGTTCAGCCCGTTCAACGTCATCGACGTACCGCCGCTGCAGAGGCATGACGGCGACTTCAAAGCCGGCGACTACGCGGTGTTCAGCGACGTACTCACCGACCAGGCCGGGCGACGTGTCGGCGCCGAGGCCGGCACCGGGATGATCACCCGCGTCGACAAGACCGGCGCCCAGATCTACTACACCATGGCGATCGAGCTCCGGGGCGGTCAGATCACCGGAAGCGGCCTGGGCACCCCCGACCCACGCAAGCACCTCGCCGTGACCGGGGGCACTGGCACCTTCACCGGCGCACGCGGTTCGATCCGACTGGTCGAGAACGGCGATGGCACCGGAACACTGAAGATTGCCCTGCGCTGACGTTCAGCGAGCCTCGACGCCCGCCGCGGCGCGGCTGCCGTCGGCGGTGCGGACCACGGGCGGACTCTCGACCGGCAAGCCGACCCGCGTCACACCGCCGCTTGTCGGCGCCACATGCAACTACCGGATCTGCTTGGTATGGGGTCGTCCCTCAACGGGTGAGCTGGGCCTCCTCGTCCAGTCGCGTGAGCTTGTGCGGGTTGCGCATGGCGAAGATCCGCGTGATCCGCCCGTCTTCGACGACGACGCTGACGATGGTGGTGCCGCCCACCTCGTCCTCGATCCGCACGCCAAAGGCGCCGTTGAGCCTGATGGTTCCGATCGCGGGATTGACCGATACCGCCGGGAACGGCCGCAGCAGGTTCACCACCTTCTTCACGCCGACCACGGGCACCCGCACGGCCTGCGCGATCCCGCCGCCGTCGGCGAGGAGCACCACGTCCGGGGCGAGCACGTCCATCAAGCCCTGCACGTCACCAGCCGTCACCGCGGCGACGAACCGTTCCACCACCTGCCGCTGCTCGGTGCGGTCGACCTGCATCCGTGGCCGTCGCGCAGCCACGTGCTCCCGGGCCCGGTGCGCCACCTGGCGGACCGCCGGCTGCGACTTGTCCACGGCCGCCGCGATCTCGTCGTACGGGACGTCGAAGACCTCGCGCAACACGAACACCGCGCGCTCGGTCGGCGTGAGCGTCTCCAGCACGGTGAGCATCGCGATCGACACACCCTCGGCCAGCTCGACGTCCTCGGCCACGTCCGGACTGGTCAACACGGGCTCGGGCAGCCACTCGCCGACATACTCCTCACGCCGGCGGCTGAGCGTCCGGAGCCGGTTGAGTGACTGACGGGTGACGGAGCGGACCAGGTACGCGCGCGGATCCTGCACCTCCGCCTGGTCGACCGCCGCCCATCGCAGCCAGGTCTCCTGGACAACGTCCTCCGCATCAGCGGCGGAGCCGAGCATCTCGTAGGCGACCGTGAAGAGCAGGCTTCGGTGGGTGAGGAACGGGTCGACCCTCATGCCGGGGACGCTATCTCGGGCCGCTTCGCGAGCGGTTTGAGGTTGCAGGCGGCCGCGAAGCCCTCGGACTCGATCCCGAGCGCGACGTTGCCACGGGTGGTGAGGTTCGCGAACCCGATCACCGAGGTGAGCTCGACGACGGCCGCCGGGCCGAGCTGATCGTGCAGGCTGGCCACCATCTCGTCAGTCACCGTCGGTGGTGTGTTGCTCATCGCCTCGGCGTACTCGAAGACCTCCCGCTCCAGCGGGGTGAACACCTCAGACTCACGCCACCGCGGGATCTCCCGCGCCCGGTCGACGTCGAGCCCCTCGTTGAACGCCGTGAAGTAGTTGAAGTCCAGGCACCACGAGCAGCCGATGTACGACGCTACAGCCATGTGCGCGAACGACTTCAGGGTCTGGTCGCACTGGTCCCACTTCTGCAGCTTCTGGCCGAAGCCCATCGATGCCTTCAGTACCGGCACGTTGTGCCACATCACTCCGAGCGACTCCGGCACCCGTCCGAACATTCTCTTGCTGAACGTCTTGATGAGTGCGCCGTACGGGCCAGTGATCTCTTTGGCGGGGATCCGGATGGTCATGACTCCTCCTGGGTGTCGAACTTGCTGTCAACATCCAGACACCGGCCGGGTCCACCCTGTGACAAGTGGTCAGGAAATTCTCAACAGCGTTGAGCATCGGTGCCGTATTCGGTACTCCGACCTACTGCCGACCGGTGCTGACGAGACGCGTACAGGCTCCGATTCTGGTGTCAGTCATCCCGATGCGGGCCTGCGCGCGATCCGCAGCTGCCGCACCGTCCTGACGTGCAGGTCGCTGCGGTGACGGACATCGCTCGTTCCGCCGTTGAGAAGCCGATCGAGTTGGTCGAGATCCGCGGCGCCGAGTCGCTCGGCGACAGCGCCACGGATGCGCGTCAGGATGGCGAAGGCGTACGTGCCGACCACGTCCGGCAGCGGTGGCGCGAGGTCGACGACGATCGGACGGTCCAACTCGACGACCAGGCCGGCGCGGGCCAGACGCGATCCCCAGTCGCTGCCCATAGCGGGCATGTCAACTGTGCGGTCGACCGCGAGGAAGGCATGGGCCTTCGCCTCCGCAGCGGCGCCCGGTGTGCCGTCGGTCAGGAACCGGGGATGTCCGGTGAGCTCGACGACCGCAAGCAGACCCCCTGGTCGGATCGCGGCCGCCACCTGAGCGAGGGTGCGGTCCGGACTAGCCAGGTGGTGAAGCGAGGCCGACGCCCACGCGAGGTCAACCGGGTCGAGCGCGGGCACGCCCTCGTCGAGGTCTGCGTGCAACGTGGTGACCCGGTCGGCCAGACCGAGGTGCTCGGCACGGCGCTGCAGGTGCGCCAGCATGTCGGTGGACCCGTCGACCGCGACCGCGTGCGCGCCAGCGAAGTGCTGCAGGAGCCCGAACGTGCCGGTCCCGGTACCCGCTCCGAGATCGAGGATGTTGCGTACTGGCCCGTCGACGAGCGCAGCGATGTCGGCGCGTACGGCGCTCAGCGGCCCCTCGAGGATCTCGGCGTCGAGGTCGAGCATCTGGGAGAGTGCGTCGTTCGGCTCGTGGCTGTTGTCGGCGCGCCGGTGGTTGGTGTGGGCGGCGTGGTGATGGTGGTTCATGGTCCGCAGCGTAGATCCGGGAGCGTTCCCGTCCCGGGCAGCACGTGGTCGCCCTGATCCGCGAACTGGCCGATGAGCGCTGCTCACCCACCGGGACCGGGCGTGGGTCGCCGCAGCCGTGTTCGAGGTCCCTACGCAGAGCGACACACTGGGCTGATCTGCGGCGGCCGAAGGCCTGCCAGGGGACGGCGCTCACGAGGAGGAACTTGGCCGGTGGCTCGCCCGACCGCGGTCATGGACCGGATCTGCCAGCCGGGCGCGACTTCGAGATCCCCGGACAGACCCTGAAGGTTGAAGGCACGGAACTGGCGGCACGCCCATCCGAGGGCCTGGGCCTGAAGGGTGAGGTGCGCTACGGCTTGGCCCAGGTCGTAGTCGGCGAACTCCGAGTACTCGATCTGTGTGTTTTCAGCCCAACGGTGGGCGATGTTCACGATCAGCAGACTGGCCGCGGGGGCCCATCTGGCCGAGCTGGGCGCGAGTCGGCGGGCGATCACGTCGTGCTGGCTGCTCCCCCGGACGGCGGTGACGAACGCCCATGGCTGGGAGTTGCCGGCGGATGGTGCCCACCGTGCCGCTTCGAGCAACGCGTCCACCTCCGCGTCGTCGATGACAGCTTCCGGGTCGAACGACAGCGGGCTGAACCGCGAGCTCAGCAACGGATGCAACTGGAGCTCACGCCCGAAGTCGTCCTGGTGTGCCGGGTCGTCCATTGCAGCGCTCCTCACCGGACTTCTAGCACCCGTCAGCGACGAGAACTGATGATTCATTCCCGGTCCGTCGGGGCGGGGTCTCTCCACATGCCGTTGACGGTCAGCCCGCCGGTGAGGTCGAAGCGACTGATCACCTGGTACCCGAAACGTTGGTAGAGGGCTACGAGCTCGTCGCGCGCTTCCAGGTACGCCGCCTCCCCCGCGTGGTCTATGAAGCGAAGGTTCGACCGCAGGAGACGCTGCCCGAGGCCGCTGCCGGCATGATGCGGGTCCGTCCCGAGCAGGGTCAGGTAGTAGTGCGGGTCCGTCGGGCGGGCGTCCTCGAACCGCTCGAAGGCCGACAACACCTCGCCCGCACCGTCGCCGAGGGATGTGCGGAGCACGAAGTCGATCTGCTCCTCCTGCGCGGATGACAGCTCGGTGCCGCCCGGAGGGATCCAGAGCGCGGCAGCGGCCTCGTCCGCGGTAACCCAGACATGTGGGTATCGCATCGCGCCCTGGACCAGGAGCCCGAAGACGGTCTCGCGGTGTTGCCGCCGGGTGTGGGGGTCGGGGAAGGCCCACGCTCCCCACATAGGGTCCTGATCGAACGCATCGACGAGGATGCGGGTGACGAGCGCCGTGTCGTCGGGCGTGGCCAGCCGTGGCGGCGCGTCCGCCAGCAGGGTGTTGACCCTGCTCATGCCGCACCCTCTCCGGGAGCAACTCGTGGGAGGTCGATGTCGACGCGGGTCGTCTTGGCGAAGTAGTTGGTGAAGGTGTTCGCGGCGACGTCGGCGATGACCTCGACGATCTCGGTGTCGGTCACCCCGGCGGTCCTGGCGGCCTCGACGACGCCCTCGTCGACGTCTCCGCGGCCGATGTTGATCGCCGACGCCAAGCCGAGCACTGTCCGGATCCTCGGGTCGGCCCTGGGGCCCTGACGTGCCGCGGAGATCTCCGCACCGGGTGGTCCGAGGGCGCGCTGTGCGACGTAGGCGTGTGCCGACAGGCAGTACGTGCACCTGTTCTGCTCCGCCACCAGCAAAGCGATCCGTTCGCGAACACCGGGCTCGAGGACACCGTGGTCGAGCGCGCTCGCGACGTCGAGATAGCCGTGGAGCGTCGTCGGGCTATGGGCCATCACCCGCGTGAGGTTCGGGGTGGCACCTCCGAGCGCCGCAGCGGCCTTGCGGAGCGCGTCCGTCGCGGCGGATTCGGCAGCGTCGGGGTCGATAGGGAGTAGTAGGGCCACGGTTCCTCCTCGGGTTGGGGGCACCCGATGGGTCTTCGTAGGTCGCCTGGTGTTACGCAACGGCCTCAGAAGAGACAGACAAAGGTGAGAGGGAGCGGCTCTCGCCCCTCACCCACAACCGCCAACGCCGGAGAGCCGGCGGTGGGCAGGAGGGACACGCAAGGATGACGCGACGACCCGCGGCGTCAGAACAACCCCCCGAGACCGAAGCCCCACTGCCCCCAGCCGCCTTCCTGGGCGACCTCGGAGAGCGCCAGCTCGTCTCCCAGCTACGCGCCGGCGACGAAGCCGCCTTCACCGAGCTCGTCGAACGCCTCCACCCAGCCATGGTCCGGCTCGCGCTGACCAGGGTCCGAAGCCGAGCCGTCGCAGAGGAGGTCGCTCAGGACGCCTGGCTGGGGCTGCTCCGAGGCATCGGGACCTTCGAGGGACGCTCATCGCTTCGAAGCTGGCTGTTTCGGATCGTGATCAACCGAGCCATCAGCGCCGGGGTACGCGAACGCGTGCACCTGCCAGTCCACGACGTGGAACTGGAGTATCGCGACGGGAGGTTCAGCCAAGACGGGTGGTGGATGACCCCACCGGTGCACTGGGCCGACCAGGTTCTCGACCGGCTCACCGCACCCGCCCTGGCGGCCCGGGTGAGACAGGAGATCGCCGAGCTCCCTCCGGGCCAGAAAGCCGTGGTGACTCTGCGCGACATCGACGGACTCTCCAGCAGCGAGGTCTGCGCCATCCTCGACATCACCGAAGGGAACCAGCGCGTGCTACTGCACCGCGCCAGGACCCGGATCCGAGCCGCACTGGAGCAGGAGGTCATGCCATGAAGCTCCGTTGGCCCTGGTCCCGCCGCACCGGCGGACACGACATGACGTGCCGGGAAGCAGTCGCGCTCATCACCTCCTACCTCGATGGCGCGCTCGGACACAACGACCACGACCGGCTCGAGCGACACCTCGACGAATGCCCTCACTGCTCTGAGCACCTCAAGCAGATCGAGGCCACGATCCTGGTCACCGGAACCGTGCACGCCGACGACCTGGACCCAGAGGCCCGCCAGGACCTGATGGAGCTGTACCGCCGCTGGTACAGCGACGGCCGGCAGGGCTGATCCAGGAGAGGCACTCTGCGGCCACGCGGCCCACCCCACCGCAGCCCAACCCCAGGCATGGCGCCACCCCGGCCACGGCACCCAGCCGCGGGTCGACCTACGTCTTAGCGCCGGGCGGCCTTCGGTCACATCGGCTGGACGAACCAGACGCGATCCCGCAGCGGGATGCCGTCGACGGTGGTTCCCTCTGCATATCCGGCGTCGGCATTGAAGACGTCCTGCTCGACGCCGCTCACACGGAAGCCTCGGCGTTGGTAGAACCGCAGGTTGTCGATGTCGGCAGCCGCGGTCGCCACGTGCATCCAGCGGTAGCCGCTGGCGCGGGACGCGGTGATGGCATGCTCCACCAGCCTGGTCCCGATGCCGGCGCCTCGACGGTCGGCCACCACCGCCATGCTCTTGAGCTCGAGGTCTCCGGGGTCAGAGCACTCGACGAGTTGTAGATGGCCGATGATGTCGTCGCCGACCCGAGCCACCAGGACGCGGCCGTCACCGATATAGGCCTCGAGCCGCATGGCTGAGTCCTCGGCCTCCTCGAACAAGGCGAGCAGGTCGTGGCGCTCACCGCCGTACCAGTCGATCCGCACCGATTCGTCGAAGGCGCCCGCCGGGTCGGGGTCGGCCGGATCGGTGCCGGCGGCGGGTCGGTCCACCGGGTCGGGGACCTGTCCGAACACCCACGGTGCGAAGACCAATCCCCGACCATCGGGGTCTCGATAGGTGATCGCGCCGTTCGCTTTCCAGTACGCGTGACCCTCACGGTCCGAGGTCATCCCGGCTTTCCTGAGACCCGCTGTCGCGTTGTGAACGGCCTCGTCGCCGTCCAGGTACAACACGATCTCCTCGTGGCCGACGGCGCCGGTGTCGCCGGAGCGTGCACGAAGGATCTCCAGGTGTACCGAGGTGCCTGGCAGACCCAGGATCGTTCCGTCCTCGCCGAAGCTGGAAGAGAACTCGGCCAGAACTGATAGCCGGACGAGGTCACGATAGAACGCGATCGTTGTGTCGTAGTGCAGGCTCCGAAACGACCAGCGCACCGCGCCGCGGCTGAGGTTGCCCGGCCAGGCGAGAGCGCTAGATCCACGGTTGGTGGTCATGGGGGTTCCTTCTGATGGTGGCGGCCGTGAGGAGGTTCCGCACCGAGCACACCGAGCGCACCCACGGCGCCCAGGTCGACATGGCGGCTGCCCGATACGTGGCCGCGAGCTCGTGGACGGTCTCGGCGCCGGCTCGTGCCGCCGATGGGCAACACCATCAGGGCGCGCGAGAGCTGTCTATGCATGTCGATGATTCCTTTCGGCCGACCCGTGCCGGCCCGCTCGGTGATGCCTCCCGACTCGCGAGCTCGCGGACCGGGATGCGATGCCACTGTCGAGTCATCGGAGCGATTGGGCTGTTACAACGCGCGACGCGGTTCGAACTCCCTGCCGCGAGGCCGTCCCGGCCTGCTGCAGCGCGTCGGTGAGGCAAGCAAGTTGGCGCGGTGCGTCCAGTTGTCTAGTGAGGCGCGTTGAAAGAGTCCGCGCAGAGCTCAGATGCCTCATCTCGCGAGGGTCGATCGCCGGCGTGTAACGCCCCCTGCAGCGCGGGGACTTACAAGTGTCGAGGCAGAACCGCGACCGGGGCGACACCGTGCCCTCATGCCAAGCGGCCCGAAGAGAGGACGTAGAAGCGATGCCGAACCCATCCCCTCCCCTGTTCTGCGATGCCCACCTCGCGCACCGCATCGAGCAGGCCGAGATTGACCTCATCTCCGCGGTCAACCACGCGGCGCGGGAGCGTAGGCCAGGCGGCTTCCTGACTCCGATCGCAGGTGGGGTCGCGAGCTTCGCTGCCGACGGGTCGCCGTACAACAAGGTGACCGGGCTCGGGTTCGACGGCGTTCCCGACCCCGACGAGCTAGGCCTCATCGAGCAGGCATTCGCGGCCCACGGCGCTGCGACCCAGGTCGAGCTGGCGCACCTCGCCGATCCCCAGGTCGGTGAGATGCTGACAGCGCGTGGCTACCGGCTCGAGTCCTTCGAAAACATTCTCGGCCGCTCGGTCGCTCGGGACCGATGCGCCGACGTCGGCCGATCTCGACATCCGTTCCAGTCCCGCCGACGAATTCGAGGAGTGGCTGGCAGTGATGGCGGACTCCGTGGCACACCCCGACACCGAGGGTGTCCCCTGGCACGAGGAGTTCCCGCGCGCGATCTACGAGGAGGCGATGCGTGACGGTGCAGCATCCGGCATCCGCCGGTACGCCGCACTCCGCCGCGGCATCCTCGCCGGAGGAGCCGAGCTCCGTGTCGTCGACGGGATCGCGCAGTTCGCCGGCGCCGCCACTGCCCCGGCCCACCGGCGCAACGGGATCCAGAACGCGCTGCTCTCCGCCAGGCTTGCCGATGCTGCCGCGGAGGGGTGTGACCTGGCCGTGATCGTCACCCAGCCGGGGTCGAAGTCGCATCAGAACGCGCAACGTCGCGAGTTCCACCTGCTCTACACCCGCGCCATCCTCGTGAAATCCCCCGCTGCAGCCTGACCGGACGGGTCAGCTGAGCCGGGTCATCGCGGGCGCCTTGGTCGACGACGCGGGGCTCGGCTCCTGAAGAACAGCAGATGCTCCGGTTCCTGGTCCCCCACAAGGACCAGCCGCTCGCGCAGCACGACGGCGGTGAGGCCGAGCACCGAGACAGTCCGCCTCGACTTGGACGTCCTGAGGTGATCCTGCCCGCGGCACCGATGCGTGCCGTTCGGTTGCAACGGACCCGCGGAGGTTTCGGTTTATTCTGGGCGGCGGGCAGTGCGGGCCGGTGGGTCGCTTCCGCTCGGGAGTCGATCTGGGGGGTCACTATGAGCCTTGTTGCGGGGGCGTCGTCGCCACCGATCCCGCGTTTGAGGCCGAGGGCGGACGTGCAGGGGCTGCGCGCTGTCGCAGTGGCGATGGTGATTCTCGACCACGCGGCTGTGCCGTGGCTTCGAGGCGGATTCGTCGGCGTTGACGTCTTCTTCGTCGTCTCCGGGTTCCTCATCTCATCGTTACTGCTGCACGAGGTGACCGCTACGGGTCGCGTCCGTATCGGCCAGTTCTACGCTCGCCGGGCGAGACGGATACTTCCAGCGGCCACCGTGGTCCTCGTCGCCACCTCGGTGTTCGCGGCCCTGGAGCTCTCGACGACCAAAGTGACTGAGATCGTCCAGGACGTGCGATGGGCTGCGTTCTTCGCCGCCAACGTGCACTTCGCCCGGCTCGGCACGGACTATTTCGAGCAGGACCGGGCCGTGTCGCCGGTGCAGCATTTCTGGTCCCTGGCGGTGGAAGAACAGTTCTACCTGGTCTGGCCAGCCTTGCTCCTTGTGGTCGTGTTGGTGGCAGCTCGCGGCACGCTGAGAGTCGTCACCGTTCTACTGTGTATGACTTGGCTGCTGTCGCTGATCTGGTCGGTGGTGCTGACGCCGCGCTCGCCCACGGCATCCTATTTTTCTTCTGCCACTCGTGCCTGGGAGCTGGCGACCGGAGCCCTGCTTGCGCTGGCCGGGCACCTGCTCCCACATATACCCCGGCTGGCCCGCCACGTGCTCTCCGCGCTTGGGCTGGTCGGACTGGTGGTCGCGGCCCTCTCCTACGACGCCTCTACGCCGTTTCCGGGCTGGCACGCGTTGCTGCCGGTGCTGGGAGCGGCCGCGCTGCTCGCCGCTGGGGCAGCGGGCGAGACGGGAGCGGGCCGTCTGCTGACGCTGCCCCCGATTCGCTACGTGGGGGACATCTCGTACTCGCTGTACCTTTGGCACTGGCCGGTACTCGTGCTCGGAGCCAAGTATGTCGGCCGCTCCCGCAGCACGACGGAGACGGCGGTGATGCTCGCCGTCGTCCTGGCTCTGTCCGTCCTCAGCTACCACTGGGTTGAGAACCCGATCCGGCGGTCGCGGGGACCGGTACTGTCCGGCCGCCGCGCGCTAGCGATGTGGCCAGTGGCTCTGGCATCGGTTGTGCTCGCCACCGTATGGGCGGGGGCGCACGCGACGAAGGCCTTCCAGGAACGGGTTGCAGGAGCCAGCTCGGGCATCACCCGGGTCCCTGCCGACGACGCCCCTCCGCGTCCGGTACCCATCGCCAGACGACTCGCGCACGCTTCCCGGCTTGTCGAGTCCAATGCCCCCATCCCGTTCCCACTGCAGAACCTCGGCGGGTTGAAGAAGGACGTCTGGCAGTTCCATTTCACCTGCTACTCGTCCTGGAACGACGTGGGTCACAAGATCTGTCCACTCGGTGACTCAGACGCCAAGAAGACCGTTGTCCTCTACGGCAACTCGCACGCTGGCATGTGGGCCTCTTCCCTGGGTGCGCTGGGACAGCGCGACGGCTACCGCGTCATTCCGCTGGTGAAGGTCGGCTGCTCCCCGTTCAACGTCGAGCAGAAGAATCAAGGCGCCCCCTACCCCGAGTGCCCGGCGTTCCGTCGCTGGGCACTTCGCCGGATCACCGAGCTCCGTCCAGACGCGGTCGTGCTCGCCCACGGTGGCCAGTTCACCGCTCAGCCGCCGCCGGGCCAAAGCTTCGCTGAGATGTGGACCAACGGCGTCTCCTCCGCGGTAGGCCACATGCGCCGCCTCACACCGGAGGTGAAGGTCATCTCCGACATCACCAACCTGGACTTCTCACCCGAGGACTGCATCACCGACCCGGACTCGACGATGTCCTCGTGCCGAGCCCCTGAACAGAAGATCACCCAGGTCGGCAACTCGATCACGCGCCGGGCCAGCGAAAGACTCGGCGCCGACTTCGTCGACGTAACCGGGCTAGTCTGCCTACGGCGCCGCTGTCCGATCATCGTCGACCACATCGTGACCTTCCACGACGCCGGCCACCTATCCGAGACCTGGACCAACGCGGTCACCGACGAGTTCGGGCACCTGCTGAACCTGTTCGCTCCTCCCCCTAGCTAGGGGGCGTCCAGAATGAGCCATCGAACAACGTGGTTCCTTCATCCGCGAGCGAGGAGGCGGCCCGCGAGCAGGGGGGCACACCGGCGCTACGACGCGCCACCCATATATCGATCGCTCGCCCAGGGGTCCGTGCCAGATCCGCGTCGCGCTGACGGCAGCATCTGGCCAGCGGGCCGCCCAGGGGTTCCGAAATCAACCATGCCCGATCCCTCCCGCCGTGACGCATTCGAGAACCACAGCGGCGTATGACTCCCGCAGCACCTCCACACGCTGGGACCGGGAGATGTTCTTGCCCGCCAACATGCGATAGGGAGAGTGCAACGACGGCGGCGTACAGGCCGAGCCATGTCCACGGATCCCAAGGTCGACCGGGGCCATCCACACCAGTCCCGGTCAACCCTGCGCCGCATCCTCGGACCCGCTGCTAGCCCTTCTCAGGTGCGGGTCAATGCCTCACCGCAGGTGCCACCAGCCTCAGCGACACGCACTCACGTCGTCGTGCCGAGCTGAAGAAGGACGAGGTCGGCGTGGGCGCGGACCGGCGCCAGATCGGCTGCTTGTGCAATGGTCCGCTCGGCATCCTCAACCACGAGCTGCACGTGCGCGGCGATCAGCGCGCGGTCGTCTGGGTTGTCACAGAACCCGCCCGTGGTGGCCAGCACGCGTAGCAATGCCCGGTCCACCCGCGGCTCAGAGCACCCGTATCGGCGGATCTGACCGGTAGCCAAGTCCAGGTAGTAATCCAGGTCGCGGCCGGGCGCAACGACCCTGAGTACGCCGGCGTCGTCGTTCAGGCGTTGGTTGCCGAGTGGACGGCCCACCAAGGCGGCGAGCAGGACGCCCACGTGCTCGAGGGACTGGATCGCCGTGTACGGGTCGTTGATCGCGGGAGACAGTGCCTTGACTGCGATGTCGACGAGCTGCCGTACCCCGAAGGCCACATCTTGCTCGGCGGTGCGCTCGAAGCCCACCCGGACGGCCACGGGCAGTGCCGCGCGGAAGGTCGACGAATCCGGTGACGTTGCGTCCGGGGAAGGGGGACACAGCCACAGCAGCGGTGCTCCTTCCACGACATACTCGCCCACCATGGTGGACACCGTGGCCACCAGGTCCTGCGCCTGGGCCAGCGGTCGCAGCACCTCCGGATGCATCGTCTGGACCCAACCAGAGCGGTACGACGGCACGGCGACGGCCCAGGGTGGCAGCGAGGGTGTCGGCTCGGCGGTCACTCCCTCCCAGGCGAGGTCATGGCCGATCACCCGCAGGGTGCTGCGCTCAACACTCCTCATGACCTCGTCGATCTGGATCGAGTGCGCCAGATGGTGCACGAAGAACACCAGCATCAGCAGGGTGACGAACAGCATGACCAGGGCAAAGCTGACAGCCAGCCGCGGGTAGTTCCCAACTCGTTGTCCCGCCTCGACTCCGACCGTGAACAAACCCGCCGTGCTGTAGGTGAACGTGGCGACGAACGCGCTCAGCACAACCTGATTGACCCGGTCTCGCAGAAAGTTGCGCAGTAGCCGCGGCGAGAACTGCGTCGAGGCCAACTGCAACGCGACAACTGTCAGACCCAGCACCAGCGCGATCACCGTTGCCAGAGTGCTCGAGATCGCGATCAGCAGCGTCCGCGCGTCGTCCGGGGTTCCCTGGAAGACGAACCAGCGGGTCGAGGACACCTCGACCTGAGACAGCACATAACCAACGACGAGCGCCACCACCACAGCGATCGTCGGCAGCACCCACAGCGCCCCCCGGAGGTACTCCCACACCGCTTCGCGTCGCACCCAAACCAGAGTGGCCGCGGCAGCGCACCCGGTCAACGCCGGGACAGGCACCCGGTCCAGTTCGCCGGGCACGCATGAGGGACGCCCCGCGTCCAACCGCCGCCAGTCGGCGCCCGCAGCGCCTTCATGTCCTGGCAAGGCCGGCGGCGCGGCACAGCGCGGTGAAGCCGTCCTCGGTGCCAGGCCAGTGGGCGCGGAGCGGTTCGATACCGACGTGTCGGGCGGTGCTGCGGAGAACGGCGAGAACGATGATTGCGTCGTCGGCGTATCCCAGGACCGGGATGAAGTCCGGGATGAGGTCGAGCGGAACAGCCGAGTGGGCAAGACCCGCGGCACGAGACGGCAGAGCATCACTCTACGGTCGCGCGGCATGCGAGCAATCCCCTCGATCGAGGCCATGGAGAGACCTCTCGCCCGCCAACTGCGATAGGGAGAGTGCAAGACGACGCGCGTACAGGCTGAGCCATGACCTCAGATCCCAGGCTCGACCGGGGCCATCAACGCCAGTCCCGGTCAACCTACGCCGCATCCTCGGCCGCTGCTTACCGCCCAGCATGGGCTAGCCGGCAACGCGGCGTGGCGACCCTGAGGTCTCACGAGCCGCCGAGGTGGCGTCACTGCCGACGACGTCCGCCGACGCGATCGGCGCCGGCAACACGTTTCGGGACCACTACCCTCGACGCTCCTTGAAGTGCGGCCGTCCGCCGAGCCGCGCCTGGCTGTGACCCGTCTCACGGCCAACGCGGACCCGCCGCAGCGCTCGGGGCTCTGAGCCTCCTACCGGTTCGCCCAGGCGCCTCCGAAGATGTCGCTGTTGCCGAAGGTGTCGACACACGACGCCTGCACGTCGGGCGGCTGGCCGACCTCACGTTCCGGCGCCGTGCTCCCGTCGTGTCCTTCGGCGCCACGCGGCTCCTCCGCCTCAGCGGTCTGGGTGCCGGTTTCCACGGCGATGTCATGCAGCTCCTGCCGGAAGGCGTCGACCTCGGGGCAGTCGGATGCCCGGCGGACGTCGTTCCACACCGCCGCCCCGTAGGTGCGGCTGGCCGCGGCGTACACGTAGTCCCCGAGGAACTCCGCCGCCAGGTTGTTCTGGCTGGACCCGCGGGCATCGCCCGCGGCGCCCTGATGCACCAGGGAGAAGGCCCCGACCCCGGATGCGGTGGAGTCGGCGTGCAGGACGACGCCGACGAGTGGACGGTCGTTCGTGGGTCCGACCGCACTCTCCTTGAACGGCTCGAGCCAGGCGTTGTACACGACCCACACCTCTGTGCCGTTCGGCGAGATCGCCGGCGCCGAGTAGTAGCCGCGCTGACCCGGGCGCTGGATCGCCCGCGGGGCCGACCAGGCGGTGCCGCCGTTGTCGGAGGAGCTGAACCGCACCTGCTCGGCGTTCAGGGTCTGCCCGTCCACCCAGCTCATCACGATTCGGTTGGTGGCGTCGGTACCCGAGGGCGCACCGTTGGCGATGTCGACCGACGGTGCGGGCGACAGGTCGGATCGGGCGCCACCAACACCGTCCATGACGCAGCGGGCGATCGCGGGCTCATTGCGCGAGCAGCTGTCGAACGCTGTGGCGACGGTGCGTGGTCTCGTCCAGGTGTTGCCGCCGTTGATCGACCGGACCATTTGGATCCGCCCGAGGGCGGGCGCGCCGAGCGCGAAGGCGTAGGTGAACACGTACACGACGCCGTGCGAGTCGGTGCGCACCGTGCAGCCGCTTCGCCCGAAACCCTGCTGGCTGCTCGGGTTGTTGGTGGCCGCGGTGACCTGCTTCTGGTTCCAGGTGGTGCCGCCGTCGCGCGAGGTGAGCACGAACAGCGGCTGGCTCGAGCTTTGCACCGACCTGAAGCCGGCGTAGCAGACGTACACGTTGCCGAAGTGTGGGCTGGTGGCGGCATTGTCTGCCCATACCTGCTCCTTGTCGGCGAAGAGCGCGGCGTTCTGCTTGCTGGCGATCACCGGGGCACTCCACGCGGCGTTGCTCCCGGCCGCTGCGGCCTGGAGGTTGTCGGCGTGGGAGACCGCGATGGCCTCGAAGCCCTTGAACGGGGCCGCGCCAGGCACGGCAGAGGTCAGGCTCGCGTAGTACAGCCGGGCGCCGCTGGCGTAGCTGAAACCGCCGCCTGCCTTCGGCCGGGGGCCGAAGGCCACCGCCGGGTCGCCGTCGGCGACCAGGCCGCGCTCCGCATAGTTCGGCAGGGTGCCGATCGGACCCCGCTGCGGGACGCAGGCGGGATCGTCGTCGCCGACCACGCCCGTGCAGCCGCGAGCGGTCAGGCCCTGATACGTGGGCTGATGCCAGCTGGAGCCGGAGTCGGCGGAGAAGTACACGCCCGAGACGCCGACGCCGGGGGTGAACGGACAGTCGTCGTCTGGGCCGGCGTTGCACGCCTCCATGTCGATGTTGTCGTTGGCGCCCGCCACCAGGACGGTCGGGTCGACCGGGTTGATCGCGATGGCCGGTTCGTTCTGCTTGTTGCTCGAGAACGGACCGCCGGGACTGCCGGTGCTGACCAGCGTGTCGCTCGGGTCGGGCAGTACGGCGTCGGCGGGTGTCCAGGCCTGGGCGCCGGCGGCGGCGAGGACCAGACTGGCGAGGATGGCAACGGCGCGGAGCCGAAGGATGGGTTGCACAGCGCCTCCATGCGGGTGAGCGGACGCGCGGCTCGCTTCGCGACGGTCCATCGGGCCAGGGGAGGCGACTCGCGATGACTCACCGACTATCCGCCCGCAACCGGTCGTTGGGAAGGCCTGCACCGCGAATGTCCCTATTTGCGCGTCGAATTCGGTCCGTCGCCGTCGCGGGGTTGGCGCAACCGGTCCCCCTCAAACCAGGGCCCATCGTGGTGCCGTTCGCCCAGTAACCGGGTTCGACCGGGAAGCAGCCCTCTGCCTCGCCGGGCGGCGCGTCACTCCGCCGCCTGTCGGCTCCGGTCGGCGACCGGAGCCGCGATCCGCGCGCTCATCAGCGTGAGGCGTTTTGCGTCAACTGTTGGGTTGGGGTCCCTGGCTCGTCGTCGGTCCCTGCATAGCGGTAACGGAGCTGGTGCTCGGCAGCGTGTGATCGGGTTGTGTCGACGACGGGCCGGGGCGGCCTGTGATGAGCGACGAGATGCCTCGATGGCTCTCAATGCCGCGGAAGGCTCGCCCCGACCCAGCTGGTGGACGCGCGATGCGTCTGGTCAGGCAGCCACCTCCGCGAGCATCGTCGGCCTGCGTCGGACGCCGTGGGTGGCGATGTCGGGATCCCATGCCTGGCCGGTGGTGATCACCGCGTGGAGCTGGCGCAGGATCGCGCCGGCAAGGACGGTCTGGGCCTGGGTCGGCGTGAGCTGTGTTGGTCTCGCGGGTAGTGAGGTGCCGGTAGCGGTCGGCGTAGACGGGGTTGCTCTTCACCGCACCCCAGACCGCTCGCCAGGCTGCGGTGCGTAGGTGTGGTCGGCCGACCCCGCTCAGGTGGGCGCGTCCAGCGAAGGTCCCGGACATGCGTTGGCGGGGTGCGAGTCCGGCGTGCTCGACCAGGGCGCGGGAGCTGGTGAAGCGGCGCAGGTCGCCGGTCTCGGCGAGGATCGCGGCGGCCCCGACCGGGGAGAGACCCTTGATCGAGCAGGCCAGCTCGGTCAGCTGCAGGTCCTCGAGAACGGCGACCATCCGGGCCTCGGTGTCGGCCAGCTTCTCCCTCATGCGAAACCGCCGTACGTCCTCGTCGTCTCGTCGTCCGCGCAGGAGTCCCATGGTCGAGTCCGTTTCCTCGTTCTGATGTGAACGCCATCGTAAATTCGCTTCATCGCGTCCGGCATCCCACAATCCGCATGATGGGGCGCTGACTGCAGTCACTCGGGAGCGACCGGAGGGGTCGGACCTGGCGTGGTCGGCCCCAGGGAGTCGACCGCCTCGCCGGGCTCGGAGACATCCCGTCGATGTCCACAGTGGCGCAGGATGTCGCGTAGGGCGACGTGCATCGCGTCGGCGCCGACAACCCGCTCGACAGGGAAGGGGACGTCGCTCGGGACCACGACGCAGGCACGGTCCTGCCAGCCCCCGAGCCCGCCGTGACAGCCCACCAGGTCCTCGAAGGCGGCGACCTCCTCGGTGCCGGGATCGACGATGCTGTTGACATAGATGTCCGGAGCCTCCGGACGGTGCGCGGCGCGCTTCACGAACTCCGGTGCGAGCGCTCCGAACGGGAGCAGTGGGTCCACCCCTTCGACCTGGCCGTCGTCGAGTCGATGCCAGCCCTTGTTGCCCAGCGCGACCGGACCATTGTCGTCCGTCACGACGGTGAAACCGATGCCCCGATGCGCTGCCAGTCCGTCCACCAGCCCCGGGTAGCGCGAGTCGAGGGTCCGTCGGTCGAGGCGCTGCTTTTCCCCGCGCACGTAGACGAGTCCGAGGTTGCCGGAGCCGAACACGTGGAACGTCTCGTCACCTCTCACTGTCCTGCCCTTGCCATCGCCGGCCGAGCTCTTGCCGCCCGTCCGCCGCCGCGTCCGCCGGCGCGACCGCCGCGGGTGCGTTGGGGTCGCGCTTGTCCATGGCGTTCGACGCGCCCTTCATGGTTCGTCCCCCCACCCCGCCGCTGGAGGAGAGCTCGCCGACGAGCGCGCGGGTCCGCCCCCAGCCCTCGATGTCGTCGTGGGATGCGGCGACGTCACTGCTGGCGAGCCGGGCGACGACGCTTGCCAGGTCCTCGCCGTACCGATCGGCGAACGGTGTGCCCTGGGCCTGGCCGTGGTCGGAGAGGATCACGAACCGGTAGGTCCGCTTCGCGGCAGAAGCCACCAGCTCCAGCTGGTGCAGGACGCCGTCGACCGCCTCGAGCGCCTCGAGGGTCTCCGGGCGGAGCATGCCGGCATGGTGGGAGATCTCGTCGTAGTCAAGGAAGTCGACGTAGATCGACCGGGTTCCCTTCAGCATGTGCTGGGCCACGAGGATCGTGTTGAGGTCCCTCAGCGCGCCGTTGGTCACCGAGCGCAGGAGCGCGGTCTCCCAGGTCCGGGTGCACCGCGGCTGGACGTCGCGGCGGATGGCCCGCCTGGTCTGGAAACGGTCTCGGGTCAGTTCGGAGACCGACCGTGACAGGGCTCGGGTCAGTCCGGCCGGGTGCACCACGAACTCGGCGACTGCCCGTCTGGCGATCTCGCCACCTCGCACCCGCCCGCTCATGGTCAGCACGGCGGTGGGCGCGTCGCCGGTGAAGAGGTTGCTGATGCTGACGCCGTCGTCGACCAGCAGGCCCTTGCCGGTCGTGAGGTCGGCCTCGATGACGGCGGCATCCGCAGGGCGGTTGGCAACCATCACCTTGTCGCGGGCCCGGTCATACCAGCGGAAGGCCGGTATCCCGTCGATCACACCGTGCAGGATCCCCATCTGGCTGGCCGGTGTGGTCGCTGGCAGCTTCGGCGTCCACTCGCGAAGCTCGTGAGTGCCGGAGCGGATCCATCGGGACAGCGTGGGCACGGTGCCGGCAGTGATGGCCATATGCAGCACGGGGAAGGGAACGCCGTCGAGCTGCACGAAGACCACCCCGTCTACCTCGGGGTCCGCGATGCTGGCGGGCCTTCTGCGGTTGGCGGCCACCAGCCTGCTGACGAGCACCTGCGAGGTCCCGGCGCTTCCGAACCAGCCAAGGACGGTGATGACCAGCCCGATGACTACGGCGACGGCGAAGGCTGTCCAGAAGTCATCGACGGTCACATTCGGAAGCAGCCACGCGGCCAGCATCACCACTGACGCCTGCCCGACGAACGTGAGCAGCAGCACGCCCAGCCAGCCGAGCCGGACGGCGGCACCGACCAGGAGTGGCTGCACCAGGACCCCTACGAGGCCGAGCACCGCGGCGAACGCGATCGGACCATCCGGACGGTCCGTGTGGAAGCCGGGCAGCACCCAGTCGCAGATCCAGACCGCAGGCACGATCACCAGCACGGAGACGCCGTACGAGATGAGGTGGGCGTACCACGGGCGTTGGAAGCTCTCGCGGGTCAACGCTCCGGCCACGTGGGTGGGCGCCGACACGCGCGGCGTCGCATCGGTACCGGTGTTGGATTCCGACATCGGGTGACTCCTTCGCGCATCCTTGAGCCATGTTCCTCGGGTGCCACCGCGAGCGCGTCACACAGAATGTGTGACGCCTCCAACCGTCGGGTGCGCCAGCCTCGCGACATGGCTCCCTGGATTGCAACCGCGTTGTACCTGCTGGATCTGGCGATCAAGCTGTTCGCGTTGGGCTTCGTGCCCAAGAACCGACGGCCCTCCAGCGGGATGGCCTGGCTGCTGGTGATCATGCTGATTCCCCTGCTGGGGTTCGTGATCTTCCTGTGCTTGGGCCAGACCCGGATCGGGCGGCGACGAGATGCGCAGCAGGCGGAGGTCAACGCGATCGTGGCTGAGCGCACCGCGCAGGTGCCCACCCTGGAGAACGACTTCCCCGGGCCTGCGTACGTGGAGTCGGTGGCCACGCTGAACCGCAACCTGGGGGCGCAACCGGTGACGCCGGGCAACCGGGTGGACCTGTTCCCCGGCTACCGCGACAGCATCGCGGCGATGACCGCCGAGGTCGACCAGGCCACGTCCTGGGTGCACGTGGAGTTCTACATCACCGCCTGGGACGAAGTGACCGGGCCGTTCTACGAGGCACTGGTGCGCGCGGTCGAACGCGGCGTCACCGTGCGCCTGCTGTTCGACCACCTCGGCTCCCGCGGCATCCCGGGCTACAAGGACTTCAAGAAGCGGCTGGACACGACCGGGATCGAGTGGCATCCGATGCTGCCGATCCAGCCGCTCAAGGGTGAGTGGCGGCGCCCGGACCTGCGCAACCACCGCAAGATCCTGATCATCGACGGCACCGTGGCCTTCACCGGTTCGCAGAACCTGATCGAGCCCGGCTACAACAAACCCAAGAACCACAAGGCGGGCCGCGAGTGGGTCGAGCTGATGGCCAGGGGCACGAGCGCGCGCCCGCGCTGCCCCACTTCGCCGCGAGCGTCCTGAGGACGGCCGGCGCGCGGTGGCCAGTGCAATCTCCGGCGCAGGTCAGTCGAACTGGCGAGGCTCGAGCTTGTCGGTTGTGAGGGATGGGCTGACGATCCAGCCGGGCGCGAGTGCCGGAAATCAGGAAGCGAGCACCTTTGCCTTGAGCTGGTCGAACTCGGCCTGAGTGATCGCTCCACTGTCGAGTGGTCCCTTGGCTTTGGCGATCTCGCTGGTGACGTCGCCTGAGGACGGTCCGGCGACGGACTTGATGTATGCCGCCTGAGCTGCCTGAGCCTGCTCCAGTTGACGATCCCGCATGCCGTGCCCTCTGACGATGAGATAGGCCAAGAGGCCCAGCCACGGGATGACGATCACGATGATCACCCAGAGTGTCTTGGCTCCTCCATCCAGCGGGGACTCACCTCGAGTCTGAGATCTCGCCGCGCACCCGCCGCATCATTCCGCGACGAAGGCGCGCCTCCGTCAGCATGCCGGGTGAGGCGAGAGGAGTGACCGTTACGGACGATGAGGACGATTCAGCGCTCCGGCGCTACGAGACGCAGGGCGGACTGCTGAAGCAGGCGTTTAGCCTCCCGAAGCCCGGTGCTCATTGCTCCGTCGGCGTAGCCCGCGCGCTCGCTTCCTGTGTGCTCACCGGCGAAGCAGATCCGGTCGACGGGCTTGCCGAGCGCATCGAAGTCTGAGGTGTGCTCACCGCGGCGGATGTGTGCGTAGGCGCCATGGGCGTACTCGTCGTGGAGCCAGTCGGTGCTCGCAAAGCCAGTCGGCGCGGCCGGGAGCGGCTCCCCGTACACTGCCTCGAGCTGCTCGAGAGCCCACCCCATCGGGTCGCGCCACATCGACGACGCGGCACCGTGCGCGACGAGGAACATCAGCGTCGGGGAGAGCCCGAAGTCCCACGTCCAAGTCGCCGGCTCGCGGCGGTCGGCGGGGTAGATGACCGAGTGCTGCAGCCCGGGGTCCTTGTCCCTCCAGAACGGCTCCGAGAAGGCAAGGACGACCTTCTCCATGTTGCCGAAGCCGCTTCGGTCGATGATGGCCTGACGCTGCGGCGGCAGTGGTGGCGCGAACTCGATCGTGCCGGTCTTGAGCACCCCGAGTGGCACGGTGACGACCGCGTGACTGCCGGACTCGGACCATCCGTCACCGACCACGGTCACGCCGTCACCGGTCTGCTCGATGCGACGCACTGCAAGCCCCAGTCGGATCGCGCTGCCCGCCGCAAGGGGAGCCAGGATCGAGCGATAGCCATCGACGGGGACGTTGTCGACGACGTCGCCGACGAACATGTCCTGCGTCAAGGCCCACCGCGCAGAGATGGTATCGAACGGGCCGGCGCCGTCCTGTTCGACCATCGCCGCCATCAGCTGTCGCAGCCGGTCCCGCTCGGCAACGCGTGGACCGGCGAGGGCCAGGTGTTCGTCGACGACCTCGGCCACCGATCGGTCGGGCCGGCCCGCGGCCAGGTCGGCCTGGACACGCCGCGCGACAGGCTCGAAGACGGCGTATCCGACCTCCGCCAGCTCTTCGGGCGTCAGCCGACGACCCTCGCCGAGGTCCGCGCCGGTGAACCGCGTTCCGGTCGGGTCGACGATCCAGGGCACCGACGCGTGCTCGACCCAGTCGGAGAGGACGTTGCCGTCGGGATGGTGGATCCATGCACCACCGAGATCCGCCACATGTCCGTCTACCTCGACAGTGTGCAGCCTCCCCCCGATTCGGTCACGCGCCTCGACAACGACACAGTCGACTCCGGCTGCGGTGAGCGCGTTGGCCACGGTGAGACCGGCGATGCCGGCGCCGACGACGACCACCCGCCCCAGCTCCCCAGGGACAGGGGTCGGAATCTCAGCAGAACCGTCGTCGAAAGGACGGATGGGCACACCGAAGGCTCCCACAGCACGTCGTGGGCTGACAATCGCCTCCCCGGTTCGGACCTGCCCGGACCGTGCGGTCGCCGTGCCGTGCGTCCTTGCCGCGTACCGTGCATCGTGAACCCGCGCAAATTCCGCTTGGTGTGCAGGTGGTACGAGGGCAGCAAGGTCGTCAAGACCTTCCGAAGGCCGTTCGCTGAGGAGCGACGGTGCACTTCCCGCCCGTGACCCCGGGACGGTGGGAACGCCTCGGCGCTGGTGTCAGTCCGGCACTCCTGCGAGAGCACGAGGATCGTGTGGCCAGGTCCTGGACGGCGAGCTGAAAGCGACCATGGGGCGGGTGACAGGTGACGAATGACCAGGTCGCCCTCGCTGAGCTCGTGGCCTTGCTGCGCGAGCGCCGTGTCGAGAGACTCGACGACCGAGAACGTGAAGGGAATCTCTGGCGGCCCGTCAGGACGTTCCGCGGTCAGGTCGGAGTCGACGGTCAGCCAGCACAGCCGCTCCTGATGCGATCGGCGCCCCCACGCACGGACCGGCAGACCGGATAGATCCCGACTGTGCTTTGTGGGTTGAGCGATTCGCTCCTGCGAACGCTCATCGCGCACGGGAGGCCTATCCGCAAGTGGTTTGTCGGCTCTACAGTGCGATCAGGAGGGATCGCCAATGGATGCCCACAAGCCCGAGGTCCCAGGCGCCCATGACCTCACCGAGCACAAGGGCCTGAGCGAGGGCAGCCTCACCTTCACCGGGACGTTGTTCATCGGGCTCGCCTCGGTCGCCCCGGCGTATTCGCTTGCCGCCACCCTTGGCTTCGTCGTGATCGAGGACGGCACGCTGGCGCCCGTTGCCGTCATCTTGGGCTTCATCCCGATGTTGCTGACCGCTTTCGCGTACCGGGAGCTGAACCGGGTGATCCCTGACTGCGGCACCACGTTCACCTGGGTGGCCAAGGCCTTCGGCCCCCGCACGGGATGGTTCGGTGGCTGGGTGCTGACCCTCGCCGGAGTGATCGTGCTCGCCAACCTCGCTCAGGTCGCGGCCCAGTACAGCTTCCTCCTCGTCGGCGCCGACTCTCTGGCAGACAGCACCTTCTGGGTCACCACGCTCGGGGTCGTGTTCATCGTGGTGATGATGTACGTCTCCTTCCGAGGGATCGAGATCGCCGCCTGGCTGCAGAACGTGCTCGTCGCGATCCAGTACGCCGCGCTCGGGATCCTCGTGGTCGTGGCGTTCATCGCCGTGGCCGGGGCGGCTCGGCCGGATACGGCAATCGACGTGGAGGCGTCCTGGTTCAACCCGCTGGAGTTCTTCTCTGAGGGAAACGGGGGCTTCACCGCGATGACCGAGGGGATGCTCCTGATGGTCTTCATCTACTGGGGCTGGGACACCATCCTGTCCCTGAACGAGGAGACCCAAGAGCGCGACAAGACCCCCGGCAAGGCGGCCGTGGCGGCCACTCTGATCCTGCTTGCCACCTACCTGCTCACCACCGTGGCCGCGGTGTCGTACGCCGGAGTCGGCGAGACGGGCATCGGCCTCGGCAACGAGGCCAACGCCGGAGACGTGTTCCGGGTGATCGGTGAGCCGGTCCTGGGGTCCTGGAACTGGATCGTTCTGGTGGCGGTGCTCGTCTCCGCCGCCGCATCCACGCAGACCACGATCCTTCCGGCGGCGCGCGGAACCCTGGCGATGGGCGTCTACCGCGGCCTGCCCCGGAAGTTCGCAAGAGTCCATCCCCGCTACCACACCCCAGACTTCTCGACGATCGCGATCGGTGTCACCGCCATCGCGATCTTCCTGGCCCTGAGCCTGCTCGGTGCGAACGTCTACGGAGACGTCCTGCTGGCCATCGGTCTCCAGATTGCCTTCTACTACGGCCTCACGGCGATCGCCTGCGTGTGGTACTTCCGCAAGGACATCGCCACCGGTGGGGCAGATCTGTGGATGAAGGGGGTGCTTCCGCTGTTGGGCGGGCTGATCCTCATCTTCGCCTTCATCCGCAGCGCGATCGACATGTGGGACCCCGACTATGGCTACCTAGGCGGATGGACGGTCCCGTTGCTCGGCTGGACGATCGGCAGCGTGTTCCTGTTCGGCATCGGCTCGATCCTGCTCGGAGTCCCCGTGATGCTGGCGCTGTCCGCCCGCGAGGAGCAGAAGCCGTTCTTCCGCGGTGAAGCACTGCACCGAGACACTCCCGTGCTCGCCCCCGACATCTGAGCTGCTCCGAAGACCGCTCCCCATCCACGACCCCACTCCAAGAGCCAGCCGATAGCCGCTCCAGCCCGACGACACGTCCAAGCGCCCGCACACATGCTGCCTCGAGCCCACGTCCACAGATCCCAGGCGCGACCGGCGCCATCCACACCCGTTCCGATCAACCTACGCCGCACCCTCGGACCCGCTGCTTACCGCCGCCTACGACCGCCAGACGTGAGTAAACCTTCGCGGACAGGACGCTCTTGACCGCGATCTTGGGTGGATCCGCGACGGTAGAAGAGCACAACCCCTGATGGGCGCAGGCCGCGGCACCGATTTCGGTTGCTGCACCGCAAGCCCGGGGAGACACTCGAACGATGTCCGCCCTGCTCCCCGCCGCGTTCACCCTCGAGCCGGCCACCGGCGCCCTCGTGGCCGAGGTGTTCGAGCTCGTCGCGGCTGAGCAGACGGCGGCGTTCGGGTTCTGCCCCGAGACTAAGGAAGACGTGCGCTCGATACTGGAGCCGCCAGCCGCCGCAGCATGCATCGAACACGTGGTCCGGGACGCCGACGGAGCGGTGGCGCAGTGGTGGGTTGCGCTCCGCGACCCTGGGGACCCGATCACACACGCCTGGATCTCCACCCACCCGCAACTATCGGACGCCGTCTCCGACGAGCTCGCGCGAGCTGGCTGGGCGGTGATGCTCGACTGGATCCGGGCCCACCCGCCCGAGGGCGTCGGCGACGACATCCAGGTGCACTCCGGGTGCGCGGCCGGCAGCGCACCCAACCCGCGGCACCTAGCAGAAGCCGGGTTCACCCGACAGCGCACCTTCTGGGAGATGCTGGGCCCGGTCACAGACGACACCCGGACCGAACCTGAGGTGCCCGGGTTGGTCATCGAGGCGAGCCGGGACGTGGCCGCCGTCCACGGCGTGCTGAACGAGGCTTTCGTCGGTCACTACGGCTTCACGCCGGCGAGGCTGGAGGACTGGCTGGCGGTCGAGGAAACGCTGGCCGGGTTCGACCCGAACCTGCGCTACCTCGCCACCATCGACGGGGAGCCTGCGGGCGCCATGCTGCTGTCCCGACGCGTCGAGACCGAAGGGGCGATGTACGTGGCCGAGCTAGCCACCCTCGAACAGTTCCGTCGCCGCGGGATCGCGACGGCGTTGCTCGCGCGCGGGTTCGAGGTCGCGGCCCGCGAAGGTCTGGGGCAGCTGGCACTGCATGTCGACAGCGAGAACGCCCACGCTGCGCCGTCGGTGTATCGGCGGGCGGGTTTGAAGGTGCGGACCGCGTTCTGGGCGTACGCGCGGACGCTGTCGAGTTAGCGGAACCGCGTCGCAAGCGTCGTCGTGCCTTGCTCGGATCAGGTGATCAAGCCCGGCGGTACTCTGATCGCGTGCGGCCGCTCGCGACCCTGCTCTCTCCTGTCACCAATCGAGTCCTTTACCCCGGCGCGGAAACCTCGCTGTCGGCTGAGGAGGCCGACCTCGAGCTGATCGTCGGCGGGATCGCGCTACGCGGCTGGGAGGTCAATCCTGGCCAGAAGCAGGCGCTGGTGTACTACGGCGGCAACGGCGAGGGCCTGGACTGGCTGGTGGAGCCGCTGAGCTCGAAGTTCCCCGACCACACGTCCTACCTAGTCGCCTACCGCGGATACGGCGCGAGCGAGGGCAAGCCGTCTGAGCGCGTGCTCACCACCGATGCACTGGCCGTGTTCGAACACGCCGCGGCGCGGCATCGCGGCTCGGTCGACATCGTGGGCCGCAGCCTTGGCAGCGCGGTCGCGATGCAGGTCGCGGTACGCCGTCGCGTCCGGCGGCTGGTGTTGATCACTCCCTTCGACAGCATGGCCGCGCTCGCCGCCGAGCACTACCCGCGGCTCCCGGTGCGACTGATGCTGCGGGACCACTGGGACTCTGCCGCAGTCGCCCACCAAGTTCGGGCGCCTGTGCTCGTCGTCCGTGCCGGACGTGACAAGGTCGTCTTCCCGGCCGCCACCGACCGGCTACTGGCGGCGCTGCCCGCCGAGCCGCAGGTGCTGAACTTGAGCCGGCGCGGTCACAACACGGTGGACGCTGACCCGACCTACTGGCCGACAATCGTCGAGTTCCTCGCGCCGTGACCGGTCAGGGCCTGGGGATGCACGCCGCGCGCGCCCAAAGAGCCCGAATACGAGCCGGGTAGCTCTCGCCCGCCAACATGCGATCGGGAGACTGCAAGCCGACCGGCGTACCAGGCCGAAACAAGTCCACAGATCCCAAGCTCGACCGGTGCCATCCACACCAGTCCCGATCAACCGCCGCATCCTCGGACCCTCTGCTTGCCGCCCAGATTGACGCGCCGGATAAACGACCTGAGGCGCAGGTCGGTTTTGCGGGTGTGGCCGATGTCGAACAGCCTGACGCGGGCAGGGAGCTGGCCCGTACGTCCACGATGCGGCTGCCCACCGGCCTCCAACAGCGCTGAACGAGCAGACGTCCCCCTTGCTGCATTGTGAACGACCCAGACCCGGTCTGGTCACGCCTTCGCGTGGACCGGCCCGCGCTACGGGCGTGGCCGGCTGCTGATTAGCCAGCTCGTTGCGGCCACATCCAAAGACTCGCGAGTGGGAGCTCCACGGATTGCCTCCGTGTGACTCGACTGTTCGATGAGCAGCTGCAGCAGGGCAACGCGCGTGTCGCCACCGGGGCTACTGTCGGCCCGGCGGCCCGATACCCGTGCGAGGATGACGCATGTGCCCGATCGGCTGTCATGGTGCAGCGTGGTGACTTCCCACCGGACCGTGTGAGAGTGCGTGCGTGGTTGGCCAGCGGCGCTCGGGCCGCACGTGCCGCTGGCCGCCAGTTGCCGATCCTCGCCGGGATCCGTCCGGTAGATCGCGCCCGGTGGCCGCCGACGTACTGGCCGGTCTTTCCCTTGCTGCGCTCGGGATCCCTGCGGTTCTCGGCTATGCGGCCATTGCCGGCATGCCAGTGGTGACCGGCCTGTACACCATGCTGCTTCCGATGGCAGCCTTCGCGGTGCTGGGCTCGTCGAGGCATCTCGTCGTCGGTGCCGACTCCGCGACCGCGGCCATGGTGGCGGCGGGTGTCGCTGGTCTGGCAACCATCGGAACGCCGCGCTACGTCGGGCTTGTCGGGCTGGCCGCGCTCATTACTGGAGGGTTACTTCTCCTGGCTCGGGTCGCGCGCCTGGGTCTGCTCGCCGACTTCCTCTCTCGCACCGTGCTGATCGGCTTCCTCACCGGCGTCGGGATATCGGTCGCGCTCGGACAGCTCCCCGACTTGCTCGGCGTGACCGTGCCGCATGGGGGCGCGCTCACGACGCTGGTTGGCTCGCTCAAGATGTTGTCACGAGCTTCGTGGGCGACCATCGCGGTCGCTTCCGCGGTGATGTTTATCGTCGTGGTGGTTCGCAGGGTGAACCGGCGGGTGCCCGGCGGACTGTTGGTGGTGGTGGGGGCGACGGTCGCAAGTGTGGCTTTCGATCTGCCGCAGCACGGTGTGTCGGTTGTGGGTCACGTTCAGAGCGGCCTCCCCTTCTTTTCGGCGCCGGCACTGTCGGTGGCGGACGCCGGAGCGTTGCTCGGTACCTCTGCCGCAATGTTCGTGGTCATCCTCGCCCAGAGTTCGGCGACCTCGCGGGCATACGCCTCTCGCTACGATGAGTCGGTCAACGAGGACGCTGACCTCGTCGGCCTAGGTGTGGCGAACGTGGCCGCCGCCTTCACTGGCAGCTTCGTCGTGAACGGCAGCCCGACCAAGACGCAGCTCGTCGATAGTGCCGGTGGGCGCTCGCAGCTGGCAATGCTCACCTGCTCCGGGGTGGTGGTGGTCGTACTGCTCGGTTTGACCGGGCCGTTGGCCCACCTGCCTCAGGCGGTGCTGGCCGCCGTTGTCTTCATCATTGGCATCGAACTAGTCGACGTCCGGGGTTTGCGTCGTACGTTTCGTCTCCGGCGCGGCGAATTCGTTGTTGCGTTGGTGACCGCGACTGCGGTGGTTGCGCTCGGCGTGGAACAAGGTATTGCCTTCGCGATCGTTGCTTCGATGGTTGACCACCTAAGTCACAGCTACAACCCGGCCACCTCAGTGCTGGTGCGAGGCACGGACGGCCACTGGCACGAGGAGAAGACAGACCCTGATACCCGTACGGACGGGGCGCTCCTCGTTTATCGCTTTCCTGCCAATCTGTACTTCGCGAACGCGCATCGCCTGGCCACCGACGTAAACGCATTCATTGCTGCCGACAACCCGCCCGGCGTGTTCTGCCTGGATTCGCCCGGCATCACCGACATCGATCTGACCGCAGCCGACACCCTTCGGCGAGTGATTGCCCATCTCAACGTTCACCGGGTGCAGTTCGTGATGTCCTCCGTCAGCGCACGGAACCGTCAGCAACTGGCCGGCTACGGGTTGCTCGAGGAGATCGGGGAGCACGCGCTGTACGCCACGCCCGGCGCGGTGCTCGAGGCCTTCCATGCAGGCACGCTGAAGCAGCAGCACAAATAGCCGACGGGAGTCTCGCAGTGTCACATCCACCACGACACGAACGCGCGACATGCGGAGCGAGCATGCCGTACCAGGCGGAGCTTGCGACCGTGGGCACGCAGGAAGCCTCAAGGCGACGGCAGCGGAGGCGGCCGATCCGGAGCGGTTCTTCACCAGCAACCTGTGCGGGAACCACTACCACGGCTGCCCCGGTGACATCCGGCTCTACCACCGGGGCACGGGTGGCTACGGCCTCGTCAAGCCGGTGCGCTTCAACGGTTCCGTGCAGGCCGACGAGCAGATCTGGTATGCCGCGCAGGCACTCGCCAAGGCCGGATACGTCGTCCTCACCTTCGACCCCAGGGGTAGGGTCCACGGTCGCGGCGCCCTGGTCCGGCTCCTCGGCGACGCGTGTGCATCAGCGCTTGGCCCGACGGTGCATGAAACGGCGCCGCTGCCGGTCTCGCCGGGGTCGCTGTGCGAAGCCGCGGACATGGCAGCGAGGTGGAAGGGTCCATACCGCGGCCCTGTCTCGGGACGCGCATCCACAGTCCGGCCAATCGCGGAAGGCCGTCTTTCCGCCGCATGCGCCATTACCAGGCGACGCCGACCGCGCGCTTGAACGTGCGTTGGTCGTCAATCATGGCCAGCATCGCGTGGGCGACGTCGGCACGGCTGATCTTGCCGCCGTGTGGGACGTTGGCCCCGATGACGCTCCGGTAGCCTTCGGTGACGTCGCGGTCGACCAGCCGCGGGGGCCGCACCGCCGTCCAGTCGTGGCCGCTCAGGGCGAGGTCGTCTTCCATCTCGCGCAGGTCGCGATAGTGAGAGCGGAGGATTCTGCCGATCAGCGGGTACATCACCCGACGCGAGATGAGCGTGTCCTTGGGGTGTGGCGGGCCGACCGGTGCAGGCACTGACGACCAGGATCCGGTGCACGCCGGAGCGGTCCATGGAGTCGAGCAGGGTGCGGGTCATCGGGGCGACGGTGCCGGCGTCACCGAGCCGGCGCGGACCGAGCCCGGACAGCACCGCGTCCCGTCCGTTCATCGTTTCGGCCAGCAGCTGCGAGTCGTGGATCCGCTCGACCTCGACCAGTCGCACCTCGGCGGGGCGGCCATCGACATCTCGACCGCGACGCACGACCGCTGTCACGTCGTAACCGGCTGCCACGGCCTGGCGGACGATCTCGCCGCCGATCCGGCCGCTTGCTCCGAACACGGTGATCTTCATGATGGAGTCCTTCCGTTACCTCTGCCTCGGGGGATGCGTCGACAGGGAAGACGGATGACCGACCCGGAAGGTAACCAGATGAGCGAGGAGCTGGCCGCGGCGTTCGAGCGGGAACGCCCGCGGTTGCGGGGGGTCGCCTACCGCATGCTCGGCTCGCTGACCGACGCCGACGACGTGGTTCAGGACGCCTGGCTGCGCCTCGCCCGAAGCGACCACCAGAAGGTGCGCAATCTGGGCGCCTGGCTGACCACCGTGGTGGCTCGGATTGCTCTGGACCGGCTGCGGGCCCGCCGCAACCGCAGGGAGGACCCTTTCGAGGACGCAGTCCTGTCGTGGCCGGAGCCGGTCCTCAGCCCACCCGACGCGCTCGATCCCGAACAGCAGGCGCTGCTGGCGGACTCTGTCGGCCTCGCGCTGATGGTCGTGCTCGAGACCCTATCCCCGGCCGAGCGGCTGGCGTTCGTGCTCCACGACCTGTTCGCGGTGCCCTTTGCCGAGATCGGACCGATGCTGGACCGGTCCGAGGACGCCGCGAAGATGCTCGCCAGCCGCGCCCGTCGCCGACTGCAGGGGACCAGCCAGTCGGCAGCCGACACGGCGCGACAACAAGAGGTCCTCGCGGCGTTCCAAGCCGCGGCCCGAGCCGGCGACTTCGACGCGCTCGTCGCCGTGCTCCACCCGGATGTGGAGGTCCACAGTGACATCGGCGCACGCCGCACTGTCGGGGCCGAGCCTGCCGCCCGACTGTCGATGTCCTTCCGCCGCTTCGCACGCTCCGGACATCCGGTGCTCGTCAACGGCGCCCCCGGTATCCTCGTGCTCCCCGAGGGCGCGCCGCCCTACGCCCTCCTCGCGTTCACCGTGAGCGATGGCCTGATCACGCGCATGGACGTCGTCGCTGCCCCGGAACGCTTGGCCCGACTCGACCTGTCCGCGCTCGAACCATGACGTCACCACTGTCACCTCGAGGTGAGAGCCGACCCAGACGGCGATCCGTCTATCCGCCGCCTGTCAGCGCAGGCCACCATCTGTATGGGTGCCTTCACGCACACAGACGCCAGCCGCCACGACACCGCGTCGAACGTGCCGCTGACGGTCCTCCGCTCCGAATATCCCAACCCGCCCTGGGTCTCGGCGCCCAAGAAGAGACCGCATCGACATCATTTCCTGAAGCGACTACATGGCGTGGACCGAGGGGATCAGTCCATCCAATCCAGGAGCGCTCGGCCTGGGTCATTCCGCCGCCTATGACCGCGGTCGACAGGACGCAAGCGAATCCCGCCAGCGGGTCGATGTCGTAGTGCCGCCAGATGGCCAG
Organism: uncultured Actinomycetota bacterium; assembly: GCA_963745795.1. GTDB lineage: Bacteria > Actinomycetota > Actinomycetes > Propionibacteriales > Nocardioidaceae > Marmoricola. Next base: position 123,336 of record CAVUYR010000001.1, on the reverse strand, counting down.
TGCCACGCGGCCAGGATCATCTTGACGGGTGCCCCTGTGCATGTCAGTCACACCGATGAGTTCGGGTCGAGCGAGCAGTCCACACAGCAGGGTCCACATCAATCGGAGGTTTGAACGTGCGAAAGGTCGTCGTGTACCTGCTGTTGTCCCTCGATGGCGTCGCGGAGAAGCCCGATGGGTTCGTCGCCGACTGGGACGACGCGATGGAGGCCAACCTCGGCGCCGTCATCTCGGCGCAGGACGCGGTCATCCTCGGCCGACGCAGCTACGATGAGTGGGCAGAGTTCTGGCCGGCCAGCGATATAGAGCCGTTCGCGCCGTTCATCAACGGGGTCGCGAAGTACGTCGCCACCTCGACACCGCTCGATCGGAAGTGGACCAATACGACCGTGGTCGACGGCGACCTGGTCGAGTTCGTCCGGGAGCTGAGGAAGCAACCCGGGGCCGACATCGGCGTGCATGCAAGCATCTCGGTCGCCCAAGCCCTACTTGGAGCAGGCGTCGTCGACGAGCTCAGTCTGGTGATCGCACCGGCGATCGCGGGCAGCGGGCGGAGGCTCCTCGACGGCTTGCCGGCCATTCGGCTCGAGTCGCTTCGAAGCACGACCTCACCGACCGGCTACCTACTCGTCCTCTACAGAGTCAGCGGGTAGGCGAGCAGCCCGTGGCGACAACCGAGCAGTGCTGCACAGTGCCGTCCCGCTCCGCTCCTGATCGGTTGTGTGCGGTACCAAGCCTCGTGGTGTCGACAGAGGCCGGCCGACTTCGCCCGGCCGCTGGCCTGCCGTTACTCGTCCGGAAGTTCAGCCGAGCGCGCTAGCGTTAGGTCGACAAACCCTGATTCGAGGTGGTCATGTCCTACGTCGTCGATTTCGCGGACGTTTCCAAGGTCGGACTGGAGTCGTCACCTGTCGCCGAGGCGCTTGCCGGGCTCAGAGCGAACGAGGCTCGCTACTTCAAGAACAAGTACGCCCACGCCTTCACCGTCGAACCTGCCAGCGACGCGACGGAGGTTGTCGACTGGGTGCACCGCATCCTCAAGGAGGAGCGCGACATCGTCATCGCGGCTCGACCGCTCGAGGCGACGGCGTTCGAGGTCGACGGGATCCGGATGGCGTACGTCTTCTACGAGTCCGGCTTGTCGATCAACGTGATGTACGCGATCGCGGAAGCGGGAAAGCGTGCTGTTGGGTTCAAGCTCTCCGAGGGGATGGAGGTACCCGAAGAGCTCGCCACGCGATTCAAGTTCGCCAGGCAGAAGTCGAAGCTGGCCGGCACGATCCGCGGCTCCTTCTTTGTCATCAAGGGCGCGTACTGAGCGTGTCGCGCGGTCGGGGTCCGGCCTGGCAGCCGGCGTCGCCTTTCCGCTGTGCAGCGACCGTCGGCGTTGGCGAACTCCCGTCCGATCTTCCCGGGCGTCAATCCGTCTGAGCAGGTGAGGTCCCTCAGCGCACGTCCTTGATCGCGTCGAGGTAGCGGATGACCGTCTTGAGGTCCGCGACCGTGAAGCCGGCGTGGACTTCCTCCATCTGCTGCACGATCGACTCGTAGGCAGCGCTGACCTCGGGATGGTCGAGCGGTACGGCGTGCACCCAGGTCTTGCGGCGGTCGGTCGGGTCGGGCTCCCGGTACACCAGCCCCTTGCCCTCGAGCCGGTCCAGCACCCGGGTCGTGGTGCTCGACGGGAGCGCGGTGACCTGGGCCAGCTGCCCGGGGGTCATCGGCTCGCCCTGCCGGACCAGCACCCCGTACGTCTGGAAGTCGACGACATTGAGGCCCACTTGGCGCGCGATGCGCTCGTTGGTGAGCACCGCGGAGGCGATGAGCTCCTGCATCAGCAGGGCGATCCGCTCGCCGAGCTGGGCACGTGTGGACAACGCGACACCTCCTCGCTAGTCTCTCCATATTCGAACTATCCTGTTTTGGAAATATCCTGTAACGGGATTTCTCCGCTTCACACCAGACTACCCGACCTCAGGAGGGCGAGATGAACCACAGACGAGGTCTCGCGATGGGCGTGCTGATCTTCGCGTCGTTCATGGACCTGATGGACGCGACGATCGTCAACGTCGCGCTGCCGTCGATCCGTACCGACCTGGGCGCCACCGGCGCCCAGCTCGAGTGGGTCGTGGGCAGCTACCTGCTGGCGTTCGCGGCACTGATGATCACCGGCGGCCGGCTGGGCGACATGGTCGGGCGACGGCGGGTATTCGTGCTGGGCGTGCTCGGCTTCACCGCTGGCTCGGCCCTGGCCTGCCTCGCCCCGACGGCCGGTGTCCTGCTGGCGGCCCGCGTCGTGCAGGGCGTCGGGGCGGCGATGATGGTGCCGCAGGCGCTGTCGTCTCTGCAGGCGCTGTACTCACCGCGCGAGCGCGCGCCGATGTACGGCGTGATCGGGGCCGTATCGGGGCTCTCGGCGGTGATCGGGCCGGTGCTCGGCGGCTGGCTGGTCACCAGCGACGCGTTCGGGATCGGGTGGCGCAGCATCTTCCTGATCAACCTGCCGATCGGGCTGATGTTGGTGGTGCTGGCGTTCCGCTGGGTGCCCGAGACGAGGTCGGAGCACCCGCTTCGGCTCGACCCGCTGGGCCTGACGCTGTCCACTCTCGGCCTGCTCGCCATCGTCTACGCCCTGGTCGAAGGTCGCCAGCAGGACTGGGCGTGGTGGATCTGGGCGGTGGCTGCCGCGGGTGTCGCGCTGCTGGCGGCCTTCGTGCTCCAGCAGCGTCGGCGTGAGCGTCGTACCGGATCGGCGTTGCTGCCGATGCGGCTGTTCTCCGACCGCGGCTTCTCCGCCGGGCTGGTGACGCAGGGGACGTTCCAGGGTTCCCTGGCCGGGTTCGCACTGGCGCTCACGATCTACGTGCAGACCGGGCTCGGGTGGTCGGCGATCCATGCCGGGCTGACGCTGCTGCCGTTCAGCCTCGGGGCGTTCGTCGGCACCGGGATCTCGGTCCCGCTCGGGACGAAGCTCGGCAAGGTCGTGATGGTGACCGGCTCGCTGCTGCAGTCGGCCGCGACAGTGTGGGTGTTGGCCACCGTGCGCTCCCAGGGCAACGCCGTCTCGACGTGGGACCTCGCACCCGCCCTGGTGGTGTCCGGCGTCGGCCTCGGCCTGCTCGTCGTGCCGCTGGTCGACGTTGCCCTGGCGACGATCCCGACGACCGAGGCCGGCGCCGCATCGGGCACCTACGGCACGGTCCAGCAGGTCGGCGCGGCGCTGGGCGTCGCGATCACCGGCACGGTGTTCTTCAGCGTCGTCGGCACGTCGTACGACGTGGACTCGCTGCGGGCGGGGCTGGTCGCGGCATGCTGGGTGGCGGCGGTCGGCTACGCACTCGCCGCGATCGCCAGCCTGCCGCTGCCCTCGCGCGCGCAGGTGCTGGCCCACCACGAGGCGCTCGAGCATGAGCTCGCCGAGGACCCGGTCGCCGTCTGAGGGCGTGGACGGAGCGTGAGCCACTCTCGGCGCCGGCACGTTGCACCTCACGAGACTGGGGACCTCCTCTGCACTCAGGGCCGAACGCTGTCGAGCGTGAAAGCTTGGGCATCAACCCACCGCCATCGACGGGTGGGCACGGCGCATCCGGGCCGGCGAGGTCAGATGAAGTGTGACGGCTCACCCGGAACGAAGGCCCCGACCACCGTGGTCGGGGCCTTCACCAATCCCTAGGCGGACGGACACCACAGCTGCCGGGTGCGGGCCTGGTGACGATCTCCGACCCCGATGTTCCAGGCAGCGAGGTCCCCTACGCGCTCAGCCGGCGGTGGCTGACGCGAGGTCCTCGTCGATCTCACTGGCGTCGTCAGGCGCATGCGGGGCAACGAGCTTCTCGCCCTCGACGTCCACGTTGGGCAGCAGCCGGTCCAGCCAGGCCGGGAGCCACCATGCCTTGTCGCCCAGCAGGTACATCACGGCCGGGATCAGCGCCATCCGCACCACAAAGGCGTCGAAGAAGACTGCCGCGGCGAGGGCGAAGCCGATCGACTGGATGAGCGGGTTGTCCTGGAGCATGAACGCGGCGAAGACCGAGATCATGATCGTCGCGGCGGCTGAGACGACGCGAGCGCTGTGCCGGAACCCGTCAACGACTGCCTCCCTGGCCGAGGCTCCGTGCACGAACGCCTCACGCATCCGGGTGACCAGGAACACTTGGTAGTCCATGGCCAGGCCGAAGACGATCCCGATCACGATGATCGGCATGAAGCTGACCAGGGGCTGTCCCTCGACCAGCCCGAACAGGCCTTCCTGGAACACGAGCACCGTCGCTCCGAGCGTGGCGAGCACCGAGAGCAGGAAGCCCAGGGTGGCTGTCAGTGGGACCAGGACCGAGCGGAAGACGAGCATCAGCAGCGCGAAGGCGAGACCGATCACGACGGCGAGATACGTCGGCAGGGCTCCGGAGAGGCGGTCGGAGACGTCGGTCTGGATGGCGGTGAGGCCGGTGACTCCGACCGTTGTCGTCGTGGTGTCCTCGATGTCGTCCTGGCCTGCGCGCAGGTGGGTGAGCAGGTCGAGGGTGGCCTGGTCGTCCGGTCCGCTCGCCGGCGTGATCAGGATCTGCGCACCGGTGCCGGCCTTGTTCGTTGCGACGATCTGGGCGTTCTCGACGCCCTTCTCTGCAGCGGCCCACGTCACGACCTTTTCGAAGGCGCTCTGGCGGTCCGCCTCGGGCGCGTCACGACCGTCGACGACGAGCAGGAGCGGCGCCTCTCGGCCGGGACCGAACGCTTCGCTGATCAGGTCCGAGGCCTTGCGCTGCGTGGTGGTGGCGGCCGACGTCGAGTCTGTCGGCAGTGCCAGGTGGAGTCCCTGCAGGGGGACGGCGAGGGCGCCGAGGCCGACGACGACCAGCAGAACGACCGCGACGGGTGCTCGGCCCACGGCGCGGGCCCAGCGGACGCCGTTGTTGAGGATCAGGCCGTCGTGGTCGCGCTTGACGTGCTGCTTGCGGACGCTGGCGCCGAATGCCTTGGACTTCAGAACGCCCAGGATCGCCGGCAGCAGGGTCAGCGCCACCAGGACTGCGAGCAGGACGGTGCCGGCCGCGGCGAGGCCCATGCCGGTGAGGAACGGGATGCCGACGACGCTGAGGGCAGAGAGCGCGATCAGCACGGTGAGGCCGGCGAAGACGACCGCGGAGCCCGCCGTGCCGACGGCGCGGCCGACGGCTTCCTGCCGGTCCTCGGTGTGGTGCAGCTCGGTGCGGTAGCGCATCAGGATGAACAGCGTGTAGTCGATGCCGACCGCGAGGCCGACCATGGTCGCCAGGGTCGGGGTGGAGGTGCCGATGGTGGTGAATGCGGTGGTGAGGTAGATGCCGATCATCCCGAGGCCGACGCCGACCAGGGCGGTGACGATGGGCAGGCCGGCCGCGATCAGCGAGCCGAAGGTGATGATCAGCACGAGCAGGGCGATGCCTACTCCGAGCAGCTCGCTCTTGCCTCCGGTCTCGGGCATGGACTGCATCCCGGAGCCGTTGACCTCGGCTGTCAGCCCGTGGTCACGCGCTGTGTCCAGCGCGTCCAGCACCTGGGCCTGGGTGGCGGGCTCGACGTCGGCCACGGACTTCACGTCGAAGGTCCAGGTGATGGTGCCCACGCGTCCGTCCTGGCTCAGCGGCAACAGCGTCCTGGCGTTCGCCTGCGCGGTGGCCTTGGGCGTCCCCGCCTTCTCGGCGCCCGCGACGGCCCGCTCGTACTGCGCGTCGGACGCCGGTACGGGGTTGGCCAAGTCCGTCGTCGGCATCTGCGGCACGGACTGGAGGTCGGCGATCAGGTCGTCGACCTTGTCGGCGTAGGCGGCTTCGCGCAGCGTGTGTCCCTCGGGCGCAGCGACGACCACGGTCGCGCTCGCCCGGTCCTCGGCGTCGCCGGTGTCCGCGAACAGCTCCTTCTGCAGGTCCTGAGCCTTGAGCGAGGGGATGCCCGGGATCGAGAAGCTGTCGACCATCGGCTTGGAGATCGCGCCGGACAGGGCAGCGAAGCCGATCAGCGCGACCAGCCATGCGGCGATGAAGACCGGCCACCGCCGGTAGGCGGTCTTGCCGAGTCGGTAGAGCAGGGTTGCCATGGGTCTCTCCTGTCAGAGGACGTGTGGGATGACGCCTCGCACCGATCGGGCGCGGCGTACGAGGTTGGACGTGATCAGGCCAAAAGCTCTCGGGCGGTTCCGAGCGCATCGGTGAACAAGGTGTCGAGGTCGGAGGACTCCGCCGTGAGGTAGTGCTGCATCGCGAGGTGGAAGCACGCGAGCAGCAGCGCGATCGCCACATCCACCCGGCGCCGGTCGAAGTGGGCGCCCTCGCGGGCCTCGATGTAGGGCATGCATGCCTCGACGCACTCCTCGAGGCGCTGGTGGGCGAGCGCGATCAGCCGCGGGTTGGCCAGCATCACCTCACGCCCGCGGGTGACGTCCTCGCGGGTCTCCGGGCTCGCGGCGAGGATGCTGAGCAGGATCTCGGCAAGGTCGTCGACGAGGTGGCCGTGGGGTCCCCCGGCACTGAAGGTCTCGAGCAGCCCGGCATTGAGAACAGGAGGGCCGCCGAGCACGGCGTCGTCCTTGCCGGGGAAGTAGTTGAACAGGGTGCGCCGGGAGACCTCGGCGAGCGCGGCGAGATCATCCATCGTGAAGCCGTCGAGGCCTCGCTCCAGGGTGAGCCGCTGCGCGCAGCCGGTGATCCGGTGCGCGGTCAGCCGGCGCCTGTCCGCTCGGGTGTCGCCCTGCTCCGTCACCTGGATTGCACTCTGGGTCATGAAGTGCATCTTTGCACTCTCCCGCGGCAAGTGCAAATCGGGCGACAGCCCACTCGGCCCGGTGTGCAGGGTGGAAAGGGTGGATGTCGTTGAGGGGACGCGTCAGGCCCAGTCCTGCGAAGGCGTTCTTCAGGTGCCCTTCGAAGGCCAGGAAAGTCGCGGATCGTGCGCGGGCGGAGGACGCCAGAAGTCGCCTCCCCACAAGTCGTTGAGCAGTTCGGTGATGTCGGTCTCGAGACGTTGCGGCGCGATCAACAGTGCTCGGCCCTGCGAGGTCACGATGGGCCGGTTCCGCAGCGGAGAGGCGGTTGGGGCCAAGACATGAGGCAGCTTCGCGGCCTGCGCTCTCTCAGGCGGCGAAGCGACCGTCGTGGAAGGTGAACGCGGTGGGTCTCGCGCCTTGCTAGAGGGTCTTCGAAGCGACGAGGTCGGCGTGTTCTGTCGCGAAGGCCCGCGCTGCGGCGACGAAGCCGTCGAGGTGCTGCTCGGTGAGGGCGAGGCTGAGGGCGAGGTAGCCGCGCTCGGCTATGTAGTAGCCCCGGGCGAGCAGGTCGTGGAAGAGCAGGCGGCGCCAGCGGGGGTCGACTTCCGCGATGTCGGACCATTGCTTCACGGGTCCCGGGGTGGGGTGGATCGTCATCATCGAACCGGTGCCCGTCACACAGAACCCGACCGGGGTCAGCGCGTCGCTCAGCTGGTCCCGGAGCCGGTCCCCGCGGTCGTTGAGCCGTTTGAGCGTGTCGGCGTCGAGCAGCTCGGTGACCGCGGAGCCGACCGCCATCGTGAAGGCGTTGTTGTTGAAGGTGCCGCCATGGGTGAGACCACCCTGGGCAGGATCGAACGCGGCCATGACGCGCCGGGGGCCGCCGAAGGCCCCGAAGGAGAGGCCACCGCCGAAGTACTTGCCCAGCACCGTCAGGTCGGCGTGTGCGCCGTACACCTGCTGCGCCCCGCCGACGGCCAGCCGGGACGTCATCACCTCGTCCATGACGAGAAGCGAGCCGTGTGCGCGAGTGAGGGAGCGAAGAGCCGAGAGGAAGTACGGCGAGGCAGGGATGCAGCCACCCGCGCCGAGCATCGGTTCGACCAGGACGCAGGCGATCTCGTCCCCGTGGTGGGTGAACTCGGCCTCGACGGCGGCGGTGTCGTTGTAGGGCAGGGCCGCGAAGTCGAACGGCACGCGCAGCGGCGCACTGCCGGGCAGGAACGTCATCGGACCGCCGTGGTACGCGCCCTCGAAGACGACGACCCGGTCACGCCCGGTGACATGGCGGGCGGTGAGTACCGCCATCAGGTCCGCCTCGCTGCCCGAGTTCGTGAACCGCACCTGGTCGACCGAGTGGAACCGCTTGACCAACGCCCGGGCGAAGGTGGTCTCGGGCTCACCCATCGCGCCGTAACCCCAGCCCCGGGCGAGCACCCTCCGCACGGCCTCAGCCACCTCCGGCCGACGGCCCAACAGACCCGCCGAGTAGTCCCCGAGCAAGTCGACGACGTGCTCGCCATCGACGGTGGTGAGCACGGCCCCCTCGGCACGGTCGATGCGAATGCCGAAGGGATCCGTGTGCAGCACGGACCTCGTGTTGCCTCCGGGCATCACCTCGGCCGCCGCCCGAGCGAGGCGCGCGCTCTTCGGGTGGCGACGGCGGAAGCGACGCGTGGCGTCGTCGAGGGCGTCGTCGAGGGAGTCCGTCACGCGGCTCAATCTATGGGCCGGCCGGTAAGCTGCCCTGTCATGGCCTGACCTGTCATGGCCTGACCTGCGTCTTACCTGTGCCCGCTACGCATCACAAGGCCGCACAGACGGTTGTTTTGGCCGTGCTCCACTGCTCTCCCGTCCCTTCATAGCTGCCAGGTCTTGCGACGGGGTGGCCGGGTCAAGGGGCGCGGCAGCGCTCGCGTAGCGACGCCGCAGGCGCCCTTGAGGCGACCACCCCGGTGAGCGAGATCATCGCTGCCGAAGGGGGGCGGAAGGGGAAGGTCATGGTTCAACGGCGGTCAGGCTGGCGGCCTCCTGAGTCTGGTGGAGATGTGATCGTCGGTGTGGTCAGCTGCGAGCGTGAACTGTTGGCGCGGGGCGGGGGCAGCCAGTCTTACCTAGGTGCACAGTGCCGTCGTGACACCGGCGACATGATGATGGATTGGGAATCTCCCGCCCGCGGGAGACGCGACCGCTCAGTCTTTTCAGGCCGTCCGCATGGGCCCTGCACGGCAGGGCCGTGAGCGGGCATGACAGACGCAGGGATGGAGCCGGCCGCGCTGGCACATCGGTTGAGGTGGGCGCCGTTGCCCGCACCGTTGCTCACCGCTGGTGGTGGCCACATCGGCAGGTCACACCCGGGCGAAGGCATCCTCGCCGAGATCGGCGAGGATGTGGCTGGCGCGCCGGACGATCTTGCGGGCCTCCGACAGCGCGGCGCGTTTGCCGTCGATGCGGTCCTTGACCTTGGCGTAGTAGTCGTGGTCTTCGGCTCGGCCGAGGGCATGGGTCTTGCCCGCCTCATACAGGCACCAACGCAACACCGGAGGCCCCTGCCGGGACAGGTGCCCTGGCGAGCGTTTCCCCGCCGAGGAGTACACCGTCACGTCCAGACCGACAAAGCGCACCGCCTTGCGCGATGAGGAGAACCGGCCGGCGCCGCCCAGCCAACAGGTCAACGCCAACGCGGTGATCGGCCCTACCCCGTACAGAGCATCGGACAGCGCCTTCGCGCCCCGCACATGGCGAGCAATGCCGAGCAGCTGTCGACGGATCTGCTCGAGGTGCCGCTCGGTGGCCTCGAGCATGTCGATGCTGGTAGCGATCTGGATCTGCCCGGCCGGCGTCAACTGTCCAGCGGCGACCTCGACAAGCCGCTGGCGGCCTTCGACGGTGCTCACACCACCCGAGCCCAGATGCTCGGCGCCCTGGTGGAACAGCACGGCATGGATCCGCTGGACCCAGGCAGTGTGTTCGCGGCGCAGGTCGTGATACAGCTCCAGCAGCGCCCGATACTCCAACACCTGCATCGGCGGGATGTAGCACTCCGGCAGCCGCTCCTCGGCCAACAGCGTGCGGATAAGCCTCGCGTCCGCCCGGTCGGTCTTGGCCCGCCGCTTGCGACCGCGCGCGGCCGCGGTTTCGGCCGGATCGGCCAGATGCGCGGCCACCCCGGCACGCTGTAGCTCCTCGATGACGTAGCGCCAACCGGTGCACGCCTCCGCCGCGAACGCGACATCATCGCGGCCGTCGAACCGATGCAGCCATCCGGCCAGTTGTCGACGATCAGCCGCGAGGATCTGCCCGCGTTCCACCTCCCCACTCACGGTGTCGAGATAGTCGAAGGTGATCTGCTTCCGGTGCACATCGAACCCACCTACGATCGACATCAGGGCCTCCTCAAGCTCCACACACACTGCGTGTCGTCGCAGCTGATGCCCAGCATCGTCCTGCGTCTGTGCTGGGGAGGCCCGCTCACGCCGGCCCCCGGCGCATGTCATCTTTTCGCAGCAAGTGGTCACGCTAGGCGCTCGCGGCGAGGGCTCGCTGGGAGTCTTGCTGTTGCGGTCCGCGTCCTGGTGCTGGAGGGGTCTTGAGAGGCTTCATCGGTCGGCCACGGCTGAGTAGTGCAGTCCCGGTGAGGGTTGGTGTGGAGCGGCCGGTCACGACCGGGCGACCCTCGCCGGGGATGTCGTGCACGGTGGAGCTTCGGGGTCTCACCGGATCGGACCGCTGCGAGGATGGCGGCCGTGCGCCGCTACGAGGGGACTCTCTACGACAGCAACCGCTGGGACGGCTTCGAACTTCGCCCCGGCGACATCATCATCGCTGCGCCACCGAAGTGCGGGACGACATGGACGCAGATGATCTGCGCGCTGCTCATCCTGCAGGAACCGGAGCTCCCGCTCCCATTGGACACGCTTTCGCCGTGGATCGACATGGTGACCCGGGCCCGCACGGAGGTGTTCGCGGACCTGCAAGCCCAGTCGCACCGCCGGTTCATCAAGACCCACACGCCGCTCGACGGGATACCCAACGATCCGAGGGTCACCTACATCTGCGTCGGGCGTGACCCCCGCGACGTCGCGTTGTCGATCGACCACCACATCGACAACACGGACGTCGGCGCGTTCCTCAAAGCCCGCGAGCGGGCGGCAGCGATCGACGGAATCGAGCTTGGACCGTTGCGACGACAGCCGCCTCGGCCCGACGGCGAGCGGAACCGCTTCTGGCAATGGGTCGACGACGACACGCCGTCGACGCAGATCGGGTCCTCGCTGCGGCGAACCCTCGAGCACCTACAGACCTTCCGCGACGCCGCCGACGAGCTCGACGTCGTCCACCTGCACTACGAGGACCTGAAGGACGACCTGCAGGGCCAGATGCGGCAGCTGGCCGCCCGCTTCGGCATCCATGTCGACGAGCACCGATGGCCCCGCCTGGTCCAAGCGGCGACGTTCGACTCGATGCGCAGCAGGGCCGATACCACCGTCCCCGGCGGTGCTCGGCTGTGGATCGACCCCGCCGCATTCTTCAGCCGCGGCACAAGTGGCCAGTGGCGCGACCTCCTCGACAACGCCGACCTCGCCCGGTACGCAGCCCGCGTGCGGACCCTCGCCTCCGACGAGCTCATCGACTGGGTGCACCGCGAGGCGATCACCTAGATCCGTTCCGCGGTTTCCCCGCACTGCCACAGCCGACCGTCAGCCCTCAGGGCCGTGAATCCCTCAACCACCCACCGCCCAGTCATATCGCCGCGTCTGAGCGCCCAGAACGACGCGCCCTCCGTTTCTTCCACCGGCATGGTCGGCATGCGGGAATCGCAGCACAAACAAGCATTCTCGGACTTGACTGCTCGACTTCCTGGCAGGTGCGGGACGTGGCCGCGCTCAGCGAGACCGACTCCCTCGACTGCGTCGGCGACCCGTTCGTCCGGGCAAGAAGGTGCCCTGACCTCGAACGACGGTGCCGCGATGACCTCGCGTATCAGCACGGCTACCGTCCTGCATCGGTCACCCGATGTGTGGGCAAGCGAACAGAAGATTCCGCGGCGCCAACCCAGGATCGACTCATCGAACTGATCCGACTCGATCCCACACCCGGAGCCAGACATGGACACCCTCGAATCCACCCTCGCTCGACTGAAGATCGAGGACCGCATCCGCGAGGCGAACCAGCAGCGCCGGGCGCACGAGTTCCATCGACGTGAGCAGCCCTCCTCCACACCCACCGCCGTCTGCGAGCCCGGCGCCCTTGGCCAAAGCGACATCGCGTCTGCTGGTCAAGGCCTGGCTCGCGGGCTAGTTCGGTCATGCCGTGAGCAGGTTCCGTCATGAGGCGCGCACGCGAACCTCGGTGCTCTCGTCGCGAACGTGCCGCCGAGAAGCTTCGCTACTGGTACCAGGCGACGCCGGCCGGGATCCAGGACGACTGGTCGGAGGCGACCTCCGGCGCGGTCATCCCCGAAGCTGCTCTGGAACGGTTCCGGACCGGGCACCCCGAGGTCTCCGCGAAGGGAGCCCACCGGGTCGAGCAGGCGCTCCTGCAGTGGGTGCGGGTCGAGGGCCGTAGCCCGGGCGCGCACGAGCTGCCGTCCTTCGCGGTCGAGGAGCTGTGGAGGTCCCTGCGGCGCGACGAAGGTGACTGGGAGGTGTTCTGCGACTCGCTGGGCATCGAGCTGGACGCCGGGCTCGATGAGTTGACGCACTGGGTTCCCGACGATGACTCCGAGCCGATCCGTGCCACCTGGTCGGAGGCATTCGACGATGAGGTGCCCTTGACCGGCTACCCCACGCTGTTCATCGTCGACGGCGAGGTCGGTATCGCCGACCCGATAGTCGACCTCCCGGATCCAGACGCGACACCGCCACCGGACACGTTCGACATCTACGAACCTGCCAAGACCGATCCCGGACCCGTGTCCGGACCCCCTCCCTGGGACGCCGACCCACCCCCGGCTGGGGTTGAGGCTGTCGTGGACAGACTGGCGCCTCCTCTTCCTTCCTTGCGTTCGGACGGCATAGGAGCGGTGCTTCGCGAGCGGCGCGAGCGCCGCCGGAGGTCGCTGCTGGACGGTTGGTGGGTCCTGACGCAGAACACGACGATGCCCTCTGGCATGGACGCCCGCTTCACCGAGCATTTCCCCGAGGTCGACGCTGGATCGGTCGCCCTGATCTGGGATGCGTTCATGCAGTGGCTGCGCATCGAAGGCCGCAAGTACCCCACCCGGCATGCGATGCCGGCACGCTCCGTGGACGCACTCTTGAGCATGCTCCGATCAGACCCGATTGCCTGGAACGACCTGCGCGAGGGATGGCCGGTGAATCTGGACTACCTCTTCGAACACCCTCGAGGGGTGTGGAGCCCCGGCGATGACCTGGAACCGCTGGTGGCCACCTGGAGCGACGCCTTCTGCGATGAACCACCCAAGAGCCGCACTCCGCTGCTCTTCCGCGTCGACGCCGTCGTCGGGATCAGAAACGGATGCGAATACTCGGGGTACTGCGGGTCAGGACCGGGAGACGGATCAGGCGACCCGGAGATGGGATCTTTCTCGATTGATCCGGGCCATTCGGCGTGAGGCCGTCGCGGGGGTGGGCGATGGGTGCGCTGAAGGGGCTGACGTGGTGACCGGCCTCGAGCCGGGCGGAGGCGTAGCGGATGGATCTGGCCCACGGTCCGACCCGGCTCGTGATCGCGGCCAGTGACGGTCCGCGGGTGGCGGCGCTGGAATCACGTAGGTTGCCGGTGAATGTGACCGACCGCCCGGGGCACCTCGGCGAGGGTGACCACCCCGGAGGACGGGGAGCCAGGGCGATGCCGAGGTTCGCGCTTCGTATGAAGGTCCCCCCGAGACGACACGGTCAGGGGAGGTCGAGCAGATGCTCGCGCACGGCGTACATGACCGCCTCCATGCGCGAGTGGAGCTGCAGCTTCTCCAGGATGTTCCGGACGTGGTTCTTCACGGTGTTCTCGCTGATGAACAGCCGCTGGGCTATCTCGCGGTTGCTCAGGCCCGTCGAGACTAGCCGGAGCACCTCCAGCTCCCGCTCGGTCAGCCGGAGTCCGGACCCCTGGCCCTGCTCCGAACCGGGCATCTGCTTGAACTCGTCGATCAGCTTGACCGCCATCGAGGGACTGATCAGCGATAGGCCGTCAGCGACCACCCGGACCGCCTGGGCGACCTCCTCGAACGGCAGAGACCGAAGGTCCCTCTGGGTAACCCCGTTCGGGTAGTCCTTCGACAGGCTTCTGCCAAGGCTCCAAGGCGTGGACCCCGGTGCAGGATCGCCTGGGTTCTGCCAGGCCCGAATGAGCTGTGCGACTTCGGTCAGCTGCAATTGGGCGAGTTCTGCGTGCGCAAGCATCCAAGTCCTCCTTAGTCGACGGTCATTGAGTCGTGAGATGCCCGTCTGACTGGGTGGCTCCTGCTCGTTCGAGGAACTCGAGCAGCAATTCGAGGACCACGCGCGGCTGCTCCTGTTGCACCCAGTGCCCGGCATCAGGGACCACGTCGCAAGCCAGCATCTGTGTGCACGCAGTTTGCTGCATCGCCGTGAAGGCACCAGGGACCTGGTGCACGCCCCAATCGCTCTCACCCGCAATGAATCCGGAAGCAACGTCGATGGTTCTGCCGCCGAAGAGTCGGAGGGCGTTGATCTCTCGCTCTCCCGTCAAGCACCTGTACCACTGCAGACCGCCCTGGAAGCCCGTTCTGCTGAACTCGCCGGTGTAGACGGCGAGCTCTTCGTCGGGCAGCCATGTACAGGACGCGATCTCGTTCTGTGTCGGCATCTCATGTTCGACAGCTGCGGGCATGCCGACGCCGAGAGGAAGGACGTAGTAGTGGGGTAGCTGTGTGAGGGTCGCTGTGTCGATGCTCCCCATGTCATGCGGCTGGTTGGAATCCCAGTCCGCGCTCTTGACGTGGAAGTAGGCGCGCAGGAAGTCGTGCATCCCTTGTGCTGGGCGGTCCATGTCTTTGGCTGCGCGCGGGGTGCTGTAGTACCACTGGTAATGCTCACGCCCGAGCGCAGGCAATCCAGCCACAGCCGCCGACAGTCGGGAGGGGCCGTCGTCCTGACGCGCCGGCCACGAGGGGGCGCCGGCGAAGGGCGCGCTCATCATCATGACGGTCCGGAAGACGTCGGGCCGCAGAAGTCCACACCAGGCAGCAAGGATGGACCCGAAGTCGTGTCCGACCACGGCATGCAGATTCCTGCGTCCGAGTGCGGCGACAAGGGCGATGAGGTCGTTGACGAGCCATGGAAGGCTGCAGCTGATCGGATCTGCGTGCGCATCGGCGAGGAATCCGGTGGTGCGACCATATCCGCGAAGGTCGGGGGCGACGACGTAGTAGCCGGCGTCGGCTAGGGCGGGCATTTGGTGGCGCCAGCTGAACGCTAGCTCCGGGAAGCCATGTAGGAGGAGCACGCACCGGTCGGAGCTTGGCGACCCGGCCTCCAGCACGTGCATGTTCAGCCCGTTGACCGACGCAACAAGACGGGACCGCACGCCTGCCGGAAGCGGAAGGTCGGGGATACTGCGCGCGGCCGTCACCGTTCGCACTCCAGGCTCGCCGATATGCTCATCCGCCCGCAACAGACTTGTCTGCGACCCAGGAGTTGCAGCAGGCCTCGCACAGCCGGTCGTTGGGGACTCCAATGAACACACAACCGCCGAACCGTACCCACGAAGGCGCACTTCCCGGGTCGCTCGGATAGCCGAAAACGATGTGCTTGACGTCCCTCGAGCCGCAGTTCGGACACGACCCACGCTCGCCCCAAGTGTCTATTGCCGGCTCCCATCCTGCGTCGAGGAATTTCACACTAGGGGAGATCACCGACACGGCCGGCCTATCCAGCCGACCACCATCAGCAGGCAATGACCGTCCGCATCGGGGTGAACAGACGGCTCCGTTGTGGTGGCACGCGAGTTGACGTTGGAGGCGTAGGCCCTGGCTGGCGGGACATGCCGATCAGACATCGAGTCCGCGGATATCGCCATCCCGGACCTCGGGGGCGTGGAACGGCCCAGCTGAAGATCACGGCGGGATGCCACATGCCCTCGACGAGGACCTCGGCGGCCGGCTGGAGGTTGTGCATTTCCCGGAGCCTGCCATCGCAGAGACTGGTGGACCAGAAGGAGATGCTGGCCTGTGGTTTTCCGCCCGCCCACCGTGCGTGCCGTAGCCGGAGCACCTACGCTGTCGAACATGGGCGACTGGATCAGCCAGGTCGAGGCCGCCGAGCTGCTCGGGGTGACCCCAACGTCGGTCTACCGGATGGTCTCGCGTGGGGACCTGCATCCGAGGCCGCGACACGGCATGCGGCCCTCCCTGGGGACCGCACGGAGGTGTTCGACCTCGCCCAGCGACGTGCAGAGCAGCAGGCCAACAACGTAAGCGGGTGAAGCGCAGGGCGTGGCGTATGGCAGAACGCCGTCGAACGACCGGCCAACCTCCTGATGCCGAGCATGAGTGGCTGACGGTCCCGGAGGCGGCCGCGTTCCTCGGCGTCGGCGCCCAACATGAAGGTGTCCACCGAACCGGGTCAACTCCACCTGACAACAACCCTGGGGTTGCCGCCTACCTCTCGCCGCTGACCCCGGCACGTTTGGCCCAGAACCCAGTCGCCCACAGCGCAACGGCGACCGCGAGACCCCATCCGGCAGCTAAACGGCCGGGTAGCTCGCCGAGACTGCCCAGGAGTTCCGGGTACTTCACCGAGACCGCGCCGAACCACATCGCGCATCCCGCAGGCGGGACTATCGCGAACCACCATCCAGCCACTCGGTTTGCCAACGCCAGCACGGCCACCGCCGCCGCCACAGGGACTGCCAGCGCGAACCCAGCCTGCATCGGCAGATGCATCAGGTACCAGGTGTCGTCGTCCTTCACGCCGCTGCGTGCCGCGTCCAGAACGTCCCACGCGTGCACTAGCGCCGCGCCCATTGCTAGCGCCACCAGCGCATCTACCGGCCAGAACGCGGGCTTCGCGAGCGGGCGAATCAGCGACCACCGCGGCCACGGTCGCCACATGCGCGGGAACGCCGCGGACGCCGCCACCAGAAACGCCACGAACACCTGACCCCGCGCCGGCGCGGCCACCCCGGCCGCGAGCACGGCTGCCGCGATCCCGGCGACCTGTGGCCCGACCCATCCGACCGGCCGGACCGCCCACGTGATCAGGGGCAGCGGGAGCAGGAACGCATACAGCAGCCCCAGCTGGTTTCTACGACTAGGAAAGCAAGGAAGTCGGGGAACTCGGACGGGACAATCGCGACCAGGAAGTCAATGATCCCGTAAAAGGCGAATGCCCACGTCAGCGCGACCACGCCAGCGCCCACATGGGACCAAGCCGCCCGGTCAGCGGTGCCGAGACCAGCCGTGGTCGCCACGGCGTCAGTGTCCCACCACGACGG
This sequence comes from uncultured Actinomycetota bacterium, assembly GCA_963745795.1. Lineage (GTDB taxonomy): Bacteria > Actinomycetota > Actinomycetes > Propionibacteriales > Nocardioidaceae > Marmoricola. The sequence goes on along the minus strand of CAVUYR010000001.1, from coordinate 106,178 downwards.
GCTCCGACTTACGGCCTGGGAGTCGGACCGACGCGATACGGCATCGGGTCACGGTGCCTCCCACTGAGGGCGAGCGGCCAGATCCTCCGCCGCGTCTTTGCGCCGCGATGCGGCGCCGTCACGCCAGGTCGAGGGAGCGGCGGAGGAAGTCGACTTGGAGGAGGAGCAGGTTCTCGGCGACGACTTCGTCGTTGGCCATGTGGGTCATGCCGGTCAGCGGCAGGAACTCGTGGGGCCGGCCGGCGGCCAGGAGAGCCCCGGACAGGGCGAGGGCATGTGCGGGATAGACGTTGTCGTCGGCCAGACCGTGGATGATCATCAGCGGTCGGGTGAGCCCCGGCGCCAGCGGGATCAAGCTGTTGCGGTCGTAGACGTCGGGGTCGAGGTTGGGATCTCCGAGGTACCGCTCGCTGTAGCAGGTGTCGTAGAGCCGTTCGTCGCTGGTCGGGGCGCCGGCAATGGCTGCGCCGAACACGTCCGGGTGGCGCAGCACCGCCAAGGCCGCAAGGTATCCGCCGAAGGACCAGCCCCGGATGCCGACGCGAGTGGTGTCGAGGTCGTCGGGGAACCGTTCGGCCACGGCCCGTACGGCGGCGGCCTGGTCGTCTGCGGTCCCGACCCGGTCATGAAGAGCCCGTCGGTCCCAGACGGGGCCGTTCCCGGCGGTGCCGCGCCCGTCGCAGACGATGACCACGAACCCTTGGTCGGCGAACCATTGCGAAGCCAGGTAGGCGTGAGCGCTGTTGAGGACGCGCCGCCCGTGCGGGCCGCCGTAGGGGTCCATCAGCACCGGAAGCCGACGAGACCCAGGCACGTGACCGGTAGGGAACAGCACCGTGGTGGGCATGCCGCTGTCCCCGGCCCGGAACGTGTGCGCTTGGGGGATCAGCGGAGGCCGCTCGGCGCGTGCGGGAACCACTGTCGCCTGGCCGTCGCCGAGGCGCGCCGTGGTGACCACCTCCGCCTCCGTCAAGGTTCGTTGGGTCACGACGACTCCACCCCTGCTCGCCGACCCGGTGGCATACCCGGTGGGGTCGCTCAGCATCTCCACCGTGCCGTCGAAGCCGAGCCTGGCCAGGGCCCGGGCTCCGAGCCCGGGGATGACCGCGGCGACCGCCGCATCAGCGGAGACGGCCAGCACCTCGTCGACCAGCACGTCCGCAGGCGTGCACGCCTCACCGTCGAGGTAGAGCCGCCGGCTGTCCGCCACGTCGGCGCTGGTGACCAGGCGACCGTCGGGCACCAGCATCGGCGTCCCGGGCAGGAGCTCAACCCATGCCTCATCGGACACCTCTTCACGCACCGTGGTGCGGCCAGTGGCCGGGTCAAGATCCCGGTACTGCAGCGTGCGCTGGTCCCGAGTGAGCACGGTGATGACAGGTCGCTCCCCACTCCATACGACGTGAGCCAGGTACTCCAGGACCTTCCCGTCCAGCGCGACATCGCTGCGCCAGTCCACCGGCACCGGCGCGCCGCCGTCGACCGGCACCACGGCCAGCGACACCAGGGCGTTGGCGGTGCCGCACTGGGGATACCTGGTCGCGCGAGGAGGCAGCTCGGGATGGGCCGGATCAGCGATGTACCAGACCGACACCGGTGTCTCGTCGTACCGCTCTACCAGCAGCCGCTCACCGTCGGGGGCCCACCAGAAGCCGCGAGACCGGCCCAGCTCCTCGGCCGCGATGAACTCGGCCAGCCCCCAGACCACGTCGTCCGCCTCGCCCGGGTCCGGAGCGACCAGCAGCCGCGATCCACCGCCGTCAAGCTCGACCACGTGTACGCCGCGATCACCGGCGAAAGCGACCCGGCGGCCGGTCGGATCCAAGCGCGGATCCACCACCGCGATGTGGGTCCTCAGCTCGCGGACCGGGGCCCCACCCACCAGGTCCACCGCGAACAGCCGCGATGACAACGCGAACACGGCCGTGGTGACCGCGTCGTCGGTGCTGAACGCGGTGATCCCGGCGGTCTGCACCCTGGCACGTTCGCGACGCGCGCGTTCCTCGCCTGTCAGGGCCTCCTCGGACTCGGCCAGCAGCTCAACGGGGTCACAGAGCCGACGCTCCGTCCCGCTCGGCACGTCACAAACCCAGAGCCCCAGCTCGCGCGTCGTACCCGACTCCGACCTCACGAACACGACCCGCTCGCCGTCGGGGCTCACCACCAGTTCGCGCGGAAGCCCCAGGCTGAAGTTCAACGTACGGGCGGCCAGGCGAGGGAAAGAATCCACGACCACCGCCCGATCCTGACACACCGGGCACCGGCCGACCAGGGTCCCGGATCCAGTAATGACTCGAGGTGGAGACGGGTGTCTCGTGCCACCGCTCGTTGGCGACGATCTGCTTTTGACCTCGCTCGAATGGTTTGGGGGCTTCAACGAAGCGCTGTTGTACGACGATCCATTGGGCGGCCTTCAACAGCGGCTATGGGTCATCGACCCCAGAGCCCTCCCTCCGATGCCTCAGTGCATGCAGGGCCTTGCATCGGCACGTCGCATCCGAAACGACGTCATGCACGCCTTCCTAGTGCGGGATGGACTGTTCCGAAGGACCGCGAGCGGTGGCTATGAGGAGGCGTTCTACACAGTCGCGTCCCTCGCCCGGGCCCGAGGACAGATCGAAGCGGCGAGCAGTCTCGGCAACCAAATGCTGTCTGCGTGTCTCACCGGCGTGCGTGCATCCTCGCGCGCATGGGGGTGTCTGCCTCGGGTCGTCTGCCCGGAGGCCGGGGAGTGGTAAGCAAGGCCTGTGCTCGAGAACTTTGACCGCTGTGACATCGAGGTCGATGGAGCGCGCATCCACGCCGCCGTGGGCGGCGACGGGCCACCCGTGCTGCTCCTGCACGGCTACCCGCAGAGTCAGGTGATGTGGCACAGGCTCGCTCCGGACCTGGCCGACCAGCACACAGTCGTCCTCGCCGACCTACGTGGGTACGCCGACTCGTCCCGACCAGCATCGGTGCGCGATCACGCCTCGTACTCCAAACGCGCCATGGCCGCCGATCAGGTCGGACTCATGCGGCGGCTCGGCTTCGAGAACTTTGCGCTCGTCGGTCACGACCGCGGTGCCCGAGTCGCACACCGACTCTGCCTGGACCACCCCGAGGTGGTCTCCCGAGTCGCACTCCTCGACATCGTCCCGACCAGGCACGTGTTCACCCACGTCGACCGCGCCATGGCACAGGCGTACTACCACTGGTTCTTCCTCTCCCAGCCCGCAGACCTACCCGAACACCTGATCAGCGCCGACCCGGGCTACTGGGTGCGACGCAAGCTCGCACAGTGGTCGGGCCCCGCCGGGATCGATGCCTTCGCGCCCGAGGCGGTCGAGGAGTACGTCCGCTGCTTCAGCGACCCAGACGTGATCAGGGCAAGCTGCGAGGACTACCGCGCCGGCGCATCCATCGACCTTGAGCACGACGAGGTCGACGCGGCAGCCGGTCGGCGCGTGGTGTGCCCCATGCTCGTGCTCTGGGGCTCCGAGGGCTTCGTCGGCAGCGCCTACGACGTTGTTGACGTGTGGAACAAGTACGCCACGGACGTGCGTGGCCAGGCGCTCAACTGCGGCCACTTCCTTGCTGAGGAGGAGCCCGACGCGACCCTCACCGCCCTAGACGAGTTCCTGGCCATTCACGGCTCGGGAGACCTCTGAGCGCGGATGTTGCCAGCCATGCTTGAGAGGCGCGTCCTTCCGCTGCGTGTGGGTGTCAAGAACTCATGCCACGATGCACACGGCATCTCTCCCGAACCGGGCCGCGCTCCCGTCTCTCCCGCTGTGCGTTAACGACTATCAGCCGCGAACCGAGCATCGGCAGCGTGCACTCTCCCGCCCGGGAACCCCACTTACGGATCGGGTAGTTCTCGCCCGCCAACATGCGATAGGGAGAGTGCAAACCGACGGAGGTACTGGCCGAGCCACGGCCACGGGTCCCAGGCTCTTGGGCCATCCACGCCAGTCCCGGCCAACCTACGCCGCATCCTCGGACCCGCTGCTTGCCGGCCAGAAATACTCGCCTACCGGACGGCCAGGTCGCGGCAGCAGCCAGCCGACCAAGGTCGGCAGCCTGGATGTTGCTCAGCCGGTGCTGCCCGCGGCGAAGTCGATGTCGTCGGTGAGTCTTGACGGGCGGACCTGCGCTCGGCTTCAGTGAGGAGATCAGGACAGTCCAGGAGGATTCCCATGTCCGCTGCAGAGAACAAGGCCGCGACCCAAGCCGCGTACCAGGCCTTCGGCGCCGGCGACCTCGAGGGGGCCATGAAGGACATGGCCGACGACATCGAGTGGATCGTGCCAGGCAACAGCACCATCAGCGGCACGTACCGAGGCAGGGACGCGGTCGCGGGTTTCTTCATGACGCTCGCAAGCAAGTCCTTCCGGACTGAGCCGCAGCACTTCATCGCCGACGGCGATCATGTCGTCGTGCTGACCCGCATTACCGCAGACGGCCAGTCCGCGGACCAGGCGGATGTTCTGACCTTTCGGGGTGACAAGCTCGCGAAGTTCCAGTCGGCCGGTGACACCGCTTTGCAGGAGAGCATCTGGGGCAAGAAGTAACCGCGGTTCACAGTCATCCAGAGCCGTCGGCTCTGCTCGCGACGCTTCATGGGGTCGCCTACTCTCGCATCGCCCACACTGTCAGTCCCCCGCCACCAGTCCCCCGCCACGTGAATACGGCGTTCTGGCCGACAATCGAAGATGCCGCTGTCAGGGTGGGTCACACCGCCGGCTCTGAGGAGCCCGGCAGCTCCGCGTGACGCACTGCGGACCACCCGAACTTTCACGTCGTCACTCGTCGTCGTCCTCCGAGTACCAGTGAACCGTGCTGTATCGGGCCTGCGCGTCGATCCCGGCGACGTGGTAAGGCGTCGGCGACACAGGGCAAGCCCACAAGTCGGGATTGCAGTTGATGTCGCCAGCCGGGCACCAGACGGGTCGCGCCTTACCCGAGCGGTCAGTCGTGGGCTACGGCGCTCGGCAGGGCATTGCACATCTGGTCGAGCTCGTCGTGGGTGTTGTAGTAGTGAACCGACGCCCTGACGACCGCGTCCAGCCCGCGTGGCGCGAGGTCCCATCGGGCGTAGTCGGCGATGGAGACGGAGACGTTGATCCGCTGGGCGTGAAGCTGATCGTAGATGCGGTGTGGGTCGTGGCCCTCGATGGTGAAGGTGACGATGCCGCAGCGGCGCTGACCTTGGTCGTGCACGCTCACGCCTGGCTGGACCTGCAGTCGTCGGCGGAGGAAGTCGGCGAGGTCGGTGACACGCTGCTCGATGGCATCCAGGCCGAGGTCGATCGCGGCGCTGGCGGCGACGCCGAGGCCGATCTTCCCGGCGTAGTAGGTCTCCCAGTTCTCGAAGCGGCGGGCGTCGGCGCGCACCTCGTAGGTCTCGGGACCGGTCCAGGTCGCGGCGTGCAGGTCCAGGAACGGCGGTTCCAGGCGTTCGAGCATGCGTCGGGCGCAGTACAGGAACCCGGTGCCGCGTGGCCCACGCAGGTACTTGCGGCCGGTCGCGGTGAGTAGGTCGCAGCCGATCTCGGCGACGTCGATCGGCATCTGGCCGACCGACTGGCAGGCGTCCAGCAGATAGGTGATCTCGAACTCACCGGCGACCGCACCGATCTCGGCCGCGGGGTTGACCAGGCCGCCCTGGGTGGGCACATGGGTGACCGCGATCAGCTTCACCCGCTCGTCGATCATCTGGCGCAGCGCGTCCACGGACAGCTGACCGCTCTCGTCGTCGGGAACCGTTTCGACGCTCACACCATGCTTGCGTGCTGTCTGCAGGAACGCGATGGCGTTGCTGGCGTACTCGGCGCGCGCTGTCAGGATCCGGTCACCCTCCTGGAACGGAAGGGCGTAGTAGGCCATGTCCCAAGCACGGGTGGCGTTCTCGACGACCGCGATCTCGTCGCGGTCGGCGCTGACCAGACGCGCCAACGCGTCGTAGGTGTGCTCGAGCTTCTCGGTCGCGGCCGCAGCCGCCTCGTAGCCACCGATCCTCGCCTCGAGCTCGAGGTGTGAGGTGACCGCCTCCAGCGTCTGGCGCGACATGAGCCCGGCACCCGCGTTGTTGAGGTGGACCCGCTCGACGCATCCCGGCGTGTCGCGACGCAGTGCCTCGATGTCCATATCCACCCGTTCCGATCCGTCAACGAGAGTTGGATCAGCCCTTGACTCTCCCAGCCTTCCGCCACACCGACAAGGAGCAGGCTCTCGGCGGCCCTCAGTGCCATCAGCAGGCTGGCGACCACCGACGCGTCCAACGACGAGCCCGACGCGCAACGATCGACATCGACGAGGCGCGTCTTAACAGCCGCGTGAGCTCCTCGGATTTGACCTGCAGGGACACTGCGAGCCTGAACTCCGCAGAGCCGGACTGGCAGTTCCGGTGACTTCTTGTCACGGAGCTGCCAGTGTCAGTGCGAACTGGAGGGCTACCCGAGCCAACCGGCGGCCCCGTCTGCCGAGGCAGGGATCCTGTCATGACGTGCATGACAGTCCTGGAACCAGCCCTCGATTGCGTCTGCAGTGCGGGGCAGCCTGCTCGAGTCCGCCAACTGGCTGGAACAGCCGTGGTGACCTGGGGCGGCCGATGCCGTGGGGACCGCGGGCGCTGCCACGGTGGTCGCCGCCAACAGCAGGCCGCAGATCCGAATCCTCGTGTTCATGGTTCTTCTCCTTCTGATGATCCGATGCGTTGTGCTCCCTTGGCGAGCATCGGCATCGGCGCGATGACCGCGAGCAGATTGCGCCCCTCACGCCACGTGAAGCAGTGGCTCAGCCGACTGTGGGCTGTTGGGCGCGGAGGTGTTGTGGGTGTGGTACGGAGTGGCCGTGCGGTAGCGGAGATGTGGTTGCCGTTCACCGGTGGAGTCTCAGGCGAGGGACACCTTGCGTCGCGTTGAGCTCACCGCGAACGCCAGCACAAGTGCGAGGGCACTGACGACGAGGCCGATCGTCGCGCCTTCGGAGTCACCGAGGAGCGCGATGATCGCAGCGACGAGGTTGGCGCCCGCCACGGCGAGTGCTGCCGGGATGCCCCAGGTGGTGTTGCGGGCCAAGCCGAATGCGGCCACGAAGCCGGCCGCGCCGAGCACCAGTACAACGATGTCGACGGCGACCCCAGGCTTCGGATCCGTCCCGAGGGGATAACCGACATTCATCAGTGACACGAGAGCGAGCGGGATGATCGCGAGGATGCGGAGGAACTTCATGATGGTCTCCTGTCGATGGTCGTCCGGTGGGCCGTGCGCCGCCGAACAGCTGGTGAGCTGATCGTTGGCCGCTGGCTCGTCCCGAGGACAGGGCCTGGCAACCCGAAAGCGTCCCGCGTCCGCCGGTGAACGTCCCGACGACCGGAGATGCCGGGTCACGACCTCCGGGGAGGGTGTCCCGGCCGAAGGCGTCCGACACCGAGGCCGGCCGAGCGACCGAGCGCGATGGCCTCGTCACGGGTGGACACGCCCAGCTTGCCGAGCATGTCGGAGATCCGGTTGCGGATCGTCTTCGGAGCCAGGTAGAGGCGCTCGGCCACCTGCGAGGTCGGTAGACCGTGGACCAGGAGCTCGAGGATCTCCAGCTCGCGCGCGTCGAGAACCGCAAGGGCGTCGGTCCGCGGGGCCAAGGACGCGGCGGCGACAACGAATCCACTCACGCTGCGGCCCACGACCAGGGAACCGCCGGCAGCCGAGTGGACCGCCGACAGGACGTCCTCGGGATCGGCGTCCTTGAGGAGGTAACCGTCGAGGCCGCTGGCGAGGCTCTGGATCACCGTCGCCTGGTCGGCATGCATCGTGAGGATCAGCACGCGCAGTGCCGGCCACGACTCCTTGAGCTCCAGGCCGAGCGTGATGCCGTCGCCATCGGGGAGCTGAAGGTCGAGGACCGCCACGGCCGGCTCGATCTGTCCGACGAGCTCACGGGCATCAGCGGCTGAACGAGCCGTTCCGACCACCGACAGCTGAGGATCCGAGCCGATCAACGCGGTGAGCCCTGCGAGCACGATCGGATGGTCGTCGACGACCAGGACGTCGATCATCACTGAACGTCGTCCTGTGCGGCTGCGGGCAGCTCCAGATGCAGACGTGTTCCGTGAGGCTGAGCGCGGTCGAGCCACAGGCAGCCGCCCAGCGACCGGGCGCGCTGAGCAAGCGAAGAAAGCCCCACGCCGGACACAACCTGCCCGCCGCGCCCGTTGTCGATCACGTCCACACGGACAACGTCCGCGTCGACACGTGCGCGTACGACGATCGCCGAGGCCTCTGCATGGCGGAGCGCGTTGGTCAGGCCTTCTGCGACAGAGCGGTACACAGCGACCTTCACGGCAGGAGCCAACTCGGCGCCGACCGCCACGCCGACCGCCACGTCGAGGGTCACGCGGGGACCGTCGACCGGCTTGCCGAACGACTGGACGAGGCTGTGCAGCGCGGACTCGAGGTCGCCGTCGTCGAGAATGGAGGGGGTGATCCCCGCGACGATGCGGCGCAGGTCGGTGCGGCTCGCGGCGAGGTCGGTGGACAGGTCGGTGAGCAGGGAGGCGGTCTCAGGCGAGGCGGCCGTGCGCAACGCTGCCTGCACCCGCATGCTCATGCCGGCCAGCACCGGCCCGAGGCCGTCATGAAGATCCCCGAGGACCCGCTTCCGCTCAGCGTCGCGCTCGCGGGCCACATCCCGCCGGGCATGCTCCGCTTCGACGGCGAGCCCAACCGCCCGTGCGACCAGCGCGACCGTGGGCAACAGCTGTGCCACGACCCTCTCCTGGCGCGGCTCAGGCCCCTCCGGGTCTCCGGCTTCGACCGCAAGGATTCCGACGCGGTCACCGCCGACGTCGAGCGGATGGACGGTCCAGTGCTCGGGAACCGAAGAAGCATCGTCACCGAGGATGATCCGCGCGTCCGCGCTGGCGCTAGCGGCGGCCACCATGCGTGCCGCTTTGTCGAGGAGGTCACGCGGCTCGGTCTGCGTATGCAGGTCTGCGGTGATCACAGCGACGTCAGCCGGCGAGAGGAGCCCGGTGCCGTAGCGGCGGCCGAGCACGCTTCGGCGTACCCAGAGTGCGGCCGGCACCGCCATCGCGGCAGTGACGAGCGCGGAGAACGACGCAGAGGTGTTCGCCGACGCCAGGTTCACCCAGCGGGCACCCAACGCCGTGAGCGCCGCCATCAGCGCGGCGGCGGCGAGCACGGCGCCCAGGAGAAGGAGGTCGAAGACATGCTCAGCCATCGGGCGGAAGTCCTCAGCGAACTGCAGCCGTACGACGACAACAGGAATCAGCAGCAAGATCGAGAAGGTGACCGCGTAGCTCAGATCGGCGGGAAGCAACAACCAAGCCCCAACGAGGACGCCACCGGCAACGCCGAGGTCGACCATGACCCACGTGACCCGCCTCCTCGCCGTGCGGGGATCGGTCCGCGCCGCCCGTGCGACCAGCAACCAGGTGCCGCCAGAGCCCGCCATCGCCAGAGCCCAACCCGCGACCCGGGTGTCTCGCGCGAGGAAGTCTGCCTCGGCGAGCGCCCAGATGATCCCGCCCACAGCCGCGACGACGATGCAACCCGGCGCCCACCGAAGTTGCGTGGGTCGCCGGAAGCTCCAAGGCAACGTGATGGCCACGAGTGCGACCTGAAGGACGGCAAGCTCGGAGACCGCCCGCGGAATGTCTGGCCTCGGCAGCCCTCCGAACCGCACCTGCCCCCACGCGATGACCAGCGCCGGCATGAAGGCCAGGACGACGAGCAGCCTTCCGGTGCCCGAGCCAGGCCGCTGATCGAGCACGATGCCGCCGGCAAGGCCGAAGACCGGCCATCCAGCGAGCAGAGCCAGAGTCTCGTTGGACAGGGCCGCGTTCGATGCGGCGGCGACAGCCACCAGACCCGCGCTCACGACGAAGCAGGCCGCAGCAATCAGAACCTCGACAGTAATGCCCCGCCTCGGGACGCCGCTCTCGGTCCAGGTCTGCGTCACACTCAAAGCATGGAGCACGGCACCCCGCACGGGTAGGCCGTAGTCCCGCATCGGGACAGAGCTGGGAAAGAGCGGGACACATCAGGACACGTCGGTGCTGGCGCCCGGGACACAGCCTCCGAGAGGCTTGAACAAGTCCCGGCGATTCCGGGTCCGTCAGCATCGGAGGCCAGTCGTGTCCACATCACCTACGTCACTCCGGACGGTCACCCTCCCCTCGGCACGCGTGTTCGTGGGAGCCGTGTACGCGATCTGCGTGCTTGGGATGATCGCCGTCTTCGTAGGTGTCATCGTCTTCACCGACCAGGATCCGCTTGAACGCGAGGGACCGATCAGGTCGATCATCGGCGTCGGCATCCTCGGCACCGCCGCTCTCCTCATCGTGATCGGGATGGGCCTGTGGCAGGCCCATGCCCCCCAACGGGCCACGATGGGTGCAATCGTGCTCGGAGCCTTGTCCCTGCTCACCTTGATCGCGTTCTGGTCCGGAGCACCCGGCGTCCTCGGCGCTGGTGCCGCTGGGCTCGCCGGCCTGACCCGCGGCGGCCGGCCGTTGGGCGGAGCGGCCAGGGTAGCCGGCATCGTGGGTGTGTTCATCGCTCTTCTCAACGTGGTTCTCTCAGTCGGTGCCGTGCTCTTGAGCGGGACCATGTAAGTGACTTGCCGCACCACGGCGCCCGTTACCCACTCCCTAACTGAAGGCTGCGTCAGCCGCCTGCGGGACGCACTCATCTCAGCCGATGTGAGGACGGTGCTCACGGGAAGCGCTTGCCGATCCATCGCAGCGGTCCGCCGAACACGCAATGCGTGTGCCAACCCGGCTCGACGACACCCCCCACGCACTGGGCAGGCCAAGGACCGGGACGGTCACCAGAAGCCGGCCCATCGGCATTGGGTCGTGACGAGCCCTGAGCCACCCCCAGATCTGTTCGACCTGGAGCGAGGACGGAGCCTAGGCCGGGACGGCGTCCCGGAGCCGGCGTTGCTCGCCTCGGCGCAGGGTCTGGGAGTACACCGTGGTGTCGAACCAGGTGGGGAAGGCCTTGGCCAGGCGGCTCGGTCCGAGGAAGCGGGCGTGACCGTCGGCGACGAGGTCGCGGAAAGGTACGAGGCCGATGAGCCAGCGCTGCATCTGTGCGGTGTCGGCCTCGAGGGCGAGATCGACGGCGAGGCCTTGGTCGTCCTTGCAGACGGTGATGCCGGGCCGCTGGATGTCGAGCCAGCCCTGCGCGCCCCCGGAGCCGGTGAGGACCAGGTGCACCACGGTGCGGTCCTTCGGGCAGCTTGGCGGGAATGGCGAACTGGTGGGTGCGCCAGATCAGCGACAAGCCGTCGCAGTCGTCGTCGGTCGGGTCGCCGAACACCCACTCAGCGGCCCAGTGGCCCATCGCCCACACGATGTCGGTCAGGCCCTGACCGGCCGGGGTCAGCTCGTAAGACCCGGACAGCCCCGGGCCGTTCGCGGTGTGGTCGACGAGCCCCCGGCGCTCGAGCTCGCGCAGCCGCTGCGCGAGCAGGCTACGGCTCGCGCGGGGTATCCCGCGATGGATCTCGTTGAAGCCGCTGGCACCGACCATCAGCTCTCGGATGATCAAGGGGGTCCACCGGTCGCCGAGCACGTCGACAGCGCACGCGATCGGGCAGTACTCCCTGCGGCTCGTCATGGATCCATCCTCCACCCCGTCGCCGAGACCCGGTAGTACGGATCCTGTACTGCCTCGGCGCCCCGCCATCCGCCCGGGCACACGCGGCGACGACCGTGCTCCTCACGCGGATCATGCCGTTAGTCGAGGGCACCGGGCGGGTCGTGGGTGGTACGGCACTGCCACTCGTCGTGCGCCGCCGACCGATCCCATGATCATCCCCAAGGACGTGCACCGGGTGCGTCCGGGACATTCACCCGCACCGCGCCGCGGAGCAGACCGACTCGAAGAGGCCCACATGAACCCACAGTCACCGGCGACCGAAGCCGTGGTCCGCCACCACCTGACTGCCTTCCTGGAGCGCCGAGGCGTCGACGCCATCGTCGCGGACTACAGCGAAGCCGCCCACTTCCACACCGAAGCCGAGGTCTACGTCGGGAAGCAGGAGATCCACGGCTTCTTCGAGCACTTCATCGAGGCGCTGCCGGCAGGTGGCATCGATCGGTTCGAGCTCAGGAGCCTCCACGTCGAGGGAGACCTCGCCTACATCACGTGGAACGTCGGCAGCGACATCCCCCTGGGCACGGACACCTTCGTCGTGGACGACGGGAAGATCGTCGCCCAGACGTTCGCCATGTACGCCCCGCCGGTACGCCCCGCCGGCCCATCGGGGCTGACGTCCGCGGATCACCGCGCAGGCCAGGGCTGACCGGTCCCCGACCTCAGCACCCTCGCCCGACAACCACCCAACCACCCAACCACCTCGACCAGACGATCTCCGTCGGCTCCGAACCCGACGGCCCAACCAGGAGGAACCATGACCACGACACAGACCGCGTCCGGCCCGATCGGCAGCGCGACGCTCACCGAGTTCATCGCCGGACTGCGCGGCACCGCGCGTGCTCCCGGGTGACGCCGACTACGACCAGGCGCGCAGCGTCTGGAACGGCGCGCACGACCGGCGTCCGGCGCTGATCGTCCGGTGCGCGGGCGTGGCCGACGTGATCCGCACCGTCGACCTCGCCCGCAGCGAGGGGCTGCCGCTCGCGGTCCGCGGTGGAGGCCACTCCATCCCCGGGTTCTCCACCGCTCGACGACGGCATCGTGCTCGACCTGTCCCTGATGACGGGCATCGAGGTCCACCCCGACGACCGCACCGTGACGGCGCAGGCCGGGTGCACGTGGAAGGACCTGGACGCCGAGACCCAGCAGTTCGGGCTCGCCGTGACCGGAGGCCTGGTGTCCTCGACCGGTATCGCCGGCTTCACCACCGGCGGCGGCATCGGCTGGCTGATGCGCAAGCACGGACTGGCCTGCGACAACCTCATCGGTGCCGACGTCGTCACCGCCGACGGACAGTTCGTGCACGCCAGCGCCAGCGAGAACGCCGAGCTGTTCTGGGGTCTGCGCGGCGGCGGCGGCAACTTCGGGGTGGTGACCTCCTTCGAGTACCAGCTCCACGAGGTCGGCCCGACGGTCCTCTCCGGACTGGTCTTCTACCCGGCCGAGGAGGCCGAGCAGGTGCTGGCCGGGTACCGGGCCGCCTGCGCAGCGGCACCTGACGAGCTGACCACGCTGGTCAACCTGACCACCGCGCCACCCGTGCCGTTCCTGCCCGAATCCGTGCACGGCACCCCGATCATCGGCGTCGGCGGCTGCTGGTCCGGCGACCTCGACGCCGGCGAGGCGGCCACCGCACCGTTCCGTTCGCTGGGCACGGTGATCGCCGACGTGTTCGCGGCCAACCCCTACGCGGGATGGCAGCAGGCCCTCGACCCGCTCTACCCGCGCGGGATCCACAACTACTTCCGCTCGGCGTTCCTGCCCGAGGTCGACGACCGGGCGCTGCGCGCGCTGCAGGAGTCGTTCGCGACGCTGCCCAACCCGCTGGCCGAGATCCACCTCCAGCACCTCGGCGGCGCCGTGGGCACGAGTCCCCGCGCAGGACACCGCGTACGCGCTCCGCGACCAGGAGTTCATCGTCAACGTCATCGCTCGGACCCCCGACGCCGACGGCTTCGCCGAGGTCGTCGACTGGGCGCGCGGGGTGGCGGCGGCCACTCGGCCCGGACGCCGGCACCTACGTCAACTTCACCGGCGACTCCGACCCGTCCCTGGTACGGGCGTCCTACCGGCCCGAAACCTACCGACGACTGGTGGAGCTGAAGAACAAGTACGACCCGACCAACCTGTTCCGGCTGAACCAGAACATCCTCCCCACCCAGTAATCCCCAGCACCGCGCCGGCGAGGACGCAGAACTACTGGACACGTCCACAGGTCCCAGGCTCGACCGGGCCATCTGTCAGCGACGGCTGAAAACTGACCCCGAAGCGTCGGCCGAATATTGACCCGCTTCGACCGGAATCTCGACTCATTCGAGTCGGGAGGAGCGAAGGAGTTGTTGTCTGTGAAGGACTGGGCTGAGATCCGTCGGCTGCATCGGGCGGAGAAGGTGCCGATCAAGACCATCGCGAGGACGTTGCGGGTCTCGCGGAACACGGTGCGTGCCGCGATCGCCTCTGAGGGTCCGCCGAAGTATCAGCGGAAGCCTGCAGGGTCGGCGGTGGATGCGTTCGAGGACGCGATCCGCGCGCAGCTGGACCTGGTGCCGACGATGCCGGCGACGGTGATCGCCGAGCGGGTCGGTGGACCCGTGGGATCACGGTGTTCAAGGAACGGGTCGCCGAGCTGCGACCTGCGTATCTCCCGGTCGACCCGGCCAACCGGACGACCTATATGGCCGGGGATATCGCCCAGTGCGACCTGTGGTTCCCCCCGATCGAGCCGCCGGTCGGTTTCGGACAGGTCCGCCGCCCCGTGCAGTTGCCGGTGCTGACGATGGCCACCGGGTACTCGCGGTGGCTCTCGGCGATCTTGATCCCGACCCGGCGGGCCGAGGACCTCTTCGCCGGCTGGTGGCGACTGATCGAGGCGTTGGGCGCGGTGCCACGGACCCTGGAGGCGTGTCACCTCGGCGTTCTGGTCATCCGGTCGAAAGTCGAGGTGCACTCGGCTCTTGGCCTCATCGAGCGGGACAAAGTCCAACCCCGGCGTGCGATCCGGCTCCGGGCGGATCTCGAACTCGTCAGCGGTGGAGTAGACGACAACCCAACCAAGATCGTCGGCCCACCACTGCCCCAAGGCCGCCGGAGCCGTGGAGTGCACCATCACCTGTTCCCATTCCAAGGCCACCGGGCGAACCTAGTCCTGCCCGGGCTCGAAGGAACAGGCATTTTGTCGGGAACCACCCGGTCATCGACCACGTCATGTTCGGGCCGATGTGCCGCCACTCGAGCACAACATCAAGCCGCTGCCGGAACGGAGGTTGCGGGGTGCGAGGGTCAGTCGTCGGTTCCGTGGCCGCCTGACCCCTTGCCGCCGCCGCCACCCTTGCCGGACCCGCTGTCGCCGCCTGCGGTGTGATGGCTGGTGTTGTCGCCAGCCCCGCCGGAGGGGTGTCCGCTGCTGGTGTTGCTGTCGACGCCGCCGTGGTCGTCACCCGGCTCGGGATGTCGCGAGCCAGCGCGGTCGCCACCGTGGTCGCCACCGTGGTCGCCACCGTGGTCGTCGCCCACATCATGCGTTGCGGGGTCGTCCGCGCCGTGGCGCCCGTGGTGGCGCCCGTGGTGGCCCTGACGCTCGGCCGGCGTCCGGCCGGCCCGGTCCGCTGCCACCAGCGCCCGCGGGTCCTGCTTGGCCACGGCGGCCGCCGTGCGGGCCTGGTCGGGCACCCGCACCGGTACGTCCTTCGAGAACGACGCGTTGCCCCACAGGCCGAACACCGCCGGCACGAGCGCAAGCAGGATGCCCACGGCGTAGACCTGAATGCGCTTCATGTCGTACCTCACATTGTCGATGCACGCACTTGCGTGGCGAGGTGTCAGAAGTTGACGACTCCGGCGCAGGTCGCGGCGCCCCGCGTGGCGCGGGCACGGATCGTGTCGGTGCCGGCGCGGTTGGCGATCCGGCGGGTGACAGTGAACGAGCCGCTGGCCCCGGCAGTGGTCCTGTTGCCGGTGAAGAACCGGTGGCCGTCATCGCCCATCCGGACCGCCCAGGTCTGGCCCGCCCGGTTCGAGTCGACCTCGAACTCGACCTCGATCCTGCCGTCGTCGGACTGGGCCTTCAGCTTCCAGGTGGCCGAGGAGTTGTCACAGCCGCCGGAGCGGATGACCTGACGACCCTTGGCCTCGGCGCTGGTGGCACCGGCCGCGACCACGGCGAGCGCGACGATGCCGGCTGCCGTGACCCGGAAACCCTTCTTCGTGATCATGTTGCTCATGTCTGCCTCCAAGGCTTATCCGCCGCTTCCTGCGGCGTAGGACAAGCCTGGGTGCGAGCCACGTTCACGCGCCATTGGGCCTTGGTCGTAGCACCTCAGCCGATGGGGGTGTTCTCGCAGCGGCTCTGTTGCATTGACCCATCGCACGGTGCCGGTGAAGGTGGCTCGATGAAGCGCACTCCCCGTTCCAGACCACCTGTGAGGATCCCCTCAGGGTTCACCGGCATTCGATTCCCGCCCGAGGTGATCTTGCTGGCGGTTCGCTGGTACCTCCGGTACGGGTTGTCCTACCAGGACCTCTGGCCACCGCAGTCGACGAACCCAGACCCGCCATCTGACCAGCGCAGGGGCCCAAGCCCCGCCTGGGCATCACCTGGGCATCACCTGGGCATCGCCTGGGATCGAACACCGCAACACAGCCCATCCACCTGCCTCTGGCCCTGGTCGGGGTCGGGGTCGGGGTCGACTCACTCACGCAGGCTTGCCACAACATCGCCCTGCTCGCCGGGGTTGCCCCCCGGCGTTCGTGTGGTGATCGCCCACTTGGACAGCCGGACCAGGAGCCTGTTGGTCATCGCACTGTTCCATTCCTCGTTCAACGCCACCGAAGCCGTGCGGCGGACGAGTCACGACTGGATCCGCGTGGCGCTCGTGATGGCGGTGGGTGTTCTGTTGGTGGCCTTCTCCAGCAAGCGGAGCGCCTGATGACGCCGCGCTCGCACCTCGAGCTGCCTTGCTTCGTTCCGGCCGGCTCGTCGGCCTTCTATCCTGGTACGCCGTGAACGCCCACCCAGCCGACATCCTCGACGGGCTCTTCCAGTCCGGCCACGAGCCGGGCGGCGCCATCGCCCTGGTGCGCGAGGGAGTCGTGGAGATCGACCACAGCGCCGGAACCCGAGACGGGTCCTCACCCTGGACCCCCGACACGCTGGTGATGACCTTCTCGGTCGCGAAGCCCTTCGCAGCGCTCGCGTTCCTTGACGCGGTGAGCGAAGGGGCAGTGGACCTGGACCAGCCCGTCGTCTCTGTCTGGCCCGCGTTCGCAAGCTCGGGCAAGGGCGAGACGACCATGCGCCACCTCCTCTCTCACCAAGCAGGGATCCCGGCATTCCCCGAGGAGGCCTCGCAGGTCAGCTACGACGACCGCGAGGCGCTTGCGAACCTCCTCGCGGAGGCCGCACCGATCCATCCACCCGGCGCCGGTGTCGCCGAGCACGCCTTGACCTACGGTCACCTGCTCGACGAAGTCCTGCGCCGCGCTACGGGCGAGCCGCTCGCGACAAGGTTCGCCCGCATCGCCAGCGCCGCCGGATGGGATCTCCACCTCCAGGTCGAGCGACCACGATCTCCCGCGGGTCGCCACCCTGGTGGACCCGGAGGGAACCTGGCGGTCGGGCTACCTCCAAGATCCCCGATGGGGCCCCGCTCTCGGCCGCCCGCCGGGGCTCCTCGAGCCGGGGGTGCTGAACTCCGACCAGTTCCGTCGTACGCCGTTCCCGGCCGTGGCCCTGCACGCCAACGCCCTGTCCCTGGCTCACTTCTACGACGACCTCAACGGGGCCGACGGCTTCGTCTCCCAGCGGCTCGGCCGCGAGCTGTGGCGCGCGTACGTCGAACCCGCGGCCACCGGTCACGACCTTGTCCTCGACCGGTCCGTGACATGGACCCTCGGCTTCCAGATCAGCGAGGAGAACGGACGGGTGGAGCTGGGCATGGGCGGCGCAGGCGGCTGCTCCGCCTGGGCCGAACCCGCCGCCCGGTACGGCGCCGCGTACCTCACCAGGGGCCTCGGCGGCCACGAACGCGGCGAAGCCGTGTGGGAAGCCATCACCGCACGATTCCCACCGCAACACAGCCACCGGTGAGGCTGGAGCACCAGGATGGCGATCCGGGGATCTGGCGACCTAGTCGGACGCATCAAGCCGATCGGTGGCGGCCCTCACAACGCGCCCATGTGCAGCATCCCTACGAACCGTGCGCTGTGCGGGGCGGCCCCTCTAGGCAGGTAGCCAGCGAGCGACGCGACGACGTCCCTGACTGTGATCCCGCGGTCAGTGCCTGGTCGTTCGACCTACGGGGATGAGCGGCAGCACCGAGACCTCCACGGCGGCTGGGCCCTGACGCAGCGCCGCGACGTGGCAGACGTACGCGAGTGTGTAGTAGCGACACCAGACGCGGCCGCCAACCCAGGGCCGCTGCGTCCGTCGCTGTGGACGTGGCGTACCAGCCCGTGACCACGCCGACGACCAGTGCGAGCAGGACGAGCACGGAGGCGAGCACCTGCTATCCCAGGACCACGACCAGGGAGCCATCATCGAGCAGCAGGCGACGCGTCAGCACCGTATACAGCGCACACGCGGTGACAGCGCCCAACGTCAAGGCGATGCCACTGACCTGACACCCCTGGGCGTTAACGGCTATCAGCCCCGAACCGAGCATCGGCATCGTGCACTCTCCTAGTCGATCGGCACCACGGCCCGCATTGGTGACATGGGTCGGGCCACAGGGACCACGTGCCCGATGCGGAGCGCGGTTTCGCGCAGGCGGGCCCCTCGGACCGCTAGCGGAGCGCACCGGCGCTTGCGGATGTGCCATCCACGCCAAGGACGACGGGAGCGGTTGCGACGTGGTCGGGTGCCGGTACGACCGTCACGGGGCACAGCGCCTCCTTGGCGCACTCGGCTCCCACTCCCAGCCTGTCGCGCTCTCGATCGGGGCGGCCAGCCCCGACCACGAGCAGGTCGGCATCCGTGCAACGTGTGACCAACGCCTGCTCGGGTCGTGCGTTCGCCAGGAAGGTGCTGGCACGCTCAGCCAACGCGGGATCGAGCGACCCGAGAGCATCCTTCTGCGACTCCAGCGCGCGCCCACGCGACACGATGTAGCGCCCGGGCACGTCATGGATCATCACCTCGTCCGCGTCGGGCCAAGCCGTCACGATCTCGAGGTCCCAGCCGCGTTCGCGCGCGATGCCGACGGCGTACCCGAACGCGAGCCGGCTGGACTTCGAGCCATGCACGCCCACCACCACGCGGCCGCAGCCGGCTTGGTTGTGAGGCCTCTCGGTGATAGACACAGCTCCTCCTCCGCTTCGATTGCACCGTAGATATGCGGCGCGCCGGATGGACAGAGGCATTGGTCCCGTCCCCCCGCCCCGCATGCGGTCTGGGGGCTCTGTTGCGTTCACGGATCCCACCCTGGCGGTGAGGGTGGCGCGATGACGCGCACTCGCCATCGGGGACCGCCGGTGAGGATGCCTCGGGGTCCACTGGTTTCCGTTTCCCTCCTGTTCAAACTCGGGCCGCGTAGGAGCGCTTAGCGACGAGCGCGCGGTCCCCGTGGTCGCCACGGTGCCCTCGAATGTTGACGGCGTGGGACGAGTGGGATTCCCTTGGCGTGTTGACCGCATTGAGCGCTGCGGGGCAGGAGGAGTCATGGACGTCGACCTGAGGAGAATCGCCGAGGACTACGTGCGCGTGTGGGATGTCAGCGCACCGGACGGATTGGCGGATGGCCTCTTCGATCAAGAAGTCGTCGACCACAACCTCCAGCCCGGTCAAGGGCCGGGCCTTGCCGGAGTTGAACAGATCATCGGCCTCTACCACGCCGTTTTCCCTGACCTCACGCTCAGTTGCGACGACATCGTCGCCTCGGGCGACAAGGTCGCCGTGCGATGGACGGCCACTGGCACTCACGAGGGCGATCAACTTGGCGTTCCGGCGACCCACCGCCAGGTCACCCTCACCGGCATCGACATCGTGCGGATCGCGAACGGCCGGATCTTAGAACGATGGGGGGAAGGCAATGGTCTGGAGATGATGCAACAGATCGCGCCGCAATAGGGCATGCACTCGACTTGTCGAGTGCCTCAGCTGCTACCCATAATCTAATAGCGAGGTTCCTTCAAGAGGGCCCGCAGTCGGTCGCCGTAGGGTCACTCCATGGACGTCGAGAGGCCGGACGACACGCCAGCCCTCCGGGCTCTGGCCGAGGCCGGGATCGAGCACTCGGTCACCCGGCACGGCAGGGTCCGTTCCCTTGCCGAGGCGGCGCAGGCGCGGGGCGTGCCACCTCGGGCCATCGTCAAGACGATGGTGGTACGGCGTGGCCCCGGCGACCACCTGTTCGTGCTCGTGCCCGGCGACCGGGAGATCTCGTGGCCCAAACTGCGGGCCCTCCTGAGCGTCAACCGCATCTCAATGCCGGACGCAGACGCGGCGCGGGAGGTGACCGGCTACGAGCGCGGCACGATCACGCCGTTCGGCTCGGCGACCGCGCTCCCGGTCATCGCCGACGAGCGGGTCGTGGGCCAGACGATCTCGATCGGGGCCGGTGCCCACGGCGTCGCCGCGACGCTCGCCGCCGACGACGTGATCACCCACCTCGGGGCGCAGGTGGCCGACGTGACAGACCCGGCAGCATGAGCCGGGTGGTGCCGGACCTCGTCGTACCTGGCCTTGGTCCTCGGCCTCGTTTCCGGTGGCCCTGCTATTCGTGCCCTTGGTCGGACTCTTCCTGTTGCTCTTCATATTCCCTATAGCGGCGGCGACTAGTCCGACTGACCGTTGGTCGCTTCACCAAGTCCGCATGCTTCACCAGCTCAAGGTGATCGCGCCGATACACACGGCGAAACCGCAGCCGGCGGGCGCATGGTGCGGAGGGGATCAGCGGCGCGCGCCGTGGAGCCGCTTCTTCCGTTCGCTCGCACGGGCTCACGGCGCCGAGGGCTGGATTCAGGCTGTAGTCAGCCCGGAGGTGATACCGAAGACAGGACCGTCCCGGCATGGCGCTACCCGAGGCGGCTCGGTCGCATCAGCCCTCGGAGGATCCGAGACTCCGGGGGCTGATGTCCGCTCACGGCATCGACCTAGTCCCGGGATTGGGACTCTTCACCAGATCCGCGTGCTTCACCAGCTCAAGGTGGTCACGCCTGAACCATCGCCGGGCCTCGTGCTCGACGAACGGCAGCCGGCCCTTTCGGGCATGCTGTGAGATCGCCGGCTCGGTGACGTCCATGAACGCGGCGGCCTCGCCGAGGCGCAACGACTCGTGCCCGGCGTCGGGCGGCTCCCCGGTCCTGACCCGACGGCGAAGCGCCACCCGCTCGGCTTCCCGCCAATCCGCGGCATCACGGCGAGCAACCCCCAGGGCGCGCACCTCGTCACGGTCGAGGGAACCGCGGACGCCTTGACCCCGCGAGGTCAGTTCACCGCGCGCGACCATCTTGGCGACCGTCTGCGGGTGCACGCCGAGGATCTCGGCTGCCTCGGGCTGCGTGATCCACACGGGCAGCACCCTAGGGCGACTAGGAAACCCCGCAAGGCAGTCTCGGGTCCACCCTGCGGGTTCTCCCGAAGGGTCGCACGCCGCGCCCCGTCCGCGCAGGGGAACCGACTCCCCAGGCAGCACGTACCACCGCCCCGGGAAGGGCGGGGCGCGGAAAGAAGTTCAGTCGTACGTGCACACGTAGGTGCTGCGGTGATCAAGAGCGCCGCCGTTCGGACTGGGGTCAGCACTCGTGAGGCTGAACTTCTTCGAGCCCATCCGCTCTAAGTCGCTCCAACGAAGGGACGACTTGGTGCCAGTACCCATGTTGAGGTTCCAGACGTCGACGACCTCACCGCCGTGCACCGTGGCGCCGGGCCCTGGAAATGCGGATTGTCCTGCCGAACAGCTGTATTCGCCGTCATGGAGCGGTATCCCCGGCTGCCCCAACGAGAACCACCCGACGACCAGAGCCACCACGACCGAGATTCCGATGAACCATTTGCCTAGACCGACGGACTTGTCGAGCCTGGTGGAGGTGTCGGTCATGTGATTCCCGTTCTTGGTACGTTCCATCGCTACGTCTGACGCCGCGGAACCGGCTCCGCAACGGACGACGGTAGCAACGGGCAACACGGCTCCGGGCCCGTTTCAGCACAATCGCTTGTGGCAGCGGACACACCGCGCCTCCCGAGGTCGGCGAGTGGCTAGCCTGCCGGGCATGACCCGTGTCGAACGCTACGAGCGCCGGTCCGAGATCCCGATGCTCCTACTCGCCGTGGCATTCCTCATCGCCTACGCATGGCCCGTACTCGACCCGAACCTCGACCCCGACCTACGCGCCAGCTTCAACGTCCTCTCCTGGGCCGTCTGGGCAGCCTTCGCAATCGACTTCGCCATCCGGCTCTGGCTCGCCGAGCACCGCTGGCACTACGCCAAACGGCACTGGTACGACGTGGCGCTGGTCGTGCTCCCGTTCCTCCGGCCGCTGCGACTGCTCCGGCTGCTCGCCTTCGCTCGGGTCCTCAACCGGTCCGTAGCCGGGTCGCTCGTGGGCCGGGTGTCCACGTATGTCGCTCGGCGTCGCCATCGTCGCGGTCGGGCTCGGCGCGCTCGCCGTACTGGACTCGGAACAGAACGCCAGGGGCGCGAACATCACCAACTACGGCGACGCACTCTGGTGGGCCTGCACCACGGTCACCACCGTCGGATACGGCGACCACTTCCCGATCACCACCGAAGGTCGGCTCGTCGCCGTGGCGCTCATGATCGTCGGCATCGCAATGGTCGGCGCGGTGACCGCCTCGGTCGCGGCATGGATGATCGGGCAGGTCGAGCGCGAGAGGTCACGAGAGGTCGCCAGGACCCCCGACCGCGAGTAGCAAGCGTCCAGCCGGACTGGTTGACCGTCCAGATCTCGCCGCCCAGCAAACTAGTTGCCGCTGACAACCTGAACCCTCCAGACATATTTCAAGCCTCCCCAGCGGTCTTGTTTGCCCGATTTTCGGAGGTGCCCCCACCCCGCGCCGTGTACAGGGCACGGCGTAGCAGCCCGTCGCCGGAGGAGGAATAGCCTCCGATGAGGCCGGTCACCTGATCGGTCCGAACGGCAGGAGGTCGAGCGTCTCGTGCTCACCGTCGAGGCGCAGGGGGCGTCCGTACGCGGATGCGCGGACGATGGTCCACCCATACCCCGTGCTGGGTTAGACGCATCTACGCTGTGCAAGGTGACCGGCTGGATCAGCCAGGTCGAGGCCGCCGAGCTACTCGGGGTGGCCTCAACGTCGGTCTACCGGATGGTTTCGCGTGGGACCTGCATCCGAGGCCGCGACACGGTATGCGGCCCTCGCTGGACCGCACCGAGGTGCTCGCCCTCGCCCAGCGTCGTGCAGAGCAGAAGGCCGACCAGGGTAAGCAGGCGGAACTCCGGGCGGCTCGCGAGGCAGAACGCCGTCGCATGGCCGGTCCGCCCGACACCGAGCACGAGAGGCTGACCGTGCGGGAGGCGGCCGCGCTCCTCGGTGTCTCGCAGGGAGGGTGCAAACGACGGGCGTAGAGGCCGAGCCACGTCCACAGATCCCAAGCTCGACCGGGGCCATCCACACCATTCCCGGTCAACCTACCCCGCATCCTCGGACCCGCTGCTTACCGCCCAGAAAGCTGCGGCGGTGACCTTTGGGCTGGTTGTCGACGTGAATGGGTCGATGAGGACCGCTAGCCGCATCATTCCGCCCTCCACACGACGCGGCCTTCGGCGACTCGTGCCGTCGCCGTACAGCATGCGGATCCGGCCATGGCGGAATCCATCCTGGTCCTCGTCGTGGCTGGGTGTCCACATGGCCGTCGCCCATCGGGTCAGGCTCGACAAGGCGCCGCGCTACTGGAGGGCGGAGGTCAGGCGCATGACCGTGTCGACGTACTTCGCACCGGCCGAGCGCTGGCTCCACTCCTGCATCGCGAGCGGCCGGCACAGCGCGCGGTTGGCGTCCTCGATCGCCCGCAGGTCCGCGACCGCATCGCCGCCGACGAGCATCACGATGATCTCGTAGTTGAGCGCGAAGCTGCGCAAGTCCATGTTGCTCGAGCCGATCACCGCGACGTTGTCGTCGATGGTGAAGTGCTTGGAGTGCAGAATCGCAGGAGCCGGATAGAGCCAGATCTTGATGCCGGCCTCGAGCAATGCCTTGTAGTACGACGCCTGCGCGTGACCGACCATGAACTGGTCGGACTCCTCGCTGACGAACAGCTCCACCTCGACGCCTCGCTGGGCGGCCGTGGTGACGGCGTTCAGCAGCGATTCGTCGGGCACGAAGTAGGGGCTGGTCAGGCACAGCCGCCGCTGGGCGCCGTAGATGAGGGTGTTGAAGAGACGCAGGTTGTTCTCGGTGGGGTAACCGGGGCCGGAGGGGAGCACCTGCGCGCACACCCCGTCGAGGCTCCTGGCAAGGTGCCTGTCGGCCGGGCCGACGTCCCGCAAGTAGCCCGACTCCTTCTCCCAGTCGACGGCGAAGACGACCTCGAGCGCCTTGACCATCGGGCCCTCGACTCGCACCATCAGGTCCACCCAGTGCCGTCCGAGCTTGTGGTTCTTGGGCTTGTCGTAACCGGGCTCGACCAGGTTGAGCGAGCCCATGAAACCCACCCGGCCGTCGGCGACGAGGAGCTTGCGGTGGTTGCGCAGGTCGGGCCTGCGCCAAGTGGCCTTGAGCGGGTGGAGCGGGAGCATCTCGCGCCACTCGATCCGGGTTCGATTCAGCCGCTTGAGGAAGTCCTTGTACCCCGGGATGCCGCGCGCGCCGAGGTGGTCGAAAAGAAGCTTCACCTCGACCCCACGCTCGGCCGCCTCTGCCATCGCGGTCAGGACTGGGTCGGTCGCGTCGTCCCAGGCGGAGATGTAGAACTCCACCAGGACGTGCTCCTGCGCACCGCGCACCGCGTCAGCCATCTTCGCGATCGTCGTCTCGTAATGCGGCAGGTACTCGATACTGTTGCCGCCCGTCATCGGCATGGACCCCAGGGCGCGGTTGAGGTGTACCGACGTCGCGAGGTACTCCGGACCGACCAGACCGACCGGCATGTCAGGCAGATCGGTGGTGCGGGCGGCGATCTGGCGGTTTGCGTCCGCCTGCTGGTGCCGACGCTTCGACCCGACCGACGTGCGACCGAAGAACGCGAAGGCGACCAGCCCGATCCAAGGCGACAGAATGACAAGCATCAGCCAGGCGAGCCCCGTGGACGGCTTACGGTTCCGAGGCACCAACCCCAGCGCCAGCACCTTGATCAAGATGCCGACGCCCGACAAGACGAGCAGGATCAGCGCGGTCCACGAACCGGGGTTCACTGCTCGAAACCAATCCCCAGGACAGAAAACGGCGCGGACATGGGCACAGCATGACCAGCCGCGGTGCCCGTAGCGTCACCCGCCAGGAGTGAGCGCGGCTTCATAACTGAGCGCGGCGCAGCCACATCCGCTGGTGACGCTGTCGAGCGAGAAGACGGTACTGACAGCTGCATGGGCGGTAATACGACGCTCAGCTGCGAATCGTCAGCGCCCAGGATCAACGAGCTCCCTGCGAAGCCGTGGTGTGGCTGCTCCCGCACTGATGCGCTGGAGGGGCCGGGCGCCGAAACATCCCCCCAGCAACCACGATGCGCCGGGCACCAATGATCACTTGAGCCGACGGTGCTCGCGGTCGCTCCTGTGGCTCGACGCACGCGTCGGGTTCGGGCGCCATTCCGCGCACCCAGGACCGCGGTCTTTCCGCCGCCTGTGACCGTCAAGGGGTCATGCGACCGAGAGTCAATCCGCCGAGTACCTTGCCGCGGCCAAGGACTCGGCGGGTCGCACAGTCCGGACCACCAAGGACGGGACGACCTCCGCGACGAGCCAGGACCCGGCGCCGACGTAGGACACGCTGGTCGCCTTCCTCGACGAGACCCTGCAGGTCTGAGGGTCACGAGCGGGCGCCGCAGATCCAGCGCCAGCCAGCCGTCCTCGACGCGGGGCCAGGTCGGGAAGCCGTGCGAGTCGAGGACCCTGGAGGACTGTGAGTTTCGGCGCGGTTGCTCGGCAACCGCTTCTGCCGACATCCGTCCGCATCCGCCGCTGTCCGCGCTAAGAGACTGGGAAGCCGGGTTCCGCCGGTGAAAGCGCCGTGAAACCTGACTGAAAGCGACCGCACCTAGCGTGAGCGTCATGTCCACCGTCACCACCACGTCATCCCCCTCGCGCACCTACCCGTCGCTGCGCGCAGCGTGGATCCCCCTGGCAGCCCTCTGCCTCGCCTTCTTCGTCGAGATGGTCGACAACACGCTGCTCTCGATCGCGCTCCCGACCATCGGCCGCGACCTCGGCAGCGGGACGACCGCACTGCAGTGGGTCACCGGCGCCTACTCGCTGACCTTCGGCGGCCTCCTGCTCACCGCGGGATCGATCGCCGACCGGTTCGGTCGCCGCCGCGTGCTCCTGGTCGGCCTCGCGGTCTTCGGCCTCCTGAGCCTGAGCGTGGTCTTCGTGACCAGCGCCGGTGAGCTGATCGGACTGCGCGCCGCGCTCGGCATCGCCGCGGCCTGCATGGCCCCGATCACCAACTCGCTGGTCTTCCGGCTCTTCGAGGACAAGGCGCTGCGGATGCGCGCGATCACGCTGATGATGGTCGTCGGCATGTCAGGCTTCATCCTCGGCCCGCTGCTCGGCGGCACTGCCCTGGCCCACGTGCGCTGGGAGTGGCTGCTGGTGGTCAACGCCCCGATCGCACTCATCGCCTGCATCGGCGTACGCCTCGGCGTGCCCGCCGACCACGCCGAGGGCCTGACCAACGACGCCCTCGACCTGCCGGGCGCCGCGCTCAGCATCGCCACCATCGGCCTCGCCTGCTGGTCGCTGACCAGCGGCGTGCTCTACGGCTGGCTCGACGTGATCACGGTCGCCTCGATCCTCGGCGCGATCATGGCCGGCATCGGGTTCGTCTGGCACGAGCGTCGCAGCGGCTCGCCGATGCTCGACCTGGACCTCTTCTCCAGTGGCCCGGTCCGGGGCGCCGCCATCGCGCAGACCGGCACGGCCATCGCCATGGCCAGCGTGATGTTCGGGCTGATCCTGCACTTCCAGTTCGCCTACGGCTGGAGCCCGGTCAAGGCCGGTCTGGCGAACCTGCCGATGATCATCACGATGATCGCCGCGACACCGTTCTCCGAGTGGCTCGCCCGCCGCTTCGGACACCGCATCGCCTGCATCGTCGGCGCGGGCTTCCTCGCCGGCTCGCTCGTCGGCCTCGCCTGGGCCGTGGGCCACGGCTACCTTGCGATCGCCGTCTGCATGGTCCTGATGACGATCGGTCTGCGCACCGTGATGACGATCTGCGCGGTCGCTCTCGTCGACGCCATGCCGAGCAACCGCACCTCGATCGGCACCGCGCTCAACGACACCGCCCAGGAGGTCGGCACCAGCGTCGGCACCGCGGTGGTCGGCACCATGATCGCCGCACTGGTCACCACCCACCTCCCGGCCGGCGTGTGGTCCAACGACCTCGTCCAGTCGTTCTTCCACGGTGAGCAGATCACCTACGCGGTGCTCGCGGTCATCGTCGGGCTCGTCGCCGGCGGCGGCGCGCTCACCCTCACCGACTCGCGCTCGATCGAGGAGCATCCCGAGGAGGAACTCGAGGAGCAACTCCTCAGCTGACCACGCCCAGCTGACTACCATCGGACCAGCTCTCCTCCGGGGGTCAGCGAGCCGCGCAGGCCCGACCAGGATCGCCTCGCAGGGGAAGTCCGTGGTCGAGAGGATCGCGATATCACCGTGGCAGGCGACGACCACGTCGCCGAGGCGGGGCCGGCAAGGGGGTCAGGCGGCCACGGATCCGACGACTGACCCCACGGCCAGGATCGGGGCAGGTGCAGCGTCAGCCGGCGGGCCGAGACGCCACCCGGGCGGGCACGTTGATGGCGGACGCCGCAGCAAGCAACACAAACGGGTGTTGAGGTAGGCGTGAAGACATGACGACACTCCAGATGACGAGGGAGTGGACAAGGTGAGCGAAGCGAGCCCCATCAGGGGCTCAGCGGCTCATCTGTCGCAGTCGTCGTCCCAAGCACGCAGTCGGTGGGGCGACCACGCCGCCAGCGCCATCTGGGACGCCTCCATCGTGAAGGTCATCCTCGGCGGCGCTTCGGCATCAAGGGACCTCCAAGAGCTCTCCGTCCTCATCGTTGAACGCGACGAGCGTCCGACTCGATGACCATCGGCGACCACGGCCAACGCTCGCTTCAGAGGTCGACCCGTCGGGTTTCGGTGATGCCGCCCGAACGAATCCGGACGCTGACGTTCGGCACCGGCCTGGTACTGCTCCGCAGCGCGCGGCCGATCGTCGCAGATCTCCGACAGTGGACGGCACGCCAGCGGTGCGTCAGGCCGCGTCGTTCCGGCCCAGTGGCACCCTGCAGTGATGCAATCCGGATGGAACGCTTATCAGCTGGTTCAGGCGGCGAGGGTGCGCGCGTCAAGGGAGTCGCGCACGACCGTCACCGGCATCGGCGCTGCCGCGCCTTCCCTCAGCATCAACTTGGGCAACTCAGGCTCAGTGACCCGCCCGGTGCCTGGCAGCGCTCGGCGCACGCGCCCTGCCCTGTCGTCAGCGGCCCACAACGCGACTGGTCTCTCGATCATGGCTTGCTCGTGTCGTCAGCGACGCGATGCAGCCCTGCTTCGACGCCGTCGGCGTCCTTCATGCTCCATGCGACGAGCCAATCGCGGTCTGCGCCCACGAGCATGTAAGGGCCGTACAGCCTGTGGCGGACCGTGCGTATCTACCGCAGACAGTGTGCGCTGCGGCCATCCGGTACTACCGCGTTGCGCGCGCTCGCAGATGCCGCTGACCGGTCATGCCGACGGCGGTCGGGCTTATGGGTGTGCGATCACGTCGAGGTCACGCAGCGCGAATCGCAGGAGTTCCCACCCTCTTCGAGGATCACGTGCAGGCAATGGCGCACTGTCTCGGCGTTCGCGGGGGTTGTGCGGGTTGCGGAGTTCCTCGTCGAGCACCTCGTCGGTGACGCTGGCCAGGTAGTCGCGCACCATCGCGGCCCGGTCCGCGCGTGCGGCCAGGACCGTCGTCAAAGGACCGGGCCTCCGAGACCCTGCTGCCGTACCCGAGACCGAGGGGATGGAAGTCAGCCTCACCACGCCCCAGCACGCCTTTGCCCAGCCAGATGTCGATGCCGTGCACCAGGTGGCGCAGTGTCTCCGCGAATGACCACACTCCACAGTTCCCTCCCGCGAACGGGGGCAACGTGGCACTGCCCGGCCAGCGCTCTCGCCGAGGACCGGTGATCGTCTCCTCACCCGACCTCTGGGTCACTGGCAAAGAGGTCGCCGGCCCATTCGTCGTGTTGTTCGGGCAGAGGCGAACTCGTGGTCACGGCTCAACCCCTGCTCGACGCTGCTCGGCTCGGTGATCCTGGCGCTCAATGCGAGTGGCCGTGCGAGTGGCCGTGCTCCGGGGCAACCTGCTGCTGGTCGAGGGTGACTCGTACGGGGTTGTCGACGGGGCCGTTGAACTCCAACCACCAGCCGGTCCCAGTCGATGCGTCCCGGGGGAGGTCGAACCACACTTGCCCATCGATGCTGCCTCCCCGCGGCAGCAGCGATGACCCGATTGACGACCCGTCGGGGACCTGACCCCTGCCGGCCCCTCCCTGCGTGAACAGGCGCAACTGCCTCGGCGCGAATGCGAGGCCGTGCTCCGCCCGATCGTTGACCAGCCGGATATAGACCTGTAGCTGGTGACTGCCCACGGTGCCGTTGTGTTGAGCGGCGGTCGGGGGCCCTTGAGTGTCGGGAACGAAGGTCGTCTTGACGTTGGTGACGGTGAACGCCCCGAAGCTCGTTTCCACAGACTGACCCACGCGCACGTCGTGTCCGGCCTCCGCCGGCGCACCGCGGGCGAGGAGGAGTACGGCGAAAGCGGCGCCGAGGACGGCGAGGCCCACGGCGAGCCCGACCAGGATCCGCAGGCGAGTGGCCTGCGGACCTCCGGTCCCCTCGTGTGCCGGCAGCGGCATGCTGCTCGAGGCTGTCATCTCGGTACCAGCTCCTTAGGGCAGTGGCTTGAGGTCGGCAATCGGGGCGTCGTGGACCCGGATCAAGCCCCAGGACCCGCTGGCGAGCAGGAAGAGGTTGCGGTCGTTGTAGAGGTAGTCGCCCGCGATTCCGTCGCTCGGGCAGGTCGGGGTCAGGCCGCTGGCACCGAAGCTGAGCGGTGTGTTGCTGCCCGCGCAGATCCCGGCGTTGAAGGCCCGGCTGGTGTTCAGGCCGCCCTGCCCGTTGATGATGCTGGTGTTCGGGTCGTTGAACTCGTACTTCCAGGTGTGCCCGGTGAGACCGAACGTGTGCACCCGCCCCAGGTCGGAGCTGTTCAGGACGCGCACATAGGTGGGGTCGTTCTTGTAGGCGCGGAACACCGGGGTGGCCGGGTCGCCGACCACGGCGGAGCTGAACACGTCGGCGATGTCGCCCGGCCGGTTCGCGAACCGTTCGCTGCGGTAGTTCACCCCCCGTTCGCCCTGGTCCTCGGCGTCAGCGGCCGCTTGCCCGGGGTCTGGCTGCGCCAGGTCGGGGACCTGCACGTTGTTCTTGTCGAACAGGTTGAGCCCGTCCTGGAGGTCGACCACGAACTCGCGGTGGGACCTGTTCACGGTGCCTTCGGGGTACTTGATGACGGCCTGCTCACCCGATGGCAGTGCGGTCAGGTCCTTGGGGTTGAGGTACGTCGCGCCCTTCGGCTCGACGACGAGGCCGCCCCAGGCACCGTGGTGCCGGTTGGTGCGCAGGTTGCCGTAGTCGACCAGGTTCGCCACGCCGATGTTCTTGGTGTCGACGAAGTACTTGTAGGTGTACGTCTGTCCCGGTGCGATCGTCGAGTCGTAGTTGAAGCCGATGGCGGCGCCGTCGCTGCCGGTGACGAAGTACCGGATCAGACCGGACGGGTGGATGGACGCTCGGTTGCCGGCGGGCCATACGGGGTGGACCGACTGCGGGACACCGTTGACCAGGTTGCTGACGTCAGTCTCCCCCGCGGCGCCGATCTGCTCGACCGGGTTGATCGGGTCACCGGCGGTGAGGGTGGTTCCGGCCACCGGCAACCTGTTGGTCAGCACGATGTTCAGACAGTCGCCCTCGTTCGCCCGGATGAACAGCGGCTTGGGCACCACTCCAGGCTTGAGGTTTCCGTTGGCGTCGACCTGGTTGCTCGCGACGTACATGAGGCCGTTGGGGTCGTTGTCGCCGGCCGCGTTGTAGACGATCTTCGTCTTGACCAGGCTGATGTTGTACGTGCGCTGCGCTGCGGTCGTCGGGCACGGCTTGGCGTTGGCACCGTCAGGTGGTGGCGCCTCGGCGCCACCAGGCCTGAGCGCGGGCCACTCCTGGCCGGGGAGGCCGGTCGGCGGCGGGGCGTTGCTCGGGAGCGGCTGCAGATCGGCGACCCGCTTGTTCGGCACCCGGAAGATGCCCCACATGCCCATCCACAGGTCGTTCAGCGGCTGGGAGCTGTACATGTAGTCACCCGGAGCCCCTGCGCCGCCCGCCAGGAACCTGTCCGAGCCGTAGGAGGTCTGTCCTGCTTCCCGCATCTTGGTGACCGCGTCGGTCTTCGAACCACGCCTGATGATCTGGGTGCCGCTCACCTCGAAGTTGAACCACTCTGCGATGGCAAGCATCTGCGAGTCGTACAGGTTGGAGTTCGGGTCGTCGGGCTCGGAGAGCCAGCGGTGCCCGGCCAGGGTGAAGTTGTGCCCCTCCTCGTGTGCGCCGCCCATGAACCGGAATATCACCGGGTCCTTCTGGTAGGCGCGGAAGATCGGCGTCGAGGGGTCCCCATGGACCGCGGAGCTGAACACGTACGCCGGTTCCTTCTTGGCGCCCGTACTGGCGGAGTTCACCCGCGTGGGGAACGGCTCGTTGCGATAGTTGATCGCCATGCCGCCCTGGTCGGCCGCGTACTGGTCCGGGTGTGCGGGCGGATTGATCGGCTTGCCGGCCGCGTCGAAGAGGGGGACGAAGTCGGAGTAGTTGACAGTGAACTCCCGGAAGCTGGCATTGATCCCGGTCGCCGCGTCGGTGGGCACCCGGATGTCCGCGACCGAGCCGACGCCGTAGCACGACGGGACCGTGGACCCAGCCTGGGTCGCGTCGGGAAGGCCCAGCCCGTTGCAGTACGGCGGCACGAGCAGGGCGCCCGTGCGCGGGTCATTGAAGGTCGAGTTGTTGGGCTCGACGTTCATGGCCGCCCACAGACCATGCTGCTGGTGCGTGTTCGGGTTCTGGTGGTCGTGGAAGAAGACGGTGCGCACAGCGACGTCGGCCCACCACTTGTAGTTCCAGGTCTGCCCGACCATCGGAGCCTGCACGAAGTTCCACCCCACCGAGGTGCCGTCAGTGGCCAGCTCGTCGAAGCGGACCATGTGGACGTGCGTGGACAGCTCGCTCATCAGCGTCGGCGGGTGGAACGCGTTCCCGCCGGTGATCGCGCCGGTCGCCGAGATCTGCCCGTCATGGATGTCCAGGGGCAGCGTCGGGTCATTGTTGAGGTTGGTGGCATTGGTCGTGCGCATGTTCACGCACTCACCCAGGCGGGCTCTGATGTTGTACGGCTCGGCTTGCACCGTTGCCGCGTTGATCTTGGCGCGGACCAGGTCACCCACGTCGATCGACGTGCCGGCGTACTTGTCCGCCTCACTGAAGAACACACCAGGTGGCACTGGGCCGGTAGTCCTCGGTGGCGCCTCGACGTACACCTTCCCGCCGGGGTCGTTCCACCCCGCCTTGTTGTAGACGACCCTCGCGTCGATGGCCGTGGGATGGTACTCGCGCACAGGTGGGCTGGGCTGACCCGGGACGACAGGCGCACAGGGGTTGACGAAGAACGCACCGGGCACGGCGTGCTGGACACCGTCACCGTCGGTGGTGGTCACCATATTGGCGCGCTCGAGGTCGGTCGTCGCGGTGGAGCCGTAGTCCCTCACGGTGTCGCCCGGGCGGCGCCAGTTGTCCGCCGCCAGGCCGAACCGGTCGGCCACCACGGCGCCGGGGGCCCGGTAGGCACGCTGGAGGTACTCGCCCTTGAGCATCAGCGGGTAGCCCGGGTGTGCTGCGTCCGGGCGCAGCGTCAGCGGAGCAGCCAGCGCAGGGGTGTCGAAGTCCGGCAGCATCGCCAACGGCTCGATCGGGGTGCCGTCGGCATAGGTACGAGGCGTCCCTGCCGGCCACAAGGCAGCGTCGAGCCGCCCGGTGGCCCCGTCGAGCGGCCGCTGCCGGTCCAGGACCCGCAGGGCGCCCCAGAAGCCCTGGGCGAAGTGCGGGTAGAGGTGGCAGTGGAAGACCTGGTCGCCGTTGCTCGCCTTGCTG
Source organism: uncultured Actinomycetota bacterium (assembly GCA_963745795.1). Taxonomy (GTDB): domain Bacteria; phylum Actinomycetota; class Actinomycetes; order Propionibacteriales; family Nocardioidaceae; genus Marmoricola. Next base: position 73,119 of record CAVUYR010000001.1, on the reverse strand, counting down.
ATCGCCAGCGCCGCCAGGTCAGGGCGGCCGGCCCGCACCCACTCGTCCATCGGCTTGGCGCCGGCAGCGAGGTTGGCGGGGTCGGAGGTGATCGCCTCACCCGCACCGCCCTCGTAGAACAGGTCGAAGGTCTGACCGGGGCCGATCGACTGCACGTCCAGGCGAGTGGACTGCGAGTCATTGGTGTCCAGACGCCACCGATTGGTGTGCTGGTGGAAGGGGTGAGTCTCCTTGATTCCGGGGTGGATCAGCCGCATGTGCAGCGGGTCCCCGCGGTAGGCCTTGGGGAGCAGGGTGTCGGAGAGGACCTCGATCGAACCCTTGCTGGCGCCGGCGACGGCATCGTCGACACTCGCCGTGCCAGGCGCCGTGAGCGCCGACCCGTCGACGGAGACAAACATGTCCCGACCCGCGAAGTGCTGAGCGAAGGCGATGCTCATGTCCCCTGGCGCGCCGGTGACCGCGATGTCTCCCACGGCCGGGAGATGGCCGGGCGACATTGCCACGATCCGGAGCTGGTCGAGCGCGGCCTGCACGTCCGCGGCCGTCGCGTCGAACGCGATGGGCGCGGTGGTGTTCTGCTCACCAGAGAAGCGCGACGCCGTCTGGTCCGCTGCGCCCGTCGCTGTCAGCGGGCTGGTCAGCGTGGGGTCCTTGACGGTCAGGGTGTAGGTACCGCCGGTCACGCCGGTCACTGCCAACACGTCAGTCTCGTTGGTCGCCTTGGTCATCTTGCCCGGGTCGCCGAAGGCCCATGACTGCAGGTGCGACTCTTCGCCCAGACACGAGGAGAGGCCCTTGTCCTTGGCCAGCCGGGCCGCGTTGGTCGCCGCACTCTGGTCGTTGGTGAAGCCGTCGCAGAAGTGGTCGTCAGCCAGGATCACCGTGCCGTTGGGCAATGTCACCTTCTTGCCGGCCTGGTGCTGCAGGACAGCACGCACGCGGTTGCGCAGCGGTTCGGTGCGGTAGTTGAAGAAGAAGGTGGCGTCAGGAAGATGGGTGGTCGGGAAGGTGGGCTTGGCTCCGGTGGAGTCAAGGATGCCTTCGGGCTCGTCAGCGAGGATCTGGGCGTAGTCGCGGAAGTCGTTGCCCACGCCGGGCACATGCACGTCCACGAACACGGGCGCGCCGATGCCGTGGTTATCGGCACCGGTGACCAAGTCGGTGCCGGTGACCGGGCTGAGCCACCTGGACCCCGCCGGTTCCACGATCAGGCCGCCGTACAGGCCGTGGCTGGTCGTGTCGGGGGAGGGCTCGGCCGTACCGAAGTTGGTGCCGCTGCCGTAGTCGTTGATGGCGAACTGTCCCTCGCGCTGCGCGAACCACGTGTAGGTGATCTCACCGCCGGGTGGGACGGTGGTGTCGGGGTTCTTGCCGATGTGCGCTCCGTCGGAGGTGTTCACGTCCTTGGCGACCCCGTCGACGTGCATACCCACGCGCTTGCCCGCGATCTGGTTGCTGAAGTGCACCTTGATGCAGTCGCCAACCGCAGCGCGCAGCACCAGCGGGGTCGCCCGCCCTGGCTCGGCCTTGATCTGGGCGATGGTGGGTTGGGCGTCGGGGTTCGAGAGGGCGTAGACCAGTCCGTCGGGGACGTGGTCGCCCCACCCGTTCAGGGGCAGGTCGATTCCGAACGCGTCCACGTCATAGTTGATCTCGCGGACCGAGGCGGCGCAGACGCCTGTCCCGGCCGCCGCAACGGCCGGCCCCACCGCGGTCGCCGTAGGCAGGCCGGAGAGCGCGAGGACGGCGGCGGTTGCGGAGGCGGCGGCGATCAGTCCTCCGGCGGGACGGCGGGACCGTCGCATCGGGCGTGCCGCAGCGGTGACCGGGTCGGCGTCGGCCCGGGCACCACGAGGGAACGTCCCCAGGAGGAGCACTGCGGCTGCCGCCACGGGCAAGCACACCGCAAGGGCGATCAGGGCGTCGCGTGCCATGTGCAGAGGCAGTGGGAGCTCAGCCGCCTCGTGTGCGCCGAACAGCCGCTCGTGTACGGGGTTCCCCGCGGCGAGAGCCAGGGCTGTGGCCCCGGCGGCGAAGACGGAGGTGACCGCGCGGCGAAGCCGTGCGCTGGCCGATGGTGTCGCGCGTAGCAGCCGTCCAGACAAGAGGACCGCGACCGTGACCGCCACCAGCACGACCGGTAGGGCCAGGGTGCCATCACGCAGCGCATGCACCGCCAGCGGAGGCTCGTGATGCTCGTGACCACCGGTCAGCTCATGGAAGAGGTTCAACCAGAGGGCCCCGGAGTAGGCCAGGGTCGCGGCGAGCACGACGAGGGGAACACTGGCGCACACCTCACGGCGGTCCTTCCCGAGAGAGTCCTCGATCGACGGTGACACCCGTCTCCACGCAGTTGCATCGAACATTGGGTCCCCCAGGCTCGCATCAGGTAACCCATGTCACTCTCACGGCGCCCTTGCAGATAGAGGCCTTGGTCCCGACGCTCGACCGGGTGTGACTAATCAGCACGAGGGAGCGTGTTCGGCAAATGGGACAGCGACGATGATCCGAATGGCTCATGTCCATCACCCGCCTCCAGGAGGAGAGTGGAGGTGGCGCGTGTAACTGGGTTGAGCCCGGACTCCCGAGGCCCGGACATGGACACCACCGAGGCGCCGCACTGACCCCCCGACTCGGATCAGTCGCCGGTCAGTGCGGTGGTCCCCTCTTGAGCGCCACCACGCCAGCGACCACACCGGCCGTGATCGCAGCCGTTCCGGGGCCCACGTCTACCGAGCAGTCGACGAACACGGCCAGGTCATCGACGTGTACATCTCCAAGCGTCGCGACATCGCCGACGCCGGCACGTTCTTCACCGCCGCGCTGGCTGTTCAGGATGCACCTCCCGAGGTGGTCACGGACCGGGCGCTGGCGTTGGCGTACGTGATCGGGAAGCTGGTTCCCGGCGCATGGCACAAGACTGGTCAGGATGAGAACAACCGGATAGGGGTGTGACCCTGGCCGAATGAAGGCCAGGCTCCGAGCGATGCGTGGGCTCAAGACTCATCAGACAGCGAGCGTCGTGATCCGAGGCCACGCCTTCGTCCAGAACCCCCGCCGTGACCACTACGAGCTTGCCATCGACGCCAGGCCAGTGTTCGGGCTGGAAGCCGCATTCGACGAACTCGAACAAATGATCTGAGCATCCAGCCCGGACCCCACTTCCGCATGCCCTGCGATCCGACAATGCAACAGAGCCGTCAGCGCTCGTCTTCGAAGACCACGTGGTCGGGCTTCAGCGCAGAGCCGTAGTACGCGTTCACGGCGACGCCTGCGATGGCTCGCCGGACCTGCTCTCGGTCTGCCGCGTCACATTCCACGCGAAGGCCCTGGGTCGCGCCCAACTCCTCGACCATGCTGAGGTAGCCGCACTTCTTCAGGGCGACGGCGAAGACAACCGGATCGATGCCGTTGGGGATGGCGTAGGTGACGGTGTGCGTGTGGGGATCGCGCAGCCGTGACTCGGTGCGCTCATGGTCCTCGACCACGGAGCGCAGGGACAGCGCGACCGCGACGATCGCGACCAGCGCAAGCACCGAAAGTAATGCACCAGCGGCGATCATGACTCCTCCTTCACCGAGATCGTGTTGATCGGAAACCAGACACGACGCCACCCGTTGGATCGCCCCGGCACTCTCAGAGTCATCGCCGGGCGCCCGTCCGGCTAGGGCCGCTGGTCCCGTCTTGACCGGTCCGAGGTCCTGCGAGGCGCGCGGTACATCGGATGGCTGCGTGGTCGCACCGACCTGATCGTCGACTTCACACCACTCGACGCGACGCGGCGATCCGGCGCGCGGTGGCCCTCCAGTGCGAAGCGGGTGTGCGCACCGCGACCAACGGCGCGTTCCGTCGCACGTCGCGGCACATCGACTTCATCTACCAGCTCGAGGGCGTCGACCCGACCGACCAGAAGCTGGCGGTGCACTTCCACGAACTGCGAGACCGCACGCCTAACAGGTGGCGGAGGCAGCGACGATGAACAGGCCGACCGGCACTACGCAGCCCTCCAGTTGGCAGTCCACAGAAGATCTTCCGGCGTCATCGGATGATGGGACCGCGCGGGATCTCGACGTACCGCCACGCTCCGCCGGCGATCCGGAACCGCCAAGCTCTCGGGCAACCTCCGTAGGGATCGACCCCGTCATGACGCACCTGATGTCGGCGGCGATCCCGGCATCGAGTCGTCTCGGTGCGCCTGCTCCAGGACCGGAAGGTCAGCGACCCGACCGGCCAGGAAGTCCTCCAGCGCGGCGCGATGAGGCGTGAGGTCCATGCCGGCATCGGCCAGCCAGGCGTCGTTGTAGTAGGTCTTCAGGTAGCGCTCGCCTCCGTCGCAGATGAGGGTCACGATGCTGCCGGGGCGGCCCTCGCGATGCATCTGACCGGCGAGCGCGAGGGCACCCCAGATCGCGGTGCCGGTGGAGCCACCCACGAGGCGACCAAGGGTGTCGCTGCACCACCGCATGGCTGCCAGGGATGCGGCGTCGGGAATTCGCGCCATGTGGTCGACCACCGACGCTCTAGGGCCCCGATCTCGGGACCTACGCCCCTGCCGCCTGCGCCCGTGCCGGGCGAGGCTCGGGGCAATCGAGGAGGACACATGAGCACACCCACCCGGACCTTGGCTCTTCGCGTGATCGAACTGGCCTGCCGTGCACCGAGCGTGCTCAACACCCAGCCATGGCGCTGGCGCGTCGTCGATGACGCCACCGTCGACCTGTACGCCGACCGGCAACGCCAACTGCAGGTCAGCGACCCCTCCGGACGAAATCTGGCCATCAGCTGCGGCGCCGCGCTGCATCACGGTTTCGTGGCAGCGCAAGCGATGAGCCTCACGCCGACCATCGAGCTGATGCCGTCCCCCGAGGACCGGGACCACCTGGCACGCATCACGCTCTCCTCCGGTGTTCCCACCGACGAAGCGCGCGACTCTCTGCAAGCACTCGAGACCAGACGCACCGACCGGCGCCGTTTCACCTCGTGGCCGATACCTGACTCTCGACTGGCACAGCTGGCCGAGGCGGCCACTGAGTGGGGAGCGCATGCCATCCCCATCATCGATGTGACCACCCGTTTCCGGACCGAGCGGCTGGTGGAGAGTGCGATGTCGGCGCAAGCATCTGACGCGCGGTACGCCGAGGAACAAGTGTCATGGATCGGTCGTAGTCGCGTGGACGGGATCCCCATGGCGCACGCCACTCCGCACCCGCCGGACCTTCCGTCGATCCGGCCGAACCGATTTGCGAGCGACACCGAGGCAGGCTCGGCCGCCGAGGCCGCAGCCCGCGTGGTCGACAGCTCGGATGGCCTGGTGGCCATCTGCAGCGCCGCCGACGACCAGCTCGCGTGGCTGAGGGCGGGAGAGGCACTCAGCGCGGTGTGGCTGCGGGCCACCCGTGACGGTCTCTCGATCGTGCCGCTGAGCCAGGTGATCGAGGTCGACGAAACCCGTGAAGCACTGCACGAGGACGTCTTCGACGGAATGGCCCGCCCCCAGGTCCTGATCCGGGTCGGCTGGCTGGAGGGCACCCGAACGAGTCTTCGACGCACCCCGCGTCGACCGGTCGCCGAAGTTCTGGAGGACTGAGCGTCATGCACGAGGGCACCAGATACGTCCGCGACTTCGCCCACGGCGACCGGTTCCAGTCGGACCTGCTGGGAGGCAAGGGCGCGAACCTTGCGGAGATGTGCCGGCTCGGGCTCCCGGTACCGCCAGGCTTCACCATCACCACCGAGGCCTGCCGCGCCTACCTGCGCGACGGAGCCGTTCCGGATGGTCTCGACAGCGAGGTGGGCGAGCACCTCGCCCGTCTCGAACGGCACATGAACCGGCGTCTGGGTGACCGCTCGGACCCCCTCCTGGTCTCCGTCCGTTCGGGCTCCAAGTTCTCGATGCCGGGCATGATGGAGACCGTCTTGGACATCGGCCTCAACGACGAGTCCGTGCACGGTCTGGCCCGTCACGGTGGCGAGCGCTTCGCCCTGGACTCCTATCGTCGCCTCATCCAGATGTTCGGGAGCACCGTGCTCGGGATGGAGCCCAAGGTGTTCGCCACCGCGCTCGCCGAGCTCAAGGATGATCGCTCGCGCGCGGACGACGCCGGACTCGACGCCGATGACCTGCGCGAGCTCGTGACCACCTACCACGCCCTCGTCCTGCAGCACACAGGCCGCGGCTTTCCCCAGGATCCCCGTGAGCAGCTCGACCTCGCCGTACGGGCGGTCTTCGACTCCTGGCACACACCCCGGGCCGCCTACTACCGACAGCGCGAACACATCTCAGAGGAGCTCGGCACAGCGGTGAACGTGCAGGCGATGGTCTTCGGCAACCGAGGTGCGTCCTCCGGCTCCGGCGTGGCCTTCACGCGCGACCCGGCCACGGGCGCCTGCGGCGTGTACGGCGACTACCTGCAGCACGCGCAGGGCGAGGATGTGGTTTCGGGCATCCGCAACACGGTTCCCCTGATCGACCTCGCCGAGCTGGACGAGGCGTGCTACGACGAGCTCCTCGAGAACATGGCCACCTTGGAGAATCACTACCGGGACATGTGCGACATCGAGTTCACCATCGAGGGCGGCAAGCTCTGGATGCTCCAGACCCGCGTGGGGAAGCGCACGCCCGAGGCGGCGTTCCGGATCGCGCACGCCATGGTGGATGAAGGAATACTGAATCTCGACGAGGCTCTCGGACGGGTGAACGGCGCGCAGCTCGCGCGCCTGATGTTTCCTCGCTTCGATGACCTGGCGACACGCGAACGCCTCACCGTCGGTGTCAGCGCCTCTCCGGGCGCCGCTGTGGGCCGGGTAGCACTCGACTCCGCGACAGCCGTGGAGTGCAGCGAGCGTGGCGACGACGTGATCCTCGTGCGTGAGGAGACCAACCCCGACGACCTCCAGGGCATGGTCGCTGCGCGCGGCACCCTCACGAGCCGTGGTGGCAAGACCTCCCACGCCGCGGTCGTGGCGCGTGGCATGGGGCGACCGTGCGTGTGCGGAGCCGAGGCCCTGACCATCGATCTCGTGCGCCGACAGGTCCAGGTCCGCGGCGGGCCGGTCCTCCACGAGGGTGATGTCATCTCCCTCGACGGGACGAGCGGGGAGGTCTTCGCCGGCGCCGTTCCCGTCGTCGACTCGGCCGTCGTGAGCTACTTCGACGGCAAGGAGGTCGACGACCCCGTGGTGGACGCCGTGGCTGCACTGCTGACCCACGCCGACGGCGTACGCCGGATGGACGTGCACGCGAACGCCGATACCTCTGAGGACGCTGCACGGGCCCGCCGGTTCGGAGCCCAAGGCATCGGGCTGTGTCGGACCGAGCACATGTTCCTGGGCGCCCGGCGTGTCCTGGTCGAGAACCTGGTGCTGGCCACCGGGGACGAGGAGCGGGATGCGGCGTTGGCCGCGATGTTGCCGCTGCAGCGCGCGGACTTCTCCCGGATCCTCACCGAGATGGACGGGCTGCCGGTCACGATCCGGCTGATCGACCCACCCCTGCATGAGTTCCTGCCCGACCTGACGCAGCTCTCGGTCGAGACGGCGCTGGCGGACGAGCGTGGCGGTCGCGGCCCCGTCGAGCACCGGCTTCTGGCCGCCGTGCGTGCCGCCCACGAGCAGAACCCGATGCTGGGGCTGCGCGGCGTGCGGCTCGGACTGGTCGTTCCCGGCCTGGTAGCCATGCAGGCGCGGGCGATCCTCGAGGCAGCGGCCGACCTGATCGAGGCCGGTGGCGATCCGCGACCGGAGATCATGGTGCCTCTCGTCTCCACGGTGCGCGAGCTCGCGCGACTGCGGCGGGAGCTGACCGGCGTGGCCGACCAGGTCGAGTCCGCGCGCGGCTTCGCCGTGCCCCACCGCATCGGAACCATGATCGAAGTACCGCGAGCTGCCCTGACGGCTGACCAGATCGCGAGCGAGGCGGAGTTCTTCTCCTTCGGGACCAACGACCTGACCCAGATGACCTGGGGCTTCTCCCGCGACGACGTTGAGGCCGCCTTCTTCCCGGCGTACCTCACCCAGGGGATCCTGGCGGTCTCGCCCTTCGAGTCACTGGACACCGAGGGCGTGGGCTCGCTGATCACAACCGCGGTGACCAAGGGACGAAGGGCGCGACCCGACCTCACTCTCGGCGTCTGCGGCGAGCACGGGGGCGACCCGGACTCGATCCACTTCTTCGAGGCCGCCGGGCTCGACTACGTCTCGTGCTCACCGTTCCGCATCCCCGTGGCCAGGCTCGAGGCCGCGCGCGCCGTGCTCTGCGCTGCCAAGCCAACCGACTGAGCAGGACGTTATGCGCGTCAGCCCGGGCAGGGACATTCGGAAGTCGCGCGAGGGCTTGCAGCCCTGACCCCATAACCGGACAGGCGCGCGCATGCGTTCGGGACCTTTGCCCCTACCTCGTCGTCCACCCCGGTGGAACGATCCCGCCAAAGGGCACCACTTTGGTGTCGAAGGTACGGGTTGTCGCGATGACGCTTTACGCATACTCGGTTCTCAGCGGTCACTACCTCGAGTGGGGTGTGATCAGCATCAGCGTCACCAACGCCGCGATCATCGTGGCGATGGTCGTCGTCTTCGTCCTGGCGCTCGTCGTACCGTTCCCGCACGGCCGTGACGACAGTTCGCGGGAGCCCCGGCCATGAGCGCCGACAGGCCCGCGGCGCCGACGCCGGTCGCGGGAAGCTGGACGGCGGGGGTGCGCACGAGGATCACCGGGCTGGTCCCCTCCGGGCAGGTGCTGCCCGACCGGCAGCCCGTGTACGTCGCCTCCTGGATCTACGTATTCGGCGTGCTCAGCCTCGCGTCGTTCGTCGTGGTCCTGGCCTCCGGCGCCGTCTTGACCTTGGGCGGGTCCCTCTGGTGGCACACGTCATCGGTGGGGCATTTCGTGAACTCGATGCACCTGTGGAGCGTGGAGCTGTTCTTCGCGACCATGGTGATCCACCTGTGGGGCAAGTTCTGGATGGCCGCCTGGCGCGGCAAACGAGGCCTGACCTGGGTCACCGGCGTCCTGCTCTTCGTGGCCTCGATCGGCACGGCGTTCACCGGCTATCTCTCGGAGTCGGACTTCACCTCCCAGTGGATCGCCGCCGAGGGCAAGGACGGCATCAACTCGATCGGGGTCGGTGCCTGGTTCAACATCCTGGACGCGAGCCAGATGCTGCTCTGGCACGTGGCGCTACTCCCCCTCGTGCTGGCGCTCATCGTCGTGTGGCACATCGTCCTGGTACGCCGCCACGGCGTGGTTCCGCCACTGGAGGCGCAGCCGCGAGAAGGCGAGGGAACCTGACATGTCAACCACACGGAGAGCGACCGCTCACGACAACACCCCGGACTCCCACACGTTCGCGACGCGTCCCTACGACCTGGTCAAGGAGTTCGCGATCGCCCTGGTCGCGATGACGCTACTGACCGCCCTGCTCGCCGTCGCCTTCTCCTCACCCGACGACAAGGCGATCACGATGGCCCGGTGGGCCCAGTCGGACCCGAACGACGTGATCGCGACGGCAACTGGCGAGCTGGCGGGCACGACGACCAGCGCGACATACGGCGCGCCGTACAACGACGCCGCCCAGGGACAGAAGGTGCTCGGCGTCCCGTTGCAGAAGATGGGCGGGGTGCGTATCCCGGAGAATTCGCAGGGCCTGGTGCTACAACCTCTCGAAGCAGTAACCGGGGTGGCTGTGCTGGGCCACGCGCTGTCGACGTGGAAGGGTGCCACCACCGACCAGCAGCAGGCCTGGGCCACGGCGTACGCGGATGCCCTGGAGAAGGCCGGCGGCGACCCCGCCGCGGTCGCACACGGTGACTTCGGCCCGGTACCGGCGCTGGCGGCCGGCTTCCTGACACTGGCTCGGTCGGGCGGCCTCGAGGGAGCACTCACGGCGTCGGGCGCCTTCTACGGCGGCGACCAGACCCGCTCGATCCTGCTGCTCGCCGACGGCGCCTACCTCGAGGACACCGCGGTCGCGCAGCACCTCGGCGGGGACCAGTGGGGCATGATGAACGAGGTCGGCAACTACCCCGGTCAGCCGTGGATGTGGCTCTACACGTTCTGGTACCAGGTCAAGCCGTTCTCGACCTCGGACAACGCCGACGCCGAGGTCTGGGCCCTGATGATGCTGCTGACCCTGCTGCTGATGTTCGTGCCGTTCATCCCCGGACTGCGCTCTATCCCGCGCTGGATACCAATCCACCGGCTGGTCTGGCGCGAGTACTACAGCACCAACCGGAGGACCTGAACCGGTCGGAGGCGCACTCGCGTCCCAGGACAGCAGCCCCGTCAGTTGCCGAGTCGCTCGCCGCCCACAGGTAGTCCAGCCATCGCCGTCTCGGGCCTGCGGTGCTGGTACCCGGCCGCTGCGGGGCAGAAGGTCGAACGGTGAGTCATACCTCCGACGGCAGCGACGCGGCGTCGAGCTCTCGCCCCTCTGATGCCGGCGATGATGCCTCTGGCCATGAAGGCGGTCTTCGCTGCGTCCACCCGGCGATTCGGCGCTGAACGCGGCTACCAAGCCGGCTTCGCCATCTATTGGGGCACCTGCTGGACGTTGGCCGGCGTGATCGTCGGACGCTCGAGCGTTGGCGGCTACCCGAACAGATGCTGCCCACACCCCGTCCGGCCGCCGCCGTGGTCCTCCTAGCGCCACCCCAGGGCGCCCTCGCCACCGAATGGTGCCGCACGCGCGGGCTGCGGGTCCGGCCGCGGTCGCCACAGGGATCGGCATCACCAACGCCCTCGCCGAAGAGACTCTCTGGCGAGGCGTCCCAGCAGAGACGTTCCCCGACGACCCGCTCCGGGGATGGCTCTGGCCCGCCGTGGGGTTCACCGCATGGCATCTGGTGCCCCGGGTCCACTCGGCAGACCACCGCGCGGCGTCGTCAATGGTGATGCGCATAAGACTCACTCCCAACCTTCGACCCCGTGCCTGAGATCCTCCCCTCACACCAAAGGCCACAACCGTAGGTGCTTGAACACAGGTCAGGCAGTCACCGCCCAGCGCGACCACGAGCGCGACATCTAGCGGCACCTTGCCCGGATCATGCTGAGCACGAGCAGACCGCCGCGGCGCCAACGCCGCCGACAGGGCCACGATCCAGGCCCGCTACACGGATCCCCCCACCAGCAACGTTCCCGAGGAGGGGACCAGCGACTCGCGGACAGGATCGAGAACCAGATTCGGGACCGGACTACGCTTCACCCACGGAGTGCCTTTCGGCTCGGCTTCTTGAGACTTCGCAATCACAAGAATCCCGTGCAGGACGGGCACTTCCGTGCGTTACGGGCCGCACTCACCGCACGGACGCGAAATCCCGAGGCTACGTGCTGTTGCTCCACACTGTGCTCGCCCAGAATGTAAGGCGTGAACCATACGGCAGAGGGCGGGTCACCGCCGATGGACCAGCTGGGATCCAAGCCGAATCCCGTGCAAGCATGGACGCTTTTCTTCGTCTTCGGGCTGCTGATCGCGGCGCACGGCGTCTACATGATCGTGCTGCCGACGGCCGACCCCGACCACTGGCGCTCCTACACCTCGGATGCCGCCGTGACCGCCTACCTCGCGGACGAGTTCCGGGCCTCCGGTGGAATGGAGATAGCCCTCGGAACGCTAACCATGCTCATTGCGATGCGGTGGTTCCGAGCAGGCGACCCGTGGGCGTGGTTGGCATTCTGGGTGTTTCCGGTCCTATTCGCGTGGGGAATGGTGACGACCTGGGCGGTGCTCCTATGGCTCATAGTGTTCCTCGCCGCTGTGGGAGCGTTAGCAGGTACCTACGGGCGATTCTTCCGGCGGACCACGACCTCCTATCCACTCACAGCCGCACGAGGAACACCGTGACAACCGCCGGTACATGCGCTCAAGCATCGGACCCCGGTGATGCCCGCCCTGCTGCGTCAGGCGCGATGATGCATGCAGCCTGAGTGTGCTCTCGCGGAGCGCGGGAGGGACCCAACGCTCCCAACGCTTCGCCAGGTCGCCTTGGTTGACGAGTTCGAGGTGGTCACGCCGCTACCAGCGGCGCCCATCGTGCGCGACAACGGCTCCCGCCGTAGCGAGCATGCATGGAGATGGCCGCCTTGCAGACGCCCATGAACTACGCGGCCACTCGGTTGCGTGGCGAGATGTGCTGAGCGCCCTGCCGTGCGGTACCCGCCGATCGGCAGCTCACCTACGTCACGAACGAGGTGAGCCAAGGCCGTCCACGCCCAAGAATGCGGAGGGGTCAAGATCGGCGATGAACACACTCCGTGCGTCGTCGGTGGGTTGCTCGTGAATCGTCAGTTGCATGCGGATCTCGGTTCCGTTGTGGCCGAGGAAGGGCACGACGATAGGGGTGTCGAGCAGCGCGCCGTCCCGGGTTAGCTGGTGCAGGGTGAAGCCGGCGAGATGCGCCTCGCGGAACCGTGCCGGCACGAGCGCCACCAGCCGGAGGCCGAGCAGGTCGTCGCGGCCGTAGCCGAGAGCAGCCGCGGCCACGCTGCTTGCCGCACAGATGCGACCAGTGTCGTCGACGGCGAGCGCTGCCCGAGACGACCCGCTCACGGATGCGGAATCCCACACCGGGGACGGCCGGATGTCCACGGGCAGCAGGTCCTTGGTCATGGGCTGCCATGCTCGTGCTGACTCCCCGAGGCTCTGAGCAGCGACCTGTCCGCACAGCCATTGCCGCAGCTGCCGGAGCTCGGGTTGGATCGGTGGGGTGAGGAACCGACGCGACTCGCCGAGCCGCAAGGCATCCTCGAGTGCGTCGTCGAGGGTTCTGAAGTGACCAGCTGTCACGGGTGTCACCTCCATCGTGACCCGAATGGGCGCTGCCCCCGCCGCAGACTCGGCGGCGGCGAGCGCGTCGTGGGGGGGTGCGCGGGATCGCGGCTCGCGGTATTGCCTCATCCAGGCATGCGAGGGCTTCGCTCGCATCGGCATGGATACAGATCGCGTCGTCGGCTTAGCCGTCGTCGAGGGTCACGAGCAACTCCGATCACCGTGCCGGCGTGGACCAGGGCGTTCGTGACCAGCTCGCTGACGACGAGCTGGGCATCCTCGACGACATCCCGGTCGCATCCGGCCTCGCGCAATGCGTCACGGACAAGCCGGCGTGCCGTGGCGACGCTGCTGGGCAGTGCGGGCAGGTCCCGCCACACGCTGTGTTGATCCCCCTCCGGCGCCGAGCCTGCGCCAGGTGCTTCGAGCCGCGGGTCGCCCCCTTGGTCGAGACCAGCGCCGCCCGGCCCGTCGCCCGTAGCCCACATCATCCGTCTTGCACCCGACTCCCCAACCTCGTCAGCGCGAACGGCGCGAACTCCTCCCGTTCTGTCGTGGCGTTTGACGCCCATCAACCAGCATTGCCGTATGCGACGTCGTCAAGTCCCGCTGGGCCCCGTATAACCGGGTCGCACCCTGGCCGACGCGGCCGCCGCCGACCTCCCGGCTGCGTCCTTCCGCTCCGAGGATCCACTCAGGTGGAGATGCTCTCTCACGGCGCAACTGATCGCCAACGGTTCAGGCGTTGCTTCCCGCCTCAGTCTCGTTCCTTCTTGGCCACCTCATGGGGCAGATCCCCGGTGATAGCCAGGGATAGCAGGGCCAGGAAGGCCGCTGCCAGCAGCCCAGTCTTGAGCGCCTGTAGCTGTGCGGACTCGTAATCCTCGACGAGCGCCTGGATCGTCGGTTCGTCTAGCCCGGCGTCCTGGGCAGCGGCCGTGATCTGGTCGGCCGACACGAAGTCGATTCCGGATCCGACTGCCACACCTACCTGCTCGGAGACGGCACTGCTGATCCGCTCATCGGAGGAGATGTTAGACACAAACGCGGTGGTGAGTCCGGACAGCACGATCGCCCCCAGCAGAGCGACGCCCAGTGACGAGCCGAGCTGCTGGCCGGTGAACTGCAGCCCGCCGGCCTCTCCCCGGCCCGAGGCGTCGACCGAGCTCTGCACGACGTTGCCCAGCTGGGAGGCGATCAGCCCCATCCCCACGCCGAGCACCGCCATCGACCAGGCGAAGCTCGAGTTGTCCAGCTCCGGCTTCATCGTGGCCAGGAGCATGACGGTCGCGACCATCGTGGTCGCCAGGCCGGCCCGCACTATCGACCGGATCGGGTAGCGGCGCGACAGCCGTGACCCTGCTGCGGCGGCGAGGAACATGGTGATCGAGACCGGGAGCATCTTGAGTCCGGTCTCTAGGGCATCAAGTCCGATCACCAGCTGCAGGTACAGCGGAATCGTGAAGAAGACGCCCATCAGGATCAGGTTCTGGCTGAACAGGCCTAGCAGGCCGGACCGCAGCGGGGCGATCTTCAGCAGCGCCAGGTGCACCAGCGGGTCGCGTCCACGGCTCTCGCGACGACCTTGCCACGCCGTGAACGCCCACAGCAGGACCACACCGAATCCGATGACGAAGACCGTCAGTGAGAAGCCGAACGGCTCCACCGGGGAGTCTTCCTTCGGCTTGATCCAACCCCACGTGCTCGACTGCAGCACCCCGAGGACGACCAGGCCCAGGCCCGCGGCCGACAGCACCGTACCGACGATGTCGAGCTTCGGTGCCGAGCCGGTCCGCACCGCGTCGACCACCTTCGGGGTCATCACCAGGATCAGGGCCACCAACAACACCTCGCCGACGAAGATAATCCGCCACGAGTACTCCGTGGTCGCCCAGCCGCCCAAGATGGGCCCCACCGCAATCCCCGCTCCGGCGACTCCGCCGATCACGGCATAGGCCACCTTGCGCGAGGCGCCCTCGAAGTTGCCCGCGATCAGCGCCACCATCGCCGGCAAGACCAGCGCGGCGCCGATCCCTTCGAGGACCGACCAGCCCAGGGTCAGGACCGCCACCGACGGCGCGACCGCCGTCATCGCCGAACCACATCCGTAGATGATCAGGCCGATGACAAACGCCCTCCGCCGCCCGATGATGTCGCCGATCTTCCCGCCGGTGAGCATGAACATCGCCATCACCAAGCAGTAGAGCGTGATCACCGCCTGGATCGTAGTCACGGTCGTGTCGAAGTCGGCAACTAACGTGCTGATCGAGACATTCATCGCCGACTGGTCCAACACCATGACGAACTGGGCGGCGGCCAAGGCGACCAGCGGCAACCAGTTCGTCTTCGCCGCTGGGTTCGTCTGCGTCTCCGGGGATTCACCGGCAGTCACGGGACGCCCTTCTGCTTGGCGCGGCAAGCTTGCTCGATCCCCGCCGCGCATGTAGCGACTGAGCGCGACCCTAGCAGCGACGCAAGGGCGACCGAGTTATGTCGATCTTGAAAGCGTGAAGGCCCTCCGGACAGTTCCGTCCGCCGAGTCCAATTGGTTCGCCGGTTGTGAGGTGCATTGTCGCCGCATCCGATCATCGGCATTACGCGGGCGTTTCGGCGATGTTGTCCTCCAGGCTGAAACACTCGCAGCGGCACTGTTGCATTGAGCGGTCCCACCACGACTGCGCCCGAAGATCTCCTGTGCCCTGCCACGTCTGGATGGCCCGCGGTGCAGGTCGGCCTCTTTCCGGATGCCTGCAGGCGCTCCGGGGTGCTCTTGCTCCGATCAACTGACGAACTTGTGGTGGGCGTGGAATGGCATCGCTCAATGCAGCAGTGCCGTTGCGACGTGTTCGGGTGCCGGTACGACCGTCACGGGACACAGCGCCTCCTTGGCGCACTCGGCTCCCACTCCCGGCCTGTCGCGCTCTCGATCGGGGCGGCCAGCCCCGACCACGAGCAGGTCGGCATCCGTGCAACGTGTGACCAACGCCTGCTCGGGTCGGGCGTTCGCCAGGAACGTGCTGGCACGCTCGGCCAACGCGGGATCGAGCGACCCGAGAGCATCCTTCTGCGACTCCAGCGCGCGCCCACGCGACACGATGTAGCGCCCGGGCACGTCATGGACCATCACCTCGTCCGCGTCGGGCCAAGCCGTCACGATCTCGAGGTCCCAGCCGCGTTCGCGCGCGATGCCGACGGCGTACTCGAACGCGAGCCGGCTGGACTTCGAGCCATGCACGCCCACCGCCACGCGGCCGCAATTCTCGGACTTGGTGCCTGCAGTGACTTTGTCCGTCAGTACGTGCTCCCGATCCTGATGGCCATGGCCGGCGTGGTCATCACCACAGGAGATGCGCCCGCGACGCCTGGCGCCGATTCCTCGGCTACCTCATCCAGTCGTTCGCCGCCGAAGCCGCCTCGACGCTCGCGTGCGCGTTGCGCGCCTCACCCGGACCGGGCTCATCGAACGAGCGAAGCTCGACGAGCGCAGTGACGCGCTGGCCGCCTCGATTCTCGACCCGCTCGACGATGCCGAGCGCGCCGAGCTCGTGAGCGCGATGCGGACCGTCGAACGACTCCTCGCGAGGTCCGTCATCGAGCTGCGCCAGGTCGATCCCGCAAGCCCTGACGCGCAGCGCTGTCTGCGCGCGTACGTCGCAGAGCTGAATCGTCGCGCACCCGAGCGAGGCTTCGACCCGAGCACAGGCGCAACCGTCGACCCGCACGAGGTGCGGCCGCCGAACGGACGTTCGTTCTCGCCTACCTTCAGGGCGAGGCGATCGGCTGCGGCGCCGTCAAGCACCAACCAGACAACGTGCCTGACATCAAGCGCATGTGGATCGCGGAATCAGCGCGAGGTCTGGGGCTCGGTCGCCGGCTCCTCGAGCATCTCGGGGGCCTCGGCCGTGAGCACCCATCAAACGAAGCACACCCGAAACCAGCAAACGTGCTGCCCGCGAGGCAATTTCGCTCTAACGGTCCTCGGACTGCGTCAATGTTGCCCCGTTCAACGAGGAACCGTTCGCCGACCTGTGGTTCACCAAGCCGCTGCTCGAACGGAGCGGCTCGTAGCACACGCGAAGTCCCGCACGCCGATCTCCCACTTCGCGAGGACGCCCATCGAGCTCACGTCGCCTCCACTGCGACCCCTCGGCCCGGCTCAGGCCCTGAAATGCACTCAACATCCGCTGTCACCGATGCAGAAACCGTGGTGCACTCCCCTTTCTGCCGGCCGGCCCGAGCGCCCAACCCAGTCAGAACTGGGGTTGTTGGCGCCCTTCAAAGTTCAAACGGGCGAGCAGTCCCGAGCACCGCTGGTTCGGGATCCCTACATCAGCTCGGGGGCTTCCAGACCGAGCAGGTCGAGCCCCTGGACCAGCACCTGCAGGGTCAGCGCGCACAGGGCGAGCCGTGACGCGCGGGTCTGTGGTTCGGCCTTGAGGACCGGGCAGTTCTCGTAGAACCCGGAGAAGGCCTGGGCGAGGTCGAAAAGGTATCCGCACAGCCGGTGCGGCTCCAACCGGTCGCCGACTTGGCTGACCACGGGGCCGAACTCGAGCAGGGCGAGGGCCAGGGTCCGCTCGGCGGGATCCTCGACCCGGATCTGCCCCTCCGCCTCGCGTGGCCGAATATCGGCGGTCCGGAAGATCGACCGAATCCGTGCCGCCGCGTACTGCAGGTAGGGACCAGTGTTCCCCGTCAACGAGACCATCCGCTCGAGGTCGAAGACGTACTCACTGTCGTGGGCGACCGAGAGGTCGGCGTACTTCACCGCACCTACACCGATCTGGGGCGCGATGGCAGCGCGGAGGGACGCGTCGAGGTCGGGACGCCTCTCCTCGATCACCGCTCGAGCCTTGCTCACGGCCTCGTCCAGCAGGGTGATCAGCCGCAGCGGCGCTCCGGACCGGGTCCTGAGGATCTTGCGGTCCGTACCGAGGACGTTCCCGATCTGCACGTGAGTGGGCATGACGGCCTCGGGCAGCCAGCCGGCCCTGCGAGCGGTTGCCCAGACCATGTTCAGATGCAGCGCCTGAGGCGCCCCGATGACGTACAGGATCCGGTCGGCGTCCAACTCCTCCACCCGGTACCTGATGGTCGCCAGATCGGTCGTTGCGTAGCCGTAGCCGCCGTCGGACTTACGGATGATCAGCGGGACAGGTTTGCCGTCCCGACCGGTGTAGCCGTCCTGGAAGACGCACAGGGCGCCCTCGCTCATCGTCGCGATACCCGAGTCCTCGAGCTCCTCACAGATGGAGGCAAGACGGTCGTTGTACGTCGACTCGCCGGCCAGGTCGTCATCGGTGAGCGTCACCCCGAGCCGGGCGTAGATCCTGTTGAAGTAGCGCTTGGACAGGTCGACCAGCTCTCCCCAGAGCCCGAGCGTCTCCGGGTCTTCGGCCTGGAGCGCAACCACGCGCGCCCGAGCACGCCTGGCGAACCCCTGATCCGCGTCGAACTTCGCGCGCGCGGCCCGGTAGAAGGTGTTGGGGTCCGACTCCAGCAGCCGCGCCTCCTCGCTTCCCTTGCCCACATCCAGCAGGTGCTCGATGAGCATCCCGAACGGCGTTCCCCAGTCACCGATGTGGTTCTGCCGGATCACCACGTGACCCAGGTGCTCCAGAATCCGCGCAAGGGCATCACCGACCACGGTGGTACGCAGGTGACCCACATGCATCTCCTTCGCCACGTTCGGCGCGGAGTAGTCGATCGGGATGCGCTGCGGCGTCTCCAGCGGCACCCCGAGTCGCTCGTCCGATGCCATCGCGCTGACCCCGGCCTCGATCCACTCCTCCCGGAGCGTCAGGTTCAGAAAGCCCGGACCACTGACCCCGACATGCGAACACAGGTCGTCCAGATCGAGATGTTCGAGGATCCGCCCGGCAACCTCACGCGGCGGCAGCCCAATCCGCCTGGCCAAGGCCAACGCCGCGTTGGCCTGCACATCTGCGAACTGGCTGGGTCGCAGCACCGGGTCGGTGCCAGAGAACTCCGAGCCGAAGGCATCAACGATTGCCTCACAGACTCTCGGAGCAATCACCGCGAGGGGGGACACCACCTGGGCAACCCTAGGCCCGGACCAGCAGAGGGCTCGACCCACACGCACGGAGCCGCAGATAGCGTGCGCTGCGGCCACCCGGTTCGAATGGCTGCCGCAGTCCGGATCACGTGCACAATGCCGAGATCCGGTAACGGCGAGCACTCAGGCGATGAGGGCCAACCCTCGCCCGGCACGCTCTCGACGGACGCCGGCCCGGAATCGACCACCACAGGAGGCCATCAGAAGCGAGACGCCACGCGATGATTCGGCCCAATCCACGCGAACTTCCGGTGACCAGAGCGACTCTCATGCTCGTGCACCCATCCCAGCCCCATCTCATCCATCACCCGACGTAGAGCGACGTAGTTGCGTCGGGTGCCGGCCGCCCGCTTGAGGTCATGCGCAAGCGACCGCGCGGGCGCCGTGGTGCGATTGGGCGATTCCCATCAGCATGAGTGGACGACTGTCGTGCACGTACGTCGTGACCGGCAGCTGGAGCCGTGGTTGGCAGAGCGCGTCACGCAGCGCGCGACCGGGCGCGACTCCAAGCTCGGCATGCAGGATCCTTGCGCTGGTGACGTACTGGCGTTGAGCGGCGAGGTCGTCTCCCACGAGTCGATAGAGCCCGACGAGCAGCGCGTGGCTGTCCTCATCGAGCCGCGACAGGGCGCTGAGTCGCACCGCATGTCCGATGGCAGTCTCATAGGCACCCTGGCTGACAGCAGCGAGGGCAGCCTCCCGCAAGACCACGGCTGTGGCTACCGCCACTCTTCGTTGGGCGCTCAACAGCCATGAATCGAAGTCGAACGCTCCCCGCAAAGTGAATCCCTCGAGCAGCTCGGAGCCCAATGCCCGCACGCGGAACGCGTCTTCGCTCGGGCCCGCGAGCACCACTGAAGCGTCGACGACGACGCCAGGGCTGAGTTGGAGTCTGACCGGATCATCCGCGATAGTGATGTCATCGCCGAGTGCACGGCGCACTTCCGACAAGCCCCAGCGCAGTGCACGGAGCGGGTCGTCGGTCTTCTCGAACAACAGCGACGCCAGCTCCCGGCGGGTGGCCGGCCGCTCGCACAGCAGCAGGTAGGCAAGCAGTGCCCAGCTCTTGCGGCTACGCATCCGGTAGCCCGGGTACGGCCCTTCGATACTTGGCCGGCCGAGCAGGTGGACTCGGCGGCCGCAAGCCGCAGCAGCCCTCATGCCGGACCCTGACCAGCGAGGCCGAGATCGCGATGTGGCTCGTACCCCGGGACATCCTCGATGCGGTGCCACACCGGCAGACCGCGTTCGCGGGCGATCGCGACATCCTGGTCTGCACCCGTAGAGGCACCCGGGAGTCGGAGCACCGCGTCGCAGTGTGCCAGCAGTCGCCGCGCGGTCGGGTACATCACCTGCTCGGCCAGCTGGTCGGTGACGGCCATGACACCCACCGAGCGCAGGACCGGCAACGCCACCCACTCACCGATCATCGGCACGTGCCCGGCCAGGAAGACCGGCCACGCGGCTTGTTCCAACCGGGCGAGGTTGGCCGCCATCAGATTCTCGTCGTCAGCGGTGCCTGATCGATAGGGGCCGGCGATCAGGATGAGCAGTGGGGCGGTCATGCCGCTACACTAGGCACAACACGTATTAATGCGCAAGAACATGGAGGAGTGTGGAGTGCTCGCAGCACAGCGCCGGGACCTACTGGTGAATCGCCTACAACGCGACGGGCGACTGGTCGCCAAAGACATGGCCGCTGAGCTTGGGGTGACCGAGGACAGCGTTCGCAGGGATCTGCGCGAGCTCGCCGCGGCCGGGTTGTGCCAGCGCGTGTACGGCGGCGCCCTGCCGGTCTCACCGGCCGTCGTCGACTACGCCGCCCGCAGTGTCGTTGCCGTTGAGAGCAAGCAGCGGGTGGCAGCCGCCGCCGCGCGTCTCATCCAGCCAGGCACCACGGTGCTGCTCGATGGCGGCACGACGACCTTGGCCGTGGCCCGCGCCCTCCCTGCTGACCTGACGCTCACCGTTGTCACGCACAGCCCGACCATCGCCGCTGCGCTCGTCGACCACCCGACGGTCGAGGTGTACGTCCTCGGCGGCAAGCTTTTCAAGCACTCCGCGGTGACCTGCGGCGCAGCCGCCAGCGAAGCGGCGCAACTGATCCAGGCCGACTTGTTCCTCCTTGGCGTGACGGGAGTGCACCCCGAGGCGGGTCTGACCACCGGCGACCCGGACGAGGCAGCCATGAAGCGCACCCTCGCTGGCAGAGCGGCCGACACCTACGTGTTGGCGAGCAGCGAGAAGATCGGCGCTGCGTCACCTTTCAGCGTGCTGCCACTAGCCAGTGTCACTGGGATCATCACCGATGCGCCGCCCGAGCATCCCGTTCTGACTCATCTCCGTCGCGCAGGAACCCTCATCCTTGGTACGACCGACTAGGCCGCCACCAACGCAGCGATAGTGATTCTGGTTTCCGGACGCCGGTTAAGGCGCTCTTCGGGTTACGGCTGCCCCTGACGATGCGGCGGCGACTGCTATCGCTTCGACTTCGACCAACTGCTCGGGGTATCCCAGGACCACCACACCTAGCAATGTGCTGGGCACGTCGTGGCCGCCGAAGGCAGCACGGATAACCCGCCAGGCAGTGACCAGGTCGTCACGCTGGGTCGACGCGACGAAGACGGTCGTCTTCGCAACATCGGTCAGCCCAACGCCTGCGGCGTCCAGGGCCACCGCGAGGTTTGCCATCACCTGTGTGGCTTGGGCAGCGACATCGCCGGGTGAGACCACGGCTCCCTCGGCGTCGAGAGGACAGGCACCGGCGGTGAACACCAGCCGCCCCGGCGGCGTGATTGCCGCGTACGCGTACGGGCTGGTCTGGGCGAGCGCATTGGTGTGCACGAGTTCGACGAGTGTCATCGGGGAAGTCAAGCAGTTGATCTCGCCTCTCACCACAGGCAGCTCCGTGGGCGAACAGGCCGGCGACTGAAGGTGCTGCCATGACGAAGAACCCGACGGCGAGCCGGTGGGCCGGTCTCGGGTCGTCACACCCTTCGTCAAACGCCGGCTTGGTGCCATCAATGCCGCAAGCCTGACGAACCGCGCCGGGCCGAGCAACCAGGAGGAACCAACATGGCACTGCTCAGGGACGCACACACGCTCGAGGGCCGTGTCTCGGCGCGCGACGTGGCCACGGCGCACCAGGCCGATCTCGCCACCCAAGGAGCAGCTCGACGTGGCGGTGGTCAGCAGCCCGAGATGACCCCCAAGCGCGGGAGGAAGCGATCGACGGTCACAACGCTTCGCGACTCCCCGCGCCGGGTCTTCGTGCACATCGGTCTGCCGAAGACCGGGACGATGTTCCTGCAGGCGTCGCTGGAGGACAACCGCACGGCGCTGGAGAAGGCCGGCCTCCTCTATCCCTCCGTCCAGGACGGGATGTTCCTGGCCGCACTCGACGTCCGCGGCACCTACGACGGCTGGGGCCGCAGGGCCTCCGAGACCCGAGGCGCCTGGGAGCGGCTCTGCCAACGGACTCGCGCGTTCGACGGCGACACCTTGATCAGCCATGAGCTGTTCGCTGCGGCACCGATCGAGCGCGTCGAGTCAGCGCTGGATCGCCTTGCCGACTCCGAGGTCCACGTCGTGGTCACCACGCGCGATCTCGCGCGGCAGGCCGTCGCCGAGTGGCAAGAGAGCGTCAAGCATGGACGGAGGCTCTCGTTCACCACGTTCACCTCGAAGGTGCTGGCGAGCGACGCGGACGGCGCGCACGCCCAGCGCTTCCGGGCCAGCCAGGACCTGATCGGGGTCCTGCAGCGGTGGTCCGGCAGCGTCCCACCTGAGCGGCTCCACATCGTCACCTGCCCCCCGGTCGGCGCCTCCCCCGGTGTGCTCTGGCAGCGCTTCGCCGACGCTGTCCGGATCGACACCCGTCACTTCGGGCACCGCGACGAGGGACTCAACCGCTCTCTCGGCCGTTACGAGGTCGACCTGCTGCGTCGGGTCAACCGTGCGCTTGATGGGCGCATCGCCCAGCCGTCGTACAGCCAGGTGGTCAAGGAGTTGTTCGCACAGCAGGTGCTTGCCGTCGACCCGTCGCCGCGTCCGACGCTCCCTGCCGACCTCTACCCGGAGATGACTCACGCGGGAGAGCGGTGGATCAAGGAGATCGATGCCGCCGGGTACACCGTCCACGGCGACCTGGACGACCTGCTCCCCCGCCCGCCCGCGGGCGACCTCGCCCACCCCGACCAGGTCGACCATTCTGCGGAGCTGACCCATCGCCGCACGCGCCTGCGCGGACCTGCTGGTGGAGTTCACCCGGCTCGTGGCCGACAACGAACGTCTGCAACGCAAGCGCCGCCGTCTGCGTCGCAAGCTTGACGATCTCGAGTCCTAGCCTGCGAACGCCAGGTCGAACGGCGAAGGGTTGGTCTACCGGATGGTCTCGCGTGGGGACCTGGACCCGAGGCACGGCACGGCAGGCGGAACTCCGGGCGGCTCGCGAGGCAGCACGCCCTCGCATGGCCTGTCCGCCTGACACCGAGCATGAATGGCTGACGGCACGGGAGGCGGCCGCGCTTTTCGGTGTCTCGCAGGTGGCCATCAACAAGCGCTGTCGCCGAGACCGACTCCCCTGCGTGGAACACGGCGGTCGGCGGTGGCTGCTCCGGGATCTGCTTGAGCTCGACCAGCGCTTGAGCTCGACCAGCGCGCACGCCACGCTGAGGCAGCTGGAGTTGTGCCGCATGGCTACGCGCTCCACGATGCCAGCGCGGAACAACGTCTACCTGCGTTCTCGCTGGCCGAGACCATGGGCTCGACTGCTGGTCCGCGGGCGGCTCGGCTCGACAAGTGTTCGCATCACCTATGCGATCGAACCAGCCAGGCTCACCCTCGACTTGCCCCCGGGACGTACTCCTGTTCCCCGAGCCCGACTTGGAGAGCAGACTCTCTCATTGGTCGACAGCAGCAGGAGAGAGGTGGGTTGTGATGTTGACGGTGATGAGCTGGAACGTGGAGAACTTCTTCACGCCGGCCACGGGCGACCAGAAGGCCTACCAGGAGAAGGTGGCCGAGCTGGCCACGGTGATCACCGCGGCGGCACCGGACCTGGTGGCGCTCCAGGAGGTCGGTGACCCTGAGTCGTTCGAGACCCTGCGTTCAGCGCTGGGCGCTGGTTGGACGGGAGTGCTGTCGACCCACTTCGAGCCCTCCCACGCGATCCGGGTGGGCTGGCTGAGCCACCGGTGATCTGACCGAGGTCGAGGAGGTCGTGGACCTCCCCACCGCGTTGTCGCCGGTCAAGGTCGCCGACGACGGCACCACGATCACCCAGCTCGGTCGCGGCGCGCTCGCGGTCACGTACACCACCACCAGCGGGACCAAGGTGCGGGTGCTGACCTGCCACCTGAAGTCCAAGCTGCTGTCGCTTCCCCGGCGGCCGGTTCGACACCACCGACGAGACCGAGCGGGCCCGCTACGCCGTCTATGCCCTGGACCGTCGGGCCGCCGAGGCCGCCGCTGTCCGGGACTGGGCCACCACCGCCCTGGCCGGCGACTGGGCCGACCGCCCGGTGCTGGTCTGCGGCGACCTCAACGACACCCCCGAGGCCGCCACCACCCAGCTGCTGTTCGGGCCACCCGGCTCGCAGATCGGCACCGGCGGCTACAGCCAGCCCGACCAGGGCGATCGTCAGCGGCTGTGGGACACCGGCTACGCGATGCAACCGCCCAACGACTACTCCCGGATCAACCAGGGCCGCCACGAGCTCATCGACCACATCCTGGTCTCGCACGCCCTGATCGGCGCGCTGCAGGACGCCGCCACGGTCTCGCTCGACATCGCCTCCATCGGCACCCAGCCGCAGACCACACCCCGCACCACGCCACCGTCAGACCACCGACCGGTCCTGGCCCACCTCAACGTCTGTAGCACGCCTCCTGCTGGGAGTGCACGGCCGTTGAGTCGGCTGCCGTGGGTGTCATCCGCCCCGCCCAACCTCAGGGCGTGAAGACCAGCTTCTTCACTTCCATTACGAACGTGCCCGCTTCGGTGGAGGAGCCTTGCGACAGTTCTTCGGAGGCGGAGCAGGTACAAGTTCGAACTTCGGGGAGAACTCGTCATCTGGCACCACGATCTCGTTGAGCCGCCTGATCCCGGTGATCTGCTCGATGACATCAGGCCTGTCCTCCTGCCAGCCGGGATAGTCCTGCGGCCCAAGAGGCATGTTCACCGCATACCCCGACACGGGATCGACGTAGTTGTTATCCGACATTTCAAACTCCGTGCGCATCATCGTTTACTTGGTGGCCTTTGCCGCGGACCCTCGACCATGGTCACGCCAGCGGAGATGTCGGGCTCGCCCGCTCGACTAGACGGTTGAGTCCGTCCCGCCGGTACAGGTGATCGCGGTAGCCAATTGCGGACAACGTGAGGTAATCGAACCCGGCGTCCAGGATGCGTCGCGGAAGCTCCACCGTGGTCACGTCGCAGATCAGCAGACCGGTCACAGCCTGTCCGTCTGTCGCGACCTCAGACTCGACCAGGTCGACGGGGACTGTTGCATTGAGCGATGTCATTCCCCGCGCACCGCAAATTCTTCGGTTGATCGGAGCAAGAGAGCACCCTCGGAGTAACCGCAGGCATCCGGAAGGACCGACCTGCACCGCGTGCCTGCCAGACGTGGCAGGGCACAGGAGATCTTCGGGCGCAGTCGTGGTGGGACCGCTCAATGCAACAGTGCCATCGGAGCCCAACACGCAGCCCTGACACATCGGGCGCCGCCCTGCGTCCTCACACCCAGCCGGTCTCCGCGCGGCGACGGGTTCCCCAACTGGTGCCTCCGTGGGGGGTGCGAGGGTCAGTCGTCGGTTCCGTGGCCGCCTGACCCCTTGCCGCCGCCGCCACCCTTGCCGGACCCGCTGTCGCCGCCTGCGGTGTGATGGCTGGTGTTGTCGCCAGCCCCGCCGGAGGGGTGTCCGCTGCTGGTGTTGCTGTCGACGCCGCCGTGGTCGTCACCCGGCTCGGGATGTCGCGAGCCACCGCGGTCGCCACCGTGGTCGCCACCGTGGTCGCCACCGTGGTCGTCGCCCACATCATGCGTTGCGGGGTCGTCCGCGCCGTGGCGCCCGTGGTGGCGCCGGTGGTGACGCTCGGCCGGCGTCCGGCCGGCCCGGTCCGCTGCCACCAGCGCCCGCGGGTCCTGCTTGGCCACGGCGGCCGCAGTGCGGGCCTGGTCGGGCACCCGCACCGGTACGTCCTTCGAGAACGACGCGTTGCCCCACAGGCCGAACACCGCCGGCACGAGCGCAAGCAGGATGCCCACGGCGTAGACCTGAATGCGCTTCATGTCGTACCTCACATTGTCGATGCGCGCACTTGCGTGGCGAGGTGTCAGAAGTTGACGACTCCGGCGCAGGTCGCGGCGCCCCGCGTGGCGCGGGCACGGATCGTGTCGGTGCCGGCGCGGTTGGCGATCCGGCGGGTGACGGTGAACGAGCCGCTGGCCCCGGCAGTGGTCCTGTTGCCGGTGAAGAACCGGTGGCCGTCATCGCCCATCCGGACCGCCCAGGTCTGGCCCGCCCGGTTCGAGTCGACCTCGAACTCGACCTCGATCCTGCCGTCGTCGGACTGGGCCTTCAGCTTCCAGGTGGCCGAGGAGTTGTCACAGCCGCCGGAGCGGATGACCTGACGACCCTTGGCCTCGGCGCTGGTGGCACCGGCCGCGACCACGGCGAGCGCGACGATGCCGGCTGCCGTGACCCGGAAACCCTTCTTCGTGATCATGTTGCTCATGTCTGCCTCCAAGGCTTATCCGCCGCTTCCTGCGGCGTAGGACAAGCCTGGGTGCGAGCCACGTTCACGCGCCATTGGGCCTTGGTCGTAGCACCTCAGCCGATGGGGGTGTTCTCGCAGCGGCTCTGTTGCATTGACCCATCGCACGGTGCCGGTGAAGGTGGCTCGATGAAGCGCACTCCCCGTTCCAGACCACCTGTGAGGATCCCCTCGGGGTTCACCGGCATTCGATTCCCGCCCGAGGTGATCTTGCTGGCGGTTCGCTGGTACCTCCGGTACGGGTTGTCCTACCAGGACCCCTGGCCACCGCAGTCGACGAACCCAGACCCGCCATCTGACCAGCGCAGGGGCCCAAGCCCCGCCTGGGCATCACCTGGGCATCACCTGGGCATCGCCTGGGATCGAACACCGCAACACAGCCCATCCACCTGCCTCTGGCCCTGGTCGGCGTCCGGGGTCGGGGTCGACTCACTCACGCAGGCTTGCCACAACATCGCCCCGCTCGCCGGGGTTGCCCCCCGGCGTTCGTGTGGTGATCGCCCGCTTGGACAGCCGGACCAGGAGCCTGTTGGTCATCCGGGCGCGGGCCACGGTCCATCCGCTTTCCGCGCGCAGAGTGCCGGGATGGGCAAGGCCCTCGATTCGATGTAGCGGATGGCCGCGCACGCGGATGAAGCGCATGGACAGGGCCACCAGCGATCGCCGTGCCGAGGCCGGACCCCTTCCTGTGGTTGCACGCCGGATCGAACTCAGCCTCGCCGGCCGAGTCTCACCCAGCGCCGGGCCTCGTTGGAGCTCACCGCGATCAGGATGAGGACGGTGATTGCTGCGTTCATCAACACGAGGAACTTGATCTCGGCGACGGCACTGAGGTCGAGCAGCTGCGTGACCGCCTCCACGGTGCACGCGACCATGAGGGTGATCCGGGCCCAGGCATGGTGAGCGAGCATGAACACCCACAGGCCAATGAGGCACAGCGCACCGCCGGCCATCACCGTCAGCTCCATGGTCGACGTGTGAGCCGGGGCGCTCTCCCCCCGGAAGATCGCAACAAGGACAGCGGTCAGTGTTATCGCGGCCTTGGCGATGCTCATCGCCCCGGCGGCGAGGAGGCCCGGTGGCGGCACCCGGTGGGACACCGCACGCGACAACGCATCGGTCGCGGGTTCCACCTGGTCCGGCTCCTGCACCTGGAGGCTGGTCAGGTCCAGGATCGGCAGGCTTCCGTCAGTGCGCACGACGTCGCCTCCGCCGTTACGGGTGGTGAAGGCGCTGGAGTACTCCTTGATGACGCGCAGGGAAACTTCCGGCTCGACGTACCGGACCGTGTTGATGACGTAGTCGCGCTCGATGTCGATGTCGGCGTCCACGCGGTGCGTCACCTGGAGGGTGAACAGGGAAATGCCCACTGCCTTGTCATACGTCGCAGCGGCCAGCCACCCCACCTGGAACCCCCCGGGAAGCCTCCAGCCCTCAGGGACCGGCCAGAAACGTACGTGGTGACGTTGGGAGGCGTTGCCGTCCACCTCCTGCTGATAGGCGAAAGCCTGCCGCTGCCCGAAGAGGAACAATGAGGAGACCGGAGCCTCAGGGTAGGGGCGGCGAAGCACCGACGAGAGCACGATCCCCCAGGAGGAGCGGATCGTGAGCTCCTCGGCACGGACCCATCCGGCTCGGGTCATGGCGGCATGGATGTGCGCCTCGCCGCCGTCCAGGGCCAGGTTGATCGGGTCACCGAGCACGCCAACCTCGGTGAGCGCTCGCCCGATGAAGTAGTCAGGCACGTAGACCTTCGAGAGCACTTCCTGCAGGCGAGGCAGCCCCACGTAGGCCAGCAACACCCAAAAGAGAAAGACAGAGCCGATCGCGAACCAGCCGTCGAAGCCGACCGTGACGACGATCCATCCCAGCCACATCACCAGCGCCGTGCCGATCACGAAGAAGGCGCCGTCGAGGATCTCCTGGACCGGCCAGAGCGGGGTGCCCGAGACCGCGTCCGGAGCCAGCTCGAAGGTCGGAGGCGAAGTCGGAGGAGGTGTCATCTACGACAACACCCCGGCGCCAGTCATCGGCGGGCTCGACCCCCATGCGCACCATCCTCTTTCTCACAAGGTGGTTCGCAGGCTACCGAAGCCCGTGAGTGAGAGGCTCAGACATCGCACTCATCGGTTGCCGCTACTCCGATGTGCTGATGCTGTCCACCGAGCGCGACGCTGACGACGTCTGCGCCGAGGCCCGGGCGGCTCGACCCTGACGCCCAGTAGCGCCGCTTCGCCTGGTGTGGTCTGGACGCCCCCCTCGATGGCGACCTGGTGTTCCGGGCGCTGAGCCAGGCACGTCGGCCGCAACATCGCGTACGCCGGCGACAACACGAGCCCTTGGCTGACGCGAGCTTCGCGTGGCGCTGGAGGAGTGGCACCGCCGCCTCCCGGACTCCTGTGTTGGCTCCGAAAGCAGGTACGTCGTCGAGCTCTCAGCGTCTCGGATCCCCGCGACTTCCGCGGGACCGACCGGGAGCGGCCACTACGCTCAGCCCATGCCAGGTCGTGGAGAACTAGGCGACGGCTGGGTGACCGAGAGGCTGCAGGTGGGCGGAACGTCGGTCTACTGCCGGCGCAGCACCCACGAGGTCGATGTCCCTCTCCTCCACATCCACGGGTTCGCCATCTCCGGGGCATACCTGATGCCAACCGCTCGCGTCCTTGCCACTCGTGGGGTCAACGTGGTTCCGGACCTGCCCGGTTACGGGCGCAGCGAGCGCCGCGAACGCGTCCTGGACATCCCCGCCCTGGCCGAGACGACGCTGGCGATCCTCGACCGCCTCGACATCGACAAGGCCGTCCTGGTCGGGAACTCGATGGGCTGTGCAATCAGCTTGGAGGTGGCTCACGAGGCGCCCGAGCGGATCCACCGCCTCGTCCTGGTCTCCCCAGCTGGAGGCGTGCACAACCAGCCCATGAGCCGCGCCCTGGGCCAGCTGGCGCGGGACGTACTTCGGGAGAGTACGACGATGTTCCCCGTCGCACTACCGGACTATGTGAAGTTCGGGCCACTGAACGGCCTGCGCCTCTTCCGCGAGCTGACACGCTTCCCGTCGCTGGAGCGCCTGCTGCGCACCCCCGTCCCAACCCTTGCCGTCCTGGGGGGCCGCGACCCACTCATGCCGTCACCCGACCGCATACGCGAAGTTGCCCGGCTCGCTCCACAGCACCTGACGGTCGCGATCGTGGACGAGGCGGCCCATGCGGTGAACTTCAGTCACCCCATGGGGCTGGCCGGCGTGATCGGGGCGTGGCTGGACGATGCAGTCGGCGACGACACGCGTCTCCCACACGGAGTGCGGGTGGTCGCTACCAAGTAGCACTCTGTGTGGACGACTCACTCAACGAAAGAGCTGTCCTCACGGCTCTGTTGCGTTGACGGATCCCACCCTGGCGGTGAGCGTCGCTCGATGACGCGCACTCCCCATCCGGGACCGCCCGTGAGGATGCCCTCGGCGTCGGCTGGTTTCCGTTTCCCTGCTGAGGTGATCTTGTTGGCCGTGCGCTGGTACCTCCGCCAACGGTCGTCGTAGAGGGACCTCGAGGAGCTGGATCCCACTTCCGCATGCACTGCGATCCGACAATGCAACAGAGCCGCTCCTTCGACGGTGGACTTGACGGCCTTCCTGACGGCCTTGGCGGGCGTGCTCGTATCCATGCTGCCTCCGGCGTGAATCTCGGCGGTACCCCGGCCTTGGAGAGTGAGGCCCACCCCGACGGGTGTCCCGCTCGACAGCGACGGAAGCGGAGAGTGTCGGGCACCGCACGACCACGCGTTGACATCGGAGGGCGGCGATCGGCGTGTGGCGTCGATATGCCATTGGACCGGGAGGAAGACATGGCGAAGTTGGGGATTCTGGTTGGTTTCGGGGCCGGGGAATGGCCCGGACACTGACCTGCGCCGCGGCGGCGAGAAGCAGACCGGGGCAAGGGGACGGACGAGATGGGCGGCGAACTGTGGAGCCCTACTGGATCCAACGAGTACTCAACGGGTAGTGGTTGGCATGGCTGACCCCGATGTCGAAGCACCCGACTTCCCCGCCGTGCTGCTAACACCCGAGCCGGGACCGAGGAGTCGCGACTCGCTCGCCCACCTCGCAGCGCGGGCTGGAGCAGCCGCGGGCGACCTCGACCAGGCACTGGCCTTGGCGCGCGACCTCGGGGCCGTGGTCCCGATCCCGGGTGTCGGTCGGACCCGCGAACGCTGGTCTACTCTGGCCACCCTCGGAGCGGTCGACCTGACCGTGGCTCGTGTCGCGGAGCCGCACCTCGACGCGCTCGCGATCCTGTCCGAGGCCGGCCACCCCGACCTCACCGATCGCCGCTCTCGCCGGCTCCACGTGGGGGGTGTACGCCGCCGAGGGTGCCGGGGCGCGACTGTGCGCACACCTGGATCCACGGTCGCGACGCCCGGTGCGTCGAACGCCTGGCAGCTGGACGGCACCAAGCCCTGGTGCTCGCTCGCCGAGGTCGTCGACCATGCCCTGGTCACGGCCTGGATCGACGAGCACCAGCGCGGCCTGTTCGCCGTCTCGCTTCGTCAGTCCGGCGGTGACCGTCCAGCCACGCGCCTGGGTCTCCCACGGGCTGCGCGGCGTCCGCAGCACGCCCGACGTCGTACCGGTCGGCCGACGCCACCCTCCGTCGGCGCTCCGGGCTGGTACCTGCGAGCGCGACGGCTTCGCCTGGGGCGGCATCGGCGTCGCCGCGATCTGGTACGGCGGCGCCGTCGGCATCGCCCGGCGGCTGCGTCGACAGGCCAGCCGAGCGAGAGCTGGACCAGATCGGCTGGGCACACCTCGGCACGGTCGACGCGACGCTCCACGGTGCCCGGTCCGTGCTGCTGGAGTCCGCCGACGAGATCGACCAGGGCCGTGCCAGCGGACGAGCGGGGCGCGCTCCTTGCGCTGCGGGTCCGTCAGGTCGTGGCCGACGCGGTCGAGACGACCATCCGCGTCGCCGACCACGCCCTCGGACCCGGGCCACTGACCGTCGAGGCCGAGCACGCCACCCGGATCTCCGACCTGCGCGTCTACGTGCGCCAGCACCACGCGGAACGTGACGCCGCCGCGCTGGGCAGGGCGACGGTCGCCGCCCTGCGGGAGCCAGCCGTGGTGAGGCCGTTCACCCACGACGGACCGGGAACCACGGCCGAGACGCGTGGGCGGAGCGACCGGAGTGGGAGCACGTCCTCCCGGCTCGAGCTCGACGGCTTCGATCGCGTCGTGGTCGTGGCCGCGCACCCCGACGACGAGACCCTGGGCGCCGGCGGCCTGATGGCGACCGCTGCCGCGGCTGGCCTCGACGTGCACCTGGTCGTCTGCACAGCCGGCGAGCACAGCCACCCGAGCTCGCCCACCCACCGGCCCGAGGTCCTCGCGATGCGCCGCAAGGACGAGGTGCGGGCGGCGCTGCGCGAGCTGGCGCCCGGTGCCGGCCTCACCCTGCTCAACATCCAGGACGGGCATGTCGACGAGCACGAACAGACGCTGGTCGACCTCCTTGTCCGCATGCTCGGGGACGGCCGCCGGACCCTCGTCGTCGCCCCGTGGCGCCACGACGGGCACCCCGACCACGACGCGGCCGGTCGCGCGGCGGCGACGGCTGCGCACCGCACCGGTGCGACGCTGTGGGAGTACCCGATCTGGTGGTGGCACTGGGCGCAGCCCGAACGAGGCACCGTGGAGCGACCTGCGGCGACTGAGCCTGACCGACGATGCGACCCGCCGCCGGCGCCGACGCACTCGGCCACCACCGCAGCCAGACCGAGCCGTTGTCCGACGCACCCGGCGACGAGGCCCTGCTCCAGCCGCACTTCCTCCGACACTTCACCGGCGCCCACGAGCGCTTCATCGTGCAGTCCGACGGCGGACGATGCCCTCGACCGGCTGCACCTCGCCGCAGCGCGACCCGTGGGGGGTCGACGAGCGTCGGTACGAGCTGCGCAAGCGAGCACTCACCATCGCGATGCTTCCCCGCGACCGGTTCACCCGCGGGTCTGGAGGTCGGGTGCTCCGTCGGCGCGCTGACCGCCGAGCTCGCGCGCCGCTGCGACG
Organism: uncultured Actinomycetota bacterium; assembly: GCA_963745795.1. Lineage (GTDB taxonomy): Bacteria > Actinomycetota > Actinomycetes > Propionibacteriales > Nocardioidaceae > Marmoricola. The sequence goes on along the minus strand of CAVUYR010000001.1, from coordinate 40,438 downwards.
TCCTCGTGGCACTCGACTCCAGCCCTGCGGCGGTCGACGTCGGCACGACAGCGGCTGACGCCTGACGCCGCTCCCAAGCGCGGTCGGGTCGAGATGCGCCTGCGCAGAAGTGCCCGACTGCCTGGCCGGACGGCCGTTCGACCTGGTCGTGGTCTCCGAGATCGGCTACTTCCTGAGCCCGCGAGACCTCGACGGCCTGATCGAGCGGATCCGGGAATCGCTCACCCCGGACGGCGTCCTCCTGCTGTGCCACTGGCGCCACCCGGTCGTCGGATGGGTGCTCGACGGCGCGCAGGTGCACGCCGCGATCGAGAAGGCAGGCCTCCGACCGGTCCAGGTCCGCTACACCGAACCGGACTTCGAGGCGCTCGTCCTGTGCGCCGACAGCTGCCTGGCCGGATGTCGACGCATGACGCGTCCGATCTCCGACACGTCCCGCTCTCGTGCACGTCGTCATCCCGGCGCACAACGAGGCCGAGCTGATCGGCCGGTGCCTGGCCTCGGTCCGCGACGCCGCTGCCCACTTTCGCGACCGCACCGGGGTGGCGGCGACCGTGACGGTCGTCGCCGACAGCTGCACCGACGCGACCCTCGAGGTCGCCGACCAGTACGGCGTCGACGCACTTGTCGTCCATGCCCGATGCGTCGGTCGAGCTCGCGACGTCGGCGTCCGACACGTGCTGGCGGCCTCAGCACCGTCGGACGCGTCGCAGGTCTGGATCGCGATGACCGACGCGGACTCCACGGTCACGTCGGCACTGGCTCGAGACTCAGCTCCGGTCGGCGACCGACGGGAGTCGGTCTCTGGATCGGTTCGGTGCACCCCGACCCATGCGAGCGTCTCGCCCTCGGTGCTGCGTGAGTGGTGCGGCACCGACACCGGCCAACCATCCGGCCAGCTCGCACGTGCCATGGCGCCAACCTCGGCTTCACCGCTGCCACCTTCCTCGCGAGCCGGAGGTTTCCCGCCTATCGACCGAGCACGAGGACGTCGCGTTCGTCCGGGCCGCGCTCGACTCCGGCTGCACCTGGACCGTCGGGGGGCCGACCGTGCGGACGTCGGGCCGTACGCAGGGACGAACCCCCGGCGGGTTCGCCGGCTACATCCGCATGCTGGTCGCAGAGCTGGAAGGCGCCTGATCGCGGATCCCTCGACTGGTAGCGGCTTGACGGCTCGCTACGTCTGGCGTGCTGCGTGCTCGGCCATGTGTGTCGGCGGAGCGACGGTCAGGATGCTGTTGATCGTCGAAGACCCGGAATCGGTGCCGGCGCGAGCCGTCGCCGAGGGCGCGACGCCGATCAGCCCCCTCGCCGACGAGCACGGATGGCGGCTTGGTCGGATCGACGACCCGTTCGGCCACCGATGGGAGATCGGCAAGCCGATCAGCGACTCGCCACCTGCGCAGGATTCGTCCATCGCCCCCTAGCAAACACGGGCCGCCGAGCGCACGATGCAGGCCTGACAGAAAACATCCGGAACTGCCGCAAAGAGCGTGCGCTGCGGCCATCCGCCTCCTGAAATGACGCCACGCTCGTGGCGCCCTAGGGTGGCCCGATGCCGCCGGTCACGCCCTTCCAGGTCACCTTCGACTGCGTCCAGCCCGTCCGCGTCGCCCGCTTCTGGTGCGAGCTGCTGGGCTACGTCGAGGAGCTCGACCCCGACGAACCTCTCCTCGACGACTCGCCCTGGGCGGCGTGCGTCGACCCAACCGGTGTGGGCCCGCGGTTGTTCTTCCAGCGCGTTCCCGAGGGCAAGGTCGTCAAGAACCGCGTGCACCTCGACGTACGCGCCGGCGCCGGACTCGTGGGCGAGGAACGCCTCGCCAAGCTCAACGCCGAGGGGGACCGGCTCGAGGCGCTAGGCGCCACCCGGTTCCAGCTGCAACTGGCCGACGAGAAGAACGAGTCGTGCCTAACGATGCTCGACATCGAGGGCAACGAGTTCTGCCTGGACTGAGGGGTTGGGGGCGGCATGACCTCCCCTCCCCTCACCATGCTTGGAATCGACAGCGGGCCCGCAGGCGTCGACCACCTCAATCGTTGTGTGCCTCCAGGTAGGCGGAAATCACCTTGGCGGGCATCCGCCCCCTCGTACTTACCTCCATCCCCTGTTCCTGGGCCCAGGCACGCACGGCCTCGGACTGTCCACGCGGTGCCGTGTTGGCTCCGGCGCCCGGTGCGGACCGCTTACCCGGTGCCCCCGGTCGGCCGTCGCCAGCTGTGCGTCGAGCGGCCTTCTTGCCGGAGGCTCTCTTGACCGTTGACTTCGAGACGGGTGACTCGGCGGCTGCCTTGCTTGCCGGAGTCCGTCTGGCAGCCGACTTCTTGGTCGCCTTACCCGAACGCCTCCTCGACCCCGCGTCCCCCCGGCCGGCTCCCGAAGCAGACCGGCTGCCCGATTCCTCCGCCGCTCCCTCGCCGGCGCTCATGTCGACCGCCTCGGGTACCGCGGACGACTCCTCCGCCTTGCGTTCCAAGCGGTGCCGCCCGTAGGCACGACGCAGGACGCCCAGGGCATCCTCGTAACTGTCTTCACGTGTATCGATGGTGATCCGCATAAGACTCACTCCCAACCTCGACCCCGCGCCTGCGCCTGCGCCTGCGCCTGCGATCCTCCCATTACGAAAACACCACAGCCGTGGGTGGTTGAACACCGATACGCGCTCCACGCACGCGCTGGCTTCGGTCGGGCAACGTACACAGCGTGACCAACGGCGTCGACGTCGACCGCCGCATTCTCCAGGTCCCTTGCAGCGCCGACACGACCCCTTCCGACGATGATCGCCCCGGCCATCAAGCGGGCTACCCCAGAGGGTTCGGCGCACCACGACCCATGAAGTACCACCCGGAGCCTCACGAACCGCTCCCTTTGTGACGGCAGGCCGGGCCCGGGCGTCCGAGAAGGGCCCGCGGTGGGATCGGCGGACGCATGTGCGCGGCGCCTGCGCACGATCACAAGGAGCTTTGACGATGCGATGTGAACGTCATCGGGACCGGCCGCTTTGGCGGCCCGTCCCGTTGGCGTACCGGTTACGTGTGCCGATGGCTACGGCGTCACGCCGAAGCTGGCCAGGAACGCCAGGTCGTCGGGCTGGTCGATGCGGTAGCCATCGCCGCCGCCGGCACAGTTGCCGTTGATGCCGAAGGAGGTCACCGTCAGCACGATCCGTTCCATGCCGGCGGCGTTGGGGAAGGTCGGTCCGCCGGAGTCGCCGAAGCACTGGCCGCCGGTGTGCGGCCTGCCGTTGTTGCCCGACCACTTGACCGCGGTGCCTTTGCCGGTCCCGAACACACCCTGGATGTTCACCAAGCTGACGGTGGCCTTGCGTCGCGTGTCACCGCCGAAGGAGGCGTGCGGCGTGGACTTCTCGAGCCCGTAGCCAACGATGGTGTAGGTCGCGCGGTGGTTGCGCGCCAGCGTGTCGATGAGCCCCGGGGTGGGCAGCTGCCCGTACTGGCTCATGCTGACCGGCTCGGCCAGCCGCAGCACGCCCATGTCGTGGGTGAAGAAGGCGTTCGGGTCGAACTGCGGGTGCGGGAAGGACGTGGCCCGATGCCACTCGTCCGAGGCGTTCAGCGCAGCGGACCATGCCTCGTAGCGGCCGGCATTGTTGTCCGGCGCGAAGGTGGTGCTCGGCGGCAGGATGCTGAAGTCCGGCGCCTCGGAGAAGTTGACCCAGATGTCGTTGCCGCCCGACCCGCGTAGAACAGCACCTCACCGACGTACGGGTGGGCGTTGTCGTCCGGCACACCGTTGACAATTGCCTGCGCCGGTGCGAGCGGCACGAGCAGCAGGGCGAGCGCGGAGAGAAGGAAGAGAAGCTTTCGACGCATGTCGGTCCCCGGAAGTTCGGCTGGGTCGGGTGCGCGGCGGGGTTCCTTGGTACTCGCTGTCTCGTTGGTCTGACAAGACCCCAAGGCTTTGGGTCTCGGGGCCGGTTCTGGTGTCGTCGGTGAAGCGCGGCCCGGACGCAGTTCCCGGGACGCAAGAACCGCCCCTGGAGGGCGTACCCCGGGGACGGCTTCGCATACTGGAGAAGAGCCAACGTTGCGTTCCGCCTCGGCGGTCGGCGCGGCCACTCTCGCCACTGCAAACCTACTCCGAATCCGTTGCGTCTGCTGCGTAGCGGGTGACGCGCCGACGTGACAGGTGGAGCAGGGTGCAGACCGAACTAGCCCACGGCCAGGACTGACTCCACAGATCCCCCGGGGCGCGGCCGCGACTCTCGGCGACTCTCGGGATCGCCCCGCCCAACGCTACGGAGACCATGGCGGTGGGCACGACGCGCGTCTAGTGTGCGCAAACATGGAAGGCATCGTTCTTCGTGTCCGGCTCATCAGTGGCGACAGCATGGATGTCGTCTACGAGGACCGCGATGCCGGCGGCGAAGAGGCGGTGATCGACCACATCGTCTCCACGTTGGCGGACGATTCCGGCGTGCTGCGCTGCAGACACGGCGAGCGGCTCTTGGTGCTGTACGCACGGGGTATTGCCGCCGTGGAGGTCGCGCCCCGCGGCGCGGTCCTCTAGAGCCACGATCCGAACCCGATCAGGGAGCCGATCCCACGCCGGCAGCCGAGGCGGTGCACGAGCGGGGTGAACTCAGACGCGGCGGCGATCTCGCCGATCGCGACATCGAGCCGATCCCGGCGTGCCGTCACGGCCAGCACGTTCTCGTTGTCGGAATCGAAGGCCAGGCGAGTCGCACGGGCGCTCAGCTGTGCGATGGCGTCGTGTCGAATCCAGGTGTCGTGCCTGCGCGTCCAGGCGTGGCCCTCGTAGTAGACGATCCCGTGCCGCAACAACAGCTTCGAGACCCGGTGCCGGGCCTGCATCAGATCACCGCGGCAGTCCTCGCGGGCTCGGACCAGGTCGCGGGAAGCCTCCTGGTCGACGCTCGGGATCGCGACCGCCGTGATCTGGTCAAGGTGCAGCAGCCTGGCCAGGCGGACCGCGTCCCTGGCGTCGGTCTCGACCCGATCACCCGAGGGGCGCTGCAGCTTGGACGGGGCCGCGACCTCGCACCGGATCCCCGCAGCGCTCAGCACCCTGAACACCCGCCCCACACACGCGTCCGCCTGGCGGGACCCCATGAAGCGGTGCATCCGCTATGAGAGTGCTTCTTGGGTTGTGCTGGTCCAGGTGGCTGCATACTCGGCGGGGGTGAGGTCTCCCAGTGAGGAGTGCGGCCGGTAGGTGTTGTACTCGGTTCGCCAGACCTCGGTGAGGATCTGGGCCTCGTGCAGGGTAGCGAACTCCTCGACGTTGAAGTGTTCGTCGCGGGCGCGGCTGTTGAAGGACTCCGCGAAGGGGTTCTCCCACGGCGAGCCGGGTTCGATGTAGGTAGTCCGGACGCCGGCCAGACGACAGTAGTCACGCAGCGCCCAGGCAATCATCTCCGGGCCGTTGTCCATCCGCGGATGCGCCGGCGCGCCACGAACAGCGACCAGCGCGGCGATGGTCTCGACGACCTCATCAGCGGTGCAACAGCAACCCACCCGCATCGCGAGGGCCTCGCGGGTGTGCTCGTCGACAACGTGCAGCGACTTGAGCTGGCGGCCGTCGCTGGTGGAGTCGAACTGGAAGTCGATCGCCCACACGTGGTTCGGGTGGACAGCACGCAGCCGCTGGGAGTCCTTGGTGCGGGTCCGACGACGCTTGCGGGTCCGGACCGGACGACGGAGGCCTTCCTCGCGCCAGAGCCGTTGGATGCGCATGTGGTTCACACCCGTCCACGGGCTGGTGGTGTCGCGGCGCAGCAGCCGGTAGGCCATCCGCCATCCCCACCGTGGGTGCTTCCTCGCGATCCGTCGGAGCTCGGCGCGTAGCCGGGTCTCCTCATCGGCGCGGGGTCGTGGCCCAAGCCGACAGGTCGAGCGATGCGTGGCGGTGACCCGGCACGCTCGTCGTTGGGAAACCCCGAACCGTTGCTGCAGATGGCCTGCGGCCCTGCGGCGACGGTCCGGGGTCAGAAGTTTCCCTCAGCCAGCTCCTTGAGCATGTCGATGTCGAGGGCCTGGTTGGCGACCAGCTTCTTCAACCGTGCGTTCTCGGACTCGAGCTCCTTGAGCCGCTTGGCCCCAGAGGCCTTCATTCCGCCGTACTGTGATCGCCACCTGTTCCAGGTCGCCTCGGAGATCTCCAGGGTGCGCAACACCGCCGCCAGATCGCCGCCGCCGTTCAGGATCCGCTCGCCCTCAGCGAGCTTGCGGACGACCTGCTCAGGGGTATGCCGGTGACGCTTCATCGTGATCATCCTCCTCGCCCAATCATGGGCTCTCGGACTCTCACATCAGCTGGACCACTCCACGGGGACCACGCCACGCCCACTATGACGCGACCCCAAGAGCACTCTCATAGCTCATGAGCGGAGGGAGTCAGTCCGCCGAGAGTGGGCGCGGCACACCGAAGACTGGCGACGTGGGTCAGCTGCGGTTCGCTGTTCGTTGTGGCGCGTGATTGGTCTGGTCGTCGACGGGGTCAGGTGTGATCGAGGTCAGGATCTGTCGGAGCGCCTCGATCTCCCGACGGAGGGCTTCGCGACCGGTCCGGTTGATCTTGACCCAGGTCCGCTGACGACCTGGACCGGAACTCTTGCTCATCGAGACGAGACCTGCCGTTTCGAGCACCTCGAGGTGTCGGCCGAGGTTGCCGTCTGTCACCCCGAGCTCGGCCCTCAGGAACGCGAAGTCAGCCCGGGTGACGCCGGCCAGGCATGCCAGGATGCCGAGCCGAACCCGCTGGTGGACGTCGTCGTCGAGCCGATGGATGGGGTGGTCTGTCACTGGGATGCCTCCAGGCCGGAACGGTGCACCGCGGCGGATGCGGTGAGGATGACGGCGAACGCGAGCATCTGCAGCGCGACAGCCGCGTCCCCCGTGGTGATCACCACGGACAGGAGGCTGGTCGCGATCATGGCCGATCCAGCCAGAGTGAGTGTGGTGCTGCGCACCCAGATCCCGAAGGCGAGGATGCCGGTCGCGAAGACAAGTCCTGGCCCGATCTCTTCGACCAGGGTGAGGCCGTGGGCGAATCCCCATCGCGAAACGGACGCGGACAAGACGAGCAGAATCAGTGCCGTGACCATCCAGGGGTAGACCTTCACCTGCACCCCTCGTGCGCGCGCAGTTCTCCGTGCGTTGAGCCCGGAGAGTCCAGCAACCAGCAACAGTCCCGGGGCGTAGAACATCGCGACACTGTCCCGTCCGACCGCTAGCGTCCACGCGGCGGTGCAACTTAGCAAGACGGCCAGCGCAAGAAGTGGGAAGCGCAGCATGCCGACACGCGCACGATTGCGGCGCCGTACGGACGCCACCTCGGCAAGCGCCAGGTCCGCTACCCAAGGGTCAGCATCCATGGTTGCCACCTCCTCCACTCTGCAGTGTAGAGTAAGTTCACTCTGCGACGCAGAGTAATGGGACCAGGAGCGTGATAGCCGTGGTACTGATATTCGGAGTTCCCGCCGCCATCGTTCTCGGACTCATCCCAGGGCCCCGGACGTGGCGATTGGCCGCGCTCTGGTTGGTGTGGTTCTCCTGCTTGGCGGCACAGACGGCGTACCTGGCACATCCGGGCGTGACAGGCTTCTTCGGAGTCGACGGCTTGGACGCTGTCCAAGGACACAATCTCGTCTACTGGCTGGGCCAGCCCCTCCTGGCGGCCGCACTGGTGGTCGTCATGGTCCAGGTCGAACGGCTCCGCACAAGACTGCACCCCAGGAAGGCAGCCAGCCATGGACAGAAGGCCGGCGACATCACCCCAACGAGCAGCCGATGAACGGCGGCACGCTGGTGCCTGGTGGCTTGCTCTGCCTGGCCCTGCTCCTTTCACCGGGGTGCAGCGCCGACGACACCTCCTCGAACGGCGAGCCGACTTCCACCAAGTCCACGTCAGCGTCGTCCGCTCCGTCCAACCGGATCGTGTTCAACCGCGGCGATGTCGGCTCCGGACAAAGTCTCGTGTACACGATGAATCCAGACGGGAGTGACACCACGAGCCTGTTTCCGCGCACGGCCTACGGTCCGCACTGGGCTCCCGATCGGAGCGAGATCTCCATCTTCTGCTGCGACGACGGAATGTCTGCGCACTTCGTCAACCTCAAGACCGGCGCCCTGCGCACACTCAACATGCCAGATCCCGGCTTGGAGACCTTCTGTGGCTCCGCCTGGTCGCCAGACGGGAAACGCCTCGCCTGTGAGAGCTACGGGGTCGATGATCCCCGCCGAAACGGGATCTACTCGATCCGCGTGACCGACGGCGGCGGCTTGACCAGGATCACGTCCAACCCTGGTGGCGGCGACATCGCCGGCGACTTTTCCCCGGATGGAAGGCGACTCGTGTTCGTCCGCTCCAAGAACGAGCACCCCGTGGGCATCTTCGTGATCAACATCGACGGATCTGGGTTGCGAGCAATAGCACCCAAGGACATGCTCCTGGACGAGAGCGGCTTCTCCGGCAGCTGGTCACCTAGCGGCAACAACATCCTGTTCGTCGCACACGCGTCCGAAGGCGGCCCGAAGCGGATCTGGACAGTGAATGCGGACGGCGGAGCGCCCACAGAACTCCCGATCGCGGACACCTGCCAGTTCGGGTGCTACTCGCCGGACTGGTCCCCCAACGGCACCAAAATCGCTTTCGTGAGAAGCGATGGATCAAGCGAGAGCATCTACCTAGTCAACCCAGATGGGTCAGGACTCGTCCAGATCTCCGACGGCGACGGCGACAACCCCGACTGGGGAACGCCGCGACAGGGACCCTGCATGAGGACTGGGTGCGCCTCCCAGGGTCGGACGCCGGTCGCGCATGCGGTTGAACCCGGGAGGCGGTGAACTGGTGCGACTTCGTCGTTTCTGCACGGCGCTCTGCTTGGGTGGCCTTCGGCGAGTCGGGATGTAGCCAGGACGACTCGGACGACGCGTCGTCCGACGCCACCGATACACCGACTAGCAACGGGTCCGCGCCCCAAAGCCCCACTACTGACAGCGCCTCGACCGCCTCCCCCGTGAGCGGAGACCCCAACCTGGCTGGCCCCTGCTGTTCTCGCGCTTTGACGAGAACACCCACACGTTCCTGAGCACCCATATCTCCCAGGCGGACGGGCTCGGCGAGATCGAGGTCGCGATGCCCGGCCCCGAGGGTGGCGGACGATGGTCATGGTCCGGAAGCGACATCGCCGTGATGACGGTGCTGGCCGACGACCGGATCGGAACCGCGATCATCAAACCCGACGGGACCGTCGAGCGGGTGCTGAAGATTCCCGACGCCAGTCTCAACCTGGTGTGCACCGTGTGGTCCCCGGACGACAAGCGCCTGGCCTGCGAAGGATTCGACGAGACCCACCCGTTGCGAAACGGGATCTACACCGTCAACTCCTCCGATGGCGGCGCACTGGTGCGACTGACCAAGACTCCCGCAAAGATGGTCGACTTGCCGGGCGACTACTCTCCCGACGGCACCCAATTCCTGTTCAAGCGCACCACCGAAGAGGACCCTGGACCGTTGATGCTGGTGCCAACCGCCGGCGGCGGCCAGCCGAAGCCCCTCGCGGACATCCTTGTCGAGGACCCGGGCCGCTACTCCCGCGACGGAAACACGATCCTGACCACCTCGGATGGATACATCGTCCTGTTGAGCGCCACCGGACGCGTGATCAGTCGGTTCGCGCACGACGACGGCACATTCCTGTTCGGAGCTGTGTGGTCACCTGATGGCTCGCACATTGCCTATTCCGGTGATACCGGCTCCGCTGCGGACATCTACACATCCCTTCCAGACGGCACGGATCAACATCAGGTCACATCGACGGCAGACAACGAGATTCGAGTCGAGTGGGGTCAGAACTAGTTGACACCCATTGAACGCTCATCGGCGCGGGTGCGCCCCTTGGCTGCGCGAATAGCGGTGGTGTGACTCACCCATCGGCGGGCCGCGCTCGAGACCATCTGCGCTCGACGACACCTGCGCGCGTGGGCACGGCGCAAGCGGCGAGGACCGCACGTCGATTGGATTGGGCGCTGCATGACGCCTTTCGAGCCCATGAGCGTTGTCGGATTCGGCGCAAGTCGTACGCGCACGACGGGGTGCGGCATTCCGCCGCGAGCCGGACGCACTCACCTGCCGATGTGCGGTCGCGTGAGATCCCTCAGGACTTGCGCGATCTGTGACTCCCAAGCGTTGCGGATCGGCATACTGCGGATCATGAGGTGGGTGGCGTCAGTCGTAGCAGGTCGAGGCATACCTGTCGGGTGAACCGGAGTCGAAGCAAGCAGACCTGCGGCAGCTTCACGCGGACACGCTCGCCGCGTTCCCTGACTACGTCATCGTGCTTCTGCCGCGGCAGCCGCGGCCCGCGCCAACCACCGCGGAACGTCTCCGTAGCGTTGGTTCGGCACGAGCTCGCCCTCGGCGCTGCACTCGATCAGCTGTGCCATCCGGCGGGCGCGGGTGACGTCCTGCTTGGCTGAGGTGACCCAGACGGCGCAGACCTTGCGGTAGGTCGCAGTCGAAGCCTCCCAGAAGGCGGTGGCCGCCGGCGACGCAGCCAGTTCCTCGGCGTACGAGTCCGGCAGTCCGGCCCAAGGTCGCTCGTGACTGTAGGGCGCCTCTTCGCGGGTGCGCTGCTCCCAGATCGCCAACCCGCTCGGCTGCATCCGCCCCTCGGCGCGCAGCTTCTCGACAAGATTGAGATTGACCCGGCTCCAGTGGGAAGTCTTCTTGCGAGGGGTCCAGCGCTGCCGCCTGGACTCGTTGTCGATGCGTTGCGCGACTGAGTCGATCCATCCCCAGCACAGCGCCTCGACGACCGCTTGCTCCCAGGTCAGGCCGCGATCAGCCACGCCCTTCTTCTTCAAGCCCATCCACAGCACCGTCTCAGTGTCGTGGTGCAGTGCCAGCCAGGCACCAAACTCCTCGGGACTGTCGAAGAAGCGCGCAGGTCGTTCGGGTGAGCCGCCCATCCGACCCGGAGTCTCGGACTCTGCCTGGTCACGTGTCATACACCGAGTTTGCCGCCAAGCGCCGACATCGCCACCTACGCGCGACCAGAGATCGAGGCCATCACGAGCAACAGCGCAACGCGCAACCGACTGCACCGCACGTCTTCGACTTCTCACGCCGCCGCCGATCCCGATCGTTAGGAATCCTCACAGTCATTCCGCCGCGTCTGAGCGCCCACTATGAGGCGCCGTTCTGTCGCCCGTAGCCACTAAGGGTGGATCCCTGGCCGAGTGCTCATACTCAGTCGAAAGGATGCCTAGCTGAGTAGCCGCGCGGATGCCGTTAGTACAGAAGGGCAGGAGCGTTTAGGCATGAATACTTTACTGCGCGTCCTCCTGGACATGGCCGTCCGGTCGATCACCCTCCTCGTGCTCTCCGAGGCGGTCGCCGCGCTGTACGCGGCGGCAGAACCCAATGACGACGGCCTCGGCACCGGCCTCACCGTCATGTTCATACTCGTCTGCGCCGCGGCAGGCTGGGGGCTCTGGGATGGGTTCCACCGCAGTCCATTACGGCTGTGCGTGACGTGGGTGACGATCGGACTTGTCGTGTCGATCGGCACGACCCTCTACTCGCACCTGCGGTTCGGCGAGTGGTCGTGGGCCGAGCTGGCCAACGACTTGTCCAGCGGCCTCGTCTTCTGGGCCAGTCTCATATTCGTTCCGGCGATCGTCTGCGGCATCGGGCAGTCGGCGGCGCGTCGAAGCGACACTCGAGCACGGTCACGCGAGTCGGCATCCCCGCACGGCTAGACGCGTTTCTCTGGTGAGTGCGTCAGTTCGCTGCGAAGTGCCCAGGTCGTACTGCTGCATGTAGTCCACGGTCACGGGTGCTGGGCCGTGGCACCGCGTCTCCGCTCCGCGGCGCAGAACCTAAGGACCGCGAGGACGCAACGGTTCTCGTATCGGTCCTGGTGAGCCCAAAGCTACGTGAAGACCTGGCTGACGTGAGTCTCGACCGTCTTGATCTCCACCGCGAGATGCTCGCCGATGGCGCGGTTCGACCGACCCTGGGCCCACCTGCGCGAGCACCTCCAGTTCGCGTCGGGAGAGCTGGTAGAGCAGGTCGTCTCGAAACGTTGCACCCAAGGCGCGGTCGGCGGCGCTTGTGGAACGGACCAGGGCTGTGGTCATTGCTTCTCCGTCGCTCCGGATGAAGGTCGCTTCCTGTCACCCGTACGACGATCCCGCGACGTGAAATGCGACATCCCGTTCCGAACCACTCCGCGGCGACGTCAACCGGCACTTCTGCAAGCGTCGTTTCGCGGCATTCACGATGCGGGTTCTTGAGTGAATTGTTGTGTCAGCATATGCTGACGCTATGAAGGCACCACAGGAGGCTGACGACGATGGCGGGGTCGTGGCGGAACTCGCGGCTGTAGCGGATGCGAAGCGGGAGTTGTCGCGGCGCGAGGAAGTGGCCGTGCGAAGAGCTCGGCACACGGGGCTCAGCTGGGCCGAGATCGGAACCCTGCTTGGAGTGACGCGACAGACCATGCACCGTAAGTACCGAAGGGTGGGCTGAGCGCCACCGAGCCTCATCTCTGGGCCGTCGAACTTTCCGCGTATGTCCGTCTCCACAGGAGCCGTGTCGTCCGCGTGCTCCCGGCTGGCGGAACGGCCGGCCTCGCGCGCTTTCAGTCCGCTGGCGGCTGCAGGAGCACGGCCGTGAGCGTGGCGTGCAGCCACGCGGAGTACGTCGGCTGGTCCCAGCCGAGCTGCTCGGTGACCTGCTTGTGCGTTGCCGGACTGCAGAGCAACCAGGCGGTCGCGCCGGCCTGCTCGACGGTGAGTCCCTGCCGCAGCGGGCCGGCTTCGGCCAGCCAGCTCACGAACTGAGTGATGTTCCGCAGGCGGGTGCGGTGCATCGAGGCGTACTTGGCGGCCATCTCGGCGTCAACCTCGGCCGCTGAGCGCATGACATCATCGACCGGACGGGCCCGGGCTATCCGGCCGGCGATGTCCGCGGCGAACATGGCCAGCTTCTTGCGCTGTTCCGGCTCTGCCTTGACCTTCTGCGGGCCCTCCTGGTCGAGCACGCGCGGGGCGTCGGCCTGGCCGGTGACCGCGAAGTTGAGCACCTCGACGAGCAGTCCGCGCTTGTTGGTGAACAGCTTGTAGACCAGGTCCTCACTCACGCTCGCCTCTTCTGCGATGCGGGCGATCGAGGTGGCGGCGTACCCGTCGTCGAGAAAGCGGCGATAGGCCGCGGTGAGGATCGCAACCCGGTTCGCCCGAGCACGTTCCTCGCGCACGGCGGAGCGGTACCCCCGCTTGCCCTTGACAGCCTCTGGCACGAGGTTCACTCTAGACACAATTAGTTCAGGTAGCACTAGAATGAATAAGGGGACCCGGTCATGGCCTTAGGTTGGAAGCTCGCGTACCGCCTCGGCATCACTCCGTGGGAACGCGCCGCTGAGGAGGGCCAGGACCAGCTCGACGCCCTGCTCGACAAGATCGAGATCGACCGCACTGCGCCGCTCGGCCGCGCGCTCGACATCGGTTGCGGAACCGGCAAACACACCCAAGCCCTGGCCGGCCGCGGTTGGGACGCCACCGGCGTCGACTTCGTCCCGCTCGCCATCGAGAAGGCCAGTGCGCGTGGGGGCAGTGCTGCCTTTGTGTGCGGGGACGTGACCGACCTGGCCTCGCTAGGCCTGGAGCCGTTCGACTTCTTCCTCGACATCGGCTGCCTCCATGTGTTCGACCGTGCGCGACGCTCGGCCGTCTCCCGTCAGGTCACCGGCCTCGCCCGCCCCGACGCCACGATGCTGCTGCTCGCGTTCCAGCCGAACACGCTCCCGTTCGTCCCCGACGGAATCAGCCAAGAGGACATCGAGCAGACGTACGCCGACTGGGACCTCATCGCCACCGAACCGGCCGACGTGGCCGGCATGCCCAAGCCGATGAGGAAGACCGCGCCCCGGTTCTACACCCTGCACCTCCGGTGACAGCGAGTCCGAAGGTACCGACCCAACGCCGAGACATGAGCCAGCCCGCGAAGTGAGCCATGGACCGACCCACTGCGTCACACCGCCGCGTATGACTGTCGGACCATGAGTCGTCGCCCGCTTCTTGACCGCGATGTTGCCTTCTCCGCTGTTGGCCCGCGAACAGGGCAGCGTGCACAGCCCAGCCAGCGCTCTCGCAGAGAGCCGGTGATGGTCTCCCCAGATGACCTCTGGGTCAATGGCAAAGAGGTCACCGCGATCGACGTCCCGCAGACCTTCGCCAGCCTTCGCGGTTCTACGCGACGACGTCCGCTGGAGGGGATCTCGAGGCAATGTCAGCAGACATCCTGCTGACAACACACAGTCAGGGCCCCTTTCCCGATTTACCGAAAAGAGGCCCTGACCCTCGACGGCCTCGGCTTAGGCAATAGTTGCCTAGCCGGCGTCGAGCTCTCTTGTCACCGCGGCCTCGATCGTCAAGTTGCTTGAGGCGATGGTCGAGGCGGGCGAGGTCACTGCGGTTTAACGTTGTAGCGGGGGCGGGATTTGAACCCGCGACCTGTGGCGTCGGGGTGCGAGGGTCAGTCGTCGGTTCCGTGGCCGCCTGACCCCTTGCCGCCGCCACCACCCTTGCCGGACCGGCTGTCGCCGCCTGCGGTGTGATGGCTGGTGTTGTCGCCAGCCCCGCCGGAGGGGTGTCCGCTGCTGGTGTTGCTGTCGACGCCGCCGTGGTCGTCACCCGGCTCGGGATGTCGCGAGCCACCGCGGTCGCCACCGTGGTCGCCACCGTGGTCGCCACCGTGGTCGTCGCCCACATCATGCGTTGCGGGGTCGTCCGCGCCGTGGCGCCCGTGGTGGCGCCGGTGGTGACGCTCGGCCGGCGTCCGGCCGGCCCGGTCCGCTGCCACCAGCGCCCGCGGGTCCTGCTTGGCCACGGCGGCCGTGGTGCGGGCCTGGTCGGGCACCCGCACCGGTACGTCCTTCGAGAACGACGCGTTGCCCCACAGGCCGAACACCGCCGGCACGAGCGCAAGCAGGATGCCCAGGGCGTAGACCTGAATGCGCTTCATGTCGTACCTCACATTGTCGATTCGCGCACTTGCGTGGCGAGGTGTCAGAAGTTGACGACTCCGGCGCAGGTCGCGGCGCCCCGCGTGGCGCGGGCACGGATCGTGTCGGTGCCGGCGCGGTTGGCGATCCGGCGGGTGACAGTGAACGAGCCGCTGGCCCCGGCAGTGGTCCTGTTGCCGGTGAAGAACCGGTGGCCGTCATCGCCCATCCGGACCGCCCAGGTCTGGCCCGCCCGGTTCGAGTCGACCTCGAACTCGACCTCGATCCTGCCGTCGTCGGACTGGGCCTTCAGCTTCCAGGTGGCCGAGGAGTTGTCACAGCCGCCGGAGCGGATGACCTGACGACCCTTGGCCTCGGCGCTGGTGGCACCGGCCGCGACCACGGCGAGCGCGACGATGCCGGCTGCCGTGACCCGGAAACCCTTCTTCGTGATCATGTTGCTCATGTCTGCCTCCAAGGCTTATCCGCCGCTTCCTGCGGCGTAGGACAAGCCTGCGGGCGAGCCACGTTCACGCGCCATTGGGCCTTGGTCGTAGCACCTCAGTGCCGGCGGTGGCGGCGCTGGCGGCGCTGGCGGCGCTGGCGGCGCTGGCGGCGCTGGCCGAGCCTCGCAGCAGCCGCCGCGATCGCGGCACCCATCGCGTCGGCGACCGCGACTGGTGGGCCTTGAGGACCTCACCCCAGAGGGAACAGGAGTGTTCTCGCACCCCACCCTGGCGAACCTCGGGGAGCCCATACGCTTCGTGGTAGACGTCATGGGTTTGAGGGCCGTAGTTCACTGGCTGCCATTCGACCCGCACCTGCGACTGCTGGCCGAAGGTCCCGCGGCGGAGATCTTCAACCTGATCTCCAGGGCGAGGGCGTTGGAGGTGCTGAGCGCCGCCGGTGCTTCGCGGAAGGTGCTTTCGTATGTGCCGGACGGCGAGCCACGTTCATCCTGGACGCCTGTTTCGTGAAGACCTACGGCACGCTGCACGACTTCGGACGCGCGAAGGCAGCACTCGCGCTCCTCGGGGACGGTGCTGGCCTGCCGACCCCAGGTACCCTCGCAGCCCTGCCGGAGGGCCGTATGACCGTTCAGCAGCGCGCGGCTGGCGGGCCCGAACCGATACGAGACCAGCGCCGCGTGGCCAGCAACGGGATCCTGATGGTCGCCGGGCAGAAGGTCGCCATCGGCCGCCCGTTCAAGCACACCACCCCTCACCGTGCAGGTCTGCAGACGACCCTGGCCATCGAGCTTCCCCGCGGGGAAACCCGCGTCTTTCGACGCACCACCGACGATGCTGTGCGTAGCATCAAAGGACAGCGGCCACGGACCGCTGACACCTCAATTCCCTAGGCCAGATGTCGCACATCAGCGGGCAGACCGACGTCGCACCCCAACTGTCGGATCACAGAGACACAGGGACCCGGCACCGGCACCGGAGCACGCCCGGCACCCCTGCACCCGGCCACCTGGTGACCTGGACGTCGCGATCGGTGGCGGAGGGCGCGACGCCGACCTGGCCGCCGCGGTGAAGATATGCCGTACGGCCATGACGGAGAGCGGGAACTTCATTGATGCCGACTGGCGTCTCCTCGACGCTCGCATCGCATGGAACCGCCCCGCCCCGTGTGAGGGGGGTCATTGAGGGCGGGGCGGCTCGCGCGGCTCCCCACCGAGGGCGCCAGGCGCGATTGGGGGGCAGCGCTGCCGCGAACGTAGGGCTGCTCGGGTCGGGAAAACGTTGAGGTGTTACCACCCCTTGAAGCAGGCAAAAGCCCTTGGGATCTCCCCGCTTCCCAAGGGCTGATGACTGGCGATCTGGGGTAACCCTCCCCCTCATTAATCGGGGCTACGCCTTCACGTCGGGACAAAACCTAGTCCCATCCGGCACGTCCGGCGGGCTGTTTAGACAGGCAACCTCGGGCGATGCCTGCGGACTACCGTGGAAGTTGGCTCGGGACAACCGCTGGCCGACCCTCCGGTCCCTGGCCTTCACGTCGGAATCAGCCAGCCTGACCCCCCGATGCCATGGTTCCCCTCACGCAGGCGTCGGGGGAGTTGGCTGAAACCGACCAAAACGCCCCCGTGTCCGCGATTCCGGGGGCCGGTCCCGTCTGCGAGGGGACTGGTTCTATGCGCCGTAACGCTGTTGCGTGGCCTGCTCGGAGACTCCGAGCACGACCCCGATGCGGGCCCATGCCTAGCCGGCCTCGCGCAGGATCGACACCCGCTTCTCGATGCCACGCTCGGCCTGCTCGCGCAGCCACCGGAACGCGCGCAGCGCATCGGATCATCCCTCGTGGTTGCGGCAGCTGCTGAGCTCGTGCATGGCTGCCTGGGCGATCTCGCCGTGGGTCGTCATCACGCGCCGTCTCCCAGCGCCACGGGCCGCGCCGGCGTGCTCGGTGCCGCCTTCATGGCTCCGAGCTACTGGCGGAACACCTCGAGAGCCGCGATGGCCTCCACGACCACCCTGTACGCGCCGCCGCCGTTGGCGTAGTGCCCGCCCCGGTAGTCAAGCTGCACGAGATGCCCGTCGTGGTCGTCGACGCCGAGGCTGACCAGGACGGTCGCCTCCTCGTCGTCGCTGGCCTTGAGCGCCGACCGGACCGTCATGCCGAGGTCGTGGGTGCGCTCGACGTGTCGGGTAGCGCCGCGGCCGCTGCTGCTGGGCCGAGAGCGTGAATCCCTCGACGTCGAGCCTGTCGAAGCGGTTGGTGTCTGCGTTTCGCTCGTGGCCACTCGAAAGGCCACACGGCCGCGGTAGCCGTGTTCGCCCCGCCACCGGTCACCTGTCCCGAGACATCACGGGGGCCACACCCGGAGAGCGACCTTTCCGATGACCGATCGGACCGGGACTGGCCCGAACGAGCGCGAGTCCACCGAGCCGAGGCGGTGGTCGCCGAGCAAGAACACCGTGCCCTGGGGGACGCGCACTGGTCCGAAGTAGGTCCCGTCGACCTGGGCCCGGTCGACGTAGGGTTCGGGTACCGGCTTCCGGTCGACGGTCAAGACTCCGTCCGCGATCCCGACCGTCTGGCCGCCGACGGCGGCCACCCGCTTGATCATCAGGTCACCGCTTGCGGGACTGCGGACGACCACGACGTCACCCACCGAGGGTTTGCGGGCGTGCGCGCCGGTCTTCTGGACCAGCACTTCGTCGCCCGTACTGAAGGTGGGGCTCATGGAGTCGGAGGAGACGCGCATCGGCTCCGCGACGAAGCGCAGGCTCACCATCACGAGGACGATCACCCCGAGCGTGATCAGGATCGGGCGCAGCCTGACCTGGGGAGTGCGACGCTCCGTGTCCACTCCAGGCGCGGCGCTCACCCGAGCACGCCGACGGCCCTGGCGGCGACGGCCAGGAGTCCGAGGCCCATCAGTGCGTTCGTGGTGACCCTGCGCGGGTTCGTCGGCAACAGGGCCACGAGCATCGCGAGCAGAGCCAGCTCGGCCAGCAGGCAGGTCATATCCAGGAGGCCGACCGACTCGATGCTGGAACGCGGGAAGATCGGTACCCCGTTGCCCGCGGCACCTGCCACAGGCAGATGCTCGAGGTGTCCTTCATCGTGCGCGGGGAGGAACGGGAGCGCGGCGGTGCGGCTGAGGACGTAGAGACAGACGAGCCCGGCGTTGGCTGCCACACCGACCAGGAGTCCCCTGGTCTCCGAGTCCTCTCACGAGCGCGACGCCCAACGCGAGCTGGCCGGTCCCCGCGAGCACGAAGAAAGTCCCGAGCACCCACGACTCGTGGAAGTGCTCAGGGGCCACCCAGAGGTGGATCAGACCCGCCACGCCGCAGAGGATGACGCTGGCCGTTGCGTACTCGACGGCGCGGGCTGGTCCGGAGGCGTCCTGGTCCAACTGCTGAGGCATCGGCATCGCCGGCCTCAGAGCGGTCCCTCGGGAAGTCGCTGCGCCGGTGCGGAGAAGGGGTCGTCGCTCGCCCGGTTGGGGTCGATGATGTTGAACTGGCCCATCATGTCGTGGTCCTCGTGGACGAGGTTGTGGCAGTGCTCCATGTATTTGCCGCGCCCGTCATCGAACTTGATCAGCACCCGCACCGACTCGTTCTCCCCGAGGAAGGCCACGTCCTTCGCGCCGCGCTCTTGTGGCTGAGGAGGACGCCCGTTGCGGCTGAGGATCCGGAAGTCGATGAAGTGGATGTGGGCGGGGTGGTGCCACCCTCCGGACTTGTTGACGAGATTCCATACCTCGACGTCGTTGGTTCGTGGACTCGCCAGGACCTTGGTGAAGTGGCTGGCGATGACGTCGTCCCAGGTGCCGCCGTTGATGGTCCACTGGCCGTCGTCGCGGACGAACTCCATCGTCCGCGTTCTGATCGAGTCGCTCTCGTTGACCAGCATCGCCGGCTGGGTGGGGTCGAGCACGTCCGGGATCAGGTTGCCGCTGGGGTCGAAAGCGTCGCCGATCACGTCGAACGCCATGACCTTGTTGGTGTTGGTGAAGTTGATGTCGTTCTCGATGTTCCCGTTGCGGAGGATGATGCGTGTGCCCACGGGGTAGTTCTTGAAGTCGATGACCACCTCGTAGCGCTCCGCCACGCCGTGCCGGAACGTGGTCACGGGGATGGCCGTCGGAACGAGTCCCCCGTCGGTGCCGATGACCGTCATGGTGTCGCCGGTGCTCAGCGACCACCGGAAGGAGCGGCTCACCGAAGCGTTGAGGATCCTGAAGCGGTACTTGCGCTTCTTCACCTGCATGACCGGCCAGGGCCTGCCGTTGACCAGGATCACGTCACCGAAGAAACCCGACTCGTCGTTGGGTTCGAACAGTAGCGAACCGTCGCTGTTGAGCATCGTGTCGCCGACGGTGAGGGGTACGTCGAACTCGCCGTGCGGGATGGGGAGGCTCTGCTCCAGGGCGTCGATGATGTGGTACTGGCCCGCCAGGCCCATCGAGACGTTCTCCGCGGTGTGGTGGACGCCGTGGTCGTGGTACCACAACGTCCTGGCGTGCTGGGTGTTCGGGTAGAGGTAGTCCTTGTACTCCCCGGGGTTCGTGATGTCGCTGGCGTAGCCGTCGTACTGGGGCAGCGACACCGAGCCGTGCAGGTGAACGGACGTGTAGGGGACGTACTTCAGCACCGGGTGGATGGGCGGCAGGTTGTTGATCTGGCGGACCACAGTCTTGCGGCCTCGCTGGACCCGGAACGTCGGGCCGGGGACGTAGACCGTTGTAGCCCCACATCTGGGTCGGCAGGCCGGGCACGATCTCGACGAAGGTCGGCTTCATCGTGATCCGGTAGAAGTCGGTGACGCTGACCGGGTCGGAACGCACCGGAGAGATCACCGGCGGCACCACGAACGGCGTGGTGAACGGAGCCGGCAGGCGGCTCGACGCGATCCGATTCCCCAGAGCGGACTCAGCACCGACCGAGCGCTCCAGCGGCAGCGCTACCGCGGCCCCCGCAAGCACCGACATCTTGACCAGATCACGACGTGACAGACTCATGGTCTATCCCCCAAAGGCCCCCACGCCCCCCCAAATCTACTCCCGGACGGGACCATTTCAGTCGCTGGTGCAGACCGGTCATGTCCGACTCAGTGATCCCCCAGGTCCGACTCGATCACCACATCGCGCCGCGACCGCAGAACCGGGACGCTCCGATGACGTGAACCCCCCGCTGGGCCGCGAAGTCATCGGTCGAGGGGATGCCCAGAAGTAGCTGAGTCTCGACCAGTGCACGAGGATGCCTCTATCCGCGTGGACGAGCACGTGCATCATTTCGCCGCGTTAGCCCGCGGACTGAGCCTGCAGACGTCACGCCAAGTCGCGGCGCCCGCATCGCCTGGCCTGACTGGCACGCGTTGACGGTCGTGGGCACGATGGTCTCGAGAACCGCTCGCGAGAGGGAAGGTGCGTGGCTGCCGGGGAGGCGACATCGGACGGCGTACCGCTGCCGGCACTGGCGTGGCGGGGGATGGTCGTGGTGTGCGCGGTCCTCGCCGTGGTCCTGCTCTTCGCCAGCTCCCGCTACGGCTACCACCGCGACGAGCTGTACTTCATCGCCTGCGGCCAACATCTGGCCTGGAGCTATCCCGACCAGGGCATGATCACACCCCTGCTCGCCGCCACGTTCGACGCGCTCGGGCACGGGTCCCTGGTCGTGTTCCGGCTGCCCGCCGTGGTCTCGGTGGTCGGCGCGGCCTGGTTGACCGGGTTGACGGCCCGCGAGCTCGGCGGCCGCGCACGGGCGCAGGTCCTCGCGACCTTCACTGTCGCTGTCAGCACGGTCGGTCTGCTCGCAGGGCACCTGCTCGCGACGGCCACCCTGGACCTCGTGGTGTGGGTGGCCGTCACCTGGGTCGCGCTGCGCATCGCCCGCACCGGGCGGACACGCTTGTGGGTGGTCGCCGGAGTGCTCGTCGGGCTCGGCCTGCTCAACAAGGACCTGGTCCCTGTGCTGGCCCTGGCGCTGACCCTGGGCATGCTCACCGCGCCCGGCGGGCGGTCTCTGGTCCTCAACCGCTGGTACGCCGTCGGTGCGGTGATCGCCCTAGCCGCCTGGGCGCCGGGGCTCGTCTGGCAGGCGCAGCACGGCTGGCCGCAGGTCACCCTCGCCCGGATGATCCGCGAAGAGTACGGCACTGCCGACGCGCGCATCGGGTTCCTGGTGCTCCAGATCGTCCTGTTCAGCCTGGGCGCCTCGGTGCTCTGGATCATCGGCGCGGTGCGCGCCTGGCGCGACCCTCGGTGGCGCTTCGCCCGCGTGCTCGCGGTGTCCTGGCTGGTCGCGCTCATCGTCTTCGCTGTGACCGCCGGTCAGGGCTATTACACGGTCGGTGTCTACCCGGCGCTGATCGCGGCCGGCTGCGTGGTCGTCGAGCGGCGGCCTCGGCTGTACTGGGCGATGACGGTCGTTGTCGCCGTCACCTCGGCGGCCGTGATACCGGCCCCGCTGCCGATCCTGCCGCCGCAGACCCTGGCCGCATCCGGCTGGGCAGGCCCCGCCGAGCAACAACTTGAGATGCTCGGCTGGCCCCGCGAGGTCGGCCTCGTCGCCGCGACCTACCGGAGCATCCCCGCCCAACGCCGCGCCCACACGGTGATCCTCACCGCGAACTACGGCGAGGCGGGGGCGGTCGACCGCTACCGAAGCAGGTTCGGGTTGCCCGCGGCATACAGCGGCCTGAACGCCTTCGGGCTGTGGGGACCGCCGCCCGCTTCTGGACGGCCCGTCGTCCTGGTGTGGGAGGACGCGCGACCACCGAGTTACCTGCGCGGGTGTCGGTTCGTACGCCGGGTCGGCGGCCCGGTGCCCAACGAGGAGCACGACAACGCCCGCATCTTTCTGTGCGCCGGACCGCGCGAGACGTGGGCGTCGATCTGGCCGCGAGTGGCGCACCTGTCGAACTGACCCCGACCGCCGGAGGCGGTCGGCTCCTGCTACAGGTGCCCGGCCAACATCACCATCGACAGCCAGGTACGTGCTCGCCCGGCGATCATCTCCCCGACTAGCCCGGCCACACCCACCACGAGTGTTCGGGAATCCCCTGCACTGCCAAAGCCGACCGTCAGCCCCTCAGGGCCGTGAATCCCCTCAACCACTCACCGCCCAGATGCGTCATATCAGCCGCGATCGACGCTGGTGTCGTGTCCGAATGTCGCCCGAGCGTCTCCCGGATCTGGCTCCCGATGAGCGGTCGGCCTCGTCCATGAAAGCCAGCTCCGGCAGGAGGAGGCCGGTCCGATGGACGAGCAGGAACAGCCCGCGCTCAACGAGGAGTCCCGCGCCGACGGGCCTGAGACCGGGGCGACAATGCACGGATGGACATCCGACAGGTCGTCATCACCCGCGCAGGCGCCCCGGAGCGGCTGAGGCTTCAGACGTCTCGGCTGGACCCACCCGCCCCTGGTGAGGCGCAGGTCGAGGTGGTCGCCGCCGGGATCAACTTCGCCGACATCCTCGCCCGTCAGGGCCTCTACCCCGACGCGCCGCCGCTGCCGCTGGTGGTCGGCTACGAGGTCTCGGGCACGGTGCGTGCCGTGGGAACGGGGGTCGAGGAGTCACTGGTCGGGCAGGACGTCCTCGCGCTCACCCGTTTCGGCGGCTACAGCAGCGCGCTGAACGTCCCGGCGGCCCAGGTCTTCGCCAAGCCGGGGGTGCTGAGCCACGCGGAGGCGGCGTCGATCCCGGTCGCCTACCTCACCGCCTGGCAGCTCCTCGTGGTGCAGGGCGGCCTCCGCGAGGGCGACACCGTGCTCATCCAGAACGCTGGGTCCGGGGTCGGCCTCGCTGCTCTCGACATCGCCCGCCACGTGGGGGCGCGCACCATCGGCACGGCCAGCGCGGGCAAGCACGACTTCCTCACGGCTCGGGGCCTGGACCACGCCGTCGACTACCGCACCGGTGACTGGACCCGCGAGGTCCGCGCCCTCACCGACGACCGGGGCGTAGAGCTGGTGATCGACCCGCTCGGCGGAGAGAGCTTCCGCCGGTCCCGCAGAGTGCTGCGCCCCACCGGCCGGCTCGGGATGTACGGCGTCTCCGCCGCCTCCAACAACCAGGGCCTGCGCGGCAAGCTGCAGCTGGCCAGGACCGCGGCGCTGATGCCTCTGTTCCACCCGGTGCCGCTCATGAACGCCAACCAGGGCGCCTTCGGGGTCAACCTCGGGCACATGTGGGACGAGGTCGACATGCTGCGCCGCTGGATCGGGCAGGTGCTCGAGGGCGTCGGGTCCGGTTGGGTGCGTCCGCACGTCGACTCGTCGTACCCCCTGGCCGACGCGAGCCGGGCCCACGAGCACATCGAGGCTCGACGCAGCACCGGCAAGGTCGTGCTGGAGCCCTGAGGTGCCGTCGCGCTGATGCTCGTCTCGCTGGTGCTCTACATGTACAACGGCGACGGGCAGCCGGGATGCCCACATTGGTACCTAGCCGCAGTCAGCCGCCTGGGCGCACATGGAGTGCCAACGGTTAGCCAGGGCGGCTTAACAGGCAATTGGTTCCCAAGGGATCTTGTAGCGCCCCCCTATGCCGCGGCCTTCGCGTCCAGGACCCGGCCCAACTGGGCGGCGGTGTCGTCCCCCAGCTTCTTCAGGAGGAGTGCCAGCGGCGGCGCGAGGAGGCGGGCCCGGCCTGAGAAGTCCAGCTCGGCACGGTAGTCCACCCAGGCTGCCCGCCGCTGTCGGGTCATGGTGACGGTGTCTGTGCTGGTGACGCTGCGTTTCCCGCCGGCGACGGTGAAGGTACGCCGCCAAGCGTCGACCCGCTCGGTGGTGTAGTCGAGCTTGGTCTCGCGGCGCAGGAACTTGGACACGTTGCGGTAGCGGGTGCTGACACCGCCGTCGCCGCTGGCCCGCTCGCATCGAACGGTGCCGGAGTCCCGTTCCTCGGCGCGGGAGAAGTCGAGTAGATAGGCGAAGACTTCGTCCGATGTCCAACGAGTAGGGACCTGGCGGTGGAGCACGTGGGTCATGGCGGTTGTCCACAATCTGTTCAGGTTGCTGTTGGAGTATGCCCCCGTTCCAGGAGGCCTGCGCTCGGGCAGGTGTCGGAGGCCCGGGCAGCCTTCGCGTGGCTGCGTCGCCTCAGGCGTACGTGGCCCGCAGCACCGAGGTGACCGAGTGGCCAGGGTCCCCGTCGTCGCGCTCCAGGCTGACGTCGACGACCTGGTAGCGGCCCACCAGCGAGTCGGGCACCTTGAAGGAGGCCTTGCCGCCGGGACCGACCACCCCGAGCGCGAGCATCTTCTGCGTCTTGGGGTTGAACAACCAGGCCTCGTAGAACTGGCCCCGGCCGATCTTGGGCAGGTCCCGGGTCTCGACTGTCATCTGGACTCCGTCGTGGGAGTCCTGGGCCATCAGCACCCGTCCGGACCCGTTGCCGTCGACCGGCTCCAGGTCGGCGGTCCGCTCGGGAGCCGCCACGGTCGTGCGCGGCGCGGTCGGCCGGTCGGTCATCTGGGTGACGAGGGCCGTGCCGGCGACCAGTGCGGCCGCTGCCGCGACCAGGCCGAGCGGGCGCAACCATGCCCGGCCGCGCAGGGAAGACGTCGGAGGGTCCAGCGGCGGTACGTCGGGGAGCTCCCGCGGCGCGGGCCGGCGCAAGGTCCGGGTGGTGCCGGTCAGCAGGGCGTGGCCGACGGCGGTCTCGGCCAGGTCCTGCCGGCATTCCTCGCAGTGGTCGAGGTGGACGGCCACCTCTGTGACGTGAGCGTTGGACAGCTCGCCTCGCAGGAGCGCCATCAGGTCCGGGTGGTCATTCATCGCGGCTCTCCTTTCCCCGTAGAGGTCCTTTCCGCGGCTCGGATGATCTCTCCGAGTCGTCGGGTCCCGCGCGAAGCTCGGGCCTTGACTGTCCCGAGCGGCACGTCGAGTCGCTCGGCGATCTCTCTCTGGCTGAGGTCGTCAAAATAGGTCATCTCGACGACGACCCGCTCGTGGTCGGGCAGCTGTGCCACCGCGGCCCGGACGTCCGCAGCATCCGCGAACCGGTTGACCGTCTCCCGTCCGTCCTCTCCTGAGAGCTCACGCAGGCTCGCCACGTCGACCACCTGGTGGCGGCGCGTTCGCAGCGCGTCAACGGCGCGGCGGTGGGCGATCGTGAACAGCCACCCGGTGAAGCGCTGCGAGGGATCGTACCGACCGGCGTGGCGCCAGGCGTCCAAGAAGGTCCGCTGCATCACGTCCTCGGCCTCGTCGCGTCCGACGTACCGGCTGACGTAGGAAAGCACCGTCGGCGCATAGGCCGAGTACGCGTCCTCGAGGGCATGCTCCTCCTGACGCGCAAGCCGCAGCCCGATGTCCTGTCCGGCTGCGCGGTCGAGGTGCTGCATGCCCGTACTTCGTCGCAGGCGAGCGAACGGTTGCCGGCCACAGCAGGAGTTTCGACCCCGTCCACCTCAGGATCCGGACGGGAGCCGCCGGGCAACGACCACCACGTTGTCCTGGTAGCCGCCGTCCTCAGGAAGGTAGGCCCCGCCACAGGTCACCAGATGCAACCGCGGGGGGCCGGCTCGGGAGAAGACGGCCGGCAGGTCGATGCGGCTCTTCCTGATCCGGGTCACCGAGGTGGTGCGGTAGCTGACCGTCCGACGACCTGCCCGTACCTCGATGCGGTCGCCGACGCGTAGGGCGGCGAGGCCGGCCAACGGCCCGACTCCATCGGCCCGGGTGTCGACGTGGCCGGCCAGCACCGTGGCCCCGGCGCGGTCCAGGGGCCGGGACCCGAAGCGGTACCACCCAACCATGGAGGCGCTGGTCGGCAGCGCCATCGCGCCACGGTCGTCCACGCCCCGCGGGCGCACGAGCATCCGCAGGCCCAGCCGCGGGATGCTCAGCAGGCGAGGCAGCGCGCTGGGGCGGCCCGACGGCCGGGTCGTGGGCGGCTGCCGGGTCGTGCTTCCCTCGGGGTGTCCCGCCGCGAGCACCTCGCGGGGCAGTCCGGTCGTTTCGGGGCGCCCGAAGGTGAATCCGTTTGAGGCCGTGCGGTCCGGCAGCAGCAGCGCAGTCAGGAGTGCGCCCGAGAGGGCGGCAACCACGATGGTGACCGCCCTCCCGGTCGGTGTGCGCAGGTGCCTCACCGGTTCCGGTTGCGGGCCGGCCGGGGGAGCATCCGGGTGGTGAGCAGCCCGGCGACCAGCGCGGCAAGCAGCCCGCCGGCCAGGATCGTCCGGCCGGTCGACGCGAAGCCGCCGGCGCCGCCCGCCGCCTGACCACCGGTGCCGCCCGGCACGCCGGAAGGCGCGGTGTGCAGGCCGCCGACCGTCTGGACGGCGAGCTTGAGGTTGCCGTCCTCGGCGCTGCCCCAGGCGTACACGATCGTGTGGACGCCCTCGGCCAGGTCGAGGTCGGCGGGACCGATCGCCACCTTGTCGGTGCCGGCGAGCACCACGTCGGCGGAGACCGCGCCCGCGGGGATGTCCGCGCTGTCCTCGTCCGGGTTCACCAGGTCGGTGAACACCGGGTCGCCACCAGCCCGCACGTCGACCGCGGGAGCGGCCGCGTCGTGGCGGACGGTGAGCCGGGCCTGGCCGGCCGCGACCTGCGAGGTGTCGTTGACGTACGGCGTGAGCCTCGCCTTGCCGGACTCGTCCAGGTGAGCGACGACGGTGATGTTTGCACCGGCCGGCACGCCCACTCCGTCCGCCTCGATGATCGCCTTCCCGTCGGGACCGTCGCCGGCGGCGACGACCTTGAGGTCGTAGTCGCCCACAGGCAGGGCCATCGGGTCGGTCAGCGTTCCCGGCTTGAAGTCCGTGAGCAGCGCCTCGCCGTTGGCGTAGACGTCGACCACTGCTCCGGGAACGGCGTGCAGCACCGAGACGTGGGCGTCGTCAGCCGCCTGCGCCGCCGGGGCGAGCGCCAGACTCGCCCCGGACAGCGCCGCGAGGGCGACGATGGTGCGGATCAGGTTTCGCATGATCGGCTCCTTGTCATCTCGTCTGCTCGTCGGTCACAGGTCGACCGGCCGCAGCACCAGGACGATGCCGTGCGCGATCTGCTTGTTGCCCTTGTTGATGTCCAGGGCCGTGGGGTTCAGGAACGGGTCGATGGCGTTCGGGTCCTGGTCCCGCAGCTGGACGATGCGCAGCTTCGGGTAGATCACGTCGACGGTGACGGTGCCGCCTTGGGCGGTGGTCAGCTTGACCCCGTCCGCGCCGAGAGCGGTCTTGGAGTCAATCGTCGCACCGGGCACCACGTGGTAGAGAAGCACCGTCTCGATGGTGTCGATCCCCAGGCCGGCCAGCGCGTTGAAGACCTGCCTCTCGGTCGTGAATCTCGTGCCGGTGAGGTCCCTGGCGAGCTTGCGGAACGACCAGTCGTTCGGGATGAACGCGGTCACCGGGACCCTGCCCTTGGTCAGCACGCTGACCGGGCTGTCCGGCTTGGCCTTGATCACCGCCAGCGCCGCCTCGGTGACGACGTCGTAGTCGCCCCAGTTCCTGTCGAACCTGTTGCCGTCGGAGGTGAGCACCTTGGCCAGACTCCTGTTGCCCAGCGCGTTCTGGGCCGGGCTGCTCTCCGCCAGAGCGGCGGTGGCGGGCACGACAATGGCGCCCCCGAGCAGTGCCGTGGTCGCAAGCGAGGCTGCGATCGAGCGGATCCTCATGAGAATCTCCCTAGGTCGTAGGCCGCCGGATGCGACCCTGTTGCCCCTTCCTTTCGCCAGGACATGGCCGGAGGTTGCCGATCCACGGGAAATTCTCGAGTTCTTCGACGGTTGGACTCACGAACGCGCCGCGGCCACCAGGATGCAAGGGCTGCCTCAGGTCATGCCCCACGCTTCCCTGGAGGCCGACCGGGTCGGATTGCCACCGGGACGACGACTTCGTTCCTTCGCAGGAACCACGGCGTCCAGGGCGGGTTGAACCGGGCATACCGCGGGGCGCCGACCACCTCCAGACCGGCCGCGTCCAAGGCGGCAAGCAGATGGGCGGCCCGCTTCTCATAGGAGCCGCGCGACCAGCGCCCCGAGAACCGCAGCGCGGCCGCGGTCACGGCCGGCACCCGGCGCGTGTGCACCGTGGTGTCAACCGGTTCCGGGAGATCCTCGGCGCTGACGTCGGCTGCCATCACGAAACCCACGACGTAGCGCCGACTCCTAGGATCCTGCTCCTGCACGACGGGCGCGGTCATGGCCATCTTGCGCGAGGACCCGTTGTGCCCGCCGATGTAGCGGGCGAGCCTGGGGAACGCCAGGTTTCCGGCAAGCTCGAAGGGACCGCCGACCTCGGTCTCGGCGACGAGGTGGTCTGGATAGCGACGCAACTCGAAGTCGGGAAACTCCTCGAGCACCTCGTACACCTGTTGCTCGGTCACCTGGGCACCCCCACCCGTTTCCTCACGCGCTCACCCTTCGACGTGGCGGTCACGAAGCCAAGGTGCCGGCGAAGATCTGCCAGGCCAGGGCGGACTTCGCGGTCAGGCTCAGCACGATGTAGACCTTCTCGCCGAACAGATAGTCCTGCCAGCGCCCCCTGGCGCGATACTGCAGCCACTGGTTGAGGGCGAAGACGTTGAAGAAGACGAACAACGACACGAAGATCCCGTAGACGAAACCGGGAGGCGAGGCCGAGGACGTTGAGCCCGGCGACAGCAGGTAGATCGTGATGGCCACCCACGGAACCACCCCGGCCACACATCCGAAGCCGAACGGCAGCCAGCCGCCGCTGCCTGGGTGCTCGTAGCGCTCCTGCAACCAGCCGAACAAGATCATGGCGGTGTTCACGCCGAACAGGGCTACGAGTGCCGCCACGTCGGAGATGCCGACCAGCTGGGCGATCAGGACGATCATCAGCGACGCGGAGAACGAGTACTCGACCCAGCGTGCGGGGTTGCGCTGACGGCCCAGATCCACGACGTATCGCTGCCACCACGCGGTGCACACAAGGAGGTGCGCGAGCGCGGACAGGGCCAGGAACCCCGCGACCGCGAGCCCGGTGGGGATATCGAAGAGGACCACGGGATCCAACGGCGTCGTACCCGGCGGCCCGGCCAGGTAGCTCGCGGTCACCGGCAGCGCGAAGTCGGTGGCGAGTGCGAGCACCGCGAGCGCCTGGACCGCATGGAGCACGGCTGCGCCCACGTTGGCCCTGCGCAGAGACGTGGTCTGGTCGGCGTCCAGCTCATTCATGGGCGTCCCCGTCACGCGAAGGTCGCGGTACCGCCGGCAGCGAGACGCCCTAGCTCTCGCAGGCCGGTCGTCAACAGGTCGGCCACTGTGCTGGGCGGTACGTCGAGCACGGCAGCCGCCTCACGGTGGGTAAGCCCACCTAAGACGCACAACGCAAGGCTCGCGCGCTGGACACGGGCCAGCTGGCTCATCCACACCATCACCGGCGACGGCAGTACCGCGCCGGGCGTCTCGCCGGCGGACTCCTGGGTGTGCCGGTACACGTGACGAACCAGACACCCCGGAGCGTCCTGGGTCGACATGCCCCGAATCGAGGAGGCAACGTCGGCCATCGCGAGCCTCACGGCCTCGGCAGCGCCAACCTCGTTTCCGAGAAGTGCGCACGCGAGCGCGTAGGCAGACCCCCCTTGGCGGTCCCACAGGTCCTCAAGCTTGAGCTCATCGAGCTCGCCACCGACCGCGCCCGCGGGTGCGATCTCAGCTTCGTCCCTCGAAGCGGTCCGGAGTCGTCGGGGCGGCGCCTGCACCATCAGTCCCACCCCGACCATCCCTCTCTCTGACCGCTGATAGCCATCCGCCCGGCGGTCGTGCTGCGCTCAGACCCAACTCTGCATGATGTCTAAGGTTTGTACAAGTTGAGGAGGGACTAGTCTGTACAAACCATGTACACGATCAAGCAGGCTTCCCGGCTCACTGGGGTATCCGAGGCGTCTCTGCGCGCCTGGGAAAGGCGCTACGGCGTCGTCGTACCGCACCGGAACGACTCGGGGTACCGCCTGTACGACGAGGAAGCCCTGGCGGCCATCTCGACCATGCGCCGGCTCGTGCACGACGGCTGGTCGCCGGCGGAGGCCGCGGACGCGGTTCGCAAGGGGACGGTCCCCGCCGCTGTGGACGAGGTAGTCGGTCGTGAGACCTCCGACGGTCTCCACCAACCCAACGCGGTCACCTACATGCAACGATTCCTGTCCTCGGCAGCACAGATGGACACAGCGGGAATCGAGGAGAGCCTTGACGGAGGCTTCGCGCTCGGATCGTTCGAGCACGTGGTCGACTCCTGGCTGTTCCCCACCCTCGAGGCACTCGGCGAGGGCTGGGCACGCGGGGAGATCGACGTCGCGGGCGAGCACGCGGCCAGCCACGCGGTCCACCGCCGGCTCTCCGCCGCATTCGACGCGGCGGGCAGCAGGTCCAGAGGTCCAGCCGTCGTGGTCGGCCTGCCCTCCGGCAGCCAGCATGACCTCGGTGCCCTGGCGTTCGCCACCGCGACCCGCAGAAGGGGCATGGACGTTCTCTACCTCGGCGCCAACGTGCCGGTGAGCAGCTGGGAAGCGGCGGTGCGCAGCCGCGACGCCCGAGCCGCGGTCTTGTCGGTTGTCACCCCAGAGGACCGCCCGGCCGCGATCGCGGTCGCCGAGCGACTGCTCGGCCAGGCCCCGGTCCCCCTGGTGTGCGCCGGTGGGGCATCCGCGGCGAACCTTGCTGGTGGAGTCCAGACGCTGCCATCGAGCATCGGGTCAGCATCCCAAGAGCTCGACCAACTCGTGCACGGAACCGACGACTAGTCCATCCTGCCGCGGGCCGAACAGGTCCGCCGAGACGGGCCATCGCCGCGGCGGCGGCCATGCCGAGGCCGGAGCCCACTCCCGTCACCATCCCCGTCTCCTCGGGCAGCGCCTCAGGACGCGGGTCGCCCTGCTCCCACGTCATGTGGCGCAGCCGTAGCCGATCTTCGGTTAGCCGGGGACACCGTCCGCTCCAAGACGGTGTCAAGCGTGCTGGTCAGCAGGCAGGTCATGCGTTCCACCTTCAAAGTGGACGAGGACGGCGTGGGCGGCGCGGCGCCCAGAGGTGAGAGCATCCTGAATGCAGCTGGTGTCGCACTGGTCGCCGGCGACGTAAAGCGTCTCACCCGCGTCGGCGAACCGCACCGGCCTGGTCACCGGGCGCGGAGCCGGCATCCCCGGCCACGGGTGCGGGAGGTCGTAGGTCGCGACGTGCTCCCACGACGACGTCTCGGTGTCGTGCAGGCCATGCGACTGGCAGCCGCACCTCCCGAGCGCCGGGTCACGCGGCACCGAGCCGTGCACCATCCAGCAGGACACAAGCGCGCACCCAGCGGGGGCCTAGTCGGCGCGGCGACGGACATCGCGATGGCGCTCGCGATCTGCGACCGGTCGGCTTCCAGCAGCAGCATGCCTGCATTCCACCTGCCCGACCGATGCATTGTGATGGTTCGTGTGACCTCTGGGTCAACGGCAAAGAGGTCGCCAAGATCGACCTTCCGCGACCCTTCGCCAGCCTTCGCTGTTCTTCGAAACAACGCCTACTCGAGGGGCCTATCGAGGCAATGTCAGCAGACACCCTGCTGACAACACAAAGGGAAGGGCCCCTTCCCGATCTCCCGGAAAGGGGCCCTGACCTGCGCTTTAACGTTGTAGCGGGGGCGGGATTTGAACCCGCGACCTCTGGAGGCCATCAGAGGCATCGCGACCACTACGGTCTCGAGCCGGAAACTACCGATTCGCTATGTGTGGTGAGGGATTCGCCCTCGCTTCCATGCTCAGGATACCCGTCCAGCACCGATGGGGACGGTCCCAATCTGGACAATAAATGGACCCTAATCGAATCCCATCCGTGAGGCACCAACCCCCACAGGTCCTACATGCAGCAGACTATCGCGGCGGTGTGACGCAGCCACTCGATCGCGCGGAATGCGGCGGTGCCTGGGCAGGAGCAAGCGCTATCTGCGGCTATTCGTCGAAGGTGATCGTAATGCTGGTGTAGCCGAGCGAACCGAACAGGCCGCGCAGCATTGCGGTCGTGCTCTCCTTGGCGAGGTCGATCAACTTGCCCTCGCCGGTCGCGGCGGTGGTCATCTGCTCGATCGCCTTGAGCTGGGCCTCCCGCTCGAGGTCCGAACCCTTGAACTTGTTGATGAAACCCTCGTCGCGGTGGGCGACGTAACTGGTCTCCAGGTCGAGTGCGGGCTCGTCGACCGTCGGAGCCCGCAGATTGATCCTCACCGACGTGCCGTCCTCGGAGAGGTCGACTCGCGCTCATCGAGCTCGCCAAAGTCCACGAACGCGTCCACTTCGCCCTTGCCGACGTAGAGCACCCGCTGGCCGCTGATGAAGTCAGGCAGGCTCTTGGTGTCGTCCTCGATGTCGACGACGGTCTCGTAGTGCGCCCTTGCCGCGCGGAACTCACCCCGCTCTGTCAGCGACTGGAGCACCGACGGGCCGGTGCGGTCGACAGTCTTGTCCTCAAAGGGGTTCAGCGCGGACACGAAGTCGCCGATCTTGTCCCCCACCGCCCCAGGGATCCTCGCCGCCCCGACCGCCAGAACCGCCAAGACGGCGACGAACAGCACCACCTTGATCACGCCGCCGAAGGTGGGGAGTACCCGAGAACTCATGGCGCGAAGGGTACCGCAACACGCGGAGTATGGACTTCGGAGGCCGAGCCAGCAGACGAGCGCCACTTGATCGACGGCATCATCGAGCGCCTCCTGGAGGCCTCGGTCCGGTCGGTTCCCGAATCGGCCACAGAGCAACGCTTGATCGCGTCGGTGGGCCCAGCTCTGGGCGCCACGGCCGCGGTCATGACGTGGCCCCCACTCAACTCGCGACGCATGGTTGTCGACCCGGTGAGAGCCTGTCAGTTGGCCGTCACCGTCACGAGGTCTCGCACCTCGTCAACCAGGTCAGCCAGCGACCCAAGGTTGAGACAGCACCAACGCTCGTCGATCTCGGCATAGCGAATCGAGATGCCATCGGTGGTGACTTGCCGCAGCTGGTCAAGGAGCCAGTGGAGCTTGGTCCGATCGTCGGGGCCGAGTTCCGCCAAGCCGCCCCGCATTCTCCGTTTCGCTCACGATTCCTCGCAGGTCGTGAATGCGGAAACCCGGCGGCTCGCCCGCCGAGCAGAGGAGCCACCTGACTTTCAGAGCCAGCTCGCACGCATGATGGGCTAGGAACACTGCGGGTGCCGCGAACTGCCACCCTGACGGCTTTCCGTCCCCGGCAACGATCAGCGCGGCTAGGGCAGCCGTGTATTCGTCGGAGTACCGCGTCAGACGCTCGACCTGTGTCTCGTCTCTGTGCACCCCTGATGCACGCGCCTCCACCCGGGTGGTCCCCTGCGTCCTCATGCTCGTACAACAGCTGACGTTCAGCGGCGATCGGTTCCATTCCCTCAGGTTAGCGAGACAGCGACGCATCATCATCGGCATGACAGGGCGCGGCAAGAGGCGCCGACAGGCGGCGGTAAGACGCGGATAGCGGTCCACTCGTCATCGAGGTCCTGTCCTTGGGACTAAAGCACAAGCCGGGACGCTGGCTCTTGTGGTTGTCATCGAAGGTGGTCGTCGTCTGCACCACCCGCGTCGATCTACGGCCCGGCGACGTTGTGAATCACCTGACGACGAGCGGGAGCAGATGTCCCGAGTCGTTCCAGGATGGACACGGTGACAGACGTCCCCGATGCCGTGATTGCGCTGTCGATGGCCGTGCGAGCGAGGGGTCCCCACGTCTTTATACGCGAAGCAGATCTCGCGAGCTCCCGAGGATGCGTGCACCGTCGATCAACTTTCCGACATCCCGCATGCGCTGCTTTTCATCGTTCCCGTCGAGTTTGCTGACGCTCTTCGCCTCGCCAATCACCAGACCAGCGCGAGTCATGAAGGCGAAATCGATCTCCTTCATCGTCGGACGAGTCGCGCAGTCCTTGACGATTTCAAGCTCAAATTCGGCTCCGAACGCCCGCAGGTAAGTCGAGAACTGACGAACGGCCAAGAGCGGAACATCGCCGTTTCCATCGAGGAACTGGACCACCGTCGGGGTGCAGGCTGTAATACCACCTGGGATCGTCGATCGGATCGCGCCAGCGTTCCTGGCTCAGCACGTTCTCCGAACCGCATCGCTTGCAGGTGAAGTGCGTTCCGACCTCATCAAATTTCGGTAGAAGTCGAGCCATGGGCAGATCTTGCATTCCAGGGCGAGACCACGACGACGGCGCCAGTCTCCAGCCGCTTATCGAGCCACTCCCTGATCTCTGCGCGCGAAGTCGTTGTACCCGCTAGACGCTCGAGTGCTTCGAACGGGACCAAACAGCTACCGGCAATCTGAAGGCGCCTATTGGATGGCGTGACCGTAGCCCCCTTATCGATCGGGCCGTTCCCCTTACGTACCCCATTGAACGCATCGATCAAGACACGCCCGTCACTTGCGAGGTCGTCGGCGAGGCCGGCGCGCCCATTCCATAGGTCTGCCGCGATTCGTCCAACCCTGCCCGCCTGCGACGGACGCACCGAGTACGAGTTCGACGCCGCGGCAATCCGAAAGGTCGTCAAGAGACCAGGCCAGCGAAGTCTCGGCTGTGCGAGCTGCCCGAACTTGGAGGCGCCCGACAGAACGAAGTCGAAGCGACCCGATTCGAACGAGATGGAGCGGCCGCTAACCCGGACGAATGTCTCGTGCTCGTTCTGCCCTTCCGCAAGGAGATCGGACGCCTGGACGGCCGGATGATTGTGCACCGGATGACTCGGCCACTTCGCGTCCACGATCCAACCGCGATGACCCTCAGGGAAGCTTTCGGACGCCACCAGCGGAAAATTGGTCACCATGTCGGCCGAGCCGTCCTCCGAACACGTCAACTGGCACTGCGTGGCGCTCGTCCCAACGCTCGTTCAGCCGAAGGTCGACTCGACCGGCCGCCTCAAGTTCGGTTGGCGGAAGGAACTCCCACGGCTCCGCGGTATCGGACGGATCCTTGAAGATCCTCGCATCCCAAACTCGACGCATGAACGCTTCGCAGCGCCCCTCGTCCCACGACGCACTCGTCACTGTGAGCTTTCGGTTGATGCGGGCCAAGTCGAGGGCACTTCCAATCCACGGATGCCAGCGACGATGCGAGCCGTTGAAGGGCATCCAGATGCCCGCCCCAGTCAGGCGGTCCCAGAGCATTGCCAACGCCATGTCGTCGGCAGTTCGACCGAGCACGACGAGCGGACCTTCTCGGACCGGCATCCCATAACTGATCCATGAGAGACCTTCGCGAGTCGGTCCGAACGGCGTGCCGATCTTGAAGGCGCTGTCGGCTGTGAGAACCGCTGATGCCTCTTGAAACCCGAGAGATCCATCCGCGAATCTTCTGACCTCGGTCGGCGAACTCGGGCGTCCGTTCCGAAGAGCAAGAGCCACATCGATGAGCCAGGTCCCCACTAACAACAGCACTTGCTGCGCTGGTTCCGGCGCAGCTGTCGACAGAGGTTGGCCAGGTTCGGCCGACGCGTGCACAGCCCTAACGCGTGAAAATCCGTCGTCTTCCCTAAACGCTTGGAGTGCGGCCGCGATCGAAGAAGCCACCTCGTCTTCAATGGCTTGCCCGATGAGCTGCGGCCCGTCGGCCTCGACCTTCGCGATGTGCTGTTTCCGCGCCCTCGCGCTGAGACGCTTGCCATCGACGGTGACCGGTACCGCGCCGGGGCTCAGTTCTTCCATCTCGCCGAGGCTGAGGTCGAGAGTGGTCACGTAGTCGGGGTCGTACAGACGAAGTAGCCGCTGCACAGCTGGCGAAAGTCGTCCGCGCTTGACGGGTACGACCACGCCTGCCGCCCCGCCCCAGATCCGACTCAGCGACTCGATTGCCCGCGCGGAGTGCGTCTCCAAGCTTCCGCCGGAATCAAGATTGCCGACGCGCGGGGCACGTAGCGAGGCCGTCAGACCGCGAACCGCTCGATATTCGGCACGGCGGCAGCCTAAGCGGTCAAGGCGTTCTGGGTCGCTGAAGATCTTCTACCAACACCCCTCGGTCGCCCGACGGCGCTATGTCGGTTGCCATACCACCACGCTGCGCCAACCACACGGGGACGCGCTCACTTCCTCGGTTCAACTTCTTTGACCGGGTATGTGCGAGTCTCTACCGCGATTTCGTCAACAGAGCGTCGCTAGTTGCCCTGCGACGGCCCCCGCCACTCTTGGACAGGCAGTGCCCTCCAGTTGCTCGATGTGGTGACCGCGAGTCTTGCCTGGCTTCGCTCATCATCGAGCTCGATCCGTCTCAGATGCTCGACCTGCGAGGGTGAGGCGAGGTGGCGGGTGGCTAAAGGGATCGCACGCCGCGCGCGAATCTCGTCCACCCAGGCGCGACTCACGGCACCTGCGTGTTAGTCGGCGGACATACGCGAGAGCGCTGTCAGCACGCGCGAGGCCGGGCCGCTCGGTCGTCTCATAGTCCGAGGTCGCGGCAAAGGGTGCTCGACGGGCTGGCGGATGCATCGCTCGACGAAGGAGAGGCGTTTGCGGCCAGTTGGGCAGCGATCCGGGTCCAGGCGACGCCGAAGACGGCGGCGCTGGTGGCGTGCCTAGCGCGCAGTGAGTGGGCGGTGATCCGCTCCGCGGCCAGGTCGGCGGCTCGCGCCGCGTTTGCGGGCACGGCCGAGATGGCCTCCCCACAGATCGTTTCGCCGGTCGGCCTCCGACCCGGCTGCGCGAGGCTGGTGACAATCGACCGGCGGCGGTGTCCCGGTGGCGAAGCCAAGCCTCGAGGGCGTCGATCGGGATCGTTTCGCCTCGAACCCTCTGGAGGCCATCAGGGGCATCGCGACGACTACGATTTCAGGCCGGAAACCACCGATCCGCTTGGTGTGGTGAGGGATTCGCCCTCCCTTCCATTCTCAGAGTACCCGTCCAGAACCGAGTGAGATGGCCCCAATCTGGACAGTAAATGGACCCTAATCGAATCCCATCCGGGACGCGCACCAAGCATACGTGTCCTACATGCAGCAGCAATCGCGGCTGAAAGACGCAGGTCCCCGAACCGCCAGGTCTGGCGTCTGTCTGGGCTCGCGTCCCGACGGGTCGAGATAGCCGATAGTGCCATGAGGAGGACTCGGCGGAGCTTGTACGTCAGACTCCGACGGTGCGCGTTGGTACGTGGAATCTGGAAGGTCGCTGGGATCAGCGGCACCCTGACCACATCACGGCTATGGACTGCGATGTCTTGCTGCTCACTGAGATCTCGGAGAGAGTCGAACTGCCGGGGATCGCACTGCACGCTTCAGATTTGAGGATGGCACCGCGTCGCAACTGGGCTGCGGTGGCATCGCGACAACCTCTTGGCGCACTGCCAGACCCGCACGGACGCATCGGCGATGGTCGAGATCGATGGTCTTCGCGTGTGCTCGTCGGTTCTGCCCTGGCGTGCCTGCGGCACCCGGACGCCGTGGACAGGTAAGTCCACCGCAGAGAAGACACGTGCCGCCATCGCGAGCATCGCGGATGCCACTCCAACTGTCTGGGGCGGGGACTTCAACCACGCCATGTCCGGCCGCGAGTGGAGCGGCTCACGTCGCGGGCCGACGATCGATACTCGACGCCGTCGAGCTTCTCGATCTGCAGTTGCCTACCGCGGGGTGCCCACACCAGATCGGGGGGCTGTTGAGCATCGATCACATCGCTGTCCCCCGACATCGTGGAGTGTGCTCGGCGTCGAGCATCATCCCGCGCGATCCAACGGCGTCAGGGATCTCCGATCACGACGCGTACGTCATCGAGGCCAACTGAGCCGATCTCGGGCGCGAGATCCCTTGGAGATCCGTGCTCGTTGCGATATGACGCGTGCGTGAGTTCCTCATGCTGCGGAACTCGTCCACCAAACACTGAGGTACTAATGGCCCACCCAAGAGACTCGTCGAGAACCCGGTGCAGGCCGAGTTTCACGATGCGATCGTCGTCTGGTGTGAAAGGCCGACCGGGGTTCCGAACGCCGAGCAGTGGGCCGAGTGAATCGATCGCGGGCTTCCATAGAGAGGTCCAATTGCGAGCAGGGCTAAGCCGAAACTCGATGTCGACGCTAACTGGGCCAGCCGGCCAGGTGGACGGGGATGCGGCAGCGCAGGCATCTCGAACGACTTCCTTCCACGCTTGGGTGCTCGCAGACGTGGTTGTCCGCACGCGCATGTCGGGCTCTCTGAACGCGGGAACTGGCGTGGCGATGTCGATGGCAACGGTCGACACATGGCGATGTTCCTTGGATCCGAAAACGGCATCAAACCTTGCCGCCCCAAGCCTGCGTGCAATTCGGGAACAGATAGTTGTCCAGATCACCGCCCCCAGAAATGAGCGACTTCGACTTCGGCAGACCTACACGCAGCTCGAGAACAAGATGCTCCCTCGCCAAAGGCTTCAGTGACTCCTCAAAGTGATCGAGGAACCTCCTTAGGCGGACCTGGTCAGGGTGCTCGCGCGAGTTCCAGCTCTCAAGCACCGGCGGAAGTTGTAGCTCTATCGGAGCCACGTCCGGTCGTCGATACATCGGACCAGAGTGGCACGGGCATGTGGAGAGTGTCATAGATGACCAATGGGCATCTGGGCGGATGGCCCGGTCCGCACTCGCCGAACGACGCGCTGTCCGTCGAGCCGACCCGAAAGGCAGATGCCCGGGAGGGTGTGGCCTCTACTCCAGACCAGCCAAGGCTCACGGACCACGGGCCCCAGGACTCTCCGCCATCGCGCTCACACACCGTGACGTTGGCACCAACAACAAGATGGGCGGACATCACGCACGCATGGTGTACGGCGACCTTTGAGCACCCCCGAGGTGTGCGGTGATCACATAGATGAGGACGGTGGGAGATTCGACGACGACATCGTCCTTGTCCGTCGAGTCATCCAGCCTGCGCAAGCCTACGAACGTCGCGCAGACAAGGACGAAGGCTGCCCAGCCGGCCAACCCGATCGCGATGCCTACCACCAGGGCCAGGAAGGCGAACAGGTACAAACCGGTGTGTGCCAGCCACACTCGAACGCTGCGTAGCCGTGAGCACGGTGCCGTCGCCTCGGCCCGCCGGGAGCGCTGGGCCGAGGCTCGTACGGCTCGTACGACGTCGCTGGCTACGCGGCGAGGCCACCCCGCGAGGCGACACATGAGTTGCTCGCCTCCACGCTCGAGCACGTCCTCCGCACGTCCGGCTCGCCACCAAAACCGGCGCAACTCACCATCGCACGGGGGGAACCTGACCGCCTTGGCGAAGCCGCTGACGAGCTGGATCTTGATGGCCGATGATCCGGCCGTCGACCTGGGCGACAACGCCGGCTGCATACCGCGAGCTCCAGCGGCTGTGTCAGCCGGGCCACGACCGGTCCAGCATGGGGCAGCGACCAGTCACACCAACCCACGGTGACCACGAAGGAGCCCTGGGTGGGCGACACGTTGCGTCCGACCTGTGCGGCAACCGTCTCGTGGATCGCCACGGTCCAACCTGGAGGGGCATGACGGGCTGGGACGCCTTATGCCCCGCTGCGACGCCTGCCAGCACCAGATGGCGCCGGTGCTTCACCTGGCGATCCCGCTGGTCATGTTCTACCTCCGGATTCGCTCACACACATGGTTGCCTGCATCACGACCTGCCCCAGACGCGCCGGTGACTCGCCGCGCCAACGACAGCGAAGAGGTACCGGTGAGTCGGGCACGCTCGTCCAGATCAAGAGAGCCCAGGGAGTGTTGTCACGGCCACCCACCGCCGGGCTCGTGGGCGGCCTCGATTAGCGCGGCTTTGGGGACTTTGAACGAGAGCCCGTCACGCTCGGAGATGCCCTCCTCGGGTGCGGGCGTCACCCAGATCTCGATGATCACCGACTGTTCGTCCGAGTCGCTGATAAGCACTGCCACCCCCGCCTCCACGTCCTCTACCGTCGGGACCGATTCCTCGGGCCGCGGATCGGCAGCGGCCCGCAACCACGACTCTGCCACTCGCACTCGGAACGCGCGACGTGACACCAGGCCCGCGAGAAATCGCAGCAGACAGTCGGGCGTGACGAGCTCGGCTGT